>NZ_JABASX010000003.1 GCF_016107655.1 Brevibacterium antiquum
GAATACTTCCAAGATGTGAAAGTATATTTCCTTATCGCAAAATGCTAGGTGAATGGTGAAAGGATGGCAAACTCATTTCGTGATCTGCCGCACATGCTAGAGTCCAAGCCTGCCGGTGGAATACAGGACTCGTGCGAAGAATATGCACTCGGAGACCCTTCGTCCGCCTGGTCGAGGCGTACAAGGCAGAGATCGTCGACTACGATCTCGCGGGGGTAGCCCTGTTCAGGCGCTCCTGCATGCTTACAGGGTTTGGGCCAGATTGTGTGGGATGAGATCTCTCAATTGAATGGGCGGCAGGCGTTGGCGGCAAGGTTATGCGACACGTCAACAACGTCTCTCTGGCCGTGGCTATCTCCTATTTGGAGGAATCAGAGGATGTATTCTAAGACCGACAGCTGGCTGAGTTCGATGCGATCGACGAGCTCATTTCCGGACCACCCATCTCCGTGCGGGCCAACAGCTAGCTATCTCGCCTGTAGATGGGCTTGGACGAGTGACACTGCGTCGTGTCAGTAGCAGGCGCCACACCATCCTTGCCGAACCGCGCTCGACGGTATGCAGGAGGAAGAGATCATCGTGGCCATGCCAGTTGAGGATACAGCTGATCTCTTGAGGGTACAGCTGATCTCATAATTCGCGAGATGGTCAACGGTCTGGCGGCAGAACTCGGCAGTCTCCTCGGCGGACCCAACAGATTCCGGGGAGCAAATGGCGAGGTGGACACGACTCATCGAGTGGATTGTGTCATGTTCCGGGAATCTCTTTGCCCGGGTCGCAGCCCCGACAACGGATCACCGGCGCGATGCTGGCGAGACCGCTGCAGGCCGCGATCCTGGGAGCCAACCATTCTGGTAGCTTGAAAAGATGGCGCATATCACTCCTCCTCGTGCACGAATTGTGCCCACCAGCAGCCATCTTGAGGCAGAGAACTGATTTGGGGAGACGGCCAGCGACAATCCATCGAGAATGAAAGAGGGGTACGTGCAGAAAATATCTTTGACGGCGTTGATGCGTCACCAACTGGAGACCGCCAAAGGCGCGTCGAGTGGGCGCAGCGCCCGTACTGTCTACGGCGGCCACGAGCATATCCTTCGGCAAACCATGATTGCATTGCGCGCGGGCACTGAGCTCAACGAGCATGAGAATCCCGGCGAAGCCACCCTGCAAGTGCTCCATGGACGAGTGACCCTCATTGCGGACAAGACCCGCTGGAACGGTTCGCCCGGCGACCTCATGTTCATTCCTGACGCCCCGCACGCGCTGGAAGCAGTCGAAGACTCAGTGGTGGTCCTGACGGTGGCGAAGCGGCCATGAACCAGTCCTCAACGCCAATCCATGACATTGTGACGGAAAGGCAGCATGCCTGCTGAGGACCACCACACAGAATCACCAACCGACGGCGAATACAATTCGGGTTGGGTGAGAATCGACGAGGCACGAACTCTTGACGACGAGTCTGCGATCCACCTCGACATCGGTCGACATGAGGTCTGCCTTATTCGTAGTCTGGGCAGAATCCATGCCATTCGCGACGAATGCACTCACGGTCAGGTGCTTCTATCCGAAGGTGACATTGAGGCCGGCTACGTCGAGTGCTGGCTGCACGGCTCCCGGTTCGACCTGGACACCGGAGTCCCCACGGGCCCGCCAGCCACCGAGCCGGTCGCCGTCTATCCCGTTCGCATGACTGACAACGAAATCCAGGTTCGTCTGCCCACCTCGGACGACTGACTCCTTAACGCGCACCCTCCCCTCAATTGTCCCTCCGGGTGTCAGTCGTTCGGGAAGGGCTGATTGCAGCCTGCGAGATCTTCGGGCACAGAGCAAGGGGTGATCTGCCCACAATTCCTCCCCAAACCCCTGTTTTCAGAGGTGCTAATGTGATAATTGCGACCCTAGAATTCATGGGTCAGGCTCCTCACCTGCGGCGCAGAAAGATTCTATGTCCCTCTAGCCCGCAATGCCCAAGGTTAATTGTCTCGTCAACATGACAGTCCAGCTCCGCAACATATACGCTGAACTCATATGCACACCAGTACTCTCACAGTACTGTCTTGGGCTCTCGGCATCGGGATCCCACGATCTCAGCTCGGCCAAAGGAGCACGACTATGTCATCAGACGAACAGCTGACCGGAACATGGGTCATCGACCCCGCACATACTCGCCTCGGATTCTCGAGCCGTCACGCGATGGTCACCCGTATCCGTGGTGCTTTCAACACCGTCGAAGGCAAGGCCGTCATCGACGCTGCGGACCTCTCGAATGCCGAAATCACCATCACGATCGACGTTGACAGCGTTGACACCCGGACCCCCGATCGTGATGCTCATCTGCGAAGCGCCGACTTCTTCGATGTCGAGAACTATCCGACGATCACATTCAAGTCCACCGGGGTCGATGAGGTCGAAGAAGGAAGCTATATCGTCAACGGCGACCTGACGATTCGCGATATCACCCGGCCTGTCTCTGTTCCCCTCGAGCTGCTGGGAGTCGACCGCGACCAGAATGGTGATCTGAGAGCTGGTCTCGAGGGCAAGCGCCGCATCGATCGTAAGGACTGGGGCGTGACGTGGAATACGACCTTGGACTCCGGCGGCCTGCTCGTCAGTGACAAGATCACCCTCGAGTTCGAGCTCTCCTTGATCAAGGAATAGTCAGAAGCACGGATCGCAGGGAGAGGCGGTCAGAGGGCACCCCGCAGTGTCCCCTGACCGCCTCTTAGTCGTGTGCCACGGCTGCTTCGGCGTTAGCGCGGTCCTTGCTGCAGACCTAGGATCGCCATCTCAACCGGGCCGTCATCCTCCCAGTCGAGGATCTTCAGCAGATCCTCCTGAGACACCGATACACAGCCTGCAGTCTTGCCGCTGCCGGTGTTGACGTGGAGGAAGATTGCCGAGCCCATTCCGGGTGTCCCAGCCTCGTTGTAGTCGATGACCTGTCCGTAGTTGTACGCCGGGGTCTGGTACATCGACTCACCGTTATAGCCTTCGGACTTCTTCTGCATTGTGTTGTAGTTCACCGTTGCATCGCCGTCGACCCAGACGTCGTCCTCCGTGACTTGGAGATACTTCGATCCGCCGAATTGCTCGGGTTCCGCTTCGACTCCGAAGCCGTAGCCCATGCCGAAGAGGCCAGACGGGGTCATGCCGTCACCCTCGCGCTTCTCACCCGGTGCAGCGATGCCGTTGGAGCCGACATGACCGTCGGTGTTCAGCGCCGAATAATACTCACCGTCCCACTCCTCGCAGGCCGAGACCGTGGCATCAGCGCCTCCGGTGCCCTTGACCGTGATGACTTTGTCCGCCGTTGCGGCTGAGGGCACCGAACATTCCTCGCCGAGGTGCGATGGTCTGTCTCCGGCATTGCCGTCGACCAGGCCCGCACCGAGGCCCCCGGCCGCCTGGGCGGCTGTGCCGGTGAACATTGAACCAGCGACGAGCGCGCAGGCAAAGCCGGACACCAGCCCTCGACGTGTTCGACGTGATCGGTCAGTTGCAGGTTTCATGATTCCTCTCCTCTTAGTCGGATTCTCACCATTGGGGGGAAGGGCCTACGTCTCCGTCGAGAATACTGGGCTCACGGTGATCCGGGTGGTGTTCGCTCCTCGAGTTCGTGATCCGTGTCGATATCGGGACCAGTGCCGTCCCTGTCGGTGCTGTCGACCTCGGGGCGAGTGCTGACGATGTCGTCCTGATCGGTGCCGCGCCACTTCGCGATGCCGCGCATCACCTGGTGGATGATTATCGCCGAGGCGGAGCCGAGGGCAATGCCCTCGAACTGCAGATTGCCGGGAGTCCAGGTGAAGTTCGCGATTGCGACGATCAGCGCGACGGCGGCGGTGTTGAGGTTGATGGGGTTGGAGAAATCGACTTTGTTCTCCACCCAGATGCGCACGCCGAGCATGCCGATCATGCCGTAGAGGACGGTTGCCGCCCCGCCGAGGACGCCTGGGGGAATGGTGGCGATGATCTCTCCGAACTTCGGCAGCAGACTCAGGAGGAGGGCGATGATGCCGGCGCAGAGGTAGGCCGCCGTGGAGAAGATCCGGGTCGCTGCCATGACGCCGATGTTCTCTGCATAGGTCGTCGTTCCTGATCCTCCGCCGGATCCGGCGAGCATCGTCGAGAATCCGTCAGCGAAGAGGGTTCGGCCGGTGAGCTTGTCGAGGTCACGCCCGGTCATGGCCGACACGGATTTCACGTGTCCGATGTTCTCGGCGATGAGGACGAAGACGACGGGGAGGAAGAGTCCCAGATAGCCCAGGTCGAAGGCCGGAGCGTGGAATTCGGGCAGCCCCACCCAATCAGCCTGACCAACAGTCGAGAAGTCGATCTGTCCCTGCACCCATGCGGCACCGTAGCCGACGAGGACGCCGATGAGGATGGACAGTCGTCCGAGCATTCCGCGAAACAGCACAGTCGTGAGCAGAATGGCCACAATCGTGATGACTGCTGTCAGCGGCGCCTCCTTGACCCAGTCCCAGGCGGCGGGTGCCAGATTGAGTCCGATGAGGGCCACAATCGCACCGGTGACCACTGGCGGCATGGTGACCTCGATCCACCGCACTCCGGCGAAGTGAACGACGATACCCACCAGCGCGAGAGTCACGCCCACGGAGATGATGCCGCCCTGTGCCAGTGCCATGGCATGGGAGTCGAGGTCCTCACCCGAGGTGGCCGCGAACCCGGTGACGGCGCCGATGGGCGCCAGCAGTCCGAAGGACGACCCCAGATAAGAGGGCATCATGCCCTTCGTGATGAGTAGGAAGAGCAGCGTCCCGATGGCGGTGAAGAACAGTGTCGTCGAGGGTGGGAACCCGGTGAGCAGCGGCACGAGGAACGTCGCTCCGAACATCGCCACGACGTGCTGTGCTCCGATGCCCACGGTCCTCGGCCAGCTCAGCCGCTCTTCCGGAAGGACCGTCTCACCGGGACGAATTGTCTTCCCGTCCCCATGCAGCTTCCAGCCCTTGCGGCTGTCCGTCGAGTCGTTCTCTGCGCTCACCGATTTGCGCGATTCCACCATCAGTCCCCTCATCCGACCGCCCTGCGGCGGCTTGCAGCCTGTCGTCGTTCGTTCGTCACCGAGAGCAGTCTATTCTCCTCCGGCATTCATCGAGGCGGCCGCGGGGAAGCAACAGGTTTGATACGCTATTGAACACTGTTCAGGGCGAGGTGGCCGGGCATTGTCCGATACAGCCGTGCTCGACCTCCCCGCAGCAGACTGCATGCGCTCATTGCGCCACACCTATGAAGGAGCACCACCAATGACCAGCTGGTTCTACGACCTTGCCGATTCCGTGCTCGACGGCCACGCGATCACCGAAGAACAGGCGCTTCGACTGCTCACCGCCGACGACGATGACCTCGTCTCACTCGTCGATGCTGGTGCCAGGGTCAGACGCCGGCATTTCGGAATGACAGTCAAGGTCAACTACCTCGTCGATCTCAAATCGGGGCTGTGCCCGGAGAACTGCAGCTATTGCTCTCAGGCGCTCGGCTCCCAGGCACCGATCCTCAAATATTCGTGGCTCAAGACCGATGAAGCGGTGAAACAGGCCAACACCGGAATTGACGGTGGAGCCTCTCGCGTGTGCCTTGTGGCCAGTGGCCGGGGACCCGGCAACAGGGACATCGATCGCGTCACCGATATCGTGGCCCAGTTGAAGGACGATCATCCCGAGGTCGAGGTCTGTGCCTGCCTGGGCCTGCTCAAAGACGGACAGGCAGAGACACTGCGCAATGCCGGAGTCGACGCGTACAACCACAACATCAACACCGCCGAATCCTTCCACGACACCATCGTCACCTCGCACACATATTCCGATCGCACGGCCACGATCGCCAAATCGAAGGCGGCGGGTCTTTCTCCCTGCAGCGGCCTCATCGTCGGACTGGGTGAGAGCAGCGAACAGATCGTCGAGGCCCTGTTCGCGCTCAAAGACCTCGACTCGGCGTCGATCCCGATCAACTTCCTAGTGCCATTCGATGGCACCCCGATGGAAGGCCAGTGGAACCTGACGCCGACTCAATGCGTGAAGATCGTGGCGATGGCCAGATTCGTCTGCCCCGACAGGGAAATCAGGCTCGCCGGCGGGCGCGAGATCCATCTCCGGTCCCTGCAGGCGATGGCTCTGCACCTCGCGAACTCCATCTTCCTGGGTGACTATCTCACTGCAGAGGGACAGGCCGCCGAGGAGGACCTCGCACTCATCCGCGACAACGGCTTCACAGTCATCGGGCAAGAGGACATCCCGACCATGGCCGCGACTCCCACGCTGAGGAGGCGCGGCGCAGGGACACAGCAGACAGCCAACGCCTGAGGCCGCAGACGACGGAGACCGAAACGAAGGAAGGCCGCCACCGGGGCGTGATCCCAGTGTCGGCCTCCTACCGCGAATATGCTGACCCAACTGCCGTTCAGATATCGCGGAGTTGGCGTTTGAGGATCTTGCCTGCCGAATTCTTCGGCAGTTCGGCGACGAAGTCGACGCGTTTGGGAACCTTGAATCCAGCCAGACGGCTCTTGACGTGGGTGACCACGTCCGCCTCGGTGAGCTCACCTTGCTCAGGTTTGACGACGACAAAGGCGGTGACCGCCTCGATCCACTTCTCATCGGCGACACCCACAACCGCCACCTCGGCGACCTGCGCGAGTTCGAAGATCGCATCTTCGACCTGCCTGCTGGCCACGAGGACGCCACCGGTGTTGATGACATCCTTGACCCGGTCGATGACCTCGATGAAGCCTTCATCATCTCGTTTGACCAGGTCACCTGAATGGAACCAGCCGTTGTCGAAGGCCTCGGCTGTAGCTTCGGGCCTGTTCCAATAGCCTTCGCACAGCTGTGGGGACCGGTAGAGGATCTCACCCTGCTCACCGACCGCAACATCATTGCCGTCACCGTCGACGACCCGGGTCTCCACGAACAGCACTGGGCGTCCGGCCGAGCCGGGGTGGTCGTCATGCTCCTCTGGCCGCAGCACCGAGCAGAGCGGTCCCAGCTCCGACTGACCGAAGCAGTTGTAGAAACCGAGCTTCGGCAGTCGTTCGCGAAGCTTCGTCAGCACCGGCCCGGGCATGATCGAGGCGCCGTAGTAGGCCTTGCGCAGGCTGTCGAGATTGCGTGTGTCGAGATCAGGGCTGTTGGCCAGTGCCACCCACACTGTGGGAGCGGCGAAGAAGGAGTTGATCTCGCGTTCTTCGAAGATGGCCAGAAGCTGTTCGGGAACCGGGGCGGGGACGATGATGTTGTGCGCACCGATCGCCAACAGCGGCAGCAGGAAGACGTGCATCTGTGCCGAGTGGTAGAGGGGCAGTGCATGGACGACCCGATCCGAGGCGGAATGGTCGAGGCTCATCAGTGACGACATGTATTCGTGAACGAGGCCACGATGTGTCATGATCGCGCCCTTCGGCGCCGAGGTGGTCCCTGAGGTGTAGAGCAGCTGTGCGACGTCTGTATCGGCGACGTCGAATTCTCCCGTCGCCACCGGTGCGATGCCGGTGGCTGTCGCGGGCGCGAGGAGTGTGGAGAAGTCCTTGACCTGAGCACCGGCCCCGGTCGGTGTTGCGGTGACCGCGTCGAGGAGGTCGCCGTCGGCGAAGACGATCGTCGCTGAAGAATTCTCAAGGATGAAGTCCAGTTCCTCGTTTTTCAGCTGGTAGTTGACGGGCACATGGATCAGTCCGGCGCGAGCACAGCCGAGGTAGAGGAGCAGGAAGAGGTCGGAGTTCTTGCCATACGCGGCGATCCGATCGCCTTTCCGCGCTCCGAGGCTCAGCAGTTCACGTGCAACGGCGGTCACGGCGGTGTCAAGATCCCGATAGTTCCACGTGCGATCGTCGAACTCGACGGCAATGTCGGTGCGGAAGCGTTCGGCGCTGCGACGCACGATATCGGCGACGGTGGAGGAGAAGTGAAGATCGGGCGATGCCGAGTCTGTGTGGTCTGTATTCGTCGCATTCGTAGTCATGACCCAAATCTATAGCTGAACGATCGTCAGGTGAACCGCGTCGCACACTTTTCTGACGCGTCCCACGATTCTCAGACCGCTGGCCCCCTCGATCGCAGGATCGCTTCGGGCGTATCTGTCTGACCGTGACCGTCCGGATGTAATACTGTGGTGGCATGAGATACCCGAAGGTCAGTGAATGTGTGGACGTCTTCGAAACACTGTGGCCGACGGCCCTGGCCGAGAGCTGGGATTCTGTGGGTCTGGCAGTGGGGGACCCCGATGCCGAGGTGCGTTCGATCCTGCTCGCGCTCGACCCCATGGACGCGGTCATCGCCGAGGCGGTGGTGCTGGGTGCCGATCTCGTGTTCAACCATCATCCGCTCATGCTCAAACCCGTGAAGTCCGTCAACGCTGCAACCTTGAAGGGCGGCGCCGTTCACACCCTGATCAGCAACGACATTGCCTTGTTCAACGCCCACACGAATGCGGACTCCGCGCGCGGGGGAGTCTCAGATGCGCTCATCTCCCTGCTCGGCATCGAGGACGCAGTGCCACTCGTCCCTCATGCAGAGGGATCGACCACCGGCATCGGCCGCGTCGGAGACCTTCCCACGCCGATACCCGTCCGCGATATCGCCCGCACTCTCTCGAACCGTCTGCCGCGGACAACGACCGGAGTGCGCATCGCCGGCGACCCGGCCGCAGCCGTCACCCGAGTCGCCGTCTGCGGTGGAGCGGGGGACTCCCTGTTCGACGAGGTCAGGGCCAGCGGCGCAGAGGTCTACATCACCGCTGACCTTCGCCACCATCCCGCCACCGAGGCGCGCGACACCGCCAACAGGCAGGGAGGTCGACCACAGCTCATCGATGTCTCCCATTGGGCTTCGGAGACCGTCTGGCTCACCGCGGCCGCCGAACAGCTGGAGACCGAATTCGCCGAGCGCGGACTCAGCGTCGCACTGCAGCATTCGGCGGTCAACACCGATCCCTGGGTCGAACGCTATTGACTCGCTGCACACGGCCCCTGACGCCTCGATGACAAGGAACCCAGAATGCTGATCACCGCCGAACAACGCACAGAACTCGAGTCACTCATCGAACTCGCCGCCCACGGACGCGCGCTGCGGCACGAGCACGACAATCCCACCCAAGCGTCGGAGCTGAAAGACCTCGTGTCTCAGCACAAGGAGCTCGAGACCAAGAAGAGCGAGGCCGCCGAGGTGGTGGAGAAGTTCCGTACCGAGGTTGCCGAGCATGCCGCGTCCATCGAGACCCAGAATGGCCAGATCAAGAAGAAGACGGTCGAACTCAACGACGGTACCGGACTGACCAGCCGAGATCTCGTGAATCTGCAGGGCGAGATCGCCGGCCATGAGGAACGGGTCGCTGAACTCGAGGAGGCTGAGCTCGGCTCCATGGAGGAACTCGAATCCGCTGAGGCCGCCCTCTCAAAGGTGGAGTCCTCCCTCGCGGAGGTGATCGCATCCGGCCGTACCATGCAGACGGCCATCAAGGACCGCAAAGCGGAGTTGGCCGCGGAGCTTGAGGCCAACAGCGCCTCGGCCCAGAAGCTGAAGGCCGACCTGCCCGAGACATTGGTTCGACAGTTTGACCGGAATGTCGCTGCGGGCGGGCCCGGGGCCGCGATCCTGAACGGGCCGAACTGTCAGGCCTGTGGCCAGGAGATCAGCGGCATGGCGTGGACGAGCATGCTGCTCGATGACCCGAATCAGACCTATGAGTGCGAAGAGTGCGAAGCGGTTCTGCTGCGCAAGGGCTGAGGTCGGCCCACGGACTGTGACCGACCTCTGAGAGCTACAGGGCCTCAGTCGCGCAGGACGATTGTCAGCGCCGCCGGTCGGCTCTTGGCATGTGGGGTGAACTCGACCTCATAGGACTCTTCTGCCCGTGAGAGCAGATCCGCAGAGCTGGTCGGCAGCTCACGCTCGTCTGCGAGCAGTCGGCCGACGAGTTCGCCGCGATAGTACTTCGCCCAATGGGAGACCACGCTGCGTTTGGTGCCGTTGACCTTGACTGCCCCCAGGGTCACGACCTGCTCATGCGGGCCCGGCCAAGCGGCTCGGTAATCGCTGGAGCGGCAGTCGAGGATCACCTCGTCGGGGTCGACCGTGAAAGATTTGGCCAAGACCGGCTTCCACCACGACGACAGCTTTCCGAGGGTACCAAGGTCCGTCTTCATCGCCAGCCGATAGGCGGGGATCGGATCGAGACCGTTCACCTGGCCGAAGAGTGCTGAGAACACGTGAACGTTGCGCAACCGTTGTGCCAGGGTCTCGTCGGCCATGGCATCGGCAACGAGGTCCGGGGCGCCCATCGCTTCGTAGAGGACTCCCGAGTACGTCTGCAGGGCCGGGGCGCAGGGGAGGGTGTCGAGATTGACATTGCGTTCGACGTCGGCTGAGAGTGAGGCTCCCACACCCAGCTGATCCAGTGCGTCTTTTCGTTTGGAGACCTTCTGCAGGGCACTCAGGACCTTCTTGCGCTGCGGGTTGAGATCCGGTGCCGAAAGCTCTGGGAGGTCGAGTGCGGAACCCGAGCTCGCTGGAGTCTTACCTTCTGAGGGCGGCAATAGGATCTTCACCTCACCATCGTAGGTCCCAACCCCTGGTCCTCGAATCGCTGTCCACGTTAGTTTCATCACTGTTGGCTCGAGGCTGCGATGAAGGGTCCCGGCGATGAGGGTAGACTTCTGTACTCGAGGACAGGTCACCAGACGGTCGCGGCTCTCTCACGAGGGCTGAGGAACGTCCGGGCTCCACAGAGCAGGGATGGTGGGTAACACCCACCCGGGGTAACCCGCGGGCCAGTGCAACAGAGAGCAGACCGCCCAGTTTCGACTGGGTAAGGGTGAAACGGTGGTGTAAGAGACCACCAGGGTGCCGGGTGACCGGCGCCGCTGGGTAAACCCCATCCGGAGCAAGATCAGACAGGCGACGTTCGAGGCTGCTCGCCGAGTCGTCGGGTGGATTGCTTGAGGCCGGTGGCAACATCGGTCCCAGATAGATGACCGTCCGTCGAGAAGGGCAACCGACTCGATGACAGAACCCGGCGTATCGGTGGCCTGTCCTCACCTCACGTCCGGCTGCCGCGTCAGATCTAGACAGAGCCCTTCTTCACTTTGGCTTTACCGTTATTGGCGGCCAATATGGCGGCGCCGACGATTCCCGCGTTGTTGAGCAGCTTCGCCGGCTTCAACTCTGCACGCGTGCGGATCAGGTGCAGGAACTGTGTGTGCGACTTCGAGATCCCTCCGCCGATGAGGATCACATCCGGGGCCACGAGAAGCTCCACTTGGGAGTAGTACTGCTGCAGCCGTCCTGCCCACTCTTCGTAGCTCAGGTTCTCGCGCACCTTGACCGATTCCGCAGCCTGAGTCTCAGCGTCCCGACCGTTCATCTCGAAATGTCCAAGCTCCGTGTAGGGCACCAACCGGCCCTGGGTGAACAGCGCCGTACCGATGCCGGTGCCCAGGGTAGTCAGCAAGACCGTCTTCTTCCGGTGCTTGCGCCCAGCGCCGAAGGTCATCTCCGCCAGTCCCGCGGCATCAGCGTCGTTCATGATGAAGAAGCGGCGCCCTGTGTGCTCGGCGAGGATCCGGGTGATGTTCGATCCGATCCAGGTCCGGTCGAGGTTCGCTGCATAGTCCACATGGTCGTCACGGACGACGCCGGGGAAGCCGCAGCCGATCGGCAGGGCGTCGAGAACCGACCGGTCATCGACGACTCCCAGCTCGAGTGCAGTGGAGACGAGGAGCTCGATGAGTTCGGCCATCGCCGCACCGACCTCTGGGGGAGTGCTCGGCTTGGGGGTGAGGACGCGGACCCGCTTGAACGCGAGATTTCCCGTCTCTGTGTCGACGAGGCCGGCCTTGATGCCGGTTCCGCCGACGTCGACTCCGATGGCGAAGCGTCCCTGCTGTTCGTCGGTCATGTCAGTCCTGTCGATTCGGTCCTGCTGCGATGGCTGCATCGGCATCGGGGAGGGTGAGGATATCGGCACCGGTCTCGGTGACGACAAGTGTGTGTTCGAACTGGGCGGAACGCTTCCGGTCCTTGGTGACCACTGTCCAGGCGTCGTCCCAGACGTCCCAGTCGACGGTTCCGAGGTTGAGCATCGGTTCGATGGTGAAGATCATTCCCGGTTCCATCACCTCGGCGTGGGCGGGCGCGGCGTCGTAGTGGGGAACGATGAGGCCGGTGTGGAACTCGCGGCCGACGCCGTGTCCGCTGTAGTCACGGACGACTCCGTAGTCGAAGCGCTTGGCATACTTCTCGATGACTCGACCGATGACGTTGATCTCGCGGCCCGGTTTGACGGCTTTGATTCCGCGCATCGTGGCCTCCCACGTCCGCTCCACGAGCAGACGGGACTCGTCATCGACCTCGCCGGCATAGAAGGTGTAGTTCGTGTCTCCGTGCATGCCGTCGATGTAGGCGGTGATGTCGACGTTGACGATGTCCCCATCGGCGATGACCGTCGAGTCGGGGATGCCGTGACAGATCACCTCGTTGAGCGACGTGCACACGGACTTCGGGAACCCGCGATAGCCCAGAGTCGAAGGATAGGCACCGTGGTCGCAGATGTACTCATGGGCGACTCGGTCGATCGCATCGGTGGTCACTCCGGGTTCGATCATGTCACCGACAACGGCCAGCGCGTTCGCTGCGATCCTGCCCGCCGCGCGGACCTTTTCGATCTCCTCGGCGGAGTAGAAGTTGCTGCCCCTGCCTTCGTCGGCATCGGCGCGGCCGACGTATTCAGGTCGGGTGATGTTCTGGGGGACACCCAGTTCAGGAGAGATGGTTCCGGGCGTGAGCAGGCGAGGCGTATCAGTCATGGTGACTCCGATTCTAGAGCGGTTGAGCCCAGATGTTCCACAATTGCGCTGCCTGTCGGTGCGAGGGGGGCCATCGGAGTGGAATTAGAATGGAGACAGGTATTGTCGCCTGCGTGTGCGACGACAGGTTGCCACAATGGACGAGATGCAACGGAAGGGGAAATGATGAACGAGCAGACTGCCCCGGTCGGTCCCGAGTTCTCCGGTCTCAGCGATGTGGTGAGTCTGACGAGCGCACCCCAGCAGATCGCTGACCACATCCTCTCCGGCATCGCTGTGGGCGCGCTTCCCGAGGGCACACTGCTGCCCGGTGAACGAGCCCTTGCCGCCGATCTTCAGGTCTCACGCTCGAGTGTGCGGGCGGCACTGCTGCGGCTGGAGCGTCTCGGAGTCGTCGAACGGCGGCGTGGGCGCGGCGGCGGAACTTTCGTGTCCAGCGCGGAACCGACGGCTCTGGCCCCGATGGCCGGTCGCATCGGTGAGTTCCATGCCGAACGCAGAAATCTTCTCGATGCCCGTGCGATCTTCCAGAACAGTCTGGCCGCGACTGCGGCTCTGCGGCGAACCGAGGACGAGCTCACGGAGCTCCGGGAGTTGGCACAGAGGTACTCTGAACGCGCCGAGGCAGGTGTGGCCCGAACAGCTGATGCACAGTTCCACTTCGCCATCGCTCGAGCCGGGCACAATCCCGAGCTCGTACGCATGGCCATCGACATCGACACCAGGATCAACGCAGGCTTCCGCCACGACCCCTTCTCCCACAAGCTCTTCGACCATGCGGTGGCCGATCACGCAGCCATCGTCGAGGCGATCGCCGACCAGGATGCGCAGGCCGCCGGCCAGCTGTGCGAGGAGCACTTCCGGTCGACGACGATGCCGCCGGCCAGCTGAGCTCATTCCGGTTCCGCCGCGGCTTCCTGCGCCCGGCTCCCACGCGTACAGGACTGCCCTGAAACAATCAGGACCGCTCTGAAGCAATCAGTACCGCCCTGGGACAAGGCGGAAGGCCGACACCAGGACAAAGGGTGTCGGCCTTGCGCATCTGTGTTTCAGTCGAGGTTCACCCGAACTCGTGCGCTCAGTTCGCCAAGGCGTGCTCGACGGAGACGGCCTCGAGACCGAAGGCCTCGGCAACGTTGTCGTTGGTGACGTGACCATTGTGGATATTGAGTCCACGAGCCAGGCCCGAGTCCTTCGACAAGGCTGCGTGCCATCCCTGGTTGGCGATCTTGACCGCAAACGGCAGAGTCGCGTTCGTCAGTGCCGCCGTGGCCGTATTGGGCACCGCACCGGGCATGTTCGCCACGCAGTAGTAGATCGAATTGTGCACCTCGAAGGTGGGATCATCGTGGGTGGTGGGCCTCGAGTTCTCGAAGCACCCGCCCTGGTCGATGGCGATGTCGACGAGCACCGAGCCCGGCTTCATACCCGCGACCATCTCGTCGGTGACGAGCTTCGGTGCCTTCTTGCCGGGGATGAGCACCGAACCGATGACCAGGTCGGCAGAGGCCAGGGACTTCGTGATCTCGTATTTGTTCGAGACCTTCGTCGCGATCGCACCGGCAAAGGTCTCATCGATCTGACGCAGGCGGGGAATGTTGATGTCGATGACTTCGACGGCAGCACCCAGGCCCAGGGCCATACGAGCGGCGTTGGTGCCGGCGACTCCTGCGCCGATGACGACGACATTTGCCCGTTCGACACCGGGGACGCCTGAGAGCAGGATGCCGCGACCGCCCGAAGCCTTGAGCAGACTGTGGGCACCGACCTGCGTTGACAGCCGCCCGGCGATCTCACTCATCGGTGCCAGCAGCGGCAGGCCTCCTCCATCGGGCGCAACCGTCTCGTAGGCGATCGCGGTGGTCCCCGCACTCATCAGTGCCTGAGTCAGCGCTTCATCGGCGGCCAGGTGCAGATAGGTGAAGAGGATCAGGTCCTTGCGGAGGAAACCGTATTCTTCGGCGATGGGTTCTTTGACCTTGAGGACCATGTCCCCGGCGGCCCAGGTGGATGCCGCGTCCGCAGCGATGGCGGCACCAGCCTCGGTGTACTCATCATCGGTGATGAATGACCCTACTCCGGCGCCAGCCTGAACCGTGACTTCATGTCCGTGTGAAACGAGCTCGTGGACACCGGCAGCGGTGATGGCGACGCGGAACTCGTTGTTCTTGACCTCTGTGGGCACTGAAATGCGCATAACTTTCCTTCTCTCATGTTGCCCCATGATGTTGGCCCATGGGCAGTTCCAGCCAGGTCGAACTGTGGCTGAGGATACATTCCACTGTATTCCGTTGAAGGTCTGCAGGGCAAACCTTTATCGGCAGGATTCGTGCAATTGTCTGCGGATTCGGTGGAATATCGACCACACGGGCACGGAAAACCATATTTTGTCGCGTTCAGACACGGAAGCGGTCCATTTTTTGCACGTCACAGGCGTGTGCGAGCGAAGTCGTGCGGTGAGGTCCTGGCGGCGACGGGCAGAACCGGTAAGCTGAAATCTGTCAGGGATTCACCACACCCACGATGAAGGGTTCGACATGGGACTGTTCAAAGATATCGACGATGCCGATTCGAAGTACTACTTCAATCTGAAGACCAACTCGGTTGAGCGTGGCCTGGTCAGCGATGCGGACCACCGCATGGGCCCCTACGAGACAGAGGAAGTGGCTCGATCCGCCCTCGAGCGGGCCCAGGCCCGCAACGAAGAGTGGGAAGAAGACGACAAGAAGTGGAACGGCTGAGGAATGTCGCGTCAGGAAGAATTCGTTCTTCGCACCGTTGAAGACCGTGAAGTCCGCTTCATCCGCCTGTGGTTCACCGACGTCCTCGGCGGGCTGAAGTCGGTCGCAGTGGTTCCGGCAGAGCTCGAAGGAGCATTCTCCGAGGGAATCGGCTTCGACGGGTCCGCCGTCGAGGGGCTCTCACGAGTCTATGAGGCCGATATGGTCCTCAAGCCCGATCCCTCAACGTTCTCGCTGCTGCCGTGGCGTGGCGAGAAGGAACCCACCGGGAGGATGTTCTGCGATATCCACGTGCCCGGGGGAGAGCCGGCCCAGGCTGATCCGCGCAACGTTCTCAAACGGACGCTGGCGAAGGCCGCGGAGAAGGGTTTCTCCTTCTATGTTCACCCGGAGATCGAGTTCTACCTGTTCAAGACCGACAACCTCGATCCCGGCACCGGCATCCTCGAAGGAACCAGGCCCATCCCCGTCGACACTGCCGGCTACTTCGACCATGTCAACGGCGGCACCGCCAACGACTTCCGCCGCTCCGCAGTCACCATGCTTGAAGCCATGGGACTGTCCGTCGAGTTCTCCCATCATGAGGCCGGCCCAGGGCAGAACGAGATCGACCTGCGCTACGCCGATGCGCTGACCATGGCCGACAACATCATGACCTTCCGATCGGTGATCAAGGAAGTCGCGATCTCTCAGGGCGTCTACGCATCCTTCATGCCCAAGCCGCTCAACGATCATCCGGGCAGCGGAATGCATACCCATGTCTCACTCTTCGAGGGGGAGAACAACGCCTTCTTCGAGCCCGGAGCCATGTATCAGCTGTCGAAGAGCGGCAAGCAGTTCATCGCCGGCCTCCTCACCCACGCAGCAGAGATCACTGCGGTGACGAATCAGCACGTGAACTCGTACAAGCGTCTGTGGACAGGTCACGAAGCCCCGTCATACATCTCCTGGGGACACCGGAATCGTTCGGCCCTGATCCGCGTGCCGCAGTACAACTCGGGGAAGTCCTCCTCCGCGCGCATCGAATACCGGGCTCTTGACTCCTCTGCCAACCCGTACCTGTCCTATGCCCTCATGCTCGCGGCCGGGCTGAAGGGCATCGAAGAAGACTACGAGCTGCCTGAGGAGGCCGAGGACAACGTGTGGCAGCTCTCGGACACCGAGCGCCGTGCGATGGGAATCCAAGCTCTGCCCTCCAGCCTGTCCCACGCCCTTGAGATCATGGAGCAGTCCGATCTCGTCGCGGAGACGCTGGGCGAAGAGGTCTTCGACTTCTTCCTGCGCAATAAACGGCAGGAATGGAACGACTACCGCGCTCAGGTCACTCCGTACGAGCTCAGCAAACACTTCACCTCAATGTAGTCTCATGGCCCGGATCACTTCGCGCACCTCGGTCGTCACCGAGTCAGCCGCTCGTTTCCTCGACGAGATCAATGAACTCCTCGGCCACCCCCTGGCCACCGACTCACGCTTCATCGATCTCCTCGAGGCGACCCCGGATCCGCACGCGGCCGCCCTGGGTCTGCTGCGGGTCCTGGAGGCCGCAGGCGAGTCTGCGCCGCAGTTCCTCGATGCCATCCGTTCGGGGACCGAGGCAGATCTCGCCGAGGATGAGATCGACCGCGCTCTGCTGCGACGGGTGCTCGCAGTCATGGGCACATCCGAGGCGATGGTCGACCACCTTGTGCGGCATCCGGAGTCTCTGCCGCAGCTGGTGGAGCGGTCACCGTTCCTGATGATCTCCACCCCAGCAGCCTCGGCGGCATCGTTGCGCAACGATCTGCTGGCCAGTGTGGGAGCCGATCCTGATGATCCGGCACCCACGGCGGACCACCGAGGCGAGGAGGCGATCAAAGATCTCCGTCGCACCTATCGCGATGCACAGCTGCGGCTGGTCGCCGATGATCTCGTTGCCGAGGCGCCCGAGGAGATCGTCGATCATGTGATGGCCGTGCTCTCGGACCTGGCGGCTGCTGCCATGGATGCGGCTCTGGCCATCGCCAGGGCAGAGCTCGATCCTCAGGGCACGGTTCGCATCGCTGTGATCGCACTGGGCAAGACCGGGGCGCGCGAGCTCAACTACGTCTCCGACGTCGATGTGGTCTTCGTCGTCGATTCGTCGACGACTGATGAGCAGCGCGATCTCGCCACGGAGGTTGCCCAAAGGATGCGCGGCATCCTCGCCGACGCTGGCGCGGAGCCTGCACTGTGGGAGGTCGACACGGCGCTGCGTCCCGAGGGCAAGGCCGGGGCACTGGTGCGCACGATGTCGGAATTCGTCCGCTACTATGCGGACATCGCGAAGAACTGGGAGTTCCAGGCTCTCCTCAAGGCTCGGCCAGTGGCCGGTGACGTCGGGGTGGGCGAGGAATTCGTCGAGACGCTCCTGCCACTTGTATGGGAGGCCGCCAGCCGGCAGGGGTTCATCGACGGCATCCGCTCGATGCGCCGTCGCGTGGTCGACCTCATCCCTGCCGCCGAGGCGCCCAGGCAGATCAAGCTGGGACGTGGAGGACTGCGCGATGTGGAGTTCTCCGCACAGCTGCTCCAGCTGGTCCACGGTCGCACGGACGAGGAGATCCGCACACCGAACACGCTCGTGGCTCTGGAGGAGCTGGGCGAGCACGGGTACATCGGAAAAGAGGATGCCTTCGTCTTCTCCGCCGCCTACCGGTTTATGCGTGTGGTCGAACACAGAGTCCAGATTCCGCGGATGCTGCGCAATGCACTCATTCCCGACGACGACGAGAAGCTGCGCATCCTCTCGCGATCGGTCTTCACCTCCGGCTCACGAAGCGGATCCCGGCTGGAAGAGACCCGCAAGGACTATGCGAAGCAGGTCACCCGTCTCCACGATCAGATCTTCTACCGACCCATCCTCGACGCGGCTGTCGGAGTGCACGGTGCCGTCGTCGACGCCCACAACCGGGGCAGCAGCATGCAGGCTGCCGCCGACCGCCTCCAAGCCTTCGGCTATCGCGACCCGCAAGGCGCTTTGTCCCACATCAAGGCGCTGACTTCCGGCATGTCACGCACGGCACTCGTCATCAAACAGGTGCTGCCGGCGCTGCTGGACTGGTTCTCCGACGGAGTCAGCCCCGATGCCGCGCTCCTGGCCTTTCGCCGGCTCACAGACTCGCTGTCATCCTCCGGCTGGTTCCTCAAGATGCTCCGTGATTCCGGTCTGGCCGCGAAGTCGGTGGCCGACGTGCTCTCGCTGTCCGGCTATGCCAGTGAACTGCTGCTGCGCCAACCCGCCGCGGTCGCCTGGTTGGACAACTTCGACAACCTCACACCCCGCGATCCGAAGGCCCTCGAGGCCGAAGTCGGAGGCCTCCTCAAACGACATGCGGCATCTGCGATCACACCGATCCGTGAGACCTACAGCCGTGAGCTCCTGCGCATCGCTCTGCGTGACGTCCTCGATGTCGGGGACCGGGCGACGGTCCCCGGTGACCTTTCGGCACTGATGGATCTGGCAGTCAGGGGCGCCCTGCAGGCCGTCCGCATGGACATCGACCAGCCTGAGACGCCACCGTACGAGTTCGCGATCATCGCAATGGGCCGGTGGGGCGGAAACGAGATCGGCTACTTCTCCGATGCCGACGTGACGTTCGTCTACCGCTCTGTCGGTGAGGAGCTCGGGGCCGAGGACAAGGCAAAGCTGAGCAAGCACGTCAACAAGCTCGCACTCGGTCTCGGCAGCCGGCTCAAAGCCAGCGACGCTGCCCAGGGCATCGATCTCGATGCGGATCTGCGGCCTGAGGGTAAGAACGGGCCGCTGGTCCGAGCCCTGTCGTCCTACCGGGCCTACTATGCGAAGTGGTCTCAGCCCTGGGAGGCACAGGCGCTGCTGAGAGCTCGTCCGGTCGCCGGTGACTCCGGCCTCATTGAGGACTTCATCGAACTCATCGATCCGCTGCGGTATCCGGTGGAGATGACGACGAAGGCGCTGACCCAGGTCCGCACGCTCAAAGCGCGGATGGAGGATGAGCGTCTGCCTCGCAATGCGGACAAGCGGCGACACCTCAAACTGGGTCGGGGCAGTCTCTCCGACGTCGAGTGGACGGTCCAGCTCCTGCAGCTCCAGCACGCCCACCAGATTCCCGGCCTGCGGACAACCTCGACGCTGGCAGCTCTCCGTGTCGCAGCCGAAGAAGGGCTCATCCCCACGGATGATGCCGAAGAGCTCGCGGCCGCATGGCAATTGGCGACAGATGTGCGATCAGCGGTCATGCTGTATCGGGGACGCACAGCCCAATCGCTGCCGGAGGAGCACTTCGAGCTGGAGGCCACGGCCCGACTGCTCGGATATCCGGCGGGCGGCGGTCACGAACTCGAAGACGACTATCTGCGCACCACCCGCCATGCCAGGAACATCATGGAAGAGCACTTCTACGGCTTCTGAGAAGCGCGGTCAGGCCCCATCGAATTCGAGGCCCAAGAGTGCGTTCTCAACGACTTCGGGCAGAGCCGGATGAATCCAGTACTGCCGCTTTGCCACTTCGTCAGCACGCTGTCCGAACGCCATCGCCTGGATCAGCGGCTGGACGATCATCGACGCTTCGTGACCGACGATGTGGGCGCCCAGGATCTGATGCGTCGACGTATCCGCGATGAGCTTCACGATGCCGGGGTCATCGGCCATCGCCCAGCCGTACGCCACGTCGGAGTACTTCTGCACCTTCACACTGATATCGTGACCGGCCTGCCGGGCCTCATCCTCTGTGATACCGACGTAGGCAACCTGAGGTGAGGTGAACACAGCACCGGGAACCGCGTGATGGTTGACCTCCCGCAGATCCGCCTCGGCGGCGCTGCCCGGCTCTCCGGCCGTCACGTCGACGGCGAGATTGTCACCGACGACATCGGCCTCGTGATTGGCGACGTGTTTGAGCTGGTGTGGGGAGCTGATGTCGCCGAGGGCGAACACGCCGGGGACCGGCTGCCCGTGGGCGAGGACACGCTGGCGTGAATCGACGCTGAGACGCGCATCATCGAGAATGTCGAAGCCGGCTTCGACCACATTCAGACCCGTGGTGTTCGGCGTCCGTCCGGTGGCGATGAGAACCGCATCCGCGTCTATCTGCGAGGGAAGATCGACATCGCCGAGGCGGCCGCTTGCCTTCAGAGTCACCGACACCTGGTCGTCGTCGAAACTGTATGAGGCGACCTCGGCTCCGCGGTGAACCGTATGGGTGCGTTCGAAGAGGTCCGTGAACTCCTGTGAGACTTCCTCATCGATGTTGCCGAGCAGGCGGGGGCCACGTGCGATCACCGTCACCTCGGTGCCGAACCCGGCGAAGACGTGGGCGAACTCCATTGCGATGATGCCGGATCCGATGATGACCAGCCGTTCTGGCTTCTCAGGGATGCGCATGATCGAGTTCGACGTGAACACGGGATAGCCGTCTGTGTCCACACGCTGCGGATCCAGGCCTTCGGCTGCGGGGATGACAGGGGAGGCGCCGGCCGCGATGACGATGCGATCGGCAGTGATCTCCTGACCCGAGGCGGTGCGCACCGTCTTGGTACCAGTGAAGTGAACGTGTTCTGCCAGAACAGTGACATTCGGTTGGCGATCGCCGCTGCGGTAGTCCCGGCCTCCGGCTTCGATGGCGTCGACACGGTCGAAGATCCGCTTCTGCAGCGCCGGCCAGTCGACGCTGTTGAACTCCGTAGAGAGGTTGTAGTGCTTCGCGTCGGCAGCCTGTTCGGCGATCGTGGCGGGATAGACGAACATCTTCGTCGGAATGCACCCGACGTTGAGGCAGGTTCCGCCGAAGTGCCACTCCTCAGCAATCGCCACGTTGAGGCCGGAGAATCGGTCGTCGAGGAACATGTTCCCCGAGCCTGTGCCGATCAGAAGGAGATCGAAATGCGTCATTGTCCATCCCTGTGTCAGTTGTGGTCACCATAGAAAGCCGCCCTGGTCAGAAGCGCTGAAGGGCGCCACGGGTGACAACCCGTGACGCCCCCCACTGTATTCCCTGCAGCTGCTGTCACATACGCCTTGCAGCAGTCCGCGAACCCTAGGACTGTGGCTCAGAGTGCGTAGTAGAGCTCGAATTCTGTCGGCGTCGGACGCAGACGTGCAACGTCGATCTCGTTCTCACGCTTGATCCGAATCCACGTCTCGATCAGGTCGGAGGTGAAGACGTCGCCCGCGGTGAGGAAGTCGTGGTCCTTCTCGAGCTCGATGAGCGCCTCATCGAGGGAGCCGGGAACCAGCTTGATGTCCTTGGCTTCCTCTGGTGGGAGCTCGTAGAGGTCCTTGTCGATGGGCTCCGGGGGCTCGATGCGATTGCGGATTCCGTCGAGGCCGGCCATCAGCTGGGCTGAGAAGGCCAGGTAAGGGTTGGTCGACGGGTCCGGCACGCGGAACTCGAGGCGCTTGGCTTTCGGCGAGCTGCCGGTGACCGGGATGCGAATCGCGGCGGAGCGGTTGCGAGCCGAGTAGACCAGGTTGACGGGAGCTTCGTATCCGGGCACGAGGCGACGGTACGAGTTGATCGTCGGGTTGGTGAAGGCCAGCACTGCGCCGGCATGTTCGATGAGGCCGCCGATGTACCAGCGAGCCAGATCGGAGAGCCCGCCATAGCCGTTCTCGTCATAGAACAGCGGCTCACCGTTCTTCCACAGCGACTGGTGGCAGTGCATGCCCGAACCGTTGTCATCGAAGAGCGGCTTGGGCATGAAGGTGGCCGACTTGCCGAGTTCATAGGCCGTGTTCTTGATCACGTATTTGAAGTCGAGGAGCTGATCACCTGCATGCTGCAGGGTCTTGAACTTGTAGTTGATCTCCTGCTGTCCTGCGGTGCCGACCTCATGGTGGGCCCGCTCCATCTCGAAGCCGATCTGCTCCAGCGTCAGCGACATCTGATCGCGGATGTCGGCGAACTTATCCTGGGGGGAGACGGGGAAGTAACCGCCCTTGAACGGGGTCTTGTAGCCGAGGTTGCCGCCGGGCTCGTCTTCGCCCGTGTTCCAGGCAGCTTCCTCGGAGTCGATCGTATAGAAGCTGCTGCCCGGGGTGTTCTGGTAGCGGATGGAGTCGAAGAGGTAGAACTCCGCCTCAGCGCCGAAGAAGACGGTGTCGGCGATGCCGGTGCTCTCGAGGTAGGCCTCGGCCTTGGCCGCAACCTGGCGAGGGTCCCGAGAGTAGGGCTCATCGGTGAAGGGATCGACGATCGAGTGCGTGATGACCAAGGTCTTGGCCTCACGGAAAGGGTCGATGTAGGCCGATGAGACATCGGCGAGCAGCTTCATGTCCGACTCGTGGATGCCCTGGAAGCCCGTGATTGAGGAACCGTCGAAGAGCAGACCTTCGGTGATCTCTTCCGTGCCGTACGAGGCTGCAGGAAGGTTGAAATGCTGGACGACACCGGGGAGGTCGCAGAAACGGACATCAACGAACTTGACGTCGTTCTCCGAGATGTAGTTGACGAGTTCTTCAGCAGACGAGAACACTTAGTCTCCTAGTTAGATTATGGTGGTCGTTTGTCTTGACCATTCCCAATCTTAGTTGCAAGCAGGTGAAGTGCTGATGACGTCCATGTTTCGGGCATGTTTCCTGAGGGTTCGTCCAGGTTCGATTTGGGTAAACTGGGTCCGTGATTAATCGTGATGACCTCGGATCCTGGCTCGAAGGACCCAAGATTGAGCGAGAAGACGGCGATTGGCCGGGCAGGCGCCTGGGATTGCCGGAGACCGGCTCACATTCACTCGCTCCCGCCTGGCGCAGACTGCTGGGGCTCCTGGTGGATTGGTTCTTGTGCCTGGCCATCGCAAACCTGATCGGCTCGTCCAATCCGTTCCTGGCTCCGGGTCTCTTCGCACTGGAACACTTCCTGCTCGTGTCCACTCTCGGATACACGATCGGACACAGGATCTTCGGCATCGAGGTCCGTCGCCTGGACGGTCATGTGCCGGGGTTCCTCAAAGCACTCATCCGCACTGCTCTGGTCGTCCTCGTCATTCCCGCGCTGATCTTCAACCGCGACAATCGCGGTCTCCATGATCTGGCTGCCGGCACACTCATTCTCAAACGCTGAGGCATTTCCCGGTTGAGTACCGGTCGTCTTGGCTGAGAGCTGTTCGTACAGACGCGAAACTGCAGAGCAGTGGGGCACCGACTCGATCGAGTCGGTGCCCCACTGCTTCTACTGCGACTGCTGTATTGCGTCGGTGTGCGACCGCAGGGATCAGCGTCCGCGCATCGCCTTGTGGTTGGGGCGAGCCTTGTTCGGGTCGATGCCCTTCGGGATCGGAGGACGAGTCCCCTGAGTGCCGAGAGCGGCGAGGCGATTGCGCACGGCAAGCACCTCGTTCTTATTCAGCTTGCGCGGAAGCTTCTGCACGGCCGGCACGACCTGCTTCATCTTCAGCTGGCCGTCCTCGTTGCCTCCCTGGAACGTGTGAACCGGGACATTGGGCAGAATGCGCTCGTGGCGCTTGCGCTCCTTGGCCAGCAGCTTCGCGCTGCGACCTTTCGGTCCTTCGCTGAGCAGAACGACACCCGCACGGCCGGTCGAGCGGAAAACGAGGTCGCGGCTCTTCGGGTCGATGGCGATCGGCTTGTCGTCCATCAGGTAACCGCGGCGGGCGGTGTTGAGGACGGCACCGAAGGCTCCGGGCTGTCCGTCCATCTGTGCGAAAGCTGCGGTTTCGGCAAATCGGCCGAGCATGAACATGCCGAGCAGCAGACCCACCATGAAGCCGAGGATCGTTGTGAAGATCGCTCCGCCGAACAGAAGTCCGGCCAGCAGGCCGATGAGCGTACAGCCGAGGATCGCCGCGGCCAACAGCCACGGGGTGGCCTTGTTGTGCTTGGCCGACAGTTCGTAGACCTGCTTCATCTGCGCCAGACGCCCTGGCTTCTTGTTCGGGTCTTTGGGCTTCCGGCGGAATAGTCCCTTGCGCGGTTCTTCGCTCATGCTCTCACTTGCTCTTGAATGGCGTATCGGCGTCGAGGCCGGGCCTCAAGCGCTCTCATTGCTCAGCAGTCAAGTCTACCTCTTCGCCCGGACCGAATGTATCCACGACGGCCTGAGCCTCCTGCTTGGCAGGAGTGTGCTTGTCAAGGTGGGACAGGTGGGCGGGGATCTGCTCCCCACGATGGCGCATCGCGGTCGCCCACAGGCGGCCGGCACGGTACGAGGAACGCACCAGGGGGCCGGACATGACGCCTGAGAATCCGATGTCCTGTGCGGCATCGCGCAGCATCACGAAGTCGGCCGGCTTGACCCACCGAGTGACGGGATGGTGGCGCGGTGAGGGCCTCAGGTACTGGTTGATCGTGATGAGATCGCACCCAGCCTCGTGCAGGTCGCGCAGAGTCTCGATGATCTCGTCGTTCGTCTCACCCATGCCCAGCATGAGGTTGGACTTCGTGATGAGGCCGGCGTCGCGCGCCTGGGTGATCACGGACAGGGACCGCTCGTAGCGGAAGGCCGGTCGGATCCGCTTGAAGATGCGGGGGACAGTCTCAACATTGTGAGCCAGCACCTCCGGACGCGAGGAGAAGACCTCGGCCAGCTGATCGGGTTCAGCGTTGAAGTCAGGGATGAGGAGTTCGACGCCCGTACCGCTTCCATCGGTGCTGTCGAGATTGTGGATCTGACGTACGGTCTCGGCATACAGCCATGCACCCCCGTCGTCGAGGTCGTCGCGGGCAACTCCGGTGATCGTCGAGTAACGCAGGCCCATCTCTCCGACGGAGGCTGCAACACGGCGAGGTTCATCGGCATCGAAGTCGGCAGGCTTGCCTGTATCGATCTGACAGAAGTCACAGCGTCGTGTGCACTGTTCGCCACCGATGAGGAACGTCGCTTCGCGATCTTCCCAGCACTCGAAGATATTGGGGCAGCCGGCTTCCTCGCAGACAGTGTGCAGCTCCTGCTTGCGAACCAGTGATTTCAAAGACGTGTATTCGGGGCCGATATGGGCCTTTGCCTTGATCCAGGCTGGTTTGTCTTCGATCGGCGTCTCTGAGTTCCGTGCTTCGACACGGAGCATGCGACGGCCTTCTGGCGCTATGGTCACGTCATTCTCCTAGGCTGTGATGTGGTGGTGCAGGATCTCGTCAAGGCGGCTCGCGACATCCTCAGGTGTCACGCTTCGGCCGAGTTCTGCACTCATGGTCGTGGTGTCGGCGTCCGCGATCCCGCAGGCGATGATCGATTCGTAGGCAGCGAGGTCATTGCTGCAGTTCAGTGCCAGACCGTGCATGGTCACGCCTTCGTGGATGCGGATGCCGATTGCGCCGATCTTCCGGTCACGGCGGGTTCCGTCTCCGAGGATCCAAACACCCGCGCGTCCCTCGACGGTCGTGGCTTCGATGTCGTATTCAGCGAGGAGTTCGATCATCGAATCCTCGAGCTGAGAGACGAACAGTCTGACCTCTTTGGTGTCGTTGAGCTTGTACACGAGGTAGGCGACGAGCTGACCCGGTCCATGCCAGGTGATCTTCCCTCCACGGTCGACATCGACGACCTCTGTGCCGTCGGTCGGCCGCTCGTGGTCTTCTGTGCGTTTTCCGGCAGTGTAGACCGGCGGGTGTTCGAGCAGGAGAATCGTTGAGCTGCGATCCCCAGCAAGCACTTCTTCGTGATACTTCTTCTGCAAGTCCCAGGTTCGCAGGTAGTCCGAGTAGACGGGTGCGAAGCCCAGTGTTTCTGTGACCAGAGGCATGCCTCCAGACTATGTCTCTTGTCGCGGGGGTTCAATTTCATTGAAGATGAGCCTCGACACCTCTGGGTGCGCGAACCCTATTGACATACACCGAGATATCAAACACTATTAAATAGTGTCAAACACGATCATATAGCACTATAACTGCCGCGTAATCCATCGACGGAGATGACGAACAATGACGTGGGAACTCCAAGCACCAGTCTCTGATGACATCCATCGACTGGTGAATGTTCAGGGACAGACGCTCTGGGGAGTCGCCCATGGCGGCTTCGACGCAGATCACCCGGACGCTCTCGGCATCGCCGAGGTCGATCTGCCTACCGGCCGCACCTCGCTTCTCCTCGTGGAACCACTTGCAGGCGGCCTCGTCCTCGACGCTGTCCGTTCCTATCAGGGGCTGGTGGAAGGGGAGTTGAGCACGCTCTTCCTCGGCATCGTCGACGAGCTGCGGGGGAGCAGCGATGCGCAATCCCGTCTCTGCCTTGAGAGCATCGGCCTCGATGCCGATGGACACCCCCGGATCATTCCCGGAATCAGCCGGACATCGCCGGCTTCGACTCGGGTCTCGGTCGGAGAGATGATCTACCACGCGGCGCACGGTCGTCCGTGGGAGCAGAGTCCCCTTCCGGTTTCCGTCGCGCTGGCCGGCTGTTCCCAGCCGTTGCAGACATTGGTGGCAAAGCTGCTGGACGACTCGTGCGCCGTTTCCAGTCTCAACGACACCTTTGACGAGGTCAGCGCGGCACTGCGTCGAACCGGGGCCGCCAGTGCGCTCCCGCTGTTGCCTGCTGAACCCGACCTCGACCCCGGACAGGCCCTGACGGCGCGATTGCGTGCCGCCAGGTCACCTACGCCTGTGCGTTCGCCCCATGCTGCGAAGGCGTCACGTCGATCCGAGGCCACAGGCGCCGCAGGACGGCTGCGGGCAGCCAGCCGCGAAGGTGATCGTCGGCGAGGACGGGGACATCGCCGAGGCCGAGCGAGTCCGAACGTGCTGACTCGTCTGTCATCGACGTTCGGTGAGGGCTGTCGCAGTCTGCTGGATCGGCTGCAGACTATGGAACGACGGCCACAGAAGCTGACGACCGGGCCGCGAGCTTGGGCTCTCCTTGCAATTCTCGTGACGATCCTCGGCGGGGTCGTCCTGGTCAGGTCGTGGAGTACGGAGGGAAGTGCAGCCTCGGTGAGTTCGCCAGAGGGCACGGGCCCGTCTTCGGCAGAGAGCTCAGTGCCGGGAACGAGTGAGCCGGACAAACATCCCGGGAGGATGTCGGACAGCCAGATTCTTGCGCTGCTGGATGACCTCTGTCTCAAGCGCTCAGAGGCGTTGAGCGCCGGTGATGAGCAGGCTTTGGCGGCACTGACCGTCCCCGACTCATCAGCTGCAGCAGCCGATGAGCTGCTCGACCTCCATGCCTTCGTCGGCAATGACTACGCCATCGAGTTGGATGATCCGGTCGTCAGAGAGCAGTCGGACCACCACATCCTGGTCCAGGCCCGCATGTCGACGAGCGTCACGGCCGAAGGGAAGAAGTCAGGGTTCGAACCCACCCACGTCGAGTTCGAGTTGGTGCCTCATGGCAGCGGTTGGAAGATTCTCGCAGTCACGGAGATCGCCGGCTGATTGGGGGAGAGGCCTGAAGGCATGAGAAAAGCCGGCCACATCAGTGACCGGCCGTCCCATTTCCCTGGAGAATCTGGCGACTCACCGCAGAAACTGATCCTGGAACATATCAGAGATCGAGATCCGCCTCGAAGTTGCCTTCTTCCAGACGTGCCTTGATCGTCTGCAGGAATCGTCCTGCATCCGCACCGTCAACCAACTGGTGGTTGTAGGTCAACGGCAGGTAGACCATGTCGCGGATTGCGATGGACTCTTCCCCGTCTGCAGTCTTGACGACGATCGGACGTCGCACGATCGTACCCGTGCCCAGAATGCCCATCTGCGGCTGGTTGATGATCGGAGTATCGAACAGAGCTCCCACCGAACCGATATTGGTGATGGTGAACGTTCCACCCGAAAGCTCATCAGGCATGATCTTGTTGTTGCGAGTCCTGTCCGCGACATCGTCGATGGCCTTCGAGATCCCAGCGATGCTCAGGTCGCCAGCGTCCTTGATCACAGGCACGAGGAGGCCACGAGGAGTGTCCACCGCGATCGCCAGATGCTCATGATCGAAGTACGTGATCTGCTGAGATTCCAGATCGTACTGTGCGTTGACCTTCGGGTGCTGCTTGAGCGCCTCGACGACGGCCTTTCCGAAGAACGGCAGGTAGGTCAGCTTCGAGCCGTGCTTTGACTGGAAGGCTTCTTTGTTGGCCTTGCGCAGTTTCACGACCTGAGTCATATCGACCTCGACCACCTGGGTCAGCTGAGCCGATACTTCGAGGGACTCGCTCATCCGCTTGGCAATCGTCTGCCGGATTCGCGAAGCCTTCTCCGTGGTGCCACGAAGCTTCGCGGCCTCTTCGGGAATCTCGAGCTTGAACGGTGCCTTCGCACCGCCAGCTGCCGGAGCTGCCGAACCCGACGTTGCCGAACCACGATTAGCGGCCGCGGCGGCGACGTCCTGCTTACGGATGCGTCCGCCCACACCGGTGCCGGTGACCGAGCTCAGATCGACTCCCTCATCGCGTGCCAGACGGCGCACGAGAGGAGTCACATATGCGGCATTCTCACCAACGGTGTCAGCAGCGGCGGGAGCAGATGCCGAGCTCTCGGACTTCGCCGCGGCAGGCTTCGAAGCGGCCGGGGCAGAGGTCTCCTGCTTCGGTGCTTCTTCTGCGGGTGCGGACTTCTCGTCCTCGGCAGGTGCTTCTTCCTCTGGCTCCTCGGCAGGTGCTTCCTCAGGCTTTTCGGCCGGAGCTTCCTCTTCAGCGGCGGAAGAATCTGCCTCAGCCGACTCCGAATCGGAGGATCCCGAGTCGGAGGAGGCGGGAGCGCCTGAGCCGACGCGAGCCAACGGTGCGCCGACCTCAACGGTCTCGTCCTCTTCGGCCAGGTGTGCCTGAACTGTGCCTGCCACGGGGGAGGGGACCTCGGTGTCGACCTTGTCGGTGGACACCTCGAGCAGAGGTTCGTCGACCTCAACCTCTTCGCCGACCTCTTTGAGCCAGCGAGTAACGGTGCCTTCGGTCACGGACTCGCCCAGCGCTGGCATGGTGATCTCCGTGCCCTCGCCTTCGGAACCCGATGAGGCCGGTGCTTCAGCAGCTGATTCGTCTGCGGAGTCAGAGGCTGGCTCCTCGGCTTCCTCTGCCGCTGCGGGCTCGGATTCCTCGGCTGCTTCAGAGGAGTCCTCATCGGACGTGTCCTCCGCCTCGGTCGAGTCTGCGGAATCGGATCCGCTGCCGTCGCCGATGTAGGCAAGGTCTCCACCGACTTCGACGACATCGTCCTCGTCGGCCAAGATCTTCTCCAGGACACCTGCGTACGGGCTGGGGATCTCCGTGTCGACCTTGTCGGTCGACACTTCGAGCAACGGCTCGTCTACTTCGATTTCTTCACCGACGGATTTCAGCCAGCGGGTGACTGTTCCTTCGGTCACCGACTCACCGAGAGCCGGCATCTGCACGGAATTCGACATGTCTTTCGTCTCCTCGGATCTTAAGAGTGGAAGTGCAGGGGTTTGCCGGCAAGGGCCAGGTGGGCCTCGCCGAGTGCTTCATTCTGCGTCGGGTGAGCGTGAATGAGTTGCGCAACTTCCTCTGGGAATGCCTCCCAGTTGACAATCAGTTGGGCTTCGCCTGCCTGTTCGCTCAGTCGAGCGCCAATGCCGTGGACGCCGACGACGGGCCCGTCCTTCTCACGGATGACCTTGATCAGACCCGTGGTATTCAGGATCACGGACTTGCCGTTGCCACCCAGGTTGTATTCGATGGATTCGACGCTGTCGGCTCCATACTGCTCCTCGGCCTGCTTGGACGAGAGTCCGACAGAGAAGATCTCGGGTTCGCAGTAGGTCACGCGAGGAATACCGGATTCCAGGACAGGAACCGGGTTGAGTCCAGCGATCTCCTCGGCGATGAAGATTCCCTGACCGAAGGCACGGTGGGCCAGCTGCAGGCCGGGAACGATGTCGCCGCAGGCGTAGATGTTGCCGACGCCGGTGTGGAGTCGCTCGTTGGCCAGGACGAATCCGCGGTCCATGGGGATGCCCTGCTCTTCGAAGCCGAAGCCGTCGGTGACCGGGCCACGGCCGACAGCTACGAGAAGGTACTCGGCTTCGAGGACCGAACCGTCTTCGAGAGTCACCTTGACTCCGTCGGCGGTCTCTTCGACGCCCTTGAACATGGTGCCGAGCTTGAAGCCGATCTTGCGCTTCTTGAAGGCACGTTCGAGGTTCTTCGAGATCGTCTCGTCCTCGTTGGCCACGAGGTGCTTGAGTCCCTCAACGATGGTGACCTCGGCACCGAACGACGACCACACGCTGGCGAACTCGACGCCGATGACGCCGCCGCCGAGAACGATCGCCGAGCCGGGGACCTTGTCGAGCTCGAGAGCTTCGGTGCTTGTGATCACACGCTCGGTGATGTCGAGGCCGATGGTTTTCGACGTCGACCCCGTTGACAGGAGAACGTTGGTGCCGGTGACGGTGTGCTTGCCGTCTTCACCCTCGACCTCGACCGTATCCTTGCCGACGAGCTTGCCGGTGCCGAAGTACGTGTCGATTCCACGTGCCTTGACCAGACCCTGCAGGCCTTTGTAGTTACGGGAAATGACATTGTTCTTGTAGTCGAGAACTTTGTCGATGTCGATGCCCTTGAAATCCACCTCAATGCCGAAGTTGGACGATTCCTTCGCTGTGTCGGCGACTTCTGCAGCATGCAGAAGCGCCTTCGTCGGAACACAACCGCGGTGCAAGCATGTGCCGCCAACCTTGTCGCGTTCGATCAAAGCAACCTTCATGTCGAGCTCTGCAGCACGCAGCGCGGCAGCATAGCCGCCGGTTCCGCCGCCCAGAACGACAAGGTCGTAGGTCAATGAGTCACTCACGGATTACTCCTCGTAGCTGTGAATAAGCCTGCCTTACGCAGCTTTCCTTCTATCTTTCCACTTTTCTCGCCAAGGGCGAAAGCACACGCTGTCTGTTTGGACACAGGTGGTGATGATCACGTCAAGATCGACAGTGTGTAGAAACTGTTGTGTCAGTTCACCTGCTTCGCTGCTTGGATGAGGGTCCGAACTGCCGCGCCGGTGGCGGCGACCGGGGTGTAGCCGAACGCGGACCCGGTGTTGAAGCTCGGTCCGGCGATGTCGATGTGGGCCCAGTTCGCGTCCTCGCTGACGAATTCCTGGAGGAATGCGGCGGCGGCGAGCATACCGCCGGGGCGGGGTCCGGAGTTCTTCAGGTCGGCCGCGTTGGAGTCGAAACCGGAGAGCATCTCCTCGGGGATCGGCATTGCCCACATCTGTTCGCCGGCTTCCGTCGCCGAGGCGGCCACGAGACTGCGTGCAGCCTCAGCACCCATGACGCCTGATGTCCGATTGCCCAAGGCCACGACCTGTGCTCCCGTCAGTGTGGCCACGTCGATGAGCAGATCGGGATTCTCTGCGTCAGCGTCTGCCAATGCGTCGGCGAGAACCAATCGGCCCTCGGCATCGGTATTGGTGACTTCGACCGTCTTGCCGCTGCGCATATGCAGCACGTCGCTGGGCCGAGTAGCCGATGATCCCGGCATGTTCTCGGCCAGGGGCAGCCAGGCAGTCGCACGGACGGGCAGTCCCAGGTCTGCGATGGCGAACAGGGCCTGGACGACGGCTGCGGCGCCGGCCATGTCGGATTTCATGTCCTCCATGCTCGCTGCGGGCTTGAGGGAGATGCCGCCGGAGTCGAAGGTGATGCCCTTGCCGACGAAGCTCACGTGGCGTTCGGCGCCTTTGGGGGAGTACTCGACCTTGACCAGGCGCGGGCCGCGGGTTGAACCTTGGCCGACACCGATGATTCCACCGTATCCACCGGCCTGGAGTTCCTTCTCGCCGAGGACGCTCACCTTGAGCTTGCGTTCCTTGCCCTGGTCCTTGACGCGCTGGGCGAAGGATTCGGGGTAGAGATCGAGGGGAGGGGTGTTGACGAGGTCTCGGGCACGGTTCGTCGCTGCGGCGATGATCGCGCCGTTGGCGTGTGCCGCCGAGTGCTCTTTGCTCTTAGGCCCGAGGATGGCGATTGTTCCGGGCACCTTGTCTGCGTCCTGGCTGCGGTAGTCGATGTAGCGGTAGGCGCCGAGGCCTGCGCCGATGGTGACGGCTTCGATAGCCTGGGCGGTGATGGCCGGCAGGCCCACGGCAATCGAATCCACACCGTCGAGGGCACGCAGGGCACTGCCTGCGGCGCGGCGGAGGGCTTCATGCGACTTCGCTGCGGCGTCGGTGCCGCCCGCTGTGGAGTCGAAGGTGCCGAGACCGACCAGCAGGATACTCGAGGAGGAGAAGCCCTTGGGCGCGGCTACTCGTGCTGTGGATCCGGCCTTGCCGCTGAATTCGATGGCGCGGACCACGTCCTCCAGAGCGGTGCGTGCGGTTTTCGCAGTGTCGAGGCCGAGGACCTTATCGTCAGCGACTCCCAACACCAGAACGGAAGCGGTGGCTTTCACGAGTGTGGTCGAAGAGTAGCTGGTGGGCGTGGATGCACTGGGCATATATTCCCTTTCATCGTCTTTGAACGTTGAATCGATCCTAATGCCATTTCACGAGGTATGGATAAACGGTGACCGTTCTGAGCAGGGATCTGTGTGAATTCTCGATGTCTGCGAACCGTGCCGCACTTCGGCCGATCTTTCACCTGACATATTCTGGGGGTGTGTACTCACTTATCTTCAAACTCTTCTTCGCCCCTATGGATGCCGAACGGGCACATCATGTGTCGTTCACAGCGCTGAGAATCCTCGACTCCGTCCCTGGTCTGGGACGTCTGCTGCGTCTGGTTCTGGCCCGCGGCACCCGCGATGAGGTGGATGTGCTGGGCCTGCGCTTTCCCAATCGCCTCGGACTCGCAGCTGGTTTCGACAAGAACGGTGAGGGGGTTCGCGCTCTGTCTTCGCTGGGCTTCGGCCATATCGAGGTCGGCACGATCACCGCTCATGCTCAGCCCGGCAATGACAAGCCGCGACTGTTTCGCCTGCGCGACAATATTGCACTGCTCAATCGGATGGGCTTCAACAACCAGGGTGCCCGGCAGGCCGCTTTCAACATCGAAGAGCAGCGGAAGTCGATTGCCTCCCTGCCGTCTGCGCAGCGTCCGATCATCGGGATCAACATCGGCAAGACCAAGGTCGTCGACGCTGCCGATGCGGTCGAGGACTATGCGAGTTCAGCGCGGTTCTGTGCGCCTCTGGCTGACTACCTCGTCATCAATGTGAGTTCGCCGAACACTCCGGGTCTGCGTGACCTGCAGTCTGTGTCGAGTCTGGAGCCCATCATCGACGCCGTGCGCTCTGCCGCCGCCGAGGTGGTCACAACTCCTCGTTCCACGCTCGGGCATGTGCCTCTGCTGGTCAAGATCGCACCCGATCTCAACGACGACGATGTCGTTGAGATCTGTGATCTCGCTGTGCGTTCGGGTGTCGATGGCCTCATCACCACCAACACCACGATCGATCGGGACGTGCTGAGTGGTCGGGAAGCGGACTTCGCTCGCGGCCAGGCTGGTGGAATCTCGGGCCGACCGCTGGCTCGCCGGTCGATGGAGGTCCTGCGGTTGGTCAAGGCCACCGTCGGCGAGAACCTGAGCATCATCTCGGTCGGCGGAATCGCTGATGCCAATGACGTCAGCGCCCGACTTGCGGCGGGCGCTGATCTTGTTCAGTCCTATTCGGAGATGATCTACTCCGGACCGTTCTGGCCCGGACGGATCATCCGCGCCAGGCATGCGCGGACTCTGCTCACTCGGGGTACTGGCGGCGCTTGACCTGAGGTTTCGGCATGCGCAGCGGACGAATCTGGACGCTGCGCATGATCGCGTAGAAGGCCAGGCCTCGTTCGACGGTTCCGAACTTGGCTTTCAACCGTCCCTTGAGGATGTAGTTGACGATCACGCCGTCGAGGATGACCAACGCCAGCAGGCCCCAGACCGCGTAGGTGAAGTACTGCTGAATGGCGACTGGCTGTGTGAATGCCACAACCAAGATCAGAATCGCGGCGGGGATGAACAGTTCTCCGATGGAGAAGCGAGCATCGATGTAGTCGCGAACGTAGCGACGCTGGGGACCTTTGTCGCGGCGTGTGAGGTACTGCTCTTCACCGTTCATCATGCCGATGCGGGCACGATCGCGGTCCTTGCGCGTCTGTTCCTTGGCCCTCTGGTTCGCCACCTTGCGATCCTTCGAAACCAGCGGCTGCTTGCGCACCGATTCCTGCTGACTGCGTTTGGGCGTCGGCCGTCCTTTCTTCTGCTCAGCCTCACGCTGCGTGGCAGCACCAGGGTGTGAACCGTCATCGTTCACAGGTCGATTGTCGGAGGATTGCGCATCCTCATGAGATTTTTTGCTTCCGAACACCTAATGAATACTACCTTTGGAGAATGAGCGAATCGACTCCTGCACTGGACAGTGCACAATTGCATGCCGAACTCGACACTATTTTCGACGAGGTGATCGACCAGCTGACCGATCTCGTGGCGATCCCCTCGGTCGCCTGGCCGAGCTTCGATCTGGCGAACGTTCGAGCCAGCGCTGAAGCAGTCGCCGGCCTCGCCCGCAATCTGGGCCTCGACGTCGACATCCTGAACGCGGCACAGGAGGACGGAACGGACGGGTACCCGGCTGTTGTCGCCTCGGTGCCGGCTCCAGCAGGGGCACCGACTGTGCTGCTCTACGCACACCACGACGTCCAGCCTCCGGGCAAGCCCGAAGCTTGGGACACCGAACCCTTCATCGCCACCCGGACCGGGGATCGGCTCTACGGTCGCGGGGCCGCCGACGACAAAGCCGGCATCATGGTCCACCTCACCTCGCTGCGGCTCCTGGCAGACCGCCTCGGCGTAGGAGTGACTCTCTTCATCGAAGGCGAGGAAGAGGCCGGCAGCCCGAGCTTCCGCAACTTCCTTGAGACCTACCAGGACAAGCTTGCTGCCGACGTCATCGTCGTCGCGGATTCGGGGAATTGGGCGGCGGGTACGCCAGCTCTGACAACGAGTCTGCGGGGCATGTGCGCCATCGAATTCGAGATCTCCACGCTCGATCACGCGGTGCATTCGGGAATGTACGGCGGAATCGTCCCCGACGCGATGCTGGCTATGACACGGGTGCTGAGCAGCCTCCACGATGACAACGGCTCCGTTGCCGTCAGAGGACTCAAGGCACAGGTCGACAGTGACATCGACTACGAAGAGTCAACGATCCGCTCCGACTCCGGTGTTCTCGAATCGACTTCACTTATCGGCTCCGGGTCCCTGGCGTCCCGACTGTGGACCCAGCCCTCGATCACAGTCATCGGACTCGACATTCCCGACGTCGACGTCTCCTCGAACACTCTCCAGTCGAGCTTGCGGGCAAAGCTGTCGATCCGCTTGGCCCCAGGAGACACACCCGAGAACGCAGTCCAGGCTGTCGAAGCGCACCTGCGTGACAATCTTCCCTTCGGCGCCACCCTCACCATCGGCGACACGGAAGGCGGCAGCCCGTGGCAGGCCGATATGAACGATCCCGTGGTGCAGACCGCCCAACGCGCCCTCACCGAAGCGTGGGGGCAGGAGTCCGTGACTATGGGCATCGGCGGCTCGATACCGTTCATCGCCGATCTCCTCGAGGTCTTCCCGCAGGCCTCTATCCTGGTCACCGGAGTCGAGGACCCGGACGCCAGGGCACACAGCGCCAATGAGTCGCTGTATCTGCCCGATTTCAAGGCGGCAATCGTCGCTGAGGCGCTCCTTCTGCAGAAACTGGCAGTCGGCTGAGGGTGACTCGGGAATAGGTTCATCGTCGATAGCGTTGTGCGCGGTGTAGCCTGGAGACAGGCAGGATCGAAATAAGGAGTAACCATGACTGTGACGAACGAAGCGATGGCCACGCACGAGGTTGAGCTGTCGAGCACGGCGGCCGACAAGGTGCGCAGCCTGTTGCAGCAGGAAGGTCGCGATGACCTGCGCCTGCGTGTGGCCGTTCAGCCCGGCGGCTGCTCTGGTCTGATCTACCAGCTGTACTTCGACGAGCGTCAGCTCGACGGTGACGCTGTGCGTGACTTCGACGGAGTCGAGGTCATCGTGGATCGGATGAGCGTGCCCTACCTCGGTGGCTCGACCATCGATTTCGCTGACACCATCGAGAAGCAGGGCTTCACGATCGACAATCCGAACGCTGGCGGCTCCTGCGCCTGCGGCGACTCGTTCCACTGATGTCCGCCCACTGAAACAGACCTGAAAGTCACTGAGATGGACCTGGAGGATCTGCGCGCCGTGTCATACACGGCAACGCAGCCCCAGGTCCTCTCTTCGTATCGGGCCGGGCTGTTCCCCATGGGCATCGGCAGCGGCGGCACCGGACGAATGGGATGGTGGGCTCCGCGGCGTCGCGGTGTGCTCTTCCCGGGAGACCTCAGAGTCAGCAAAAGCCTACGCAAGTCGATGCGCCGCTTCGAGTGCAGCGTCAACACGGATTTCGAACGGGTCATTCGCGCCTGTGCGGATCCGAGCAGGCCCGGCAGCTGGATCACCGAAGGCATCATCGGCCTCTATTTGGGCCTCCACGCAGACGGGTGGGCTCATTCTGTCGAAGTCAGATCAGAAGGCGTCCTCGTGGGGGGTCTCTACGGTGTGGCCATGGGCTCGTTCTTCGCCGGAGAATCGATGTTCCATACCCAGCGAGATGCCTCGAAAGCCGCACTTGTCCACCTCGTCTCCCTCTTCGATGGAATCACGGCTCCAACGCTTCCCACCTCGGTCGACACCGTTGACGACGCGAATGGATGGCTCATCGATACACAGTGGCAGACATCACACCTGGCAAGCCTCGGCGTGTCGGAGATCAGCGGTCTCGACTACTCCGCTCGGCTAGATTCCGCTCTCCGCGGGAATCGTTGTCAGGTTATTCTCAACAAATGATCATTTGCATGTGAATTTCTACCGCTTGTAGCGGTACTCTGGTAACTGACATAGTAAGAATTCGTTCTTCGGGCACCCGGAGGACGAATAAGGTTGTGAAAGGCTGCACGTGGATTCTCCGAATCAGGCAGGACCGGGAAGGTCCTGGGCGAAGCGGCTCGGCACTCTGGGCGCCGTCGCTGTACTGGCGTTGCTGTCCGGCTGCACGAAAGAGCAAGTCTCCACAGGATTCTTCCCCGCCGAATCGAAGGGCGCCACCAACCACACCGAGGCTTACACCTCACTGTGGAACGGCGCATGGATCGCCCTGCTGATCGTGGGGCTGATCGTCTGGGGGCTCATCCTGTGGTCGATGGTCGCTTACCGCCGCCGCAAGAACGATCGCGGACTGCCTGTGCAGCTGCGCTACAGTATGCCGATCGAAATCCTGTTCACGGTCACCCCAGTCATCCTGGTTCTCGGGTTCTTCTTCCAGAGCGTCCAGGTCATGGAGAAGACCACCGACGACACCACTCCCGGTGAACAGGTCATCGAAGTCGCCGCAAAACAATGGGCGTGGGACTTCAACTACGTCAATCAAGACGTGTACTACGCAGGTACGCAGGTTCACCTCGACGGCTCTGAGAAGCCGGGGGAGAAGGCGCCGACCCTCTACCTCCCGGTCGACACCGACCTCGAAATCAAACTTCGTTCACGCGATGTCATCCACTCGTTCTGGGTCCCCGCATTCCTCGAGAAGCGCGACATGATTCCTGGTCACGACCAGAGTCTGCATCTGCGCGCCGAGAAAGAAGGCGAGTACGTAGGCAAGTGCGCCGAGCTGTGCGGTGAGTACCACTCGGAGATGCTCTTCAACGTGAAGGTCGTATCCAAGGCCGAATTCGAGGACTACACCAAGTCCCTCGGCGACGAAGGCAACAAGGGTCAGCTCGGTCCTGAGTACGATCGCAACTGGTACCCGAAAGAAGGTGCTGAAAAATGACCGCAACGATGAATCAGCCGGCTCTTGATGCCCCTGTTGTTCCTCGGAGCAAGGGAAAGGTCATCGTCGACTGGATCACGTCGACCGACCATAAGACGATCGGCTACATGTATCTGATCGCGTCGTTCATCTTCTTCTGCGTTGGTGGCGTCATGGCGCTCATCATCCGGCTCGAGCTCTTCGACCCGGGCATGCAGATCATTGAGACGAAGGAACAGTACAACCAGCTGTTCACCATGCACGGCACGCTGATGCTGCTGATGTTCGCGACTCCGCTGTTCGCCGGCTTTGCCAACGTGATCATGCCGCTGCAGATCGGTGCGCCAGACGTGGCTTTCCCTCGTCTCAACGCCTTCGCTTTCTGGATGTTCCTCTTCGGTTCGCTGATCGCCCTTTCCGGATTCCTCACCCCTCAGGGTGCTGCTTCATTCGGATGGACCGCGTACGCGCCACTGAGCAACACAACGTTCACTCCGGGTGCCGGAGGCAACCTCTGGGTTCTCGGCTTGGCGCTCCAGGGAATCGGAACGATTCTCGGCTCGGTCAACTTCATCACCACCGTGATCACGATGCGTGCTCCAGGCATGACGATGTTCCGTATGCCCATCTTCACCTGGAACGTTCTCATCACCGGCATCCTCGTCTTGATGGCCTTTCAGCCTCTTGCGGCAGCTCTGCTCGTGTTGGGAGCTGACCGAGTATTGGGGTCACATGTCTTCAGCCCCGGCAACGGTGGACCGATACTGTGGCAGCACCTGTTCTGGTTCTTCGGTCACCCGGAGGTCTATGTCATTGCCCTGCCCTTCTTCGGCATCGTGACGGAGATCTTCCCAGTATTCAGCCGCAAGCCCGTCTTCGGCTACAAGGAACTGGTCTTCGCGACGATCTCGATTGCGGCACTGTCTGTGACTGTGTGGGCCCACCACATGTATGTCACCGGCGTCGTCGCCCTTCCATTCTTCGCCTTCATGACGATGCTCATTGCGATTCCGACTGGGGTGAAGTTCTTCAACTGGGTCGGCACGATGTGGCGAGGGTCGATCACCTTCGAGACTCCGATGGTCTGGTCCATCGGGTTCCTCGTCACATTCCTCTTCGGTGGTCTCACCGGTGTCATCCTGGCCAGCCCTGCTCTCGATATGCAGGTCTCTGACTCCTACTTCGTCGTCGCCCACTTCCACTACGTGGTCTTCGGTACCGTCGTGTTCGCGATGTTCGCCGGATTCTACTTCTGGTGGCCCAAATGGACCGGCAGGATGCTCAATGAGAAGCTGGGACACATTCACTTCTGGATGCTGTTCGTCGGCTTCCACGGTACCTTCCTCGTCCAGCACTGGCTGGGAGTCGACGGAATGCCCCGCCGTTATGCCGACTACCTCCCGCAAGACGGCTTCACCTGGATGAACCAGGTGTCGACTGTCGGCGCAATGCTCCTCGGCCTGTCCATGGTTCCCTTCTTCTGGAACGTGTGGATCACCGCTCGCAATGCACCAAAGGTGACAGTAGATGACCCTTGGGGTTACGGCGGATCACTCGAGTGGGCGACTTCCTGCCCGCCTCCTCGCCACAACTTCACCTCGCTGCCTCGCATCCGTTCCGAGCGCCCGGCATTCGATGTGAATCACCCGGAACTGCTCGAGTACGCCGGGCACGGGACCGCAGAGCCGCAACTCACAGGAGGTAATGTCAAGTGAAATCCTCGATCTATGTCTTCGTGATCTGTGGCATCTTCTTCGCAGCCGTTGGAGTCTTCTACGGCTTCTTCACGGACTTCTCGGAGATGGTCGGATTCCCGGCACTGCTCCTCGTCGGTGCAATGTCCTTGATGATCGGCGTCTACCTGTGGCTGACAGACCGTCGAGTCGGTCGCCAGCCCCAGGACAATGAGCATGCGGAGATCTCCGATGCTGATGCGGACTACGGCTTCTTCAGCCCTTGGAGCTGGTGGCCGATCGCGTGTGCCGGTGCAGCTGCTGTGGCATTCTACGGAATTGCCATGGGCTGGTGGATCTTCCCCTTCGGTGCCGTACTCGGCCTGGTGGCTCTGGTCGGACTGTCGTACGAACATGATCGTGGGGACCACGCTCACTGATTCGTTCCAGACCGAACACTGCTATCAGATAGCACAGCGATGGCCCGGACTCATTAGAGTTCGGGCCATCGCTGTGCTCACGTACAGTCGCACGGATCAGTCCCAGAGGCACGGGCACCACCGACGACCTCGTCCGTGGCAATGGACTGCCGGGCGATCAGGCAGATCGCTGTTCACCACCTCGGCAACCATGAGTGTCTGCAGAGCTCTGAGAGGACCAGGCCGGACGGAATGCAGTACTCAACTCCTCGCCTCGACCAGCCTTCTCCTTGGCGTGTTGGTCCACGCGATCTTCACCGCCGGCGGCGCGTTGCAGAACCACACACTGCTGAATCCTGCAGCCACCCAATGATCGCACCTGCAGCCACCCAATGATCGCACCTGCAGACGCAGCCTCATCTTCATCGACATGGGCACGTTGCCCGGCACCGTGGTGACCTGAGCGATCTTCGCCCGCGTCGACGACCGCCACAGCTCGCGGACTGTGCTGACACCTGGTGCACACACCTAGATGCGGTGGCAGTGGTTGTTCACGACAGTCGGTCCGAACACGTCTATCGAGCACACCGTAGTGTTCACCACGTTGATCAACATCGCTCAGATGATACTGATGCCTGTATTCTCCTCGCATAAGGTCCACGACGCTGACCTGACGCAACATCCTCACGGCAGCTGAGAGTGCCCCCGAGCAGTTGGGTCGGGGGTACCTTGGTATTCGCGCTGCCCAGGACACACCGGTGAATCTCGTCGAGTAGATCTCACGTTCAAACCGCTACGACCCCGGATCGGACCGACGGGGGAGCAGGAGCGAGCGGAGCCTATGACTTCTCTGTTGGTGGTGCTGATTTCAGAGCCCGGTGCCGGGTGTCGGAACTTCCTTCGTGGCCCGCAGCGCGGTTCGGGTGTCGATCCTGGCCGCACGTGGAATGATGGGGCAGATCGAAGGCTTGAGGTCTGCGATCTGCGCCGACTTCAATCAGATGGAGCACTCCAGCACGACCTCGGTGATGGTGACGGTGACAGCACGAATGGCCGACCGTGGGTCCCAGAAGGATGACCGCTCAACAACACTGAGTTCGAATGTTCAGCGGCACACGATGACGGTATGACGGAGGGGCCCAACATAAACTGTTGGGCCCCTCCGTCATACCGTCGACTCGTCAGAATCACGTCATCTGAACTCAGACTCGATCAGTGACCGATCTGGTTGTGAGTGTTCGACTCAACCGAATCGTGGTCGTGGTGCGATGCTTCGAGCTCCTGCTTAGTCACTGGTGCAACACGGTCCTCGAAGAAGAACTTGGAGAGCTTCGCACGGAACTTCTCGAGTCCGGTGATCTTACCTTCCGCATTCGGCTCCGCAGGCGTGTACGTCGGCGACTCAAACGCTGTCAGCTTCCACAGCTTATGGGGAGGAAGAGCTTCGTGACGCTCAAGGAACTCGCCGTGGGGGAGACGGATGATATTGGCCGTCTCACGTCCATGCAGTGCGATCTCACGATCCTTGCGCTGCAGACCGATGCACATCCGCTTCGTGATCATGTAGCCGATGATCGGTCCGAGGAAGAACACGATGCGGAATATGTAGATCATGTCGTTGAGTGACATCTGGAAGAACACGGCAATGATGTCGCCCGAGGCCGCAGCCCACATGTTGCAGTAGAAGATGATGCCTGCAACACCGATGGCGGTACGCGTGGGGTTGTTGCGTGGGCGATCGAGGATGTGGTGTTCACGCTTGTCCTTGAGCAGCCAGGACTCGAAGAACGGATAGATGAACATCGCTCCGAACACGCCGCCCATGACAATGACTGCGCTGTTGATATTCAGCGAGATCGGCCAACCGGCAATGTAGAACTCGAGCCAGCCTGGAACAATGCGCAGGAATCCGTCTGCCCAACCGATGTACCAGTCGGGCTGTGTGCCTGCAGACACCGGTGAGGGGTCATAGGGCCCGTAGTTCCAGATCGGGTTGATCGTGAACAGTGCTGAGATCAGAGCCAGCAAGCCGAAGATGAGGAAGAAGAAGCCTCCGCCCTTGGCTGCGAATGTCGGCAGAACAGGCTCGCCGACAACGTTCTTCTCGGTGTTGCCTGCGCCTGGGTACTGCGTGTGCTTGTGTACGACGACGAACACCAGGTGAATCCCGATCAGAGCGATCAGCAGCGCGGGCACGATCATGATGTGGAGGGAGTAGAGCCTGGCGACAATGTCAGTGCCAGGGAACTCGCCGCCGAAGATGAAGAACGAGAGATATGTTCCGACCAGCGGCAATGATTTGACGATACCGTCAATGATTCGCAGACCGTTGCCTGAGAGCAGATCATCGGGAAGTGAGTAGCCGGTGAAACCTGCCGCCATTCCCATGATCACCAGAAGCACACCGACGATCCAGTTGAGCTCGCGAGGGCGACGGAACGCACCGGTGAAGAACACGCGCAGCATGTGGATGCTCAGTGCCGCGACGAAAAGCAGTGCACCCCAGTGGTGCATCTGACGGATGAACAGGCCACCGCGGATCTCGAATGAGATCGCCAGCGTCGAGTTGTATGCCTCTGAGATCTCGACGCCGCGCAGCGGCGCCCAAGGACCTTCATAGTGCATCTCACCCATTGCAGGGGTGAAGAAGAAGGTCAGGAACGTTCCGGAGAGGATAACGATGACGAAGCTGTAGAGAGCGACCTCACCGAGCATGAACGACCAGTGGGAAGGAAAGATCTTGCGTCCGAACTCGCGGACGAGGACTGAAGCCCCGACTCTAGTTTCGGCGAAGTTCGCGGCCTTCCCGATGGTGGTTGTGGGTTGTGTAGTACTCATGGGTGATTGATCTCCCAGAACGTAGGTCCGACGGGCTCGGGGAAGTCCGACTGTGCGACCAGATAGCCTTCGCTGTCGACCGAGATGGGCAGCTGCGGCAGTGGACGCTTGGCCGGGCCGAAGATGACCTTGCAGTGTTCGGTCACGTCGAAGGTCGACTGGTGGCACGGGCAGAGCAGGTGGTGTGTCTGGTGCTCATACAGTGCGACAGGGCAACCGACATGGGTGCAGATCTTGGAATAGGCGACGATGCCGTCGTGTGACCAGTCCTTGCGATCCGGATCCTCTTTGAGTTCCTTGGGATCGATGCGCATCAGGAGAACGGCGGCTTTTGCCTTCTCCTCCAACGGGTGTTCGGCCTTCTCTTCATCGCCGATGCCCGATGGCAGAACGTGGTAGGCCGATCCGATGGTGACGTCGTCTGCCTTGATCGGGCGCTCGGATTCCACCGATGGGATGCCACCCGGGTCCTGGATCAGGCGGATGCCTTTGCCCCAGAGCGTGTGGAACAGCTTGTCCCCGGGCAGCGGGCCCAGGTCACGGAATACGAGGACTGCGGGCAGAGGAGCGATGGCCAGTGCCGCGATCAGCGTGTTGCGCAGGAGAGGACGTCGGGCGATTCCCGACTCTTCCTTCGCCTGGTGCAGGATCTCAAGGGCAACTGCCTGATCCTCTTCACTGCCACCGATGTCGTGACGCTCATCGATTCCCTCGTGATCGCTCATGAGGTTCTTCGCCCACAGAACGGCGCCGACGCCGATCGAGAACATCGCTACCGCGGCGCCGAGGCCGATGGAGGTGTTGTGGAGCCGAATGCTCTGCATCGTCTCGCCGGGAGAGAACAGGAAGTAGGCGACGATGAACCAGATGGTTCCGACCATCGACAGCACGAACCACGCCGCAACCTGGCGTTCGGCGACCTTTGCGGCCTTCGGGTCTCCGTCAGCAAGCCGAGGCTTGTGTTCCGGCAGCCCAGGGTTCGTGAACCCATTCAACTCCTCGAGCTGGCTGCCGCCGCCGAAGTGGTCTTTCGAGGTCATTGAATTCCCCGTCTTTTCTCGTGGTGATTACTGAACGACATTGACTGACTCACTTTGCCCTGGACGACAGCCATACTGTCAGTCCGATGACTGCGCTGAGGCCGAAGAACCAGATGAAGAGGCCTTCAGCCACCGGTCCCAGGGATCCCAGCTTGAAACCACCGGGCGAGGGAGTATCCGACACCTCTTTGACATAGGCGATCACATCGCGCTTGTCATCGGGAGTCAGGTTCGCGTCGTTGAAGATTGGCATATTCTGGGGACCGGTCTGCATCGCTTCGTACAGGTGCTTCTCGGAGACATCCGCCAGGTTCGGTGCGTATTTGCCTCGGGTCAGAGCACCGCCGGCGCCGACCACGTTGTGGCACATGGCGCAGTTGGTGCGGAAGAGACTGCCGCCTGCAGCAGGATCACCCTTGGACGCATCGAGGTTTTCGTCCTCAGGGACGGCTGGGCCAGGACCCAGCGAAGCGACATAGGCAGCCAGCTGAGCTGTCTGCTCTTCGTCGAACTGGGGTTCCTTGACGCGTGCCTGCGGCCCATTGGACTGCAGCGGCATGCGCCCGGTTCCGACCTGGAAGTCAACTGCTGCTGCACCAACTCCGATGAGACCCGGTCCGGCCTTCGAGCCCTCGCCGCTGAGTCCGTGGCATGTTGCACAGTTCGCAGCGAAAAGCTTCTTTCCTTCGTCGACATCCGATGCGCTGGCGGTATCTGCCTTGGCGCTCGATGTCTGAGTGAAGAGTGCGTAGGCTCCGCCAGTCATCAGCAGGCCCACCAAGAGCAGCACAACCAGTGCCATTGGATGCCTGCGGCGATCTGCTAAAAGCTTCACGTGATCGTCCTTTGCTTTAAATGTTGTACGTCCGAATGGCCGAGCATCTCGAGCCGACTACTGAAGGAGGTAGATGACTCCGAAGAGACCCACCCAGACGACGTCGACGAAGTGCCAGTAGTAGGACACGCAGATCGCGAATGTGGCCTCATGATGACCGAACTTCTTGGCTCCGTATGCTCGTCCGATCACAAGCAGGAAGCAGATGAGTCCGATGGTCACGTGAATACCGTGGAACCCGGTGGTCAGGTAGAAGACGGAACCATAGCCATCACTGTTGATGGCGATGCCCTCGCTGACCAGGGTGGCGTATTCCATCACCTGGCCGGAGACGAAGACCGCGCCAAGGAGGAAGGTGAGGTAGAACCACTCGACCATTCCCCATTTGGCGATGTTGAACAGAGAGCCCGTCCGGCGGGGACGGAACTTCTCCGCTGCGAAGACGCCCAGCTGGCAGGTGAATGAAGACGACACCAAAATGAGCGTGTTGCCGAGCGCGTATGGAATGTCGAGGACCTCGGTCTGGGTCTCCCATAATTCCGGCACGACGGATCGAATGGTGAAGTACATGGCGAAGAGCGCGGCAAAGAACATCAGGTCGCTCGCGAGGAACACGATGAAGCCCACCGTGGTCACATTCGGACGATTGACAACCGGATGTGCTGGCGCTGTTTGAGATGCAGTGGCAGTTGACACAACCCCATTATTACTCGTCTCGGGGTGAGTTTTCATCTTTTACCCAGCTTTCGGTGAATATTTTTCTACACGGTGTAGCGAAAACCTTGATTTGGTGCCGGAATCTCGTATCCGGAGTACCTGGCCCCCGCGTGTCGAAGACAGGATAGGATGCCGCAGGTAAGTTCCATCTCGTAGTCAGAGGTGGTGGAAGTCCCTTAAGGAGAGTTCATTCGGATGACGGAGACACCGCGTACGACAAGCCCGGAAACACAGGATTCCGGGCTCCGAACCACACCCCAGGGCACCACCTACAGCTGGCCCGATCTGCTTATGACGCTCATGCACCAGCAGGATCTCGACGAGGCCGCCGCCGCGTGGGCGATGGACCAGATCATGTCGGGTCAGACGCCCGACGTGACAATGGCCGCATTTCTCGTGGCACACCATACGAAGGGCGAGACCGTCGCCGAGATAGCCGGTTTGGTCTCCGCGATGATGGACCACGCCGTGCCGCTGCCGGGTCTCGAAGATTCGGTCGATATCGTCGGCACCGGCGGCGATCGGGCGAAGACTGCCAATATCTCCTCAACTGCAGCGATGATCATCTCCGCGAGCGGGCAGCGCGTCGTCAAGCATGGCAACCGTGCAACGTCGTCGGCCTCTGGCTCCGCCGATGTGCTCGAAGCTCTTGGAGTCCGCTTCGACATCACCCCGGAGCAGACGGGCATCATCGCGAAGGAAGTCGGGCTGGCATTCTGCTTCGCCAACGTCTTCCACCCGTCGATGCAGTTCGTGGCGGCAGTGCGTCGTCAGATCAGCGTCCCGACCGCCTTCAACATCCTCGGACCGCTGACGAACCCGGCCCGTGCCCGTCACACCGCGATCGGTGTCGCTGATGCTCAGATGGCGCCTCTGGTCGTCGGAACCTTGGCCAAGCGCGGTCATCAGGCAGTCGTGTTCCGCTCCAGAGACGGGTTGGACGAACTGAGCAACACCGACGTCAACGATGTGTGGGAGATTCGTCACGGCGAGGTCGAACATATGACCTTCGATGCCCTTGACCTGGGCTTTGAACGTGTCACAAAGAACGATCTGCGAGGCGGCGGACCCGAACAGAACGCTGAGATCACCCGATCGGTGCTCAACGGAGAGAAGTCAGCAGTACGCGACATCGTGCTCATCAATACAGCAGCGGCACTCGTTGCAGCCGATGAGTCTGCTGTGGGCAGCCTGACCGAGCGGTTGGCGGCGAAGGTGACCATTGCAGAGGAAACGGTAGACGCCGGCCTCGGTGCGCAGAAGCTCGACCAGCTCATCGGGGTCTCACACAGGGTCGCCGAGACGAATCGTTCCTGATTCCTGGGCGTGGAAGTTGGCCCCGGTGCGGGGGAGCGACCAAGCTCCCCGCATCGAGGTCAGCGTCGCCGACTGCAACCATTGGGACAAGAGCCTGGTCTCCTCCGGCAAAGAGTCGGATGCTGCCGGAAGCTTCCCTGGTGCAGGAACCCATTCCGCGGTCGCGCGAATGGCAACGAAGGCCTCGTCGATTCCCCGCGAGCCACGGGAGTGTGCAGCGGCGGCCAGCTTCCCATATCGGATGACGGCGAGATCGAACCCTCCGTCGGGCCCCTGAGCGTACGCAAGGATCTCAGGGATATCTCGCAGAGCACGAACGGACTCGGCCCGTGCGGCGTTGGCAAGTCCCGAACGCATGGCATCGCGCACCTCGGCGGCTGTCTCATACCTGGCTTCGGTGGCCAATCTCGACATTCTCTGCGTGCACAGATCACGCAGGGTTGAGTAGTCACCGTCCATGACCGCGAACAGATCGCTGATGTCGTCCAGGTACTCCTGCCTGTGGGTCACGCCTGCGCAGGGACCGCCGCACTGACCGACCTGGGAACTCACGCACGGGCGGTGCGATCCCAGATCGGCGGAGGTGATCTTCGCCGTGCATCGCTTGACGGGATAGAGGGTGTCGAGAAGCTCCTTCACCGCTTGCGCCGTCTTGCGTGACCGGAACGGGCCCATGGGCGTTGCGGGCGACTTCTCCAATGCGGTGTTCGAACGGACGACCGACAACCTCGGATATGCCTCATCGCTGAGAACGATCCAGGAATTGCGTTCGGGGTTCTTCGACCGACGGTTATACGGCGGGGCGAGCTCTCCGATCAGCCGAATCTCTCTGACCTCGGCCTCGAGCGCATGCGCGCATGGCAGACAGCTGACCTCCTGAGCTGCTGTGATCATCTCAGCCATCCGACCGCGGTTCTCCGAAGCGTTGAAGTAGCCCCGGACTCGGCGCGCCATATTGCCGGATTTGCCGATGTAGAGGACTCGGCGAGTTCCATCGAGGAACATGTAGACGCCTGGTTCGGCCGAAACTCCCTTGGCAAGATGAGATTTTGCTTGGCGTTTCGCCCATCCGGGCTGGCGCACCGTGGCCAGCTCTTCGAGAGTTGTGATGCCATAGCCGCCGAATCGTTCCAGCACCCGATGCAGCAGCTCTCCGGTGGCCTTGGCATCGGAGAGTGCCCTGTGGTCGGGGGAGACCTCGGTTCCGAAATGAGCGGCGAGAGTCGACAGTTTGTGATTGCGGACCTCATCACGACTCACTACTCGCCGAGACAAGGTGACGGTGTCGAGGACGGTCGGCTGAGGCCAGTGGTAGTCGAGCTTTTCACACGCGGAGCGGAGGAAGCCGATGTCGAAAGGAGCATTGTGCGCAACCAGGACCGCACCGACGCAGAACTCCAGAAAGCTCGGCAGCACAGAGCGGATCGAGGGAGCATCATCGACCATGGCGTGTGTGATGCCTGTCAGTCGCGCCACGAACGGGCTGATCACCGATTCCTCGGGCTTGACCAGAGATTGAAACTCTCCGAGAACCTCGCCGCCGCACATCTTGACCGCACCGATCTCCGTGATCTCCGACTTTCCGGCAGTTGTACCGGTTGTCTCCAGGTCGACTATGACGAAAGTGACCTCGTGGAGAGGGGTGCCAAGACTGTCGAACGACAACTGCGAGGAGGCGATTGCTGACGGCGCTCGGTCGAATGGGGTGGACATGCGCCCTAGTCTTTCACTCGCCCCTGACACAGGAGAGGGTCCGACGTTCGACTGCGGCATCAGACCGAGGCGCCGTTGTCCCCGTCGGGCGAACGGTTGGTCGGGAGATGAAAGAACAGGCCGACTGCTCCACCGAGGCCGACTGCAATGCCGATCAACAGAAACCAGCCGGGCAGTGGGCGGAAGAAGATCGCACCGAGTACCAACAGCAGGACGGCGCCGAACGTCGCGACCACAGAGAGCATCAGAGTCGGCGAGGCGGTGCGCCAGCCGATGGGTTCAGCTGGCCCGGGCTCCCAGCCCTCTTCCTCTTCGAGCCTCTCCCTGACCTCTTCGACAGGGATATCACCCATCATGGCGCTGGGCTCTGCTATCTGATTGACGAGATCCTCCCAGTGACTGTCACTGATGCGCGAAGAATCGCCGAGCCGCTCGGACTCGGGAACCTCATCACGCCAGTTCTCGTTCTTCTCGTCGTCCATGTCCTCTATCAGCAATCTTCTCGGCGTCTCTATTCCCCGGTTCCGGGGGCTCCTGCCGGGAAACGATCGGCGGATGTCGCCTTGTCCAGGATCGCCTCGGCGATGATGTCCGCGTCATTGTCCAAGGTGGCTACGTGCCGGGATCGACGCAGAGATAGGATCGTCGGCCGCTGGGGCAGACGCGATCGCAGGGTTCGAAAGGTCCGCGGCCCGACCACACTGTCGCGGCCGGAGACGAAGAGGGTGACTGGGCATTCGATCCGCCAGAGGTCCTCGCGAAGAGTTCTCTGTGCCGACGCGAACGAGGCGATAGCTGCGACTGGGGTGCGATCGTAAGCGTATTCGCAGCGATCCGGATGTGCGATGTCGCCGGCGATCGCCGGCACAGAGGCGACCACGTGTTTGAGGACGGGCAGAAACGGTGTCAGCGGGGAATCGATGTAAAGGGCAGGATTGATCAACACGAGCGCGTCAGGAGGGGAATCCCCGGCGCCAAGTGCCAATGCCAGGGCACCGCCCATTGACAGACCTGCCACCACCACCCGGGTGTGAGTTCGAGACAGTGCCTGAAGCTCCGCCTTCGCTGCGTCGAGCCATTCGGACCAGGGCGTGGAATTGAGGTCCTGCCACCGAGTGCCGTGGCCCGGAAGCAGCGGAACGCTGACGCTGATTCCATGATGGCCCAAGGCCCGGGCGATGGGGAACCACGCGGCCGGAGACCCGGTGATCCCATGGAGAAACAGCACCGCAGACGCAGAGTCCTGGGCGATCTGCCGGTAAGGTGCAGTCGGCACTGATTGTGGTGAGTAGTCGATCTCCATAGGTTCAGCATGGCATGAATGTGCGTTGATGGTGTCGATATATGATGTCCGAGGACGACAAAGAGTCGTGACAGGGAAGGGTGCTCGTGTTCTACTGGTTTCTCAAGCGAGTCGTGGCCGGACCCATTCTGCGGATCCTCTTCCGTCCCTGGGTGCGCGGGTTGGACAACCTCCCGTCTGACGGACCCGCGATCATCGCGGGAAACCACAATCACTTCATGGATTCGATCTTCGTCCCTCTTCTAGCACCCCGGCCTGTCGTCTATCTGGCGAAGAAGGACTATTTCACCGGTCGCGGCCTCAAGGGCGCCGTCACCCGGTGGTTCTTCAAACTCAACAACCAGCTGCCGATGGACAGAGCCGGGGGCTCCGGTTCTCAGGCCTCGCTGGAATCCGGGCTCAAGGTTCTGAGAGAGGGGAACTCTCTGGGCATCTATCCGGAGGGCACACGTTCACCGGACGGCAAGCTCTACCGCGGCCGCACGGGCGTCGCCCGCCTGGTCCTCGAATCTGGTGCCCCGGTGATTCCCGTCGCGATCATCGGCACCGACAAGATTCAGCCTCCTGGACGTCTGATCCCGAAGTTTCGACGGGTCGGAATAGTCTTCGGATCCGCCATGGATTTCTCGAAGTACGAGGGCCTTCCCAATGACAGGTTCCTGTTGCGATCCGTCACCGACGAGATCATGTACGAGATCATGCGGCTCTCGGGCCAGGAGTACGTCGACAAGTACGCGTCGACCGTCAAAACGAAGCTCCTGACCAGTGCCAAGCCCAAGAAGGCCGAGGATCGGAAGTCCGAGGATGACAAGCCGCAGGGTTCCACTGGTGCCAAGGACGACCAAGCGCAGCCCGAGACCGAGTGAGCGGGCTCTCAGATGGGTATCGAACGGTCAGTTTGTGCGTGAATCACGTGTTCGAATACTGCGATAACGGCGACACGCGCAAATTGTTACCTTGAGGTGTTTGTCCTGGAAGGCCCGGGAGAATAGCTTGGAGATGTTGAATCCCACTGTAGGTTCGCTGAGAAGAGAGCTAGAATGGTTATGTTCTCTGCTCTTCAAAGCGACCTCGCTTCCCCCAGGGACTATAAGGAGGAGTCGGTGTGAACCGCTCAAGTCATGAAAGCGTCGAGCCGACGCCAATACCACCAGCCGCCCAAGGACTGTTGTTCGACGACGATCTGCCAGTCCTTGACGAAGAGGCCGGCTACCGCGGCCCGACCGTGTGCAAAGTCGTCGGCATCAGCTACCGCCGGCTCGACTATTGGGCGCGCACCGACCTGGTGACCCCCTCGATTCGCAACGCGACGGGATCGGGCAGCCAGCGGCTCTACAGCTTCCGTGACATCCTCGTTCTCAAGATCGTCAAGCGGCTTCTCGACACCGGCGTCGGGCTGCAGTCGATCCGCACTGCGGTCGACCACCTGCGTTCGCGTGGTGTCCGGGACCTCTCTCAGATCACTCTGATGTCCGATGGGGCCAGCGTCTTCGAATGCACCTCACCCGATGAGGTCGTCGATCTTCTGCAGGGCGGACAGGGCGTCTTCGGCATTGCCGTCGGGCGTGTCTGGAATGAGGTTGAAGGCAGCCTCTCCGAACTGCCGAGCGAACGTCTTCCCGAAGATGATTCCGCTGTCATCGAAATGGATGAGCTCGCCCAGCGAAGAGCACAGAAGCTCGGCTGAACAGCTGATCGCCCGGATATCGGGCAGTCCCTGACCGGGACACCATGGGGGATTGATGAGTGTGGCCCGTCCGAGAGGACGGGCCACACTCATATTCATCAAGAAGAATCAGACTTCGCGGACAGCCATCTCGGCTTCACAGCAGATTCGGCACCCCAATTCCGTCAATGACCGCAGCTTGAATACACCCAGAGCTTGAACAGACCCAGAGTCTGATTGCTCAAGAGTTTGAGGCTGAAGGAAATGAGCGGGAAGACTCACGGACGATCCAGCTGTCACAGGACGTGGCGTTCGATGCCTGCTGCTTCTTCGGTCCTACTGTTTCGGGGCGTTGCGCGAACGAATGTTCTCCGAGCGCAGAGCGCGTTCCAGCAGCGAGTCGAATGAGGTCGCAACTTCCTCTGCCGGCTTCCCGGGCCACGTGTGAATCGGGCGGGCAGAACCTTGAGCCTGCTGCATCACCGCACGTTCGGCCAAAGGCGGATTGAGCACCAATGGCCCGAACATCTCCCGCATCTCACTGACGCGATAGTCATGTTCGTTCGAACCGGCGCGAACCCGGTTCACCACGAGGCCCAGCGGCTGGATGTCCGAGGTTCCTCGCTGGCGCAGTTCGTCCGCCGCCCGCAGCGCACGATCCGCGGCTGCCACGGAGAACAGGCTGGGCTCGGTCACCACTGCAACCCGATTGCTGGCCGTCCACGCGGTGCGTGTGAGCCCGTTGAGACTTGGCGGACAGTCGATGAGAACCAGCCGGTACCCCTTGGCGACGCGACTCAATGCGTCTTCAAGGCGCCGGAGGTACCTCTCCGACAATGAGGGTCGATCGAACTCCGCAGCTCTGGGGGAGCCGGAGATCACGTCGAGCTGGCCGAGCTTGTCACCCACCCACCCGGAGGGGATGATCGCCTCGGACAGGATTTTCTGGGACTTGGGGGCAGCGAGCACATCGGCGATATCGACACGTGTCGACGTCGGGACATCAAGGCCGGTCGACGAGTCCGCTTGCGGATCCATGTCGACGACCAAGGTCGGAATTCCACGGTTGTATGCGGCCGAGGCAAGACCGAGTGTCACGGACGTCTTACCGACTCCGCCTTTGAGGCTGCTGATACTTAGGACAAGCACCCTCCTACGTTAACGTATCCAACCGGGCTGAGCAGTCACGACCACGCCGGGCGTGGCACCACAGTCGAAATCAGACCCCCCTGTATTCGAGTGCTCTGGGTCACTTAGTAGAGTTGTTCCTCGACAGCCCGTCGACTATCGCCTCTAGGCGATCGATACAGAAGTGAGAGACACAGATGTTCTCTAAAGTTCTTGTGGCAAATCGTGGAGAGATCGCCGTTCGCGCATTCCGTGCAGCGTACGAACTCGGCGCCTCCACTGTCGCTGTTTTCCCCTATGAGGATCGGAACTCCGAACACCGAATGAAGGCCGATGAGGCCTACATGATCGGCCAAGAAGGCCACCCCGTTCGTGCGTACCTCAGCGTCGAAGAGATGCTGCGCGTCGCCAAGGAATCGGGAGCCGACGCCATCTACCCCGGCTACGGCTTCCTGTCGGAGAACCCCGACTTGGCGCGAGCCTGCCAGGAGGCAGGAATCACCTTCATCGGTCCCAAGGCCGACGTGCTCGAACTCGCCGGCAACAAGGTGCAGGCTCTGACGGCCGCACGCAATGCCGGTATTCCCGTACTCGACTCGACGCGTCCCTCCGCTGACATCGCTCAGCTGCTGGCCGACGCGGACTCCATGGAGTACCCGCTCTTCGTCAAGGCTGTGGCCGGTGGCGGCGGACGCGGAATGCGCCGGGTCGCCGAATCCTCACAGCTGGAGGATGCGCTCAAGGCGGCGATGCGCGAAGCCGAGGGCGCTTTCGGAGATCCCACGGTCTTCATCGAACAGGCCGTGCAGCGTCCGCGTCACATCGAGGTCCAGGTCCTTGCCGACAACGACTCGAATGCGATTCATCTCTTCGAACGCGACTGCTCTGTCCAGCGTCGTCATCAGAAGGTCGTCGAGATCGCACCGGCGCCGAACCTGGACCCGGCCATCGCCGACGCGCTGCACGCCGATGCTCTGAAGTTCGCTGCGGCCCTGGGCTACCAGAACGCCGGCACCGTCGAGTTCCTCCTCGAGACCGACGGCCCGCGCAAGGGTCAGCATGTCTTCATCGAGATGAACCCGCGCATTCAGGTCGAGCACACGGTGACAGAAGAGATCACTGACGTCGATCTGGTCGCGTCTCAGATGCGCGTCGCAGCGGGGGAGACCCTGGCTGAGATCGGCCTGGTTCAGGGGGACATGCGAATCAAGGGCGCCGCCCTCCAGTGCCGCATCACCACCGAGGACCCGGCGAACGCCTTCCGTCCCGACACCGGAACCATCACTGCCTACCGCTCTGCCGGCGGTGCCGGTGTGCGGCTCGACGGTGGAACAGTCCACGCCGGAGCCGTAGTCAGCGCGCACTTCGACTCGATGCTGGTCAAACTCACTTGCCGTGGTCGCGATTTCGAGCAGGCGATCTCTCGTGCACGACGGGCCCTGGCCGAGTTCCGGATCCGCGGCGTATCCTCGAACATCGGGTTCCTGCGGGCCGTGCTCGAAGATGAGTCATTCATCGCCGGAGATCTCGCAACCTCGTTCATCGAGGAGCGCCCACATCTGCTCGACGCTCGGGTCAGCGCGGATCGCGGTTCGAAGATCCTCGACTACCTGGCCGACGTCACCGTCAACCGTCCCAATGGCGAGCCCCGCCTGCGCATCCGCCCGGGGGAGAAGCTTCCCGATATCGATCTCGACACGGATCCGACGCCGGGAAGTCGCGATCGGCTCCTCGAGGTCGGCCCGACCGGTTTCGCTCAGGCACTGCGGAGCCAGACTCCGTTGGCCGTCACGGACACTACATTCCGCGACGCTCACCAGTCTCTGCTGGCGACCCGAGTGCGCACCCGTGATCTGCTGGCCGTCGCCGGGCATGTGTCCCGGATGACGCCGGAGCTGCTCAGCATCGAAGCCTGGGGAGGTGCGACCTATGATGTGGCGCTGCGCTTCCTCGGCGAGGATCCCTGGGAACGATTGGCCGCACTGCGCTCTGCTGTGCCCAACATCAATCTCCAGATGCTGCTGCGCGGTCGCAACACCGTCGGCTACACTCCGTACCCGACCCAGGTCACCGATGCCTTCGTCGATGAGGCTGCGCGCACCGGCATCGACATCTTCCGCATCTTCGATGCCCTCAACGACGTCGAACAGATGCGACCGGCCATCGAGGCAGTTCGCGCCACGAACACCACCGTCGCCGAGGTTGCCCTGTGCTATACCTCCGACATCCTCGATCCGCGAGAAGAGCTCTACACGCTCGACTACTACCTGAAGCTCGCAGAAGAGATTGTCGCGGCCGGTGCCCATGTGCTCGCGATCAAGGACATGGCCGGACTCCTTCGCCCTGCCGCTGCGACGAAACTCGTCACGGCGCTGCGGGAGAACTTCGACCTGCCCGTCCACGTCCACACCCACGACACCGCCGGTGGCCAGTTGGCCACGCTCTACGCTGCAGCTGCAGCCGGTGCCGACGCGGTCGATGCGGCATCTGCCGCCATGGCCGGGACCACCAGCCAGCCGAGCCTGTCGGCTCTGGTGGCAGCATTTGAGAACACCGAACGCGACACCCTGATCAGCCTCAACGCGGTCAGCGACCTCGAACCGTACTGGGAATCCGTCCGCAAGGTCTATGCCCCGTTCGAATCCGGACTGGCCGGACCGACCGGCCGTGTCTACCGCCACGAGATTCCGGGCGGACAGCTGTCCAACCTGCGCCAACAGGCCGTAGCGCTGGGTCTGGGGGAGCGGTTCGAGGAGATCGAACGCATGTACGCGGCAGCAGACGCGATCCTCGGCCACCTCGTCAAGGTCACACCCTCGTCCAAGGTCGTCGGCGACCTCGCGCTTCACCTCGTGGGCGCCGGTGTCGATCCCGAGGAGTTCGCAGAGAATCCGGACAGGTTCGACATTCCGGACTCGGTGATCGGCTTCCTCAACGGCGACCTCGGTGATCCTCCAGGCGGATGGCCCGAGCCGTTCCGCACGAAGGCCTTGGCAGGGCGCAAACACAAGGCTGTCTCCGAGGACCTCCCGGCAGAGGATGCTGCTGCCTTGGAGACGCCTGGCGCCGCACGTCAGGCCAAGCTCAATTCGCTCCTGTTCCCCGGACCGACCAGGGAGTTCGAGCAGATGCGAGCCAACTACGGCGACCTGTCCGTCGTTGAGACCTCGGAATACCTCTACGGTCTGACTGCGGGCGAGGAGCACGCGGTGGAGCTGTCGAAGGGCAAGGACCTCCTCATCGGGGTGCAGGCAATCAGCGGCACCGACGAACGCGGCATGCGATCGGTGATGTTCACCCTCAACGGTCAGCTGCGCCCGCTGCAGGTTCGCGACCATGCAGTCGAAAGCGACGTCAAGACCGCGGAGAAGGCCGATCCGTCGAACTCCGGCCACGTGGCCAGCCCGTTCGCCGGCGTAGTCACACTGCAGGTTGCAGAGGGGGACCGGGTCGAGGCCGGCGCAACAGTCGCGACGATCGAGGCCATGAAGATGGAGGCCTCCATCACCACTCAGACGGCGGGCACCGTCTCCCGAATCGCCATCGGCAACGTCCAGCAGCTTGAAGGCGGCGACCTCGTCGTGGTCGTCGATGGCTGAGCGCGATATCCGTCTGTGGGGTGATCCGGTGCTGCGCAGTCCGTGCGCACCGGTCACCGTCTTCGACGAGGGGCTCAGGGCCTTGGCCCAAGACCTCGTGGACACGTCTCTGCCGGAAGGGCGGGCCGCTGTGGCGGCACCGCAGATCGGTGTGGGCGTGCGGGCATTCGGCTATGATCTCGACGGTCGCACGGGGTATGTCATCAACCCCGAGGTCGTCGAGGTCGCAGGAGAGCTGCGCGACATCGAGGAAGGCTGTCTCTCGGTTCCCGGTCTGTTCTTCCCCACACCGCGCTACGAGTTCGCTCGTGTGCGCGGTGTTGACGCGGAGAACTCACCGGTGGAGCTCTCCGGGACGGAGGTCTTCGCGCAGATGCTCCAACACGAGGTCGCGCACCTCGACGGTCAGGTCTACGTTCAGACCCTTCCTAAGGAACGTCGGCGAGAGGCGATGAAGGCCATTCGCGGTTCCGATTGGTTCCTCGCCAGGCAGCCGTGACGCACATGACGAACAGATACTTCAACAGAAGGAACAGCAGATGAGCATTCAACGCACCGCAGTCATCGGAAGCGGACTCATGGGAGCCGGCATCGCCGAGGTGCTCGCGAAGTCGGGCCTCGACGTCATCGTCCGCGAGATCAACGACGAGGCCTCCGCAGCCGGCCGTGCTCGCATCGAGAAGTCAATGGCCCGTGCAGTCGAGAAGGGCAAACTCGATTCCGAGGCTCGTGACGCGGCTCTCGGCAGGTTGAGATTCACCACCGACATCGGCGAGCTCTCCGATCGTCAGCTGGTCATTGAGGCCGCGAGTGAGAACGAGGACATCAAGAAGTCGATCTTCGCCGAACTCGACAAGGTCGTGACAGATCCTGAGGCGATTCTCGCTTCGAATACGTCATCGATGCCGATCATCCGGTTCGCGCAGTCGACCTCACGTCCGGAGCGCGTTCTCGGGGTCCATTTCTTCAATCCGGCTCCGGTCCAGCCGCTCGTCGAGGTCGTCTCCTCCGTGCTCACCTCCGATTCGGTGCGTGAGACGGTCACGGAGTTCGTCGCCGAGGTGCTCGGCAAGAATCCGGTCCAGGCCCAGGACCGTCCCGGGTTCATCGTCAACGCGTTGCTCATCCCGTACCTGTGCAGCGCAATTCGCATGCTCGAGTCCGGGTTTGCCACCAAGGAAGACATCGATGCCGGAATGGTGGGCGGCTGCGCTCACCCGATGGGACCGATCAAGCTCGCCGACATGGTGGGTCTTGATACGTGCCTGTATGCAGCTGAGAGCATCTATACGGAGACCGGCGATCCTGCTGCCAAACCACCGGTGCTGCTCTCACGCATGGTCGATGCCGGCCTGCACGGAGTCAAATCCGGTCGCGGCTTCTACGAGTACTGAGGCCAGAGGCACCAGCACAGACAAAGAACTCCTGGTCGGTGATTGCACCGACCAGGAGTTCTTTGTATTCAGGCTGCACATCGCGAGCCGGAGGCTTCAGCCGGCGAGGAGCTTCTCATAGCTGGCGAGCTTCACACAGGCCACGAGGCCCTGCGCGGCCAGTTCGACGTCTTCGGCTGTCGGCATGGTCGGAGCGATGCGGATGACGTTGTTGTGTGGATCCAAACCATAGGGATGGGTAGCACCGGCCGGGGTCAGCTTGACCCCCGCCTCGGCGGCTAATTTGACGATCCGGTCCGCGGTGCCTTCCAGCGTCGTCAGGGTGATGAAGTAACCGCCGTCCGGTTCAGTCCACTGCGCCAGGTCCCTGCCGCCCAGTTCCCGTTCCAAGGTGTCCAGCACTGCATCGAACTTCGGCGCGATGATCTTCGCGTGCTGGCGCATGTGCTCCTCGACGCCCGCAGGATCGGAGAAGAAGCGCAGATGACGCAGCTGGTTGACCTTATCGGGACCGATCGAGATCTTCGAGAGATTCGTCCGGATCCAGTCACTCGTCTCCGGTCCCGCACCGAAGAAGGAGACACCGGCACCCGCATGGGTGATCTTCGACGTCGAGGCGAAGATCCACGGGCGTTCCGGGTGGCCGGCCTTGGCACAGATGTCGAGGATGTCGAGAACCTCGGGATGCTCGTCCCGGAGATGGTGGAGTCCGTATGCATTGTCCCACAGCAGCGTGAAGTCGGGTGCCGCTGCCGGCATCGCCGCGAGCTCTTTCGCTCGTTCTTCGGTGATGGTGATGCCTGTCGGGTTCGAGTACATGGGTACCAACCACATGCCCTTGACCGTCTCGTCCTCTGCCAGACGCTGGGCCTCGGCGACGACTGGACCTTCGGAGTCCATAGGAATGCTGAGGAGTTCGAAGCCCAGCGACTCGGCCAACGTGAAATGGCGGTCGTAGCCGGGGACCGGGCAGATGAGTTTGTGAGGTCCCTGGCCCCAGGGTCGTGAGTCACCGACGGTGCCGTGCAGGAGAGCAAAGGTCAGGGCCTGGGCCATGAGGGTCAGTGAGGCGTTGCCGCCGGCCAGCAACTGGTTCGCAGGGATCTTGAGCAGCGGCGAGAAGAGTTCACGCAGCTCGACGATTCCGTCCAGACCGCCATAGTTGCGGGTATCGACTCCGCTGGGAGTCAAGACGTCATCGGGTGTCACCGCTGTCAGAAGGTCTGCCGCCAGGTCGAGTTGCGCGCTTGCCGGCTTGCCTCGGGTGATATCGAGTTTCAACCCGCGGGAAGCGAATTCCTCATAGGCGCCAGAAGCGCTCTCCAGCTCTGCCTGCAGCTCGGACGTGGGGGACATCGATGCTCCTTGTCACTGTTGTTTGACCGGTACAACCATCCTAGTCACTTCCCGGTCGAGGTGCGGGCCAGCACCGCGGGCGGAAGGGAAAAGACGACAAGTTAGAGTTGACCAGGATCGATCAACTTCACGAGTCAGGGTGGGCGAACTGTGAGACCACGTGCGCAAGCAGCTCATGGACGCAGCTTCGGCCAGCAGGCGGGCGTCTATGACGAAGTGCGTCCCCGGTATCCCGATGCCGCCATCAACCTGGTGAGCAGCGAGTGGAGCGATCTGGAGATCTGTGACCTGGGCGCGGGGACAGGCATTCTCAGCAGTGCGCTGCTCGACCGCGGTGCGAATGTCATCGCCATCGATCCCGACGAGGTGGCATTGGCCAACAATCCCGCACGAAGTCTCGTGGGCAGTGCAGAGGATACGGGTCTGCCTGACGCCTGTGTCGATATCGTCACGGTGGCACAGGCCTGGCACTGGTTCGACGAGGCGGCGGCTGCGGCGGAGATCGACCGAATTCTACGGCCCGGTGGGCATCTGATCATCCTCATCAATCAGCTCGATGTGCGTATCGACTGGGTGCTGCGTCTGAGTCGGATCATGCATGCCGGCGATGTGTACCGTCCCGCGTACCGTCCGAGCCCTGCAGGCTTCGACCTCCTCGACCATGCGCTGGTCGAGTTCAGCACGCCGCTGCCTTTCGAGGGCATCATCGATCTGGCTAGGACTCGTTCCTATTGGCTGCGTTCGAACCAGACGACGAGGTCACGGGTCGAGTCGAATCTGCGTGAGTACTTCTCCGTCGAACAGCCTTTCGACGGTGAGCTTGACCTGCCCTACATGTGTCTGGCCTATGTTCTCAGGTCTCACGGCTGAACCACAGAGAGCCTCAGGACACACCAGCTCTGAACCTGAAGAAGCGGGCCGCACCGACTGGTGCGACCCGCTTTCAACGGTTGAGTCTGTCGATCAGGCGCCAGCCGGATCCTCATCCTGTGCGGGGGAGGTTTCGACGACCTCGGTGCCTCTGGTCGGGTTGGAGTGTGAGACGTTGATCTTGCGTGGCCGAGCTTCCTCTGCCACCGGGATTGTCAGCGACAGCACGCCGTCCTGGTAGTCAGCCTGGATCCGGTCGAGTGCGACCCTGTTGCCGAGGGTGAGCTGACGGGCGTAGGTGCCGGTCGTGCGTTCCCGGGTCAGCCATTTCACATCCTTGTCCGCGACATCAGACTGTCGCTGAGCGCGAACTGTCAGCGTGCGATCCTCGACGTCGACATCGATGCTGGACGGATCCACACCCGGCATGTCGATACGAGCGACGAAGACCTCTCCATCGCGGTAGAGATCCATGGGAAGCGAAGTGGAGTTCGGGGTGCGAGTCACTTCCGAGAAGAATCGATCGAGGTCACGGATGGGGTCAAAACGTGTAGCCATGAGCTTCCTTTCACTAGGTCATTACATTGAGTCAAACACACTCAACTTTGAAATGATTCCCATCTCATGAAATTCTCAGTCTCGTGAGTCTCGTTCCGGTTCTTCTCGCCCTTGTTCCCGTCGCTGTCTTGATCATCGGCGGCAGCGGACTCAAACGACTCCCAGGTTTCACGAATTCAGAATTCTGGTCAGGAGCGGAGAAACTCGCGTACTACGTCTTGCTGCCCGTGCTGCTGTTCTCCTCGGTCGCCGAGGCCAGCGTCGCACATGCTCCGCTCGGGCGGGTGACGGCAGGCCTCATCGCTCCGACAGTGCTCGTGTCGATCCTCATCATTGTGCTGCGCCTGTTCGTGGCTCGTGACCTGCCGTCCTTCACCTCGGTGCTGCAGGGTGGGATTCGCTTCAACACGTATATCGGACTGTCGATATCGGCGAGTCTGTTCGGGGCTGAAGGCAGCGCCCTGGCTGCCATCGTCGCGGCCGTCCTCGTACCCACGGTGAATATCATATCCAGTCTCGGATTCGAGTTTCTGCGTACCGGCCCCAGCTCCGTTGTCGGGATCCTCCGCGTCGTCGTGACGAATCCGCTGGTCATCGGGTGCGCGGCCGGGGGACTGTTCAATCTCACCGGCGCACAAGTTCCGGATGTCGTCGACTCGGTGCTGTCTCCGTTGGCGGCTGCGGCTCTGCCGATCGGACTGCTGTGCGTCGGCGCGGGTCTGCGGCGGTTCCCGTTGCGGGCGCATGTAGCCGCCATGGTCAATTCCACCGTGACCAAGCTCATCGTCTTACCTGCGCTGACCTTGCTCGCTCTGGTCCTGCTCGACGTTCCCACCACGCCTGCTCTGGTCGCCATGATCTTCCAGTCGATCGCCACGGCAAGTTCCGGTTATGTCATGGCCCGCCAGCTGGGTGGAAATGCTGAGCTGATGGCCGCACTCATCGCGGTGCAGACCGTTCTCATGCTTCTGACTCTTCCCTTTGTCCTGCTCGTCTCCCAAACTGTGCTCGGAGCCTGAGGGCACCAACTTCGTACTCAGAGAGTTGAGAGCCACGAGAGCTGAGAGCGGCCGAGCCCAAGTTGGGTCCGGCCGCTCTCAGTAGGTCCGACTGCGACCAGCGGTCACTCGTCGATGATCAGGATCTGTCGATCATTCGCTGTCGGCCTTGATTTCAGGGTGACGTGATCCGAGCTCGGAATCGATCCGGAGCAGTCCGGATCCGCTGTCTGCAACATGGTCCAGGCGACCGATGATCTCCGAGATGGTCGATTCCTCTTCGACCTGCTCGTCGATGAACCAGTGCAGGAGCGGCAGGACGTCGAGGTCGCCTTCCGACTGCGCGGTACGGTACAGATTCCGGATCGACTCGGAGACCTTCTCCTCATGAGCCAAGGCTGCCTTGAAGTAGTCGATGGGCTGTGAGCCCGAGACCTTCGGAGCAGCGATGTCACCGATCTGGGGAGCGAAGTCGCGATCCTGGCAGTGCTGGATGAACTTCGCTGCGTGGACCTGCTCCTCTTCGGACTGCGCACGCATCCAGCGGGTCATTCCGGGGAGGTCGAGATCGTCAAGCTGGATGGACAGTTGCAGGTAGACCATCGAAGCCTCGAGTTCGAGGGTGACCTGCTCGCCGAGGACCTTCTGCATAGCGGGGCTCAAGTGCATATGTTTCTCCTTCGCGATACGAGACGGATTCATTCCGTCCTCATGTTCCATAGCCTGACACCTTTTCTAGAATGGTTCCAGTGTGGGAAGGCTCGGCAAACAATGATGAGGCATGGCATACCTGACCCAGCAGATTCGGCGAGTCTGCCGATGCCGTGGCTATGGACATGCAGCTCTGGCCGGTGCCAAGCTGGATCCATGCAGGATCGAATCGACGAACTCACGCAATGGCAATCAACCGACGACGCACTCCATGCACGATTCCTGACTGGATCCTTCGTCAGCGGAGTCGCGTTCATCAACGCAATCGCCGACGCGGCGGAAGCCGCAGGCCACCACCCGGATGTGGACCTGCGGTTCCCACACGTGGACATCTCCCTGACCACCCACGATGCTGGGTCGATCACCGCCAAGGACATCGATCTGGCTGCTGAGATCTCCCAGATCGCACAGGCTCAGGGCATCGGCGCCGAGAGCTGAGGGTGGCGGCGATGGATCTGTGTCGCTGTTTCGAAGGCATGCGCCATGCGCAGCAGATCCACGTCAGCACCCGGCTTCGCGACGAGCTGGACGCCTACCGGCAGCCCTGAGGTCGAAAAGCCGGCAGGCACGGAGATCGCCGGGCACCCGGTGGCCGAGATGAGGCACAGGGCCCGCATCCAATCGAGATAGTTCTCGAGCCCGACCCCGTTGATCTCTGTGGGATATTCGATCGTCGCGTCGAATGGAAGCACTTGACAGGTGGTGAGCACCAGGAGATCGTGCTCTCCGAAGAACCGCTCGATCTCTCCATGCAGTCGGGCACGAGCACGGTCGGCGGAGACCACCTCGGCGCCGGTGAGCTTGAGTCCCATCTCAATGTTCCAGACTACGGAGTCCTTGATCTGATCCGGATGCTTCTCGAGCAGAGGGCCCCAGGAATGGACGAAATCCAGCGCACGACGGACGTTGAAGACCTCATCGGCATCGCCGAGGTTGGGGATCGTGTCGACGACGCCCGCCCCGAGTGAGGAGAACACGTCGGCTGTGCCTGCCACGATCTCGTGCACGTCACTCTCAACGGGAAGCAGCCCATTCAGATCCGGGCTGAATCCGATCCTCACACCGCTGAGGTCGGGTTCGATATCGGCTCCCAGGCCGAACTCGGGCAGATCGAAGACGCTGCCCGGCTCGCCGATCGAACGAGGTCCGCCGGGCTCTGGTCCGGCCGCCGCACTCATCGTCAGCGCCACATCGGAGACCGTGCGCGCCATGAAACCGCTCTGTGCCAGCCACGCGAACGGGTTGCCGGGAAGTGTGTGCGGGATTCGCCCATTCGAGGGGCGGAAACCCACGACATTGTTGAATGAGGCGGGGGAGCGCAGCGAGCCTCCCATGTCCGAGCCGTCTCCAGTGGCCTGGATGCCGGCGGCTAGGACTGCGCCGACTCCACCGGAGGAACCCGACGCAGATTTGGACGTGTCATAGGGGTTGACCGTGGTGCCGAAGACCGGGTTGAAGGTGTGGGAACCCGCCGCGAATTCCGGAACATTGGTCTTGCCCGTCGTGTTGACACCGGCAGCCTTGAGGCGAGAGATGATCAGCGAGTCCGAGTCCGGAACGCGATCAGCCATGATGGGCGAGCCCCAGGTGGTGCGCAGTCCCGCGGTGTCGTGTGTGTCCTTGTGCGTCATCGGCACTCCGTGCAGGGGCCCGATCGGCTCGCCCTTCGCCACCGCCTCGTCAGCCGCGCCGGCACGTGCCTGCGCGGCTTCGTCATCACGGGTGACAACCGCATTGATGGCCGGGTTGAGGGTATCGATGCGGGCCAGATGATCGTTGAGAGCCTCCCGGGCGGAGATTTCCTTCCTCGCGATCTTGGCCGCCAGCTCACGCGTGGACAACCAGCGCAGTTCCTCGCTCACCGTCTCACTTCCCAACTGTGCTGAGAACGGCACTCAGGCCCGCACGAATGCCGGTCTCCAGAGTGGTTTCGACATCATCGGGGGCGAAGAACGGGGAGTGATTTCCTGCTGGTGGTTCGTCGCCGTCGAATTTGGCGGGAGAGTACCCTCCGAAGAACCAGTACACATATGGCACGTCGATGTCGTCGCCGAAGGCTCCGAAATCCTCGCTGCCTGTCACGGCCCGGTCCAGGTGCACCTGTTCCTCGCCGAGTTCGGCTCCGAGCACGTCGAGGAACTGGTCAGTGGCTGCTGGGTCGTTGTAGCAGCGCGGGAATCGGTACATCTCTTCGATGATCGGCTCGGGAGCGCCGGAGGCCTGAGCTTCTGCGACGATGATCCGTTCGACGCGGTTGAGGACGACCACACGCACTTCCTCGTTGAAGGTGCGGATGTTGAGTTTGAATTCTGCGGAGTCGGGAATGATGTTCTCCTTCAGGCCGCCGTGGAAGGTGCCCACTGTGACCACAGCCATGTCGCGGCCTGAGATCTCTCGCGACACGATGGACTGCAGCCGAGTGATCATGTAGGCACCGAGGACGATCGGGTCGACTGAGCTCTCAGGCTGTGAGCCATGCGCCTGCTTGCCCCTGACTGTGACTTTGAGACAGTCGGACATGGCCATGGCGGTCTCTTTGGCCACGTAGATGTGTCCGGCCTTGCCGGGCCACACATGCTGTCCGTAGATGACCTCCGGTTTGACGATCGATTCCCAGAGACCATCGTCAAGCATTGCCCGCGCACCCTCGCCGGTCTCTTCACCCGGTTGGAAGATCATGACCACGCTTCCTGACCACAGATCTTTGTGCTCGACGAGGTAGCGGGCCACATACAGCCCGACGGTGATGTGCGTGTCGTGGCCGCAACCGTGCATGACCTTTGTGGTCGACCCGTCGGGAAGTGTTCCCTCCGCGGTCGAAGCGTAGTCGTATCCGGTGTCTTCGGCGATCGGCAGTCCGTCGGTGTCGGCCCGGTAGGCCACGACAGGTCCTTCGCCGTTCTCGATGACGCTGACGATGCCGGTGCCGCCGAAGGTGTGGGTCTCAAGTCCCAGTGCTTCGAGCGTGGAACGAATGGTGGCGGCTGTCTGAGTCTCCTGCATGGACAGCTCAGGCGTGCGATGGAAGTCCTTGTAGTCGGCGACTGTCTGAGCGAGGTTGGCCGAAATGGCGTCCCTGAGGGAGGTATTGAGCGACATGATGTCCTTTCACGGTGGGTGTCTTCGATGATCTCAGGTATTCGGGGCTGAGTGCCGAGGTGATCGTCAGTTGATCCCGACGTTGTCGCCGTCGCTCGGCCCCGTCTTGTCGGTCATGGTCTTGTTGCGTGTGAACCAAGTGATGGTGATCGTCACGATGACGACGATGGCAACATCGCCTGAGGCCAGGACCGGGACGAGCGGAATGAGGACGAGGATGACGAGAGCGGCCGCGCCCAAAGCGATGAGCGTGGATTTGACCTGTCTGAGTGAGGCGATGAGCTGGACCGTGACTCCGCCGAGGATGGCCGGCAGAATGTAGAGCTTGGCCACGAGCGTCACCGGCTCGGGGATGATCGAGACCAGCCAGGTGCCGAGGATTCCGACGAAGAGCACCATGGATGCCACGTGGATCAACGCTGCGCCGCAGATGGCCATGGTCGCGGCATATTCGCCCTTGCGTGTGCCTGGCTTCACTCCGATGGTGTCCTGGGCGACGATCGCCGACGGCAGCAGCTTGTTCGAGATGTTGCCGATCAGGAATGCCTGGTACATGCCGGCCGGCCCCAGGATCGGGAAGTAGGTCAGCGGTTCGACGATGTAGAAGACACCGTAGACGGCGAATACGGCCAGAAATCCCTTGACGATCTCACCGAGGTTGACGTTCGCATCCGCAAAGAACAGGAGGTAGAACGGCACCGAGGTGGCGATGAGGAACCCGATGAACAGCGTGAGCGAGCCCCACTTGGTCGTCGTCCGCTCGAAGGCCGCGTGTGAGGGTGACGTGATGATGTTCGACATGATGTTCTCCTCAGGCTTCGGGTGCGCCGAGACCGGCATAGTGGGCGAAGTAGGACGCAATCAGGCCCACAAGCAGGGAGATTCCAAGTCCCCATTCCTTGAGCCACGGCTGTTTCAAGGTCTTGGCGAGGAAGAGACAGATCGTCATCACCACGGCGGAGACGAGGATCGCGATGACGTGCGTCGGGGATTTCGGGAGTTCCCGGAACGTCAGCGCGGCGAAGGCCGCGAGCAGCGCCGCGCCGGGGATGATGGACATCAGTGCAGGATTGACCTTCTCCAGCTTGTGGGAGCTTCGTTTGAAGACCGGAGTCAGGATCAAGGTCGAGATCATCCACCCGGCCCCCGAGAGGCTCATCGCCATGAGTGCGACGATGAAGACGCCGCGGGTGAATGTCTCATCGCCGAGACTCGAGCCCATGGTGCCGGCTGCGATCGAGGCCGAGGCGACCTCCGTGGCCGCGGACCCGATGAGACCGACGCGGACGACTACCGGGGGAGTGCCGAAGAGGGGCAGCAGGGCGATGGCGACGAGGACCACGGACAACGAGGGTCCGATCGCCGCAACTCCACCGGCTCTGAATGCCGACTTGACCTCCTGCTGGCTCATGCCGGCCGATTCGGCGTTCTTCTTCACCGCATTCATGTAGATGAGTGATTGGACGACGACGACACCCATGACTGCCAATGCCAGAATCCAGAGAACAGGGGCATTCGCGAGGCCGAGATAATCGGCCGATCCACTTGCCATCACCATAGCGGGGCTCCTCACTTCCTTGTCGGAGTTGCTCACAGCGACCGGTCCGCGTCGTTGTGGTCCGCATCACTTGTGTCAGTAACCTATACCGAGTCGGGGGCTCAATGGCCATCTGCGAGCCGACTTCCCGATAGGCGAGAATAGAGTTCTCAATGACGGTCATCAGTGAATTCGATGGGTGACCTCGCGAGGACATCGACGTGAAGGATAACTTGAACAATGAACGATCCGGACATCGACACGTACCTCGATCGAGCGGAGGTCTGCTGGGTGACAGCGCTTTCGAGAGTCTCGGTCGGCGACCTGGGCTCGACGAGCGGATGCCCCGACTGGACGAGCGAGGAGCTGATCAATCATCTGATCGGCGGGGGACTGCGCTATGCCGAACTGCTCGCGCAGAAGCCGCCGGAAGAGGTTGAGGCCACGCGAGGTCAGAACCACCTCGGCGAGGATCTTCTCGAATCTTTCTGGGCACATGAACGGGAGTTCCGAAGAATCGCGGGGGACTGCGACCTCGACGCACAGGTGCCACATCGGATCGGGCCGCTGCCCGGGCACCAGTTGGTGCGGATGCGCATTCTCGAACTCGCACTCCATGCGGCCGATCTCTCTGTCGGCACAGGCGACGAGTGGCCGATCGATGACGAGCTCGCTGAGTACATATGCGTCGAACTCGGTGAGCTCATTGGCCAGCTGGGGTCAGTTGGTGGCTACGCACCTGCTCAACCGAGTGATCGTACAGGCGAGAACACTCAGGTTTCCTCCGCCGAGCAGGTGCTCAATATCTCCGGTCGGGGAGGCTCAGTCAGCGCCGTGCTGCCACCACACACTTCCGGGCGATGACCACTCTGCCAGGAACTGGCCCTCAGTGGCGCTGCTGTGTGCGTCCGCGCACCAGAGCCTTGTCCCTGTCCGGGTCGGCGAAGATGAGGGTCAGGACTGCGCCGAGCGCGGAGGCAAGCCCGAGTGCCTGAAAGGCTGTCGCATAGCCGAGACCGGGTGTCGCGGCGGCATCGACGATGAGCCCGGTGACATAAGGGCCGATCAATCCGCCGACGGCCATGATCGCCAGGAAGATCCCCAGAGCCCCTGCCGTCTGCCTGGGCGGGCAGATCTCCGAGACGGCTGCGTTGCACAGCGGCAGGACCACCACGCCGACACCGTACCCGATGGACACAATGGCAACGGCGCCGGGCGAACTTGAGATCGAGGGCAGGAAGAAGAGTATCCCGCCGCCGAGGACCACGCAGATCGAGGGGGCCACGATGCGCACGAACCGTGAAGACCAGCCCTTGGCCAAGAGCCGATCCGAGAGCAGAGTCCCGCCGATGAGGCTGACCAGCCCGGCGATCGAGGGAATGGCCAGCATGGATCCGGACTGGAGTCGACTGTATCCGAGGCCGACTTCGAAATAGGACGGAAGCCAGGTGAGGACGACGGTCACGAGGGCGTAGATGCTGGCGACCAGGAAGGCTCCGCTGATGAATGTCCTAGTCAGCAGAATCCTGCGCCAGGGAACCCGCGGTTCCTCGTTGGGATCGACCGAATTCTTAGTCGCCTTCGCTGGAATATAGGGCCCCACTTCCCAGTACCGGGTCCAGAAGAAGCACCAGACGACGCCGAGAACAGCCATTGTGATCAGCGCACTGCGCCATCCGAATGTGACCGAGAAGTAGGCGAGGAGTGGGGCCAGAGCAATCTTGGAAATCGACGCTGCGCTGGCCAAGAGTGCGCCGGGGAATCCGCGCTTCGCCGGGGTGTGCCAGGAATAGGTGGCAGTATGGATAAGAGCCGAACTCGGCCCTTCAGCGAGCCCGAGCAGCATTCGTGAGACGACCAGGACTCCGAACGTGGCGGCGAAGACCAGCGGCAGCATCGCGAAGGCCCAGACAAAGGCCAAGACGATGAGAACGGTGCGCAGAGACAACCACTTGTTCAGCGCCCCTGCGAAGAATCCACCGACGGTGAAGGCAAAGAAGAACAGGCTGCCCACGAGCCCGATCTGCGAAGCACTGATGCCCAGCTCGTCCTTGAGGGACTGGGCGATGATGCCGAATGCAGCCTTGTCACCGTAGTTGACGACATACAGGACGACCAGCAGCGCAGTCAGCGACCATGCCTTGCGCCGGGACTCTGTGCCAGGAACAGCAGTTGAGGTTGGGGGAGAGGTGAGCTTTGATGAGACCATGATGCTTCCTTGCGTCGTGGTGGCGATCGACACAACCAGCCCTGCTTGAGTGGGGCTAATCACATTCACCATAGTGAACGTTCGTTAGAAAGGTCAATCGGCGAATAGAGAATCCACAGGGGAGCGCGAGCATCGCTCTAAGCAGACTTCTTCCTTGAGACGTACATCGTAATCTCCGCAGAGACATACACCTGACCGTCGGCATCGAGGACTTCAACCGGGACGACCACCTCCATGGGCTCGTCGCCGAACTCAGGAATCGCGTCAAGGCGTGCGATCGAGGTGACACCAGTGGTGGACTTGGACTTGTACTCAACGGTCATGCCCATCGGAATCCAGCGATGCGTGGGAGGAATCGTCGCATCGACCATCACGCCGGCAGCGATCTCAGCCATATTGCATGAAGCGATTGCGTGATAGGTGCCGAGGTGATTGTGCACGCCGCGACGATTCGGGGCACTCACGCGACACAAGCCGGGACGCAGCTCGTGGATCAGAGGGTGAACCGTACGGAAGTAAGGAACTTTGAAACACACGGCCCGAGTGAAGAGCCAATTGCCGAATGGCACCTTCTGCAGCTTCTGCCAGATCCTCAGGTTCGCTGCAGGCGCGACGGTCCCCGTGGACTCGGTACCGCCGGTGGCCTCTGCATCAAGTGCAGTCTGCGTGTTCATCGAACGTCCTTTCAGCGAGACGGAAGCGTGGACCCCAGTATAGTGACATCGAGCACATGCAGGGGAGCGGGACGCCATCGCACAATCGACAACCACGCTGAGTCCGCGTCGATCAGTATCTTGGCGCGGCGCTTGGCCATCATCTTGATTCAGCGCGTCGAAGCAGACAGGACTGGTCCAACCAGTTCAGATCGAAGCTCGGAGCCGCAAACGACATGCAGATGCGGATGCACGATTCGCCGAAGGGCGCCGGGACCAACGTTTCACGTCAGGTCGAAGGCCGCGCCGGAACAATCTGTGATGATCGACGAACGCAGCACAATAGCGACATAGATCTTTCGCAGAGTCCATAGCTGGCGCACGAAAGGAGGGGGCTGAGAATGGGGTACTTAACATAATGTATATTATCGGCTTTACCCACACGCCTGCACCGAGGAGTCCCACAACACACATAACAGCACAATGATCAGAGCCGCCGTACCCGCATCCAACATATCAATCCATCGGACATCAACCAGGCATCAATGGCAACGGCCGCGGATGGCTCGTCTGCCATCCGCGGCCGTCATTGTGCTGAACTGCTGAACGTGTGTCAGGGCTGACCAGGTGTCAGCCAGTCGCGTTCGGCTCAGCTGCCGACTCAGCTGCCGCCGAGTCCGACCTTTCCGTCATCCTTGGACCCGCCATCGTCCTTGGATCCGCCGCCGTCATCTGCGGCGCCGTTGGCTTTCGTCAAGCCAGCCTCGTCACCGCAGACCGGCCATGCACCCGGACCCTGCTCCTTGAGGGTCTTCTGAGCAACGTCGATCTGCTCAGCCTTGCTGGCCTTGTGAGGCATGCCCTCACCGCCGAACGCGTTCCAGGTCTGCTCCGAGAACTGCAGACCACCGTAGTAGCCATTACCGCTGTTGATGTGCCAGTCACCGCCGGACTCGCACTCGGCGACCTTGTCCCAGACGCCGCCCGAGGACTGAGTCCCTGTGGAGGCCTGGGCCGGGCCGCTCATTCCCGTCAGTCCGGCGGCGGCAACCGCGCCGGCTCCTGCAACGAGGGCGACCTTGCGGAGGCTTGTGCTGTAGAGGTTCACTGTGTCATCTCCGTAATACGATTGCATTTCGGTTTTGTAACCCGGTCGTTACCGAGCCGTTATACACGGTAACGGATCTGACGCAAGGAGTGAACCGGAATCCACCCCTGAGCCCTCAGAATCGACGCACAGAAGCCACAACGCGAACTGAACGCGCTGCGCCCATGGACGACTCCCCTGACTGTGTTTGGCTCCCCCGTCGTCAGGCTGAAACACCTGAGACTCGTCAGGCTGAAACACCTGAGACATAGGCCGCCAGATGCTGAGCGGTCAATGTCATGTTCGGCCTTGAAGCAGAGGCGACGAGCTGTTCCGGAGTGCCTTCGAATACAACTCGGCCACCGTCGTGACCAGCACCGGGACCCAGATCGATCATCCAATCGGAGTGGGCCATGACCGCCTGATGGTGCTCGATGACGATGACCGTCTTCCCTGCATCTGCGAGACGATCCAGCATGTCCAGCAGGTTCTCCACATCGGCAAGATGCAGGCCCGTCGTCGGTTCGTCGAGGATGATGACAGGTGCAGAGTCCGCAGCTTTGGCTGAGAGATGCGTAGCCAGTTTGAGGCGCTGCCGCTCGCCACCTGACAGGGTCGTCAGCGGCTGACCCAGACTGATATAGCCGAGACCCACCTCGGCGAGGTGCCCGAGGATCTTGCTGACAGCAGGGATTCGTGACTCCCCTGCGGCAAAGTAGTCGATCGCCGCAGTCACCGGCAGATCGAGCACCTCACGAATGTTCTTGCCGGCCAGAGTGTAGTCGAGGACTTCCGCCTGGAATCCCTTGCCCTCACACACATCACAAGGAGCCGACATTCCCGCCATCATTCCGAGGTCGGAGTAGATGATTCCGGCACCATTGCAGACCGGACAGGCCCCTTCCGAATTGGCACTGAACAGAGCGGGCTTGACGCCGTTGACCTTGGCGAAGGCCTTACGGATCGGCTCGAGCATGCCAGTGTAGGTGGCCGGGTTGCTGCGACGCGAGCCCTTGATCGCCGCCTGGTCGATCATGATCACGCCGTCCCGGCGACGCAGTGATCCTGCAATGAGAGTGCTCTTGCCGGAACCGGCCACTCCCGTGATGGCGGTGATCACACCCAGCGGCACATCGACATCGACGTCGCGCAGGTTATGCGTCTTCGCTCCCCTGATCTCGAGATGCCCGGTGGGTTCGCGAGTTGTCTTCTTCACCTGGGCGCGGTCGTTCAGGTGCCTGCCGGTGAGCGTGTCGCTGGCTGTGAGCTGATCGAGGCTTCCGATGAAGCAGATCTCTCCACCGGCCGTTCCCGCCCCAGGCCCGAGATCGACGATGTGATCGGCGATTCTGATGGTCTCGGGCTTGTGTTCGACGACGAGGACGGTATTGCCCTTGTCGCGCAATGCGATGAGCAGCCCGTTCATCGCGGCGATGTCGTGAGGGTGCAGTCCGATCGTCGGTTCGTCGAAGATATAGGTGACATCCGTCAGCGAGGATCCGAGGTGACGCACGAGCTTGATCCGTTGAGCCTCTCCCCCGGACAGCGAACCAGCCGAACGGTCTAAGGAGAGGTACCCGAGTCCGATGTCGACGAAGGCCTGAACATCTGCCGTCAGCGACCTCACAAGAGGGCCGACTCCCCCGTCGTCGATCTGTGTCAGCCAGTCGAGGAGGTCAGAGATCTGCAGAGCACACACATCGGCGATGGAGAGTCCTGCCAGCGAAGATCCGCGAGCCGCAGCGTTCAGCCTCGTGCCGGCGCACTCGGGACACTGCGTGTATACGACTGCCCGGTCGACGAACTCCCGCACATGCTTCTGCATCGCGTCGCGGTCCTTGGACAGAAACGAACGCCTGATCCGCGGAATAAGACCGTCGAAGGTCATGTTCGTGCCGTTGATGACGATCTTCTCGCCCTCGGCATAGAGAAGATAGTGCCGTTCGTCCTCTGAATAGTCAGCGATCGCCTTGTCCGGGTCGAAATAGCCCGACTCGGAGTAGAACCGCACAGTCCACCCACCGGGTTTGTATCCCGGTATCGTGATCGCGCCCTCGTTGAGAGATTTCGACTCGTCGACCACCTCGGCGATGTCGATGTCTGTGGCTGTGCCCATTCCCTCGCAGTGCGGGCACATGCCGCCGTTGACGGTGAAGGTCCGTCGCTCGACCTGTTCGTCGGTGCCTTTGTCGATGGTCACGGCGCCCTTGCCGCTGATCGAGGCCACATTGAACGAGTAGGCATTGGTCGTCCCGAGGTTCGGCTGAGCCACCCTGGAGAACAGAGTTCTCAGCTTCGCATTGATGTCGCTGACCGTGCCCACGGTCGAGCGCGGATTGGCTCCGATGCGTTCCTGATCGACGATGATGGCGGTGGTCAGGCCGTCCAGCACATCCACTTCAGGTCGCGCCATCGCGGGCATGAACCCCTGGACGAAGGCGCTGTAGGTCTCGTTGATCAGACGTTGGGATTCGGCGGCGATCGTCGAGAAGACCAAGGACGATTTGCCGGACCCGGAGACACCGGTGAAAACGGTGAGTCGTCGTTTGGGAATGTCGACGGAGATGCCCTTGAGATTGTTCTCACGAGCACCCTGGACACGAATCAGCTCATGGTTGTCGGCTTGATGCTGCATGCCGGTCAGCCGCGCTGCTGGACGCGGATCATGTTGCCGGCCGGGTCACGCAGTGCGAAATCCCGCAGACCGTAGGGCTGGTCCATCGGCTCCTGCACGATGTCTGCTCCCCTGGCCTCCACCTCGGCGAAGGCCTCATCGACGTTCGTGCTGGCCAACACGATGGCCGCATAGCTGCCCTTGGCCATGAGGGACTCAATGACCTCGCGTTCGGCATCGCTGATGGTCGGGTCGGTGATCGCGGGAGTGAGCACGATCGAGGTGTCAGGCTGGCCTTCGGGGCCGACTGTCAGCCACCGCATCTGTCCGGATCCGACATCGAGGCGGACCTCGAAACCCAGAACGTCGCGGTAGAAGGTCAACGACGCCTCGGCATCGGTGTGGGGCAGGAAGCTGGCGTTGATCGAGATATTCATGATCGTCATCCTAGTTCGGGTCGCCGGGCGGCACTTCTCGATTCCTGACGGGTCGAAGAACATTCTTGACGATGAACGTGGGCAAGTCGTGATCACCTTGGGCGACCCCGGCACGATATCGAGACGGTGAGAGCCCCACGAGTTCGCTGAACCGGGTGCTGAAAGTGCCCAACGACGAGAATCCGACCGCAAAGCAGATATCCGTGATCGACAGGTCACCGCGACGGATCAGCGCCATGGACCGTTCGATCCGACGCGTCAGGAGATACGAATAGGGCGATTCACCGTACGCGGCTCTGAACTGGCGGCTGAGGTGACCGGCTGACATGTGCACCCCGGCTGCGAGCTCCTCAACGTTGAGGGGACGGTCGAACTCTCTGTCGATCCGGTCGCGCACGCGTCGCAGGAGGACCAGCTGGTGCACAGGCACATGGCCATTGCTGAACGTGTTCACCCCTCGTGGACTCCCTGGGTCAGGGTCTCACCACGGAAGTAGCCGGGATGCCTGCGGGATTGGATGATCATGATGACCACGCCCAGGAGCAGGACTCCGATGCCCAGCACGAAGACCAGTCCGATGCCGAAGACCGAGGATCCTGAGCCGTAGTCGGGGTCGAGGGAGTCGATCGCGGTCGTCACGAAGATCACCAGCAGGGTCACTCCCCCGACCAGTGGGAAGAGGAACCTGAAGAAGAAGTTCTTTGCCCCCGCAAACAGCGACCGGCGGAAGTACCAGATGCAGGCCAGAGCGGTCACACCGTAGTAGAAGCAGACCATGAGGCCCAATGCTGTGATCGTGTCCCACAAGGCGTTTTCCGACAGCAGCCGCATGACGACGTAGAAGATGATCGCGGCCGCCGCCGAGGTGACAGTGGCCACCGATGGTGACTTGTACCTGGGTGAGATGTTGCCGTACTTCTTCGGCAGAGCACCGTAGTGGCCCATGGCAAGGATCGTGCGTGAGGGTGAGACCATCGTCGACTGCAGCGAGGCCACGGAACTCGAGAGGACGGCGATCGAGACGAGGACCGCGAAGGGCCCCATCACTGGTCCGGCGAGGGCCGCGAAGATGGATTCCTGATTCTCCGGATTCCCTGCCCCCAATCCGTCTGTGCCGACTCCGGCGAAGGAGATGACGGCGACGGTGCAGGCGAGGTAGATGATGACGATGGCCACGATCGTGAGCATTGCTGCGCGGCCTGGAGTCTTCTGTGGGTCCTTCGCCTCTTCGTTCATGGTGATGACGGTGTCCCAGCCCCAGAAGAGGAAGATCGACAGGGACACCGCCGCCGCGACGGTCGAGAAGTCGCCGGCCTCGGCGGGGTTGAACCAGCCGAGTTCGACCGGTGTCGCGTCGAAGGCGGTGCCATTGGACACGTGGACGAATGCCGCAATGACGAACCAACCGAGGGCAAGGACTTGGAAGGCCACCAGCCAGACTTGAATCTTCTGGGTTGCTTCGACACCCCGATAGGAGATCCATGCGGCACCCGCAGTCAGGAGGACGGTGACGGGAATGTTGATCCACAGCACTCGTGTGAGATCGGCGATCCCGGGGTCGGAGAAGATCTGAGCCAACAGCAGAAACAGGAAGTCCACGGCCACTGCGGCCAAGTTCGAGAGTACGAGGACCGTGGCCGAGATCAGCCCCCACCCTCCCATCCAGCCGAGCCACGGTCCGAAGGCACGTGTCGCCCAGGTGAAGGTGGTGCCGGAATCGGGCATGGCGGTGTTGAGCTCGCGGTATCCGAAGACGACGAGCAGCATCGGAACGAAGCCGATCAGCAGAATCGCCGGAGTGTGGACTCCGACCTGCGAAATCGTCGGTCCAAGACCCGAGGTCAGTGTGTAGGCAGGAGCAATGCAGGAGATGCCGATGATGGCACCGCCGATGGCTCCGACCTTGCCCGCGGACAGCCCTTTCGAGCTCAGGCCCGAGCCGGTGCCATCGGATGGGCTTCCGGGCGCGCTGGGAATTGGAGTTGCCGAGGTCATCAGCTCAACCTTTCAAGCGTGATTTCAGGTGCTCAGAATCTTTTCGGCAGTGTCCTGCCCGATTCTGACCGCACCGTCGACGTGCTGGTAACCATGTGCTGCGATGTCCGAACTCGCGAAATGGATGGGGCCGACTGGATCGTTCTGGAACTGTCCCCACCGGTGCAGTCCCCCAAGGTCGTAGCTCGTGGCATAGGCGCCTCGAGTCCACTCCTCGGCCCCGAAGTCAGACAGGTAGAACACCTCGGGTTCCAGGGCCTGCGGGCCCAGGAAGTCGGCCAGTGATTCTAGGATGCGCTGCTTGCGGGTGTCCTCGTCGAGGGCGAACATGGCATCGGCATTGACGTCGGAGATGAATCCGACGAGCGTCCCCTGTTCTTCGCCGTGGTTGGTGTTGTCATAGACCTCCTGCACCAGCTGCCCGGCACCGAATCCGGTTCCGCACAGGCCGTCTTCTCGCCAGAACGGTGTCTGATAAGTGGCGTGGACCTTGATCACGAGGCCCATCGACTGGTGCTGGTGGAAGACCTGCTGGAGGCGCGGCAGATGCGGGGTGTAGCTGATGCGCGAGTACAGGTTCGGCGGGACGGCCACAATGGCACACGCGGCCGACACGTTCATCGCATCGGCGCCGACTCTCACGGAATCGTCGGTCCACTCGATCGTGCGGACGGGGCTGTCCAGGTGGACGACGCCTTCGCCGAGTTCGGCTGCCATCTGCTCGGAGACCGACTGCATTCCTCCCACGACACGGCGGTCGAGGATGAAGTGGTCATCCACGAGATGAGTGAACGATCCCGCCGAGGCGGCCATGAGGATCGCCTGCAGTGCGGAGAATGCGGTGGCGGGCTTGGTCAGCATTCCCCCAGCGATGAACATGCCGATGTTCGCGCACGCGGTCTCATCGTCGGATTGATTCCGGAGCCAATGGTGGAAGGACACCGAATCGAGTTCGGCGGCGTCTTCGGCGTCCCACGGGGCGATCGGTCCGATGCGGACGGCGAGCTCGTCCAACTTCGCGATCAGACGTTCCATCTCTGCTTGGGTGGACTTCCCCACCGGGAACATATCGCCGCTGTAGGCGGTGCGGGTGCCATCGGGTGCGATATAGACGCTGTCGCCCTCCCGGTAGCGCTGGTAGGTTTCCTTGCCCAGCTCAGTGACGAGTTGAAGCAGCGCCGTCTGGTCCGGTGAGATCCACTGGCCACCGATTTCGTACATCTGCCCGTCGATGTGATCGGTCCAGGTGCGACCGCCGACCCTGTCCCTTGCTTCGAGGACGACAACGTCTTTGCCTGCAGCCTGCAGCGTCCTCGCCGCGCTCAGGCCGGTCGGACCGGCTCCGACGATGACCACATCGCATGTTCGATCCGACATTCCGCACTCCTTCGAAAGTTCCGCTTATGTGCTCACAGTAACCAGGGAACATCACCCTGCCAAGGCGGGTTCGGGATCGACTGCGACGGTGCGAAATCGGTTTCAGCGGTAGTCACGTGCGTCCGCGCCCGAGTCGGCCTCCTTGGCTGCCATGAACGCCCAAGAATCCGGCCGGGAACCATCGATATCGTCGATGTCATAGAGATCGCCCAATTCGCAGCTGTTGAGGGTTCTCGTATTGAAACGGTGTCGGTCGGGATCGGATGCGAGTGCCACGAGCGTCCGTCCCAGGAATTGCGGAGTCTCCGATATCGCGAAATCTGCAGGCGGCACCTCACGTGCTGGGTCGAGGGAGTCCTCGAGCCAGCTCTGTTCGGTCGTGGCGAAGAGATCGAGCATCATCTCCGATCTCAGCCAGCCGGGAGTGATCGCTGCGGCTGTGCATCCCGATTCCGCCAGTTCGTGGCCGAGCCCGAACGCCAGTCGGCTGACGCCGGTCTTCGTCAGATCGAGATAGATGCTCTCCCGGTAGTGCGAGGAATTGAACTCGTACGTTCCATCGGTGATCTCGATGTGCAGACCTCCGGGTCTGCGAGTGAGCAGTGGCAAGGCGGCGTGCGCCGTGTTCAGGTGCGTGAGCAGTCCTGCATTCACCAGCCGCATTCCGGCGTCGAAGTCGGTGTCCCAGAATTTTTCGCCCCAGGAGACATAGGCCTCTCCTCCGATGTCGTTGATCAGAATGTCGAGTCGTCCGTGCTGCTCATCGATCGTCCGGACCACCTCGTCGATCATTGCCGGTTGCAGGTGATCGCAGATGATCGCCTCGGCGCGGCCGTCTTCTGCGCGTATCAGTTGGGCAGTGCCCTCGATGGTCTCGTTCCGGCCGTAGTCGGAGGGCCGAGTCGAGGTTGATCGTCCGGTGCAGTACACGAAGGCACCGGCTCGACCGAGCTCCCGAGCGATGGCACGTCCGGCACCGCGTGTGGCGCCGGCAACGAGTGCCACTCGGTCGGTGAGTGACCGCTGGTTGAGAGGAGCGGACTGGGATGCGGTCGATTCGTTGTGAGAAGTCATGGTGACACCTTCTCGTGCAATCGCTGACACGCTATGTCAGTGTCCATGATTATTCTTGGTGGGTATGAAGGCAGCACGGTTGGTGTCGGAGATCGTCATCCTCAGCGCGCGGTCGGTGCCCATCACTGCTGCGTGTCTGGCGACTCGCCTCGAGGTCACGCAGCGCACTGTCTATCGCGACCTCGGTGATCTGTCTCGGATGGGAGTCCCCGTCGTGACGGAGTCCGGTCCGGGCGGTGGTATCAGTCTGCTCGGGTCCTGGACCTCTCCCCTGTCGGGGATGACCCGTGATGAGCTGGATTCCGTGCTCATCGGAGGTTTCGCTGCGGCTGATCTCGGGTACTCCGGGGAGCTGGCGACCGCACGGGAGAAGATCCTCTCCGAGACAGATTCAGTCTTCTCATCGGATGTGCTCATCGACGGGCCAGATTGGTTCATGACACACGAGCGCCCGGATGAGCTTTCAGTCATCGTGGCGGCACTGCGTTCGCACCGGGGTCTGCGATTCGACTACGCAAACGGCAGGGATCGCCTGATTCGCACCGTCATACCATTGGGCCTCGTCGTCAAGGCAGGGCGCTGGTATCTGGCCGCACAGACCCCTGGTGGCAGGCCACGGACCTACCGGGTCTCGCGCATCACTGAGATCAGACTGCACTACGTCTCAGTCTCACGCCCGCCGGGCTTCCACCTCGGCGACTACTGGGCGAGGTCTCAGATCGAATTCGACCGTTCGATCCGATCTGCGACGGTGAAACTGCGGGTACCCAACGACAGCCTCGGCGATCTGCGACGTGCGGTTCCCGGTCGAATCACGGACGAGGCGATCGAGGCCGCCTCGATCGAGGCCGCCTCGATCGAGGCCGCCTCGATGGCAGATGGTGCCTCCTCAGCAGAGGGAGCAATTGTCGTCGACCTGCCGATGGAGCCATCGGATGTCGCTGTATCGCAGCTGATCACCATTGGCGGGGTCGAGGTGATATCACCTCTGGCAGTCCGTACGGCGCTGCGCGAACAAGCACGTCGCACAGCTGTATGCAACGGCCTCTGAGGAATCAGAACGACGTTTACTGAACCTCGTACTTGCCGTTGATCTGCCCGGCTCCGACCCCGCCGACCGCTTCCATAGCCGCTTTGGACAGGTCGATGCAGCGACTGCCGTGATAGGGGCCACGGTCATTGATGCGCACCGTCACGGACTTTCCGTTGGCTGTGTTGGTGATCTTCACCTGCGAGCCGAACGGCAGTGACTTATGCGCTGCGGTCAGCTTGTTGGTATCGAATGGCTCGCCGCTGGCAGTCTTTCGACCATCGAATCCGTCGCCTCCACCGTAGTACGACATCGGGCAGGTACCGGACTGACCTGCGGAGTCGCCGGACTTAGACGGAGCGTCGTTGGCATCGGGCGTCGGCTCCTTCCAGTCTGAGCCGCCGGTGGAGGCATCCTCGCTCGTCGAATCCTTGCTTGCCGAGTCCTTGGTTGCGGTGTCCTTGGTTGCGGACTCGGTCGGGGTCGGGCTCGGTGTCTCGATCTTGGACTCGAGAGTGATCTTGCCCGGCTTCTCCTTGGCCTGCTTCTTCGCTTTGGCCAGGGACTCGTCTGGGGATTGTGTCGCTTCGGCTGCTGCGACGACTGGGGCCTCAGCAACGACTCGCTGGCCACCGCTCGTGCTGTCGGGGACCATCGCCAAGCTGGAGGCCACGACTGCGGCGGTCGCCACCGTGGGAACGATGAATGCGGAGAGGACCGGGCGTGAACGCACCGATGCCAGTACTCCCCCTGCGGTGTTCCCAGCGCTATCGGCTCGTTGCGGCGAATGCCGTCCGGGCTTCTTTTTAGGCGCCTTGAGCGCAGAGAAGAGAGAGCCCGTCGTTGTCGAACGGGGCGAAGAGTGTTTTCCCACAGTGAGTCCTCGTAGTCATTGGCCGTGTTTCGGCAACTGGGAGACTCAATGATCGAGTGCACCTCAACACTGGCTCCAAGTTATCGGATCGTTACCTGAAGACAGTGTAATTAAGAAACTGTTACAAAAGCAATGCGGCACGCTCCACGAGCGTGCCGCATTGATGGATCTCAGATCACTTCGACTTGCGCGTCACCAGTCTCCGCATGCCATCGGCACCGGTGGTCACTGTTTCCTGTGCTTTGTCGAAAGCACGTTCGACCTTCCCACTGCGCACAGCGTCGTCGATCGCCTGGGAGACATTGCCCAGCGCCTTCTTCACGTTCGCCTCGGTCGTTTCAATGAGGCGGGAACCCGACGTCGCCTCGCGAGCGTTCCTCACACTGCTGCTGGCCGCACCGTAGGCTCTGGTGGCGGCCGAACGCGCCTTCTCGGTCGGTGTCCTCTGAGTGGAATCGATGACGTAATCAGGTTCGATCGGATCTTGTGTTCGGCTCATGTCTCCATAGTTGTCGACCCCGACTCCAAGGTCAACAGCAACATAGGATTGGACCATGAATTCTCAGGCAGAGATCATCGCCCATAGAGGCGGGAAGTGGCCCGGTATGAGTGAGAACACTCTTGGGGCATTCACCGCCGCCCATCGGGCAGGTGTGCGGTGGATGGAGACCGACGTCCACGCCTCGGCCGACGGCATCCTGTTCGCAGCCCATGATGCCGACCTGGACCGCATTGCCGATCGTCCGCACCACATCCGCGACCTCACCGCCACCGAACTCGACTCCGTCGAACTCCTGGCCGGTGGTCATCTGCCCCGACTGTCGGCTCTCCTCGAGTCGATTCCGGAGGCGGCATGGAACATCGATGTCAAGGCTGCTCGCAGCATTGCGCCGATGGTTCGCTTCGTCCGCAGCCTCAACGCCGAAGGGAGAATCCGGCTTGCTTCATTCTCGTCTTCGACCCTGCGCAGCCTGCGACAGGCCCTGCCGGGGGTCCGAACCTCGGCGGGAGTCTTGGAATCCGCGCTGTTTGCGGCGGGAGGGCTGCCCGGTGTGGCCGAGTCCGGGCCCTGTCCCCTGCCGGTCGGCCTCGACTCGTTGCAGGTGCCGATGTCCTTCAAGGGCGTACCCGTCATCACAGAGGACTTCGTGTCTCGGGCTCACCGGTCGGGTCTGGCGGTTCATGTATGGACCATCAATGCCCCGGCTTCGATGCGCGTCCTCCTCGACCTCGACGTCGATGGAATCGTCACCGACGACGTTCCGGCGGGGCTGCGGGAGCTCGCGGTTCGGACCTGAGTGCTGGGAATAGGCACAGACGGTAGACTGTTCTTTCGTATGAGACGTCTGCAGTCGAGTCGGAAGGTGAGAGAGATATGAGCGAACGCAGTCTCCGCGGAACACAGTTGGGCTCACGCAGCCTGGAAACGGAAGAGGGCGTCGAACCGGCGCCTCGCCAGATGGTCGAATTCGAGTGCGAAGACGGAACCAGGTTCAAGGTTCCCTTCTCGATCGAGGCCGAAGTTCCCTCCACCTGGGATTCGGGCATCCACGGCGTCGGCACCCGTGTCGGCGTGAACGAGCCGGATGGTGAGCCGGGCAAGCATGTGCGCTCCCACTGGGACATGCTGCTCGAGCGCCGTTCCTTCGACGAACTTCAGGTTCTGCTCGATGAGCGACTTGCCGTTCGCCGCGGTGAGGTTCCTGCGCAAGCCTGAGGGCCTCTGCACTGAATCCCACGAGCACACCTGAGCAGGAAGGGCGGGGTGCAGGTCATCGGACCTGCACCCCGCCCTTCTTGACTGCCCGGAGCTGACCCAGCGCCCTCAGGAAGCCGACCTGCGAGCAGCGAGTCGCTCGATGAAGCCTCGAGCCTGTCGTCTGCGGCGGGTCAGACCCCAACCGGCCACCTTGGTGAATGCCTCGGAGATGATCGATCCGCTCATCTTCGATTCGCCCAGTTCGCGTTCGACGAAGACGATGGGAACCTCGGCCACACGGAATCCGGCCTCGACCGTGCGGTAGGTCATGTCGATCTGGAAGCAGTAGCCCTGAGACTGCACTCCGGAGAGATCGAGGCTCTCCAGCACCTGTCGCGAATACGCACGGAACCCTGCAGTCGCGTCCTTGACCCCGAGGCCCATGACCGCGTTGACGTAGATGTTGGCTCCGCGGGAGAGGAAGAAGCGGGAGCGGGGCCAGTCGACGATCGCCCCGCCCCGAACCCACCTCGAGCCGATGACGAGGTCGGCATGTCCCGCCTGGGCCACTGCCAAAAGCTGCCCGAGGTCCAGGGGACGGTGAGATCCGTCGGCGTCGAACTCGCAGATGATGTCGTAGTCGCGCTCCAGCGCCCATTCGAATCCTGCAATGTAGGCCATACCCAGACCGGATTTCTCACTGCGGTGCAGAACATGCAGACGTGGATCGGTGCGTGCCTGCTCATCGACCCATTCACCGGTGCCGTCGGGTGAACCGTCGTCGACGACGAGAACGTCGACGACGGGCTGATTCTCGAACAGACCGGCCAATGTCACAGGAAGAGCGAGTCGTTCGTTGTAGGTCGGAATGACGACCAGAGTCTTAGAAACCACGGCCACAACAATACGCCGCGCCGGACGGAAAATATGAGCCGACACCCTCGCCTTCGGACCACGTTGGGAAACGAGTTATCTAATGACGAGAGTGCCGGCTCCATCCCAGCTGCTGTGGAATGTCAACAACGAATCTAGTGGCTGCCGTGATCTTTGCAAAATCGCTCTGACCTGGGCGTATGTTCAAATCTCCAGGTCAGACGTAAGACAGAATGATAAAAATACTTCGCTTGTCGGCGTGTCGTCTTGAATCGTCCACTCAGTGTCGAACGTCACCGCATCGACGGGTTCTACACATCCTCGCTGAGTGCTATGCGAGTCGGCAGCACCACGTCGGGTGAGAGTTCTGGCAGTCCGGGTGTGCCCGAACGCGGATCGGTGCTCCACGCGGCAACGCGCGCATCTGCGACCTGAACGACGAGTCGTTCGACCTGCCAGCGCACGAAGTCTGCGTCGGCTCCAGGGGCGAGGACTCCACCGTCCGGGTTGCCAGCGGCACGGTGAGCGAACCGGGTGGCTGCGTTGAACGCTGCGCGAGCTCCGATTCCGTTCTCGCCGACAACGGCCGAGCGCACAGTACCCCACGGTGAACCCTGTGAGTCCGTCCACGACACCTGGGCACCTGCCGAGAGCAGCTGCGCCAAAGGCTGCGGCTGCGCAGGGTCGAGGGTGATCGCGATGCCGGAGTAGCCCAACGGCGTGATGAAGTCCTCGTCGACGCTGAAGTTCAGCAGCAGACGGTATCCGTTGCGCTGTGCCAGTGCGGCATGGTCGCGCACACGGTCCAGGACCTCGCCGAGGCGCTGGTTCGACTCGACCTGGATGTACAGGGCCGTCTCCGGCAACGTCTCGAGCCGGAGGAAGTCGAGCGCAGCGATGCTCGCTCTGTCCGTGGTCGGGTCCGCCGCTGGAGCGGTCTCGGCGCCGATATCGGGATACGCGACGATCCTCAGAGTCCTGGGCGCGCGTTCGCTGAAGTCCCGTACGGCCTCAGCGGCACCGAGGACATGCACGTGGGTGAAACCGGATTCGACGAGCTGGTCACCGTCGGGGCCGCCCTCGCGAAGAGTCAGCCCCGCGTGAACGAAACCGGGGGTGAGGAAGTCCCCGTCGAGGTTGATTGCGTCGGGCTCCGATGCACGTGCTGCCTCATCGGAACCGATGAACGAGACCTTCCCGTCCTTCGTGCCCAGGGCGGTCGCAAAGGGGTCGACACTGCTGTATACATCTCCACCAAAGTACATAGTCACAGCCGATAGGCTACACCTCCGTGTCCGCGTCTTTGCACTCGAGTCAGGGGTGTCGGGTATCGTCAACGAGTGTGAAGCCCTTGGTTCTGATCGATACGCCCGCCCTGTACTACCGTGCCTTCTACTCGGTCCCCGATTCGATCGTCAACGACGAAGGCCAGCCGGTCAATGCCGTGCGCGGCGTCCTCGATGCGATCGCGCAGATGATCCGCCGATTCGACTCCCCACGAGTCGTGGCGACCATGGACGCGGATTGGCGGCCAGCCTTCCGAACCGCGATCATGCCCGAATACAAGGCGGCCCGGATCAAAGATGCCGAAGCAGGCACGGAGATCCCGCCCGAGCTGGCTGTGCAGCTGCCGATCATGACTCGTGTTCTTCGGGCCGCAGGAATCCCCATCGCCGAGGTGGACGGGACCGAAGCCGATGACGTGATCGCGACCATGGCCGCCCAGTCGCGCACCCCTGTAGTCATCGTCTCCCCCGATCGTGATCTGCTCGCACTCATCGATGCGGCCGCAGACGTCAGTGTGCTTCGCCCACGCAAGGGCGGAGAGTGGGAGGCCATCACCCAGGCAGATCTGCCCGAGGCCTATGGTGTGCCCGATGGAACCCGATACCGTGAGCTCGCCGCGATGCGCGGCGATCCTTCGGACGGTCTGCCTGGTGCACCGGGGATCGGAGAGAAGACCGCAGCGACGCTGCTCTCGAACTTCGGTTCCCTCGCATCGATCATCAAGGCCGCAAAGGCCGGTGTGAAGACCGGTGGTCTCAGCCCCAAACGAGCGGCCACGCTGATCGAAGAGGAGGACACGCTCTACAAGACCATCGAGGTCATGCGGTGCCTGACCGATGTCGCTCATGGACTCGATCTCGAGTCCGTGCCCGGCGAGCTCGATCGCCCTGCGGTGGAGATGGCGGCCCGTGGCCAGAACATCCGCCGTTCGGTCGACAACCTCATCGCCGCCCTCGGCAGCGCCGACACGGACTCCGGCGCGAAGGCGTCGGGACGGCCCTCCCTCATGGCCACCGGCACAAGCACGATCGCTCCGATCCAGGCGCCTGCTCCGCAGCCTTCGGCCGCGTCGGTTCCGAGCTCATCCACCGCCGATTCCTGGTCGCAGTCGCGGCTGGTCGGTTTCGATCTCGAGACGACCGGCGTCGACCCGTCGACTGCCAGAATCGTGACTGCTGCATTCGTCGAATCCGTCGACAACTCACGCACCTGGCTGGCCGACCCCGGCGTCGAAATTCCCGAACCGGCGCGAGCCGTTCATGGAATCACCACCGAATTCGCCCAAGCCAACGGCGCCCCGGTGGCAGAGGTGGTCGCCGAGCTCTGCACGGTTCTGTCAGATCTCAGATCGGAAGGCGCCGTCGTCGTCGGCCACAACATCGTCTATGACCTCAGCGTCATGGCGGCCGAAGTCAAACGTCATCAGCCCCATATCGATTTTGCGGCACTGCTGCCGACGATCGTCGATACATTTGTCCTGGACAAGCGCATCGAGCAGTTCCGTCGTGGCAAACGGACTCTCACGGAGACAGCCAAACGATGGAAGGTCACCCTGCTCGACGCGCACGACGCCGCAGCGGATGCCCTTGCCGCCCTGGACATTTCCCGAGCGTTGGCCGAGAGCTCGGAGGAAATCGCGAATCTGACCCGGGCCGATATCATGTCCGCCCAGGGCGACTGGAAACGCGCACAGGCCGCTGATCTGCAGTCTTGGTTGCGCAGAAAGGGCAACGCCGAGGCCGTCGTCGATGGCTCCTGGCCCATGGCCTGAACGATAGAATCAATTGCCACCATCACTCGACGAAGGACGATAATGGGTTTCTTTTCACGACTGCTCAACCGACCCGGCGCACAGGCCGACAAAGCCACGGGATGGTTCGATAGGGCCGCTGACGATATGGCGGCCGCGAGTCGTGAGTACGCGAAGATGGATGACAGCGAGCTGACAGAGGCCGCTGCCGACATCTTCACCTCAGGCTCCGCGCAGGACAATCTCGTTCGCTATTGTGCGTTGGCACGTGAGGCTGCCGAACGGTCTCTCGACGAGCGCGCCTATGACACGCAGATCAAGGGCCTGGTGGGACTGCTGCAGGCGAATATCGTGCAGATGGCCACCGGTGAGGGCAAGACCCTCGTCGGCGCTCTCGCCGCAGCCGGCTACGCTCTCCAGGGTCGTCGAGTCCACGTGGTCAGCGTCAACGACTATCTCGCTGTTCGCGACCGCACCTGGATGAAGCCCCTCTTCGACCTCCTCGGCGTCAAGTCGGCATCGATCTCCGGTACTCAGAGTGAGTCCGAGCGACGCGAAGGCTATGGTGCTGAGGTTCTCTATGCTTCCGTGACGGAGGTCGGCTTCGACGTGCTGCGCGACCGTTTCGTCACCGATGACGACCAGATTCGCGTTCCGGAGCGTGATGTCGTCATCGTCGACGAAGCTGACTCTGTGCTCATCGACGAAGCACGTGTCCCCCTCGTCCTCGCCGGATCGGCCAGCGTCGAAGACGCCAATGCTGCGATCGCGGCACTCGTCGAGACCCTCGAGCCCGGCATCGATTACGAGATCAGCCCGGATCATCAAGCGGTCTCGCTCACCGACGAGGGAATCAACCGTGTCGAAGCTGAACTCGACGTCGAGCTCTTCGGTGAAGACGCGTCCGATCTCGCCGCGGTCAACCTGGCCCTGTATGCGAAGTCCCTGGTCAAACGTGATGTCGATTATCTTGTCGTCGACGGACGGGTCAAACTCATCTCGGCTTCCCGTGGGCGTGTGGCCGAACTGCAGCGTTGGCCAGACGGACTGCAGGCAGCCGTCGAGGCCAAGGAAGGCGTCGGCACCACTGAAAGCGGTGAGATCCTCGACCAGATGACCGTCGAAGAGCTCATCCACGGCTACGAGACCGTCTGCGGTATGACGGGAACCGCACTGGCTGTCGGCGATGACCTGCGCGAGTTCTACAACCTTGAGATCGTCCCCGTCGACACGCACCTGCCCGTCATCCGCATCGACGAACCTGACAGGCTCTACACGTATCAGGAGTCGAAGGAACGCGCGATCGTCGACGAGGTCGCCGACAACCATGCCAAGGATCGTCCCGTGCTCATCGGCACGTCCTCGGTGGCGGAAAGCGAATCGCTGGCGGCTCGGCTGATCGAACGCGGCATCGATGTTGCCGTTCTCAATGCCAAGGACGATTCGCTCGAGGCTGAGGTCATCGCGGCCGCCGGTGCCCCCGGGGCGGTGACGGTGTCGACCCAGATGGCTGGACGCGGCACCGATATCCGCCTGGCCGATGACAGCGTCGCCGATGCTGGCGGGCTCTTGGTCATCGGTGCTGGGCGCTACCTATCCTCACGTCTTGATGATCAGCTGCGCGGTCGCGCCGGACGCCAAGGCGATCCGGGAACGTCTGTGTTCTTCACCAGCCTCGAAGATGAGCTGCTGACTCGTGTCCCGGAGATCCAACGTTTCGTCTCCGAAGGAGATGAGACCGGGTGGATCGAGTCAAAGCGGGCGCTGAGTCTCGTCGAACACGCTCAGCGCGTCGCTGAAGGTCAGAACACGGCACTGCACCGCGACACCTGGAAGTTCAACGAGCTCATGGCCAAGCAGCGTGACCTCGTCCTCGCTCGACGCCAAGAGCTGCGTGTCGATGATGGGGCCGTCGACGAGCTCAAGGGGCGCCTCGGCGATGTGGCGAAGGATCTGGCGGACGAGCATTCGCAGGAGCTCGTCGACGCGACGCTGCGCGAAGTGATGCTGTTCCATCTTGACTCACGCTGGGTCGACCACCTCGCCTTCCTCAACGATCTGCGTGAGGGCATCCATCTGCGCACCTTCGCACGTGAAAAGCCGCATGAGGCGTTCAACACGGAGTCCATCCGCGTCTTCTCCTCGTTCTGGTCCGACGTCATCGAGGATTCAGCGTCGACGGTCGAAGAGGCAGAGTTCACGGATTCCGGAATCGATCTGGAATCGCACGGGCTCAAGCGTCCGTCGTCGACGTGGACCTATCTGACCACGGAGAGCGCGTTCGGCTCGGACATCGAGAACATCGTCAAGAAGGTCAAGCGCTGAGACGCATCTGGGCCCGTCTTCATGTCTGAAGGCGGGCCCATTTTGCTGTCGTCACGATCCCGCTGCTGAGCCAGATCCCGCTGCTGAGGTCGGAACTATCTGTCGATCAGGAGTCGGCGACGACTCCGCGGCGGATCGCTTCGATTGTCCGACGGATGCGCACCGAAGTCTCCGGTTCGGCCACCTCCGCGACCTGACCGAGCAGGTCAAGGCTCTGCTTGGCCCACCGGACGAAGTCCCCGGCGGCGATGTCCGTACCGCGCAGGGAGTCGGCAAGGTTCTTGCCTTCGGTCCAGCGGTACATCGGCTTGAACAGCCCCCTGTCGGGTTCCTGTGTCGTGGACAGGGCGTGCTGCTCCTCAAGTTGGAACAGCTTGCGCCAGATCGTCACTGCTTCATCACCGTTGACCTTGAGGTCGCGGCTCGGGGCACGATCCGGATGGAGGGTGTCACCGCGCCGGGATTGGAAGACGAAGCACGAGGCGAATGCTGCGAGTTCAGGTTCGACGAGGTTGTCCCACAGTCCCGCGCGAATGGTCAGCGCCACCAGCAGGTCGCGCTCCCCGTAGATCCGACGCAGCATATCGGACTGTTCGGGGTCGAAGCCCAGCGTGCGCAGCACATCCTGAACTCGTTCGAACACGAGAGCGATCGACGTCGTTCGGCCTTCGATCCGGGCGATGAGCGAATCGTTCTCCTTGACCAGTTTGGCCGCTCGGTTGGCCCACCTGGCGTGCATTTCGCGGTCCGGGCACTCGTGGCAGGGATGAGCTCGCAGCTGCGCGGTCATCTCCGACACGCTCGAACTGACACCAGAAGCACCGGATGAGGATTCCCATTGGGCATCTGGATCGACCTTGCCATCGTGTTTGGCATCGTTGAGGATGCCCAACAGCTGCCTCCGGTCCCCCGCCTGCCTGTGATTGAACTTCTTCGGCACACGAACCCGTCCCTGTGCTGCCAGCGGTTCGGTCACCTCGTGGGGACGCAGGTGCCAGACTTTGCCCTGTTCGGTCAGCACCGTCGGCAGCCGTGAACCTCCGTCGCGGGAGCTCATGGGCGCGATGATGACGGCAGTGCCCTCAACTCGTTTCGCGGGCAGGGTGACGACGTCGCCGACCTTGAGTGTACTCAGCGACTCGACGATCTCACGTTGCCGGTTCTTCGACTTGGTGCGAGTCTCCTGCTTCTCGGTATCGCTGATGGCCTGCCGCAGACGCGCATACTCGGCGAAGTCCCCGAGCTCGCACTGCATCGACTTCTCGTAGGCTCCGATCGTCGCTTCGTTCTTGCGCACCTTCTTCGCCAGCCCCACGACGGCCTTGTCGGCCTGGAACTGTGCGAACGAGGTCTCAAGAACCTTCGCTGCCTCCGCCGAACTCATCCGCGACAGCAGGTTCGCCGTCATGTTGTAGGTGGGTCCGAACGCGGAATTGAGCGCGTAGGAGCGGTTGGAGGCGAGTCCTGCGATCTCGTTGACTTCGAAGCTGGGGTGCCAGATGACGACGGAGTGGCCGATCTTGTCGATGCCGCGGCGCCCGGCACGTCCGGTCAGCTGGGTGTACTCCCCCGGCGTGATCGAGACATGGGCCTCACCGTTGAACTTCACGAGCTTCTCGAGGACCACTGTGCGTGCAGGCATGTTGATGCCCAGGGCCAGGGTCTCGGTAGCGAAGACGACCTTGATGATGCCCTGGGAGAAGAGTTCCTCGACGAGCTGTTTGAACTGCGGGATCATCCCCGCATGGTGGGCGGCGACTCCCAACAGTAGGCCTTCCCTGAACGAGTGGAATCCGAGGATGCCCAGGTCCTCGCTGGCCAGCTCATCGCGCAGCTTCTCCAGCGCGGCATTGACGATGACCTTCTCTTCACGGGAGTTCAGGTCGAATCCGGAGGCCAGGTACTGTTCCACCGCCTCGTCGCAGGCATTTCGGGAGAAGATGAACATGATCGCCGGAAGCATCCCAGTCTCTGCCAGAGAGGACACGACCTGGGTTCGGCTGGGCCTGCGGAATCGGGCACGGGTGGTTCGTTCGCGCTTCGAGCGGGGCCCACCATGGGTCCGGGTGGCATGGTTGAGTGCGGGATCGATCCGGTCGGAGTCGTGGTGAGTGAACAGATCATACATGCGGTGGCCGACGAGAACATGGTTGACCAGCGGCACCGGGCGGTGGGAGGTGGAGATGACGGTTGTGGGTCCACGTACCTCACGCAGCCAGGCGCCGAACTCCTCGACGTTGGAGACGGTCGCCGACAGCGATACCATCTGCACCCGGTCCGGCAGGTGGATGATCACCTCTTCCCATACGGGACCGCGGAATCGATCGGCGAGGTAGTGGACCTCGTCGAGGACGACGAACCCGAGGTCGGAGAGTCCCGACAGGTCGTTGTACAGCATGTTGCGCAGGACTTCTGTGGTCATGACGATGATCGGCGCATCACGCCGGATCGAGGTGTCACCAGTGAGCAGCCCGACGTTGTCGACACCATGGACTTCCATGAGGTCGTTGAACTTCTGGTTGCTCAGCGCCTTGATCGGGGTGGTGTAGAAGACCCTTTTGCCTTCGTCCCTGGCCAGCTCGACAGCGAATTCCGCAATCAGAGTCTTGCCGGCACCGGTGGGCGCAGTGACAAGAACGTCCTTGCCTTCCTGCAGCTGCGTGCACGCCTCGAGCTGGAAGTCGTCGAGATCGAAGTCGGTCCTGGCCGCGAACCGCCCCAAGGGGGTCTGCGCCTTCTTCGACCTGTCTCGATAGTCGGCATAGGCCGCCGAAGGACTCAACGGCTCAGCGTTTGCCGAGGGTTCGAGCGGGCTCATGGATTCAGTCATGCTTCTCTCAGTCAATCGGTTCGTCGGGGTCGACCCACAGGCCCTGGGCGATGAGCCTCTTCTTACGTCTCCGGTCGCTGAACACGCAGATCACCCATGCCACGCAGAACAGCGTCATCATCGGGATCACGAGGAAGAACATCGACAATGCGTCGGGAGTGGGGGTGGCGATGGCCGCGAACAGGAACACGATCATCACGATCACCCGCCAGGATTTCTGGATCCGTGCGGCCGAAAGGATGCCCATCATGTTGAGCCCGACCATGAGCACCGGAAGAACGAACGCCAGACCGAAGACCACGATGATGACCATCACGAAGCTCAGGTAATCCTGGGCAGGGATGATGTTCGTGCCGCCTGCCGGGGTGAACGACGTCAGCGCCTTGACTGCGTTGGGAAGGGCGAAGAAGGCCATGGTCGATCCCGCGAGGAACAGTGGAATCGCGGCACCGAGGAAGCCGAGCGAGTAGAGCTTCTCCTTCTTCGTCAGCCCCGGAACGATGAATGCCCAGACTTCGTAGAGCCAGATCGGGCAGGACAGGAAGATGCCGATGAAGAACGACAGTTTGATCTTCAGATCGAACGGGGAGGCGACTCCGGCGAAGTTGATCTCAGCGGTCCGGTCGCCCGAGGCACGGATGCTGCGGATCGGCTCCTGCAGAATGTCGAGGACCGGATCGTAGAGGAACCATCCGGCGACGGCACCGAGGGCGATCGCGATCGCCGCGACAAGGAGACGATTCCGGAGTTCGATGAGATGCCCGACAACGGGCATCTTCCGCTCAGGGTTCTTCTTACGCGCCGAGGACGATCGCCGGTCGTGCTGCTCTTTCACTTCTCGCGAGACTGCGGATCCTGCTTTTCCTGTGCAGCCTGCTCAGGCTGTCGGGCAGCCTCGGCGGTCGACGAGGTGTCGTTCTCGCTTGCCTCGCGGTTGAGCTCGCCCGGTTCGGTCTTCTTGGGCTCGTCATCATCACGGAGATCCTTGACCTCTGATTTGAAGATCTTCATCGACTGACCCAGGCTTCTGGCCAGCGCCGGCAGCTTGGGGGCGCCGAAAATGATCACGATGATGAGGATCACGATCGCGATCTGCACGAAACTCGGTTTCATGGGGACTCCTTGACTATTGTCTGCTCTGAAAGATTCTACGCTGTGTGGCTGTGCCTTTCATCCTCGCCGCACTGCTGGTTCCGATGTGCGAGGACCGGTTTCAGCCCAGTCGCGTCAGTGCGGCGTCCACCGCTTCGCTGTCGTCGATGTCGGTGATGACGTCGGCATGGCACAGCAGGAATCGACTCAACCAGTCCACGGAGTGCACCAGGAACCTGATTCGCACACTTGGTTCACCGTTGGCGAAGTATTCACGCTCGCTCAGCTCGAGTTCATCCGCGAGCCATGCACCCGCTGCGGACAGCGTCATGGTGACCTCCCGCGCACTCGACTGCGAGGTGCTGACGGTCAGCGGCGGATGCGCAGCCGGAGTCCAGGAGCGAATGCTGCTCAGGGCAAAGCGGCGTGGAGCCTGAGCGGCATAGCACCACGCGTCCAGGTACCAGTCTGCCCCGGGCACCAGCCTGCTGGGGGCGATGATCCGCCGGGTCAGTTCATCTCGGGAACCGACGTAGTAGTCGATCTCGACCGCCGCTTCCGTGTCGATCGCCTGCTTGAGGAACGTCATCAGCTCCTCGTCCGCGGGGATGGGGCTGACCTCGACAGGCGTGTGGAGGTTCTCCCCCGCAGCCAGTCGCAGCTTCGACGCCGCCGTCCGGACCGCCTCGGTGTCGAGCCCGGGCAGGGTGTCGATGAGTTCGAGGGCCAGGACGAGGACTCCGGCCTCTTCGGCACTGAGCCGGACAGGGACGGAGACCTCTTCAGCATTGGAGATGTAGATCTTCCCACCTTCCCAGCTGGCGTCGATGAGGTCATCGGGCATGTGGCCGGGTCGACCTGTCACGAACAGGAGCTGCAGGTCATCGATGAGGGTGTCCGAATCGATGTTGAAGTAGGCCGCGGTCTCCTCCAGGTCGGCTCCCGGGTGGGCATCGAGATACGGGACCAGGCTGAGCAGCCGGGTGAGTCGTTCACGCGCTGAGGACATTGCGACCTCCGAGTCGTTCGAGGGACTCTCTGACTGTGTGCCGTCGGTCCTCGACAGCCTGGGCCAGTTCGACCGGGGCAAGCACCTCGACGGCGGTGCCGAAGCTCACGATCTCTGCGGCCAGGGATGCGGCATCGGTGAACTCGATGATCACGGCATCATCTTCCGTGCGCACCTGTCGTCGGCGCAGGGGGTCCGCACGGTGGGCGCGGATGCGCAGCTTCGCCTCAGCGACGACAGCCATCTCCGTGCTCGAGCTCAGTGCCACATGTGGGGCGAAGTCCGCGGGGATGTCATAGTCACCGGGGTCCCGTCCGCCGAGCTTCGTCAGCTTGCCCTCGACCCGGGAGAGGCGGAACGTGCGCTGGGCCTGCCGGTCGATGTCGTGGCCCAGCAGGTAGACCCTGTCACCGCGGCTGAGCAGCGCATAGGGTTCGAGCTTGACCTTGCGGGGGCTCTGCCCGGGCTTGTGGTACTTGAAGCTGATCGCCTCACGGGCGTTGATGTGGTGGAGGGCAGTGGCGAAGTTCGCACTGCCGAGCTTGCGTGCTGCGGGCCCCTGATTGGCTTCGACGTGCCCAGGTCCTGCCTCGGTCAGGTCAATGCCCAGGGCGCGCAGCTTCGTCAGAGCCTGCGCACTGGACTCACCGAGTTCGGTGTCGGACCAGAACTGTGCGGCAACTGCCACCGCTGCCGCCTCGGAGGGCGTGAGCTCAACGTCGTCCATCGCGTAGTCGTCGGCGGAGATCCGGTAACCCGTCTCCCCCACATCCGAGTAGGCGTCATGTTCGGCGCGAGTGGCGATCGTGATCCCCATGTGCCGCAGAAGCTCCTTGTCGCGGGAGAACTTGCGGTCGAAGGCGATGTCGTCAAGTCCCGCGTAGCCGTCGATGGCGCTCATCAGAGTCTTCCTCGAGACCCATCCGCGGGCGGCTCTCAGAGCGATCAGCAGGTTCATCAGACGTTCCGTCTGCTGCCTCTGTCTGCTGGGGCGGGGTGTATTCACAATTCCACCGTAACCTAATGCGGGCGATAGTCTTAGGACCATGATTCATTGGCGCAGAGGAACCGTGACCACGATTCGCTCCACCCGGCCAGGATACACAGAGGTCGAGGCCGATATTGACCAGGCGCTGCCGGGCACGACGATCACCAGCATCAAGGCAGTCGCCTATACCGACGCCGTCGGGCATCCGCAGGTCGGGGACACGGTCCTGCTCAATGTCTCGGCTCTGGCCAAACGCTTGGGCACCGGTGGTTTCGGTCTCGTCGTGGCTCTGCCCGATGCACTGCCGGCCGACCCTGCTGAGGGTCCAGGGCATCTGGTCAAGGACCGCTACTCCCCTCTGCAGACAATGGTCCTCGGCGTCGATGATCAGGAATCTGAGCACCATGAGACCCTCGCAAGGGAAGAGTCTCTGGGGGGGATGCCCGTGCTCGTCGCGGATCTGCATTCGGCTCTTCCCGCCATCATCGCCGGCATCCGCACAGTCAATCCCGAGCTCCGCATCGCCTACGTCCTCAGCGACGGTGCGGCTCTGCCCGCCAGCTTCTCCCAGGCAGCGGCCGGGCTGAAGGACGCAGGCTGGCTGCACGGATCCATCAGCACCGGCCAATCCTGGGGCGCCGATCTTGAGGCTGTGACGATTCACACGGGTCTGCTCGCCGCCAAACATGTCCTCGGTGCCGATATCGCCATCGTCGCGCAGGGGCCGGGAAACCTGGGAACCGGAACCAAATACGGATATTCCGGCCTTGTCACCGGTGAGCACCTCAATGCGGCTGCTCTGCTGGGTGGGACCCCTGTCGGCGTCCTGCGCATGTCCAATGCAGATGCCCGCGGCAGGCATTTCGGAGTCTCCCACCATTCTCTGACGTCTCTGGCCGAGATCGCCCGCCCCGGAATGACGATTCCGGTCCCAGACTTCTCCACCCTCGCCGAGGCTGACCGCCGTGACATGGAGACCGACCCCTCCGTCGTGGCCGAGGTCGCGGCCGCACAGCTGCCGATGCTGCACATGCATGATCAGGTCAGTGTCAGCCTGGAGGGTCTGTGGTCAGGGCTCAAGTCCTCGCCGGTGGGCCTGTCGACGATGGGACGAAAACTGCCCGCCGATGCAGCAGCATTTCTCGCTGCTGCCGCGGCGGGCAGATTGGCTGCCGAGATCTGAGTCTCGGCAGCCGATTCACTGCTTGCGTCTCAGCGCAGAGTGGCTTGGTCTCAGCGCACGTTCTCCAGATCGCAGACGAAGATCAGGGATTCGCCGGGCTTGATGACGCCGCCGGCGCCCTGGTCGCCGTAGGCCAGGTGCGGGGGAATCTGCAGGGTGCGCCTGCCACCGACCTTCATGCCCTGGATGCCCTGGTCCCAGCCGGAGATGACCATGCCGGAACCGAGGCGGAACTCGAGCGGAGTGCCGCGGTTGTAGGAGGCGTCGAACTCTTCACCGGTCGAATGGGCGATGCCGACGTAGTTCACGCTCACGGTATTGCCGGGACCAGCCTCGGCGCCGTCACCGATGATGTCATCGACGATGACGAGCTCGGTCGGAGCCTCTGCTCCGGGGAAATCGACGACTGGCTTCTGCTTGCTCATGGTGTCTCCTTAAGTCGTAGTTCTGTGGTGTCTGTGATCTCAGCCGTGGGCCGAGAGTTCCTCAGCCTTGGGCCGAGAGGACGTCGATGACGAATACGAGGGTGGCATTGCCGGGAATGTTCGGCGGGCTGCCCTGTTCTCCGTATCCCTTGTCGGGCGGGATGACGAGGACGATCTGGCTGCCGACCTTTGCGCCGACGAGGCCTTCGTTCCATCCATCGATAACCTGGGCCTGGCCCACTGGGTCGACGGCGAAGGGTCCGCGTCCATCCTGCCAGCTTGAGTCGAAGTACTTCGAATTGTCGTCCCAGAGCCAGCCGGAGTAGTGCACGGCCACGCTCTGGCCTTCCTTGACCTTCGGCCCGTCACCTTCGATCGTCGTATACGATTCGAGTTCTTTCGGAGCCTTGCCCTTCGGCTTCGAGATCGAGGGTTCACCGTTGTCAGCCCATTTCACCGTCACGGGGTTCTTCGACTGATCGACCTTCTTGCCTTCGGCACGGGTCAGGGGCTTCGTCGTCTTCTCGATGTCGATGACGTAGACGAGGGTCTGCGCCGGCTGGCCCTCCTGCGCACTGCCGTTGAGCGACATGAGCACGCGCGATCCGACCTTCGTGTCCAGGAGTGCGCTGTAGAGCTGCTCCGAAATCTGGCTCTTGTCCATCGGGAACCCGGCCGGTGACTTCGAATCGTAGCTCGACTCGATCTGCTTGCCGGTCGTGCCCGAGACCAGGGTCATCTGTGCGGTGACCTGCTCACCGTCTGCGACCTTGTCGCCCTTGCCCTCGCTGATGATGGTGTCTCCGGTCTTGTCGACGACCAGGGGTGCGTCGAAGCTGACCTTCGGCTTCTCACCTACCTTGCCGTCGACCGTGATGTCGTCGAGGCTGGTCGACTTCGCGTCCTCGGCCGAGACCGAGGGCGGGGCGCTTGTCGTGTCCTCCGCCTCCTCGCCCTGTCCGCAGGCGGACAGCAGAAGTGTGGCGGCCGCGATGACGGCGAGCACTTTGGTGCGCACGTGGTTCCTTTCGTTCAAGACCAGATCACTGTGATCTTACAAGCGAAAATCTTACAGGCCCGCGATGAGAGCTTCAGCCTGCGGGTGCGTGGGTTCGAAGGGGTTCTTCAGCGCCACGGCACGGCCGGATTCGTCGTTGAGTCGCAGATGCACCCAGTCGACGGTGTAGTCGCGGCGTGCGGCATGGGCGGCACGGACGAATTCTCCGCGGATGGCTGCCCGGGTGGACGCCGGTGGGACGTCCTTCGCCTTGTCCCGTGCCTCGGCGGCGACCAGGTTCTTCGCCAAACCTGAGCGTTCCAGCTTGGGAAACAGGCCGGTATCGGGGGTGATGTCGTGATAGGCGATGTCGAGGCGAGAGATCCGCGGGTCCGTGAGGTCGTCGATGCCGCGGGCCATCGCCCGGTCGATGAGCGTCTTCTTCATCACCCAATCGATCTCATGGTCGACGGCGGAGAAGTCCTGGGCTGCAATCGCCTCGAGCATCCGGGTCCACAGGTCGATGACGTATTCGGCCATCCCATCGTCGCCGAGGCTGTGGTCTCCCTTCTGCACGAGCACCTGAGCGCGGTCGCGGTAGTCGGTGAGCAGGTTCAGCGGGGTGATCGTCGTCCCGTCCGTGCGCTCGAGCCGCACCGACCCGGTGAGGTCCCTGGCGACGAGGCGGATGTCGCGCACGGGGTGGCGCAGACCGTGTTCGGGGATGCGTGCGCCCTGTTCGATGAGGTCGAGCATGAGGACGGCCGAGCCGATCTTGAGCGCCGAGGTGGCTGTCGACATCGAGGAATCACCGACGATGACATGGAGACGACGGTACTTCTCCGCATCTGCGTGCGGTTCGTCTCGAGCGTTGATGATTGGGCGTGAACGGGTCGTAGCCGAGGACAGTCCTTCCCACATCACATCAGAACGTGCCGAGAGTCCGAACCTCATGTCTGCTCGATTCGCCTCGACGTCGGGCTGGAAGGACGACTGTGCGGGGATGATTGCACCGGCACCCACCAGCAGCTGTCTGGAGACGAGGAAGGGAAGCAGCACCGTGGTCAGACGATTGAAATCGAGGTTGCGGCGGATGAGGAAGTTCTCATGGGAGCCGTAGGAGTTCCCCGCCGCATCCGTGTTGTTCTTGACCATGTGGATGCGGCCACCGAGTCCATCGGCCTCGATGCTCGACTGTGCCTGATTCAGCAGGTCGATCATCAGGGACTCCCCCGCCCGGTCCTGTGTGAGCAGATCGCTGAGATTATCGCATTCGGCGGTCGCATATTCGGGGTGGGAGCCGACGTCGAGGTAGAGCCGGGAACCGTTGGGCAGGAACACGTTCGAGGAACGTCCCCATTCGACGATGGGTCGAAACAGATAGCGTGCGATCTCCTCCGGACCGATGCGTCGGTCACCCTCGCCTGCCGAATGGGCAAGCCCGTATTCGGTTTCGAGTCCGTAGATTCTGGCCATCAGTCCTCCCGCAGCTGCGCCATCATGGCGTCACTGAGTCGTTTGAATGTACGGTGTCCGCTCGCATTCCTATCGAGCACGGCTGCCTCGAGGTCCTGGGCCGGCAATGTGCCGGATGCTGCGGTGGCAAGAGCGCGCACACCATGGTCGAAGACCTCTCGCAGCGGCAGCTCCGAGGTGGACAGGTCCTTCAGCGTTGCTGTGATGTCATCGGCCTGTCCCCCGATCGCCACATGTTCGGTCTCATCTATCACGGAGCCGTCGTAGCTGAGCCGGTAGAGCTGATCGGTCTCGGCGGTGAGTCCGAGCTCAGCGACGACGAGTTCGACTTCGAAGGGCTTCGACTCGGTCGTGAAGACCCCGGCCAGCGTCTGCGCGTATGCGTTCGTCAACCCCCGCGCGGTGACATCGCTGCGGTGGTAGGAATATCCGCGCAGATCCGCGTACCTCACACCGGCTTGGCGCATCGTCTCGAACTCGTTGTACTTGCCGACTGCGGCGAAGCCGATGCGGTCGTAGATCTCGGCGATCTTGTGCAGCGTCGGAGAAGGATTCTCTGCCAGAAGGAGGATGCCTTCGTCGTAGCGCAGCACCACGACCGACCGGCCCCGGGCAATGCCCTTGCGAGCGAAGTCGGCCCGGTCCTTCATCAGCTGTTCGGGTGAGACGTAGAACGGTGCCTGGCTCATGGGCGTGCCTCATTCATGACTGTGCCTTCCTGGTCCGCCGATCGATGACCTCAGTGGCAATCGACAACACGTCGGCCGAAGGGATCTCGACGACCCCGCGCTCAAGGTCAACGGTGAGGATCGTCGGAGCGATCTGCCTGACGAAGTCCGGGCCACCGGTGGCCGAGTCATCATCGGAGGCATCGAAGAGGGCTTCAACGGCCACCGAGATCGCAGCATCGGTGTCAAGGCCCGGCTGCCACAGCTTCTTCAGCGCCCCACGCGCGTAGCCGGATCCGGAGCCGATCGAATGGAATCGATGCTCTTCGTATTTGCCGCCGGTGACGTCGAAGCTGAAGATCTGCCCGGCAGGAGTCGCTTCGTCGACGCCGGCGAAGAGCGGAACAACGGACAGCCCCTGCAGGGCCAAGTTCAGGTTTCCGCGCAGCATCGATGCCAGACGGTTGGCCTTGCCGCCCAGCGACAGGCGGGCACCTTCGATCTTCTCGTAGTGTTCGAGTTCGAGCTGGTAGAGACGAATGAGATCGAGCGCGAGTCCCGCGGTTCCGGCGATGCCGATGACCGAGAAATCGTCGGCTGGTCGCACCTTCTCCATGGAGTGGGAGGCGATCATGTTCCCGATCGTCGCGCGCCGGTCTCCTGCCATGAGGATGCCTGTGGCGGTGCGGAAGCAGATGATCGTCGTGCCTTCCGGGGCCAGATGCCCTAGGTCATGCCCGACCATGGTCGGCAGCGCTTCGGGTGCCACAGCCCGGGCGAGTTCGACGAACGAATTGCTCGTCGAACTCAGAAATGCAGGAGAGAATCCTGACATCTCATTGGCCGCCCTTCTGGACGAAGTTGCGCACGAACTCCTCTGCGTTCGATTCGAGGACTCCGTCGATCTCGTCGAGGATCGAATCCACGTTCTGTGTGTTGATCTGGCCCTGCACAGCCTCCGGCGGTTCGACGGGTGGTTCTCCCCCGCCGGCCGAATGGTCTCTGTGAACCTGTTCCTGCGAACTCATTTCGCACCTCTTTCATCGTTCGTCGTTTTCAGTCTATCCACTCCCAGTGCCTGCAGCAGTGCCTGTGAGTCGTGCACTTCAGCCAGCCTGTCCTCGAGAAGCTCACGGTTGCCCTTGAGCGGTTCGCTCATCGGCAGACGCACGATTCCGTACTCTCCGGCGTCGAGGACGAGCGAGTCCCAGCTCGCTGCCACCAGAGAGTCCGAGAATCGGGTCACGGCCAGGGATCTCAGGTAGGCCCGGGTACCGTCGGGCGCGGAGACTACGGCCTTCTCGACTTCCCCATCGCTCGTCAGCCGGCGGATCCGGCCGGCTTTCTCAAGCTTGTAGAACAGACCCTTCTCGGGCCGAACGTCGTGGTACTGGACGTCGATGAGCGCAAGCTTCGGATGGTCCCAGTCAAGGTTCTCCTTCTTCCGGTAGCCTTCGAGCAGCACCCATTTTGCAATCCAGTCGATGGAGTCGGACAGGCTGCGTGGGTCGGTGGCCAAGCCGTCGAGGAATCTCTTCCATTCGCTGAGGACCTCGGTGGTGTCCGCGTCATCGCCGGCGTGTTCGAGGCAGGCCGAGTAGTAGGCGTTCTGGACCTCGAGAGCCGTCATCGAAGTGCCGTCGGACATGGGCAGCATCGTGCTCAGGCTCAGGTCATGGCTGACGTCCCACAGCGCCTGCATCGGGTCGGCGAGTTCGAGCTTGGGGACGAGTCCTGCCTCGATGAGGCCGAGCACAAGAGAGGTCGACCCGAATCTGACCAGCGTGGCCGGCTCGGCCATTGTGGCATCGCCGATGATGACGTGCAGCCGACGATATTTGGCCGGATCGGCGTGGGGTTCGTCGCGGGTGTTGACGATCGGCCTGCGCAGGGTGGTCTCGAGGCCCACCTGGGCTTCGAAGAAATCTGCGCGCGAGGAGATCTGGAAGCCTGCGGTCTCACCTTCGCGTCCGATGCCCACGCGTCCGGACCCGCAGAGAATCTGCCTGCTGACGAAGAACGGGATCAGTCCGGCAACGAGGTCATCGAAATCCACTGCCCGATCAACGAGGTAGTTCTCGTGGGTGCCGTAGGAGGACCCCTTCGAATCGGTGTTGTTCTTGTAGAGGTTGACAGGTTCATCCGTGGCCTCGAGGCTGCGCACCGAGGCCAGTGCCACCAGGTCTCCCGCACGATCGAAGGTGACGAGATCACGCGGAGTCAGCACCTCCGGTGAGGAGTATTCGGGGTGAGCATGGTCCACGTAGTAGCGGGCGCCGTTCTCGGTCACGACATTGGCCATGTACTGTGCTTCCACGGATTCCTGGGGCATGTGGGTGAGCTGGGAGATGTCGGCGTCGGCGACGTTCATGAAGAAGCCGCGTGCGTCCGCGAGCGGCGATTCGGTGGCGAAGTCCCAGAAGTTCTGTGAGGACCTCAGTCCGCGCGGTCCCGCATAGGCGTCGACGACGCGCGCAGAGTCACGCATCGGATTCGCTCCCGGATTGCCCGGTTGGCTCAGCCCGAACTCGGTTTCGGAACCCATCACACGGTGGACACTGAGCATCTGAACTCCCTCTAACGTTTAGACTTGGGGACGTGGCTGCGAAGAAATCTCATCTCCCGATCGCGTTGATCGTCGACCTCATCCTGGTTGTCCTATTCACCATCATCGGTCATTACACACATTCTCATAACTTCGATCCCCAGGGGCTTCTGACCACAGCGTGGCCGTTCCTGGCCGGACTCGGCATCGCCTGGCTGCTGTCGGCTGTCTGGGATCGTCCGATCGCGCCGCTGGCGACGGGAACTGCCGTATGGGCGATCACTGTGCTGGCCGGCATGGTCCTCCGCGCGCTCACGGGCGCGGGAACAGAAGGACCATTCATCGTCGTCGCTGCCAGCCTCAACCTCATCACCCTGGTCGGATGGCGGCTCATCGCCACGGCCGTGACCGGCGGCGGCACCAGCCCTCGCCGACGCCGCCGCTGATCCGCAGCCGACACTGATCCATACCGAACAGGGCCGTACCGAAGAGGCAGGGCCATACCGGACAGGGCCGGAGAGCCGGCTCAGACCAGGTCTGAGTTCGGATACACCTCGGCGATATCCTTCTCGAGCGGAACCGCAGGAGCTCCACGCGTCGTGTCCAGGTGCATCATCCGCAGATGTGTCACCCGCTCGCCCTTGCGACCGGAGATCCGCGCCCATTCGTCGGGGTTCGTCGTATTGGGCAGATCCTCGTGCTCGCTGAATTCCTCGGCGATGGCCTCTTCGAAGTGCTTCGGCTGAAGACCGCGTTCACCGGTTTCCAGCAGCGATTTGATCGCACTCTTCTTGGCCCGGTCCACGATGTTGTGGATCATCGCTCCGGAGGCGAAGTCCGCGAAGTGGAGAACTTCCTTCGCACCGTCGGCATAGGTGACCTCGACGAATTCGTTCTCCGGTGACAGTGCATACATACGATCGACACAGAACGAGATCAGGGCCGACACCCCCTCGGCGGGGGTCTCATGACCGGTCTGCACGCTCGCATGCAGGGGCAGTTCTGCGGTGAGGTACTTCTCGAAGATGTCGCGAGCCGCATCAGCATCGGGACGTTCGATGCGGATCTTCACATCGAGGCGACCCGGACGCAGGATTGCGGGATCGATGAGGTCTTCGCGGTTCGATGCGCCGATCACGATGACGTTGTCGAGCTGTTCGACACCGTCGATCTCGGTCAGCAGCTGCGGCACGATGGTCGTCTCCACGTCCGAGGACTTGCCGGTACCACGGGTGCGGAACAGGGACTCCATTTCGTCGAAGAAGACGACGACGGGGAATCCTGCCGAAGCCTTCTCCCTGGCCCGGGCGAAGATGAGACGAAGCTGACGTTCGGTCTCGCCGACGTACTTGTCGAGCAGCTCCGGGCCCTTGATGTTGAGGAAGTAGGTCTTGCGGGACTGACCGGCACCGGTCCGGTCGGCCAGAGAATTGGCCACGGCCTTCGCGATCAGGGTCTTGCCACAGCCGGGAGGGCCGTAGAGCAGGATGCCCTTCGGCGGTTTGAGACCATGCTCGGTGTAGAGCTGCGGGTGCTCGAAGGGCAGTTCCACTGCGTCCTTGATCTGACCGATCTGATCGGCCAGCCCACCGATGTCGGAGTAGGTGATGTCCGGGACCTCTTCGAGCAGAAGCGAAGAGACCTCCGGCTTCTCAACGACCTGCAGGGCATAGTGTGTGCGGGTATCGACGACCACGGCATCACCGACGCGCAGGCCGGAATCGACGAGGTCCTCGCCGAGGATGAAGACCTGTTCGTCGTCGCCGGGAGCGCCGACGAGAATCCGGGTGTCGTCGACGAATTCGCGCACATTGACGACGGAGCCGACCGGGGCGAAGGACCCGGTCCCGATGATGACAAGACCTTCCGAGAGCAGCACATCTGCACCGGCACGCAGGTGTGCCGGCTCCACCTCGGGTCCGACGGCGACGCGCATTCTGCGGCCGCCGACGATGACGTCGGCGCTCAGCCCCGATTCGCCGAGAGCGATGAGTGTGCCCCAGTTGTTGGGTGGCTCCGTCAGTCGACGGGCCTCCTCCTTGATCCGGTTCAGCTCATCTCGTGCTGTGCGCAGGGTCTTCGACAGGGCTTCATTGCGTTTCCCGGCGCTGAAGAGCTGCTGGCGCAATGACGCAGTGTCCTCGCGCAGTCGCTTGACTTCGGTCGTGGTTTCGGTCATTGGTCCTCCTTCGACCCGGGGGTGTTCGAGGCTTGACTGGCTGGCTCTTCGTCATTTGCCTCGGCGGATCCTGTTCGGCGGGAATCGGCCTCGGTGGGCTCGGTCCGGTCCAAACGCTTTCCCGCCTCACGCATCACGCGCCGCAGCTTCTTGCCGTTGGCGACTCTCGTGCCGAGAGCTTCGGCGGTGACTTCGGGCTGCGTCCATGCGTCGACGTCTTCTGTCGATGCCGGTGCCCCCTGGGGGCGCTTCTTCTTCTCCAGCGGAAGAACCCCAGGAGCCATGCGGCGCGCCATGACCAGGAAGCCGGTGTGAGCGATCATCCTGTGATCCGGTCGCACTGCGAGTCCTTCGACGTGCCAACCTCTGACCATCGCCTCCATCGACTCCGGTTCGCTGAAGCAGCCCGTCTTGCGCACCGCCTCGACGAAACGTGAGAGCTGCGGGACGGTTGCGACGTAGGCGATGACGATACCGCCCGGCGCCAGGGCCCCGCTTACGGCTCCCAAAGTATTCCAGGGAGTGAGCATGTCGAGGACGACCCGGTCGACGGTGCCGTCGTCATAGGCCTGCGGGAGTTCCTCTGAGAGGTCACCGACGGTGACGGACCAGTTCTCGGGTCGACCATCGAAGAAGTCTGCGATGTTCCCGGCTGCGATGGTGGCGAATTCCTCGCGGAGTTCGAAGGAGTGGAGCCTGCCTGTGGGGCCGACTGCCCGCAGCAGAGCCATGGACAATGCTCCGGAGCCGACGCCGGCTTCTACGACCACTGCACCGGGGAAGATATCGCCGAGGGTGACGATGAGCCCCGAGTCCTTGGGATAGACGACCGCTGCCCCGCGGGGCATAGACAGGACGAAGTCCTCGTAGCGCGGACGGAAGACCTGGAAGTCGATGCCCCCGGTGTTCGGCACGATGATTCCCTCGGTGCGACCGATGATGGCATCGTGTTCGATGAGTCCCTTGTGCGTGTGGAACAGCTCTCCGGGAGCCAGCACGATCGTGTGCATTCTGCCCTTGGGGTCGGTGAGCTGAATCTTCTCGCCGATCTTCAGGGCCCGGTCGGGTTCGGTATGGCTTGCCTCAGTCATGATGCGTCCACTCTACGCTGATGAGAAGTGTCTCAGCACACCCGGTTCAGGCTGCGAGAAGCTCGTCGAAGAATTCCTGCAGATCGATCACGCCGACGAGGGTGTTCTCGTCCATGACCAGGCTGAACTGCGCCTTGGGACGATGGGTCAGAGACTCAAGCAGGTGCGGTGCCGTGATGTCCTTAGGGACTCCGATCCACCCAGCCAGGGGCCTGGCTACTTCGCCCGCCGGCACCTGGTCCAGCGACTCGGCCAGACGGCCGGCTGCCGCATGCCTGTCGACGAGCCCGTAGGGCAGGCCCTTCTGGTCGAGGACGACAATGAGGGTGCGTTCCTTGGCATTGCCCAGCGTGTTCGCATAGTCGAGTGTGTCGGCCAGATCCGCGTCCCAGGTTGCTGCGATGGCAGGCTGGATGACCTGCGAGAGATCGTAGGTCTCCATCTTCCGGGCTCGCTTCGCATGAGTCGCGGCGTCCCCTGCGGAGAACCACAGCATGATGGCGATCAGCGACATCCACGCCACGGTCAGCGGGTCAGGGCGCTCACCTGCCAGCAGCGGTGTGATGACAGACCAGCCGATGAAGCCGATGGCGATGACTCGACCGACCCAGCTGGCAACGATCGTTCCCAGGTACTGCGAACCTGTCAGGCGCCACATCAGGGCCTGCAGCGCCCACCCGCCGTCCAGCGGAATTCCGGGCAGAAGGTTGATGGCGCCGAGTGCGACGTTCGCGAATGTGACTGCGATGAGCAGGAGCCACGGAACCGAGGTCGGGGAGACCGCGCTCAGACACCACCAGCCCAAGAGGGCCAAGACGATGTTGACGATCGGACCGACGATGGAGATGACGAAGCTGGTCAGCGCGGCCTTGTCACGCGGATTATCCGCCTGAGGTTCGAACCTGGTGAACCCGCCCCAGATATTGAGCTCGATCGCGGCGACCTTGAGTCCATAGAACTGTCCGGCGACACCGTGCGCCAGTTCGTGGAGGAAGACCGAGCCGAACAGCAGAACCGCATACGCGAACGCGACGAACCAGGCCCAGACACCGAGGTCGGGCCGGACGGTATTCACCCACGGGGCGAACAGAATCGTGATCACGATGGCGGCGAGGAACCAGGACCAGGCAAGGATCACCGGGGCGCCGAGAACAGTGCCCAGGCGCAAGCCCGAAGAGGCACCGGTCTGGTGTTTTTTCGCGGCCATCGATGGAGTTCCTCTAGCTTGGGGTCGGGTCCACTCAGCCTATCAGCGACAGGCTCGCCACCGCCGTCTTACGCGTCGTGTCAGACCAAGTCGTTACAGTGGTGACATGGCCGAGCTGATCAGTCTTTCGCCCTCACGGGCCAACGACTTCGTACAATGTCCCTTGAAATTTCGATTCCGCAGCATCGACAAGCTTCCGGAGCCGCCTTCGCAGGCCGCTTTCAGAGGGACCGTGGTCCATTCCGTCCTGGAGAAGCTCTTCGAACGTCCCGCGGCACAGCGGACGCAGGATGTCGCCGAGTCTCTGCTTGGTCCCAGCTGGGACGAGCTCGTCGAGAAGGACCCGGCTGTGCTCGAGATCTTCGGCAATGAAAGCGAGAAGGAGACATTCTTCACAACCGCGGGCAAGCTGCTGCAGGCCTACTTCACGCTCGAGTTCCCGGAGCACCTCGAGCCCGATGAGACGGAGAAGTACGTGCGCACGCGACTCGACAACGGCCTCGAGCTGCGGGGCTTCATCGACCGCGTCGATGTCGCACCGGGAGGTGAGAAGCGCCTGGTCGACTACAAGACCGGAAAGCAGCCCAAACCCCAGTACGGCAGGGAGGCTCATTTCCAGATGGGCTTCTACGCCCTCGTCGAGTATCGCCTCACGGGTGAGCTCGTGCACACGCTCCAGCTCATGTACCTGGGGTCGCAGAGCATCCTCAAGTCTCACCCCACGATGAGTGACATCGAACGCACGCAGTTCGAGATCGAATCGATCTGGAAGGACATCATCGCCTCCGCCGAGGCGGACCGCTGGCGTCCGAAGAAATCACCGCTGTGCAACTGGTGCACGTTCAAACCGCTGTGCCCAGCGTGGGGAAACACTCCCCCGCCGACCCCGGAGATCACACGGATTGTCGGGACGTGAGTTCTCTCAGATCAGCAATTCCGCGCCCTTCGAGGCTCGACCACAGGATCCGACCGGGGCGTTCCTCGAGCGCAACCAGATGGGGGATGCCGATGGCGATGGTGCCTGCCGCCTCTGCGCTGGCGAGGCCGGGTTTCGAATCCTCGAGCGCCACACAGGCTCCCGGGTCGAGCTCAAGCAGGGCCGCTCCCTTGAGATAGGGCTCTGGATCGGGTTTGCCGGCGGTGACCTCGTCGCCGGAGATGAGGCCGACGAAACTGCCCTCCGGACATGCTGAGATGACCGCCTCGGCGAGTCGCCGGTAGGACATCGTGACCATCACGCAGGGAATGCCGTCGGTGACGATCGCAGCGAGGAACTCGAGAGCTCCGGGACGAAACGGCACTGCTTCCTCGATCTTCGCGACGACCTCGTCGAGGAGAGTGTCGACGATGACCGCGGCTGGAAGGTCGAGTCCGGCGTCCTGCATCATCGCGGCGGAGGTGAGAAGATCGTTGCCCACGAACTCCAGACCCTGTTCTTCGCTCCAGCTGATGCCGTGCGCGTTCATCAGTTCGGTCTCGGCTCTGATCCAATACGGTTCCGTATCGACCAGAGTTCCGTCCATGTCCCAGAGGACTGCGGCAGGATTAGTCATGATTCCAGCGTAATGTTGAAGCATGACTTTTCTTCCATCAGGGTCCGGGGCACTCGTGTTCATCGCCTTCGAAGGACAGGACGCGGATGCCTCCGAGGCCGCCAGTTCACTGGTCAAGGATCTCATCGAGTCATGGCGCCTGGACGAGAGTGAGATCTTGGACACCGACGGCTTCTACGAGTTCAGATTCTCAGAACCTGAGATCGTTCGGGACGAAACGGGTCGAGCCACGATCGCGTGGCCGGGAATCGAAGTCCACCGGGGGCAGCATCTGGGCACGCCGGTCACCGTCATCCAGGGACATGAGCCGGGACTGAAGTGGCGCGAGTTCCTCTCGCTCATCCTGTCCCAGGTCACCGCCGAGGATTGTGTGGTCCTGCTCGGAGGTCTGCACGCGGAGGTCCCCCATACGCGTCCCCTGCCTGTCGTCGCGAACACAGAGGATGCAGTACTCGCCGCAGATCTCAACATCGACGTCAACGGCTATGAGGGACCGATCGGCATCCTCGGCCTGCTCGGCGTCGAATGCGACAGGCGCGGACGCCACGCGATCAACCTGTGGGTCGGTGTGCCCGACTATCTCACCGACTCCCCCTCGCCCAAGGCGGAATTGGCCCTGGCCTCAGCGGTGGAGAAGTACACGGGACTCGAGATCGACATTCCCATCCTCGAGGAGGAGAGCCGCGCATGGGAGCTCGGTGCCGACGAATTGGTCGCGCACAACCCGCACCTCGTCGAGCTGCTCAAGGGACTTGAACAGCTCAACGATTCCACGGAGCTGCCCGAAGCCAGCGGCGATGCGATCGCCGCTGAGTTCGAACGCTACCTGCGCAAACGCGGTCGCGAGAAGTAACGGTCGCGAGAAGTAGAGGGCTGCGCCTCAGCTGTGCAGGTCGAGGCCGAGCAGGGCATCGACAGCGTCCGCGACCCGGTCACCGCACACCGGTGCGGTCTCGGCAGCGGGTGAGTCCGCATAGTGCTCGGCCCATTCGTCGAGGATTCCCAACGCACGAGGGCTGTCGAGGTCATCGGCCAGAGACTCACGCAGCAGACCGATGATGTGTCCGCGCAGTCCCTCCCGGCATTCGGCTTCGCACATTGCCGCATGCTTCCACGCCTTGAGCCGCGTTGAGGCGGATTCGAGCAGATCGTCGGTGAAGATCCAGTCGCTGCGGTAGTGGTAGGACAGCAGCACTGTGCGAATGACCATCGGGTCGACGCCCTGTTCGCGCAGCTTCGAGACGAGGACCAGGTTGCCCTTGGACTTGCTCATCTTCTCGCCCTGGTAGCCGACCATGCCTGTGTGCATATAGGTCCGGGCCAGCGGTGTCTGCTTCCACGCCGCTGCGTGAGCCGCGCTCATCTCGTGGTGAGGGAACACCAGGTCGCTGCCGCCGCCCTGAACGTCGACGGGCAGTCCCGCGTAGTTGTTGGCGATGACGGTGCATTCGATGTGCCAGCCCGGGCGTCCCGGCCCGAGTTTCCCGCCGTCCCACGACGGTTCGCCCTCGCGTGCGGCCTTCCACAGCAGAGGATCGATCTGATTGTCTTTGCCCGGTGTCTCCGGATCGCCGCCGCGCTCGGCCGAGAGCTTGGCCATCGTGGCCCTGTCATCGTGGCTGACGCTGCCGAAGGGCGGATTGATCGGAGTAGAGACGCGGTAGTACACGTCGCCGTTGTCGAGGGTGTAGGCAGCCCGCGATTCAACGAGGTCCTCGACGGCTGCGACGATCTGTTCGACCGACTCCACGACGCCGATGTAGTTCTGCGGCGGAAGCACGCGCAGCGCCGTCATGTCTTCGCGGAACAGTTCGATCTGGGACTCCGCGAGTTCACGCCAATCGACTCCGGTGGCGTTGGCCCTTTCGAGCAGGGGGTCATCGACATCGGTGGTGTTCTGCACATAGACGACGTCGAGCCCCGCATCCCGCCACACCCTGTTCAAGAGGTCGAAGGCGACATAGGTCGCCGCGTGACCAAGATGAGTGGCGTCGTACGGGGTGATTCCACATACATAGAGACCGGCCGCCTGGTCACGCCCTTTGAGTCTGCGTGGGCTCCGGGTGCCGGTGTCGAAGACTGTCGGCACCTTTCCGGAGCTGGTGAGGCGGGGTAGCTGAGGTTCGGACCATGACTTCACGGAGACCAGCCTAACCGAGTCATAGCAGAACGGCACCTCCGGTCTCGGGCGGTGCTGCCTCTAGATCGGCGGCCAGGGAATGACGGTCCGATCCTGCGGCGGATCGGGGAACGTTCCGGACTCTCCCAGACGCTCCGCCCGGGCGCGCAGGCTCTCGATCTCTGTCTCCTCCAAACACTCATCCAACACGGTCCGCAGCTCCGTGGGCATTCGGACCACTTCGTCGAGAGCGTCGATCTCTTCGACCCTGAACGACAGATGAGAGAAACCCCACAGCACGGTGCGCACCTTCTCCTCGGCATGGAACGTCAGACCGTTGTCGATGCCGTAGGTGCCGATGCTGGCCGCACCGCTGCCCGGCAGGTAGCTGCCGGTGATGATGTGGCCCGCCTTCCGGTCTGCGTTGTTCGCGAGGAGGTCGAAGAAGGCGATCGCGCGCAGCCCCTCCCGTGTGTCGTGGGACAGCACCAGATCGGTGCCGTCCTCGGTTCGCAGGGCGAACATCGGAGTGTGATCGGCAGGGATGGAGTCGACCCCGGTGAGGGCGACGGCGTCATCGTCCCCGGCGTCCTCGACATAGGCCTGGAGCGAGCCTGGCCCCGCCCCCAGGTCGCTCCTCAGGACGGTCGGCGGAACCACGTTCAAGTCGAGATGAGCGCTCAGCCGGTAGGAGGCCACCTCGCGCAGCGAGAGGGTGTGCGGTCGGAAGTCTGCCAGCGGGCGCTCTCCCGATGCCGGTTTGTAGACGGCTTTGAGGTGGGTGCCGGCGTGGTCGACGACCACGAGGCGGGTGTCGTTGCTGGCCCGCGGGATTGCTCCCATGACGGTGCAGGTGCCCTGTTCCAGGGCCTGTTGGGCGAAAGCTTCGTGCATGACTCTCTTAAACGCGGGCGATGCCGTTGGCACGGGGACACAGGTGCCCTTCGGGCTCCAACGGCAGCGAGCAGAAGGGGCAGTCGCCGCGTCCGGCGGAGACGACCTGATCGGCACGGCGGGCGAACTCGCGGGAGCCGGCGGCGTCGAGGACGATGCGCAGCACCTCTCGCTCGACTTCATCGTCATCCGGCTCTGCCGAAGTGCCCGTCTGAGCATCCTCCTCGGTGAGTTCGAAGCATTCGACCACAAGCTCATGGGCGACCGTGTCCCAGCCCAGGCTCATGGTGCCGACCCGGAATTCAGGTTCGATCGGGACGTTGAGTCCAGCGTTGTCGATGCGTTCGTCGATCGCAGACTGGGGCACTCGCGCCGCGGGATCCTTGACCATGACCATATCGAGAAGTTCGGTGACGCGATCGGCGAGGATTTCGACCTGCTCCTTCTCGACCACCACTGTGGTCAGCGAAGTTCCGGATTTCGCCTGTAAGAGGAACGTTCGCTCGCCGGGCAGACCGATCGTGCCGACGACGAATCGATCTGGGGTGGGGTGGTCGTACAAAGCTGCCATGCCTTCAGCCTAGTTCAAAGACTTACATGTCCGACTTCCCTGGGATACATTTGAGTCATGAGCACTGATCCTCGTGAGGCCCTGGACGCATTCCTCGAAGCAGTGGGTGAACACTTCGCTGCATCCGCACACCGCAATGGAGACCAAGACCCCCGTGTCGAAGCCGCCTACATGGCCTTGGCCGACGCCTTCGAAATCTATGAAGACGCGATCTACACCGCGTACGACGAGGTCACTCCGTTTGAGCTCTTCGACGATGTCGAAGACGCCAAGGAGGACGACGAGAACAACGAACTCGACGGTGACTTCGCCATCGACGAGGATGACGAAGACGACTGAGTCGGGTGCGAACCGGCCGCGACCTCAGGAGATCTGGTCGAGCACCTCGGCGATCTCGGGTTCGAGTTCGATGTCACTGCTGAGCAGCTGAGCCAACTGCTCAGGGGTGCGGGCCGAGACCAATGACGACGCGACTCCCTGGTATCTGTTGAACGCCAGCGCAATGTCCGTCGTCGTCACCCCCAATGCCGCAGCAGCCTTGCGGACTCCAGCCAGCACCCGTGTCGCCCGGTCATCGAGGTAGGCCCCGACATAGTCGGTGAGTTCACCCGCCGCGAAGCGTGAGTCCTGTGGGGTGCCCCGCCGATATTTGTCACTCAGCACTCCCCGGCCCAGGCCGGCACCGGCGATGAGTCCCACACCTGCGTAGTTCGCAGCCGGCAGCAGATCGTGCTCTGCCTCCCTGTTGAGCAGGGAGTATTCGGCGATCGCGCAGGCGATCGGCAGACCTGCTCCGCGCATCTCCGCCAGCTCCCAACCGGCGTGGTGGGACACGCCGACGTAGCGGATCTTGCCCAATGTCAGCAGGGTATCGATCGCCGAGGCGGTCTCTGCCTTCTCCACCTCAGCGTCGAAGACATCGAGGATGAGCACGTCGATGTGGGAACGTCCGGTGGCATTGAGCAGGGCATCGACCTGGTTGAGGATCCGAGCCCTGCCCAGACCCACCTCGATGTGGGATGACTCACTCATGGACACGCCCACTCGGGCAACCAACACGATCTGCTCAGGAAGGCTCAGCTGAGACATCACCTGAGCCGCGTGCACTCCCGAACTGGGAAGCTCAATGAGGTTCCCACCAGCGTCGACGTACTCATCGACGAGTCGCTGTGCGACTGGGGCGTCGACTCGGTGTCCCCACTCGAATGTGCCGAGACCCACATCGCTGACTTCAAGACCGGTTCTGCCGAGGCGTTGATGCTTCATGATTGTTGAGGTTACCTGATTCGGCGACTACCGTGGTTTCGTTCCCACCCCACTTTCTCAAGGAGACGCATGTACGACTGGCTGGTCGCAGCTGTGCTTGGAATCGTTCAGGCACTGACAGAATTTCTGCCGATCTCGTCCTCTGCGCATGTGCGCATCGTCGGTGAGTTCATGCTGCCGGGCCAGGACCCGGGCGCGTTCTTCACCGCGATCATCCAGATCGGCACCGAGGCGGCTGTCGTCGTGTACTTCTGGCGCGACATCGTCTCCATCATCTCAAAATGGTGCAAGGCGCTGGTCGGCAAGCACGACCGCAAGGACCCCGAAGTCAGGCTCGGCTGGCTGATCATCGTCGGTTCGATTCCGATCGTCATCCTCGGTCTGCTGTTCCAGGACGCCATTGAGGGCGCCCTGCGCAGTCTGTGGATCACCGCAACCATGCTCATCGTCTTCGGACTCATCATCGGCCTCGCCGACTGGGTGGGCAAGAGGGAACGCACCCTTGAGGACATGAGCTGGGGCCAGGGCATCGCCTACGGTTTCGCCCAGGCGCTGGCGCTCATCCCCGGCGTCTCACGCTCCGGCGGTACGATCATGGCCGGACGCTTCATGGGCTTCGACCGTCCTGCAGCTGCCCGCTACTCATTCCTGCTCGCCATTCCAGCGGTCTTGGGATCCGGTTTCTACAGCGTCTTCCAGACGCTCGGCAGCGCGGACATGGTCATCGGCTGGGGACCGACGATCCTGGCCACCATCATCGCCTTCGGACTCGGGCTCCTCGTCATCCACTGGTTCCTCGGCTACGTGAAGACCAAGTCCTTCGCGATCTTCGTCTGGTACCGCGTGGCACTGGGCATCGTGCTCTACATCCTGCTGGGCACAGGAGTCCTCGCCGCCACCTGATTCGCGCAGGCTGATCGGCGCCGGCTGGCTCGGTTGAGCGTCAGCGCAGTCCGCCGCCTCCGGGCACGCTCCCTTCGGAGAGCCCGGAGGCGGTGACCGACATCGCCGTCAGCACCGGCCGTGGCCCCGAGAAGTCGATGACGGTGAAGGAGCCCGGGGCAACGCTTATTCGCTGAAAATCATCGAGAGGCATCGCCAGCGCATCGGCAATGATCGCCTTGATGATGTCGCCGTGGGAGACGAGCAGCGCCCAACGTTCGGCCCTGCCCTCACGATTCTCTGTGCTGTGGCCGCGTTTCTCTTCGTCGCTGCGCTCTTCTGCGCGGAGCTCGTCAACGACGGTTCTCACCTGTGACACGGCACGATCGGCCGCCTCGGCGATGGATTCCCCACCGGGGAAACGCGCCTGCGAAGCACTCTCGAGGACGGTCTTCCACAGCTCTTCGCTGCCGAGTTCCTTCAGGCTCCGCCCGGTCCATTCGCCGTAATCGAGTTCGATGAGGTCATCGACGGCGGCGACAGAGTCAGCGGTGACCGCAGACGCCGCGATCTGAGCCGTCTGCTCACATCGCATGAGGGGCGAATGCAACAGGCGCGAAAAGTGGCGCTGCGGAAGCATCCGCAGGGTGTCGCGAAGGGCGCTGACACCCTGATCAGTCAGCGACACGCCGGGAGTGCGTCCGGCGAGGATCCCTGCCGTATTCGCACTGGAGACGCCGTGCCGGAGGAGAACGATGACGGGCATATGATCAACACTAGCCCAGATCGTTTACAGTGGGCCTATGAAGCGTCAGCGTCCCAGCATGGCCTATGAGTTTCGCAAGGTCTCGTTCTCCAGAGAAACCCCACGATCTGTCAGTCTCCAGGAACTCAATGATGAGGCGGAGTACGGCAAATGGGAGCTCGCCCGGACCCGGATCTCCGTGGGAGGCACCAAGACCGTCTGGCTGCGTCGTAAGATCATGCCTCTGACATTGAGCAGCTGACACCGACCCTGTGAAGTCACCCGCTGCGCTCCTCCCCGTCCTCTTCGCCGGCCTCGTCACCATCGTGGCCGGCGGTGCCATGTCCCTCCAAGGTCGTGCCAACGGCCTGCTCGGTCCGATCCTGGGTCACTCTGTCTTCGCCGCACTCGTCTCGTTCATCATCGGACTCATCCTCGTGGGCACGACTCTGCTGTGCTCCTCCCGGTCTCGGGCCGGCGCCGGAATCCTGCTCCGACTCCTCCGCACTCACGCGATGCCCTGGTGGATGCTGCTCGGTGGACTCAGCGGCGGCCTCGTCGTCATCGCTCAGGCATCCACGGTGCCGATCATGGGCGTCGCAATGTTCACCATGGCCTTTGTCTCCGGCCAGGTGACCGGTGGTCTCGCCGTCGATTCCACACGCCTGCCACCGGGCGGGAGGCAGCGCCTGACATTCCTCCGGGTCTTCGGGGTCCTCGTCGTCATCGCCGCCCTGGTCTACGGCGCCTCGGAGCGACTCAACCTGGGAGTCCCGTTCTGGGCCCTGCTGCTGCCCTTCGGCTCTGGCGCCCTGACCTCCGTCCAGCAGGCGTTCAACGGACGGATCAAAGCCGCCACCGGCTCGGTCATCGTCGCCACCACTGTGAACTTCGCCGTCGGCTTCCTCGCCCTGCTCGCGGCCGCTGGGGTCATTATGGCCACCGGGGTGACCTGGGCAGGATTTCCGACGGCGCCCACTCAGTGGTGGATGCTCCTCGGTGGGGCCTTCGGCGTCATCTTCATCGGGTTGACCGCGCTGACCGTGGCGAAGCTCGGCGTGCTGCTGCTCAGCCTGTTCTCGCTGTTCGGAAATCTCCTCGGCGCGCTCCTGCTCGATCTCCTGCTGCCTCTGCCCGGATCCCTGGTGAGCACCACGACGGTCATCAGTGCCGCCCTGGTGCTCCTCGGGATCGCGATGACGATTATGCCTTCATCAGGAAATCACCCAGAACCCTCGCCCCGAACTTGAGTGCCGAGATCGGCACTCGCTCGTCGACGCCGTGGAACATCGCCGGGAAGTCGAGATCACCGGTCAGCTGCAGCGGCGCAAACCCGTAGCCGGTGATGCCCAGCTCTGCCATGGACTTATTGTCCGTTCCGCCCGAGAGCGTATACGGCAGAACCTTCGCTGTGGGATCGTCATCGAGCAGGCTCGTGCGCATCTGCGCGACCAGCGGCGTGTCGAAGGGTGCCTCCAAAGCTTCTCCTTCGTCATTGGCCTCGATGTCGATGCCCTCCCCCGCGAGTTCCTTGATCTTGAGCATCACATCCTCGTGCTGACCCGGCAGGGTCCGACAGTCGACGTAGGCCGTAGCCGTGCCGGGGATGACGTTGTGCTTGTAGCCGGCGTTGAGGAACGACGGATTCGAGGTGTTCTGCAGCGTCGGGGCGACGAACTTCTCGACAGAGCCGAGCTCGGCCAGGAGCTCACCGATCGTATCGGCCCGGAATTCGATGCCGGTGATCTCCGCAACTCCTTCGAGCAGCTGCCGTGTTGCGACCGGGATCTCCTGCGGCCAAGGATATTCGCCGATGCGGGCGATGGCTGCGGCCAGACGGGTGACCGGATTGTCATCATTGCGCTGGGAGCCGTGACCCGCTGTGCCGTGGGCGATGAGGTTGAGCCAGGCGAGACCCTTCTCTGCGGTCTGGATGAGGTACACCCGTTGGCCGCGGACATCGACGGAATAGCCGCCGACCTCGGAGATGGCCTCTGTGGCCCCGGCGAAGAGCTCCGGGTGATTGCGGACCATATAGCGGGCACCATAGTTCCCACCGGCCTCCTCATCGGCGAAGAAGGCGATGATGAGGTCTCGGCGCGGACGCAGACCCTGGCGGAGCATATCGCGGACGGCGGCGATGATCATCGCGTCCATGTCCTTCATGTCGACGGCTCCGCGACCCCAGAGCAGCTCGTCCTTGATGACACCGGCGAAGGGGTCGACGCTCCAGTCCTCTGCCGCAGCCGGAACCACATCGGTGTGGCCGTGGACGACGAGCGCGTCCGCCTCGGGATCGGATCCCTTGATCCGGGCGACCAGGGAGGCCCTGCCCGGTTCGGACTCGATGATTGTCGACGTCAGTCCCACCTCGTCGAACCAGCCTGCGATGAGATCCGCTGCCGGCCGTTCGGGGTTGACCTTATTGCCTCCCCAGTTCTGTGTGTCGATGCGGATGAGCTGCTGGCACAGAGAGGTGACCTCGGCCTCGGCGGCACTGAAATCGTACACGGTGTCTCCTGTCGGATAGGTGCGAAGATGCTGACGTGATCCACGTTATAGCAACTGCGACAGCCCGACCCATGGTGTCCGCCGATCGTGATCTCCGGGGCAGCACGTCAACGGGGCAGCACGTCAACGGGTCAGCGGGTCAGCGGGTCAGCGAGTCAGCGGCAGGAGTGAATGAGAAATGGCCTCCGGATCAGATCCGGAGGCCATTTCCTCTGTTGTGCGCGAAGGGGGACTTGAACCCCCACGCCCGATAAGTTGGGCACTAGCACCTCAAGCTAGCGCGTCTACCAATTCCGCCACTCGCGCTGGCAACAGAGATTACTTTACACGCGACTTTCGGCCGTGCAAAATCAGATCGGCCGATTGTGACGCACGGCACTCAGCTGATTCTGCTGAGGCGCTCACCGGGGCCTGCACAGGCTCACTCACTGAGTGCTGAGACCTCTGAGAGGATGTGCGGTTTACCGGACTTGAGATCGAAGACGGCGAACTTCGCGGCCTCATGCCTCTGTCCCTCGGTAATGGCGAACCCAACGGTCGAGGGCAGCAGCACGGGCTTGGCGAATGACACATCCCAGCGGTATGACTCGAGCCTCGTATCGACCGCGGACAACGCGCGCGAGGCACCGTACATGCCGTGGGCGATGAGGCGCGGGAAGCCGAAGCCCTTCGCGGCCAATCCGTTGAGGTGGATCGGGTTGTAGTCACCCGAGGCGTGGGCATAGCGCTGGCCGATGATCGGATCGAGTCGCCACAGTGCGCTCGGGGTGGGAGCAGTGAACTCCTCCCGCGGCGGCTGTGGTTTCGCTTCTGCATTGGGCAGCTTCTTGCCCTTAGCCAGATAGGTCGTGGTCTCACGCATGCGCAGGGCGCCCTCAACCTTCGCCTCGACGATGACCTCGATCGTGGTTCCGGCCGAATGCTGGTAGGGACCGGCCAACTCCACATGGAAGTCGACGCTGTCACCGATATGCACGGCGCCGAGGCTGTCGATCCTGTTGTGGATGTGGACCATGCCCATCATCGGCAGCGGCACCTCGGGGTCGCCGAGCAGCTGCATGCTCAGCGGGAACGCGAGAACGTGAAGGTATCCCGGGTGGACGGTGTTGCCCAGTCCGGCACCGATGACGGTGGTGAAACCGGCGTAGGCATCGGCCTCGATCGGCATGCTGCGATCCAGGGAGCGGTTGGGCAGGTCCGGGCTCGTGCGTGTGCCCAACGGCAGAGCCTTGAGCACCGCCTTCGCGTACAGCGGAAGCATCGAATCCTTCGCCATCATGCACCCACCATGTTCTGGCCGCACACCCGCAGCGTCAGACCGTTGATCCCCCGGGCCCCCGCCGAGGCGAGGAATCCGATGGTCTCGGCCACGTCGACAGGCTGTCCACCCTGCTGAAGGCTGGAGAGCCTGCGTGCAACCTGCCTGGTCAAGGCTGGCATCTTGGCTGTCATATCGGTTTCGATGAAGCCGGGAGCCACAGCATTGATCGTTCCTCCGCGCTGCGCGAAGTCCGGCGCCGAGGCGGCGGTGAGTCCGATGACTCCGGCCTTCGAGGTTGCGTAGTTCGTCTGCCCGCGGTTGCCTGCGATGCCCGAGGTCGAGGCCAGTGACACGACCTGCGCGCCCTCGGCGAAGAGGCCCTTGGCCTGCAGATGGGCGTTGATCCGGGACTGGGAGGCGATGTTGACGGCGATGACGGAGTCCCAGCGGGAGGCATCCATATTCGCCAGCATCTTGTCCCGGGTGATTCCGGCATTGTGGACGAGGATATCGACGGGACCTCCGACCGCCTCGGCGATCGTCTCCGCAGCGGTCTCCGTGGTGATGTCGAGCTGGAGGGACCTGCCGCCGACCTCATTCATCACCTCTGCCAGAGCCTGCCCGGCCTGCGGCATGTCAACGCCGATGAGCTGCGCACCGTCACGGGCCAGGTTGCGCGCAATCGCTGCACCGATACCCCGAGCGGCACCGGTGACGACTGCGGTGCGTCCTGCCAGCGGGCCGGCCTCGCCGGTGGAGAGGAACTCCTTCATCCCCATCGGGGTGCCGGCCTGCGTCGAGACGGTGATGAACTGGCCCGAGACATAGGCCGATTTGCCCGAGAGGAGGAACCACAGTGCGGTGGACACGGATGGTGCCTGCACGTCGACGCCGTCGAGGAGGATCCCGTTGGCGGTGGCTCCGCGGCGCATCTCGTGAGCCATGGACCGTGTCAGGCCGGTGATCCCCTGAGTCGCGGCCGCGATTTCGGGGCTCTGCTGCTGCGGGTTCGGGGCAGCAGAGATCGTGATCACGCGTCCGCAGCGGGCCAGCGATCGCAGGGCTGAACCGATCTCGAGCACGGGCGCCGAGAGATCGACGGGCGCGGTGGCTTCGTCGAAGACGGCGATGATGGCTCGCAGGGACTCCCCCGAGTTGGCGTGGCGTCGAACCTCGAAGCCGTTGTCCAACAGCAGGTCGGCAAGCTTCTGCGCCTCTGGTCCGGAGCCGAGTACGAGCACCGGTTTCCGGCGGTAGTCCGCCGGAGTCGAGTCGAAGCGGTGCAGTTCGACCGGCTGCGGCAGGCCCAGAGTCTTCGCGACCTGCTTCAGTGGGCCGTTGACCAAGCCCAGGTAGGTGTCTTTCATGCTGCCTCCACAATCGCGGTGAGTCCCTGGCCGCCTGCTGCGCAGATCGAGACCAGCGACCTCTTCTTGCCGGTGAGCTTGAGGTACTTCGCGGTGGAGGCGATGATGCGCCCACCGGTCGCCGCGAACGGGTGTCCGGCGGCGAGGCTTGAGCCGAGCGGGTTGAGCTTGGCTCGGTCGATGGTGCCCAGTGCACCGTCGAGGCCGACCTTGTCACGGCAGAACTTCTCTGATTCCCATGCCGCGAGGTGGCTGAGCACGGTCGAGGCGAATGCTTCGTGGATCTCGAAGACGTCGAAGTCCTCGAACGTCAGCCCGTTGCGGGCCAGCAGGCGTGGAACCGCGTAGGCCGGGGCCATGAGCAGCCCCTCGGCTCCGTCGACGAAGTCGACGGCTGCGGCTTCGGCGTCGACGAGGCGGGCCAAAGGCGTGAAGCCGTGTTCGCGAGCCCAGTCCTCACTGCCGAGGAGGACTGAGGAAGCACCGTCGGTCAGGGGCGTCGAGTTGCCTGCAGTCATCGTCGCCGGCGAGCTCAGCTTCTTACCGAACACGGGCGAGAGTTTGGCCAGAGACTCGGCGGACGAGTCCGCGCGCATGTTGGTGTCGCGGCTGACGCCGAGGTAGGGCGTCGAGAGATCATCGAAGAAGCCCTCATCCCAAGCACGGGCGAGGTTGTGATGGGAGGCCAGAGCCAGTTCGTCCTGAGCCTCACGGGTGATCTGCCACTGGGCAGTGGTGATCGCCTGATGCTCGCCCATGCTCATGCCTGTGCGGGGCTCAGCCGTCGACGGCGCCTGGGGAGCCAGGTAGGCCGGTCGGATCTGAGCAGCGATCTTCGCCCGCTGGGCCAGGGTCTTCGCGCGCGTGAGCTCGAGCAGGATCTCACGCATCGAATCATTGACGACGATGGGTGCATCCGACGCGGAGTCGACGCCGGAGGCGATGCCCGACTCAAGCTGGCCGGCATTGATCTTGTTGTTGAGGCTGACCACGGTCTCAAGACCGGTGGCACAGGCCTGCCCGACGTCGAACGCGGGAGTTGTCGGCGACAGGGCGGAACCAAGGACTGCCTCACGGGTGAGGTTGAAGTCCTTCGAATGCTTCAGGACGGCACCACCGGCAACCTCGCCGATGCTCTCTCCGGCCAGGCCGAAGCGAGCCACGAGTCCGTCGAGGGCGCTCGTGAGCATATCGAGATTGCTCGCTTTGGAATACTGCTTGTTCGAACGAGCGAACGGAATGCGGTTACCGCCAAGGATGACGGCGCGCTGAGTGGGAGTGGACATTTGCACCTCCGGTATATGGATTTAACTGTTACCGACAGTACCTGATACCGTCTGTCACATGAAATCGCTCACAGATGGTCGGTCCACTCGGTGGCAGCAGCATCGCGACCACAGGCGCCACGAGCTGCTGCGCGCCGTCCGGCATGTCGTCGATGAGCACGGCGACGAACTGTCGATGGAGCAGATCTCAGAGCATTCGGGCACAACGAAGTCAGTGCTCTACCGGTATTTCACGGATCGTGCCGGACTGCAGGCGGCAATGGGCGAATGGGCGATGGATGTCATCTCCAAGTCACTCGACGACGCAACAGCAGCCTCGGCGCAGGATGCACTGACGAAGATGATCCACGCCTTCGTCGCGCTCGCCGCAGAATCACCGAATATCTACCGATTCTGCGATACAGCGGTCAATCGCTTCGCACCGACGGAGACCGGTGGGTTCTTCAACTCGATCGCTGGGCTCCTCGCCGATCGGCTTGGCCTTGAGGGCACTCAGGGACAGCTGTGGGCAGCAGGTGCGATCGGATTCGTGCGCGCCGCGACTGAGAACTGGCTGGCCGATCCCAGCCGCCCCGATGAATTCGCCACCGCAATCAGTCAATGGCTCTGGGCCTCGCTGCCCGCAAAACTAGGAGTAGACGAATGAAGCTTTCCCTTGATCCACAGGCGATCAACACCGCCCTCGACGGCCAGTGGGCCGAGGCTCGACGCCAGGGGCGCACCCTGGCACTCGAAGAGATCACCCATGAAGACCCTGCCGATGACCTCGAGACCACCCGAGCCAAGACGCTGGCCGGAGTGAAGCTCATGGCTGGCACCGGACTGCCGATGGTGGCCCTGCCACCCTCACTCGGCGGACGCAACCAGCATGCGACCAATATCGCCAGCTTCGAGGAGACCGTCACCGCCTCCCCCAGCCTCCAGGTCAAGGCAGGAGTCCAGTTCGGGCTCTTCGGCGGAGCGATCCTGCACCTGGGCAACCCCGAACAGCACGATGCTTGGCTGGTCGCGGCACAGCAGGGCGAACTTCTGGGATCCTTCGCAATGACGGAGATCGGCCACGGCTCCGATGTGGCCGCGGTCGGCACCACGGCGACCTATGAGGCCGATCAGGAAGAGTTCGTCATCAACACGCCCTTCCGTGCCGCGACCAAGGAATACATCGGCAATGCCGCCCGTGATGCACGTGCCGCGGTCGTCTTCGCCCAGCTCATCACCAATGGGGTCAACCATGGTGTGCATGCGTTCTTCGTGCCGATCCGAGATGAGAGCGGGAATATCCTGTCGGGCATCAGCATCGAAGATGACGGCTACAAGGGCGGGCTCAAGGGCGTCGACAACGGTCGGATCGTCTTCGAGCAGGTTCGCATTCCTCGGTTCAATCTTCTCGATCGCTACGGCGCTGTGAATCCCGCGGGCGACTACACCTCCCCCATCGACTCCCCCGGACGTCGCTTCTTCACGATGCTCGGAACCCTCGTCCAGGGCCGCGTCTCCCTCGACGGTGCGGCCATCGTGGCCTCGAAGCTGGCGCTCGACATCGCCGTGCGCTACGGACTCGAACGTAAGCAGTTCACCACTGTCGATGACATCAACGAGACCACCCTGCTGGACTATCAGCAGCACCAGCGCCGCCTCATGCCGGCCATCGCCTCGGTCTACGCCTCGGCCTTCGCCCACGAGAAGCTGCTCACCTCGTTCGAGGAAGTCTTCTCCGGGGCCGACGAGAGCGAGGAGAATCGCGCTCTGCTCGAAACCCGAGCCGCGGCGTTCAAAGCCGACACGACATGGATGGCCCTCGACGTCATCCAAGAGGCGAGGGAAGCCTGCGGCGGAGCCGGCTACATGGCCGAGAACCGCCTGGTGGGGCTGCGCGCCGACCTCGACATCTACGCCACGTTCGAAGGCGACAACACGGTGCTCCTGCAGCTGGCAGCCAAGCGCCTCCTCGGCGACTATGCGAAGGAATTCGCGAACATCGACGTCGGCGGGGCCGCCCGCTACATCGGCACCCAGGCGGCCGAGCACACGCTCTACCGCACCGGACTGGCCAATGCGGGGCTCGCCATCTCCGACGTATTCACTCCCAACCTCGGCGAGAAGCGGATCCGCTCGGGACGTCTGCAGCGCTCGCTTCTCGAGACCCGGCTCGAAGTCATGGTCTCCGGACTCGCTCAGGCGCTGCGGCCGGCGATGAAGATGTCAGCCGCCGATGCCGCGGACCTGTTCAACTCCAATCAGCATGAGTTCATCGAGATGGCCCGTGCCTACGTCGAGTTGGAGAAGTGGAAGGCCCTCGACGAGGCGATGAGGGAGCAGCAGGACCCCGACCAGAACAAGCTGTTCCGACGTCTGCGCGACACCTACGGTCTCAGCCTCATCGAGAAGCACGTGGGCTGGCACCTCATGTACGGTCGTCTGCCGATGCTGCGCGCCCGGCAGCTCAACGAGACGCTGAATCGCCTGTGCGAGAAGCTGTCTGCCAACGCCTTGGACCTGGTGGACGCCTTCGGCTATGGCGATGATCACCGCCGCGCCACGATCGCGACCGGTGTCGAGGCTGAGCGACAGGACGAAGCCGCTGACTACTACCGTCACTCCCGTGCGCAGGAGGATTATGCGGTGCCGGAGAAGCAGCTGCGCAAGGCAGAGAAGGCAGCGCGGAAGGCGGCTGAGAAGGACGGCCGCAAGGCGAAGGCTGGAAAGTAGAAGCCCTGACAGGCAGTGAATCCTGACAGGTAGGTGAGAGGGCCGTGCGACGAATCAGCCGCACGGCCCTCTCACGTTGAGCCCGGGGCTGTGTCCAGCACAATGGGATGCGTTTGAACGCGTTTGGACGCGTGTTTGAATACGCTTGGATGCGTTCAGGCGCGGAGAAAGTCCGTCAGCGCCGCCGAGACCGCCGCAGTCTCCGTGAGGAAACCGTCGTGACCGACCTCGGATTCGATGACGTGATGGCTGACCGCTCCGGGCAATTTCTGCGCGAGCAGTTCGACCTGTGCGGTCGGGAACAGCCGATCGGAGGAGACTGAGACGACGAGGTTGTCGGTGCAGGCATCGGCCAATGCAGTCGCTAAGTCCTGTGAGCGACCGGTGCGCACGTCGTGATCGCGCAGGGCGCGAGACAGCACGACGTAGCTGTGTGGGTCGAATCGGGCGGTGAGCTTCTTCGCCTGGTAGTCGAGGTACGAAGTGACCTCATGATAGTCAGGCGATCTGCGTCGGCTGGAGAACCGGTGGTTGAGTTCCGCATCATTGCGGTAGGTCAGGTGGGCGATCTGGCGGGCCAGGCCCAACCCTTGTGCAGGGAAGGCGCCGACCGCGGTGTAGTCACCGGAATAGTAGTCAGGGTCGAGTTCGATCGCGCGTTCCTGCATCATCGCCCAGGCGATCTGATCGGCTTCGCAGAAGGCCGGTGCTGCGATGATCGCGCACTTATTCACCTTGCGTCGATCGAGGAGTGCGAATTCGAGGGCTCTGGCTCCGCCCATCGATCCGCCGATGACGGCATACCAGGAGTCGATGCCGAGGATCTGAGTGAGATTGTGTTCCAGTCGGGCCATATCGCGGATCGTGACCGCAGGGAATCGTGATCCGTAGGGCAGACCGTCGTCATAGACAGACTGCGGACCGGTGGTTCCCGAACACCCGCCGAGCGAATTCGCACACACCACGAAGTATTCGTCCGTGTCGATCGCCTCGCCCGGACCGACGATTCCTGACCACCATTCGGTGACGCTGGTATCGCCGGTCAGGGCGTGTTCGACCAGGATCGCATTGCTGCGGTCAGTGTTGAGTGTGCCGAAGGTCTCATAGGCGACTTCGACAGTCCCGAACGTGTGTCCGGATTCTGTGACGAAGCCCAGAATTCGCTCGACGGAAGTGCTCTGGGTAGTCATGTCAGGCGGCGGCCGATGCCTTCGCTGCGGCAGCGACGAAGCCCTTGTCGATGTCGGCGATGATGTCGTCGCTGCCTTCGAGTCCCACGGACAGACGCACGAAGGCGGGGTTCACGCCGGCGGCGATCTGTGCCTCTTCGTCCAGCTGGGCATGGGTCGTCGATGCCGGGTGGATGACCAGCGAGCGGACGTCGCCGATATTGGCCACGTGTGAGTGCAGTTCAAGCGCATTGACGAATGCCACAGCGGCGTCGAAGCCTCCGGCGATGTCGAAGCCGAGGACCGATCCGACACCGTTCGGCAGGTACTTCTTGGCTTTGTCGTGCCAGGGGCTGGACTCGATTCCGGCGAAGGCGACCCGGCTGACCTGTTCGTGGTTCTCGAGGTAGGAAGCAACCTTGTTCGCGTTCTCGACATGGCGGTCGATGCGCAGGCTCAGGGTTTCGATTCCCTGGGCGATGAGGAATGCATTGAACGGGCTGGCAGCCGGTCCGAGGTCGCGCAGGCCCTGCACACGGGCCTTGAGGCCGAAGGAGACGTTTGCTCCGAACGGCGAATCCGCGCCGAGATCGCGAGCGTAGACCAGACCGTTGTAGGACTCATCCGGGGTGTTGAACCCGGGGAACTTCTCCGGCTGCGTGCCGTAGTCGAAGTTTCCGCTGTCGATGACGACACCGGCGATCGAGTTGCCGTGTCCGCCGAGGTACTTCGTGGCCGAGTGGAGGACGACGTCGGCACCGTGCTCGATCGGACGCACCAGGTAGGGGGTGGCCAGGGTGTTGTCGGTGAAGAGCGGAACACCTGCCTCGTGGGCGATGTCGGCCACAGCGGCAATGTCGAGGACATCGGAGCGGGGGTTGGAGACAACCTCGGCGAAGAAGAGCTTGGTGTTGTCCTGCACTGCTGACTTCCATCCATCGAAGTCATCGACGTCGACGAACGTGGTCTCGATGCCCAGCTTGCGCAGGGTCACGTGAAGCAGGTTGTAGGTTCCGCCGTAGAGGCTGGAGCTGGCGACGATGTGGTCACCGGCCTCGGCGATATTCGTGATCGCCAGCAGAGCTGCTGACTGTCCCGATGCTGTGAGTACGGCGTGGACGCCGCCTTCGAGGTCGGCGATGCGGTTCTCGACTACCTCAGTGGTCGGGTTGGTGATGCGGGTGTAGATGGGGCCGAGCTCGGCGAGTGCGAAGCGATTCGCGGCCGTCTCATTGCTGTCGAAGACGAACGAGGTCGTCTGGTGGATGGGCAGCGCGCGGGATCCGGTGACCGGATCGGGTGTCTGACCGGCGTGGATCTGGCGGGTTTCGAATGACTGAGCCATGATGTCTCCTTCGGATGCGACGGGTTCGCCCGCAATCGTCCATGCGGGTGGTGCGAGTGGTGGTGATGGCTCTACTCTCATTGACTCTGTGACTTCCCCGATGCGATCTCGTCATCTTCGTGTCATGTGTCGTCATGTTCCGTCACACATCATCAGCGGAAGTTGCGGGCCTTGGTCGGCAGCTGCACCTCAAGCGGGATGAGCTTGTGGGCGTAGAGGCTCACGACCTCTCCACCGCGTTGGATCAGCCCGGTGACCACGAGTGCGTTGCGCGAGGTCGCGATCGGCCGGAACCGTTTCATCAGCCCGGCCGTGGCGACGACGTTGAGCATCCCGAACTCGTCCTCCAGGTTGATGAATGTGATCCCCGAGGCGGTGGCCGGGCGCTGTCGGTGTGTGACGATGGCGGCCACCGTCATCCGGGTCCCGTCCGCAGCCGCTGCGGCATCCGCCGTCGAGGCATAGCCCCGTTCGATCAGGGACGCTCGCAGGATCTCGGTCGGGTATCCGTCGACGGTGATCCCGGTGGAGAAGAGTTCGGCCAGGGTCGTGTCGAAGGCATCCATGGTCGGCAGGCTCGGCGCCGAGGAGATCGTGGCAGTTCCGGGGAGCACGCCCGGGTGTGCTCCCGCGACGCCTCCGGCCAACCACAGTGCCTGTCTGCGGTCGAGGTCGAAGTTGCTCAGTGCTCCTGCGGTGGCGAGCCCTTCGAGTGCCTGCTTTCCGATTCCGGTTCTCTCTGCCAGGTCCGTCACCGAGGTGAACGGTGCGTTCGCGCGTTCGGTCTCGATCACCTCGGCGAAGGAGCCGACATGGGACACCGAGTCCAGACCCAATCGGATCCCGAACTCGCCCGAGGTCTCGACGCGCTCCAGATCGCTGCCGGCCATCGAGTGGCGGATGTCCACAGGCAGGATCTTCACACCGTGACGACGGGCGTCGGCGACGAGGGATTGCGGTGAGTAGAAGCCCATCGGCTGACTGCGCAGCAGGCCCACGGTGAACGCAGCATGGTGATGGTATTTGAACCAGGCCGACTGGTAGACCAGGTTCGCGAAGCTGATCGCATGTGATTCGGGGAACCCGTAGTTGGCGAACGCGGCAATCGTGGAGAAGATGGACTCCGCGGTCTCCTCGTCGACGCCCTTGGCTGCGGCCCCGGCCTGGAATTTCGCCGCCAGTTCGGTCATCCGCTTCTCTGACCGCCGCGATCCCATGGCCTGCCGCAGCTGGTCGGCATCGGCTCCGGTGAAGCCGCCGACGTCGATGGCCATCTGCATGAGCTGCTCTTGGAACAGCGGCACCCCGTAGGTCTTGGCCAGGGACTTCTCCAGCAGTGGGTGGAGGTATTCGACCTCGTCAAGGCCCTGCCGTCTGCGGATGTAGGGGTGGACGGACCCGCCCTGGATGGGGCCGGGCCGAATGAGTGCGACCTGAACGGCGAGATCGTAGAACGTCTCCGGACGCAGGCGAGGCAGGGTCGCCAGCTGGGCTCGCGATTCGACCTGGAAGACACCCACCGCATCGGCCTTCTGCAGCATCGTGTAGACGCGATCGTCCTCATCGTCGATGTGGGCGCGTTCGATGAGCTCACCCGTATGCCGATGGACCAGATCGACCATCTCGTGCAGCGCTGTGAGCATGCCCAACCCCAGCAGGTCGAACTTCACCAGGTCCATGGCCGCGCAGTCGTCCTTGTCCCATTGGACGACGGTGCGATGGCCCATCGTGGCCTTCTCGATCGGAACGACCTCACCGATGGGCCGGTCGGCGAGGATCATGCCGCCGGAGTGGATGCCCAGGTGACGGGGTGAGCCCAGGAGGTCACCGGCGATTCTGAGCACCGGGGCCGGGACCGGGGAATCCTCGGCCTCGGGCAGGGTCGACCAACGATTGCTGGTCTTGGAGAACGCATCCTGCTGGCCGGGCTCGTAGCCGAGGCTGAAGGCCGCGTCCCGGATCGCCGACTTCGCCCGGTAGGTGATGACGTTGGCGACCTGAGCGGCCCGTTCCCGACCGAAATGGTCATAGACGTATTGGATGACCTCCTCCCGCCTGCCCGATTCGATGTCGATGTCGATGTCCGGGTACCCCTTGCGATCCGGTGAGAGGAAGCGGTCGAAGAGAAGTTCGTGCTTGACCGCGTCGACGGCGGTGATGTCGAGGACATAGCAGACGGCGGAGTTCGCCGCCGAGCCCCTCCCTTGGCAGAAGATCCCCACCCGATGGCAGAACTCGGTGATGTCATAGACGATGAGGAAGTACCCGCAGAACCCCAGTTCCGCGATCATGTTCATCTCCCGATCGAGCTGCGCCCACGCCTTCGGGTTCGCAGTCCGGGATCCGTAGCGCTTCGCGCCGCGATCCTCGATGAGCTCGCGCAGATACTCTTCGGCCCCAAGCGCATCGGGCATCGGAGCACGCGGCAGATCCGGACGGGCGGAGCCCAGGACGAAGGAGCATTCCCTGCCGATGGCCACCGCGTTCTCCAAGGCCTGCCGAGGGAAGCGTGCGGCCATCTCCTCGCCCGTATGGATCCGGGCATTCGCTGTCGCCGGCAGCCACCCGGCCAGCTCGTCGAGGGACAACCGAGACCTCACCGAGGCTCTCACCTGCGCGGACTTCCATTGCGCCCGGGTAGCGAAGTGCACGCTGTTGCTGGCCACGACCGGCAGATGGGTCCGCTGTGCAAGCTCGCCGAGGTGGCGCAGCCGTTCATCGTCATCCGGGGTTCCGTCCCGGCTGAGTTCGACCGCGATCCGCTCGCGCCCGAAGAGCGCGATGAGCTCACGCAGGACTCCGAGCCCACCATCAGGCTCGTTCAGGGCTCGGCGCAGAGGGCCTTTGCGACAGCCGGTGAGGATCGTCCAGTCCCCGCTCATCGCGGCCAGCTCTTCGAGACCGAACACCGGCCGGTTCTTCTCCCCTGCCAGATTGGCCCCGGTGATGGCCATCGACAGTCGGTGGTATCCCTCGACTCCGCGGGCAAGGACCAGAAGGTGGGTGGCATCGGGATCGGTCTGGCCGGGGATCTTCTCCTCCAACCCCACGGACAGCTCCGCGCCGAAGACGGTGGGCAGCCCCACCTCGGCGGCGGCATGGGCGAACCGCACCGCACCGTAGAGACCGTTGTGATCGGTCAGCGCCAAGGACGTCAGCCCCGCGGCCGCACCTGCGGCCACGAGCTCTTCCGGGTCGGAGGCCCCGTCGAGGAAGCTGAACTGGGAGTGCACATGCAGCTCGGCCCACTCGACGGTCGAAGTGCGCAGAATGGGCCCCTGGCCAGGCCCCGAATACCGGCCGACACCATCGGAGCCGCCTGGGCCCACCGAGACCTGATGGCGGTCTGGTCGGGAGAAGGCGGGCGCGTCGGATCCGTCGGCGTGTTCGTCAACCGTCTGCCTGTTGACCGTCTGCCTGTCGGCGACCTGTTTGCGGCTGGCCTGTTTGCCCTCCAGCCGCTGAGCCAGCTGGGACCAGGGGGTGCGCGGATTCGAGAAGCCCATCAGCGGTACCGTCCGGTGATGTACCACTGGCCGTTCTCTTTGCTCAGCAGCAGTGCCTGCCCCGAGTCGGTGACGACCTGCAGCCGGGTCCGGTAGATGGCTTTCGTCGGATCCCACCAACCGGATTCGACGGGCCAGGAGCCCGAATAGTCAATGACCGCCTCGGCGGTTCCGGTGGGAAAGCGGATCGCATACGGCGCCGATTCCAGGCCAGCGGGACGTGCTCCCACCGGTCGGCCTCCCGCAGCGAGCACGTCGACGGGCAGACGTTCGACCGTCGTCGGTCGGGGTGCGTGCAGTGCCCCGGGCCAAGGTGCGCCGGGGCTGCGCACAGGTGATGCCGCTTGCTGCCACGGTGTCCACAGGTTCGTCTCGGCCGGATCCCATCCGCCCTGCAGACCCGGGACCAGGACCGAATCGGGACCGAACAGTCCCTGCAGTCGCTCCAGCGTGTGGGTGACCTGTCCGGTGTTCTCATCGAACAGGCTCTTCGTCGCACCGATGGGGGTGGTCAGCTCTGCGGCCACGAGGCCCAGAGCGATGATGCCCTCTTCGGAGAAGTCTTCCGGGTCGGGGCCGGGCTCGTCGGGAGCCGGGGCCTCCCTGTCCCTGCGGGCAGGCGGTGTGTCCTTCCGGGACGTGGCCGGTCCCTTTCGAGCGGCGCCTGCCAACCATCCCTCTGCCTGCCACCGCAGACGATCGGCGATGGTGTTCTCGTTCATGTCCTCGATCCGCCACGTCCGCTTCGAGGACTGCCCTGAGACAGCGATGAGCTCGATTGTGATCTGCGTGCACACGAGCCCTCGGCGCCGCACTGTCGTCAGCAGGTCGGCGGCGAGCTGGCGGGTCAGGAATCCCAAAGTGTCGCTGCGGGTGGTCGGCGTGTCCAGACCGAGTTCGACATTGGGTCGTTCCTCCCGGACATGATCATTCAGCGGCGTCCACTCGGTTCCTGTGGCCAGATCGTGCGCGCGCTTGCCCAGTGCCCCGAATCGTGAGTTCACGTCCCGCGCGTCGATGTCGGCCAGATCGCCCAGGGTTCGCAGACCCAGCTGGGTGAAGGTATCGATGAGTTCGGTCGCGCCTGCCCCGACGTATTCGAGGGTGCTGATCGGCTGAGCGGCCAAGAACTCCGCGGTCTCCCCTGGCTCAACCCGACGCGCCTGTCCTGCGGCGAGGACTGCCGCGAACACGGTGTCGGCAATGCCGGGGAAGAACTCCCACCCGGTGACCGATACGAGTGCTGAGATCAGCGCCTCCACGGCGCTGGGCTCATCGTCATAGCCGTGTTTGAGCGAGTCGAGGGGAATGGCGAGCGTGCCGGGGCTGAGCAGAGTGAACCGTGCCACGAGTTCCTCGAGCGCTCCGACTCCGGCGGAGAAGTGTCGGTTGTCTGCCTCCTCGTCCCAGGCCACCACATGTGCTTCGGGGCAGCGGTACCCGACCGCGCGTTTGTTGTTGCCCAGAGCGATTCCGGCTGCGCGCGCAGGCGCATTGGCAGCGACCACCTTGCCTCCGCTGAGAACCGCCACCGGAGTGCGCGGGCTGAGGTCATGCTCGGTCGCGGCCGCCACCGCGGACCAATCGGGAACGGTCAGAACCAGCGTGCGACAGTCAGCGGTGCCGGTGCGCACAGCCCTGGGCTCAGCAGCGGCGTCAGCTGACACTGCGGATCACCGGCCGTTCGAATACACCCTCAGATGGCGAAGCTGCGGGTGCCTCGGCAGGAGTCCCGTCCGGTCCTGGCAGCAGGAACCGGTGGACGCCGGTCTGGGATCGGGCCTGCACGAGGCAGGAGCGGAGACGTCCATGGCCGTGTTCCGTGCCCGACCACTGTGTGTCGGTGATCTCGATCTGCTCCGTACTTCCGGGCATCGACGTCAGACTGATGAGGCTGATCTTACGTTCGCGCACCTTCGCCAGCAGCCGGGCGCGTTCTCCAGCGCTGGGCAGAAATCCCGGGTCGATGACGAGGATATCGAAGGACTCGATGAGGATGGAGGCCACCCGCAGCCAGTCCTCGGCGGGGGTGACGAGGTTGACGAAATGGTCGAGGTCAACGCCCAGATCGGCAATAGACGACACGGCCGGTTCTCCGAGCCCGATGCCGGCGCACCATTTCTGTTCCTGGGTTGCGACGGCGATCGCAGCGAGGGCACAGCTCAAGGACTGACCCCCGGTCAGTGTCACGATCTCGCCTCTGGGAAGACCGCCTCGGCGAAACATCGGTGCCAGCACCGGATCCACAGCGCGGGGGGCAGGCCCATCGAACAGAGCAGTGGCCGTGGAGATACCCATCTCCCGGCTGAGCTGTTCAACGAGTGGCACTGCAGACATGACATCCATTATCGAACTAGTGTTCTAAATAGGCAAGATTTACGCAGCGGCATTGTTCGCCCGGGCGTGTCGCCATTCCGCTTCGAACATCCACGCAATGCAATAGTCCAGGCTGAAGCCGTACCCGCCGCCGAGAGTGCTCGGATCCGCTTCGGCTACCGCCTTTTCGGCAACTTTCACCAGCCGCGCCGTGTCGAAGACGTGGCGCCCTCGCCTCCTCTCCTCGAGCGGAAGCAGCTGCGAGCCGTCGGGCAGGAAGAAGGCGAATGCCGCCTGTCCGTCCAGCGTTCCGGCGAAGGGTGCTGGGGTCCGTGAGATATTCAACTCATATTTGTGCACCGCCGTGTGGTGCGTGCGGCAGAGCAGAATGAGATTGTCCAGGTCCGTTGCTCCGCCCTGTGACCACGGACGGATATGGTGAGCCTCGCACCTCCTGCGGGCGCGGCAGCCGGGGAATTGACATCCCATGTCCCGTGCGCTCAGCGCCAGGCGTTGGCGTCTGCTCACCAGCCTCTTCGAACGGCCGAGCATGAGCACGTCTCCATCGGCGTCCTTGATCGCCCCACTGATCAGGGCTTCGCAGCTCAGCCGTTCCGCCGTCGCCGAGGTGATGCCACCGAAGCCGTCAACCCGACAGGTCAGGTCCTTCTTCCCGACCGCAGACGTCCCCGCGGGGACGTCGTCGAGGACAGCATCGGTGGTCTCGTGCTCAGCGGTCTCGTGCTCAGCGACCGCTGTATCGAGGGCACCGAATCTGGTCACCACCTCGGCGGAGGCATGCACGAGCATGCGGGCGCGGTCGACGTCAACGGTGCCGGACGACTCTGCCTGCGGAAACGCATGCACGATCTCCATCAGGCACATGACCTGCGAGATCGGATCGTACGAGGGCCTCTCCTGCTCGTCCCTGTCGACCTCTTCCGCGTCGGACTGCTCCTTCGCGTCAGACTGCTGTTCAAGGACATGCCGAGCAGCGTCGAGCATCGAGGAGAACTCAGCGGCCTCATCCTCGCCCAGGTCGATCGTGATGCGGGTCCGACCGGGTTCGGTGGTCCGCATACTCACGCTGTCGCTCGGAAGGAAGCGGGGTGGCCCACCGGCCTCGTTCGCGTCGGACAGCTGGAGGTAGTTGCGAGCAATCACACCGATCTGGCTTCCGGTGGAGACATCGGCTAAGCACAGGGCCTCCTCATCGGGGATCCGCCCCACCAGCCTGGTGACCTCGCGCACCTTGGAGAAGCTGACATTCCCCTCCCCCAGGCTCTCCTTGACCTTCGGCATTTCGCGCAGCGCCATCATCACGCGGACGTATTCCCGTGCGGTGTGTGCGCTGACGGCAGCGATGTGCATGACCCACTGAGGCAGCGATGTCACACCCACCCACTGGGCCCACAGGCCTCGGCGTTCGACCTCGTCGATGAGTGCGATGACACGGGCATGGCAGAAGGCGATGCACGAGATGTTGCGTCGAATGTCGGCAACCAGCTCCTCGGAGGTGAGGGCGCCGAGCCCAGTCCCCGTGTCCGTCTCAGGATCCGCATCCGTCTCACCACCGCCGCGGCCTCCAGTGCTCGGCTCGGCGTGCGGAGCTTCCACCTGCGCCCTCGAGCCTCTGCCGTAGTCGCTGGGATCGACGCTCATCGATTTGAGAATCTCTGAATCTGAGAACGGGTCCGGATAGTCCGCAAATGGATCTGCAGCCGTGTTCTCGACCATGGTTGCCACCTTTCCCCTTCGGCCCCTGTGGCCGTTCGGTTCGCGAGTCCCCATGACCTCGAACCATACTTTCACCATACGAGGCGCCACTGACATGACATCCGGATCATCATGATTCACTCTGTTGAATCAGCTTGTCATATTCTAATCTGATTCATATTCGCAAGGACGGCGTTCTACAGAATTAGAATCTCCTGAATGCGCAAGCGTCCCCGCGGGGACGCACCAGGCTCGATCGCAGCATCACGCCGTAGGCTGTTCGCATGAGCGATGAGACGAATGACGACGCGGCCCTCTCCCGTAGCAGCCCCCAGGATTCGGACCGAGAGGCAGCCACCCGGGCCTCCTACGATGCGATCGCCGAGACCTATACGGGCTGGATTGCAGACGAGCTCACGGCCAAGCCACACGATCGAGCAGTTCTCGGTGCCTTTTCGGAACTCGTGCTCGCCACAGGGGATTCCCAGACGCTGGAAATCGGGTGCGGCCCCGGTCGGATCACCGCATTCCTTGCCGCCCTGGGTCTGTCTCCGTCGGGCCTCGACCTCTCCCCCGCCATGATCGACCTGGCAACGCGCCACTACCCCACCTTCGATTTCACCACCGGAACCATGACAGCACTGCCCTACGGCGACGACAGCTTCTCCGGACTCCTCGCGTGGTATTCCATCATCCACGTTCCCGATGAGTCCCTGCACACAGTCTTTGCTGAGGCGGCACGAGTGCTGCGGCCGGGTGGGCTGTTCCAATTGGCCTTCCAGCTCGGCGATCGAATCGACCATCAGGCGACGGCCGCCGGCTTCACGGTCGATCTCGACTTCCACCGTCGCTCGATCGATCAGGTGCTCACGGTTCTCGCTGACCACGGCTTCGTCCCCGTGACCCAGCTCGAACGGGAACCGGACCAAGCGGGCCGATTCCCAGAGGCGACACGGCAGGGCTACCTGCTCGTCCGCCAGCCAGCCTGACTCCGGTCCCCGGCTCCACCGGATGGGTCTTCGTCATCGGTGCCGAGACTCCGCACACGTTCGTCACCGACGAAGACGGGTTTGAAGCAGCGCACATCCGCTCTTCCCCGCACTTCGAGACCACCTGGCTGGAATGAGAGCCAAAGCGACTTGCGAACGTGACAAAATGGATCTCATATGAACATCGACATCGTCTTCCACACTCCTGAGATCCCCGGCAACACCGGCAACGCGATACGCCTGGCCGCAGTCACGGGGGCCCACCTCCACCTCGTCGAACCCTTGGGCTTCGACCTCTCCGATGCGAAACTGCGTCGTGCGGGGCTGGATTATCACGATCTTGCCCACGTCACGGTCCACGCTTCTCTGACGGATCTGTGGAACCACCTCGGCGAGCGTCGGGTCATCGCATTCACCACTCATACGGAGCAGTCCTTCGCCGAGGTGGACTACCGTGACGGTGATGTCCTCCTCTTCGGTCAGGAGTCGACGGGCCTGCCCGATGCAGTCGTCGATGATGAGCATGTGGACCTGTCCGTGCGCATCCCGATGCTGCCCTCTCGGCGCTCGCTCAACCTCGCCAATTCCGCGTCGATCGCGATCTACGAGGCCTGGCGACAGCAGGGATACGCCGGCGCCTGAACGCGCGTAGACTTCTGCCCGACAGCAATTCCCGAAAGGACCACTATGACCTCCAAAGTGCTCACGATCGCCGGCTCCGATGTCTCAGGCGGAGCAGGGCTCGAAGCTGACCTGAAGATGTTCGAAGAATACGGCGCGTTCGGCACCGCCGCCGTGACCTGCATCGTCACCTTCGACCCGAATGACGGCTTCAGCCACGTCATCGAATTCATCGACCCCGAGGTTGTGACGAGGCAGCTCGAATCGACTCTGGCCGTGCACACGTTCGATGCGATCAAGTCGGGCATGCTCGGATCCGTGGAGAACGCTCTCGTCCTGGCCGAGAAGCTCAAGACCAATGAGCTGCCCTATGTCTTCGACCCCGTCCTCGTGTGTAAGGGTGCGGGCACGATGGTCGATCTCAAGGATCTCTTCGTCGACAATCTCGTCCCTTTGGCCACCGTCATCACCCCGAACCTCGAGGAGGCCGCGACACTGGCCGGAATCGATCCGATCGATTCGGTTGAGGGAATGGTCGAGGCCGCGAAGATCATCCACTCTCAGGGTGCCGAAAACGTCGTCGTCAAGGGCGGTGCACGCCTGGCCGGTGATGACGCAATCGACATCCTCTTCGACGGTGAGAGCGTCACGACGCTGCGTTCACGCAAGGTCAATGAGAAGCTCGTCAACGGTGCAGGCTGTTCGTTCGCCTCATCCATCGCCGCTGGCATCGCCACCGGGCTGAGCATTGAGGACGCGGTCGTCTCGGCGAAGGAGAAGGTCGCCCACGGCATCGCGAACTGCCTCGACAATGCCACCGGCGTTGCCTCGCTGTTCCACCCCGCGGCACGGACTCAGCCGTCGCCAGACGTCCGCGTCAGCGTGGACTGATAACTGAGCACAGAGCAAAAAAGAACTGCCCCGCACACCGTCTCAGGTGTGCGGGGCAGTTCGCATGAGTCATGCGTGACGGTCGGAACCGTCTGATCGGTCGGAACCGACTGGGGATCAGCGCTTGCCGAAGCCCTTGTAGCGATCCTTGAACTTCTCGACGCGGCCTGCGGAGTCGAGGATGCGCTGCTTTCCGGTGTAGAACGGGTGCGATGCGCTCGAGATCTCAACGTCGATGACTGGGTAGGTGTTGCCGTCTTCCCATTCGATCGTCTTGTCGCTCTTCGCGGTCGAGCGGGTGAGGATCTTGGTTCCCGACGACAGATCGTTGAACACGATCGGTGCGTATTCCGGGTGGATGTCCTTTTTCATATTCTTACCTTTGCTGAATCCGCTCAGGCGCCTGGTATGGGTCGACCCATCCGCCAGTGCCCGAATTCGTCTGCTGGACACGCCCCGCACCGTAGGAACCGGACACGAGACGACAGCCCAGTCTATCTGATGGACTCGCTCAATGCGATTCGCACACCGTCTCCTACACTGTGGCCATGAACACCAAGGAACGCATCTCTGCGCAATTCGACCTCACTCCCGCAGCATCGGCTCCCGATCTCATGGCCAAGCCCACCGCCGAGGCGATCCCGTCGATCACCGGTGATGTCGTCGCCTTTGCCATCGACCCGCAGATCGCTGACACTTCGGCCCTGCTCGACGCGACCGGTCTCGGACCTGAGACTTCGGCCAACTGTGTTCTCGTCGCAGGTTCACGCGCCGGTGAGGAAAGGATCGCGGCCTGCATGGTGCTCGCGAACACGCGCGCCGATGTCAACAAGCGCGTGAAGAAGCTCCTCGACGTCCGCAAGGCCTCATTCCTGCCCATGGATCGTGCGGTCGGCGAATCGGATATGGAGTACGGCGGTATCGGCCCGATCGGTCTGCCCGACAACTACCGGATTCTCATCGACTCACGTGTGGCCGAGGCCAAAGAGCTCATCATCGGCTCCGGCATCCGCGGGTCCAAGCTCATGCTCTCGGGCGCGGCACTGGCGTCCCTTCCCACCGCCGAGGTGGTCGAAGGGCTCGCGAACGAGATCGACTGAGTATCTGGTCCGGCTTCCGGCCCACCCCGGCAGAGTTCCCTCAGCTCAGTCCGGCCTGCTCCAGGACGTAGGCGATGAGCGGTTCGTAGAGGTGGGGTACGACGTCGTCATCGAGGGGGACGGTGACCTCGATGACGCCTTGGGCCTCGGCGACGAAGAGGGCCGGATCGTTGCAGTCCGCATACCCCAGCGTGCGCAGTCCACGGCTCGATGCCGCGCCTGCCCAACCGTGGTCGGCCACGATCAGATCCGGGGTCGAACCGCCTCGGCGGGTGATGTCGTCAAGGAGTGCGTGCATGGGTTCGGCGAGATGGGTGTGCGGAGTTCCACCGTGCTGGTGCCAGGTCCACACCCGGTTGATCTGTCTGCAGTCGCCGCCGAGGCCGGGCACGGGGATCGCGTTGACCTGGCCGACGATGCGGGCACCGTGGCTTTCCGCTGCCTCGGCGATCGCCATATGTACGGGCAGCAGACCCGCGGGATGACCCGTGGCGAAGAGGATCTCGCCCCCGGCACGGGTGATGTCGCCGATGGCGCTCGCCAGCCGCTGCAGTGCGTCGATGCAGGCCTGCGTGGAGATCGTGTCGACTCCCTCGATGAAGTCGGTCTCCGGGCGCAGACCGCACCGGTCAACCATGAGCGCGAACACGGAGTCATAGTCCCAGTCGCGAGTGAGTTCGACACCGAAGTCGAACTGCCTCTCCTGTGCAAGGAATCGGTGGATGTGGGAGAGGTTGTTCTCCCTCGGCGTCGCCACCTCTCCGGTGATGCGTCCGGATTCTAGGGCGGCGGCAAGCGATGTGCGGTCCACTCTGGTCCTCTCGTTCTCAGTGTCGATTCGGGTTGGGGCTGCCGTCCGACCTCAGTCGTTCTGCAGGGCGAAGCAGGCCACCGCCGAGGCGGCTGCGACGTTGAGGGAGTCGACTCCCCCGGACATCGGGATCATGACAGTCGAATCGCAGGCGGCGATCGTCGAGCGTCGCAGACCGTCGCCCTCGGTGCCGAAGACAATGGCTGTGCGCTCGGGAGCGTCTGCTGCGAACTCGCGGATCGCCACGGAGTCCTCGTCGAGGGCCAGTGCCACGACATGGAAACCGAGTTCACGCAGAGAATCGACACCAGCCGGCCAGGATTCGATGCGCGTCCATGGCACCTGGAAAACTGTGCCCATGGACACTCGGATGGAACGTCGGTAGAGAGGGTCGGCGCACCTCGGCGTCACCAGCACAGCATCGACTCCGAATGCGGCGGCGGACCGGAAGATCGCACCCACGTTCGTGTGATCGACGACGTCCTCGATGACGACGATGCGTCGGGCATCTGCCACGAGATCGGCGACAGCGGGCGCCTGCGGGCGATGCATGGCGGCCAGAGCACCTCGGTGGAGGTGGAATCCTGTCAGGGCCTCAACAGCGGTGTCGGTGCCGATGAAGATCGGAGCATCGTTGGCGGCGATGAGGTCGGCTAAGTCGAAGAGCCATTTGGGGCTGGTCAGGTATGACCGGGGAACCATGCCCGCGGCGTGGGCGCGGCGAATGATCTTCGAGGACTCGGCGATGAAGAGCCCCTCGGCTGGTTCACGGATGCTGCGAAGCGCCACATCCGTCAGCTGAGTGTAGTCATACAGGTGCTGTGCGGATGAAGACAACGTCTCTTCGTCGAAGAAGTGCAGTCGCTCGGCACTGATGCCGAGCTCGGCGGCACGGTCGATGACCTGCTGCCGTGTCAGTGGTGCCTTGGCCGGAGTGTTCATGCGATCACAATGTGAGGATGCGCCAGATGGCGACGAGGCCGAGGACGACGATGATGGTGCGCAGCAGCACAGGTGAGAACTTCCGTCCGACGCGAGCACCGAAGTAGCCGCCGATGAGCGAGCCGATCGCGATGCAGATCACGGCGATCCAGTTGATCCGGTCGTGACCGACGATGATGTAGGTGCTCGCCGAGACCGTGTTGACGACGAGGACCAGAACGTTCTTCAGTCCGTTGAGACGCTGCAGGTCATCGGGCAGGATCAGCCCGAGCAGAGCAATGAGGATGATCCCCTGAGCTGCGGCGAAGTAGCCGCCGTAGATCGCGGTGAGAAAGACGACGAGCAGGACCAGGATGTAGCGACCGGTGGACAGCTTATCGCCGACTGAGGCCGCCACATGCTCTCTGCCTGACTTTTCAGCGCGACGAACCGCTCGGCTCTTCAGATGACGCGAAAGCGCCGGCTGGGCCACGACCATGACGAGGGCGACGACCAGGAGCACCGGGACGATCGTCTCGAACGCATCTTCGGGCAGGTGGAGCAGCAGATAGGCACCGGTCAGCGACCCCAAGATGGAGGCCGGCACGAAGCCGAGGATCCGTCGCCATTGGCCCTTCAGCTCCTCTCGATAGCCGAAGGACGAGGCAATGTTGCCGGGGATCAGTCCGACAGCATTGCTCATCGTCGACACGACCGGTGGCACGCCGAAGGCCACGAGAACCGGGAAGGTGATGAGGGTACCGGAACCGACAACGGCGTTGATGCCGCCAGCACCGATTCCGGCGAGGACGATCAGCGCAATCTGCCACAGTTCCATTCCGAGAACTGGGTCCATGCTCAGTAAGGGGATCGGGCGTGGAACCGCTGCCCGTCGCGGGTGAGCTTCACGTCGATGCCGAAGGTCGCCGACAGATTGTCGGCGGTCAGGGTCTCATCGATGGGGCCGGCGGCAAGATCAGTGCCTTCGGCCAGCAGCAACACGTGTGTGATGCCCACAGGGATCTCCTCGACATGGTGGGTGACCATGATCGTCGCCGGAGCCCACTTCGAGGACAGGATCTCCGTCAACGCGGCCAGCAGTTCTTCGCGTCCGCCCAGGTCGAGTCCGGAGGCAGGCTCGTCGAGCAGCAGCAGCTCCGGGTCGGTCATGAGTGAGCGGGCGATCTGCACGCGTTTGCGCTCGCCCTCGGACAGGGTGCCGAAGGTGCGATCGGCCAGATGCGAGATGTTGAACGCGGCGAGGAGGTCCTTGGCTCGGTCGATGTCGGTGGTCTCATACGCCTCGACCCAGCGACCGGTGACGCCATAGGCGGCGGTCAGCACGGTGTCGAGGACGGCTTCGGACAGAGGAATGCGGTTGGCCAGAGCCGTCGAGGAGTAGCCGATGCGCGGGCGCAGTTCGAAGACGTCGACGCGCCCGAGGCGCTCCTCCAGGATCCCGACCGAACCCGTCGTCGGGTGCATTCGTCCTGCAGCCAGTTCCAGCAGAGTCGTCTTCCCGGCGCCGTTGGGTCCGAGAACGGCCCAATGCTCACCTTCAGAGACGGTCAGGGAAAAATCTTGGAGGAGGAAATTCTCTCCTCGGCGCACGGAAACAGAATCCAAAGTCAGGACATCACTCATATCAGCCAACTCTATCGCAGGCTCGGCGTCTATTCTGGTTCGACATGGACTTGACTACCGACTCACTGCTGCTGACCCTGGCGATGAACCATCGCCTGCACTCCAGCCTCGCCCCTGACGAGGTCAGTGCCGCATTCCTCGACGATGATCGTGATGTCCCTCTCATCGTCTCCGACGAGGTCTTCGGCACCTCACCGCCGACGGGTCTGCTGCTTTTCACCGCCGAGGCTGGCGCCGCTGGAATCACGCATGCTCGGCTCGCACTGCATCACCCTTCGCTGCCGCATACGACTCCGCCGGTGGACAAGGCCGATCGGCTCAAGGTCGGCCGGCATACGGCACCGATCGTCCTCCACTCCGGTTCCCACCAAGGTGCGGTGGTCCTTCTGGGCGCCGAGGCGAACGTCGAGGTCATCGCCTGCCGTGACACGGTCTTTCATCCGGTCACCGTGGCTACCCCTGCCGAGGCGCTGCGCCGACTCCGGCTCCTTGTGATGGAGGGACTGAACCTCATCGAGTCGATCGAGGTTCCCGCCGACTGGCGAGAGGGGCCGTGGCGGGACTGGCAGGAGGAGCTGAGCCTGAATCATCCGATCTCGAAGCTCATCCCCTCGGTCGCCGACGCCCGAGCCATCTATGCGGCGCTGGACATCCATGAGCGGATGCGCACAGTGCTGGCTCCGGCCACGGTCGCACCTCCCGCCTTCGGTGATCTGCTCTCGCGTCTCCACCCCGCGGCCGCCGACTACATCATGGCGGTCGCTACGATGAAGGGGTGATTGACTTAGACTCCTCCACCCCGATGCCAGGCAACGCCGTCCAGCTCCTCGTCATGGACGTCGATTCGACGTTCATCAATGAGGAGGTCATCGACCTCATCGCCGTCCACGCCGAGGTGGGCGCCCAGGTTGCCGACATCACGGAACGTGCCATGGCAGGCCAGTTGGACTTCGCCGCATCGCTGGCAGAGCGGGTGGCGCTGCTCAAAGGTCTGCCGGTCTCCGTCCTCCACGAGGTGGGGGCCCAGATCACGCTGACCGAAGGTGCCCGCGAACTCGTCGCGGCCGTTCAGTCAGGCGGCGGTGTCGTTGCCCTGGTCTCCGGTGGCTTCACCCAGATCATCGCTCCGGTTGCGGAGTCGATGGGCATCACCGAGGTCTACGCCAATGGTCTCGACTCTGCCGAGGGACTGCTGACCGGAGTCACGAGCGGTCGCGTCATCGATCCGAGTGCGAAGGCGGAGATCTTCAAGCAGCTGTCATCGAAATACGGATGTGATCGGGCCCGAACAGTGGCCATCGGCGACGGCGCCAACGACATCGGCATGATCCAGGCCGCGGGTCTGGGCGTCGCCTTCTGTGCGAAACCGGCGCTTGTCGCTGCAGCTGACGCCTCGGTGACGAATCGTGATCTGCGTGAGGTGCTCACCCTCATCGAGGCACGCACCCAGGTGTGAACGTCACCGCGGGTGAGTGACCGCGGGTGAATAGAACTCAGGCGCCTGAAACGCGTTCAGACGCCTGGTTCTGTGTCAGCTGCAGCGCTCAGACCCCGAGGAAGACCCTGAGTTCGGGTGCGGGATAGTTCCCGGGCTCGACGTCCCAGCTCTCAAGGACGAACACCGCAAGCGAGGAAGGACGGAACGCGTCCGGGACTCCGGCGGCCGGGCTCAGGTGGCCGACCACCTCGGCGACGGTGGGCTGATGGCCCACGATGTAGACGCACTGGGAATCTGACGGGATCGAATTGATCGCGTCGATCCAGTCATCGACTCCCCCGTTGTAGAGGGATTCGTCCTGGCGCAGTTCGAGGCCCGCACCGGTCTCAGGTTCCCCGTTGTGCCGGTTGACGGCTTCGACCACGGCCTGCCCTGTCTGGACGGTGCGCCTGGCCGCCGAGGCGATGGCCACGTCAGGTGACCAGCGCTCGGCGATCTCGGCTCCGGCTTCGACGGCTTGAGCAAGACCTTTGGCGTTCAATGAGCGTTCGAAGTCCGTCGGACCCTCGGCCTCGGCCTTCGCATGGCGAGCGAGAATGAGCACAGGCATGGTATCAGGCGCCGGTGGAGTGGAATCCGCCGTCGACGTGGACCATCTCGCCGGTTGTGGCAGGGAACCAGTCCGAGAGCAGGGCGACGATCGCCTTGCCTGCCGGAGTGGTGTCCTTCTGGTCCCAGCCCAGCGGTGCGCGGTCGCCCCACATGTCTTCGAGCGTCCCGAATCCGGGAATCGAGGTGGCGGCGGTGGTCTTCAGCGGTCCGGCCGAGACGAGGTTGACGCGGACTCCGTCCTCGCCGACGTACTTCGCGAGGTAGCGAGCAGTGGACTCGAAGGCGGCCTTGGCCACGCCCATCCAGTCGTAGACCGGCCAGGAGATGGTGGCGTCGAAGGTCAGACCGACGACACCGGCACCCTTGTTGAGCACAGGCTTCGCGGCCACGGTGATGGCCTTGAGCGAGAACGCCGAGACATGGATCGCTGCGGACACGGAGTCCCATGGGGTGTCGAGGAACACGCCGCCGAGTGCGTCCTTGGGGGCAAACGCGATGGCGTGGACGATGCCGTCGATGTTGCCCTCGAGGCGCTCAGGCAGTGCTGCCAGGTCATCGTCGTTGGTGGCATCGAGTTCGATGACCTTCGGGGTCTCGGGCAGTCGCTCGGCGATCACCTGGGTGATCTTCATCTGGCGGCCGAAGCTGGAGAGGATGACTTCGGCACCCTGCTCCTGGGCGATGCGGGCGGCTGCGAAGGCGATGGATGCCTCGGTCAGAACGCCGGTGACGAGGATGCGCTTTCCGTCAAGAATTCCCATGGTGGTCCTTTCGAAATGTTCAAACGTAGGTGAAATCGTTGCGATCGACGCCGTAGGAGCCGACGTCCTTGGTGTGAAGTCTAGATGTTGACGGGGCTCAGTGCCCCATCCCCAGTCCGCCGTCGACGGGAATGACGGCGCCGGAGATGTAGGCGGCTTCGTCTGAGGACACCCAGCGCACGACCTTTGCGACCTCGCTCGCCTCGGCGAATCGCTTGGCGGGGATCGTGGCGAGGTATTCCTTCTGCTGCTTCTCGGGCAGCTCATCCGTCATGTCGGTGCGGATGAAGCCCGGTGCGACGACGTTGGCGGTGATGCCGCGCGAACCCAGCTCACGGGTGACCGAGCGGGCGAGGCCGACGAGTCCGGCCTTCGACGCCGAGTAGTTCGCTTGACCGGGGACTCCGTAGAGTCCCGACACGGACGAGATGAGCACGATGCGGCCCTTCTTCGCGCGAATCATTCCGGTGATGGCACGCTTCACGGTGCGGAAGGTGCCGGTGAGGTTGGTGTCGACGACGGCCTCGAACTCCTCGTCGCTCATCCGCATGAGCAGATTGTCGCGGGTGATGCCGGCGTTCGCCACGACCACCTCGACGGGGCCCAGCTTCTCCTCGATCTGCGCGAATGCCGCGTCGAGGGATGCGGTATCGGTGACGTCCGCGGACACGGCCAGAGCACCTTCCGGTGCGTCTCCGTTGCGGGAGGTGACGGCAACCGTGTCGCCCTGGGCGAGGAATTCCTCGGCGATGGTGCGGCCGATTCCGCGGTTTCCTCCGGTCACGAGGACTATGCGTGGTTCTGACACGAATCTCTCCTGTTGGTGGACAATACAGATTGATCAGCGTTTGAGATCAAACTTACCGTCACTAACCTATCGCGAACCGGCAGGCGTCGATACGACTCACACAAACGAAGAGTATGATTTTGTAGCAGTAATCGAACGAAGAAGGTTATGTCCAAGCACCCGCAGCAGATCACCACGGCAGACACTGCCCTTGATGACGACATGAAGTCGCGGATCATCAAATACTCGGTCACCATGGCAATTCGCACGCTCTGCTTCGTGGCGGCCTATTTCATGTTCCGGGCAGATCTGACCGTGTTGATGTGGATCTGCGTGGCCGGTGCCGTGCTCCTCCCCTATCCGGCTGTGATCATCGCCAATGCCGGGCGTGAGCGCACCACCAATGACGATTCGGCTCTGCTGGACAACGCGCCGATGCCCGAGCTGCCGCCGGCAACCGGTGAGACCATCGCCGGGGAGACGATCGCTGGGGAAACCGAGGACTCAGCGCCGGACGATGGTGAAACGTCGACAGACCCGACTCGAGGTGATGACACATGACGGAGACGCTCCAATGCTCGGCCAAGGGTTGCCGGGCAGAGGCCACCCGCGCAATTCTGTGGAACAATCCCCGCCTGCACATGCCCAAACGCCGCAAGACCTGGCTGGCTTGTGACGAACATCTCGACTATCTGCGAGAGTTCCTGACCATGCGCAGCTTCTATCAGAGCGACGTCGCCGTCGACGACATCCCGGAGGACGCCGGTTGATGTCACGCTATTCCTTCCTCTTCAGCGCACGGTGGCTGAAATACATCGCCATGACCATCATCATCGTCATCGCCTGCATCTTCCTGGCACTGTGGCAGAAGGACCGACAGGATCAGCGGCAGCATGAGATCGCTACGATCAACGCGAACTATTCGTCTCAACCGGTCGACATCACGAGCGTTCTGGGTTCCACCTCGGCGACTCTCGATGGCGACGATGAGTGGCGACAGGTGTCGCTGACCGGCCACTATCTGGAATCCGATACCGTGTTCGCGCGCAACCGGACGGTCAACGACAAGGTCGGCTATTACGTCGTCGTTCCGTTCGAGCTCACGTCCGGGGACACGATCGCGATCGTCAGGGGATGGATCGCAGAACCCGATCAGGCCCCGCCGACGCCCACCGGGGAGCAGACCATCGCCGCCCGTCTCCAACCGGCCCAGGACGGTTCCGAGGACAATAATCCGGATGGGCTGATCAAGGCCATCGATCCCGCCCGGATCCCCGGTATGGATTCGGCATACGAGAACATCTACGCGGAGACCATCCACACCGGCAACGGCCTGCCCGACGAATCTGGGCTGACGCCTCTGCCGGCACCGGATCTCGACCCGGGCAACCACCTGTCCTACATGCTCCAGTGGTTCACCTTCGGCATCATGATCATCATCGCCGTATCGATCTCCGCCAGACGAGAACGCAGAGCCGACGCCGAGGCGGCCGCGAAATTCACCGGCGACGTCGAATACGTCGTGGTGGACAAGGAGGCGCTGGACGCGGGAGCGAAGATCTCCCAGCCGGGCAACCGCTATGGCCGCAACCGGTTGAGATCACCGGGTGTCCACGGCCGTGACGAGGCAGAAGAGGACGAATTCATCGAGGACCGGTTCAGGCACTCCTGAACCGGCGGTCGTTGGGACCACCGGCGAAGAGGTCGAGTCTCAGGCCAGCGTGACGAGATCCAGGTAAGTGTCGTTCCACAGGTCCTCGTCGCCGTCAGGCAGCAGCAGCACACGGTCGGGGTCGAGCGCGGAGACTGCTCCCTCATCGTGTGTGACAAGGATGATGGCGCCCTCGTAGCGGCGGATAGCTGAGAGGATCTCCTCACGCGAGGCCGGATCGAGGTTGTTCGTCGGCTCATCGAGGAGGAGGACGTTGGCGCTGGAGACCACGAGTGTGGCCAGCGCCAGACGAGTCTTCTCGCCGCCGGAGAGCACCTTTGATGGCTTATGCACGTCATCGCCGGAGAACAGGAACGAACCGAGCACATTGCGCACCGCGGTGTCGTCGAGGTGCGGGGAGTTGCGCTTCATGTTCTCCAACACGCTGCGGTCGAGATCGAGCGTCTCGTGTTCCTGTGCGTAGTACCCGAGCCTGAGGCCGAAGCCCGGGACGACCTCACCCGAGTCCGGTTCGTCGAGACCGGCCAGCAGGCGCAGCAGCGTTGTCTTGCCGGCACCGTTGTAGCCGAGGATGACCACTCGTGAGCCCTTGTCGATGGCCAAGTCGACGCCGGTGAAGACCTCTGTCGATCCGAAGCTGCGAGAGAGTCCCTCAGCCGTCAGCGGCACTCGTCCGCAGTCGGCAGGGGCCGGGAACCGCAGGTTCGCGACCTTCTCGGTGCTGCGTTCGGCATCGAGTCCCGACAGCAGGCGTTCGGCACGTTTGGCCATCTGCTGGGCGGCCACGGTCTTCGTCGCCTTCGCCATCATCTTGTTCGCCTGGGCGTTCAGGGCCGAAGCCTTCTTCTCGGCATTGGCACGCTCGCGACGGCGACGGCGCTCATCATCTTCGCGCTGCTTGAGGTAGAGACGGTAGCCCATCGAATAGATGTCGATGGTCTGGCGGGTCGCGTCGAGGAAGAACACCTTGTTGACGACTTCATCGATGAGGTCGAGGTCGTGACTGATGATGATGAGTCCGCCGGAGTAGCCCTTGAGGTAGTCGCGCAGCCACAGGACGGACTCTGCGTCCAGGTGGTTCGTCGGCTCGTCGAGGATCATCGTGTCCGGGGCTGAGAAGAGGATCCGGGCAAGTTCGACGCGGCGCCTCTGGCCGCCCGAGAGGGTGCCGATCTCCTGGTTGATGAGATCTTCGTCGAGGCCCAGGTTCGCTGCGATCGCGTAGGCTTCGGATTCCGCTGAGTAACCGCCTGCGGCCATGAATTCGGCTTCGATGCGCGGGTAGCGATCGATGGCCTTCATCGAGACATTCTCATCAGGCGAGGCCATCTGGTTCTCGGCCTTGCGCAGACGCTTGACTAAGACGTCGAGTTCGCGGGCGGAGAGGATGCGCTCCATGCCGGTGGCCTGTGGGTCACCGCTGCGGGGATCCTGAGGCAGGTATCCCACCGACCCGGAGACGGAGACTCTGCCCTTCGCGGCACTGTGGCCACCCATGATCACCTTCGTCAGGGTGGTCTTGCCCGCCCCGTTGCGTCCGACCAGGCCGACTCGGTCACCCTTGTCCACGCGGAAGGAGACCTCGGACATCAGCGTACGGGCGCCGACGTTGACTTCGAGGTCGGATGCCTGAATCATTCATTCTCCAAACTGCGACCGATGATGTCGGCCAAGAATTCTTGCGGGTGGATTCCCTGAGCCTGTGCCCGGGAGACGAGTTCGTCTGCGATGTGTGTGGGGACTCGACAGGACACGAGCGTGGTGGTCCCGGCGGCCGGCGCGTCGTCGGCGACCGGGGCTTCGTCGGCGACCGGAACGTCCTCAGTTGAGGAAGCCGTAATCGACTGGGACGTCCCCGCGGGGACGTATCCGGGTCCGGAGGGAACCTTTGTGCTCTTCTGATACGCGGTGGCCGCTGCCCGTGCACGGTCGTCTGCCGCTTCGTTCATTGCGTGGTTGCTGTGGCCCTTGACCCATTCGAATTCGACCTCGCGGCCCTTCAGCGCGGAATCGAGCTGTTCGAGGAGATCCTTATTGAGGACGTCCTTGCCGTCAGCCTTCTTCCATCCTCTGCGCTTCCAGCCGGGCATCCACTTCGTGCACGCGTTGATGACATATTTGGAGTCGCAGAAGACCTTGAGATCCTCCTCGGCTTCCGCCGTCGAGTTCAGCAGGTCGAGGACGGCCATGAGCTCGCCGCGGTTATTCGTCGATTCCTTCCAGCCGCCGGCGTGCCAGCAGTCATCATCGACGTACCAGGCCCAGCCGGCGGGTCCGGGGTTGCCGAGGGCTGACCCGTCTGCGGCCGCGATGATCGTCAATGGTTCTCCTAGGAAAGTCGGTCTTCATTCTTTCATGCCGAGCCTTGTCCCCTGCATTCAGGGCAGGTGATCTCTGCAACCCCGACCCACAACATCGCCGAGGTGGGGGCACCGGAATCGGTGCTCCCACCTCGGCGAGGTGAGGGTGTGACGTCCCCGCGGGGACGTCGGCAGTATCAGAACTCAGATGTTGAAGCCGAGGGCACGCATCTGTTCGCGACCGTCCTCGGTGATCTTCTCAGGTCCCCACGGCGGCATCCAGACCCAGTTGATCCGGTAGGCCGGCACGATGCCCTCGAGGCACTGAGCGGTCTGGTCTTCGATGACATCGGTCAGCGGGCAGGCCGCAGACGTCAGGGTCATCTCGACGACGGCGGTGCCGTCGTCTTCGACGGAGAGTCCGTAGACGAGTCCGAGATCGACGATGTTGACGCCGAGCTCAGGATCCATGACGTCCATCATCGCTTCGCGCACCTCGTCGATGCTGGCGTTCTGCGGTGCGTCTATCACTTCGGGCATTCTTACTCCTTCAGAGACGTTTGTGCTTGGTTGAGTGCGTCCTTGAACGCGACCCAGGACAGGAGCGCGCACTTGATCCTGGCCGGAAACTTGGACACTCCGGAAAACACCGCAGCGTCGCCGAGTATTTCCTCATCTCCCGCCATTGTTCCACGAGAGTGCATGAGTTCGTGGAATTTCGCTTCGATGTCAAGCATGCCCTCGACACTGTTCTCCGCAGCAAGCTCTGTCAGAACAGAGGCCGAGGCCATGGAGATCGAGCATCCGTCACCGGTCCAGCGCACGGCGATTCCGCCGTCTTCGCTGATCTCGGTCTCGAGTTCGATCTCGTCGCCACAGGTGGGGTTGATCTGGTGCGAGGAGCCGTGTGCCCCAGCAGCGCTGTCGCCGAGTAAGTCGGAGTTGCCGGCACGCTCCCGGGAATGATCGAGGATGACCTGTTGGTAGAGCTGTTGCATCTGCGTGCTCATGACACGATCCTCACTGAACTCCGAAGAAGGGACGGACCTCGGCCAGAGCGGCCAAGAACTGTTCGCAGTCCTCGGTGTTGTTGTACAGATAGGTGCTCGCCCGCGTCGTGGCGGTGACGCCGAAGCGCCGGTGCAGCGGCTGAGCGCAATGATGGCCGACCCGGACCGCAACTCCTTGGGAGTCGAGGTACTGCCCCACGTCGTGGGCGTGGACGCCGTCGACGTCGAAGGCCACGGTTCCGATCCGATTCTCGGCGGCGCCGAGCACCGTGATGCCGGGAATCTTCGCGATGCCGTCGAGGAGGACCCCGGCGAGCTCTCGCTCATGGTCGAAGATCTTCTCCAGGCCCACCTCGGCGAGGTAGTTGACCGCTGTGGTGAACGCCGCGACCTCGGCCACGGGCTGTGTTCCGGCCTCGAACCGCTGTGGTGCGTCCATGAACGCCGAATCCTCCATGGTCACCGTGGTGATCATGGATCCGCCGGTCAGGACCGGGGGCAGCGAGTTCAGCAGGTCCGTCTTTCCCCAGAGAGTGCCGAGACCGGTGGGCCCCAGCGCCTTGTGAGCGGAGAACGCTGCGAAGTCGATATCGAGGTCGACGAAGTTCACGGGCATGTGCGGGACCGATTGGCAGGCGTCGAGGACGACGAGGGCCCCCACCTGCCGGGCCCGAGCGACGAGTGCGTCGACCGGGTTGATGGTGCCGAGCACATTCGAGACGTGGGTGAAGGCGAAGACCTTGGTCGTCTCGTCGACGATGGATTCCAGATCGCTGAGATCGAGCTCTCCGGCGTCCGTGACCGGGAGCCAACGGAGTTGGGCACCCGTGGACTGGGCCAGCTGCTGCCAGGGGACGAGGTTCGCGTGGTGTTCCATCTCGGTGACGACGATGGAGTCGGCGGGGCCGAGACCGAAACGCTGAGCGGTCTCTCCCCCGAAGCCATCGCTGGCTCGGTCGATGCCCAATGCGACCACGTTGAGTGCCTCGGTGGCGTTCTTCGTCCAGACCACCTGTTCGGGTGCTCCGCCGACGAGGTCTGCCACTGCTTCACGGCCTGCTTCGAACGCGTCGGTGGCCATCACCGCAAGAGAGTGTGCTCCACGGTGGACGGCGGCATTGCGCTGCGAGTAGTACTCGGTGAATGTGTCGATGACGCACTGCGGCTTCTGGGAAGTCGCGCCAGAGTCGAGATAGCTCAGAGACGACTCCCCGATCCTGGTGTCCAGGATCGGGAAGTCGTTCCGCAGGCGGGAGAACATCAGACCGAGGCCTGCAGGAAGCGGTCGTAGCCTTCGTTCTCGAGGCGATCGGCCAGCTCGGGCCCGCCCTCTTCAGCAACCTTGCCCTTGATGATCACGTGCACGTGGTCGGGCTTGATGTAGCTGAGGATGCGGGTGTAGTGAGTGATGAGCAGGACGCCGACATCGGTCGACTCGCGCACCCGGTTGATGCCCTCGGACACGATGCGCAGAGCATCGACGTCAAGGCCGGAGTCGGTCTCGTCGAGGACGGAGAACTTGGGCTTGAGCATCTCCATCTGCAGGATCTCGTGGCGCTTCTTCTCGCCGCCGGAGAATCCTTCGTTGACGTTGCGGCTGGCGAACTCAGGATCCACACGGAGGTTCTCCATCGCGGACTTGAGGTCCTTGGTCCAGTGACGCAGCTTCGGTGCTTCACCGTCGATTGCGGTCTTGGCCGAACGCAGGAAGTTCGTCACGGTCACGCCGGGGACCTCGACGGGGTACTGCATGGCCAGGAACAGTCCGGCCTTGGCGCGCTCGTCGACGGACATCGCGAGGACGTCCACGCCGTCGAGGGTGACGGAGCCCGAGGTCACCTGGTACTTCGGGTGACCGGCCAGTGAGTAGGCCAGTGTGGACTTGCCGGAGCCGTTGGGGCCCATGATGGCGTGGGTCTCGTTGGAGTTGATCTCCAGGTTGATGCCGTTGAGGATCGGCTTGGGACCGGTTTCGGTGTTGACGCTGACGTGCAGGTCAGTGATTTTCAGAGTGGACATGTCAATCCTTTTCAATTCAGGTAAGCGTGGTGATCAGTTGAGCGTGCTGGTCAATTGACCACTGTGCTCGGGTCAAGCAGGATGCGGCCGGCGATCTCCTTGCAGTCATAGACTGCGACGGGTTCGAATGCCGGTGGGCTCAGTGGGCGGCCGGTCTTGAGGTCGAACTGGGATCCGTGCAGCCAGCATTCGATGGCGCAGCCCTCCACTTCTCCCTCGGCCAGCGATACCTCGCCGTGAGTGCAGACATCGTCGATGGCATGGATCGTGCCGTCGGAGTCGCGGGCGATGCAGATCTCGAAGTTGTTCACTTCGATCCTCATCGTCGCGCCCGCGGCCACCTCGTCGGCGGCTGCAACGTCGATCATGGTCACAGAACGCTCCGGGAGAGTTCTTCCTCGATTCGCTCGTTGAGGACCTCTTCGATCTCGGGTACCTGGATCTTCTGGATCACTTCGTTGAAGAATCCGCGGACCACGAGCTGACGCGCAACGTCCTCGGGGATGCCGCGGCTCATCAGGTAGAACAGGTGCTCCTCATCGAAGCGTCCGGTCGACGAAGCGTGTCCGGCGCCGGCGATGTCGCCGGTCTCGATCTCCAAGTTCGGCACCGAGTCCGCCCTGGCCCCATCGGAGAGGATGAGGTTGCGGTTGAGCTCGTAGGTGTCGATGTCGAGTGCCTCGGGGCGGATGAGCACATCGCCGATCCAGACGCTGCGTGCGTCCTTGCCCTGGAGAGCGCCCTTGTAGTGGACGTTCGAGGTGGCCTTCGGCGTGTTGTGGTCGACGTAGGTGCGGTGCTCGAAGTGCTGGCCGGCATCGGCGAAGTAGAGTCCGAGCAGTTCGGCCTCTCCCCCGGCTGCCGAGTAGCGCACGTTCGTGTTCAGGCGCACGATGTCTCCGCCGAGGCTGATGACGATGTGCTTGAACTTCGCATCCTTGCCCACGATCGCGTCGTGCTGGCCCAGGTGCTGTGTCTCGTCGTCCCAGAGCTGCAGGGACACGAAGGTCACATTTGCGCCATCACCGATGACGAGGGACACGAGCTCGGAGTGCCGAGCGAGTCCTTCGTGCTCGATGACGATGGTCGCCTTGGCATTCGCTCCGACGGAGACGACGACATGTCCATGGGAGATGTCGTTGCCGGTGCCGTCGGCGTGGATGATCACGGCGCCGTCGATCTCGGTTCCCGCGGGAACCGAGTAGTGGGTGACGGTGGCGGCGCGGTTGGCTGCCACGGCGGCGGCCCGATCCTCGGGTTCGAGGATGCCCAGCTCCTGCGCGGCCTCGAGCGAGATCTCCTCCACGGAGATGCCCTCAGGCAGGTCGCCGGTCGTCGTCAGCTTCGTCTCGGAGGCAGCGTCGGTGAAGAAATCACTGAGTTTGCGCACCGGCGAGAACCGCCACTCCTCTTCGCGTCCGTTCGGGACGGAGAAGTCGGAGACGTCGAAGCTGCGGGTGCGAGCGTCCCGCTTGGAATCGGGGACGTGGACGTCGGCGCCATGAGAGTGCTCATCGAGGCCCAACGGATTGGTGGTATCAGTCACTTAGAAAACTCCTTGTCGTGGTCGGTGGTGGGCGCAGATCAGCCCACGCCACCTTCCATCTGGATTTCGATGAGGCGGTTGAGCTCGAGTGCGTATTCCATCGGCAGCTCGCGAGCGATCGGCTCGACGAATCCGCGCACGATCATCGCCATTGCCTCGGTCTCCTCCATGCCGCGGCTCATGAGGTAGAAGAGCTGATCCTCACTCACCTTCGACACGGTCGCCTCATGACCCAGCGTCACATCGTCCTCACGGATATCGATGTACGGGTAGGTGTCGGAGCGAGAGATGTTGTCGACCAGAAGTGCGTCACAGAGGACATTGTTCGACGAGCCTTTGGCTCCGGGGTGCACATGGACGAGTCCGCGGTAACCGGAACGTCCGCCGCCACGGGCCACGGACTTCGCCACGATCGAGGAGTGGGTGTTCGGAGCGGCGTGAACCATCTTCGCACCGGTGTCCTGATGCTGGCCCTCGCCGGCGAATGCCACGGACAGCGTCTCGCCGCGTGCGTGCTCACCGGTCAGCCAGATGGCCGGGTACTTCATGGTGACCTTCGAGCCGATGTTGCCGTCGACCCATTCCATGGAAGCGCCCTCTTCGGCGATCGCACGCTTGGTGACGAGGTTGTACACGTTGTTCGACCAGTTCTGGATGGTCGTGTAGCGAACCTTCGCGTCCTTCTTGGCCACGATCTCGACGACTGCGGAGTGCAGTGAGTCGGTCTTGTAGATCGGTGCGGTGCAGCCCTCGACGTAGTGCACTGACGAGCCTTCGTCGGCGATGATGAGGGTGCGCTCGAACTGGCCCATGTTCTCCGTGTTGATGCGGAAGTAGGCCTGCAGAGGGATCTCGACGTGGACGCCCTTGGGGACGTAGACGAAGGAACCGCCCGACCAGACTGCGGTGTTGAGCGCCGAGAACTTGTTGTCTCCGGCGGGGATGATCGAGCCGAAGTACTCTTCGAAGATCTCCGGGTACTCGCGCAGCCCGGTGTCGGTGTCCATGAAGATGACACCCTGCTTCTCGAGCTCTTCGTTGATCTGGTGGTAGACGACCTCGGACTCGTACTGAGCGGCCACACCTGCGACAAGACGCTGCTTCTCAGCCTCGGGGATGCCGAGCTTGTCGTAGGTGTTGCGGATGTCCTCGGGCAGATCGTCCCAGGACGTCGCTTGGCCCTCTGTCGAGCGCACGAAGTACTTGATGTCGTCGAAGTGGATGCCGGTGAGGTCTGCACCCCAGCTGGGCATCGGCTTCTTCTCAAACAGCTTGAGCGCCTTGAGCCGGCGCTGCAGCATCCAGTCCGGCTCGTCCTTCAACTTCGAGATGTTGCGGACGACGTCTTCTGAGAGACCGCGAGCCGCGAACTCTCCAGCGTCGTTTCCGTCGTGCCAACCGTATGCGTATTGCCCGAGGTCTTTGAGCTCGGGGTTAGCATCGATGATCCGATTGCCTGTGTCAGTCATCGTGAACCTCCTTGAGGTCGATCATTGCTGTGGATGAGTGGTCTGGTGAGTTCCGAGGTCGGAATGTGGGTGGTGCAGACATGGTCGCCGTGGGCCAATGAGGACAGACGACGAACATCGACGCCCAGGTAGTCCGAGAACATGGCGAGCTCTGCTTCGCAGATCTCGGGGAACTCGGAGGCGACTGCCTGGATCGGACAATGCCCTTGGCACAGCTGCATCGCTTCGAGAGGGGTGCCGGCCGCCACCGGTGTCGCCGAGGCAGCATATCCCTCCTTGGTCAATGCCGCAGCCAGTCCCCGGGAGCGGGAAGCCACTGTGGTGCCTCCCCGTCGATCCAGTTCCCCGCCGAGGCGGTCGCGGAGTTTCGCAACCAGGTCCTCGGTGAACTCCTCAACGGCCTCATGGCCGACTCGGTCCTTCATGAACCGGAGGATATCGACTGCCAGCTGGTCGTAGGAATGGGTGACCGACCCATGGCCACGCGAGGTGACCACGTAGTGTCTGGCCGGCCTGCCGCGGCCTGCCTGCTTGCCGGCGAGCTCTCGGACCTCGATGAGGCCCTCGCTCTCCAGCGCATCCATATGACGACGAATCGCCGCAGGAGTCAGGTGAAGACCTTTCGCCAACGCCGAGGCAGTGATCGGCCCTTCATCGAGCACCGATCGAAATACCTTCTCTCGGGTACGGCGATCTTCTGTGTCGTTCGCAGCCATTCTCCACCTCCTTGACTAACACAACACTATTGTTGCGTAATTTGTTTCGTAAAACTAGGTGAGCCTAACTACATGCCGATTCGACGCGTCGTAGAATGGTGTGGTGTCAGATTCGGCCCTCACCATTCGTGGTCTCCATTACTCGTACGGCGCACACCACGTCGTCGACGGGATCGACCTCGATGCCGCCACCGGATCCATCCTCGGTGTGCTCGGGCCCAATGGTGCAGGCAAGTCGACGACGATCTCCCTGGCGGTGGGCACACGAGCCCCCGACGCCGGTCGCGTGGAGATCTTCGGCCACGATCCGTTCCGTGACCACGCCTCGACATCGCTGCTCGCAGGCGTCATGCTCCAGGACGGCGGACTGCCGATGAGCGCGAAGCCGCTCCAGGTTCTGCGACACCTCGCGTCCCTCTATCCCAATCCGCTCAGCGTCGACGAACTCGCCGAGCCCTTGGGTCTGCACGAGTTCTCCACTCGCACGATCCGGCGCCTGTCGGGGGGCCAGAAGCAACGAGTCGCCCTGGCCGCCGCGCTCATCGGCCGACCGCGCCTGGTCTTCCTCGATGAGCCCTGTGCCGGGCTCGATCCTCAAGCACGGGAGGTCGTCCACGATTTCATCCGGGAGCTGGCAGCAGCCTCGGTGGCTGTGGTCCTGACGACCCATGACCTCGCCGAGGCGGAGGAGCTGGCCGATGAGGTCGTCGTCATCGATCGCGGTCGCATCATCGCCCAGGGCGCGCCCGAGGATCTGCGCAACGCCTCCCCCGCAGGTCGCCGACTCGTCATCACGGTGGGCCAGCCGCTGGAGCCTGCCCCTCGTGAGCTCCTGGCCACGATGAATAGGATCGCAGCCACCTCGGTGGTAGGAGCGGCCCTCGTCGTCGACGGGGACCTCGACAGCACCCAGATTGCTGGCCTGTGCACGGCCGTCGCCGAGGCGGGGCTGGCGATCACGGACATCGACATGCACTCCCAGTCGTTGGCAGATGTGTTCTTCGAACTCACGGGCAGGCCGCTGCGATGAGCCAGATGCCACCGACCAGCCAGAGGCCGCAGATGAGGACGAAGCGCGTCATCGCGCAGACCAAGTTCGAGACGATCTCCGTACTGCGCAACGGCGAACAGCTGCTGCTCTCACTCATCCTGCCGCTGGGTATGCTCATCTTCCTCGCGAAGGCACCGCTGCTCAGCGGCCTCGGCATCGTCGGGCCCGGGGCGGATCCGCTCACCGTGGCCCTGCCCGGTGCACTGAGCCTGTGCCTGGCCTCGACTGCCTTCACCGGTCAGGCGATCGCTACGGCCTTCGACCGCCGCTATGGGGTGCTGCGACAGCTGGCGACGACGCCGCTGGGCACGAATGGCCTCATCCTCGGCAAGCTCGGCGCAGTCGTCGCCGTCGTCGTCATCCAATTCATCCTTGCCTTTGCCATCGCTGTGGGCCTCGGCTTCAACAGTCCCGTGAACCCACTCGCACTGATCCTGACCACGCTTCTTGGCACCGCAGCGCTGCTGTCCTTAGGCTTGCTCATGGCAGGAACCGTACGGGCAGAGGCCACCCTGGCCGGTGCCAACCTGATCTGGGTGCTCATGGCCGGTGTGGGCGGGCTCGTCATCGCCCATCCGGGAGAATGGGGCACTGTGGTCGGCTATCTGCCCTCCGGCGCGCTCGGTGATGCGATGCGTGCGGCCGTCGGTGGTGCCGGCTTCGACATCAAAGCTTTGATCGTGCTCCTCGTGTGGGGGCTGCTGGGAACCTTTGCGGCACGCAGGTGGTTCCGATTCGAATGAGGAGAGAAATGGTCACTAAGAGGATTCGTGTCGCTGCATGGGCCATGCTCATCGCGCAGGCCATCATCATCGTCAGCGGCGGCATCGTCCGCCTCACCGGCTCCGGCCTCGGGTGCACGGACTGGCCCAAGTGCACCCCCGATTCGCTCGTGACCACCCCGGAGATGGGCATCCACGGCCTCATCGAATTCGGCAACCGCACGCTGGCTGTGGCGCTGGCCATGCTCGGCGTCGTCATCTTCTTCATGCTCTGGAAGCATCGGAAGCAGCGCCCCGACCTGTTCTGGCTCAACCTCGGGCTGTTGGCCATCGTCCCCGTCCAGGCCATCGTCGGCGGCATCACCGTGTGGACGAAGCTCAACCCGTGGGTCGTGGCCGGACACTTCGTGCCCTCTGCCATCGCCGTCGGCGTCGCCGCGTACTTCGTTCGCCGCACCTCCGACACCGGCGTGCGCACAGCTGAGAAGGCTCCGTCACCGCTGCCGGCGCTCGGCTGGACCATCCTCGGTCTGACCGCGATCGTTGTCATCTTCGGTGTCCTCACCACGGGCGCGGGACCGCACTCGGGTTCGACGATGTCGACCCGCAACGGTCTCGACAACGTCTGGATCACCCGCGCACATGCCGCCCCGGTCTGGCTGCTGGTCATCGCGACCATCTCCTCGCTCGTCCTGGCAGTGAAGAAGCACACCGTCATGGTCCGACCGCTGGTCGTACTCCTCATCATCGAGGTGCTGCAGGGGATCATCGGCTACGTCCAGTACTTCACCGGCGTGCCCATCGTGCTCGTGGCATTCCATATGATCGGCATCTCGGCTACTATCGCGGCAAGCGTTGCCGTCCTCGACAGCGCATACCCGAGGAGCACCCATCATGCCGACACCGATCACGCCGTGCCTGTGGTTCACTGACCACGCCGAGGAGGCGATGGAGTTCTACTGCTCCGTCTTCCCCAACTCGCACATCGTCTCCATCGACCGTTACCCCGATGAGTCCCTCGATCCGCATTACGCGGGGATGCGCGGCAAGGTCATCAATGGGGTCTTCGAGCTCGACGGCACTCGCTTCATCTGCCTCGACGGCGGACCTGCATTCACGTTCAACGAGGCGATCTCACTGACCGTCAGATGTCGTGATCAGGCCGAGATCGACCACTACTGGTCAGCGCTGTCGGCCGTTCCCGCCAGCGAGCAGTGCGGCTGGCTCAAGGACGAGTACGGGATCAGCTGGCAGATTGTTCCGGCCCACCTCGAGGAGCTGATGACCGGAGATGCCCAGGTCAAGGCGCTGATGGGGATGAAGAAGATCGTCATCGAGGAACTCGTCAACGCAAGCTGAGCAGCTCCTACGCTGCGGCTTTGGATGCGTCAGCTGCGGATGCGTCGGGGTGAGGACCTACCAGAATCCGGGGAGGACGAACGGGTCGATCGCGACTGCGAGGAAGAGCAGTGACAAGTAGGTGATCGAGCCGTGGAAGACCTTCATCGCCTTCAGCGAGGTTCCGCTCTTGCCCTTCTTCGCCCGGGAGACGAGTGCATAGCAGGAGAACAGGAACCAAGCGCCGGCGAGAACCGCAACGCCTGTGTAGACAGGGCCCATCGGGGCGAGCGGAATGAGTGCCAGCGAGCAGGCCACCATCGCCCAGGTGTAGGCGATCATCTGGCGACCGACGTTCGTCGGCGGGACCTTCGATGGCAGCATCGGAACGTCTGCGGCATCATAGTCGGCCTTGTACTTGATCGCCAGCGGCCAGTAGTGCGGCGGCGTCCAGAAGAAGACGACGAGGAAGAGCAGGAGTGGTTCCCAGGCCAGTCCGCCGGTGACGGCAGACCAGCCGATGAGCACAGGCATGCAGCCCGCGGCGCCGCCCCAGACGATGTTCTGTGTGGTACGACGCTTGAGGATCAGCGTGTAGAAGACCGCGTAGAGCAGGATCGCGCAGGCGGTGAGTCCAGCGGTCACCCAGTTTGTGAAGCCGCCGAGCCAGAAGATCGATCCCAGGCCCAGCGCGAAGGCGAAGATGAGTGCGGCCCGTGGTGTGATCTCACCGGTCACGAGTGGGCGATGCTTGGTGCGTTCCATCTTCGCGTCGATGTCACGATCGACGTAGCAGTTGAAGACCGAAGCGGAGGCTGCGGCAGCTGCGCCGCCGATGAGGGTATTGATGACCAGCCAGATATTCGGCATTCCCTGCGCGGCGAGGAACATCACCGGAGCAGTGGTCACCAGCAGGAGTTCGATCACTCGAGGCTTGGTCAGTGCGATGTAGGCACTGATGATCGAGCGGGGGCGTTTTGAGAGTCGTTCCTCGTCGATTGCCCTCTGCAGAGGACGTTCACTCTGCGTGTCCTGGTTCTGACGAAGTTCACTCACGATGTCGATTCTACCCTCTGTCGAATTTTTTGCCAGTCGGTGGGGGCTGTGTTTCGGAGCCGGAATCTGCACCAGATCTGAGTCACAGGATACAGATGCCCAGAGCCACCATCGCGAACAGGAACCACGGTCGGCGATCTCACCCCTCGCGTTTAGGACCCGGCACGGTAGAGTTTGAGTGCACGCCTCTAAGACGAACGAAGGATCGCTCGAAGACATGAACTCCCTGTCCTGGACAGAACTCGACAACCGCGCAGTCGACACCGCCCGCCTCCTCGCCGCAGATGCAGTGCAGAAGGCCGGACACGGTCACCCCGGAACCGCGATGAGTCTTGCTCCCGTTGCACACTACCTCTACCAGTACGGTCTCAATCATGATCCTGCCGATCCGAGCTGGGCCGGCCGCGATCGCTTCGTTCTCTCCTGCGGGCACAGCTCGCTGACCCAGTACGTCCAGCTCTACCTCTCGGGCTTCGGCCTCGAACTCGACGATCTGAAGGCGCTGCGCACCTGGGGTTCACTGACTCCCGGCCACCCGGAGGTCGGACACACTGCAGGCGTCGAGATCACGACGGGGCCGCTGGGATCCGGCCTCGCTTCGGCGGTGGGAATGGCCATGGCCTCTCGCCGCGAACGCGGCCTCTTCGATCCTGATGCTGCTCCCGGCGCCTCGCCCTTCGATCATTCCGTCGTCGTCCTGGCATCCGACGGCGACCTCGAGGAAGGCGTCTCGGGTGAGGCGTCGTCCCTTGCCGGAACCCAGGAACTGTCCAACCTGGTCGTGATCTGGGACGACAACCGGATCTCCATCGAAGACGACACCGCGATCGCCTTCAGCGAGGACACCGCAGCCCGCTACGCCGCGTACGGCTGGCACGTCCAGCACGTCGACTTCAGAGCCGGCGACGAGTACAAGGAAGACGTGGAAGCCTTCCACGCCGCCATGGAAGCGGCAAAGACTGATCCCCGCCCCTCCTTCATCCGTCTCTCGACCATCATCGCCTGGCCCGCACCGAACGCGCAGAACACCGGCGGCTCCCACGGTTCCGCACTCGGCGCCGACGAGATCAAGGCGACGAAGGAGATCCTCGGATTCGATCCCGAAGAGACCTTCGCAGTGCCCGCCGAGGTGCTCAACCACACCCGCTCGGCATTGGACCGCGGCCGCGGAGCCCATATCGAGTGGGACGAGTCCTATAACGCCTGGCGCGAGGCGAACCCGGCCAACGCCGAACTCTTCGACCGCCTGGCCAAGCGCGAACTTCCCGCCGGACTCGACAACCAGTTCCCTGTCTTCGAAGCCAGCGCCAAGGGCATCGCGACTCGCGCCGCCTCCGGGCAGGTCCTCAACGCCATCGCGGCAACCATGCCCGAACTGTGGGGCGGATCCGCCGACCTCGCCGGATCGAACAACACACTGATCAAGGGCGACCCGAGCTTCCTGCCCGAACATCGTTCGACCGGAGCATTCTCCGGTAACGTTTACGGGCGCAACATCCACTTCGGCGTCCGCGAATTCTCCGCCGGACTCATCGGCAACGGCATCGCCCTGCACGGCGGCACGCGCCCCTACAGCGGCACCTTCCTCGTCTTCAGCGACTACCAGCGTCCGGCCATACGGCTGGCCGCTCTGCAGCAGCTGCCTAACGTGTTCGTGTGGACCCACGATTCGATCGGCCTCGGCGAAGATGGACCGACGCACCAGCCGATCGAGCATCTCTCCGCCTTGCGTGCGATTCCCGGTCTTGATCTGGTGCGCCCAGCAGACGCGAATGAGACCTCGGTCGTGTGGCGCAGGATCCTCGACCGCACGGACGGTCCCAGCGGACTCGTGCTCACCCGTCAGGCCGTTCCGGTCCTCGACCGTGAGAAGTACGCCCCTGCCTCCGAGGCGGCTCGTGGCGGCTACGTTCTCTTCGACACTGCGGTTGAGCCCGAGGTGGCCATCCTCGCCAGCGGTTCCGAGGTCGCCATTGCGATCGCAGCAGCCGAAGAGCTGCAGGCCGCAGGCACCGCCGCACGAGTCATTTCGATGCCGTGCCAGGAATGGTTCGACGCTCAGCCCGAGGACTACCGCAGAGCGGTCCTCCCCCGTGCCCTCAAGGCTCGCGTGAGCATCGAAGCCGCCTCGGCGATGAGCTGGCACAAGTACCTCGGCGATGCCGGTCGTGCCGTGTCGATCGAGCACTTCGGCGCTTCGGCCGATTACGCGACATTGTACGAGAAATTCGGAATCACCCCGGCTGCGGTCGTCACCGCCGCGAAGGAATCGATCGCAGCGGCGAAGGCGGACGCATGAGCAGCAATTTGGCACAGCTGAGCGAGCACGGAGTCTCCATCTGGCTCGATGACCTGTCACGGACACGTCTCGAGTCCGGCGACCTGGCACGCCTTATCGAGGACTCGAACGTCACCGGAGTGACGACGAACCCGACGATCTTCGCAAATGCCATCGCCGGGGCGGACAGCTATGACTCCGCCGTCGCAGAGCTCGGCGAGGCCAAGGTCTCCGCCGATGAGGCGATCGAGTCCCTGACCACCTCGGACGTCGCAGCCGCGGCCAGACTCTTCCGTCCTGTCTACGACGCTACCAACGGCGAGGACGGGCGCGTGTCGATCGAGGTCGCTCCCCCGCTGGCACACGATGCCGAGGGCACCGTCGCGGCGGCGAAGACTCTGTGGGAGCGCGTGGGCGAACCCAATGCGATGATCAAGATCCCCGCGACCGAAGCCGGTCTGCGCGCGATCTCCGAGACCATCGCAGCAGGCATCAGCGTCAACGTCACCTTGGTGTTCTCCCTGACCCGCTACCGCCACGTCGTCGAAGCCTTCCTCCAGGGCCTGGAGAAAGCTCGTGCCGCCGGGCATGATCTCAGTCAGATCAAGTCGGTGGCCTCGATCTTCGTCTCTCGCGTGGATGCGGAGATCGACGCACGGCTGGACGCCCTCGATGATCCGGCCGGGGCAGAGCTCAAGGGGCGGGCGGGAATCGCGAACTGCGTGCTGGCCCATGAGATCCACTCGCAGCTGTTCACGTCCGAGCGCTTCCGGGTCCTCGAACTCGCGGGCGCCACACCGCAGCGACTGCTGTGGGCGTCGACCGGAGTCAAGAACCCCGACTACCCCGACACGATGTACGTGGCTGGACTCGTTGCCCAGAACACTGTGAATACGATGCCTGAACCTACGATGCGGGCCTTCGCCGACCATGGTGAAGTGACTGCCGAGATCTCACCGGAGAACTACCGGGCCGCCGACGAGGTCTTCGACCGTCTGGCACGGCTCGGAATCGACTATGCGGAGGTGATGACCGTGCTTGAGACGCAAGGTCTTGAGAAGTTCGACGTCAGTTGGGCGGAGCTGCAGGATACGATTCGCACTGCCTTGGACCGCGCATGAGACTCCAGCACAGCGTTCCGGTCGCTGAGGACTATGAGGCCGAGGTAGGGCGCCTCCTCGAAGCGCGTGTCCCCTCCCGCCTGGCGGCTAAGGATGCATCGTTGTTCACCGACGACGAGCAGCCTGTGCCGCGCATGGGCTGGGTGGACCTGCCGCAGCGGGCTGCGGAGCTCGTCGATGAGATCGAGGCTCTGCGGACCCGACTGGAGGCGCAGGGTCTGCGCTCGATCAGCCTCACGGGTATGGGCGGTTCCTCGCTGGCCCCGGAGGTCATGGCCCAGTCCGCAGGGGTCAGGCTCGAGGTCGTGGATTCCACCGATCCCAATCAGGTCGCCGAGGCGATCGGGACCGATCTGTCCCACACCGTCCTGATCGTCGCTTCCAAATCAGGCACGACGATCGAGACAGATGCGATTCGCCGCGCATTCTCAGCGGCCTTCGAATCGGTGGGCATCGATCCAGCGTCTCGTCTGATCGCCATCACCGATCCGGGGACCGAGCTCGACGCTTTGGCCACCGAGCAGGGCTTTCTGGCCACCTTCCACGCGGATGCGACCGTCGGCGGGCGCTACAGTGCGCTGTCGGCCTTCGGCCTCGTCCCTGCCGGTCTTGCCGGTGTCGACGTCCGCGCGATCGCGGAGTCGGCGGCAGAGGCTGTCGGCGGTCTGGGAACCGATGCTCCTGACAATCCGGCACTGCAGTTCGGAACCTGGCTGGGCATCGGTCATGCCAGGGCAACAGAGAAGCTGGTCCTCGCCGAGACCACCCCTGCGTTGTCAGGGATGAGCAAATGGGTCGAACAGCTCGTGGCCGAGTCCTTGGGCAAGGACGGTCAGGGCATCCTGCCCGTCGTCGTCGACGGTGCCGCTGACGTCGGCTTCTTCGACGCGCGTGCAGACGCCATGCTGTGCACTTTGGGTCCCGCCACCGAGGTCGAGGCACCATCCGGTTTCAACTCGGAACTCGAAGGTGACCTTGGTGAGCTGTTCGTCTTCTGGGAGTTCGCCACTGCGATCGCCGGCTACAGCATCGGAGTCGATCCCTTCGACCAGCCGGATGTTGAGGCCGCTAAGGAACATGCCAGACAAGCCCTCTCGCACGGTTCCTCGGCAGCACCTCCACAGCCTGCGTTCCGCGAGGAACAGGTCGAGGTCTTCGGTGAGTTCGAGGAGGCGACTGATCTTTTCGGCGCTATCGGAGAGCTCTTCGCACAGGTCGACGAGTACGGATTCGTCGGCGTCCAGGCGTTCCTCGACCGTATCGCCGACGCCGATGCCGAAGGTCTCCGAGCCCTCGTCTCACAGCATTCGGGTGTGCAGACGACGTTCGGATTCGGACCGCGCTATCTGCATTCGACAGGCCAGTACCACAAGGGCGGTCACCCCAACGGCGTGTTCCTGCAGATCACAGCCGAACCCCGGACGGATCTGCTGGTTCCCGGTCGCCCCTATGGCTTCACTGAGCTGCAGCGGGCGCAGGCCCTCGGCGATGCCGCGGCTCTGCGGGAGAAGGGACGCCCCGTGCTCAGGGTTCACCTGCTCGACCGCGCACAGGGCCTTGATCAGCTGCGTCGCGCGATCGCAGACGTGGAGCCCCGGCACCACTACGGAGTCGACTGACTTCCAACCCGCACCGGTCTCAGCCCTGAACTGACCTCAGACCTGCGCCGACTTCTGACTGGAGGTCATTCCTCTGGGCACGACGAAGGGCCCTGACCAATCGGTCAGGGCCCTTCGCTTTGGCAGATGAACTTGCGCGTCGTGGTGGCTGGATCGCCGAGGTGGACTCAGACGACGGTCCGTCCACAGCGCTCAGACAGTGCCTGCGCAGCCAAGAGGTGGCTCGCGCAGGCAGACTCGGCTGAGGTCTCAGTCAGGCGTTGAAACGGGTGATGAGGCCCAACAGGATGATGCATGCGCCCCAGATGATCGCCATCAGAGTCGTGAACCGGTTGAGGTTGCGCTCAGCCACGCCCGAGGATCCCAGCGACGAGGACATGCCGCCACCGAACATGTCTGACATGCCTCCGCCCTTGCCTTTGTGCATGAGGATGAGGAGTGTCAGGAAGATGCTCGTGAGGACGAGCAGCACGATGAGTATGATGTTGAGGATTTCCACGTCGAGAACTACCTATATTTCGTCAGAGGATTTGTTGGTCAGTCTACTTTGCTACTGCGGCCTTGCACAAAGCGGCGAAATCAGGCCCGTTGAGGCTCGCTCCCCCGACAAGTGCGCCGTCGACATCCTCGGAGGCCAGGATCTGCGCGACGTTGTCGGTCTTGACCGAACCGCCGTAGAGGATCCGGGTGCTCGACGCCAATGCGGAGCCGTGCTTCTCTTCCAGGCGGGCGCGGATGGCCGCGGCCATCTCGGCTGCGTCCTCTGCCGTCGCGGTCTCCCCTGTGCCGATCGCCCAGACAGGTTCGTACGCGATGACGAGCCCTTCGAGTGCGGTGGCATCGAGGCCGGCCAGGGACTCCTCGAGCTGCGTCAGGGTGAAGTCCACGTGGGTCTTCTCCTGACGCTGTTCCAATGACTCACCGATGCACAGGATGGGTGTGATCTCCTGCGCCAGTGCGGCCTTGACCTTGGCTGCGACCACGTCGTTGGTCTCGCCGTTGTGGGCACGCCGCTCGCTGTGACCGACGACGACATATGTGCAGCCGAGTCGGGCCAGGAACGATGCTGCGATCTCTCCGGTGTGCGCTCCCGGTTCGTGCTGGGAGACGTCCTGTGCACCGTAGGTCAGCCACAGTTTGTCACCCTGGATGAGGGTCTGCACGGATCGGATGTCGGTGAAGGGCGGAATGACGACGACATCGCACTGCGTCCCGTCGAGTTTGGCATCCTCAAGTGCCCAAGCAAGCTTCTGGACACTCGAAATCGCCTCGAGATGATCGTGGTTCATCTTCCAGTTGCCGGCCAGCAGCAGGGTCCGATCGCTCATTGTCGTCTTCTTTCTCACGCGAGTGCTTCGAGTCCGGGCAGTGTCTTGCCTTCGAGATATTCGAGGCTGGCACCGCCTCCTGTGGAGATGTGCCCGAACTCGTCATCGGTGAATCCGAGTGTGCGCACGGCAGCAGCAGAGTCGCCTCCGCCGACGACAGTCAGCCGAGACGAGTCGGTGCCTGGCTTGTTGGTCAGTGCCGCTGCCACTGCCTTGGTTCCGGCGGCGAAGGCGGGGAATTCGAAGACCCCCATGGGGCCGTTCCAGAAGACGGTGGTCGAGCCTGAGATCACCTCAGCATAGGCCTTGGCCGATTCGGGACCGATGTCGAGGCCCAGCCCCTGCGCACCTGCTTGGGTCGACTCGAGCTCCGCGACGGGGCGCACCCAGTTCTCGGCGTCGGCGGCGAAGGATGCGGCCATCACGATGTCTGTGGGCAGGACGATGTTCGCTCCCCCGCCTTCGGCACGTTTGAGGTAGCCCTTGACGTCGTCGATCCGATCCTTCTCCACGAGACTCGATCCGATATCGTGGCCGAGCGCGGCGAGGAAGGTGAAGACCATCCCGCCGCCGATGAGCAGGTTGTCAGCACGATCGATGAGATTGTCGATGACGCCGAGCTTGTCTGAGACCTTCGATCCGCCGAGGACGACCGTGAATGGTGCTTGTGGCGAGTTCAGCAGTCGATCACTGACTTCGACCTCGGCCCGCACCAGGGATCCGGCGTAGTGCGGCAGCAGGGCTGCGATGTCATAGACCGATGCCTGTTTGCGGTGGACGACTCCGAAGCCGTCGGAGACGAAGTCATCCGCCAGTGCGGCCAGCTGCTCGGCGAAGGCCTTCCGCTCACCATCGTCCTTGGACGTCTCTCCGGAGTTGAAGCGCAGATTTTCGAGCAGGAGGACTTCACCGTCACCCAGTGCCGCCGCTTTGGTCGTCGCTTCGTCACCGACGGTGTCGGCAGCGAATACAACGTCGCGACCGATCGCCTCGGCGAGTTCCGGAGCCACCGGATGCAGCGAGAACTGCGGGTCGGGAGCGCCCTTGGGCCGCCCCAGGTGGGACATGACGATCACCCGTGCCCCCGCCTCGGCGAGGGACTTGATCGTGCCGGCCGAGGCCAGGATGCGCCCACGGTCGGTGATCGTGCCCTCGTCCATCGGCACGTTCAGGTCGCTGCGAACGAGGACCGTGCGGTGGGAGAAGATCTGCGGGTCGTCGTATGTCCTCATTTGTTCCTTTCACCGAGGATGTAGCTGACCATGTCCTTGAGGCGGTTGGTGTAGCCCCATTCGTTGTCGTACCAGGCCACGACTTTGATCTGGTTGCCAAGCGTCATTGTGAGCTGGGAATCCACGATCGCCGAGGCGGTGGTGCCGACGATATCGGTCGACACCAGAGGTGCCGTGGAGTATTCGAGGTACGGCGAGGACTCTGCGGCCTTCGCCAGGATCTCGTTGACTTCCTCGGTCGTGGCACCCTTCTTCGGGGTGAAGGTGAAGTCGATGATCGATCCAGCGGGGACGGGGACGCGAATCGCGAGTCCGTCGAGCTTGCCTGCCAGGTGCGGCATCACCTTGCCGACGGTGCGTGCGGCCCCGGTCGTCGTCGGGACGATGTTGACGGCCGCGGCACGGGCGCGACGCAGGTCGCGGTGCGGACCGTCGACGAGCATCTGATCGCCGGTGTAGGCGTGGACCGTGTTGAGCAGGCCGGATTCGACGCCGATGGCGTCATCGACGGCCTTGACGATGGTGGCCATGCAGTTCGTCGTGCAGGAGGCGTTGGAGACGACGGTGTGCTGGGACGGGTCGAAGTCGGTTTCGTTGACGCCCATGACGAAGGTTCCGTCGACGTCCTTGCCCGGTGCGGACAGCAGGACGGTCTTCACGGTCCCGCCGAGGTGGACCTCGGCCTGATCGCGTCGGGTGAAAATGCCTGTGGATTCGACGACGAGCTCTACATCGTGTGCCGACCAGTCGATCTCGGACGGATCGGATTGGCTGAGTACGGAGATGGTCTTTCCACCGACGGTCAGAGAGTCCTCGCCGGATTCGACGGTATTCTCGAAGCGCGGCCACACGGAGTCATAGGCCAGCAGATGAGCCAGGGTCTCGGTGTCGGTGAGATCGTTGATGGCGACGACTTCGAAGTCGGAGGAGGGTTCGAGGGATAGGCGGTACAGGGCACGACCGATACGGCCGAAGCCGTTGATGGCTATTCGTCTCATGCCTCGATCTTAGCGATCTTCGAGCATTTCCGGGGTGAGACTGGCCTCTGTGCCGGGAATTCCCAGATCTTCGGCATGTTTGTCGGCAGTCGAGAGCAGTCGCCGGATACGACCGGCGACGGCGTCCTTGGTCATCGGCGGATCGGCCAGCTGGCCCAATTCCTCCAGCGATGCCTGTTTGTGTGTCACACGCAGCTGACCGGCGTAGCGCAGGTGTTCGGGGACCTCGTCGCCGAGGATCTCGAGGGCGCGCTCGACTCGGGCGCCGGCGGCCACTGCCGCTCTGGCGGAGCGGCGCAGGTTCGCATCGTCGAAGTTGGCCAGACGGTTCGCTGTGGCACGGACCTCGCGCCGCATTCGACGCTCCTCCCACACGAGGACGGCACTGTGGGAGCCCATGCGGGTGAGCAGGGCCGCAATGTCGTCACCGTCGCGGATGACGACGCGGTCGACGCCGCGAACCTCGCGTGCCTTCGCACTCAGTCCCAGCCTTCGGGCCGCGCCGACCAGGGCGAGTGCCGCCTCTGGTCCTGGGCAGGTGACTTCGAGGGCAGAGGAACGACCGGGCTCGGTCAGGGATCCGTGGGCGAGGAACGCTCCACGCCAGGCGGCTTCGGCATCGGCAACGGAGCCGTTGACGATTGCAGAGGGCAGTCCACGCACTGGTCGTCCGCGGTTGTCGACGAGACCGGTCTGGCGGGCCAGAGCGCCCCCGTCTCGGGTGACTCGCAGGAGATAGCGGTTCGAGCGGCGGATTCCGGCGGCGTTGATGACGACGATGTCAGCGTATTGGCCGTAGAGGTCCTTGATCTCACTGCGCAGACGCTTCGCTGCCTGTGCGGTGTCGAGTTCGGCTTCGAGCACGATCGAACCGTTGACGAGGTGAAGTGCGGAGGAGAAGCGGAAAATCGCCGAGACTTCGGCTTTGCGAGCAGAAGTACGGGTGATCTTCACCCGTGCCAACTCGTCCTTGACCTGAGCGGTCAGTGCCATTGTTCGTCCTCCTGCAACTGAATTTGCTACCACTGCTCGTCCACGCCGATCCCGGCGTCCACCAACATGTCACGGTAACACGCGGCGAGCTTGAGGGTGTCATGCTGTCCTGCCCGCCGTGAGTGCAGCGGACGGGCCCACAATTTGGCGTTGAACATCTCACGTGCACACCGCTCGAGATCAGGTTCCACCAGTGTTGCGGCCTCGTCGACGAGCACATAGTTCAGTTCGAGCGAGGGGGCGTGCCTGTGCAGTGAAACGAGGTGTTCGCTGAGACTGAGATCTCTTGTTTCGCCGTCGCTGGAGCTGAGGTTCAACGTGAGGGACTTCACGGCTTCGGATCGTCCGATCGCTTCCGCAAGGGAGGGGACAAGAAGATGCGGCATCACCGATGTGTACCAGGAGCCGGGACCGAGATTGAGCACATCCGCCTCGGCGACGGCTTCGATCGTCTCGTGTCGGGCCGGTGGGACCGGAGGATCGAGCCGGACGGTCTCGACATGGCCCAGGGTGGAGGCGAGCACGGACTGACCGCGCACGACTTGGAAGGATCCGGGGAACTTCACATCGGCCTCGATCGTCAGGGGGACCGAGGACATGGGCAGAACCCGACCGTGGGCACGCAGCAGCTTGGCCATCCAGTCGAGTCCGGCGACATGATCTCCATGGATCTGCCACAGAGCCGAGATGAGCAGGTTGCCGACGGAATGTCCGCTGAGCTCTCCGTCGGAGTCGAAGCGGTGCTGGATCACGTCCCGCCAGGTCTTCCCCCAGTTCCCGTCGTCGCAGAGGGCGGCCAGGGCCATTCGCAGGTCTCCAGGAGGCAGGCCACCAAGTTCGTCGCGGAGCCTGCCGGAGGACCCTCCGTCATCGGCGACCGTGACGACTGCGGTCAGAGACTCGGTGAGCAGACGGAAGGCGCGCAGAGCAGAGTAGAGGCCGTGGCCTCCCCCGAAGGAGACGATCTTGGGTCCCTTGTCTTTGACGGCAGGGATGATCTGCGGGAGATCTTCAGTCTCCATCTCACTCTCTCCCCAGATCACGGTGACGCACGGTGACCGGAATGCCGGTCTGCGCGGCAAGGCTCTTGGCGACGCGTTCGCTGATCGCCACCGAGCGATGCTTCCCACCGGTGCAGCCGATGCCGATCATCGCGTAGCCGCGACCTTCGTGGAGGTAACCCTGTGAGACTGTGTCAAGGGTCGCGGTGTAGCGCTCGATGAACTCCTCTGCCCCGTTCTGCCCCACGACGAAGTCCGCGACGTCAGAGTCGAGTCCGTTGTGTCCGCGCAGGTGCGGAATCCAGTACGGGTTGGGCAGGAAACGGACATCTGCGATGTGGTCGGCGTCCTTGGGCAGTCCGTATTTGAAGCCGAAGCTCATCACGGTCAGGCGCAGCAGCGGAGTGTCATCGGTGCTGAAGCGCTTGCGGACCTGGGTGGAGAGCTGATGGACGTTGAGCTCTGAGGTGTCGATGATGATGTCGGCCCGGTGTTTGAGCGATTCGAGGGCCGAACGTTCGCCCTCGATCCCCTCCAGCAGCGTCCCTTCGCCCTGGAGCGGGTGGGGGCGGCGGGTGGACTCGAAGCGTCGGACGAGAACTTCGTCGGCTGCTTCGAGGTAGAGGATGCGCAGGGACAGCCCCTGGTCGATGAAGTCACTGATCGTGTCTTCGAGCTCCGCATACTTCGCCCGCCCCTTCGAATCGGTGACGATGGCAATCTTGGGCAGAGCCCCATCGGCACGGGCGACGAGTTCGACGAGGGGACGCATCATCTGCGGAGGTAGATTATCGACGACGTACCAATCCATGTCTTCGAGCACATTGGCCACTGTGGTCCGACCCGCTCCGGACATTCCCGTCACAAGGACGACCTCGATGGGATGGTCGGAGCCGTTCGATTCGGCCTGCGTACTCACACGTCCTCCTTGGGGCTGCGCGGTTGAAGACAGCTGTCGAGGACTACTCTAGAGCAGTTGTCCGCCAGTGGGCTCAGCGCCTGCCGACCCGTCGGTCTCCGGCCACCATGAGATCAGTCCGCGAGGGCGGCCGCGACCTTCTCCGCGAGAGCCCGGCCGATGCCCTGAACCTCGCACAGTTCTTCGATGCTGGCCGCACGCACCTTCTTCACGGAGCCGAAATGGCGCAGCAGCGCGGTCCTCTTGGACTCGCCCAGTCCGGAGATGTCATCGAGGACGGAGCTGGTCATCGCCTTGGCCCGCTTCGATCGGTGGTAGCTGATGGCGAAGCGGTGAGCCTCATCGCGCAGGCGCTGCATGAGGAACAGTCCCTCTGAGTTCCGGGGCAGGATGACGGGGAACGGATCGTCTGGGACCCAGACCTCTTCGAGTCGCTTGGCCAGACCGACTACCGAGATGTCGACGATGCCCAGATCGTGCAGGGCCCTGGTGGCCGCCGCGACCTGTGGGCTGGCCCCGTCGACGACGAGCAGGCTGGGACGGTACCCGAACCGCTCATCGGGTTCATCGGAGCTCATCTGTTCGAGATAACGGCTGAAGCGACGTGAGACGACGTCGTACATCGACGCCGTATCATCGCTTGCGGCCTCGCCATGAATGGCGAAGTGACGGTAGTCGCGCTTCTTCACGAGTCCGTCTTCGAACACCACGAGTGAGGCCACGACGTTGGAGCCTTGGGTGTGCGAGATGTCGATGCATTCGATGCGCAGAGGCGCTTCGGGCAGCGACAGGTACTCCTGGATCTCCTTGAGCGCCGTGCTGCGGGTGGTCAGATCGGAGGAACGCTTGAGCTTGTGCTGAAGTAGAGCCTCCTTCGCGTTCTTCGCCACGGTCTCGAGAACGGCCTTCTTCTCTCCGCGTTCCGGAACCCGCACGGTGACTCTGGATCCGCGCTGTTCACTCAGCCAGCTCTCGAGCGAGTCGATATCGGCAGGGACCGTGTCGACGAGGATCTCGCGGGGAATGGCATCCGCATCGAGACCCGTGTAGGCCTGACGCAGGTAGTCGGTCGTGAGTTCGGCCGGGCTGTGGTCGTCAGAGCGTTCGATGATCCAGCCACGCTGACCCCGGATGCGTCCCTGACGGACGTGGAAGACCTGCACCGAAGCTTCGAGCTCCTCTGTGACGAGAGCGAACACGTCGCAGTCTGCGTTGACGGAGAGCACGACTGCCGACTTGTCGAGCACCTTCTGCAGCGCCGTGATCTCATCCCGCAGGCGGGCCGCGCGTTCGTAGTCGAGTTCCTCGGCGGCCGAGGCCATCTCCTTCTGCCGGTAGCTGATGAATCGTCCCGTGTTGCCGGACATGAAGTCAGAGATGCTGCGGGCCAGGTCCTTGTGGCCCTCAACGCTGATCTGTCCCACACAGGGGGCGGCGCATTTGTCGATGTATCCCAGCAGGCAGGGACGGCCGCTGCGTTCGGCTCGTCTGTAAACTCCGGCAGTGCAGGTGCGCATCGGGAAGGCCCGCAGCAGCAGGTCGAGTGTGTCCTTGATCGCCCACACCTGGGCAAAAGGTCCGAAGTACTTCACGCCCTTACGACGTTTGCCGCGGGTGATGAAGGCCCGGGGCACTTCGTCGTTCATCGTGATCGCGAGGTACGGGTAGGACTTGTCGTCGCGGAACATGACGTTGAACCGCGGGTTGAATTCGTTGATCCACGTCCACTCCAGCTGCAGCGCCTCGACCTCAGTGTCGACGACGGTCCATTCCACTGAGGCAGCGGTGTGGACCATCGTCGAGGTCCGGGGATGCAGCTGCGCGGGGTTCGAGAAGTACGAGTTCAACCGATTGCGGAGGTTCTTCGCCTTCCCGACATAGATCACCCGCCGGTCGGGGTCGCGGAATTTGTAGACCCCGGCCGAGGTCGGAATGCTGCCCGTGGCCGGGCGGTAGGACGCTGGATCAGCCATCGAGCATCGCCTTGAGGAATCGCCCGGTATGACTCTTCTTATTGACCGCCACCTCTTCCGGCGTGCCCTGGGCGATGATCTTTCCACCGCCTCGTCCGCCCTCGGGACCCAGGTCGATGACATGGTCGGCGTTGCCGATGACATCGAGATTGTGTTCGATGACGATGACCGTGTTGCCCTTCTCGACGAGTCCCTGCAGCACATGCAGCAGCTTCGAGATGTCCTCGAAGTGCAGTCCGGTGGTCGGTTCGTCGAGAACGTAGGCGGTGCGACCGCGGGATCGCTTCTGGAGCTCAGCTGCGAGCTTGACTCGTTGGGCTTCACCACCGGAGAGCGTGGTCGCGGGCTGACCGAGGCGAACATAGCCCAGCCCCACCTCCACAAGGGTGTTGAGGTGCCGGGCGATGGCAGGGATCGCGGCGAAGAACTCGGCACCCTGTTCGATCGGCATCTCGAGCACCTCGGCGATGGACTTGCCCTTGAATGTCACTTCCAGCGTTTCGCGATTGTAGCGGGCTCCCCCGCAGACCTCGCAGGTGACGTAGACGTCGGGCAGGAAGTTCATCTCGATCTTGATCGTGCCGTCGCCGCTGCAGTTCTCGCAACGTCCTCCCTTGACGTTGAAGGAGAACCGCCCCGGCTGGTAGCCGCGGATCTTGGCCGATTCGGTCTCTGCGAACAGTCGCCGGATGCGGTCGAAGACCCCGGTGTAGGTCGCCGGGTTCGACCGTGGAGTACGGCCGATCGGTGATTGGTCGACGTGGACGACCTTGTCGAGGTTGTCCAGTCCGGTGACTCTCTTATGCCGGCCAGGCACCCGGGAGGCACCGTTGAGGACATTGGCCATCTGGGTGTAGAGGATCTCATTGACGAGGGTCGACTTGCCCGAACCGGAGACACCGGTGACGGCAGTGAGCACACCGAGTGGGAACGAGACAGAGACGTTACGGAGGTTGTTCTCGACGGCCTTCTCAACCGTGACAACACGGTCTTTGTCCACCGGCCTGCGGGTGGTCGGAACCTGGATGGCTCTGCGTCCGGCGAGATAGTCACCGGTGATGGAGCGATCTGCGTCTTTGAGCCCATCGACGGGGCCCGAGTAGATGACCTCTCCCCCGTGCTCGCCCGCACCCGGACCGATGTCGACGATCCAGTCGGCCGAATAGATAGTGTCTTCGTCGTGTTCGACGACGATGAGGGTGTTACCGAGCTCCTTGAGCTTGTTGAGAGTCTCAATGAGTCGTCGGTTGTCGCGCTGGTGGAGCCCAATCGAAGGTTCGTCGAGGACATAGAGGACACCGACGAGGCCGGAGCCGATCTGTGTGGCCAAGCGGATCCGCTGGGCCTCACCGCCGGACAGCGAGCCGGCGGGCCGGTCGAGGCTGAGGTAGTCGAGTCCGACGTCGAGGAGGAAGCCAAGACGTGCGTTGATCTCCTTCATCACCTGGGCCGCGACTGCCGCATCGCGAGAGTCCAGTTCCAGCTGTGAGAGGAATTCAGCGGATTCGTCGAGAGCCAGCTCGGAGACCTCGGCGATCGACTTTCCGCCGACCTTGACGGCGAGGATCTCCGGTTTGAGTCGGGCACCGTTGCAGCTCGCACAGGGAATTTCGCGCATGTAGGACTCGTAGCGTTCCCGCGACCATTCCGACTCTGTTTCCTCGTGCTTGCGCTGGATGTACTGGTAGACGCCTTCGAATCCGGTGGAGTAGGTGCGTTCGCGTCCGAACCGGTTCTTGTATTTGACGTGGACCTTGTAGTCCTTGCCGGTCAGGATCGCTGTCTTGTCCGACGTGCGCAGATCCTTCCACGTGGTCTTCATATCGAAGCCGAGTTCGTCGCCAAGACCTTTGAGGAGGCGGTTGAAGTACTTCGTCACCTGTTTTCCACCCGCCCAGGGGGCGATCGCTCCCTCGCCGAGGCTGAGGTCCTCATCGGGAACGACGAGTGTCTCATCGACCTGGAGCCGAGTGCCGATGCCGTCACAGGTGGGGCAGGCGCCGAAGGGCGAGTTGAATGAGAATGTGCGAGGTTCGATCTCGTCGATCGCCAGCGGGTGTTCGTTCGGGCACGACATGTGCTCCGAGAAGGTTCGGGTCACGCCTTCGTCGACCATCTCGACATCGATGCGCCCGTCAGCCAGGCCGAGGGCCGTCTCGACGGAGTCGGTCAGCCGCGGGCGCAGACCCGACTTCGACACCAAGCGGTCGACGACGACTGAGATCGTGTGCTTGTACTGCTTCTCCAAAGTGGGAGGTTCGCTGAGTGTGATCTGCTCACCATCGACGATGGCGCGAGAGAAGCCCTTGGCCTGCAGCTCGGTGAAGAGGTCGACGAACTCGCCCTTGCGGGAGCGGACGATGGGAGCCAGCACGAGGAACTTCGTCCGCTCCTCGAGTTCGAGCAGCTGGTCCACGATCTGCTGTGGAGTCTGCTTCGTGATGATCTCACCGCACACGGGGCAGTGCGGTACGCCGATTCGAGCCCACAGCAGACGCAGGAAGTCATACACCTCGGTGATGGTGCCGACCGTGGAACGGGGGTTGCGGGAGGTCGACTTCTGGTCGATCGACACCGCCGGTGACAGGCCCTCGATGAAATCGACATCGGGCTTGTCCATTTGGCCCAGGAACATTCGAGCGTATGAGGACAGGGATTCGACGTAACGGCGCTGCCCCTCGGCGAAGATCGTATCGAAGGCCAAGGACGACTTCCCCGACCCCGAGAGACCGGTGAAGACGATCATGGAGTCGCGGGGCAGGGCGACCTCCACGTTCTTGAGGTTATGGGCGCGTGCGCCCTTGACCCACAGAGTGTCGAGATGCGACACGCCTGCAGACTGCTCACCGCTGTTAGTTTTCATCACCTGTCCACTGTATTACTCGGCACTGACATTGCTTGAATGGGGACGGGCGCTGATCTCTCCGACCGCGAGGATCCGGAGCACGATCTCTCCGGCTTCGTCGCTGGCGGGCACGTCCACCTCGGCGTCGATGGCCCAGTCCCTGTTGTCATCGGGATCGGCCAAGGTCTGACGGACGGTCCACGTCTGTGAACCAGGTTCGATCGCGATATATTCCTTGCCTCTGGCCTTCCCGTCGGTGAGGAGGTCGCCGTACTCCTCGTAGAAGTCTTCGATCGCGTCTTCCCAGGTGGTGGCGTCGAAGCCGCTGTCGGCATCGAGACGGCCCAGTTCAGCGTAGTCGGCACGTTCGGCCAGGAGCACCCGGTGGAACAGAGCGTTGCGCACCTCGGCAGTGAAGACTCGCTCGTTGTCTGAGAACTTGCGATCGAGGTCGGGCAGCTCTTCGTCGGCGAAGTCCGCCGGGGACAACCCCTGCAGGGTGCGCCATTCGTCGAGCAGGGACGAGTCTGTGCGGGCGATCGTCTCCCCCAGCCATTCGATGATGGTCGAGAGCTCCTCCGTCCTGTTGTCGGCGGGCACATTGTGCGTCAGCGCGCGGAACACATCGGTGAGGTAGCGCAGGAGGCTGCCCTCCACCCTGGTGAGACTGTAATAGCTGACGAACTGGGTGAAGCCCATCGCCTGTTCGACCATGTCGCGCACGATCGACTTCGGTTCGAAGTTCCCCGCTCGCAGCCACGGGTGCACCTCGATGAAGTGCTCGAAGGCGGGATCGAGGACGTCTGCCAGCGGCTTCGGGCCCTCGATCTCGTCAAGGATGGCCATGCGTTCGGGGTATTCGAGTCCATCAGCCTTGAGTTCGGCCAGGGTATCCTTCTTGAGCCGATCGAGTTGGCCTTTGAGGACGGGAAACGGCACCGGCGTGGTGGATTCGACGAGCGAGACCACATCGAGGGCATAGGTCTCTGACTCCGGGTCGAGCAGTTCGAGTCCGGCGAGCACGAAGGGTGCCAGAGGCTGGTTGAGGGCGAACTGGGGCCCCAGATCGGTGGTCGGGACCAGTTCGTCTCCCTTCGCTTCGATGAGGCCGGCATCGATGAGAGAGCGACCGATGCTCAACGCTGTGAGTTTGAGGTCGAGGTGACGTTCCCGGCTTTCGTGGGTTTTGTCGATGAAGCGGCTGATCGTGGCCACGTCCGATCCCGGGCGGGCGACGAGGTTGAGGATCGTCGAATGGTCGATCTTCATCCGTGAGCGCAGAGATTCGGCCTGGGATTCGATGAGTTTGGTGTAGGTCTCCTCCGACCAGCCCACGAACCCGGCCGGGGCTGATTTCTTCTTGACCTTCTTCTTTTTCTTGTCGGCATTGGCTGCCTTGGCCTCTGCTCGCATGTTCTCGATGACATGTTCGGGAGCCTGAGCGATGACGTAGCCGCGGGTGTCGAACCCCGCGCGACCCGCACGGCCTGCCAGCTGCTGGAATTCGCGGACGCTGAGTTTGCGCATCTTCCGGCCGTCGAATTTCGTCAGGCCTGTCAGCAGCACGGAGCGGATGGGAACGTTGATGCCGACGCCGAGCGTGTCGGTACCTGAGATGACCAGCAGCAGCCCCTTGAGCGCGAGCTGTTCGACCAGCCGGCGATATTTGGGCAGCATGCCGGCGTGGTGGACACCGACGCCGTGCAGGAGCAGTTTGCGCAGGCTCTGTCCGAATCCTTTCGCGAAGGTGAACCCCTTGATGGCTGCTGCGACCGCGGCCTTCTGCTCCTTCGACGCCAGATCGACGGACAGCAGGCCCGTGGCCAGATCGATGGCGCCCGCCTGGGAGTAGGACACGACATAGACGGGGGCTTTGTCGTTGCGCACCAGGGAGCGCAATGTGTCGGAGAGCGTCTCGGTGGAGTACTCGTACTCCAGCGGAACCGGTCGGGTCGCCGAGGTGACGACGGAGCTGTCGCGGCCGGTGGTCTCTTCCATGGTGCGACAGATTTCACTCGTGTCGCCCAGTGTCGCCGACATGAGAACGAACTGCGCCTGTGGCATCTCGAGCAGGGGCACCTGCCATGCCCATCCGCGTGAGGGATCGGCGACATAATGGAATTCGTCCATCACGACCATGCCAGCGTCGACCATTCCGCCTTCGCGCAGAGCCTGGTTCGCCAGGATCTCGGCCGTCGCACAGATCACGGGCGCATCCCCGTTGACGGTGGAATCGCCGGTGATCATCCCGACGTTCTCCGCGCCGAAAGCGTCGATGAGGGAGAAGAACTTCTCGCTCACCAGCGCCTTGAGCGGGGCCGTGTAGTAGGCCCTGATCCCGCGGGTGAATGATTGGTAGAGGGCGAACAGTGCCACGAGGGACTTGCCCGAACCTGTGGGAGTGGCCACGATCGTGTTGTCGCCGGCCAAAATATTGAGGATGGCTTCGTCCTGGGCCGGATACGGTTCGATTCCCAGCTCTTCGCAGTAGTGGCCGAATGCCTCATACACTGCGTCTTCATCAGCGAACTCCGCTGGGATCTCCTGCAATCGCACCACAAGTATGCACAGACCTTTCCGTTTAGACTGATGTCCATCCTATTGATCGAACCTCAGGAGTTTCAGATGCCGGTTTTCGCTGTCAGCTATGTCTATGGACCAGATACCGACGCCCGGATGGAGTCACGACCTGCACACCGTGCGTGGCAGGCCGATCTGTACGAAGCCGAAACCATTTTGGCCTCCGGCCCCTTGGACAATGATCCGGTTCCCGGAGGTCTGCTGTTGATGCAGGCCGCCGACCGCAAGGAAATCGATGCCCTTCTGGCGAACGATCCCTATGCGTCGATCGGTGTCATCGACGAGACGATCGTTCGGGAGTGGACCCCAGTCTTCGGTCCGTTCTCCCAAGACTGAGTCTAATCTCAGAGGCTTAAGTCTTCGAGGCTTGAGCCTTCGAGGCTTGAGCCTCGGGCCACATGGCCCGCGTGCGCGGGTGTCCCCATTCGGGAGGACACCCGCGCACAGTTGCACCTGCGGCAACCGGAACGGTCACTCAGTCCTGCGAGTCGTCTGACTCCGCGGAGCTGGAGTTGCGAATAGGGATGCCGTCCTTCTTCATCTTCGCCAAAGAAGCGAGCGTCGCCACCGCCATAGCGAAGACGATGAAGCTCAGCGACAGCCACGTCGGCACCTCGGGGATTGATTGACCCCAGGACAGGAATTCCCAGTCCGATTCGTGCAGAGCATGGATGAAGAGCTTCACACCGATGAAGGCGAGGATCGCCGCGATTCCGTAATGGAGGTAGACGAGCTTGTCGACGAGGCCTCCGAGCAGGAAGTAGAGCTGGCGCAGACCCATCAGCGCGAAGACGTTCGCTGTGAAGACGAGGAACGTATTCTGGGTGACGCCGAAGATCGCCGGAATCGAGTCGAGTGCGAACATGACGTCCGTGGACCCGATCGCGATGAAGACGATGAACATGGGCGTCCAGTACTTCTTGCCCTCGATCGTCACGCGCAGGCTGTTGCCGTGGTACTCGTCGACGACGTTGATCCGTTTGCGCAGGAGTCGAATGAGACCGTTCTCTCCGTCGCCCTCATCTTCATTGCTGAATGCCTGTCGGTAGGCGACGATGAGGAGGAAGATGCCGAAGATGAAGAAGACCTCGACGAAGGCCGTGATGATTGCGGAACCGGCCAGGATGAAGATGCCGCGGAAGACGATGGCGATGATGATGCCCACCATCAGGACTTCCTGCTGGTACTTCCGTGGCACCGAGAAGCTGCCCATGATGATGATGAACACGAACAGGTTGTCGATGCTCAGCGAGTATTCGAGCAGCCAGCCGGTGAGGAACTCACTGCCGTGCGTTGAATCTCCGATGGCGAAGAGCGCACCGGCGAATACGATGGCGAGGCCGACGTAGAACGCGACCCAGATGCCCGCTTCCTTCATCGACGGTGTGTGAGGACGTTTGATGACGAGGAGGAGGTCGAAGATGAGGATCGCGACGACGACGATGCCTGAGGTGATCATGAACCACGGCGGGATGGCGGACTCACTGCCGGCTGCGGCTTGACCGCCGGCTGCGAGTGTGGAGGACAGGATATCCATGGATGCCTTTCAAAGGTGTCGGTGATGTACCCGTGCCGAAAGTCTCTCCCACGCTATGACCACTGAAGAAGTGGCGGCGTGCGCTCCGTGACCGGACCCTCTGAGGGATCGTGGTGACGAGCACGGATGGACGGGATACTCCCTTTCGCCAGCCACACCAGTATAGTCGTGCGGACGCATGTGCATGAGCACGCGGGTCGAATCAGGCGTGCCCGGCCTGCTTCATCTGCCGCAGTTCCTTCTTGAGATCCGAGAGTTCATCCCTGAGACGTGCCGCGAGCTCGAACTGCAGCTCCGCTGCCGCCGTGTGCATCTGCGAGGTCAGAGACTCGATGAGCTCGGTCAGGTCGGCTGCCGGTGGGCGCAGGGTACCGGACTTGCCTGCAGCCTGACGCTGTTCGTCGGTGAGCGTGGAGTTGTACCCGCGTTTGCCCTTGCCGTAGTCGAATTCGGTCAGCAGCTCACGCGTGTCCGCGTCCTCTCGCTGCAGCCGTTCGGTGATGTCGGCGATCTTCTTGACCAGCGGCATGGGGTCGATGCCGTGTTCCTTGTTGTGCGCGACCTGTATCTCGCGTCGACGATCGGTCTCGTCGATGGCCTCACGCATGGACCGTGTGATCGTGTCGGCATACATATGGACCTGGCCGTTGATGTTACGAGCCGCGCGACCGATCGTCTGGATCAGGGAGGTGGCCGAACGCAGGAAGCCCTCCTTGTCAGCGTCGAGGATGGCCACAAGGGAGACCTCGGGCAGGTCGAGGCCCTCACGCAGAAGGTTGATTCCGACGAGGACATCGAACTCGCCGGCCCTCAGCTCTGTCAGAAGCTCGACTCGGCGCAGGGTGTCGACGTCCGAGTGGAGGTACTGCACTCTCACATCGTGTTCGAGGAGGTAGTCCGTGAGATCCTCGGCCATCTTCTTCGTCAGCGTGGTGACCAGGACTCTTTCCTGAGCATCGACGCGAGTTCTGATCTCGTCGAGCAGGTCGTCGATCTGTCCCTTTGTCGGCTTGACGACGATCTCCGGGTCGACGAGACCAGTGGGTCGGATGATCTGCTGGACGTAGCCATTCGCATTTCCCAGCTCGAAGTTGCCCGGGGTCGCCGACAGATACACGGCCTGTCCGATGCGTTCACGGAACTCGTCGAATTTCAGTGGCCTGTTGTCCATCGCGCTGGGGAGGCGGAATCCGTGTTCGACCAGTGTGCGCTTGCGCGACATGTCGCCTTCGTACATTCCGCCGATCTGAGGGACCGTGACGTGGGATTCGTCGATGACGAGGAGGAAGTCCTCTGGGAAGTAGTCGAGCAGACAGTTCGGTGCCGACCCGGCGGGCCGTCCGTCGATGTGCCGGGAGTAGTTCTCGATGCCGGAGGTGAACCCCATCGACTCCATCATCTCGAGGTCGTAGGTGGTGCGCATCTTCAGACGTTGAGCCTCGAGAAGTTTGTTCTGCGATTCGAACTCGCTCAACCGTGTCTGCAGTTCGTTCTCGATCTCGCTGACGGCTCGCCCCATCCGGTTCTCTCCGGCGACGTAGTGCGAAGCGGGGAAGACGTGGATCGTCTCCTCTTCCCGGACGATCTCGCCCGTCAGAGGATGCAGCGTCTGGAGCGTCTCGATCTCGTCACCGAAGAACTCGATTCGCAGGGCGAGTTCCTCATACTGCGGGATGATCTCGACGGTGTCGCCTCGGACGCGGAAGGTACCACGGGTGAATGCCATGTCGTTGCGTGCATACTGCATCGATACGAAGCGCTTGAGGAGCTCGTCGCGGTCGCACTGCTCGCCCCGCTTGAGGGTCACCATCCGGTCGACGTACTCCTCCGGTGTGCCCAGGCCGTAGATGCAGGACACGGTGGAGACGACGACGACGTCTCGGCGGGTCAGCAGGGAGTTCGTCGCGGAGTGGCGCAGGCGTTCGACCTCATCGTTGACCGAGGAGTCCTTCTCGATGAAGGTGTCGGTCTGCGGGACGTAGGCCTCGGGCTGATAGTAGTCGTAGTAGGAGACGAAGTATTCGACCGCGTTGTTGGGCAGCAGCTGCCGGAACTCATTGGCCAGCTGCGCGGCCAGAGTCTTGTTCGGTGCCATGATCAGGGTCGGTCGCTGAACCTGTTCGATCAGCCAGGCTGTGGTCGCGGACTTGCCCGTACCGGTGGCACCCAGCAGCACGATGTCCCGCTCTCCCTGGTCGAGTCGCTCCGAGATCTCGGTGATCGCAGTGGGCTGATCGCCGGATGGAGAGTATTCGGAGACGACTTCGAACGGGGCGACTGTGCGGGTGACATCTGGCCTATGGCCGATGGCTGGCAGGGGACGTTCTGAGCTCATGGTCCAACACTAACCCTCGCCCATGACACAGTGCACCGTTGAGCCGAGACTCTGTTGTGAACTGCTCAGTCGTTGTGAAGTGCTCAGTCGAAGCTGGCTGGGACGAGTCGTCGGCGCATCGTCAGGAAGTACGGTTCCTTCGCGTCCGCATATCCCGCGGTGTGCCCGTCGCGGGCGTGGTCATCGGCCAGAGTTCGCTTCACCTGTGCGTACCTCTCGCGTTCGGCTGAGTCCGTGCGCATCAGTTCGACGAACGACCGTGCGAAGACGGCACCGAAGGAATCCTCGGCTCGGACATGAAGATTGACTGCCCGCCCCGGGTCCGTGTTCGCGTGGAATCGTTTGGACTCGAACTGCCCCTCGCCGAGGTTGTCGACCGCGTCATCGCCCGGATATCCCAGCTCGGCCAAGGTGGCAGACAGTTCACGTGCGGTGCCGAGATCGGGCACGAGGAGCTGGAGGTCGATGACGTCCTTGGCCGCCAGGCCCGGTACAGCTGTGGAACCGATGTGATCGATGCGGAACCGTGTGCCGATGCCGTGGTGCAGCTTCGCGATGATCCGCTGCGCCTGCATCGGCCAGTCCTGACCAGTCGGGTCGACGAGCTCGGCCGGCCCCCGTTCCGCACGACGCCGGGCTTCCAGATTGGCCGCGAACGGCAGGATCCGGTCGTCGACGAGGCGCGCAACTCGGTCCTGCGTCTGGCTGACCGAGCCTGCATTGCCGATGATCACGTCGCAGACTGCATAGCGATCTTCGTCGTCGGCCTGCCTGGCGATGCGCGATTCGGCATCCGCGCGGTCCATGCCGCGGGCACTCATCAGACGCTGCAGTCGGAGGTCGGATGGAACATCGACGAGGAGATTGAGGTGATAGGCAGGGGTCATCGCATTCTCGACCAGCAGCGGCACATCGTGGACGACCACCTCGGCGTCGGAATGCCTCGCGAAGTGCTCGAGTGTGCGGTCGCGGATCGCGGGATGCATGAGTGCGTTCAGCGCACCGGTCGACTCCTCGTCGACGAATGCCGATGCTGCCAGCTGCGCCCGGTCGAGCCCGCCGTCATCGGCGATGACATCGGCACCGAATCTCTCGGCCAGCTCCTCGAGCAGGGGCTCCCCCGGCGCGACGACCTCCCGGGCGATCTTGTCGGCATCGATGATCACCGCACCATGCGCGGCGAGGATCTCGGACACGGTTGACTTCCCTGCACCGATTCCACCGGTGAGACCAATTTTCAGCATGAGCTCAGCCTAACGATTCAGCGGGTAGACCAGTACCCCGTCGTCGGCGAAGGAGGGTGTGCCGAGACTGGCGTTGAGGAAGTCCTCGTAGTCTCCGGGTCCGCCGGGCAAGAGCGGCGCGTCCGGGGCAAGAACCACGTAGTCGACCGCTGAGCCACGCAGCTCATCGACGGCTGCGCTGACCTCACTGCTGTCAGGATCCGGGAAGGGTGCGCCCGAGTACACCGTCTCGTGCAGCAGCTCGTCGAGAGCGTCCTCGGGTGCCACATAGGTGACTGCCGCGTCAGGGCTCGAACCGATGAAGTAGCCGCCCGTCTCCCGATAGTGGAAACCGCTCACGGACTGCCACACCATGGCTTCATCGGCATGTGGTTCGGCCCAGGCCAGGGGGCGGGGCACGGTCTTGACGACGGCTCCGGCGGGAACCACCTCGGCGATGGAATCGGTGTAGAAGTCGGGCACGTAGACCTCACGTGAGTTCTGCACGCCGGGGATCGCGCAGACCGCGGCGACCACCAGCAGGCCCAGCAGAGCTTGGGCGAGGCGCCTCCGAATATGGTCGAGGGCCCATTGCAGTCCGCAGCCGAGGATCGCGAACAGTGCAATCGTCGAATGCAGGACCAGGCGCATGGGAAGGATGTTGTTGAGCACCGGTATGGCCTCGACGAGGGCGAAAGGACCGGTTTCGAAGACGGCCGACCCGTTGAGGAGGACCGGTGAACCCAGTGACAGAACGAAGACCAGGAGCCCCGTCGCCGAGGCGATGCGCAGAATCGTCGCATACCTGGGGCTGCGGACGAGGTAGATGACGATGATGACAGCGGCGATGAGCGCGGGAACTCCGACGTAGGCGCCGAGCTCTGCGGCATCGATGTCCATCACGCGCGGGATCGGCGATGAACCGGACCCGAGAAGGGTCGGAGCTGCTGGGATGATGGGATCGAGCAGGTCTGTGTTCCATACCCCGTGGGGTCTGATCGCACCGTCGGGAGCGTTCGGTCCGCGCATCGTGAGCAGGAGCGGCAGTGCGATGAGCAGGGCAAGTGCGGAGCCGAGCACACCTCCCAGCGCCACCCGGACCCAACTGGTCAGCGTCCAGGTCTTCCGTCCGAAGACGGCGATGCCCACCAGCAGACACAGCGCGGCGATGAAAGTGCCAGCCAGAACCTCAGTGGAAACGTAGAACTGGAATCCCAGGACGGCTCCCAGGCCGAGGCTCAGCGTCCAGAACTCACGATTGAAGAGTGCGGACGAGGGCGTGCGGGACAGCAGCCGGATGATGATGAGTGCCACCAGCGGTGGTGCCACAGCGAATGCGAGATTGGGATGGCCCGAGGTCTGGGCGATCACGTAGCTGGAGAAGCCCACACCGCCGGCTGCGACGAAGGCCGGGATACGGGTCAGGAAACGCGTGAAGAGTGCCGCGGTCGCGAGGCTGACCAGGACCGGGATGGAGATGATGAGCAGGTTGTAGCTGACGATGGGCCCGGCCGCCCAGGTGACAGGGGCCAGGATCAGGGCCAGTCCTGCCAGGGACGTGTTCCAGGCACCGTTGACACCCCCATTGAGGGTATTCATCGCCTCCGTGTAGAGGAACCCGTTCGCTGTTCCCGATGGGGTTCCGTCGGTGCCGAAGCCCAGCTGGGTGGCGACGATGTCCGCCGCATGCCCGAGCCACCAGATGAAGAGCGATGAGTCGTCGTTGCCGGCGGCTACCTGCCCTCCTGGATCGGCGGCGACCTGTCCGAACACGCAGATGCTGGCGACAGCGAGCAGAAGCGCGTACCACAGCCATGGTCGGGCTCGCTGTCGCAGAGTGGGTGCATACACAAAGGGCTCCCGATCAATCGACCGGGAGCCCTTGTGAGTGCTGTTATCAGCTGCCTGCAAGCTTCTCACGCAGAGCTGCGAGAGCTTCGTCGCTGGCCAGTGTTCCTTCGTCGCCTGCCTCTTCCGAGGAGAACGATCCGGTGGCTGGTGCAGCTTCGGCAGGAGCGCTGCCGGCCTCTTCGGAGCCTGCTTCGGCGTCCGCAGCGATGGCCTTGGCGACCTGCTTCTTGTGCTCTTCCCAACGCTCCTGAGCGGCAGCGTACTGCTGCTCCCAGACCTCGCGCTGTGAATCGAAGCCTTCCATCCACTCGTTGGTCTCGGGATCGAAGCCTTCTGGGTACTTGTAGTTGCCGTCTTCGTCGTATTCCTGCGGCATGCCGTAGAGGGCAGGGTCAAGGAATTCGTCGGCCTCGGGGTCGACGCCCTCGTTCGCCTGCTTCAGCGACAGCGAGATGCGGCGGCGTTCGAGGTCGATGTCGATGACCTTGACGTAGATGGTCTCGTCAACGGAGACGACCTGTTCTGGCAGGTCCACGTGGCGAACTGCGAGTTCGGAGATATGGACGAGGCCTTCGATGCCGTCTTCGACGCGCACGAACGCACCGAACGGAACCAGCTTGGTGACCTTGCCGGGAACGATCTGGCCGATGACGTGGGTGCGAGCGAAGTGCTGCCATGGGTCTTCCTGAGTCGCCTTGAGCGACAGGGAGACACGTTCGCGATCCATGTCGACGTCGAGCACCTCAACGGTGACCTCGTCACCGACGGTGACGACCTCACCTGGGTGATCGATGTGCTTCCAGGACAGTTCGGAGACGTGAACGAGTCCGTCGACACCACCGAGGTCGACGAATGCACCGAAGTTGACGATCGAAGACACGACGCCGGGACGGACCTGGCCCTTCTGGAGGGTCTGCAGGAAGTCGTGGCGGACTGCGGACTGGGTCTGCTCGAGCCATGCGCGACGGGACAGAACGACGTTGTTGCGGTTCTTGTCCAGTTCGATGATCTTGGCTTCGACCTGCTGGCCGATGTAAGGAGCCAGGTCGCGGACGCGACGCATCTCGACGAGGGAAGCAGGCAGGAAGCCGCGCAGACCGATGTCCACGATCAGGCCGCCCTTGACAACCTCGATGACGGTACCGGTGACAACACCGTCGTCTTCCTTGATCTTTTCGATGTCGCCCCAGGCGCGCTCGTACTGCGCACGCTTCTTGGACAACATGAGTCGGCCTTCTTTGTCTTCCTTCTGAAGAACGAGGGCTTCGATTTCGTCCCCGACCTCGACGACTTCGCCGGGATCGACATCATGCTTGATGGAGAGTTCTCGCGAAAGGACGACGCCTTCCGTCTTGTATCCGATGTCGACGAGCACTTCGTCGCGATCGACCTTGACAACGGTGCCCTCAACGATGTCGCCATCGTTGAAGTACTTGATCGTCTCGTCGACTGCGGCGAGAAAGTCCTCAGCGGTTCCGATGTCGTTGACAGCGACCTGCTTCGGCTGCACCGATTCCGGCGTGGTGGTGGTCATATAGGTTGGGACTCCGATGGAATTATGGTCCAGATCCGATACTCTGAGGCGATGCTGTGAAACAGCCCGAGAACTGGATCCGGTCTCGATTACGATTTTGGACATGTATGCATACGCGCATACGGTTGTCAATACTAGCATCATCCATGGCGTGAATGCACGCCGAAGTCGGAAACAGAACATGGCGATCGCCACGGAGGAATGATGAGCGACGGAAGTTATCAGGCCGAGGTCATCAGCGGCGGCTATCTGCCCATCGATGAAGAGGCCTCAGTCCGCGCCAACAGAGGCTATTGGGACAATTCTGCCGAGGATTACCTGGCCGAGCACGGCAGTGCGCTCGGCGACACGGATTTCATCTGGTGTCCGGAGGGAATCCGCGAATCCGATGTGAATCTGCTCGGCAATGTCGCTCGAAGGCAGATCCTCGAGGTCGGCTGCGGCGCCGGACAGTGCTCGCGCTGGCTGGCCGAGGAAGGGGCGATCGCGACCGGCGTCGACGTATCCTCAGGCATGCTCGAGCAGGCCTCCAGGCTCCAGCGCGAACACCCGCTCAGCGACGATGCAACTCCCCCGACGTTCCTCCACGCCGATGCCCGCCAGCTGCCGTTCGCGTCGAACAGCTTCGATGTCGGGTTCTCCTCCTACGGCGCACTGCCCTTCGTGAAAGACGCCGATGTCGTCTTCTCCGAGGTCGCTCGTGTGCTTCGACCGGGTGGACGGTGGGCCTTCTCCACCACCCACCCGCTGCGCTGGATGTTTCCCGATGTACCCGGCGAAGCGGGACTGACCGTCGAGTACTCATACTTCGACCGCACGCCGTACGTGGAGATCTCCGCGGACGGGCAGCCGGTCTACGCCGAGCACCACCGGACAATGGGCGATTGGGTGAATCTGCTGGTCACGGCCGGCTTCACGATCGATTCGGTGACGGAGCCGGAATGGCCGGAGTCCAACCAGACCGCCTGGGGCGGCTGGTCTCCCCTGCGCGGTTCGCTCATGCCCGGCACCGTCATCTTCTCCACCACTCTGAATAAGGACTGACTCCCGCACTGCTGTAGGCACTGATTCCCGCGCTGCTGCGCACCCGCCAGAGCCACCGCCGCGCACCCGCCAGGGTCCCCGCTGCGAACAGCAATGCGCACCACAGCCCCTCTTCGTGCACCTCGCTTCGCGCTGAACCTATATTCATTGTGCGATTACGGTCGCCCCCAGCCGTATTCTCGAACGTAATCGCACAATGAATACCGGTTCATCTCCGCGTCACGTCCGCCGTCGCGTCGCGCGCATCTCCGCGTCACGTCCGCCGTCGCGTCACGTCCACCTCGGTGGCCGGCTCACCGTCGCGTCAGTGGGCTGCGTCGTGCCAGGAGACTCCGGTGCCGACGTTGACGTCGAGGGGTACGTCCAACTCGAAGGCTGATCCCATCTCCTCGGTCACAACCGCCGTCACGGATTCGACCTCGTCTGGGTGGACGTCGACGATGATCTCGTCATGGACCTGGAGCAGGACCGTCGACTTGAGATCGCCGAGGCGGTCGCTGACCTTGAGCATCGCAATCTTCATGATGTCGGCCGCCGATCCCTGAATCGGGGCGTTGAGGGCGGCACGTTCGGCCATGTCCCGCAGCTGCCGCCGGTCGCTGTGCAGGGCCGGCAGGTACCGCCTTCGACCCATGATGGTCTCTGTGTAACCGTTGGCTCGAGCCTGTTCGACGATCTCATCGAGATAGTCCTTGACCGCGCCGAAGCGCTCGAAGTACTGCTCCATGAGGTTCTTCGCCTCGTCCACACCGATCGCCAGCTGTCGGGACAGGCCATAGGCGGACAGCCCGTAGACCAGTCCGTAGGACATGGCCTTGACCTTCGAGCGCATCGCCGAGTCCACTTCGTCGATGCCAACTCCGAAGACCTTCGAACCGACGTATGAGTGCAGATCCTCGCCATCCTTGAATGCCTGGATCAGTGCGGCATCGCCGGACAGGTGGGCCATGATGCGCATTTCGATCTGCGAGTAGTCGGCTGTCAGGAGCCGAGATTCTTCGACCTCGGGGTCGGAGATGAAGATCTCACGGATACGCCGCCCTGATTCGGTACGGACCGGAATGTTCTGCAGATTCGGGTCGAGCGAGGACAGTCGGCCCGTCGCAGCGACGGTCTGCTGGTAGGTCGTGTGGATGCGACCGTCCTCGGCCACGGTCTTGAGCAGACCCACGACGGTCTGCTTGAGCTTCGTCGCATCACGGTAGGCCAGCAGATGCTGCAGGAACGGATGCTCGGTTTTGATGAACAGCTCCGCCAGCGCGTCGGCATCGGTGGTGTATCCGGTCTTCGTACGTTTCGTTTTGGGCATGTCGAGTTCGTCGAAGAGCACGGCCTGCAGCTGCTTGGGCGAACCGAGATTGACCTCATGGCCGATCGCCTCATAGGCGAGCTTCGCGCTTTCCTCCGCCTGCTTGGTGAACTCATCGATGAGCCCGGACAGACCCGCTTCATCGACTGCGATGCCTGCCAGCTCCATCTTGGCCAGCACCGGAACCAGCGGCAGTTCGATGTCGCGGTAGACCTGGCTCATGTTCGCTTCGTCGATTGCCAGTGCCAGGATCTCGTGGACTTCAAGCAGCGCGGCAGCCCTGTATCCGTGTGTCTGAGCGGTCTGGTCCGAGTCGAGGTCAAGGGCCAGCTGCCCGCTGTCGTTTCCGGGCTCGCTCAGTTCGATTCCGGCTCGTTCGAGCGCGATCTGCGGCAGCTCGTAGCTGCGCTGATCGGGCACCAGGAGGTAAGCGGCCAGAGCCGTGTCACCGGCAACGTCGTCGACCTCGAGACCCAGTGAGCGCCAGGCCTTGATCTGCGTCTTCGCGCTGTGCAGGATGAGGGTCTTCGACCGCAGCGCCGAACTCAGATTCGCCACGGCGCTCTCCCCCGCCTCGGCGAGATCGACGACCCAGGCTTCCTCCGGTGTGCCGGAAACGGCGAGGACTCGAACATCGCCGTGCCCGAGTTCGTAACGCGCGTCGGAGTCAAGCGCGAGCACATCGGAATCAGACATCTTCTCTAGCAGCCCTGCAACGTCGAGAGTCTCAACGGAGACTTCGCGCGCGGGTCCGGCGGCTTCCTCGGGTACGGCTTCCTCACCGAAGATCGCACTCAGCCGTTTGCCGAGAGCCTGGAATTCGAGCTGGTCGAACAGGCTCGACAGTTCGCTCGGGTCACCCTCGCCCCATTTCAGGTCGGCGTAGGTCAGGCCCAGGTCGACATCGTCGAGGAGGCGATTGAGTCGGAAGTTGCGTTCGACCTCAGAGACGTGGTCGCGAAGCTTCTCTCCGACTTTGCCCTTGATCGATTCCGCGTTCTCGAGCACTCCGGGCAGGTCACCGTAGGTTGTCAGCCATTTCGCCGCGGTCTTGTCACCGACACCGGGCACTCCGGGAAGGTTGTCGGCCTTCTCCCCCACCAGAGCAGCGAGTCCGCGGTAGTTCGCGGGAGTCACCGCGTACTTCTCTTCGATCGCGGCCGGGGTCATGCGATTGAGGTCGCTGACGCCGCGTTTTGGGTAGAGGATCGTCACGGACTCGTTGGAGAGCTGGAACGAGTCCTTGTCTCCGCTCATCACCTCGACATTGGCGCCTGCTTCGGTGCCCATGCGGGCCATGGTCGCCAGCGCATCGTCGGCTTCGAACCCGTCTTTGGTCACCACAGTGATCCCCATCGCGACGACGATGTCCTTGATCAGGTCGATCTGGGGGTGGAACTCCGGTGGCGTCTTGGCCCGTCCGGCCTTGTACTCCGGATACTCTTCGAGGCGGAACGTCTGACGTCCCAGGTCGAAGGCCACGGCCACATGGCTGGGCGACTCGTCCCTGAGGACATTGATGAGCATCGAGATGAAGCCGTAGATGGCGTTCGTCGACTGGCCGGTGCTGGTGGCGAAGTTCTCCACCGGCAGGGCGTGGAATGCCCGGTAGGCCAGAGAGTGTCCATCGATGAGCAGGAGGGATTCGTTTACTTGAGTCACATGGCATAGCCTATCGTTCAAAACTGACATGAAGGAGAACGATGTTCAGACCGGATGCATCACTGACTGCGGAGACCACCGAAGAGCAGTGCAAGCAGCTGCTCCGCCAGCTCAACGCCGCCGACGCAGTCGGTGATCTGGCGGCGAAGATGGGGATTGAGTTCACAGAGCTGGCCCACGACCACGTCACGGGCACCGCACCGGTAGCGGGCAACACTCAGCCCATGGGCCTCTTCCACGGCGGCGGCCATGTCGTACTCGCCGAATCCCTGGCCTCGATGCATTCGTTCCTCATCTCCGGCGGGAAGAACGTCGTCGGCGTCGACCTCAATGCCACACATCTGCGTGCGGCGAGGGACGGCACAGTGACCGGCCGCGCCGAGGTGCTCCACCAGGGACGCACGATCGTGTCTCACGAGGTGAAGATGACCGATGCCGCCGGTCGGCTCCTCTCAATCGTGCGAATCACGAACATGATCCTCAAAACCAAGCCCAAATGATCTGCAGGCAGTGTCATTCGCAGGCGGTGTGATCTGCAGACAGCGTAATCTGCAAACGGTGACTGCATGACGCAGGAGGCCGGCGAATCCTCATCGGATTCGTCGGCCTCGGTGTGTGTTGGGGTGGACGCTGACTACTTGTCGGAGCTGATCTGCTTGAGAACGGTGTCCGCGACCTCGCGCATGGTCAAGCGACGATCCATCGACGTCTTCTGGATCCAGCGGAAGGCCTCGGGCTCACTCAGACCCATCGAGGTCTGGAGCAGGCTCTTGGCGCGCTCGACGACCTTGCGGGTTTCGAAGCGCTCGGTCAGATCGGAGATCTCGCTCTCGAGCGAGCTGATCTCTGCATGACGCGACAAGGCGATCTCGAGGGCCGGAATGAGATCCGCAGCGGTGAAGGGCTTGACCACGTAAGCCATTGCTCCCGCATCACGAGCTCGCTCGACGAGCTCCTTCTGCGAGAAGGCCGTGAGCAGGACCACCGGAGCGATGCGCGCCTTGGCGATCCTCTCTGCTGCGGAGATTCCGTCGAGGATGGGCATCTTGATGTCCATCACGACGAGATCAGGGCGCAGCTCTTCGGCCAGGCGGATTGCGGATTCGCCGTCTGCGGCTTCGCCGACGACGTCGTATCCGACCTCGCGCAGCATCTCGACGATATCGAGACGAATCACGGCCTCGTCTTCCGCCACTACGACGCGGCGAACCGGCACGGACTCATCTGAAGTTGGTTGTTCGCTGTTTGAAAGCACGGCACCAGTCTAAACCAGGCCCACGCGCGCACCGACGTCGGTACCCAAGTTTCTTCTGTGATGGTAGCCACCCGTGTGATGGTCACCACCGCCGCCGATTGTGCAATCACATAAAAGCTGTCGTAAACTCGACTCTGTCGCGGATGCGCTCTGCGGCCGAGCCGGATTGGCGGAATCGGTAGACGCGGTGCACTCAAAATGCATTGTCGAGAGACGTGTGGGTTCGAGTCCCACATCCGGTACTTATACCCAGACAGTCGTCAGACGGTCACAGGGCACGAAACAGCAGTGAAGGGCCGGCGAACTTGAGTTCGCCGGCCCTTCACTCACTACGCCACGAACTTTCCGCCGCGAACTCAGCCACCAGCGAAGCGCTCTGCGCCGCAACAGCTCGAAATGCACTTCTGACCAACATGAGTCCGGCCGACACCAACATGAGTCTGGCCGACATGAGCGAAATGCTCATGCCGGCCAGGTGCCCAATTGAGTCAGGAACGCACTCCACTCGAGGGCTGTTCGAGTTCAGCTTCATCGGAGTCGCCGGCAGTCTCCTCTGTGTCCTCATCGACCGGCACATAGCCGTCCACACGAGCAGCATCGTAGCGGTCGACATCGAGGATGCCGTGGCGTTTGGCCACAATGGCGGGAACGAGAGCCTGTCCCGAGACATTGAGCGCTGTGCGCCCCATGTCGACGATCGGCTCGATCGCCAGGAGCAGACCCACACCTTCAAGGGGCAGCCCGAGGGTGGACAGCGTGAGAGTCAGCATCACAGTGGCACCGGTCGTTCCGGCCGTTGCCGCCGAACCGATGACCGAGACGAACACGATCAGGAAGTACTGCACGATCGTGAGATCGATTCCAAAGAACTGGGCCACAAAGACAGCGGCGATCGCCGGATAGATCGCGGCACAGCCGTCCATCTTCGTCGTCGCCCCGAAGGGGACTGCGAAGGCGGCGTAACTCTGCGGAACGCCGAAGTTGTCGGTCGTGACCTTCTGGGTCACAGGCATGGTGCCGATCGATGACCGGGACACGAAGCCCATCTGGGCGGCCGGCCACACACCGGAGAAGTACTGACGAACGGAGAGACCGTTGAGCTTGGCCAGTGTCGGATAGACGACGAAGAAGACGATCGCCAGTCCCACGTACACAGCGACGACGAACCACAGCAGGGAACCCATGGTCGACCACCCGTAGGAGTTGACCGCGTTGCCGATGAGGCCGAGGGTGCCGATCGGTGCGATGCGCACGATCCACCAGACCACCTTCTGCACGACGGCCAAGGCCGCTTCGACGAACTGGAGGAAAGGTTCGGCGGCCTTGCCGACCTTGACCGCGGCGATGCCGATGGCACCGGAGACGATGATGAGCTGAAGGATGTTGAAGTCGACCTCGGAGACCAGGCCGCCGGCCTCATCGGGTGAGGTCGCGACCTCGAGGCCGAGGAAGTTCACGGGCACAAGACCGGTCAGGAAGCCGATCCAGCTGCCTTGAGAATCAGGGGCGGAACCGCTCAACGATGCGGCGTCAGCGTGCATGCCCGGCTGAATCACAACACCGAGGATGAGCCCGATGAGGACGGCGATGAGTGCGGTGAAGGCGAACCACAGAAGCGTGGAGACTGCGAGCCTGGCCGCATTCGTGACCTTGCGCAGATTGCCGATGCTGGCGATGATCGCGGTGATGACGAGGGGCACGACGGCCGCCTTGAGGAGTGTCACGTAGGACGATCCGATGGTGTCCAAGGTCTGACCGAGCCAGTTGTCCTGACTCTCACTGACCGGACCCCAGGATCGGGCGATCAGCCCGAGGATCACGCCCGCAATCAGGGCTATGGTGACCTGCACCCCGAATGATCGACTCCACTTGGGCAATCTCATGCCACTCCTCTTCTTCGTCTGTCGGTTTCCGAATGATGCTCAACTCGAATGGTGCTCAATTCGAGCGAATCTCAGTTCAGGCAATGTTCAACTCAATGCACAACTGTTGAGCAATCTCAGAAATTCCGCAAGTCCAAGTGAAGTGGCTCTCACTGGCGCCAACCGCTCAGGCGGCTGCTCGCACAAATGACAACGGCACATGACAACGGCGGCCACCCCGGAAAGGGGCGGCCGCCGTTGTAGGGAGCCTCAGTGCCTTGGCGTGCCGTTCTCCTTGATGATCGGCACCTCACGGGTGACCGGCGTTTCGGAGACGATGCCGTACCCGGCCAAGGGATCTTCCTCATCATCCGAGGAGTCCTCGTAGGCCGCGGCAACGCCCTTGGCGGCATCACCCATCGTGTGGATGCGCAGGGCATTGGTCGACCCGGGGATGCCGGGAGGGGACCCGGCCACGAGGATGGACTGGTCACCTTCGTGGGCGGTTCCGTCCGCGAGCAGCACGGCATCGACCTGCCTGGCCATCTGGTCCGTGTGCCGCACGGTCTTGACCAGGTAGGGGCGTACGCCCCAGGTCAGTGCCAGCTGGTGGCGAACCTGAGCGTCGGGGGTGAAGCCGAGGATCGGCCAAGCGGGACGCAGACGCGACATCCGGCGTACGGAGTCACCCGTCTGGGAGAAGGTGCACAGCAGATCGATGTCGAGCTGTTCAGCAATCTGAACCGCTGCGGCGGTCACGGCCCCACCCTTGGTGTGAGGAACTGTGCCCAATTGCGGGATCCGCTCCATGCCGTGTTCCTCGGTGGACTCGATGATGCGGCTCATGGTCCGGATCGCTTCGACCCAGTAGTCGCCCACTGAAGTCTCACCGGAGAGCATCAGGGCATCGGCTCCGTCGAGGACGGCGTTGGCGCAGTCGCTCGCCTCGGCGCGGGTGGGCCTGGCCGCATCGATCATGGTCTCGAGCATCTGTGTGGCCACGATCACGGGCTTGGCCTGCTGCCGGGCGATCTCGACCGCACGCTTCTGCACGATCGGAACCTGCTCCAGGGGCAGCTCCACGCCGAGGTCGCCGCGGGCGACCATGATTCCGTCGAAGGCGTCGATGACCGCGTCGAGCTGTTCGACGGCCTGCGGCTTCTCCAGCTTGGCGATGACGGGTGCGGAGATGCCGACCTCGTCCATGACTGCCCTGACATCATCCATGTCCTCGGGACTGCGGACGAAGGACAGCGCCACCCAGTCGAAGCCGAGCTTGAGGCCCCATTTGAGGTCCTCGATGTCCTTCTCCGACAGCGCCGGCACGGAGACCGGAACACCGGGAAGGTTGATGCCCTTGTGGTTCGAGATCGTTCCGCCGATCTCCACCTCGGTGACGACATCGGTGTCGGTGACCTCGGTGGCACGCAGACGCAGGCGCCCATCATCGATGAGCAACGGATCGCCGACGGACACATCGCCCGGCAGAGTCGACAGTGTGGTGCTCACGACCTCGGCGGTGCCGGCGATGTCGCGGTTGGTGATGGTGAAGGTTGCGCCTTCGACCAGCTCTTCCTTGCCGTTGGCGAAATTGCCGACCCTGATCTTCGGGCCCTGCAGATCGAGCAGCAGCGCGACGGCGCGGCCGGTGTCGAGTGCGGCCTGGCGAACCCAGGCGAATTTCTCTTCGTGTTCTTCCCGCTTGCCGTGGCTGAGATTGAATCTGGCCACATCGACGCCTTCGTCGACGAGCGCGCGGATCTCTTCATAGGAGTTCTGATTCGGACCTAATGTTGCGACTATCTTTGCACGCCTCATGCACACCACCCTACCTGTACCGTGGCGGGCGATCCGAACCGCCCGCCACATCTGTTCGTCGGAGGAGAGTCACGCACATCAATGTGCGGACTTCTCATTAATTGACACAGACTATCTTAACATTTAAAACGATCTGTCGTGTGGTCCGACCGGTTCAGGCAGCCGAGTCGATCCCGTGAGGAACCGGTCGACCTCGGCCGCGACCGACCGCCCCTCGGCGATCGCCCAGACGATGAGCGACTGACCCCGCCCAGCGTCACCGGCGATGAAGACCCCGGGAGTCGAGCTGAGATAGGTCTCATCGCGGGCGAAGGCCCCGCTGTCGCTGACGTCGAGGCCGAGAGCTTCGGATTCCGGCCCCGAGAAGCCGAGAGCCAGGAGCACGAGGTCTGCATCCAAACGGTGCTCGGTACCAGGAGTCGGCACGCGGCGACCGTCGACGAACTGGGTCTCTGCCACATCGATCCCGACCACCCGGCCCCCCTCGTCTCCGGCGAACCCTGTCGTCGATGCGAGGTAGCGCCGCGTGCCGCCCTCCTCATGGGAGGACTGGACCTCGAAGATGCGCGGGACCGTGGGCCAGGGATCTGCGTCGCTGCGGTCGATGGGCGGCTGAGCTCCGATCGCCAGCGTCGTGACCGAGGCTGCAGACTGCCGCAGGGCCGTGCCCAAACAGTCCGCACCCGTGTCACCACCGCCGATGATGACCACGTGCTTTCCCGCAGCGTCGATGTGGCTCTTGACTCCACCGGGTCCAGGCTGCTCCCCCGCCTGCACACGATTCGAGGGCACCAGATAGTCCATCGCGAATTCGACTCCGCGAAGGTCCCGACCGCCGATGCTCATGTCACGGGGCACTGTGGCACCTGTGCACACGATGACGGCGTCGAAGCTCGACTGCAGGTCCTCGAGACTGATGTCCCTGCCGATCTCGACCGAGGTCGTGAACCGGGTGCCTTCGGCGCGCATCTGATCGAGACGACGGTCGATGTGCTGCTTCTCGAGCTTGAAGTCCGGGATCCCGTAGCGCAGCAGTCCGCCGAGGCGATCGTCGCGTTCGTGGACGACGACGGTGTGCCCGGCCCGGGTCAGCTGCTGGGCCGCGGCGAGCCCGGTCGGACCAGAACCGATGACGGCAACGGTCTGCCCGGTGATCCGTTCAGGAATCATCGGCTGGATGAGCCCGGCCGCGAAGCCCTGGTCGACGATCGAGACCTCGACCTGCTTGATCGTCACTGCAGGCTGATTGATCCCGAGGACGCACGCATTCTCACACGGTGCAGGGCAGGCGCGACCGGTGAATTCCGGGAAGTTGTTCGTTGCATGCAGAAGTTCGACGGCCCGCGGAAGTTCGCCGCGATACATCGCATCGTTGAACTCCGGAATCAGATTGCCCAAGGGGCAGCCCTGATGGCAGAACGGAACGCCGCAGTCCATGCAGCGCGATGCCTGCCTGCGCAGCTGCTCCGGATCGCCTGCTTCGTAGACCTCGCGGTAGTCCATGAGTCGGATGGGAACCGGGCGCCGCCGTGGCAGCTCGCGCTGGTCGGTGGTGAGGAATCCATGTGGATCAGCCATTGGCGACCTCCAGAATCTTGTGCCAGGCCTCATCCGAATCCGCGGACTGACCTGCCGCGGTGAACTCTTCCTGGACGTCTTTGACCATCGCATAGGCGACGGGGATGATCTTTGTGAAGCGGGAGAGGACGTCCTCTCCTCGGCGCAGTCCCTCAAGCAGCTGGGCAGCCAGGGGCGAGACCGTCCACTGAACATGTTCAGTCAGTAGGCGCTGGAGGACTTCCATATCGGTGATTCCCACCCCGGTGAACCGGAATACGCCGGCAGCGCGTTCCTTGGGGTTGAGCTTGGCAGGGTTGAAGTCCAGGACGTAGGCCGTGCCGCCCGACATACCGGCGGCGAAGTTGCGTCCGGTGCTGCCCAGGATCACGGCGAGGCCTCCGGTCATGTATTCGAGCCCGTGATCACCGATCCCTTCGACCACCGCCTCGGCGCCCGAGTTGCGCACCATGAAACGTTCCCCCACCTGGCCAGAGATGAACAGCTTGCCCGCGGTCGCGCCGTAGCCCAGCACGTTGCCGGCGATGACGTTGTGCTCGGGTCTGGTCGGATTCTCCTCGTGCGGATGCACGCTGATGGTTCCGCCCGAGAGCCCCTTGCCGACGTAGTCGTTGGCGTCGCCGTGCAGGTCGATGCTGACCCCGCGAGGCAGGAAGGCACCGAGTGACTGCCCGGCCGTGCCGTGCAGGTCGAGCCTGATCGTGTGCTCGGGCAGGCCCGCATCCGCATGGGCGAGCGTGACATTGTGCCCCAGCAGGGTGCCGACGCTGCGGTCCGTGTTCTCGATCGCCGAGGTGATTCTGACCTTCGCCCCGGACTCGATCGACTCCCCGGCCTCGGCCAGCAGACGCAGGTCCAGTTCCCCCGCGAAGTCGCGGTTGACCTCAGTGGTGCGTTTGCGAGGCACTTCGGTGTTGCCGTGGACGTCCTCGGGCACGGTGAGGATCGAGGCCAGATCGAGGTCGAGGCCAGAGGCCTCGGCACGCTTCTCATCGATGCGCAGCCTCTCGACAGCACCGATCGCCTCGTCAAGTGAGCGCAGGCCCAGCTGCGCCAAGTAGCCGCGGACCTCCTCGGCGATGAAGGTGAAGAAGTTCACGACGTGATCGGCCTGTCCGTGGAAGCGTTCGCGCAGCTTCGGGTTCTGGGTCGCAACGCCGACGGGACATGTGTCCTTGTGGCACACACGCATCATGATGCAGCCGGAGACCACGAGGGCCGTAGTCGCGAATCCGAACTCCTCACCACCCAGCAGGGCGGCGATGATAACGTCGCGGCCGGTCTTGAGCTGGCCGTCGACCTGCACGCTGACCTTCTCTCGCAGCCCGTTGAGCACCAGGGTCTGCTGGGCCTCGGCCAAGCCCAGTTCCCAAGGGGTGCCGGCATGCTTGAGAGAGTTCAGCGGACTGGCCCCGGTGCCTCCATCGTGACCGGAGACGAGGACGACGTCCGCTCCGGCCTTGGCCACGCCTGCGGCCACCGTGCCGACGCCGATCCCGGACACGAGCTTCACGTGCACGCGGGCCCTGGCATTGGCGCGACCGAGATCGTGGATGAGCTGAGCGAGGTCCTCGATCGAATAGATGTCGTGATGCGGCGGCGGAGAGATCAGCCCCACTCCGGGAGTGGCGTGTCTGGTCTTCGCGATCCACGGGTAGACCTTCGCCCCGGGCAGCTGTCCGCCCTCCCCCGGCTTCGCGCCCTGAGCCATCTTGATCTGCAGGTCATCGGCCTCGGTGAGGTAATGGCTGGTGACCCCGAAACGTCCGCTGGCGATCTGCTTGACAGCCGATCGGCGTTCGGGGTCGACGAGACGTTCGGTGTCCTCTCCACCCTCACCCGTGTTCGACCTCCCGCCGATGCGGTTCATGGCGATGGCCAGAGTCTCGTGTGCCTCTTGGGACAGTGAGCCGTAGCTCATGGCGCCTGTCGAGAAGCGCTTCATGATCTCGCTGGCCGGCTCCACCTCGGCGATGTCGATCGGTCCCGAATCCGTGGGCACGAGGTCGAACAGTCCGCGCAGCGTCATCAGCTCACGTGACTGCTCATCGACGGCGTGGGTGTACTGCTCGAAGATGTCGAAGCGTCCTGTGGCAGTGGAGTGCTGGAGCTTGAAGATCGTCTCCGGGTTGAACAGGTGCCCCGGACCTTCCCGCCGCCACTGATATTCGCCGCCGACCAGCAGATTCCGGTGCGAGGGCCGCGGATGGTCATCGCGGTAGGCGTCTGCGTGCCGAGCACTCGATTCCGCGGTGATCTCGATGATCCCCTTGCCCCCGAGCTGGTGCGGGGTGGAGGTGAAGTACTGATCAACGAAGTCATCCGAGAGTCCGAGAGCTTCGAAGGTCTGTGCACCGTGGTAGGACTGGACGGTCGAGATCCCCATCTTCGACATGATCTTCAGCAGACCCTTGTTCAGAGCCGTGAGCACATTCGCCACGGCTGCGGATTCGCTGATGCCGCGGATCCTGTCTGAGCGCACGAGCGCCTCGGCGGTCTCCATGACGAGGTACGGGTTGACTGCGGAGGCACCGAAGGCCACCAGTGTGGCAACATGGTGGACCTCACGGACGTCGCCGGCCTCCACGATGATGGACACCCGCGTCCGCGAACGCTGCCGCACCAGGTGGTGGTGAAGGGCCGAAGTCAGCAGCAGCGACGGAATCGGAGCGAGATCAGCCGTCGAGTCCCGATCGCTGAGGATGATGAACACTGCTCCGGCCTCAACGGCCGCGCTGGCTTCCCGGCACAGCGCATCGAGGCGCTTGGCCATGGCATCGGGCCCCGCATTCACCGAATACAGGCCGGCCAGCGTCACACTTGGTCGTCCATCGTCGACGCCGAGGTGGTGACCCTGGACGTGCGAGATCGCCGTCAGTTCGTCGTTGTCGATGACCGGCTGATCGAGCAGGATATGCGCGGAGTCCGGCTGGGCGAACTGCAGCAGGTTGCCTTCGCGCCCGATGCCCGAGGACATGCTGGTGACGATGTCTTCGCGGATGGAGTCCAGCGGCGGGTTCGTCACCTGAGCGAAGTTCTGGTGGAAGTAGTCGAAGAGCAGCCTCGGCCGTTGGCTCAATGCCGCGATCGCCGTGTCAGTGCCCATGGCTCCCAGTGGCTCTGCCCCGGTCTCGGCCATCGGCGAGATGAGGATACGCAGCTCCTCCTCGGTGTAGCCGAAGGTTCGCTGGCGTCTGCGCACCGATGACTGCGGGTGAGTGACGTGGATCCGGGTGGGCAGATCCGAGAGTCGACGCGAACAGCTCTTGACCCACTCCTCATAGGGGTGCTCAGTGGCGAGCTGATTCTTGATCTCCGTGTCGGAGATGATCCGTTCGGACTCGGTGTCGACGAGGAACATGCGTCCCGGAGTCAGTCGACCGCGAGCGACGATGTCCGCTTCGGGCAGGTCGACGACGCCGATCTCACTGGCCAGGACCACGGTGTCGGAGGTCATGACGTAGCGCGCAGGACGCAGGCCGTTGCGATCGAGGACCGCCCCAGCCAGCTTCCCGTCGGTGAATGCCACACAGGCGGGTCCGTCCCACGGCTCCATCAGCAGCGAGTGGTATTCGTAGAACGCCTTGCGGGACTCCCCCATGCCTGGATTGTTCTCCCAGGCCTCCGGGATCATCATCAGCATTGCCTGCGGCAGCGACCGGCCCGAGGCGACCATGAGTTCGAGCACCGAGTTGAATGATGCCGAGTCCGAGGCGCCGGGCGGCACGATCGGGCACAGTCTGTCCAGGCTCGTCGAGGTGCCGGGCACCGGGGAGACGAGCAGGTCCGAGGCCAGCTTCGACTCCCTGGCCTGCATCCAGTTGCGGTTGCCGCGCACCGTGTTGATCTCACCGTTGTGGGCGATCGTGCCGAAGGGCTGCGCGAGCTGCCAGGACGGGAACGTGTTCGTCGAGAAGCGAGAATGCACGAGTGCGATCCGAGAAGTCAGCCGTTCGTCGAGCAGTTCCGTGTAGAAGGCAGAGAGCTGACCCGTTGAGAGCATGCCCTTATAGGTGATGGTGCCCGGGTTGAGAGAAGGGCAGTAGAGACCCGCATGGTCGAGGCGCTTCCTCACGATGTAGGACCGGCGGCTCAGATCCTGTGGGTCCCGGGACGGATACCGCTCGTCGATGGCGAGGAAGAGCTGGCGCATGCGCGGCATCGTGGTGCGTGCGGTCTCGCCCAACACGCTCGCGTCGTGGGGTACGTCGCGGAAGGCAAGGACCTGCAGTCCCTCTTCGGCGGCGATCCTCTTGACGAGGTCGTCCTGATCCTCGTGCGAATCGTTCATGCCCTCTGTGACCAATGCATCCCTGTCATCCGTGAGGAAAGCCACGTCGGGGATGAGATCCTGTCGGTAGTCCTGAGCGAAGAATCCGATGCCTGCGGAGTAGCTGCCCGGCTCCGGAAGTTCGACGCCGTCGGCACCGAGCACCTCGGCGAAATAGTCGTGGGGAATCTGCAGGGTGATCCCGGCACCATCTCCTGTGCCTTCATCGGAACCGATGCCGCCTCGGTGTTCGAGCTTGCGCAGTGCGGTCAGAGCCTGTTCGACGACCTCATGGTCTGCCGGGCCACGGTAGCGGACGATGAGCGCCAGCCCACATGCGTCGTGCTCGAGTGCGGGATCGTAGAGTCCGGCACGAACTGGTTGACGCGGAGCTTTCGGGGTCGTTGAGTGTTCACTGTACATCGCTGCCTTCACGGGGTGTAGGAGTTTACGTTAAAGACGGCGCTGTCCCTAGCTGTTTTCGCGGTGTCCTTCGAAGATCGTCCTCAGACACAGTTGTGACGTGGTTCTCACAGTCGGTTTTCCAACCTACACCACGTGGCGGCACCGAATAGCAGCGAAAAAGGACCGTAAAACGAACCTAAACGTCTCAGTCGTCGGACTTCGAACCGCTCTCGCCCCGAGTTCTCCGCTTCACGTCGGGGGTGATCGAGATCGCCGAGGTGACCGCTCCGAAGTATCCGAAGCCGTGTCCCCCGAAGTCCTCACCGCCCTTCTTCGAGGCGTCTGTTGCTCGGGCGATCTTTCGGGCACGACGAGCGAGGACGAAGAAGACGATTCCGACGATGAGGAGGACCACAGCGAGTGCGAGCACCCACAGTGCCCACCCGGGGATCGTGGCAGAGCCGAGCTGCAGTGCGTTGTTTGAGGCGAGCAGTTGAGCCCGGCTCATGCACAGCCCTCGGCGAGTTCAGCGGCCAAGCTGGCGATTCCGCTGACTCCGTCGCTGTCGAGAGCGCGCACGAGCGCCGAGCCGACGATCACGCCGTCAGCGTATTCGGCGACCTCTGCAGCCTGTTCGCGCGTCGAGACGCCGAGCCCGACGCAGGCGTGCGGCGCTCCGGCGTCCTTGAGCCGAGATACGAGCTCACGAGCGTGGTTGTCGACCTCGGAGCGGACGCCGGTCACGCCCATCGTCGAGGCGGCATAGACGAATCCGCGGCTCGCATCGACGATGGTGGCCAGTCGTTCAGGTGTCGATGAAGGGGCCGCGAGGAAGATGCGGTCCAGATCGAATTCGTCCGAGGCGCTCACCCATTCAGATGCCTCATCGGGGATGAGATCCGGGGTGATGATGCCTCCGCCCCCGGCAGAGTCCAGGTCGCGGGCGAAGGCCGAGACACCGTACTGCAGCACGATGTTCCAATAGCTCATCACCACGGCGGTTCCCCCGGCCTCAGCGACGGCTGAGACTGCAGAGAAGATGTCGGAGGTGCGCACCCCGGCGGCGAGTCCCTGCTCGGCGGCACGTTGGATGACGGGGCCATCCATTCCCGGGTCCGAGTACGGCATGCCGACCTCGACGATGTCGACTCCGGACTTCACCAGTTCGACCATGGCCTCGATGGAGCCCTCGACAGAGGGGAAGCCGACCGGAAGGTATCCGATCAGGGCGGCCTTGCGGCCTGCCTGGGCGACTGTGTCGAGAGTGGTGCCGGTTCGGGGTCCTGAGCTCGTCATACCTGCACAGCTCCTTCGTCGAAGTAGTTGAACCATTTGGCCGCGGTCGTCATGTCCTTGTCGCCGCGTCCGGAGAGATTGACGAGCAGGACCGCCTCGCTGCCGAGTTCCCGGCCGATGCGCATAGCACCGGCCAGGGCGTGGGCGGATTCGATTGCGGGGATGATGCCTTCGGTTCGCGACAGCAGCTGCATGGCTTCCATCGCATCTTCATCGACGACAGGTTCGTAGGTGACGCGCTGAATGTCGTGGAGGTGGGAGTGCTCGGGGCCGACCGATGGATAGTCGAGTCCGGCCGAGATCGAGTGGGACCCCTGGGTCTGGCCGTCCTCGTTCTGGAGGATATAGGTGGCCGAGCCGTGCAGGACTCCGGGTCGCCCGCCGGAGAATCGGGCGGCGTGACGGCCGCTGTCGACGCCGTCTCCCCCGGCTTCGAAGCCGAAGATCTTCACTTCGGGATCGGCGAGGAATGCGGCGAAGAGGCCCATCGCGTTCGACCCGCCGCCGACACACGCGCAGACCGCGTCGGGCAGACGACCGACGGCGTTCTGGATCTGTTCGCGGGCTTCGACGCCGATGATGTCCTGGAAGGACCGGACCATGGCCGGGAACGGATGCGGGCCGGCGACTGTGCCGATGATGTAGTGCGTGTTCTCGACGTTGGCGACCCAGTCGCGCATCGCTTCGTTCATCGCGTCTTTGAGCGTCTTGGTGCCGTTGGACACGGAGTTGACCTTCGCTCCGAGCAGTCGCATCCGAGCGACGTTGAGCGCCTGCCGCTGGGTGTCTTCCTCACCCATGTAGACCTCGCACTCCATGTCGAGGAGAGCTGCGGCAGTTGCTGCTGCAACACCGTGCTGTCCGGCTCCGGTTTCGGCGATGACACGGGTCTTGCCCATGCACTTGGCCAACAGGGCCTGACCCACGGCGTTGTTGATCTTATGGCTGCCGGTGTGGTTGAGGTCTTCGCGTTTGAGGAAGACCCGCGCCCCACCGCAGTGCGCGGCGAAGCGGGTGGCCTCGGTGAGGAGGCTGGGACGGCCGATGTAGTTCTGCTGCAGGTCGAGCAGCTGCTGCGTGAACTCCGGGTCGACCTGGGATTTGCGCCATGTCTCCTCGATCTCGTCGAGTGCGGGGATCAGCGCTTCGGGGAAGAACCTGCCTCCGTACGAACCGAAGTAGGGTCCGTTCTCCTGGCTCAAATCGGTCATTGCCGTCCTTCGTGGTTCGAAATGGTGGTCGGGTGGATCAGGACTGACGACTGCTCGCCGCCCGCCGCTCCTGCCCGGTCGAGGTGAACGCGGCCACGGCCGACTCGGCGTCGCCGCCGGTGACGAGTGCTTCGCCCACGAGCACGAGATCGGCGCCGGCTCCGGCGTAGGTCTCGACATCATCGGGACCGGTGACTCCGGACTCTGCGACGAGGGTGCAGTCCGCCGGTGCCAGATCGGCCAAGGGGGCGAAACGGTTCGTATCGACGCTGAGGTCCTTGAGGTTGCGGGTGTTGATGCCGATCAGAGGGGCATTCAGTTCGGCCGCGATCGCCAGCTCATCAGCGTTGTGGGTCTCCACCAGAGCAGTCATCCCGAGTTCGTGGGCGAGAGCATGGAACTCGTGGAGCTGTCCGACGTCGAGTGCTGCGACGATGAGGAGGACGAGATCAGCACCGTGGGCGCGGGCCTCATGGAACTGGTACTCCTCGACCATGAAATCCTTGCGCAGGATGGGAACGTCAACGGCTGCGCGGACGGAGTCGAGGTCCGCCAGGCTTCCTGAGAAGCGACGTCCTTCGGTGAGGACGCTGATCGCCCGTGCTCCCCCAGCGGCATAGAGACCGGCCAGGGTCCCCGGATCCGCGATGTGGGCGAGGTCTCCGCGGGAGGGAGAACGTCGTTTCACCTCGGCGATGACCCCGAAGTCGACTGAGAGATCGAACGCACGCGCAGGCTGAGCCTCACGCGCGCGATCACTGACGTCTGCCAGCGGTGTCTGCCTCCGGCGTTCGGCGAGATCTTCGCGGACACCGGCGACGATGTCGTCGAGAACTGTCATTTCTGCTTCGGCTTGTTTCCCAGACCGACGGCACGCAGGATGATGCCGGCGATGAGGCCGAGCACGACGACGCCGATGCCGACGTAGGTGATGGTCGCGGTGTGGATCGTGAACCCGACACAGCCGATCGTGACGCCGATCAGCATGACGATGACACCGGTCCAACCGGCCACGGAGTTTCCGTGTCCCGGGTCGGCGATTGCTGCATAGTCGATCGTCGATTTGTCGAGATCGGTTGCGCCGTTACGAGCGACGGTTTGCGACATGGTGCTCCTTAGAGATGCAGGCGTGGCACGCGTGAAAACTTGTTGCATCCATTGTGACACGCTTCGAGTTCGGTTCAGACACCGACCCGGTCACGAGGTCATTTCGATTCATCATCGACCCCACCAGCGGTGGGATCGGGGTCGTCTCCGCGGGAGAGGGCGTCCCAGGTCGCTGCCGAATCGAACTCGTCGCCTGCGGCTTCCGCCGTCCTGGCGTACCGGTTCGAATTGGCCCATCTCGCCGAGGCGAAGGCGATGTAGACGATGACGATGAGTGCGATGGCTGCCGCAAACAGGGCCACGATCGGCCAGGCGGTGGCCCCGGGGGATGAAACCGACTGGAGTGCGGTCATGCCGTAGCCGATGGCGGCCAGAGCAGCGAAGCCGAGAACGACGAAACGTCCGATCTTGCCCAACATGGCTGAGAGCAGCCCGGTGACGGCGATGATTGCGACGCAGGCGGTCGCGACCGGCGATGCCTGAGAGCTTGCGTCCTCAGTGACATCGGCCACACCTGCGGGCCCCAGTGAGTCACCGGCGGCACCGGCTTGCCAGGACGCAAGGCTGATCGCCCACAGTGCACCGGCCAGGATGAGGACGAGGAGTACTCCGCGTGATTTCGTCATTTCAGCCGCGTTCCCTGCTCGAGGCTCCGAGCTTGTCCACCGCGCCGGCTGCTGCCGCAGCTCCCAGGACTGCGGCCGCCTTGTTCTGCGATTCCTGATATTCGGTTTCGGGAACCGAATCGGCGACGAGCCCACCGCCGGCATAGACGCTCATGACCGAGTCACGCAGGACTCCGGTGCGGATGGCGATCGCCAGGTCGAGGTCGCCGGTGAACGACATGTAGCCGACGACTCCCCCATATATTCCGCGGCCGATGGGTTCGAGCTCGTCGATGATCTGCAGAGCGCGGGGTTTCGGCGCTCCGGAGAGGGTGCCTGCCGGGAACGTGGCACGCAGCACGTCGACGGCTCCGTGTCCTGGTGCGAGCTCTCCGCGTACGGTCGAGGAGATGTGCATGATGTGGCTGTAGCGCACGATGTCCATGAACTCACTGACATCGACTGTGCCCGCCCGACAGACCTTTGCGAGGTCGTTGCGGGCAAGGTCGACGAGCATGAGGTGTTCGGCACGTTCCTTCTCGTCGCTGATGAGGTCTCTGGCCAGTGCGGAGTCCTCTTCGGTCGTGGCGCCTCGAGGGCGCGAGCCGGCGATCGGGTGGGTGACGACGTCACCGGAGCGGACCGTGACGAGAGCTTCCGGGGACGAGCCGATGATGCTGGCAGGCTGTCCCTGGTCGTCATGGAGGTTGAGCAGGTACATGAACGGGCTGGGGTTCGAATGGCGCAGCATCCGATAGACGGTCAATGGGTCGGCTGTGCAGTCGGTGTCGAAGCGTTGGCCGAGGACAACCTGGAAGATCTCTCCATCGACGATCTCGCGTTTGGCGTCTTCGACGTTGTCGAGGTAGACCTGCGGGTCGGTGCGGGTCGACACTTCGGGTCTGACGAAGTGCGTGCTCAGGATCTCGGCGTCGCTGGGCCTGCTGATCCTCGACAGCATCGCCTCGATCCGTTCGACGCCTGCGTGGTAGGCATCGTCGATGCCCGTATCGACACCATTGACGTTGAATACATTGGCCACGAGGGTGAGAGTTCCGGAGTAGTGGTCATAGACCGCGATGTCGCCGGGGATCATCAGCTGCACGGTCGGCAGATGGTGTTCGTTGGCTCGGGCGGGGCCGAGCCTCTCGAACTGCCGCACGATGTCCCAGCCGAAGTATCCGACGAAGCTTGAGACCATCGGTGGAAGAACCGACTCGCTCGCGTCGACGGCGAGCAGTTCGAGGGTCGCCGTGACCGCGTCCAAAACGCTGCCTTCGGTCGGGATCCCCACCGGAGGCGTGCCTTCCCACCGAAAGCTCTCGCCCTCGGAGATCAGGGTGGCGACAGGTGAGGAGCCGATGAACGAGTAGCGCGCCCAGGCCCCGGACACGGCCGATTCGAAGAGAAAGCTGCCAGGACCGCCGTCCGTGAGTTTGCGGTACAGGCTCAGCGGGGTCTCGGAGTCGGCGAGGACTTCCGCGTGGACTGGCACCAAGCGGTGATCGGCGCCGGACGCGCGGAACTCATCGAGGCTGGGCCGGATCGTCAGCCCGGTGTCGGTCGTGCGTGTGTCAGTTGGCACTGATGGTCCTTCCGGTGAAGCACGTCGGGGTCAGGGTGTGGCAGGCGGGCCCGGTCTGTTCGACCTCCATGAGCAGAGCGTCCGCATCGCAGTCGAGGCTCAGGGATGCCACCTTCTGAGTGTGTCCAGAGGTCTCGCCTTTGACCCAGTATTCCTGGCGGGACCGTGACCAGTACACTGCGGCACCGCTGCTCAGGGTGCGTTCGATGGCTTCGGTGTCCATCCAGGCCATCATGAGGACTTCACGGGTGGTGACCTCTTGGACGATGACGGGAATGAGCCCGTCTGCGTTGACCGTGATCAGTTCGCGCCAGTTCTCCGGGGTGGCGTCGATCTGGGCGGCAGAATCGTGTGTGCTCAACGGACTTCGATCCCTTCCTTGCGCAGTGCGTCCTTGACTTCGCCGATGCTCAGTGTCCCGAAGTGGAAGACACTCGCGGCCAGCAGCGCGTCGGCCCCGGCAGCCACGGCCGGAGCGAAGTGTTCGACTCGGCCGGCTCCTCCGGACGCGATCAGCGGAACGTCGACGGCGGCCCGCGCGGCGGCGATGAGTTCGAGATCGAAGCCGTCACGGGTGCCGTCCGCGTCGATGGAGTTGAGGAGGATCTCGCCGACGCCGCGCTCGGCTGCCTCGGTGATCCAGTCGATCGCGCAGCGACCGGTTCCCTCACGCCCACCGCGGGTGGTGACTTCGAAGCCAGAGGGCGTCTGTGTCCCCTGCGCGCGTCTGGCGTCGAGAGACAGGACGAGGACCTGGTTGCCGAAGTGGTGGGCGATATCGCTGATGAGCTGGGGGTTCGCGACAGCGGAGGTATTGACGGAGACCTTGTCTGCCCCATCGCGCAGGAGGCGGTCGACGTCGGTGACGCTGCGGATGCCGCCGCCGACGGTCAGCGGAATGAAGACCTCTTCGGCACAGGCCCGGACGATATCGTGAACGGTCTCGCGATCACCGCTGCTGGCGGTGACATCGAGGAATGTCAGCTCGTCCGCACCGGATTCCCCGTAGCGTCGGGCCAATTCGACCGGATCGCCGGCGTCCTTGAGGTCCGCGAACTTCACGCCCTTGACGACCCGTCCTTCGTCGACGTCGAGGCACGGAATGACTCTGATGGCAACCATGTGACTCTCCTGGATTCCTTGTCGACGTTCAGATTCCGAGTGTGCGATACCGTTCCATCCGGCGCGCCAAGCGGCGGTCGGATGGTTCACGCATGAGCTCGATGAGTTCGTACTCCAGTGTCGCACCCACCCGGGACACGAAGTCCAATGGCTCCTCACTGGCATCTGGATGTTCGGCGATGATGCGGTCGACGACTCCCGTCGCCTTGAGCATGGGTGCATGCACACCTTGGCTCTGGGCCATCTCCGGCGCGCGGTCGGTCGTCCGGTGCACGATCGCCGAGGCGCCTTCCGGGGGAAGGGGCGAAAGCCACCCGTTTTCGGCACTGAGCACTCGATCCGCGGGGATCAGTGCCAGCGCTCCCCCGCCTGACCCCTCACCGAGGATGAGGGACACCGAGGGTGCATCGAGGTTCGCGAGGTCGGCGAGGCTGCGGGCGATCTCGCCGGCGATTCCGCCCTCTTCAGCGGATTTCGACAGTGCAGCACCAGGGGTGTCGATGACGGTCACCAGCGGCAGATCGAGTTCGGCGGCCAAGCGCATTCCGCGCCTGGCCTCTCGCAGTGCCGCTGGCCCGAGAGGCGCCCGGGAATCCTGGCGGAAACGATCCTGACCGAGGACGATGCACGGGGCGGAGCCGAACTTCGCCAGCGCCAACAGGAGTCCCGGGTCCTTCTCTCCTTGTCCGGTGCCGTTGAGGGGCAGCACGGTGTTGGCCGCGGTGCGCAGCAGGTCGCGAACTCCGGGACGATCGGCGTTGCGGGAACGGGTGATCGCATCCCAGGCGTCGGAGTCCGGATCGACGATCTCGGGGCGTGTGTCCGGGTCGGCGACGCGCGGCGGAATCTCCTTGGCGCCCATGAGCACGTCGAGGACTCGGGCGAGGGTGGTCTGGATCCGTTCGGGACTGATCACTGCGTCGATGATCCCGTGCTTGTGCAGGTTCTCACCCGTCTGCACGTTCTCGGGGAACTTCTCTCCGTAGATGGCCTCAAAGACGCGCGGGCCGAGGAAGCCGATGAGTGATCCAGCCTCGGCGACGGTGACATGGCCCATCGAACCCCAGGAGGCGAACACGCCGCCTGTGGTGGGATGCCGCAGATACACGAGGTAGGGCAGGGCGGCCCGACGATGGGCCATCACGGCGTTGGTGATCTTGACCATCGACAGGAACGCGATCGTGCCTTCCTGCATCCTGGTCCCGCCCGAGGCGGGCCCGGCCAGCAGCGGCAGCCCTTCGAGCGTGGCGCGTTCGATCGCGTCGACGAGCCGCTGAGCCGCGGCAACGCCGATCGAACCGGCAAGGAACCGGAATTCCCCGGCGACGATGGCGACGCGCCGGCCCTCGATCATGCCTTCCCCGGTGATGATGGCCTCATCGACTCCGGATTTCTCCCTGGCTGCGGCGAGTTCGGCCGCGTATTCCTCGGAGATGCCTCCGGCGGGCCTGATCGGAGTCGTATCCCAGGACACGAAGGATCCGTCATCGACGACGATGTCGACGAGTTCATGTGCGTTCAACCGTGCCACGTGCTTATCTCCTGCTTCAGATGTGTCTGACCAACGGTAAATCTGACGAACGGCAAAGCGGTGTTGGGCCACCAGCTGTTGATTGCCGCCAGCTGCGGATCAGAGAGCGCAGCTGGCGGTCAGGGTCCTCAACTGTCCGCATCGAGCCAGGACACGATCGCCTCGGCGTCCTCGTTCAGCAGAGGCGGTGCATCGTGAGCGGTTCTCGTGGTTTCGACCTCGGCCTCGCCGTCCGCGTCGAAGAACCGCAGCGGTGGTCCTGGCAGGTCGATGTCGCCGAGGACGGGATGGTCGACGGAGACCTTGAGTCCCTGGCTCAGTGCCTGGTCCCACGAGTAGACCTCTTCGAGGGTGCGCACGGTGCCGGAGGGGATTCCTGCATCTGCGAGTTTGGCGAGCAGTTCGTCCGATCCGTAGGCGGCGAACTTGCTTTCGATGAGTTCGATCACGGCCGGACGGTTCGCGACACGAGCGGAGTTGTCGCCCATGCCCTCGGTCGCCGGGTCGATGCCGAATGCGGCGCAGAACTTCTGCCACAGGTTCTCGTTGCCCACGGAGATCTGCACGGCACCTTCGTGGCAGTTGAAGAGTCCGTAGGGAGAGAGCGACGGATGGTGGTTGCCACCGGGCTCGGGGTTCTGCCCGGCCACCGTGGCGCGTGTGCCCTGGAAAGCGTGGACTCCGACCATGCCGGCGATGAGCGAGGTCCGCACGACCTTGCCCTTGCCCGTGCGCTCGCGTTCGAGCAGGGCTGCGAGAACGCCGTAGGAGCCGTAGATGCCTGCGAGGAGGTCTGCGATGGGAACGCCGACACGCTGCATGTCCTCGGGTCCGGATCCTGTCAGCGACATGAGTCCGGCCTCGCCCTGGGCGATCTGGTCGTACCCAGCGCGCGAGGATTCGGGTCCGTCGTGGCCGAAGCCGGTGATCGAGAGGAGCACGAGGCGGGGGTTGATCTCCATGCACACGGCGGTGGAGAAGCCGAGCCGATCGAGGACGCCGGAGCGGAAGTTCTCGATGAGCACATCGGCGCGGGAGATCAGTTCCCGCAGCGTCTCCTTGCCGGTGTCCGACTTGAGGTCGAGGGCGATGGATTCCTTGTTGCGGTTGCAGGAGAAGAAGTAGGTGGCCTGAGGATCGTCCTCGGGACCGACGAACGGAGGGCCCCAGGACCGGGAGTCATCCCCCTTGCCCGGGTTCTCGACCTTGATCACTCGGGCTCCGAGGTCACCGAACATCATTCCCGCGTGCGGGCCGGCCAATGCGCGGGAGAGATCGATGACCGTGTATCCGGTCAGTGGGCCTTCGACCCCTGTGATTGTGTCGTTCGACATTCCTATTCCTCCTTGAAGTGGGTCCATCTAGCGATGAGCATACGCAATCGCTGACATTCCTCGTGGGCTCGGGGCCCGTCCGCGTGCTGGATCGCCATCACGGCGTATGTGGTTCCGTCGGTCAAATCGAGGGTGGGCCATGGGTCGTCGCCCTCGGGTGAGAAGGCGACGCCGAGGATCTGCCCCCACGCGAAGGTGCGTGTCCTGACCATGTTCTTCACGACCAGGCCGGCTTCGCTGGGTCGGGCCTGGATGTCGGCGACGCGCAGCAGGGCCGCAGCGAAGATGATCCCGAGCAGGTTCATCCAGACCGTATCGAGCGGGGTCCAGGGGTCCCAGTCCACGACGAGCAGGGCGACGGAGAGCACCGCGAAGCCGATGAACACCACCACGGCGCCGACGGTGCTGATGATGCGCACCTGGCGGGGTCGGAAGACGCGGAACTCAGATTCGGCAGGCGCCAATGTTCGTCACCAGAATCGCACGGGCACCGACTGCGTAGAGACGGTCCATGACATTGTTGACCTCTTTGGATTCGACCATGACGCGCGCGGCCACCCAGCCCGTCTCCTGCAGCGGGGAGATCGTGGGTGATTCGAGGCCGGGCGTGAGTCCGAGGGCCTCAGGCAGAAGGCGCTCTTCGATGTTGTAGTCGACGAGAACGTACTGCCGGGCCACCATCACGGATTCCAGACGGCGACGCAGCACCTCGATCGACTCGGCTGCTCCATCACGCTGGACGAGGACGGCCTCGGATTCCAGCAGGGGTTCGCCGAACGTCTCGAGCCCTGCGGCGCGCAGGGTGCTGCCGGTCTCGACCACGTCGGCGATGGCGTCGGCGACGCCGAGCTGGATGGAGACTTCGATCGCACCGTCGAGCTGAACGGTCTTCGCGTCGATGCCCCTGGCCTGCAGATCGGCGTCGACGAGGTTCGGAAAGCTGGTGGCGATGCGTGCGCCTTCCAGCTGGGTCGGCGATGAGTAGGAACCGGTGACTCCGGCGTAGAAGAAGCGGGAGGCTCCGAATCCGAGGCCGATGACTTCCTGAGCTTCGGCCTCCGACTCAAGCAGCAGGTCCCGACCGGTGATGCCGGCGTCGAGGATTCCCGAGCCGACGTAGACGGCGATGTCGCGCGGGCGCAGGTAGAAGAATTCGACGTCGTTGACTTCGTCCTGATGGACAAGGGTCTTGCTTCCCCGACGGGTGGAGTATCCTGCCTCGCTGAGCATCTCGGAGGCGGCTTCGGACAGTGCGCCCTTGTTCGGCACGGCTACACGCAGCATGGTGTCCTTTTGTGTTTCATCGTCAACGGTTGTGTGGGGTTCGGCTGTGCCGGCGTGGAAGGCTACAGATGCGAGTTGACGTCGTCGAGGCTGAGATCCTTGGCGACCATGAGCACCTGCAGGTGATAGAGCAGCTGAGAGATCTCCTCGGCGAGCTCGTCCTTGGTCTCATATTCTGCCGCCATCCAGACCTCTGCGGCTTCTTCGACGACCTTCTTACCGATCGCATGGATTCCGGCATCGAGTTCGGCCACGGTCTTCGAGCCTTCGGGACGATCGAGGGATTTCTGCAGGAGTTCGGCGTAGAGCGAGTCAAAGGTCTTCACGAATCCAGCCTAATACATCGCGGCCGCCGCGCTCACACGGGGTCTCGGCCAGCGGGACGCTCCCACCCGCCGCGGCAGCCTCAGCTCTCGGTGCTGCGGTTGATGTCCGTGGCACCCCGATGCGGCGCGGAGATCGTCTGGCGTGATCGCTTCGACCAGTCGATGAAGCCGATGACGACCATGACGAGGAAGATGAGGTACACGGCCCCGGAGAACACGAGTCCTCCGGCCACTGCCAAGGGAATCCCGACGAGGTCGACGGCCAGCCAGACGAACCAGAACTCGACGATCGCCCGCCCCTGGGCATACATCGCCACGAGTGATCCGATGAAGATGTAGGCGTCTGGATAGGGATTCCAGGACCACCCTCCGAGGGCGAGGACGTAGCCGAACACCGCGGTGCCCAGCACGAGGGCGCCGATCAGGAGCAGTCGCTCCTTCCAGGTCGCCCAGCGGACGAGGACCTCGCCGGAGGCCTCTCGGGACTTCTTCCACTGCGTCCAGCCCCACACTGCGGCCACGATGATGACGACCTGGCGGGAGGCGTTGCCGCCGAGTCCCGCTGAGATGCTCGCGGCGAAGAGGAGGATAGAGCCCAGGATCTGGACCGGCCAGGACAGGATGTTCCGGCGCAGTGCGAGGACCACGGTGGCCAGAGCACAGATATTGCCGAACAGGTCGGAGTACGGCACCTGTTTGCCCAGCATTTCGAACGCCGGGGTGTTCAGCCAGTCGAGCAGTTCCATATCGGCCTTCTTCAGTGCACGTGGGATGCTGCGAGCTCACGCAGCCCTGAGATCGCAGTGGCAGCGTCCTCGGCACCGTAGACGGCGGACCCGGCCACGAGCACATCGGCACCGGCGTCGACGACGCGTTCGATCGTCGACGTGGAGACTCCCCCGTCGACCTGCAGTTTGATCTCCAGCCCGGCGGCCGAGATCGCCTCACGGGTCCGTCGGATCTTCGGCAGGCACACATCGAGGAACTTCTGCCCGCCGAAACCGGGTTCGACGGTCATGATGAGGATCTGGTCGAACTCGCCGAGGAGGTCGATGAAGGGTTCGATCGGGGTCGCCGGCTTGAGTGCGAGGCTGGCTTTGGCCCCCAGCTTCCGGATCTCCCGGGCCAGGCGCACGGGGGCGGCGGCCGCCTCGGCGTGGAAGGTCACCGAGGCGCAGCCGAGTTCGGCATAGACCGGAGCGTGACGGTCTGCCTCGGCGATCATCAGGTGAGCGTCGAGCGGGATCGGGCTGATCGCCTGGATCCGCTCGACTACGGGAGGCCCGAAGGTGAGGTTCGGGACGAAATGGTTGTCCATCACGTCGATGTGCGCCATATCTGCCGTGCTGATCTTCGCCAGTTCACCACGCAGGTCCGAGAAATCGGAGCTGAGGATGCTGGGATTGATCTCGATCGCCATTTCAGTTCGCCTTCCGCATCAGAGCCAAGAACATTCCATCGGTGTTGTGGACATGGGGCCATAGCTGAGCGTACCGTCCCGCTCCCCGACTCACCGAGGCGAACCCTGCGGCATCGGCGCCCGTGACCTCGGCGAGGACTGCCGGGGCGTCGAGGATCTCGACGTCAATGCCGCGGAGGACATCGTCGACGACCAGCACGGTCTCCGCGTAGTGGGGAGAGCAGGTGGAGTAGGCGACGACTCCCCCCGGAGCACATGCGTTCAAGGCCGCCCGCAGCAGTTCTCGCTGCAGTCCGGCCAGGGCGTTGATGTCCTCGGGGCGACGGCGGTAGCGAGCTTCGGGACGGCGGCGCAGGGCACCGAGGCCCGAGCAGGGGACGTCGACGAGGACCTTCGCATACGGGCCCGTGGCGTCGCGGGCGTCTTGTACGCGGGTGGTGACGTTGTCGAGTGCCTGGGTGGAGGATCTCACGAGCTCGACCCTGTGCTCACTGGAGTCGAAGGCATCGAGGGTGGTCCCCGACTGCTTCGCAATCGCGGCGAGGACTGCGGCCTTGCCACCGGGTCCAGCGCACAGGTCCGCCCAGGTGCCCGCCGGTGCCTGAACCTGCGCCAGTGCCAGGGCCACCAGCGCGGAGCCTTCGTCCTGCACGCGGGCCCGGCCGGTGGCGACGGCGTCGACGTTCTTGGGCACAGCGGTGTCGAGTGTGACGCCGATGGGTGAGAACTCGGTCGGTGCTCCGGGCAGTTCGCTGCGGTCGATGAGTCCGGGCAGAGCGGACACGCTGACCTTCGCGGCCGCGTTGTCGGCTTCGAGCAGCGCCTGCAGTTCAGATGCCTGCCGTCCGTGGCCCTTGAGAGCCTGAGTCATCGCCCTCACGATCCATTCCGGGTGGGAGTACTCGATGGCCTGTTCACCCACCGCGGTGGCTCCGGCGGTGACGCGGCGCAGCCATTCGGCCCGGTCGACCTCGGAGATCCGACGCAGGACGGCGTTGACGAACCCGGATGTCTTCGGTGCGTAGGACTTGATGACGGCGACAGTCTCCGACAGCGCCGCATGGTCTGGCACGCGCATGGACAGGATCTGGTGGGCGCCGAGGCGCATGCCTGCCAGCGGTTCGGGGTCGATGGAGTCGAGGGACCGGTTCGCCGCCTTGGCGATGATCGCATCGTAGAACTCCTGTTGACGCAGAGCACCGTAGGTGAGTTCAGTCGTGAACGCCGCGTCCTGGTGGTCCATATGCGTGCGGGCGAGCTTGGCGGGCAGGAGCAGGTTCGCGTAGGAGTCCTTCGTCTCAACGTCGACGAGGACCTCCCAGGCGATGCGCCGCGGCAGGTTCTTCGCCTGTCTCGGCTCTCGTCCTGCCGGTCTCTTCCGCGGCATGCGCTCATCTGCTGGCATCTGTCTCATGCTCCTTGCTCGGGGTCTGCCGCCGGCTCGGCGCTGGTTTCAGTGGGATCGAATCGGATGTCGCCACGTCCGCGGAGGAAGTCCACGGCCGCCATCCGTGCCTTGCCGAAGGGTTGGATCTCCGCGACATGGACCCAGCCGTCGCCGCAGCCGAGGACGGCGGTCTTCTGCCAGGAGGTGAGCAATCCGACTTCTGGAGGGGTGGTGACGTCGGGCGCGGGTGTGAGTCCGAAGAGTTTGGTCCGCTTCCCGTCGACGTTCGCCCATGGCCCGGGGCTGGGGCTGACTCCCCGGGAACGGTCGATGATCGCCCGGGCAGAGTCGGAGAAGTCGAGATGGGCATCATCGATGCCGATCTTGTCCGCGTGGCTCGCTTCTCCGGACTGCGGGGTCATCACTGCGGTTCCGTCCGCGAGGTCATCGAAGGCGGCGACCAGTTCGACCGCGCCTCGGCGGGCGTAGTCGTCGAGGGCGGCGGCGACATCGGGATGGTCCAGAGGCAGTTCGAGGCTGCGCAGGACGGGTCCGGAATCCATGCCCTCGTCGATCTTGAACACGCTGACTCCGCTGCTGCTCTGGCCCGCGATGAGGGCCCGTTGGACCGGTGCGGCTCCGCGATGCGCCGGCAGGAGTGAGAAGTGGAGGTTGAACCAGCCGAGTTCGGCGGTCGACAGCGCTGCCGGGCCGGCGATGGCACCATAGGCGACCACGGCCACGGCATCGACCTTGAGGGCTCGGAGTTCGGCGATGACCTCGCCGCGGAGTCGGCTGGCCTCGATGACGTCGAGGCCGAGTTCGAGGGCTCGTGCCTTGACCGGCGAGGGGGTGAGGACGCGTTTGCGCCCCACCGGGGCATCGGGTCGGGTGAGGACGGCACGGATGCGGTGCCGGGATTCGACAAGGGCCTCGAGGGCTGGCACTGCGGCATCCGGAGTTCCGGCGAAGACGATATCCACTTGAGGAATTCTACTTGTTCGCTTCGCGGACGCAGAGTCCGGGCACCGGTGCACTCACAGCGACCGCGGATCGTCGATGCGGACGCGCACCTGGGGAAGCTTCTTGGCAGACCGGGAGGCGATCTGATGAGCCAGTGCTTCGCCGACCGTGTCTCCTGCTGCGATCGGATAGGCGGCAACGGCCTTCTGCTCGTCACCGTCGGAGTCGCGGATGAGTTCGGTGAGATCTGGGACGGCCGCGATGACGGCGTCGATGTCGGTGCCGGCACCGGTGAGTTCGACAATGCGACGGTAGGGCGGAAAGCCGAGATCCAAACGATCGCCGAGAGCTCTGGACATGGTGGTGACCGGGTCGAAGGTGGTCACCGTGTTCCGGATCGTCTCATCGGTATCGCCGAGGTAGACGACTCCCCCAGCTGTGCGTGACCTCACGAGAACTGCCGCCCGCAGCCGTCTGCTGACTCCTTCATCGGTCGAGCGCATCCACGGCCCTGGCCACAGCGAGTCGAGCAGGATTGCGCAGGCGTAGCCACCGAGAGCATAGGGTTCTGCTCCGGTGGTGGCGACGACGATACGCCGGCTGTCGTCGATGGCCACAGGAATGTCATCGCCGCCGGATTCGAGGATCTCGATTCCCGGCATGGCCTTGCGCAGCTCCTCGACTGTCCGACCCCTGCCGCGCACGATCGAGCGCACCTGATTCGAGCGGCAGCGCCCGCAGGAGAACGTATCGGAGTGGTAGCCGCAGGAGCGACAGGCGAAGGGCCCGACCTCCGACTGAGTGGTCAGTGTGGCCGAGCATTGAGGGCAGCGAGCGACCTCTTGGCATCTCGCGCAGGCGAACACCGGGTAGTACCCGGCACGCGGGACCTGGACGAGGACGGGTCCGACCGCGTTCGTGTCCTTGGCGCCGGGGCGCAGGGCACCGCGCATCAGCTGCCAGGCGCGTGATGGGATGCGCTGCCAGGCGAAGGGGTCACGCTCCTCGTCGGGAACGTAGACGCGTGGCGCGCCCTCACGGCGCTCGGGGCCGGTGGGCGTGGCGTCACGAAGCCACCCCACCTCGACCAGACGCTGAATCTCCGCGCTGCGATCGGTGGAGACGAACAGCAGTCCGGTGGCGTCGATGGTCGATCTCAGCAGGCACACTTCTCTGGCGTGCGGATACGGCGCGTGCTGGTCGAGGTAGTTCGGGTTCGAGTCGTCGAAGCAGATGATGAGGCCGAGGCCGGCGATCGGAGCGAAGGCGGCCGCTCTGGTGCCGATCGTCACTCGTGTGTGCCCCAGCAGGCTGCGCAGCCAGGCTTTCCACCTCTGCTCCGGTGACTGGTCTGCACTCAGGACTGAGTAGGAGGGGATGTCCGGGCTAGCGTCAAGTGCCGCCGAGAGGACTGCGAGCTCACGGTGATCGGGCACCAGCCACAGCACCGACTCCCCTGCAGCCAGTGTCGCTCGGGCAGCCTCCAGCCCGGCGGTGATCCAACTCAGCCCCGGCGTCGGGCCGGGAACGCAGGTCAGTGCCATCCGCGGATGCTCAGCGGCTGGGAAGTCGTCTTCTCGCTCGTGCGAAGACTCGCGGACCACCCATGCGCCGAGGCGGTCGATCGTGTTCTCGGCAGGCCCTTGATCGGCAGTCGAGGACGCGGAGACCGTGCTTGCGTTGTCGGAGTCGGACGGTGCCCCAGAGCTGCCCTCGTTGTGTTGAAGCGTCTTCTCGGCCTTGAGCACAGCCTTCTCGGCGCGTGCGTGGCGCGGCGGGATCGCCAGACGCAGAACATCGGAGAGGGTTCCCGCGTACCGGCGGGCAGTGGCAGAAGCGAGGCTCATCAGTCCGGGGGTGAGCACCACGACGGGACTGGTGATGCGCTCGATCGTAGCGAGTGGGCCGATGTGGTCGGACTTCTCGACCCGTTCGAGGAGGAAGCCGTCGCGCAGTCTTCCGGCGAATCTGACCCTGACTCGCACACCCGGGCGGGCCGTGTCGGCGAACTTCTCCGGAACCGCGTAGTCGAAGGCACGGGCCAGGTGCGGCACCGGGTGATCGATGAGCACATGGGCGACGGGGTCTTCCGCTGCCAGCGGCACCTGCCCGACGGCTGAGGTGCCGGTGTCGATCGGAAGAGGTTCGTCCATCAAGCCGAGGAGACTGCGCGCAGCAGATCGTCGGCGCGGTCCGTGACCTCCCAGGTGAAGTCGGGGAGCTCACGGCCGAAGTGGCCGTATGTCGATGTCTGAGAGTAGATCGGGCGCAGGAGATCGAGTTCCTGGATGATCATGGCAGGTCGCAGGTCGAAGACTTCGCGAATGGCCCGCGAGATCGCGTGCGGGTCGACCTTCTCGGTGCCGAATGTTTCGACGTAGAGGCCCATCGGGTCGACACGGCCGATCGCATAGGAGACCTGCACCTCGGCGCGGTCGGCGAGTCCGGCGGCCACAACGTTCTTCGCGACCCAGCGCATGGCGTACGCAGCTGAGCGGTCGACCTTCGAGGGGTCCTTGCCGGAGAAGGCGCCTCCGCCGTGACGCGAGTATCCGCCATACGTGTCGACGATGATCTTGCGGCCTGTCAGCCCCGCGTCGCCCATCGGCCCGCCAGTGACGAAGGGGCCGGCCGGGTTGATGTGGATGTTCGCATGGCTGTCATCGAGACCGGAGCCTGCGATGACCGGATCGATGACGAAGTCTTTGATCTCGGCGTGAAGCTGTGCCTGATCGACGTGGCCTGCATGCTGAGTCGAGACGACGATGTTCTCGATCGACACGGCTTCGTTGCCGTCGTAGCCCAGTGTCAGCTGGGTTTTGCCGTCAGGACGCAGATAGTCCAGTGCACCGGTCTTGCGCACCTCGGAGAGCTTCTCCGCCATGCGTGAGGCGAGATGGATGGGTACGGGCATGAGGACGTCGGTGGCGTTGTCGGCATAGCCGAACATGAGGCCCTGGTCGCCGGCGCCGAGGCTCGAACCGTGGTCGGATTCCACGGCTTCGCGGAAGTCCAGTGGGTTCGTCACTCCGGAATGGATGTCGGTGGACTGACTGCCGATGGACACGGAGACGCCGCAGGAGTGACCGTCGAATCCGGTGTCGGAGGAGTCATAGCCGATTCCGGTGATGAGCCGGCGCACGATGCCGGCGACGTCGGCATAGGCTGCGGTATTGACCTCGCCGGCGACGTGGACGAGACCGGTGGTGACCATTGTCTCGACGGCGACCTTGGCGTTCGGGTCCTGACTCAGCAGATCGTCGAGGACGGCATCACTGATCTGGTCACAGATCTTGTCGGGATGACCCTCGGTGACGGATTCGGACGAGAAGAAGCGCAGATTTGATTGACTCACGCCGTCGATTCTACGCATTCCAAACGGCTGACGAGAGCCTCGACGACCTTTTCCGAAACATCGTCCTTGCTGCCGGTGAGTTCTGGGCTGGCGACGACTTCGTCACCGTCGACGCTCAGGATCTGGACGGCATTGTCGTCGTGGCCGAAGGCCCTGTCGTCCGAGACATTGTTGAAGACGAGAAGGTCGACGCCCTTGCGACGGAACTTCGCCTTCGCATAGTCGAGTGCGCTGTGATGAGAATCTCCGGTCTCGGCGGCGAATCCGATGATGAGCTGGTGTTCGCGACGTGATTCGACGAGTCCCACGAGCACATCCGGGTTCTGCACCAAGTTCAGAGTCATTCCCTCATCACCCGACTTCTTCATCTTCGATTCGGTGCGCTCGGCTGGGCGGTAGTCGGCCACGGCGGCGGCCATGATGATGGCATCAGCATCAGCCTGAGCAGCCTGCATCTGGGCCTGAAGCTCGAGCGTGGACTCGACCGCGGTGATCGCGACACTGTCGGGCAGTGCGGACAGCAGACCCGAGTCGATGTTGGCAGCGACCAGGTCGACGTGGGCTCCGGCGGCGGCAGCGGCACGTGCCAGCGCAATGCCCTGCTTGCCTGAGGAGCGGTTCCCGAGGAATCGGACAGGATCGAGCGGTTCCCTGGTCCCGCCGGCACTGATGACGACGCGCCTGTTGTTCAGCAGCCCGACTGTCTTCAGCACTGGATCGGTCTGCGCTGATCGGGCAGCTGCCAGGGCGAAGTCGACGATCGTGTCGGGTTCGGGCAGACGACCGGGACCGGAGTCCGGGCCGGTGAGACGCCCCACTGCGGGTTCGAGGACATGGATGCCCCGCTGCTTCAAGGTCGCGATGTTCGCGACGGTGGCGGGGTTCTGCCACATCTCGGTGTGCATGGCGGGGGCGACGACCACTTCGGCGGTCGTCGTGAGGACCGTGGCGGTCAGCAGGTCATCGGCGATGCCTGCGGCCAGCTTGGCCAGAGTATTGGCGGTGGCCGGCGCGATGATGACGAGTTCGGCGTCCTGCCCGATGCGGACATGGTTGACCGATTCGACCTCGTCGAAGACATCGGTGGTCACGGTCTGTGAGGACAGAGCTTCGAAGGTGGCCGCACCGACGAAGTTCAGAGCGCTGGCGGTGGGCACGACCTTGACGCTGTGCCCGAGTTCCCGGAGTCGCCGAATGACATGGCACGCCTTGTAAGCGGCGATTCCACCGGCGACGCCGAGTACGGTTCTCACTGGTCGCTGAAGTCCAGTGCGCCGTCGTTGCTGGCAGCGGGCTGCACAGGCTCTTGGCTGAGCGCACCGAAGTCGGCTTCGGTGACTTCGCGGGCCACGATCTTGCCTTCGTTGATCTCGCGGAGCGCGATCGAGAGCGGCTTCTCGTGGGTACCCGGGGTCACCAGCGGACCGACGTTCTCGAGCAGGCCCTCTTGGAGCTGGGCGTAGTAGGAGTTGATCTGGCGGGCTCGCTGAGCCGCAATCGAGACCAGTTCGTACTTCGAGCTGGTCACGGCCAGCAGATCATCAATCGGTGGATTGGTGATGCCTTCAGGTTGTGCAGGCAATGAATGTCCAATCTAATCGGTAGTGGGTATACCCATCAATGATATGAGTTCTTCGGCCGCAGTGCGAACGTGGTCATTGACGATCGTGACATCGAACTCGGATTCGGCCTGCAATTCCTGCTTGGCCGTGGTCAGCCGACGCTCCTGTTCGACTGCCGTTTCCGTTCCGCGTCCGGTGAGTCTCGACACCAGTTCCTCCCAGCTGGGCGGAGACAGGAAGACGAACAGCGCGTCGGGCATCTTGTCCTTGACCTGGCGTGCTCCCTGCAGATCGATCTCCAGCAGGGAGGGTATCCCCTGACTCAGCTTCTCCTGAACCTGGGCCGAAGGAGTGCCGTAGCGGTGGCGTCCGTGGACGACGGCGTACTCGAGCAGCTCACCGGCAGCGATGAGCGAGTCGAATTCGTCATCGCTGATGAAGTGATAATGAACACCATCGATTTCGCCGGGTCGCCGCGGCCGCGTGGTGGCGGAGACGGAGAACCAGACCTCGGGATGATGATCTCTGATGTACGCGCTGATGGTGCCTTTTCCGACCGCGGTAGGTCCCGCGAGGACGGTCAGTCGATTATTCACAGATCTATTGTTCACACATTCAGGAGTATTTCTCCAACAGGGCATTCTTCTGGTGTACGCCCAGGCCCTTGATCCGACGTGACGATGCGATGCCGACGTCGTCCATGGCCGCTTCCGCGCGTCGGTCGCCGACTCCGGGCAACGATCTCAGCAGATCGACGACGCGCATCTTCGCGAGTGCCTCGTCTGCGCCGGCCTTCTTCAGCACAGCAGCGAGATCGGTTTGACCATTCTTCAGCGCTGTCTTGACCTCGGCCCGCGCCTGACGCGCTTTGAAGGCCTTGTCCAGAGCGGCTGAACGCTGTTGCGGGGTCAAAGGTTCGAGTGCCACATTATCTCCTCTGTCACCATGAACGGGCAGGTAGGGAAGTTGCTTCAGTCTAAAACAAAAACCCTCGTGAGAGGCATAAAGCGCAAAAGAAAACTCAAGTGTCTGCAGAACACGTCGTTTTCAGTACCCTATTGACCCGGGATATCACCAGTGGTTGGATAAGCGCATGGCGCGAGGCACAGCAGCATCCCAGGGCGCAGCTCACGAAGGTGGCCGTGCCCCGGAACCGGCGGCCACCGATGTCGGCGTCCGTTTGGCCCACGAGCGGGACCTGCCCGGCTTAGCCGAGCTGCGTTGGCGGTGGGCCCTTGAACAGCATGAGCGCAGCGAACTTCCCCCACTCGAGGAATTTACAGCAGCAACTGCTGACTGGTCGCACCGTCACTCGGACTCACACATCCCTTTCGTGGCTGTCCTCAGAGACGAACCGGTCGGCATGGCATGGTTAGCGATACTGCCGCGGGTACTGGCGCCCCTGAATCCAGATCGAGCCAGCGGTGATATCCAATCGTGCTTTGTCGTCCCGCAACTGCGCGGCAACGGCATTGGTCATCGCCTCGTCACCGAAGTCATCGAATATGCTCACCGACGTGGACTTGACTACATCACGGCCCACTCGTCCGAAGGCGCCGTGAGAATGTACGAGAGAGCCGGCTTCAAACAGTATTCTGCACTGCTGGGCAGAAGCACTGTCTGAAGCCGGGGAATCCCGTAGGTATGTAGACTCAGCCCACCTGTTTCAGGGACAGGTTCAGTGCCTTCGCTGCGGCTTGGAGCCCGTTGGGCCCCGCACCGAGGACAGCACGTGAGGTCGTGGCCAGAATCTGGTTGGCAGCGATCGCATCGGCTCCGAAGACGTCGATGAGTTCGTTGATTCCTGCGCCCTGAGCGCCGACTCCCGGGGCCAGGATCGGCCCTCCACATGCAGACGGGTCGAACCCGAGGTCACGTGCCGCGGAACCGATTGTCGCCCCCACCACCAGACCGAAGCGCCCGAGGCCCTGTGCGGAGGCAGCCGAGTTGCGCTGCGCGACCTGGCCGACGATCGACCCTGCCACGGACTCACCGAAACCGGGAACAGCCTCGGCGCTCAGGGCGTGCTGGACCTCTGCGCCTTCCGGGTTCGAGGTCAGAGCCAGGACGAAGACTCCCCGATCATGAGCCAAGGCGAGTTCGAAGGCCGGGTCCAGTGCCCCGAATCCGAGGTACGGAGACACAGTGATCGAATCGGCGGCCAGCGCCGAGGCGGGGTCGAGGTAGGCGCGTGCGTAGGCTCCCATGGTCGATCCGATGTCCCCGCGTTTGATATCGAGGACACTGATGAGATCGTGTTCCCGGCAGGCTGCCAGTGTCTCTTCGAGAACAGCGACTCCGGCCGAACCGTATTGCTCGTAGAAGGCTGACTGCGGTTTGACCGCAGCCACATTCCCAGCCAGCTCGGTCACCGTGCGCAGTGAGAATTCCCGCAGCCCTGCCGCTGTGCGCGGCAGGCCCCAGGCCTCAAGGAGATGCTCATGGGGGTCGATGCCCACACACAGTGGTCCGTGCTCCTCCATGGCCTCCTGGAGGCGGGCGCCGAACATCAAGCGTTCCAGTCCTGCAGGCTGCGGACCTTGAAAGTCTTGTCACGAACGACCTCGAGTGAGGTGACTGCGGCCGCGAACTCGGCGAGTGTGGTGATCAGCGGCACGGAGTGCGCGGTCGCCGAGGCACGGATCTCGTAGCCGTCTGCCCGTTCCTGGCGTCCGGATGGGACGTTGATGACCATGTCGATCGTACCGGCGGCCAGGTAGTCGAGGATCGTGCGATCCTCGGCATCGGCCTCGAAGTGCTTGTGCACCTGTGTGGTCTTGATGCCGTACCGGGACAGAACTGCGGCCGTTCCGGTTGTGGCGACCACGTCGAAGCCCATGTCGACGAGTTCCTTGACCGGCAGGACCATGGCCCTTTTGTCCCGGTCAGCGACGGACACGAACACGGTGCCGGAGGTCGGAAGCTTGATCGATGCTCCCAGCAGGCCCTTCGCGAAGGCAGTCGGGAAGTCGTGGTCGATGCCCATGACCTCACCGGTCGAGCGCATCTCCGGTCCGAGGATCGAATCGACGACCTTGCCCTCGACGGTCCTGAATCGACGGAACGGCAGGACCGCTTCCTTGACCGCGATCGGGTGGTCCAAGGACAGTCGCGAACCGTCGCCGGTCTCCGGGAGCATGTCTCCGCGCATATCGGCGATGGTGCGTCCGACCGCGATGAGCGCGGCGGCCTTCGCCAGCTGTGTGGAAGTGGCCTTCGAGACGAACGGCACGGTCCGGGAGGCACGGGGGTTGGCTTCGATGACGTGGAGGACGTCGGCGGTGATGGCGAACTGGATGTTGAGCAGCCCGCGCACGTTCGTGCCTTCGGCGATTGCCGCGGTGGCGCTGCGGACACGGTCGAGCACGTCTTCGCCCAGGGTCAGCGAGGGCAGCACGCAGGCGGAGTCACCGGAGTGGATTCCGGCTTCCTCGATGTGCTCCATGATGCCGCCGATGAAGATGTCGGTGCCGTCGTAGAGGGCATCGACATCGATTTCGATGGCGTCCTCGAGGAAGCGGTCGACGAGGACGGGACGGTCAATGGAGATCTCTGTGGCAGTGGCCATGTAGTCCACGAGCTGAGTGCGGTCGTAGACGATCTGCATGCCGCGGCCACCGAGCACATATGAGGGGCGGACGAGGACCGGGTAGCCGATCTCCTCCGCGATCGTCTCGGCCTCCGCGTAGGTCACAGCGGTGCCGTGCTTCGGTGCGGTGAGACCGGCGCGGTCGAGGACGGCGCCGAATTCGCCGCGATCCTCGGCCAGGTCGATGGCTTCGGGCTGGGTGCCGAGGACCGGCACTCCTGCGGCCTTGAGCTTGTCGGCCAGGCCCAGCGGGGTCTGGCCACCCAGTGTGCAGACGACGCCGAGCACGGGACCGGCGGCCACCTCGGCGTGATAGACCTCCATCACGTCTTCGAAGGTCAGGGGTTCGAAGTAGAGGCGATCCGCGGTGTCATAGTCCGTGGACACGGTCTCCGGATTGCAGTTGACCATGATGGTCTCGAAGCCGGCCTCGGAGATGGCCATCGTCGCGTGCACGCATGAGTAGTCGAACTCGATGCCCTGGCCGATCCGGTTCGGTCCCGAACCGAGGATGATCACGGCAGGCTTCTCGCGCGGGGCGACCTCGGTCTCTTCGTCATAGCTCGAGTAGTGGTACGGGGTGTGTGCGGCGAACTCACCGGCGCAGGTGTCGACGGTCTTGAACACGGGGCGGATCCGCAGGGCATGCCGGACACCGGTGACGACACCGGTATCCATGCTGCGCAGCGACGCGATCTGCTCATCGGAGAAGCCGTGGTTCTTCGCAACCTGCAGCACCTGGGCGTCGAGTTCCTCGGCCGAGGAGATGAACTCGGCGACCTCATTGATCAGTTCGATCTGGTCGAGGAACCAGGGATCGATCTCGCAGGCCTCGAATACCTCGGCATTGCTCAGGCCAGCGGCCAATCCGCGCTGAACGGAATGGATGCGGTCGGCTGTCGCGTGCGAGATCGACTCAAGGACGGATTCTCTGACATCCTCGTCGCTGATGTCGGGAAGATCGGACCAGGAGAACGAGGCATCGCGCTGCTCCATCGACCGCATGGCCTTCTGCAGTGCGGTGGTGAAGTTGCGGCCCAGGGACATGACCTCGCCCACGGACTTCATGGTCGTGGTCAGCGTCGGATCCGCTGCGGGGAACTTCTCGAACGTAAACCGTGGGATCTTGACCACGACGTAGTCGAGTGTCGGTTCGAAGCTGGCCGGTGTGACCTTCGTGATGTCGTTGGGGATCTCGTCGAGCGAGTAGCCCACGGCCAGCTTGGCGGCCATCTTGGCGATCGGGAAGCCTGTGGCCTTCGATGCCAGTGCCGAGGACCGTGAGACTCTGGGATTCATTTCGATGACGACGATGCGGCCGGTCGCAGGATCCACTGCGTACTGGATGTTGCAGCCGCCGGTGGCGACTCCGACGGCGCGGATGACGTCGATGCCGATGTCGCGCATCTTCTGGTATTCGCGGTCGGTCAGGGTCAGCGATGGGGCCACCGTGATCGAGTCGCCGGTGTGGACGCCGACGGGGTCGACGTTCTCGATCGAGCAGATGACGACCACGTTGTCCTTGTGGTCGCGCATGAGTTCGAGTTCGTATTCCTTCCAGCCGAGGATCGACTCCTCGAGGAGCACCTCGTGGGTGATGGAGTCACCCAAGCCGGCGCCGGCGATGCGCCGGAGGTCGTTCTCGTCATAGGCCATGCCGGAACCCAGTCCGCCCATCGTGAACGAGGGTCGCACGACGACGGGATAGTTGAGCTCTTCGGCCCCGGCCAGTGCCTCGTCGATGGTGTGGCAGATGACGGATTTCGCCGACTCGGCGCCGCATTCCTCAACGATGGTCTTGAACTTCTGCCGGTCCTCGCCGCGCTGGATGGCGTCGACGTCGGCGCCGATGAGTTCGACCCCGTACTTCTCGAGGATGCCGGCATCGTGCAGTGCGATCGCCGCATTCAGCGCTGTCTGTCCGCCCAGGGTCGGCAGGATCGCGTCGGGGCGTTCCTTGTCGATGATCGATTCGATGATGTCGGGATCGATCGGCTCGACGTAGGTGGCATCGGCGACGTCGGGGTCGGTCATGATCGTCGCGGGATTGGAGTTGATGAGGATGACGCGCAGGCCTTCATCCCGCAGGACACGGCATGCCTGGGTGCCCGAGTAGTCGAATTCGCAGGCCTGCCCGATCACGATGGGGCCGGAGCCGATGACGAGAACGGATGAGAGATCTTGTCTGAGTGGCATGAGTTCTCCTTAGGCCTGTGCGACCTGGGAAGCGGACATGAGGTCGATGAAGCGATCGAACAGGTAGCTCGAATCGTGGGGGCCGGCTGCGGCCTCCGGATGGAATTGGACGGAGAACGCGGGAAGGTCGAGGCATTGGAGTCCTTCGACCACGTCATCGTTGAGGCACACGTGGGAGACGGCGACACGGCCGAAACTCTCATCATGCGGTGCCTGTGTCTCACCGTCCAAAGGAGCGTCGACAGCGAAGCCGTGGTTCTGCGAGGTGATCTCGACTTTGTCTGTGGTGCGGTCCATGACGGGGACGTTGATGCCGCGATGGCCGAAGGGGAGTTTGTATGTGCCGAAGCCCAGCGCTCGGCCCAGCAGCTGGTTGCCGAAGCAGATGCCGAAGAACGGGATCTTCGCGCCGAGGACCTCGCGGAGGAGGTCGACCTGAGCATCGGCGGTCGCCGGGTCACCGGGCCCGTTGGAGAAGAAGACGCCGTCGACTCCCAGCGCCTGGATCTCCGCAAAGTTCGTCGTCGCGGGCAGGAGGTGCACGTCGATGCCGCGTTCGCTCAGTCGTTGAGGTGTCATCGACTTGATGCCCAGGTCCAGGGCTGCGACGCTGAACTTCTTCTCGCCCACTGCGGGGATGAGCTGAGGCTGCGTGATCGAGACCTGTTCGGCCAGTTTCGCTCCGGCCATGCGCGGTGAGGCCTGGACCTTGGCCAGCAGCTCCTTGTCGTCGGCCTCGGCAGCAGGGCCGGAGAAGATGCCCATGCGCATGGCTCCAGCCTCGCGCAGGTGCAGTGTCAGAGCGCGGGTGTCGACGTCGCTGATGCCCACGATGCCCGATTCCTCGAGGCGGGTGGACAGGTCTCCGATGGAGCGCCAGTTCGAGGAGATGCGGGAAGCGTCGCGAACGACGTAGCCGGCGACCCAGATCTTGCCCGATTCGTCGTCATCATCGGTGATCCCCGTATTGCCGATGTGCGGCGCGGTCTGGATCACGATCTGACGGTGATAGGACGGGTCGGTCAGGGTCTCCTGATAACCGGACATTGCGGTGACGAAGACCGCTTCGCCCAGGGTCTCGCCGACGGCCCCGTAGGAGGAACCGCGGAAGGTGCGTCCGTCTTCGAGGACGAGGACGGCAGGTGTGGTGGACAGTCTCATTGTGCCTCTTCGATCATTTCGCGGATGCGGTCGACGGTGGGGGTGGTGCTGGCGGCGTAGCGCGCGCGGAAGCCGGTGTCGACGAGGGTCTCCCCCAGTCGCCAGGTGATGCGCACGATGCCGCCGCGTTCGACGAATTTGCCGATCATGCCGGCGGTGGTGTCGACGGAGACGATATCGCGCCGAGGGATGAGGAAGTCCTCACGTCCGGCGAGGTCCATGACCACGCCCCCGTCGGTGATGACGATCTCTCCCGTGGTGCGGATGCCGAGACCATGGACGGCGACTCGTTCGAGCGGATGTCCGGCCAAGGTCGTCGACACGTACGATCCCTCGACGGGATCGGAGACGGGTTTGATTCCCATATGTGGTTTCGCCGGCTGCGGCACCACTGTCTGGCTCTTCTTTCGTCGGCTCCAGCCCCAGGTGATCGCCAGGATCAGGAGGAGGAAGACGACTGCGATGATGATGACGCTCACTGGTCTGTCCATGATGCTCCTGCCGGGTGGGGTGTGCTGAGTCGTCCGCCGGAAAGCACCCGGTGGCCGTAGAAGAAGGTGTCGGTGATCGAGGTGGAGACCTCGAGTCCGGCAAAGGGGTTGTTGCGTCCCTTCGTGGCATGGTCATCGGGCACGATCGTGTGTGTCGAGGCCGGGTCGATGAGCACGATATTCGCGCTCGCGCCGATCTCGAGGCTGCCGTGTCCGGTTGCTCCGGTGATGCGTGCCGGTGTCGCCGACATCACGCGGGCAAGGTCGCCGTAGTCGAAGTCGTAGTCGGCCATCGCCTCGACGACGATGGGCAGCGCCGTCTCCATGCCGACCATGCCCATGGCCGCTGCCGTCCATTCGCTGCATTTGTGTTCGGCTGTATGCGGAGCGTGGTCGGTGCCGATGACGTCGATCGTGCCGTCGGCCAGCGCTTCGCGCAGTGCGGTGACGTCGGCTTCGGTCCGCAGCGGCGGGTTCACCTTGTAGACGGGGTCGAAGCTGCGGACGAGTTCGTCGGTGAGCATCAGGTGATGCGGAGTGACCTCGGCGGTGATCTCGACTCCGCGGGACTTCGCCCAGCGGATGATGTCGACGCTGCCCTTGGTCGATACGTGGCAGATGTGCAGCCGCGAGCCCACATGTTCGGCCAGGAGCACATCGCGGGCGATGATCGATTCCTCGGCGACGGCTGGCCAGCCGGGCAGCCCCAGCTCAGCAGAGACGACACCCTCGTTCATCTGCGCGCCCTCGGTCAGGCGCGGCTCCTGGGCGTGCTGGGCGATGACTCCGTCGAAGGTCTTGACGTACTCGAGGGCCCGACGCATGAGCAGCGGATCTGAGACGCAGACGCCGTCGTCGGAGAAGATCCGAACTCGAGCCGCAGAGCGGGCCATGGCTCCGATCTCGGCGAGGTTCTCTCCCTCCAGGCCGATGGTCACGGCTCCGATGGGCACGACCTCGGTGTAGCCGGCTGTCCGACCGAGGCGGTGGACCTGTTCGACGACGCCTGCGGTGTCCGCGACGGGAGCGGTGTTCGCCATCGCATGAACGCAGGTGAAGCCGCCCGAGGCGGCCGCGCGCGACCCGCTCAGGATCGTCTCCGCATCTTCTTTGCCCGGTTCCCGCAGGTGTGTGTGCATGTCGACGAGGCCGGGCAGGGCGATGAGCCCGTCGGCGTTCACGAGCTCCACATCGCTGCCGTCGGCGTCGAGCAGATCGGGGTCGACGATCGTCGAATCCTTGATCGCAATATCGGCGATTCCCTGGCCCAGCACGTTCGCACCGCGGATCAGATAATCAGTCATTGGTCTCCTCCTGACCTGTCAAGAGGCGGTACAGGACCGCCATTCGCACGCTCACTCCGTTTTCGACCTGGTCGAGGATGAGGGCGCGCGGTGAGTCGGCGGCTGCCGCTGAGATCTCGAAGCCGCGGTTCATCGGCCCCGGGTGCATGATGAAAGTCTCCTTGGGCAGTCCGGCCAGCCGGGCTGCGGAGAGTCCCCACAGTCGTGCGTATTCGCGTTCGTTGGGGAAGAACGATTCGTGCATGCGCTCGTGCTGGACGCGCAGCATCATCACGGCCGCGAACTCCTCGGAGTGCAGCGCCTCGTCGAGGTCGTAGTGCAGAGTCACAGGCCAGGTCTCAACGCCCCATGGAAGCAGCGTCGGGGGTGCGACGAGGTGAACTTCGGCGCCGAGGTTGGCCAGCAGGTGGACGTTCGACCGGGCTACACGGGAGTGCAGGACGTCTCCGACGATGGCGACTTTTGCGCCGTCGAGCCCTCGACCCCGTGGCCCGTCCTTGACGGCCCCTGAAGCGGAGAATCCGCCGAGGGCACGACGCAGGGTGAAGGCATCGAGCAGCGCCTGTGTGGGGTGTTCGTGAGTGCCGTCGCCGGCATTGACGACGGGGACGTCGATCCAGCCGGTGTGGGCCAGGCGATGCGGGGTGCCCGATCCGGGATGCCGAACGACAAGCGCATCGGCGCCCATGGCCGAAATGGTCTGGATGGTGTCCTGCAGGCTTTCGCCCTTGGACACGGACGAGCCTTTGGCGGAGAAGTTGAGGACGTCGGCCGAGAGTCTTTTGGCCGCGGCTTCGAACGACAGTCGGGTGCGCGTCGAATCCTCGAAGAACAGATTGACCACGGTGCGCCCACGCAGCACAGGCAGCTTCTTGACCTCGCGTTCGGAGACCTGAGTCATCTCCTCGGCGATGTCGAGGATCGAGATGGCGTCTTCGCGGCTCAGCGAGACGGTGTCGAGGAGGTGCTTCATTCGCGACCTCCCGAGATCGTGACGCCGTCGTCGCCGTCGATCTCCGCCAGGGAGACGTTGACGCGTTCGCTGCTTGAGGTGGGCAGGTTCTTGCCGACGTGGTCGGCCCGGATCGGCAGGTCACGGTGGCCCCGGTCGACGAGAACGGCGAGCCGGACCTTGGACGGACGACCCAGATCGGAGAGCGCATCGAGTGCGGCTCTGATCGTGCGGCCGGAGAAGAGCACATCGTCGACGAGGACGACGGTCTTGGCATCGATGCCCTCGGCAGGGATGGTGGTGGGTTCCGGGGCGCGGTAGGCGCCGCTGCGCAGATCGTCACGGTACATCGTGATGTCGAGGCTTCCGACGAGTTCGCTCGCCATCTCCGGACGCCCGGAGATCGAGGCGATCTGTTCGGCCAGTCGAGTGGCCAAGGGCACCCCGCGGCGTGGGATGCCGAGCAGAACGAGGTCGTCGCTGCCTTTGTTGGACTCGATGATCTCGTGGGCGATACGGGTCATTGCCCGTTTCATATCTGGGGCATCGAGCACTGTTCGCTGTGTCATGCTTCCCCTTCTCCGCCTCTCCGGACGGTGGTTAAAGGAGTGGTTCGATTCGATTGTAGACCTCGGATGAGTGAGGTCGGTGCGCGGGTCCGGATTCCGGACCCGCGGACTCAGATCAGGGTGGGCTTGACGTCCAGGACGCGTGAGAGCAGTCCCGAGATGAAGCCTGGTGAGTCATCCGTTGAGAACTGCTTGGCCAGCGAGACGGCTTCGTCGATGGCCGCCTTGTCAGGCACCTCATCGTTGAAGAGGATCTCCCAGGTACCGATCTGGAGCAGAGCCAGGTCGACGGCCGGCATCCGCTCCAGGGTCCAGCCTTCCGCATAGGTGGCGATGATCTCGTCGATCTCGTCACGATGGCTCGTGACTCCTTCGACGATCTCCACCGCATAGGCCTTCATCGGATAGTCGGGGTCGTTGGACCGCATGGTCACGATCTGATCGGTGTCGAGGCGACGCTGTCCTGCCTCGAACATGAGTTCCAAGGCCCGACGGCGGGCCCGCGTTCGTGCTGACACTTACTTGACGCGACCCAGGTAGTCGCCGTTGCGGGTGTCCACCTTGACCTTGGTGCCCTCTTCGAGGAACAGGGGCACCTGGATGTCGTAGCCGGTCTCCAGCGTTGCAGGCTTGGAGCCACCGGTCGAGCGGTCGCCCTGCAGTCCCGGTTCCGTGTGGGTGATCAGCAGCTCGACCGAAGGCGGCAGCTCCACGGAGAGCGCGGTGCCCTCGTGGAAGGAGATCTGCAGGTTCTGGTTCTCGAGCATGTAGTTGGCGGCATCGCCGACGAGGTCGGGAGAGACGCTGACCTGGTCGTAGTCCTCGGCGTCCATGAAGACGTAGTCGGTGCCGTCATGGTAGAGGTACTGCATATCGCGACGGTCGACATTGGCTGTCTCGACCTTGGTCCCGGCATTGAAGGTCTTGTCGATGATCTTGCCGGAGATGACGTTCTTGAGCTTGGTGCGGACGAAAGCCGGACCCTTGCCGGGCTTGACGTGCTGGAACTCCAGCACCTGCCACAGCTGCTTATCGATATTGAGCACAAGGCCGTTCTTCAGGTCGTTGGTTGAAGCCACTAATCCGTCCTTCTTCGTGTCAGTCTTGGCCACCGCGAGGTGATTTGATGTATCTGGCAGTTTCGCCAAACAGCAATTCTAGCAAGCTCCTGTAGGAGCTGCCATCTTGGGCCTCTCAGCCCAGATCAGTGCCGAGCATGACGCGGGGCGAGTCCTCGCCGATCTCCTGGTAGGCCGTGTGGAGAATTGAGACGTCCGGGATCTCCACCGTCGCGGGTGCGCCCACCTCGCTCAGCAGCACCATGCGCAGCATCGAGCCGCGCGCCTTCTTGTCTCGCTTCATCGTGTCCAACAGCTGCGGCCAGACATCGGCACGGTAGGCGATGGGCAGACCCAGCTTGGTCAGCAGCTCACGATGGAGGTCGACGGTCTCCGGCGAGAGGCTCTTGACCATCGCCGCCACCTCGGCTGCGAAGACCATGCCCACGGACACCGCGGCGCCGTGGCGCCACTGATAGCGCTCTTTGTGCTCGATGGCATGGGCAAGGGTGTGGCCGTAGTTGAGGATCTCGCGGCGTCCGGATTCCTTGAAGTCATCGGCGACGACCTCGGCCTTGACCGCGATGGCGCGTTCGATGAGCTCGCGCAGGACAGGTCCATCCACCTCGGCGATCTCAGCCTTCGAATACCTGCTCACCAGATCGAGGATCGCGGGATCGGCGATGAAGCCGGTCTTGACCACCTCGGCGAGGCCGGTGAAGAGCTCGTTCTCCGGCAGCGTCTGCAGGGTGTCGAGGTCCACGAGGACGCCCGAGGGCGCGTGGAAGGAACCGACGAGGTTCTTGCCTTCAGCGGTGTTGATTCCGGTCTTGCCGCCGATGGCCGCATCGACCATTCCGAGGACTGTGGTGGGAATGTGGATGACGGAGATTCCGCGCAGCCAGGTTGCTGCGACGAAGCCGCCGAGGTCGGAGACGGCTCCTCCGCCGACAGTGATGATGGCATCGGTGCGGGTGAAGTCGCTCTGGCCGAGGACCTGCCAGCAGAACGCGGCGACCTGCACATGTTTGGCTTCCTCCGCGTCGGGGATCTCGGCCACAATCGCATCGAGACCGGTTGCGCGCAGGTCATCACGGACCGTCTCCCCTGTTGTCCGCAGAGCCCGCGGATGGATCACGAGCACCTTCTCGACGCGGGGGCCGAGGAGCTCGGGAAGTTCACCCAGGAGACCTTGGCCCACGAGAACCGGATAGTTCCCGCCGGCTTCGACATTGATGCGTGTGAGACTCATTCGTGCACTTTCCCCTTTGCTGCCTCCGGGCATGACATGACCGCGGTGGCTGAACTTACGAACCGGTTGCGACCTCAAGCCTAACTCTCCGGCTCGCGGCCCGAGTACTTGGCATACTCCTCCGCACGCTGCAGACCGGTGAGGACGTCGACGACGCGGTTGACGATGGTCGAGGGATGCGAATTCGAGGCGTGGACGCGGAAGGTGGCGACCTGATCGTAGAGAGGTTCACGCTCGTTCACGAGCGCCAACCAGTTCTCCACCGGAGTCCCCGCACCGCGCAGCAGCGGTCGGTGCGGGGAGTTCAGCCGAGTCACGACGGTGTCGACATCGATGTCGATGTGCACGACCTTGATAGCGGGATGGCCCAACTGGGCCCGGGTGCCCGGGTTGAGGATCGCTCCCCCGCCCAGGGACACGATGCCTGGGCGGTCGAGCAGACGACGCAGGGCACGCCGAACGACCTCGCGTTCGATCCGCCGGAAATGGTCCTCACCGCGCTCGACGAAGATCTCTGCAATGACGCCGTACTTGTCGACGATGTTCGCATCCGTGTCGATGAGCGGCAGATCGAGTCGATCAGCCAGGAGCCGGCCGATTGTGGATTTGCCGGCTGCAGGCGGTCCGGTCAGGACGATGCGCGACTGCGAGGCCGGGACCGGTTCCAGCGGTGGAACCGGTTTCGGGTGCGGGCGTTGAGTCATCGGCCGATGCGGAGGTTCTCCGGAATGGCCGCCACGTAGGCATCCAGGTTCCGTTTGGTCTCGGCCACGGAGTCGCCGCCGAACTTCTCCACCACTGCCTCGGCGAGGACGAGAGCCACCATCGCTTCGGCCACGACACCGGAGGCCGGAACCGCGCACACGTCGGAGCGCTGGTGGTTGGCCTTGGCAGGTTCACCGGTGACGACGTCGACGGTGGCCAGAGCGCGTGGGACCGTGGCGATGGGCTTCATACCTGCCCGGACTCGCAGCGGTCCACCTGTCGACATTCCGCCTTCGGTGCCGCCTGCGCGGTTGCTGACGCGTCGGATACCCTCGTCACCAACGGCGAGTTCATCGTGGGCTGCGGACCCGGGGCGCCTGGTCGTGAGGAAGCCGTCGCCGACCTCGACGCCCTTGATCGCCTGGATGCCCATCAGGGCCCCGGCAAGTCGGGAGTCGAGCCGACGGTCCCAGTGGACGTGCGAGCCCAGACCGGGCGGCAGGTCGTAGGCGAGGACCTCGACGACTCCGCCGAGGGTGTCACCGGCCTTCTTCGCAGCATCGATCTGCTCAACCATGCGAGCGGAGAGTTCCGGGTCGAAGCAGCGCACGGGATCGGCGTCGAGTGCGTCGACGTCCGTTGCCGATGGCAATGCCGGTTCGGTCGCGGTCTCTGTGGATTCCGCAGCCGTGCCGATTGCCACGGTGTGGGAGACGAGCGTGATGCCGAGTTCCCGGAGGAAGTTCGCTGCAATGGTGCCCAACGCCACACGCATTGCCGTTTCACGAGCCGAGGCACGTTCGAGGATCGGTCGAGCCTCGTCGAATCCGTACTTCTGCATGCCGACGATATCGGCATGACCGGGCCGCGGTCGGGTCAGCGGGGCGTTCCGCGCCTGACCGGCGAGTTCGTCCTCGTCGATCGGGTCGGGGCTCATCACGGTCTCCCATTTGGGCCATTCCGTGTTCCCGACCTCAACGGCCACCGGTGATCCCAGCGTCTGCCCGTGTCGCACTCCGCCGAGGAGGCGAACCTCGTCGGCTTCGAATTTCATCCGGGCTCCACGGCCGTAGCCCAATCTGCGTCGAGCTAAGCTCGCGCGGATGTCTTCCCTGGTGATAGGAACGTGGGCGGGAAGCCCCTCAATGATCCCAGTCAGCGCTTCGCCGTGGGATTCGCCTGCAGTCAGCCATCTCAACATTCAACCGATTCTACAAAAGGATCGGCGCAAGCACCGACCCGACCCACATTCCGGATAGCATTGCCGGTCCGAATGCGATCGTCGTCGCCTTCAGGCTGCGTTTCGCAGCGGCTGCCAGCAGCGCTGCGACGCCGGCGATGAGCATCATGATGATGAAGACGAGCGCCGGTGCCCACGGAGAGAACAGCGCGGGCATACCGAAGACGAGAAACGCGAGTTTGACGTCGCCGAGGCCCATCGTGCGCGCGTGCATCACCCGTCCGCTCAGGTAGAGGACGCCGAAGAGCAGGACCCCTGCGCCACCAGCGATGAGACCGAGGCCCCAGATTGCGGACTCCCCCAGCAGCTGCCCGAGAACGAAGGTGAGAAGTTCGATTCCGATGAGCGGATACACGATCCGATCCGGCAGCCGATGCACGACGATGTCGACGACAGCGAGGAACGGGGTGGCAGCGGCCGCTGCACTCAGGCTCAGAGCCAGCAGAAGCCCGTCAACGGACCCGATGTCGGCAAGATGAGCGGCGCCTGACATTGAGCCGGCCTCGGACATCGAGCCGGCATCAGACATCGTGCCGGAGCCGGCTGCGGCGGCGGGGAAGAGCAGCGCGGCTGCAACAGCCAAGACGATGCCGAGGATCGCTAAGGGCAGAGGGCGGTACAGACGAGTCTTCACCAGCACGGCAGCGTGGTCGTCATCGGCCAGCCACCACGAGGCGCTGCGGGCCAGGAGAATGCCGAGACCAGCACTGATGACGGCGCTGACTCCGATCGGCCACCCGTGGAGAACTCCGATGTCCACCCTCGCCCGCCCTTTCCGTCCTTCTGGTCAGTCGCCTGCCGGCCCAGGTTGGTCGTCGAGTGCGCTGTACATGGCTGCTGCGATCACGGCACGCCGCTCAGCGTTGTGCGTGGCGCTCTGTGTGGAGCCCTGCGTGAAGCCGGGCTCGGCGGCCGATGCTTCGGCTGCAGCGATGAACATCTCCGACTGTGCAACGGCCTGCTCGACGAGCATCACCGTGCCCTCTACCGGGATGAGCCCGTGGGATTGCGCTGCGCGAAGGAACCCGGATTCTGCGGCATAGGCGACGTCGAGGGCGACTCCGCCGCGGAAGCGGGGAGACCACTGCAGTTCGGGGACGGCCTCGGCGGGGAGGGTAGAGATGACCACGGCGGAGGGTTCGATCTGCTTCAGCGTCGTGGTGGACGCCGACACTCCGAGCTGTTTGCCCAGGTGGAGGACCCGGGCGGCCCGATCAGGGTTTCTGACGAGGAATTCGACCGTGGTGATGCCCAGTTCGCTGCAGGCCAGCAGCGCCGAAGCCGCGGTCGCCCCCGCACCCAGGATGGTCGCCCTGTCAGCACCGTCGCTGTCGGCAGTACTCACGCCTGCAGTTGCGCCGAGGCCTGCGGCCGTGGCCGATATCGCGGCCGTGACAGCTGCTTCCCGACAGGAGTTGAGCCCCGGAGTCAGCGCGCGCACGATGCCCTGCACGTCGGTGTTGGCAACCGACGTCGCCCCACCTCGGCGAACCAGTGTGTTCGCCACTCCGGTCAGCCTGGCCGTGTCATCGAGGCCCCACCCATGGGTCAGCGCGAGTTCGACGAGCCGTTCCTTCAACGGCATCGTCAGCGAGAATCCGATCTGACTTCCGTGAGCAGCCAGGAAGGATTCGAGATCCTCCGCACCGAGGTCGAAGCTGGCGTATTCGCCGCTGTCGAGGCCCAGGGCCTGAAATGCCGCACGATGAAGCAGGGGCGATTTGGAATGGGCGATCGGGCGACCGAGCACCGCAGCCGAGATCGTCATTTGTCGCCGTTGGCCTCTCCGTGCTCCTTGAGCCATTTCCGATAGATCTCGACATTCTTCCGATGTTCGTCGTAGGTCTCGGCGAACTTGGTCTCCCCGGTGTCCGGGTTCGTGGCCACGAAGAACTGCCAATCGCCGTCGGTGGGATTGAGCGCGGCATCGACTGCTCCGGCGCTGGGCGAATTGATCGGTCCCGGTGGCAGCCCCTTCTTCTTGTACGTGTTGTACGGGCTGTCGGACTCGCGCTCCTCCTTCGTCGTCGTCAGATCGCTGCGGGCACCGTGGATATAGGCCACCGTCGCATCGGACTGGAGCAGTTCTCCGGTCTTCGAGTCCTCAGATATGCGGTTGAGGAAGACCTGCGCCACCTTCTTCCGCACCTCTTCGTCACCGGGTGATTCGATTTCGACGAGGCTCGCCAGGGTCATGATCCGATTCGCATCGTCGAGATCGATGTCAGCGTTCTCGATCTCACGCTTCGTCTTCTTGACCATCTCGGACACGATGTCCTCGGCCGTTCTGTCCTGGTTCAGCTCGTAGGTTGCCGGGTACAGGTACCCTTCCAGGCTGGGAGCGTCGACGTCGAGGCCGTAGTCCTTCGGAGTCTTGTCATCGATGGCTTTGTCGACGGCTTCGGCCTTCATCCCCGACTCGACCATCGTTGATTTGATCTGGTCGATCTTGCGGCCCTCGGCGATCGTGATCTTGGGAGGTTTGATCGGATTGACGATCGCTTCCACTGCTGATTTGGAACTCATCTTCTCGCGCAGAATGATCGGTCCGGCCTGGATCGTAATGTCGCGGCGCTCGACTTCGTCGAGGAACGGCTCGGAGTTCATGATCACCCCGGCCTCGACGAGCTGATTGGCCACGGAGCGGGCAGAGGCTCCCGGCGGGATCTCGATTGTGACCTCACTGGTGCCGGCGCCCTCGTAGTCGCCTTTGGGACCGAACAGGTCATCGAAGACTCCGCCCGCGGCTCTGACACCAAAGAATCCCCCGATGCCGAACACGAGCACGCAGACGACGACGATGGCCGTCGTCCGCCGCCTGCGCAGCATCCGGCGGCGCTTCTTTGCTCTGAGATCGGACCTGGTCAGCCCTTCGTCTTCCGAGAACTCACCTGGGAACGGGCTCATAGCTCACTCTCCTCGTCGGGCATTGCTCGACCGGCTGGCTCACCGGTGTTGTGTTCGAATTCGAGGGCATTCTGCAAAATGATCACGGCGGCCTGGGCGTCGACGATCTCACGACGCTGACGCGAGTTCTTCCCTGCCGCGGCAAGGGCGTGGTGAGCCTCGACCGTGGTGAAGCGCTCATCGACGAGGCGGATGGGCGTCGACGTGGCGAGACTGATTCGCCTGGCGAACTCAAGTGCAGTCGCCGCCGCCGCCCGTGCCGCTCCATCGAGGGACTTCGGGTCGCCGATGAGCAGTTCGATCGGTTCGTATTCGTCGATGATCTCCCGCAGCGCTCTCAGCGCAGCGGGCTCGTCGGTCCTGCGCACCACTGTCAGCGGCGTAGCGAGGATGCCGTCAGGGTCGCTGCTGGCGACCCCGATGCGCACCGAACCGATGTCGAGGCCCAGACGGCGGCCCCGGCGGAAACTCACTGGAGAGCTGCCTTGACCGCTGTGATGGCAGAGGGGATCGCGGAGACATCGCTGCCGCCGCCCTGAGCGAGGTCGGGTTTGCCTCCTCCGCCGCCGCCGAGTTCACCACAGGCCAAGGACACGAGCTTGCCAGCCTGCTGTCCCTCTTCGCGTGAAGTGGCAGTCGTGGCGACCACGACAACGGGTTTTCCGTTGCTCGTTCCGATGCCCAGGACCACGGCGGAGCGTTCGGAGACGCGACCGCGCAGGTCGGTGACGACGGTGCGGATGTCTCCTGCGTTCGAGACTTCGCCGAGATCGGCGACGACGAACAGTGTTGACCCCACGGTTTCGGCGTTGTCGAGGAATCTTCCGGCTGAGGCCAGGAGCTGCTGGGAGTTCAGGCGGGCGATCTCCTTCTCCGCATCCTTGAGCTTGGTCATCAGATCTCCGACGCGTTCGCGCACATCGGTTCCTGGCACCTTGAGCATGTCGGACAGTGAGGAGACGATGCTGCGTTCGGCGGCCAGTGAGCGGAAGGCGTCCATGCCGACGGCGGCTTCGATGCGGCGTACCCCTGAGCCCACCGAGGCTTCGGAGAGTACGGAGATCGGCCCGACCTCGGACGAGGCACCGACGTGGGTGCCTCCGCAGAGTTCGCGGGAGAATGGTCCGCCGATATCGACGACGCGCACGATGTTCGGGTACTTCTCGCCGAAGAGCGCCATCGCACCGGACTTCCTGGCGTCCTCGAACGGCAGGAATTCGGTCCCGACCTCATAGTTCGAGCGGACGGCGAGGTTGGCGACGTCTTCGATCTCCGCGCGCATCTGCTGACTCGGGGCTTCGGGGAATGAGTAGTCGAAGCGCATGTAGCCTGGCTGGTTCATCGAGCCGGCCTGGACAGCGTGAGTGCCGAGGATCTCGCGCAGCGCGGCGTGGACGAGGTGGGTGGCGGTGTGCGCCTGTGAGCCCTGGAACCGGTGGTCGCGGTCGACGACGGCCAGGACCTCGGCCCCGACGTGGATCTCGCCGTCGATGACTTCGACCCTGTGCGCGGGGAGCCCCTTGATGGGATTCTGCACGTCGAGGACGCGGGCGGTGAAGCCATGGCCTCTGATGAGGCCGATATCGGCGCGCTGTCCGCCTGCCTCGGCGTAGAACGGAGTCAGATCGAGGATGAGGTCGGCGGACTGTCCCGGTGTCAGAACTTCCTGGGCGAGGCCGTCGACGACGATTCCGCGCACCCGGGAGTCGGCTTCGAGGCGGTCGTAGCCGACGAACTCGGAGGCACCGTCCTCGAGCAGCGCAGAGTAGGCGGAGAGGTCGGCATGTCCGCCGCCCTTCTTCGCCTTCGCGTCGGCCTTTGCTCGGGTCCGCTGTTCGCTCATGAGTGCGCGGAAACCCTCTTCGTCGACGTGGACGCCCTGTTCGGAAGCCATTTCAAGCGTCAGGTCGATGGGGAATCCGTGGGTGTCGTGCAGGGCGAACGCGACGTCGCCGCTGATGGTCTTGTCCGACTCGGGCAGGGAGGCCGCAGCGTTCTGGAACAGCTGGGTGCCCGACTCCAGGGTCCGCAGGAAGGCTTTCTCCTCGGCGTAGGCGATGCGGGAGATGCGATCGAAATCCGTCTCCAGCTCAGGGTAGGAGAGTTTCATCGATTCCATGGACACCGGCAGCAGTTCCGGCAGGACCTCGCTGGTCACGCCGAGGAGGCGCATCGCACGCACGGCACGGCGGAGGAGACGGCGCAGGATGTAGCCGCGGCCTTCGTTGCCGGGGCGGACACCGTCGCCGATGATGATCAGGGAGGAACGGACGTGGTCGGCCACGACGCGCATCTGCACGTCGGCCTCGTGATCGACACCGTAGCGGTGTCCGGAGAGGCGGCTGGCAGCCTCGATGACGGGGAAGACTTCGTCGATTTCGTACATGTTCTCGACGCCCTGGAGCAGGAAGGCGACACGCTCGAGGCCCATGCCGGTGTCGATGTTCTTCGCGGGGAGATCTCCGGCGATGTCGAAATCGACCTTCGACCGGACCTCGCTGAGTTCGAATTCCATGAACACGAGGTTCCAGATCTCGATGTACCGATCTTCATCGGCCACGGGACCGCCTTCGACACCGTAGTCCGGACCACGGTCGAAGTAGATCTCGGAGCAGTAGCCGCCGGGGCCGGGCTGACCGGTGTGCCAGAAATTGTCCTCGTTGTCGCGCGGCTGGATGCGCTCTCGTGGGACCGATGTCTCCTCGAGCCACAGGTCGATGGTCTCGATATCGTCCTCATGGACTGTTGCCCACAGGCGGTTCTTGTCGAAGCCGAGACCGCCGTCGTCCACGGAGCTCGTCAGCAGTCCCCAGGCGAAGCGGATGGCTTCGCGCTTGAAGTAGTCGCCGAAGGAGAAGTTCCCATTCATCTGGAAGAAGGTGCCGTGACGGGTGGTCTTTCCGACCTCTTCGATGTCGCCGGTGCGCACGCATTTCTGCACGCTCGTGGCGCGATTGAATGGGGCAGGCTCCCGACCGGAGAGATATGGGATGAACTGAACCATGCCCGCGATGTTGAACAGGATCGATGGATCCGAGCTGATCACCGACGCTGAGGGGACGACTGTGTGCCCATTCGCTTCGAAGTAGTCCAACCAGCGCTGTTTGATCTCTGCCGTCTTCATCCAAGGCCTTTCACATGTTGCGTGTGCACTCTTGCACTCATCAGTGATTAGTTTAGTTGCTCATCCGCATTATGCGAGGTGCCGACGCTGCGCGCCGTCGACTTGCGTATGAATGCACAACTGCCCGGAACTCGACGTTCCGGGCAGTTGATGCCGTGCGATCCCTCTGGGGTGATCAGCGCGAGTAGTGCTCGACGACCAGCTGAACATCAACGGTCACAGGAACCTCTTCGCGCTTGGGGCGACGAAGCAGGGTGGTCTGCAGACCTTCGAGGTTGACATTGAGGTAGCCGGGAACTGCAGGGAGAACATCCTTGTGTCCACCGGCTGCGGCGACCTGGAACGGATCCATCGATGCGCTGCGTTCGTGAACCTGGATGGTCTGGCCTTCCTTCACGCGGAATGAAGGACGATCGACGCGCTGGCCGTCAACGGTGATGTGACGGTGCACGACGAACTGACGCGCCTGGGCGATGGTCCGGGCGAAGCCCGAACGCAGCACCAGAGCGTCGAGACGCATTTCGAGGAGCTCGACCATGGTCTCACCGGTCAGACCGGAGAGGCGGCTGGATTCCTTGTAGATCTTGAGCATCTGAGCTTCGCGAATGCCGTACTGGGCGCGAAGACGCTGCTTCTCCTTGAGACGGACCGAGTAGTCGCTGTCATTGCGACGACGAGCACGGCCGTGCTCGCCTGGAGGATACGGGCGACGCTCGAAGTACTTCTCCGCTTTCGGAGTCAGCGGCATGCCGAGGGCGCGCGAGACGCGCGTCATCCGGCGGTTACGTGCTGGTGCTGGCACAGTATTACCTTTCATCAATATGGTGTGTCTCGACCGGCCATAGGTTCTCGCCCTAGTCGACACGGTTGTTTCCCTGGATGGGAAAGAGGGATTGAGCGTCGAGATCCGCTCGCACCGACCGCCTTTAGGGTGCAGGCACAACAGCAACCAATCTTAGCGGATTCCACTCCCCCGGCGCAAAGCGACAGAACGGGGACTCGAGCGATCTGATGCTCAGGCGTCGGTGAGGTCGGCGCCGCCGTCGGGCCTTCGCTTGGTGGACAGCCGCATCGCCGCATCGGCAACTTCGGCTCCCGAACCACCATAGATGTTGACGACGGTGTGAACTCCTGCCGCGGTGAGAGCGTCGGCCTGGTCCTGACGCTGGACCACTGCGGCGATGGCACCGTCGAACCCGGCTATTCTCAGCTGCTCGAGCGCGAAGGTGTTCGAGTCATGAATCGCCATAGCCAGAATCACGGTCCGGGCGGTTCCACCGACGACCAGGCGATGCCAGAACTCATGGTCTGTGGCGTCGCCTTCCAGGACATTGAACTTCTCGCCTTTGAGATCCTCCACCACCAGATGATCGTTGTCGACACCGATGACGGACAGACCCCCTCGGTCGACCAATCGTTCATATGCACCGCGGCCGATGCGGCCCATGCCCAGCACCACCACCTCGGCGGCACCTGTGTCGATCGGACGATCCGGTGGTCGCAGTTTGGCCTCATTCTCATCGGGCAGGATCTCATCGAGTCTGCCCACGATCTGCAGACTGTAGGCGTTGGCCAGCGAGGAGATGATCATTGAGATCGCGACGGCCAGAGCAGTCACTGTCAGCCAGCTGTCTTCGAACACTCCGTTGGCCGCCCCGACCGCCACCACGATGAGGGCGAATTCGGAGAAGTTGCTCAACGCGAGGCTGGTGCGGATGCTGGTCCGGTTGCGCAGGCCGAAGAGTCGGCCCATCAGATAGAAGCTGAGGAAATTGAAGGGGATGAGAATCACGCACAGGATGAGTGCCATGACCAGGTCGGCCCAGGTCGGGATCGCCTGCAGTCCGATGACGACGAAGAAGGCGACGAGGAAGAGCTCCTTGACGCTGAACAGGGACTTCGACAACTCGGTGGATCGGGGATGGCTGGCGAAGAGCAGACCCATCACCAAGGCACCCAGGTCACCATGGATGCCCACGGACTCGAAGGCCACATATCCCGGGCCAAGCGCCATGACCACACCGAAGAGCACCAGCAGCTCGCCTCGTCCCACTCGGTCGAGAAGGCGGCGGAGCACCCATGCTGCGGGAACCAGGAGAACGAGCGCGAAGGCCCATGGGCTCGGCGGCTCGTCCCCCGCGATGGTGATGAACGCGACTGCGGCGATGTCTTGGATGACGAGGATCGCAATGGCGATCTGACCGTAGTACGAACCGTCGTCGGAGCGATCTTCGAGGACCTTGACCACGAGCACCGTTGAGGAGAACGACAGTGCGAATCCGAGCAGACCGATCGTGCCCAGTCCACCGTCGAGCGATACGACGCCGATGACCGCGGCCAACCCGATGGTGCCGGCTCCGACGAGGACGCTGGAGATCATGTGGAGCGCGGCCGTACCGTAGGCCTCGGGCTGGAGGAGGGAGCGCAGATCGAACTTCAGTCCGATGGTGAAGAGGAGCAGCACCACGCCGAGGTCGGAGACCTGTTCGAGACCGTCGAATGCGGAGAAGCCGAGGAAGTGAAGCAGGAATCCGGCGCCGAGGAAGCCCACCAGCGGAGGAATGTGCAGTTCACGCGCCACCAATCCCAGAGCGAGAGCGGCCGCGATGGTGACGATGATGTCCTGCACGTCGACCCTCCTCGGTCTCTCCTGCGCCGGCTCACCGACTCTGGCTGCGGCGTTCTTTCATCCTGTGCACAAAACTACCGTGTCTCAGGAGTCAGAGGGAGGGAATCTGGGGCGAATATGGGCAGGCGAGTGCCGATCTCAGGGTCGCAGGAGCCTCTGCAGCATCTCGAGGCGCTCACCTAAGGAACGCTCCATGCCGTTGCCTGTCGGCTCATAGTAGCGCTTCCCGCGCAATGTCTCGGGCAGGTATTCCTGGGCGGCGACCCCATGAGGATGATCGTGCGAGTATTTGTAGCCCTCGCCGTGGCCGAGCTCCTTGGCGCCGGGATAGTGCGCATCGCGCAGATGTGTGGGCACCTGTCCGGAGAACCCGTTCTTGACGTCGGCGATGGCAGCGTCGAGGGCACGGTAGCTCGCGTTCGACTTCGGCGCCATGGCCAGGTAGGTGACCGCCTCGGCCAGCGGGATGCGGCCTTCCGGCATGCCGATGTTCTGCACGGCTGTTGATGCCGCCACCGCGATCGGCAGGGCCTGCGGATCGGCCATGCCGATGTCCTCGGCAGCCGATATCACGACGCGGCGCGCGATGAAGCGGGGATCCTCGCCGGCAACGATCATCCTGGCCAGGTAGTGCAGCGCGGCGTCGACGTCTGAGCCGCGAATCGACTTGATGAATGCGGAGACGACGTCGTAGTGCTGGTCACCGTTCTTGTCGTAGCGCAGCACAGTTTCGGAGCTGGCCTCGGCACAGGCGGCCTCGGTGATGAGGATCGCGCGGCGATCAGTTTCCGAATCAGAAGAGCCCTCGGCGTCGGCATCAGCGTCCGTGCGGGCTTCGGGTTCGGTTTCGGCGTCCTCGTCAGCTGGGTCATCTGCTGAATCGCCGGCGCCTGCCTCGGCGAACTCTGCCTGTGCGGCAGCGATTCCGGCGGCGGCTTCGAGGATGGTCAGGGAGCGCCTGGCGTCGGCACCGGCGATGCGGACGATGAAGTCCTTCGCTGCCGGCTGGAGTTCGAATTGGCCGGCCAAACCTCGTTCGCTGGCGACTGCACGGTCGAGGAGATCGGCGATGGCGGCATCGTCGAGCGGACGCAGCGTGAGCAGAAGCGAGCGGGACAGGAGCGGGGAGATGACGGAGAACGATGGGTTCTCGGTCGTCGCGGCCACGAGCACGACGAGGCGGTTCTCCACCGCTGGCAGCAGAGCGTCCTGCTGTGCCTTCGAGAAGCGGTGGATCTCGTCGAGGAAGAGCACTGTCGTGCGCTGGTACATGTCGCGTTCACGACGCGCGTTCTCGATCACCTGGCGCACGTCCTTCACACCGGCGGTGATGGCCGAGAGTTCGACGAAGGTGCGTCCCGGGGCGTGGGAGATGACGTGGGCCAGGGTGGTCTTGCCGACCCCGGGAGGACCCCACAGGATCACCGAGGAGGCTCCTGCCCGGTCTCCCCCGCTGGCCTCGACGAGTTGGACGAGGGGTGAGCCGGGGAACGTCAGATGGTCTTGGCCGACCACCTCGGCGATGGTGCGCGGACGCATCCGCACCGCCAGCGGATCGAGAGCTCGACCCGAACCGGCAGCTGAACCGCCGGCGCCCGGACCAGGAGATCCCTGGTCCGGGCCATCGGAGGAGAAGAGGTCAGGACCGTTGGTCATCAGGCCTCGGCGTCGTCGTCTTCCGGTTCGAAGTCCACGCCGGCCTCGGCACGCTGTGCGTCGGTGATCGGTGCGGGAGCCTGGGTGAGCGGATCGTATCCGGCGCCCGTCTTCGGGAAGGCGATGACTTCGCGGATCGAGTCGACCCCGGCGAGCAGGGACACGATGCGGTCCCAGCCGAAGGCGATGCCTCCGTGCGGGGGTGCGCCGAACTTGAAGGCTTCGAGGAGGAAGCCGAACTTCTCCTGTGCGTCCTCCTCGGAGATGCCCATGATCTTGAACACGCGTTCCTGGACGTCCTTGCGATGGATGCGGATCGAACCGCCGCCGATCTCGTTGCCGTTGCACACGATGTCGTAGGCGTAGGCCAGGGCGGCACCCGGATCGGACTCCAGAGTGTCAAGGAATTCGGGCTTCGGAGCGGTGAAGGCGTGGTGGACAGCGGTCCATGTTCCTTCACCGACGGCCACGTCGCCTGCGGCCTGAGCCGCGGCTGCCGATTCGAAGAGCGGTGCGTCGACGACCCACACGAAGGCCCAGTCGCCTTCCTTGATGAGTCCTGTGCGTTCGGCGATCTCATTGCGGGCCGCGCCCAGGAGAGCCCGCGAGCTCGCAGGATCACCGGCGGCGAAGAAGATCGCGTCACCGGGAGCTGCTCCTGCGGCTTCGACGAGGCCTGCCTTCTCCTGCTCGGAGATGTTCTTGGCCACAGGACCACTCAGGGTGCCGTCTTCGGCCACGAGCACGTAGGCCAGGCCCTTGGCGCCGCGCTGCTTGGCCCAGTCCTGCCAGGCGTCGAGCTGACGACGGGGCAGGGAGCCGCCGCCGGGGTAGACGACGGAGCCGACGTAGTCGGACTGGAAGACCCGGAACGGGGTGTCCTGGAAGAATTCGGTGAGGTTGTGCAGTTCGAGTTCGAAGCGCAGATCGGGCTTGTCGCTGCCGTACTTCTCCATCGCCTCGGCGTAGGTGATGTGCGGGATCGGCGTGGTGATCTCGTGTCCGATGAGCTTCCACAGAGCCACGAGGATCTTCTCGGCAAGCTCGATGATGTCTTCCTGCTCGACGAAGGAGGCCTCGATGTCGAGCTGGGTGAATTCTGGCTGCCGGTCGGCGCGGAAGTCCTCGTCGCGGTAGCAGCGTGCCAGCTGGTAGTAGCGTTCCATACCCGCGACCTGCAGAAGCTGCTTGAACAGCTGCGGCGACTGCGGCAGTGCGTACCAGGAACCGGGCTGCAGGCGAGCGGGGACGAGGAAGTCGCGTGCGCCCTCAGGGGTCGACCGGGTCAGGGTCGGGGTCTCGATCTCGAGGAATTCCTGCTCGTCGAGGACCGTGCGGGCCGCCTTGTTCGCGGCCGAGCGCAGACGCATGGTGGAGGCCGGACCTGACCGACGCAGGTCGAGGTACCGGTAGCGCAGGCGGGTCTCCTCGCCGACGGTGCCGGCGTCTTCGGCGTGGTCGGAGACCTGGAAGGGCAGCGCCTCGGCGAGGCTGAGGATCTCGACGTTCGTGTCGATGACCTCGATGTCGCCGGTCGGCAGGTTGGCGTTGGTGTTGCCCTCGGGACGCAGGGACACGGTGCCGGTGACCTTGACGACGGATTCGTTGCGCAGCGCGTGCGCATCGTCCTCACGGACGACGACCTGGACGATGCCCGAAGCGTCACGCAGATCGATGAAGGCGACACCTCCGTGATCGCGACGACGGTCGACCCACCCGGTCAGAGTGACGGTCTGTCCTGCGTGTGAGGCTCGCAGGCTTCCGGTTTTGTGGCTTCGCAGCACCTAGGGCTCCTTTACGATGTTTATGTGGCAGCGCGTGAACAATGATAGTCGCTCGCCACTCGATTACCGGCATGGCCCACAGCAGGTCATCTGCCGCGGGCGACGAGGAAGAGGATCACATGAGCACAGGTGGCACGGGCACGGAGGATCTCGGCTGGGATGCGGGAACAGACCCCACCTCGGCGCAGGTCGAGGTGGCTGCGGAGACCTTTCGCATGCTCGCCTCCGGGACTCGCCTCCGTTTGGTCTGGACGTTGGTCAACCAGGAACTCGATGTCTCTTCCCTCGCCGAGGCGATCGGTGCGGCCGTCCCCACCGTGAGTCAGCATCTGGCGAAGATGAGATTGGCGGGCCTGATCTCGTCTCGCCGGGACGGGCGTCGGATCTTCTACACCGTCGATGATCCGCACGTGGTCACAATGGTGCGCGAGATCTTCGATCACATCGCCCCCGACGGATCCTTGGCGCCCGACCCGCCCGCGAGCGGCTCCTGACATTAGGCAGAGGCTTCACACCTCGGCCCAGGCAGGAATTCGGTCCGAACGATCTCAGTCCCGATACACCCGTGGCTGACGATCGGCGGCGACAGGCTCCCATGTCTGAGGGTCCGCCGGAGCCTGCTCACCGGTGCGGATGTCCTTGATTTCGTGACCACTCTCACCATCGGTGAACCATACGAAGGGGATCTCCCGACGTTCGGCGTAGCGAATCTGCTTTCCGAACTTCGCAGCGCTCGGTGAGACCTCACAGGCGATGTCACGGGCACGCAGAGCGGTGGCGACCGCATCGGCCTCACCGCGCTTGTCCTCATCCGTGACGGCGACGACCACAGCCGAGGGTGTTCCACGCGTGGCCTTGATGCCGCTGTCAGCATCGAGGACGAAGGCCATGAGCCGCGAGACGCCGATCGACATCCCGACACCGGGGTAGCTCTTCTTCCCCACAGTCACGAGCGAATCGTAGCGACCTCCCGAAGCCACGGATCCGAGTTCTTCGTGTCCGATCAGCTGCGTCTCGTAGACGGCTCCTGTGTAGTAGTCGAGCCCCCGCGCGATCTTCAACTGCGCTACAACTACGCCGGGTGCTCGCTCATCGGCGGCGCGAAGCATCGTGGTCAGAGAGTCGAGACCCTCGTCGAGCAGGGGGTGCTCGACTCCGAGTGCACGCACGTCGTCTGCGAAGTCCGGCGAATCCGATTCGATCGCGGCCAGTGCGAGGCACAGTCGCTGCTGCTCCTCGTCGGCCTCGGCCTCCGCGGCCAACAGTTTGCCCACCTCGGCGGGACCGATCTTGTCGTACTTGTCGAGGCAGCGCAGGACTGCCTGGATGTTGGTGAGTCCGATGCCGCGCGCGAACCCTTCGAGGAGCCTGCGATCGTTGACCACGATCTTGACCCCGGGCACGCCCAGCGGGGCCAACCGGTTGAAGGCATCGGCGACTGCGAGCGGTATCTCAACTTCGAAGTGTCCGGGCAGCTCCGCCTCGGCGATGACGTCGATATCGGCTTGGATGAACTCGCGGTACCGGCCCTGCTGGGGGCGTTCGCCGCGCCACACCGGCTGGATTCGGGCGGCTTTGAACGGGAAGGAGAGTTCGTTTGCGTTGTCGGCGATGAACCGTGCCAGGGGCACAGTGAGGTCGAAGTGCAGCCCCAGCGGATTGCGCTCGGTGCCCTCGGAGTGCAGGCGGCTGACAGCGAAGATCTCTTTGTCGATCTCTCCGTCCTTGGCGAGCTGGCTGATCGGCTCGACTGCACGGTGGTTGAGTGCCGAGTATCCATGCAGCGCGAAGGTGTGTTCGAGGACGTCGATGATCGACCTCTCAATCACGCGCTCTGCTGGAAGTCGTTCCGGGAAACCGGACAGTCGGGCTGACTTCGCCATTGTTCTCCTTGGTGCTCTTCGTCTCTGATGGGTGTTGTCGTAGCTGGTGGGCACTGGTCTGGTTCGTCTCGAGCAGAAGCGATTCGCCTCATGCGGAACCGATTCGTCTCTAGAAGAACGGGTTCGTCGCCAGCTCGTGGCCGACTCGGGAGCCTGGACCGTGTCCAGGATAGATGGGAACGTCGGGCAGCGTCGCGAACGCCCGCAGTGATTCTGCCATCGCCGAGGCGTCTCCCCCTGGGAGGTCGACGCGTCCGATCGCTCCGGCGAAGACCACATCGCCGGTGAAGATGATCTCCTCACCGTCGGCCTGCACCCGCAGGAGGGTCGAACCTTCCGTGTGTCCGGGTGCGGCCACAGCAGTGATCGTCAGCCCTGCGACCTCCACCGTCTGCGCGTCGATGAGAGCGTTGACCTCGGGTGCTGACCAATCCTTGACGAGCGGTTCGAGCATCTGGGCGAACTGAGGACTGAGAGTCTCGGCGGGCTTGTCCAAGCGGTAATGGTCGGTGTCCCCCAGGTAGACGGGCACATTCCAGCGGGCCAGGACGTTGGTCAGCCCGAGGATGTGGTCGGGGTGACCGTGGGTGAGGAAGATGGCCCGAGGCACCAGATTCTCCTCGTCGACGATGTCGCCGAGACCGGGGGCACAGTCGAATCCTGAGTCGACGAAGATGGCATCGTCATGGCCTTCGGCACGCACGGCGTAGCAGTTGACTTCGAGAAATTCGGCGCGGGTCACAAATACATCCATGCTCAAAGTCTATCCAGAGCATGGAGCTTGGTTATGCTGGGATAACGTCAATCAGGAAATCGAGTGATCTGCAGGCACAGAGTCCCGCAGGTTCGACCGATGGAAACAAGGTGAGAATCATGTCGACCCCGACCCCGAAGCCGGTCCCGCGCCCGTCCTCTCTGCCCCGTCCACAGGCGGCTCAGACCGTGACCGGGACTACCGTTGATCATGATGCGGAAGTCCGGCGCGCAATCGAGCACGGTCGCGCTGACCAGGAGGGCAATGTCTTCGTCGTCACCGCCGACGGCGAGCGTGCGGTCGGACAGTATCCCGATGCCAGCGCTGAGGAAGCCTTGGAGTACTTCGCCAAGAAGTACGTCGACCTGGTGGAGAACGCAGCACTGCTCCGCAATCGTCTCTCCGCCGGTGCCCCCGGCCGCGAAGTGTCTTCGGCGGCGAAGACCCTGCAGGAAACCCTGCCGGAGGCCAATGTCGTCGGCGATCTCAAAGGCCTGTCTGCCACCTTGGACACCCTGATCTCGGATGCGCAGGCCACCGAATCGAAGCAGGCTGCCCGTGCGGAAGCGGCCAAGCTCGAGGCTGCACAGGAACGCGAAGAGATCGTCGCCGAGGCTGAATCGCTGGCCAAGCGCGATCCCGCGAAGATCCAGTGGAAGCAGTCCGGGGCACGTCTGCGTGAGCTCTTCGCCCAGTGGAAGGACATGCAGCGCAGCGGTCCCAGACTGCCGCGTGCCGTGGACCAGGAGCTGTGGAGCCGCTTCTCGCAGGCTCGGAACACGTTCGAGCACAAGCGCAAGGAATTCTTCGCAGAGCTCGACAAGCAGAACTCCGAAGGCAAGCGGATCAAGGAGAAGATCGTTGTCGAGGCGGAGTCACTGTCAGACTCGACCGACTTCCGCAATGTGTCGCAGAAGTACAAAGACCTCATGAACCAGTGGAAGAAGGCTCCACGTGCCTCGCGCAAGGACGATGATGCTCTCTGGGCGCGCTTCCGTGCCGCCCAGGATGTCTTCTTCGCGGCTCGGGATGCCGAGAATGCTGCCGTCGACGAGGAGTACAAGGGCAACCTTGAGGCCAAAGAGGAGATCTTGGCCAGGGCGCAGGGTCTGCTGCCGATCGGTGATATTGCCGTGGCGAAGAAGGAGCTGCGCGTTATTCAGGACGAGTGGGAGGCTGCCGGCAAGGTGCCTCGGGCTGATGTGTCCCGCATGGAGAACGGGCTGCGTGATGTCGAACGCGCCCTCTCCGATGCCGAAAGCGCCGAATGGAAGCGCAGCAATCCGGAGACCAAGGCACGCACGTCCGGTGCGCTGAGCCAGCTCGACGATTCGATCGCCGAGCTGGAGCAGAAGTACGAGAAGGCGAAGGCCGGCGGCGATGAGAAGGCCGTCGCTGAAGCACAGTCGGCACTCGACGCACGTCGGGCCTGGCGAGACCAGTTGGCTCAGACAGCTGCCGAATTGGGCTGATTGGGCTTCCACAGCCTGGCGACCATGAGTCGCGGTTTATCCACAGATCGGGTCCTCGGTCTTGAACACGCCTCCATACAGCGCAATAGTGGCTGTATGGAGGCGATGTTTCATCTGCGCGACTACAGCTATGAGCACCTCACCGAATTGACGCTGGACGGGCTGCTGACGCGACTGACCGAGTCCACATGGGTCCGCAAGGGCGCTGTGCTCAGCGCAGAGGACCGCATGGCGGCACTGCGTGCGCAGATCCCACCTCGCCTTGTGCTCTCCCATGACATCGCGTGGTGGGTTCACACCGGCCTCGGCAGAGCTCCGAGTCCGCTGACGTTCATCACTTATCCGAGGCGGCGCTACGTCGACGGCTGCGACGTCATCGTTCATGAGCTCACCATTGCGCCAGACGAATGGGAACTGATCAGCGATCTGCCCATCACCACGGAGGACAGAACGCTCTACGACCTGCTGCTCCCCCACCTGCGCAGCCCCGATGAACGTTCGGCCCAGGTCGTGAAGAACCTCATCGACGAACTTCCTGGAAGAGCCAGACAACGGTTCCGCATGTATCTGGCGGAGATGTCCCGCAGGCCCTATGTCGCCCACATGCGAACAGTCTTCGAGCGGACCTGTGCCGCATCCGACCGCGATAGACGCTGACCCACTGCGACATTATGAACCCGGTCACTGTCAGCCCCCGCTCGCTGTTCAGCCCCCGGCGATGCGGTAGACGTCGAAGACCCCTTCGACCTTGCGAACTGCCGAGAGCACGGTATCGAGATGGCTGGCGTCGCTCATCTCGAAGACGAACTTCGACTGAGCCACACGTGCTCGGGAAGTAGCGACCGAGGCGGACAGGATGTTGACGTGGGTCTCGGTGAGGACCTTCGTGATGTCCGAGAGAAGACCCGAACGGTCCAAGGCCTCGACCTGGATCTGAACAAGGTAGATTCCGCTGGTTGTCTCGCCCCAGGAGACATCGACCATCCGCTCAGGCTCCCGCTCAAGGGACGCGATGTTGGGACAGTCCACGCGGTGAACAGAGACTCCCGAACCGCGGGTCACGAATCCGAGGATCTCATCACCGGGCACCGGCGTGCAGCAGCGGGCGAGTTTCACCAGGACGTCGTCGACGCCTTTGACCGTGACTCCCCCGGACGAGGAATGATGGCCCGAGGACTGACCAGTGCGATTGCGCGGCGACGGCGGCAGAACCGTCTCTTCGTCGTCGTCTCCAACCTCTTTTGCCAGCAGATCAACGACGTGGGCGGCCGAGCTCACGCCGTTGCCGATCGCGGCGTAGAGTGCGGTGACATCGGGCAGGCGCAGCTCTGTGGCCACAACCTGCAGCGCTTCCTGACTCATCAGCGCCGAGGCGGAGAGCGTGTGACGACGCATTGCCCGAGCCAGCTGCTCGCGACCGTTTTCGATCGCTTCTTCGCGGCGTTCCTTGGAGAACCATTGGCGGATCTTGCTGCGTGCGCGAGGGCTCTTGACGAAGCCCAACCAGTCACGGCTAGGGCCCGCGTTCTCATCTTTCGAGGTGAAGACTTCGACCGAGTCACCGTTCTTCAGCTCGGTGTCGAGCGCGACGAGACGGCCGTTGACCCTGGCACCCATGGTCTTGTGACCGACCTCGGTGTGAACCGCATACGAGAAGTCGACGGGCGTTGCCCCGGCCGGCAGGCTCATCACGTCACCCTTGGGGGTGAAGACGTAGACCTCCTTCGAATTCACCTCATAGCGGAGGTTGTCGAGGAACTCATCGGGGTCGCTGACCTCTCGCTGCCATTCCAGCAGCTGCCGCAGCCATGCTGCGTCATCAACTTCGCCAGCATCCGAGACTTTGACCGACCGTGCGGTATTCGACGTCGCGGCCTTAGATGCGTTGCGGCGATCCTTGTACTTCCAGTGGGCGGCGACTCCGAATTCTGCGCGCCGGTCCATTTCATGGGTTCGGATCTGGATCTCCACCGGTTTCCCGTTCGGTCCGATCACCGTCGTATGCAGGCTCTGGTACATGTTGTACTTCGGCATCGCGATGTAGTCTTTGAACCGACCAGGGACAGGATTCCATCGGGCATGGACTATGCCCAGCGTGGCGTAGCACTCGCGAACGGTCTCGACGAGAACACGAACCCCGACGAGGTCGTAGATGTCGGCGAACTCATGACCGCGGACGACCATCTTCTGATAGATCGAGTAGTAGTGCTTCGGTCGCCCCGTGATCGCGGCTTCGATGTTTGACTGCACGAGCTCCGACTGGAGTTCGTTGGAGACCGTGGCCAGGTACTTCTCCCGTTGGGGTGCCCGATCGGCGACGAGTCGCACCACTTCGTCATAGACCTTCGGGTGGAGAACCTGGAAAGACAGGTCCTCAAGTTCCCACTTGATCGTGTTCATGCCGAGGCGGTGAGCCAATGGGGCGTAGATCTCGAGCGTCTCACGAGCCTTCTTCGTACTCGATGACGCGGGTACGAAACGCCAGGTGCGGGCGTTGTGAAGACGGTCTGCAAGTTTGATGACGAGGACACGGATGTCCTTGGCCATGGCCACGATCATCTTCCGCACGGTCTCCGACTGCGCGGCCTGGCCGTACGTAAGTTTGTCGAGCTTCGTCACTCCGTCGACCATCGCGGAGACTTCTGGACCGAACTCCTCGGTGAGTTCCTTCAGGGAGTACGAGGTGTCTTCGACGGTGTCGTGGAGCAGCGCGGCGGCGAGGGTGACCGGCAGCATGCCGATCTCAGCCAAGATCGTGGCCACGGCCACGGGGTGCGTGATGTAGTCATCACCCGACCTGCGGGTCTGACCTCGGTGAGCCTGCTCTGCGACCTGATAGGCCCGCACCACGAGGTCGATGTCGGCCTTCGGGTGATTGGACTGCAGAGCCCTGATCATCGGACCGAGAACACGTGGGTAGCCAGGGTTGTTCTGGGCCCTGGCCGCCCACCAAGCTAAGCGGGAGATGCCTCGCGGACGGCGCGAATCGGCGGAAGAAGCCATGACATCCCCTTTCTGCTCAGACCTCGGCGTGAATCACCGGTGGAACATCTTCTGCTCCATTCTTCAAGCGTAGTTCACGCACTGCCTCTTCCTGTTCCTTGACCGCGGGTTCATTTGCCCGCAGGAGGGCATAAAGGGGGCTGGCGACGAACAACGTCGAAGCTGCTGCCACAATCGTACCGATGAACAGCGACAGTGAGATGTCGACCAGAGTTCCCGCGCCGAGCAGGAAGACACCGATGAACAGAATCGATGCGATCGGGAGCACCGACACGACAGAGGTATTGATCGAACGAACCGTTGTCTGATTGACGCCGAGGTTGACCAGCTCGGAGAATTTCAGATTGCGTTTATCCTTGAACCGAGTCGTATTCTCTCTGATCTTATCGAAGACCACCACAGTGTCGTAGAGCGAAAAGCTCAAGACCGTCAGGAATCCGATCACAGCCTCCGGAGTGATTTCGAATCCTGTCGCGGAATAGATGCCCGTCGTGATGATCATGACGACAAACAGCCCGACGATTGCGGCCAGAGACATCTTCCACGTCCGGAAGTACAGCGCCATGACGATCATTGCGATGCCGACGAAGATGACAAGAGCGCGGATCATCTTCTCTGTCACATCCTGGCCCCACTCGGGGCCGACAAACGTAGATGTGACGTCTTCTGCCTTGACGTCGTATCCGCTCACAAGAGCGTCACGGACGTCCTGCATCTCGTCATCGCTGAGCTGGTTCGTCTCGATCTTCACAGCTGTATCGCTCGTAGGAGTCAGACGTGGTTCGGATTTGTCCACGACCCCAGCGACGATGTCTTCGCCCTTGGCCGGCGCGGTGTCCGAGACGTGGTCGACCTGGAACTGCGATCCGCCCTTGAAGGCAATACCGAAGTTGAATCCTGCGATCAATGGGACGAGCAATGACAGTAGAACCAGAGCGCCGGTGATCAGCAGCCAGAGTTTGGCCTTCCCGACGAAGGGAATTGATGACTCACCGTTGTGGAGCCGGTTGCCCCAGGCAAAGAACCGTTTCACTTGTCTGCCTCCTTGCCATTGTCGGCAGAATCTTCGGCGGCCTTCTTCGCAGCCGCCTTCCGCTCTGCGATCGTGCCACCAGTTCGTGCCGAGTTCGTCGCAGACGTGGTCTTCTTCTTCGCCTTCTTCTCGGTGGTTTCATCGGCTGGCCCTGTGGAGTCAGAGCCTTCGTCGGAATCAGATACCTCCTCAGAATCGGTGGACCGAGACTTCTTCGACCGTTTGGTCGTCGTCGTGCCACGAGACTGGCTGGATGATTCGGATCCGGTACCGGACTTCGACCTCGACGATGCAGACGAGGATTCAGACGACGAGGATGTCGACTCGAGAGTCGACTCCTCGACCGAATCCGCCTCGGCGTCGGAGGACATTCCTGCCTTCCGGTTTCGAGCCTTCTCCCGTCTGCGTGCCTCCGGCGACTTCTCGTCGTCGTCGATGCTGAGGTTCAGAGCGCCACGGTAGGCAGCGGGCTTGACACCCAACAGCCTCGGATCCATACCGGACATCGGATGGCCCTGACCGAAGAACTTGGTGCGTGCGAGCACTTCCAACATGGGGTGCGTGAACAGGAAGACGATGAGAACGTCGATGATCACCGTCAGGCCCAGGGTGAAGGCGAACCCGCGCACGGACCCGACAGCCAGGATGTAGAGGATGACCGCGGCGAGCATATTCACTGCCTTGGACGCCCAGATGGTGCGTTTGGCACGATCCCAACCGACTTCGACCGCCGAGAGCAGATTTCTGCCGCTGCGCAATTCGTCTCTGACTCGTTCGAAGTAGACGATGAACGAGTCCGCCGCCATGCCGATGCCGATGATGATACCGGCGACACCTGCCAGAGACAGTCGATAACCGTATCTCCACGAAGCCAGAAGTAGCAGGAGATAAGTCAGCACGCCGGCGACAACAAGACTCGAGACCGTGACGAGGCCGAGCACTCGGTACTGCAGGAGCGAATAGATGACGACGAGGATGAGTCCGACGAGGCCGGTGAGAAGGCCGATGTTGAGGTAGTTGGACCCCAATGTCGGCGAAATCTGGTCCTCGCTCTGGACCTGGAAGCTCAACGGCAGGGAGCCGTTCTTGAGCTGGTCGGCCAGGGTCTGTGCCTCGTCAAGAGTGAAATTGCCCGAGATCTCGGCGTTGCCGTCAGTGATCGCTGCGTTCGATGTCGGGGCCGAAAGCACGTTCCCGTCAAGAGCGATGGCGAACTGGTTGTACGGCTGCTGCTTACCGGTGATGTCCGAGGTGATCTGCTTGAAGATCTCACGCCCGACGCTGTCGAACTTGAGGTTCACCGCAGGCTGGTTGGTCTGCACTCCGTTGGCGCCCGCAGCGTAGCCGAAGTTGGCATCCGCGAGGTGTTCGCCCGAGAGTTCAACGGGGCCCAGAATGTACTTGGCCTCTCCATCCTTGCCACAGGCGACAACCGGTTCATCGGCGGGCTGCTGCTGTCCACCGGTCCGATTCTTCGGATCGGTGCAGTCGAGCTCCGAGTACTTCTTGATGATGGACTCGGTCTGCCACTTGTCGACGTCCTTCTCAGGGTCGAAGAGCGGTCGCGGCGTCGAATCAGTGACCTTCGTGTCGTCGCCCTTGCCGGACCCGCTCGCTTCGGTCGCCTTTTGGCCGCTCTTGTCTCCGGATTTCTCAGCGTCCTTGCCTGCCGGTCCGGGAACGTTGCCACCGGCGTTGGCGACATCGCCGCCGCCGGCCTTGGCAACATCGCCGCCACCGGTCTTGGCAACTTCGCCGCCACCTGCAGGCGCATCCCCGCTGTCCTGGCCCTGTGCTCCAGCGCCGCCCTGGCCGCTGCCGTCGCCCTGTGCACCGGCATCCGCCTGTGCACCGGCACCGGTGAGATCTTCGAGCCGCTTCTTCTCCTCGTCGGTGAGTCCTTCGGAGGGGTCCTGCTGCTCTCCCCCGCCGCTCTTCTCCTGTTCCTTCTGGATATCCTCCTGGGAACGAGGATCACCGACGAGTGCGACTCGACGGAAGACGAGCTGCGCGGAAGAACGGACCAGGTTGCGTGTCTCCTCGTCCGGGTTGCCCGGCAGGTTCACAATGATGTTGCGATCGCCTTGGGTCGTGATCTCGGCTTCAGAGACACCGGTCGAGTCTACACGCTGTCGAATGATCGACACAGCTTGGTCAAGCTGCTCCTTGCTGATGTCCGTGTCCTCTGAAACCTGGGGCTCCAGGATGATCGAGGTTCCGCCCTCGAGGTCGAGTGCGAGCTTCGGGGTGGTCGTGGCATCTGACCATACGACACCGCCGGCAATGATGCCGAGGAGCAGTGCAGCGATGATCGACAGCCACACGAAGCGCAAACCAGGACGTGGCTTTTCTTCAATATCGGACACGTTTCAGCTTTCGATTGAGTGCAGTGAGCGAAGTCAGTTCTTCTTGTTGTTCTCAGGATCGGAAGAATCGGTGCCTGATGTGCCAGCATCGGTGTCACCGGAACCATCCACGACGTCGTCGGCACGCTCAGACCCGGGAGCATCGTCGCCGATGACGGAGTCTGCATCGTCGGCCTTGGGCTGATCAGCATCCGTGTTCAGTCCGGTGTCGGAGTCAACCACGTCGTCTGCTGGAAGGTCCGCATCCTTATCGGTGTTCTCGGCCCGCTTACGCTCATTCATAGCGTCGAGTTCTGCGTCGGTGATCGCCGGGGTATCCGTGCTCTCAGCGTCTTCGGCAACGTCGGCAGATCCTGCAACAGCACCGCCGGTGGCAGCACCTTCGGTTTCAGGGTTATTGATCTGACCGATTGCCTGACGGTGAACGCGCAGTACGGTGCCGGGGCCCGACTCGAGGGTGACCTGGTTGTTTTCATCGTCGATGGACAGGACCGTGCCGAAGACGCCGAACGTCGTCATCACGGTAGCCCCGGGGACGAGTCCCGTCTTGATCTGCTCTGCACGCGCCTTCTGCTTACGCCGAGAATTGAATAGGAAAAAAATAAGCAACGCTGCAAGCGCGAGAGGGATCAATAAATCCACAGGTATCTACCTTTCATAAGAACGAACCAGTCCACTACCTTAGTTCGTACTCAGTACTCAAGGCGAACTCAATTGCCGGGATCAGAACTCATAGTTTGCTGGGATCTGCATCCCAAGGTGCTTCCACGCTGCTGACGTCGCAACTCGACCGCGCGGAGTGCGGCTGATGAGTCCTTCTCGCACAAGGTAGGGTTCCGATACGGTTTCAACGGTGTCGGCCTCTTCTCCGACCGAAACAGCGATGGTTCCAAGGCCGACCGGCCCCCCGGCGAAACGTCTGCACAGAACCTGCAGCACCGAACGGTCAAGACGATCCAGTCCGAGTTCGTCGACTTCGTAGACCTTGAGTGCTGTGAGCGCTGCGGCCTCATCGATGATGCCGGTTCCGCGTACTTGCGCCCAGTCTCTGACTCTTCGCAGGAGGCGGTTGGCAACTCGAGGAGTGCCGCGAGACCGGGTTGAGATCTCCTTCAGACCTGCAAGGTCTGCTTCGATTCCGAGCATGTGGGCTGACCGCTTCAGCACGGTCAGGAGATCATCGCTTGAGTAGAAGTCCAGGAGTCCGGTGAATCCGAACCGATCGCGCAGAGGTGCGGGCAGCAGACCGGAACGAGTCGTAGCCCCGACCATCGTGAACTGGGGCAGGTCGAGCGGAATCGCTGTGGCGCCGGGGCCTTTGCCGACGATGACATCGACACGGAAGTCTTCCATCGCGACATAGAGCATCTCTTCTGCGGCGCGAGCCATCCGATGGATTTCGTCGATGAAGAGGACTTCGCCTTCCTCCAAGGATGAGAGGATCGCCGCGAGATCTCCTGCATGCTGAACTGCCGGCCCGGAGGTGACGCGCAGACTCGTCTGCATCTCATGCGCGATGATCATCGCCAGCGTCGTCTTCCCCAGGCCGGGAGGCCCCGAGAGCAGCACGTGGTCGGGGGCCCTGTTCCGTGCTTTCGCAGCATCGAGCACGAGGGACAGCTGTTCACGGACCTGAGGTTGGCCGATGAAGTCCTGCAGTCCTTTGGGACGAAGCGCTGCTTCCGCATCGCGTTCGGCGGTCTCCGCGCGCCCCGAGACCAAACGCTCCTCTTCTGCGCCGGTCAGCTCCTGATCACCGAATTCCATTTCGTAGGAGCTGGTTCCACCGTCGTAGGAGGTCTCACCACTGTCGTAGGAGCTGGTCACTTCCTTGCACCCAGAACCTTGAGTGAGGCCTTCAGAAGCGCCGAGGTGCCCGCATTCTGGCCGAGATCATTGACCACTTCCTGCACGACGTCTGCGGCCTGTGCTTCTTTCCAGCCAAGACCGACCAGGGCGTCAACGACCTGCTGATTCGCACCGCCGAACGACAGTTGTGGCCCTGGCTCCGATGCGGAGAGCTTCGGCAGTTTGTTCTCGAGTTCGAGGATGATTCGGGAGGCGCCTTTTTTGCCGATTCCTGGTACGCGAGTCAGCGCGTTGGCGTCCTGATTCGAGATCGCGGCTGCCAGTTCGCCCGGTCCCATCACCGACAGGATCGCCATGGCCAGGCGGGGACCGATTCCGGAGATCGACAGCAGCACTTCGAACGTGTGGTTCTCGTCTTCTGTTCCGAAGCCGAAGAGAGTCATGGAGTCTTCACGCACAACCAGGGTGGTCACGAGTTCGATATCTGCACCATGCCGTGTGCTTGAAAGGGTATCCGGCGTGACGTTGACTCTGCGTCCGACACCATAGGTGAGAATGACGAGGTGGTCAGCTGCGATGCGATGGACCGTACCGCTGAGGAAACTGATCACGGCCTGCCTTTCGAGTGGGAACACATGTACGAATCCAGGCTATCAGTTAGTCTCCGAGTACCTGACTCGACATACCGACGATACCAAGGCTCCGGCCAGTTGCGGACAGCCCGGAAGACATCACCAGCGCATCATTGCGGTGGAATTTCTGTCCCGTCGGACAGCCCGTCGATGATCTCCTGTGCGACGAACCTGGAGTGCAGGATCGGGCGCCGTTCGACATCAATGCTCGGTGGCGGGATCCATGCAGGTCGACCGTCGTGAAGCATTCGGGCATACCAGTCCGATTTGTCGATCAGGTGGTGATGCAGTCCGCATGCCAACGTGAGATTGTTGATGTCGGTCCTGCCCTCGTCAGCCCACGGCACAATGTGGTGCGCATCGCACCATCCAGGCGGTGCATCACATCCGGGGAATGTGCAGCCTTGGTCTCTGGCTGCGAGAACTGCCACCTGTCTGTTCGTGGCATACCGAGCCTCGGTGGCGATTTCCATCGTTTTGGCTTTGTCCGACATGAGGTGGAAGAAGACTGATCCGTTCAAACCTTCGCTGGCCGCCGTTGATATCGGAAATTCGGCTTCGCACCCTGTGATCGAGCGTCCCTTTCCGGTCGCGATGTCTTCGGCCTTCGCGGTGACGACCAAGGCGAATGGTGAACCGCGTCCTATTCGCTCCATCTCGACGCGGGAGATCATTGTTGCGAATCGTTCGTAGATTCGATTGCGCACTGTTCCTTGACTCGCACTCGTGTCGACCAGCGTTCCGTCTTCACTGACACCGAAGCTCGAGAACCCAGAAGCGGCCGAATCGGAAGCGCCTGTATCGTCAATCCAGTCCGGGCGGTCCTCTGGCAGATTAGGGCGGTCCTCTGACAGATCATGGGGCAACGGCGCGTCCGAGACATCCCCGGCCAGAACCGCTCGAAAGATGTCGAACTCAGGCTCGGCAGGCTCTTCGTCTTTCACAGTCGAGTGCGTGCCACCTGTGGTGCGGGTGCCATCATGAGTTTGCAGAGTTTCCGTCGAACCCTTTGCGCTCTGCGCGTTTTCCGAGTTGCCACCCGGCAGAATACGCGAGGCCAGCAGTCCGTTGAGGATTCCTCCTGAGACTGAGTCCAGGAGGCCTCTGAGATCCCAGTCGCCGTCATCCCGGGCTCGCACATTCACGTAACAGCGCGAGCGATCCCGTGGAAGCTTCGGTTCTTCTCCGTCGGGATCAATCCGGTCCAGAATCGAACCGAAGATCGTTTTCAAGTCTGCGACTCGGACACGTGGTGCCTTCTCCACGAGGTCCGCTTCGACTTTGTCGCGAACAGTGGAGGAAACCCAAATCGGCAGCTTGGAGAGACAGTCATTGATCGCCGTGGCCTGACCAGCCGAGAGCACTCCCGAGTGCAAAGCCTCGGCAACGATCGGGTTGACGGGCTCTCTGGCCTGTCCCGTCATGTAGACGCGGCCGCCAAGGTTCTTGGCAAGCTCGGCACGTCGGTTGGCCTCATAGCCGGTCAGGTTCAACCGGTTCTGGACCAGCGCCTTCGTCGTCTTCGCCCCGTAGTCGGTAGGCGTCCCGCACCTTTCATAGACTGACAGAGCAACAGCAGACATCGCTTCGAGAATGCGAGTGGCGGTTTCGATCCCGTTGACGACCGTCATAGCGTGATCAGGTCCAAGGGGGCGTTCGAATCTCGCCAGTTCGTCTTTGAGGACGCTGAGTTCACCGATGCTGCGGGTCAGCTCAGGGGCAAGTCGGTCGAGGTCGCGCCATTCGAGATCCGACAGAAGTGGATGCGGCACGACGACAGTCGAATCACCGTCGTCCGCGGTCGAGGGCTGGTCGGTGCCACCGCCATCACTATGCGTTCCAGCATCGGAGTTGGATGGCTCCGCGTCGACGAGAGCCCCAGACATCCGAGCATCTGCTTCGGAATCACCGAGAAGAACCTGCTCATCACAATGGGCGCCCTCGTCACCGTGCCGGTCAGAATCGTCACCGTCGTGGTTTTCAATGGGCGTCGCTGGAACTGCCGCAATCGAATCGAGCTTCTCTGCCAAAGGATTGCCCGTCAGATCCATTCCGGCGGCCTCGAGCTGCTCACGAAACGTTGCCGGCTCCGGCACCGGCAACGATCCATCCTGGCCTGCAGCGGACTCCCCTGCAATCGCGCCAGATGCCTGCGGGCCTCTTGCCGACTCACTCGCGGCAGTGCCAGGTGAGCGCTTACCGCTCTTTCCTGGCATCCGGTCGGGAGTGAGAGTCATCGTCTGAGCATCCATTCGTCAACAACAGTGTTGCGTGTATATTCTGATTATATACGCTCTAACCGTTATTTCATAGATGCATATTCGATTACCTTCCGAATATTTAGCATCACTTCGATTCTGCTCTCTTGTGTTTCGCAGACTTCCGGACGCGGCCAAGGAACGATGACAACTGCGAAGCGACCGGACTTCAGTGGCTGCCAAACAGACCGACAGCGACACTCACAACCGCTGCAACGCTGCTGAGCCGTCACGCCACTTCGCTACGCAGCTACTTCGCTTTGCGAAGGGCCTTGGCCCACTGCTCCTGAGCTTTCGTCAGGCCCGTGCCCTGACGTCCGGCGCTCTTGCGCTCGTTCAGGTCCTTGTTCGCTCCAGGAGTCGATTGCCCGCTGAGAGCTCCACGCCATGAGTGGCAGATCGCGATCGCGAGAGCATCCGCGGCATCGGCGGGTTTCGGGGGCGCATCAAGTTGAAGTATCCGGGTCACCATGTTCGTGACTTGCTTCTTATCAGCCCGTCCGGACCCGGTGATGGCGGCTTTGACCTCGGAGGGCGTGTGCATCGCAACGGGCAGTCCGCGCCTGGCGGCAAGGCCCATAGTCAGGCCTGACACCTGGGCAGTTCCCATAATCGTGGAGACATCATTGCGGGCAAACACACGCTCAATGGCCACGACATCGGGACGGTACGTGTCCAACCAGCTGTCGAATGCCTCGGCGAGGGCGCCCAGACGCAGATCCACGGAGTCCGCGGACGGCGTGCGCAGCACATCGACGGAAACCATAGTGGCCTTACGGGCGGGCAGGGTGTCGATGACACCCAGCCCGCACCGGGTCAGACCAGGATCAACGCCGAGGATTCTCATCAGTAACCATATCCGGTCTCATCAGGAATCAAGTTCGGCAAGAACCTCGTCGCTGACATCAGCATTGGAATAGACGTTCTGAACTTCGTCACTGTCTTCGAGCGCATCGATGAGGTTGAAGACCTTGCTGGCGGTGTCCGCGTCCAAGCTGACTTCGATCCCGGGCACGAAGGATGCCTCGGCCGAGTCATAGTCGATTCCTGCATCGACAAGCGCTGTGCGCACAGCGACGAGGTCGGTGGCCTCGCAGATGATCTCGAAGTTCTCGCCTTCGTCCTTGACCTCTTCGGCGCCGGCGTCGAGGGTGGCCAGGACGATCGAGTCCTCGTCGGTGCCCTCAGCAGGAACGATGATGACGCCCTTGCGGTCGAAGTTGTAGGTGACCGATCCTGGGTCTGCCATGGTGCCGCCGTTGCGCGTGACTGCCACGCGGACTTCGGAGGCCGCACGGTTGCGGTTGTCGGTCAGGCATTCGATGAGGAGGGCGACACCGCCGGCGGCGTATCCTTCGTACAGAATGTTCTCGTAGTTCACGGCAGAGCCGTCGAGACCACCGCCGCGCTTGACCGCGCGGGTGATGTTGTCGGCAGGAACCGAGTTCTTCTTCGCCTTCTGAACCGCGTCGAACAGCGTCGGGTTGCCTTCGAGATCAGGCCCACCGTTGCGAGCAGCAACCTCGATGTTCTTGATCAGCTTGGCAAAGAGCTTGGCTCTCTTGGAGTCGATGGCAGCTTTTTTGTGCTTAGTCGTTGCCCACTTGGAATGACCTGACACTGGTGTTCCTTCCTATAGATACAGCCCCTAGAGTCTATACGCTCAGCACACCGTTATGTGCGCTGTGCCGCACGTAGCAGCTCCCCGCTCATGCGGTACGTTCCCTCAGCTGACGACGAGCGGCCACTCAGCCGAAGACGATGGCCCACTCAGTCGATGACGAGGGGAACCTCGGGCACAGAGCCCGCCGTGACGAGATCCATGAGGCTGAGAAGATTCTTCGGGTAGATCGTCTCCGCCGTAGTCATCAGCTCTTCGCGCGACCACCACCGGAATTCGAGCAGACTGCGCTTCTCGACGTCCGTCCAGACAGCGTCTTCGAGTTCGATGTCCTCGCTCGTGCGGAATGCGAAGTAGGTCTCATGCTGATGCAGCGACCGTTCGGTGAATTTGAAGACTCCGTCGCGGGTCGCCAAGGGTCCGATGAGCTCACCGGGTTCACATTCGATCCCGGTCTCCTCAGCGAGTTCGCGGGCCGCTGTCTGAGCCGCGGACTCCCCGAGTTCGGAACCGCCGCCGCAGGTCATCCACCACTGGTGGGTGGGCGTGAGCAGGTCCTGAGCTCGAATCAGGAGAACCTCGTCGCGCTCATTGAGTAATACGACCCGTGAGGCTTTACGAGGTTTCATGGTTCTCCAGGAGTTGACGATGGACGGACGCAGTGTGTGCAGAATAGTGAAGCGGCAAGCAACCGGCAAGACCGCAATCGTAACCGACAGAACGATATCGGGTAGTGGCCAGACGACCAAGCTGGTGACGTTCAATGTGAGAAATCACCGACTTGGGACGTGTTCTGGCCGGGTGCAAGAGGGGTTGGGGCATCGCCTCAGAGGCGGTCGAGTTGATCATCGGCTCAGTTGATCGCCGAGGCGGTCTGGCCGTCGAGATCCGCATCGACGGCTCCGCCCAGATGCTGGTCCCACCAGTCGAGCATCGCTTCGAAGCGCTGCCGACGGTGGCGGGGCTGGCCCGAACGTGAGAGTTCGTGGTTCTCTCCGGGGAAGATGAGCATTTCGGTGTCCACACCGGCCCGTTGCAGCGCGGCATAGTACTGCTGAGCCTGTTCGAGCGGACAGCGGAAGTCGAGTTCCGAATGCATCACCAGGCTGGGCGTGCGCACCTGCGAGGCGTGCGCCAAAGGCGACTGCCGTGCAATGGCCTCCCGATCACGGGTGGTGTACTCCTCGGTGAAGAACCGTCCGATGTCGGAGGTGCCGACGAAGCTCTCGGGGTCCAGGTAGCCGCGTTCGACGATGGCTGCCTGGAAGCGATGATCGGCAGCGGTGATCATCGCGGTGAGATAGCCGCCGTAGGAACCGCCCTGGACGCCGAGGCGGGTGGAGTCGAGTTCTGCATGCTCGGCCAACGCGAGGTCAAGGACCGCAAGGACGTCTGCCATCGCCGGGGCCGCCATGTTCCCCTGCACAGCTGTCCCCCATGCGCGGGTGCGTCCGCCGGAGCCGCGCGGGTTCGCGTAGACCACGGCAAAGCCTGCCGAGGTGAGCACCTGGGTTTCGTCGAACCACCCGTGGGTGTACTGCGCGAACGGTCCACCGTGGATGTTGAGAATGACGGGGAATGGGCCTGGTCCGCTGGGCTTCGCCAGCCACCCTGTGATGGCCCCGCCCTCACCGTCGACTCGAAGAACCTGCGGGAGGACGGAATTCGCGGGCGCAGGATGTGCTCTGAGGGCCTCGCCGTCGCCAGCGGATGTTCCGCCGGACCTGGAGAGTCGCACACGGTTGAGAACAGCAGGGTTCGTGGGCGTCTCCCCTGTCCAGACGAGACTGTCTCCGTCAACGTCGAAGCCGTTGACCACTGCTGTGTCATCCGTGAGGAAATCCAGTTCGTCCAGCGTCCGCTTCTCGGCATCCACATCGATCGAGATGATCCGTGAGGCTCCGTCCGTGTCCACGACAGCGATGACAGAAGCCTTGGCCGCATCTGAGGCGTTTCCGGCGGTATCGACGACCTGTGGCCGCGTTGACGCGACCGAGACGGTCTCCGGGTCGGTCAGGCGTCGTGTCGAGCCGGTGGTCAGATCGTGGACGAAGAGCCCGGGCATCTGCCCGACGAAGTCGAGTTCGTCTCGGGTCAGCTCGTTGCCGACGAGCAGCACAGTCTCATCGTCGATCCAACGGTGCAGGTTCACACTCATCCGCGGCAGCGTCAGCGGCTCCGGATGGTCTCCACCAAGCAGCCACACCGTCGTTCGCAGGTCGGGCTCGCCATGGTCGGGTGCCACCGAGGAAACCACGCTGGCTCGGGTGCCGCTCGGTGAGAACTGCGGATCGTGGAGATCTGACTCCGGGGACTCCAGGAGTGTGGACAACGGGACTTCGGCGCCGCCGGCGATGCCGGACTTCCCCAGTCCCGGCTCGACGAGATCAACCAGAAAGGCCCGCGCCGGACGGTCGTTCGTGTAGCCCAGCCCATTGCTCAGGTAGGCCGCCGAGGTGATTCGCCGTGGCGCTTCCTCGCCGGCGGGGATGTCGTCGTCCTGGCCGTAGCGTCCAGGTTCAGCCACCCGCGCGACGTAGAGTGCCCGTGCGCCCTCATCGTCGAGCGCGAACTCGGAGACGCCGAGGTGGTTGTCCGTGATCCGATGTGCCGTCTCGAGGCTGGAGCCGACGAACAGCTGGGCTGATTCCTTCTTGGCCGCACTCAGATATCCGGACCAAGTGCTGCGAACTTCGGGGGCGAAGTCTCGCCAGTTGTGGGTCAGCCGTCTCGAGGTCTCCCCCGACAGAGCGAAGAGCTGCGAGAGGTAGCTGTTCGACTCAAGGTCGGGGCGGGTGATCGTGATGACGGCTTCGCTGCCGCGCAGCAGTGGGGATGAGTACTCGGCGAGAGAGTCGAGATCTTCGGGGTTCATCTGTTCCATTCCTTTGACAGCGCTGCCTGCACGTCGGCGTGCACCTGCGGCAGAGCCTTGGTCTGTGCCACGACGGGCAGGAAGTTCGAGTCCCCGCCCCATCTGGGCACAATGTGCTGGTGGAGGTGTGCGGCGATTCCGGCACCTGCCACGGGGCCTTGGTTCATTCCCAGGTTGAAGCCGTCCGGGGATGATACGGCGCGAATCACAGTCATGGCCTTCTGCGAGAATCGGGCGAGTTCCGCCGTCTCCGACTCGGTCAGCTCCGTGTAGTCCGCGACGTGACGATAAGGGCAGATGAGGAGGTGGCCCGGGTTGTACGGGTACAGATTCAGCACTGCGTACACTTCGTCGCCGCGGGCCACGATCAGGCCCTGTTCATCGGACTTCGTCGGTGCGCTGCAGAACGGGCACTCGGAGACTCCGGAGTGCTTGGGTTTGTCCTGTCCTCCGATGTAGACCATCCGGTGCGGAGTCCACAGCCGCTGGAAGCCATCGGGCTCCCCCGGGAAGCCCGCAGCCGCCTCGGGTTCGGGTATGCCTTCACAAGGATCGGGCCTGCCCTCGCCGAGGCGGTTGTGTGGGTCCTCTGTCATACCTGGGCCTTGGTTTCGATGGATTCGACGATCCGGGTGACCGCCTCGGCGACGGATACGCCGTTGTCCTGCTCACCGTTGCGGAAACGGAACGACACGGCGTTCGCGTCGCGATCCTCCCCACCGGCGATGAGCACGAAGGGCACCTTCGACTTCGAGGCGTTGCGGATCTTCTTCGGGAACCGATCGTCGCTGTCATCGATCTCGACGCGAACACCGGCTGCCCGCAGCTGTGCGGCCACCTCGGCGAGGTAGTCGTTGAACTCCTCGGCCACGGGGATGCAAGTGACCTGGACCGGTGCCAGCCAGACGGGGAACGCGCCCGCATAGTGTTCGATGAGCACACCCATGAACCGTTCGATGGACCCGAACTTCGCCGAGTGGATCATCACCGGCTGCTTGCGGGTGCCGTCGGCGGCCTGGTATTCCAGGCCGAAGCGCTCCGGCTGGTTGAAGTCGAGCTGCACGGTCGACATCTGCCAGGTCCGGCCGATGGCATCGCGGGCCTGGACGGAGACCTTCGGACCGTAGAACGCGGCTCCGCCGGGATCGGGGACCAGCTCGAGCCCGGTCTCCCGTGCAACCTCCTCGAGGACCTGAGTGGCTTCTGCCCACTGCTCATCCGAACCGATGAACTTGTCCTTCTTCTTCCCGTCTTCGTCGCGTGTGGAGAGTTCGAGGTAGAAGTCGTCGAGTCCGAAATCACGCAGCAGGCTGAGGACGAATTCGAGCAGGTGACGGATCTCCTTCGCTGCGTCCTCCTGAGCCACATAGGAGTGCGAATCGTCCTGTGTCAGTGCGCGCACACGGGTGAGGCCGTGGACGACGCCGGAGGCCTCGTCACGGTACACCGTGCCGAATTCGAAGAGACGCAGGGGAAGCTCGCGATAGGAGCGTCCACGCGAACGGAAGATGAGGTTGTGCATCGGGCAGTTCATCGCCTTGAGACGGTAGGGGGTGCCCTCCTTGACGATCTCCCCGGATTCGTCGCGGACCTCGTCGACGGAGATCGGCGGGAACATGTTCTCGCCGTAGTACGGCAGGTGCCCGGAGGTGTAGTAGAGGGCTTCCTTCGAGATGTGCGGGGTGCCGACGTATTCGAAGCCCTCTTCGATGTGGCGGGCGCGGACGTAGTCCTCCATCTCGCGCTTGATGACTCCGCCCTTGGAATGGAAGACGGGCAGACCGGAGCCGAGCTCCTCGGGGAACGAGAACAGGTCGAGTTCGGCACCGAGCTTGCGGTGGTCACGCCGTTCTGCCTCGGCGAGGCGATCCTGGTGGGCCTTGAGATCCTCCTTCGAGGCCCAGGCGGTGCCGTAGACGCGCTGCAGGCTCGCATTGGCCTGGTCTCCGCGCCAATAGGCCGCCGAGGAGCGGGTGACCGCGAACCCGTTGCCGATCAGTTTGGTAGTGGGCAGGTGCGGTCCGCGGCAGAGATCCTGCCACACGATTTCGCCCTTGCGGTCACGGTTCTCGTAGACGGTGAGTTCACCTGCGCCGACCTCGACGGAGGCCGAGTCGTCGGAGCCTGCGCCCTTGTCAGAGATGAGTTCGAGTTTGTAGGGCTCATTCGCCATGCGCTCGCGTGCTTCCGACTCGTCGACGACGACACGATTGAAGGTCTGACCGGACTTCACGATCTGGGCGGCCTTCTTCTGGATCGCCTTGAGATCTTCCGGGGTGAAGGGCTCTGCGACATCGAAGTCGAAGTAGTAGCCGTCTGTGATGTAGGGCCCGATGCCGAGCTTCGCGTCTGGGAACAGGTCCTGGACGGCCTGGGCGGTGACGTGTGCGGCCGAGTGGCGCAGGATGTCGAGACCTGCGGGGGAATCGATGGCAATCGGAGCGACCTTGTCACCAGCGGAAAGTTCGCGGCTGAGGTCGACAGGCTGCCCGTCGAGCCACATTGCAACGACCGTGCGGTCCGTGGAGAAGATCTCCGTGCCGGTCAGTCCCTGTTTCCAAGGAATGGTCTCTCCCGCGCAGTCAATGCTGTCTGCCACTGATCTTCTCCGTTCGTCTGTTCTAGGGTGTCTCGCCACTCGAGTCTAATACCAAATCGGCGGTGCGAAATCAGTTGGGTGGCAGTCATGAGACCGCCACCCAACTGGTGAATCATATGCAGTTTTCGATGTCCGCGCGGTTCGCGCCTACGTCAGTCGGGATCGGAGCGTCGTCCCGAGCCGTATCACGCGGCCTTGCTGAACTCGAAGTCCTTGCCCTTGCCCAGATCTTCGCTCATGGAGAGCTTCAGGTGGACCTTGTCGACCTCGGCCGACGGAACTGCGAATGCGAGTTCGACGGTCTCTTCGCCTCCAGCCGGGATTGGGTCAGAGAAGGGGTAGGCGCCCTTGTATTTGGAGGCGTCGAACACATCCTCATATTCCTTGCCCGCACCATTGTCGGCGGTGAACCGTGCAAGCGAAAGATCAACGTCGGAGCTTCCACTGTTCTTGGCGGTCACGGTCACGATCGCGATCTCGCCATTGCTGCTTTCGGCACCTGCGGCATACTCGGACGCAGTACCCGATTTCACGGCGACTGCAGCCGTCACGTCGGTGCCGACCTCGACGCCGCCGCTCTCGACCGGAGGAGCCGCCGCTTCACTGCCGTCAGACGAGCCTGCGCCCTGGCTGGGGTCCTGGGCAGGACCAGAGGGGCCCTGAACCGGAGCTGCGGATGAGGACTGCTCGTCAGCGGCCTCGCCTACAGCGGTGAGGAACATACCGCCGAAGATCAAGGTGACGATGACCGAGATGATCGAGAAGAGGATGGCGACGAAGCTGAGGATCATGCCGGTGATGGTCATGCCCTTGTTGTTGGCCAACCCCTTCTTGATCGCGGACAGACCGACGAAGGCGAAGATCACGCCGGCAACGCCGAAGATGAATCCGATGCCGAAGAAGATGGACAGGACGATGCCGGCAATACCACCGACCAACGCGAGGATTCCCCAGATGTTCTTCGACTTGTTGTTCCCCGAACCTGCCGAATACGAACCGTAGCTCGCATTGGGGTTGGCTGGGATGAACTGGTCAGAAGAACCGTCCGCACCGACGTAAGCGGGCTGCTGGCCGTACTGGTTCGCGTCATAGCCCTGCACGTTGGGGTCGTAGCCCTGACCGTAGCCGCCCTGGTTCTGGCTGTAGGGATCCTGGCTGTAGGGATCCTGGTTGTAACCCTGCGCATTGGGGTTGTAACCCTGAGCGTTGGGGTCGTAGCCGCCCTGGCTCTGATCGTAGCTTGGAGCACCCGTGTTGTTCGGCTGGCCGTACTGGGGCTGCGACCCGTACTGGGGTTGCGAGCCGTACTGGGGCTGCTGATTCGGATCGTTCTGCGAGCCGTATTGTGGTGCCTGCTGTCCGTTGCTCTGCGAACCGTACTGCGGTGGCTGCGAACCGTACTGCGGTGGCTGCTCGCCGTTGTTCTGATCACCCGAATAACCAGGAGCGTTGGGCGGCTGGTTGTCGGGGCCCTGACCGTTCGGGTTCTGATTTCCAGAACCGTTATTCGGTTCGTACGGGTTCTGAGGAGTAGACATGAGTGCTCCGAAGTCTTCGTCGATGGTTACCGTCACTAGCGTACTAGTTAATGTATCGCTTTCCCCATGGCATTCACGTGGCAGTCCTGACACACGCCCGACACATCGGGGCCGAGCTCATCGCGCTGAAGACGCGGATGATGAATGCACGAAGCCCCGAGTGAGTCACTCGGGGCTTCTTCTGTGCGCGATACTGGGATCGAACCAGTGACCTCTTCCGTGTCAGGGAAGCGCGCTACCGCTGCGCCAATCGCGCCTTATTCATTTGTTGCACCGGAACACAAGGTCCCCGTGCGCGATACTGGGATCGAACCAGTGACCTCTTCCGTGTGAAGGAAGCGCGCTACCGCTGCGCCAATCGCGCCGACTCACCAACAGCGAACCGTTGGACGAATCCGAGGTGGCGACGGGATTCGAACCCGTGTATACGGCTTTGCAGGCCGCTGCCTCGCCTCTCGGCCACGCCACCATCAAGGCAGTGCCATGACGCCTTCGAGCGGATGACGGGATTCGAACCCGCGACCCTCACCTTGGCAAGGTGATGCTCTACCAGCTGAGCCACATCCGCATTTCTCGCTGCCCGGTTTCCCTGGCAACGAGATACAACTCTATACGCAGGTGGCGGTCCATGCAAAATCAGATCCGAGTGATCGTGGTCACACACGCAAATCGAGCTTTCAGACTCATCGACTTATATTGGAAGAGTGAACGACGATCCCCAGGACAAGCGCCCCACAGGGTGGCTGTCACGCCATCACAAACAAGGCGTGCGCCCCTGGCGCAAAACGCGTCTGAGCTTCCTGCGCTGGCGCAGAACCGTCATGGCCAACCCGCACACGGCACGGCTCTATCGGACCATCGTCGGCGGAGTGGGCAGCCTCATCGTGCTCATCGGTCTGGTGCTCGTGCCGTTTCCGGGCCCGGGGTGGCTCATCGTCATCATCGGACTGTTCGTCATCTCCAGCGAGTTCCGTTGGGCGCAGCGGATTCTGCGCTTCGTCCGCCTCAATGTGGAGAAATGGACGCACTGGGTCATGGCGCAGCCGGTCTGGGTGCGCTGGACGCTCGCTGCGGTCACAGCGGTATTCGTTGCCGTCATCGTCTGGGCCGCGTTCAGGATCATCGGACTCCCCGACTGGGTGCCCGAACTCGAGGTCCTCAAATACCTCGAGCTGCAGTAGCGCTGACGCGCCTGCCCACAGGGCCTGCTGCTGTCAGTAGAGCCAACGCCTGTTACTGCGAGGAAGGCCTGATACTGCCAGGAGAGCAGATTACTGCGAGGAGAGCGCTGTCAGGCGCGAAAGGCAGCGCATGTACTTCTTCCGGTACCCTCCGGCCAATGACTCTTCGGTGAAGACCTTGTTCAACGCCTGTCCCGAGTTGATGATCTTGACGTTGCGGTCATAGAGCCTGTCGACGAGGGCAACGAAGCGCAGCGCGACACCCTCGTTGTCGATCGTCGTCACGTCTTCCCACACGGCCGCGTCCAGCCCATCGACCATGCGACCGTACTTGGAAGGATGAACGGTGGAGAGATGGCGCAGAAGTGTCGGGAAGTCGTCGCGGGCGACTGTGCCGGCCAACTCGGAGGTCGCGGCATCGAGGTTCTCGGCAGGAACCGGATCGGCCGGCTCGCTCAGCCCACGGTGACGGTAGTCCTTGCCTTCGATGCGGTAGATGTCGAATTGGTCGGCCAGCGCCTGGATCTCACGGATGAAGTCCTGTGCGGCGAAGCGGCCCTCCCCCAAGGATCCGGGCAGTGTGTTCGAGGTGGCGATGATCTTCACGCCGGCGTCAGTGAGTTCGCGCATGAGGCGTGACATGAGCACCGTGTCGCCGGGATCGTCGAGTTCGAACTCGTCGACGCAGACGAGCTTCATCTGTGAGAGATCGTCACGGGCACGGATGAATCCGAGCGCGCCGACGAGGTTCGTGTATTCGACGAAGGTGCCGAAGGTCGCAGGCTTCTCATTCGCATGCCAGGCCGAAGCCAGCAGGTGTGTCTTGCCCACGCCGTAGCCGCCGTCGAGGTAGACGCCCTTCGGTCCGTCCTTGCCCTTGGAGAACAGCTTGCCCAGAAAGCCCTTGGACGTCGACGATGCCACGAACTCCTCAAGTTTGTTGCGTGCCTGGGCCTGCGAGGGCTCCGAGTCATCGGTGCGGTAGCTGGCGAAGGACACGTCGTGGAACTGCGGTGGCGGGACGAGGCCCGCAATCAGTTCGTCGGGTGCGACTTGGGGGGAACGGTCGCTCAGTGCGACCAGAGTCTGCTCGGCATTCACTCGGCCTAGTCTATTGCAGGCCACGCGTGGTCGATCAACTGCCTCTGACGTGAGAGTGCTCTCAGCCTGCGTGCGAGCACTCCCCGCTGAGGTCGTCTCCGCCGAGGTCGTTTCAGCAGAAGTCGTCTCAGCTGAAGTCGAAGCCCAAGCGCCCCAGCTGCTTCGGGTCTCTCTGCCAGTCCTTGGCGATCTTCACATGCAGGTCGAGATACACCTTGGTCCCGAGCAGTGCTTCGATTCCGCGCCTGGATTCGCTTCCGATCGCCTTGAGTCGGCTGCCGCCCTTGCCGATGATGATCGCCTTCTGGCTGGAGCGTTCGACGTAGAGGTTGACGTGGACGTTCCACAGCGGGTTGTCCTCGCTGCGTCCCTCGCGGGGGTACATCTCCTCAACCTGAGCGGCCAGAGAGTGCGGAAGCTCGTCGCGGACGCCTTCGAGCGCAGCCTCACGGACGAGCTCGGCGATCATCATCTCCTCCGGCTCATCCGTCAGCTCACCCTCGGGGTAGAGCGGCGGTGAGACCGGCAGGTGACCGGTCAGTACGGAATCGACCGTGTCGATCTGGAACCCGTCGACAGCCGAGACCGGGACCACGTCGGCGAAGTCGGCGAGGGCGCCCACGGCCAGCAGAGCCTCGGCGACCTTCTCCTGGGAGACCTTGTCGGTCTTCGTCACCAGAGCCACGATCGGGGTGCGGCCGTCGAGGAGCTCCAGTTGGGACGCGATGTATTTGTCCCCGGGCCCGATGGGTTCGTCAGCGGGCAGGCAGAAGCCGATGACGTCGACTTCGCTCAGTGTCGAAGCCACAAGATCGTTGAGGCGGCTGCCCAGCAGGGTCCGCGGCTTGTGGAGCCCCGGGGTGTCGACGAGGATCAACTGGTGATCGTCTTTGTGGACGATGCCGCGGATCGTGTGCCGGGTGGTCTGGGGCTTCGCCGAGGTGATCGCGACCTTCTCCCCCACCAGCGCGTTCGTCAGCGTTGACTTACCGGTGTTCGGTCGGCCCACGAAGCAGGCGAAGCCGGCCCGGTAGTTCTCGGGGTAATCCGTACGAAATTCCATTTCAGTTCTCTTCCTTCGTGACCCTGACGTGGGTGATGCGGTGGCGGCGGCCCTGCCCCTCCATGGCTTCGATGTTGAGACCTTCGATCGCTGCTTGCGAGCCGTCGATGGGAACGCGGCCGATGAGCTTCGTGAGCAGACCGCCGACGCTGTTGACGTCGTCCTCGTCGATCTTCACATCGAAGTAATCGGCGAAATCGGAGATCGACATGCGGGTGCTGATGACGAATGACCCGTCGTCGACCTCGACGAGTTCATCATCACTGGTGTCGTATTCGTCTTCGATCTCGCCGACGATCTCCTCCACGATGTCTTCGATGGTGACGAGTCCGGCGGTGCCGCCGTATTCATCGACGAGGATCGCCAGATGCGTCGAATCGAGCTGCATCTGCTCCAGCAGTTCATCGGCAGGTTTGGTCTCAGGGACGAACAGAACTCCCCGTGCCAGAATGTCGACCGATCGCTCTGCGTCCTCCGGGTGGAGGTGGAGTCGTCGGGCGACATCCTTGAGGTAGGCAACGCCGCGAATGTCGTCGAGATCCTCTCCGCTGACGGGGATCCGTGAGAATCCCGAGCGGAGGAAGAGGTTCATGACCTTGGTCAGCGGTGTGCCGGAGTTGACCGTCACGAGGTCGGTGCGCGGAACCATGACCTCATTCGCCGAGGTGTCCGAAAGGTTGAAGACGGATTGGATCATCTCCCGTTCGCCGTCTTCGATGATGTCGGACTCGCTGGCACGCTCCACGAGGTCGCGCAGCTGGTCGGAGGTGACGAACGGGCCGTCCTTGTACACGCGGTCCGGCGTCAGCAGGTTGCCGAGGAGGACGAGGATCTTCGTCAGCGGCTTGAGCACGACCAGCGCTGCGCCCACGACCCAGCTGAGGTTGAGGCAGACGGCCAGAGAACGGCGTCGACCGATGGTCCGTGGGGACACGCCGGCAACGACGAAGACAGCGATCGAGGCGGTGAGCACTGTGAGCACGACCATGAGCGGTCCCACGGAGTAGATCGAGTTATAGGCCAGAGCAATGAAGACCGTGGCCAATGCCTCCATGAAGTTTCGGACGAAGATGATGACGTTGATGTTGGTGGGCAGATCGATGATGATCTTCTCAGCCCGAAACGCGGCCTTCTTGCCTTCGTCCTTCGCATCCTGGATCGCCTGATGGGACACGCTGAGCAGAGCGGCATCGACAGCAGACAGAGTCGCCGAAACGACCAGACACAGTGCGGCACCGAGGAACAGCCAGAGCACGGCTCAGACCTCGGTGGGGGAAGGGATGTCGGTGCGACCATCGTAGCGGGCGGCGAAGAAGGTGAGCAGCAGATGCCGCTGCAGGGCGAACATCTCTTCCTTCTCCTCAGGCTCGCCGTGGTCGTATCCGAGCAGGTGCAGGAACCCGTGGACGGTCAGCAGGAGCACCTCGTCCATGGTCGAATGTCCCGAGGACGAAGCCTGGGCGGCGGCCACCTCGGGGCAGATGATGATGTCGCCCATCTGGCCCTCGGTGGGAGCTCCGGCCTGTCCCTGTGTGAGCTGGTCCATCGGGAACGACATCACATCGGTGGGACCGTCGAGGTCCATCCAGGTGATGTGGAGTTCCTCCATCGCCTTCGCATCGACCATCGTGACTGCGAGTTCCGCGCCGGCGTGCATGTGCAGAGCCTGACCCAGGTATTCGGTCAGAGCCACGACCTCGTCGAGGTCGATAGCTTCGTCTGTCTCGTTTGAGATCTCGGTATTCACTCGGTGCTTCCCCACAGGTCATAGGCGTCGACGATCTTCGTCACCAGCTGATGGCGGACGACATCCTTGCTGCCAAGGTGGCAGAATTCCATGTCGTCGATTCCGGTCAGAATGTCCTGGACAAGGTTGAGACCGCTGCGGGTCTTGCCGGGCAGGTCGATCTGGGAGACGTCTCCGGTGACGACCATCCGCGCGCCGAAGCCCAGCCGGGTGAGGAACATCTTCATCTGCTCGCCGGTCGTGTTCTGCGCTTCATCGAGGATGATGAACGCATCGTTGAGGGTTCGGCCGCGCATGTATGCCAACGGTGCGACCTCGATGGTCCCCGTTTCGATGAGCAGCGGAATCGACTCGGGATCAACCATGTCGTGCAGAGCGTCGTAGAGGGGCCGCACGTAGGGGTCGATCTTCTCGTTCAGCGTTCCCGGCAGATAACCCAGGCTCTCCCCCGCCTCAACCGCTGGGCGGGTGAGGATGATGCGTGAGACTTCTTTGTGCTGCAGGGCGTTGATGGCCATGGCCATCGCCAGGTACGTCTTGCCCGTACCTGCTGGACCGATGCCGAAGGTGATCGTGTGGTTGCGGATCGCATTGACATAATCGTGCTGGCCCATCGTCTTGGGACGGATGGACTTTCCGCGGGTAGACAGGATGTTCGTTCCCATCACCGCCGAGGCGGCCTTGCCCTCCGAGGAGAACGACGCCACCCGGTCGATCGTCTCCTCGTTGATGCGGTGGCCGGAACCGTGCAGCTTTTTGAGCTCCCCGATCACGGAGACGAAGGCTGCCACGCGCGTCGGTTCGCCGCTGGCCTGGACCTGGTTGGCGCGCACGTGCAGGTCAAGCTCGGGGAATACTCGCTCGAGCTTCCGCAGGTTCGACTCCCCCGGCCCGAAGAACTCGACCAGATCGATGGAGTCGGGAATCACGAGACGCACTGTGTCCGATGCAGCTTCTTCGGCAGGTGTGTTGTTCACAGAGTTCGTGGGCTGAGTGGAGGTGTCCAGAATGATCCTTCGTGACTGTTCGTACTTGTGGGAGTACTGCAATTGTGTGCTTCCATCGTAGTCGCCTTCGTCACCAACGGCCCAATGAATTCTGAGCCATGACGAGTCCGGCCGCTCCGGCCGAGGACGACCGCAGAACCGTGGGTCCCAGGAGCACGGCTTTCGCACCGATGGCTGCGAGTGCATCGAGCTCAGCGTCGCTGATCCCGCCTTCAGGACCGACGACGAGGACGATGCGTCCAGAATCTGTGCCCGAGGCTTCTTCGACGGCTGAGGTATTCGCTGGTCCGGCATCTCTCAGAGCCTGCGACAGTTTCTGCTCGGCGGCTTCGTGGAGGACGTAGACGGTGTCGCTCTCGGTCAGAATCGATGCCAGGCCGGTGCCGCGGACAAGTTCGTGGCGCAGAGGGAAGCGGGAGCGTCTGGCCTGCAGGGATGCCGCCCGCAGAACGTTGTCCCACTTGGCTGCGAGCTTGTCGCGCTTCTTCGCGGGCCAGTCGGCGATCGAGCGCTCGGCGGCCCAGGGGACCACCTCGTCGACTCCGATCTCTGTGGCGGCTTCGATCGCCTGCAGATCGCGGTCGCCCTTGGCCAGAGCCTGCACGAGGACCAACCGTGGCTGGTCCTCGTCGGTGTGAGTCACCGAGGCGACGTGCAGCCCCAGTTCGTTCGCCGAGGCGGCCGAGACCGTTCCGCATACGCGGGTGCCGGATCCGTCGACGACTTCGAGCTCGTCCCCGGGCCCGAGTCTGCGGACTCGGACCGCGTGCCCGGCCACGTCCTCACCGAAGGTGAGCACCTGGCCGGCGGCCGCCTCGGCGACCTGGGTCGAGAAGAAGACGGGAAGACTCACCGACCGGCGAACTTCTCGCGCATGCGGGAGAACATGCCGCGGTTCTGGGTGGTGATCTGAGCGCGTGGGGTCTCTTCCTCGCGCAGAGTCGCCAGCTGTGACAGCAGATCCTTCTGCTCATCGTCAAGCTTGTCCGGCGTCAGCACGTCGACCGTGACGAGCAGGTCGCCTCGGGTCTCCGAACGCAGCCGGGTGGCACCGAGTCCTGGAAGCTTGATGACGGTGCCCGACTGGATGCCGGCTTCGATCGAGAGTTCTTGCGAGCCGTCGAAGGTGTCGAAGGGGATCGAAGCGCCCAGAGCGGCTGCGGTCATCGGCACGGAGACGGAGGCGCGCAGGTTGTCACCGTCGCGCTGGAAGACTTCGTGGCGGGCGACCATGACCTCGACGAAGAGGTCACCGGCAGGACCGCCGCCGGGTCCCACTTCGCCCTGCGATGAGAGCTGGATGCGAGTTCCGTCGGAGACTCCGGCGGGGATGCGGATCTTCATGGTCCGCTGCTTGCGAACGCGACCGTCACCCTGGCAGTTGAGGCAGGGGTTGGGGATGACGGTGCCGAAGCCGTGGCAGGAGTTGCACGTCTGGTTCGTCACCATCTGGCCCAGGAGCGTCCGGGTCATGCGCTGAACGCTGCCGGCACCGTGGCACAGGGAGCATGTCTCAACGGATGTGCCCTGCTGGGTTCCGGCACCTGAACATGTGTCGCAGACGACGGCAGTGGTGACATCGAGGTCGATGTTGCCGCCGAACGCGGCGGTCTCGAGATCGATGTTGACTCCGACGAGTGCGTCCTTGCCGCGCTGTGTGCGCGGCATCGGACCGCCGGCCGAGCCGGCTCCCCCGCCGAAGAAGGTCTCGAAGATGTCGCCGAAGCCGCCGAAGCCGCCTCCGGCTGGGAAGCCCTGTCCGTTCTCGCCGCCGCCCATGTCGTAGTTCCGGCGCTTCTCCGAATCGGAGAGGACATCGTAGGCGAGGGAAATGGCTTTGAATTCGTCCTCGTGTCCGGGGTTCACATCGGGGTGATACTTCCGGGCCAGCTTTCGGTACGACGATTTGATTTCAGCCGCCGAAGCGTCTTTGGACACTCCGAGTGTTTCATAGTGATCGGCCACAGAAACTTCTCTCTCCCTGGTGGTGTGCGTTGTTCGCGTTATCGTGCCTGTTCGCAGTGTGGTGCTTGGTCACGCTGTGCTGCTTGTTCGCGCTGTGCTGTGTGCTCTGGTGTCGGTGCATCTAACCCTGGTCGAGGACAGAGGAGACGTATTTCGCCACGGCCCGGACAGCTGTGATCGTCGTAGGATAATCCATCCGGGTCGGCCCGAGCACTGCCAATCGCGCGGTGGACCCCGCGTCATGACCATATTCGGCGGCCACGAGGGATGTCGAGCTGAACGACTCGTGAGTATTCTCACGACCGATCCGAACGCTGATCTCCTCTTGGTCCTCAGCCATCGACGTCAGCAGCTTGAGCAGTACGACCTGCTCTTCGAAAGCTTCGAGGATCGGTGCCATCTTCTCACCGAACTCCCTACCGGAGCGAGCCAGGTTTGCTGTGCCTGCCATGATGATGCGCTCTTCACGCGTGGCAATGACGAGATCAGTGACGGCGGAGCGGACCTGTGCCAGTGCTGCGGCTACGTCCGTTCCGACAGCGCCGGCTCCCACGACAGGTTCTGCCTGGGTGCCGTCATCGTTCTGAACCGAAGCACGAGGTGTGGCCGTGCTCACGACTCGCGACAGCTTCTGGCCGGAGAATTCGGCGTTGACCTCATCGCGGATTCCGCGCAGCGACTCATCGTCAACGACGCCCGGCGTGATCACGATCTTCTGCTCGACCTGCCCTGCATCGGTGATGAGGACGACGAGGATGCGGTTGGGGCCCAGGCCCACTACCTCGATGTGCTTGATCGTGGCACGTGAGACGGTCGGGTACTGGATCAGCGCCACTTGGTGGGTCAGACCCGAGAGGACCCGCACCGTGCGGTCGAGCATGTCGTCGAGGTCCCCGTTGCCATCGATGAGCTGGAAGATCGCACGCCGCTCAGCGTGTGTGAGCGGTTTGAAGTCGTCGATGCGATCAACGAACATCCGATATCCGAGATCCGTCGGAATTCGACCGGCGGAGGTATGAGGCTGCGCAATGTAGCCCTCCTGCTCCAGGTGGGCCATGTCATTGCGGATCGTGGCCGGAGAGACACCGAGCGTGTGGCGCTGAACGATGGCCTTCGACCCGACGGGTTCATTGGTGGCGACGAAGTCTTCGACGATCGCTCGCAGAACCTGTGCTCGCCTGCTGTCGTTCATTCGTCCCCTTCCTTCGTCCGGCACCGCATTTGGCACTCATCTGCTGTGAGTGCCAATTCTACGCCTCTTGCATTCCGAATTCACTTTCCGGCCTGCCCCAGCGGGTCTGCACCCATCGCATCACGTCCTTGATTAGGGTGGTTGACCGTGAATACCTTTGATCGCTACGGACCCGATGTGCTGGCTGGCTCCTCACCTTCCTCGCACCGGCCCAAGAAGTCCACACCTGTTGAGCTGGGTCTCGGAATGGTCCTCGAAGACGCGATGAGCGGATACGTCGGCGCCGTCGTCGGCGCTGAGAAGACCACCGCCGGAATCGTCGTCAATCTTGAGGACCGTGCAGGCAAGGTCCGCGCATTCCCCCTGGGTCCTGGCTTCCTGCTTGAGGGCAAACCCGTCGACATCAAACTGCCGGCCAAGAAGAAGTCGGCTCCCGGTCGCACGGCTTCGGGCTCACGTGCGGTCGGCAATGCTCGCGCCCGGGTGGCTCGCGGTTCCCGCATCTGGGTCGAAGGAAAACACGATGCCGAGCTCGTCGAGAAGATCTGGGGCGACGATCTGCGCATCGAGGGAGTCGTCGTCGAACCGCTGGGTGGACTCGACGATGTCGCCGACAAGCTCGCGGCGTTCGGTCCTGACAAGGATCACCGCGTCGGAGTCCTCGCCGACCACCTCGTGTCCGGCACCAAGGAATCCAAGATCGCCGAGGCGGTGCGTGCCGATCCCCGCTACCGCGACGTCGTCCACATCATCGGTCATCCCTATGTCGACATCTGGCAGGCGGTCAAACCTCATGTCGTCGGCATCAGGGAATGGCCGGTGGTCCCCCGTGGTGAGGATTGGAAGACGGGAATCCTAAGACGTATCGGTTGGCCGCACGCCGACCACAGGGATGTGGCACGGGGCTGGGTGCGCATCCTGGGCAAGGTCAGCACCATAGCCGATGTCGAGCCCACGCTCTCTGGCCGAGTCGAAGAGCTCATCGACTTCGTCACCGTCGGCTGAAGCTCGATCGCATCTCGTCAAGAGCAGGATGAGATGTGATCAACTTGGTACAGCTTTGAGGCAAACCCCCATCCGGCGACCACACGTTTGACGATAGGGTGAAGGCCACGAAGCTCTGAAAGGATCCCGCATGTCTGACAATGCCCAGCAGCCGAACTACGGCCCTGACGAATCTCGTCCTATGCCGCCGAACTATTCTCAGGCCTCCGGACCCCAGCAACCCTATGCCCAGCAGAATCAGAACCCGGCTTCACAGCAGCCGGATCAGAGCCAGCAGGCTTTTGGCTCCCAGCAGCCAAACCCAACGCCAGACGGATCGCAGCAGTACGGATCCCAGCAGGGTCAGAATTTCGATGGTCAGCCGAACCAGTCCTACGTCCAGCAACCTTATGGTTCGCAGCAGCAGCCGTACGGCGGTCAGCAACCCTTCACCCAGCAACCGTATGGTTCGCAGCAGCCCTACAGCGCCCAGCAACCTTATGGTTCGCAGCAGCAACCTTATGGTGCTCAGAGCTATGGCGGTGCGGCATTCGGCCCCGGGATGGCCTCAGCCACGTCACATGCCGCCACGATACCGATGGGGGCCCCGCTTCCCGACGCCGCTTATGGGTCAGGTTCGGTCGGATTCTGGACTGCCGACCAGACGGAACGATCGACTGCACTGTGGTCGCATTTAGCCCATGCGGCCACCTACGTCATAGGCGTCGGCTGGATCGTCACGCTGATCCTCTTCCTCATCAACAAGGACAAGTCGCCATTCATCCGTCATCACGGTGCGCAGTCACTCAACCTGCTCATCGTCGGTGTCATCACCTGCTTCGGAATCGGCATTGTCGGTGGTCTGCTGTCGATCATCGGCATCGGACTGATCCTGCTTCTCCTACTTCCGGTGGTCACTATCTACATGATCATCATCGAAATCATTGCCGGCGTCGCAGCCAACCGCGGTGAGGGATACAAGATTCCTCTGACGCCGAACTGGATCAAGTGACCGAACTGATCTGAACCGAACTGATCTGATCAGATCGCCACCTGATTGCACAGAGGCTCTTGATACCCCATCGGTACCAGGATCATCTGCCATTCACATTGAATCTCGCGGGTCACTTCCCTGCAGCGGCTGGCGAGATTGACCGGTCGAGCGAGCTCCGGAGGAGTCAGCTCCGGCTCAGCTCACGTAGTCCGTGAGGATGCGAACCATGTAGTCAGCCATCAGCCGGCCCTGCAGCGTAGGTTCGAAGCGGCCTTCCTCCACGGCGTCACCATCGAGAAGTCCCTGCTTGACGAATCCCCTGATCGCCCTGTCACTGCCTGTCCCCAGTGAGTCCAGAGGCAGCTCCGAGTCGATGCGAGCCGCGAGCATGATCCGTTCGATCTCCTGGGTCGATGCTTCCAGCACCTCACGTCCGATGGCAGGCGACTCACCTGCGAGCAGCCGGTCGGACCAGGCCCGGGGATGTTTGGCGTTCCAGAACCGCACGCCGCCGATGTGCGAATGGGCTCCGGGTCCGAAGCCCCACCAATCGGCATTGCGCCAGTAGGCCATGTTGTGGTCGCAGCGGGTCTCCGCAGACGTCGACCAGTTGCTGACCTCGTACCAGTGCAGACCAGCCGCCTCCATGGCGGCGTCGGCGATCTCGTATTTGTCGGCCAGGTCATCGTCGTCGGGCATCGGCAGTTCACCTCGGCGAACCATGGCTCCCATCTTCGTGCCGGGTTCGACGATGAGCGAATAGGCGGAGACGTGATCGACGTCGTTGCTCAGGGCCACCTGAAGTGACCTGCGCCAATCGTCGATGGACTCCCCCGGTGTGCCGTAGATGAGGTCGAGGCTCAGCTCCAGGCCGGCTTCTTTGATCCATCTCGCCACATCTGGGATCTTCTCTGGGTCGTGTGTGCGGTCCAGGGTCGCGAGCACATGGGGCACAGCCGACTGCATACCCAAGGAGATCCTCGTGAACCCGGCGGCAGCCAGGGTCGCAATGTAGCTCGGGTCCAATGTGTCGGGGTTCGCTTCGGTCGTGACCTCGACATCCGGTGCCAACCGGAAGCGGTCGCGAATATCATCCATCACCCCGGCCAGCACCTCGGCGGCCAACATCGTCGGGGTACCTCCACCGAAGAAGATCGTCGTCACCGCACGGTCGGCGGCCCCCGCCTCGGCGAGGACACGAGTCGACAGATCAAGCTCGCGGGCAAGATTGCTGCGGTAGTCGTCGCGGGAGGCGCCGGGCCCCAGATCCTCTGCGGTGTAGGTGTTGAAGTCGCAGTAGCCGCAGCGGACCCGACAGTAAGGGACGTGAACGTACAGGCTCAGCCCGCGAGAGGCCGCGCCGACCCCGGCCGAGGCCGGCAGCGAACCGTCAAGCGGTGGAGTCTCACCAGTCGGTTGTGCGGGCACTTACTTCTTGGGTTCCTTCTTGGGCTCCGGATCGTCCGAGGACAGGGCGGCGATGAAGGCCTCCTGAGGGACCTCGACATTGCCGACGACCTTCATCCGCTTCTTGCCTTCCTTCTGCTTCTCCAGCAGCTTGCGCTTACGGCTGATGTCGCCGCCGTAGCACTTGCTCAGCACATCCTTGCGGATGGCGCGGATGGTCTCACGAGCGATGATGCGCGAACCGATGGCAGCCTGGATCGGCACTTCGAACTGCTGGCGCGGGATCAGCTTGCGCAGCTTGCCGGCCATGAGCACACCGTAGGAGTAGGAGTTGTCGCGGTGGACGATCGCGGAGAAGGCGTCGACCTGATCGCCGTGGAGCAGGATGTCGACCTTGACCAGGTCCGCTGCGTCTTCGCCGTCATCGGAGTAGTCGAGGGTCGCGTAGCCCTTGGTCTTCGACTTCAGCTGGTCGAAGAAGTCGAAGACGATCTCGGCCAGGGGCAGTCGGTAACGGATCTCGACCCGGTCCGAGGACAGATAGTCCATTCCCTGAAGACTGCCGCGACGCGTCTGGCACAGTTCCATCACCGCACCGATGTAGTCGCTCGGGGTGAGGATGGTGGCGCGGACCATGGGTTCGCGGACCTCTTTGATCTTGCCCGTCGGATACTCGCTCGGGTTCGTGACCTCCATCTCCGATCCGTCTTCCATCGTGACGTCGTAGATCACGCTGGGTGCGGTGGAGATGAGATCGAGGTCGTATTCGCGTTCGAGGCGATCGCGCAGGACTTCGAGGTGGAGCAGTCCGAGGAACCCGCAGCGGAAGCCGAAGCCCAGCGCAGTCGAGGTCTCTGGCTCGTAGGCCAGCGAGGCATCGTTGAGTTTGAGCTTGTCAAGGGCATCGCGCAGGACCGGGTAATCCGATCCATCGATCGGAAACAGCCCGGAGTACACCATGGGCTTAGGTTCCTTGTAGCCCTCGAGCGCCTTCGTGGCCGGTGCAGAGTTCAGTGTGACCGTGTCGCCAACCTTGGACAGGCGCACGTCTTTGACGCCGGTGATGAGATATCCGACCTCGCCGACGCCCAGGCCCTTCGTGGCCTTCGGCTCCGGTGAGGAGACGCCGATCTCGAGGAGTTCGTGGGTGCTGCCTGTCGACATCATCGTCAGCTTCTCGCGCGGATGCAGCGAACCGTCAATGAGGCGCACGTAGGTCACGACGCCTCGGTACGTGTCGTAGACGGAGTCGAAGATCATGGCTCGCGCCGGCGCATCGGCGTCGCCGACAGGGGCAGGAATGTCCGAGATGATGCGATCGAGGACCGCGTCGACGCCTTCGCCGGTCTTGCCCGACACCAGCAGGCAGTCTTCGGGTTCGCAGCCGATGAGGTTGGCCAGCTCTTCCGCGTACTTCTCGGGCTGTGCGGCGGGGAGGTCGATCTTGTTGAGGACGGGAATGATCGCGAGATCGTTCTCCATGGCCATGTAGAGGTTGGCCAGAGTCTGGGCTTCGATGCCCTGTGCCGCATCGACGAGAAGGAGCGCACCTTCACAGGCGGCCAGGGATCTGGAGACCTCATAGCTGAAGTCGACGTGACCCGGAGTGTCGATCATGTTGAGAGCGAAGGGAGTGCCCTCGTTCTCCCAGGCCATGCGCACGGCCTGGGACTTGATCGTGATTCCGCGTTCGCGTTCGATGTCCATCCGGTCGAGGTACTGAGCTCGCATATCGCGCGGCTGAACCGCCCCTGTGACCTGGAGCATCCTGTCGGCCAGGGTCGATTTTCCATGGTCGATATGAGCAATGATGCAGAAATTGCGGATCAACTCGGGTGATGTAGCGGACGGCGAAATCCGTTCGAGTGCTTGCGGCTTCACCTGAGGTGACATGAACGCCCTTCCTTCGACAGACCAGAACTTCCATTGTTCCATGGGTTGCGCACCAGACTGGAATCCTCCTCACCCCGGCGCATGCGGGCAGAACTTCTTGTCACCGGCTCGAACTCGCTGAGAATCCCTGTGCCGATCCTGCACTTTCGGCGGCGATCGGCGAAGATTGAGCGATGAGCGATTTCTCGATCATGAGCTTCAACCTCAGGTATCCGGCGATGGACGGCCATCCCGTGGCCAAGCGCCTGCCCATCGCCGCCGAGCTCATCACCCAGGCTCACCCTCATATCATCGGCACACAGGAGGGTGAGCTCGATCAGCTCGAGACACTCATCAGCCTGCTTCCCGATGAGTACATCTGGTTGGGTGAGGGGCATTCGGGCGGCAATTCGGGTGAGTTCACCGCGGTCATCTACGACTCATCGCGATTCGACGTCGATACCGTCGATATCAGCTGGCTGTCCGAACAGCCGGAGACGGTCGCGTCCGAATCCTGGGGTGTCTCCCACGCCCGGACGCTGACAGTCGTCGACTTTCGGGATCGTATCGCCGGGCAGTCGCTGCGCCTGCTCAACACTCACTTCGATCACAAGTCTGAGGAAGCTCGTCTGGAATCAGGGAAGATCATGGCCGGCCATCTCGCCGAGGCGACCGGTCCGTCCGTGGTCACAGGAGACTTCAACGTCGCCACCGGTTCCCCCGTCTACGACTATTTCTGCACTGAGCTGGGACTCGCAGACACCGCTGCGATTGTTCCAGGTGAGGACATCGGAACATTCCACCGTTACCGGGGCCCTCAGGACGGCGACCCTCGCATCGATTGGATCCTGACGACACCGCGACTGCGAACAGTCTCCACGCGGATCAATACATACAACCTCGACGGTGAGTACCCGTCCGACCATTTCCCGGTCGAAGCGGTTCTGCGCTACGTCGATTAGGATCAGTGCACATGAGTTGGAAATCACTGGTCAGTCGCGTCGTCAGGATCGGCGTCAAAGAAGGCTTCAAATACTACAAAGATTCACAGAGGAATAAGGCAGGCTCGCAGGATTCGGGCTCCCGCCCGAGCGGTCCCTCTCAGAGCGATGGACGGTCGTCGGGATCCGCCTCGGCGAAGGACGGTGAATATCCGGGTGACTACCGCGGCGCGGTCAATGTCTCCTATGCCCCCGACCTCGACGGCGATGCCGATCCCGGAGAGGTCGTGTGGGGCTGGGTTCCCTTCGAAGAGGACCACTCCCAGGGCAAGGACCGTCCCTCCCTCGTCATCGGCAAGGACGGTCGCTGGGTGCTTTCACTCATGCTCACCAGCAAGGATCACATCCCAGGCGTAGTCGGCGAGGTCCGCGAAGACCGCCACGCCCGGTGGATGAACATCGGCAGCGGGGATTGGGATTCTCAGGGCAGGCCCTCCGAGATCCGACTCGACCGAGTGATCCGCCTCGATCCGGAGACCATCCGCCGCGAAGGCTCGATCATGCCTCGCGAGATCTTCGAACAGGTCGCGAAGAACGTCAACGCCGGCTGAGCCGAAATCAGGGCACCGACAATTTCAACCTGACGGGATCAGCCTGTATCGTTGAGAGAGTATCTTCATCAAAGGCGTGTGTCTCGCTGAGGTCGGGTGAAGATGCCATCAGGCTCGATATCATCGATGTGTTTCCCCGCGGAGATGAGTATGTCGGTCAGATGTGCCCTCACGACCATGTTCCACTAACACGAAAGAGTGTTGAAATTGGCTAATATCAAGTCACAGATCAAGCGGATTGAAACCAACGAGAAGGCTCGCCAGCGCAACAAGGCTGTGCGGTCCGAGGTTCGGTCACATGTCCGCGTCGTCCGCGAGAACATTGCTGCCGGCAACAAGGACGAAGCACAGCAGGCTTATGCTGTTGCCGCCCGTAAGCTCGACAAGGCTGTTTCGAAGGGTGTTCTGCACAAGAACAACGCTGCGAACCGCAAGTCGCGCATGGCCACGCAGATCAACGCTCTCTGAGTCGATCACTGAGGCTATAGCTTCGAGGGGCCCGATCCGTTTGGATCGGGCCCCTCATCTATTCACCATTCAGAGTCTCTTCACCGCTCAGCGCTGACGCGCCAGGCGGCAGACTTCGGAGACGAACCATTCGACCGCATAGACCGGGTCACGGCCTCCGCCTTTGACAGCCTCATCGGCTTCGGCTGCCGCGATCAATGACTGCCCCAAGGCGACTTCGTTCCACCGGCGCACCTCGCGCCGGGCACGGTCAACCTGCCACGGAGCCATCTTCAGCTCCGAGGCGAGCTCGCCGCTCGATCCCGAGAAGCCTTGGACCTTGGCCATCGACCGCAGCTTCATCGCGACCGCGGCAACCAGGGGCACCGGGTCGGACCCGGTCGACAGTGCGTGACGCAGGAGGCTCAGTGCGCTCTTCGCATCGCCTCCGACCGCGGCGTCGGCGACTTTGAAGCCGGTGGCCTCCACTCGGCCGCCGTAGTACTGGTCGACGATCTGCGCGGTGATGGTTCCGTCGGTGTCCTCGATGAGCTGGTCGACTCCGGCATTGAGTTCGGACAGGTCGGCCCCGAGTGCAGACATGAGCGCGGCCATCCCTGATTCGTCGATCTGCCTCTTCGCAGCCTTGAATCGTCCTTGGGCGAATTTGGCGCGGTCGCTCTCGTTCTTCAGCGGCGTCGCATCGACCCGGGGGAATCCGTTCGCCTCGATCTTCTTGACCAGTTTGGCCCCGCGGTTGCCGCCTCCGTGAAGGAGCAGGACGATGGCATCGTCATTGGGTTCATCGAGGTAGGCGAGCGCATCTGCCAAGAATGCCTCCGAACACTTCTCGACGCTGTCGACGACGATGAGTTTGGAGGAGGAGAACAATGAGGGCGAGGCGGCCATGAGCAGCTCTCCGCCTTGGTATCCGGCGGCGTCGAACTCGATCTCCTCCGGGTCGGACTTCCGCGCGGCAGTGACGATCCGATCCTTGGCCATGCGGATGAGCACCGGCTCGTTTCCGGAGATCATCACTACGGGCGCGGGCTTCGCGGAACTCCACGGGATCAGGGTCTTCTTCACTGCCATGCGCCAAGCCTATCGTTAGCCACGGACTCGATGCGCGCCAGTCGCCGGAGCCTACCCGCAGGAGTCACTGTCCATCACCGCCGCAGCTTCGCCCCGTACTGTACTGCGCGTTCGCATAGACGGCGATGGTGCCGCAGAGGTCGGAGCGCAGAACCGGGACGGGGCCGAAGGCCCGTTGGGCTCGTGGGGTGGGATGGCCGTAGCTGTTCTCCCCCACTGAGATCGCTCCGAGGCGAGCGCCTGCGGCGGTGAAGAAGTCTTCCGACAGGTCGGAGGAGCCATGGTGGGGTGCGATGAGCACGTCGACGGGTTCGAGATTCTGGGCGACGATGAACTGTTCGTCTTCTCCGATGTCGCCGGGGACCAGGTAGCTCAGTCCCTTCTGTTCGACTCTGAGGACCAGTGAGTCCTCATTGCGCACTTCGGTCCCCTCTGTCGCCGCGGCCCCTTCTGTCTCCGCGGTCTCTTCTGTCCCCGTGATCTCTCGCGCAGGTGGCCAGAGCACCTCGATCTGGGCTCCACCGGCGTCGAACGTGTGTCCACGCGTTGTCGGGACCACCTCGGCGCCGGTGTCCTCGACGATTCTGTGCACCTCCTCTCCCCCGCTGACGTTGGTGGACACCCAGAGGCGGTGCAGGGTCCGCGACCAGGTGGTTCCGGCATACCCGGCACTGTGATCGGCGTCGAAGTGGGAGATGACGAGGTCGAACTCCTCGATCCTGCCCTCGTCGAGGCACACGTCGACGGGCTTCGGGTCCTTCCCCGTGTCGATGACGAGGCCACGGCCCTCGCCGAGGTTGATCAGCGTTGCCGATCCCTGCCCGACATCGCAGATCATCACCAACCAATCGTGTGCCGGTGGCTTCGTCCGACCGACCACGATGATCAGTGCGGTCAGGCAGATGCAGAGGACGACGACCGGGACTCCCCACAGCTTTCTGCGTATCAGCAGCCAGCAGCCTGCACCCAGCACGATGAGAAGTCCGAGCGCGGCCAGTGTCCCCCACGGCGGTTCCGGCCAGTCGAGGGCAGCTCCGGGCAGTCCGGCACAGATCCTGGCCACGGCCACGATCCACCATGCGCACAGCGAGCCGAGCAAGGCGGGAAGCTGAGCACACCACAGCAGTCCGGGGATACCGACGAGACCGAGTCCCCCGCACACCAGCGATAGGAACCCCAGGACAGTGGCCGGCAGAACTGCGGGTGCGGCCAGGGCGTTCGCTGCCACCGACCACAGCCCGATCCGAGGGTCGATGGCCACGAGTACCGGGGTGCAGGCCAGTTGGGCGACCAGGGGCACGATGAGTGCGCTGAGGACAATGGCGGGGACCATCGACAGGCGCAGGCTCAGTCGCCGCAGAATGATCGGAACGACGAACATGATTGCGGCGGTCGAGACGACGGAGAGCACGAATCCCACCGAGGTCGCCAGCACAGGGACAACGCTGAGCAGGATGCACACGGTCGAACTCATCACCGCCACCGGTGAGATCCCTCCCCCACGGAGGAAGACAAGGGCGACCGCGATCGCCATACCCGCCGCACGGATGGCGCTGGGTTCGAACCCGACCACGAACACATACCCCACACAGGTGAGCACCCCGACACCGACGCGCGTCCGAGGACCGGCCCTGCACAGTCCAGCCAGCAGTCCGGCACCGAGGCTGACAATCGTGACATTGCTGCCTGAGACAGCCGAAATGTGAGTCAGGGACACCACACGCATATCGTCTTCCATCCGTGCGTCCTGGGGCTCGGTGTCACCGACCACGAGGCCTGGCAGCAGTGCACCGCCGCTGTGTCCTGAGGCCAGGGAATCATGTCGCAGCTGCATGCGCAGGTCTCCTCGCCACTGCCACAGCCTGTTCGGTGTGCGCAGGACCGTCGCATCTTTGCTGCTGATGCGGATGTCGTCGAGAGCCTCCGTGCGCATGGTCACGTGCGATCCTTCGGGTGGAGCGGAGGGGCTGAGCACCTCGGTGAAGCCTCCCGAGGTCAGCACCGTCAGCCGAGACCAGCCCGAGGGCCCTGGTTGGCTGTGACCGACCACGATGCCCTCCACATAGGTGACGTCTTCAGTTCCGCGGCCGGCACCGAGCATGGTGGTCTGAACCGTGAACAGACATGCGAACACTATGAGGAGCACGCCCAGGTGGTGGTGTCTGCGCAGGCAGAGGAAGCCGAGACCGACGAGGATCGCAGCGACGAGGAGCGCCCATGGCCCTGGAGCCACCAGCGCGGTGATCCACAGCCCCAGCGCGCAGATGAGCAGGCGAACGGATCCTGGCCAGACCTTCGCAGCCGAGCACGCCCAACTGAGTATGGCTCTCCACCGGTCTCTCACCCACCGAGCCTTCGAACAGTGCGCTCGCTCTCGCCGAGCCCTATCCGACCGAGACACGATCTTTGAGGCTCTCGAATGTCTTGGGTCCGATCCCCTGGACAAGCAGCAGATCGTCGATGCTGGTGAAGGGCTGTTCTTCGCGGTGGGCGATGATCGCCTCCGCCGTCACCGGTCCGACTCCCGGCAGCGTCTCCAGAGTCGCGAGACCAGCAGTGTTGAGGTCCACCTTCGCGCCCTGCTCTGCAGCCCCACTGCCGGGAGCACCACCTGCACTGTCTCCCTCACTGCCGGTCCCTGCGCCCCCTGCCGCGTTCGATGCGGCACTGCCGGGATCTGCGCCTGCGGGTTCTGGTTCCTCTCCGTGGGCGGGGATGTGGATCTGCTCGCCGTCGTGGAGGACGCGAGCCAGGTTGATGGCCTCCGCATCCGCCTGTTCCTTCAGTCCGCCCGCCTTCTCCACAGCGTCCTGGACTCGAGCTCCAGCGCTCAGGCTCACGACGGAGGGTCTGTTCACCGCTCCGGTGACATGGACGACGACCGTGCCGGGATCGGCACTCTGGGCTGCGGATGTGGCTTCGTCTGCAGCAGCTTGGTCCTGCCCTGGAGATGCTCCCGTCTTCGTCTCGGTCGAGGTCGCTCCTCCGCCGGGGGCCGGACCCTCCTGGCCACCAGTGGCGGAATGCTGTGGGGCCGGGCGAAGAACGAGAAAGGCCATGACGAGCACAGCAATGGCAGCGACAATCAGCGCGACGAGGATCGGCAGGCGCACTCGGCGCGGCTCGACCGGTTCCTCATCGCCGTCGCTGTCGCTTTCGTAGACGTCTCCTGGGACCCATCCGCCGCGTTCGGCGCTGGAGTTGATGAGGCCTGCGAAGCGATCATCGGGAGAGACAGCCATGTCGACAAGCTAAGGGCAGCTGCTTCGATCGCGCCAGGGCCGAAATGCCGCCTGTGGAAGCCGTTCGCCGGTCCACAGCTCAAACGCACATGAGTCGGCCCGTCATCCACAGTTCAACGAACGTGAGTGGCACTGCGGTGAGGAGATCAGGGTCTGGTCTGGACCGTGATACCAATCGTGCCGGAGCCGACATGGGCGGTGATGATGGTCGACAAGGTTCGAAATGTCGTCGGCAGACCGGCACCTTCGATCTTCTCGCGCAACATGACCACATCAGGGTGGGAGGGTTCACCGTCCGCGTGCTGGATCTCCACGTAGACATCCTGCTCATCGGAGTCGATCTCCGTCGCGGCTTCACCGGCCAGCGCAACCATGCGCTCAAGTGCCTTCGTGCGTGTCCGGACCCGTGCGACGGGAGCTACGACGCCGGCGTTGAGCCCGAGCACCGGAACGATCTGCAGGGCCCGGCCCAACAGTGAGGAAGCGGCGCCGATGCGACCACCTCGGCGCAGATGCTCCAAGGTCTCCGGAGCGAATGCGGTTCGGGTCTCGCCAGCGCACCAATCGGCGACTGTGCCGGCGATCGTTGCCACGTCGTGTCCCTGCGAGATTCCGGCGGCCGCGATCGCCAGGGCACCGGCCAGTCCCGCCGAGGTGGTTCGGGAGTCGACGACATTGATCAGCGACTCTTCGTTCTGTGCTGCGGCCACGGCCGAGTCGCGGGTACCGGAGAGATCTCCGGACATGGTCACGGTGATGATCGACTCGGCACCATGATCAAGCAACGTCGAATAGGCGTTCGCGAACTGGGCGGGTGACGCCATGGACGTCGACACCTCGGCGCCCTCGTTCATCTTCCGGCACAGGTCTCCAGCGGCGAGTTCCCCGTCGGTGAAGGCGACCCCTCCGACGAGCACCGTCAGGGGAACGACGGCGAAGAGATCACCGGTGATCTCACGCAGCGAGGCTTCCTCTGCATCCGACAGCTGTGCCGTCGAATCAGTGACCAGGCCGATTCTCATGGACGGCCCAGAGCCCGATATGTCCATCCAGCCGAGCGCCACACCTGCGGTGTCAGCACATTCCTGCCATCGATGAGGACCTTGCCCGCCACCAGCGACGCCGTGGCGACCGGATCAAGATCCCGATACTCCTGCCACTCCGTCAGCAGCAGCACCGCATCGGCACCAGCCAGCGCCTGAGAGGCATCAGCCACATAGTTCAGCTCGGGAAACGATCGTGCGGCATTGTCGATGGCCTGCGGATCCGTCACCGTCACCACACCTCCCTGCGTCGCGATCAGCCGTGCCACGGCCAGAGCAGGAGAGTCCCTGACATCGTCGCTGTTGGGTTTGAACGCGGCACCGAGGACCGTGATCTTCTTCCCGATGAACGAGCCGTCCAAGGTATCCCGGGCAATGTCGACCATGCGCACACGCCGACGCATGTTGATCGAATCGATCTCACGCAGGAACGCCACCGCCTGGTCAGCCCCCAGCTCACCGGCACGTGCCATGAATGCACGGATGTCCTTGGGCAGACACCCACCACCGAAGCCGAGGCCGGCATTGAGGAACTTCCGCCCGATGCGATCATCCATCCCGATCGCATCCGCCAGCTGAGTGACGTCCGCGCCCGAAGCTTCGCACAGCTCAGCCATCGCATTGATGAACGAGATCTTCGTGGCCAAGAACGAGTTCGCAGCGGTCTTGACCAGCTCGGCCGTCGCGAAATCTGTGACCATCCGCGGGGTCTGGTCCGCCAGCATCGTCGCATACACCTCGTCGAGGACTGCCGTGGCCTGCTCACCGGCCTCACCCACAGCAACGCCGTAGACCAGACGATTCGGGTGCAGCGTGTCCTCAACGGCATGGCCTTCACGCAGGAACTCCGGATTCCACATCAGAGACGCACCCGTGGGAGCCAGCACAGCGGCCAGACGCTCAGCGGTGCCGACGGGAACCGTGGACTTACCCACAACCACCGACGTCGAAGTCAGATGGGGAACCAGCGAATCCACTGCGGCATCGACATACGCGACATCGGCGGCGAACTCCCCAGGCTTCTGCGGTGTCCCGACACACACGAAATGGATCGCCGAATCCGCGACACGCGAGACGTCGGTGGTGAACTCGAGACTGCCGAGATTCTGACCCTTCACCAGCAATTCACTCAGGCCCGGCTCGAAGAAGGGCGGGCGACCAGAGGTCAGCGCCGCAACCTTGTCGGCGTCGACGTCGACGCCCACGACCTCGTGTCCCAGTGATGCCATAGCCGCCGCATGCACGGCGCCCAAGTATCCACACCCGATGACTGAAATCTTCAACCCGTGTTCTCCCTGCTTCGTCCCGGCATTTCAGCCACACTATATGCCACTAGGTTCCACGATATCTGCAGGTTGAAACAGTACCCTTGGAATTGTGAAGCGTTTCTTTGATTTCCTGACCAACTCACCGGCAGCGGTGACATTCGCGGTGCTCAGCGTTCTGGGCATCGTGGTCTTCGCTGTGCCGGGACTGCATCCGATCGCCTGGATCCTCGGCCTTATTCTGTGCCTGGGAGTCATCGGCGCCCTGCTCATGTTCCATGGCGAATGGCGGCGGGCGCAGAGGCAGATCGATTCCCTGCGCCAGCTGCTGAGCACCGAGCGCGGGCGCCTCGACACGCTGGGGCTGACCCCCGTCGACGAAGAGGTCACAGCGCTTCCCGACGAAGAGCGAGCACAGCGGATCCTGGATCTGCTCCCGGATTCTGCCGGTCTGGTGCAGTCGCTGCGTCTCGACGCGACCTACGGGACGCTCGAAGTCGATGAGCTCGAGCCGCTGCACACGTTCAGGCAGGAATTCTCGAAGTCCAGCTTCGACAATTCGCGCTCGCACACTGCGTTCATGAATCTCTATCGCGCAGCCGAGGCTCTCTCGATCTGGGTGAACGAAGAGACCCGGCCGCTGGCTGACGATAAGACGAAGCGAGAGATCCGTCCAGGTGACTCCCGCAAGGGTGGCTGGAGAGAGTACACAGAAGCACGCAGCCGCGGCGAGAGCTTGGGCGACAGGTTCGTCTCCGCTCGGTGGGAATTCAACCAGACAGCATTGGAACTCGGACTCGTCGCCTGAGCGAAGTCAGTGGCGCGAAGTCAGTGGCACCGAGTCAGTGGCGGATCCACCACGAATCGGTCGGTGTCACCGGAGTCCGACGCTTGTGCTCAGAGGCACGGTACTTCTCGATGAGTGTCGCAGCAGCCGACTTCTCGATGTCTCTGCCCTCGAGGAAGTCGTCGATCTGGTCATAGCTGACTCCCAGTGACGACTCATCAGTCTGGCCCGGTTCGTCATCGAGCAGGTCCGCTGTCGGTGCCTTTCGCACCAGATGTTCGGGGGCGCCGAGGTGGTCGAGCAGTGCTCGACCTTGCCGCTTGTTCAGCCCGGCCAGCGGCACCACATCGGCACCGCCGTCACCGAATTTGGTGAAGAAGCCGGTGACCGCCTCGGCAGCGTGATCGGTGCCCGCGACGAGGAGCCGCTTCTCCCCCGCCAGCTCGAACTGAGCGACCATCCGCATCCGTGCCTTGATGTTGCCCTTGCCGAAGTCGGTGATGGCGTCTCCGGTGGCGTTCTCATATTCAGCCGCCGCCGCGTCTGTGGCCGAACCGATATTGATGACGATTTCGTGGTCGGCGCGGATGAATCCCATTGCATCCTGAGCATCGCTCTCATCGGCCTGAACATGATGCGGCAGGCGGATCGCCCAGAATTCTGCTCTCGCTCCCCGCCGACGCAGCTCCTCGACCGCCAGTTGGCACAGGCGTCCGGCCAGGGTCGAATCCTGGCCGCCGCTGATGCCCAAGGTCAGGCCTCTGACGCCTGTTGTCAGGATGTAGTCGACCAGAAATTCGACGCGACGAGCGACCTCCGTCACCGGATCGATCGTCGGCCTCACACCCAGGGTGTGCCGGATCTCGTCCTGTGTGGCTTCCATTGACATATGTTTCCAACCCTTCCGGGCAGACGCCGACGCTCAGGCGTCGGGGACGATATTGACCAACTTGGGCGCACGAACGATGACCTTGCGCACTCCGGCCCCGTCGAGCGCCTTGACGGCGTTCGGTGATTCCAGTGCCAGCTTCTCCAGATCCTCTGCCGAGATATCGGGATCGACCTCGAGCCTGGCACGCACCTTGCCCTTGACCTGAACGACACAGGTGACCTGGTCGGCGACCAGATGCTGTGGGTCCGCGACGGGGAAGGTCGCATAGGTCACCGTCGATGTGCGTCCCAGCTTCGACCACAGCTCTTCGGCCAAGTGCGGCGCGAAGGGCGAGAGCATGATGGCCAGCGGTTCGAGGACGTCGGCCGTGGTTCCACCTTGTTTCGTCGCGTGGTTCGTGAGCACGATCAGCTTCGAGATCGCGGTGTTGAAGCGCAGGTGGTCCATATCGTCTCGGACTCCGTCGATGACTTGGTGAAGGACCTTGAGCGTCTCCGGATCGGCCGCACCGTCCCTGATGACGGACTCACCGGTGGTCTCATCCACGAATAGACGCCACACGCGCTGCAGGAACCTCTGCGCGCCGACGACGGCACGCGTCTCCCACGGGCGAGCCTGCTCGATCGGCCCCATCGACATCTCATAGACGCGGAACGTGTCAGCACCGTAGGCGTCATACATCTCATCGGGAGAGACGGAGTTCTTCAGCGACTTGCCGATCTTGCCGTACTCACGGTTGACCTGCGAACCGTCGTACCAGAAGCTCGACTCGCCCTTGTCATCGGTCCTCTCCTCCACCTCGGCGGCGGGGACATAGACCCCACGTGAGTCGGTGTAGGCGTAAGCCTGGATGTAGCCCTGATTGACCAGACGATGGAACGGCTCCGACGAGGTGACGTGGCCCAGGTCGAATAGGATCTTGTGCCAGAACCGGGCGTAGAGAAGGTGCAGAACCGAGTGCTCGGCACCGCCGACGTAGAGGTCGGCGCCGCCGCGCGGCTTGGATTCGCGTGGACCCAGCCAGTAGTTCTCGTTGACCGGATCCACGAGACGGTCGCTGTTGTGCGGGTCGGCGTAGCGCAGCTGGTACCAGGACGATCCGGCCCAGTTGGGCATCGTGTTCGTCTCGCGGTAGTACCTCTGCGGACCATCGCCCAGGTCGAGTTCGACCTCGACCCAATCGCGATTGCGCCCCAGGGCAGGTTCCGGATGGCTGTCGGCATCATCGGCGGCAAACGTCCGAGGTGCGAAGTCGTCGACCTCGGGCAGATCCACCGGCAGCATGGAATCGGGCAGTGCGATGGGTGTGCCGGCCTCGTTGTAGACGATCGGGAACGGTTCGCCCCAATACCGCTGGCGTGAGAACAGCCAATCCCGCAGTCGGTACTGGGTCGACTCGGTAGCCAGTCCCTGGCCGGCCAGCCAGGCGGTGATCGTCTCCTTCGCCGCATCGATTTCGAGACCGTTGATGTCGATCTCGTCGTTGGCGGAGTTGATCATCACGCCGGCGCCGGTGAAGGGAGTGTCCTCATCGTGGTCGGCTGGAGGCTGCACCGTGCGCACGTAGGGCAGTCCGAAGGACTTCGCGAAGTCCCAGTCACGGGCATCCTCTGCCGGAACGGCCATGATCGCGCCGGTGCCATAGCCCATCAGCACATAGTCGGCGACGAAGACGGGGATCTGCTCACCGGTCGCAGGATTGATCGCATAGGAACCGGTGAAGATTCCGGTCTTGTCCTTGCTCTGCTGACGATCCGCGTCAGTCTTCGCTGCCGCGTCCCGCTGGTAGGTGGCGATCGCCTCGGCGGGGCTGGGCTGACCACCGCGCCACGAATCGGGCGTCTGCTCATCCCACTCAGCTGCAGTCAGCTCAGCGACCTGCGGATGCTCTGGGCTGAGAACGAGATAGGTGGCGCCGAAGAGTGTGTCCGGACGGGTCGTATAGACCTCGACTTGGGTATCTGATGCGGCCACAGGCAGGCGCAGCAGGGCACCCTTGGAGCGGCCGATCCAGTTGACCTGCATACTGCGAACGGCCGAAGGCCAGTCCAAGTCGTCCAGGTCGTCGATGAGGCGGTCGGCGTAGGCGGTGATGCGCATGTTCCACTGCCGCAGACGGCGGGTGTAGACCGGGAAGTTGCCACGTTCGGACAGTCCCTCGGCCGTGACTTCCTCGTTCGCGAGCACTGTGCCCAGTCCCGGGCACCAGTTGACCGGGGATTCCGAGACGTAGGCCAAGCGGTAGTCCTGCAGGATGTTCTCCTGCTCCGCCGGGCTCAGCTCGGCCCAGGGACGAGAGCCAGGTGCCTGTTTGGTTCCCTGCTCGAATTTCTCGACCAGTGTGGTGATCGGCCGTGCGGCACCGACGGAGTCCTCTCCTTCGGTGGTTGCCTCCGGGTCGTACCAGGAGTTGAAGATCTGCAGGAAGATCCACTGGGTCCACCGGACGAAGTCGTCGTCGGTGGTCGCGAAGCTGCGGCGTGCGTCGTGGGCAAGCCCCAGCCGGCGCAGCTGACGTGTCATGTTCTTGATGTTCGCATCCGTCGTGATGCGTGGGTGCTGTCCCGTCTGCACCGCGTACAGATCGGCGGGCAGTCCGAAGGCGTCATAGGACAGTGCATGCATGACGTTGTGCCCGCGCATCCGCTGATAGCGGCCGTAGACGTCCGTACCCAGGTATCCCAAGGGGTGACCGACGTGCAGTCCGGCTCCCGAGGGGTAGGGGAACATGTCCATGATGTAGAGGGATTCACGCTCACCGAGGGCCTGTGGCGGAGCGTAGGCAGACTCCGAATCCTGTCGACCGAGACTTCCGTCAGCCAGGCTCAGATCACCGGTGGGGTTCGGCGCGTGGAAAGTTCCCGCCTGTTCCCATGTGTGCTGCCATGACTTCTCGATCTTCTCGGCCAGCACCGCGTCATAGCGGAAACCGGTCTCCTCAGGATTCGTCGTCATTACCTTCCTTCACTGACTGGGCGTGAGCGGGTTTCGACCATCGTACTCTGAACATTCCCTGCTTCGACTTGGCTAGACTGCCAGATAGAGGCGTGAAGTGGTTTTGAGCCTCCAAACGTGAGCGATTTCACCTCACAACGCCAGACCAGTAGGATAACCGGGCAGTAACTTACGTCACGAAGGAGACCTCATGAGCCCAGCGACAATGCCCCAATCCACGACCCCGGTCGTGGACTTCAAGGTTGATACGACGTCATCGACGACCGATGTCTTCCTCGCGAAGGTGGCCGAGGACGCGAATCTGCCGTTGCTGGCCAAACCAGTTGAGAACGGCTGGGAGGAAGTGAGCGCCGGCGAATTCCTCACCCAGGTCCGCACAGCAGCCAAGGGGCTCATTGCTTCCGGAGTCGAGGTCGGGGACCGGATCGCGATCTTCGGTCCCACCTCCTTCGAATGGACGCTCAGCGACTACGCCGTGTGGTTCGCCGGCGCGATCTCCGTTCCGTTCTACGACACTTCTTCCGAAGACCAGCTGGCCTGGATGATCAAAGACGCGGAAGTCGGCCGTGGCCTTGTCAGCACACGTGAGCACGCCGACCGGGTCGAAGCCGCTGCGGCCGCCGCCGGAATCGCGGCCCCACAGCTATGGGTGTGGGACCAAGGAGCCTCCGCCGAGCTCGAGACAACCGGGCGCGAGATCAGCGATGACGCCCTCGAAGCTCAGCGCTCACAGGTCACCGGCGAATCGGTCGCCACCCTCATCTACACCTCCGGCACCACCGGCAAGCCCAAGGGCTGCGTCCTCACACACGGGAACTTTGTGCAGACGGTGCAAGCTGCTCAGGAGCAGATCCCTGAGATCTTCACCGGAGGCATGCGCGCCCTGTTGTTCCTGCCGCAGGCACATGTCTTTGCCCGCTTCATCGAGGTCCTTGCGATCAGCTCCGGCGCTCTGCTGGCCCACCAGTCCGACCTGACCAAGCTCACCGACGCGCTTGCCAGCTTCCGTCCATCGTTCATCCTCGGAGTTCCTCGAGTCTTCGAGAAGGTATTCAACTCGGCACTGGCGACGGCCCAGTCCGGCGGCAAGGAGAAGATCTTCCGTCGAGCAGAACAGGTCGCGGTCTCCTATTCCAAGGCCACGGATGCCGGCAAGGTCCCGGTCGCGCTCAAGCTGCAGCACGCGCTCTTCGACAAACTCGTGTATTCGAAGCTCCGTACGGTCATGGGCAACAACGTCAGCGCCGCGGTCTCCGGCGGCGGCCCCCTCGGCGCCCACCTCGGTCACTTCTTCCGCGGAGTCGGCCTCGTCGTCCTCGAAGGATACGGCCTGACGGAGACGACCGCCCCGATCACTGTCAATGTGCCGGAAAAGGCCAAAATCGGCACCGTCGGCATTCCCCTTCCCGGTGTCAGCGTGGCGATCGCACCCGATGGGGAGATTCTGGCCAAGGGCGTCCCTGTCTTCCGCGAATACTGGAACAACCCCAAGGCCACCGACAAGGAATTCCACGACGGATGGTTCGCCACCGGCGACCTCGGCTCACTCGACGAGGACGGCTACCTCACGATCAGCGGCCGCAAGAAGGAGCTCATCGTCACCTCGAGCGGCAAGAACATCGCGCCGGCACCTCTCGAAGATGCACTGCGCCGCCACCCGCTCATCGGCCAGCCTGTGGTCGTCGGCGACAACCGGAAGTTCATCTCTGCACTCATCTTCCTCGACTCGGAGATGCTGCCGACATGGTTGAAGAATCATGATCTGCCGGAGATGGACCTGCGCCAGGCTTCTGCCGACGAAACCGTGAGAGCCACCATCGAGCAGGCAGTCGAGAACGTCAACAGAACCGTGTCACGGGCGGAGGGCATCAAGAAGTTCACAATCCTGCCCGTTGAACTCACCGAAGACAACGGCTACCTGTCGGCAAAGCAGTCGGTCAAGCGTCACCTCGTCGGCAAGGACTTCGCCGCCGACATCGACGCGCTCTACGCCGACTGACCACGGTCCGGCGAGGGGACGCAGGCCCGCAAGGAGACGTAGGCTGGGACTCAGAGGAGACCACTGAGGCACTTGAGCGAAGGAGTGGACCGTGTCCGATGACAGCATCCAGATGAACAGCTATGTGGCCAAGGACGAGGAATTCGCCCGGGACACGAACTACATCGAAGACCGGATCCTTGCCGCTCCCGACTCGCGGTGGCCGGTCGAACCCGGTCGCTACCGACTCATTGCCGCTCGTGCCTGCCCGTGGGCGAACCGGACGATCATCGTCCGCAGGCTGCTGGGCCTCGAGGACGTCATCTCCATCGGAATGCCGGGTCCCACGCACGATGCTCGGTCATGGACGTTCGACCTCGACCCCGGCGGAGTCGACCCAGTGCTGGGCATCGAGCGTCTGCAGCAGGCGTTCTTCGCACGCTTCCCGGACTACCCCCGCGGAATCACCGTCCCTGCAATGGTCGAAATCGCCAGTGGTGCTGTCGTGACGAACGATTTCCCGCAGATCACCGAGGACTTCTCCACTCAGTGGAAGCAATATCACAGAGAGGGCGCCCCGGATCTCTGGCCCGAAGAGTCTCGGGAGGAGATGGAGAAGGTCATGCGCCTGATCTACACGGAGATCAACAACGGGGTCTACCGTTGTGGCTTCGCCGGCTCTCAGGAAGCCTACGACGCTGCCTTCGACCGACTGTTCGCTGCTCTCGACACGATTGAACAACGTCTGAGCAATTCCCGGTACCTCATGGGCGGCTCCATCACCGAGGCGGATGTCCGTCTATTCACCACGCTGGTTCGCTTCGACCCCGTCTACTTCGGACACTTCAAGTGCAATCGCCAGACGCTGCGGGATTTCGAGAACCTCTGGGGCTATGCCCGTGATCTCTACCAGACTCCGGGATTCGGAGACACCGTGGACTTCACTCAGATCAAACAGCACTACTACATCGTCCACGTCGATGTGAACCCGACGCAGATCATTCCCAAGGGTCCCGATCTCGCCGGTTGGCTCTCGCCTCATGGCCGAGAGAGGCTGGGTGGCTCACCCTTCGGCGACGGCACCGCCCCCGGACCTGTCCGCGCCGGTGAGGAAGTTCCGGAGGAGCACACCGCTGCCGCCTGGCTGTGATGAAGTCTGCGGGTCGTGCAGTGATTCAGGCCGCGCCGTGATGCGCACCGAAGGCTCAGCTTCCAGACCGCGCAGCCTTTGCCCTCCTACGCTTGCGGACTTTCAATACGATCCACACGGCGACGAAGACGACCACGGCAATGATGACCAGCGTCTGGAAGTAACCTGCATAGGTTTCCACAATCGACCAGTTCTCGCCGAGGTAGAAGCCGGCAACGATGAGGATGGTGTTCCAGATTGTGCTTCCTGCGGTGGTCAGCACCAGGAACTTGATGATGGACATGTTCCGCATGCCGGCGGGGATGGAGATCAGGGACCGGAAGATGGGGACCATCCGGCCGAAGAACACTGCCTTGTCACCGTGCTTGTCGAACCATCCAACCGTCTTGTGCACGTCATCGACGTCGACCAACGGCATCTTCACGGCAATGCGGCTGATGCGCTCAAGGCCGATCCATTTGCCGAGCGCCCACAGGACGACTGCACCCACGACGGAGCCGACGGTGGCGAGGATGATCGCCAGGACGATGTTCATGCTTCCCTGGCTGGCCGTGAAGCCCGCCAGCGGCAGCACGAGTTCGCTGGGAATCGGTGGGAAGATGGTGTCCAAAAACACCAAGAAACCGACACCGATGGGCCCCAGCGTCTCCATGAGCGTCACGGCCCAGGCGGAGAAGCCGCTGAGATTGCCTGCCGCTGAAGAGCCTGCGGACAGCATCAGATCGATAGGCAGGGCTGTCGAAATTGGTGTCGGCATGGTCAAAAGTCTAGATTACAGGCGCGGCCCACCACTCCCAGGACCCTCCCAGCGGCTAGTGTTGAAACAGACACCTGCGGGTCACGATCGAAGGAGCACGAAGTGGCACCAGCCAAAGTACTGGCCTCACGCAACACGGTCGCCGAAGTCGGCCACACCGCCATCAACCAGCCGGGACCAGCCCACCTGATGCGCGCCGTCAAACGCTTCGGCGATCGGCTGGGCAACCAGTTCGGCGCAGCCATCACCTACTTCCTGGTTCTCGCAGTCATGCCGATCGCGATGTTCACCTTCGCCAGTCTGGGCTTCGTTCTCGACGTTGCACGTCCGGACCTTCTTCCGATCGTCGTCGAGCAGATCGAGAAGCAGGTGGGCGGAAACTCATCGCTGACGGAGCAGCTGGAGAGCTTCCTCACCAGCTGGCAGTCGGTCGGCATCATCGCCATCCTGGCGGCTCTCTACACAGGCCAGGGATTCATCGGCAACCTCGGTGCTGCGGTGAGAGCACAGCTGCACGCAGACTTCGACGATGTCGTGCCCGATAAGTCATTCGTCAAGAAGATCCTCAACAACGTTGCAACTCTCCTGGGGCTCATCGTGGGCCTGCTGCTCACGGTGGCATTGACCGTCGTCGGCACCGGCCTGGGCTCGATCATCAGCGAGATGCTCAACCTCGGCGGGTTCGGGTCATTGGTCATCAGGGTGGTGCCGTTCATCATCACGCTGGGGGCTGCTTGGCTGATCTTCATGTTCCTCTTCACCATGCTGCCCGATCACCCGGTCGGCAAAAGAGCCAAGATCAGGGGCTCACTCCTCGGTGCCGTGGCCTTCACGATTCTCATCAACCTGGCCACTGTCCTCGTCGAGATCTTCTCCGGCAACAAAGCTGCCGGTGTGTTCGGATCGATCATCGCGATCATGCTGACGATGAATATCTTCGCCCGGATCATCCTGTTCGTTGCGGCCTGGATCGGAACCGCGAACCCGCCCCGGCCACAGGAAGACTCCTCGCCCGAATACCGCTTCGTCGAACCCCAGGTCCAGATCCAGAGTCTCGGTGCTCTGTTGGCCGGCGCCGGCATCATCGCACTCACTCTGCTGGGATTCCGACGCTTCGACGAGCACCAGACGAAACGCGATTAGACAACCCGTTAGACTGAGCGAGAATTCGCTAACTGACCGAGGAGACACGACCTTTGACTGATGCAACGACGGCTCGCCTGAACGAATGGGCGAACAAGCAGACTGCCGCCGAAGAACTCATCCCACTGACCGGACGCCTGTACCGCGAGAACGACGTACTGCTGACGCTGTTCGGCCGGTCGCTGCTGAATAAGTCAGTGATCGGAATGATCAAGGCTCACCGCTATGCCCGCCACTTCCTCGGCGAGGATCTCGACATCGAAGTCACGCTGAAGATCGTACGGGCGCTGGCCGAGCTTGACCTGGGGCCCACCCGAATCGACTTGGGTCGTCTGATCCAGAAGCAGCAGGAGCAGTCCGACTCCGTTGAGAGCTTCCTCTCCGCCGAACTCGCCTCAGTTGCGGGTACCAAGGGTGAGGACGGTGCAGTTCGCGACATCGTGCTCTATGGCTTCGGCCGCATCGGCCGTCTGCTGGCTCGCATCCTCATCGATCGCGCTGGCGGCACAGGTATGCGTCTGCGTGCAATCGTCGTGCGCAAGGGCAGCGACGATGACATCGTCAAGCGCGCATCGCTTCTGCGACGTGACTCCGTGCACGGCAATTTCGACGGCAGCATCGTCGTCGACGAAGAGGCCAACACGATTCAGGCCAACGGAACGCTGATCCAAGTCATCTACTCCAATGATCCCTCGCAGGTCGACTACACCGAGTACGGAATCAACGATGCCGTCATCGTTGACAACACCGGCAAATGGCGTGACGAAGAAGGTCTGTCCAAGCACCTGGAATGCCCCGGCGCCTCGAAGGTCATTCTCACTGCACCGGGCAAAGGCGACGTCAAGAACATCGTCTACGGTGTCAACGACGCGGCCATTCTCGATGACGATACTGTCATGTCAGCCGCATCGTGCACCACGAACGCGATCACCCCGGTGCTCAAGGCCCTCCATGACAAGTACGGGGTCCGCAACGGCCACGTCGAGACGGTGCACTCGTTCACCAACGACCAAAACCTCATCGACAACTTCCACAAGGGCTCCCGTCGTGGCCGCGCTGCCGGCCTCAACATGGTGCTCACCGAAACCGGAGCGGCCAAGGCCGTCGCGAAGGCTCTGCCCGAGCTCAAAGGCAAGCTCTCAGGCAACGCGATCCGGGTTCCCACGCCGAACGTGTCGATGGCGATCCTCAACCTCAACCTTGAGAATGCAACGAGCGTCGATGAGCTCAACGAGTTCCTGCGTGAGACCTCGATGAATTCGTCGCTGCGCAATCAGATCGACTACGTCTCCTCCCCCGAACTGGTCTCCAGCGACCTCGTCGGATCGAAGCGAGCAGGCGTCGTCGATGGCCTGGCCACGATCGTCGATGACGACCGCGTCGTCGTCTACGTCTGGTACGACAACGAGTTCGGCTACAGCTGCCAAGTCATTCGCTGTGTGGCGAAGATGGCCGGAGTCGACGTTCCTGCGTTCCCCTGATCTGATCGATCCGAGCGACTGATCGCATGCGTAAGCGCCCGCAGCCTGAATGGCTGCGGGCGCTTCACTGTCTGTGAGTGTGGGCTCGCCTCGAGTGCTTTCCTGCCTACGGCGGCTGAGACGTCCTGTCCGTATGCGACCGGTGACCGGCGAACCTGTTCAGGCTCGGTCTCTGCCCCTGCCTGCCTTCTCATTCTCGAACGCGTCGTGAAGCCAGATCGGGGTATAGGTGCGGAACCGATCGGCCAGCTCGTCATCGCTGTCGAGAATCACGGCAAAGCGATCATCAGCGCTGGAGAGTTCATTGGCCCACACAGGTCCCAGACAGGCGAGAATCGCACATGCCAGGACAACCGCGACTGCCAAGATCGGTGTCATCGAGAACAGCATCCATCCGAACAGGAGTCCGATCACCGCAAAGCCGATTGCCACAGCCATACCCGCGTTGCGGCTTCTGGGTGCGCGGGCACGGGCCGGTCTGGCGGAGGATACTGAGTCGAGGATGTCACGATTGATCCTCGTCCACGCGATGATCGCACCCAGGGCGCACACGATTCCGATCATGATGAGACTGAATGCTGAGAACAGCAGAACCGTGTCCACCCGAGTCCCCTGCGCCTGCATCGCCGCGCCGAGACCGGCTACGAGCATGGCAAGGGCCAACACGAGCATGCTCAGCAGTCGTGCTCTGCGCACCGCAATGAGTTCGCCGACGATCTGAGCGAGGAACGCCCGCTGGGCAGCATGGTCTGACATCTCGGTCATCGTACGTAGCCCGCCGCCTTGTCGACCGTGTGCGGGAACGTCTCACCTGCCGCGTACTTCTCGAACAGGTCGACGAACTGGCCGGCCAGGCGTGTACGCCATCCATCTGTGTCCCCACTCATGTGCGGAGTGACGATGACGTTGTCGGCCTGCCACAAGGGGTGGTCGGCTGGCAGCGGCTCTTCGTCGAAGACGTCGAGGCCTGCACCGGAGATCTGACCTGTCTCGAGTGCGTTGACGAGGTCGGAGGTGACAACACCTTCACCACGACCGACATTGACGAAGTAGGCGCTTGACTCCATGGCGGCGAACACCTCGGCGTCGAAGAGGTTCTTCGTTCTGTCCGTCAGCGGCGCGATGTTGATGACCCAGTCGACGCCGGACAGGTGAGAACTCAGCTGAGATGAGTCGATGACGATCCCGAAGTCAGCGTCTCCGGTCCGTGCGTGGCTGCCGGCTCCGGTGACATTGACGTCGAGGGCGCTGAGGACCCTGGCGATCTCCCGGCCGATCGAACCTGTGCCGACGATCAGAGCCTGGGATCCCGCGAGATTCTTGGTCGATCGACGGTTCCAGACGGACTCCCGTTGGTCCTGAAGTGATCGCAGCGAGTTCTTCGCATGGATCAGGATGTAGTTGAGCACGAATTCCGCGATCGGACGGTCGAAGATGCCACGTGCATTCGTGACCACCACCTCCGAGGCCGAGAGTTCGTCGAACAGCAGCGAGTCCACCCCTGCCGCGGCCGCGTGGATCCACTTCAGGCTGTCAGCGTGTCCGAATTCGCTGCGCAGCGCCTTTGAGAAGAAGTCCCAGAGAAGGAGGACATCGGTGCCGGGGAGAGCGGAGCCCAACTCGTGGGCCTCGACGATCCGCAGCTCGACGTCCTCCTTTCGACCGAGATCAGTGAGCTGGTCCGGAATCTCCGTCCCAGGGGCGTTGAGTATGGTCAGTACCGTCATGAGTCGACTCCTTCAGCCTAGCCTTCTCAGCCAGACTATCGGATGAGTCGGTCTGACTCTGGGAAACGTCCGTCAGACTGGCGGATGAGTCTGCGCCGACTCGCACGAGCTCTCGTTTCGCAGGGTCAGCCTTCAAGGTCTGAGCCAGCGGTGTGTTGGGCAGGAAGCACAGGAAGACGAACCCGAGGACTGCCAGTGGGGCGACCCACAGGAACAGCGGCACCAAGGCGTCGTTGTACGACGTGATGATGAGAGTGTGCAGCGGCTCAGGCATGTCGGCGACGATCTGGGGTGTGAGCCCCGTCGAGGACACCTTGGGCAGCGGCTGCGACGGATTGGCCTTTGCCAGCTCGCCCATCCCGTCTTTGATGTTGTCCAGGAGGCGCTGTGTGAAGACCGAACCGATGAAGGCCATGCCCAAGGTCGCTCCGACCTGGCGGAAGTAGTTGTTCGATGCTGTGGCAGTGCCGACCATGGCAACGGGGAATGCGTTCTGGACGACGAGCACGAGGGTCTGCATGCTCAGTCCCAGTCCGAGCCCCAGCAGAGCCAAGCAGCCCATGGTCTCCCAAGCGGCGCTGTCTGCTTTGAGCTGCGACAGCAGCACAAGAGAGGCAGCCATGATCAGGATGCCCATCAGAGGGTATTTCTTATACTTGCCGGTGCGGGACACGACGAACCCGATGAGGGTCGAGGAGATGAGCATCGTGCCCATCATAGGAACCATCATCAGGCCCGCCACTGTGGCATCGATGCCGTGAACCATCTGCAGATAGGTGGGCATGTAGGACAGAACACCGAACATTCCGACGCCGATGAACAGGCCTGCGATGGTGCACAGCAGGAAGTCGCGGTTCTTGAACAGGTACATCGGGATGACCGGCTCGCTGACCTTGAGCTCGACGAAGATGAATCCGACGATCGCGAGGACACCGACGACGATGAGGCCGTTGATCTGCCACGATCCCCATTCGTAGTCGTGTCCGCCCCATGCGGATACGAGGACGATGCAGGAAGTGACGATCGAGATCAGGGCCATGCCGATGACGTCGATCTTCGGACGTGGTCCAGGGGCCCGTTTGGGCACCTTGAGGAAGATGGCGGCAGCGATGAGAGCGATGATGCCCAGTGGGAAGTTGATGGCGAAGGCCCAGCGCCAGCCGGGACCTTCCGTCAGCCAACCGCCGATGAGTGGGCCGGCGACTGAGGACACGGCGAAGGCCGAACCCATGATGCCCATGTACTTGCCACGTTCACGGGCTGGGACCACAGAGGCGATGATGGACTGCGACAGGATCATCATGCCGCCGCCGCCGATGCCCTGGAGCACACGACCGAAGATGAGCATCGACATGTCGTTTGCGATGAGTGCGAAGACCGAGCCGAGCAGGAAGCAGCAGATCGCGAACATGAAGAGCGGTTTGCGACCGAACAGGTCGCCGACCTTGCCGTAGATGGGCATCATGATCGTCGAGGCGAGCATGAACGCTGTGGACACCCACAGCATCTGGTCAACACCGTCGAGTTCACCGACGATCGTCGGCAGGGCGGTCGCCAGCACCGTCTGGTTGAGGGAGAACATGAACATCGCGATCATCAGTCCCACAAACAACAGGATGATCGCAGATGTCTTCATCTGCTCGGGTTCGCTGCGGTCCTCCGGGGACTTCGGCGTTTCGCCGGCTCTCAGTCCTTGATTGCTTCTCATTTCAGCCTTTGTCATAGTCGGTCCAGAACCTTGAGGAAGAGTCCCAATGATTCTTCGAAGAGTGGTTGCGTGCCGGACTTCTCGTCAATGCGCTCGGGTGAGCGCTTGACCGTCTGACCAGCGTGGTTCAGGGGCACCCGGCACAGTTGGGTGAGCATCCTGGCGCTGCGCCAGGCCGATTCTTCGGTGGAGAACTCCTGCCCCAGGAAGCGCAGACGAGCCAACACGTGTTCGGCAACGAGCTCTTCAAGAGCCTCGGCCCGATCGAAGCGCTTGCTGACCAGCTCCGGATAGCGGGCGAACAGTTTCCTGCGCCGTGCCGGCAGGCTGGGATCCATCGAACCCATGAGCAGCACTTCGCGGACGAAACGGGCAGTGTCCTCGGCCAGATCCTCCACCCCTGAATCAGAGTGGACGTAGTCTTCCACCAGCTTGGCGTCGATATTCGACTCGTCGAGCCCGACGATGGCATCTTCCTTCGTCGCGTAGTAGTTGAAGAAGGTTCGTGTGGATACGCCGACATCGGCGGCGATATTCGCCACCGTCGCGCAGTCGAGTCCCTCGTCGATAACCCGAGTGATTGCCGCGTCGTGCAGCGCATGACGCGTCTGACGCGCCTTTTTGGCACGGAGGGATTCGGGTTCGGATTCACGCATGAGACCATTTTTGCATCTCATGCAACTTTTCACCAACTGCAAAATTGCAATTGTGCACTATTTCACGTTCTCAGGCGAGATTCGCCGCCTTCACATCAGTGTCTTCAACCGTGCCCTGTGCTGTTCGAGAACCTGCAGCTGCCCCAGAAGCGTCGTCTGCGCATCGGTGTCCGTGGTGTCCTGCCGCTGCAGCCGTGAGTGCAGCTCCTTGGCGATCCGTTCGAGGTCGTAGTCGAAGAGGCGGGCCACGATGCCTCTGGCGAATCCCTCCGCGCTGACACCGTCTGCCACCGGCAAGGGAGACACGAGCAGCTGCATGACATAGGGCCTGAGATCCTCGTCACTGGCTGCGAGGACGGCTTCCGCCCAGCGCGCGGCGTCGGCGGATCCGGCTGAGTTCACACCTCCGGCTGCCTTCAGTCCCCCGGCAGCCTTGATCGCAGACTGGATCCGGCGATAGCCCGGGTGTTCGAAGGCGCGGGCAGACAGGGAGTCGAAGAGCTTTGCGTTGACGAACTCGGGATGCTGCAGCGCCACCATCAGGGCCCCCTTCTCCGTCTTCAGGCGAGCGGGGCTGATCGGGGCCGACAGGTTCGACACGTCTGGGCGCTCGTCGTAGACGTATTCGATGGCGGTGTCGTCCCTGCCGGCAACTCCCCCGGCGGAGCCGGGCGCTGGCTGTCCCGGCGCCTGCCGTCCGGACGCCGGTCCCGACGCCTGCGCGCCGGCGGCCTGCCGCCCTGGCCGGGTCTGCGCCGGAGCCGATTGGTGCTGGTTCCACGGGGCAGACTGACCCTGCGATCCGGGCGATGTCTGAGCCGGTCCGGGCGGTGTCTGGGCCGGTCCGGGCGGTGTCTGGGCCGGTCCGGGAGGAGTCTCCGGCAGGGCCTGCGGTGAGCCGCCCTGAGTCTGACGAGACTGGTGAGGCTGCGATTTCTTCGGCCTCTTTCGGGCATCCCTGACCGCAGATTCCACCTCGTCGATGTCGACGCCGATGCGGCCGGCGACAAAGCGATAGTAGTGGCTGAGGCTGTTGCGATCGCGAATGTCGGTCAGGACCTCGGCACTGGCCTTGACTGCAGCGATCCTCCCCTCGACCGAGTCGAGATCGTAGCGAGAGATCGCGGTGGTGATGACGAACTCGAAGAGCGGTTTGCGACCGTCGATGAGTTCGCGCAGCGCACCGTCGCCCTTCTGCATCCGCAGGTCGCAGGGGTCGAGTCCGTCCGGCTCGACTGCGACGAAGGTCTGGGCGGTGAACTCACTTTCGAACTCGAAGGCCCGCAGTGCCGCCTTCTGTCCGGCTGCGTCTCCGTCGAAGGTGAAGATCACCTGTCCCGTCGGGTCGTCGCCGAGCAGTCGCCTCACGATCTTCACATGCTCGGGCCCGAAGGCCGTTCCACATGTGGCCACCGCCTGCGTGACTCCAGCCAGGTGTGCGGCCATGACATCTGTATAGCCCTCGACGATGACCACGCGCTTGGTCTTCGCGATGTCCTTCTTGGCCAGATCCAGACCGTAGAGCACCTGGTTCTTGTGATAGAGGGCGGTTTCCGGAGTATTCAGATACTTCGGGCCCTGGTCATCGTCGAACAGGCGCCTGGCCCCGAAGCCGATGGTCCGTGAGGTCATGTCCTTGATGGGCCAGACGACCCTGCCCCGGAAACGGTCGTAGATGCCGCGGCCACCCTCACTGGCCAAGCCTCCTGCAAGAACCTCCTCTTCGCTGAAACCGGCTCGTTTGAGCTGGCTGGTCAGCGAATCCCAGGACTTGGGTGCGAAGCCGAGGCCGAATTCTCGGCTCGAGCTGCTGGGGAAGCCACGGCCTTCGAGGAACTCCCGACCGATCTGTCCCTGCTCACCTTCCAGCGACTGAGTGAAGAAGCGCTGCGCGACCTCGTGCATCTCCAGCAGGCGTTGGCGCCGGCTGGCCTGCTCACGATCGGGACCCTTGCCATCTTCATAGCGCAGATGCATCCCGATCTTGCCGGCCAGAGATTCGACGGTTTCGACGAAGCTGAGCTGTTCGATCTTCTGCAGGAAGGCGAAGACGTCGCCAGACTCACCGCAGCCGAAGCAGTGATACATCCCGACCTGAGGACGAACGGTGAACGACGGGGTCTTCTCATCATGGAATGGGCAGAGGCCCTTGAGCGAGCCGATTCCCGCGGTCTTGAGCGTGACGAACTCGCCCACCACCTCGTCGATGCGGGTTCGACTTCGCAGCTCGTCGATGTCCTCGCGTCTGATCAGTCCGGCCATGGTCTAGAGACGATCCTCCGCCCCTGCTTTGAGCTGGTGGTACAGGGCCCAGGCGGAATGATCGGTCAGCGATGCGATCTGGTCGACGACGACGCGCAGCCTGGCCGCATCGTCGGCGGCCTCGAAGTAGTCGGTCCTGAACATCGGCTCGAGATTGGTCGGCGACTCGGAGTACCACTGGGACAGCTCGGTGATGACGGCGGACTGGATGTCATGGAGACGCAGACGATCCTCGGCGACCATCACCGTCAGCGTCGCCATTCCCTTGAGAACGGCGATCTCGACAGCCGTATGTTCGGGGACCACGAGGGCGGCTGCGTAACGGGACAAGGGCTCCCATCCGAACTCCTCACGGGTTGCGGCCTCCGCTGCACCGACGAACCGTCCGATGAGCTGACTCGTCATGTGTTTGAGTGCCGCTTGGGCCCGCCTGGATCCGTCATAGGTCTCCGACGGCCAGTATGCCGCGACCTGCAGCCTCGACAGAGCCTTGTCCATCTCCTCATCGCTCGTGGTCGGCAGATACCACTTCCGGGTGATGTCGAAGAGCTCTCCGCGGCGGTCCGTGCCAGCGAAATCTCCCAGGTGCAGATGGCCGCCGGCGATCGCGTCTTCGACGTCGTGGACGGAGTAGGAGATGTCATCGGCGAGGTCCATCACCTGGGCTTCGATGCATCGTTTGCCGTTCTCGATCCCGTCGCGGTAGAAGTCGAAGACTCCTCTGTCGTCGTCGTAGACGCCGAACTTCCTGACACCGGAGTCACGCCGACCCACGGATGCCTCGCTTCGCGACCATGGGTATTTGGTCAGCGCGTCGAGGCTCGCCCGTGTCAGATTGAGTCCGGCCGGGCGACCGTCATCGGCGATCACCTTCGGTTCGATCCGGGTCACCAGACGCAGCGTCTGCGCATTGCCCTCGAATCCGCCGATGTCGACGCACAGTGCGTCAAGAATGGTCTCGCCGTGGTGACCGAAGGGCGGGTGGCCGAGGTCGTGGCTGAGGCAGGCGGTGTCGACGATATCGGGGTCGCAGCCGAGGTAGCGGGCGAGTTCGCGTCCGACCTGGGCGACCTCGAGGGAATGCGTGAGCCGAGTACGGACGAAGTCGTCGGTGCCTGGTTCGACGACCTGAGTCTTGGCGCCGAGTCTGCGCAGACCCGCGGAATGCACAACCCGTGCCCGGTCACGCTGAAAGGCCGAGCGGCGTGGATTCTTCGCCGGTTCACTCACCCATCGTTCCTCGTCCCACGGCGTGTAGGTCGCCACGGTCCCCGAGCGCACCGATGTGCGTGAGTGAGATTCGAATGGCATTGTCATCCTCCCGAGATGTCGAGTTCCGCCTCGGAGAGCAGAGACTTCCCGCTGACATCGAAGATGCGGGAGTCGAGCCACCCTTCGGGCAGATGCGGCTTCTTCGGGCGGGTGGTCCGCCCCCGGGAGCCTTCCGCATCCGTACCAGGATACGGTGCGTTCTGATCGAGTTGGGCCAGCAGCCCCTCGAGCTCTTCGAGCGAAGAGACCATCGCCAGCTGACGCCGCAGGTCTCCCCCGACCGGATAGCCCTTGAAATACCAGGCGACGTGTTTGCGCAGGTCACGGACTCCGTAGAATTCGTCCTCGTAGTATTCGGCCAGGTATTCACCGTGCTTGTAGACGGCGCGTGCAACCTCGGCGAGGCCGGGTCGGAAGCGCTCGTCGCTGCCGCCCAGTGCATTGGCGAGGTCACCGAACAGCCAGGGCCGACCCTGGCATCCACGGCCGATGACGACTCCATCGCATCCCGTGCGGCGCATCATCTCAAGTGCATCCTCTGCCGCGAAGATGTCGCCGTTGCCCAGGACCGGAACGGTGTCGCCGAGGTGGTCCTTGAGTCGGGCGATGGCGTCCCAATCAGCCTGTCCGGAGTACAGGTCCGCCGCGGATCGGCCGTGGAGGGCAATCGCTGCCACACCCGCATTGCGGGCCGTCTCGCCGGCGTCGAGGAAGGTCTGATGGTCCTTGTCGATGCCTTTGCGCATCTTCACCGTCAGAGGGATGCCACCGCGGTCCGCCTCGGTCACGGCCGTGGTGACGATGGCCTTGAACAGGTCCTTCTTCCAGGGCAGGGCCGAGCCGCCGCCCTTCCTGGTGACCTTGGGCACGGGGCAGCCGAAGTTGAGGTCGATGTGGTCGGCGCGGTCTTCGTCCACGAGCATCCGCACGGCCTGCCCGATCGTCTCCGGGTCGACGCCGTAGAGCTGCACCGAGCGCGGGGTCTCATACGGCTCATGCTGGATGATCCGCATGCTTTTGGGGCTGCGCTCGACAAGCGCTCTGGACGTCACCATCTCTGTCACATAGAGACCGGCTCCGTACTCGCGGCACAGGCGGCGGAAGGCGGTGTTGGTGATTCCCGCCATCGGTGCCAGCACCACCGGCGAGGACAGCTCGATGGGGCCGATGCGCAGAGGCTCGACGGTGGTTGGGGATGCGGATTCTGGGGCAGGGCTGATGACACTCACCATGCCATTATCCCCGAGCCGTCAAATGATGGAACACCTGCACAAGCAGATGCCGCCGACTCACGATCGCCCATATGGCTCCTCCTTCTCTTTCTCATCTCTGTCCATTTCAACCTGTTCCTGGGCCAGAAATTCCCGGATGTCCCATTCGACGTCAAGACGCATCTCCTCGGCGAGACGATCATCGTGGGTGACCACGATCATGGATCCGCCGAATCCGTCCAGAGCGGTCACGAGCGCGGTCAGCGATGACAGGTCCAGGTTGTTGCCCGGCTCGTCGAGTACGAGCAGCTGCGGAGCGGGGTCCTGGAGCAGAGTCGTCGCCAGTGCCACACGGAACCGCTCCCCTCCCGACAAGGTCGAGCAGAGCTGATCGGTCCGGCCCGCTCGCAGCCCCATCGCCGCCAATACCTCATGGACGCGGTGCGGGCCGAGACTGGGGTTGTTCTCCCTCACCGCCTCCATGACGGTCAGCGTCGGCGGCAGCCTGTACTGCTGGTCGAGGATGCCGATCGGGACCGGAACTGTGATCGACATGTTCGGAAACAGCTCGTGTACAGGCGCACCTGTGTCGTTTCTGCCGGCGATTGCGGTCAGCAACGTCGACTTCCCGGAGCCGTTGGCACCGGTCAGCCTGATGCGCTCAGGTCCGACCACCGTGCGCGGCTGGTCCAGCGCTCCCCCGGAGATGTCGAGGACTCGCTTACCGGAATGGATCGCGGTCTCCGGCAGATCCAGGCGAATGCTCGAGTCCCTGCGCAGGGCGTCCTTGGCAGAGCGAACCGAGGAGCGGGCCTGCTCCTCGTCGGCGGCTTTGTCTCCTCGACGCTTCGCAGCGCTCTTCTGGGCGAAGTCCGTCAGACCGTTCATGACGATCTTCGGTCGACGTTTGTTCTCCTTGTCCTTGGCCGCCTTTCGGTCGGCTCGGGCCAGTTTCGTCTCGAGTTCGATGCGCTGGCGCTTCTCGATCGCCAGGGTCCTCTTGGCGTCGACGAGATCGGCGAGCTTCGCCTCTTCCTCGGCCGCGACCATGGCCTCGTAGTCGTCGAAGTCTCCTCCGTACACCCGCAGCTGGTCCGTCATCTCGACGATCGTGGAGACGGTCGACAGAAGTGCGCGGTCGTGCGAGATCACCAAGGTCGGTCCGGTCCTGTCCTGGAGCAGAGCGGCCAGGCGTCGACGCCCTGCCTCGTCGAGGTTGTTGCTGGGTTCGTCGAGGATCAACCAGCGGTCGCCCGCCAGCGCGGCTCTGGCCAAACCGATGCGCATGGCCTGACCTCCCGAGAAGGTGGACAGCCGGCGGTCAAGGGCAGCGGCGTCGAGCATGAGGCCAAGATCGGCCAGAGCACTCAGCGCCCGCTCTTCGATGTCCCAGTCATCACCGATGACCTCGAAGTCATCGGGTTGGGCCTGCCCAGCCAGGGCTGTCGACAGTGCCGATCTGATTTCGGTGATTCCCAGCGCCGAGGCGACGCTGTCCTCGGCGTGCGGCAGCAGCTGATCGATGTAGACGGCGCCCTCGGCACCGGTGATGCTCCCGGCAGTGGGCCTGAGCAGACCGGCGATGATCCTGGCGAGAGTGGATTTGCCCACCCCGTTGTCGCCGACCAGGCCGACGGTGGCAGCAGGGATCGTGGCGCTCAGCGATGTGAAGATCTCGGTGTCGTCGCCGAGGCGGTAGCCGAGATCGGAGATGGATACGGCAGCAGTCATGTGTGTCCTCATTTCGTGCACAGAAGTGCGCTGCGGGTCCGTTGCACCCGCGTGATGCGGAAATGAGGAATTACTTCACGAAGTGACTGTCTTTCGCCGGGAATGGATCAGCACCAGGATGCCCGAGGTCGGTTCGTTTCGTCAAGGGTGCTGACAGACCCTTGAGCCAACTGCGCCTCAGACGATGAAGAGCATGAGTTCCGCCGGCTCGTCACCCGGGTTGGACAGCTGATGGGGAACATCGCCCGGCGCCTGCGCACAGTCTCCCGCTCGCAGAGTCGTCCGGCGATCGATGGTGACGATTTCGATCGTGCCGGCGAGGACGAAGAAGGACTCACGTGAGCCGCTGCGGTGTGCGGCGAACGACGCGGTTTCGCAGTGCGGATCGAGTTTGTAGTGGACGACTTCCATGTTCTCCTGCGGCGCGGGAAGGTCGCGCCGCAGCGTGCCCCTGCCGTATCCGCTGTGGGCAGGGATGGAGCTGCTCCGGGCGATGACCACCTCCGGCGGAGCGAGGAGCTCTCCCACATCGACGCCGAGTGCGCGGGAGAGGCCCATGGCGTTCGAGACCGAGGTGTCCTGTTCGCCGCGTTCGATCTTCGACAGTGCCGCACGGGAGAGTCCAGCACGGACTGCCAGTTCGTTGAGCGTCAAGTCGTTGTACTTGCGGCGGGCTCTGATCCGCGCGCCGAATACACGGGCTCCGAGGTCCTCTGTGTTCGCCATTGTGACATCATAGTTTATTCTTGGATAGTAGAGTGAGTTCCATCAATATAGACTTCTTCACATGATGGAACTTCTCATATGACTCCACTGCTGGCACTTGCCCCCATTATGCTCGCCATCGCCCTGCTCATGTTCAAGCAGAGTTCGTGGATCTCCGCCGCAGCCGGGGTCATCGCCGCCGGTCTTGCAGTCATCTTCTTCTTTCCGACGCCGCTGTCGGTTCTGCTCGAATCCGGGGCGGACTACTTTCCCCTCATCCTCGAAGTCGCCCTCATCCTCCTCTTCGGGATGGTCCTCGCTCGCCTGCTTGAAGCGGCAGGCTCGATGGGCGAGATCTCCGCCTGGGTCGAATCGGCGGCACCCAGTCGGCCGCTCGGTGTGGCCCTCGTCGTCTTCGGCCTCGTCCCGTTCGCCGAATCTGTCACCGGCTTCGGCATCGGGGTGACTATCGGAGTCCCCGTTCTTCGACTGCTCGGTTGTTCGCTGCGTCAATCAGCGATTCTCGGACTCCTGGGACTCATCGCCGTACCGTGGGGCGCACTCGGCCCCGGGACCACGGTCGCTGCGGCTCTCACCGGCATCAACGTAGACGTTCTCGGTGTGGCAACAGCGTGGACCAATGCGATTCCGGTCATCATCGTGGCCACCTCGGTGATCCTCGTCATGCGCCCCAGACTGACCTCCTGCCTCGGAATCGGCGCCGCTGCAGCCCTCCTATGGACCGGCATCCTCGCCGCGAACATCCTGATCGGCATGGCCCCGGCCGGCATCATCGGCTCGCTCCTCGTCATCGCCGTAATGGGCACCCTCTTCATCCTCCGCCGCCGCAGAACCGGCTTCACACACAGATTGGGCCTGGCAGTCCTGCCGTACACCACCCTCACCGTGGGCCTGCTCATCGCACGCGCACTGGAGTCGGCGTTCCCTTCGCTGCTGACTCAGATCGTCGCCTCGCCCCCGTTCTGGCTGGCTGCTGCCTGCGTGATCGCCGCATTCAGAGTCACCTCTCGCAGCAGCGTCACGGCGTCCGCCGTCCGCTCCTGGCTGCCCATCGGTGCCGGAACTGCCGCGTTCATGCTCATGGGGTGGATCATGACGACAACCGGGATGAGCGCAGCCATCGGGACACTTGTGCCCGCCGGACTCGTCCTCTTCACACCATGGCTGACGGCGATCGGAGCCGTCGTCACCGGCTCGAACACCGGCGCAAACTCCATGTTCACCGGCACCATCGACGCGGTTGCCACAGCGTCCCACGTTCCATCTCTGCCCGTGGTGGCAGCAGGCAACGCCGCCGCCTCGCTCGCAGCACTCGCTGCCCCTCCGCGTGTGGCGATGTCGGTGCAGATGGCCGAACCTTCAGCGCCCGCTTCGGCAGATGACATCGGCTGGGTTCAGGGCCGGGCCCTGACTGCAGCCGGAGTCAACGCGGTGGCGCTCGGTCTCTGGATCCAGTTCATGGCCTGAGATCCAGATCGATCTGCCGGCGCCGAGGTGGTTGTCAGACCCGGATCAGCTCGCGCGGGAAAGCGGTGAATGTGTCACAGCCGGTGTCGGTGATGAGAACGGACTCGGACAGCTCGTAACCGTACCCGTTCATCCACATTCCGCAGATGAGGTGGAAGGTCATTCCCGCCTCGAGGAACTGATCGTCCTCGGTCCTGATCGAGATCGTGCGCTCGCCCCAATCGGGCGGATAGCCGATGCCGATTGAATACCCCAGGCGGCTCGGCTTCTCCAGGCCCGCCAGTGCCAGCACCCGATTCCACGTCCGGGCGAGCTCAGCGGTGGCCACCTCGGGCGCGGCGACTTCGAGAACCGCGGACAGCGCCTCGGCGACGACGCCTTCGAGACGGATGAGCTCCTGCTTCGGCTTTCCGACCACGGCAGTCCGAGCCAAGGGCACGTGGTAGCGGCGGTGGACGCCGGCCAGCTCAATGCTCACCGACTCATCGTCGATGAACTTGCGGTCCGTCCAGCTCAGGTGCGGAGTATCGGCACTCTCCCCTGTGGGCAGCAGCGGAACGATGGCCGGATAGTCACCCCAGGCGCTGCCGCGTCCGCGAGCCTGCGCGGCGGCGATCTCCGCCGCCACCTCGTTCTGCGCGATGCCGACCCCGATGGTTCCCAGTGCCGCGTTCATCGACTCCGTGGTCACCTCGGCGGCATTGCGCATCAGCGCCACCTCGGCCGGAGATTTGATCGCCCGGATCCAGTTGACCAGCTCGAAGGAGTCAACGAGCCTCCACTCAGGCACGCCGTTGACCAGCGATCGGAAAGCACGCGGCGAGAAGAAGTGCGAGTCCATCTCGACGCCGACCGGCGATGAGGACGCCCGGGCGACCTCCCAACGCTGTCGGAGTGCGAACGCCACCCAGTCGAACGGGTGGATGTGGGGTCTCTGCACATAGCGTTCGGGATATCCGACGATGTCCTCGGGCGGCAGCCACGAGGTGTGCATAGCTCCCTTGGCGTCCATGTCCCTCAGAAACAGTGTCAGCGGGCCCGCAGCCGGGACGAACAGCAGCTGCGGGGTATAGAAGGACCAGGCGTTGTAGCCGGTCAGATAGTAGACGTTTGCGGGGTCAGTGACGATGAGCGCAGACAGTCCCTGATCGACCATCCGATTGCGCACCGAGGCGATGCGCCCCAAGTACTCGTCCGGGGAGAACGACAGACTGTTCGCGCCGATCGTGTCGACCTCGCCTGGCCGCGGCTGTGGGCGAGCTCTGACTTCCTGTCCTGCCCGGCCCTGCTCAGCACCGGGCCGCATTCCCTGCACATCCGGCCGGTTGTCTTCTCCGGCATAGAACAGCTCACCCTCATTCATGATTACAGTGTGGTGAGCCGCATCACACCATGTCAATCACTGCGACACGCGTGTTGTCGCGCGTAGAAATGCGAATTCATGACGGATCCAGAATCATTCTTTTTGAGATTCGACGGAATTCGCACGCCAGGGTGCGCATTCCGACCGAATTGATGATAGATTGTGCTGAGACCCGAATCACGGAGGTGAAGAATGGCCCACTTGATGCCGAGCGGAAGCAGTCACCGCCTGGGCAATCTCGACGAGAAATCGAAAGCGATCATCGTCGAGCTGCAGCACGATGGACGCAAGTCGTATTCGGCCATCGGCAAGTCCGTCGGGCTGTCCGAAGCTGCTGTCCGTCAGCGGGTCTCCAGGCTCATCGACTCCGGCGTGATGGAAATCGTCGCCGTGACCGATCCCTTGAGTCTGGGCTTCGCCCGACAGGCCATGGTGGGAGTCAAGGTTCGCGGCGATATCTCCAAGGTCGCCGACAGACTTCACGGATACGACGAGATCGACTATCTCGTCGTGACCGCAGGGTCGTTCGACATCCTGGTCGAGATCGTCTGCGAATCGGATCGCCACCTGATCGAATTCGTCAACCAAGAGCTCCGCTCGATCGACGCAGTCGTGGACACGGAGCTCTTCATGTACCTCTCACTCGAAAAGCAAAAATACAATTGGGGGACGCGATGACAGAGAATGTCACCAGAGCTGGCACCGGCTATCAGGATGCCATCCGCAACAACGTGTGGATGCATATGGCTCCACACCAGTCACTGTTCAACGGTGGTGAGGCACCGATCATCACCCGTGGCGAAGGCCACCACATCTTCGACGACAAGGGCAATAAGTACCTTGACGGCCTGGCCGGACTCTTCACTGTCCAGGTGGGCCACGGTCGCGAGGAGATCGCGAAGGCAATGTACGATCAGGCGCTGAAGCTGCCATTCATGCCGCTGTGGTCCTTCGCGCATCCGCAGGCCATCGAGGTCTCGGAGCGCCTGGCCAGCTACGCTCCCGGCGACCTCAACCGCGTCTTCCTCACCTCCGGCGGCGGTGATTCGGTCGAGTCCGCGATGAAGCTGGCGAAGAACTACTTCAAGATCACCGGCAAGCCGGGCAAGCACAAGATCATTTCGCGCGCCACCGCCTACCACGGCACGCCGCACGGTGCCCTGTCCGTGACCTCGCTGCCTGATCTGCGCGAACAGTTCGCGCCGCTGGTCCCTGGTGCGATCAAGGTGCCCAACACGAACTTCTACCGTTCGCCGCAGCCCTACGCCCACGATGAGAAGGCCTTCGGCCGCTGGGCAGCCGACCGCATCGCCGAGGCCATCGAGTTCGAAGGTGCCGATTCGGTTGCGGCCGTGTTCCTCGAGCCGGTGCAGAACTCCGGCGGCTGCTTCCCACCGCCACCCGGATACTTCGATCGCGTGCGTGAGATCTGCGACGAGTACGACGTGCTCATGGTCTCCGATGAGACCATCTGCGCCTACGGTCGTATCGGCGACATGTTCGCCTGCAATGACTTCGGCTACGTCCCCGACATCATCACCAGCGCCAAAGGCATCACCTCCGGGTATGCTCCGCTGGGTGCGATGATCGCCTCGGATCGCCTATTCGAGCCCTTCGGCCCCGGTGGCGAGGAGACCTTCTACCACGGCTACACCTTCGGCGGTCATCCCGTCGCCTGTGCCGCCGCGATGGCGAACTTCGACGTGTTCGAAAAGGAGAAGCTCAACGACCACGTCCATGAGAACGCTGCCGCGTTCAAGTTCACGCTCGAGAAGCTCAAGGACCTGCCGATCGTCGGTGACGTTCGCGGTGAGGGCTTCTTCTACGGCATCGAACTCGTCAAGGATCGCGACACCAAGGAGTCCTTCACAGAGGAGGAGTCTGAGCGCATCCTCAAGAACTTCGTGTCCGCGAAGATGTATGAGAACGGCCTGTACTGCCGTGCCGATGACCGTGGGGATCCAGTCATCCAGCTCTCACCTCCCCTGACCGTGGGTCAGAAGGAATTCGACGAGATGGAGCAGATCATCCGCGGCGTCCTCTCGGAAGCCTGGACGAAGCTCTGATCGTAGCCTGAAGCCTGGTCGCATGGAAACTGCCCCGATTCCTCTTTGAGGTCTCGGGGCAGTCTCATGTCGGGCATCCGCACTTCATGTCAGGCGTCAGTCCAGGGCTGGGTCGGCCGTGGAGTTCTGCTCCTGCGAGGGTGGGATGCTGCCCTGCGACGGTGCTGCGCGTGGCGGCGGTCGCAGGCCCGATCGTACGACGAGCACCCCTAGAGCAGTCGTCAGCGGGATGGCGATGACCAAGCCGATCGAACACACGAGGATGCTCACCACCTCAGTTGCCATCTCCCCCAGTGTCAGGGTCTCGCAGCTCGACGCGTCCACGGCGGTGACTCTGGCTTCAGCGTGAGAGACTCCCGGTGCGGTGTTCGTCATCGGACCGCCGCCGGGCAGGTCCAGCTCCGGTCCGTGCGGCCACAGAAGGACAAGGCCCCGATCGTGATGAGGACCAGCGGCAGGAGGCACACGATCATGATCAGGCGGACCCTCGGCGAGGCTGTGGGCTCCCCTTGGAACGTCATATGCATGGCGGACCTTCGTGTCGATGCGCGGGCTCCGTGCGCGAATTGAATGGCGATGTCGATGATCGTGCCCACGGCAGCGCAACCGAAAGGGCCCGGTCGGTCGATTTCACGACCGACCGGGCCCGAATCTCAGAAGCCGCCGGTGACAGGTTCCAACTGGTGGTCAGACCCCAGCGGACTATCAGACGCCAGCGGACTGTCAGACGCCGAGGTGCTCGGCCAGGTAATTCTCGACCTGATCGAGGCTGACGCGCTCCTGGCTCATATCGTCGCGCTTGCGGATCGTGACCGCGTTGTCGTCGAGCGAGTCGAAGTCGAACGTGATGCACAGCGGGGTGCCGATCTCGTCCTGACGACGGTACCGACGACCGATCGCGCCGGCATCATCGAAGTCGATGTTCCAACGCCTGCGCAGACGAGCCGCGAGTTCCTTGGCCGCCGGTGTCAGCTTCTCGTTGCGGCTCAGCGGCAGCACGGCCGCCTTGATCGGAGCCAGGCGCGGATCGAGCTTGAGCACGATGCGCTTGTCCACGCCGCCCTTGGTGTTCGGTGCCTCGTCCTCGGTGTAGGCATCGACGAGGAAGGCCATCATCGAACGAGTCAGACCGAAGGATGGTTCGATCACGTAGGGAGTGAAGCGTTCACCGCTGGCCTGATCGAAGTACTGCAGCTTCGCACCGGAAGCCTCGGTGTGGGTGCCGAGGTCGTAGTCGGTGCGGTTGGCCACGCCCATCAGCTCGCCCCATTCCGATCCCTGGAAGCCGAAGCGGTACTCAACGTCGATCGTGCCGGACGAGTAGTGTGCCCGGTCATCTTCGGGAACGTCGAGGCGGCGCACGTTGTCTTCGGAGATGCCGAGGTCGATGAACCAGTTCCAGCAGGCCTCAACCCACTCGCGATAGTAGGCGTCGGCCTCTTCGGGACGAACGAAGTACTCGAGCTCCATCTGTTCGAACTCACGTGTGCGGAAGATGAAGTTTCCGGGAGTGATCTCGTTACGGAAGGCCTTGCCGATCTGGCCGATGCCGAAGGGCGGCTTCTTCCGTGCAGCGGTGACGACGTTGTTGAAGTTGACGAAGATCCCCTGTGCGGTCTCGGGGCGCAGGTAGTTCAGACCTGCCTCCGATTCCACCGGACCCAGGAAGGTCTTGACCAGGCCGGAGAACTCCTGCGGCTCGGTCCACTGTCCACGGTTCCCGCAGTCGGGGCAGACGATGTCGGCCATGCCGTTCTCGGGTGTCTTCGAGTGCTTGGCTTCATAGGCTTCGACGAGGTGGTCCTCGCGGTGGCGCTTGTGGCAGTTGAGGCACTCGACGAGCGGATCGACGAAGGTCTCCACGTGTCCGGAGGCTTCCCAGACGCGCTTGGGCAGGATGATAGAGGAGTCGAGTCCGACGACGTCTTCGCGACCGCGGACGAAGGTCTGCCACCACTGGGCCTTGATGTTGTCCTTGAGCTCAACGCCCAAGGGCCCGTAGTCCCAGGCCGAACGGGACCCGCCATAGATCTCTCCGGCTTGGAAGACGAATCCTCTGCGTTTGGCCAGGGCGATGACGGCATCCAACTTGGACTGTGCCACGTTTATTCTCCTTGAGGTAGGTCGCCGACGGCCGGCTGCCGTGGCTCGCAGGTACAGCCTATCTGTTGCGCTCCCGTCCGAGGGTCTCGGCTCGTGGGCGACGGAACTCACACTTAATCCGGTCCGCAGAACCACCTCGGCGGACGTGGGGCGTGTAGGATTGAGGTACACCCAAACCTTTCTCCGTACTGACGGTTTTCAAGTCTGTCCAAGCACGCCTTGGATCTCATACGGTTTCGGCCCGGATTGCTCACGATGATTGCACAAGCGGCCGCAGGGTAGATCGCCACTACAGTCATCTGCGATCAAGTGTGTGCCGACGTGAGAGAGAAAACTCATGACAGATGTGTCCACATCCGACAATCCGACAACACCGAAGTTCTCCGAGCTGGGTCTCCACCCGCTCGTCCTCCAGTCAGTCGAAGCCCAGGGATACGAAACCCCCACTCCGATCCAGGCTGAAACGATCCCCGCGCTGGTCGACGGCCGCGACGTCATCGGCCTGGCCCAGACCGGCACCGGCAAGACCGCCGCATTCGCTCTTCCAGCACTGTCCGACCTCGCCGAGGCTGGCCGCGCCAACGACGGTCCCTTCGCTCTGGTCCTGACCCCCACCCGTGAGCTTGCGATCCAGGTCGCCGAGGCGTTCACCTCGTATGCGACGAATCTCAACGACTTCTCCGTCCTCCCGATCTACGGCGGCCAGGCCTACGGCCCACAGCTGTCGGGCCTCAAGCGCGGCGCTCAGGTCGTCGTGGGAACGCCAGGTCGTGTCATCGACCACCTCAAGAAGGGATCGCTCAAGCTCGAAAACCTCCGTCACCTCATCCTCGATGAGGCCGACGAGATGCTCAAGATGGGCTTCGCCGAGGACATCGAAGAGATCTTCAGCCAGTCCGGCGACTCGCGTCAGGTGGCCCTGTTCTCCGCCACGATGCCGACATCGATCCACCGCCTGACCGGCAAATACCTCAACAACCCCAAAGAGGTCCGGGTCGCTTCGAAGTCGCAGACCGGATCGAACATCCGCCAGCGCTACCACATGGTCCAGCACTCGCATAAGCTCGATGCCCTGACTCGAATCCTGGAGGTCGAGGAGTACGAAGGCATCATCATGTTCGTGCGCACCAAGCAGGCCACGGAGGAGCTCGCTGAGAAGCTGCGTGCCCGCGGCTTCAAGGCCTCGGCGATCAATGGTGACATCCCCCAGCAGGCTCGTGAGCGCACGATCGATATGCTGCGCAGCGGCAAGGTCGACATCCTCGTCGCCACCGATGTCGCAGCCCGCGGTCTCGACGTCGAGCGCATCACCCTCGTCGTCAACTTCGACATCCCGCACGACACCGAGTCCTACGTCCACCGCATCGGCCGCACCGGCCGCGCAGGGCGTTCCGGCGAGGCCATTCTGTTCATCACCCCGCGTGAGCAGCGTCTGCTCGGTTCCATCGAGCGCGCCACGAAGCAGAAGGTCGAACCGCTGTCGATGCCCAGCGTCGAAGAGCTGACGAACACCCGTGTGGAGAAATTCACCAAACGCATCGACGATGTGCTCGCGACGACCGAGCTGACCGAACTCGCGACAGTCATCGAGCAGTACGAGCTCTCCCGCAACGTGCCTGCGACCGACATCGCCGCAGCGCTGGCATCCCTGGTGCTCGAGTCGAACACACTCAAGGCCGATCCCATGCCGGAGCCTTCGCGTGGCAAGCCAGGTCGTGATCGTGACGGCGGCGGACGCGACGGCAAGCCAGGCCGTGAACGCTCATCCCGTCCGCGTGATGAGAATATGACCACCTACCGTCTGGCCATCGGCCGCAATGAGCGTCTGCAGCCAGGTGCGGTCGTCGGCGCCATCGCCAACGAGGGGGGTCTCACTTCGAAGGAGATCGGTCACATCGACATCCGGTCGAACCATACCCTTGTCGATCTGCCCAAGGATCTCGATTCCTCGGTCATGCGCAAGCTCTCCAGCACGCAGATCCAGGGTCGCCCGATCGACATTCGTCCGGATTCGGGCCGTCCGGCTCGTCCGTTCAAGAAGCGCAACTTCGACAAGCAGCCCGGCGACAGCCGCAACTTCCGCAATGATCGACGCGGCGGTGCCAGCAAGAAGTTCAGCAATGACCGCTTCGGCGGCGAACGCTCAAGCGATCGCTACTGAGTATCGCTGAGCCTGAGCGTACGGGGGCGTCCGCTATCCGGCTCCCCCGGCGCTGAGAGCCGACTCGGGCCCGCATCGTCTGATGCGGGCCCGATCTGTATCTCGTCCCGTACGGCGATTGAACGCATACGACGACTGAACGCGTACGACGAGTGCACCCGTACGACTAGTCTGCCCTTCCGCGTCCCCCTCTCATGGAGGACCGCGGAATATTCGATCACGTTTGATGCACTCCTCGATCACGTTTGGTGCAGTCAAGCATTTCGCAAACTGCTCCACTGCACCAAACGTGATCGATGGCGAAACCGCTGGGACTTCTGGTGCCGGGAGGATCCTTCGTGGGCAGCGCTGAACGTCGAAACCTGAGTATTAGGCGCTGGGGCTGTCGACGGCACCGCCGAAGCGACGGTCACGACGCGCGTACTCCTCGATCGCGGCCCACAGGGTGCGGCGATCGACATCGGGCCACAGGACGTCCTGGAAGACCATCTCCGCGTAGGCGGACTGCCACAGCAGGAAGTTCGAGGTGCGCTGCTCGCCAGAGGAGCGCAGGAACAGGTCGACGTCCGGCACCTGAGAGGCGTACAGGCGCGAGCGAACGGTCTTCTCGCTGACCTTGCCTGGCTTGAGCTTGCCGGCGGCTACCTCGGCGGTGATCTGGTTGACCGCGTCGACGATCTCTGAGCGACCTCCGTAGTTGACGCAGAACTGGAGGACTAGGCCGGTGTTGTGCTTGGTCATCTCCGCCGCGGACTCGAGTTCGTCGATGACCGATCGCCACAGGCGCCCACGGCGTCCGGCCCACACGATCCGCACGCCGAGCTCATTGAGCTCATCACGACGACGGCGGATGACATCGCGGTTGAAGCCCATGAGGAAGCGCACCTCGTCCGGGGAGCGTTTCCAGTTCTCGGTGGAGAAGGCGTAGGCGGAGAGATAGTCAACGCCCATTTCGATGGCACCGTGGATGACTTCGAGGAGCGACGCCTCTCCGGCTTTGTGTCCTTCCGTGCGCGGCAGTCCGCGGTCGTTGGCCCACCGTCCATTGCCGTCCATGACCACAGCGACGTGCTTCGGGACGAACTTCGCGTCGATGCCCGGGGGGCGGGCTCCGCTGGGGTGCGAGGGCGGCGTGGGATAGCTCATCTGGCCTCCAGAACTCTCAGTGATCGGATATTGCGTTCCAAGTGCCATGACACCCAGTCAGAGACGAGTTTGGAACCGTCGATCTGGTCGTGGAGGTCCGAGGATTCCGCTCGCTCCCAGTCACCGGAGAGCAGGGCGGCCATATGTTCGAGTGCGTCGGTGTCCGGCAGAGCCGCTCCGCTGGGTCGGCAGGTGGTGCACACGGCACCGCCCAGGGAGGCCGAGAACGCACGGTGCGGGCCCGGGCTGCCGCACTGTGCACAGTCGAGCAGGCTCGGTGCCCAGCCCGCCACGGACATTGCCCGCAGCAGATACGCGTCGAGGGCCAGCCTCGGCGGATGCTCGCCATTGCACAGGGACCGGATGGCCGAGACGAGAAGCAGGAAATGGGTGCGCGATTGGGGTTCGACCTCGGTGATCCGGGCGGCGGTCTCCGCCATCACACTCGCGGCCGAGTACGCGTCATAGTCGGCGCCGATGCCGCGGGCAAAGGGCTCGATGAGTTCGACCTGGGTGACGATGTCGAGGTTGCGGCCGACGTGGCACTGCAGATCGACGAGCATGAAGGGTTCGAGCCGGGAACCGAAGCGTGACTTGGTGCGGCGAATGCCCTTCGCTACTGCTCGGATCAGCCCGTGGCTGCGGGTGAGAACAGTGACGATGCGGTCGGCTTCGCCGAGCTTGTGCCCTTGGAGCACGATGCCTTCATCACGATAATTGTGCACCTGCCCATTATCGCAGAATGCGACGGGGAATGATCCCCGCCGCACTCTGTGTCAGGTGTGAGATATCAGGTGTGAGATCAGCGCTCGCGCTCACCGTCGCGATCACGGGCGGCACGGTTGACTGCCGAGACGACGGCCTTGAGTGAGGCCTTCGTGATGTTCGGGTGAAGTCCGGCACCCCAGACGACACGGTCTTCGACGGCGAGCTCGACGTACGCTGCCGCCATGGTGTCAGCACCGGAGCCGATGGCGTGCTCGGTGTAGTCCTGGAGACGAACGTCGACGTCGAAGTTGTCGATGAGCACCTTCACCAGTGCATCGATGGGACCTTTGCCGCGTCCTTCGTAGGTGCGCTCTTGGCCGTCGACGATGAGGTCGACCTCGACGCGCTCCGAGGCGCCCGAGTCATCAACCGTGCCGGAGTCGGTGCGGAGGCCCACGATCTGGAACCGGCCCCAGGCATTGTCCGGATCATCGCTGGGCAGGTACTCGTGGTTGAAGATACGGCGGATCTCCTCGGCCGATACCTCTCCTCCGCCTTCTGTGTGCTGCTGGACGGCGCGGGAGAATTCGACCTGCATGCGTCGAGGCAGATCCAGACCGTACTCGCTCTTGAGCAGGTAGGTGACGCCGCCCTTTCCCGACTGCGAGTTCACGCGGATGATCGCTTCGTAGGAGCGGCCCAGATCTTTGGGGTCGACCGGCAGGTAGGGCATGTCCCATTCCATCAGGTCCACAGGCACGCCCTGCTCGTTGGCCTTCTTCTCACGGTCGGCGAACGCCTTGTTGATCGCGTCCTGGTGCGAGCCGGAGAACGAGGTGAAGACGAGGTCGCCACCGTAGGGGTGACGTTCGTGGACGCCGATCTGGTTGCATTCGGTGACGGTGTGGATGACTTCGTCGATGTCGGAGAAGTCCAGCTCGGGGTCGACGCCCTGGGTGTAGAGGTTGAGCGCAACGGTGACGAGGTCGAGGTTTCCGGTCCGTTCGCCGTTGCCGAAGAGGCAGCCTTCGATCCTGTCGGCACCTGCCATGATGCCCATCTCAGCTGCCGCCACGCCGGTTCCCCGGTCGTTGTGGGGGTGCAGGGACACGGCCACCTCGTCGCGGTAGGGCATGTTCCGGCAGAACCATTCGATCTGGTCGGCGTAGGTGTTCGGGGTGCCGCGCTCCACCGTGGCCGGCAGGTTGACGACAGTCTCGCGGCCCGCGGCCGGCTGCCACATGTCGAGGACACTGCCGACGATGTCGAGAGCGAATTCGGGTTCGGTGTCGACGAAGATCTCGGGTGAGTACTGGTAGCCGAAGTCTGCGTCGCCGAGGAGTGACTCGGCGTGCTTCATGACCGCCTGGGTGCCACGGGTGGCGATGTCACGAGTCTGGTCGAAACCCTCACCGTCAAAACCGAACACGACCTTGCGGAAGACCGGCGCGGTCGCGTTGTAGAGGTGGACGGTCGGCTTCTGGGCACCGACGAGGGATTCCACCGTCCGTTCGATGAGGTCCTCGCGAGCCTGGGTGAGCACGGAGATGCGCACATCGTCGGGGATAGCGTCCTGCTCGATGATCTCGCGGACGAAATCGAAGTCGACCTGGCTGGCTGCGGGGAATCCGACCTCGATCTCCTTGAAGCCGAGCTTGACCAGGAGGTCGAACATCTTGCGCTTGCGCTCTGGCGTCATCGGATCGATGAGGGCCTGGTTGCCGTCACGCAGATCGGTGCTCAGCCAACGCGGAGCCTTCCGGATCAGCTGATCGGGCCAGGTGCGGTCGCGCATATCGAGAGCAATCCGGTCCTGAAAGGACTTGTACTTGCTGTATGGCATAGGAGTCGGCTTCTGCAGTTTCATGGTTCCTCATTCATTGATCGTGTGCTTCATCAGCATAGGAAAAACTCCGCGACGAGTGTGCTGTCCGATCAGGACTCGTCGCGGCAAGGAAGGAGGAGCAACCTGTGAGCCACACAGTCAACATAGTCGTGGTTGCTCCGTCCATCCCACACCTGTCCAAATCCTAAGACTATGATCCCGATATCGCCGAGATGGTCAGTCGTCGTGTGCCCCTCTGCAGTCGGCAGCACTCCCCCGACAGACCCCTAGTCGAGGAAGTCGACCGAGGCACGCGCCATATTGAAGCCGACACCGGTCTCATCGGACTTGCATGTCATGCCTTCGCGGGTCGATGTGCAGGTCATCCCTTCGGCAGTGATCGATTCGCCGTAGCCGAGCACCCGAGCGGGACCGGAATTTCCGGGGGCCTCTTGGCAGGAGAAGCCGGCACCTTCGTCATTGGCCACCACGACACCTCCCCAGTTGTCCAACTGGCAGTCATCGGGTTCTGCGGGAGGCGTGTAGTCGAAGGCTGAGATGACGCACCGGGTGCGATCGGCATCAATCGTGCAGGCGATGTTGCCGGACGGAGATTTGAAGGATTCGGCAGCGACAGGCGGCTTCGAACTCGAATCGTCGGACTTGGAGCCTGCATCGTCTGAGGGTCCTTGCGAGGACGAGCCGGGCGCGGCGTCGTCCTTGCTCTGCGTCGCGTCCCAGGCGATGTAGCCGACGATGCCGAGGGCGATCACCAGTGCGATCGCAGCCAGGGCCCAGAGCCACCCCGGGACCTTCTTCGTATCGGGTTCACGGCGGTAGGGTCCGCCGGGTCCGGCTGGCCCACCGGGCCCATATCCCCCCGGTCCGTACCCACCAGGTCCACCGGGACCGTAACCGCCGCCGTTGGGACCGGCTGGTCCACCCGGTCCGACGGGTCCCCCTTGACCACCTGGGCCGACACCTGGCCCGTGGCCGCCGCCTGCCGGTCCGGGACCACCGTGTCCTGCGTAGGCGGCTGCCGCATGTGGGGCGTAGGGTGATGCGCCGTTGGGCACGTGCGACTCGTTTCCGGGGTACTCGGGGGGATGCGGTTGAGGAGCGGGCTGTCCGGGCGCACCGAAGTCGGCGCCCCAGGGTTCGGGATTCGGAGGCTGGCCGCCCGAGGCACCCTGTGGATTCCACTGCTTCGGTGCGGAGGCGGCCTCCGCCTCGGCGATGTCCTCGGACCTCGCCTTCCGTGGTGTCGGGCCGCTGAGCGCGGATTCTTCATTCTCGGCGGCGGCGAGTTGGCGCAGCTCGTCGAGGCTGAGTATCTCGGTGGCATCGGCTCCGTCGGAGGACACCATCGACCGGAGTCTGGCCAGCTCGTCAGCGCTGAGGGCTTGGGTCGAGCCATCCGCGGCCGGGGATTTGTCCTGGCCGATGAACAACTGAGTGGTGATCGAATCCGGAGACTCCTCCGCCGGTTTCCGACGCCCGGGGCGCGGAGGGTGGTTCGGCACAGGTGGAATGCTCATAGGCTCATTTTCGCATAGTCACTACCGCGGTGTTCTCAAGGTTCGTGAGATGATGACCTCATGTTCAGTGGTGGAACCCGGGCCGGGACCAGCCTGACGGTCGCTGTTCTGGCCCTGACGCTGTCGTCATGCGGGACACCGACCGACAGCGAGGATGATGATGGTGCGTCCGCTCATTCCGCGATGGTCGCCGCGCCCGCCCAGCAGAACGACCTCGGTGATTTCGCCGCCCCCGCGCAGATGACCCCACCCGGAGCAGAAACCGCAGAGACAGCAGGTCCGGCCCACTCCGTTCAGGTCCCCGGACTGGGCCCGGAGACGGCCGCACAGATTCCCGCAGAGACCTCACAGGTCCTCGTTGCCAGCGGGCCGGATGCGAATTCCGATTCCGGGCAGCTGAGCTTCTACACCTTCGATGACGGGCAGTGGAAGAAGCGCAAGACCTTTGACATCCACAATGGGAAGAAGGGCTGGCTGGCCGATCGACGGGAGGGCGACAAGACATCACCGGTCGGAGTCTTCACTCTCAGCGATGCAGGCGGGTACAAACAGGACCCGGGGACGGCGCTTCCCTACACCCAGGATGAACGACTCCCCTCCTCGGCGACGGTGGCCTACGGTCCCGAGTACGAGCGGGTCTTCGACTACATCATCGCAATCGACTACAACCGCGTTCCGGGCACCCCGCCCACCGACAGGACTCGTCCACTGGGATGGGACAAGGGCGGCGGCATCTGGCTGCACCTCGATCATGATTCCGGGACGAACGGCTGTGTGACGCTCAAGGAGAAGGACCTCAAATGGATCCTTGGGACCATCGACCCCGATGCCCACCCGCACATCGCCATGGGACCTGAGTCCCAGCTGCAGAAGTAGAGGCACCGGGATGCGAAAGCTCATCATCTCCCTCGTACAGACGATCAACGGAGCGTATGCCCTGGACGGCTGGTCGACAGGCGTGTCTACGAAGGCCGACTTCAACTACTTCATAGCCCTGCGCAGACAGGCAGGCGCCATCATCATCGACCGCCGGACCGCGCTCAATCCCGCACTGCCGGTCATCAACGCACCGGGCAAAGCCCTCGAACACACCCCCGTACATGTCCTGACCGAATCGGACCCGGACGAACTGAGCAGGCAGCTCGCCGAGGCCGGCCTCGACTACCGAGCTCAGCACTTCACTCCCGACACTGCCGCCCAGGTGCTCGAAGCCGTCGAGTCCACGAGCGAGACCCTGGTGTGCGAGTCCGGGCCGAACCTGGCCTACCGGCTGCTCGATGCCGTCCCGGGTGCCGAACTGCACCTGAGTCTGAGCCCGCTCTACTCTCACAGCGCCGGCAGCCACTTCTCCCAACTCGAGGCCACCCTCAGGTTGCGAGTCATCGATGTGCGAACCGTCGATGACCAGGTCTTCATCCGCTATGCCAAGGCCTGAGTAGAAGGCAGGGCCTGAGCAGAGACCAGGGCCTGAGCACAGGTCAAGACCTGGCCTAGACACCCAGCTGAGTGCTGATCTCGTGCTCATCTGGTCGAGTCAGTACCGCGCTGACTGCTTCTGCGACCTGGGGAAGACTGATCGTCTCCACTCCCCCGCGCAGATCGTTACGGTCATCACCGCCGATGGGTGCCATGACCTTGAGCTCGCGATAGTCCACGGAGTCCGTCTCGGCCTCGGCCACCCTGATGAGCATCTCTTGGGCGGCGCCGAAGACGCTGATCGCTCCAGACCCGACACAGGCCTCAACGCTGGCCACACCGTTGAGGGCCAGATGCCGGACATGGGCACTTCCGGCCGCCTCGGCGAGCGCCTCTGCTTCCTCGGCGAGCGCCTCTGACACGGCACAGGCTGCGAAATGACCACGCAGGTATGAGGAGTAGTCCTCATCGAAGGAGACGATCCCGCGAGCGATCATCGAAATGTCCACGTACCACCCGCCGACCGCAGCGATGACCGCGTCGACCGATGACGCGTCCAATCGGTGGAGCTCGTCGATGACGGCCTGGGGTCGATCCACCCAATCGGGGACGACGACGGGTTCATAGGCAGTCGTGCTCTCCGGCTGTGACCGGACGATGCCGGTGATGCGATGGTCAGCGGACAGGTACTGGGCCAGGCCTGTGGCGACGTGGCCGGAGGCTCCGAAGATGAGGATGTGCATGCCCCGAGTCTATTTGCTGAAGCCACAGCTGCTCCGATGGCTCCACCAGCGCCGAGGAGCGCGGCGCCGGGCGCGATAGGGTTCTGTCACGACCGCTGCCCCTCAGTCGAAGGACCTCATGGCCGATCAGCATGAACTCACACGGCTCGAACAGCTCCTCGACCGATTCGCCAATCGGCATCTCTCACAGATACCGGACGGGGTGCGGGAGTTCCTCGTCTTCGGGATCAAACAGGCGTGGGCCTGCCTGTTCGGAGCCCTCATGCTGCTCGCGATCATTCTCACCACGTGGTGGTACCCGGACGATGCGGGCCTGGCCCGCAATGACGTCCTCGTGATCCTGGCAGTCCTGATCCAGGCGGTGATGCTCCTTCTACGTCTGGAGACCGGGCGCGAGCTCTGGGTCATCGTTCTGTTCCACATCGTCGGCACCGGAATGGAGATCTTCAAGACATCGATGGGCTCGTGGAACTATGCGGCCGGAGGTGTCCTCCACATCGCGGCTGTGCCCCTGTTCACGGGCTTCATGTACGCGGCCGTCGGCTCCTACATCGTGCGCGTCTATCGTCTCTTCGACCTGCGGTTCAGTTCTTACCCGCCGAGGTGGATCACCGCGGTCATCGCCGCCGCGATCTACCTCAACTTCTTCACCCACCACTACATAGTCGATGTGCGTCTCTTCCTCGTCCTTGCTGTCGGGGTGGTGTTCTTCCGGTGTCGGATGCACTTCCACGTGCACAAGCTGACTCTGCGCATGCCGGTCCTCTTTGCGTTCGTGCTGGTGGCGTTCTTCATCTGGATCGCTGAGAACATCGGCACCGTCACCGGCGCGTGGCTCTACCCCTCCCAGATCGACGGTTGGCAGATGGTGCCGGTGACCAAACTGGTGGCGTGGTTCCTGCTGATGATGATCTCCGTCGTCCTCGTCACCTTCGTCTACCCTCCCAAACCGCCTGATAAGGCCAGGTCAGCTGATATTCTGAGCTGAAACTCAGACTCGGTCGAAGGAGACATATGGCAGACGCGGATTCAGAGGATTCCAGTGCCCTGGTCGAAGCCGTCCGGCCGCCGTCCGGCGTGCATCGCTTTGTGGGCGCGAAGGTCCTCATCCGCATCCTCGCGGCCGTCCTCGTTCTGCTGCTCGTCCTGACCCTGCTCGGTGTCTTCCTCGTCCAACGGTCCTATCCCACCACGGACGGCGACATCTCACTGTCGGGCCTGGACGCCGAGGTCAGCGTCACCCGCGATGAATCGGGTGTCCCGACCATTGAGGCCAGCAACTCCCACGACCTCTTCATGGCTCAGGGCTTCGTCCACGCCCAGGATCGGTTCTGGGAGATGGACTTCCGCAGGCATGTCACCTCGGGCCGGCTCTCGGAACTCTTCGGCGAGTCACAGTTCGGCACCGACAAGTTCATTCGCACATTGGGCTGGAGGAAGGTCGCCGAGGCGGAGGTCGCGGCACTCGATGACAAGACACGCGCGTACTACGAGGCCTATGCCGAGGGCGTGAACGCCTACCTGCGCGACAAGTCCCCCACCGAGGTGTCCCTCGAGTACGGCATCGTCGGTCTTCAGGCCGGTGGCGTCGAGATCGAGGAATGGACTCCGGTCGACAGTGTCTCCTGGCTCAAGGCCATGGCCTGGGACCTGCGCTCGAATGTCGAGGACGAGATCGACCGAGCAATCAGCCAGACCGCGCTCGATGATGAGCAGATGGCCGATGTCTATCCCGACTACCCCTATGACACCCGCCCGACGATCATCGGCGGCAATGCCGGCGCCAAAGCCCGTGACGAAGACGAAGCGCGTGACCAAGACGAAGCAAGTGACGAGGGCCAAGCACGTGCCGGGGGCGAGGTGACTGCTGCGGACACACAGCAATCGGGACACGGCGGAGGGACCGAGACTCCCAGCAGCCTCGGCGAGCTCAAGGAGCACCTGAAGTCGCTGCCGGTGCTCCTGGGAGTCAACAGTCATGACATCGGGTCGAACTCGTGGGTGGTCTCCGGTGAGCACACCGCCACCGGTGCCCCGCTGCTGGCCAATGATCCGCACCTGTCTCCCGCCATGCCTTCCGTGTGGCATCAGATCGGACTGCGCTGCACCGAAATCACGCCCGAATGCCCCTTCGACGTGTCCGGCTTCTCCTTCTCGGGGCTGCCCGGCGTCGTCATCGGCCACAACCAGAGCATCGCTTGGGGACTGACGAATCTGGGGCCCGACGTCGCCGACCTCGTGGTCGAGAAGGTCCGCGACGGCGAAGTCGTCCGTGATTCTGGGGACGAACCCGTGACCACACGCAAGGAGACCGTGAAGATCGCGAAACAGGAACCTCGCGAGATCACGATCCGCTCAACGAGCAACGGCCCTCTCATCTCGGATCTCGATGGAACCTATCGCAATGTGCTCGATGCCTCGACCGGGGCGAACACCGCAGACACGAAATCAGGTCCAGCCGGCGAGCACTACCAGCTGGCGCTGCAGTGGACGGCCCTGGAACCGGGCAACACAGCCTCGGCGATCTTCGGGCTCAATGCGGCGACGAACTGGAGCGAATTCCGGCAGGCCGCCTCGCTCTTCGACGTCCCCTCCCAGAACCTCATCTACGCGGATACCAAAGGCAACATCGGCTATCAGGTGCCGGGGAGGATCCCCAAACGCGGCGAGGGCGACGGCATGCTGCCACGGCACGGTTGGAAGACCGACGAAGATTGGCAGGGATACCTCGACTTCGAGGATCTGCCGAGTCTGTACAACCCCGAACGTGGCTGGATCGTGACGGCGAACAATCCTGTCACCCCTCCAGGAGGGTCGGTCCAGTTGAGCAATGACTTCGACGATGGAGACCGGGCGCGGCGGATCACTAAGCTGCTGCAGGACACGATCGCCCAGGGGGACGTCACGATGGGCGACATGTCTCGCGTTCAGGGTGATGACCTCAATCCCCTTGCACTGACCCTGATCCCGCTGCTGGAAGAGATCGATGCCGGCGTGGGCACCGACATCGCCGAAGCTCAGGAGCTGCTCTCGGACTGGGATGGCCGCGATGATGCCAACAGTGCCGCTGCAGCGTATTTCAATGTGCTCTCGAAGACGATCCTCGACGAAGTGTTCGCTCCGAAGCTGCCTGATGCTGTGCCTCCGGCCGGCGGATCACGCTGGTATCTCATCATCAAGAACCAGCTGAAGGATCCGGACTCCGAGTGGTGGGCCGACGACGAGGTCGAGAATCGGGACGAAGCGCTGGCTCGGGCCATGGATTCTGCGTGGAAGACGACCGAGGATCTGCTCGGCTCCGAACCCGTGACCTGGCGGTGGGGCATCCTGCACAGGCTGACCATCCGCAACGCCAGCCTCGGCGAATCAGGGATCAAACCCATTGAGCGGCTGTTCAATCGAGGCCCCTACGAGGTCTCGGGCGGGTCCGGAGAAGTCAATGCCACGGGCTGGGACGCCTCGGTGGGCTTCGAGACGAACTGGGTGCCCTCGATGCGACAGATCGTTGACCTCAAGGACTTCAACCACTCCCGGTGGATCAACCTCACGGGGGCCTCGGGCCATGCCTTCCACCCGCACTATGCAGATCAGACCGAGGACTGGGCAGCCGGCGCAACCCGGCCCTGGCCGTACACACCCGATGCGCTGGACCGGCACACCGAGGATTCGCTGGTACTTCGGCCCTGAGCGAGGAGCGAGACGGTCAGGCCCTGGGCAGGATCTTCGCCTCGAGGAAGTTCGCCACATCGTCTTCCCAGCGGACCGGGTCGATGTTCCATTCCTTGGTGTGGCGGGCCTTGTCGTAGACGGGCATCGTCACGAGGTCGCGACGCACGGACGCCAGCGCGTGAGACGGCGAAGACGGCACGAATTCGTCGTCGTCTGAGTGGATGAGCAGGACCGGAACGTCGAGTTCCGCAGCGCGTGTCACCCAGTCCAGCCTGCCCAGATCCAAAGGCGTCTGCAGTCCGGTGATCGGTCGCGCCCACGGTTGGGTGATCATCTCCAGCGTGAGTTTGGCGATGGGCGTCGGAAGCATATTGCGTCGAGCCTGGCCGTCGAGGACATTCACCCAGTCGACGACGGGACCATCGAGGACGAGAGCCTTCACATACCGTCTGTTCCGACCACGGGAGGCGGCCTGCAAGGCGATGGCCCCACCCATCGACCAGCCGAAGAGGACAACGTCGCGGGCGCCCTGTGACACGGCGAAGTCGATCGCGGCGTCCACGTCGATCCATTCGGTGTCGCCGAGGCCGTAGCGGGAGGTGGTCTCGACCCTGACCTCGGCGTCGCTGCGGTAGGACATGGCGATCGCCGGGACGCCCAGCGTATTGAGGATCGGGGCGGCTCGCAGGCCTTCGGCTCGGGTGCTGGCGCGGCCGTGGACGAGGATCGCCCAGGTGTCATGAGGTTCGGGATGGTCTGTGGGCAGCAGCCAGGCAGGCAGTCTTCCCGCGTCGGATTCGATCTCGATGTCCTCGGCGTTGACTCCTGCAGCCACGGGCTCCGGGTACACGATGCCCGTCCAACGACCGTGAGAGGCACGCTTGATGTCTCCACGGGTGACCGAGAGGATCTCTCGGGAGACGGTTCTCGACCGCGGGTCATACTCGACGATGTCACCGATCACGGCATGGCCGGCGCCCTGGTTGAAGTAGAGGCCATAGGTGCCTCGCACCGTCGTCTCTTCATCGGCGGGCAGATGGATGCGCATATTGGGCGGGAATCCGTCGATGTGGAGAATCTCGAGTTCTTCCGGCGCGTTTTCGGGAACCACGATCTTTCGCGCGAAATAGACGGCCAGCCCCGAGGACGCCACCGAGATCACGGCGCCGATCCCAGCACCGACACCCACCGAAGCCAGAAGCAGGCGAGTCGGGAATTTAGTGTCGCGAACCATGAATACCTCCTGACTTCATTGTCACCCAAGGAATGAGAAGTCTCCAAACGCTGTTGTGCAGGTGAGAGGGCTCTCAGAGCCAGCTCGCTGCTCCATCAGCCATCGCCGGAGAAGGACTCCTGCGTGTCCGGCAGCAGTGGGACAATGGACTCCAACAGATATCGACAAGCACCGGAGGTCGCGATGAGTCAGTCGCCGAACGTCAATACAGAAGACAATCCCGAGGAGATCCGCTGGCAGGATGTACTCACTCCTGATGAATTCGCGGTGCTGCGCGAAGGCGGCACGGAGCGTCCGTTCACCGGCGAATACGTCGACACGACCAGCGTCGGAATGTACCAGTGCCGTGCCTGTGGCGCAGACCTGTTCCCCTCCGATACCAAGTTCTCCTCACACTGCGGTTGGCCCTCGTTCTACGCTCCCCTGGCCGAGGATCGGGTCCGCTACCTCCGCGATTCGTCCATGGGCATGGAGCGCGTCGAGGTCCGGTGCGCGAACTGCGATTCGCACATGGGCCACCTCTTCGAGGGAGAAGGCTACGACACCCCCACCGACCTGCGGTACTGCCTGAACTCGATCTCACTGCGCCTCGTCGACGGTCAGGAATGAACGAAGAATCACCGCTCGTCATCAAGTCCTTCGACGAGCTGACGCTTACTGAGCTCTACGGGATCGTCCAGCTGCGGTCCCAGGTCTTCGTCGTCGAGCAGAACTGCATCTTCCTCGATCAGGACGGAGTCGACACGTTGCCGCAGACTCTGCACGCTTTCTACCCCGATGACGCCAGGACCATGCAGGACAGCCACGGCGCCGAGGTGGGCCGCAGTCTTGCTCCCAGGGCCTACGCCCGCATCCTCCCGCCCGATCTTCCCGACGGCCCGGCCTTTGAGCCGGGAGCCCGCAGCATCAGTCGGGTCGTGACAAACCCGCATGTGCGCGGCCAAGGCTGGAGTCGACGGCTGATCGGCGAGCTCGTTGCCGGCCACAGTCACCGACTGCTGACGCTCAACGCCCAATCTCACCTCGAGGGGTTCTACGAGAGCTTCGGATTCAGCCCGAATGGTCCGCGGTTCCTCGAGGACGGGATCGAGCACACCCCGATGTCACGCCCGGCGGATGCTTCATCCGCCTAAAGGCTTCCGCGCGCCTGGGCTGTCCCGGACTACCCGGGGTGTCGAGGCGGAAAATGGACCGAGGGCTCCCGCGGCGGTTCAATCGACTGCATGAGCTGCGTCGGCCGCGGCGATGATCTTCGTCATAGTGGAGTGAAGTTCGCGCAGCTCTGTTTCACTCATATCGAGTTTGGTCATCATCTGCCCAGGAATCGCCTCAGCCGTCGCGCGCAGCTTCGCACCCGTGTCGGTCAGTGAGACTTCGACGACTCTTTCGTCGTGGCTGCTGCGTCGCTTCTCCACGTAGTCCAGTGCTTCGAGACGTTTGATCAGCGGCGACACCGTTGCAGCTTCGAGGCGAAGCAGCTCGGCAATCCTCCTCACAGGCAACATCTCATGGTGCCACAGAGCCAACATGACCAGGTACTGCGGATGGGTGAGGTGAATCGGTTCAAGCACCGAACGGTAGGCGGAGATCACTCCGCGCGAGGCGACAGCCAGGGCAAAGCAGACCTGACTCTCCAGAGCCAGAGGGTCGTGGGTGGTCGACATCGCTTCTCATCCTCCCGAGGAGACATATCATTTAGTTAGCGTGCTAATGATTAGCGTACAATGGATTCATCAGGTTCGCTTCAAGAGGGCCGCAGCTCGGCTCTGAGACTTCGAATGGACTCGCATGTCAGACTCACACGATCCCCAGCGACGCGTTGCGTGGCTCAATCGCTTCTTCCGCAAGATCGTCGGGCCTGCCCAAGTCGACAATTCCCGCCCCGGCGGCTACTACGAGGACGAGCACCTGCGACACGAACGACTCGATGCGATGGGTCTGGAGATGCGCACGGACGCCAATGGACACTCGTACGTGGTGGAGAAGAAGCAGCCTGAGTGATTGAGGCCTTTTCCCTGATCAACCTTCTGCCCTAATCAGGCTCCATCATGGTCTCGCGCCGCCTCAGGACAGCAGTCGGGGCCGCAGCGAGGCTTTGCGCCCTGCCGCGACCCCGAAGCGGCACTTCGAAGAGGCCGGTGAGAATCAGCGCCAGTCGCTGATGATATCGACGAGTTCACGGAGCGGTCCGGTGTAGAACGGAACCTCCTCGCGCACGTGAAGACGAGCCTCGGTGTTGCGAAGATCGCGCATGAGGTCGACGATGCGGTGCAGTTCCGGGGCTTCGAAGGCCAACAGCCATTCGTAGTCGCCGAGGGCGAAGGAGGCGATCGTGTTGGCCTTGATGTCCTTGTAGCCCGCGGCGGCCATGCCATGATCGCGCAGCATCGTGGAGCGCTCTGCGGGATCGAGGAGATACCAGTCGTAGGACCGAACGAAGGGGTAGACACAGATGTACCTGCCCGGTTCGTCATCGGTCAGCAGCGCTGGCAGGTGTGCCTTGTTGAATTCGGCCGGGCGGTGCAGGCCCACAACCGACCAGACCGGTTCGAGGACTCCGCCCAACATGCTGCGACGCACTGCCGAGTAGGCGGCCTGGACGAGTTCGATGGTCGGTGCATGCCACCAGAACATCACATCTGCATCCGCGCGCAGAGCAGAGACATCGTAGATTCCGCGGACGACGAGGCCCTGGTCCTTCAATGGGGCGAGTGCTTCGTGGACCTCGTCGGCGAGTTCGGCACGGTCGGCATCGCCGAGTTCGCCCGCCGAGGCGAAAACCGAGTACGCGATATAGCGCGTCTCATTGTTCGCCTGTTCGATCTGCTCGTCCGTGGGCTTCGAGTATTCGCTCATTCCTGCTCCTTCTGCTGTGTGTGTCCGTCTTCTGTGTGCGTCAGTGCTGAGAGAGTGATTCTCCGGGCAACCGTCTCGGCCCGGTCGATGCAGGCGGGGATGCCCACACCGAAGTATGCCGAACCTGCCAATTCGAGGCCGGCGATTCCGGCGATCTCCGCATCGATTCTCGCCACTGTTTCGGCGTGGCCCGGCAGATACTGCGGCAGAGCACGTTCCCAGCGGTGCGCCTCGGCCGCGATGAGCCGATCTGATCGGCGATCGGCGATGGACTGCCAATCCGCGTAGGCGCGTGCGATGAGCTCATCATCCTCGCAATCCTGCCAGCCCCCCGGCCCGTCCCCGTATCGCCCGATGCTCATCCGGATCAAGGCGGTGCCCTCAGGAATGCGCTCACGCATCCAGGGCCATTTGTTCGACACGAATGTCGAGGCCTTGATGAATGAGCTCTCTGTCGGTGGGACGAGGAATCCGGATCCCTCGAGCCCACGGTCTCCGACCTCGACGAGGGCCGGGATCAGAGCGGTCGAAGCGTAGGGCACGGATGCGAGCATCGAAGCGGACTCAGGGGCCACCTCGGCGAGGAGATCCTTCGTCACATGCGCCGGGGTGGCCAGTACAACCGCATCGCAATCGACGACGAAGTCCTCGGTCGCCACCGCCCATCGGTCCCCCTCGTCCTGAACGGACGTCACCTGTGTGCCGGTGTGGATGGTGCCGCCGAGTTCGCGGATGTGCTGCTCGAGCGCCGGGACAAGGCGGTTGATCCCACCGACGAGACTCATGAACACCGGCTGCGGGCCCGTGCCCTCCGCGGACTGTGCGTCACGGGCAGCGAGCAGGCTCTGAACGAGCTCGAGCACCGAAGTCCCTTCGCGGGCTGCCGGCAGCAGAGCGGGCACCGTCGACGCCAGCGATAGGTCACGGCACCGTCCTGCATAGACTCCCCCGAGCAGCGGGTCGACGAGCGTGTCGACGAGATCGGCGCCGAGGCGTTCCGTCAGGAAGTCCCCCAACGACACGTCCGAACCCGCGATCGGGTCCGTGATGACCTCATGAGCGACTCGGTCACTGACGTCTTCGCCGAGGAGGTCCCTGACCTCGGCCGCGTTGCCAGGCACTCCCATGACGGTGCGTTTGGGAATCGGGTGGAGGCGTCCCTTCGACAGGACGCGGGAGCTGTGCGCCGTTGACGGGAATTCGACGTCCAATCCGAGTTCAGCGGCGAGGTCCTTCGTCTCCGGACGCCGGTACAGGCTGGCTTCGGCCCCGGTGTCGAGGCCCACCGGCACTGCCCCGGCCAAAGTCGTCGAGTGCAGACACCCGCCAAGGCGCGCATCGGCCTCGAGGAGGGTGATCTGATGGTCGGGCGCCAGACGATAGGCGGTGACGAGCCCGGAGATGCCTCCTCCGACGATCGTGATGTGACTCATGGCCTCAGCCCCGTGCGGACAGGATCTCTGCGGAGACGCGGTGGACTTCGGCCACGATCCGTCCTGGCACTTCCGGGTCGGTGTCGGGGAGGACTCCGTGGCCGAGGTTGAAGACGAATCCTGCCTCATGCTCGAGTCCCTGCCTGACGATCTCCTCGATGCGCGGGGCCAATGCTTCCCAGGGGGCGAAGAGCAGTGCCGGATCGAGGTTGCCCTGCAATGGTTGGCCCGGCTGCACCCGTGTCGAGGCATCGGTCAGGTCGACGCGGAAGTCGACGCCGACTGCTGTGGAGCCTGCTCGTGACATGGAGCTCAGGAGTTCACCTGTCTGAACACCGAAGTGGATGCTCGGCACCTCATGGTGGCGCAGCGATTCGAAGACCGCGCTGGAGTGTTCAAGTACGTGGGCTTCGTAATCACGTCGGGACAGGTATCCGGCCCAGGAGTCGAAGAGCTGGAACGCGGAGGCTCCGGCGCCCAGCTGTACATCAAGGAATGTCGAGGAGATCCGAGCGAGCTTGCTCAGCAGAAGGGAGAAGGTCTCGGGGTCTGCGGCCATGAGGGATTTGGTCTTCTCATGGTTCTTGCTCGGTCCACCCTCGATGAGGTAGCTGGCCAGTGTGAAGGGGGCACCGGCGAAGCCGATGAGTGGAGTCTGCCCTGCCAGTTCTTCGACGATCCGGCCGATGGATTCCGCGATGTCTGGGATCTGATCGGGTTCAAGCTCTGCCAGTGCTTCGACATCGGAGCGACTGCGGATCGGGCTTGCGATCACGGGCCCTGTGCCGGGGACGATCTCCACGTCGACGCCGGCCGCCTGCAGCGGGACCACGATGTCGGAGAAGAAGATGGCGGCGTCGACACCGTGCCTGCGCACCGGCTGCAGGGTGATCTCTGAGACGAGGTCCGGGGTGCGGCAGGCACCGAGCATCGCGGTACCTGCTCGCAGCTCGCGATATTCGGGAAGTGATCGGCCGGCCTGCCGCATGAACCAGACCGGGGTGTGCGCAATCTGCTCTCCGCGCAGGGCGGGCAACAAGGTTGAAGTCATGCCCCCATCCTCCCATCTCGGGCGGATGGATGCCCATCGGATTCCGGTTTCAAGACGCTGCGTCTTGATCGCAGGTGCGGGTGAAAACTCTTGGTCCCATCACGGCGTGGACGATTCACCTCTACCGTGGCCTGATCTATCGTGACAAGTGTGGTCAACACCTCACCTCTCAATCGCATTCCGTCGGAGTTCTCCGCCGTGACCTCGGTTCTGCGCGAAGCGCGGAACACGAACAATGTCTCGATCTCTGAAATACCGGCGCCGGCTCGCTTGGCGCCGTATTCCTACGCTCTGGGTGCCGAGGTCAGTGCCGATGAGACCTTTCTTCGCGCCAGTGGTGAAACGATCGACGAATTGGCTACGGGCCGCATCGTCGTCCTCTATGATCCCAGCTCCCCTGAGGAGTGGGAGGGCCAGTTCCGTGTCGTGTCCTACATCCGCGCCGAGCTCGAGCACGAACTCGGCAATGAGACGATGCTCGGTCCTGTGGCCTGGACTTGGCTCGAAGAGGCCCTCGAAGCAAATGACTGCGAGGTCGTCGCCGCCGGGGGCACGACGACCCGTGTCCTCTCTGAGAGCTTCGGCACTCTTGCCGACCGGTCGTCCACGATAGACTTGGAGCTGCGCGCTTCATGGACCCCCGTGATCGCGGAGCCGGAACTGATCGGCGATCACTTCGAAGCCTGGATAGATCTGCTGTGCACAGTTGCCGGACTGCCACCGCTTCCTGAAGGAGTTTCAGCCCTGCCCGGGCGACGTCGATGACAACCGAACTACCGCTCTTGGCCACACCCGCTCATGGCGTTCCGCCGCTCGTCGACTCCGAGGCAGAATTCTCCGCGGCCTGTGACGAGCTCGCACACGGATCCGGCCCCATCGCCATCGATGCCGAACGCGCATCGGGCATCAGATACGGCCAGCGCGCATTCCTGGTTCAGCTGCGACGCGCGAATGCAGGAACCTTCCTGCTCGATTCGGAAGTGCTTGCCGACCTCAGCCCCCTCAACTCGGCCTTCGGCGCAGATGAATGGGTCATTCACTCAGTGACTCAGGATCTGCCCTGCCTGCAGGAGCGCGGCATGCGGCCGGAGGCGCTCTTCGACACTGAACTCGCTGCCCGCATGCTCGGATGGGACAAGTTCGGTCTGGCAGCCGTGGCGGAGCGGACTCTCGGTGTTCGCTTGGCCAAAGAGCATTCTGCTGCCGACTGGTCGAAGCGACCACTTCCGACGGAGTGGCTCAACTACGCCGCCCTCGACGTCGAGGTTCTGCTGCCCATCCGCGACATCCTCCGCGAAGCGCTCATCGATGCCGACAAGTGGGAGTTCGCTTCGCAGGAGTTCGAACACCTCCTTGATTTCGAGCCCAAACACTACGCTGAGCCTTGGCGCCGAACGCACGGATTGACCAAACTCAAGTCACGCAAGGACATCGCCAAGGTACGGGAGCTGTGGACTGCTCGCGATGAGATGGCGGCCGAGACCGATACCGCTCCCTCGCGTATTCTGCGTGATCGGGACCTGGTCGCCCTCGCTCAGTCCCGGGTGCATTCGAGCGACGACATCATGGCACAGTGGCCCAAACTCTCCCGTGCCGACTCCGGCCGACTCTACCGGGCCTACCGCAAAGCGACCCGTCTGACGGTGGACGAACTGCCGGGGCGAAGAGAAGTCACCGCAGCTCAGTCGCGGACGCCGTTCAGCCACACAGATATCAAGGATCGGGTCTCTGCTCTCAAAGCTGCGATGGCAGAACTGGCCGAAGAGCACGAAATTCCTCACGACGTGCTCTTGCAGCCCGCCATCGTCAAGGCTCTCGGCGCACAATCGGGCGTCGACGTCGAGGAGTTCCTCGTCGAACGCGGGGCCAGGCCATGGCAGGTCGAATTGAGTGCTCCGATGCTCAGAGACTCCATCGAGACCTTGCCTGCAGCCTGAGGTTCTTGCCAGTCAGACGGCCCTGCTAGTCAGACGGCTCTGCGTGATCCTTGCTGGGCCCGATTCCTGACCTCTGACGGCAGAATGTGAACGATCTCGGAGACCATTGTGGCCACGTCGAGTCCTGCATATTCGAGGATCTCGTCGCGGGTGCCCTGCGGCAGGAACTCATCAGGGGCACCGAGTTCGAGGACACCGACCCGCGAGTCAGCCGCCCGCAGGTCGCTGCGGATCTGCGAACCGATTCCGCCGACCTTGACGCCGTCCTCGATGACAGCAACCAGGCTGTGCTCAACGGCCATGTCGATGACTCCGCCTGGCACAGGCAGAACCCAACGCGGGTCGACGATCGTTGAGGCGATTCCCTGGTCGGCCAGTTCTTCGGCCACTTCCTGAGCGCGCCCGGCGAACGGACCGACGGAGACGATGAGCACGTCTTTGGAGGAACCTGCTGGGACCTCTCGCAGAACGTCGACGCCGTCATCGAGGCGACGCAGCGCAGGAATATCTGTACCTACGCTTCCACGAGGGAAGCGGATCACGGTCGGTGCGTCCTCGATGGCGACGGCTTCGGCCAGCTCCTCCGTCAGACGCGCGGCGTCACGAGGGGCTGCCAGTTTGAGACCGGGCACGATACGCAGCATCGCCATGTCCCAGATTCCGTGGTGACTGGCGCCGTCCGGTCCGGTGATTCCGGCACGGTCGAGGACGAAGGTGACCCCTTGGCCGTGCAGGGCCACGTCCATGAGCAGCTGGTCGAAGGCGCGGTTGAGGAACGTCGCGTAGATGCACACGACGGGGTGCAGCCCGCCATAGGAGAGTCCCGCGGCGGATGCCACTGCGTGCTGTTCGGCGATGCCGACGTCGAAGACCCGCTCTGGGTATGCCTCGGCGAACTTTGCGAGGCCGACCGGCAGGAGCATCGCCGCTGTGACGGCGACGATGTCCTCGCGCGTCTGTGCGATCCGGAGCACCTCTTGGCCGAAGACGGACGTCCATGAGGTCTGCTTCGACGGTGTCGACTTGCCGGTGAGCGGATCGATCACGCCGACGGAGTGGAACTGATCAGCGTCGTCGTTGAGAGCCGGGTCGTAGCCCTGGCCCTTCTGTGTGATCATGTGCACGATAACGGGTCCGCCGTCGTATTGCTTGGCCCGTTGGAGGGCCTTCTCGACCATCGGCAGGTCGTGTCCGTCGACCGGTCCGAGGTACTTGATGCCGAGTTCGTCGAACATGCCTGCCTGCTCCGCGCTGACCATGTCCTTGAGACCTCGTTTGACCCCGTGGATGGCACTGTAGGCGGCGCGTCCGGGTACGCCCGACTGCCTGAGCGTCGACTTTCCCCAGGACAACAGCTTTTCGTATCCCGAGGTGGTGCGCAGTTCGTCGAGGTGCTCAGCGAACCCGCCGACCGTCGGCGCGTAGGAGCGGCCGTTGTCGTTGACGACGATGATGAGCTTGCGCGGTGGTGTCGATTTGTCAGCCGCAATGGTGTTCAGCGCTTCCCAAGCCATACCGCCGGTGAGTGCTCCGTCTCCGATGACGGCGACGACGTGGCGATCGCTTTCGCCCTTGAGCTGATGCGCCTTGGCGATTCCATCGGCCCAGGACAGAGATGCTGAAGCGTGCGAGTTCTCTATGACGTCATGTTCGCTCTCGGCCCGGCTGGGGTATCCGGAGAGCCCATCACGCTGGCGCAGACTCGAGAAGTCCCCCATACGTCCGGTGAGGAGTTTGTGAACGTAGGTCTGGTGACCGACGTCGAAGAGGATCGTATCGTGCGGAGACTCGAACACGCGATGGAGACCGACAGTGAGTTCGACCACGCCGAGGTTGGGGCCGAGGTGTCCACCTGTTCCGGCGACGGCCGTGACCAGGTAGTCCCTGATCTCCTTCGCCAGAACTTCGCATTCGGCATCGTCGAGCTCACGCAGCTGAGATGGCGAGTTCATCGACTCGAGGAATGTCATTCGGCCTCGCTCCTGAATGCACAATAGTTGGTCTGATACTGCAATTTCCGCTCGAATCATCTTAACGCCTCACGACGCAGAGTTGGTCCACCCGAGGGTGAGGCAGGCACTGATTGTGTCTGGTGACACTCCCCTGGGCGTCCCTTCACAGCTGTCCGACCCCGCGGGGTCTCACGTCCAAACGACAACGAAGGCCGGCGGGTTGAACCCACCGGCCTTCGTCAATCAACGCTGCCGCCGAAGAAGCAGCAGCCTGTGATCAAGCAGTCGCGAGCTGCCGCAGCACGTACTGCAGGATGCCGCCGTTGCGGTAGTAATCGGCTTCACCCGGGGTGTCGATGCGGACCACTGCATCGAAGTCGACGGTGGTTCCGTCTTCCTTCGCGGCCGTCACCTTGACGGTCTTGGGAGTCTTGCCCTCGTTGAGCTCGGTGATGCCGGAGATCGAGAAGGTCTCCGTGCCATCGAGACCCAGTGAGTCAGCTGACTCACCGACGGGGAACTGCAGCGGCACAACGCCCATGCCGATGAGGTTCGAGCGGTGGATGCGCTCGAAGCTCTCGGTGATGACGGCTTCGACGCCGAGCAGCTTCGTGCCCTTGGCAGCCCAGTCACGCGAAGATCCCGAACCGTATTCCTTGCCACCGAGGATGACAAGAGGGGTGCCGGCATTCGCGTAGTTCACCGATGCGTCGAAGATCGAGGTCTGCGGACCGCCCTCCTGCGTGAAGTCGCGGGTGAAGCCACCCTGGACTCCGTCGAGGAGCTGGTTCTGCAGGCGGATGTTCGCGAACGTGCCGCGGATCATCACCTCGTGGTTGCCGCGACGCGAACCGAAGGAGTTGAAGTCCTTGCGTTCGACACCGTGCTCGATGAGGTACTTGCCGGCCGGGGTGTCGGCCTTGAAGGAACCTGCAGGCGAGATGTGGTCAGTGGTGACCGAGTCGCCGAGCTTCGCCAGCACGCGTGCGCCCTTGATGTCGGAAACGGGCTCTGCTTCCAGGCCCATTCCGTCGAAGAAGGTGGGTTTGCGCACGTAGGTCGACTCATCGTCCCACTCGAAGATCGCACCTTCTGGCGTCTGCAGCGCCTTCCAGCGGTCGTCACCTTCGAAGATCCGGCCGTATTCCTCGTCGAACATATCTGTCGAGATCGACGAAGCGATGACCGATTCGACCTCTTCCGGCGAGGGCCACAGATCCTTGAGGTAGACGTCCACGCCTTCCGAGTCCTGGCCCAAAGGCTGGTTCTCGAAGTCGAAGTCCATGGTTCCGGCCAGAGCATAGGCGATGACCAGTGGAGGCGAGGCAAGGTAGTTCATCTTCACATCGGGGCTGATTCGGCCCTCGAAGTTACGGTTGCCGGAGAGAACTGCACTGACCGCCAGGTCGTTGTCCTGGATGCTCTCCGAGATATCGGAATCGAGCGGTCCGGAGTTGCCGATGCAGGTGGTGCAGCCGTAGCCGACGACAAAGAAGTTGAGCGCCTCGAGGTCCTCGATGAGGTTGGCCTTCTTGTAATACTCGGTGACGACCTTCGAGCCCGGGGCGATGGAGGTCTTGACCCAGGGCTTGGAGTTGAGTCCGCGCTTGCGAGCATTGCGGGCCAGGAGGCCTGCAGCCAGCATCACCGATGGGTTCGAGGTGTTGGTGCACGAAGTGATCGAAGCGATCGCCACAGCACCGTTGGCCAGTTCGAAGCTGGATCCGTCGCCGGTGGTGACGGGAGCCGACTTGTTCTCTTCACCGGGCTTCGCGTAGTTGTGGATGTCCTTGGCGAACTGGTTCTTCGCGTCGGAAAGCTCGATGCGGTCCTGCGGGCGCTTCGGTCCTGAGATCGAAGGCACGACGGTAGAGAGATCGAGCTCGATGTACTCCGAGTACTCAACTTCCTTACTGGGGTCGTGCCACAGGCCCTGGGTCTTGGCATAGTCCTCAACCAGCTGGATCTGTTCGGCCGAACGACCGGTGAGCTTCAGGTAGTCGATGGTGACCTCGTCGATCGGGAAGATCGCAGCGGTCGAACCGAACTCGGGGCTCATGTTGCCGATCGTCGCGCGGTTGGCCAGAGGCACCGCGGAGACGCCCTCGCCGTAGAACTCGACGAACTTTCCGACTGCTCCGTGCTGACGCAGCATATCGGTGATCGTGAGCACGACGTCCGTTGCGGTCACACCGGAGGGGATTTCGCCGGTCAGCTTGAAACCGACGACGCGAGGGATGAGCATCGAGACGGGCTGGCCGAGCATTGCTGCCTCGGCTTCGATTCCGCCGACGCCCCAGCCGAGCACACCGAGTCCGTTGACCATGGTGGTGTGGGAGTCGGTGCCGACCAGGGTGTCCGGGTAGGCGCGGAGCACACCATCGACCTCACGCGGCATGACGACGCGTGCGAGGTGTTCGATGTTGACCTGGTGGACGATGCCCATGCCTGGAGGAACGACCTTGAAGTCGTCGAAGGCCGTCTGGCCCCAGCGCAGGAACTGGTAGCGCTCACCGTTGCGCTTGTACTCCATGTCCATGTTGAGCCCGATCGCCTCGGCGGTGCCGAAGTTGTCGATCTGAACCGAGTGGTCGATGACCAGCTCGGCCGGAGCCAGCGGGTTGACCTGTTCCGGCTTTCCGCCGAGTTCGACGACCTTCTCGCGCATTGTCGCGAGGTCGACGATGCAGGGCACGCCGGTGAAGTCCTGCATGACCACACGGGCGGGCGTGAACTGAATTTCCGTAGCCGGCTCAGCACTGGGATCCCAGCTGCCAAGGGCTTCGATATGCTCCGAAGTGATATTCGCACCGTCTTCAGTGCGCAGCAGATTCTCCAACAGCACCTTGAGGCTGAATGGAAGCTTCTCTGATCCTGGGACCTGATCCAGGCGATAGATCTCGTAATCCGTTTCGCCTACGGTCAGGGTGCTCTTCGATTTGAACGTATCGACGTTGCTCATCGTGATTCTCCTGTTTCATCCGACACTCATCCAAGAAACCGGGCCAGCCCGTGAGCCGCGCACCGATTTACGCGACACAAATGTTTCCAAAAGTATCTTGACGTCAAGATAAATTCTATCTCATTTGCTCGCCCTTGACCACCTTCGGAGCATTGCCTGTCGGTGACCTGAGAATCGGGTTTTCCCCAAGTCACAGTCCGGACAACTCCCGCGCCAAGCGGCGCCGCACGTCCCTAATCTGGAGTCACATCAACAGCTGCGAACTAGGAGCATTCATGGACCCGTTCACTCTCGGAGCCGGATTCGGATTCGGGGCACTCCTCGTCGGCATCATCTTCGCCGTCATCTGTCGAACCCTGGCCGATGAGAAGGGCCGCTCCTCAGGATGGTGGGGCCTATGGGGCTTCCTCACCACCTTCATCGCGCTCATCGTCCTCATCCTCCTCCCCCAGAGAGCGCGAACCTGAGATCCTCAGCCGCCGAGGTGGACTCCGATTGAGATCTCTCCCTCACCGAGGTGGGCCTGCAGTCCCGATGCGGTCATCGCCTGAGGACGGTGACCGTTTCCACGTGGGCAGTGAGTGGGAACAGATCGAAGCCGCGCAGGCTCTCGATCGCAAATCCCCCGTCGACCAGGACCGCCAGATCCCGAGCCAGTGTGGCAGCGTCGCAGGAGACATAGACGATCGTCTTCGCCCTCGACTCGAGCAGAGCTCGGGTGACTGCCTTTCCCGCTCCGGAACGCGGAGGATCGAGAACGATGACGTCAGAGTTCGGAATCGTGACTCGGTCGACCCGGGACGCGTCGAAGGCGGCGTTGAGGCCCTGTGCATTCACCTTCGCGTTCTCGATCGCCGACTTCGCGCCTTCGACCCCGTAGAGCCTGGCACCAGTGGCATCGGCGGCGCTGATTCCCAACAGCCCCACTCCGCAGAACAGATCCGTGATCATCTGCGTCTTCTCACTCAGCACCGCATTGACCTGAGCGCTCAGCAGCTGGGGAGCCTGTTCGTGAACCTGCCAGAACCCATCAGCCGCGACCCGGTAGTCACGCCCGGCGACCTTTTCGATCAGTTGGTCCTCTCCCCTGACCACGGAGAGTTTCGTGTGGCCGCCCTTGGTGCTGATCCTCTTCCGGCTGCTTCCGTTTCGCGCATCGGCGAGGACTGACCACTGCGCAGGCAGCGCCCGTGCCAGCTCGGTCAGTGCCGAGGGATCACAGTCACCGCGTACGATCGCGGCTCCGCGATCACCTGACCAGGCGAACTCGAGTCGATCGGCACCCGGCAGGCGCAGGGACGTCAGGGTAACCTCGGCGATGGCGGATGCCGCCAACGGAGGCGAGACCAGGGGCACGACATCGTGGGAACGCGGGGCCAACATGCCCAGGCGGCCATGTCCGTCGACGGCCAGCTGGACCCGGGTCCGCCAGTTCAGGCCGGTCGTCTCCCCCGGTGCTGCCACGACATCGACGCTGCGGTCGATATGCCCAATGCGCGAAAGCTGGTCGCGCAGGATTTGAGCCTTGAGCTCACGGCTGTGGGCGAGGTCGACATGGGCGAACTCCATCCCACCGAACAGTCTCGGACTCTGCGCGTCCTCGGCGAGGAACTGCTCGCGACGGTCTCGAACACGATGTTCGGACGCCTCGAGCACCTCGGTGACGTCGGCGCGGAGGAACTTCGCGGCCGATCCGGCCTCGGTGCGAGCACGCACCGTCTCCCCCGGGATGGCTCCGGTGACGAAGACGACCTGCCCCTCGTGGCGTGCAATGCTGCTGCCGCCGGCGGCCGGGCTCTCGATGTGCAGGGTCAGATCCATGGCCGGGATCTCTTCGGCTGAAGGTGCGCTCATCGGTATTCAGGCCTGTCTGTACAGTTGATTGTCGTTTTCGGGTCCATCGCCCTCGTACTGCCGGGAGAAGGAACGCAGCCGCCAGGGCACGGAGACCACGACGACGTTGGGGACCAGCAGCAGACGAGTACGCAGCTTCAAGGCTACTTGGTTGTGCAGGATGTGTTCCCACCAGCGCCCGACGATGAACTGGGGAATGTAGACGATGACAAGGTCACGCGGTGATCGGCGGCGGATAGCGAGCACATGCGCCAGCAGCGGCCGGAGGAGCTCCCGATACGGCGAGTCGAGGACCGTCAGCGGCACGGGCAGCGCCATCTCGTTCCACTGCCGCTGCAGCGCGCCAGCCGATTCCTCGTCGACGGCGACGGTGATGGCCTCGAGCTGACTCGACCGTGTCACCCGGGCATACGACAGGGCTCGCAGCGTCGGTTTGTTGATCTCATTGACGACGACGATCGCGTGGGTGTTCGACGGGATCGTGCGCGAGCCCCCGTCCGTCTCCGGGGCCAGTTCCCGGGCAACGCGAGAATAGTGACGATGGATTGCGCCCATGATCAGGAACAGTCCGGCCATCGCCGCGACCGCCAGCCAGGCTCCGGCGAGGAATTTGGAGACGATGACGACGAGCAGCACACCTGAGGCGATGATGCACCCGGCCCCGTTGACGAGTCGGTTGAGGTGCATCCGCACCCGCGCCTTCGAGTCGATGACCAGTCGCAGGCGCTTGTTCCAATGCAGGACCATGCCCGCTTGACCGACGACGAAGCTGGCGAAGACGCCGACGAGATAGAGCTGAATCAGCGTCGTCGCCGAAGCCTGCGTTGCGATGACGAGCAGGATAGCGGCGAAGGCCAAGAGCAGGATGCCGTTCGAGAACGTCAGCCGATCGCCCTTCGTCGCCAGCTGCCTGGGCAGGAATCCGTCGCGTGCCAGCCGGGAGGCGAGGCCGGGGAATCCTTCGACCGCGGTGTTCGCGGCGACGATGAGCACGAGCGCTGCGACGAGCACAACGAGGTAGAACATCACGGGTGCATTGTCGAAGATGGCATGGGCCAGCTGCGCGAGCACCGGTTCCTGTTCGTATTCGGCGCTGACCGCACTGCCGTCGGGTCGCATCAGGTAGAGATGCGGATCGTCGACGTATTTGACCCCGGTCACCGACGCCAGATAGGTCAGGCCGGTGAGCATCAGGGCCGCCAGCAGGCCAGAGAGCAGCAGGGTGTTGCCGGCATTCTTGCCGCGCGGCTTCTTGAATGCGGGCACCGCTGTGGCCACCGTCTGCACACCGGCCAATGCCACCGAGCCCGAGGAGAAGGCGCGCAGGACGATGAGGACCGTCGCCAGCCCGAGGGTGGCTTCGTCGTTGATCCCCGTGTGGGCAACGGTGTAATCGGCCGTCTCCGCCTGTGGGAGGTCTCCGGCGCCGACCCGCAGCAGGCCCACGCACATGGTGAGGAATACAGCGCCGAGGAACAGGTAGGTCGGGACGGCAAGCAGCACAGGGGTGGCGCGTGAACCACGCAGTCCGGCCAGGGTGATGAGCAGAATCCCGATGATCGCCACGGGGACACGGTATGGGGCCAGAACTGGGAAGGCTGTGGTGATGTAGGCGGCGAAGACCGTCATCGACACGGCCAGGGTCAGCACGTAGTCAACCAGCAGGGCCGCGGCGACGACCAGACCGGCACGGGGCCCGAGGTTCTTCGACGCGACCTCGTAGTCGCCGCCGCCCGAGGGGTAGGCCTTGACGTTGATGCGATAGCAGGCGACGATCACCAAGATCACCGCGCCGACGGCTACACCGATCCAGGGCGCTACAGTCAGAGCGACAAGAGATGTCAGGGACAGCGCCAGTAGGATCTCGTCGGGGGCATAGGCCACGGACGAGAGCATGTCGGAGGCGAAGACGGGCATTGCGATGCGCTTCTTCAGCGCAGGCGCACGCCTGTCCTCACTGCGGAAGGGCCGTCCAACGAGTAGTCTTTTGACGGCATCAGAAAAACTGCTGGCCACGGGCACTAATGGTAGATCAATGCGGAGAGGATTACCCATGCACTTCGTGATTATGGGCTGCGGCCGAGTCGGAGCGTCCTTGGCCAAAGCCCTCGATGCCAACGGGCACTCGGTGGCAGTAGTCGATCGCAACCCCGATGCGTTCCTCAAGCTCGGCAGGGAATTCAGCGGTTCCACCATCACCGGCATCGGGTTCGATCGTGAGACCCTCTCCCAGGCGAAGACTTCGGACGCCTACGCCTTCGCCGCCGTGTCCAGCGGAGACAATTCCAATATCCTTGCCGCGCGTGTCGCCCGGGAGACCTTCGGCGTGGTCAACGTCGCGGCCAGAATCTACGATCCCAACCGCGCCCAGGTGTTCGAACGACTGGGCATTCCGACCGTTCCCACAGTGAGGTGGACGGCCGACCAGGTGATGCGCAAACTCGTTCCGCAGGGATCCATCACCGAATTCCGCGAGCCTTCAGGCAGGCTCGTGCTCGCCGAAGTCCATCTCGATCCCGGCTGGGTAGCCAGGCCGATCAAGGAGATCGAGACCAGGACCAAGGCACGGGTCGCCTACGTCACCCGCCTCTCCGAGGGCATCCTCGCTCACGAGGATCTGCTCCTCCAGGACGGGGATCTGGTCCATCTGATGTGCCCGGTGGACCGCCTCGGCGAGATCGAGAAGATCCTGGACCAGCCGGTGCGAGCAATGGAGGAAGAATGAGAGTCGTCATCGCAGGGGCCGGATCCGTCGGTCGTTCAGTGGCTCGGGAGCTCCTCGACAAGAAGCACACGGTCATGCTCATCGATCAGAGCAAGGAGGCTCTGGGCCATGAGCGCATACCGGGGGCCGAATGGCTGCTCTCGGATGCGTGCGAGCTGGCGGGATTGGGTGAGGCCAAGCTCGAGGAGGCCGATGTCGTCGTGGCCGCGACCGGTGACGACAAGACCAATCTCGTTCTGTCTCTGTTGGCGAAGACGGAGTTCGGTGTGCCGCGCACCGTTTCGCGGGTGAACAACCCGAAGAACGAGTGGCTCTTCGACGAGAACTGGGGCGTCGACGTGGCAGTGTCGACTCCACGACTGATGACCGCACTTGTCGAGGAGGCCGTCGAGGTCGGCGGCCTGGTGCATCTGATGAGCTTCGAACGCGGTCAGGCTGGTCTGATGGAGTTCACCGTTCATGAGTCGTCCGCGCTCGTCGCCTCACGGATCGGCGAAATCGCCTTCCCGCTGGACACGGTGCTCGTCGCGATCATCCGCAACTCGCGGGCGTTCGCGCCCAGCGCCGATGACGTGATCGAGGCCGGAGATGAGTTGTTCTTCCTCTCCTCACCGGATCAGGAAGGCGCGCTGCTCGAACTGCTGCAGGCTCCCGCTCGATGAGCTCACTCCTGGTCGTCGCGGGACACCCGAGGTCGGCTCAGTTCACTCGTGGTCGTCGCGGGTCTGAATCAGCTCGTAGACCGGATTGTGGGCCTTCAGCGCTCCGTCATGAGCACAGAAGCGTCCTTCGAGGACGATCAGTGCTCCCGGCCTGATTCCGCTGATCTCGCGGCGGCCCAGGAACTGTGCATGGACCTCCCCGGTCCCATCGGCAACCGTGATGTGCAAACGGGGGCTGTCGCCGCTGCATGACTGTGTCACTGCACTGACGACACCGGCGATCCTCGACGTCTTCCGAGGGGTCAGATCCTGCACGCTGATGACGCCGGGAATCTGGGACACCAGTCTCAGATCCGCCCGCGCCTCGGCGTCCCTGGACCCGAAGTCACGCACAAGGCGTGTGATGAGATCCAGCATGGAACTCAGCGGACCTCGGTGATTTCCGGACCGCGTTCGAACGGGTTGAGCTCGTCCTTGTCCTCGTCCTTGGTCTCAGAATCTCCGTCGACCTGTGGTGCGGTGAGCACGATGAGCTCACGCGGAGCCATCGCCTCATGTCCTCTGTCGACGACGACGCCCCGGAAGAGTGCGCTGAGTTCGGACCGGATCTCTTCGTCGGTGACGGCCTTGCCGGAGAACACTGCGCGGACGAACCAGCGTGGACCGTCGACTCCTGCGAAGCGCATGGCACGCTTGCCTGGGCGGCCGTCCTCGGTCTTGGCAGGAACCTCGACAGCAAGCTCCTTGCCGAGCGAGGTGTGCAGCTCCGAGGCGTCGCCGCCCTGTGAGGTCACGCCGGTGGCCAACTGTCTGCGAACGGTATTCCACAGTCCTTCCGAGCGTGGGGTCGCGAAGGCCTGCAGCTGGATTCCCCCGCCTTCATGGATGAGTGTCACTGCCAGCACTCGCTGGGAGTCGTCGTCGGTGTCCAGGCGCACCTGCATGCCGTCGACGACCGGCACCTTGAGAGCGCCCAGATCGAGCCGGTTGAGCTCAGGGAAATCCTCTGCGGCGTCGAACGGGCCCTTCTCGGAACGATCGAAGGGAGCGGACTTCTCGAGCAGGGCCTCCTCGTCAAGTTCGTCGACGTCTTCGTCGTCTGTCGGGCCATCAGAGTCTTCGTCTGCAGTCGAGCCTTCGGACACGCTCGAGTCGGTCTCGTCCGAATCGGCTTCGGTTGAGTCTTCGGCAGCGGTGTCATTCGTCACAACGTCGTCGACGTCATGTTCCTCATCGACGCTGTCGTCGATCTTCTCAGCGGAGGATTTCTTGGAGAATCGGGAGAACAGTCCCATGGTCGTTCACACCTCTTTCTCGGTCAGACCTGATTGCACTCCACCTGTGGAGCCGAAGCCCCCTGCCCCGCGATCACTGTCGTCCAGCGATTCGACCAGAGTGAAGTCTGCTTGTTTGATTTCCTGGATGACGAGCTGGGCGATGCGGTCTCCGCGCGAGATGCGCAGGGGAGTCCGCGCATCGAGATTGATCAGCGGCACCTTGATCTCACCCCGATAGCCGGCGTCGATCGTGCCCGGAGCATTGATGACGGTGACTCCGTGTCTGCTCGAGAGTCCCGATCGCGGATGGACGAATCCTGCGCAGCCGACCGGCAGCGCAATTGCGATCCCGGTGGGCACGACTTTCCGTTCAAACGGTTCGAGGACGTAGTCGATCGCCGAGCACAGGTCGGCACCCGCATCGGTCGCGTGCGCGTAGGAGGGAGGAGTCATACCTGCATCAAGCAGTTTGAGGTCAATCTTCAGGATTTCTGCCACAAAGATGCACTCTAACGCCGAAGCCTGAGCGCTTCCAAAAAGTCCGTTATGGGAGAATGGCTCTATGGCAACGACTCAACCCGAAACACGCGTGGTCTACAGGGAGAAACTCGGTCCCTCCATCGGCATGTGGATTCTCATCGTGATCGCCGCGGCTTCGACCGCACTCATGGTCCTCCCTGTGTGGACGGCCGGCACCATCATCCTCCCGGTGATCAGCTTCGTCCTCTTGGCGTGGTGGCTGCGTTCGCTCGGGATCTCAATCATCGTCACCGAACGACAGCTCTTCGTCGGTGATGCGCATATCGATCGCCGATACGTCACCGATGCCACCGGCTACGACGCCGAATACGCACGGACGGCCCGAGGAACGGGTCTCGACGCTCGGGCATTCCTCATGCTGCGCCCTTGGGCCAAATGTGCTGTGCGCATCGACATCCACGATGAGAGCGACCCGACTCCCTACTGGCTGGTTTCGAGCAAACGTCCGATGGAGCTCGCCGCGGCTCTCAAGCCCTGACACTTGCGCCAGCTCGCAGACTCACGTGGTGAGCAACTGCCTCGACGGAGGAGCGAGCTGGCGCACCCGGACCGAAACGGGCCGAGACACAGAAACGCGCCCCGACAAGGGCGCGTTCTTGTATCGTTCGGCAGGTGCTTCAGCCAGCACAGTCCGTGCAGATCGGGACTCCACCCTCTTCGCTCGCCAGCTGCGAGCGATGGCGAACCAGGAAGCATTCCATGCAGGTGAATTCGTCATTCTGCTTGGGCAGCACTCGAACGGAGAGCTCTTCGTTCGACAGGTCCGCGCCGGGCAGTTCGAACCCTTCGGCAACTGCTGTCTCATCTTCGTCAATCTTGCTTGCCTGCGCCTGCGAGCGTGAAGCCTTCAGCTGTTCAATCGAATCGCTTTTGATTTCATCGTCTTGCTTACGAGGTGCGTCGTAATCTGTTGCCATATGGCTCATCGCTCTCTGTCGGGTGTGCTGAAGAGGGTTTTCAACCCTTCTCGCCAAACGTGTCCCCAGCATTGTGCACTGTATGGTTGCAGTTGGCAAGATCAGATCGTCCATGTTCACAGTGATTATCATCACTGCCGAGTCGCTTCGTGACGGTTCGCACATACGACTCTCGAAAAGCTCTGCGAGAATACATAAGTCGAATAGCGCCGATAGCATTTTTTCGGTGAATGAAACTGGGTTCGCCCCATGCATGGGGGACGGCCCGAGGAAGGACGGATACACGATGAGTGAATTCGCAAATCAACTCGATACCAGGATCGACGATGTCCGTCATCGCATTCATGAAGCCCGGTCTGCGGGGGACGACTACCTCGTCGAGACCCTGATCGACGACCTGCAGAATCTCTTGGAGCTCGCCGATCGCAACGATGTGGACACCGGTCCGATCGCGGCGGTCATCACAGCAGAGACCGGAGCGATTCCGGTCATTCCCGCACCTGAAGAGTCCTGACTCCCGGAGAAGACCGACACCGAGAATCCCTCCCCTGCGCAACTGGCAGAGGAGGGATTTCTGTTGTCTGAAGAGCGCTCTGGTTCCTGAAGGGCGCTCGGGACGCTTGAGCTCAGGCTGGCCAGTTGGGCTCGGTCGCCCGTTCGATGCGTCCGAGGCAGCATTCGATGCTGCACGCACCGCTGCCGGGGACCAGCGCAGTGGAGCCGGTGATGGTCGGCGCAGCAGTCTGTTCGCCGCGCAGCTGCGCGATTCTCTCCTCGACCAGATCGACGAGCCCCGAAACGAACAGTGGGTGCGTCCCGACTGTCGCTGCACGGGTGAAGGCGAAGCCGAGTTCGGCCGCCGTCTCCTTCGCTTCGGTGTCGAGGTCGAAGACGACCTCCATGTGATCGGAGATGAACCCGATCGGCACGAGAATGACTCCGGTGACACCGTCTGCCGCGAGTTCCGTCATTCGATCGTTGACATCAGGTTCGAGCCATGGAACCTCTGGGGAGCCCGAGCGGGAGCAGTACACCAACTCCGCCGGAAGGACCTCGGCCGCAGGGAGCCCATCCACGAGGTGGGCCATGAGCTCTTCGTGCTGTGCGCGATAGCCGCTGGTCGCCACGGCCGAAGCGTCCTGCATGACGTTGGGAATCGAATGTGTGACGAAGAGAATCCGATGCTTCGACGCATCAAGGGCACCGACCTGCTTCGTGAAGTCGGCAATGCCCTCCCTCAGAAGGATTGCACACGCCTCTGCATAGCCGGGGTAGTTGTAGAACTGCCGGATCTTATCGATCGTGACGGTCGTACCCTCTGCTGACAGCTCCTCGATCGTCTTGGCGAAGTCCTCACGGTATTGACGGCAGGAGGAATACGACGAGTACGCCGAGGTGTCGATGGACAGGAATCGAGTTCGCCCAGCCTGCGCCTCGGCGCGCACCTCGTCGGTCAGGTACGGTTCCCAATTGCGGTTGCCCCAGATGAGAGGGGTGCCGACGCCTCGACGCTCGAGCTCCGCGCGCAGAGCCTGCAGCAGTGCTTTGTTCTGATCATTGATGGGCGACTTTCCACCGAAACTGTAATAGTGCTCACCGACTTCTTCGAGTCGCTCCTCCGGTATTCCGCGACCGGCGGTGACGTTTTTGAGGAACGGGACGACTTCTTCTGGAGCCTCCGGTCCCCCGAATGACATGAGGACGAGAGTGTCAATGGGTTCAGTGTTGTTCACAGTCATCGATTTTACAGCCTGTAGAGTTTCCGCGCCCGCTGTCCGCACAGTGAGTCAGTTCCACTCACCGTTCAGACCGGACTGCCGCTGTCCGGTCCAGGCGCCCACCGAACCGACCGGCCGCTGATCGAACCGCACCGACCAGCCGCTGACCGATGAGAGCGGCCATTTCGCGACTCGCGCGCAAATCTGCCCTATGCGCGGCCCCGGACGTGACACGATGCAGGGAGACGCGATAAAGGAGCTTAAGGCATGCGTGAACTGATCTTGAACGGAGTCGACGCCGACGGCACTCATCTGCTGCTGAACGACGAAAACGGGCTGCAGTATCGATTGGCTCTCGACGAAGCTCTGTACGCCGCTGTCCGCAAGGACCGCACCACAGTCAAACCCGAGACCCCTGTGCGCCCTCGCGACATCCAGGCGATGATCCGGGGCGGGATGAGCGCAGAGGAAGTCATTGCTTCCACGGGTGCCGATATCGAACAGGTCCGCACCTATGAGCGCCCTGCTCTTGCCGAACGCGCACACACCGCGTATACGGCCAGTCAGCATCCGATCTATTCCGATCATGACCCCAACGGCGACCCGACTCCCCTGGTGGAGCTGTGTCAGACCCGTCTGGCGATGCGCGACGTCGACATCGAGACGATGGACTGGGATGCGTGGAAGCAGCAGGACGGCAACTGGTACATCCAGCTCAGCTTCACCGCCGCGGATCGGACCCGCACGGCCGGATGGAGCTACTACCGCCGGTCGCTGACCCCCATCGATGACGAAGCGAAATGGCTCGCCGATTCGGGACCCACGGACACAGGACCGATTCCGAACTACGGAACCGGTGCCGAACGTCAGAAGATCACCGAGGAGATCGACACCCCGACTGCTCCCCCAGCTCCGAACGATTCGACTCCGGCCGCCCGGGACCACCAGGCGGAGACCGGACGGATCTTGGAGAATCTGCGCAAGCGTCGTCGTCATGAGGACGAGGACGAGCCACGTGGCAGACTTCGCGCAGTCACCGAGGACCCGGAAACGCATCCTCAAGGTGCGCACACCGCGCCGGGACGGCCCACAGACGCCACCGATGACGAGGTCTTCGCATTCGAGGACCCGGCAGCTGCCGATCCCACGGCCGTCGACCCGGATGAACCTCAGGAGCCGACCCAGGAGGTCGGCAGATTCGACGACGACAATCAGCTGTCCCTGCTCAATGAGCCGGGTGTCAGCGAAGATTCGAATCAGTTCAAGGACACAGAGTCGAAGGCGAAGTCGAAGAAGAACAGTCGCGCATCGATCCCCAGCTGGGACGAGATCATGTTCGGCTCGAAGCGCGACTGAGTTCGCTTCCCAGCTCAACCAGTCGATCGCCCTCTGCGATCAGGCTGCGGTCGTGAGTGACCATCACAACGGCGTGTGAGTCCAGACTCTCCCGCAGATCGCTCACAAGCCGGTGAGCCATCTCATCGTCCAGATGTGCTGTCGGCTCGTCGAGTACGAGCACTTCGGCTCCGCTCAGAAGCGTCCTGGCCACGGCCAGGCGCTGACGCTGGCCCCCGGAGATCTGCGCTCCGTGATCGCCGACCCAGAGGTCGAGTCCGGCCGGATCAGCCCATTCGCCCAAGCCCGCGCTGGTCAGAGCCGCGAACATCTCCTCGCTGCTGGGTGTGTCTCTGCGCGCAATCGCCAGATTGCCCCTCACAGTCGACCGGAACACATGCGCCTCCTGCGGGCACCACGCGATTCGGCCGGCGAGGTCCTCTGGTGCCAGACTAAGCACGTCTGTCTCGTGTCCTGCATCGTCTTCGGCTCGATAGGAACCTGACCACGGGTCGAGGAAACGCAGCAGCACACTCAGCGTTGTCGTCTTTCCGGTTCCGCTCTCGCCGTGCAGGACGGTCCACCTGCCCTTCTGAGCTCGCAGATCCACATCGTCGACGACTGGACCGTCATCCCACCCGACGCTCATGTCCTCGAGCTCGAGGACAGTGAACGCGTTCGCATCGCAGGCCTGGCCTCTGTGATTGCGGGTCAAGGGACTGGACTGGGCAGGTGACAGTGCGGGGATGCGGTCGAGGACAGCGCCGAGGGTCGGCAGTGCACGGTATGCGAGCAGTGACTGTGAGAAGAGATCTGCAGAGCCCAGGGCAATGAGAACGACGACGGCCCGGATCTCGGTTGGTGCCGACGATGACATCGCGATGAGCACAGCAGCGCCCACCGTACTCAGCTGCAGCCAGAGTTGCGCTATGCCGAAGCGGTGTGAGGAGCGACGCTGGACACGCTGCAGCTCCTGCTCTTCGCGAGCGAGGACTGTCAGCACCGTGGCGTCTGCTCGATTCGTGCGCAGATCCGTTTTGGCATTCAGTGCCCGAACCAGGACGGAGAGTATCCGACTGCGGAGCATTCGGACTCGGCCAGCGAGGCCGCTTTCGCTCCAGATCACTGCTGCTGGCACCACGACCAGATTGAGAGCTCCGAGCGCCAGGAACACCGGCAACGTCGCCGGGTCGAGTGCCCAGGCCGCGATGAGCACGGCGAGAAAGACCAACGACGAGGCGACAGGCGGGAACAGAGTCCGCGGAATCAGGTCCCGAACATCATCAGCATCGGAGACCATGGTGCGCAGCGCGGCATCAGAGGTCAGCAGCTTCCGATCCCCCATGCCGACTGCTTCGAAGTGCTCCCACAGTCGAGAGCGCAGTCTGCCCAAGGAAGCGAAGATCGCCGAGTGCAGTTTGAGCCGACTGAGATAGAGCAGCACTGATCGGCTCAGCCCGAAGAACCGCACGCCGACGATGGCGACCATGAGAATCATGATGGGTGGCTGGTAGGACGCCTCGACGATGAGCCAGGCGGAGACTGCAGTCAGCGCGATGGCCGCCAGGCTGGAGGCGCAGGACGCGAGGAGAGCAATGATCATGTTCGGGGTGAAGAGAGGCATGCTCGACCGCAGGAGCGACCACCGCCGACGAAGAGTCGCTCTTCGACTTCCTTGTGCCCAGCCGTGGTCCTCGCCCACTGTTTCCGCTGCTTCCGCGCTCTGTGTTCTGCCAGCCGCTGCGGGATCGGCGGGCATCACAGGATCTGCGGGCATCGCAGGCTCGGTGAGCCTCGTTGAGGCGGTGCGTACCGCCGGATCAGTTTCCTGTGCGCGCGTCTGTGCTGACGTTGCTGCGGACGTGCCCAGGCTGGGTTTCCTGGGAGTGATCTCGCCTTCGGCGAGTGCGACGACCCGGTCGTCATGGCTGGCCAGGATGACTCGCACACGAGCTGCCGCCTCGGCGATCATATCGATGATGATCTGCGCGTTGTCATCATCGAGGTGAGCAGTCGGCTCGTCGAGGACGAGGGTCTCCGCGTCACCGTCAACCAGGTGGAGCACCCGGACGAACGCGAGTCGACGAAGTTGGCCAGGGCTCAGAGCGGATGTCGACAGAGTCGGGTCCTCAGGCAGACGGGCTCCGCGCAGTGCAGTCGCCTGTTGCGAGGGTGGGAGACCGTAGACCTCGAGCTCGGCGCCGATCGTCGCACCGAAGATGCGTGGAGCCTGTGGGACGAAGGCGACTCGGCGCGGTCTCATCGTGGTTCTGGCCTGTGCCGGCAGATGACCGGCCAGGGCTGCCAGAATCGTCGACTTTCCTGCACCCGAGGCTCCTCGAACCGCAGTGATGCCGGGAGTGGCCGGGAAGTCACCGTTCCACTCGATCGTCGTACCGTTCGGGTAGATGACACGGTGCCGGGCGCCGGTGGCTCCATCACTGGCTGCACGGACACCGGCCGCAGTGAAATCTGCCGCACTTCCACCAGACGTATCGTCGCCGTCGAGCCCTTCCGGCATCGCGCTGTCGGTGCTTGCGATCAGCGCGTGGGCACGATCCTGTGCCTCGCGGCCGTTCTCGCTGGCGTGGTAGCCGGCGCCGAGTTCGCGCAGCGGAGTGAAGCACTCGGGCGCCAGGAGCAGGACGAAGAGGCCGGAGCTCAGGTCCATGGTTCCAGAGACGAGGCGCAGCCCGATGACGACGGCGACCAGAGCCACGGAGATCGTGGCGATGAGTTCGAGGGCGAGGCTTGAGAGGAACGCGATACGCAACGTGGCGAGGTTGGCGCTGTGGTACTTCTCCCCCAAAGCGCGCAGGGTGCGCGCGTGGTCCCTGGATCGCCCGAGCCCGATGAGCACGGGCAGCCCTTCTGCCAGCTCGGCGAGGTGGTCGGAGAGACGTTCGAGTGCTGTGGTGCTGGCGGCTGTCGAAGCCTGCGTGAATCGGCCGATGAGGATCATGAAGACAGGCACCAACGGCAGGCACAACGCAATGATGACGGCTGAGAGGACATCGGTGAAGACGATCCGTATCAGCAGCGTCAGCGGCACCACAGCTGCCGCGCTCACCGCCGGCACTACGGTCGTGAAGTAGTCGTCGAGGTCGTCGATGCCGCGTGTGACGGTGACTGCCGTGTTCATTCGCGGCTGCCCGCGCCCGGAGAGGAGTGATCGCAGGATCGAGAACCTCAGCCGCTGCTTGTTCGCAGCAGCCAGAGACGTCCCCAGACTATGATCCGTCCACAGGCTCGCACCCCGCAGAGCCGCTCCCAGGAGCCCCAGCACCGCCCAGACTGCGACGGGGCCTGACCCGATGATCGATCGCACCAGAGCCTCGGCGATGAGCACGATGCCCACGGCCCGAGCCAGGGCGCTGAACAGGGAGAGGCAGAATCCGCGCTGACCGCCCGGCAGGTCGAGCAGAATCCGCAGTGGGGACTTCATGACCTGATCGCCACCGGCACACGGTGCGCTTCGGGGATGTGGGTCTCGGCGATACGGCCCAGGAACATGCGATAGCTGAAGATCTGGTAGCCGATGATGATCGGCAGGCAGATCACGGTCACGACCAGCATCACCGTGAGCGTGTAGTCCGATGACGACGCCGAGGCGATTGTCAGCGACCTCGCCGAGTCCAGTGTTGAGGGCAGCACGTTGGGATAGACCCCGGCGAACACAGCGAAGAGTCCGAACACGAGGTAGAGCCCGTGCAGAGTGAAGGCCGCCTTCTCCGCCCCGGACCGCACAGCGAAGTACGCCGCTCCCAGCGCGATCACCGCTGCGATGACCACAGCAATGAGCCATGGGCGCTGGGTGATCGAGAGACCGAACCAGATGAGGAAGCCGATTGAGCACGGCAGCAGCATCCTCCGCGCCCACCGCTGAGCCTTGTCTCGGATCTCGCCCTGCGTCTTCAGACCCAGGAAGATGAGGCCGTGGACGAGGGCGAAGCCGACACCGCCCACACCGCCGAAGACTGCGGGCCACCCCATCCAGGCGAATGCCCCGCCGACGATGTCACCGTTGTCATTGAGCGGCAGCCCGCTGGAGGTGATGGCGAGCATGGCACCGATGAAGAACGCGATTCCAGCCGATCCCAGTGCCATCGCCCAGGTCCAGAAGGACTTCCATGCCTGACTGTGTCCCTTGCCGCGATATTCGATGGCGACTGCGCGGAAGATCAGTGCCAGCAGGCACAGCGTCAGCGGTATGTAGAGGGCGCTGAACAGGGAGGCATACCAATGGGGGAAGGCTGCGAACGTGGCCCCGGCCGCAGTGATCAGCCACACTTCGTTGCCATCCCATGTCGGCCCGATCGTGTTGAGCAGCACCCGCTTCTGCCGTTCGGTACGGCTCAGCACCGGCATCAGCATGCCGACGCCGAGGTCGAAGCCGTCGAGGAACAGGTACCCCGTCCACAGGACGATGATGAGGACGAACCAGATCGTTGCGAGAATTTCCATCGTGTCTTCTCCTCAGTACGCGAACGACAGGACGTCGTCTTCGTCGTTCGTGATCCGCGGGGTGTGGTTGGTCTTCGCAACCTCTGGCATCGCCGAGGCGACCCCTCCCCTGATGTAGACGATGAGCAGCCGCAGTTCGACGACCATGAGAATGCCGTAGACGAGGCTGAGGCTGATCAAGGAGAACAGCAGCATCGCCGGCGTGAGCTCGGGCGACAGCGCTGCCTGGGTGAACATGTACACAGCGTCTTGTCGTGCGGGATTCGGCGCGACCACGAACGGCTGACGTCCCATCTCCGTGAAGATCCAGCCGGCGGAGTTCGCGATGAAGGGAGCTGTGATGGACAGGAGCGCCCCGCGCATCAGCCAGGCCGAGGCGGGGACGGTGCCCTTGCGCGTCAGCCACAGCGCCAGAGCGCTGACTCCAGCTGCGATCATGCCGAAGCCGATCATGAGTCGAAAGCCCCAGTAGGTGACGATCATGATGGGCTGGTAGTCGATCTTCTCACCGGAGTGCTGGCCGTAGAGTTCATTCTCGGGCAGATGGGTGCCGTACTTCTCCTGATAGTCAGGAAGCAGAGTCGTCACACCGTGGACCGGGGTGTTGAAGTCTCCGTTGGCGAGGAAGGACAACAGACCGGGGATCTCGAACACGTTCTCAACGCCATCACAGTCGTTCGAAGAGGGGTCTCCGATCGTGAGCACCGAGAATTCTGTTCCATCGTGGCAGGCGGCCTCGGCCGAGGCCATCTTCATGGGCTGCTGATCGAACATGAGCTTCGACTGGATGTCGCCGGTGATCGCCACACCGGCGAAGGCGATGATGCCGACGACCGCGCCGATCCGCAGAGAACGGATCCAGACCTGGTGGTCGATGGCATCCCGTCCGGGCACATCGGGCGCGGAGCCGACGACGACCTTTCCGTCGGGCCCGATGGTGTCAATGCCGTCCTTGCGCCGGCGGTACAGGTGATACCAGGAGATTCCGAGCAGGAAGCTGCCACCGACAGCCACTGCCCCGCACAGCGCGTGCGTATAGGCGGCGATCGCCGTGTTGTTCGTCAGCACCGCCCAGACATCGGTCATCACCGGTCTGCCGTCGACCATCTCGACGCCGACCGGATGCTGCATCCACGAGTTCGCGACGATGATGAAGTAGGCGGAGATCCATGACCCGATGACCGCGCACCAGAGGCTGCCCAAATGGACAGCACGAGGGAGTCTGCCCCAGCCGAAGATCCAGAGTCCGAGGAACGTCGACTCCAGGAAGAACGCGAGCAGCGCCTCCAGCGCCAGCGGCGCACCGAAGACGTCCCCGACGAAACGGGAATACTCACTCCACGCCATACCGAACTGGAACTCTTGGACCAAGCCGGTCGCCACTCCCATGATGAAGTTGATGAGGAAGAGCTTCCCGAAGAACTTGGTGCTGCGCAGGTACATCTCATTGCCCGTGCGGTGGTACATGGTCTGCAGAATCGCGACCAGCATGCCAAGGCCGAGAGTGAGTGGGACCATCCAGAAGTGATAGACGGTGGTGATGCCGAATTGCCAGCGCCCGATGAGAACCGGATCCAGGTCCATGGGTACTCCGTTCGTGGAAGACCAAATTTCTACAACACGTAGAATTCTACAACGCGTAGAAGATATCAAGGCAATATTCTGCCATCCAAGATCTGCCGTCCCAGAACGCGCGCCATTGCCCGTTTGCGCTCACCCTACTCCGCCGAGGTGTGCACACGACCCCGATTCGACCGATGAGCGCACCAGCAGCGGCGACGAAGCGAATTACGGTCGATCTCACATGGAATTCGACAGCTTGTAGAGTTAGACTGAACTGGCAACACGAACCATCACCTCGAAGGACAAGGACACCGTGGGAACACTGGGCGAACTCGAACGCAGCGTCATGGACGCCATCTGGGTACATGATGATGGGTTGAGCGCGGCCGAACTCCGCGACGTGCTGGCAGCACGCGATCTGGCGCTGACCACCGTCCACACAGTCCTCACCCGGCTGGAGAAGAAGGGGTTCGTCACTCGCGACCGCAGCATCCGTCCGCATCGATACCTCGCGGTTTCGACGCGGGAAGACCATGTTGCAGAACTGATGACCGAAGTCCTGTCACAGGCCCCGGATCGCCAGGCCGTTCTTGCCCGATTCCTCGGCACCGTCTCGGAGGCTGACACGAAGGCTCTGCGTAACATGCTGGGACGCAATCACTCGACCAACTCCTGACGCAGGTCGTTCCCGAGCATGAGCGTCGTGGGATCCGTCCTCGCGGTACTTGCATTCCTCTTAGCGTGGCCGGTTCCAGCCGCGCTCTCCCGTTTTCGGGGAGACCCCATCTCGCAGGTCATTCTGTGGCAGGCCGTCGGTCTCTCCGGTGGTCTCTCACTTATCGGCACAGCCCTGGCTTTTGCCGTTGCTCCGGCCTCGAACAGTCTGCCTGAGGGACTCTGGCAGCTCGCCAGAGGACAGTCGCACGCTCACCTCACCGTCTTCGCTTGGATCTTCCTCATCATCGCAGTGGCACTCATCGCCCGACTGCTGGGGTGTCTTGCCCTGACGTTCTACTCCGCGCGCAGAACTCGCATTCGCCATGATGAGATTCTTCATCTCCTCAGCGAACCATCCGCGACCTACCCTGATACGCGCATCATCACGACCGACGAAGCCGTGGCCTACTGCCTGCCCCAGGGGCCGCGCAAAGGAACTGCGGTGCTCTCAACCGGACTGCTCGAAGTCCTCGGCGAGGACGAGCGCACAGCCGTCATCGCACATGAGAGAGCCCATCTGGACTTCCGCCACGACGTGCTGGTGATTCCCTTCGCCGCGTGGCACCGTGCCCTGCCGTTCTTCTCGGCTACAGCGATCGGCCTCAACTCAGTCAATGGTCTGATTGAGCTCATGGCCGATGACCAGGCTCGCGAGCACGTCGACCCGGCGATTCTGGCGAAGGCAGTGCGGGAAGCGGCGGGCATCAGCCCAGAGCATCGCAGCGATCTCTCGGCTCAGCGCGTCGACCGTCTGTCCCGGCCTCTGGATCCTGCACGGGTACCGGTGCGTGTGACGTCGACGCTAGTGGCACTGGGTCTTCTGCTGGTCCCGAGCCTGTTGCTCTTCGCCCCCGTCGCTTCCGGATTCTGACCCCTCGCCTCGCCCCGGCTCAGCTGTCGATGCGTTCAGCGTCGAGAACGGCGGCTCCCGAGACGATGAACTCTTTTCGCGGCCCGACAGAGGAACCCATCAGAAGTTCGAAGGTGTTCTCTGCTGCCTCGGCGTCGGCCATGGTCACACGGCGCAGTGTGCGCATGCTCGGATCCATCGTCGTCTCCGCCAACTGGTCGGCGTCCATCTCGCCCAGCCCCTTGTAGCGCTGGATGGGTTCCTTGTATGTCTTCTTCGACTTCTCCAGCTTCTTCAGCAGAGCGTGGAGTTCGGCCTCGCTGTAGGTGTAGACGACGTCGTTGGGCGTGCCGCGTTTCGTGACCACCTCCACACGGTGCAGGGGCGGCACGGCTGCGAACACTCGTCCCTGTTCGACCAGTGGCTTCATATAGCGGAAGAACAGGGTCAGCAGCAGGGTCCGGATGTGAGCGCCGTCGACGTCGGCGTCGGTCATGATGATGACACGTCCGTAGCGGGCCGCATCAATGTCGAAGCTGCGGCCGGATCCGGCCCCGATGACCTGGATCAGTGCAGCACATTCGACGTTGGCCAACATGTCCGACAACGATGCCTTCTGCACGTTGAGGATCTTGCCGCGGATGGGAAACAGTGCCTGGTGGTCGGAGTTGCGAGCGGCTTTCGCAGTTCCCATCGCGGAGTCGCCCTCGACGATGAACAGCTCTGTGTTCTCCACTCCGTTGTCACGGCAGTCGTAGAGTTTGGCTGGCAGGGAGGATGCCTCGAGCGCGGTTTTGCGCCGCTGGTTCTCTTTGTGGGTGCGGGCCGAGATGCGTGATTTGAGCTCCGCGACGACCTTCTCCATGAGGACTGCAGCCTGCTGCTTCTCTGCGCGTTTGGTCGAGGACAGGATGTCACCCAGCTGCTTTTCGACCGTCTTCGCCACGATCTGCCTGACAGCGGCCGTACCAAGGACTTCCTTGGTCTGCCCCTCGAACTGCGGCTCGGCCAGCTGCACCGTGACCACCGCGGTCAGGCCGGCCAGCACGTCGTCCTTCTCGAGCTTGTCCTTGCCCAGCTTGAGCTTGCGGGCGTTGGCTTCGACAGCCTTGCGCATGGCTTTGAGGCTGGCCTGTTCGAAACCTGCCAGGTGGGTTCCGCCGTGCGGAGTGGACACGACGTTGACGAAGGACTTGACCTTCGTGTCGTAGCCGGTCCCCCACCTCAGGGCGATATCGACGCCGACTTCGCGCTCGACCTCTTTCGAGACCAGGTGACCCGAGGAGTCGAGCACTGGGACGGTCTCGCTGAATTTTCCGGTGTCCTGCAGACGCCAGGTGTCCGTCATCGGAGGGTCGATCGACAGATGGTCGACGAATTCGGTGATGCCGCCGTCGAAGCGGAAGACCTCGAGGCGTTCGGCGATGACTTCGCCGGTCTCGTCGCGGGCGACTCCACGGCGGTCTTCGATCCGCAGTTCGAGCCCGGGGACGAGGAATGCCGTCTGGCGTGCACGCTCAACGAGGTGCTGGTAGTCGAATTGGGCCTTGGACAGGAAGATCTGCGGGTCAGCCCAGTACTGGACTCGGGTACCCGTGACTCCCTTCTTCGCCTTGCGGACGACATCGAGTCCGGTCGGTTCCTGGAACTCCTCGAAGGGGTTGTCAGGACCGGGCTGTCCGGAGGAATCGTCGAAGCGCCCCGGCACACCTCGGTGGAAGGACATCTTGTGAACCTTCGATCCACGTGTGACTTCGACATCGAGTCGAGCAGAGAGTGCGTTGACGACGGAGGCGCCGACGCCGTGCAGACCGCCGGACGCGGCATAGGAGCTGCCTCCGAACTTGCCTCCGGCATGGAGCTTGGTGAGAACCACCTCGACGCCGGTCAGTCCCGTCTTGGGTTCGATGTCCACGGGGATGCCTCGGCCGCTGTCCGTGACCGCCACTGAGCCGTCCGGTTCGAGTTCGATGAGGATGGACTTGCCGAAGCCGCCCAAAGCTTCGTCGACGGCATTGTCGATGATCTCCCACAGGCAGTGCATCAGCCCACGGGAATCAGTGGTCCCGATGTACATGCCCGGACGCTTGCGAACCGCTTCGAGACCCGACAACACTGACAGATGCCTGGCGCCGTAACTTTCCTCTTCCACACGTTTCCTCTCGTTCGATTAAATTCTAATCCCTCAACGGGCTCTGTCTCTGCCATTGCGCGCCGTGTCTCGCGTCGATTCCGCCGAAACCACCTGTTGACGGCATCTTTCCTGGAACAATGGCACTATGTCTCCTCGTCGCAGTGCCCTGGTCCCCCTCGTGTGCGCGGTTCTCACTTTGCCGGGCCTCACCGGGTGCAATGCGAGCCCTCCCCCGCAGCCCGCTGCGTCCACACCCGCCGAGCCCGAGGCAATGTCGAGTTCGACGAGCTCCGCCGCGCAGGATACCTCGACAACGAACCCTGCTGTCGACCTCAGCGGCCGCACAATCGCCATCGACCCTGGCCACAACGGAGGCAACGCCTCCCACCCGAGCAAGATCTCCCGTCCGGTTCCGGATGGACGAGGCGGGACCAAAGCCTGCAACACCACCGGAACCGCCACGGATACCGATTATCCCGAGACCGATTTCAACTGGGGCGTTGCACAGAAACTGGAGCGGGAACTCGAAGACGCGGGGGCCGAAGTGGTCATGAGTCGCGACGACAACAAGGGCGTGGGACCCTGCGTCGATGAGCGCGGCACGTTCGCCGATGACGCCGACCTCATGGTCAGCATCCACGCCAACGGAAGCGAATCGGCGACGACCAAGGGCTTTCACGTCATCGTCGCGAAACCGGGCAGCTCCGACGCCGTCGAAGACGACTCGAACCGCCTCGCCGATGCCATGAGCAAGGCAATGGCTGATCCGTTCACCCCCAACAGCGCATACGGGAAGAACGCCATCAGTCGGCGACCCGACCTGGCAGGACTCAATAACGCCTCGGTTCCTGCTGTCATCGTCGAATGCGGTGAGATGCGCAATCCCGACGAAGCCAAGACCATGGAATCGAAGTCCGGTCAGCAGAAGTATGCCGAGGCTCTGATGCAGGGCATCGTCGACTGGTACTGAACGGGCAACGACCGAACCTGAACGACACCGGCTGGGCAGGTCCTGCAACAGACAGATCGCCTGCGGTCGCGAGTATTCGCGTCCGCAGGCGATCGTGGTCACCGGGCTCATGCCGTCAGGCCGCAGCCACGGCAGGAGACAGCTGTCTCAGTCGAGGTAGTCCCGCAGAACCTGGGAACGCGAGGGGTGCCGCAGCTTCGCCATGGTCTTCGACTCTATCTGGCGGATACGCTCACGCGTGACTCCGTAGACCTTGCCGATCTCATCCAGTGTCTTCGGCTGGCCGTCGTTGAGGCCGAAGCGCATCGACACGACACCGGCTTCGCGTTCGGACAAGGTGTCGAGAACCGAGTGCAGCTGTTCCTGCAGCAGGGTGAAGCTGACCGAGTCTGACGGCACGACCGCTTCGGAGTCCTCGATGAGGTCACCGAACTCCGAGTCGCCGTCTTCGCCCAGTGGTGTGTGCAGAGAGATGGGCTCGCGGCCGTACTTCTGAACCTCGACGACGCGCTCTGGCGTCATGTCGAGTTCCTTGGCGAGCTCTTCCGGGCTCGGTTCGCGTCCGAGGTCCTGCAGCATCTGACGCTGGACACGAGCAAGCTTGTTGATGACCTCGACCATATGCACGGGAATGCGAATGGTGCGAGCCTGATCGGCCATGGCACGGGTGATGGCCTGACGGATCCACCACGTGGCGTAGGTCGAGAACTTGAACCCCTTCGTGTAGTCGAACTTCTCGACTGCACGGATGAGGCCCAGGTTGCCCTCCTGAATCAGGTCGAGGAAGAGCATTCCACGACCGGTGTAGCGCTTGGCCAATGAGACGACGAGACGCAGGTTGGCCTCGAGGAGGTGGTTCTTCGCAATGCGACCATCGTGGATGATCCACTTGTAGTCCATGGACTCACGCGGTTCGGTGATGCCACCGGCATCGAGCAGGTGCTCGGCGTACATTCCGGCTTCGATGCGCTTGGCCAGATCGACCTCTTCAGCCGCGTTGAGCAGTGCGACCTTGCCGATCTGCTTGAGGTAGTCCTTGACCGGGTCCGCGGTGGCTCCCGCAGAGACGACCTGCTGTGCAGGTGCATCTTCTTCGTCGGCGTCGGAGACGATGAAGCCGCCAGCTTCTGTGACAGCGGCGTTCTTCTCCTTCTCTTCGGAGTTCTTCGTCTCGGTCGCCTCAGCTGGGCTCTGCTCAGTGCCGAGAGTATCGGTTGCCGGCTCGACGGCCTCGCCCGTCTCGAGCACGTCGTCGGATTTCTTCTTCGCCCCTGCGGCCTTGGTGGGCTTCGTCACCGTCTTCTTAGCGGCGGCGGTCTTCGCCACCTTAGCTGCTGTCGATTTCGTCGCAGCGGCCTTGGCGGTCGTCGTCTTTCGGGCCGCGGTGGTCTGCTTGGTCCCGGTTTCCGCTGCGGTCGCTGAAGCCGATGTCTTCGTCGTCTTCTTGGCTCCCTTCGACGCCGCAGTGGTCTTGGATCCAGCGGTGGAGGTCTTGGCGGCCGTTCCCTCCGACTTTTCCGTCACCGTCGTGGATTCCTTGTCGACTCTCGGCACGTGTTCACCTTTCGCGAGCGTTGAAACTTCTCGAATGCACCAGGACATTACTAAGACCCATGTCAAGAGGTCCAGGTATCGGGCCTGTGAGGAACACATAGTTCGCCCATGATGCTATGACAGGGTCAACACCCAATTTTCGCACGATATTCCCGGCTTTGCGAATTGAGCCCCCGACGGTGGTTCGGGCCCCTGTGCCAAGCTCTTCGCCAAGAGTCGCCACCGCATCGTCGGGCTCATCCGGGGCCTCGGCGTGCTGACATCAGCCACCGTGGAAGGTACCCCTGTTCCACTGCGTTCAGGATCAGGGTGGCCATCGCATGGTCAGCGTCGAGTTCGAGCCCTGCCTGGGCGTAGTGCTCTGCCATGGTCGAGCCTCCCAACGACCATTCGAACCATGCGATCACAGCATAGGCGGTGGCTCGAACGTCGGGATGCCCCAGGGGTATGTAGGCCTTGAGGAACTCAATGCCCAACTGAACATCACGGGGACGAGGTGCATGTGGGGACAGCCCCACCATGTCCTGTGCGGCCTGCGGGGACCTCGCGTATCTCTGCGCGCGAAGGTGCAGCTGTCCGGGGCCGCACTTCTCGATGTCGGCCGGCACGAAGTTCGGATGATCGAAGCTGAGGATCATTTCGAGTGCGTCCCGGGACCATTTTTCGCTGAGGATCGCGTCGATGGCCATGGTCGTCTGGAGAGTCATCAGGTCTGCGAGGGCAGTCGGGTCGGTGCTGTCCTCGACCTCGCTCAGACGAGCGAGGCGAGGGTAGAGGAGGGACAGGACGTCGAAGCCCTCGGCGATGCTCAGCCAGATGTCGCGGCGGCCGTTGCGACTGGCAGTGAATTCTGCTGCAGATACGGGCCTGACCACGAGTTCCTGTGGGGACGCCGCAGGCGAGGAACCCGCCGCGACGAGTTCCGTTGCACAGGCCGAGGCCGAGGCAGCTTCGAGCAGCGTGCTCAGCTGCGCATCGTCGTCGATGCGGCCGAACCGCTCCTCACTGACCCACCATGCGCTCAGAGTATCGATGCCTCGGTCCCCCAGCGACAGCGCGATCTCATCGATCGCCGCCCGGATGAGGTCTCGGTGGACGCGTGGGTACTCGTCGCTGTGCCCCCTGACTCCTGCCAGAGCCGCCTCTGGCAATCCGCTCTGGTATTCCGAGTCGTAGAGGACGAGGAACACCCCCGTCGCCGTGCACGCTCCAGCGATGAGATCGCTGTACCACTGCCCGCCTTCGGCCACGAGATGGGCCGCAGTCTCCAGGTCGAAGTCGACGCGAAGCGTCGTCGCACATGTCTGGGCGCCGTGTTCGTCGGTGCCCACGATGACGGCCACGAGGCTCTCCCGTGGAATGTAGCCGAGAGTGTGGGGCACGATTCCGATGATGTCTTCTGCTGTCTTCGCTGTGGTCTCCATGGCAACACTTCAGCTCCTGCCCTGCCGGATTGGCCAGAGTGAGCTGAGCGCATGTGGAAACCTTTGAAGTGTCCACAGCCCAGACGCACATGAGTGTGGGCCGATATCCCCACGCGAAGTCGCACAGAATTGCCACCGCGGCTCAACTGGCATACAAGTGAGGGGTGGCGAAACGACGGATATACACAGCACCCGGCTCACAAGTCGTCGAAATCTCGACCGGCACCGCGCGCCTGGAGAAGGTCGACGGGCAGGTCGACAGCTATGTCCTCCATGTCAATGGGGTGCCCTCCTCGTCGATCTCTCTGAGCGAGCCGACTCGGCTGGACTTCGAGTATCTGGATTGGATGTCACGGATCATCGATATCCAGTTCGCGGCCGGCCCGCTGCGAGCAGTCCACATCGGGGCAGCCGGATGTGCACTTGCCCGAGCCATCCATGCCCAGCGGCCCGGTTCGAAGCAGACGGCGATCGACATCGACCCCCTGCTCCTCGACTACTCACGCACCTGGTTCGATCTGCCGCGCGCACCGGGTCTGGCTCTGCGTGCCGGAGACGGCGCGGTCGAAGCCGAGAAGTTCCGTCCCGACACCCTTGACGTGCTCATCCGTGACGCCTTCGACCATGACTCGGTGCCACCTGCGCTGCAGGCCTCGGAGTTCTTCACCACCTGTGCGCGCATCCTCAAGGACTCGGGTGTCTATATCGCCAACGTCCCCGATGCTGGCGATCACCGCGTCCTCAGAGCAGAACTGGAGCTGCTGGATTCTGCGTTCGACCATGTCGCTGCCGCCGCCGAGCCCGGAATCCTCAAAGGACGCAGACGTGGGAACGTCGTTGTCATCGCCTCCAATTCCCCGCTGCAGGTGCACGAACTCGATAGGAGTCTGCGCACTGCGGCGACAATGGCGACCTTCCTGACGGGGCAGGGGCTGAAGTCGAGACTGGGGCTGTGACGGAACACACCTGGCATGAATCATTGCTTCCAACTACTCCCGGTGAGAAAAGTTCGGCATAATGGAATGCCGATTGGGAAGGTGAGATGACCGAGACTTCAGAAATACGCGTCGAGCAGGTCAAGCTTGACGAGCTCTATGCACGACTCGACGAATTACGAGATGAGGCAACTGCCCGGCTGGGTACGGTGAGGATCTCCGAAGTCGGCGGCAATCATCAGCACCGGAGCGAACGGGATGCGTTCGCCACCCTGTATGAGGACCAGCTGATCCGGCTCAACAGCGCCGAAGACGGGCTGTGCTTCGGTCGTCTCGATTTCAGATCAGACGCCGAGCCCAGCTACATCGGACGGATCGGGCTCACCGACGCCAACCGTCAGCAGATCCTCATCGACTGGCGCGCACCGGCTTCGGAGCGCTTCTACCAGTCGACTGCTGCCAACCCGGCGGGAGTCGTCCGGCGCCGCCACCTGGTGACGAAGAACCGCACGGTCACAGACCTCGAAGACGATGTGCTCGACATCGATGCTCTCGACGATGCAGACCGATCGAATCTGCAGGGCGAGGGTGCGCTGATTGCGGCACTGACCAATCACCGGACCGGTCGAATGGGCGATATCGTCGCGACCATTCAGGCCGAGCAGGATGCCATCATCCGCCAACCGCTCCAGGGTGTGCTCGTGGTTCAGGGTGGGCCGGGAACCGGAAAGACGGCGGTGGCACTCCACCGCGCGGCCTTCCTCCTCTATCGGCACCGGGAGCGGATCGCCAAGTCGGGCGTGCTGCTCGTCGGCCCCTCCACTGTGTTCCTCAAGTACATCGAGAAGGTCCTGCCCAGCCTCGGCGAGACCGGTGCGCTTCTGCTGACACCGGGCCAGCTCTACCCAGGTCTCGAGACCGAGCTGACCGATGACACGGATGTGGCAGTGATCAAGGGCCGCTCCGAGATGGCTGCGGTGCTGAAGAACCACATCGCGAACTACGAGCGGATACCCGAGCAGGACGAAGAGCTGCGCGTCGGCTCGCACACCATCTGGCTGCGCCGCCGCGACGTGCGCGGAGCTCGCGATCGAGCCCGTCGCAGCGGGGATGCTCACAATGCCGCCCGCAACGGCTTCGTCTCAGGTCTGCTCAAGACACTCGCAGAAGATCTGGCCAGGGAGATGGGCCTCGACGGTGCAGGTGAGAGACTGCCGGAGCTGATGGACGAGCTGCGCTCGAGCGTGGATGTGCGCCGAGCTCTCAACCTCGCCTGGTTCCCGATCAGTCCTGCTGCGGCACTGCGTGCCCTGCTGTCCAAACCGCACAAGCTGCAGGCCGCTGCCAGGAACCTGCTCTCCCCCGACGATCAGCAGACGCTGATTCGCCCGTCCAACGCCGAGCTCACCGTTGAAGACGTTCCTCTCCTCGACGAACTCGCGGAACTGCTCGGCAGCAGTCCGCAGCAGACTGCTGCCCGCGACGAGTCCGCTCGTGAGTACGCCGAGGCGGTCCTCGACATGACGGACACCTCTGCCCTCATCGATGCCGAGACGCTGGCCGCCAGGTGGGAAGAAGAAGGGCCGACTGTCACCCTGGCAGAGCGGGCGCTCGACGATCGCGAATGGACCTACGGCCACCTCGTCGTCGATGAGGCTCAGGAGCTTTCGCCCATGCAGTGGCGCGTGCTCTTCCGACGAGTTCCGTCGAAGTCCGCGACTGTCGTGGGCGACCTGGCACAGTCCTCGCACGTGGACAACACCCGGACGTGGAATTCCATCCTGTCCGAGTTCGTCGGCGACCGTTACGCACTGCAGGTGCTGACCGTGTCCTACCGGACGCCTCAGTCGGTGATGGACCTGGCCAACCGCTACCTGCACCGTCATTTCCCGCAGCTCGAACTCGTCGAATCCGTCCGACAGGGCGGCCCCGACCCGCAGATGCGGTCGTTCGCTTCGGCGCAGGACGCGGTCAATGCCCTCGTGCCCACCATCACGGAAGAGGTCGAATCCGTGGAAGGCGGGAAGATCGCCGTGATCGCGCCTGTCGATCTCATCGATTCCGCCGCCGAGGTGCTCGCCGGCTTCGACATCGGCCGTTCGGTCACCAGCCTCGACCATCAGATCGCAGTCATCACGGCGCAGCAGGCGAAGGGACTCGAATTCGATTCGGTCGTCATCGTCGAACCGGGGCTGATCGCCCCTGACGGTCACGAGGACGGGGTCGGCGCGCTCTATGTATCGCTGACTCGAACCACGGACCGGCTGCGGATCCTGGCTGCGGCAGCGACCGAACTGAGCGACCTCATGGCCGACTGAGTCAGCGCGGCATCTCTCGCGTCGACCGGCACCGGCTGGACGCAGACTGAGGGCGCATCGGAGTCATCTCCGATGCGCCCTCAGTTTCTCTCTGCGCAGATATTCGGCCTGCGACCAGGCTGTTTCCATCCTCATGGAGAAAGTAAAGGGCCGCTTAACGGTTCGGCTTCCCCTCCGAACCGCAAGCGGCCGCGCGCCAGAAGCGCGCACTGTCAATGTTACACAAGAATCGGTGCGCTGGGCTACTCCGCTCACAGATTTATGGGGTGGTTTTCTCAGTCCTGGAAATCTTCGGGCGTCGCCTGCCTGGCATCGCCCGATTTCAGAGCCGCATCCGCGCGCAGGGAGTCGATCGCCGTCTCAAAGTCTTCCAGGGAGTCGAAGCCCTGGTAGACGCTGGCGAACCGCAGGTACGCGACCTGGTCGAGCTCACGCAGCGGCTCGAGGATGCTCAGTCCCACCTCGTCGGCGTCGATCTCAGCAATCCCCTTGGAACGGATGTCCTCTTCGACCTTCTGTGCCAGCTTCGCCAGATCGTCATCGTTGACCGGTCGCCCCTGACAGGCTTTGCGCACACCAGACATGATCTTCTGACGGGAGAACTCCTCTGTCACTCCGGAGCGCTTGATCACCGACAGACTGGTCGCTTCCATGGTTGTGAAGCGGCGCCCGCAATGACGGCACTGACGCCTGCGACGGATCGCGGCGCCATCTTCACTGGTCCGCGAATCGACGACTCGAGAATCTGATTCACGACAGAACGGACAACGCATATCTACTCCTCGAACCTGATGCTGACGGCTCGACCGTGAGCGGGGAGCTGCTCGCTGTCCGCCAGCACCTCGATGTGGTCGGCAACCTCGGCCAGAGCCGAACGGTCATAGTCGATGACCTGGCTGACCTTGATGAATGAGTGCACGCCCAGCCCGGATCCGTGTGCTGCCGTTCCCATCGTGGGCAGGACGTGATTCGATCCTGCGCAGTAGTCTCCCAGCGACACCGGTGCCCAGTCCCCCACGAACACCGCTCCCCCGTTGGTGATCCGCGCGGCAACAGAATGAGCGTCGGCGGTGTGGACCTCGACGTGCTCTCCGGCGTATCCGTTGACGACGTCGATTCCTGCGTCCAGATCATCGACGAGGACGATGGCGGACTGCTTTCCTGCCAGGGCGATGCCGATCCGCTCCTTGTGGGTCGCGGCAGGCACCTGGGCGGAGAGTTGGGCCTGCACGCGTTCAACCAGTTCGGTCGAATCGGTGACGAGGACGGAGGCAGCCAGTTCGTCGTGTTCGGCCTGGCTGATGAGGTCGGCGGCGACGAACGCCGGATCGGCGCTCGCATCGGCGAGGATGATGATCTCGGTGGGACCGGCGACCGCGTCGATGCCCACGTGGGTTCGCATGAGTGATTTCGCGGCGGCGACGTAGGCGTTGCCCGGGCCGGTGATGAGATCGACGGGTTCCAGCTGCTCCTCATCGTCAAGCCCGTAGGCAAGTGCTCCGATGGCCTGGGCACCGCCCATGGCCCAGACCTCATCGATGCCGAGGATGTGAGCTGTGGCGAGCACTGTGGGGTGAGGCAGTCCGTTGCTCTGGGGTGGGCTGGCGATGGCCAGTGAGGCGGACCCTGCTGCCTGAGCCGGCACGACGTTCATCACGACGGTGGATGGATAGACGGCCAGACCGCCGGGCACATAGAGGCCGACCCGTTCGATCGGCAGGTGCCGTGTGGTGACGTGGGCCCCGGAGACCAGTTCTGTGCGGACATCGGTGGGGCGCTGGTCGTCAGCGACCTTCCTGGCGCGAGAGATCGATTCGACCAGGGCAGCTTTGACGGAAGTGTCCAGTTCGTCTTCGGCGCGCTTCAGCTCGGAGGCGGGCACACGCAGAGTCTCGAGTTCGACGGAGTCGAATCTCGCGGTGAATTCCTTCACGGCACGAGTACCGCCCGTCTGCACCTGGCTCAGCAGTTCGGCCACTCTTCGTTCGATATCGGCATGTGTATCGGCGGCACGGGGCAGCCTCTGCTTGAGGAATCTCTTGCTCAGTCTCTCACCGCGGAAGTCCAGAATGTTCACTCGCACCATTCTAGTCCCCGTCCCTTCGCCGATTGCCCCTGCCTCCGCTCCAGGCGGTCACGCATTGCCTCAGGCGGTCAGGCAACGAGATCCCAACAGTGCCTTGAGGTCACCGTAGAGGCTGGGGTTCGGGTCGACGCGGATGGCGCGGTCGAGCCGCATCACGGTCTGTCTGCCCGGCTGTGAGAGGACCAGGTGCACATCGGTCTGTCCCTTGTGCGATTCGAGGACCCGGAGCAGATTGGATGCCATCTCCTCCGTGGCCTTCTCCATCGGCAGCATCAGGTTGAGCGGCCGGTCCTTCGGATCGGTGACATCAGGGATCGTCATCGACATCGCCATCATCGAGGTCGGTCGATCATCGGAGAGTCGGATGCGTCCGGTCAGGCTGATGACGAGGTCGGTGGCCAGCAGGCTCGCCACGGGTTCGTAGGTGTCGCCGAAGAACATCACCTCGACCTCTGCCTCGAGGTCCTCCACGGTCACGATCGCATACGGTTTGCCCGAGTTCTTCGAGACCTTGCGCGCAACCTGGGTGATCATGCCGCAGATCTTCACCTGGGAACCGTCGTGGCGGTGGGTCTCCGGATCCACCACATCGGCGATGGAGGCCTCCGATTCGGCGGCGAGGACCCCCTCAAGACCGTTGAGGGGGTGGTCGGAGACATAGAGGCCGATCATGTCGCGTTCGAAGGCCAGCTTCTCCTTCTTCTCCCATTCGGGGCGATCGGGTATCGCCACGGAGAAGCTCGGTTCGTCATCGTCCCCGCCGAGGCCGGCGAACAGGTCGAACTGTCCGTTGGCCTCCTGACGTTTGACGCCGATGACCGAATCCACTGCCTCTTCGTGGACTTCGACGAGGGAGCGCCGGGTCTGTCCCAGCGAGTCGAATCCGCCGGCCTTGATGAGTGATTCGATCGTGCGCTTGTTGCACACGTGGCTGGGCACTTTGTCGAGGAAATCGGTGAACGAGGTGAATGCCCCCTTCTCCTCACGTGCCTCGACGATGCCGTCGACGACATTGGCACCGACGTTGCGTACTGCGCCCATGCCGAAGCGGATGTCCTGACCGACTGGGGTGAAGTGCAGGGCCGAATCGTTGACGTCCGGAGGCAGCACGGTGATGCCCAACCGCCGGCACTCGTTGAGGTAGATGGCCAGCTTGTCTTTGTTGTCGCCCACCGAGGTGAGCAGAGCGGCCATGTACTCCGCCGTGTAGTGGGCTTTGAGGAACGCGGTCCAGTAGGACACGAGACCATAGGCGGCAGAGTGGGCCTTGTTGAACGCATAGTCGGAGAAGGGCAGCAGGATGTCCCACAGCGCCTGAGCTGCCGCCTCGGAGTAGCCGCGTTCCTTCATCCCTCCGAAGAAGCCCACCTGCTGTTTGTCCAGCTCGGACTTCTTCTTCTTGCCCATCGCACGACGCAGGATGTCTGCTTGACCCAGCGAGTATCCGGCGACCTTCTGCGCGATCGCCATCACCTGCTCCTGGTAGATGATGAGCCCGTAGGTGGTGCCGAGGATGTCCTCGAGCGGCTCTTCGAGTTCCGGATGGATCGGTGTGACTTCCTGCAGCCCGTTCTTACGCAGCGCGAAGTTCGTGTGGGAGTCGGCACCCATCGGGCCCGGCCGGTAGAGCGCAATCGTTGCGGAGATGTCTTCGAAGTTGTCCGGCTTCATCAGCCGCAGCAGGGCGCGCAGTCCGCCGCCGTCGAGCTGGAACACACCGAGGGTGTCGCCACGGGAGAGAAGATCGTAGGCCCCGCGGTCGTCGAGATCCAGGTGCTCCAGATCGAGATCGTAATCACGGTTCGCCTTGATGTTCTCCACAGCGTCGGAGATGATCGTGAGGTTTCGCAGCCCCAGGAAGTCCATCTTGATCAGTCCGAGCCCCTCAGAGGTGGGATAGTCGAACTGGGTGATGACCTGACCGTCCTGGAACCGGCGCATGATCGGAATGACGTCGATGATCGGATCGGAGGACATGATCACTCCGGCTGCGTGGACGCCCCACTGCCGTTTCAGTCCCTCGATGCCTTTCGCGGTTTCGAAGGTCTCACGCGCATCCGTGTCCGAGTCGACGAATGCTCTGAACTCCCCGGCCTCGTTGTAGCGCTTGGATTCCGTGTTCTCGATATCGGCCAGCGGAATGTCTTTGGCCATCTCGGCCGGTGGCAGCACCTTGGTCAGGCGCTCCCCCATCGAGAACGGCTTGCCGAGGACTCGTGCGGAGTCCTTGAGCGCCATCTTCGTCTTGATCGTGCCGTAGGTGACGATCATCGCGACACGTTCGTCGCCGTATTTTCTGGTCACATAGTCGATGACCTCGCTGCGGCGACGATCATCGAAGTCGACGTCGAAGTCGGGCATGGAGACACGGTCCGGGTTGAGGAAGCGCTCGAAGAACAGTCCGTGCTTGAGCGGATCGAGATCGGTGATGCGCATCGCGTAGGCGACCATGGAGCCGGCCCCCGAGCCACGTCCTGGGCCGACCCGGATGCCGTTGTCCTTCGACCAGTTGATGAAGTCGGCGACGACGAGGAAGTAGCCAGGGAAGCCCATCGAGATGATGACGTCGAGTTCGTAGTCGGCCTGTTTGCGAACATCGTCGGGAATTCCTCCCGGATACCGATATTCGAGGCCCGTCTGGACCTCTTTGACCAGCCACGAGGTTTCGTCCTCTCCGGGCGGGCACGGGAACTTCGGCATGTAGTTCGCAGATGTGTCGAAAGAGACTTCGCACTTCTCGGCGATCTCGAGCGTGTTGTCGCAGGCTTCGGGGAACTCGGAGAACAGTGCCCGCATCTCCGCAGGAGACTTCAGATAGTAGCCGGATCCGGAGAAGGCGAAGCGCGAACCGCCCTGGTCATACGTGGGCTCGATGAGCTTCGACCCCGATTGGATAGCCAGCAGCGCCTCGTGCGCCTTCGCATCGGACTCATGTGTGTAGTGCAGGTCGTTGGTCGCGACCAACGGGATGTCCATCTCCTTCGACAGACGGATCAGGTCCTTGGTCACTCGCTTCTCGATGGAGAGCCCGTGATCCATGAGTTCGACGTAGTAGTTGTCTTTGCCGAACATCTCACGGTATTTGCCGGCCGCGGCCCTCGCCTCTTCGTACTGTCCCAGGCGCAGACGAACCTGGATCTCCCCCGAGGGACAGCCTGTCGTCGCGATCAGCCCGTCAGAATAGGTCTCCAACAAGTCCTGGTCGATGCGCGGCCATTTGCTGAACACGGAATCGAGGGAGGCATAGGACGACGCTTTGAACAGATTGCGCATGCCGGTGTTGTTGCGTGAGAGCAGCGTCATGTGGGTGTAGGCGCCGCCGCCTGAGAGGTCATCGCGTTTCTGCGACTCGTCCGTGCGCCATTTCACCCTCGTCTTGTCACGCCGGTCAGTTCCCGGGGTGACATAGGCTTCGACTCCGATGATGGGTTTGATGTCGGCGGCGGTCGCCTGTGACCAGAAGTCGAAGGCTCCGAACAGGTAACCATGGTCCGTGGTCGCGATGGCCGACATTCCCGAGGCCTTCGTCGCGGCCATCAGGTCCGTGAGTCGGGCTGCTCCGTCCAACATCGAGTATTCGGTGTGAACGTGAAGATGGACGAAATCGTCTTTCGGCACTGGCAGCCTTCCCTCTGATATGACCTGTGTTGCGACCACCAGCTTAGACCATCCGAGACTGACAGATCAGTCCACAGGAGACTCGCCCGACGAGGCCTGCGCCACCACCTCGGCGGCCGAAGCAGAATCGCTCAGCGAGGAGATGATGCGGTGTTCGGTGCACTCATCCGGCTTGCGTTCAGGGTGTGCGGATGCGATCGATCGCATATTGCAGGTCGTCGGGGTATCCGCTCTCGAATTCGACCCATTCGTTCGATTCCGGGTGATGGAATCCGAGTTTGACGGCGTGCAGCCACTGACGTTCCAGGCGCAGATCCTTGGCCAGGCCCGGATCGGCTCCGTAAGGAAGATCACCGACGCAGGGACGCTTGAGGGCGGAGAAATGAACTCGGATCTGGTGGGTGCGTCCGGTTTCGAGATGAACCTCCACCAGGGAGGCCCGACGGTGCGCTTCGAGGACCTCATAGTGGGTGATCGCGTTCTTTCCTCCGCTGTGGACGGCATAGAGGCCGTCATGTCGCGGATTGCGAGCGATGGGTGCGTCGATCGTGCCGAGCACCGGATCCGGCAGTCCCTGGACGACCGCGTGATAGGTCTTCTCCACGGTACGTTCCTTGAACGCGCGTTTGAGCACGCTGTAGGCGTACTCGCTCTTCGCGATGACCATCAGGCCCGAGGTGCCCACGTCGAGACGCTGCACGATCCCCTGCCGCTCAGGCGCACCCGAAGTGGCAATCCTGAAACCGGCGGCAGCGAGCCCGCCGACGACGGTGCGCCCCTTCCATCCCAGCGCCGGGTGTGCCGCGACGCCAACGGGTTTGTCGACGACGACGAAGGAATCCTCGTCATGGACGATCTTCATCCCAGGGACCGGATCTGCCACGACCTCCAACGGCCGTGGAGGCTCGGGCATCATGATGTCCAGGCGTGCACCGGCTTCGACGCGGTCTGATTTTGCCACGATCTGTCCGGACAGCTGCACGCCCCCTTCTGCGCAGATGTCGGCGGCTGCTGTGCGGGAGAGCCCCAGCAGCTTCGACAGCGCCGAGTCCACCCGCTGGCCCTCTAGGCCCTCGGGTACCAGGATCGAGCGTTCAGCCATGTGTGTCCTCTCCGACCGTGCTCGGGTGCTTCGAGTCCGATCCGTCCAGTTCAATGCCTTTGAGGCTTGCCACCACAAGGGTGACTGCCGCTGCGGATATCGCAATGTCGGCGACATTGCAGATGAAAAACGATAGGTCGATGAAATCGACGACGGCTCCGTGGAGGAAACCGGGCTCACGGAACAGACGATCCACAAGGTTGCCGAACAGTCCGCCCAGCAGCAGTCCCAGTCCGATGGCCCACGCCACCGAGCCCAACTTCCTCGACAGCATGATGATGCCTGCGAACACGATGATCGCGATCAGGGGGAAGATCCAGGTCACTCCGGAGCCGAGTCCCAGCGCCGCCCCGGGATTCCGGTAGAAGTTGAAGCCCGCCAGCGTGCCGATGACCGAGATCGGCTCCTGACCTTCAAGTAATGTGACTGCGAGGAACTTGGTGAACTGATCCACCACGAGGACGATCACGGCTATGCCGAACAACGTCCCGAGCATTCTGCGCCGCCGGGGTCTCGTCTCAGTGGCATCGTCGTTCATTTGGCTCATTCTAACTCACTGACTGAGGGCACGAAGGCGGCAGCTCCGAAGCTTCGGTCCAACTCATGAGGGCACGAACAAGGCCCGGGATCTCCAAGGAGTTCCCGGACCTTGCGTGTCTGCTGTGACGAATCAGAGTTTGTGATTCGACGACGAACCGAAGGAGTTCCCGTCCAGGGTCTCCGGTGCCAGACTGGTTGAGTTCTCGAGGTCGCGCAGCTGATCGTTGAGGTAGCTCTTCAGACGCGTCCGGTACTGACGCTCGAAGTTCGACAGCTGGTCGATCGAACGCTCGAGAGTCGACTTCTGAGTTTCCAGATTCGACAGGGTCTCATCACGCTTGGTCTCGGCCTTGCCGACGATGTCCTTGGCTTCGGTCTCTGCACTCCTGATGAGCTCGTCGCGACGGCGTTCGCCCTCTGCCACGTGCTCGTCGTGGACGCGCTGAGCAAGAGCGATGAGTCCGTGAGCGTCGCCATCTCCGCTGCCCAAGCTCGATCCGAGGCCCAACCCGGCGGCAGTGCCTGCCGCAGCAGGTGCAGCGCCGTTGACGGCTGGAGCTGATTGGTTCGCAGGAGGGGTCTGCGAAGCGGGCGATGCTTCCTTGACTGCAGGTGCCGAAGACTGCTCGGTCTTCTCCGGAACAGCAGGTGCTGCAGGAGTCTGGCCCTGCTTCGGCGCATCGGCGTTGTTCGGGGACGAGGGAGCTGGCACCGCAGCAGGCATAGCCTGAGTGGCATCGATGTCCTGAGCAGGTGCAGCAGCAGATGCCCCGCCGGCGTCGAGTTCCTTGACGCGCTGTTCGGCAGTGGAGAGCTTCTGACGAAGTTCGTCGTTCTCCTGGTAGAGACGGCGGATCTCTACGACAACCTCATCGAGGAAATCGTCGACTTCATCCTGGTCGTACCCGTCGCGGAACTTCACATGCTGGAACCGCTTGTTTACTACGTCTTCAGGCGTGAGCGCCATGAGGTCACCTTTGGTCGATCTACATTCATTACGCTGCCGCCATCAAGACGGCTTCAACGTCACATTAGCGTAACACCTGCAGTTTTGTCCTGCAGAAAAGCCGTGTCGCAATTTTCATATGACGAAGTTGTAATAATCGAGCCTAGCAACACTCGGATCTGTTCAGCGAACCGGGGACCATCTCACGATCCTCACAGTGACGTGTGCATCATTCGCGTAACGAAGTCGTAACACCTCGCCGTGCGCTGTCCGAGCGGGTGGTTTTCAGGCGGTGACCCTCGAGAAGTTGAACAGCACTGATGCCAGGATCTGAATTCCGATCAGCAGCACGATGAAGCCCAGATCCAGTGAGATCTGTCCCAACCGCAAGGGTGGAATCACCTTGCGCAGCAGACGCAGCGGCGGATCGGTCAATGTGTACACGATCTCCGCCAGCACAAGGAAGAAGCCGGCGGGCTTCCACTCGCGCGAGAACACCTGAACGAGGTCGAGGACCACTCGTGCCAGGAGAACATAGACGTAAAGACTGAGTGCCGTGCCGAGGATGTAGAAGATGATGGCCACGTGTTTCCTCGTGCCTTTCTTTGATGCTTAGCTGTCGCTCCACAGCCTATACGTCGGAGCTGAGGATGAGATAAGAACGTCGTCAACCCGACGTCGAACTGCTCAACTCTGGTTGAAGAAGCTCGCCTGAGTATCCGGATCCGACTCGTTCTCTCCGCTGACCTCGATGTCCTCAGGGGTGAGAAGAAACACCTTGTTCGTCACGCGCTCGATGGAACCGTGCAGGCCGAAGATCAGTCCGGCTGAGAAGTCAACGAGGCGCTTCGAGTTGTTCTCGTCCATCTCGGACAGGTTCATGATCACCGGTGTTCCCTCACGGAACGCGGCACCGATCACCATAGCGTCGTTATAGCTGCGGGGATGGATGGTCTTGATGCGATTCATGGAGATTCCTGGCGCGGGAGAGTCAACTGGACGTATCGGTGTCGGATGGATCGGCGTCACTTGGGCAGGGGGCCGTTCCTCGTCCTCGACGTAGTCTTCGACGGGCTCTTCGTAGGTGTCGATGACCTCACGGTCCCGACGTTCGATGGGCTCGTCCTCTTCTTCGACGAAACCCAGGTATTCCAGCGTCTTCTTGATTGCTGACATTTTTCCACTCCTCGGCCTTAGGCACTTCCTCGCCTGCCGCCAAACTATCTCAACAGACCAGCCTGGCGGGTGAGTCTCATGGGTGTGTCGTGGTGTTTTCTTCCTGGAGCCAGACCACGCCTGCGAATCGGCCGGTGCTGTGCTGCCTCCGGTAGGAGAACAGATCCTCGGATTCCCGTGTGCAGGTCCGTGAGAAATGGTCGATGCTCACGCCTGCACGGCGCAGCTGTTCAGCCACCGCCCCCGCCACATCGATCGCCGGGGTTCCCGTCACAGACACGGAGGCGGCCACGGGTTCCACTGCGGCGACCTCGTCCCGCAGTGCGGCAGGAACTTCGTAGCAGCGTGGGCACACTGATGGTCCGATGATCGCATGGATGTCCGTGGCGCCCAGATTCTGCATGTGGGTGATCGTCTCCGGCACGACGCCTGCTGCCATTCCGGGCCGGCCTGCATGAATCGCACCGATGACACCAGCCTCGGTGTCCGCGAGCATGATCGGTGTGCAGTCTGCGACCATGATGGCCAGTCCGATACCGGCGCGGGTCGTGACCTGAGCGTCGGCTGTCGCAGGATCCTCACGCAGCTGTTCCGGCGAATCGATGTTGCGCACATCGGTTCCATGGACCTGGGACACGAAGCTGAGCCGCTCGCCGCTCAGCCCGAGCACCTGAGCCAGAGCGGCCCGGTTGGCGGCGACGAGCTCATCATCATCCCCGACGTGTCGGGCGAGGTTGAACGATGACAGGTCGCCCCTCGAGTAGCCGCCGTGCCGGTCGGTGAACGCCACATGTGCGTTCAGCCTTCCGGGAACGACGAATCTCGAGTGCAGCATCTTACTTCAGGAAATCCGGGATATCGAGGTCGTTGTCGAGGCTCGAGGTGCTGCGCTCATTAGGCAGGGAAGTCGGAATCTGGTGCTCGTCGCTGCGAGGTTCAGGCTCGACGTCCGCTGCCGGCTCAGCCTGTTCGGCTGGCGCGGGTTCGACTTCTGCGGGGTTCGCCGCCATCGGAATCGAGGCAGGAGCAGCAGCCTCGGCCGGGGCTGAGTCCTGGCCTGCGACCGTGTTGTCGAAACCGGCGGCGATCACGGTGACGCGGCATTCGTCGCCGATATTGTCATCGATGACTGCACCGAAGATGATGTTGGCTTCGGGGTGCGCGGCTTCCTGCACCAGTCGAGCTGCTTCGTTGACTTCGAACAGGCCGAGGTCGGCGCCGCCCTGGATGCAGAACAGCACGCCGTGGGCACCGTCGATGCTGGCTTCGAGCAGAGGTGAGGCGATGGCCGACTCGGCCGCCTGAACGGCACGGTCATCCCCGGTGGCTGCTCCGATGCCCATGAGCGCCGTGCCGGCGTCCTGCATCACGGACTTCACGTCGGCGAAGTCGAGGTTGATCAGGCCGGGAACGGAGATGAGGTCGGTGATGCCCTGGACACCCGAGCGCAGCACCTCGTCAGCCGAGCGGAATGCGTCGACGACGGAGACGCTGCGGTCCGAGATGGAGAGCAGTCGGTCGTTGGGGATGACGATGAGGGTGTCGACCTCTTCGCGAAGCGCGGCGATGCCGGCCTCGGCCTGCGCGGAACGACGGCGTCCCTCGAAGGTGAATGGGCGGGTGACGACGCCGATCGTCAGTGCGCCCAGCGAACGTGCGACACGGGCGACGACCGGAGCCGCACCTGTGCCTGTTCCGCCGCCTTCACCAGCGGTGACGAAGACCATGTCGGCACCCTCGAGTGCGTCGCGGATGGCTTCTTCGCTGGAGTCTGCGGCCTTACGGCCGATCTCCGGATCAGCACCGGCGCCGAGTCCGCGCGTCTGGTCGCGTCCGATCTCGAGCTTCACGTCGGCGTCCGAGAGCACAAGCGCCTGGGCATCGGTGTTGATCGCGATGAACTCCACGCCGCGCAGTCCGACGTCGATCATCCTCTGAACAGCGTTGACACCGCCGCCGCCGGTACCGGCAACTTTGATATCCGCTCCGGATTGTGGGAATTCAGCCAAGTCGGTTCCTCTTTCGGCGCATCGTCCACGCATCATCTGCGTGCAAATTCGAAAAGTCTTCTTTGCCCTGAGGCTATTGTCCGGGGCAACACCACTGCAACCATTCTCGCCGGAGTGTCGGACATCGGCCAAACTTCAGACCCGGTGTGTCGGCGCCAATGCCGGTCAACCGGCCTGGTTTCGCAGGTTTTCAGTTGGTGACGGGCACAGAGGGAACTGAGACGTCGATATCGGTGCGACCATCGGCCGCCAGCTGCAGGGCGGTGCGCATCTTCAGGCTTGCGTTTGTGCTGTCACCGAAGACCACTTTCGCCTTCGCCTTTCCAGTGTCGATGACCCCTGCGATGTTGTTCTCGTCCTTGGCATGGATCGAGGCCAGGTCGGAGCGCACCTGTGGTCGGAGTTCTGCCATGAAGCGGATCACGGCAGCCACGGTCTTCTGGTCTGGTGCGCCGCCGGACTCTTCGAGAACGGTCACGCCCTTGGGAGCCTTCTTGACGGTGCCCAGATTGACGGCTTCATCGTCGAAGAGCTTGAATCCGCTGGTCGTTGTGATCGCCAGAACCGGGTCCCTGTCGGTGATTTCGATGCTCAGGCTCCGTGGTCCCGAATAGTGCACCGAGGCTTCCTTTGCCCGGGGAAACTCCTTGAGGATGTTCTTCTCCACTGCGCCGGGGCGTACCCGGGGCAGCGGTGTGCCGCCCTCGGTGTCGAGCACTGATTTCGAGACCTGTTCGTGGTCGACCAGCTCGCTGCCTTTGACACTGACCTTGTCGAGGGCCAAGAGCGGCGAGAGCCAGAGCACGGCGGCGATGACGAGGACCGCCGCGACTGCCCCGATGAGCACGAGACGCTGGCGCCAGACCTGGTTCCGACGTGCCCGGATGATCCCGGTGAGGTCCGCTGTCGAGTTGTCACCGGTGCGCGGTTCGGGAAGGGGCGCCACGGTGCTCAGGCCTCCAGAGCGGTGAGCAGCTCAGGGCCGAGGATCGTCACATCCCCGGCACCGAGTGTGAGCACAAGGTCGCCGGGGCGCACACGCGCTGCGACATACGGCACCGCTTCGTTGAATGATTCGACGAAGGTCACGTTCTCGTGTGGGACGCGATCGGAGATCAGCGCACCGGTGACACCTGGAACCGGGTCCTCCCTGGCTGGGAAGACGTCGAGGACGACGACCTCGTCGGCGAGCCCGAGGGCTTCGCCGAATTCGGCTCGGAATTCCATCGTGCGCGAGTAGAGATGTGGCTGGAAGATCGCCCACACCCTGCCCTCTTCGGTGACGACACCCCGAGCTGCGCTGAGTACCGCTCGCAGCTCGGTCGGATGGTGAGCGTAGTCGTCGATGACGCGCACACCGGCCGCGATTCCGCGTTCTTCGAAACGTCGACGGGTGCCTCCGTAGTTTCCGAGTCCGCTGGCCGCCTTGGCCACATCTGCGCCGAGGCTGTGGGCGACGGCGATAGCCGCCGTCGCGTTGAGTGCGTTGTGGGTACCCGGCTGCCGCAGCGCGACCGGCAATGGCTCTGCCTGTCCTGGGACGTCGAGAACGAATTCGGAGACCAGACCCGATCGGAGTTCGCGGAGGCGGATATCTGCGGCTTCGGAGGTGCCGTAGAGGATGACGGAAGTCCCCTGCGCCCGTGCCTCCTCGGCGACATCGAGCGAACCCGGGTCATCGGCGCAGGCGATGACGGTGCCGCCGTCGGCACCGATTCCGGCACAGAATTCGACAAACGCCTCCCGTACCTTCTCCGGGGTCCCGTAGTAGTCCAGGTGGTCAGCTTCGACGTTGGTGAGGATGCCGATCGTGGGTTCGTAGAGCAGGAACGAGCCGTCCGATTCGTCCGCTTCTGCGACGAAGACGTCTCCGGTGCCCAGATGGGCATTGGTGCCTGTCGTGGACAGCACTCCCCCGATGACGAACGAGGGATCGAGCCCGCAGGCCTGCAGCGCCACGGTCGTCATGGACGTCGTGGTGGTCTTGCCATGGGTCCCGGCCACCGCCACGGCTCGCTTGTCGGCCATCAGCGATGCCAGTGCACCTGAGCGATGGAGGATCCGCAGGCCCCTGCCTTCGGCGGCGACGAGCTCGGGATTGTCTTTGCGGATGGCTGAGGAGATGACGAGGGTGTCTGCCTCGCCGAGGTTGTCCGCCGAGTGTCCGATCTCGACTCTGGCGCCCAGTGTCCGCAGCACGTCGACGACCGCTGATTCCTTCGCATCGGAGCCAGAGACGGTGACGCCGTTCATGACCATGATCCGTGCGATCCCGGACATGCCCGAACCGCCGATTCCGATGAAGTGGACGGCACCCAGCTCTGTGGCCGGGACGATTTCAGCTGTGCTCATGTTCAACCTCTCAGAGCGCGAGTGACGATGGTGGCCATGGTGGTGGCGGCATTGGTCGGATAGTGCAGCTCAAGGGCTGCCTTGCTCATGGCGTCCAAGCGAGCGTGGTCGGTCGCCAGGGGCAGGATCTGTTCGGTCACGGTTGACGGGGTGAAGTCCGCGTTGTCGACGAGCAGTGACGCGCCGGCTCTGACGCTGCCGGCGGCGTTGAGGCGCTGTTCGCCGTTGCCGATGGCAAGTGGGACGTAGAGCGCGGGAACTCCGACCACAGTGGCCTCCGACACGGTCGCTGCGCCCGACCGTGCCACAAGCAGGTCTGCGACCGCGTAGGCTCTGTGCATTCCATCGACGTAGTCGACAACATGGTAGTCGGGCAGCTGGGCTGCTGCTTCCCGCAGAGCGTCATCCTTGCCGGCACCGGTGATGTGCAGGACCTGCACTCCGTTCTCCTGACACATCGGTGCCGCTGCGAGGAAGGCATCGTTGATGCGCTGCGCTCCGGAGGACCCGCCGGTGACCACGAGGACGGGTTTGTCGTCGTTGAGACCGAGATCTTCTCGCCACGCCTGTCGCTGGACTGAGTCGCTGCGGTCGAGCGTCGAGATCTCGGTCGGCATCGGCATTCCCACGAGCTCGGAATTGCGCAGCTTCGTATCGGGGAAGGTGACTCCGACCATGCCCTGTTTCGTCAGGGCGGCGCCAAGCCGGTTCGCCATTCCAGGCTTCGCATTCGCCTCGTGGACGAGCAGAGGGATCTTCGCCTGTTTGGCGGCGATGAACGCGGGTGGGCAGACGTATCCGCCGACTCCGACGACGGCCTTCACATCTCGTTCGGCGATGATCGCCTTGACGTGGGAGATGTTGGCGGCGAAGCGTTTCGGGAATTTCAATGCGGCAGGGCTGATCGAGCGCGGCATCGGGACCTTGTCGATCGTGAGGAGTTCGAAGCCGGCCTTCGGAACGATGTCGGCTTCGAGGCCGTCGGCGGTGCCGAGGGCGAAGACGTCCCAATCGGGGTGGATCTCACGCAGCTCGCGGCCGATCGCCAACATGGGCGAAATATGGCCGGTGGTACCTCCACCGGCGAGGAGAATGCTCGTCATCTCACTTCTTTCTCTTTCTGGCCAGTACGGCGAACGAGGACCTCACACGGTCCTTGTGCACTCTGATCGCGGCGGGAGCTCCGTCCTCGGTTCTGGCAAAGGACAGAATCACCCCGACCGCCAGCAGAGAGGCGACGATGGAGGATCCCCCATAGGACACGAAGGGCAGGGGCAGTCCGATGACCGGCAGCAGTCCGGTTACGACAGCGATGTTGATTGCCGCCTGGCCGATCAGCCAGGCGAAGAGTCCGGCCGTGGCGATCTGGACGAATCGGGATTTCGAGCGCAGGATCACCCTCATCATCCCGCAGGCCAAGGCGACGAACATCAGTATCACGGCCAGCGACCCGAGCAGGCCGAGCTCCTCGCCGATGATGGCGAAGATGAAGTCGTTGTGGGCTTCGGGCAGCCAGGACCATTTCTCTCGACTGGCACCGAGGCCCACTCCCAGCCAACCTCCGGAGGCCAACGAGAACAGACCGTGGTTGGACTGCCAAGCCTGGCCGGTGACATCGGATGCAGTCTGGTCTGCGTGACCGGTGAGTGCCGCGGTGATGCGTTGGAGTCGGTTCTGAGAACTGAAGACGAAGAACGCGGCGACAGCGGCCAAAGCGCCGAAGAGCAGGAGGAAGTACTTCCAGGGGAAGAAGCCGATGAACAGACACACCAGGGACATGGCCATGAGCACCAGTCCCGTGCCGAGGTCATTGCCGCCGACGACGAGGCCGACAGCGATGATGATGCCCGGGACGACGGGGACCATGGCGTGGCCGAAGGTTGTCATCTTTCCGTATTTGCTGGCCAGGACCGCTCCCAGCCACACAGCCAGGGCAATCTTGAGGAACTCTGAGGGTTGGAGCTGGAACCCGCCGAACTGGATCCAGTTCGCGTTGCCCTTCGTTGACTTGCCGACACCGGGGAGGAAGACGGATGCCTGCATGACAACGCCGAGCAGCAGCGCCCACCATGACACTTTCCGCCAAGTGTGCAGCGGAAAGAACGAGGTCACGACCATGAGGACGATGCCCAACGCGACGAACCCAGCCTGCTTATTGAAGTAGGCGAAGGATGATCCTTCTCCGCCGTCATAAGAGGTGATCGAGGACGCTGAGAGGACCATGACGAGTCCGAGGGACGTGAGTGCGAGGACCGAAACCAGAATCAGGTAATAGGTCGTCAGCGGATAGGCAGAGACTCGGTCGAATTCACGGCGCACCGAAGACAGCATTGCCCGAGCAGCTCCTGCCCGAGGGTGAGTCGTCTGGGTGCTGCGTACGCTCGTCGTCTGTTTGCCGTTGCGAGCAGAACTCGTGCGAACGTTCTTCTTCGGCGTGGCCTTCTTTGCAGCAGCAGTGGTCTTCTTCGGCCCTGCCCGCTTCGTGCCAGCTGTGGTCGTCGAAGACGACGCTTTCGCGGTCGCGGTGTTCTTCACAGTCGCGGTCTTCGGCGCGTTCGGCGCGCTCGGCTTCGCGCTCGGCTTCGCTGCAGTCTTCTTCGCTGCGGCCTTCGTGTTCCCCGCGGGGCCAACGGCCGGCTGGGCCGGCTCGGCCGACTTGGTTGATCGGTGACGGCGAGACTGAGATCTCGCGGTTGCCTGCCGTCCCATGTCAGCTCCCCAGGTGAGCGTGGACAGCCTGGGTGAAGAGTTCACCCCGAGTGTTGTAGTTGAGGAATTGGTCCATGCTGGCTGCCGCGGGAGCCAGCAGTACGGTGTCGCCTGCGCGGGCGATGTCTGCGGCTGCTTCCACTGCTGCAGCGACCACGGCTTCGCCCCGGCGTCGGGGTACGCCCGAGTCCACGCCGAGAGCAGGTTCGATCCTGATGACGTCGAGATCTGGAACTGTCGCCGCGATGGCCTCACGGAAGGCTGCTTCTTCGGCTCCGATGAGCACGAGTGCTCGGAGCCTGTGGCCGTGTTCGGCGAAAAGTGAGGTGAAGTCCGCTCCTTTGGGCAGCCCTCCGGCGATCCAGACGATCGAGTCGAAGCTGCCGAGCGAAGCATTGGCTGCGTGGGTGTTCGTCGCCTTCGAATCGTCGACCCAGGTGATCTGGTTGCTCTCCGCCACGGTGACCATCCGGTGGGCTCCGAGCGAGTGGTTCTTCAGTCCCGACGAGATCGCCTGACCCGGTACCCCGATGCTCCGTGCCAGGGCTGCGGCCGCGAGTGCGTTCGACACCTGGTGGTCTGCCGGCGCACGGCCGGGAACTCCGGTCGCGGCGGCGACATCGTTCAGGGAGGCGAGTTCAGCGGCCGAGGAGTATCGCTGCGGGATGAAGGCGCGATCGACCAGCATATCTTCGACGACGCCCAGCTCCCCCGGTCGTGGGATGCCCGTGGTGAAGCCGATGGCTTTGGCACCGTCGACGACATCGGCTTCTTCGACCATGTGCAGTGTCACCTCGTCGGCGACATTGTAGATGCACGCGGTCTTGGCCTGGTGATAGATCTTGGCCTTATCGGCCTCATAGGCATCGGCGCTGCCGTGCCAGTCCAGATGATCGGGGGCGATGTTGAGCACAGCGGCGGCATCGGCACTCAGCGAATACTGCCAGTGGAGCTGGAAGCTCGAGAGTTCGATCGCCAGCACCTCGAGTCCGGGCTCGAGCACGGCTTCAAGGAGCGGTGCACCGATGTTGCCGCAGGCCTTGGCCTTGCAACCACCGGCCAGGAGCATGGATTCGAGCATGGTCGTGGTCGTCGTTTTGCCGTTGGTGCCGGTGATCGCCAGCCATTTGGCGTCGTTGGTGCCACGGATCCGCCAGGCCAACTCGACCTCGCCGATCACGGGCACACCCGCCTCGGCGGCGGACAGGAGCAAGGGGTGATCGGGACGCCACCCGGGCGACGTCACGACCAGATCGAGCGGTTCCACGGGCAGGTTCGTGACGTGGTCTTCTCCGCGCCGGATATCGACGTCGAAGACCTCGAGGATCTGAGCCTTCTCGCTGACGTCCGACTGATCATCGCCGTCGACGACGATCACATCGGCACCGCGTTCGCCGAGATGGACAGCTGCGGGAAACCCTGTCACGCCGAGACCGGTGACGAGGATCCGCAACCCGTCCAAGGACGAGCTCGGCCCCACGAGTGCGGCCGGGATCGCCTCGGCGTTCGGATAATCGGTGAGGGGATTCTCAGCCAACGCGAGACACCCATTCGGCGTAGAAGAGACAGATTCCGGCGATGACGAAGAGTGCGGCGATGATCCAGAACCGGACCACGATCGTGACCTCTGCCCATCCCTTGAGTTCGAAGTGATGTTGGAGCGGAGCCATTCGGAAGACGCGTTTTCCGGTGGTCTTGAACGACACGACCTGGATGATCACAGACAGTGTGATGATGACGAAGAGTCCGCCGAGGACGACGAGCAGAAGCTCGGTCCGCGACATGATCGCGAGACCGGCGATTGCGCCGCCGATGGCCAGGGAGCCGGTATCCCCCATGAAGATCTTCGCAGGTGAGGTGTTGAACCACAGGAAGCCGAAACACGCAGCTGCCATGGCGCCGGCGACCATAGCGAGGTCACGTGGATCGCGCATGTAGTAGCAGGCGTTCGTGGCATCCGTCATCAGATTGCAGTTCTGCGTCGACTGCCATGTGCCGATGACGACATAAGCGGCGAAGACGACGACCGAAGCGCCGGCGGCCAGTCCGTCGAGGCCGTCGGTCAAGTTCACCGCATTCGATACCGCGGTGACGATGAGGTTGGCCCAGATGACGAACAGGATGAGTCCGAGCACTGCGGATCCGAATGCCAGGTCGAGGTTGGTGTCGCGGATGAACGACACCTTCGTCGACGCCGGGGTTTCACCGAATGAGTTCGGGAACTGCAGGGCCAGCACAGCGAAGGAGATTCCGACGAAGGCCTGGCCGAGGAGCTTGGGCACCGGTCGCAGGCCCAGGGAGCGCTGCTTCTTGATCTTGATGAAGTCGTCGAGGAAGCCGACCACTCCGAGTCCTGCGGCCAGCCAGAGGACGAGGAGTCCGGAAGCGGTGGGCACGGATCCGGTGAACAGGTGTCCGAGCAGGTAGGCCAGGATGGCGGCACCGATGATGACGACGCCGCCCATGGTCGGTGTGCCGCGTTTCGTGGCGTGTGAGGTCGGTCCGTCATCACGGACGAATTGGCCGTAGCCTCGTTTGACCAGAACACGGATGAACAGCGGCGTGCCGACCAGTGCCAGGATCAGTGCCAGGCAGGCGGCGAGCAGTACGGCGATCATTGGGCCCCCGATACACCGGCGATTTCATCTCCGAGATAGCGCAGACCGGCATCTCTGGAGGATTTGAACAGGACGATGTCCCCAGGAGCCAATTCCGCACTCAGCAGGTCCTTCGCTTCGGCAGCGGTCGCGACCCAAGCCGCTTCGTTGCCCCATGAACCTTCGAGGTTCGCAGCATTGAAGATGGGCTTCGCCCCGTCACCGACGACGATGGTGCGGGTGATGTTGAGTCGCACGACGAGCTCACCGATATCGGAGTGTGCGGAAATGGATTCGTCGCCGAGCTCCAGCATCTCGCCGAGGACGGCGAACGTCCGACGTGGTCGGCTGTCCTCGTCGCCGCGGCCCATCGACGCCAGCGTCTTCAAAGAGGCGCGCATTGATTCCGGGTTCGCGTTGTAGGCGTCGTTGAGCACGGTCACGCCCGAGGGTGAGTCGATGAGCTCCATGCGCCAGCGGCTCGCGGCCGAGGAGGTTGAGAGCGTGGTCACGATGGACTTCACGCCCACCCCACAGGCGTGGGCGATGGCTGCCGAGGCAAGGGCATTGCCCACGTGATGTTCACCGATCAGAGCCAGACGAACGTCCTGCGGCTCCTCCCCTGGCAGGTTCAGCGAGAAGGTTGCGTGTCCGGAGGCGTCTGTCGTGACGCCTGTGCCACGGACGACGGAGTCCTCACCGGCAACCCACTCTGGCAGCGATTCCCGTTGTGAGAACCACAAGGTGTCGACCTCCGGCGAGAGGACCTCTCGCATTCCGGCCACTCGTGAGTCGTCGGCGTTGAGGATGGCAACGGATCCGGCAGTGAGGGACTCGACGAGCTCAGCCTTCGCACGGGCGGTGTTCTCGATCGAGCCGAACACACCCGAATGGGCGGTGCCGACCGCGAGCTCGACAGCGATGTCTGGGCGGACAAGGCTGGTGAGGTAGGCGAGATTGCCGATCGAACGGGCGCCCATCTCAAGGACCAGGAAGCGCGTGGTCTCCCCCGCCTGCAGTGCCGTCAGGGGCACGCCTACCTCGTTGTTGTAGGAGTTCGGCGGCCACACCGTCTCGGCCTCGCCGGCGAGCAGATCGGCGGCGAGATCCTTCACTGTGGTTTTGCCGACCGATCCGGTGATCGCGATGACCGTGATCTCACCGACCTCGCGCAGTGCCTCGATGTTGGCCTTGGCCAACTGGCCCAGTGCCTCAGTGGCATCGGAGACGAGGACCGTCGGCAGGGTCGCATCGTCAAGCGTGGGAACGGATTCGCCGATGATCAGCGCTGCGCCGGCCTCCACGGCTGCTGCTGCGAATTCGATGCCGTCGAAGGATTCACCTCGGCGGGCAACGTAGATATCGCCGGGTCCGACTTCTCTCGAATCGGTTACCACTCCGGCGGACAATTTGGTCTCGGGGTCTACGCCGTACAACTCGCCGGAGACGGCGGTTGCTATTTCGGCTGCACTCAGTCGCTTCATATCAACTGTGAACTTTACCTGTTTGTACGCCGCCAAGTCGCGCGCGCAGCGCCGAGCGTGTCCTCAACCGGTCGTCGAAGTCGGTCACCACCCCGCCTGCGGACTGTCCGGTTTCGTGCCCCTTCCCTGCGATGAGCACGGTTGTGGAGGTTCCGGCAGCAGCAATCGCCTGGTCGATGGCGGCCCCTCTTTCTGCCACTTCAATGACTTTCTTCACACGTGCACCTCCGGTTGAGATCTCAGCATCGATGCCATCTTTGATGGCGGCCCGGATCGTTGCCGGATCCTCGGTGCGCGGATTATCGTCGGTGAGAACGATCACATCGGCTCCCCGAGCGGCTGCCTGGCCCATTCCGAATCGTTTCCCTCTGTCCCGGTCACCGCCGGCGCCGAAGACGATCACCAGTTCGTCGCTGTCGGCGTGGAGTGACTCCAGCGCCTTCTCGATCGCGTCGGGGGTGTGCGAGTAGTCGACGATCGCGCGTGGGAGGAGTTCCGGATGAGACTGGCCCTCGGCACGTGGTCCACTGACGTCGATGATCTCCATCCGTCCGGGGACCGATGCGACGAAGGTTCGGCCGATTGCGTTGAGGTCGGTGGCCGGAATTCCGGCTTCCAGGAGCATGGCTGCGGCCAGTGCAGTGTTCGTGACGTTGAAATCTCCCGGCAGCGGGGATCGCAGTGCGATGCCCTCATCATCGGGTCCGTCGAGGTGGAGGGCGAAGTCTGATTCTCCTGGAGTGTGTTCGATCCGCCAGTCGCTGCGATCGTCGCGTCCCAGCGTGCGCACCGGCACCTGTGCCGCCTCGACCATCTTCTCGCCCCACCTGTCCTCAACGACGATGACGGCGGTGTCGGAGAAGCCGCGAGTGAACAGCTCGGCCTTGACGCCGAAGTATTCGTCCATGGAATTGTGGAAGTCGAGATGGTCCTGGGAGAGGTTCGTGAATCCTGAGACGGCGAAGTGGGCACCGTCGACGCGGTGCTGGCTCAGCGCGTGTGAGGACACTTCCATGGCACAGGTGTCGACATCAGCAGCGCGCATCTTCGCGAACAGGGCATGCAGCTCGGGAGCTTCCGGAGTCGTGCGCACGCTTGGCTCGGTGACACCGGCGATCAGCGTCGCCACTGTCCCGATGACACCGGTGCGATGACCGAGGGCCTCAAGCATACCGTCGACCAGATAGGTCGTCGTCGTCTTTCCGTTGGTTCCGGTCACACCGATCAGCTGAGGGCGCCCCGAGGTGCCGTACACGGCGGCCGAGACATAACCCAGAACGGCTCGCGGGTGCTCCACGATCAGCCCGGTCACCTCGGCGAGAGTCTGCGGGTCGACACTGTGGGCGATCATGTCCCAGCCGGTCGCGTCGGTGAGGATCGCGGCGACCCCGCGATCGATGAGATCCGGCGCGAACTTCGCTCCATGGACGTTCGCGCCCGGCAGCGCGGCATAGAGGTGGCCGGGCGATACCGTGCGCGAATCGTGAGAGACTCCCCCGACCTCGCGGTCGGGATCTCCATGAATGGTTCCAGGGGCTGCTGGCAGCAGCTGTGAGATGCGCATTATTTCCATTCTCGAGCAGGGAGCTGGGGATCTGCGGTCGACGGTGGGATCTTGAGGTGCCGCATGGCGAAGCCGGCGACATCGGAGAATACCGGAGCTGCGGCGCTTCCACCGTAATAGCCGTTTCGGGGCCGCTGCAACGTCACAGAGATCGCGATCTGCGGGTCCTCGGCGGGGAGGACGCCGACGAAGGAGGCTGTGTAGCCGTCGTAGCCGCCGCCCTCGGCTGCCGGTGCCTGCGCGGTTCCTGTCTTTCCCGCCACCCTGTAGCCGGAGACCTGTGCCGATTTGCCGGTGCCCTCGGCAACGACGCCTTCGAGCATGGACAGAGTCTGGTCAGCGGCCTTCTTGCTGATGACGCGTTGAGGTTCGCCTGCCTGATTCGGGATCGTCTTCCCTGATGGGGAAACCGTTCCATCGACGAGCTTCGAGGGGACGTGCACTCCGCCGTTGGCAATGGTCGCGATGACGTCGGTGGTCTGCACGGCGTTCGCGGCCACGCCCTGGCCGAACATCACGGTGTATTTGGTGCGGCCGTCCCAGTCCTTGTAGGGGTGGAGGATGCCAGAGGTCTCGGCAGGGAACTCGATGCCTGTCGGCGAACCGAATCCGAACTTCTTCAAGTAGCCGTAGCGCTGTTCTTCCGAGAGTTTGTTGCCCGCCAGAATGGTGCCGGTGTTCGAGGATTCGGAGAGGATTCCGGCGAAGGTGAGCTTCTCGTCCGGGTGCGGGTGCGAGTCCCGGAATTCCTCTCCGTTGGGTGCCTTCCACTTGTCCGGAACTGTGAACTCCTGTTCAGGGGTGACCAGACCCTGGTCGAGCAGAGCCGCGGCCGTGACCATCTTTGCGGTCGAGCCGGGTTCGAAGACGTCGGTGAAGATGCGCGAACCACGGTCGGTGCCGCCCACTTTGCCCGGTGAGTTGGGATCGACGCTGGGTGCGTCTGCGGCGGTGAGGATCTTGCCGGTCTCGATGTCCTTGATGACGATCGAGGCTGATTCGGCCTCATGTTCCTTCCGCTGCTCCTCGATCGCCTGTTGGGCGTAGTACTGCAGGGCCGGGTCGATCGTCGTCTGCAGGCCTTTGCCATCGACGGCATTGCGCGTGTTGTTGTCGCCGAGCGGGATGATCTCGCCTCGAGCACCGCGTTCGTACTGCTGTTGACCGTCGCGCCCGTTCAACTGGTCGTTGTAGGCCATCTCCAGGCCCGCCTGAGGCTGGCCGTCCGAGCTGAGGAAGCCCACGAGGTTCCCTGCCACTGCACCAGATGGGTAGGAGCGCACGGCGTACTCCTCGGCGGAGAGGCCGAGGATGTTGAGCTTCTTCACGGCCCGCCAGGTCTCGGAGGTGAGGCCCTTGGCAACGGGGTTCCAGCGTTTGTCGCCGACAAGTTTCGGGTACAGCAGTCCGGGGTCGGTGTCGAGGGGCTTCGCCAGGGCCTCGGCTGCTCCCCAGGCCCCGACCAGTTTTCCGTCAACCTTGTACTGGGCCACGTTCTGCTGGTCCACGACGAGCTGATATCGGGAGACGCTGTCGGCCAGGACCGTGCCGTCGGAGGCCAGAATCTGACCCCGCGAGGCCGGCAGGGTCTTGGTGACGAGTCGGTTCGACAGTGCCTTCTCGGCCAGTTTCATCGAATCCATGCCCTGGATCGAGATCAGCCGTCCGGAGGTGACGAGGAGAACCAGGATGGACAGAGCCGCGATCAGTGCCATCCGCAGGCGAAGGTTGGGTTTGCCTCGTCCGCCTTTGTTCTTCACCCGAGTGGCTCGTGGGCCCATTGCACTGTCCTTGGTCCTTGCTTGTCGGCGAATGGCTGTCGGGCTCTCCTTATTTCGGAGTTTCCTGAGCCGGTGGCGCGATGTCCTTGCTGGGACTGCCCCCGACTACTGGCAGCTTCTCATCCGATCGTAGATTGGGACGGAGGTCTTCGCGGGTATTGGCACGCGGGCCGGGGACAACTGTCGGCTTCTTTTCTCCGCTGACGTCGATCGGAGGTGCGTCGATGATCTTTCCGGTCTTCGCATCGAGGAACTCGGGCGAGGAGTCGCGGACCAGTCCGAGCTCCTCGGCCGCGATCGAGATGTTCTGCGGAGATTCGCGGTACGAATTGTCTTCGACCAGTCGATCCTTCTGCTCGGCCAGCTGTTCCTTCTCGGAGTTCAGCTGGTCGATCTGATACGAGGTGTGGGAGATGAAGATGTTGAGCAGCAGCACCGCCACGAGGGTGGCAACGAGGATCGCCACGCAGAGCATAGAGAACGGGACCCTGGCCTTCGGCAGCTCGAACTTCAGGAGCTTGAGCCGAGGCGGTACCGGCCGGCTGGCGGACTCGTCGAGGCGCCGCGTCCGTTCAGTGACGCGGGGTTGGCGGCTTGCCGCTTGAGCGTTCCTCACGATCTTGCCTCCCTGATCTTCTGTACTGCACGCAATCGCACGCTCTTGGCGCGAGGGTTTCTGTCTGCTTCGTCACTGTCGGCCAGTTCCGCACCGCGAATGATTTCGGACAGCCACGGTTGGAGTTCCTCAGGCACGACGGGCATGTCCGGCGGTGCCGAGGTGGTGGTTGCGGAGCGGAATATCTTCTTCACGATCGTGTCCTCGAGGGACTGGTACGACTCGATGACCGCCACTCCCCCGATATGCAGTGCCCGCAGTGCCTCCGGGAGAGCTGTCCGCAGCACACCGAGTTCGTCGTTGACTTCGATGCGCAGGGCTTGGAACGTTCGCTTCGCGGGGTGGGACTTCTTCTTCGTCTGGGGAAGGACCCGTCCCAGCATCGCTGCGAGCTGCTGCGAGGTCTCCCATGGCGCATCTTCACGGTCGGTGACGATGATCTTCGCGATCCGGCCGGCCATCTTCTCTTCGCCGTACTCACGGAGGATGCGTCGGAGTTCAGCTTCGGGGTAGGTGGCCAGCACCTCGGCGGCGGTCAGGGTCTGGGTTCGATCCATCCTCATGTCCAAGGGCGCCGGACGGGAGTAGGAGAACCCTCTCTCGTCCTCGTCGAGCTGCAGGGACGATACCCCGAGGTCGAGGAGAACGGCGCTGATGCGATCGACGCCGAGGTCGTCAAGGATCTCTGGGATCTCGTCATCGACGGCATGGACGATGTCGATGCGGTCGGAGAAGGGCGCAAGTCGCTTCGTGGCGATATCGATGGCCTGGGTGTCGCGGTCGACTCCGATGAGGTGGACATCGGGGAAGGCGGTGAGGATGGCCTCGGAGTGGCCTCCCATGCCCAGCGTGCCGTCGACGACGGTGGGGGTGTGTCCATTGTCTCTGGCGGCCTGGACTCCGACCCCGATGAGCTCGACCACGCGCTCCAGGAGCACTGGTACGTGCTGATCGTTCATAGGTGAGTCCTTCGTGGGTGGTGGTCATGGGGGTGAACTGCTGGAGCCAGAACCTTGTCCGCCGCTGCCCTGGCACCGGGGAAGTGTGTCAGGACTGCCGAACTTCGGAAACGGGGAAGTTCCCCGAAACTCGAACACGGCGGGCAAGGATCAAACCCGAGCAGAATCAGATCACTCCTGGAATCACCTCGTTCTCACGTTCAGCGAATGCCTGCTGAGCGCCGACCAGGTAGTTATCCCATGTCGGTGAGTCCCAGATCTCGACGCGGTTGCCCATGCCGATCACCGCAACTTCCCGATCAAGTGATGCGTACTGCCGCAATATGTTCGGGACCGTGATGCGTCCCTGTTTGTCCGGTTGATCCGCAAAGGCCGCCGACAGGAACACACGCTGGTAATCGCGAGCTTCCTTATTCGTCTTCGGCGCGTTCTGGATTCGCTCGTGCTCGGCTTCGAATTCCGTGGTGGGGAACAGGGTGAGGCAGTTCTCCTGTCCACGGGTCAATACGAGACCGGGCGAAAGCTCCTCCCGGAACTTTGCGGGCAGGATGAGCCGACCTTTGTCGTCGAGCTTCTGCAAATGAGTGCCCAAGAACATGTCGTCTCACCCCTTTCGAAACCCAATTGGCTCCGATAGCAACCACAGTACTCCACTTCCCTCCACCCAATCTAGTGGTTTACCCCTACGGCACCTATTAGACCTATAAAATCCCAGGTCAGATAGGTGGAGGAAAGTGGGGAAAATTTGCGATCGGCGAGTCGGAAGTGGTGCGCAATGGGCCTTCTACGGTGCATTTCAGCCTTCAGTGCCGCCTCGACGCGGTGGCCATCAGGGGGCCAGATCCCTGATTTTGCGCGGAAGACCGAGGCCCAGAGCTCCTCGGGGGAGGAAAGTGGGGAGGAAAGTGGGGAGGGAAGTGGGGAGGGAAGTGGAGATCTCTGGTGGAGCGATGTGGGGAGGAAAGTGGGGAGCGATGTGGAGGGGCCTGTTCTGCAGGACAGGAAAGGGCAGCTGCGCAGTCCCCCAGCCGCCGGCACCGCGGCCGAGACGCCAGAATCAGACCCCCGCGCCGGCGCGGACCGGTGATGCCGAACGCGGCTGCCCGAACGGCCGAATGGTGGCCAGCGGAAAGGTCGAGCGACGACTGCCCGAAAGGTCGAACGATGCCCGTGTGGATGCAGGAGACGGGATAGGGGACAATGGGATCATGTCGATCAGCCAAGAAGGTACTCAGGCCAATTCCGTGATCGGTGCCGAGCACATCGAATGGGTGCAGCAACTCACCTCACGGGCACGCACAGCAATGAACGCCGTCCTCGAAGGCAAGGATGAAGCAGTCGGACTGTCTCTGGTTGCGCTCCTTGCAGGGGGCCACGTCCTCCTCGAGGACGTGCCCGGAGTCGGGAAGACTCTGTTGGCACGAGCCATGGGCAAGGTCGTCGATGGTTCGGTCAGGCGCATCCAGTTCACCCCCGACCTGCTGCCGACTGACGTCGTCGGCGTGAACCTGTTCAATCAGGAGACCCGGCACTTTGAGTTCCGGCAGGGTCCCGTGTTCGCCAATATCGTCATTGCCGATGAGATCAACCGCGCCTCCCCCAAGACTCAGTCCGCGATGCTTGAGTGCATGGCCGAAGGTCAGGCCACCATCGACGGCGAGACCTACCAGATGCCATCGCCGTTCATCGTCGTGGCAACTCAGAACCCGATCGACATGGAAGGTACGTACGCGCTTCCCGAAGCACAGCGGGACCGCTTCATGACTCGAATCTCGCTGGGCTACCCTGAAACTGCTGACGAGATCGACCTTCTGGACAACCAGATCGAGCACGATCCGCTGTCCAGCGCCACTCCGGTGACCAGCCTCGAGCAGATCAACCAGGCTCGGGGAATCGTCCGACATGTCAGCGCAGCCCGAGAGCTGCGCGAATACATCGTCTCCATCCTCCATGCCAGCCGCAATGACGAGGCCATCCTTCTCGGCTGCTCGCCCCGAGGCGGTGTCCACCTTCTCCGCGCGGCCAAGGCTCGCGCCGCGCTCTCGGGACGGACCTTCGTGACTCCGGATGACATTCAGGCTCTGGCCCCTTACATCTTGGCTCACCGGATCATCCCGCGCGACGGTGACGATTCGGAGCTGGCAGCCGAACTGATCGGCCGCCTCCTGGCCCGCGTGCCCATTTCGACGGTTCAGTGACCACATGCGTCTGAGCACCTCAGGAATCATCTTCGTCCTCGCCGGAGTCGCACTGATCATCACCGCATATCGGTTCGCGCTCCCCGGGCTGCTGCCTGCTGGAATTCTGCTTCTGGCGCTGGTCATCCTTTCGGCGCTGCTGATCACCTGGGGCACCCGCCGCGTTTCGATCACGCTGCGGACGGGACTGCCTACCGTGGCGCTGCCTCAGTCCAGAGACCGCTACCCGCTTGCTCACGAGGGGAAAGAGGTTCAGGTCGAGGCACTGGTGACAAACACCGGGCGTCTGGCCATCCCGTCCTCGACAATCAGCTTCGTGGCAGGCGAGGGCTTCGGCGATTCCACGGTCGGGCAAGTTCCACCTCTGGCCCACGGAGCTTCTCAGACCATCCTGACGTCCTTCACCCCGAATCGTCGTGGACTCAGCGGAGTGGAAACTGTGCTGATCACTGTCTCTGGCCCCTTCGGCCTGGTGACGAGGAAGAAGAAGGTCATCGCCGGCTACCCTGTAGCTGTCTCGGTGCCGATCCTTCCCGCACGGATTCCCACCGACTCGGCGATCAGACCGGCCCGCTTGGATGACGGCAAGGTCCGTGCCGGCCACACTGCTCGGGACTTCCACACGCGAGAATACGTTCCCGGAGACGATCTCCGACACGTCCATTGGCCGAGCACCGCGAAGTCCGGTGAGCTCATGGTCCGTCACGAAGCCGACGAGGAGACGCTCTACGCTCTCATCATCGTCGATCTCAAGGGTGACGATGACCGCCCGGACGCCCTGGAAATCGAATTCCTCCTGGCCGCCGCGGCCGCGGCCGGCACGGCGTTCCTGCGTGCTGGCTATGAGGTCTTCGTCGTCGCACCCGGCCATCAGATCAGGTTCAAAGGACAGCGCGATATCGACAGACTGCGATTGCTCACCGCCCTCGTCGAGGCCGGCCGAGTGCAACTGCCTTCCCATGACAACCCCAACCACATCGTCATCTGCGCCGTCGACGACGCTCGCGGAAAGGAGCTGGCGGCCCAATTCTCCCGTCGCGTTCCGGTGACCGTCCGAAGCCTCGACGACATCAATGACCTGACGATGGTGGGACTGAGTGAGGATCTGCCGGAATCATGGACCGCATTCGATTCGAAGCGGGTGAAGCGATGAACCCCGAAACATCAGACAGTGCAGACAGACATTCACCGGCTTGGCTCGAAGCCTGTGCCGTGTTCGTGGCCATGGTCTTGGCCGCTATCGGACTCTCCGCCGTCTTCTCCGACTTCGCGTGGCTTCCCTCCGTGCTCATCGCAATTCTCCTGATCGTTCTCGTCGGCGCGATCTTCCGTAGCGTCCCGGTCCTTCGGGCCACAGGTGCTGCCGTCATCGCACAGTGCATTGTGGGTCTGATCGCAATCCTCGTGCTATGTGCACCGAGCACGCTCATTCTCGGCGTCGTGCCCACCGGCAGTTCATTCACCACCGTGATCGACCTCCTGTCCTCGGGAGTCAGCGACCTATACGCCACGACTCCCCCAGCGCCCAGCACTCCTGGCTTCACCACGATGCTCACGATCGCGTTCACGCTGATCACCATCCTCATCGACGGACTCGTCTCCGACCTCAGAGCCCCGAAGGTGAGCGGCGTTCTGCTCCTGGTGCTGTGGATGATCCCGGTCTTCTTCGCCCCCACCCAGGTGATGTGGTGGCACGTCGTCGCCATCTTGGCCGCATTCCTCATCCTCATGCTCAGCCCCTACTTCCCTGCAGCCAAGTGGCGCGGCGGTCTGACCGCAACCGTGGCTGGAGCTGTGGCCATTGCAATCGGCATCGGAGCACCCGTGCTCCTGCCTCCGGTTCCGACCCTGCCTGATCGCGCTGCCAGCGACAAGGGCGATCTCACCGTGACGAACCCGTTCCTCGACCTGCGTGCCGATCTCGGTGACCGTGACGATTCGACCCTCTTGAAATACACCACTTCGGAATCCGAAGGGCAGCCGATCAGGCTGACATCGATCAACTCCTTTGACGGCCAGTCGTGGGCACCGACCCCGTTCCCCCTCGACCCCTTTGCGATCGCGAACGAGGGACTGCCCTGGCCGCAGGGACTGCCGCGCGAGAAGAACTACAAGGAAGAGCGCATCGACGTCACAGTCTCCGACGACTACGATCAGCAGTATCTTCCCACCCCGTACGCCCCACAGCAGCCGACTGGCTTGGACAGGCGCTGGATCTATGACGAGACATCGCTGACGATCGTCGGCAATGGCGAGAAATCGGGTGGACAGGACTACACGATGGAGTATCTCTCCATCAACCCCGACGTCAACGATCTGCAGAGCGCAGCACCGGTGGACTCCGGTGATTTCGAGACGGAACTCGAAGTTCCGGACAGCCTGCCCGGCAGCGTGAAGGAAACCGCCGAGAAGATCACTGCGGACGCGGACAACCAATGGGAAGCCGCTGTCCTGCTCCAGGCCTACTTCCGAAGCGGCGACTTCGAATACTCGCTGGATGCTCCCGAAAAAGCCAGCGGCGATGCGATCTCTGACTTCCTCGTCGATAAGAAGGGGTACTGTGTTCAGTTCTCGTCGGCCATGACGATCATGGCTCGGACGATGGGGATTCCCGCACGCATCGGCGTCGGTTACGGCGAAGGCACCAAGAGCGGTGAAGGCTTCGAAGTCAGCATGCAGGATTCGCATGCGTGGCCGGAATTGTACTTCGAGGGAGCCGGATGGGTCCGCTTCGAACCCACTCCAGGCGGTCCAGCCGGCGACCCGCCGAAATGGACGGTTGCCAGCGGCAGCACCGGAGAGGACTCCGAGGAGGACTCCGAAGAGGACTCCGAAGAGACCTCGTCGCCGTCTGAGGAGCCCACAGAGGGCTCCGAGGAATCGGAAGCGGCGGAATCCGAGAGCTCCAGCCCCGAGGCATCAGCGGCTGGGGAACCAGCTGGTGCGAATCTCGGTACGTACCTCTGGGCGGGTCTCATCGTGCTTGCGATCCTGCTGATTGCAGCGATTCCGGCGCTGTGGAGACTCATTCTGCGGCGTCGACGCACACGTGACCCTGACGAGCTCGAGAAGGTCTGGACGGAGATACGGGCGCTGTCGACCGACTATGGTCAGAGCCTCGACCCCAGCCGAACGTTGCGATACAACGAACTCGTATTGGCCAGCAGAGCCGGTGGAGGGATCGCTGAGTCTGAGGACCCCACTGCGGAACCAGGTTCTTCGTCGTCTGAGGCACGTGGCGATTCCAGTGATGGATTCGCCGCGCTGCGCAGCCCGGCCCCACCGTCAGAGTCACGCAACGCCGGCGATGACACTGCGTTGTCAGCCTTCGTCGACGCACTTGAAGCCCACCGCTACGGTGCGAGTGAGAAGAACATCTCGTCAACCGCGGTCAGTGCCCTCATCGACGAAGTCAGGACCGACCTCGCAGACAACGCGTCGCCCGGAAACAAGATCACCGCCATTATCTGGCCGGCAAGTATCTTCAATCCACCGCGCTGATTGCGATGCCCTGTTGCTGCCCCGGATGCCTTGTGCCTCCGGGGCAGTTCCTATTCCAGCGAAGCTCCTATTCCATGGCAGCGTCCGTTCGAGGCAGCGCCCGCTCAAGGTGCCATCGCTACAGCCATCATTGGGCAGGTGCGTCCGCAACGGGCGAGTGCGTCCGCAACGGGCAGAGTTGCGTCCCCAACGGGCGAGTGCGTCCTCAACCAGCATCAGGCGCGGACCTGGTCCAGCACCGGAGCACTGTCGGTGAGATTGAACCACCACGATGCGTGACGGCGCTGCGTGTGCCGAAGCCGGTGAGTGATGATGCCTGCGGATGCCGATGCACTATCGAGCACGAAAAAGCGCCCCCTCTGCAGAGGACGCTTCACTGGGGTGGATTGTGTACCAAGTATCACTCGGAGAGTACCCGCGGGCAGTCGCGATCGGCCCACAGGTCATCCGGCTGACAATCAGTCTCAGCGGCTCGACCGAGTGCCGCGCGAATCATTCGCCGCGCTGGCGCTTCTCCCACCGGTCTTCGATCCGATTCATGAAACCGGACGGCCCGTTGGCCTCAGACTGGGGACCTTTCGATGGCTGAGCACGCTTGGCTTTGTCGCCGATCTGACGCGGACGGCTGAAAGCCCAGTACATTCCGGCAACCATCAACCCGAAGCCGACGACGCCGAGGATGATCCACCATGTGCTGTTCGTCACCATAGAAATGGCGAAGATCGTTGCGGCGAGTCCTACAAGCGTGAGCAGAATACCCAGCACGAATCGCTTCGCGGAGAACCCTGGCCCGTTAGCGGCTGCCTGGGTTTCTGAAATATTGCGTGCGAAACGTGGGTCTTCACTGCGCAGCTGCTTCTCCAACTGATCGAGCAGCTGCTGTTCGTGATCGGAGAGTGGCATCTCGAACCCCCGTTTCCTTACTATGGCCTGATGACACAATCATAGTCTCTGAACACTGAAAAAACATCTTGAGGACCGTTGCATCCCCTGGATTCTCACTGCGTCCTCAGACTATGAAGCACCTCACTGCCTAAACGTGGTCAGGACCCGTATTTTCGGGGTCAGGGCGCCTTCTGAGCAGAGACGCCTGCGAGATCGAAGCGGTCCCGAATTTTTTCCGCACATCATCAAGGGCAACCTCTGCTTCCCTGCCTGAGTGCTCGGCCTCGTCCAGTCTCGCCTGTCTGCCGCTGGCGGCGAAGTCCATCAGACCGGCTGCGCGGATACCCAGCAGACGCACCCCCTTGGATTTCTGCTCCCGCAGGTTTCTCATGGCCGGCCGCAGGGCCTCATAGATCTCACGGGCGAGGTCGGTGGGAGCATCGAGAGTGATCGATCGCGACAATGTGGTGAAATCACCGAGTCGATATTTCAGCCCCAAAGTGGTGGCGACCTTGCCTTCGGCCCGAACCCTGTGTGCAACTTTGTCCGACAGCCGCAGCAGCTCATGCTCAAGCTGACTCAGATCCCAGACGTCGTCGTTGAAGGTGTGCTCGGCGCTGATCGACCGGTCCTTCACCTGCCTGTCCATGCCGTGTGAGTCCAGTCCGTGGGCGCTGCGCCACAGATGATGGCCGTGGGCGCCGAATACCCGACCTGCCCAAGCTTCGTCGACTGCGGCTAAGTCCCCGATCAGACGTATGCCGTACTTGAAGAACCCATCCTTCGTCTTCTCCCCCACTCCTGGAAGCGCTTCGATCGGCATCGGATCGAGGAATTCCTGAGTCGCCGCCAGCGGGACGAGCAGCTGTCCGCGCGGTTTGGCTCGGGTGGACGCGAGCTTCGCCACGACTCGGCTGCCAGCGATCCCCACCGATGCGTTCAGCCCCGTCTGTGCTTCGATCTCGGCTCGAAGCTCGGATGTGATCAGCACCGGCGACCCCAATCTGCGCACCGCTCCTGACACGTCGATATACGCTTCGTCGACACTCACCTGGTGATAATCGGGTGTCACCTCACCCACCAGGTCGAAGACCTTCTGGGAATACGAAGAGTACAGGCCATGCGAAGGAGGGATCACCTCGGCGAAGGGACAGAGACTCATCGCCCGACCCATGGGCATGGCCGCATGGACACCGAACTCACGAGCCTCATAGCTCGCCGAAACCACGACGCCCCGCCCGCTGCGACCGCCGACGATGACGGGACGGCCGAGAAGTTCCGGGCGGCTCAGAAGCTCCACCGACACGAAGAAGGAGTCCATGTCCAGGTGGAGCATCGTGGCTCCGGCATCGTCCGTCCCGAGACGGCTGAGATCGCCACCGGATCGTGACAGCTGTTTACGACTCATCGGGCACTCATGTGTCTGCGTTGGCTCCTTTCGGCTCCCGTCGCCGAGTCCGGGTAGTCTGTAGTCATGGTAACGCGCGCCACTGTCATGACATTGCCCCTCGCCGCTGCTCTCGTCCTCGCAGGATGTTCGGGACCGGCCAACGAGGCGGCAGAAGGATCACCCACTCCGGAGAAGACGCAGTCTTCGTCCGCAGCCTCGACGCCCGAAGGTTCGGAGGCCGCGAGCAGCGAACAGCCGAGCAAGGATTCCGAGGCTGCCTCCACCGACGTCGAAGATCTCCCGAAATACCTCAAGCCCTACCCGGACTCGACTGTGCTGTCGAGCGCCCGTGCGAAGGCCGAGAACGGAGCCGATTCAGGAAAGCTCGAAGAGGTCAGCCTGGTCATGAGCGCCAAGGCCGAACCCAAGGACATCTTCACGTTCTACTCCAAGGCACTGAAGAAGGCCGGATTCGAAACGTATGGCGACGAGATCAAGACGAAGAGTGCCCAGGTCGTGAACTTCCGACACAAGGACAATGAAGGTCTGCTCGTCGTCACAATCGCCAAGGACCCTTCAAAGAAGCCGAATTCGATCGTGACAGTCGGCGGGAACATCGTTCCATGATGGGTGCCGACTCTCCGTCTGCAGTTGAGGCGGAGACCGCGCAGACACCAGAGGCGTCCGGCCGGAAGAGCACCATCGAAGCCCTCAAGTCCCCCGAATCCATTGCCGCCGAGGTATCGACGGGAATCGAAGGGTTCCTCGAATCGAAGGCGGCCGAGTTCCTCACGATCTCACCCGATGCGCACGACATCGGGCAGGCGCTCCTCGACTTCACACGGGGCGGGAAGATGATCCGTCCGGTCCTGCTGTGGTGGGGCTACCAGCTGGCAGCCGGAGACGATCCTGCAAGGGACAGCATGACCGGCGGTGTCGCCGAGGCCGCCGGTTCGCTCGAACTTCTCCATGCGGCCGCTCTCATCCATGACGACGTCATCGATCATTCCGATACGCGTCGCGGCAAGCCGGCACTGCATCGCCAATTCGAGTCCTATCACGCCGGACGCAGCTACCAAGGCGGAGCCGAGCCCTTCGGAATCGCGGCAGCCATCGTCATCGGAGACATCTGCCTTGCCCTCAGCGAAGAGCTCTTCGAGAAATCCCAGACCGTCCTGGGCATTACGCCCTTGGCACGAGATCTGCGTGCCACGCTCCGCAGGGACGTGATGGTCGGGCAGTACCTCGACGTCCTGGCCGAGGTGGTCCCGCTTGAGGACGAACGCATCGGCGACAGGGCCTGGGAGGTTCTCAGCTACAAGTCCGCGAAGTATTCGGTCGAACAGCCGCTCCTTCTCGGTGCGGCCCTGGGCGGTGCCGACGAGGAACAGCTCGCAGAGATCTCCAAGTTCGGACTCCCGCTCGGGCAGGCATTCCAGCTTCGCGACGATGTGCTCGGCATCTTCGGCGATCCCGTTGCCACCGGGAAACCGGCCGGCGATGACATCCGTGAGGGCAAACGCACCGTACTCATCGCCGAGAGCATGAAGAACCTTCGCCCGGAGCAGGTTCAGGTCATGGCAGAGCGTCTGGGAAACCCGAATCTCTCAGATGACGAGGTCGACGAGTGCGTGGAGATGCTCACCGAATCCGGCGGCCTCGACGCGGTCGAATCCTTCATTCGGACCAAGTATGACGAAGCACTGTCCGTGGTCCGCGAATGGGCGGATAAAGGTGCCCACGCTGACACAACACGGACAACGATCGGCGCCGCTGCCCAAAGGCAGCTCGAGGGGTTCGCCGAGTCTCTCAGCTATCGGACGAGCTGAGAGACCCTGCTGAACGACGAGAAGGCTGAGGGATCAGAAGGCCAGGGCCTGGGCCCGCCGTCTGACCTCTTTGCGATTGCCGGCCCGCAGCAGATCGATGGGACGCCCGGGCAGAGAATCATCCGGGGTGAACAGCCAGTGGATGGACTCACGATCGTCGAAGCCCGCGTCCCGCAATGTGCTCAGAGTGCCCTTCAACGGGGTCAGCACCGAGCCGTCGACGAAGAACGCCGTCGGCACCTGCATCACTTTGGGTGTCCCGTGCTTATAGCCGCAGATCGCACCGTCCTCCAGGAGCCTGCGCACCTGCATGATGCCAAGACCCGTCGACTCGGCGATATCTGGCAATGTGGCCCAATCCTGGACGAGTTCTTCCGTATTCACATCCTCAAGCCTAGCAATATTTGAGAGAAACACCCCGCCATGCGGAGTCGAATGCTCGGGTGCAGCCCGGGCACTCGATAGTCTGGAGTGTGAAACTTCCCCATCCGATATGAAGTCAACAGGTGACAGATGACACGTATGCGACGGAATCCTCAGGTGCCCGTTACCGCCGCTCCTGACATCCGTGCTGCTTCAAAGGTGAATTCCACCGGCCCCATCCCGGGACTCACCGACCCCATCCCCACGGATCACGACAACGCTGACCTCGACTTCGCCGAGGCGGCCTCCTCCCGTGCCGACGACCATGAGAGCTCCCCCGGCACACCGACCAACTCCCCAGCGTCATCATCGCAGGCTGCGCCGGGGCCGCAATGGACGTCTGGAACCAACGGTGAGACCATTCCGGTGACGCACGGCGGTCGCACCTACAAAACCAGAGACGGTGACACTCTGTACGGAGTCGCCAGCAAACATGGCGTTTCCGTGCCCGCTCTGGCTGAGCTCAATCGCATCTCGCCGCGGCAGAATCTCCATCAGGGTCAGGTGCTGTCCCTGCCTGAGAAGAACGACCTGCCCGATACCGACCCTTCGCATGTCGTCGCACCGGGCGAGACTCTGCCCGGAATCGCCGCCAGGCATCAGATGTCGCCCGGCAGCCTGCGCCGTGCGAATTCGATGGGCGACGACTCGTTCCTCCAGGTCGGCGAGCTGCTGCTGCTCAGAGATTCGACGGCTCGACGGCATCGCACACCGCCCCAGCCACCGACCGATATTCCGCGCGTCGCCACGAGCGCTCAGGTCGAGGGCATCAGACCCAATGTGCTCGCAGCCGCACGACTGAACAAATTCACACTCCTGCAGAGAACTCACCCGGCACCGGCCCAGGCCCGATTCATCGTTGCCTCAATCGCCGAGGAGCTCGGAGCCGACCCGGCACTCATGCAGGCCGTTGCCGCGCAGGAATCAGGTTTCCAGCACACCACTGTCTCGGCGGGGAATGCCATCGGCATCATGCAGGTCACTCCTCGATCGGGCAGGTGGGCCAGCGACATCGTCGGCCGCAGTCTCGATCTCCTTGATCTCGGCGACAACATCGTTGCGGGAACAGTCATCTTGGGATGGCTGATCGAAACTGCAGAATCGGAGAACGAGGCACTGGCGGGCTACTATCAGGATCTTCGCTCCGTGAGATCCGAGGGATTGCTGCCCGAGACGAAGGCCTTCGTCCGCGCCGTTCAAATGCAGCGACAGCGAATGCAGGAGGCGCTATGAGTGCCCGTACGGATCCGCTCATCGGCACAATTCTCAATGACCGCTACAGCATCGACGCGAAGATCGCGCGCGGTGGAATGGCGATGGTCTACCGCGGCACGGATCTGCGCCTTGACCGTGAGATCGCGATCAAGGTCATGCATGACCACCTCATCAGCGACGACACCTTCGTCGAACGGTTCCGACGCGAGGCCATCAACGCCGGACGGCTGACCCACCCGAATCTCGTGGCCATCCATGACCAGGCCCGCGACGGCGACACGGTCTATCTTGTGATGGAGTACCTGCCGTCGGTGACTCTGCGCCGCGAGCTCAAGCACCGGGGCACCTTCACTCCGCGTCAGGCGATCGTCGTCCTCGATGCGATCCTCGCCGCACTCGAAGCAGTCCATTCCACGGGAATCATCCATCGCGATCTCAAACCCGACAATGTCCTCCTCGGCACCGATGGTCAGGTCAAGCTCGCGGACTTCGGTTTGGCGCGCGCCGTCACCACCGCGACGACGACCAAGACCCTGATCGGCACTGTCGGATATGTGGCGCCTGAGCTCGTCACGCGGACTGGCGCCGATATCCGCACCGACCTCTACACGGTCGGCATCATGTTCTACGAGATGCTCACCGGGATGCAGCCCTATACGGATGAAGTCCCCATCCAGGTCGCATACCGCCACGTACACGATTCCGTACCGCCTCCGTCAGACCAGGTCACCGGACTGAGTCCGCGCCTTGACGCCCTGGTGCTGTGGGCGACGTCAAAGGATCCCGCCGACCGTCCCGATGACGCCGCGCAGTTCCGTCATGCCCTCGCCGAGGCCCGATCCGAGATGAGCGAGAGCGAACTCGACCTCGGCGACCCCAATGTCGTACCGGGTGAGCACTCCCCCAAGCTGACAGCGAGCATCGATCTCGGAGCTGAAGCTCCGAAAGAGAAGCGATCGCGCACCGACGAGATCCCCTACCTCGAGAACGACGAAGACAACGAGAACGCCGAGGCGGAGCACGCCGATACTGACACCGACGAAGAGTCTGGTGCGGCGGGGACAGCCGCAGCGGCTGGTGCCGCAGGCATCGGTGCCGCTGGTGTCGGTGCCGCTGGTGCCGCTGCCGCCTCGAAGGCAGACGATGCGGCGACCTCCCCCGACGGTGTCTCCCAGGACAACACCGATCACGGTGACGAGAACGAACCCGAGCACGGCGAAGACAAGGCCGACGACAAGACCGCAGTCGCGGCGGCAGCAGCCACAGCCTCGGCGACTTCAGCACCAACCCGTCGACGCAGACGACGACTGGCGGCAACCGTCGGGGCTGCGTTGCTCGTGCTCGCCCTTGTGGCCTGGCTGGTCATCGCAAACCTTCCCGCGCCCACCTCGATCGTGCCGGCCCAGCTGGCGGGCAAGGACCTTGACAAGGTGACCTCGCAGATCGAGGACACCGGTCTCGACGCTCAGCCGAAGGAAGTCTTCGACGACAGCGTCCCAGCTGGTGTCGTCATCGGCACAGACCCGGTCGGCGGATCCGAACTTGCCCCGGACTCGACCGTCACGGTCGTCGTGTCCAAGGGCGAAGAGATGTTCCCCGTCCCCAAGCTCAAGGGGCTCAGCTCCGACGAAGCTGAGGCCGCGCTGAAGAAGGCCGAGTTGAAGCTCGGCAAGGTGGACGAAGAGTACAGTGACTCGGTCGACAACGACGATGTCATCTCAGCGTCGAAGAAGCAGGGCGAGGACCTGTCCAAGGGCACCGAGGTCGATCTCGTTGTGTCCAAGGGAGTCAAGCCGACCCCCGTGCCCAATGTCGAGGGCCTGACCTTCGATGCCGCATATGCGACCTTGGCCAAACGCGGATTCCGTGTGGGCAAGGACGAGGTCTTCTCCGACGACATCCCCAAGGGCAAAGTGGTCTCACAGTGGCCCAAGAGCTCTGAGGCGAAGCCCTATGACTCTCTCATCATTGTCCGCGTCTCCAAGGGCAAGGAGAAGAAGGAAGAGTCCAAGGACGACAAGAAGGACGAGAAGAAGAAGGACGACGACAAGGACAGCAAGAAGGACGAAGACAAGAAGAAGAAAGACTGATCACATCGATCAGGGACCCTTCCCCACAGCGGGTCTTTCTCTGAAGCCGAATGAAATAACAGGTGGCCGTGCGATTCGTTCGCACGGCCACCTGCTTCTCTGGTATCTGAGAAGACGAGTCGACGTCTGTCAGCCGACACTCACATCAGTTGCGACGAGTCAGGTACTCCGCGACCTGGAAGGCCATCTCAAGTGACTGGTCGTGATTGAGGCGAGGATCGACGAGTGTCTCATAGCGACGGCGCAGACCCTCGTCGTCGATCTCGGTCGCTCCGCCCATGATCTCTGTGACGTCGTCACCGGTGAGTTCGATGTGCAGTCCGCCCGGAATGGTCCCGGCGTCCTGATGGGCGCTGAAGAATCCTTCGACCTCGGCCATGACATCTTCGAACCGGCGGGTCTTGTACCCGGTATTCGAGGTGATGGTGTTGCCGTGCATCGGATCGCAGACCCAGGTCACGTGCGGCAGGCGGTCACCGACTCCGGCAAGCAGCTTCGGCAGAGCCTCGGTGATCTTCCCTGCGCCCATGCGAGTCACGAAGGTCAGTCGGCCGGGCTCGGCATCCGGGTCGAGCTTCTCAGCCAACGCCAGCGCTTCGTCTGCGGTGGCCGTCGGACCGAGCTTGACGCCGATCGGATTGCGGACCTTCGACAGGAAGTCCACGTGGGCTCCGTCGATGTCACGGGTGCGTTCGCCGATCCACAGGAAATGTCCGGACACGTCGTAGGCCTCGCCTGTCCGTGAGTCGATCCGCGTCAGTGCACGTTCGTATTCGAGCAGGAGAGCCTCATGAGCGGCGTAGAATTCGGTGGTCCTCAACGCATCGAAGTCAGCTCCGCACGCGTCCATGAAGCGGATCGCACGATCGATCTCGCGCGCAGTCTGCTCATAGCGTTGGTAGCCGGGGTTCGATGTCAGGAATCCGCGATTCCACTCGTGGACGAGTCGCAGGTCTGCGAAACCACCCTGGGTGAAGGCTCGGATGAGATTGAGCGTGGAAGCGGAGACATGGTATCCCTGCAGCAGTCTCGCCGGATCGTGACGGCGTGATTCCTCGGTGAACTCATAGCCGTTGACGATGTCGCCGCGGTACGAGGGAAGCGTGACGCCGTCCCGCGTCTCCGTATCCGCGGACCGGGGTTTGGCGAACTGGCCGGCCATGCGACCGATCTTGACGACCGGCATCGAACCGCCGTAGGTGAGCACCGCCGCCATCTGCAGCACGGTCTGCACTCGGGCGCGGATCTTGTCAGCTTGAGCGCCGGCGAAGGACTCGGCGCAGTCACCACCGGCAAGGACGAAGGCCTCGCCGCGAGAAGCAGCTGCAATGCGCTGTTTGAGGACATCGGCCTCGCCCGCGAAGACCAGCGGAGGAGAGCTGCGCAGGCTGGTCAGCGAATCGTCGAGGGCCTGGCCATCGAGATAGGTCGGCTGCTGCTGCGGATTCATCTCACGCCAGTCGTCAAGACCGCTGAGATCGTTCGTGCCCGCTGGGGCGCTGTCCCTGTTGGCGAATACCGGATCGATATGGAGGCTCACAATCGTTCTTTCATGATGTTTCGGTACCGGTCTCGAAGTCCTCGGCCGAGACGTTGTCGAGGAAGTCCCGGAACTGGGCCACTTCCTCTTCGTCAGCCGCTGGTGCTTCGATTCCGGATTCTTCGAGAAGTTCTGAATTGACGTAGACGGGACACTGTGCCGTGAGAGCCAGCGTCACCGCGTCGGAGGGTCGTGCCGAAATCGACTTTCCATCGTTCGTATGAAGTTCGGCCAGGAAGATCTGCCCGTCGCGGCCGGTGATTGTCACGTCGGCCAATGATGCTTCATATGCTTCGAGCGTGTCGAGCAGAAGCGCATGTGCCATCGGTCGCGGCGGGGTCAGTCCCCGCTGCGCGATCGAGAGTGCATTTGCTTCGATGGCTCCGACCCAGATGGGCAGGTAGTAGGCCGGTTCGGTTGCTTTGAGCAACAGGATCGGCTGGTTGGCTGGCATTTCGATGCGAACACCAACAACCTCAACTTCGATGTTTGACATTATCCCCCGGTCAGGAGCGCGGACGCTGCTGGAAAATCATCCGGAACTTGCCGATCTGCACATCGGCTCCGTTCTGCAGTTCAATTGAATCGATCAGCTGACGACCCACATAGGTCCCGTTGAGCGACCCGGTGTCGCGAAGCGTGAATCCGCTTGGAGTCCGAATGAACTCGGCGTGCTTGCGCGAGACTGTGACATCGTCAAGGAAGATGTCCGCGTTCGGGCTGCGCCCCACTGTCACCACATCAGTGTCGAGCAGAATCTGCGAACCCGAGTCCGGGCCCGAGACGACGACGAGCAGCGCATCTGTGTCCTGCAGACCTTCAAGGTCGGGCACAGGGTGGATCTCGCCGGTATGCGGATCCAGAATTCCATGGAACTGCTGGCTGCCGGAATCGTTGGAGCCCGGCCGGTCGTTGCCGTACTGCTGGCCCTGACCATTCCCGTTGTACGGGTTCTGGCCCTGGCTGCCGGATTGCGGCTGATTGCCGTACTGCGGCTGACCGCCCTGACCATTGGGATCCTGTGGAATATAGCCACCGCCCTGGGGCTGATTGCCCTGAGGAGGATACTGCCCCTGATCCTGCTGGTACTGCGGCTGCTGATATGGAGGCTGCTGACCCTGCTGATACGAAGGCTGCTGACCGTTGTTGTACTGGCCCTGCTGCCCCTGGTTCTGCGGCACACCATACTGACCGTAGCCGGGCTGCTGAGCACTGTTCTGCTGCGGAGCATTGCCGTACTGCGGCGCCTGCGATCCGTTGTTCACGGGCTGCTGGCCGTAGGGAGGTGTCTCCTGCGGAGTCGGTCCGCCCTGTGGCTGCGACTGGGCATAGTTCTGGACGTTGCCCTGGCTGCCGCCGCCGTTCTGACCATATGGGTCGACCAGCGGGTTGTGGCGTGTTTCGGGGTCCGTGCTCTCATCACCATTGCCGGCGCCGAACGGAAACTTCTTCGATTGCGGCACTTGACCGTTGTCATACCAGGTCTGCGAGGGGTTGGGACGACCTTGATCGTTATTCTGCGACATTACGCCTCCTCGCTCTTAATGAGCTCTTGGTACTGCTCGCTGTCCAACAGCGCGTCGACCTGCTCTGGATCACTGAGTTCGACGAGATACATCCAGCCGTCCTGGAACGGGGATGAATTCACGGTCTCGGGAGCGTCGTCGAGTCCTTCGTTGACTTCCGTGACCGAACCGGACACGGGTGCGACGAGATCGGACACGCTCTTCGTGCTCTCAACCTCACCACAGGATTCTCCAGCAGTGGTCTTATCGCCGACATCAGGAAGATCGACATACACGACGTCACCCAGCTGTTCCTGGGCAAAATCGGTGATACCCACCCGCACAACTGCACTGTTGTCCGTGGTCTCGACCCATTCGTGGTCGCGTGAGTATCGCAAGGACACTGGATAATCCAGGTTTGCCATGTCGACTCCTCTTAGCTTGTTGGTCCTCCAAGCATAGCCGCCTGAGGTGATTTCATAACAATCACGAAACAGAAATGTTACCGATCCTCGGGACCAGCCCAGGCTCGCACCCGCTTCTCACGTGACTACCTGGGATGATACCCGTTTTTTCGAGGTCACGAAACGCGGTTTTGGCACTTGGCCGGGGATCGTTATAGGGTGGGTCTCGTTGCTTTCCGAAGCATCACGGAAACGGGCTATAGCGCAGCTTGGTAGCGCGCTTCACTGGGGGTGAAGAGGTCGTGGGTTCAAATCCCGCTAGCCCGACCGGTGTGATGTGTCGCGACATCGTTCACTCGATGTCGCGGCACATTTCTCTTTTCTGACCCGGTCAATCTCTTTTCTGACCCAGTCAAGCTCATTTCTGACCCGGCCAAGTCTCACGACATCGCGCGCACATTCGGGTGCATGTCTCACGACATCGTTCACTGCATGTCTCACGTCAGCTTGGCTCACGTCATCGTTCCGCCTGCTCCTGCGCTCCTCCGAGCCGACCGGCGAAGATCATTGTGACCGCGCCGATGACGATCAGCACGGACAGACCCCAGCGGAGCGTGCCGAGGCTGGCGATGATTCCCACCAGCGGGCTGGTGGCCAGGAATCCGACCCTCATGATCCAGTTGACCAGCGTCACTCCTCCGGCTCTGCCCACACCTGGAATGTGAGCAGCGGCTCCGAGCGCTCCTGGAACCAGAGTCGCCGATCCGTACCCCATGAGTGTCAGTCCGACCAACAGCTGAACCGGCTCGATGGCAGTGACGACACCGATCCCGCCGAGGGCGATGAGGCCTCCCCCGAGGCGAGCGATCCGGCTGGAGCCGAAGCGCTGGACCAGGAAGTCCCCGCTGAAGCGGCCCAGACACTGACTGCCGATGACCACACTGAAGGCGATTCCGGCGGTGGCGGCAGGCACCCCGCTGAACTCGACTGCCGCAATCGCGGACCAGTTGTTCGCAATGTCCTCCACAGCCGTTCCGCAGATTGCGACCACGGCCAGCGGCAGCGCCACCAGCAGAACCGCACGCTTCGAACTTGGTCGAGCACCGTTGGAAGGCTCGCTGACATCGGCTGCGGCCTCAGCGTCAACGCCCGTTCCTGCCCGCCGTCTGCTCTGGCCAACGTCTCCGATCAGCCTGCGGGCCGACATGATCACGATGAAAGTCACCACCGCGATCAGGGCCAGATGGACCCTCATGTCCACGCCGTTGCCTGCAGCAATGGTGGCAGCTGCACCGCTGGCAAGACCTCCGAGACTCCACAGCGCGTGCATCGACGAGAGAATGACGCGCGACAGACTCTCCTGCACCCCGATGCCGACGACGTTCTGCGCCACATCAACAATGGCATCGAAGAAGCCGACGAAGAACAGACAGGCGGCCATCATCCAGCCATTGACGGACCACGCTGTGGCGGCCGCGGAGAGTCCCAGGAGAAGAGTGCCTCCCACGACGACAGCGTTGGCTCCGAACCGTGAGATGAGGTGCGCCGGGACGACAGAGGAGGCGATGGCGCCGAGGGCGAAGGAAGCGACGACGAGCCCGAACTCCCAGGAACTCAGTCCCAGCCGCTCGACCAACAGCGGGTACCACGGCAGCAGTGCCGCGAACATGAGGCCGTTGCAGCCGAAGTAGAGACCGACGCCGGCTATCGCACGGGCTCCGGAGCTGGGCCGATGGCTCATTCGCCGGACTCGCTCGCCCGGTCGAACGAGGCCGGTCCTTCCTTCGCTTCACGTCGGCCTGCTCGCACATTCAGCCCGGCCCGCCCGAGCACGAGCAGAGTCAGCAGGATCCCGAGGAGCTTCCACCACATGCCATCGGTCATGAACAGCAGCACCATTGCCGCCAGGATCGGGACCAGGTGGGACATCGACCACCCGACATAGCCTCCGAAACTCGGCATGGCCACGTTCGCCGAGTCCGCAACGGATTTCACCATGAAGTTCGGCCCATTGCCGATGTAGGTGATCGCCCCACCCATGACTGCGCCCAGGGACACCGCGATCAGCAGAGTCTCTGCAACACCAGCCACCCGGGGCTCCCCCTGCACCTGAGAGGCCATTTCGAAGAAGGTCACATATGTCGGAGCATTGTCGAGCACCGAGGAGAGGCCACCGGTGAAGACGAACAGAGAGATCTCATTGAGCGGTATCCGATGCGCGATCTGACCAAGGTAGGCCAGCGCTGGCATCATCGTGAGGAAGATGCCGATGAACAGTGCTCCGACTTCCAGAATCGGGGTCCATGTGAATTTGTTGAGGTTGAAGCGGGCGCCTCGGTCTCCGAAGAGGAACGATGCGATTGCGGCTGTGAGCATCACGACCTCGCGCCAGGGAACGTACTGCGACAGGCTCGCGTGCCCGGATTCGACCGCATGCATGTCGATCGAGGGGATGAAGGCGACGGCGATGATGATGACAGCGAGGAAGGCGAGTCCGCTCGCCCCTCGCAGCCCCAGCTTGGTGACGTACTCCGCATCCTTCGCCAGCGCCTCGGCGGGCTCCTTCGCATACATTCTGCGATCGAGTGCGTAGAAGCTGACCAGGAGCAGCGAATTGACGAACAGCCAGTACGGCCACAGCCCGAAGGTCCACTCGAAGGGAACCCCGCGCAGCATTCCGAGGAACAGCGGCGGATCGCCCAGAGGGGTCAGAAGCCCACCGCAGTTGGCCACGATGAAGATCGTGTAGACGACTGTGTGGGTACGGTGCCTGCGGTCCTGGTTGGTGTTGAGGATCGGCCGGATGAGGAGCATCGCCGCTCCTGTGGTGCCGATGAACGATGCCAGCACTCCGCCGATCGCCAAGAAGATCGTGTTGTTCTTCGGTGTTGCCCTGATATCGCCGACGAGGAAGATGCCCCCTGAGGCAACGAACAGGCTGCCGATCAGAACGATGAATTGGACGTACTCCACCAAGGCGTGGGAAACGGTGGAACCGGCTCCGCCGATGACGAACCACACAGCGATCGGCACGCCGAGGACCAAGGCCACTGAGAGTTTGACGAGATTGCGGTCCCAGATCTTCTCGGTGGCCGGGATGAGCGGCAGGACTGCGATGCAGCCCAACAGCAGAATGAACGGGAGGATACTCCACCAGGCAACAGCCATCCGGCGGTCCCTTTCTCATGATGGTGATGACGAGTTCCACCGAGCTCGTCGACGATGGCGTGGCACCACTCTACTGACATCCGGGTCCATTCCCCGCAGTGGCCCACTTCACGGACACTCGCGTGCTCAACACCATCTCGGTGGCATACCCTGGGGTGCAGCTCATCGACGTCCCATTCGCGCCGCGTGCCGAATGTCATCCTCAGGAGGAGACTCGCTTGTCTCAGAACGCACCATCCCCCGATGGCAGACTGCACGGTCGAGAACGTGTGAATTCCCGGATCGTCGGAATCTCACTGGCCGCCGCGCTGGGCGGATTCCTCTTCGGCTTCGACACAGCTGTCATCAACGGAGCCGTCGACGCCCTGGCAGAGGAGTTCGCCCTCAGCGCCGGACTGAAGGGCTTCGCCGTCTCCTCGGCGCTGCTGGCGTGCGCACTCGGAGCCTGGTTCGCCGGTTCTGTGGCCAATCGCTACGGCAGACTCCCCGTCATGGTCGTCGCGGCGGTCCTGTTCCTCCTCTCTGCCATCGGCTCGGGCCTGGCCTTCGGCGTCACGGATCTCATCATCTGGCGCATGATCGGCGGACTCGGCGTGGGCGCTGCCTCCGTCATCGCTCCTGCCTATATCGCCGAGGTGTCCCCCGCCCGGGTGCGTGGTCGCCTCGGTTCGCTGCAGCAGCTGGCGATCGTGACCGGGATCTTCGCGGCACTCCTGTCGAATGCGCTTCTGGCCTCACTGTCCGGAGGAGCCGCCGATCCACTGTGGTTCGGAATCGAGACCTGGCGCTGGATGTTCATGGTCGAGGCACTCCCCGCTCTGGTCTACGGACTCATGGCATTGGGGCTTCCGGAATCTCCGCGGTTCCTTGTGGCCCGTGGCAGAGAGAACGAGGCCGCTCGAGTTCTGCGTGTCTTCACAGGGGTCACCGACACAGATTCCCTCATCGAACGGATCCGCGACTCGATCCGACGGGAGGACAAAGAGTCCTTCAAGGACCTCATCGGCAGACGGTTCGGCCTCAAGCCGATCGTCTGGATCGGAATCCTGCTGTCCGTGTTCCAGCAGTTCGTCGGCATCAACGTCATCTTCTACTACTCGACGACGTTGTGGAAGTCGGTCGGATTCGACGAATCCAGCGCCCTTCTGACCTCAGTCATCACCTCGGTGACGAACATCGTCGTGACGATCGTGGCGATTCTCCTCGTCGACAAGGTCGGACGTCGGAAGATGCTGTTGGCCGGTTCGTTCCTGATGGGCATCTCCCTGGCGATGATGGCGGTATCATTCTCGTTCGCCGAGCTCGCCACCGCCGCCGATGGCACCACCAGCGCCCAGTTGGATGCACCGTGGTCGATCATCGCGCTGATCTCAGCGAATGTGTTCGTTGTCGGATTCGGTGCCACGTGGGGCCCTCTGGTCTGGGTGCTCCTGGGCGAGATGTTCCCCAACCGGATCCGTGCCGGTGCCCTGGCTGTGGCTGCTGCGGCCCAGTGGATCGCGAACTTCGCCATTTCGACGACGTTCCCGATCTTCTCCGATATCAGCCTGACCTTCGCCTACGGCTTCTACGCCTTCTTCGCGATACTCTCGTTCTTCTTCGTCTGGTGGAAGGTTCCCGAGACGAAGGGAATCGAGCTGGAGGACATGACCGAAGAGCTCACGGTGCGTCCACGCGACTGATTCCGCCGAGGCTGTCCCAGGGAGGACTGTCCCAGGGAGGACCGGTCACGCCGAGGTGGTTCCGGGCAGGACCGGTCAGGCCGTGCCCTGGGCGGCGGGCTCGGTCTGCTCGTCCTTCTTCTTCAGCCCGATGAACAGGCCGAGGATGGCCAGGACGAAGACGGCGCCGAGCCCGATGGTCAGTCCGGGCTCCGCTTGGTAGGCCGTGGCCAGGGCCTTGAAGCCGATGAGGCCGACAGTCGAATAGATCAGGGCCCACAGGGACCCGCCGACGACGAGAGCGGGAACATAGCGGCGATAGCTCATGCCGCTGGTTCCAGCCGCCAGATTGAGCACGGTCTGGACCCCGATCATGAGGAAGCTCACGGCGATCACCGGTGCCCCGAAACGCTCGATCATCGCTTCGGCTCTGCGGTACTTCGGACCGGTCATGATCGTGTCGATGCGTTCGATCTTTCGAATGCCCTTGCGCGCCAACCGCCCCAGGAGGAAGGTTCCTCCCGCGCGGGCCAGGATGATGCCGAACAGGATGAGCCACGTCACGGCGATGGGAAACGACCAGTTCAGCGGGTTCATCGTGAATCGTCGTCCCTGCAGCCTGCTGCGTCTGGGCCCCCGCTGTCGGCACTGGCACCGGCACTGCACAGATGGTTTCGATTGCTCACGCCACGATTGTACGCCAGGTGAGGTTAGTCTTCCCTCACCTGGCGTACTCTCCCGCTGTCGTGCTCAGGCGTTCGGCCGGGCTCCTCAGATGAGGTCGCCACCCAAATGCACTGAGCTCACTCGCGACTCGATCCCCCTGACGTCCTCGGTGCTGAGGTCACCGTCGACGACCACGAGGTCGGCGAGCGCCCCCTCAGCGATCCGGCCGACGTTGTCGTGGCCCAGCAGTTCGGCCGCGACGGAGGTCCCTGCTGCCAGTGCCTCACTGGTGGAGAGGCCGACGCCGGCGAGGAGGCTGATCTCTTCGAGGTTCTCACCGTGCGGGCCGACACCGGCATCGGTGCCCATCGCGATCGTCACCCCCGCCTCGTAGGCTCTCGTGATCGACTCCTGGTGCGCCTCGATCACCGAGTGGGCCTTGTCGACCACGGACTGGGGCAGAGCCGATCCGGCCTCGGCGGCCTTGATCACTGCCTGCGGTGCCTGCAGGGTCGGAACCAGGAAGGTGCCGTTTTCGAGCATGAGATCGATGGCTTCGTCATCAAGGTAGATGCCGTGTTCGATGGAGCGCACTCCCGCGCGGACAGCATTCTTGATTCCCGGTGCGCCCTGCGCATGGGACATGACGTGCGCGCCCTGGGCAGCCGCCTCGGCGACGATGACTGCGATCTCCGCCTCGGTGAACTGGGAGTGCCGGGGATCATCACGCGGCGAGAGCACGCCTCCTGTCGAGCAGATCTTGATGTGATCGGCTCCGGCTCGCAGCAGCTCACGGGTCTTGCGCTGGACTCCTTCGAGACCATCGGCCACGCCCGAGGGACGGCCAGGGTGTGGGGCTAAGAATGGCGAATCGGCACCCGAGACCAGGTGGAAGTCACCATGCCCGCCTGTCTGGGACATGATGTTCACCGCAATCGACATCCGTGGCCCACGAACGATGCCCGTCTCGACGGCGACCTTCGCGCCGAGGTCGGTGCCACCGGCATCGCGCACGGTGGTCACTCCGCCCTTGAGCGTCTTCTCCATATTGTCGACGGAGTTGTAGAACTGCAGCGAGAACGGATCATGGAATGACGAGGAGTTGCTGGCCCCCGTGCTCATCAGGTGCACGTGGCAGTCGATGACGCCGGGAATGATCGTCTTGCCTGCACAGTCGACATAGGTGTCACCGGCATCGTGCGAGCCCTGTCCGCCCTCGGTGACCGAGGAGATCGCTCCCCCGTCGACGACGATGTCTCGCAGCCCCGGTAGGAACCTGGTTCCGTCGAAGACCTTGGCGTTCTTGAAGACTGTGACCATTGGCGTTCTCCTCATCATTGAAAATAGTGCAGGTGGATTAAGGATAATGAAGAGCCTGCACCATAGTGAAGAAGCTCACTGTCTGAGATGTCATCACCGCTCTGTTCACATTCGAGACACCTTGCCGATATATAGTCTTGGTCGGTGACTGGCGGCACGCACGCCGTCGTCCACCTTCAGCCCCGACCCGGAAGTCCTGTGACCATACATTCGGCTCAATTCCCCGCTGCTTCGCGACCACGCGAGGACCGCACACTCATCGACGTCCTCCTCGAGGTTGCAGGCGCACACGGTGATCAGCCCGCAATCGATGACGGGCGCGGCGTCCTCAGCTATTCCGAATTGATCCTCGAGATCCGTGATCTCGCTCTCGAATTGGCCGCTGTCGGCATCGGGCCGGGAGACAAGGTCGGCATCCGAGTGCCGTCGGGCTCCGCCGATCTCTACGTCTCCATCCTGGCCACGATGATGCTCGGCGCTGCATACGTTCCCGTCGACGTCGACGATCCCGATGAGCGTGCGCACACAGTCTTCACCGAGGCGGCTGTCACAGGCGTCATCACCGCCGACCGAGCGATCGAGTCGCGAACCGATCGGGGTCCGCTCGCACGTTCGCAGCTGCGTCGCCCGACCCCCGACGATGACTGCTGGGTCATCTTCACCTCCGGATCGACGGGCAAGCCGAAGGGCGTGGCAGTCTCCCACCGCAGTGCGGCCGCATTCGTCGACGCCGAGGCGGCGATGTTCTGTCAGGAGGAGCCGCTGGGGCCTGGAGATCGAGTGCTGGCCGGTCTGTCCGTAGCCTTCGACGCCAGCTGTGAGGAGATGTGGCTGGCCTGGCGACACGGCTCCTGTCTGGTCCCGGCACCCCGTGCCCTTGTGAAGTCCGGAATGGACCTGGGGCCGTGGCTGTCCTCACGTGGCATCACCGTCGTCTCGACCGTTCCCACCCTCGCAGCGCTGTGGCCCGCCGACAGTCTCGATGCCGTGCGTCTCCTCATCTTCGGCGGTGAGGCATGTCCGCCCGAACTCGGACGCAGGCTCAGCGATGAGAGCCGCGAAGTCTGGAACACCTATGGCCCCACCGAGGCGACCGTGGTGGCCTGCGGGGCACAACTCGATGGCTCCGAGCCTGTTCGGATCGGACTGCCCCTGGACGGCTGGTCCCTGGCCGTCGTCGATGCGGCAGGCATCCCGGTCGCTGACGGCCAGACCGGTGAGCTCATCATCGGCGGGATCGGTCTGGCCCGCTACCTGGACCCGGCCAAGGACGCCGAGAAGTACGCTCCGATGCCGACCCTCGGCTGGGACCGGGCCTACCGTTCGGGCGACCTCGTCATCAGCGACCCCGAGGGACTGATCTTCGTCGGCCGAGCCGATGAGCAGATCAAGCTCGCCGGCCGTCGCATCGAGCTCGGTGAGATCGACGCCGCTCTCCAGGCCCTGCCCGATGTCGAAGGTGCTGCGGCCGCAGTGAAGCAGACTCCGGCGGGCTCGGACATCCTCGTCGGCTACATCGCGTCGAGTACAGCGAAGCCCGAGGACCGCATCTCCGAATGGGAACAGGCGCTGCGAGCCGAGCTGCCTGCGGCTCTTGTGCCGCGGCTGACGCTCATCGACGAACTTCCGACGAAGACCTCCGGCAAGGTCGATCGCAACGCACTGCCGTGGCCGATGGGCGATGGCGCCGAGACCGAGGACAGCTCCGAGACCTTCGAGCCCGAGGTCGAGTGGATCGCCGAACAGTGGTCGGCAGTGCTCGGATCACGGCCGGGATCGGACAGCGACTTCTTCACCTCTGGCGGCGGCTCACTGGCAGCTGCGCAGATGGTCTCCCGACTGAGGACCCAGCATCCCAGCGTCACCGTCGGCGACATCTATGCCCACCCGCGCTTCGGCGCACTCGCGAACCTGTGCCGCGCCGACGACGGAGCCGCGGCGGGCGCCGGTCGCCCGAAGCGGACGATCACTCGGACGTCACGGGGGATGCAGGCCTTCCAGACTCTGCTCGCGGTACCGGTCCACATCCTCGGCGGGATCAGGTGGGTCGTCATTGCGATGGTGCTCGCGAATCTCGGCAGCAGCCTCGGCGCGGATCTCCCTGTCACCCCCTGGCCTGTGGTCATCACCCTATTCCTCGTCTTCGTCACCGCGTGGGGCCGTATGCTCATCTCCGCCGGTGCCGCGCGCGCACTCATGCTCGGTATTCGTCCGGGTGACTATCCGCGGTCGGGGTGGGTGCATAAGCGCCTGTGGCTGGCCGAGCACATCGCCGATCTCGCAGCGGCCGTCTCGGTAGCCAGCGCCCCCTGGGTGACCTGGTACGCCAAGCTCCTTGGCAACCGGATCGGCTCCGATGCCGATCTGCACTCGGCTCCCCCGGTGACCGGTTTGCTGACCGTGGGCGAGGGCGCCGCGATCGAGCCGGAGGTCGATCTCAAGGGATGGTGGGTCGACGGTGACCTGCTGCGCATCGGCACGATCGACGTGGGTGCCAACGTGACGGTCGGAGCTCGCTCCACACTGATGCCGGGCACCCGAATCGGTGAAGGCGCACTGGTCGAAGCCGGATCGGCTGTGACCGGCAAGGTGCGCCGGAACCAGATCTACTCCGGTTCCCCTGCTGTCCGGATCGGCAAGGCCAAGAAGAGCTGGCCCGCTCCACCGCCTCGCCGTCGGCTGCCCTTCCTCCTCTATGCTGTGGGCTCTCAGCTCAACGCGGCTCTGCCCTATCTGGCTGCCGTACCGGGCATTGCACTGATGATTGCGGTCTCAGGCATCGGCGTCGTCGAGTCTCCGTTGCTCGTTCTCGCCTGGTCCCCTCTCATCGCCTGCATCTGGTTCGTCTGCACGGCCCTGTTCATCCTCGTGTCGGTGCGGCTGCTGGCCATCGGAATGGAGGAGGGAGAGTTCCCGGTCCGTTCTGCTCACGGCTACCGTGTCTGGGCCACGGAGCGCCTCCTCGACTTGGCCCGTGATCTCCTCTTCCCTCTCTATGCCTCGATGCTCACCCCGTGGTGGCTGCGACTGCTCGGAGCGAAGGTGGGGCCGGGCACCGAGATCTCAACGGTGGTGTTCGTCCCCAAGATGACGACCATCGCCGCGGGTGCGTTCCTGGCCGATGACACCATGGTGGCCAGTTACGAACTCGGTCACGGGTGGATGCGAGCCGGCAAGGCGAAGGTCGGCAAGCGCGCCTTCCTCGGCAACTCGGGCATCGCTTCCCCTGGACGGCGAGTGCCCAAGAACGCACTGGTTGCCGTGCTGTCGGCGGCCCCGGCGAAGGCGAAGAAGGGCTCGTCGTGGCTCGGCTCTCCCCCTGTGCAGCTGCGCAGGGCAGCGGTCGATGCCGATGAGGCCCTGACCTATGCACCGAAGCTCGGCGTCAGATCGGCCCGGGCGTTCTTCGAGACCCTGCGGATCACCTCGGTGATGGTCGCCGGTGCACTCGTCGCCGCGGTCCTCCTCACAATCGAATTCCTCCTCGGACTGCCGGGGGCAGGGACGTCTGCAGCTGGTACGGGCGCGGCTGCCGAGACCGGTGGCACGGCTGGAGATGGCGGGGCTTTCCTGGCCTCTGTCGGGCTCGCCCTGCTGACCTCGGGCATCGTGATGATGGCCGCTGGGGCGGTGGCGGCGGGGCTCGCCATCGCGGCCAAGTGGATCTGCGCCGGTCCCATCAGAGCCGGCGAACATCCCCTGTGGTCATCGTTCATCTGGCGCAACGAGGTCGCGGACTGCTTCGTCGAGCTCATCGCCGCACCATGGTTCGCCCGGAATGCCGTGGGAACTCCCGCCATCGTGTGGTATCTGCGGGCCATGGGAGCGAAGATCGGCCACGGAGTGTGGTGCGAAAGCTACTGGCTGCCCGAAGCCGACCTGGTCAGCCTGGGCGACAACTCCACGATCAACCGCGGCTGTGTGGTCCAGACCCATCTCTTCCACGACAGGGTCATGAGCTTGGACACCGTCGATTTGGAGCAGGGATCGACCTTGGGGCCAAACAGCGTGATCCTGCCCGCCTCCAGCTTGGGCACGAATTCCACGGTCGGTGCGACCTCCCTGGTCATGCGCGGAGAGTTCGTGCCGGCCCACGCCTATTTCAGCGGCAATCCTGTCATACCCTGGGTGGATGCACCAGAACTTCCTGAGGGCGGATCCAGCGAGCCCGAAACAACGTCAAGGCGGCACCACGATGCTTGATCCCTATACCCCCAACGTCGGCAGCGCCGAGCTCGCCATCGATCACTACGATCTCGACCTCGACTACCGGATCGGGCCCAACCGCCTCTCCGCACAGGCGAGCCTGACAGGTCGTGTGCTGGAGGAGACGAAGACGATCCTCCTCGACCTCACAGGTCTGCGAGTCACGAAGGCCGCCGTCAACGGCAAGAAGGTTCGGTACTCCACGCGGGGCAAGAAGCTGCGCCTGACGACAGATCTCCTGCCGAAGAACCAGCCGGTGCGCATCGACGTCTCCTATGTCGGAAACCCGCAGCCCGCGATCGGGACCTGGGGTGACGTGGGTTGGGAGGAGCTCGAGGACGGTGTCCTCGTGGCCGGGCAGCCCGTCGGGGCCTCAACCTGGTTCCCCTGCAACGACCACCCCTCGGACAAGTCGAAGTACCGCATCCGTGTGCTCACGGAAAACGAATATACGGTCGTGTCCAACGGAGAACTCGTCGACAAGGTTCGCAAGGCCGGCCGCACGGCATGGACCTACGAGTCACAGACTCCCTTGGCAACCTATCTGGCCACGGTGCAGATCGGCCGCTACCGGCACACCCAGATCGACGCCGAGGATGGTGCTGAGCCTTCTCCTGTCTCCCTGGGCCTCTACGCCGGCGAGCATTGGACGGCTGCGTCCACTCGTCTGCAGATCCAGCACTCCATGATGAACGAGTTCATCGAACGATTTGGTCCCTACCCCTTCGACCGCTACGACGTGGTCGTGACCGACGACGAACTCGAGATCCCCCTTGAGTCACAGCCTCTGTCCGTGCTCGGCCCCAACCATCTTGGCGAGGAGTGGGAGGCCGAGCGACTCGTCGCCCATGAGATGGCCCATCAATGGTTCGGGAACTCGCTGACGCCTCGGCGCTGGTCAGACATCTGGCTCAATGAGGGCTTCGCCTGCTATTCGGAGTGGCTGTGGTCGGAGGCATCGGGCCGCAGCAGCGCGCACGAGTGTGCGCAGACCTGGCGGGAGGCCCTGGCCGACGAGCCGCAGGACTTCGTACTCAGCGACCCGGGCGGTCCCGATATGTTCGATGACCGTGTGTACAAGCGCGGTGCACTCTGCTTGCACGCGCTGAGACTCGAGATCGGCGATGAGGACTTCTTCGCTGCGATCTCCGAGTGGACGACGAAGCATCGTCATTCTTCGGTCGAGACCTCGGATTTCCTCGAGTGCATCTCCGGCGTCGTCGGCCGCGACCTCGCCGAGGTTGTCCGGCCGTGGCTGTTCGAAGAGGAGCTGCCCGAGCTGGCCTAGCCGGTTCGGTTGGCCGAGTTGGTTCGGTTGGCTGGGCTGGTTCGCCTGGCTGGGCTGGTTCGCCTGGCTCCTGATGTCATTGCTGACCTCGGCTCAGTCACTTGAGCTGGCGGACGAGAATATCGGCGTCTCCATTGCGCCCGACCGTGACGAACCCGCGGTCGTGGTAGAGACGAGCCGCGCCGTTTCCGTCCTCGACGGACAGACTGACGGCCGGGAAACCACTCATCTTCGCCAAAGTGCACGCCACGTCGAGGAGCATGCCGCCGATTCCCTGGGACTGATGATCGGGCAGAACAGCCAATGACAGCTCGGGGATGTCCCCGGCCACCCAGCCGTACCCGGTGAAGCGCGAACCCGCCTCGGAGGTGGTGTCGGTCGACTTTTCGATCACTGCATCGAACGCGGCCAGACGCAGCCATGCGAGACCGATGATCTCCGGTTCTGAATCCGCAGCACCGGTTTGTCCGTCGGCGGGGTGGTCTTCGCTGGTCTGCTCGTCGGTGGTCTGCTCGTCGGTGGTCTGCTCGTCGGTGACGTCTCCACCGTTCGGGTCCTTCGCATAGGCGGCCACCGCAATGTCACCCTCGCGCCCCCAGTCCTTGAAGTAGAAGGCCGCATCGTCACGCTCGAGGAGCTCGTCGACGTCGATCCTCGGCTTGTCCATAGACCAGTTGAAGCACAGATCGAGGAAAGGGAGGAATGCCTCGTCTGGGGTCTCTGCACCCAACGGACGGATCCGTGACCTGAGTTCGGTCCGGCGGGCCGCCTCGGCGGAATCCTGGTTCTGACGTTCGTTCATGAGGTTCCCTTCTCGACCGCACGAGCGATCCAACTGCGATTGCGCACCCGCCATCCCAACGTCAGCGCCCGGAGGCCGACGAAGCCGATGCAGAACGCGGCCCACAGGCCCAGAGCACCGGGCCAGTAGAGGACGATCGGAATCAGCAGGATCGCATATCCGCCCACAGCAACCAATTGTGCCAGAGCCAGATACCTGGCGTCCTCGGCACCCATGAGGACTCCGTCGAGGACGAATACATAGCCGGCGATGGGCATACTCAGGGCCAGCACGGGAAGGAGACTCGTCATCAGTGCGACGACTGCCGGGTCCGAAGAGAAGCCCCGCGGGATGATTCCAGCACCTGCTAAGAGGATGAGACCGACGATGACCCCGAAGACGATGCCCCACAGACACAGCCTGCGGTTGATCGCGGCCACCGCGTCGACGTTCCGTGCGCCCAGCTGCAGTCCGATCAGGGCCTGACCGGCAATCGCCAGTGAGTCGAGGGCAAGTGCGAGAGCGAAGAAGATGCTCTGTGCGACTTGGATCGCGGCGAGTTCGGTCGTTCCCATAGCAGTGGCGAGGAAGACGAGGATGATCAGAGCCGCGCGCAGGGATGCATTGCGCACCAGCAGCCAACCGGAGGTCTTCGCCGAGGAGAGCACCCCGGACCAGTCAGGCCGAAAAGAGGCGTGGAAGCGTCGTGCCGCCCTGATCGAGATCGCCACATAGACCGAACACATCCCGGCTTGCGCGATGACGGTGCCCAGCGCGGAGCCGGCAACTCCCATATCGAGGCCGTAGATGAAGAGCGCGTTCAACCCGATGTTGGCGATGCATCCGACCGCAGCCACGATAAGTGGTGTGCGCGTGTCCTGCAGTCCGCGCAGGAGTCCTGTGGCGGCGATGACGACGAGCATGAAGGGCAGGCCCCACCAGGAGATGGCGAGATAGGAGTAGGCGCCCTCGCCGATCTCGGCGCCGGGTTCGAAAGCAGCGATCACCGGCTTGAGCAGAGGCAGCCCGATCGCCAGCAGCAGCACCGAGGTGCACAGAGCAAGCCAGATACCGTCGAAGCCCGCGTTGATGGCACCAGAGCGGTCTCCGGCACCCATTCGCCTGGCGACCCGCGGGGTGGTGGCATAGGCGAGGAAGATCATCAGTCCGAGGACGGTCTGCAGAATCGTCGACGCGATCGCCAGCGATCCCAGTGCACCGGCGCCGAGGTGGCCGACCATGGCCGTGTCAGAGAGCAAGAAGATGGGTTCGGCGATCAGCGCTCCGAGGGCCGGAAGTGCCAAACGGAGAATGTCTTTGTCGATCGCTGCCACGTATCGAGTCTAACGAATCGGTGGCGCAGTCTCTCGCGACGGCGCGCAGACTCTCGGGCCAGTGGCAACCGTTCCAGCGTCGGTAGCGCAGCTTCTCGTGTCAGTGGCGAATGGGATCATATAACAACAAACAGGACTTTACTCCCGGTACTGGCTGAAGAAACTTCACAATCATATGAAAGTGACGTCCCGACGCGCTAGATCTATGCTTCTATCTTTCTATGTTCGTCTATTATTCGAATTTCTATGGCTTTACGTTCTATTATCAGTTATAATGAAACTAGGCGCCAAACTATCAGCAGACTCCACATCGCAGTGGAGAGGAGGCGACGCGATGAAGCACATGGACGACGACGGCTCTCACTACGGCGTGCACTCCGACGACTCCAGTGCATCAGCCTTCAGCGGCCGCAGCCTTGATATCGATGAAGATTCACCATTCAGCGACCTGTCGGCCGTCTACGCCTGCAGCGACCAGGCACAGTTTGCGGCACTGGAGGCAACCAGCAGCATCTTCGTCCGAGAGGTTGCGCATTACCTTAGCCTCGCGGGTCCCGACCTGACGATTCCATACGACTTCGCGCCGCTCGCGGAGACCGTCCGCCGACACACCAGCCGCAAACGCCCCCGCAGCCGTTCCGCGAAGAGCACGACGGCGAGCGCCAAATCGGACGACAGGGGTGACGCCGGCACCTCGGGTGACGCGGGCACGGCTGGCACTGCTGATACCGCTGGCGGGTCAAGCAGAAAGAAGGACCGTGGAGCGGGGCGAAGGGTGCGTCGTGAACGGAGGGAAGCCCAAGAACACCCCGAACCGCTTCCCGATTTCCCTGCATACAGACCCACGTCGACGTTCAACGGATGGACGCATCAATACGCTTGTGCTGAAGACATCAGCGAATACTCGGCACTGCTCGGCGCAACTACGTCCGGAGCCTATAAGCACATCACCTCTGCGATGACGTTGGTGCACGGGCTTCCGAAGTTCCACCAGCGTTGCGCCGACGGCGATTTCACCATTGAACATGTTGCCTTCGTGACGCGTCGTTGCCGGGACGTCGCATTCAGATACCTGCCGAGCATTGATGACTATTTAGCCGACAGGCGTGCGGATATCACAATCGAAACGTTCAAACGCTCTCTCGCACTGAAGATCGCGGCGACTCAACCAGCACAGGAGACCCTTGAGGAGGTCGCAGTTCGCCGCCGAGTCGATATCAGCACGGGTGATGACGGCACCGCCTACCTCACTCTCACCGGACCGGCCCCAGAGCTCACCGCCTGCTATAGAAGAGTCGAAGCATTCGCTCGCTCCGTCTACAAGGGAAACACCTCCGCATTCGGCGACCAGCTGAACCCTGGGGAGTCATTCGAAGACGATCGCGGCATCGATGCGCTCATGCTCGACATATTCACTCGAACTCGGCCGCAGCTGAAACTGCGGATCACCAGCAACAACACCACAACTGGCGAGACGACGAGTACCGACTTCCCGATCGACGGTCTGTTCGCAGGACCAGACGGTGTCCCCATGTCTCCCGAGGAATCTATGCTCGATTACATCGAGCGGACCTTCGGCCAGATGGACGACGAGGCTTCAGCACCGGCCGACGCCGGAAACGAAACTCAGGGGCAAACATCGTCCGACTGCTGGCTGAGCGACCCACGGTTCCTCGAAGCGCTGAAGAGCAGCCGACCAGCACCCGGTGCCCCTTTCTGGCCGACGGGGTTCGATCCTGATACAGAATTCGGTACTGATTCCTCGTCCGAACCTGACGGATCAAAGTGCAAAGTCGGCTACGAGGTTCTCCTCGACTTGCCGACCCACGAGTATTGGCTCTCCCACCAGGCGCGGACGACGATCACCGTTCCTATGCTCACACTCCTCAGCCAGTTCCTGGCTACCTCCGACGACGCAACGACTGCAGCAGAAACCACGGCCGCAGAAGGAACAGAGGCAGCCACGGCGACAGCGTCGACAATGTCCTCTTCGGTCGACACCGCTGGTGAGCAGCGGACCGATACAGATGTATGCGACCTGGCCGGAATGCTTCCAGACGGCTCTCCCCTTCCACCCGACATGGCGCGCCGGCTCGCCGGATATGCATCAACATGGACCAGGATCCTCACGGACCCAGCAACCGGCACGCCACTCGATGCAAAGGCAACCAGTTACACGATCCCCAACAGCATTCGACAGTCTCTCGCCGCCCAGTGGATGAACTGCACCATGCCAGGTTGCACTCGTCGTGCCGAGCTGACAGAGGTCGATCACATCATTCCCTTTGACCACGACAGTCCACAGAGCGGCGGCCACACTCGATTCGGCAATCTCCACAATCTGTGCAAGCTCCATCACCAAGCCAAGACAGACCGGAAGTTCTCAGTCAGAATGACAGAACCTGGGCGGATCGAATACATTTTCAGGCACGGAATCACCACCGAAGTCATGCCGCCCGACAATCCGATCAACGTCGAGCACGCGAGACTCTTCCTCAAATATTTCACCACACCCCCGCCCCAGACGACTGATCCACCACCGGCTACGTCTGCGACAGCTGCACCTCCAACAGCTGCGTCCTCGACGGGGCCTGCACCTCCGACAGCTGCGTCCTCGACGGGGCCTGCACCTCCGACGGGAGCCGCACGTCCGACGGAACCTGCCCCTGCGACGGAACCTGCCCCTGCTGACACAGAGAATCCGCCCAGGAAGAAGAACCGACGCAAGAAATCAGAGACGGCAGAAGAAAAGCCGTCGACCATGCAGTCACAAACTGCACAGCCGACGGCTGGTCCCGCCGAAGGACTTCAGTCCCCCGGCCGGGCCGAATACATCGACCCCTTCTCCCGCCTACCCGGCCAGAACGCGAAGCAGTGGTTCTGGGACTCGGGTGAACAGCCACCGTTCTGATGGCTCAGCGCGTTGTGTTGACTCAGCAGACCTCGAAGAGCCCCGCAGCACCCTGGCCGCCGCCGATGCACATCGTGACGACTACATACTTGACCCCGCGACGACGTCCCTCGATAAGAGCATGGCCGACAAGGCGACCACCGGTCATTCCGTATGGGTGACCGACTGAAATGCCTCCACCATCGACGTTGTACTTCTCGGGATCAATCCCCAACCGTTCACGGCAGTAGAGAGCCTGCACCGCAAATGCTTCGTTGAGCTCCCACAGTCCGATGTCATCGATTGACAGCCCCTGCGCCTTGAGCAGCTTCGGAATCGCGAAGACGGGTCCGATCCCCATTTCGTCGGGATCACAGCCGGCTACTGCCATACCTCGATAGATGCCCAGTGGTTCCAAGCCTCGCCGACTCGCCTCGTCGCCCGACATCAGCACTGAAGCAGAAGCGCCGTCGGAAAGCTGTGAGGCATTGCCCGCAGTGATGCTCGGAACCTTGGACGCATCGCCAGGCTTGAGCACGGGATTCAACCCTGCCAAACTCTCCAATGTCGTCGATGGGCGGTTCCCCTCGTCACGGTCAAGCGTCACCTGCTGGGTTGACGATTCCTTCGTCTCTTTGTCGACGACGATCTTCGTCGTCGGCAACGGTACGATCTCATCGTCGAACCGGCCGGCCTCCTGAGCGGCGGCAGTCCGCTGCTGCGAGGACAGCGAGTATTCGTCCTGCGCTTCACGACTGATGCCATACCGTTCGGCAACCACCTCGGCGGTGGCGAGCATCGGGTAGTAGATTCCGGGAACATTTTCGACCAGCCATGGGTCCTGCGCCCGGTACATGTTCATCTTGTCGTTCTGCACCAGCGACACCGACTCAACGCCGCCGCCGACTGCGATCTCCTGGCCGTCGAAGAGAATCTGCTTCGCTGCCGTCGCAATGCCCATCAGACCGGAGGAGCACTGACGATCGATCGTCATTCCGGGGACTGTTGTGGGGAGACCTGCTCGGAGTGCCGCTTGGCGCGCGACGTTGGTGGACTGGCTGCCCTGTTGGAGGGCCGCACCGAGGATGACGTCATCGACTTCGCCCCCTTCCAGGCCAGCCCGTGAGACAGCGTGAGAAATGGCGTGGCCAGCAAGTTCCTGGGCCTGAGTGTTATTGAACGCTCCTTTGTACGCCTTTCCGATCGGAGTTCTGGCGGTGGAGACGATAACTGCTTCGCGCATGACGTGCCTTTCTTCAGTGTGGTGCGCCGGACCTGAGTTCGCCGCGATGATCGTGGAACCAGAATTCGCTGCGGGTCAGTCCTTGGGCCCTCCGGCCACATAGATGACCTGCCCGGAGACGAACCCGGCGCCTTCGGAGGCGAGGAATGAGGCGGTGTGGGCAATGTCTTCGGGTTTTCCCGTGCGCGCCACCGGAATCTGGCCGACTCCCGCTGCGATGAAGTCCTCATAGTTCACGCCCATCCGCTCAGCGGTGGCTTTGGTCATATCTGTTTCGATAAGGCCGGGTGCGATCGCGTTTGCCGTGACCCCGAACTTGCCGAGTTCGATCGACCACGTCTTCGTCATCCCCTGGATCCCCGCCTTGGCAGCGGAGTAGTTCGTCTGCCCACGGTTGCCCTGCGCCGATGTCGACGACATCGACACGATGCGCCCGAACTTCGCTTCCACCATGTATGACTGAACGGCCTTGGTCATCAGAAATGCCCCGCCGAGGTGAACGGAGAGGACTTTTTGGAATTCCTCATGAGTCATCTTGAACAGCAGGTTGTCCCGGAGAATGCCGGCATTGTTGACGAGGACAGTCGGAGCACCGAGAGTCTCCGCGACAGTCTTCACAGCGGACTCCACGGAGGCTTCGTCAGAGACATCGGTGTCGACTCCCAGCCCCTTCATACCTGCGGATTCGACAGCCTTAACCGAATCCTCGGTGGGGCCCATGTCGAGGATCGCGACGTTCATTCCATCCGAGGCCAAGCGCTGGGCGATGGCGGCTCCGATGCCGCGGCCGCCACCAGTGACGATTGCTGTCCGAGTCATGACGATTTTCCTCCGAGATGATAGTTCGTAATTGATGACGAAGAGGGTGACTTGGATCTCACCTCTCGCAGTTTCCACCATAGACCACAAAAGTAACTGAACGATTGTTTGCTCAAACTTTGGACCGCGATTTTCACCCGACTCTGCCGAATGCCGACGTCAGTGCGAATCGGGTGCAAGCCAGGGACGAACACGTCAGGAACGAACCAGCCGCCCCACAAGAATTGAGGACAGATGTCAGGGATTTCGAAAATGCGATTGACATCACATTTGATGATGTATAGGTTCCATTCTAAGCCTCAATCGAATATTCGTTCAGATTGGCTTCGGGCTTCCGCTCAGGCATCCCGACAACCTTGAGGAGCGCTGTTGCTCCGTCTCACTTTTCAAAGGAGAAAAGATGACCTCAATCCCGCGAAGGGCGAGCCGTCCTGTGCTTGCGGCGGCCGTGATCAGCACATTCGCACTGACCCTCGGCGCCTGTGGTGGGGGCGGTGGAAGCGGTGACTCCGGTGGCGACGGCTCGGTCGTCATCGGCTATACCGGCCCCCTGAGCGGCGGCGGCGCGGCCTATGGAGAGAACGTCCAGACTGGCCTCCAGATGGCTGTCGATGACCTCAACAAGGATGGGCTCGAAGTCGACGGGAAGAAGGTCACCATCGAGCTCAAATCCCTTGATGACAAGTACGCGCCCTCCACCGCGGCCAGCAACGCTCAGCGACTGGCAGACCAGGACAAAGCGCCAGTCGTCGTCTCCCCCAACGCCGGCGCGATCAAAGCGATCCAGCAGATCAACAACGGCCGATCCAAGTTCATGATCTCCGCGTACACCTCGGATCCCGCCATCGTGCAGTCTGACAATCCGCTGACGATGATGATTCCGCCGAATTTCGAGTCCTACGCCAAGCCGTTCACCGAACAGGGAATGAAGAATGGTGGCAAGAAGCTCGCGCTGCTCGGTACACAGAGTGAATACGGTCAGCAGTGGACGAAGGCGATCACGGACGAGTGGAAGAAGGCGGACGGCAAGATCGGTGCAGACAACAGCATTGACTACGCCACCGTGTCTGACTTCGCAGGCCCTGTCTCGAAGGCCCTGTCCGAGAAGCCGGACAGCATCTTCGTCGGTGGCCCCTCACAGCCGACCGCGCTGATCATGGAAGAAGCGAAGAAGCAGGGCTTCAAGGGCAGCTTCCTCGTCATGGACCAGGCGAAGCTCGACGAGATGGCGACCGTGACGAAGCCCAAGAACCTGACGAATTCCGTCGGGGTGCTGCCTGTCAAGGAATACGATGATCCGGGCACGAAGGGCTTCCTGAAGAAGTTCGCGGAGGTTGCCGGTGAGAAGAAGGTGGCAACCAGCGAGACGGCACTGAACTATCAGAGCATCGCGATCATCGCCAAGGCGATGGAAGTCGCAGGGACCACCAGCGATCCCGAGAAGATCCGGGCGGCAGTACCGGATGCGCTGAGCAAGGTCGACGACAAGTACAAAGTCAACGGCTTCCCGACGAAAATCACTGATCAAGGGCATTTGATGAATCCCGATTTGGAGGTCACTTACCTGGACAAGGACGAGAAGTACACGAAGGTACCCGTCGAACAGGTTTCCGACGCCAAGTAGTCTCCACCGTCGGCGCTTCCCACAGCGGGGTATGAGCTTCATACCCCGCTGTCGCGCCGTCTGACGTCCTGTGAGGATTCGCTTCATGACACTTTTCACCCAACAGCTCTTCAACGGCGTTGCACTCGGCGGTGTGTACTGCCTTGCCGCAATCGGCCTGACACTGGTCTTCGGCGTCCTGCGCATTCCCAACCTCGCGCACGGTTCGCTGTACATGCTCGGCGCCTATGTCACGTACTTCTTTCTGACCACTGTCGGTGTGCCCTACGTGGCTGCCATCGGCATTGCGGCGCTCATCCTGTTCGTCCTCGGTGTGCTGCTCGAACGCTTGGTCTTCCACCCGCTGCGCAACTCACCGCACACTCATCACATGATTGCCGCCATCGGTGCTATGTTCTTCTTCCAGGCCGTCGCGCAGGCGATCTGGGGTGCTGATTTCCGGCGGATGGAGACACCGATCTCCGGGAGCGTGCACATTCTGGGCGCAGAGATCTCCGCCCAGCGCATCGTGATCATCGTGACTGCGGTCGTTGTGCTCTCCCTGCTGACTTGGTTCATCAAACGGTCCATTCACGGCCAGACGATCGAGGCAATCGAACAGGATCGCACCGGAGCCGCTCTGGTCGGGATCAACCCCGCGATGGTCTCGATGCTCACCTTGGGCCTATCGGCACTGCTGGTGACAATCGCCGCCGGTCTCGTGTCTCCCATCAACCTCCTCTCCCCCACCATGGGTGATTCGCTCAACCTCAAGGTGTTCGCGATCATCATCCTCGGCGGGCTTGGTTCACTGCCGGGCGCCATCGTCGGCAGCTTCGCACTCGCCATCGCCGAGACGATGACATCGACGTACATCTCCTCGGCCGTCGGAGAGGCCGTGGCCTTCATCGTTCTGGTGGCGGTCCTGGCGATCAAACCCACGGGCCTGTTCGCAAAGGCGGTGCAGCGATGAGTGCACTGAAGAATCCTCGAATCATCGGAACCTTGGCCGTGTTGCTCATCATTGCCCTGACACCAGTGGCATTCGGCGATGAGAATTACATCATGCGAGTGATCACCGTCGGCCTGTGTTCGGCGATCGCGGTCTACGGGATGAACATCATCCTCGGCTTCACAGGCCAGCTGTCTCTGGCCCAAGGCGGCTTCTTCGGCATCGGAGCATACGCAGTCGGCTTGCTGACAACCGATTTCGATTGGTCGTTCTGGCAGGCTTTCCTCGTCGGAGTGGTCGGCACTTCTGCCATCGGGTACCTGTCCGGACTGATCGCACTGCGCACGAAGGACGAGTACTTCGCCATCTTCACGATGGCCATCGGCTTCATCATCTACCTGACCATCAGCCGGTGGGAGGCGGTGACTCACGCCCATTCCGGCGTCAACAATGTGAAGTTCCCCGAGGCAGGAGACATCGTGGACTTCAGCAATCCGACAGCGATGTTCTACCTCGTCTTCATCATTCTGCTGATCTGCGTCTACATCACCTACGCGATTCGACGCTCCAGCGTTGGACGCACGCTGCTGACGATTCGAACCAGCGAGGACCTTGCCGATGCGATCGGCGTCAATGTGGGGCTGAGCAAGCAGCTCGCGTTCGCCGCCTCGGCGTTCTTCGGCGGGATCGGCGGCGGCCTCTACGCCTCTGTGGTCGGTTTCATAGGCCCCGATGCGGCGACCGTGGACAAGACCTTCGAGTTCCTGATGTTCATCCTGGTCGGAGGAATGGGCACGGTCGCGGGGCCACTGGTGGGCACCATGATTGTGACCTTCCTGTTCGAACTCTTCCAGGACTTCCAGGCCTACCGTTTCATCGTTCTCGGACCCATCATCATTGCTCTTGTGATCTTCGCACCTCGCGGAATCGTGGGGTATCTGGGAGGGTTCATCGACAAACGAGCTCGGAAGCGACGAATCGGTTCCGCCCACAAGGATGGGGCTGCCCGGTCGCAGGGCACCGCACAGGCAGGCGGCACGGCCACGAAGGACGACTCTGTTCGGGCCGACAAGTCTGCCAACTCAGACGGCTCCACTCGTGCCGGGGCTGCTGAACGCAGGGAAACGACTGCCGACACCATCACCACCGACGATGAGGAGAAGTGATGCTGCTCGAAATTCGAGGGCTCGGAAAGCGCTTCGGCGGCCTCGATGCCGTGAAGAACGTCGATCTCGATGTGCAGGAAGGACAGATCACCGCTGTGATCGGCCCGAACGGTGCCGGCAAGTCAACGCTGTTCAATCTCATCCACGGGTTCTATCGCCCCACCGCCGGAACCGTGTCCTTCAACGGTCGGGATATCACACAGTCGTCTCCGCACAACTCGGTCAACGGGGGTATTGCGCGAACCTTCCAGACGACGCACCTCTTCGACGATTCCACGCTGTTGGAGAACGTGTTGGCCGGTCGCATCGTGCGTTCGAAGTCCAATGTGTTCGACGCGATCTTCCACACTCCGCGGCATCGACGTGAATCCGCACTCAACCACGACAAGGCACTCGAGGCACTCGATTTCTGCGGTGTCGCCGAGTTCCGACACGATCTTGCGTCAAATGTGCCGCAAGAAGTGCAGAAGCGCACGGCTGTGGCCATGGCGTTGGCGACCGAACCGGAGCTGATACTCCTCGATGAGCCGGCTGGAGGCATTCCCGAGGAGGAGACGACGGACTTCGGCAACCTCATCCGTTCCCTGCCCAGTCGCGGGGTCTCGGTGCTGTTGGTCGAACACAAGATGTCGATGATCATGGACCTGGCGGACACGATCCTCGTCCTCGATCACGGCCAGAAGCTGGCGATCGGCTCCCCAGCGGAGATCCAGAGCAATCCAGACGTGATTCGTGCCTACCTGGGATCGACCAAGGATGAGGAGAACTGATGCTTTCTCTGGAGAACATAAGCGTCGGCTATGACGCGACTGATGTGCTGCACGGGGTGAGCATCACCGCCCGGCCCGGTGAGCTGACCGTGATCCTTGGGGCGAACGGGTCTGGAAAGACCACCCTGTTCAAAACCATCAGCGGACTTCTGCGTACTCGCTCGGGAACGATCGAATACGACGGGCAGACGATCCAACGAACGCGCCCCAACAGCATCGTCAAGCGCGGCATCGCACATTGCCCCGAGGGGCGGCATCTGTTCGGAAAGATGTCAGTGGAGAAGAATCTTCGGCTGGGCACGTACCCGCACAGGGACCGCACCCGCACCGAGGAGATCCTTGACGAAGTGCTCGAGCTGTTTCCCATCCTGAAGGAGAAGTCGGCCCAGCCGGCAGGTTCGCTGTCAGGCGGGCAGCAGCAGATGGTGGCGATCGGTCGCGCACTGATGTCGGATCCCAGTCTGCTGATCTTGGACGAGCCGTCTATGGGGTTGGCACCCCTCGTTGTCGAACAGGTGCTCGAGTCGATTGCCCAGATCAACAGGAACGGGATCGGGGTGCTGCTCAGTGAGCAGAATGCGAAGGCTTCATTGGCGATCGCTCACCGCGGTTATGTGCTGGCAGAAGGACGCGTCGTGCTCGCCGACGATGCCGACAAGCTGCTCGACAATCCCCAGGTGCAAGCAGCCTACCTGGGGCTGTGAGCTGGGGCTGTCAGCTGGGGCTGTCAGCTGGGGCTGTGAGCTGGGGCTGTGAGCGAGCTCGTTCGAACCGCTGACGCTCATTCGAAGCGTGAAACGTCTCCGGCCCCGACGCGTGCGACCTCCGGCACCCGACCGGTGAAGTCGATGACGGAGGTGGGAACTGTTCCCGGCACTCCCGATTCGATGACCACATCCACATCGTGGCCGATCTGATCGACGACATCGTCGGCCTGGGTCAGCGGGTCCTCTGCGCCAGGCAGCAGCAACGTCGATGACAGAATGGGTTCGCCCATTGCCTCAACAAGTGCCAGAGCTGTCACATTCTCCGGGATCCGCGCACCGACCGAGTGCTTCTTGGCGTGCATCATACGACGTGGGACTTCCTTCGTCGCCTTCATGATGAACGTGTAGGGTCCCGGGGTCATCGACTTGATGACCCTGAAATCAGAGTTGTCGACGATGACGAACTGTCCCAACTGCGCGAAGTCGCGGCACATCAGAGTGAAGTGATGTTTCGAGTCCAACTGTCGGATGCGGGTGATCCGTTCGATCCCGGCCTTGTTGTCCAAGGCACAGCCCAGCGCATAGCACGAGTCTGTGGGGTAGGCGATCAGTCCGCCGTCCCGCAGAGTCTGCACGGCCTTGTCGATCATTCGGTTCTGTGGATTCTCAGGATGAATATTCAGTAGTGTCGCCATACTTCATGCTAACCATTCACAGCGCACGAGGCGAGGGGCCAGGCGCAATCGCTCGGACAATTCTTTGCCCGTCGCCCCTCAGGGTCAGTTCGTCGGGGACTCGTCTGCCCGCGTCACAGGTGACTTGCCCGAGGTCGACACGGGAGCTTGTTCATCAGGTGACTCAGGAGTCTCGCCTTCTACCGCCGTCCCAGGGACGTCGTCCCCCGACGTCCCAGAGGCAGCTTCCCCGGAGGTCGCCGAGGTGGTGCTGTGCTCTGATCGGCCCGAAGGCGCAGTCGGAGAGTCCTCCTCAGCAGTCCCGAGAGGCGACACCGGTGGTTCCTCCGTCGACGAATTCGCAGTCCCCGGGTCGGAGGCGATGAGGATGTTCACCCATTTCGCCTTCGGGTCCGCGTCGACGAGCAGCGCCTTCAACAGCAGTGTCGCAGGCAGCGCGAGCAGTGCGCCGAGCCATCCGAACACCCACACCCAGAACAGCAGCGACAGGAAGGACACCAACGGTGTGACTCCGACCGACTCTCCTGTGAACTTCGGTTGGATGATCGATTGGATGACGAAGTTGAGCACGCTGTAGGCGATGACGACCCACAGGCCCGCCTGCCACCCGCCGTCGACGAGCGCGAGCAGCGCGGGAGGAATGAGACCGATGACGAAACCGATGTTCGGAATGTAGTTCGTCAGGAATGCCAGCACACCCCAGACCCAGATCAGCGGCACATCGATGATTGCCAAGGCGATGACGTCGAGGAGAGCGACGATGAGGCCGAAGACCGTCGCCACGATCCAATAGCGTCGGACTCCGCTGGCGAAGCCGCCCAGCGAAGCCGACAGCGAGGGTTTGACGTCAAGCAGCATCCGCATGCGCCGGTCGAAGCCCATGGAGTCCATGGCCACGAAGAACACTGCCATCACCACAGTGGTGAGCAGGCCCGCAACAAGCGAGACATTGGTCAGCAGCGGATAGACGGCATCGATGAGGGATCTGACGTTGAACTGTTTGAACTGCTCTTCGAGCACCGAGGAGGTGACACCGATGTCGGACAGGAAGGCCAAGGCGCTCTGATAGGTCGCCACGAGCCGTTCGCCGTAGCTGGGGATGAGGAGCACGAGTTCGGCGACGGACCATGCCGTCAGCCCGAAGAACCCGAAGATCATCACAAGTACGAGGATCACCGAGACGCAGGCACCGATTGCCCGTGGGACCTTCAGCCTGGTCAGATACTTCTGCAGCGGATAGACGACGATGTAGAAGTTCAGCGCCAGGAACACCGGAGCGGCGATGTCCTGCAGTCCTCTGAAGAACATCAGAGTATACGCGAGACCGGCAAGAGTCAGCGCAACTACCAGCACCCTGGCTGGCTGACTCGTATGCCAAGGACGATGCTCCCGAGTCAGCCCCTGCGGCTGCTCGCGGACCTGACCGTCATCGCTCACTCAGCGCCCTTTCCGCTTCTCCCTGATCCGCATCGACACCTCGATGGGGGTTCCCTTGAACCCGAACGTCTCACGCAGACGCCTGATGATGAAACGACGATACCCCGGATCGAGGAAGCCGGAGGTGAAGAGCACGAATTTCGGCGGGCGAGACTGTGCCTGGGTTCCGAACAGGATCCTCGGCTGCTTGCCTCCGCGCACCGGGTGGGGGTTCGCTGCGACCAGTTCCCCGAGAAATGCGTTGAGTCGTCCGGTCGGGATGCGCGTGTCCCACCCCTCCAGAGCCGCTTCCATCGCTGGGACCAACTTGTCGGCGTGGCGTCCCGTCTTCGCCGAGATGTTCACTCGCGGCGCCCAGGCCACATGTGCCAGGTCCCGTTCGATCTCACGTTCGAGGTAGTAGCGACGTTCGTCGTCGAGCAGATCCCACTTGTTGAACGCCAGCACCACGGCACGACCCGCCTCGGCGGCCGTCGTGACGATGCGGACGTCCTGTTCACTCAGCGGTTCCTGGACCTCGAGGAGGACCAGTGCCAGCTCAGCGCGTTCCAGAGCGGTCTGGGTGCGCAGCGCCGCATAGAAGTCAGCACCGCTGGCCTGATGTGCTCGACGGCGGATGCCAGCGGTGTCAACGAAACGCCACTGCTTGTCACCGAGCTCGATGAGTTCGTCGACCGGGTCCCGGGTGGTGCCGGCGACATTGTCCACGAGCACACGGTCGGAGCCGATGAGCTGGTTGAGCAGGGAGGACTTTCCGACATTCGGTCGACCCACCAGAGCAATCCGGCGCGGTCCGCCCTCTTCGATGCGGGTTTCGACGGCGGAGACCTCGGGCAGGATGGTCAGCACTTCGTCGAGGAGGTCAGCGACCCCGCGACCGTGGAGTCCGGACACCGTCCATGGCTGTCCCAGGCCCAGGCCCCAGAGCTCGGCGGCCATGAGCTCGCCGCGTTCGTCATCGACCTTGTTCGCTGCCAGGATGACGGGCTTCTTCTTCCTCCGCAGCATCTTCACGACCAGTTCATCGGTCGCGGTCGGGCCGGTCGTCGCATCCACGACGAGGACCACTGCATCGGCCATGTCGACTGCGACCTCGGACTGGATCGCGATGCGAGAGGCCATGCCCTTGGAATCGGAGTCCCAGCCGCCGGTGTCGACGAGGGTGAATTCCTTCGTGTTCCATTCCGCCCGGTAGCTCACCCGGTCACGGGTGACTCCGGGGACGTCTTCGACCACGGCTTCGCGGCGGCCGAGGATCCTGTTGACCAGGGTCGATTTGCCCACGTTGGGGCGACCGACGACGGCCAGGACGGGATCAGCCCCGCGGGACTCTTCGTCTTCGAACTCGAAGCCGTAGGCGTCGAGCAGTGCCCGGTCTTCGTCTTCGAGGTCGTAGCTGGAGAGACCGGCCTCGAGAGCAGTCGCCCTCTTCTCGGCCTCCTCGTCGCTGATGTTCTCGAGACGCTCGGCAAGATGCTCGTCCGGGTTCTCGTGGAATTCTGATTCAGTCATTGTGAGTCCTTCACCAGTTTCAGCACCGTCTCGACCACCTGGTCGAAATCGATGTCACTGGTATCGAGTGTGTAGACGCCTTCGGAGGCCTCTAGGAAGCTTGTTGTCGCTGAGTCCTTGGCGTCACGGCCTGTGACCTGGGATTGGGTGGCGGCGACAGCCTCGGCGTCGGCATTTCCGTGGAGCTCCTTGGCCCGGCGGGCCACGCGCACCTCGTCACGAGCGGTCATGAGGATGCGGACCGGGGCATCCGGAGCCACGACGGTCGTGATGTCACGCCCCTCGACGACGATTCCCTCGGGCGCTGCGGCGATGATGGTCCGCTGCATGTCGATGAGCTCTTCGCGGGCGTCGACGACGGCAGACACAGTCTGCACGTTCTCCGATACCTCGGGTTCACGGATCTCCTCGCTGACATCAATTCCGTCGACGGAGACGAAGAACTCGTCCGGATCGGTGGAGATCTCCAGGTCGACCCCGCGCACCTGTTCGAGGACGTCGACCGGGTCGCTCACACCCCGGTTCAGGCACAGCCAGGCCATCGCACGGTACATGGCACCCGTGTCGAGGTAGCTGTAGCCCAATCGGCGGGCCGTTTCCTTCGCGGTGCTCGACTTGCCGACCCCGCTTGGTCCGTCAATGGCGACGACGCTCATGCAATTCCCTCTTTCTCGATGGCGGATTCAGGAATCTGCCATCCCTTCGACAACAAACCGATTTCAAGTTCCTGCTGGGTGGCAGGTACCACCGAGACATCGACGATTCCGAGCTTCTGGTCCGGTGCGTGGTCCATCCGGAAGTCCTCGACGTTGATGTTCAGGTCACCGATGTCCTTGAACAGTGTGGCCAGGGTCCCCGGGGTGTCTGGAATCAGGATCGTGACTACAGCATATTTGGTCGGAGCCTGTCCGTGCTTGCCCGGGATCCGATCGTGACCTTCGTTGCCCAAGGCAATGGCCTTGGCCAGCGCACCGGTCGCGCCCGGGCCCATCTCCAAGGCGGTGATGACCTCGTCGAGCTCCGTCCGCAGATCCAACAGCACGGAGCGGACCTCCTCGGAGTTTCCAGCCAGGATCTGCGTCCACAGACGCGGGTCGGAGGCGGCGATCCGAGTCACGTCTCGCAGTCCCTGACCTGCCAGTGCGACTTCCTCCAGCGGCGCATGCCGGAGCTGGGAGGCGACGAGAGAGGCGACGACCTGCGGCACGTGGGAGACCTTCGCGACCGCAGCATCGTGGATGCGCGGATCGAGGTGGATGACGGAGGCGCCGGTGGCCTCCGCCATGGCCACGACCTCGCCGAGGCGGTTGGGCGGTGTATTCTCGTCCGAGCAGATCACCCATGGTCGAGCTGTGAACAGGTCCGACCGGGCAGCGATCGCTCCCGACTTCTCCCGGCCTGCCATCGGGTGGCACCCGATGTAGCGGTCGAGTTCGACTTGTTCGACCAGATCACGCACCGATTCGAGCAGGCTGGTCTTGACGCTTGCGACGTCAGTGACCGTCGCGTTCGGGTATGTTTCCAGAGCCGCTGCGATGGTCTGGGCCGCAACATCGGGTGGGGTGGCGATGACGACGATCTGTGGATCTCCGCCACTATCGCCATCACTGCCACTGCCGCCATTGCTGTCGTCGCTGTCGTCGCTGTCATTGCCGCCGTTGCTGTCGTCGCTGGCATTGCCGCCGTTGCTGCCATCGGCGACGATCGTCCCTGCACCCAGATCGGCGGCCAGCTGCTGCGCAGTCGGTGAGGTGTCCTCGAGGCTGACCTGGTACTTCTGTGCGCTCAGCGCCAGTCCGAGGCTTGCACCCAGCAGACCCGTGCCGATGATGTGGATTCTCACAACCCGACGGCCTCGAAGAGCTCGCCGATCTCGTCTGAGCGCAGCGGGCGGATCTTGCCCTGCTTCTGTTCGTCCAAAGTGATCGGACCGAACTTGATCCGCACCAGACGCTCGACCGGGTTGCCGACCTCCTTGAGCAGTCGCCGCACGATCCGGTTGCGCCCCGAATGCAGAGTCAGTTCGACCACTGACTTGCCAGGCGTCGAGTCCACGAGTTTGAACCCATCGACCTTGACGAAGCCGTCGTCGAGGTCGATGCCGGCCTTGAGGCGGGAGCTGACGTCCTTGGCCAGCTGTCCCTTGACCTGAGCAAGGTAGGTCTTGGGAATCTCGTAGCGCGGGTGAGCCAGTCGGTTGCTCAGCTCTCCGTCATTGGTCAGAAGGATGAGACCTTCCGTCTCCGTGTCGAGGCGTCCGACGTGGAAGAGTCGTTCGACGTGGTTGTTGACGTAGTCCGCCAAGCAGGGACGACCGTCAGGATCGCTCATCGTCGACACGACACCTGCGGGCTTATTCAGCACCAGGTAGACCTTCGCGGTCTGTGTCGAAATTCTCATTGTGTCCACGTACACGGACTGGGTCTCGGGGTCGATTCGGGTGCCCAGCTCGGTCACCATGGCACCATCGACTTCGACCCGACCGTCGAGGATCAGCTGCTCACATGCACGACGGGAGCCCAGGCCCGCCTCGGCGAGGATCTTCTGGAGTCTCACACCCCCGCTGACATGGGCATCCGACTTCTGGCCCGTGCCTGACTGCGAACGCTGGGACCCCTTCGAAGAGGTGCTGGATCGCTGTTTTCGGGTCGGACGATTGTTGCGCCCGCCTGGCGCTCGGGGATCACGGTATGGACTCATAAACTCCATTCTCTCAAATCAATCGTCAACTCGTGACATCTCGTCGTCGAGATCGGCCATTTCGTCGTCTGCGGAGGCCAGAACCTCGGAGTTGTCGGCACCCAATTCGGCGACGTCGGCGTCTTCGGGAAGGTAGGGAGCGATCTCCGGCAGGTCGTCGATGCTGTTCATCCCCAACGCGTCGAGGAACTGGTGCGTGGTGGTGTAGAGCAGCGCCGAGGTGGTCGCTTCCTTCCCGGCTTCGACGATGAGTCCGCGCAGGAGCAGAGTGCGAATGACACCGTCGACGCTGACCCCGCGGATGGCGGCGATGCGCGGGCGCGATATCGGCTGCCGGTAGGCGATGACGGCGAGCGTCTCGAGGGCGGCCTGCGACAGTTTCGCGCTCTGGCCAGATGTGAGGAAGTCCTTGACGATCTCGTGGTAGTCCCCGCGGGAGAATATCCTGAAGCCTCCGGCGACCAGGCGGATCTCGAATCCGCGCTGCCGGCCGCCGTCTCCGCCGTCGTAGTCGGCCTTGAGCTCGGCAATGGCATCCGTGATCGTGTCCTCGTCGAGTCCGAGGGCAGCGGCCAGTTCATTCGCCGACACTGCGGAGTCGCTGATCATGAGGACCGCTTCGATCCCGGCCAGAATTTCGTCATCGATCATGCAGATCCCTCTTCGTCATCGTGGGCACTATCCGGTTCGCCGGCGATGCCTTCAGCGTTCTCTCCGGCGACTCCGTGGACGTTCTCGGCGTCGAATTCCGCATCGCCGTCCCACTCCCCATCGCCGTCCCACTCCCCCTCGGTGCGCAGGTCCACCCCGTCGTCGGTGGACTCGGTGCGGGAGATGAACAGCGGTCCGAGCGGCTCCTCCTGGGCGAAGTCGCAGAGGCCGACCTTGAACAGTTCCAGCAGTGCCAGGAATCGGGCCACGACGACCAAGGTGTTCTCGGACGTGTCGAGGAGTCTTTGGAAGTCGAGGTCCCCGGATCGCAGCAGGCTGAGGATGTGGCCGCGCTGCTCGGAGACGCTGACCAGCGGCAGGTGGATGTGGTCGACGGCGACGCTCGGCGGCGTGTGGTCGCGTTGGAGCACAGTCGCATAGAGTCCAGCCAGCTCACCTGGACCGATATGGATCTCCAGCGGCGGCAGCACGTCCTGGAACTCGGGTTCGAGTCCAACGCTGCGCGGCGCCCTGATCGATCCCGCGGCCATGGCTTCGGCGAAGAATCTGCTCACGGACTTATAGGCCCGGTACTGCAGCAGACGGGCGAAGAGAAGATCGCGGGCTTCGAGCAGTTCGAGGTCGAGTTCCTCTTCGCCGTCTTCGTTCGGCAGCAGACGTGCCGTCTTGAGGTCGAGGAGAGTCGCAGCCACCAGCAGGAACTGGGAGATCTCGGCGAGGCTGGAACCGGCTTTGGCACCTGCCCGTTGACTCAGACCGGTCGTGTAGGCGATGAACTCATCGGTCACCTCGGCGAGGGCGATCTCTGTGACGTCGAGACGACGTTTGGAGATCAGGCCCAGGAGCAGGTCGAAGGGACCGGAGAAGTTCTCCAGCTCAACCTGGAACCCTTCACTGACGGTCTCGCTCAGGGTGCGCCTCCGCGGGCGATGAGCTCCCTGGCCAGTCGCCGGTAGGCCTCGGAGCCCGCGTGCCTGGGGGCGAAGCTCGTGATCGGTTCGGCAGCGACCGAGGCGTCCGGGAACTTCACAGTGCGATTGATGACCGTATCGAAGACCTTGTCATCGAAGGCCTCGGTCACGCGCGACATGACCTCCTTCGAGTGGAGGGTGCGTGAGTCGAACATCGTGGCCAGGATCCCGTCGACGACGAGGGAGGGATTGAGTCGGTCCTGGATCTTCTCGATGGTCTCCACCAGCAGTGCGACGCCGCGAAGGGCGAAGAACTCGGTCTCGAGGGGAATGATGACACCGTGCGCGGCCGTCAGAGCGTTGACGGTCAGCAGGCCCAGGGAAGGCTGGCAGTCGATGAGGATGACATCGTATTCGTCGGTGACCTTCGACAGCACTCGTGAGAGGATCTGCTCACGGGCGACCTCGCCCACGAGCTGGACTTCGGCGGCGGAGAGATCGATGTTGGCCGGGAGGATGTCGATGTTCTCGAAGTCGGTTCCGACGATGACCTCGTGCGGATCCATCCGCGAATTCATCAGCAGGTTGTAGATGCTGATTTCCAGGTCGTATGGGTTGACGCCCAGTCCGACGGACAAGGCACCCTGCGGGTCGAAGTCGACGAGGAGCATCTTGCGCCCGTAGGCGGCCAGAGAGGCGCCGAGGTTGATCGACGAGGTCGTCTTGCCGACGCCGCCCTTCTGGTTGACCATCGCGATGATGCGGGCAGGCCCATGAGTGTCCAGCGGTGCTGGTTCGTCGAAGTCCTGCTGCTCAGGGTCAGTGGATTTCGACTTGGGAATATCCAGCGCCTGTTGCGTATTCATCACTCGGATGGCCACCTTTCGTTGCTCTCTTCCCCAACCCTACCGCGCCCGGGGGTGAGAGGTCGCGTACACTTCCCGCAATGTTTCCTCTGACACCTTGGTATAGATCTGCGTGGTTGTGACTGACGCGTGTCCCAGCAGTTCCTGGACGACGCGGATATCGGCTCCGCCCTCCAGCAGGTGTGTCGCGAACGAGTGCCGGAACGTATGCGGTGAGACTTCAGCCTCCAGCCCTGCGAGTTCGCCGGCATCCTTGACGATCTGCCACGCGGTCTGACGCGACAGGCGGGTCCCCCGCGCGTTGAGGAACAGGGCCCCGGCCGGTGCTGATGATCTGGCCTTCGCGGCCATGCTCGGTCTGGTCCGTGACACCCAGGCGCCAAGTGCTGTGGAGGCGTGGGAGCCGAAGGGCACGATCCGCTCCTTCCCGCCTTTGCCGTAGAGGCGTACAAGGCTGGTCTCGAGATCGACGTCGTCGAGGTCGATGCCGACAGCTTCGGAGATCCGTGCCCCCGTTGCGTAGAGCAGCTCCAGAAGTGCGGCCGCTCTGATCTGTGCGGGCTCCTCGCCGCCTGTTGTGGCCAGCATCGCTTCGACATCATCCAGAGACAGCGCCTTGGGCAGGCGCAGCCCTTCCTGTGGTGGGCTGACCTCGGATGCGGGATCTGTGGCCGCCAGTCCCTCGCCGAGGGCGAATCCGTGGAACCGGCGCACCGCGACGAGTGCTCGCGCACGGGTCCGTGGGGCGAGGTTCTCATCGAGCAGATGCAGAGCGAAGGCTTCGACGTGGGTGCGTTCGACCTCGCCGAGGTGGCCGATCCCCTGCCCGTTCAGCCAGGTGCCGTACCTGGCCAGGTCACGGGCGTAGGCATCGATGGAGTTCCGCGAGAGCCCACGCTCGAACCGCAGTGAGTTCAGGTACGTCTCAAAGGCGCGGGACAGCGACTGCGGCAGCTCCGGGAGCAGTTCGGCACCGTGCCGGGCCATGGCTCAGACCTCAGGCTCGCGGTCGGTCTGAGCCGCCGGCAGTGCCCTGGTCAGCAGCATCGTCACGGCCATCAATGAGACGGCGGGGCGCATCGACGCTGCGGGTTCTGATGGGCTCCCCAGCGGCTTCGGCACGCAGGATGCGATCCACCTGCAGGATCGCCAGCTGCGCGATCGAGTTCGTGATCTCCCCCGCACTCACTGCGTCGAGAGCCTCGTCGAGGCTGGCCCAGCGGAATCTGAAGCCCGCTTCCTCTTCGCTGCGTGCGTGCCGGTCCTCGTCTGCGATGAGCTCGAGGTCCCGGGCCAGGTAGAGGCGGATCGATTCGCTGCTGCCGCCTGGTGTCAGGCAGGAGTCGGTGAGGACTTCCCAGCGCCCGGCTCGAAGATCGGCTTCTTCTGCCAGTTCTCGCTTCGCAGCGTCGAAGAGATCTTCGCCGGGGATATCGAGGAGACCGGCGGGGACTTCCCAGAGCCTGGCCCGGACGGGATGGCGGTACTGCTGGATGAGCAGGATCCGCTCCTGCTCATCCACGCACGCGATGGCCACAGCACCCGTGTGAGCCATCATGTCGCGCACCAGCCCAGATGCTTCGGGCAGGTCGAAGGTCTCTCGCCGGATGTTCCAGACCGCTCCGTGGTAGACCACGTCGGATGCGGTGATGGTCGGCGTATAGGCCTCGTCGCGCAGATCGCTCATTTGGGGGTCCTGCCTACTTCTTGGCCTTCAGTGCCGCTGCCACGAGCCCTGCGAACAGCGGATGCGGCTTGGTCGGGCGTGACTTGAGCTCGGGGTGAGCCTGCGTCGCCACGTAGTAGGGGTGCTCGGATTCCGGCAGCTCGACGAATTCCACGAGTTCACCGCTGGGCGAGGTGCCCGAGAAGCGGAGACCTGCCGTGGCCAGCTGATCACGGTAGGTGTTGTTGACCTCGTAGCGGTGACGGTGACGTTCGGTGATGAGCGTCGATTCGTAGACTCCGGCGACGACACTGCCTTCGTCGAGCTTCGCCTCGTAGGTGCCCAAGCGCATGGTTCCGCCCAGGTCGCCTTCGCCTTCGATGATGGAGAGCTGTTCGGCCATCGTGGCGATGACGGGGACCTGCGTATCGGGGTCGAATTCGGAGGATGACGCCTCGTCGATGCCGGCTACGTTCCGGGCATATTCGATGACCATGCACTGCAGGCCCAGACACAGACCCAGGGTCGGAATGCCGTTTGTCCGGGCGTATTCGAGTGCGCCGAGTTTGCCGTCGATGCCGCGGATGCCGAAGCCGCCGGGCACGCAGATCGCGTCCAGACCGGACAGACGCTCACGAGCGCCTTCCTCGGTGTCGCAGTCATCGGAGGCGATCCATTCGACCTTGACCTTGGCGTTGTTGGCGAATCCACCGGCGCGCAATGCCTCGGTGACCGACAGATAGGCGTCCGGGAGGTCGATGTACTTGCCGACGATGCCGATGCGCACGACGTGCTCTGGGTTGTGGACGCGTTCGAGAACCCAGTCCCACTTCGTCCAGTCGACATCACGGAAGGGAAGGTTGAGGCGACGGATCACATAGACGTCGAGGCCACCGTCGTGGAGGACCTTCGGAATGTCGTAGATGCTCGGTGCGTCCACACAGGACACGACGGCGTCGGATTCCACGTCGCAGGAGGAGGCGATCTTCGTGCGGATCGAGTCCGGAAGCTCCCGGTCGGAGCGCAGCACGATCGCGTCAGGCTGGATGCCGATCGAGCGCAGTGCTGCCACAGAGTGCTGAGTCGGCTTCGTCTTCAGCTCACCGGAGGGTCCGAGGTAGGGAACCAGGGACACGTGGATGAAGAACACGTTGTCGCGGCCGATGTCGTGTCGGACCTGACGTGCGGCCTCGAGGAACGGCTGGGATTCGATGTCACCGACGGTTCCGCCGATCTCGGTGATGATGACATCGGGACGTTCGTCGATGGGACGTTCGGCCTGGGCCCGCATCCGCGACTTGATCTCGTCGGTGATGTGCGGGATGACCTGAACGGTGTCGCCGAGGTAGGCCCCGCGACGCTCCTTGGCGATGACCGAGGAGTAGACCTGTCCGGTCGTCACGTTGGCTGCGCCGTCGAGATCAACGTCGAGGAAACGTTCGTAATGGCCGATGTCGAGGTCGGTCTCAGCACCGTCTTCGGTGACGAAGACCTCACCGTGCTGGAAGGGATTCATTGTTCCGGGATCCACATTGAGGTAGGGATCCAGCTTCTGCATTGCTACCGAGAGTCCGCGCTGAGTGAGCAGGTGGCCGAGGCTCGAAGCCGTCAGTCCCTTGCCCAACGAAGAGGCAACGCCTCCCGTGACGAAGATGTGCTTTGCCGTATTTGTGCCGCCTGGGCCAGTTCGATTCACCACGGGATTTGATCCTATCAAAGTTGGGCTCACGAATCCGACGATTCGGCGACTTCGGCGTAGAGGTCAAGCAGCGTCGCAGAGATCGCTGCCCCGTTGTTCACGTCAATCACGCGTTTCTTCGCGGCCACAGCCTGCGATCCACGTCCGGCTGGGTCGTCGAGAAGATGATTGATCTCACTCAGAAGCGCGTCGGTGTCGTCAGCTGCGACGGCCTTGGCCGCAGCGCCCCAGATGCCGGCGCGTCTCTGGTTGCCGATGAAGACGGCCGGCTTCGACAGCTGCATGAGGTCTTCATGGCTGAGTCCTGTCATGGTCTCGCTGGCGATGACGACGTCCGCGGCAGCTGCGACGTCGACGAGGTCACCGGACGGGGCGACGATGACGCCGCGGTCGGCGAAGGCGGACTCAATCGTGGCCCGGTCCTTGCCGGTGCCTGTGAGGACCGTGACGACGGAACGGCCGGGCCGCTTCGTGTTGATCTGGTCGGCCGCATCGAGGACCGTGGCCAGAGCGGTGTGGTCGCGTAGGGCAATGGGGCTGGCGACCATCCACGTGCCCTCTTCGACGCCGAGTTCCCGGCGCACCTGTGCACGCGGTGTCCTGACGGTGAGGTCGACGTCGATGTCCGGGTGGACGAGCTCGGCGCGTTCGACGATCGGGACCTTGCCCCCGAAGTAGTCGACGACCGGTTCGGTGGTGCCCAGGAGCGCGGTTGCGGTGCGACCGACGATCTCCGCGCCGGTCTTCTCGATCACGCCGGCTGCGTCGAAGGACTCGATCGTCGCGACGACCTTCGGGTGCAGGCGGGCGGGGAGACCGGTGAAGGCGAGGCCGGCGAGGGTCGCAGCATGCAGGCCGTGGGCGTGGACGATGTCCACGTGCTGGTAGTACTTGTGCAGAGTGAATGCGGTATTGGGATCTGCCAAGGTGAAGCGTCGTCGGGCTGCCAGCTCGATCTCGCGGAAGTTGTCCGCCAGGTCCTCGGGGACTCCGAATGTGCCCAGCAGCGAACGGTGGGCAGCGACTGCTACCTTGAAGCCGGCGCGCAGATGCCCGAGGACTGCGAGTTTCGCGACTTCGACGACGGGACCCGTGGTTTCGGCGAGTACATGCAGAATCCTCGTGTCTGCGCTGAGTGGGTGGACCTCGCCGGATTCGCTCATTTCCTCATCCTTTTCATTAGATCGACGCTGCTTCTACCCTACCTGGGAGGGCATGAGTTCCGTGTATATGCCCACCAGTTCTTTGGCCACTTCCCTCTCATCGGGAAGTTGGGCTCCGCGGGCCTTGGCCAGGGCGGCCAGCTGGGCCCTGCGAGCGGGATCCGAGGCCAATTCGCCGATGGCTGCGGCAAGGCTCATGTCATCATCGTCATCGATGAGAATGCCCGCATCCCCGACGAGTTCCGTCGTGCCACCTGTACGGGTGGCAATGATGGCTCGTCCGGAGATCAGCGCCTCCTGCAGCACCAGTGCACGGGCCTCCCAAACACTGGTGAGCACATAGAGATCGGCGGCCGCATTGAGTTCGGCGATATCGTCTCTGGGGCCGAGGAAATGCAGAGCAGGCACCGCCGAGGTGGCGGCGACGTCCTCGTACTGCCCGTGCACCTCGTCGAGGACGGCGCGGTCGGCGGCTCCTGCGATGAGGAAGACGAGTTCTGGTTGTTGACGCCCGCCGAGGTGGCCCAGCGCCCGGACGAGCATCGGATAGTTCTTCTGCGGTGCGACACGCCCGACGGCGAGCACGATGAGCGCGTTTGGCCCGAATCCGAACTCCGCGGCCAGTGCCGCACGGGTGGCAACGGCCGCCTCGGCGGGGACCTCTTGGACTTCCGGGGCTGCGGCGGGCACGAACCTGGCATCGCGTGCGCCGAGCTCCCGAGCCCTGTCCACCAAGTCGGTGCTGGCACCGATCGTCAGGTCAGCGCCCTTGGCCAGCATAGTCTCGATACCGGTCTCGACCGTGGCTCTCAACCCCTGACCACTGGCCCGGTTGTGGAGGCTGATGATGAGGCGGGGGCGGTGCCGAATGGACCGCGTCGACAGCAGAGTGACGAAGCCTGCCCGGAAGCCGTGGGCGTGGACGATGTCGGCGTTGAAGGCGCCGAGGAGCTTTCGCAGCCGGATGATCAGAGCGCCGTCACGGGCACCGATTCCGGTTCCCATGTCGAGTGCGGCGAAGCGGACTCCGGGCAGAGAGGAGAAGCCGAAGTGCTCATCGGTGGACGCAGGACCGATGACCCCGAGCTCATGGCCGGAGGCTGCGACGTCACGGGCCAGGGCACGCACATGGGTGCCCACTCCCCCGGTCGATGTACCGAGCACGTAGACGATTCTCATCTCTCATCCTCATTCTCGCTCGGAGTGATCGGTCGCTGCGCCTGTACGGCAGGGTCGGTCTGTTCGGCGAGGTCGGGACCACCTCGGCGATTCGACAGCAGTCCGCGAACCTCGGTGAGATAGCTGCGGTCGATGGCGAGGATGCCGATGAAGACCACCACGCCGACAAGAGCGGAGACCACGCCGTTGATCACCGACCCCACGGCTGCGGTGCCGAGAGGGCCGACCAGCCACCCCGACACGAGGACACCGGCGGCTGAGGCGACGGCCGCGGCCAGCAGGGAGTGCAGGCTGCGGCGCACAATGCCGCGCAGGCCAGCCGCTCCCAGGACCCGGCGCATTGAGACGAGCAGGAACAGACCGGCAACGCTCATGCCGAGGACATAGCCGGCGCAGATTGCCACGAGGGTCAGGCCGGGGTCTCCGTCTGCGTTCGTGACCAGGATCGCGAGCACCATGCCGACGATGACGAAGACCCAGCCGACCGTTGTGGCCACGGCCGCATGGCGGGAGCGTTCCATGGCGTAGAAGACGCGCGTACCCCAGGCGACGAAGGACCAGCCGGGGACTGCGAGGGCCATGACCATGATCGCCTGACTCATCGAGGAGAAGGGCGCTGAGGCGTGTCCGCTGGCAGCATCGATGGCAGTGAAGAACGTCTCCAGGGCGCCGGCGGCGGTCATCAGGATCACCGTGCCCAGCAGGCCGATGCTGACGATGACCGTCGTGGTCGTCGACGTCAGCTGGTGCAGGCGCAGCGTGGCCGCTTCTCGGTCCCCGGCGCTCGAAGCGGGATCCTTCGTCCGCCCCACCCACCCGGACAGGGAGGGGAACATGACGGTGACGACCGGGATCGCGAGCACCCCATAGGGCAGGAGGTAGACCGCGTTGATATAGGCGAACAGGACGTAGGTGCCTTCACCGCCGGAGTAGTTCGCCATTCTCAGCGTCATCAGCACTGCCGCCTGCTGAGCGAGCAGCGCGGCCATTCCCGCTCCGGCCAGTCGCAGTGCACGATGGGCCACACCGGGAGGGAAGGTCCAGGTGGGCGAGATTGTGAGACCGGTCGAGCGCATCGGCAGGGCCAGCGGCAGTGCCAGGGCTGCGACGCCGATGGTGGTGCCCCAGCCGAGCCAGCCGATGTGGGACTGCCAGGTGCCGTCGGTGCCGCCGACGCTCTGGTAGGCGAAGTAACATCCGATGACGACGAGGCTCGAGAGCAGCGGCGCGAATGCCGGCCAGAGGAACTTCCGGTGTGCCTGGAGGACACCGGTGAGCACGGCGCCGATGCCGTAGAGGACGAGCTGCGGTGCGAACATGAACAGGAAGACCGCGGTGGCTCTGTGCTGCTCGCCCCCATCCTCGATCAGCAGGTTGGCGATCGGGTCGGCGAAGACTGCGAGGATGATGCTCAACGGCAGGGTGACTGAGACGGCCCAGGTCAGGAGCGCCGAGGCGATGCGTCCTGCCGTTTCCTTGTCCGAGCGTGCCAGGGGAATCGCCAGGAGCGGAATGACGGCTCCGGCCAGCGCGCCACCGGCGACGACTTCGAAGAGGATGTTGGGAACCTGGTTCGCCGACTGGTAGGCGGTGCCGACGGTGCCGGCGCCCACAGTCGGCGAGAAGACCAACCACCTCAGGAATCCGATGAGGCGGGTGAAGAGGGTGATGACCGAGACGAGCAGCGCCGCAGAGGCGAAGACTCGAACCAGCTTACTCACACGGCCTCGCGGCCGAAGGCGTCGATCTCACGCAGTCCGGGGGTGGATTCGATGATGGAGGTGAACGAGACCTTCTCACTCAGCAGGGTGAGGCCGGCCAGTCCGGCCAGCACCAGACAACGTTGGGCGGCCGTCGAGTTCTCGGCGACGATCGTGCCCAGCGCGGCGCCGAGGGCGTTGGCGCCCGTGTCCCCGAGCATCACCTCACCGTCGAGGTCGTCTGGCCACGCCGCGACGCTGGCCCCGGCGATGGCTGCGCTGGGCGCCCAAGTCAGGCCGTGCTTGTGGGGCATGAAGGACAGCGTCAGCAGCCCTGCCTTGAGTGCGCGTCCAGGGCGGAGATCGAGCAGATTGAACAGGTTCGCCGTTCCGGCGATGACTCCCCCGGTGACGACGACATCGACCGTGGAACCCAGCCAGGTCCGGTCTGGCGTCGTTGAGTTCGAGGCGAACAGCCTGCGGCTGCTCGTGCATGTGCCGGCCCGCAGAATCGTCGCAGCGGAGATCGAGGCCAGCGGGATTCCGATGACCTTGATCCCACCGGTCGTGATCTGACCATGAGCCAGGGCGCTGAGGTGACCGCGCAGTCCCTTCGAGTCACCGGATTCGAGGAAGTCATCAACCGCACCCAGACCTCCGGCGACGGTGGTCACCAGCAGGGTTGCTGCACGCTGACGTGGTGCTTCGATGAGGAAGCTGCCGGCGAGCAGTCCCGCGGTCACCGCTGGACCTTCGACAAGCGAGACGTCATGGCCGGCATGGTTCGTGCGCACGACCCTGTCGTGGGTGCGCAGCTTCGAGGACAGGATCGCCTTGGTCGCCGTGTAGCCGAGGAGGCCGGCGACGGCGGAGCTGACGAGTGAGCGGATCATCTCAGTCCTTTCCCTTTCCAGGCATGATCTCTTCGGCATCATCGGAGAAGCCGTAGTGGCCATGGGTTCCGGCTTCGCCTGCGGCAAGGGCGCGGACGGTGATGACGGCCCCGGCTCCCAGGCCGAGTCCGTCGACGGTGCTGGCCCGCGACTTCTCGGTCCTGAGGATGGACACGAGCCCGTTCTGGGCCGAGCCCGCGTCTCCGGCCACGACCACGGATTTCGCGTCAGAGGTCAGCGAATTGATGAAATCGGTGATGACGGTGCGGTTCGCCTTGTCATTTGTCGCCTCGGGGCTGGGCTCGGTCTCATCGGCGAGCGTCGAATTCTCATCATCGATGACGACGAAGAGTGAGGTCGGCTTGTGGTCGGTGTCGGTACGCAGGCGTCCCGCGTCGACGAAGGCGTCGAAGATTCCGGAGGACTTCTTCTCCGCAGCGTCCCGGTCCTGACCGCTTTCGAGCATCGTGGCCTTGCCGGTGAGAGCGATGACGAGGGCGGACCGAAGCGCCGTCGAATCGTCCTTCGGCAGGCTCGGCACCGAGTCTCTCAGGGTTTTGAGGAAGTCTTTGGAGTCCTTCAGCGACAGGGTGTCGTCCACGAAGGAGACGTCTCCGCCGATCTTTCCGCCGGCTTCCTTGATTCGGTTGGTGACCTCTTCGACCTGCTCGGGGTCGGCATTCGGTGCGCCGATGATGCTGACGTCTTCACCCTTGAGTGTGTCGCCGATGAGTTCGGGGGCGGCAGAGGTCACGAAGTCGTTCTGCTTGTCGATGTTGCCGTTGGCTGCATCGATCTTCGCGCGCAGATCGTCACGGTCTGCGCGCAGTGAGTCGACCTGGCTCTGCAGTGACTCACCGATCGGCTCCTTCAGCGGTCCAGCGCCCAGGACGATTCCCACCGCCAGGGCCAGGAAGACCGAGACGAGAGAGACAAGGTGGTAACGAAAATCAATCACTGGTCAGTCCTTGAATGATGCTGGAAGATTCTGAGGATGCAGAGGGGTCGCCGCCGAACAGGGAGCCGATCCAACCGAAGACCCCGTCGAGTTGAGCTCCGACGAGTCCGATGAGCGTCTGGCCGGCAGCTGTTGCGAACAGTGCCACACCGAGTGCGACGAGGCCCGCGATGATCAGGATGCTCAGCTGCAGGTTGGAGATCCGCTGTCGGTACAGCAGCGATACGCCCTTGGCGTCGATGAGCTTCGAGCCCACTCGCAGGCGCGTGATGAATGTCGAGGCCATGCCCTTTCGGCCCTTGTCGAGGAATTCCATCACGGTGTCGTGTGTACCCACGGCCACGATCAGGCTTGCGCCCTTGTCGTCGGCCAGCAGCATGGCGATGTCCTCACTGGTGCCCGAGGCGGCGAAGGCGACGCAGTCGACGCCCAGGGAATGGACGCGCTCGGTTCCGGGTGCGTTTCCGTCCCGGTAGGCGTGGACGACGATCTCGGCCCCGGAGGTCAGCGCGGTGTCGGACACGGAGTCCATATCGCCGACGATCATGTCGGGTTTGTAACCGGCTTCGATGATGGCGTCGGCTCCACCGTCCACGCCCACGAGAAGCGGACGATACTCCCGGATGTAGGAGGCGAGGATCGCGAGGTCCTCTTTGTAGTGGTAGCCGCGGACGACGATGAGGGCGTGTCTGCCATCGAACTTCGTGGCAACCTCGGGGACGACGAGTTCGGCCGAGAGCAGGTCCGAGTCCTTGCGGATGTATTCGATCGTGTTGTCGACGAAATCCACGAGCACGGAGTTCATTCCGGCCTCGGCTGCGTGCATGTCCTCCGCGATCGTCTCCGAGGTCTGGACGATGCCGCTGGCGATCTCCTTCTCGTCGAGGAGCACCGTGTCATCGGCGATGCTGATCTGGGAGTTCTCCTCGACCAAGTCGAAGATCTCCGGGCCGGTGGCGTCGAGCAGCGGGATTCCGGCGTCGACGATGATCCCGGGCCCCAGGTTGGGGTAGCGACCGGAGATCGACTTGTCCGCATTGATGACTGCGGCGGGTCTGCAGGCAACGAGTGCCTCGGCAGAGATCCGGTCGATGTCGGCGTGTTTGATGACCGCGATATCGCCTGCGCTCAAACGCTTGGTGAGGTCTTTCGTCCGCCGATCGAGTCTGGCAGGAGCCGGGCCGGACCTGGTTGGGACTGTGGGCTTCTCCCGGGTTCTACGCACTCTCATGGTCCGCCCATTCTCTCATGTCAGCGCCGTCTGGCCGGTCTTGACCTGCCGTGCTGAGTCGAGGAGTTCGGCTGCATGGGCCTTCGCCGAGGAGGAGTCCTCCATTCCGGCGAGCATCCGTGAGAGCTCGATGACCCGTTCGTCTTCGCTGAGTTCTCTGACGCCGGATTTCACGGTTTCGGCGTCGTCGTCCTTGACGATGGTGACGTGGGTGTCAGCCCAGGCTGCGACCTGGGGCAGGTGAGTGACGACGATGACCTGTGCATTCTCAGCGAGCTTGGCGAGGCGTCGGCCGATCTCGATGGCGGCCTTTCCTCCGACACCGGCGTCGACTTCGTCGAAGACGTAGGTGGGGATGGCCTCCCCCGCCGCACGGACGACTTCGATGGCGAGCATCACGCGTGAGAGCTCGCCACCGCTGGCGACCTTGCCGATGTCATCACCGGCCGAGGAATCGTGTGGGGCGAAGGTGAGGCGGACATCGTCGCAGCCGTGTGCTGTCGGTTCCCGTTCGGTGAGTTCGAACGTCACCTGGGCCTTCGGCATCGACAGGGCTGCGAGCTCTGCACTCACGGCTCGGGAGAAGGATGCTGCCGTCGCGGTTCTGATCTCTGTCAGCGCGCTGCCGGCCGCTTCCATTGCGCTGCGTGCTTCGTCGAGTTCGGCGTCGAGCTGTCCGAGGTCGCGGTCATCGGCCTCGAGCTCGGCCAGTTCCTGAGCTGAGCGTGTCTCGAAGTCCAGCACCTCGGCCACGTCCTGCCCGTAGGCGGCCAGTGATCCGAGTTCGGCTCTGCGAGCTTCGGTCTCTTCAAGTGAGGTCTCCCCCAGTTCGTCGAATCCGGTCAGGTAGGAGCTGAGCTCTGCGGCGGAATCGGAGAGGCGCAGGACCGCGTCGTTGATGGCGGCTTTGATTCGAGCCAGTTCCGGGTCCGCGGATTCCACGTCGGTCAGCGCGCTGATGGCCTGGTGCACGTGGTCGACGGCGGCGCCGGCATCGTCGAGTTCGCCTCCGAGGAGGAGGTCGTGGGCACTGCCGACGGCCTGTGTGATCTCGGCCGCGGCTCCGAGCTTCGCGGCCTGCGCGGTCAGGGCTTCATCTTCGCCTGGGACCGGGCGGACCTTGTCGATAGCTTCCAGACAGCCGCCGAGCCACAGGATCCTCTCCCGTCTGGCCGCGGTGCTGTCCTTGATTCGGGCGACCCGGCTCTCGGTTTCGCGCCAGTTCTCAAATGCTGCACGGTATCTGCCGGCCACGGCCTCGAGCTCGGGGCCTCCGGCTGCGTCGAGCAGCTGCCGCTGTTGGGCGGGGCCTTTGAGTCGCAGCTGTTCGGACTGTCCGTGGAGGGTGATGAGTTCATCGGAGATTTCGGTCAGGACGGAGATGGGGACGGTGCGTCCACCGGCGGTGGCGCGGGCGCGACCCTTCTGTGCCACGGTGCGGGAGATGATCGCTTCATCCTCGGCGCTGCCTCCGGCCTCTTCGATGCGGGAGCGCACGGAGTCGGTGACGGCGGAGAAGATGCCTTCGACCTCGGCCTTCTCCGCACCTTTGCGAACCACACCTGCACCGACTTTGCGGCCCATGAGCAGGCTCAGTGCTGAGACGAACATCGTCTTACCGGCACCGGTCTCACCGGTCACGACGGTGAAGCCGGTGGAGAGTTCGACTTCTGCTTCGGCGATCACGCCGAGGTGGGAGATTCTGAGTTCGGAAATCATCTACGCCTCCTCGATCGGTCCCCGCCAACCGGAGACGGGCAGTCGGAACTTCGCCACCAATCGATCGGTGAAGGGGCCGGTGTGAAGTCGGGCCAGCTTGATCGGTGACTGTGAACGTTTGGCTTCGATCCGCGCCCCGGCCGGCAGTTCGAGGGCTCGACGGCCGTCGCACCACAGGACGGCGGAGAAGTCGGGATTGCGCGGCGAGATCTCCACGCCGAGGCGGGAGTCGGGGTTGACGACGAGCGGTTCGGTGAACAGGGCGTGGGCTGAGATCGGGATGAGCAGCAGTGCTTCCACCTCGGGCCAGACGATCGGGCCGCCGGCGGAGAAGGCATACGCGGTCGATCCTGTCGGTGTTGCCAGGATGACTCCGTCGCAGCCGAACGAGGACACCGGTCGGGCATCGACGCCGAGGACGACATCGATCATGCGGGCCTTCGACGTCTTCTCGATGGTGGCCTCGTTGAGGGCCCAGGCGTTGTAGATGGCCTCCCCCTCGTGCCAGACGGTGACGTCCAGAGCGAGGCGCTCCTCAACGAGGTAGTCACGCTGGGAGGCCCGATGGACCGCCTCGGCGAGGTCTTCTCTTTCGCTTTCGGCGAGGAATCCCACGTGGCCGAGGTTGACGCCCATGAGCGGGACCCCGGAGCCGTGGAAGCGTTCGGCCGCACGCAGGATCGTGCCGTCACCGCCGAGGACGATGACGAGTTCGCATCTGGTCTTCCAGGTCGCCAGCTGGGCCGGGTCGATGACCTCGCAGCGGCTGAGGAGCTCCTGCTGCACGTCGGCGTGGGAACTGCGTTCGGCGAAGTCGAGGACCTCTTCGTCGAGGACGACTGGGGTGATTCCGTCGTCGAGGAGCGCCTTCCACACGCTCACTGCTGCCACTGCTGATTCCTCGCGCTGAGGATGCAGCAGCACCATGATGTGTCGGCTCACGGCTCTCCTCTCATGATCTGATCCAGATGGGTTGCGATGTCCGCCTCGTTGAGCCTATCGGACTCGGTTCGTGTTTTCCCTGGTCGAACACGCAGGAAGTACTCCCGGTTTCCACTGGGACCGGGAAGCACGGAGCCCGCGACGTCGACCACGCGGGCCTCGTGTTCGGCGATGCCGGCGAGGACGGAGTCAAGGGCCCGCCGTCGCTTGCTCACGGTGGAGACGACGCCGTGTTTGTCGAGTGCTCCGCGGGCGAGTTCGAACTGGGGTTTGACCATGAGAAGAAGTTCGCCGGTAGACTGTGTGGCTGCCAGCAGCGGAGCCAACAGCAGGCGCAGGGAGATGAATGACACGTCGGCGACGACCACATCGACTTGCGGCACGTCGGAACTCTCCAGCTCACGCAGGTTGAGGCCCTCCCGGACACGGACTCTTGGGTCCTGGCGAAGTCCCGCGTCGAACTGGTCGTGTCCGACGTCGACGGCCCAGACCTCCTTCGCTCCCCGATGCAGGAGGACTTGGGTGAATCCGCCGGTGGAGGCGCCGGCGTCGAGCGCGGTTCTGCCTGCGAAGTCGGTGATGGAGAAGGAGTCCAGTGCGCCGAGGAGTTTGTGTGCGCTGCGTGCCACCCAGGGGTCGGGTTCTGTGATTGTGAGCTCGTCGGCGTCGGTCACATCCTGCGAGGGCTTCGCGGCTGCTCGGCCGTTGATGCTGACCCGTCCGGCGGCGATCTCCCGTGCCGCTCGGGACCGTGTGGCGATCAGTTCCCGTTCGACCAATTCGCGGTCGAGCCGGCTCACAATGAACTCACCTGGGAGTCGAGCTCATCCAGCAGTGCAGACAGGAGTGCGTGTCGTTCGGCGCTTGGTGCTTGGTCGATCTGTTCAAGGTCACGGCGCCAGTTTTCAACCGGCACATCGCCGTTGACAGAAGCCGGGTTGGGTGGCGTGGGTGCCGGGGTGGGTGCCGATGGCGTGGGTGCCGGGGTGGGTGCCGATGGCGTGGGTGCCGGGGTGGGTCGGCTCGGCGATGCCGGTTGGCTCGACGCTTCGGCCTGCTGTGGTTCGTCGTTCTGCTGTGGTTCGTGCATCGGTTCAGTCATGGATCCTCCGTGGCAGATTCCCTGGAGCCACGTCCTCGCCGCGGTCCATCGCCTCCCATGCTAGTCGGAGAGCGTCCTCGACGATGGCGGCCCCAAGGTGGGCAGAATCGTCCAGGTGCAGTTCACCATCGACGATCCGAGCGCCCGCGGATCCATGCTCTCCGTCGGCGGTTCCATGCGTATCCTCGGCGTCGATGAGCTTCGGCAGGCCGCGCAGGCTGGGCAGGATATAGGTGGGACGCAGACCGGGACTGGCTCGGAGGGCGTCATGAATGTCGTGGACGCCGGTGAGGACGAGAACGGTTTCGAACCCTGCTGAGTTGCCGCCCTCGATATCCGTGTCGAGGCGATCTCCGACCATCAGAGGTCGTCTGGCTCCGATCCTGCGTGCCGCGAACTCCATCATGTGCGGGGAGGGTTTACCGACGACGGTGGGCTGAGCACCGGTGAGCTTGGAGAGCATGTCGATGAATGCCCCATTGCCTGGGACTCGACTCCTGGGACCGACCATCGAATAGTCGGGGTTCGTCGCCCACCACTCGATGCCTGATGTGATCGCTTCACAGGCGCGCACGATCGTCTCGTACGTGATGTTCGGGTCGAGGCCCTGGGCGATGGCGACGGGCCCGTCATCCAGATTGCGTGTGAGTGTCAGTCCCTCGGACTCCAGCGCCCTGGCCAGGCCGGTTGTGCCCACCAGGTAGATGCGCGCCCCGTCTCCGAATCTCTCGGCAAGCCGTCCGGCCAGCACCTGCGCCGAGGTGGTCACCTCGGCCGGTGTCGTGCGGATTCCCAGCGTGGAGATGTGCTCGGCCACCACCTCGGCGGTGCGGGTGGCGTTGTTCGTCACATAGTTGACGGGGATGGACTGGTCGTGGAGGAAGTTGATGCCCTCCGCTGCTCCGGAGATCGGCTCCGGACCGTGGTAGACGACGCCGTCGAGGTCGAACAGCACACAGTCGATCGGTGCGCCCGATTCCTCAGGCGCACGTCGATCGACCGGTGCTGCTGCGTTGGCGGCTGGCGTCACTGATGGCCGTTCAGCCGATACGAGACGTTCGTCTCCTCTGAGCTCGCGTTGTCGGCTGGCTTGAGGCTCGTGCCCGATTCTTCGGGTTCCGCGTGAGCGTCTTCGGCGTCCTCGAACAGTTCGTCGAGTTCAGCTTCGATCTCCTCTTCGGAGACCTTGACCTTCTTCAGTTCCTTCTCCGAGACATGCGTCTTCGACTTCGCCGGAACGTGATCGTCTCCAGCCGCGTCAGCAACGGCGTCTGTGATGGCATTGTCTGCAACTAGGCTGGCCGTGGTGGCCCTGTCAGCCTCGGCGTCGCCAGCGTCCTCGTCGAACTCTGCATTGTCAGCGTCCTGGGCGTCTGCGTCGTCGAAATCGACATCATCGGCGTCTGAACCAGCCGCGGTCGGAACCTCGGTCTCGGCATTGTCGAACTCAGCATCTTCGAGTTCTTCAGCGTCCCTGGTGTCAACGCCAGCCATCCCAACAGCATCGGCATCGTGTGCCGAGCCGTACTCAGCCTCAGCCTCAGCCTCAGCAGGAGCATCGTCGAGCGAGGCAGGCTCATCATCTTCGATCTCTTCGACGGTCTCGATTTCCACGCCGAGGTTGGGGTCTGGCTCTTCGTCCCCGAAGAGAGTGCCCGTGGCCTTGGCAGTGCGACGCGAGAGCTCTTCGTACTTGTCGGCCATCTCGGTTTCCCCGTGCAGGCGCAGCACTTCGGAATACGCGGCCATCAGTCGCACCAGTGCACCGCTTGGCTTCTGGGTGAAGTCTTCGGCTTCGATCAGAGCCCGTGCGCCCTTGAGGTCGCCGAGGTCCGATTTCGCTCCGGCGGCGACGATGACGAGTTCGGTGCGAGCATCGTTGTCGAGTTCGAGCTCACCGGACGATTCCAACAGTTCGATGGCCTTCTGAGGCTTGTCACGACCGCGTTCTGCATCTGCGATGAGCGCAATGTTGTCGTTCGAGCCGGAGATTCGTCGGTGCGTGCGCAGTTCGCGAACTGCCTCGTCGTACTTCTCCACGTGATAGGCGGCAATGCCGAGTGCTTCTCGGACCAGGCCGACGCGACCCGCGCGGGCCATGGCTGCCTTCGCATGCTCGTAGGCGCGTTCCGGATCGACATCCAGGAACCCTCCAGCGGAGACGAGGTGCTTGGCAACTGCTGCAGCGTTCTCCTTGTCGAGGGTACGCAGCTGTCCCAACAGCTCTTTGTCGAGTTCCTTGCCGGTGACCTCTTCGGGAATCGGCGGCTCTTGGATGCGCGGACGGCGTGCGCGCTGTTCGCGTGCGTATTCGCCGGTTTCGGTCGATCGCGTGGCCCTGCGGTCGTTATTGTTACGACCGAAGCCTCCGCGGTCTCCGCCGCCGTCGTCGCGACGTCGGCTTCCTCCGCGGTCATCGCGGCGGTTGCCCTGGTAACCACCACGACGTTCGCCGTCGCTGCGACGGTCTCCGCCGAAACCTCGGCGTTCACCATCGTTAGACCGGTTTCCCTGGTAACCGCCACGACGTTCTCCATCGTTACTCCGGTTGCCCTGGTAACCGCCACGACGTTCTCCATCGTTGGAGCGGTTGCCCTGGTAGCCTCCGCGGCGATCATCGCGACGGTCGCTGCCGAAGCTGCGGCGCTCACCTTCGTTGCTGCGGTTGCCTTGGTAGCCGCCACGACGATCACCGTCGCTGCTGCGGTTACCTTGGTAGCCACCGCGACGCTCATCACGACGGTCGCTGCCGAAGCTGCGACGCTCACCATCGTTAGAGCGGTTACCCTGGTAACCGCCACGACGTTCACCGTCGTTAGAACGATTGCCCTGGTAGCCGCCACGACGCTCACCATCGCTGGAACGGTTACCTTGGTAGCCACCGCGACGCTCACCATCGCTGGAACGGTTACCTTGGTAGCCACCGCGACGCTCACCATCGTTAGAACGGTTACCCTGGTAACCGCCACGACGCTCACCATCGCTGGAACGGTTACCTTGGTAGCCACCGCGACGCTCACCATCGCTGGAACGGTTACCTTGGTAGCCACCGCGACGCTCACCATCGTTAGAACGGTTACCCTGGTAACCACCACGACGGTCGTCGTCCTGGCTGCGGTTGCCCTGATAGCCACCACGACGATCTCCGTCGCTGGTGCGATTACCCTGGTAGCCGCCTCGGCGGTCGTCGCGACGATCGGAGTTACGTGACCCGCGCTCGTCCCGGGACTGGTGGGAGTCCTGTCGACGATTGTGATTGCTGTCGCGATCTGAGCGGCGCCCGCCGTCCGAGCGGCGGTTCTGCTGGCTGTCTCGCGAATCCCCTGGGGCCACGATTCTCCCTATAAAGTCTTTTCAATGGTTCCGCACCATTCTAGTCCACTCGAAACGGGTAAGTTCTGTGCGTGGGAACACGTATTCATTGTCAGCGGGGTGCTGCGAAGGTCACGCTAAGTTCTCTTTCCCAGCCACCAGCCGGGCCCGGGTCACACAATCGGCAGTCTCCAGCCGCTGCGATTCACCGGACGAACCGGCGGTGAATGATTAGGCGGACCACTCCCCTATTAGGCATCAGGTCTTAACGTCGAATCAAGATCGCCTTTAGGTGCTCTGTTAGAATCGTGGCGAACCATGCCCTCGGCAACGGCCTACGGGGCACACGGTCATCTCATCGCGGTCAGTAGGGGATTCATGAAGCCTGGTGTGGAAGATTCGAGCATGCTGGTCCACTCCTCTCATTCCCCCGCTTCAATCGCATTACCGTCACGCCAAACTACATCAGCAATTGACTCCTTTCTGGTATCGCACCTCAATACCGGAACTCAGCTTAGGCGGCGTCGCCAGATTGCCCGGTGTTTCAAATACCCGATCGACGTCCCAACGATTGTGCTCATTGTCACCGCAGACTCAGTGCACAGATCGAAGCACGAGGTTGCGCACAGCATCGACTGTTCCGGACCTCGCGCAGACACGGAAGACTTCACCCGAGACCATGCAAGGCGGCATGTGCGCCCAGCATCGTCGGCAATCTGTGACCCTGTTCATTCGATTGAGCATCGGATGCCCTTGTTCGCATATCGTGGCTCTCGGAAGCGTCACCACCAGCGGAAAGAGGGGATATGCACACAGCATTGACTCGCACTTCGACATGGGTGGACCAGACAAACTCATTCTCAACGACATTCACCATCAAGAAATAGGAGACATCGTGCCCAACACGCTTTTCATCGATGGACAGTGGGTTTCGGCCCAGAACGGCGGGATCCGAGAGATCCACAATCCGGCCGACGGCAGTTTCGTCGCCGAGGTGGACGAAGCCAGCCCAGCCGACACCGAGCTGGCAATCGCTGCCGCCCGTCGGGCCTATGATTCGGGGGTCTGGTCGAGCGTGCCCGCCAGCGAACGGGGCGATCTTCTCCTCAAGTTCGCGTCGGTCCTGCGTGAGCGCAAGGCCGACTTCGCCCGCGCCGAGTCCCTCGACACCGGCAAGCGCTACGTCGAGTCCGAGATCGACATGGACGACATCGCCAACTGCTTCGACTACTTCGGCAAACTTGCCGCCAACGATGCCGGCCGCGTCGTCGACGCCGGCACCGACACGGTCGCCAGCCGCATCGTCCACGAACCTGTCGGCGTCTGCTCCCTCATCACACCGTGGAACTACCCGCTGCTGCAGGCCGCATGGAAGATCGCACCGTGCCTGGCAGCCGGAAACACCTTCATCCTCAAACCTGCCGAACTCACCCCGCACACCGCGATCCTGACGATGCAGGTGCTCGAAGAGCTGGGACTGCCAGCTGGAGTCGGCAACCTGATCCTCGGCGCCGGTGCGGACGCCGGTGCACCCCTGTCAACCCATGAGGACATCGACATGGTCTCCTTCACCGGTGGCCTGGTCACGGGACGCCTGCTGGCGGCCAACGCGGCGGCAACCGTGAAGAAGATCGCCCTCGAGCTCGGCGGCAAGAACCCGAACGTCGTCTTCGCCGATGCTGACTTCGAAGCCGCTGTCGACAATGCGCTCAACGCCGCCTTCGTTCACTCCGGTCAGGTCTGCTCCGCAGGTGCCCGCCTCATCGTCGAAGAATCCATTGCCGAGAAGTTCGTCGACCGCCTCGTCGAGCGTGCTCAGCAGATCCGCCTCGGCGGGCCCTTCGATGACAATGCCGAAACCGGACCGCTCATCTCCGCGGCCCACCGCGACAAGGTCACCGCCTATGTCGACAAGGGCGTCGCCGAAGGCGCCCGCGTGCTCTGCGGCGGCACATGGGGCGAAGGCGATCTGGAAAAGGGCTACTACTACCTGCCCACGATCCTCGATCAGGTCAAGCGCGGAATGTCCGTGGTCTCTGACGAAGCATTCGGCCCTGTCGTCACCGTCGAGACCTTCTCCACGGTCGACGAGGCCGTCGAGATCGCCAACGACACCTACTACGGTCTCGCCGGCGCCGTCTGGAGCCAGGATGCGGGCAAGACTCAGCTGGTCGCCCAGCGTCTGCGCCACGGAACCATCTGGATCAACGACTTCCACCCCTACCTGCCACAGGCCGAGTGGGGCGGATACAAGCAGTCGGGCTCCGGCCGCGAACTGGGACCGACCGGCCTGGCCGAATACCAGGAAGCCAAGCACATCTACCAGAACCTCGAGCCGGCCGTGACCGGCTGGTTCCCCGATCACAGCAAATAAGGAGAGTCAGAACGTGGAAACTACTCATAGCTTTGACTATGTCGTCGTGGGCGGAGGCTCCGCGGGCGCTGCCGTGGCCGCGCGCCTCAGCGAGGATCCCGAGGTCAGCGTCGGACTGCTGGAAGCGGGCCCGAGCGATGTCGGCGAAGACGTCATCCTCAGCCTCAACCGGTGGATGGAACTGCTCGAGTCAGGCTTCGACTGGGACTACCCCATCGAGAAGCAGGAGCACGGCAACTCGCATATGAGGCATGCCAGGGCGAAGGTCCTCGGCGGCTGCTCCTCGCACAACTCGTGCATCGCCTTCTGGGCCCCGCGTGAGGATCTCGATGACTGGGAGACCAAGTTCGGCGCCACCGGCTGGGGATCGAAGAACACCTTCGGCCTGTACAAGAAACTCGAGAACAACGAGCTTCCCGGCGACCACCACGGTCACGACGGCCCCGTGCACCTGATGAATGTGCCGCCGAACGACCCCTGCGGTGTTGCCCTGCTCGATGCCTGTGAACAGGAGGGAATCCCCCGCGTCCAGTTCAACGAAGGCGAAACCGTCATCAACGGTGCCAACTTCTTCCAGGTCAACCGGAAGGCCGACGGCACCCGTTCGTCCTCCTCGGTGTCCTACCTGCACCCGATCCTCGACCGTGAGAACCTCACGATCCTCACCGACACTCAGGCCAAGGTCCTCGAGTTCGATGATGAGGAGAACTGCACCGGCGTCCACGTCGTCAACAACGCCTTCGGCCACACCAAGCGCATTGAGGCCAAGCGCGAGGTCATCGTCTCCTCCGGTGCGATCAACACCCCGCAGCTGCTGATGCTCTCGGGAATCGGTCCCAAGGACCACCTCGCCGAGGTGGGTGTCGATGTTCGCGTCGATTCGCCGGGTGTCGGTGAACACCTGCAGGACCACCCCGAAGGCGTCATCGCCTGGGATGCGAAGAAGCCCATGGTCGACGACTCCACTCAGTGGTGGGAGGCGGGAATCTTCACCCCCACCGAGGACGGCTTGGACCGCCCCGACCTGATGATGCACTACGGTTCCGTACCGTTCGATATGCATACACTGCGTCAGGGCTACCCGACGTCGGAGAACACCTTCTGTCTGACACCCAACGTCACGCATGCCCGCTCACGCGGCACCGTGCGTCTGCGTTCGCGTGATTTCCGGGACAAGCCCTACGTCGATCCTCGGTACTTCACCGACCCTGAGGGCCACGATATGCGTGTCATGATCGCCGGCATCCGCAAGGCCCGTGCCATCGTGGCCCAGGACGCCATGTCCGAGTGGGCCGGTGAGGAGCTCTTCCCCGGCAAGGATGTCCAGACCGATGAGCAGATCGAGGACTACATCACCCGCACCCACAACACCGTCTACCACCCGGTGGGCACGGCGCGGATGGGTGCAGCCGATGACCAGTCGTCTCCATTGGATCCCCAGCTGCGGGTCAAGGGCGTCAATCGACTGCGCGTCGTCGATGCCTCCGCAATGCCGGAGATCACGACGGTCAACCCCAACATCACGGTGATGATGATGGGTGAGAAGTGCGCCGAAATGATCAAATCAGGATCCTGATCACCGTCACCTGACACTGATCAGTCGACACCGGTCTGTGTTCTGACGCAAGGTGATAGGACCATCGAGGAGGGCTCCGCTGACAAGCGGGGCCCTCCTCTTCACGTCTCAGGACTCAGGGCTGATGACGTACTGGCCGATTCTGTGCCTGCGACGATGTGCAGTCTCGGCAAACGCCACATAGTAACCTGACGAAGACCTCACTTGAGACACAGATGATTCGGAGTCGATGATGACCAGCCCTTCACTCGAGGATGCACAGTCCGTTCTGGCATCTCAGCCGTTCAGCACAATGATGGGTACGAAGCTGTCCCAATACGACGACGAGGGTGTCACCCTCGAACTTGAACTGACGCAGCACCATCTTCAGCAGCATGGCTACGTCCATGGTGGCGTCCAATGCTATCTGGCCGACAATGCCCTGACCTTCGCCGGTGGGCAGAAGCTCGGCCCGGCAGTACTCACGGCCGGGGTCAACCTGACCTACCTGCGACCAGCCGCAGGCGAGAAGCTCATCGCGCGAGCTTCCGTCCAAGCCGCCACGTCGCGATCGGCAGTCACCCAGGTCGAAATCAGTGCGATCAAAGATGGGCAGGAATACGTGTGCTCCGTCGGGTCCGGCACTATTTCAGCAATGCGGAATTAGCAGACCGGCTGCCCTTCCGGCACACGACAAGGCAGCCGGCCACCGGTCACCGGCCGCGAAACCCAAGCCGATGACCTGATAAGGGACTGGCCATACCCGACATGCGGGTATGGCCAGTCAATTCGCCTGTTCTAGGTGGGGATCACCGCATCATTCGGATGACCTCGGAGCCTGCGGTTCCTTCTTGGCACTGCCGGTCCTGCTGGCGAGAGTGCCATGACGCCGTTTCTGCTTGCTCTCGTCGGTGATGTAGGGGTCGCGGAACTCGGGTGCCGGCTCAACCGCTTCGGGCGCGGTGACGACCTCTTCCTCATCGTCGTACTCGTGACCGAAGACGTCATCATCGTCGGCTCTGCGCTCGACTTCCTCGGGTGGGAGAACCTTCTTCCATTTGCGCATTCGCACTCGTGGTAGTTCGCCTGCGTCTTCGCGCAACGCGCGCATGAGAGCGTAGATCTGGAAGTACGCGATGACGAAGAACGGCAACCCGACGAGGATGATCGTCGACTGCAATGCTTCGAGCCCACCCGAGCCTGAGAAGACGAGCAGGGCGGCGGTGACGACTGCGACGGAGACCGCCCAGAATATGCGCTGCCCCAAGGGATTGAAGTCTTCGTGCCCATTGTTCATGGTGTCCACCACCAACGCAGCAGAGTCCACCGAGGTGACGAAGAAGATGATCACAAGGATGATGGCGATCACGGACACAGGGCCTGAGAGCGGGTAGTGCTCGAGGAAGGCGAAGAGGGCTCCTGGGATGTCTCCCTCGCCGACGACTCGATCGACGAGGCCGCCACCCTTGTTGAACTCGATGTCGAAGGATGCGTAGCCGAAGACACCGAACCAGAGGATGGAGAAGGCCGAGGGAACAGCGAGGACACCGATGACGAACTGTCGGATCGTGCGACCGCGGGAGATGCGAGCGATGAAGATTCCGACGAAGGGCGACCAGGTGATCGTCCAAGCCCAGTAGAAGACCGTCCACGTGTTCTGCCACCCGGTATCGGCGAACGTATCATTCCACAGCGCCAACTCGGGAAGGGTCTGGATGTAAGTGCCCAACGACTCGAAGATACCGCGAGCCATGAACAGCGTCGGTCCCAGAACGATGATGAAGATCAGCAGCAGAACAGCCATCACTATGTTGATGTTCGACAGGACCTTGATACCTTTGTCCAAGCCCAGGGACACAGAAATAGTCGCCAGACCGCAGACAACACCGATGATGATCAACTGCCAGAGTGCGTTCTCCGGGATGCCGATGATCTCCGCCAGACCACCGTTGATCTGCAGGGTGCCGAGACCGATGGATACCGCAATACCGAAGACAGTGCCGATGATGGCGACGACATCGATGAACTTGCCGATAGGACCGTGGATCTTCTCCCCGAGAATCGGCTGGAAGATCGAGCTCACGCGTGGTGGCAGGTTCCTCTTGTGGATGAAGTAGGCAAAGCACAGCGCCGGCAAGGTGAAGATCGTCCAGGTGTGCAGGGTGAAGTGGTAGTAGGTGAAGCTCATCGCATCCGTGGCGGCTTCCACGGTGCCGGGTTCAATTCCCAAGGAGCCTCGAGGTGGGTCACCGAAGTGGCTGACGGGCTCCGCAACGCCCCAGAACATGAGAATCGATCCGATGCCGGCGGCGAACAACATGGCGAACCAGGCACCGTTCGAGTGCTCCGGTTCTTCGTTGTCCGGGCCGAGCTTGGCCCGGCCATAGCGCGAGGCGGCAATGTAGATGAGAAAGACCAAGAAGACGGTGACACCGAGGATGTAGAACCAACCGAGGTTCGTCAGCAACCAGTCCGAAGCTGCAGAGACCCCAGTGTCTAGAGCGTCGGTGAAGAAGATGGTAGCAAGCACGAACAGGATAATGACCGCGGCTGATGAAAAGAAGATCGCCGGATTCGTCCGGAGTCTGAGGGCATCGTGCAGACGGTTGAGCATGAGCGGTACCTTCCTATGTTAAGTCACCACCACACTACCCAACCAGTGACGATGTGGGTGCGATCACGGTCGGAAAGGTTCTGCATTGTTGCTCGATGGGCTGCGCACCATCCACTTACCCGATGCAATGAAGATCTGCGCCACCTCAACGTGAATATGAAAAAAGGGGGCCATCCCGCAACACACGAGACAACCCCCAACACAACCCCACGCACACGAAAACACA
>NZ_JABASX010000004.1 GCF_016107655.1 Brevibacterium antiquum
TGACGGCGGCTCAACAACCTCGCGCGAGGTTGTTGAGCCGCCGTCAGGTAGTTGTTGGGAGGCTCAAGCGTCCATGCTGGCGCGGTAGTCGCTGTTGCTCAGCGCCCCGACGCGGGAATGGCGGCGGCTGTAGGCGAGGTAGACGACGAAGCCGACGAGCATCCACAGGCCGAAGACGAGCCAGGTGGTCCCGCCGAGGTTGACCATGAGGAACGCGCATGCCAGGGATCCGAGGATGGGAATCGTCGGGCCGAAGGGAACCTTGAATGAGCGTGGCAGGTCCGGGCGTCTGACACGTAGGTAGATGACCGCGATGTTGACGAGGCAGAAGGCGAACAGGGTGCCGATGCTCGTGGCATTCGCGAGTTCGCCGAGCGGGATCAGTGCCGCTGTGATCGCCACGAGCACGCCGGTGACCAGGGTTCCCACCAGGGGAGTGCCCGTCCGGGGTGAGACGATGCCGAAAACCTTCGGAACCATACCGTCGCGCGACATCGTGAGCAGGATGCGTGATTGTCCGTAGAGGACGGTGATGACGACCGAGAGGATCGCGAGCACCGCGGAGACAGCGAAGATGAAGACCGCGAGATTCGACTGCGTGAGCTCGTGGACGATCTGGACCAGAGGAGCAGTCGAGGTCTCGAACCACTGCCACTGCCTGGCGCCGATCGCGGCCACGGCGACGAGCACGTACATGGTGGTGACGATGACCATTGAGAGGATGATCGCCCGGGGCAGGTCCCGCTTGGGATTCTTCGCCTCCTCGCCGGCGGTCGAGGCTGCGTCGAAGCCGATGTAGGAAAAGAACACACTCGATGCCGCGGCGGTGACTCCGGCGGCACCCATAGGCAGCATCGGTGCGAAGTTGCCGGCCTTGAACGCGGTGAACGCGACGATGGCGAAGAAGACCAGGATGCCGAGCTTGACGAACACGATGATCGTGTTGACGATGCCGGACTCCTTGGCCCCGCGCATGAGCAGCACCGTGGCGAGGAGGACGACGATGAGGGCCGAGAGGTTGATGACTCCGCCTTCACCATCGGGGCCGGCCGACAGTGACGGCGGCAGCGACATTCCGAAGATCCGCAGCGTCTCATTGACGTAGTCGGCAGCGCCCACGGCCACCGCAGCCACGGAGACCGCGTACTCGAGGACGAGACACCAACCGCAGATCCACGCCACGCCCTCGCCGAGGGTCGCATAGGAATACGAATAGCTTGATCCCGACACCGGAACCATGCCCGCCATCTCCGCATAGCTGACGGCAGAGAGCAGAGCGGTGATTCCGGCCAGGATGAAGGCCAACCAGACGGCAGGCCCGGCGATCGGCACGGCCTCGCCGAGGATGACGAGGATGCCCGTGCCCAAGGTGGCGCCGACGCTGATCATCGTCAGTTGGAAGACGCCGAAGGTTCTGCGCAGACCGCCGGTGGACGCATCCTGGGTGTCCTCGACCATGCTGCTGATCGACTTGCGACGGACCAGTTGATTGGCCAGCCGAGGTCGATCGGTCGCTGTCGGGGAGGTGGAGTTGTCTCGAGCGGTCATGCGAATATTCTTGCACGTGCACCCACCACGGTCGCACGCGACTGAGTACGAGCGGAGACTTAGAGCCGAGGGGAGAAGCGACCGTCCTGGGCCATCCAGCCGCCGTCGACGAGCTGCGAGTGTCCGGTGACATACGTCGAGGCGTCGGAGGCGAGGAACAGCACGGGCCCGGCGATCTCGTGGAGGTGCCCCCAGCGGCCCAGAGCGGTCTTCTCCGCATAGGCGCTCCACCACTCCTCATCGGCCTTGATCTGCTGGGTCAGCGGAGTGTCGAAGGGGCCGGGCAGGATCGCGTTGACGCGCACACCCTGTGGCCCCAGCTCACTGGCCAGTGTCTTCGTCAGCTGCACGACACCTGCCTTGGCTGCGGCGTAGATGCCCTGGCCAGGTTCGATCGCGAGAGCCCGGAATGATGAGTAGGTGACGATCGAGCCGCGGCCGCGCTCGGCCATCTCGGCGCCGAATCCGCGCATCAGGCGGTAGGTGCCCTTGAGGTTGATGTCGATGACCCGGTCGAATTCCTCGTCGGTCGTCGACAGCAGCCGCTTGCGCACGTTCGCGCCCGGGGTGATGACGAGAACCTGGGCCTCCGGGTGAGCGGCGACAAGGGCATTGACCGATTCGGTGTCTGTGATGTCCACGCGTGCGGCCTCGGCCCCCGGCGACGAGGTTGCGCTGTGTCCGCCCTTGCCTGTGCCGCCCGTGCTTCCTATGCCGCCAGGTTTGCCTTGGCGTTCGGCGATGATCCGCACGGTCTCCTCGGCGCCGTCGAGGTTGAGGTCGGCGACGACGACGTGGGCACCGGCATCGGCGAGGCCGATCGCGCTGGCCTGGCCCAGGCCGGAACCTGCTCCGACGACGACGGCGGTGCGGCCGCTGAGGTCGAAGAGGGAGGGGATCGAAGGGTTGTTCTCATTCGTCGGCACACAATTCTGCGTCGACTGCGATGAGTTCTGCGGGACTTGCGTCATCGAAGGTCCTTTGCGTTGCACTGGCGGTTCAGGCGGGGATCGCCTCATTGTCCTCAAACATATGCCCGCCGAGGTGGCACGTGGGTCCGCGTTCCACTTGGTGGAATACCGGCCCAGACGTCTTCAGAATTTCTGGCTGTCGACGTAGAGCGCCTCGTCGGGGAGGTTCGAGAGATAGTCGACGATGAAATAGGCGATGGCCTCCATCGTGGGGATGTCGCGCTGCCGGGCCCGGGACATGACGCGCCGGTGCTCGACGAACTCATAGAAGATCTGGCCAGGTTCGAGTTTGTGGGTGAGGTTCTCGGGGATGGCGGAGATGAGGGGCTTGTAGACCTCCTCGAGCCACAGCCGCGCGGCATCGTCCTCGTCGAGTTCGACGGGCAGCTCGCCCGAGCCGTGTGCTCCGCCGGTGAAGCCTGGCGCGCTGCGGTGGGAGTCGAGGTCGTTGAGCATGGTCCGCGCCTGGTTCTCGTTGGCACCGATGCCTGTCAGGCGCAGAAGTCTGCGGGAATGGTGGTTGGGCTCGACGACCTTCGGTTCGACCAACAGGCTGACGCCGTCGAGGTCGGTTGTCACGGTCAACTCACCCAGGTCGAAGCCCAAGTCGTTGAGGCGGCGGATGCGCTCGTCGATGCGCCAGCGTTCGTTGACGGAGAACTCTTCGACCCGAGTCAGCTCCCTCCACAGCCCGTTATAGGCCTCGAAGAGACGCTCGCCGGCGGCCATCGGGTCGACCGTCGGTTCGATGAGGCCCGCGGCCTGCAGATCGAGGAAGTCACCGGCGATGTTCGTGCGCGCGATGCGCAGATCCATCTGCCGCTGACCATCGGAGAGCTGATCGTGGAGCTCACCGGTCTCCGCATCGACGACATAGGCCGCATAGGCATCGGCATCGCGCCGGAACAGGGTGTTCGACAGGGAGACGTCGCCCCAGTAGAAGCCGACCAGGTGAAGTCGGGCGAGCAGGACCGCGAGTGCATCGACGAGGCGGTCTGCTGCGTCCGCGGCCAGCGACTGGGAGAACAGAGCACGGTAGGGCAGCGAGAAGTTGAGGTAGGCGGTCAGCAGTGCCCCAGGGAGCTCCGTCGCCGAGGCGGTGGATCGGTTGGTGACATAGGCACGCGGTTCGACCGTGGGTACGGCGAGGTTTCCGAGCACGCCGAGGATGTCGAATTCGCGCAGGGCCCGACGGTCGTCGGTCTCCTTGATCGCGAGGACCTCATCGCCGATCTCGACGAAGCGCACCACATGGCGGGAGATGCCGCGGGGCAGACCACCGAGGAAATCCTGGGGCCACTCACCGAGGGGAAGATGCCACGGAAGTCCTGCGATCGCGTCGTGATCGGCGCTGTGGACCGCGTGGATCTGCGGTGCTGAGGTTTCGGGCACCGATCAGGAGTCCACGTCCGCGATCGAGGCGACGAGCGCCTCGGCGACCTCAGGTTTCTCCACCCCGATCAGACGCCCATGGTCGAGGAACGCAATGCGGTCGCCGAGGACCTTCGCGTCATCGAGATCGGCCGTGGCATAGAGGGTGGTCAGTCCGAATTCCTGCTGCAGATCCTTGACCAGGCGCAGGGTGTCGGCCTGGTACTCGGGAACGAGGTTGACGACCGGTTCGTCCATGATCAGGACCTTGGGCTGACGGACCACGGCACGGGCCAGGGCGATCGTCTGGCGCTGCAGGGCGGAGAGATCACCGGGCACGGCATCGAGGATGTCGCTGAGCCCGATCTTCGAGGTCACGGACTCGACGCGTTCACGGATCTCCTCGGCAGGGAGACCATCGACACGGAGGGCGAAGCCGAGGTTGTCGCGCACGCTCATATGCGGATAGAGGGCGTAGCTCTCAAGGGCAAGGGTGACGTCGCGATCGTTGACCGCGGCGTGGGTGACGTCGACTCCATCGATGAGGATCGTGCCCGTCTTGGGGGCCTCGAGGCCGTGGAGCATCCGCAGGATGGTCGATTTGCCGGATCCGGATGGTCCGTAGAGGACGACGAACTCGCCGTCGTCGATGAAGAGATTGAACGGGTGCACCGAGGGGGACACGGTGTTCTCGTAGGCATGACTGAGGCCATTCAACGACACTGTTGACATGTTTCCTCCTAAAGTCTTCGTGAGCAGCTGGTCGTCGGTGACCTGGCGGGGATGCTCAGTCATTCACATCCTAAGCCGTTGAATGCGCTCTGTGACAGCCTATTCGACGAAGCGTAGAGTGATTCTCAGCACTGTGCCAGCGCGCAGACGCACACCTGGGCGGATGCTGGGTGAGAAACCGCGGGTTCAGCGATTGTTCAACGGTTCTCATGCGCCGAACGGACAGGCAAGTTTGTTTGTGCAATTGCTTGCGCAGGCGGCGTGTCGGTCGCAGCGGAGGCTGTCAGCCAAATCTGCCATCGAGGGACACCGCCGGTGAGGTGGTCGCCGGTGGGGCCGGCCCCGATAGACTTCCCGGTATGAAGGTCAAGCTCGATGATGTCGCCGCCCGGGCGGGCGTGTCCCTGGCGACGGTGTCCCGCGTCCTCGGCAGGCGCGGTGCTGTGGCCGAAGAGACCCGGGCCAGAGTGCTCGAGGCCATGGACTCGTTGGGCTACTCTCGTTCCACCCTCCTCCATGAGGCGCCGAGGCGGTTGGTCGCCGTCAGCGCGCCCGGAAATCCCGAATACTGGCAGGTTCAGGTCTGCACTCGCGTGGCCGCGGCTCTGCAGGACCACGGTCTGCTCATCACCCGGCCGCCGGTCGAGACCGAGACCACCCCGCTGGAGGTCGCCGTCGACGCCGGTGCCGTTGTCCTCGTGACGCCGACGCTGACGAGCCTGCACACCGACATCCCCTGCATTCGCGTCGACGAGCAGTCGGCGGTGGACTCCGATGATGTCAGCGGCGACACCATCGCCGCCCGCCTCGACCTCGGCGGGGGAATGACGACGGCCTTCGAGCATCTTCAGGCCATCGGCCACCGACGCATCGGTCTCATCTGCAATGACAGCGGTGAGCTTGCGGTGCAGCTGATCAGACGCTTCCGCACCGAGCATCCCGCGCGCAACTTCGGGGTCAAGCTCGATGATTGGATCTCGCAGGTTCCGAAGTCCTTCTCCGGCGGTTCGCGCGCCGTCCTCGACCTCAAGGATGCGACCTGCACCGCGGTGATCGTGCAATCGGCCCTGCAGCTGCACGGGGCTCTGCACGGTCTGCGCAACCGGCACCTGCAAGTCCCGCGGGACATGTCGATCGTCGGCTTCGGCGATTCGCCGACGATGAAGTTCACCGGGCCACCAGCCACCGTTCTCGGCATCGACGTCGAGGGGCTCTCGCAGGCCCTTGTCGCAGCCACCCTGTCGACGCTGAAGATCTCCGGTGAGGACCTCAAGTCGGTTCCTCCGGTGTTTCGGCCCCGTCTGCTGGCACGAGGCTCGACGACGGCGGCCCGACAGTGAGCCAGACACCGGGCGCACCGGGCACACCGGGCGCACCGAACCCGCAGGATTCCGGCAGCCGCAAGCACGTCGGGCTCGCGGACATCGCGGGTGCTGCCGGGGTCTCGAAGGCAACAGCCTCCCGTGCCCTGCGCAACCCTGAGTCGGTGTCGTCCGGGTCCATGGCCAAGATCAAGCAGGCACTGGCGATCCTGGGAGTGGATTCGCGCGCCCCGCATGCCACCTCCAGGGAGATGGTTGCGCTCGTGAGGCCCTCCGTGACCGCCGGCGATGTCGATCCCTATGCGCGCCTGTTCGACATTCTGACCAGCAAGATCTTCGCTCAGGGGATCGCCGCCGTGCACGTGGAGGCCGCCTCGAATCGGGTCGATGCCCTGGCCGAGTCCCTGCTGGGCCCGGTGGGGAGCGACCCGCACATTCAGGGCGCGATCGTCCTCGGCGGGGGACCGGCGGGCGAGCTCGCGGCAAAGCTGGCCGCGCGCAGTCTGCCGCAGATCAGGGTCTCCAATGCCCGACACGAAGACGGAATCTCACGCATCGTCCTCGACGCCACGGACGGCATCACCACAGCAGTCCAGCACCTCGTCCATCTTGGCCATCGTCGAATCGGACTCGCCGTGCTCCGCGATTCTGCCGCTGCCGCGCGTATCGCGGTCTTTCGCAAGGCCATGGCCAATGTCCTCCACATCCCGGCCACACGTGACCAGGCGCCGGTCATCGAGGCCGCCGGGGGCACCATGGCCGGAGTTTCGGCGGCCGACGAACTTCTCCGCCAGCAGTGCACGGCGGTCATCGCATGCGCGCCGTCACTGTCGTTCGGCATCCTTGAGGCCGCTGCTCGCACCCGACTCGACATGCCGCGTGATCTGTCGCTGCTCACGGTCGGGGACGTACCCGATGCCGATGTCATCGCCCCGCCCCTGTCGCAGGTCAGCTATGACTGGGAGGCTGTGGCAGTATCCGCCCTCACCGAGGTGAGAGGGATGATGGCCGATCCCGCCGAGGCGGTGCGCATCGACTATTCGGTCACCCCGGATCTCGTGCTCCGGGCCAGTGCCGTGCCACCGCAGCGACGCTGACACCGCAGGCCCGAAGAAAGTGGCAGTGCCACCGCAGCGGCGCTGAGAAAACAGCCGCCGAGGCGCTTCAGGACTGTGGCGGCTGTGCGCGACGTTCGTTCGCGAGGCGTGTGAGGAGTTCTGCGACCGCGCTGGGATCCGTGATCCGCCACGGTGCGCGGGTCGGGGCCGGCCCGACCTTGATGCTCAGGCCCGTCGGCAGGTCGTCGAGTTCGGCGAAGGCATCCTCGTCGGTGACATCGTCGCCGAGGTAGAGGACCGCGGCGGGCGAACCGGCGGCGATGAGCGCTCGCAGACCATCGCCCTTCGTCGCCGTCTTCACTGCAAGCTCGGTGATGTCGTGGCCCTCGATGACGCGGATCCCTGGATGTTCGGCCTGGACGGCGATGACATGGGCGTGCAGCGCGGACGCGAACTCCGGATCGAGGCCACGCGTGTGCACCGTGCGGGAGAACGGCTTCCGCTCGACCCTGATCTCAGTGACCGAGCCCGAACTAGGCTCCGAACTCGCGCCAGGTCCCGACGACAGGTCGTGTTCGAAGGACTCGATGTGGGCATCGATCGCGGTGAGCATGCGCTGTTCGGCGACGCTGACCTGGGGCTGGCTCATCGTCACCTCAGGTGAGGGAGTCGATGCCGGCGATGACGAGCCCAGGTCCACCTCGGCGCCGTGCGAACCGACCAGCCACACACCCGGGGGCGGGTCGGCAAGACGCCGCAGGGTGGTGACGTCGCGACCGGAGACCAGGGCCACCCGGGTCGCGGGCAGGGTGCTGAGATCAACGATCGCCTGTGCCGATTCCGGGAGCATCCGGGACAGGTCGGGATTGTCCCGCAGCGGTGCGAGGACACCGTCGAAGTCGAGGGCGATGAGGACGGAATCGGCGCCGGTGATCTGCCCGAGGTCGAGGGCGGCCGATGGCGTGTAATCGGGAGTCGATCGTGGTGAGGGAGCCTGCTCAGGTGACAGCGGTTCCGATGTCACTGACGGCCCTCATCGGGTAGATATGCCGGGCTGGAGTCCTGTGCGGCGACGGTGGAGGTGATGCGATCGGATGCCGTCGTCGATCGTTCGGGCAGGGCGGCTGGACGGTCGGGGATGATCGCCTCCGGGTTCGTGTGGATGGCCTCGAGTTCGGCCAGGAACTTCTTCGACCAGATGCTCACCGTGTCCGTGGCGATCTTCTTGCGCATCTGCTTCATCCGCCGTGAGCGCGTCTTCTCATCCATCTGCACGGCGTCGAGGATGCCAGCCTTGAGGTCGCCGATGTCGTGGGGGTTGACCATCACTGCGCCCTTGAGCTGATCGGCGGCCCCGGTGAACTCGGACAGGACAAGGGCGCCGTCATCACGTCTGCGGCAGGCCACATACTCCTTGGCCACGAGGTTCATCCCATCACGCAGGGCCGTCACGAGCATGACGTCTGCGGCGAGGAAGAAGGCGGTCATCTCATCGCGCGGGTAGGAATGGTGGAGGTAATGGACGGCGATGGACCCGACTTCGGCCTGCTCACCATTGATCCGACCGACGGCCAGCTCCACATCGTGACGGATGATCTTGTACTGCTCGAGCCGTTCTCGGGAGGGTGTGGCGATCTGGATCAGGACGATGTCCTCGACATCGAGCTTGCCCTCGGCCAGCAGCTCACCGAAGGCCTTGAGGCGGTGCCGGATGCCCTTCGTGTAGTCCATCCGGTCGACGCCGAGCATGATGACCTTCGGGTTGCCGACCTCTTCGCGGATCTGCCGGGCACGCTCGATGATCTTCGGATCACGTGCCAGCTCCTCGAGGTAGGGGGTGTCGATGGAGATCGGGAAGGCCTCGGCGCGCGCGATGTGCTCCGGCAGGAAATCCCCGGCCGGGACGTTGACCGTCGAACCCTTCGTCGTGAAATTGAGGCGTCCGCGAACCGCACGACGGAAGTTCGCGGCATCGGCCGGACGCTGGAATCCGATGAGATCCGCGCCGAGGAGGCCGCGGAGGATCTCGTCGCGCCAGGGCAGCTGTGCGAAGAGTTCGAAGGGTGGGAAGGGGATGTGGTTGAAGAAACCGATCGCCAGGTCGGGACGCATCCGGCGCACCAGCTGCGGAACCAGCTGGAGCTGATAGTCATGGACCCAGACGGTGGCGCCTTCGGCAGCCACCTCGGCGACCTTGGCCGCGAAGCGCTCATTGACGCGCACATACGAGTCCCACCAGGTGCGGTGGAACTCGGGCGGGACGATCACATCGTGATAGAGCGGCCACAGCGTTGCATTGGAGAATCCTTCATAATATTTGAGGACATCCTCACTGGTGAGGGTGACGGGAACCAGATGCATCCCGTCGATCGTGAACGGGTCGAAATCGACGTCGGGCACCCCGGTCCAGCCTATCCACGCACCCTCCTGAGACTTCATCACCGGTGCCACTGCAGTGACCAAACCCCCAGGTGAGGTGCGCCATCCTTGGCTTTTCTCAGCAGGGTCCCGGTCCACGGGCAGACGGTTCGCGACGACGATGAAATCGCTGTCACCATACGGGGGTGCGGTAGTGCTTTCGGCAGAGTTGACGGTGTTCATCTGCGCCTCCTCCTGTGTTGGTCCTTGGAACGAACTGTACTCGCTCGACTACGCTTGGGAGAGTGATGGTTCAGGATCTGGGAGGCTACCGCCTCATCGAGGAGCTCGGCTCGGGCGGCATGGGTGTCGTCTATCTCGGTGTCGACGGCGGAAACAACCCTGTCGCCGTGAAGGTTCTGCACCCGCATATCGCCAATGATGAGACCGCTCGCAAACGCCTCGGACGCGAGGTCAGGACCCTGCGACGGATCAAACATCCCAGAATCGCCGAGGTGCTCGACGCCGAGCTCGAATCCGCGCAGCCCTTCATCATCACCGAGTTCGTCGACGGGCAGACGCTGTCCGACGATGTCAGAGACAACGGTCCCTTCGCCGAGGACGAACTCGTCCATTTCGGCCATGCCCTCCTCGACGCCCTCAATGCTGTGCACGAGTCCGGTGTCATTCACCGCGACCTCAAACCCGCGAACGTCATGATCATGGACGGTGAGCCGATGGTCATCGACTTCGGCATCGCCCAGGTCGCCGACGAGGTGCGGGTGACCGCGACGGGCCTGGTGATGGGAACGCCTGGATACCTGTCCCCTGAGATCGCCGATGGCAAGACCTCGAGTGAGAAGACCGACTGGTGGGGGTGGGCCGCGACCATGGCCTACGCCGCAACCGGCCGCAACCCCTACGGCTCCGGTCCCCTCGAAGCTGTGCTGGGGCGAGTGGCCATGGGCAAATTCGACCTCGACAACGCTCCCCGCAACTTCGTTCCCCTGATCGCAGCCTGCCTCGACCCGAAGCCCGAACGCAGACCCAGCGGTCAGATGATCCTCGACGCTCTCGTCGACATCGAGTCCGGACGTGCGCCGCAGCTGGGCTCCGGTCCGGCCGCCGGGAGTTCGAACCAGGCATCGTCGACCGGGACCGCACGGATGCCTGCGGTGGGTGGGGGCAGCGGATCAGGCTACGGCACCGCCTTCGGCGCTGCCGCCGCTGGTGCTGCTGTCGGAGGCGCCGCAGCCTATGGCGGTGGCACCGGAGCCGCCGGATACGACGCTTCCGGCTACGGCGCCACCGGGCACGGATCGCCGCGCGGAGGCTACCCGGGTTCGGCTCCGAACCCGAACGCGCCCGGCGGTATCGGGCCCGGAGGCTCGGGCCCCGGCGGAACCGACCCGCAGGGATACCCACACCAGGGCTATTCCCCACACGGCCAGCGTCCACAGAGTCAGCGCCCCCAGGGCCCACCAGTGCAGAGCCAGCAGCCGCAGGCCCGATCCGGGATGATTCCCGGCGCACAGGGGAACCCGCCCACAATGAACCCGGGCCAGATGAACGGGGGAACCGCACCGCCGGTGCGCAATCCCAACGGCGGCATCCAGGCCGCTCCGGGATCAGCGATGGCAGGGACCAACCTCGGCGGGGCAGGGTATGGGCTCGGTGGACCTCCAGCCGGTCGCGGCGGTCCGGCAGCAGGTCAGGGCACTGCCCGACACGACCCCAACGGCACCGGAGTCCAGTCAGGACAGCAGAGCCGACCGGGTCAGCCAGGTCAGCCAGGTCAGCCGGACCAGCAGGGCTACGGCTGGGGACCGTTGACCTACCGGACGATCCGGACCGGCGGATGGGTGGTGTTCGCCCTCATCCTGTTGGCCATCGCGATCATGCCGCTGGGCCCGCTGCTCGTCACACTCATCGTGTTCCTGTGGTCGATTCTGGCGCGGACCGGCACACGGTTGGACCGCAAGGCCCAGAAGCACCGGTTCGAACGCGGAACGAACGGGCGGGGATTCCTGCGTTCGCTCGCCTCGGCGCCGGGTGCGATCCTGGCGTCGGTGCTGACCTCGATCACGTCATTCATCCTGCCGGCGATCGCGGGTGTTGCGATGCTTGTGCTGACCCGACTCGACATTGCGGGAATCGTGCCCAGCGGATACTCGGAGCAGTGGTCGGTGTGGGCAGCCGGTGCCGCCGGTGGTTTGGTTCTGTGGCTGGGGCCCGGTGCGGGCAGCCTGCGATTCGGATCACGGCTCATGGTCTCAGGGGTCACGCGCAACCAACTGGGCAGGCTCATCGCTCTGGCCGCGATCGCGCTCCTCATCATCATCGCGATCATGGTCATCCAGACGGGTTCCGGCATGTCCTGGTGGCCCCTGCAGACCAACCCATTCACCTATCTGCCCGAACCTGTATAGGCGTTTTCCAGCCCCGGTGTAGTTGATCCTTGAATTCCACTGGGAGTCGAGGTACCACCTGTTTGGGTAAGGTGGGACGGTCGGGACTCGTATGTCGACCCGATTCCCCACGGTCCGAGGCAGGGCCGACGTCAGACGATCGCAACGTGAGGAACAATGGCGAAGAACAATTCCGGTGACAATCGGCGGAACCAAGCCCGTGAGAACGCGCGCCAGATCGCAGCGGCTCAGGAGAAGAAGGAGAAGACCGCCAAGACCATCCTCTACGTGGGGATCGGTGTTGTCGTGCTCGTTGTGGCTGCGGTCGTCGCTGTGCTCATCTTCCAGCAGAGCAAGCCGGGGATGACTCCGGCCAACTTCGTCGGCGGCGGTGTCAGCATCGCCAAGGACGGCAAAGTGGTGCAGCCGAAGCAGATGCCCGACGGCGAGGAATCGGATCTGCCGACTCCGGCCGATGCCGGCGCCAAGGAGAATGCTGCGACTGTGACGGTCTACCTCGACTTCCAGTGCCCAGGATGCAAGGCGTTCGAGGACGCGAACACCCCGACTCTGGAGAAGCTCGCCGACGAAGGCTCGATCGTGCTCGAGTACAAACCGGTGTCGATCCTCGACCGCATGTCCAGCGGCAACGAATACTCGACCCGCTCGGCCAACCTGGCCGCCTGCGTCATCGACTCGCAGCCCGAAACCGTCAGGGACTTCTTCCCCGCGATGTATGCCCAGCAGCCCGAAGAGCAGGGCAACGGCCGCACCGATGAGGAACTGCTCAAGGTCGCTGAGGATGCCGGAGTCGACACCTCGAAGAAGCTGCAGTCCGATCCCGAGCAGACCGTCAAGAGCTGCGTTACGGACCAGTCGTTCAAGGACTTCGTCGAGAAGACCTCGACTCAGGCTCTGGACAACGGAGTCGAAGCCACCCCCTGGGTGCTCATCAACGGCAAGAAGACCGACAAGACCAGCGACCCGCAGGCGCTGACCTTGGAGATCCTCAAGGCCACCGGAGAGATCAAGGGCTGATCGACGTCACGAACATCGGTCGGCCGCCGCCGAGGTGGTGGTCGACCGATGCTCGTGAGTGAAGTCTGCCTCGCGTCCGTTTTGTAGCCGCGAAGGTGAATGGACTACTATCGTGTAGGCGTCGACGGCATCGTTTCGCCGCCACGCCTCCCTAGCTCAGTTGGTAGAGCACCGCTCTTGTAAAGCGAAGGTCATCGGTTCGAGTCCGATGGGGGGCTCCACTCAGCCGGGCCAGACAGTGAATTGTCTGGCCCGGTTTTTTCATGCGCGGGCACAGGCTCGGGTACCGGTTCTGGTGCGCCGGCTCGGGCGCCGGCTCGGGCACGCCGATGCGCAGACTCGCGCGTACGTCCTCGGGAGTTGTGGCCGATCTGCTACGCGGTGTGCTGTGATCATCACCCGTATCCGGGGTCGCTGACCATAGAGTCTTTCCTTGTCAGGGCCGAAGAGCCGTCAAACACACAGCTCATGCAGTGCCCATCATTTCGAAAGGGAACCCGATGAACCGCACCGGACGCCACTCAGCCCGAATCCTCACACAGACCTCCGCCTTGGCCTTTGCCGCTGTACTGGCCCTGTCAGCCTGCGGCACCGATGACTCGGCGGCGGAAAGAGCCCCCGAGGATGCAGCGCCCACCCAAGCGCAGGGCGAAGCCCTCGAAGCAGAAGCGACCGCAGACAAGACCACAGAGACGGACGCTGCCGAAGGCACGAGCAAAAAGCCCGAGGGCACCGAGGTGAAGGTCGGTGCAGAGTTCACCGATAAGGAGACCGGGGATGTCATCACCGTCGTGTCCGCGGTGCGCAACAACCCCACTGAGTACTACGAAGCCGCCGACAACCCTGATGGAGAGATGGTTTACATCGAGGTGAAGGTGGAACCAGGAGACAGCTACGGCGGGACCATCAGCTCATCGGACTTCTACCTCGACAGCGCCGGCGAAGAGGCCAACTACGCATCGAGTGCCAGAGCCGAAATCGAAGATGCCGGTTATGAGTATTTCGACCTCGCGCCACGTCGCGATGGAGAGCACACAGGGTACATTCCGATCTACGTGAGTGAAACGGCCGACGAGCTCAAGGGAACCTACAGCCGTCCCGAGGCGAAGGTGCTCGGAGAGGACAGGAAGGTACCCGAATTCACCTCTGAGTTCGAGATCCCAGCCTCTTGAGCCTGACAGAAGGGACGAACGCTATCCGTCGACGTCGCGTTTGAAGACGAGCATGAGCGATCGCATGCTCAGTACGAAGCCGCCGAAGAGCAGGACGAAACCGAAGAACGCGTAGAGGTGGATGCCCTCGGTCAGCAGCGGTCCTTCCTCACTGGTGATGAGGACGATCGAGCCCAATACCGCAGCGCCGGCGAGGACAGCGACGATGAGCTGCTGGAACAGGCTCGTGAGGAATCGTCGATCGGAGGTGTTCTCCAGTACGCGCATGTTCATCGAGAAGCGGCCCTGCTCGAGGTCCTCGGTGATCTTGTTGAGCCGCCGAGGCAGACGGTCGATCATCGGCAGGATCTGCATCGCACGGCGCTGCAGTTCATCGGTGATCTTCGTGGACTTCAGCTTGCTGCGCATGAGTCGGTTGCCCTCGTTGCGGGCGACGGCGACCACGTCGAAGGTGGGGTCGATGACGAGGAGGGCTCCCTCGACCGAGGCCAGGGCACGGAATGCCGCGCTGATCGGGGCCGGGACGGAGAACCGATGGGCCAGGACCAGGTTGAACAGATCGTCGAAGAGCTTCTGCCCGTTGTACGAGTGGCTTCCGCCGCCGTAGCGGGTGAGCAGCTCGCCGACCGCACGTTCGACGGCCCGATCGTCGAGGTTCTCGGGGCGTCCGAGGAGTTCGATGAGCGAGTCGGTGGCTCCTGCGCTGTCGTTCTGATCGATCGAGTAGAGCATGAGCCCCAGAGCCGTCTGCGTTCCCGGGTCGAGTCTGCCGACCGCGCCGAAGTCCAGCAGGCCCAATCCGCCATCGGGCATGATGAAGATGTTGCCCGAGTGCAGGTCGGTGTGGAAGACGCCATCGGTGATGATCTGTTCGAGTGTGGCGCCGAGAAGAGTGGTGGCCAAGGCCTTCCGTTCCTTCTCGGAGAGCTCCTTGAGGATGGTCCCGGCCGAGGACACCGGTCGCCCCGGCAGCTTGTCCATGATGAGGAGTCGTTCGCTCGAGAGTTCCGGATAGCCGTGGGGCACCGTCACGGAGAACTTGCCCGACCGCTTCAGACTGTCCTCGATGGTGCGCATGTTGCCGAGTTCGATCAGATAGTCGAGTTCCTCTTCGAGGGAGTTGGCGAAGCCCTTGGCAAGGGTCTCGATTCCCAGGTCCTGGCCCCACAGGGTTGCCTTGTTCAACCATTTGGCCAGTCGCAGAATGATGTCGAGGTCCTGGTTGACCTGGTTGAGGGCCTTCGGGCGCTGGACCTTGACGATGACCTCGGTGCCGTCGAGGAGTGTGGCCTCATGGACCTGGGCCACGGAGGCCGCGGCCAGAGGCGTTGCATCGATGCGGGAGAACACGTTCTTCAGCGGCCTGCCCATGCGCTCGACGATCGCCGGTTCGATGACGGACCAGGGTTCGGGAGAGACCTGAGTCTGCAGCATCTCCAATTCACGGATGTACTCGGGCGGCAGCACATCACGACGGGTCGAGAGCATCTGGCCGAGCTTGACGAAGGTGACTCCGGCTTCGGACAGTGAGTTCTTCAGGGCTCGGGCCGTCTTCGCCTCGCGCCCAGGGGCCGTGCCGCGGCCGAAGCCGCGGATCTGTGCACCCAGGCCGTGACGGACGGCGATCGAGACGACCTCGGCGTAGCGTCGACCGCGCCGCCTGCGCGCCTTCCAGCCGAAGAACAGCGACTGCGGACCGGGCACCGATCCTGTCGGGAAGGCGGCTTCGATGACGACAAGAGCACCGACACCGAGAGCGAAGATCCAGCCGGTCGCCAGCAGCAGGAGCATGAGTGCGACTCCCGGGGCCACATCGAGGCCACCAGTATTCTGTCCTGTCCCGGCGCGATAGAGGTACTGCACTGTCACGGCCATGACCGCGCTCATCACCAGACCCACGCCGATGGTTCGCGGCCAGCCCGTCGGGACGCCGACGACGCGTCGCACAACCGTGGCCGCCAGCCATGACTGCAGCAGGAGGAACAGCAGGGCGGCAATGCTCAGCAGTGCAAAGGCTCCGAAATCGAGGGCAGCCATATCCGCCTCTCCTTCCACGGGGTTGTCTGGGTGGGGCAGTCCGGGGGGATGAAGGTGGGTCATCACCAGCCTAGACGGTTCAGGGGAGTTCGACCGGTGTTCAGCGGCGACGTCGGCTGGGCAGACCGATCTGCTGGGACCAGATGAGGGCCCACACAGCGCCCAGGATGGCGAAGAGTCCCGGGAACAGGATCCCGAAGCGCAGTGAGGCGACCGTGATGACCAGCGAGATGAGGGTCGGTCCGGCCAGTTTGCCGCCGTTGGAGAAGATCGCCCAGATGCCTAAGAAGCGGGCGCGTCCGATCGCCGGCGACAGATCAGCACCGATGGTCATGTTCACACCCGCACCAAGACCGTTCCCGAAGGCCATGACCGCTGCGGCCGCGACCATGCCGGTCAGATCCGGACGCAGCACCATGACGATGAAGCCGGACCCGAAGATCGTCAGGCAGGTCACCAACGTCGTCGTCCGCCCGAGGTGGTCCTTGATGTAGGCGCCGAGGAACATGAAGCCGAGTTCGAGGGCGGCGCCGAAGGCGATGAGCAGCGAGATCGACGATTCGTGCATCCCGATCTCGACTCCCCACAGCTGGATCACCACGGGCTGAGCCGACCGAGCCACCGTCAGTGCAGCGACCGAGATCCCCACGAGGACCACAGCCTTCCACCTCACATCGAGGCGAGGGCGGGGAGGCTCTGCCGCCTCGGCGAGGGTGGGATCCGTCGGCGCACCGGCGCCGGAGCTTCCGCGGTCCGAGTAGCCGGGGATGTGGGCGATGGGCAGGGCCATGACGACGATGGCGGCGATGGCTGCAACGCCGGCGAAGACGAACACCGACCACAGCGGGAAGGCGAGCATGAGGCCGGCGCCGGCGATGGGGCCGATCAGGTTGCCCACCCGCTGAGTTCCGCCCAGCGCCGTCATCGCCTTGGCCAGATCCTTCGCCGGCATCACCTCGGCGACCACTGCCTGCCGGGCCAGGCTCCACACATCGGAGACCGGAGCGAAGAGCATGAGCGCCACAGTGTAGAGAACAAGCGAGGCAGGCGAGTCCCAGAGGAAGGCCGCGACGATCCCGCCGAGAACGACGACCGCGGTCATCGTGGCGACGAGCATCGCCCGGAAGTCGCCGAGGCGGTCGATGAGGATCCCAGCCGGCACAGTCGCGACAAGGGAGACTGCTCCCATGATGCCGACGATGGCGGCGGCGAAGGAGGAACTCGAGCCCAGATCGAGCGCGCCGAGGACCAGAACCGGAAGCATCGCGCCCACACCGACGGCGAAGAGAAGGGACGGCGCGAGGACCGGCCACAGGATGGGTTTGAGCACCTGACCAGTCTAGGCGCCTGCGAATTCAGCCAGCGGGGGCGATTGCGGGCAGGCACACTTCGAAGCGTGCCCCCGCCTCGGTGTTGGTCACGCCTACGGTTCCCGCATGAGCCTCGACGATCCCGCGGACGATGGCCAGCCCCAGGCCGGCGTTGCCGGTGAGCGCCCCGCCGTCATCGACCGTCGGGTCGCCGGTGATCGTATCGTCGCCGGGTGTGCGTGCCGGTGAGCCCCGCCAGCCGGTGGTGAAGACCTCGGTGAGTGCCTCGGACGGGATGCCGCCCCCGTCATCGGTGACGGTGAGCACGGCCTGCCCCTCAGCGTTCCTGTTCGTCTCGAGGACCACCTCGGTGTTCGCCGGTGTGTGCTGAAGCGCATTCATGAGCAGATTCTCGATCACCCGGGTCAGCTCTCGGGGGTCACCGGCCACGATGACGTCGCTGAGTCCGCGCGCGTGGACTCGGACGTCCTTCGACGCAGCCACGGGACGCAGCTCGGCCACCGCATCGGAGACGAGGTCGGAGAGGCTGAGCTCGATGCTCTCGAGCTCGAGTGCCCCCGACTGGATCCGTGACAGGGCGAAGAGATCGTCGACCATGCGCGAGAGTCGATCGATCTGGACGCGGATCTTCACGTAGTAGCGCTGCCGGTCCTCGACCATGCCGTCCTCGAGGGCCTCCGACATCGCCTTCAGGCCGGCCATCGGCGTGCGCAGATCGTGAGCGATCCAGGCGACGAGCTCGCGCCGCGAGCGGTCGAGCGCAGCAACTTCGTCCCGGGAGTCGGCGAGCCTGCGGCTCGTCGCGACGAGTTCGGCACGCAGCAGCGCGGTCTCCGAAACATCCTTCGGATCGCCGAGGTCGCCGAGCCCGCGGCCGTCACCGACCTCGGCCGTCAGCGCCCGCAGGTCCTCGTGCTCACGGGTGATGCCGCGGGCGAGGAACCAGGTCACCGCGATCGTCGACAGCAGCGAGGCGAAGGCCACGGTGAGAAACACGTAGAGGTCGTGCTCGGACAGGTACATGGCCGCAGAGATCGCGATCATCCCGGTGAGCACGGATGCCAGGGTCGTGGCCACGATGATCGTCAGCCGCACTCTCAGTGATCGGCGCCTGCTCAGCCACAGGGAACTCACGCCGAGGACGCCGACGGCGGCTGAGCACAGGAAGGCGACGATGAAGATCCGCAGCATCTCAGGCGGCGGCAGCATCATCGGACAATCCCGTCCACAGCGTCGCCACTGTCCGCCGCGTCCGGGACGTCGAAGCGGTAGCCAGCGCCCCACACAGTAGTCAGGAACTTCGCCTGAGAGGGCTCGTCCTCGATCTTCTCTCGCAGCCGTCTCACCGTCACGGTGATCGTCGACAGGTCCCCGACCTCCCATCCCCACACCGACCGCAGCAGCGTTTCACGGTCGAAGACCTGATGAGGGTGTTTGAGGAAGAAGGCGAGCAGGTCGAACTCTCGAGCCGAGAGCTCTACTGGGAGCCCATGACGGGTGACCCGATGGGCCGAGACGTCGAGGTGGAACGGTCCCAGGTCGAAGGGGGCCTCGGGTGTGGACTCGGTGACGGTGCGCCGGAGGATGGACTGGACACGCAGCACCAGCTCCTTGGGGGAGAAGGGCTTCGTCAGATAGTCGTCGGCACCGGCTTCGAGGCCGTCGATGCGATCTTCGGTCGCAGACAGCGCGGTGAGCATGAGCACCGGCACCGAGGTGAAGGCACGCAGCCGACGGCACACCTCGGTGCCATCGACGCCGGGGAGCTTGCGGTCGAGGATGACGAGATCGGGCACCGCCTCGGCGAGGGTCTCAAGGGCTTGGAAGCCGTCGGTGACCTCATCGACGAGGAAACCGGCGGCGCGCAGATAGTTGCGGGTCACCTCGGCGACCGTGGGATCGTCCTCGACGAGGAGGAGACGGCGATCGGCCAGATGAGGGTCCACAGAGGCATGGGTCATGGCTCCAGTCTAAGAAGCCGCACTCGGTTCGGATACCGTTTCGCGCCGACGCTCGGAGCTTAGACTGTTCCCAGCGGAAATCGGCCCCATGCGAAGGTGACAGATATGAGCAGTGCAGCCGCGCACCGAGCCCGGTTCCGACTGACCCCGATGCGACCCCGAGACCCAGGTGAGGACTCTCGTGCGGCCAGTTCGCTCGAGCTCTTCTTCGACCTGGTGTTCGTCATCGCGGTGTCCATTGCCGCGAGCAATCTGCATGACACGGTCACTGCCGGCCACCTCGGCGCCGGTCTGGGCAAGTACCTCATGATCTTCTTCGCGATCTGGTGGGCGTGGATGAACTTCACGTGGTTCGCGACCTCATTCGACACCGATGACTGGCTCTACCGGGTGATGACGATCGTGCAGATGGGCGGGGTGCTCATCCTGGCCGCGGGCATCGGACCGGTCTTCGAAGACGAGAACTTCCTCGTCCTCATCCTCGGCTACATCCTCATGCGCGTGGTCATGATCGCGCAGTGGCTGCGCGCGGCACGGCATGCGGGCAAGGCACGAGGGGCGGCGCTGACCTACGCCTGCGGAATCGGCATCGCGCAGGTGCTGTGGGTGGCGTGGATGAGCATCGATGATCCGGCGATCTCATTGGCCGGGTTCCTCATTCTCGTCCTCGCCGAGGTGGCCATCCCCGTGATCGCGGAAGCGCGGGGGACGACGCCCTGGCATCCGGAGCACATCACCGAACGCTTCGGCTGCTTCACGATCATCGTCCTCGGCGAGTCCATGCTGGCCTCGGCGAACGCGGTGTTCGGAGCGTTCGAGGACAGTGATGACCTCGTCTCGCTGGTGTCTCTGGGCATCCTCAGCCTCCTCGTCACTGCGGCCATGTGGTGGATCTACTTCTGGCCGCCCCATCACCGGGCGATCGGCAGCCTCGGCGGTTCGCTCACCTACGGCTACGGCCACTACTTCATCTTCGCTGCTGCCGGAGCGTTCTCGGCCGGGGTGGGCATCGAAGTCGATTCGCAGCTGGGCAACAGCGCTCTTGACCCGGTGCTCGCGACTTTCGCGGTGTCCGTGTCGGTTGTGGTCTTCGTCCTCGGCGTGTGGCTGCTGGCGATCAGAGCCAACGCCTCAGGGGTCGTCAACACGGTCATCCCGGTGTGCGCGGTCCTCGTGCTCCTCGATCCGATCATCCCGATTCCGACGTTCCTCACGACTTTCTTCATGATCGTCATCGTCATCACCCTCATCGTGGCAACGCCGAAGGGGGGCGACTCGTCCACCGTCGCCGAGGCGAGAGCGTGAGTTCGGGAGCCTGCGCTCAGTTCGGGAGACTGATGAAGTGCCTCATGTCGTGAGCCTTCGCGGCATCGACGCTGCGGGCTCGAGGTCCGCTGCAGTTCGGTGACTGTCTCTGTGCCCGATCGAGACTGACCTTCAGCGGGATCGTCGAGGAAGATCTCGCGGGTGATGGTCGTCGTGCGTTCGACGATCCTGCTGGGGCCCCGATGGCGGGTCGGCGGCCGGATCGGGTTGAGCAAGGTGCTCATGATGGTGTTTCCTCTCCATCGATCAGGGGGAAGGCGTTGAACTGAATCTGCACGGGACGGGATCCGGGGTCGTTGCGGCCGCGGAACTCAGTGACGATTGCGTCGATCGTCTTGTGGACCCGATCGTTGATCTCCCGCAGCTGGGCGGGCGTCGCATGCAGGTTGCTCGTGTCGACCGCCGCGGCATCGGCCCACACATCGGGCAGCAGATCGTCCGAGTTGAGGGCGTCGACGAAGTCCTCAAGTACACGGGTGCCGTTTCTGGTCCACTCGCGCAGAATGAAGCCTGCCGAGGCGCCAGCAGAGGGATCCTCTTTGGCAGTGTTTCGACTGACGTTGATGGCTCCCGGGGAGCGGTCCCACCAATGCACGGGCAGAAGTGGCACCCTGGTCATATGAGCCTTCGACATGTCATCCCGCCCTACCTGCTCGATGCGATCGCCGAACGCGGAGGCGAGAAGTTCCCCCGAGCCGCCCGAGCCGCGCGCAGCTGTCAGGTCTCCGACGAGTCCTCTCGCAAGCTGCGCGCCGAGGGGCTGCGCTACACTCCGGTGGCCACGCCGGATGGGGGAGCACGGGACTCCGAGGGTGAGATGCACTCTCAGGTCATCGGTGCCAGTGCTGGGGTGAACCGACTCATCCACGACGCGCAGGGCACCGAGACCCTGCCGGGAGCCCTCGTCCGCAGCGAGGGCGAAGAATCGGTGTCGGACGAGGCAGTCAACGAGGCCTACGACGGGCTCGGGGCCTCCTATTCACTCTTCGCCGAGGCCTTTGACCGCAACTCGCTCGACGGCAAGGGGATGCCGCTCATCGCGAGCGTCCACTACGGCCAGGACTACGACAACGCCTTCTTCGACGGACGGCTCATGGTCTTCGGTGACGGCGACGACGAGGTCTTCACCGGCTTCACCGGGTCGCTGTCGATCATCGGCCACGAGCTCAGTCACGGCGTCATCAGCCACACCGCCGACCTCGAGTACCTCGGGCAGCCCGGTGCGCTCAACGAACACTGCGCCGACGTCTTCGGAGCTCTGACCGAACAACACGATTCCGGGCAGAATGCCGAGGGCGCCACCTGGCTCATCGGCGCTGGCATCTTCACCCCCGAGGTCACCGGCAAAGCGCTGCGTTCGATGCTCGCGCCCGGAACCGCCTACGATGATGATGTCCTCGGTAAGGACCCGCAGCCTGACCACATGGACCGCTTCGTCACCACAGAGTCGGACAACGGCGGGGTCCATCTCAACTCCGGCATCCCCAACCGCGCTTTTGCGCTCGCCGCCACCCGCCTCGGCGGCCCGGCGTGGGAGACCGTGGGGCAGGTGTGGTTCGCCGTGCTGACCGGATCCGATATCACCACCCGCACCGATTTCGCTGGCTTCGCGGCCCTGACCATCGCCGAGGCGGCCGACCAGTTCGGAGAGGGATCCGACGTTCACGACGCGCTCGTCCAAAGCTGGGACGCGGTGGGAGTCACCGGTGGCGGCGGCCGCGGAAACGTGGGGAGCAGCTGGTGAGTGCGGAGGCGTCTCGTCCGAGCGACTCGGCCGGTGCGAGCGATGGGAGCAGGGCCCGCAGCGACAGCTTCGGCCACCTCGTCGTCGAGCGCAGCGGTGGGATCGGCGGGTTGCTGCTCGTCTGGGACCTCGATATCGACTCGAGTGAGCATCGGGAGGAGATCGGTCCGAAAGTGGCAGAACTCCCGTGGCCGGGCGAGGCGAGCGCGCAGACTGCCGGCGGTTCAGGTGCCGGGGCTGACAGGTATGTCTATGTGATCGAGAGTCGCTTCGGCCTTGTGCGCTTCGGCGAAGCCGAGATGCCGGGGGAGTGGAAGAGCCTCGTCGAGCAGGTGCGCGAGATCGCCGCCCCCGAGCGGCGTAGGCCCGGTGCGAGCTGATGTTGCAGACTTAGTCCGACCGGACGTATATCGCAATACACTGGTTGTCATGACTCATGACGACTCCACCGCGGCCAAGAACGAACGGGATCTCGAAGACGGCATCCACACGGACCTGCGGTCGACGATGACCTACAGCTCCTACCTCAGCCTCGACCGCCTGCTGACGTCCCAGCACCCCGTCAGCGAACCGGTCCACCACGACGAGCTGCTGTTCATCATTCAGCACCAGACCACTGAGCTGTGGTTCAAGCTCGTCATCCACGAACTTCTCGACGCTCGCAACCTCATCGCCACTGACCAGCTCCAGCTGGCACTCAAACGCATCGCCCGAGTCAAGCACATCCAGAAGACCCTCACCGAGCAGTGGTCGGTGCTCGCAACCCTGACACCGAGTGAATACGTCGGCTTCCGCGATGAGCTGGGCCAGTCATCTGGCTTCCAGTCCTGGCAGTACCGGGCCGTGGAATTCCTGCTCGGGAATAAGAACGCCGGCATGCTGCAGGTCTTCGACGGTGAGCCCGAAGCCCGTGCGCAGCTAGAGAAGTACCTCAACGAGCCGAGCGTCTACGACGAGTTCCTGCGTGCCCTCGCCCGCCGAGGCCTTCCGGTTCCGCAGCGACTGCTCGATCGGGATGTGAGCGTGGCGCACACCTTCGACGAGGAGCTTCTCGACTCCTTCCGAATCATCTATGAGAACCCGCAGGACTACTGGCTGGAGTACGAGAGCTGCGAAGAGCTCGTGGATCTGGAGGAGAACTTCCAGTTCTGGCGCTACCGGCACATGCGCACGGTGCTGCGGATCATCGGAATGAAACGAGGCACCGGCGGGTCGAGCGGCGTCGGCTTCCTGCAGAAGGCACTCGACCTGACATTCTTCCCCGAGCTCTTCGACATCCGCACCGGCATCGAAAACGGCCCCGGCACCGCGAATGGTCCGGGGCTCTGAGTCCGATCGTCGATCTCGATCACACTCCCGGCAATCCGACCTCCTTGCTGCGGACCTTCGTCGGACTCCACCTGCGCGAGCTGGGCGGGTGGATTCGGGTCGCCGCTCTGCTCAAGCTCCTCGCCACCGCCGAGGTGTCGAACTCCTCGGCCCGCAGCGCGGTCTCAAGACTCAAGGGCAAGGGTCTGTTCCTCCCCGAGGAGCGGGAGGCAGTGGCCGGGTATCGCTTGGATCCCGCGGCCGTCACCGACCTGGAACGCGGCGATCGCCGGATCTTCTCCTACCGCGGACAGAAGGACGACGAACCCTGGTGCCTCGTGTCCTATTCTCTGCCCGAGGTGGACCGATCCAAACGAGTTCAGCTGCGCCGAGCGCTGACAGGGTTGGGCTTCGGGGCGGTCACTGACGGACTGTGGATTGCTCCGGGGCATCTGCGCGCGGAGGTCGAGGACGCTCTTGAGAACCTCGACGTCCGAGAGCGGGCGACGATCTTCATCACGCAGACACCGCTGACGGCCGAGCCCTTCGCCCGGGCCGCAGCGAAATGGTGGGACCTGGACACGCTCGCTGCCCGGCACACCGAATTTCTTCACCGGTACGAACACGCCGGTTCAGCCCCGCACGCAGAGAGTTCGGCGCCGGACCTGGCGGGTGCAGAACGCACCGGTTCAGCCCCGCAGCCACGTCCCGAACCCAGTGAGGCATTCGTGCTGTGGCTGCGTTGCGTCGACGACTGGAAGACGATCCCCTACGTCGATCCGGGCCTTCCACCCAGCGCCCTGCCCGCGGACTGGCCCGGTCAGAGGAGCGTCAGACTCTTCGCCGAGCTGCGCGCCACGTATGCAGAGCCTGCACGCGCCCACGTCCGGACGGTCGCCGCCGGCGCGTGAGTCCTGCACACGTCGAATCAGCGTGCTGACTTGGGGTCGGCACGGCGCACATCGGCGTGAGCCGGCCGGAGCCGAATCAGCCCAGGAGCGTGTCGACCGTGAGCGGGAAGTAGGGCGATTCGGGATCGACGAGGTCGGCGTGATCGGCACCCTCGGCAATGGTCAGCCGAGCCGGGAACGTCCGTGAGAAACCGATGTCGACAGTCTGATCCCGGTCCCCGTGGAGGATGCGAAGATCCACGCGAGAGGGGATGGACAGCACTCGAGAGCGCGGATCCTCGCGCAGATACGGTGCCAGGTCCGTCTCCGGCCGCGCACCCATGTAGTCGAGCACCGCGCCTTCTCCCAGTCCGTCCGCAACTTCCCGGAACAGATCGGTGACCGGTGCCAAGGGCCGCAGCCGGAACTCGGGTCCGTCCTCGTTCAGGTGGCTCGCCCAGGACAGCACCAGGCATCCACCGGCGGAGTGGCCCGTCACGACGAGATTCTTCCGTGCCTGTGCGTTCACATTCCAGTCCGACAGCGAGCCGTTCGCGAAGGCGATGGCGGCGGTGACGTCATCGAGGCAGTTGGGCTGCCCACCTGCGCGTCGGTACTCGATGAGCACGCACAGCACCCCTGCCTCGGCGAGGGCAACGGCCATAGGCCGGGCATGGGCAAGATCCGTGCGCTGACGGAAGTAGCCGCCGTGGACGAGGATCACCGTCGCCGAGGCGGTGCCCGGGTCGCCGTAGACCTCAAGGAACTGATCGGACTCGGTTCCGTACTCATGCCGGTTAGCCGCCCGCTTCGAACCGAGATCGGCACCGGCGTCGCCCAGGGCGGCAAAGCGCTCGTCCTGTCTCATTCGGGTTTGCGCACGCGTGTCAGTTCGGGAAGCTTCGCATCGAGTTTGTCTCCCGAGGACTGTCCGCGCAAGCGCCGACCGACCCAGGGAGCGAAGTGCTCACGGGCCCATTTCGACTCCTCGCTGACTGCGGCGCGGATCGGCCGAGTCGGACGTGCTGGCATCGCGAACCCTGTCACGGGCAGCGAGTGTCCGCTCTCCAGCGTGGCCAGCGCCTGATCGGCGACGAGATCGTGGCCTTCGGGTGAGAGGTGGATCCGATCATCGGCCCAATTCTCATCGGCGTAGAGCGGGCGCAGGCCCCAGACATCGATCATGTGGCAGCCGTGACGCTGCGCGATCGACCACAGATGGGTGTTGTAGATGCCCACGCGCGGACGTACGGCTCGGATCAGAGGTGAGCTGATCTCCGTGTCGAAGCCGTTGCACATGAGCACCTCGATGCCGGCTTCGCGGAAGGCGACGACAGCGCGTTCGAACTGATCGGCCAGGTCATCGATGTCGGCCGTCGGGCGCAGGCAGTCGTTGCCCCCGCCGCAGAAGCTGACCAGGTCGGGTTTGAGGGCGAGTGCCTTGGGCACCTGCTCATCGATGATCCGATCGAGGAGACGCCCGCGGATGGCCAGGTTGGCGTAGGTGAGCTCGGGGCTGCCGATAGGGGAGTCGACGAGCTTGCCGGCCAGACGATCGGCCCATCCCAAGTAACGGTCCTCTTGGTTGGGGTCATGGTCCATCAGCCCTTCACTGAAGGAGTCGCCGATCGCGACATATGACGTGATGGTCTGGAGCATCGCAGGGTCCTTCTCTCATTGGTTCTCTGACTCCGAACTATACTGAATCGGCCTTGCCGGAATCAGGTCGAACTGCCTTGCCGGAAACAGAACGGACTGCAGCAGACCCCGGCGGCACCACGTCGTGACCGGTGCCGATCGCCTGGCGTAGACTCGAATCGAGACGGATCTCATCTGTGAAGGTCACTGCAAGAGGAGCACAATGTATCGTTCGGTTCCGGTTCCCGAGATCACTGATTTCGCCATCACCAATGCTCGGATAGTGCCCATCGCAGACGCTGACGGCCACCGTGTCGAACCGATCGAATCCGGCACGATCCTGGTCTCGAACGGAACTATCACCTCGGTGGATTCCGGCGCCGACTCCGCACAGAATCTGCCTGCCGGCACGGAGATCATCGACGCCGGTCGACGCTGGGTCCTGCCGGGATTCATCGAAGCCCACGGCCACCTCGGCGTCCATGAGGATGGTGAAGGCTGGTCAGGTGACGATACGAACGAGATGACGAATCCCAATGGTGCCGGCGTGCGTGCCCTCGACGGCATCGACCCGAGTGACCTCGGATTCAAGGATGCACTGCGCGGGGGAGTCACTTCGGCGCTCATCAAGCCAGGATCCGGCAATCCGATCGGCGGGCGCACCGCCTTCGTCAAGACCTGGGGTCGGATCGTCGACGAGATGCTCGTGACGCAGGACCTGTCCGTGAAGTCCGCACTGGGAGAGAACCCGAAGCGCGTCTACGGTGAGAAGAACGTCACCCCGTCCACGCGCATGGGAACTGCGAAGATCTTCCGCGATGCCTTCGTCGATGCGCAGAACTATCAGGCGAAGCGGGCCCACGCCGAAGCCGAAGGCACACCCTTCGAACGTGACCTTGAAAAAGAGACTCTGGCAGATGTCCTCGAGCGAAAACTCGTCTTCGACCAGCACTGCCACCGCGCCGATGACATCGCCACGGCCATCCGACTGTCTGAGGAATTCGGCTACCGACTGGTCATCAACCACGGCACAGAGGGCCACAAGATCGCTGATTACATCGCCGACAAGGGCATCGACGTCATCCTCGGGCCCCTCATGACCAGTCGGTCGAAGGTCGAGCTGCGCGATCGCACTTTGGCCACCGCTGGCGCCTTGGCCAAGGCCGGGGTGCGCATCGCCCTGACCACCGACCATCCCGTCATCCCCATCAACTTCCTCATCCATGAAGCCTCTCTGGCTGTCAAGGAGGGGCTCGACCCGGTCATCGCACTCGAAGCGCTGACCATCAACCCGGCCGCGATCTTCGGACTCGATGACCGGCTGGGCTCACTGGCACCGGGACGCGACGCCGACCTCGTCATCTGGTCCGGTGACCCACTCGACCTGAACTCCCGCGCCGATCAGGTGTTCGTCTCCGGCCGCAAGGTCTTCGAGTTCGACGCCGCAGCAGGTTCTGCCGATGTGGCGGACCCATTTGGCCCGACTCTCATCAGTGAGCCGTGACGGACGACAGCACAGAAGAGGCCCCCACCGCCGAGGTACCGGTCGACGCCCAGTCGTCGTCCGGACCTGAGCACGGTGCGAACCAGGCCGAAGCCGGATCCTCGGCGCTGCAGGAACTGCTCGAACTCTCTCGTCAGCAGCGCCTGCAGGAGCTGCGCGAAGCACCGACAGGAGCGCTGAAGCCCGAGGACGTCGATCCTGCTGGCCCGAAGACATCGAGAGCGACGACAGCCAGATCGAAGCCGAAGGCCGACCATAGAGGCGCCTCCCAGCGGGTCGCCCAGCGCGTGGCCAGACGCACCGTGGGCAGACTCGTCTCCGGTGCCTCGGTCAACACTCAGCCGGTGCCGATCGTCACCGCACTCAAGGGCAGCCCGTACAAAGCTCCGGTGCAGGCCAGCGAGCCCGGAGAGGACGAGGCCAGGATGGTCCTCGACCTCGCGGCCGACATCGCCGCGATCATGATGCGCGCCGGCGCGGGCACCTCCGACATCGAGGTCTCCGTCATCGCGGCGTGCGCGGCCTTCGGGCTCACGACTGCCCAGGTGGACCTGACCTCGAACACCCTCACCGTGCACTATTCGACCTCTGATGGCCGTCTCATGACCGTCATGCGCGTCAACCGGGGCGAATCCATCCACTTTGCGAAGCTCGGCTCCGTGCACAAGCTCGTCACCGACCTGGTTGCCGGAAACCTGGGATTCAATGATGCCCGGAGCCGACTCGACGCCATCAGGTTCCAGCGACGTCCCTATCAGGAATGGTTCGTCACCGGTGCCTGGGGACTGATGGTCGGCAGCCTCGTCGTGCTGCTCGGCGGCGGAGCCGTTGCAGCAGTCCTCGGAATCGTCATGGCGATCTTCATCCGGGAGAGCGGCAAGTTCATCGGCCGCACCAGTCTGCCCAATTTCTTCATCACCACGCTGCAGGCTGCGATCGCGACCCTGGTGGCGATGGTGGCCGGGAACTTCGGCATCATCGAATCACCGCAGTACCTTGTTGCTGCCGGAATCGTACTGCTTTTGCCGACGCAGTCTCTGTATTCGTCTGTTCAAGATGCCCTGACGAATTTTCCGCTCACCGCGGCCGGACGAATGGTGGGAGTGGTCCTGACTCTGGCTGGCATTGTTTCGGGCTTGGCACTGGGAGTGGTGACCGGCGAAGCGATCGGCCTCGACCCGATCGAGGTTCTCGTGCCCAAGACCGGTGTACACGTCCTCACCGCGATCGCCTCGATGATCGCAGCGGCAGTCGTCTCAATGGCGGCCGTCGTCGCCATGCAGTCGACGAGGCGATTCATCCTGCCAGCGGCGTTCGTCGGTCTTGCCTCCTACATCACGATCACCGTGCTGACGGTCCTCGAGATCGACAACGTTCTGGCCAGTCTGCTGGCAGCGACCGTGACCGGTTTCCTGGCTCGACCGCTGTCCCTGCGCTTGGGCGCACCTGCCATCGTGCTCATGATTCCTGCGATCTACACCCTGCTGCAGGGACTGTCGATCTTCACCGCGGTCTATCAGATCGTCGCCGAATCCGAGACGACTTCCTTCGCAGTGGGACTGTCCTCGCTGTTCACCGCAATTCTTGCCAATGCGGCACTGGCCGTCGGTGCTGTGCTCGGCAGCTACCTGGCCCGGCCGCTGAAGAACCTCAAGGCAGACGCTGTGGAGAAGACCGCCGAATCTGCACGCTCGAACGAATCGACGATCACTCTGGACACGGTCGAACCCCGCGACTGAGTGCCGGCACGCCCACTGGCTGCCCGGTCAGTGTTTCCGCGCTCAGCATCGGCCCGCTCAGTGTTGGCCCGCCCAGGCTGGGCCTGGTCAGTCCTGGGGTGGGAGGGCCCAGTCGATGGGCGGTATGCCCTTTTGTCCCAGCAGTTCGTTCGTCCGCGAGAACGGTCGGGATCCGAGGAAGCCTCTGCTGGCTGACAGCGGTGACGGATGCGCGGACTCGATGATCGCGACCTCGGAGCGACCCGATTGCAGCAACGGGGCAAGATTCCTCGCGTCACGGCCCCAGAGAATCGCCACGAGCGGCTGATCCCGGTCGACGAGTGCAGCGATCGCGGTTTCGGTGATGGCCTCCCACCCGCGTCTGCGGTGTGATGCGGGCTCGCCCGGTGAAACAGTGAGCACCCTGTTGAGCAGCATGACTCCCTGTCGTGACCACGCCTGCAGATCACCATGTGCGGCAGGTTCGATGCCCAGGTCGGAGTTGAGTTCCTTGTAGATGTTCGTCAGCGACCGGGGGAGCGGACGCACCTCGGGATCGACGGCGAAGGACAGGCCGATCGCATGTCCGGGGGTCGGATAGGGATCCTGACCGACGATGAGCACCTTCACCTCGGCGAGGGGCTCGGCAAAGGCACGGAACACCTTGTCTCCGCTGGGCAGATAGCTCCTCCCGGCGGCGATCTCCTCCCGCAGGAAATCGCCCATGGCATGGATGCGATCGGCCTGGCCAGACAGCGCCGTGGCCCAATCGGGGGACATGATCTTCGTCAGTTCGGCTGTGGACGTCATGGCCGCGATTCTACCGATGGGGTGAGGCTCGGTGCCGATGTGCACACAACGCAGATCAGGTGTGCATCATCGCCTACCCTCCCGCCATTCTTTTCGGACCCGGGCAGACGATATGCTCGACGACAAGAGTTCATCGCAGAACTGAGTAGGTGAAAGGATCACTATGTCGCAATTTCCCGAGGCCACGAACTGGAAGATGTTCATCGGCGGAGAATGGGTCGAGGCTGCCGACGGTGACAGGAAAGACGTCATCACCCCCATCGATCGCAACGTTGTGATCGCCACTGTGGCCAATGGCAAGGAAGCGGACGCCGATCGCGCCGTCAAAGCCGCTCGGAAGGCATTTCCCGAATGGGCTGCGCTTCCGTTCAAGGAACGTCAGAAGATGCTCATCCGCTGCGCCGATGCACTTGAAGCCGGTTCCGAGGAACTGGCCCAGCTGACCGCGATCGACACCGGAAACGCCATCCGGACACAGGCCCGTCCGGAGACGATCATCCTGGCCGACCTGTTCCGCTACATGGGTGGAGTCGCCGGCGAGGTTAAGGGCAATACGCTGCCTGCCGGAGACGGACAGCTGCAGTACACGAAGCGGGTGCCGCTCGGCGTCGTCGCAGGAATCCTGCCGTGGAACTCACCGCTGATGATCGCCGCCTTCAAGACCCCGGCCGCACTGGCCGCCGGCAACACGATCGTCCTCAAATGCGCCGAGGATGCGCCGCTGACAATTCTGAAGATGGCTGAACTGCTCTCCGACATCCTGCCGGCCGGCGTCCTCAACGTCGTCACCGGCAAGGGCTCGGTCATCGGTGAAGCCCTCAACGTCCACCCCGACGTCGATAAGGTTTCGTTCACCGGTTCGACGAATGTCGGCCGCCACGTCGCTGAACTGGCAGGCGGACGCCTCGCCCATTCTTCGATGGAACTCGGCGGCAAGAGCCCCAACATCGTCTTCCCCGACTCCAACGATGACGACACCCTCCAGCAGGTGCTGCTGTCGACCCGCTTCGCACGCCAGGGTCAGTCCTGCACGATGGGTTCGCGTCTGTTCCTGCACGAGGACATCTACGATGACTTCCTGGGCAAGCTCGTCGACGCAGTGTCGAAGATGAAGGTCGGTGACCCTCGAAACGAGGATTCCGACATCGGCTGCATCATCAACGAGAAGCAGTTCAACCAGGTGTCTGACTACATCGAGATGGGCAAGTCGATGGACGGCGTTGAGATCGCCTACGACGGTTCGGACTCACTCGAAGTCGGCGAACCCGGTTTCTACCACGCGCCCGTCATCTTCTCCAAGGCCAAGAACGAATGGCAGACCAGCCAGGAAGAGATCTTCGGCCCAGTCCTCTCCGTCATTCCCTGGAAGGACGTCGACGAGGTCATCGACATGGCCAATGACAGCGAATTCGGCCTCGCCGCCTTCGTGTTCACGAAGAACGTCGATGCCGCGCTGACTATGGCCAATCGGATCGAATCCGGCTGGGTCCAGGTCAACCAGGGTGGCGGCCAGCTGGCCGGCCAGTCCTACGGCGGAATGAAGACCTCCGGCTTCGGTCGTGAGGCATCGCTGGAGGGCATGCTCGAAGGCTTCACCCAGATCAAGCAGGTCAACATCCGCATCCGCTGATCAGCTCTCGCTCGACAGGCCGTCGGACGACCGGTCGGCACTCTCGACCCACTCTGCTGTGGGTGACTCACCCGAAGTGGTCAGTCACCTGCAGCAGGGTGGGTTGTCTGGTTTTCCGCCTTGAGAGGTGTTGGCGGGGATGGGAAGGCACGCTGGCGGACTCACGACGGCGCGCCGGGAATTTCAGTCCTGCCGTCCGGGCGATAATATAGAGGCAACGATTCATCTCGAAGGAGCACAACGTCTATGCCGCAGAACCAAGGCGCACCCGAACTGAGTGAGCTCGAGGTGTCCGTTTTGGAGTTCGAGCGGCGGTGGTGGAAGTACGGTGGAGCCAAAGATCATGCGATCCGCGAACGGTTCGACATGTCTGCCACAAGCTACTTCCAGATCCTCAATTCCCTGCTCGATAACCCAGCCGCTCTTGCCAGTGACCCGATGCTGGTCAAACGCCTGCGTCGCATCCGCACCACGCGGCAGAGCGAACGAGCACAAGCCCGCGTCTCGAGGTAGACATGACTGACGAATTCGACGAGATCGAAACCGGACGACGCAGCGGAGCCCATCGACAGGAGTCCGCGGCGCAGTCGAATGTCGGTGCCATCGCACTGGTCATCATCCTCGCCCTTGTTGCCGTTCTGCTGGTGGTCGCGGCCATCAACATCATCACCTCGTCAATGAAGGACCCCGAGTCCGACGTCGCCGATTCCGGGTCCGACAAGACCTCCTCGGCGAGTCCATCGCCAAGCGAGAGCGAGGTCAGCGTCGCTGACCCCTCACTCAAGGTTGACGTCCTCAACGGTTCCGGAGTCTCCGGAACCGCGAAGAAGTTCTCCGAGGCGGTGGAGGAGAAGGGCTGGAGCCTTGGCCAGGTCGGCAACTATTCGACAGGGCTGACCGACTCCACGGTCTACTACTCTGATGAGGCGAACGCCTCGCAGGCGAAGATGGTCGCCGAGGCGCTCGGCATCGAGGCCGTCGAGTCGTCGACGGACTTCGACACCGACATCACTGTCGTCATCTGTTCGGATATCGCCGAACGCGGACCCGAACCCAGCGAAGGCGGTTCGGGCGAAGCCGAGGGCTGAAGTTCCGCACGAATCTCAGCGGAAATGAACTCGTCTGCCAGGAGAGATGAACTCTCCGAACGGTCCCATATAACGAATTGGTAACAGTGTTGAGCGGTCGGGGGACCTGTCCGACGCTGGGGTAGAGTTGCATCAGCTAGGCAAGCACTGCCCTTGTGTTCTATTCGTGCTTCACCGAGATCATTCTCCAGAGGTCAATGAGAGAAATCGCGGGGTCGGTTGAGTTTTACTAGCCTCCGTTGTCCGCTGCGTGGCCAGACCGGTTGCAAAACGGGTGATGGAATGTCAATGACACTGCACTGTATGGAGAAGTAATGGCACAAGGTACCGTCAAGTGGTTCAACGCCGAAAAGGGCTATGGATTCATCACCCTGGAAGGCAACAACCAGGACGTGTTCGTTCACTGGAGTGCAATTCAGATGGATGGCTACCGCGCTCTCGAAGAGGGCCAGCAGGTTGAGTTCGAAGTTGGAGAAGGACAAAAGGGTCCTCAGGCGGAATCCGTCACCCTCCTCTGAGACTCACGTACGTAAAGTCTTTTGATCCGCCTCGGCGGGAGGGCGGCTCAGGCCCGAATCCTTTCGAGCGGGGAAAGCGCCAAGCAGGCAACTGCTTGGCGCTTTTCAGTTCTGTGGGAGCAGACTCCACGCAGCAGCATTCCGGTGCATCCACCTCGGGAGCCCGCACCCGCATCCTCCTGGCGCACACTCCTCACGTGTCCGCTCTGTGGAACCCGTTGGAGTTTCGCGCTGGGCCGAACCGCGGAATCACGTGGGAAGCAGCCATTTCGGCCGGTGTGACCCGGCGTCGATATTTGCACTCGCATGGGGAGAGTGCTAAATCTAGTACTGGTGAAAACCTAGGGTTTCTCATCAATCGTTTCGAGAGCGTGGTCCATGTGTGGAATGGAACATGCGGACACACTCTCTGCCGTCGCGGGCGCTGACGATTGCTCTGGATTCCCAATCCACTCCATCAGGGAGGATCTAAGCCACTATGGCAAAGATGATTGCATTCGACGAAGAAGCTCGTCGGGGACTCGAAGCAGGTCTCAACCAGCTTGCGGACGCGGTCAAGGTAACCCTTGGACCCCGTGGCCGCAATGTCGTGCTCGAAAAGCAGTGGGGCGCACCCACCATCACAAACGATGGTGTCTCCATTGCCAAGGAGATCGAACTCGAGGATCCCTACGAGAAGATCGGCGCTGAGCTCGTCAAGGAAGTCGCCAAGAAGACTGACGACGTTGCTGGCGACGGCACCACCACCGCTACCGTTCTGGCTCAGGCTCTCGTTCGCGAGGGACTGCGCAACGTGGCAGCCGGTGCTGATCCGCTCAGCCTCAAGCGTGGCATCGAGAAGGCTGTTGAAGCCGTGACCGCTGTCCTGCTCGAGAACGCCATCGACATCGAGACCAAGGAACAGATCGCCGCTACTGCCGGAATCTCCGCTGGAGATCCTGCTATCGGTGAACTGATCGCCGAGGCCATCGACAAGGTCGGCAAGGAAGGCGTCGTCACCGTCGAGGAGTCCAACACATTCGGACTCGAGCTCGAACTGACCGAGGGTATGCGCTTCGACAAGGGCTACATCTCCGGTTATTTCGTCACCGACACCGATCGCCAGGAAGCTGTCCTTGAGGATCCCTACATCCTCATCGTCAACTCCAAGATCTCGAACGTGAAGGATCTGCTGCCCGTCCTCGAGAAGGTTCAGCAGTCCAACAAGCCGCTGTTCATCATCGCTGAAGACGTCGAGGGCGAAGCTCTCGCGGTTCTCGTGCTGAACAAGATCCGTGGCACCTTCAAGTCCGTGGCTGTCAAGGCTCCTGGCTTCGGAGACCGCCGCAAGGCTCAGCTGGCCGACATCGCCATCCTCACCGGTGGCCAGGTCGTGTCCGAGGAAGTCGGGCTCAAGCTCGACAACGTGACCACCGAACTGCTGGGCACCGCCCGCAAGGTTGTCATCACCAAGGACGAGACCACCATCGTCGAGGGTGCCGGAGACGCCGAGGAGATCGCAGGCCGGGTCGCACAGATCCGTGCCGAGATCGAGAACTCGGATTCCGACTACGACCGTGAGAAGCTGCAGGAACGTCTGGCCAAGCTGGCCGGCGGCGTTGCAGTCATCAAGGCCGGAGCCGCGACCGAGGTCGAGCTCAAGGAAACCAAGCACCGCATCGAAGATGCAGTGCGCAACGCCAAGGCTGCTGTGGAAGAGGGAATCGTCGCCGGTGGCGGCGTCTCGCTCATCCAGGCGGGCAAGACTGCCTTCGCCAACCTCGCACTCGAGGGTGACGAAGCAACCGGTGCCAACATCGTCAAGGTTGCCATCGAAGCTCCGCTCAAGCAGATCGCCACCAACGCCGGCCTCGAAGCCGGTGTGGTTGCCGATAAGGTCGCCAATCTCGAACCCGGATTCGGCCTCAACGCCGCAACCGGTGAGTACGAGGACCTGCTGGCCGCCGGCATCAACGACCCGGTCAAGGTGACCCGCTCTGCTCTGCAGAACGCCGCCTCGATCGCCGGTCTGTTCCTGACCACCGAGTCGGTTGTCGCCGACAAGCCTGAGAAGGCTGCACCGGGTGCTGACGCAGCTGCTGCCGGTATGGACGGAATGGGTGGCATGGGCTTCTGATAAGCCCCTTTCGCTCGAAGAGCCGTGCCGGTGCCCGAAAGGGTGCCGGCACGGCTCTTCTCGGTTCGAAAGCCGTGCAGTAGCCTGGACGGTATGAACTTCACAGGCACAGATTCCTGCGGAAACAGCCCGAAGAACATGTTCGTAGCCAGGTTCGAGGAGAATCTGATCAACGGTGACAGAGAAGCCCTCGCCGAGGTGGTCGATGAGGACTGCATCCTCCAGATCGTGGGCAGCGGGAGAGTGGAGACCAGCACCGGGCGCGACGAAGTCATCGACGCACTGCTGCGCATTGCTGACTCGAAGCCTGCGGCCGGTCATCTCGAAGCTGCCATCACTCACGGCAAAGCAGCTGCGGCCTGGGGCCAGTGGGACTATTCGAGCGACGGCGAGGACATCCGATACTTCTCACACACGCTCTGGTTCCGAAACAACAAGGCCACAGAGTTCGCTCAGATCCGTGTCTTCCACGCCTGAGCGCCCTGAGCCGGGCGCGGGCAGGTTCAGGGACGCCTCCTCAGCGCGTCGCTGCCCGTCACGAGTCGGTCAGTCCCAGGGGTTCCTGCGTCGATGACGACGCTCTCGGCGGCGCCTGCGCATTTCATCGCTGGGAGACACCCCTCCCGGAGCGAATGGAGGGGCCAAAGGGTGCGGAGGCTGCAATCCGTTGCCGAATGTGTCTTCGTAATCCTCGTCCTCATCGACGTTCTTATGTTCCTCAAGCTCACGCTTGGCCTCGGCGTCGCCCAACTGCGCTCGGGCCCGCTTGGTCAGTTCGCGCTTCCTGTTGCGGATGAGGCTCTGCTTGTTGGAGATCTGTGAGATCGCACCGAAGAGCATCGGAAGAATGACGAATATCGGCCAGAAGAATATGAACCTGCCCGTGGCGAATGAGGTGGCGGCCCAGATGGCGAGTGTGACTCCGACAGGACCGGCGAACATACCCAGGAGCGCATTCCGCACGCGGTCCTTGTAGTACTTCTGCGCGGCCGCATCGATCTGCTCGGGAGTGATCGGGATGCGGTCAGTATTCAGGCGGGCCAGAGCTTGGGCACGGGCGGAATCGTCGAGTTCTCCCGGTGCGACCTCGCCCGCTTCGGAGATGATGAGATCCTGTACGAGGTCGGGGACCTCTCCCAGAGTCTTCAGACGGTTGGCGGCCTCGCTGCGTTCGTCGAATTCCTCGGCGTCGATCTGACCCAGCGCAAACGCCTCGGACAGCACATCGGTCACGACTGCGCGATCGGCATCCGAAGCGCGCACCTGCCCATAAGCGCGGGGATCCACGCTGAATCGTGACCACAGTGGCGAACTGTTCATGACACTTACTGTAACCCCGCCCAGATAGAGAGCCTGCACTATGATGGTGCAAATGGAACCCGTCGTCGTGCTCATTGTGTTCGCGGTGTTCCTAGGGGCAGTGTCGCAGCGTGTCACCGGAATGGGATTCGGCCTGGTCAGCGGCCCGTTCCTCGTGCTTCTGCTCGACCCGTTCTCCGGCGTCGTCCTCGTCAACATCTGCGGCATCATCGCCAGCGGCACGGTGTTCGTCCGCACCTGGCGAGAAGCCGAGTGGAGCAGTTTCTGGAAGCTGTCACTGGGGGCACTCATCGGCACGATTCCCGGAGCCCTCCTGGCCGCAGCCCTCCCAGCGCCACCGCTGCAGATCCTTATCGGCCTGCTGATCATCGTCTCCCTCATCAGCTCCATGGTCATCGGCCGAATCGGCAAGACGATGCCCGCGAATTTCGGAACGAAGTTCACCACCGGCCTCCTCTCGGGAACGATGTCGGCGGCCGCAGGAGCGGGCGGGCCCGCCGTCAGCGCCTATGCTGTGCTGACGCAGTGGGATCAGCGAACATTTGCCGCAACCCTGCAGCCGTTCCTCGTCGTCGGGACTACCTCGGCGGTCATCTTCAAGGCCGTGTTCGACCACGGCGCATGGCCGCAGTTGGCGGTACCGACCTGGTTCGGGATCGCGGCGGTCCTCGTCGCAGGACTTGTCGGCGGGGACTGGTTGTCGAAGAAGATCGATTCCTCGACGGCCCGGGTCGCCATGATCGTCCTTGCCCTCGGCGGGGGAATCGCGACCCTCGTCAAGGGGCTGGTCCACCTGGGCTGAACGCCTTCCCGACTCCTCGTGATGTAGGCATAGACACCTGTGATGAGCGTGTTGGGCGCTCATCTGAGAGCGATTTTCGAGCCCGCGGGCTGAGCTGACACAAGGGTTCGGTTCAGTCGCTTGTCAGACTCGTCCGGCATACTGATTGGTGACTCGTTTTGCTGGGGAGGCATAGATCGTGGGAGCAGTATTCCTGATAATACTCGTGGTGCTCGGCACCATTTTCTTCGTTGGCTACCGCAAGGAGAAGCACCGTAAGAAAGAGCTCGCCGCCGCCGAGCTCCAGCAGGTGACAAAGACCGCTGAAGAGGATGTCACGTCCTTCGGCGAGGAAGTCGCCGAACTCGATATCCTCACCGCCGGAGTCGAACTCGACACGGGCGGCTCGCAGGACTACAAGCAGGCCTTGGACTCCTATGACATTGCCAAGGAGACGCTCGACAACGTCGACGAGCCCTCCGACATCCGCAGCGTCACCGAAGCCCTCGAAGACGGTCGCTACGCCGCCAAATGCGTGCGTGCCCGCGTTGACGGAAAGCCTCTGCCCGTGCGCCGTCCCCCATGCTTCTTCAACCCGCAGCACGGACCCTCGGTCGAAGACATCGACTGGGCGCCTGCTGGTGGCCAGCTGCGACCTGTTCCCGTCTGTGCCGCCGACGCCGAGCGCGTGGCAGTGGGTGCCGAACCGGCTGTCCGCAAGGTCGTGACCGGTGACGGACATACTCGCCGGGCCTACTGGGAAGCAGGACCGGCCTACGCCGAATACAACCGCGGATACTTCAACTCCTATGCAGGTTCGGGGCTTCTGCCCGGCGTCCTCATGGGCTCGATGATGTTCGGCGGCATGGGCGGCGGCTGGGACGGCGCCTATGGCGACGCTGGCGGTGGTGACGCCGGTGGTGGCGATGCCGGCGGCGACGGCGGCGGATTCTTCGGTGGCGGAGACGGTGGCGACGGAGGCGGTCTCTTCGGCGGAGACGGGTTCGATCTTGGAGACCTGTTCTGATGGAGACGATTGAGATCCGCGGCGATTCGATCAAGCTCGGTCAGCTGCTCAAACTTCATGGTGTCGCCGAACACGGCGCGATGGCCAAAGATATGATCGCCGACGGCGAAGTCGTGGTCAATGGTGAGGTCGAAACTCGCCGAGGTGCCACGATTCGTCCCGGAGACACCGTCGAAGCCCTGGGCGAGGTCATCGAGGTCTCCGCCGAGTAGGCTCCACAACCACAACCGCGAACACAGCATCTGATGCAGAAGGGACGTCCCCGCGGGGACGTCCCTTCTGCATTGCTGATTCTCAGTGCCTGTGGGTCATTGCGACGGTCTGCGTCTGCGGAGAGAACCTCCGGGCCGCTGACGTGAAGACGTCAGGGCCGCTGATTGGCCTCTGGTGTGTCATTGAGCCCGGGAGCATCCCAGAGGGCTGACCAATTGGATGTGTCCTCTTCGAACGGAAGCTCGTTGGACAGTACGCCGCGCACCTGGATCTCCAGGGGGTTGTCGCGCTGCTTGGGCCCTGACTGTGCGAACGGATAGAACGTGCCGCGCTTGTATTGGTAGACGAGTGCCAGGCGGCGCCCATCCGGGTTCGCGAAGTACACGGTCGAGCACAGCAGCATCGTGTCGAAGCCCTGGCTGACCAGAGCCGAGTTCACGGCGTGCAGATTGGTGACGAGGTTGACCACCTCGGCGTCGGTGTCGGAGACGACCTGCCAGGTGTAGCCGAACCCGTCGTTCTGCTGGGTCACGTTCGCAGCGGGGTCCGAGCCGATGAGGGCGATGCTCTCGGTCTCAGCGGACTGGAACGCCGCCCCTTCGACCTGTCGGAACGCCACGGCCCCGACGCCGGTGGGCTTGAAGCCTGTCGCAGCCTCGAGCGTCAGTGCGGCGGGTGGCAGTGCGAAGAGGTCGTCGAGGTTGGCACGCTTCGGTTTGGAACGGCCCAACAGAGCGTCGAAGAAACCCATGAAACTCCTAGTGGATGTCGGTCAGTGCGGTTGTGATGTCTGCGGGCGAAGCTCACTGGGGCTGTGAGAGCTGCCCGGAGATCCGCGCCAGCTGCTCCAGGCGCTTGTCGAGCGAGGGGTGTGTGGAGAAGAGCTGTCCGAGGGCGGCCTTGCCGCTGACGGCGGGAATGAGCGCCAGATGATTCGCCGAGGAGGAGGCACGCAGGTCCTTCTCCGGGATCTTGCTCATGTCGCCGCTGAGCTTGGTCAGCGCAGAGGCCAGAGTCGAAGGTGCGCCGGTGAGGATGGCGGCGGCCCTGTCGGCGGCAAGCTCGCGGTAGCGCGAGAGGCTGCGGATGAGGAGGAACGAAAGTCCGTAGACGACGGCACCGACGAGGATGAACAGCAGCTGGATGGGGACGCCGCCGTTGTTGTTCGATCGTCCGAAGCTCATGTAGTAGCCGGCTCGCATCATGAGAGCGGCCACGACACCGGTGACTCCAGCGACGGTCATGATGGTGACGTCGCGATGGGCGACGTGGGAGAGCTCATGTGCCAGCACGACCTCGACCTCATCGCGGTCGAGCTTCTCGAGCAGCCCGCGTGTCACGCATACGACCGAGCGCTCCGGCGAACGGCCGGTGGCGAATGCGTTGGGAATGGCTGAGTTCGAGACCGCGACGCGCGGTTTGGTCGAATCGGCGAGCTGGCAGAGTCGGTCGATCATCGTGTGCAGCTCCGAGGCTTCCTCGGGGGAGACTTCCCGTGCACCCATCGCCTTCATCGCGATCTTGTCGGAGAAGTACCACTGGAAGAAGAACGCGCCGGCGCTGACGAGGACCGCGATGATCACGCCGCCGGTGCTGCCGCCGAGCATCCACCAGATGGCGAGGATGAGGATCACGTAGATGAGTCCGTTCAGGAAGATCGTCCACCCCATACGCATGGTGAGTCCGTTGTCCTTGACGAAACGATTCTTCATCGTGATTCCTCTCTGGGTGTGGCAGTTCCGGCCCACGGCCTTGGGTTAAGGCAGTGGGCCGGAGTCACCGATATCAAACTGTGTGGATCAGGCTGGATCTGGGATGAAGCCTTCACCGGTGAGGAGCTCTGTGATTTCCTGCAGAGTCGCATCGACGAACGGCACGACGGCCTCACTCGTTCCCAGATAGTCGTCCGAGACGGGCTTTCCGTGTCCGACGACGTAGTCGTGGAGGGCATGCAGAGCTTTTCGGGCGGCCTCTTCATCGGCGCCGTTGACGGCGTCTTCAACCTGGTTGTCGTATTTCTGCAACAGGTTCTGGTCGACGTCGGCGATGTCGAACTGCCCCTCGCCCATGATGCGGATGATCATTGCTTGTCCTCGCCTTCAAGCGACTGCTGCTGCTTGTCGGAGGATGCCGGCAGCGAGTCACGCATCCGGTTGAGCTCCATCTCCACGTCGTTGTCGCTTGAGAGCGCATCGAGCTGTGCACTGATGTCGTCCTTCGACGAACCAGTGACATCTTCCAGTGCGCCCGAAGCGATGAGCTCGTCGACGGCACCGGCACGAGCCTGCAGTGAAGCGGTCTTGTCCTCGGCGCGCTGGACTGCGAGTCCGACGTCGCCGAGCTCCTCGGAGATGCCGGAGAAGGCTTCGCCGATCTTCGACTGTGCCTCGGCCGCGTTGTACGTGGCCTTGAGGGTCTCCTTTTTGGTGCGGAAGGCATCGACCTTGGCCTGCAGACGCTGCGAGGCCATCGTGAGCTTCTGCTCCTCGCCCTGCAGCCCCTCGTGCTGGCCCTGCAGATCGGTGATCTGCTGGTCCAGCCCCGACTTCCGGGTCAGTGCCTCACGGGCAAGGTCCTCGCGGCCCATCTCCATGGCCTTCTGGGCCTGGCCGCTGAGCTTGTTCTGCTGCTGTTCGAGCTGAGTGATCTGCAGTTCGAGGCGCTTGCGGCTGGTGGCGACATCGGCAACACCGCGGCGTACCTTCTGCAGCAGCTCAAGCTGCTTCTGATATGAATAATCGAGAGTTTCATTGGGGTTCTCGGCTTTGTCCAGCGCCTTGTTGGCCTTGGCGCCGAAGATCGCCGCGATCCTTTGGAAGATGCTCATCCGTAGTCGACTCCTGCATTGGTCTTGACCCGACGGTGCTGACCGCTGGTCTCCGAAGCTGGAGGAACGTAGCCGACGCCGCCGCGAACTATCGTTATCAGCCTACTAATAAAGGCTGACAATTTGCCAGACGCGGACACAGAACTCGAACCGACGCTCTCAGCGGGAATTCGCGGGGAACGAGAGGCTGCATGGTGAGTGCTCACGGAGCGAAGAGTCGGGAGTTCGCTGCCTCGACCTCCGAGTACTGCGCGGCTGCCGTGTTGAGGGCCCCGTGGATCGAGGTCAGCGATTCGAACAGCTGCTTCTGCGCGCCTTCCCACTCATTGATGACCGTCTGGAAATTCTGTGCCGCACTGCCCTTCCAACACTCCTGCAGGGCCAGAAGATTCCTCAGCATCGTATTGGATTCGGCAACGAGGGTGCGGGCGGTCCCTGCTGTGGCGGCGGCTGCGGATGAGACGCGCTCGGCATCGACTTCGAAACTCATGATTTCTCCTAACGGTGGGGCACCGGAGCTCGGAATGAGGCACCGGGTCACATCTCAGCATCGCGGTTCACCCGTGTTCGAAGAAGCCCATGAGAAGAGGGTGTGGACAGCGCTTGGCTGTCCACACCCTCAAAGCACACGAGTGAGATCGTCATCCACAGCGATCTGCACTCAAGTGGTGCTACTTCAGCACGAGCGTCGTCTTCAATGTCTGCTCCTGGCCGCCGCGGATGACGGTGAAGTCGACTGGGGAGTTCGTCGGCTGTGCGCGAACGAGTGCCCGCAGAGCGATCGCGTTGTTCACCTTGGTTCCACCCACAGACACGATGTCGTCGCCGTCCTTGAAGCCTGCCTTGTCGGCCGGCGAGCCGGACTGCACAGACTGCACCTTCGCACTGCCGCGCGTGGTGCCGCCGCTGTTGATCTGTCCGTCGGTGAGCGTGATCCCCAGGAAGGGATGCAGTGCCTTGCCACTTGAGATGAGCTGATCGGCGATCATCACAGCCTGTGAGGCGGGGATGGCGAACCCGATGCCGATCGATCCCGACTGCCCGCCTTCACCGGCTTGGCTCAGCGAGGCCGCAGCGGAGTTCACGCCGATGAAGTTGCCGTCACCGTCCACAAGCGGACCGCCGGAGTTGCCGGGGTTGATCGCGGCATCCGTCTGGATGGCGTTCGTGATCGTCATCTCCTTCTCCTGCGAACTCGCGTCCTCGCCGATGTTCTCCGTGGAGACGGGCCGGTCGAGGGCCGAGACGATGCCGGTGGTGACCGAGTCCGCAAGGCCCAGGGGGTTGCCCAATGCCATCACCGGATCTCCCACCTTCATCTTCTTCGAATCGCCGACAGGGAGCGGACCAGCGTCCTTCGGCACTTGGTCGAGCTTGATGACTGCGATGTCGGTCGAGGGATCGCGGCCGACGATCTCGGCCTTCATCGTTCCCCCGTTCTTCATCGTCACAGCGATCTCGCCGGAGGGAGTATCAGCCGGGGCCACCACGTGGTTGTTCGTGATGACGTGTCCCTGGTCGTCGTAGATCGAGCCTGACCCCAGTCCCTGCACCTGTCCATTGGTGCCGACCTGGATCGAGACGACGCTCTGGGAAGTCTGCTTGGCGACCTCCGTCCAGTCCGGGGTTTCGATGGTCTGGTCGGCGACCTTACGTGAATCCTCTCCGCCGAGGGCACTGAGCGCGTAGCTCCCGCCGAAGGCTGCGCCTCCGCCCAGCAGAGCAGCGATCAGCGCGATGGCGATCGTCGCACCCCAACCCGGTCCTCGCTTCTCCCGCCGAGGTGGTGCTTCGCCTCCGTACGGTCCTGACCATCCGGGTGTGCCAGGTCCACCGGGCGCACCCGGGGTGCCGGGCCCACCGGGGCTGCCAGGTCCGGTCTGGAATCCTGGGTAATCGGACGTGGGGTACCCGCCCTGGTTCGGCTGACTGCCGAATTGGCCATATGCGGCCGCTCCTGTGCCTGCCGCCGCACCAGCACCTGCTCCTGCGGCGGCCCCTGCACCGGCACCTGCGGCGGCACCTGCAGTTGTGCCCGCTGCAGGCTGCCCGGTTCCCTGAGGATACAGAGTGTCATACGGGTTCGTGCCGGCGGGGGAGTTCTGGCCGGCCTGCGCTGCACCGTTGGGTGTGCCGGCTCCGGCATAGGGGTGGCTGTACTGACCGTTGCTGCCGCTTTCGGGGCCGCGGTCATGGCGCTGGCTTCCGTCGTAGTTCTGGCCGGGACCATACGTTGCTTGCCCAGCCTGCCCCGCTGCGCCGGGCTGCCCCGATGACCCAGGCTGTCCTGATTGTCCTGATTGTCCTGCTTGCCCTGATGCGCCGGGGTATCGTCCCTGTGAGTCCACAGGGGGCTGAACACGAGTCGGCTGCATCTGAGGAGGATTCTGCCCCTGCCTCGGGTCCTGTCCCTGCCACGGAACCTGGTTCTGTGCCGGTGCCTGGCTCTGACCCGCACTGCCGCTCTGGCTTGGTCCCTGTCCAGAGCTGTTCGGACGGGCAGAGGGCGATACGGGTGGACTGACCCGAGCCGGACCATTCGAGCCGTTCGGACCGTTCGGGAAGGTCCGTGGGACCTCTGCCGAACGGCGGGACCCGTCTGTGGAGCCCTGGGGCACTGCAGACGAGTTGCGGGGGTTGTCTGAGGATTCGCGTGAGCCATCGGTGGGGAACGTCCGGTGATCCTGATCCCCGTGCCGTCCCCTATTGTCGGAGTTGTTGCCCTGATCGTTAGGGTCGTTGCTGCTCATCGCTCGTCCTTTCGTGCGTTCGGAGCGCTGTCTTCAGTTTCTGAGATAGGCAGATCGATGCGGAACGTCGCACCGCCACCCGGTGTCTGGTGCACTGTGATCGAACCGTGGTGGTTCTCCACGATCGCCTTGACGATGGAGAGTCCGAGGCCCGAACCGCCGGTGTCGCGAGTCCTGGAGACGTCGAGGCGGTAGAACCGCTCGAAGATCCGAGGAACGACCTCGGGGTCGATCCCGTCGCCGTGGTCGCGAACCTCGAACCTGACTCGTCCGTTGGGGAATCCGCGGAGCGAATCGTCGACGGTGATGGACCCGGCCGCAGTCATATCGGGCACGATGCCGGTGGGTGCCTGGGCGTCGTTCTGATCGTTGCCGTTCGAGTCGCCTCGGCGGAAGATGCGGACACCGCCGGTGACGAATCCGCGTTCGCGGGATTTGTCCTTCGCCGCTGCCTTATTCGCCACCGTCTTGTTGGCTCCGGTCTTGGACCCGGTGTCCTGACCATTCGACGGGTCCGTGGACTCCGCAGTCACCTCGGCGCGGCCACCGACGACGCCGACGGCGAACTCGATGGCGGTGTGCTCGGGGGTGTGGCGGACAGCGTTGCCGGCGAGGTTGACGATGACCTGGCGGATCTTCGACTCCGAGCCCCTGATCATCGGCACGGGCTGGGCATCTTCCCCATCGAGGCCGATGAAGCTGATGTCCCGGTCGGGGGCCTGAGCTGCCGCGTCGGCGGCGGCATCGCGGGCGATCCGGTGGAGGTCGATGGGACCGATCTCGGCGGGTCGCTGCTCATCGAGGCGGGCGAGGACGACGAGATCGTCGACGAGCACGCCCATGCGTTTGGCCTCGGATTCCATGCGTTCCATGGCGTTTCCGATGTCATCTGACTTCGTGATCGCACCCTGCCGGTAGAGCTCGGCGTATCCGCGAATGGTCACCAGTGGAGTGCGCAGTTCGTGGGAGGCGTCGGAGACGAACTGGCGGATGCGCTTCTCCGATCGCGTCTGTCCGTCGAAGGAGTCCTCGATCCGCCCCAGCATCGTGTTCAGTGCGCCTGAGAGGCGACCGAGCTCTGTGTTGCGGGGGAAGGTCGGCACTCTCTGACTCAGGTCGCCCGCGGCGATCCGTGAGGCGGTCTTCTCGATGTCGCGCAGCGGGCGGAAGGTGTTGTTGATCGCCCAGTACCCGACGCCTGCCACCATGGCCAATGCCAGCAGTCCGATGCCGATCATCGTATTGCGCGCTCGCTCGTTGATGTTGTCGATCTCGCGGTCGAAGGGCACTGCGATCGAGACGAGCACATCGGTGTTCTGGACCTTCATCGCTCGCGCCCGCCATTGTGAGGTACTCCCGGGGACAGTGAATGGCTCACCGCCCTGCGCGTAGACCTTCGACTCGTTGATCTTCGGCAGAACCGGGCTGTTGCCCGGCTCGGGAGCCACAGGATCGCTGATCGGTTTGCCGCTCGTGTCATAGAACTGGACGTAGAAACCTCCGGGCATGAGGCTCTTGAGCTCGTCCCACGAGCTCGAATCGATGGTGGTGGGAGCCCCCGCTGAGGATTCCGTCCCGTCACCGCTGTCCGAGTCCGCTGACCGGTTCTTGCTCGACGATGAAGACGACTGCAGCTGGGCAGGCTGGAACACATCCTGATAAGCCTGCTTCGCAAGCGTCTCCGAAGCATTGATGAGTCTCTCATCTGTGCGTTCGACGAGGCTGTCGCGGAGATTCTCGAGCACCCAGGCGCTCGTCCCCGAGAGAACGAGCAGCATGAGCAGCATCATGATGGCCAGCAGCTTGGTGGTCAGCGACCATTCTTCCCAGAAGCCGGGTTTGGTGGGACGGGATTCTTTTACCACGTGAGTAATCTAGCGCCTGAGCTTGACCGACTACTTGGATTCTGGTGTGCGCAGCATGTAGCCCACGCCGCGCTTGGTCTGAATCATCGGCGTCCACTCCATCTCGACGGGGTGTCCGGCGGCGTCCGTTTCCGGCGTGACGTCGATCTTGCGGCGCAGGTAGGAGATGTAGGATTCGACGATTCCGGTGTCCCCGCCGAAGTCATATTCCCAGACATGGTCGAGGATCTGGGACTTCGAGAGCACCCGGTTCGTATTGAGCATGAGATAGCGCAGCAACTTGAACTCGGTGGGGGAGAGGTCGATGAGGATGCCGGAGCGACGCACCTCGTGAGTGTCGTCATCGAGTTCGAGGTCGCCGGCCATGATGACAGCGTTCTCTTCGTCTTCGAGGCTGCGGGTCCGACGCAGCACGGCGCGGATGCGGGCGACGACCTCTTCGAGGCTGAAGGGCTTCGTCACGTAGTCATCGCCGCCGACGGTGAGGCCGGTGATCTTATCCGAGGTGTCATCACGGGCGGTGAGGAACACGACCGGAGCGTTCATGCCGATCTGGCGGAGACGACGCGTGACGGTGAAGCCGTCCATGTCCGGCAGCATGACGTCGAGGACGAGGAGGTCGGGGTTGGTCTGCTCGGCCAGACGAAGTGCTTCGGCGCCGTTGGCAGCCGAGACGACGTCGAAGCCCGCGAATCGCAGGCTGGTCGAGAGGAGTTCGCGGATATTGGGCTCATCGTCGACAACGAGGAGTGTGGCCTCGATGTCGGTATCGTTTGCTGTAGTCATGTATCCAGTCTGAAGCTCATCTCTGAGAGTGGAGTGATTGTTTCCTGAATGCGATTGTGATCTAGATCACTGAAAAACTCTCAGAAAAGTCCTTTTGGCCCCTGAGTGCCGCATGCGCTCTCAGGAACCGCCCGACTAATTGAGGGATATATGCGCTCGTACACAGTTGAAGCACAGGAAGCATGGCCTCGACTTCAGGACTCGGTTTGGCGGGCGCGGAATGCGGCCACATGCGTGCGGTTCGCGCAGGTGCCGGAATCGCAGAATCGCTTGGAGCGATTGCGGGTGAAATCGGCAAGGTAGGCATTGCAGTCCTCGGCGGCGCAGAGTCCGAGCCTGTCGAGGTCGCCGCTGCGGATCAGGTCGATGAGGACCAGCGCCACGTCGGCGGCGACCCGATCGGCGAGGCTCGCCGACTGACCCACTGCGTGCAGGTGCCAATCCCAGTCCCCATGTCTGACCAACTGCGGCAGTGCACCGGCCCACTGGAGTGTGACATTGACCTCACTGACGATGCGCTCTGTTGCCTTCGAGGCCTCGGGTTCCGTCTCGGCGTCGATGCTGGCATCGAGGGCGATGGCGAAGCGTTCACGGAGCTCCCGGGTCTCTTTGACGTCGGCCTTCGTCGCCGTCAGCGGGCCTGAGAAGTCGTGTCGGGCCGCGAATCCGTGGAGTCCGGCGGTCGTCGTCAGCTCGTCTCCCTCCTCGGCGACGGCACCGGAAGTGTTCAGCAGGTCGACGAGCATGGTGAGGTTCGATCGAATGTCGTTGGCGAAAGTCATCGTGGGTCACATTCTTCCACAGCATGTAAGGACCAAAGCGCATTTGACTCATTTCGCGGCAGTGGTGAATACTTCATATGGACGGGCTCATGCCCGCACAGCGCGCGTCGCGTCAGCGGCCGATCGGCATAACTCGGTCGCTCTCGGACCATCCACATCTCCGCAGTTCTCACTCACACACCACATCTGTTCCAAGCCACATCTGTTCCACATCGCATCTGAACCGCACCACAACTCACCCGCATGCACCACCTCGGCGAGGGCACCTGTCCGCGTCGAATCCGCACACGTCCCAGGAGGTCAAGAATGAATCGCACCGTCGTCATGGGGTTCCTGCTGACTCTTGCCTCCGCGTTCTTCTTCGCGGTCTCCGGGCCGATTGCGAAGACGATGTATCTGACCGGATGGACGCCGGGCTCTGTGGTGCTCATCCGGCTCGCGGGCTCGGCGGTTCTGCTGCTCATCCCCACCCTCATCGCTCTGCGCGGACGCTGGGATGAAGTGCGGGCCAATTGGAAGACAGTGCTCATCTACGGACTCGTGTCGATGGCCGGTGTCCAGGGCTTCTACTTCGTCGCCGTCGAGCACCTCACCGTGGCCGTGGCGCTGCTGCTCGAGATGACGGCACCCATGCTCCTCGTGTTCTGGATCTGGGCGCGGACTCGGACTCGACCGGCGACGGTGACCTTCATCGGTGTGGTGGTCTCGATGGTCGGACTCCTGCTCGTTCTCGACCTCCGCAACTCTGACATCAGCGTCTTCGGTGTCATCATGGCACTCGCTGCCGCAGTGTGCCTGGCCAGCTACTTCCTGGTCTCTGCGAAGGACTCCATCAACGTTCCGCCGGTGGCCCTGACCGGCCTGGGCATGGGAATCGGGGCGCTCGTGATGGCCGTCATCGTGCTCGCGGGGGTCATGCCAGCCGGCGCCGTCGCTTCCGATGTCGACTTCGGCGGATACAAGGTCTCCTGGATCCTTCCCATGGCGATGATCGTCGTCTTCACTGTGGGCGCCTACATCACGGGCATCCTGGGTCTTCGCTACATCGGGGCGACCATCGGCTCGTTCCTCAACCTCGTCGAGGTTCCGTTCTCCGTGATCGTGGCATGGTTCGTCCTGTTCGAGCTGCCAGCACCCATTCAGCTCTTCGGCGGCGTGTTCATCGTCGGCGGCGTCGGCTTCATCAAATGGGGCGAGTCGCGCCTGGCTCGTCGGGTGGCCTCCCGCGAGGTCGTCGTCACCTCGGAGGAGCTCGCCCCGGTCTGAAGTACGGTGCGGCTGATAGCTTGAACGCATGGGCCACATCGACATCAATGACGTCTCGTACACTCTGGCCGATGGCAGACCGCTGCTGAACTCGGTGTCCTTCCGCGTCGGTGACGGCACGAAGGCCGCACTCATCGGTGCCAACGGGGCCGGGAAGACCACTCTCCTGCGACTCCTCACCGGTGAACTCACACCCGACGAAGGCTCCGTGTCCCACACCGGCAGCGTCGGAATGATGCGTCAGTTCATCACCGCAGACACCGTCGCCGAGGCGCTCGAGGAGTTGGCACCGAAACGTATCCGCTCCGCCGCGGCCGTCGTGAGGCGGGCCGAGGAGAAGCTGCTCGGGCCCGACAGTGAATCGACCGCCGTGCAGATGTCCTATGCCACTGCGCTGGGCGTATGGGGTGAAGCAGGAGGCTACGAAGCGGAGGTGCTGTGGGACACGTGCACCACCTCGGCGCTGGGGATGGGCTTCGAGCAATGCCGGGATCGGTCGATCTCGACGCTGTCCGGAGGGGAGCAGAAGAAACTCGTCCTCGAAGCGCTCCTGCGCGGGCACAACGACATCCTCATCCTCGACGAACCCGACAACTTCCTCGACGTTCCGGGCAAGCGCTGGCTCGAAGAGGCGCTGGCCGAGACCGACAAGAGCGTCCTCTTCGTCTCTCACGATCGCGAACTCCTGGCCCAGGCGGCATCGGAGATCATCACCCTGGAACTCTCGGCCGCGGGCAACACGGCCTGGGTCCATCCCGGCGGTTTCGGCAGCTACCACGCGGCGAGGAAGTCCCGCTTCGAACGGCTGGAGGAGATGGGCAAGAGGTGGGATGAGGAGCACTCCAAACTCAGGGCACTCGTGCAGATGTACAAGCAGAAGGCTGCCTACAACTCCGACATGACCTCGCGCTATCGTGCCGCGCAGACCCGGCTGGAACGCTTCGAGACGGCAGGGCCGCCACAGGCGATTCCACGCGAGCAGAACCTGGGTATGCGGCTCAAGGGCGGACGAACCGGCAAGATCGCGATCGTTGCCGACCAGCTGGAGCTTTCCAATCTCATGCTGCCCTTCGACCTCGAGGTCCGCTACGGCGATCGGGTTGCCGTCCTCGGATCGAACGGTTCGGGCAAGTCCCACTTTCTGCGGCTGTTGGCCGCCGGCGGCAGCGATCCGGAACCTGAGCATCGGCCGGTCTCCGACGTCGAGATCCCACCCGTCGAGCATGAGGGGCGGGCCAGACTGGGAGCCAGGGTCCGACCGGGGTGGTTCGCCCAGACTCATGGACGGCCGGACCTGATGGGCAGAAGCCTGCTCGACATTCTGCACAGGGGCGATGAGCACCGCAACGGCCTCCCGCGAGAGCCGGCCTCGCGCGCACTCGCCCGCTACGAGCTGGCAGGAGCGGCGGAGCAGACCTTCGACTCACTCTCCGGAGGCCAGCAGGCGCGGTTCCAGATCCTCCTGCTCGAACTCGCCGGGGCCACATTGCTGCTGCTCGACGAACCTACGGACAACCTCGACCTGGTCTCTGCCGAAGCGCTCCAGGACGCGCTGGCAGCCTTCGACGGAACGGTCATGGCGGTCACCCACGATCGCTGGTTCGCCCGGGACTTCGACAGGTTCTTGGTCTTCGGCTCCGACGGAGACGTCTACGAGTCCACGACCCCGGTCTGGGACGTGGGCCGCGTGGTGCGCTCGCGAGGCTGAGCCATGGCGCGCAAGCTCACTCAGCGGACCTCGATGTCGTAGCTGTAGCCCTGTTCGGTGAGGAAGCGGCGGCGCTGGGCCGCGAAGTGCTCATCGACGGTGTCTGCGGCGACGACGGTGTAGAACGTCGCCGAGCCCATATCCTCCTTCGGCCGCAGGATCCGGCCCAGACGCTGGGCCTCCTCCTGCCGGGACCCGAAGGCGCCGGAGACCTGGATCGCCACCGAGGCGGCGGGCAGGTCGACTGAGAAGTTCGCGACCTTAGACACGACAAGCACTGGGATCTGGCCGGTGCGGAATTCGCGGAACAGCTCCTGGCGCTGCGATTCCGGGGTCTGCCCGGTCAGCACGGGTGCGTCGAGGCCTGCCCCGATCTCCTCGAGTTGATCGAGGTACTGCCCGATGACGAGGATCTGCGCATCGGGGTGGTCGGCGACGAGCTCGCGCACGATCGGCAGCTTCGCATCCGAGGTGGCCGCGAGTCGGTACCGGTCCTCACCATCGGCGCGCGCATAGGCCGTGCGTGTTCCGCCGTCGAGGCGCACGCGGATCTCGTGACAGGAGGCGGTGGCGATGTAGCCGAGTCGTTCGAGTTCCTTCCACGGCACCTCGTACTGCTTGGGCCCGATGAGGGAGAACACCTCGTCCTCTCGCCCATCCTCACGGACCAGAGTCGCTGTGAGTCCCAGCCGCCGCCTGGCCTGCAGGCTCGCGGTCAGACGGAAGATCGGTGCCGGCAGAAGGTGGACCTCGTCGTAGATGACGAGCCCCCAGTCCTTGGCATCGAGGAGTTCCAGGTGCAGGTAGGAGCCTTTGCGGCGGGTAGTCAGCACCTGATAGGTGGCGATGGTGATCGGCCGGATCTCCTTCGTCGACCCCGAGTACTCCCCGACTTCGTCTTCGGTCAGCGAGGTGCGTGCGAGGATCTCGTCCTTCCACTGTCGGGCGGCGACGGAGTTCGTCACGAGGATCAGCGTCGTCGTCTGCACCCGCGACATCGTGGCCACTCCGACGATGGTCTTGCCCGCACCGCAGGGCAGGACGACGACTCCGGATTCTCCGCTCAGGGAGTGGTCGATCGCTTCCTTCTGATAGTCGCGCAGATGCCACTGCCCGCCATGGGCATCATCGGACAGGGCGATCTCGTGGGCCTCACCGTCGACATAGCCGGCATGGTCGGAGACGGGATGACCCAGCTGCAGCAGCGCATGCTTGAGCTCACCGCGCTCCGACGGATGGACGAGGACGGATTCGGCATCGAGGGATTTGCCGAACTTGCCCACAAGATCCGGCTGGCTGATGAGCGAGGCGAGCAGATCGGTGTCGCTCGAGGTCAGGGTCAGTCCGTGAATCGGATTGTCGACGAGGGTGAGGACTCCGAAACGATCCATGATGTCGACGATGTCGACGAGCAGTTCATGGGGCACCGGGTACTTCGCGAATTCGAGGAGGACGTCGACGACGGACTCCGCGTCATGTCCGCTGGCCCGGGCATTCCACAGCCCCAAAGGGGTGATCGTGTAGGTGTGGATGTACTCCGGCGTGCGCGACAGCTGCGCGAACGGCGCGATCGCCACGGCCGCCTCGACGGCCAGGGGGTGCCCTGACTCCAAGAGCACAGTCCGGTCGGACTGCACGATCAACGGACCGTTCATGTAAGTTCCTGCTTCTTTCCACGCCGAGGTGACTTCCGAGGGCACAACGCCTGCACCCTCAGGATTGTTCCTCCACCCCGTCGGATTGAATGTCGGCCACATCGACGCTGACGATGCGCGCGATCGACAGGGACGCCTCGGCGCCGGTGGTCTTCACCTTGCCCCGCACGCGCCCACCGTTGACAGTGGCAGGGAACATGTCGATGACGCGTTCCTTCCCGTGCGAGTCGGCGAGCGTGATCGTGACCTGCTGGCCCGCCTCGGCGGCTTCTCGGAGACGATCCATGTGTCCCAGCGGCTCGTCCGTGCTCGTGGCCGGAGCCGAGCGGGCCCCAGGGGAGCGCAGGATGCGGATGTAATCGTCGAGGTGGGCATCGTCGACCCGTGCGCGTTTGCGCAGGTGCACCTCCGGGTCGGCCTGCGTGATGACCTTGCGCTTGCGCACCGGTCCCGAGGGGGAGTGCAGCATGGCATGGTGCTCGGCGGATTCGAGTAGGTGCATGGTGCGTTCGGGCCCCAGCTGCCCGATCGCCACGGTCGGCGTCAGACGTTCCAGACCGGCCGGCATCATGGCCTGGTCGGAGAGGATGACGTCGAGGTCGACGGGGTCATCGACGACGAGGACGGCGCGAGCACCGGCAACCCGGACGCGGCGCAGCTTCGAGGCCGTGTTCTCGACGAGGAAGTTCAACGTCGACGGCAGGGCCTCGGCGCTGATCTCGGCGAGTTGGGCCAAGGCATCCTCGGCGTTGACTCCGGCCTGCATGCTCGCTTCGATCGTGTCCGCGTCGATGCGATACACGGTGCCCTGCCCGCGCGCTTCGACGACGGCGAACCTGCGCAGGATGTGATGGACCCTGGGTTCGATGGGCCCTGTCGCCACAGCGGTGAGGTCGGACTGGATGAGCACGGTCTCGACCTCATCGACGAGCCCGAGTCGCACCGCCTCGACGACATCGGTGGGCACGTTGAGGCCTTCGAGGCTGAAGTTCACCGGTGCGATCGACGGGTCGTGGGCGGCCTGGTCGCTCATCGCTTGGTGCAGGCCCTCGGCGAGGAGGACTCCGAACCGGCTGGGCCCGAAGTGCTCGGAATTCTGCAGCGGGGTCGTCGCCAGACCGAAGGCACCGGCGGTGTGCAGGATCGCTTCGGTCATCGCGAAATCGTGCGCGGGGATGAGTGGATGGGTGGCCAGGACCTGCGCGTGGATCCATTCGGCGGAGCGGGAGGATCCCTGCCCGATGTCGCGCAGAATCTCCATGATCGTGAAGCGCAGCAGCGGCATCGTCGGCTGCGACTGGCTGAACCCCTTGAACAGGGACTTCTTCGGAGAGGCGAGAACGGTGAGGCGTTCGTTGGCGCTCGCCCCGGCCGCCAGCTGGGTGACGTCGAGAGGTTCGCGCAGCCAGGACGTCATCAGTGCAGCCCACAGCTGCGCCCTGTCGCCTTCGAGGACATCGGCGGCATCGTCGCTGGCCGTCCACTGAGGATCCAGCGGGTCATCGAGCACGCCGATGAGGTTCAGCGATTTCGCTGCGAGCAGCAGGGTGATCGTCTGCTCGAGCCCCAGATCGATGGTCTTCCCGATCCGTGTGACGTCCCTCTTGGAGATGCCGCCGCTGGTCAGGCGGGAGATCGGGGAGCTGGCCAATTCATCGACGAGCCCGCGCAGGGAGGAGATGACCTCTGCGACGCCGGCACGTTCGCTGTTGTGGATGAGTGCCGTCGGGATCGTCTCGGTGCTCGTGTCGAGCTCGGACGTCGCAACCTGCCACGGATGTGCCCGGGCGGATTCGGCCGCCGAGGTCGGCAGCAGGGTGATGGCCTCTGATTGGATTCGCCAGGTGGTTTCGGACGAGGGCCAGGCCAGGCCCAGGTCGCGCAGTCGGGGGAGGACCACCTCGGCGAGGGCGTCGTCGATATGACGATTCTCACCCACGGTGATGTCGGCCGAGGTGCGCGCTGCCTTGGCCATGTCGATGAAGACGCCGAGCTGGGTTGACGTCAGTGCTTCGATGCCCCGGGAGACGCCGATGCGCGAGGAAGCTGCCGCGGCCAGCGAGGGGATCGTCGGAGACTCTGGTTGGAGGAGATCGCGACGGGTCCGGACGAAGGACTCGAAGTCGGTATCGGAACTGTGGGACAGCCACTGGCTGAAGGTCATTGACATCGCTGTTCAGTTTACCGCGAGGGTTACAATAGATGGGCAGAAGACCTTCGTAGATCTCGGAAAGGACGAGCATTGTCAGCCAAGCGTGTCGACACCACCATCGTCGTCGTAGCCGTTGCCGCCGCCCTGATCGGCGCAGTCGCGCTCATGGGCGTGCTGGGCCAGGCCTGGATGGGCTACGCCCCGTCGCACCTGCTGACATATCTGCCGATGATCCTCCTCCCGATCGCATTCGCCTTGGTCGCCGTGGCCCTGGTCAGAGCAGCACTGAGACGCAGACAGACCGAGGTGGGCCAGAGCTGAAACTCTCCCGTGGGCGCTGTCGCCGGCACACGCACCTCCGCTGAAGCGATCGCCTCGCCGCGAAGTGGCCGCGAAGTCAGCACCGGGCACCAACCCACCAGGACGGCATCGCGCCGAGGCCGGCCGCAGTCACCGCCAGCACGCCAGGTGATTCGACCGGTCATTGTTCGGTCAGTGCACAGTTCCAGCTGACGTTCGACTGAATGACACGGCACGCGAGCACACAGCCGGATCGGAACCCGGATCGGATCCTGGACCGCGTTGCCGCAGTCGGCCGAAACCATCGCAGTGAGGTGGAACGGCCGCTGACCGAAGTGATGGCGGCCGATCCGAGGCCATGCACCACCGAGCACACCACCGAACATTGCTGATGACGAGCATCACCAAGTACGAGTTTGACGAAGTACCAGCAACACCAACTACGAGCAGCACCAGGAAAGGACATCATGCCAACCGGACGCGTGAAATGGTTCGACGTCGATAAGGGCTTCGGCTTCGTCATCGCCGAGGACGGCTCACAGGCCTTCCTCCACTCCTCAGTCCTGCCCGAGGACGCTGAGGTCACCAAGGGCACCCGCCTCGACTACGATGTGGTCGAATCCCGCCGTGGGGCCCAGGTCCTCAAGGCCAGGCTGCTCTCCGGCCCGGCCAAGGTGGCGAAGGTCCGCCGACGCCCGGCCGAAGACATGGCAGTTATGGTTGAAGATGTCATCAAAGTACTCGATGACCTCAACAACGGACTGCAGCACGGCCGCTACCCCGATCCTTCCCACGGGAACAAGGTAGCCTCACTGCTGCGGGCAATTGCCGACGATTTGGAGTCCTGATGTCATCACTCTTCAGTGATTGGTTGGCCGGCCAGAGTGCCGAGCCGACGAACGACCCTGCGCCCGCCGAGGCGGCGTCGGCTGCTGAAGCACCTGTCAAGGCTGAGGCTGCAGCGCCGGTGAAGCCGACCAAGGCGCCGCGGGCGAGCTCCGAGAAGGTCGTCCTCGATACACAGTTGGCTGCGGCCATCGACACTGCGCGTTCTGCCATCGCCGAGGTTGCAGGCAGTTCCGTGATCGGTGACCACTTGGGCACGCTGGCCGAGGGTACCCGTCTGGTCACGCACTACTTCGCGTGCACCGATCCGACCTACCGCGGTTGGCGCTGGGTCGCGGTCCTGGCCCGCGCCCCTCGAGCGAAGAAGGTCACGGTCTGTGAGACAGCACTGCTGCCCGGCCCGGACTCCCTCGTCGCACCGGAATGGATCCCCTGGGATCAGCGTGTGGAACCCGGCGATCTTACTCCTCGCGACACTCTGCCGAAGGTCGAGGACGATCCGAACCTGCAGCAGGGCTTCGAACAGGTCGAAGAGACCTCGGACGGCAATCTGGACGAGATACCGAATTTTGAGTTCGGGCTCGGCCGCCGCCGGGTCCTCTCGCCCGAAGGCATCTCATCGGCCGCCACCAGGTGGGCCGAATCGGAGACCGGCGCTGAATCGGATTTCGCGGCGAAGGCCTCGGCCCACTGCTCCAGCTGCGGATACCTCATGCCGCTGGCCGGATCGCTGCGACAGAAGTTCGGGGTCTGCGCGAACGGCTGGTCCCCGGCCGACGGCAAGGTCGTCGCACTCGACTTCGGCTGTGGAGCCCATTCGGAGACCGATGTCAGCCGGCAGAGCACAGATCCTGCCGAAGCCGTCGTTGACGACTACTCCGCCGGCGAACTCGAGTTCCAGGAGGGCTGACACACCGAGATGGCACACACGTTCCGGTCACTGGCCGAACCGAACTACCGACATTGGTTCGCCGGTGCCCTGATCTCGAACACCGGAACGTGGATGCAGAGGACGGCCCAGGACTGGCTCGTCCTCACCTACCTGACGAACAACAACGCTTCGGCCCTGGGCATCACCATGGCGCTGCAGATGGGTCCTCAGCTCATCATGTTCCCCTTCGCAGGAGCGATCGCCGACAAGTTCTCCAAGCGCAAGCTGCTCATGGTCACCCAGTCGCTGTTGGGGGCGGTGGGACTGCTCCTGTTCGTGCTCGTCATCACCGACGTCATCGTCCTCTGGCACGTTTACCTGACGGCACTGGCCCTGGGCATTCTGGCCACCCTCGACAACCCTTCCCGACAGGCCTTCGTCTCTGAGCTCGTCGGCGAGAAGCTGCTTCCCAACGCAGTCAGCCTCAACTCCGCATCGTTCAACGGGGCCCGCATGATCGGCCCCGCCGTCGCCGGCGTGCTGACGGCACTCATCGGCGCCGGCCCGGTGTTCCTCATCAGCGGGCTCGGGTTCGCTGCGACACTGACGGTGCTCATCCGTCTGGATCAGACCCGGCTGCATCCCTCGGGGCGCCGAGGTACGGGCGGAATTCTGGGCGGATTCAAATACCTGCGACGACGTCCCGATGTGACGATCGTGCTGGTCGTGCTCTTCATCGTCGCGACCTTCGGATTCAACTTCAACATCTACACCGCCACCATGGCCAAGATCGAGTTCGGCAAGGACGCCAGCGGCTTCGGCCTGCTCAACTCCGTCATGGCGATCGGATCGGTGACCGGAGCACTCGCCTCGGCGAAGCGGGAGAAGCCGAGGCTGCGTTTCATCTTCGGCGCGGCAGGCGGATTCGGCCTCGCCGTGGGAACAGCATCTCTGATACCCAACTACTACGTCTTCGCGGCCTCGCTGATGCTCGTCGGCTTCGCCTCGCTGACGATGATGACCTCGGCCAACGCCTATGTGCAGACGACGACTCCCGCGCACTATCGCGGTCGGGTCATGGCGATCTACGCAGCCGTCGTCATGGGCGGGACTCCCATCGGCGCCCCGCTGGCCGGCTGGGTCGCCGATACGTACGGACCACGGATGGCGATGGGCGTCGGAGCCGCCTCAGGCATCATCGCCTTCAGCGCCGGCCTGGTGTGGATGATCGTGTCGAAGAACCTGCGCCTGAGCTATGACCCCAGATCTCGCATCCGTCTCCACGTGAGCTATCTCGGCCGGCCCTGAGCACAGAGTCTGAGGCTGGGAGCTGGGAGCTGGGAGCTGGGGCTGGGTTTGGAACTGGGACTGGGACTGGACCTGGGAACTGGGTCGGCAGGCGTCTGCCATCCTGAGCACGGCGCAGAGCTTGGTCCCTTAATATTGAGAGCCCCATGAGCAACAGATCGGACAGACAGTGAACGCGGACATTCTCACCTCGGTGCTGGTCGGACTGGCGATCCTCGTCGGCTGCCTCGGCATCATCCTGCCCGTTCTGCCGGGATCCATCCTCATCGCGATTGCCGTGCTGGTGTGGGCGATCGTCATCGGCGGGCCGATGGCCTGGATCATCTTCGCCATCGTCGCCGTCTTCGTCGCCGGCGGAATGAGCGCCTCCCTGGTGCTCACGGGCAGAAAGCTCAAGGCGATGAAGGTTCCCAATAGATCCGTGCTTTTAGGGGGTCTCCTCGGCATCATCGGGTTCTTCGTGATTCCCGTCGTCGGCCTGCCGATCGGCTTCATCGCCGGTCTCTTCCTCGCCGAACACATGCGCCTTCACGACGCCAAGGAAGCCTGGGACTCCAGCTGGGAATCACTCAAGGCGATCGGCATCGGCACCGCTCTCGAATTCCTGCTCGCCCTGCTGGCAGCCATCACCTTCGGCATCGGGACCCTCATCCACTTCCTCGGCTGAGGCCCGGGGGCCGGAGCCGCCGGCCACTTCGCCCACAGACAGTTCAGCACCCCACACCCGAAGCTCCAAAACACCCCTTTGCAATGAGATGTTGAGGAGCTGCGGGTGCGGGGTGCTGAAAGTGTTCGCCGGGAACGGCGCCGGACCAGTCGGCACCCGGAGTGACGAAGCTTCAGGCCAGGGCCCCCGGAGTGATGAGGCTTCAGGCCAGGGCGTCGATGACGAAGTCGATGCTTGTCAGCAGGGCTTTGACGTCCTCGGGATCGACGGAGACGAACGTTGCGATGCGCAGCTGGTTGCGGCCCAGCTTGCGATAGGGCTCGACGTCGACGATGCCGTTATTGCGCAGCACCGAGGCGACGAGGGCCGCATCGACCGAATCGTCGAAGTCGATGGTGGTCACGACCGATGAGCGATCCTCAGGGTTCTCGACAAAGGGATGAGCCACCTCGGCGGCATCGGCCCAGTTGTAGACGAAACCGGAGGTTTCACGGGTGCGGGCGGTGGCCCACTCGAGGCCGCCGTTGCCGTTGATCCACTCGATCTGCTCGGACAGGAGCACCAGTGTCGTCACGGCAGGAGTGTTGTAGGTCTGATCCTTGCGGGAGTTCTCGATCGCGGTCACGAGATCCAGGGACGCAGGGATCCAGCGGCCGGAATCCTTGATCTCCTGGGCACGGGCGATGGCCTTCGGAGACATGATCGCCACCCACAGGCCGCCGTCGGAGCCCATGTTCTTCTGCGGTGCGAAGTAGTAGACATCGGTCTCGGTGATGTCGACAGGCAGACCACCGGCACCGGACGTGGCGTCGATGACGACGAGCGCGTCGTCGTCGATGTCCTCGGGGCGGGTGATCGTGGTGGCGACACCGGTCGAGGTTTCGTTGTGCGGCCAGGCATAGACGTCGGCCGCAGCATCGGAGGCCCCGGCCGCCTCGGCGAAGGAAGCGGGGGAGGGGATGGCTGAGGTGCCGGGCTCGGCCTTGAGGATCAGCGAGTCCTGCAGGTGTGGGGCCTCATCGGTGGCCTTGGCGAACTTCTGACCGAACTCGCCGAAGGTCGCGTGTGCGGCCCGCTCGCGCACGAGTCCGAAGGCGGCGACGTCCCAGAAGGCGGTGGATCCGCCGTTGCCGAGGACAACCTCGTAGCCTGAGGGCAGGTTGAAGAGTTCGGCCAGGCCGGTGCGGATACGACCGACCAGCTTCTTCACGGGTGCTTGGCGATGGCTGGTGCCCAGCACATCGGCGGCGGCGGAGTTCAGCGCCTCGATCTGGGCTTTGCGGATGCGAGCCGGACCGGCTCCGAATCGTCCGTCGGCGGGCAGGAGTTCGTCTGGGATCGTTATATTCGTGGCAGTCACGCTCGACATTCTACGATGCGCCCACGTGTGGGCGATGACCGGCATCGTCATGGACAGACATGTCAGGGCTGGATCGGGTCCTGTCCGGCGGCGGCTTCGGCGATGAGTTGTGAGCTCATGCGAGGACGTGTGCAGGCAGCCGATGACTCGTGTCACCGGCTCGTCGTAGAGTGAAGGCATGAGTGAGCCAGTCGACCGATTGCCGCAGACCCGGAAGTCCTACGAGTCACCGACCTTCGACCATCCCGAGGTCTCGCCGCTCGCGCTGTTTCGACAGTGGTACGACGAGGCCGCAGAGCACGTCCGCGAGCCGAACGCGATGACGGTCTCCACCCTCGATGAATGGGGTCCGTCCTCACGGATCGTTCTGCTCAAGGGCATCGATGAGACCGGGTTCATGTTCTTCACCGACTACGACTCTGCCAAGGGGCGTCAGCTGCGCGCCGATCCACGAGTGGCCGTGAACTTTCCCTGGCAGGATATGGAGCGGCAGGTCAGGATCAGGGGCCTCGCCGAGGTTGTCGCACCCGAGGACTCGGACGCGTACTTCGCCGTGCGCCCCCATGGATCCCAGATTGCGGCCAGTGTGTCGAAGCAGTCCCAGCCCGTCAGCGGACGGGAGCAGATGCAGACAGAATACGATGCCGCCTTCGCAGAGTATGCCGGCAAGGAGGTGCCCCGACCCGATCACTGGGGAGGATTCCGAGTCCGCGTCTTCGAGATCGAGTTCTGGCAGGGACAGAAGAATCGGTTCCACGATCGGTGGGCATTCCGCCGTGCAGATGGCAGTCACGAGCCGGCGGATCTCTCGCAGGCGGCCGCGTGGGACCCTGTCCGTCTCTACCCTTGAAGTCGGCGTCGGCTGAGTCGAGGACGCAGCGAAATAATCGCCTCACTTCAAGCGTTGAGCGGGCAGGCGGGATCGTGGTCCAGGCGCCGAGGTCGAGGGATCGACCGGGGGATTCCCTCATTGCGCATTCAGTGGTAGACGTCAACGTCGGTTGAACATACGTGATTGGACGCACGCGGGATAGGATTGATGCAGAGAACGCCTGAAATGGTCGAATGGGCCTGAAGACGAAGAGTGGAGTGGCTGGTCTGACGTGAACGACCTCATTGATACAACTGAAATGTACCTCAAGTCGATCATCGAGCTTGAGGAGCAGTCGATCGTGCCGCTGCGCGCTCGGATTGCTGAACGTTTGGATCACTCCGGTCCCACCGTTTCACAGACCGTGGCGCGGATGGAGCGTGACGGACTGCTGCATGTGAGCAACGACCGTCATCTGGAGCTGACGGCCGAGGGACGTCGGATCGCCACCGAAGTGATGCGCAAGCACAGATTGGCCGAGCGGCTCCTCGCAGACGTCGTCGGACTCGAGTGGGAACTCGTCCACGACGAAGCGTGCCGTTGGGAGCATGTGATGAGCGAGCAGGTCGAACGCAAACTCGTCAACCTGCTCCCCGAGACCGCTTCGGGCCCGTACGGCAACCCGATCCCTGGCCTTGACGTGATCGGTGGAAAGCAGACGCCAGGCACCGAGGTCGTCGATCTGGCGACGGCTGTCGCTCGCGACGGGGCGAAGGAGCTTCGGATCGCCTGGTTGGCAGAACCTCTGCAGGTCGACATCCACCTGCTGCAGCAGTTCCAGGTCGCAGGTGTCCTGCCGGACAGCGATGTGGAGATCTCACGCAACGGCGAGTACATCACGGTCCAGGTTCCGGGTGCACAGGATGTGCTCGACCTGCCGCTGGACACTGCTTCACACGTATTCGCCTACAAGAAGTAAGTTCCCTCCAGAGGCAGTCCTCGGCAAGAAGTGAACTCGGTCGAGTGGTCGGCCCTGTAGAGAGTGAAGCGTCGTCGAGGAGCAAGCCTCGTTGGCAGATCCTGCGCCGAGACAGCCCGGTCACGGCCGATGGTCTCGATCAGGATCGATTTGTTACAAAATGACGTTGAGCACGGCCCAGGGAGTGTCAGAACACCCCCTGGGCCGCGTCGTATAACGCGCCAATGTTACGAATGTTTACCTGAATTTTAGGCCTCTGACCTGGACATTTACGGAAAACCTCCGTGGTCTCGAGGGGGGTTCGTGACAGAAACGTGACAATCGGTCACTGATTGGTTACAGTTGTGGAGGTCGTTCACGAAAGTGACGGCTTTGCCTCGAGAGCCGCGCGCCACGCTCGATGCAAAATTTCTAAGGACCGAGAGTGGCGGTTGGGATTCTTTCCAATAGGTGACGAGAGGGAAACGTGGCAATTAAGCAGCATGGCCGTCGCGCCGCTGAAGCCAAGGTCAAGACTCCATTGACCGAACTGACAGAAATCCTGAACGCCAACTCCGCCGTCTTCGGACGCCGTGCAGCCGTTGTCGCTGCCAGCGGTGGCCTGCTCACCGCAGCAGTCCTTCCGGCAGCAGGACAGGGAGCCGACGACAACGTCGCAGTCTCCGCCGAGTCAGAAGCTCAGACACAGGTCGAATTCAAGAACCAGACCGCGACCGTCAATGCTGACGATGATTCCAAGGACAAGGACAAGAAGCAGGACTCCTCCTTCAGCGCCGACGTCCAGACCGTCACCGCCAAGGCTGCTCCGAAGCCTGAGCCGAAGCCAGAGCCCGTTGAGACCGCCGAAGAGACTTCAGGCGATTCCGCAAACGCCGGCACCTCAGATTCCGGTGACAAGGGCGAGAGCAAGGGCTCCGATGCCGGTTCGATCGACGGCTCCAAGGCCGAGCAGGTCATCGGCTGGGCCGGCAAGGGCGTCGGTACCCCATATGTTTACGGTGGAACCTCGCAGAGCGGCTGGGACTGCTCCGGTTACACCGCGTGGGTCTACGGCAAGGTCGGCGTCAACCTGCCTCGCAGCTCCGGTGCACAGAAGGCCGCTGGTCAGGTCGTCTCCCAGTCGGAGGCGAAGCCCGGTGACCTCATCTGGCACCCAGGTCACGTCGGCATCTACGCCGGTGACGGACAGATGTACGATGCCGGCTCACCAGGGTCAGGCACCTCGAAGCGCAGCTACAGCTGGATGGGTGACGTCACCTTCATCCGCGTTCTCTGATTCAGTTCACACAGAAACTCCTCGCCTGACTCGATGGTCCTCGAGTCAGACGGGGAGTTTTTGCGTACCTGATTGTCAGAAATCCGCACCATGCCAACCACGTGCTTGAGCTGCCGGCCGCGCCACAAGGTGAACGGCAATGAAAGAATCCGTGACGCGAGCGATATGAATTCGGTCACAGGAGAGGGTCGGCGTTAGTCTTAATACGATTGAGTTGGCGTAAGTGATGGGAAATCAGATGGGCCGCAGTCGGATAGTGCGAATAGCCGCTCCAGTTTCTGGCGCGGAGTACATATCTGTGTCTGTCCCTTCTTTCAAGGCGTTGTGCTGCGGCACGGCGCCTTTTGCGTTTCCTGGGCCCATGTCGATCGGCGGGGTCCACACTCACATGAAGATGAGGGGCGGGATATGAAGACTCTCGTGCTGAATGCCGGATATGAACCACTGTCGATCGTTCCGTTCACCAGGGCAGTGGTCCTGGTGCTCACGGGCAAAGCGACAGTCCTGGCCGCCGAGGATGTTCCGGTGAGATCTGAACATCTGAATCTGGACCAGCCATCGGTCATTCTGCTCACACGTTATGTGAGGCCTCCTCATGACCGCCGGGTCTCCCTTTCCCGGCGGGGTGTGCTGCGCCGCGACAACCACCGCTGTGCCTACTGTGCAAAGCCTGCGACGACGGTTGATCATGTCGTTCCACGCTCACGTGGCGGGGTCAACAGTTGGGAGAACCTCGTAGCCTGCTGCCGTGAGTGCAACAACCGCAAGGGCAACAGGTCATTGGCCGAGATCGGGTGGAAGCTCAGCTTCCACCCTCAGGAGCCGCGAACCGGTCAGTTCTGGATGCGCGGGATCGACAAGCCGGTCGAACAGTGGCGTCCGTTCCTGGAGCTCTCCAGAGCCGCCTGAGGTGGACATCGTCCCTGCTCGTCGCCGCAATGTCCGAACTGTGGCTCAATTCGGATAACGATGTGACATAGGCACCGGTCTCCGATCGATTCTGATTTAGGGTGGAAGCGAGAGAAGTTCGCTTCAAGATGAGGAGCTTGCGATGAATGAGCAAGACCGACCCCAGAACGACGATGCATCACCGGCTGGGGAGCCCGACGCCGTTGTCGTCGGCATCGACGGTTCACCGCCCAGCCGCAATGCTCTGGCGTGGGCAATCCAGGAAGCGAAATCCCTGGACAAGTCGATCCGCCTGGTCGGTGCCTACACGATCCCGAGCGTAGCTGCGGCTGCGATCGATGTCTCCTACGTTCCGATCGACGACACTTCGATCCGTGCGGCGGTGACGAACACACTCAAGGAAGCCGCCGCCGAGGTGAAGTCCGCCGGTGTGCCAGTCGAAGCAGTCATTGAGATCGGTGACGCAGCCGGTGTCCTCATCGACGAATCGAAGTCGGGAAGCCTGGCTGTCGTCGGCTCTCGCGGTCGCGGGGGCTTCGCCGGTCGTCTTCTCGGCACCGTCTCCAGTGCCCTGCCGGCTCACTCTGCGTGCCCGACCGTCGTCGTTCCCTCCGCGTGGCAGCCCGACGCGGAGAAGACCGCGCATCCCACATCCTCACGACCGATCCGACAGGACGGCATCGTCGTCGAAGAGCCCGACCCCAATGTCGAAGCCATCGAGGGACTGCGTTTCGACGGCAAGGTCGTCGTCGGCGTGGATTCCCTCGGCGCCGAGTCTCCGGCACTGTGGAAAGCCGCTCGACTGGCCGTACGCAGGGGATCGCCGCTGCACATCGTTGCCGTCATCACCACGACGGTCATCGGCCCGGAATGGCTGCCGAGCACCGCGGATCTCGAGCGACTGGTCAATGAAGGCGCCGACAAGCTCGTCGTCGCCAAACAGCGCCTGCAGACCGAGTTCCCGAACCTCGACGTCACCTGGACCCTGTTCGACGGTCAGCCCGCCGAGGTGCTCGTTCGAGCCTCTGACACGGCCGAGGTGCTTGTCATCGGTTCTCGCGGTCGCGGAGGCTTCGCCGGACTGCTCCTTGGTTCGACCTCACAGTCAGTGCTGCCGTACTCGCAGTGCCCGACCATGGTCGTGCGCGTCACCCGCGACCACAATAAGCATCGACACGATGGAGAGATCCCTGAGCCGGGCCTGTGATGCTTGGCCCCACCGCACCTGGCTCTAGAACCCTGCCGCTCATGGCTAGTCGGCGATCGCCTCGATGACGACGTTGTCGGCTGATCGACCGGAGCTGCGCTGCAGGCACGTGAGGATGACGAGTCGGCCGGGTTCATCGGCCCACACACGATCATCACCGGAGATGTCGGTCTTGGGCACAGTGTAGGAGTCGGTCACCGTGTAGTCCCGGTCTTGGAGAGTGATCGACTCACCCTTTTCCACAGTCGGCTCTCCCGCATCGACATCGATGAGCGTGTTCCCGGGCAGCTCGGCTCCTTGCACGGAGTGGATCGCGACGTAGGTCGTGCCGCGTTCGGGGTGGTCAGGGGTGCCGTGGTTACGCACAACGTAGCCATTGCGCAGCCCTGGGGGATTGATCGCGCCGTTGACCTCGGACATGGTTTCCAGCCCGGTATCAAGCCCTACCGATGGGATCTGGAATTCTCCGTCGAGGGTTTCGATCTGCATCTCCTCGACGTCGGCTTCGCTTGGTGGCTCCTCCAGCTGAACATCGGCCTGCCCCTCGGCTGTGTTCTGTTCATCGGTGAGGCCCTGAGTGAGCATCCATGCACCTGCGCAGATGAGTGCAATGATGACAACTGCGACGGGGACGGACCACCAGTCACGAAAAATTCGTGCCGACATGGTTTCCTTTCATAGATCGGTGGCGGCCATCGAAACAGTGGCCGCCACCGAGTCATGACTGAATCGTCAGTTGCCCTTCTTGTGACGGCGAACTGCTCCGAAGATGAGCCCTCCGGCCACGGTCAGCAGTCCGATTCCGCCGACGAGGTTCCAGTTGGGACCACCGGTGGCCGAGCCAACGTACGCACCGGTCTTCACGACCGGGTTGTCGTCTGGCTTTTCAGCCTCGGGAATGGCGATTTCCACGGTCTCCGAGGGCACACCGTATTCATGCGAGAAGGCTTCGTTCGATCCGGAGGCAGGGGCCGAGGCCACGAATGTCACCGACTTCTCCTCGCCGGGCTTCACAAAGTCGGCATCGAGTGCGAGCTCATCCGTCTCGAAGTCGACGGCGCCGTCTTCATCACAGGTGACATCGGGAGTGAAGGTTTCAAGCAGCTCCGCATCCTCGGGGACGGTCTCGGACTGAGTGATGGTTCCGTCTTCGGCATACACCTCGACCTTGGCATCCTCGATGGTTTCACCCGGTGCGCAGTGGTCAAGGCGAACCTTGTCGGTGACCTTGGCCGGAAGGTCGGTGATCTCGGTGACCGAGACCTGCGAAGACACCTCCGGGGTGAAGAGGCCCTGGTAGGAATCCGATGCCTGAGCCGTAGTCTCCTGCCCCTCAATGACAGCTTGCAGGCTCGCACGATCATAGTCATCGGCGTCGAAGTCCTTGGGATTCCACTGGGTCACCGAACCAGTCGGCAATCCCGAGAAGGTTACTGATACAGAGACATCGGGAACTTCGTCGGTGAACTCGAGGGGCACCTCGACTGATGATTCGCCGGACGTGATCTCCGTCGTCTCAGGCTTGGCACCGTCGACAGTGAGCTCACCGTCGAATCCGGGAACGCTGACGCCCTCGGAGTTGACCAGCGAGACAACCGCGGCCGATGACTCCTCGTCAATGGTGACCTCGGCCTTATAGGTGCCGTCTCCGGCATACTTCGCGGCTTCGTCGCCCATGAGTGCCGAGAGGTCGTAGGCGTCGGGAAGCACGTCATCGTAGAACGCGTCTGCACCGATGTCCTTGAGGTTCTGAGAGTCCTCGTTCCACCCGATTCCATCGGTGACCTCTTGCAGGCTGCGGTCATCGAGAATGTCGCGGTGGTCGATTTCATCAGAGCTGTGCACGTGCTCGCCGATGGCCATGTCATGAGCCATCTGATCGGCCTGATCGTCGCGGGGCTCGTCCCATTTCGCGAGGATATACGCCAGCTCGGGGGCTTCGACGGATGATCTGCCGCCTTCGTCGTAACCATTGCCCATAGGTTGGGTCAGGCCCCGGTCGATGCACCAGACACGACTGCCGGAGAGGACACCTGAAGAGGGAATATAGGCACCGTACATGGTGGCGTTGTCGACGCCGCCCTGGTTGTCCGTCTCAGGGTTTGTGGTGACACCGGTGAAATCAGGTTCGCCCTTGTACGCGCTGAGCTGGGGGCCGAGTTCGGGCGCGGCCATTGCCGGAGACGATAGGAGGGTGCTCCCGGCGATCAGTGCAATCGTTGTGCCGACTACGGGCAGTCGTCTGCGGAGGTGCCGCATATTCTGGTCCTTCCTGGGGTGCGCCACGAGGCGTCGGCCTTCGACTCCGCGTGTTTGGGCACAAGGCAGATTGCCGGCGCTCGCTCCCACCTGGATAGTATAGAGGCAGCAAGGATGATTGTCTTGTTGAGTTGCTGTTGATCTCGCCCTTCGGGTGTTGGTGCCCCTCGTCGCCGAGGCTCTGGGGTGTACTTTGAGGTGCGTCAGCGCATGCGGGCATCGATGCATCGTCGGATTCCGGGCACCGATGGGCACAGGCCGACTGTTGCGGCGGGTCCAGGAAAGTTTGTTGATGGACTGAGCGCGGGTGCGCAATGTGCAGCGGTCGAAAGGAGTTGTGGAGCCGAGAACGGATCTGATCCGCAGTTGTGATGGCGCCCCCGGGCAGATTCGAACTGCCGGCACCCGCTTTAGGAGAGCGGTGCTCTATCCCCTGAGCTACGGGGGCGATGTGGCCTTCTTCGACCACGACCACCCAGTGTAGCGTAGAAGAAACCTGGATGTTTCACGGTGTGCCAGCACCTATTATGTGAAATTTCTCGTTAGGGTCGAATTGTGCCAGATTCCGTTGTTGACGATCAGTTCCCGGAACTCGACGATGTCTACGCCGAGTGGAAACAGCAGGCTGCCCATCTGGGCGGTCGCGACACCATGCTCCATTTCCGGGATTCGCGTGATGGCAGCATCGATCTCTCCGGAGCGCACCCGTCTGGCCTAGCCCAGCTTCTGGCCGGTCGGGCCACCCGACTCTCCAGCCTGGTCCGCGATCATGAGGTCCTCGCTGACGCACGCCGTCGAGCGAAGTCGATCCGGTCGAAGGCCGATCAGCTTGATAACGAACGCGGAATTCAGACGGCACACCTGGCGATCGGCTTTGCCTCGTGGACCGAAAAGGACTCCAAGTACAAGTTCAATGCCCCTGTGGTGATGCGCCATGTCACTCTCGTTCCTCGCGGTTCCCGCGTCGAGGACTTCGAGATCGTGTTGGGCGACGGAATCATGATCAACCCTGCCTTGGTCCAGCACCTGGCCGAGACCTACGACCTGGACGTTCCCGTCGACGAATGGGTCGACGCCACCGGAGGGCCGCACGGCTTCGACCCGGGCCCGGCCCTCGATCGCCTCCGCGACCTCGCACAGTCAGTGCCGGGGCTGCGCATCAACCACCGTTTCGTGGTGTCGACATTCGCGAACATTGCGAGCCCGTTCACCACGGACTACCTGCCCACACAGCACCCGATCCTCCGCGCCCTCGCTGGCGACGAGGACGTGCGAGGGGCGCTCGGCGGCCCGTCCTATGTTCCGACTCCTCGGGAGGCAGTGCAGCCAGAGCCGCGTCAGGAAGCCGCCCCGAGCGCCGACGATCAGCACACCTTCACGCCGGACGCAGCCGCTGGCGACGAGGATGAGTTCTCTCAGCCGACGGTGCCGATCACAGACGGGTCTCTGCCCGGGGATGCGAAGGCTCCAGTCGAAGGCTCAAGGGATTCCACTTCGGCCAGCACCGCAAGTGAGACCACGGCATCCAAGGACACCTCAGCCAAGGGCGACTCAGCCGAGGACGCCGAAGCAGATGGCACTGAGCGTGATGAGCGCGCACAGTCGGCCCACGGCATCGGCGAGACCGCCGCGACAGACTCAACCTCGACGGGCTCGAAGTCGGCGGACTCGGAGTCAACCGCCTCAAAGTCGACGGACTCGAAGGCCAAAGACTCACCGACAGCGACCACGGAACCCCAGACCGCCGAACCCCAGACAGCAGATCCCCAGAGCACAGAATCCGAGACGGACGTCGACAGCTTCGCGGACTCGGACGCTGGCGAATCCGATGATGATGTCGTTCCAGCCGCACTCAAGGAACCTGTCACCCCTCTCCCTGACCGCAAACCACAGGAAGAGTTCCTCGTCATCGATGTCGATGGCGACCAGCAGGCCGTCGTCGACGCCGCAGTCTCCGGGCAGTCGGTCGTCGTCGACACCCCACCGGGGACCGGGGCCACCCAGGTCGCAGTCGCGGTGGCCACAACACTTGCCCACACAGGAAAGAGCGTTCTCTTCCTGGCGCAGACCGCCGACGCACTCGACGACTTCTCCTCCCGCCTCGGCGAGGTCGGACTCGCAGAATTCGCGGTGGACACCCGCCAGGGCTCCGGCGCGATCAGAAACCAGCTCGTCGGCCTCATCGGATCGGCCGAGAAGGCCGAGCGCCCCGATCTGAGCGGGCTGCTCAATGAACTCAATGAACAGCGCGAGACACTGAGCGAACATGTCTCGTCGCTGCATCGCCGTCGTGAGCCCTGGGACGTCTCCGTCTACGAGACCATGCAGCACCTGGCGGAGCTGACATCCGGCGACGACTCTCCCCAGACTCCTGTTCGGTTCGGTGAAGATCTCCTCGAGGCCAGCGAGGACCGTCGCAACGCTCTGCGCGGAAAGCTCAGCGAGCTGGCATCATTGGGTGCCTTCACTCTCGACGTCGAGGACACCGTCTGGTTCGGCGCGGACCTGAAATCGGTCGAAGAAGCCGAAGCCGCACGAACCGTCGCCGAGCGACTTGGCCGAACCATCCCTGATCTGGTCAAGGCCGTCGAGCCGGTCCTGTCCAAAGCCAAACTGAATCCCCGCCGCAACCTCAATGACTGGTCACGCGCGATCAAGGTGCTGCTGCGGGTGCGCGCGACCCTCGACAGCTTCGCCCCTGACATCTACGATCATCGACTCGACGATCTCATCGCCGCGACCGGAACCGCAGAATACCGTTCCGAGGTCGGGGTAGAGATGGGCATGCTTCAGCGCAAGCGCCAGAAGAAGTCCGCGAACGAATTCCTCCGTCCCGGTGCCGAGGTGACAGACCTGCATTCGGCGCTGATCGACGTCCGGTCCCAGCGCATCGTGCTCCAGGACCTCGCAGGGCATGACGGTCGTCCACAGATTCCTCGCGGCGTCCTCGAAGCTGATGAGATCCTCCAAGGCGTTGAGGCCGACGTTGCCAAGATCGCACCTATTCTGGAGACCACTCCAGATGGCGGCGATCTGGGATCGATGCTCATCGAAGAGCTGCAGGCGCGGACCGAAGCTATGGGCCGTGACTCTGAGAACCTCGGCGAACTTCCGGAACGGTCCCGCATCCAGCGCGAACTGGCCGACGAGGGCCTGTCTGATCTGCTGACTGACCTGCGTCGCCGCAAGGTCGACACCACGCTTGTCGGTCCGGAGTTCGACCTGGCCTACTGGGCGTCGGTTCTGCAGAGGATGGCCAGCGAAGATCCCCAGGTGGGCCGTCACGACGGAGCCGCACTGCATCAGGTTGCCGAAGGCTTCCGCGAAAACGACCGTGCCTTCGTCGCAGCAGGTGCGAGCCGACTGCGGTACAACCATGCTCAGGCGTGGAAGCGGGGCATCGACAACGACCCGATCTCCGCTGGAGTCATCAAGCAGGAGCTGCTCTCCCCGCACACCTCCGTGCAGACCATGTCGACGAGGGCTCCCGAGCTCTTGACGACTCTTGCCCCGGTCTGGATGGCCAGCCCGTACACGGTGCCCGAACTCTTCTCAGCACTGCCGCTCTTCGACGCTGTGGTCATCGCCGATGCGGGACGTCTCTCGGTCCCCGACGTGGTGCCCGCCATCACCCGGGCCCGTCAGGTCATCTCACTGGGCGACTCCAGACTGCTTGGTCCCCGTCCCTTCACGATCGCGGTTGATCGCTGGGGAATGGACGATGGGAACCATCCGAGCTCAGTGCAGGAGCGCCTCGGCGAATTCCTGCCCCGAATGGAACTGTCGAACTCGTACCGCCAGTCACCGGTCGGACTCATCGATCTGGCGAACCGGCACTTCTACGATTCGACGATCACGACGATGCCGACCGCGCACACAGGGGAGGGAACCGGGCTCGAGTTCTCCTACGTCGCAGACGGAAGGGGGCCGACGGATATCGGCACCGGTCGTGTCGAGAGTCCTGACGCCGAGGTCAAGCGCGTCGTCGAGCTCGTGCTCAGGCACGCTCGGAACCGTTCGCGTGAGTCCCTGGCCGTCGTCGCGCTCACCGCTCATCACGCTCAGCGCGTTGCCACCGCGATCTCTCGGGCGATGAAGGACCTGCCCTATGTTGCAGCGTTCTTCAACGATTCGAGCAAGGAACCCTTTGTAGTCACCGATGCCGAGCGCGTCCAGGGCATGTCACGCGATGCGGTGATCTTCACCCTCGGCCTCGGGCGGACAGTTCACGGTCGTGTCATCCACGACTTCGGTGCGCTGTCCGGTCCCGATGGCGAGCGGATCCTTGCGGCCACGATGACCCGGGCGCGCAAACGTCTCACCGTGGTCTCCAGCATCGAATCCGATGACTTCGACACGAACAGGCTCAGCGGGGGAGCGGCACTGCTGCCACGACTGCTCGACGAACTGGCAGGCGGCGGCGTCAAGCAGCCGGGCCCACACGGCGAGATCTACGACCCGCTCTTCAACGACATCGCCGATCGTCTGCTGCAGCTTGGCGTCGTCGCTCACGAACATTACAACGGCATCGATCTGGCCGTGGCGAACTCGACCGAGGACGAGCACGGAATGATCATCGCCGTCGCCGGAGACGGACCCGAATACGCATCGGTCCGCAGTCTGCGCCAGCGTGAGCGCGTCGTGCCCGAGCAGTTGGCCCGTCGCGGATGGAAGTTCGTGCGCATGTGGTCCACCGACGCCTTCGTCGATCCGCAGTCCGAGACCGAGAAGATCTTCGAAGCCTGGAAGTCCACGGTCGAAAAGATGAGCCCGCAGGCTGTCCTCAATGCGGCTCGTGCTGCCTCGGTCGTCGTGGGCCGCACCGGCAGCCGGCCCAAACTGGTGCCGGGCCTGCCCATGCACAAGTACTCGGACTCGGGCCTCGATGCAATGATCGACTGGGTCCAGTCCGATGCCGTCGTCCGTGGTGACGGTGAGATCAAGGATCTGCTCCGAACGGCGTTGGCACAGAAGCGCAACTCCGGTCGTGGAGACTCCCAGCTGCAGGCGGCCGTGGACCGCTACCGGCAACGGCATGCACAGGCCAAACGAGTCACCGGCGCCGAGGTGGTGGTTCCCGAATCAGCACAGCACAGTCCGATGGAGGACGAGGTCGTTCCCACCTTCGACACGGGCAAGATCAGGGCCGATGAACTGCGTCAGGCGGGACTGATCGAGACCGCGAGCAATGACCAGGTGCCCGGCTCTGACCAGGTGCCCAACTCTGACGGGCAGAGCGCACCGGACGGCACGCAGGAGAATCGCGCGGAGTTCTCCGAGCCCACCGGTGGTGTGCAGGAGGCCGCTTCAAGTGAGCTGGGGGCTGAGAAGGAGCGTCCGAGCGCAGCCGATATCGAGCCGCGCACGGATGACCTGCGCTGAGATGACTGACGAAAGCCTCGGGTCGCAACCTCCCGAGGGTGAGCATGCACACGACTCAGAACCTGCTGATCACTCCGCTGAACATGCTGCCGATGAGGAGCAGGAAACGGCGCATCAGAAGAGGGCGCGACTCGAAGCCGCAGTGCGGAAGTATCGTGCCACACTGCGCAATGAGGCAGAGACCGACAGCGGAGGCTTCAGCGCCGACTACTACCGGTCACAGAAACCCCCACACTGGTGATGGGCAGAGGTGAGGTGCTTCCTGGAGAGGTGCCGAATCTGAGAAACAGAGAACAGCTGAGATCAACCAAGACGAAGGCCCGCTTCCCCCATGGGGAAACGGGCCTTCGTGGCACTCGCGTCAATCAGTGGCGCGGGGGCTCAGTCGATTCGGTATCGTCGAACGGACCGGCCGTGCTGGCAGGACCTTCGGCAGGACCACCGACGGTTGTGGCCGCCTGGGTCCGGAGGATTTCGCGAATGTCGCCGAGCAGATCCTCGGTGGTCGGAGGAACTTCTTCCTCGGGGGCTCCGCGCTTGCGCAGCTCGTTGAGCTTGTTCATCGGGACGATGATGATGAAGTAGACGACGGCGGCGACGATCAGGAAGTTGATCGCTGCAGTGATCACAGCGCCCAGGTCAATGGTCGTCTCCGGAACGCCTTCCTTGATGGGGAAGGCCAGCGCAGGACCTTCTGCGCCACCGACGGCAGCGAGCAGAGGGTTGATGATCTTATCGGAGAAAGCCGTCACGATGCCGGTGAAGGCGCCGCCGATGATCACCGCGGTTGCGAGTTCGACGACATTCCCTTGGAGAATGAAGTCTCTGAAGCCTTTAAGCATTAGAGGCACCCTTTCGGCGTATATGTAAGCAATGTTGGGGAGTGAAATACTTTTACTACGATTACATGATACACACAGGTAACTCGGCTGCACCCCGATGACATGCGTGCCTTTTGGTGCGACAAATCCCAGTTAGCCCGGCTCGGGATAATCCAGTTGGCCCGGCTCGGGATAATCCAGTTGGCCCGGCACGGGGCAATCCAGTCGGCCCGGCTGGGGATGTCTCGGTCAGCCGGGCGTGGAGCGCCCCGGTGAAGTCAGCCGGAGGTCATAGGGACGTCAGCGGTGGGTCAGCGCGGAAGGATCGCGAAGCTGATCGGCATCCCGGCGAATTCTGCGATGCGTTCGGCATCATCTGAGGACAGTATCACTGAGACAAGCTGCCCTGATTCAGCGGAAATGCCGTCGCTTTTGTCGACCAATCGGGCAATTGTCACTTCCTTCACGACGACATCAGAGCCTCCGTCGGGCAGCGAGCTGAATAGGCGGATGCGCTGTCCTGGCTGTAGGAGTGCTGCCGAAGAATCATCGGCCAAGCGCACAGGCATGAGGAGGTCGGTGCTGCCCTCCGGTAGTGCCTGCTGGTCGATGACTGCCGACTGCGTCAACGGCGAACCCTTGGACAAGCCCGCTGAGGTGCGCTTGTGATCGGCGTCCGAGACAGAGGTGAAAGCCTTGTCCGGGACGAGTTGCGAGGGAAACTCGACGACTGTCAGATCCTGAGATCGCAGCTCAGATCCCGGCGGCAGATTTCTGGCGGCAACGACGATGGACGTTCCACCCTGATCCGGGGTGAGGATCCAGACCACGAGGGCACACGCACATGCAAAGCAGACAGCGGCGACTATCCGCTGTGGTTTGATCCGTGAGGACTTTGACCAGGTCGATGCTCTGGCTCTGAGGAGCCGCAAGATTCCCATACCTGGAGCCTGGCTGTGCGCAGAGGCTCAGATCAAGGGAACAGATAATGCCTGTGGACAGCCGTTGTGTGTCCACAGGCGATTCGCACATGAGTCATCGGTCAATCCCCAGCGATGACGCGCACGAGTCGACAGAGCTCGGCTGCTGTGAGGACGGCCGAGGGAGTCAGCTGGCGGAAGTGCTGCTCGCCGCCGGAGCGCTCTTGGCCGGTGAGCTGGATGTCGACGAGGACGAGTCCGAGGAGCTCGACGATTCCTTCGACGAACCCGATGAGTTGGACGAACTCGACGAGTCAGAGTTCGAAGAAGAGGGGACTGTGCTCGAATTGCTCGCGCGGGAGTCCGTGGCGTAGAAGCCCGAACCCTTGAAGCTGATCCCCACGGTGCCGAAGACCTTCTTCAGGCGTCCCTGGCACTCGGGGCAGACTGTGAGCGAGTCATCGCTGAAGTCTTGATGAATATCAAAAGCGTGACCACAGCTCTTGCAGGCGTAGGAGTAAACGGGCATTCGAGACCTTTCTTCGACGAGAAGATTATAGTCCACCCGACTCGCCCGCGAGTAACGCATGGGGTGAGAAGCTCGAGGAGTCGCCGTCTCGTCCACAGGGCCGCACGCGCGAGTGGGCTGCTGTGGCCCCGATCTGAGATCGGCCCCACGCTCGAGAGCGGGCATGGTCGCAGCGCAATCGGTGCTTGCATCTGCTCGTGTCCCCGCAACTGCCCGTGTCTCGGATTCGTCGCAGGAGCGAATCAGTCGAAGGAGTGAACACCGTGATCGGTCACGGCCCGCGTGATCTGCAGGTCCCAGGGCTCCACGGTGAGCTCTGGAAGATCGAGTTCGGTCGAGAAGCAGACTCCGTAGACCACGCTTGCGTGTTCCCTGCCTGTCAGGGGCACTTCGCCGCGCGGGCCGAACGTGCGGTCATAGAAGCCGCCGCCGTTGCCCAAGCGGGCGCCGCCGGGCCCGAACCCGAGGGCAGGCACGAACACGAGGTCAGGGGCCACCTCGGCGGACATGAGATCTGCGGCGGTCAACACAGGTGAGGGTTCACGAATTCCCCACTTTCCGCGAGCGTGGAGCGTGGCCATGGACTCGGTGACGGTACCGAACATGAGGGCATGACCGACGGTGGTGACGACAGGAAGGTAGACGGTTCCACCGCGGGAGAGGAACCCGTCGATGACCGGATCCAGATCGGGCTCGCCGGCTAAGGCGGCATAGGCGAGCACCGAATGGCCCGTCAGGTCCAGGTTCGGCCACAGGCTTTCGATGATCTGCCAGGCAGACTCGGCGACCGCCGACTCGCCCTCAACGACCGACGATTTCGCCTCTGTAAGCGACGATTCAACGCCTGCCGCAACGTGAGCCGCGCGTTCGGAACGTATGTGTGCACGCAATTGCGCCTTTGAAGTTTCTGCATCCACGCTCATAAGCCTAATCGCAGCCACATCCTTTGGTTAAGATGAGCGACATGAGTGATGAATCGCAACGCACAGTGCGCAAGGCCGTGATCCCTGTGGCCGGTCTGGGCACCCGCTTCCTTCCCGCCACAAAGGCGACTCCCAAGGAGATGCTGCCCGTTGTCGACAAACCGGCCATCCAATACGTCGTCGAAGAGGCAGCCGATGCCGGCCTGCAGGACCTCCTCATGATCACGGGTCGCAACAAGCGACCGCTGGAGGACCACTTCGACCGCGTCGACGGGCTCGAAGCCGCACTGGCCAAGAAGGGTGACACAAAGAAGCTCGCCGCTGTTCGTCACGCGTCCGAACTCGCCGACATCCACTACGTCCGCCAGGGTGACCCGAAGGGCCTGGGTCACGCCGTGCTCAAGGGCCGCCAGCATGTGGGCCAGGAACCGTTCGCGGTTCTGCTCGGCGACGATCTCATCGACGAACGCAGCCCGATTCTGCCGAAGATGATCGAAGTTGCCGAGAAGACCGGCGGCAGCGTCGTCGCGCTCATGGAAGTTCCACCTGAGGCGATCCACCTCTACGGCTGCGCCGCAGTTGAACCCACCTCCGATGACGAAGTCGTCAAGGTCACCGGCTTGGTCGAGAAGCCAGAGCGGAGTGAGGCCCCTTCGAATCTTGCGATTATCGGCCGCTACGTCCTCGCGCCGGAGATCTTCGACGTCCTCGAGACCACTGAACCGGGTCGCGGCAACGAAATCCAGCTCACCGACGCTCTCCAAGTCCTCGCTGAACAGGAGGGCGGCAACGGGGTCTACGGAGTCGTCTTCAAGGGCGCTCGCTATGACACCGGTGACAAGCTCGACTACCTCAAGGCCGTCGTGCAGATCGCCAGCGCCCGCGAGGACCTGGGTGCTGACCTCAACAGTTGGCTCAAGGAATACGTCGCAACACTTCCCTGACCGTCGTCAGCGTCACCGCACCCCAGCATCGCTGCACCGGTGCGCCAGCGGACATCACTGATTGAGCACCCGAGAGCGGAGGCAGCCGTTTGTGGCCAGTCATCCTGACTGATCAGCAGTCCGACATCGTGCTGCGCCCGCTGAATCGGCGCGACGAAAGTCAGTGGCGAGAGGTCCGTCGGCACAACCGGAATTGGCTGCGTCCCTGGGATGCGACTCTGCCGATTCCCGGCCAACAGCTTCCGGGGTTTCGAAGCATGGTCCGCATGTACGACAAGCAGGCCAAACGTGGACAGTCGGTGCCGCTGGCGATCGAGGTCGGCGGTGAATTCCGCGGCCAGCTCACCGTTTCGAGCATCAGCTGGGGATCCATCCTCAGCGGACAGATCGGCTACTGGATCGATTCGAGGGTCGCCGGCCGCGGCATCACTCCCATCGCCGTTGCCATGGCTGCCGACCACTGCCTCTTCGGGCTGGGGCTGCACCGAATTGAGATCAACATCCGACCCGAGAATACGGCCAGCCTGCGCGTGGTCGAGAAGCTCGGCTTCCGGGATGAGGGGCTGCGCGAGAAGTACATGCACATCGACGGCCGATGGTGTGACCACCGGACGTTCGCCCTGGTCGCCGAGGAAGTTCCTCAGGGAATTCTCGCCGCCTATCGTCACAGCCTGAGAAAGCTGTGAACTTGGCATCTGTTTGACCGACACACCACATCCCTTCACGTCGTTGCCGAACCGGGCACTCTAGGGTTGCAGTGTGGACACCAGCATCATCGTCGTTATCGCCATCATCGTGGTATTCGTCGTTGTCGTGCCCACAATGATCCGCAAATCAGCGACGGAGCTCTCCCGCGTCGAGATCGACACCGTCCCGGATCGGGCTCAGGTCATCGACGCTGACCCTCAGATCCCTGGCCACGATCACACCGAACGCGCAAGAGTCTTCCACTCCTCGGCCACCATCGAACCAACCGTTCCACGACCCGACGTCGCCCCGATGGCGGGCACACCGAAGCTCAGCCTCTCGGCACAGGCACCGGAGTTCGGCGTCATCGACGGACACGCAGACTCGAGTTCGACCACAGACACAGAATCCACCACAGCCGAGGCGGACGAACAGCACCAGCGCAGCTTCCTTCCTGTGGCCGTCGGTGAAACCCGCTCCACCTACCTCGACAGCCACCGCGGCCACGAGGCATCCGCCTCGGCGACTTCCGACAACGTTCGGATGCTGCACCCGGCAGTGCACGCCGTGTTCAATCAGTCGCAGCAGGGTTCGAACGGCCACAGCGCGAACGGCCAGGGTTCGTCGGCGAGCAGAAGCTCCGGAAGCGGCAGCCCCCTCGGCGAGCGTTCCGGGACAGTTCCGCTCCGGCCGGGACGGACTCAGCCTCGATCGCCGCAGAGTCGATCCGATGAAGCTGTCACCACAGACACAACAGAGACAAGCAGACGAGGTACACAGATTCCCAATCCGACTTTCGGAGCCGATGAGGACCATTCGATGACTGAGAAAGCAACGACACTGCGCGAGTCGATGAAATCGCTGGGCACCATGACGCGGGGATTCGCACTGCTCTTCCTCGCCTCCACCTTGGGGATTCTGGTGACGGGCGTGCTTGCGATGTTCTCGGTCGTCCATGTCGCTCTCGTCGGAGTGTTCCTCGGACTCGCGATCGTCTCCCTGGCAATCGTGCGCACACTTAACCTGCGCAAACGGGAGATCAAGGCTCGCCTCCGGGAGCTCGAAAGCCGGAACCCGAAGACCAAGCGCACCGCGCCGAAGAAGAGCACCACCAGTACCACGAGCACCACGCGGTCGACGAGCGCGGCTGCGAAACCAGCCGCCGCCTCGGCGCCTGCTTCCCCGACCGCTGCTGCATCGAAGTCCCCGACCGCTGCCGCGTCAAAGTCCCCGGACAGCAAGCCAGGTGAGGCCCGGTCGGCAGGATCGACGAAGGCTGCTCGGGCGCGTGCCGTCATGCAGCGCAACGTGAGCGCAAAGCAGAGCAGAGAAGAGGCCGACACCGGCGAGATTCCGCTCGTGCGCATTCGCAACGAAGCCGCAGAAGGCCACACCACCCGTCAGGTGCTGCTCACTGGACCGATCCCTATCGTCGAAGAAGCAGCGCCCGACGCCGCAGAAGCGCAGGGTGAGGAAGCAGCGCCGGCAGGTTCCGACTCCGTGTCGATGTCGACCGCCCCCGAGTCGGCATCCATGATCAAGGCAGACGACTCCGCACTGACCGCCACTTCGACCCGCGAAGCGGAACCAGCTGCAGAATCCAAGTCCGCTCCGCGGAATGAGTCTGCTGCCGAGAACGACTCCGCCGAGGAATCCGAGGTCGTGGCGACCGCGTCGAACGTCGACACCGTCGAGGTCAGCGATCCGTTCATGCAGCGACTGCAGGCACGTGCTGCCTGGTCACCGACGCCGCTGCCGGTCCCCAGCTACGTTGATGCCCCACAGGTTGAGCATCCGGTGCCCGAGGCGAAGGCAGCTGATGCTTCGTCCTACTCGTCGTATGAGACCAAGGCCCGCAGCCGTGAGGACATCGCGGCTCAGTTCGCCGCCGAACTCGGCTATCGTCCCGAGCTCAGCGACTCGGCTCGTGACGACAGTCCGCTGGAGCACGGTCGCAAGGCGATCAGGACGAACAAGGCTCCCGAGATGGGCGCCGTCGACGACGTGCTCGCCCGACGCCGCGCCTGACTTCGCAGGCAACTGCGCTGCGCAGGTAACAGCGCTGCGCAGATGACCGTACTTCGCAGATTCAGTCGGTCTCGAAGAGGAACCAGCAGATGGAGTTGCGTCGCTTCTGATCCGCAAGGACGAGTTGACGGATCTGCCAGGGCAGTTGGTTCCTCTGCCAGTCGCGTTCAGCCTGTCCCGCGCCTGGGTCCTCGGGATTCGCACAGCGTACGGCCTTGATGGCATAGGCGGCAGCACCCAGATCGTGTTCGGCGACGTGCCCGACGCAGGCGGCCTGTCCTGCCGAATAGGCTGTGAACCGAGCTGCGCCGCGCAAGGGACGGGCAGCTCCCATGGCGTGTCCTCCTGAGGTGCGCGCCTGCATCATCTTCACGGTGCCGTCAGCCCAAGCGCGGGCCGCAGCCACAGCATCACGGACTCGTGTGTCCTCCGGAGCTTCGCGCTCGAAGAGGTGCAGGACGTGCTCGGCGCAGTCGGCTGCCCACAGAGCCAGAAGTCGATGATCAGCATCGGTCAATGTGCCGCCGCGTCGAATCGTCACCATCGTCGGGTCGCGGACCTCGGGCAGAATCATGGCTGCTCCGTTATGCGGGAGGCTGCCCTGAACGAGGCGGTCCCCGTCACCGGGGCCGCCTCAGGCTGATCGTCCACCGAAGTCTGCCGCAATCGATCAATGCGCATGCCGCGCACTGATGCGTGACATGCGCATATTCTGTGCGCGGGTATTGCGCGGGATCAGGCCCGGGGCAGAGCCACGTACTTGACCTCGAGGAATTCCTCGATACCCACGCTTCCGCCCTCGCGGCCGAGCCCGGACTTCTTCACACCGCCGAAGGGGGCTGCAGGGTTGGAGACCAAGCCGGTGTTGAGACCGACCATGCCGACCTGCATCTTGTCGGCCAGGTTCAGCGCACGCTCGACGTTCTCACTGAACAGGTAGCCGGCCAGACCGAACTCGGTCTCGTTGGCGAGAGCGATGCCCTCCTCATCGGTTTCGAAGGTGACGATGGGGGCGACGGGCCCGAAGATCTCGGTGATCCTGATCTCGGCGTCCAGTGGCACATCGGTCATGACGGTCGGGTTGTAGAAGAAGCCCTTGCCGTCGATCTTCGACCCGCCGGTGAGGACCTTCGCGCCCTTGGACACAGCATCATCGACGAGACCGGCGACCTTGTCCAGGGAATCCTGATCGACCAGCGGGCCCACCTCGGTGCCTTCGTCGAGGCCGTTGCCGACCTTCATCGAACCGATGCGCTCGGTCAGCTTCGTCGAGAACTCCTCAGCGACGGAGGAGTGGACGAACAGACGGTTCGCCGAGGTGCAGGCCTCGCCGCCGTTGCGCATCTTCGCCTGGACCGCACCGGTGACGGCCTTGTCTACGTCGGCATCCTCGCAGACGACGAACGGAGCATTGCCGCCGAGCTCCATCGAAGTCTTCATGACATTATCGGCGGCCTGCTTGAGCAGGCCCACGCCCACCTCGGTGGAGCCGGTGAAGGTGACCTTGCGGGCGATTCCGGACTCCATCCACGGGGTGACCACGCGACGAGCGGATTCGGAGGTGACGACGTTGAGAACACCGGCGGGCAGGCCGGCCTCAATGAGCACGTCGACGAGCATGAGGGAGGTCAGCGGGGTCAGCTTCGCCGGCTTGAACACCATGGTGCAGCCAGCGGCGATGGCCGGGCCGATCTTGCGGGTGCCCATGGCCAGCGGGAAGTTCCACGGGGTGATGAGGATGCAGGGCCCGACGGGCTCGCGGGAGACCATGACCCGGGTCTTGCCATCGGTGGACTGAGTGTATTGGCCGCCGACGCGCACGGCTTCCTCGGAGAACCAGCGGAAGAACTCTGCGCCATAGGTGACCTCGCCCTTGGACTCGGCGAAGGGCTTGCCCATCTCGGCGGTCATGACTGCCGCGATGTCGTCGGCACGTTCGATGAGGAGCTCGAAGGCGCGGCGGAGGATCTCAGCGCGTTCGCGCGGCGGGGTGGCGGCCCATGATTCCTGGGTGTCGCCGGCAACCTTGATGGCCTCTTCGGCATCGGCTGCCGAGCCGTCTGCGACCGTGGTGATGACATCACCGGTCGCGGGGTTCGCAACGTCGATGATCTTTCCGCCCTCGGCATCACGCCACTGGCCATTGATGAACAGTCCGGTGTTGAGCTTGTCGATGATCGGGGTGATGTCCACGACAGATCCTCCTTTGGTTGTCGATGAAGCATGGCCGCCGGTCGCCGGAAGCCACGGTAGGGAGCAGTCGTGATCAGTGTAGTGGTGATATTCGATGCGGGCCATACGGAATTCGTTGCCAGAGGCTCTCAGGATTGCGAGCTTCGAGGCATGGCCGACAGTGAAGCATGGACGAGAGCGCTGGTCGCCACCAGGAGTCTGTTGTGCATCGTGATCCCGCGAACCACCTCGACGCAGATCCGATCTCTGCTCAGACAGTCGGTGATCGGTGCGGTGTTCCTGCCCGCGATCTCGGTCAATGCCTGAATGTGCCGGAGGATCGTGTCACGCCCGACGGGATAGCCTGAGGCGCTCAACTCCTCGAGCACGCCTGCCATCGAAGCCACTGCGGTTGGTGAGATGTCCCGCCATCCCAGTTCCTGCAGAACGTCACGGATATCGTTCTCGAAAGGTTTCGGTGCCGGTGCTGGTTCCGGTTCCGCTGCTGCCGCCGTGGCAGGTTCAGGTTCAGGCTCGGAAGGCGAGGATGAGCCGACCGTGGATTTCAGGACATTGCTCGCCTCCAGCGCAAGTCTCTGGCAGATGCCCATCAGTTCGATGTTCTCCAATGTCTCGTCATCGATGGCCCGAGTCAGTGCGGCGATGGACTCGATGGGGGAGCCGAGCTCCCGGCGCAGGCAGGTGATGAGGCAGAGGCGGTCGACGTGGGCCTGGGAGTACTCAGCCGTAGTCGCATTGCGCTTGCGACCGGGAAGAAGGATTCCCACGTGGATGTAGTACTTGATGCTGGCGGTCGAGACTCCGGATTCTCTGGCCAAGGCACTGAGTTTCATGCAGATCCTCCATCGGCAGAGGCGGCAGAGTGGGCGGCACCTGGCTTGGATAGCAATTCGGGCTCTGCTATCTACGTTGCCGCACTTGGTTAGTGAAACTATCTTATGTCTATGACGACGATGTTCATAGCAATCCACGCTCTTGCCGCCTCTGGCGTTGTGCTCTTGGCTCCGGTTCAGATCATCCGGCGGACCAAGGATCGTCGGCACAGATGGATCGGACGATCATGGGTCATCCTCATGTACCTCGTGTGCGTGAGCGGAATGTTCATCTACACTCTCAGCGGAAGCTTCACAGTCTTCCACGCCCTTGCGATCTTCACCTTCGGGACCACGACGCTCGGGGTCATTGCGATCCGGAGAGGAAACATCCGCAGACACATCGGGATGATGGTCGGATCATGGCTCGGCGCGCTGACGGCGGGCACCTTCGCCGCGATCATTCCGGGCAGGGAGATACCTCAGCTGGCGGTGGCCGATCCCGGTCTGCTGTGGGGCGCCGTTGCAGCCATCGTCATCGCCGCCACGGTCTGGGTCGGCTACGTTCTCAAGTTCGTGCCGACTCAGGCACGCAGCTCGTCGAACTCGGAGTTCTTGCGGAAGAACTCCATGACATAGGAACAGGTCGTACGGAACTTCAGATCCGCCTCGGCGCTGGTCTCGAGGGCGAAGCGCACCAGGTGGGCGGCGATGCCGCGGCCACCATAAGCGGGGGACACCTCGGTGTGGGTGAACGTGCGCACTGCGGATTCGGACGTGTCATCAGGGCTGACCTCGCGGTCGATGTAGTCGACGTGTCCGATGACCTTGTCGTCGTGACTCACCGTGAAGCGAGACGCCGCGATGTCCTGGGCAAAGGTGTACGTCTCGTCCGAGATCTCGAGGTCCATGAACGCTCCTTAAGGCGAGGGTGTCGGTCATCCCCATGCTGGCACGTGGATGATTCAGTCCTGATACATGAAACCATAGTTGTGTCCCCCATCGAACGACTAACCTGTTGAGCAACCCGTTCTTTCGGCCGTACACGGCGACGGTCAGACATCCTCAAGGAGCCGACCTATGTCCTCTTACGCACCCGCCACGATGGTCGATGCTCACAAGCTGATCCTGCACGAAACAGGCTTCGAGGTCAGCGAACTCAGCCTCGACGACATCGACGACTACGTTGAACTCGTCGCCTCCGCCTACCGTGGTGAGCCCTCGAAGCAGGGGTGGACGACCGAGGCGGATCTGCTCAGCGGTCAGCGACTCGATGCCGATATGGCCCGCGAGATGCTCGCCGAGCCCGATGCGTCGATGATCCTCGTCCGGTCCGCCGAAGGGCAGGCTGTCGGCAGCGTCTACCTGCGCGAACCCGTCGACGGAATCGCCTACCTCGGCGTGCTCGCGGTCTCCCCGCTGGGGCAGGGCCAGGGTGTGGGGTCGGCACTGATGAACCTCGCCGAGGCATGGGTGATCGAGCGTTGGGGCGCTCACTCGCTGCGCATGAGCGTCATCAACAAGCGCGCCGAGCTCATCGCCTACTACGAGCGCCGCGGCTACGAACGAACCGGAGAGGTCGAACCCTTCCCCTACGGTGACGACCGGTTCGGTGTGCCGCTCGTCGACGACCTCGAATTCGTCGTTCTGGTCAAGCCGCTGACCTGACTGACCAGGCTGCTGCCCTCCGGGAACGCGCGTCGGCGGACTGAACGCAGCGACAGATGCACATGGTGCCCAGCGAAATTCGCTGGGCACCATGTGCATCTCGGGAGGCGGGCAGCTGTGGGGCTGGCTCGACGTGACGAGAGACCGCACCCCTGCTAGTCTCGTTTCGTATAGAAAAATAGTCGTTTCGCTCAGCGAAATCATCGAAGAATCAAATGCACATCACTGTGCGCAAGAGGCTGGACGGGCCCTTCGATGAAAGACGCGGTGGTCCGCGAGAAGATCGCAAGCCGCTTGCTGAAGTGCACCGACAACGATGAAGGGGCACATATGGAATCTGCTGCTGAGCAGGAGTCTGTTGTCGAACAGGCTTATGAGGATGCACGTTCGAAGAGCAACATCAGGATCGCAGTGGCCGCCGGTGGCGTCGGCACGATGCTGGAGCAGTTCGACTTCGCGATCTACGGCCTCGCAGCCGCACTGGTCTTTCCCAAGGTGTTCTTCCCCGAAGCTGACCCACTGGCCGGATCGCTGATGTCATTTGCCGGATTCGCTGTCGGCTTCTTCGCTCGCCCCTTCGGTGGAGTGTTGTTCTCTCACTTTGGCGAAAAGTTCGGACGCAAATGGGTTCTCGTAACCACACTGATCATTATGGGTTTGGCAACTTTCGCCATTGGTCTGGTGCCCAGTTATGGAACGATCGGCATAATGGCTCCGATTCTTCTCTTCGCCATGCGCCTGTTCCAGGGGCTCGGCGCAGGGGCCGAACAGTCGGGCTCGTCGACTCTGCTGACAGAGACCGTGCGCCCGGGAACCCGCGGCCGGCTCTCTTCCACAGTCATGGCGGGTGCAGCCGGAGGAACCGTCCTGGGCACGCTCGTCTTCGCAATGCTGCAGTGGTTCATGACCGAAGAGGACTTCCTAGCATGGGGCTGGAGGATCGTCTTCATCTTCTCGATCGTCATCACGATCGGCGCATGGTTCGTCAGGCGTCATCTCGTGGAGTCGCCGGTATTCGTCGAGCTGCAGGAATCCACCGCAGACCTGAAGAAGGAAGCCGCGCCACTGAAACTGGCAGTGAAGTTCGGGTGGAAGCGCATAGTGCAGACCGCGGTGATGAACTGGGGGCCGAACACCAACTCCTATACGGTGCAGACCTTCTTCGTCACGTTCGTGACGACAGGGGTACTACTGTCCGGCACGGATGAGTTGTTCCCACGTTCGACGATCACCGATATTCAGCTGATCGGTGCTGTCATCGGCATGATCTCCGCGTTCGCATGGGGCTTCCTCTCCGACAAATTCGGCCGCAAGCCGATCTACCTGCTCATCGCCGGAGTCGGCGCGCTGTTGCCGTTCGTCTACTTCAACCTGCTCGAAACAGGAGTTGTGTGGTTGGTCGCTCTGGCTGTCGGACTCGGATATATTTTCGCCGCCTATGGAAATGTCGGAGTCCAGACAAGCTATTTCCCTGAACTTTTCGGAACCAGGTACCGGTACGCGGGGGTGACGTTGGCTCGCGAAGCCTCCGCGCTCGTCGGCGGCGGCATTGCTCCGCTGGTGTGTTCGTGGCTGCTGCTGCAGTTCGGAACGTGGATCCCGCTCGCCATCTACATGGCCTTCACGATGCTGTGCACATTCCTCGCTACTATCTGGGTACCCGAAACAGTTGATCGCGATCTGTCTCTGAGCAATGATGCGAAAACTGGTGAGGCACGGACGGCTCTGCAGGAGTGAAAACTTTGCGGACGAATGAAGCGGGAGCAGAAAGATGAGTCAACGACTCGCTGGCGTCGACAGGGCATTGTCAGTGATGGAGTCCCTTGCTCGGTCCGGCCATCAGGGATTGGCGTTGGGGGAGTTGGCCAGCGAGCTTGAGCTGGACAAGGCAGCAGTCCACCGAATCCTGGCAACCTTGAAGGCTCGCGGATTCGCGTCCCAGGACTATGAGACCGGCATCTATTGTGTGGGCCCCGCTCTGCTGAGAATGACCGACGACTATTTCAGTCATGACACCCTTCGTAATATCTTGCATAAGGTGGCCTTGCTGGTCAGTGCTGAGGCGAACGAACTCTGTCACATCGGAGTTCCCGACGGCAACCACGTTCGCTATGTCGACAAGATCGAGCCGGAACTGGCCATTCGTGTGTATTCGCACGTGGGCATTCGCAACCCCATGTGGACGACAGCTCTGGGCCGGGCTCTGCTGGCAGTCGACACGGCTTCGATGCCAGATCTGGCGTCGCGGCTGCAGCTTCCCGATGATGAAGCGACACACCTGGCCCAGATTGTCGGAGAAGCACGGAGCCGCGGCTATGCGACCGAGACCGAAGAGAACGAGAAGGGCATCAGCTGTGTGGCAGTGGCCGTGGAACGAGGCGGAGTCGGACAGGCCGCCGTGAGCCTCACAGTTCCGTCCGAGCGCATGGGCTCGCAGCGCATGGGTCACCTCGGGTTGAGACTTCGCGCCATTTTAGAAGAGCAGTTGCCTCCGGGCCTGAGCCCGCAGTCCATCATGAATACCACTAGCGAAGGAAATAACTGACTATGAGTCTGGCAACATTCGACACTCTGCTGGGCGGGCGAAAGATCATCGCCGTGCTGCGAGGAAGGGACTCTTCCCAGTACGAGGGTGTTATTGAGACTCTCATAGATTCCGGGGTAAACGGTATCGAGCTGACGATGACGACTCCGGGCACTCTCGATGCACTCCCGGCTCTGCAGAAGCGTTTCGCTGACGATGCCTGTATCGGAGTTGGCACGGTTGTGAAAGAAGAAGCTGCGCGTAAGGCCATAGATTTGGGGGCAGAATACCTCGTGGCCCCCAACCTGAAATCCGAAGTCGTCTCTGTTGCAGTCGACGCAGCGGTCCCACTGCTGCCTGGAGTCCTGACCCCCTCAGAGGTCCAGCAGGCATTGGACCTCGGCGTGCAAACCGTCAAGATCTTTCCCGCTCAAACCGTCGGAGCTGGCTACCTCAAGCATCTGCGGGGACCGTTTCCTGAACTCCAGGCAATTCCGTCCGGGGGAGTGGACCTTGACGCAGCACGTGCGTGGCTGAGCGCCGGCGCCCCAGCCGTCAGCGTCGGAGGCCCACTTCTCGGTGACGTGTTCTCATCCGGCGACCTTGCCTGTCTGGGCCGCACCGCGAGTGCGTTCGTCCGTGAGTTGGAGACCGACTCGTGAGTCGATTCGTCACTCTGGGAGAGACAATGGGGCTAATCCGCTCTGAACGCATCGGTCACCTGGGAAACAACGCACCGATGGTTGCCGGCATGGGAGGGGCCGAGTCGAATGCGGCTATCGCTCTGGCCAGGTTGGGAAATGAGGTTTCCTGGGTGGGCAAAGTCGGTGATGATGACTTCGGTCGTCTCATCACTCGGGAACTCCGGGCAGAAAATGTGCAGACCTTCGGCCTCCTCGGTCGAGGTGCAACAGGTCTGATGGTCAAGACCACCCCACTCAACGGACTGCAGGATGTCGTCTATTCCAGATCGTTGAGTGCTGGCTCGGAGCTCAGCAACTGCGACATTTCCGACGATGTCATTGCCGCGGCAGATGTCTTGCACCTCACCGGGATCACCTTGGCACTGTCCGACTCAGCCCGACAGGCCGCTTTTCATGCAGTGGAGGTTGCTCGCGCTGCCGGCGTGAAGGTCAGCTTCGACGTGAACTATCGGGCCAAGATGTGGTCCGTTGATGATGCTCATCGTGCCTGCAGTGAGCTGGCGGCACAGGCCGATATCGTCTTCGCAGGATTCGATGAAGTTCGACTGTTGTTGGGCGACGATGTGACCATCGGCCCTGATGAAGTCGCCTCGGCACTGCCGCGCATCGTTGACTTGGGCGCACAGACCCCGGTGGTCAAAGAAGGAACCCTTGGTTCCTGGAGTCTGTCCGGCGGCACAGTGGTCCACGTGCCGGCCGTCGTCGTTCCGAGTGTGGACACGGTGGGTGCCGGAGACGGTTTTGCTGCAGGATTTCTCGACGCATTGTCTCGCGGTGCCGGAATAGACGAGGCGCTTGAGCTGGGCGCACGAGTCGGCGCATTCGCCTGTCTGACACCCGGCGATTGGGAAGGCTACCCGACACCCGAACAGCTGAAACTGCTTGACGGGGGCGGCGACACCGTCACTCGCTGACAGACCCCGACGACGTGAGATGCAGATGGTGCCCAGCGAATTTCGCTGGGCAGCATGTGCATCTCGAGAACTGTGCGGAGAACAGTCACTATGGTCCGGGCGCCTCAACGGCCCGGATCACAGTCTCAGAAGAACATTGCCGGGACGACGAGACCGCCGACGAGGACGATGGGACCGATGATGACCATCGACATGCCGAACTTCACGAGGATGCGCGTGAGTCGCGCCTTGTGATCCTGTGGAGCCGTGGCCACGACCGTGGCACCCAGCGTCGAGAACGGTGAGACGTCGACGACGGCCGAGCACACGCCCAGGGCTGCGATGAGCGCCCAGCCGGGGACTCCGCCGGCGGCGATGAGGGGCAGTGCCAGCGGCACGAGAGCGGCGAGGATGCCGGTCGTCGACGCGAACGCTGAGACCAGCCCGCCCACGATGCACAGGACGAAAGCGGCGATGAGCGGTGAACCGATCGCCTCGGCGCCCTCACCGAGCAGGTCCACAGCACCCATGTTCTGCAGCACGCCGACGAAGGTGATGATGCCGCCGACGAGCAGAACGGTCGACCAGTCGATCTTGGGCAGCGCGGCCTTGCCGGTCTTGGGATCGGCGAGTGAGAGGATCGCACCGAAGAAGAAGCACAGCAGACCGATATCGGGTTCCTTGCCGAACGCGGCCAGGACGACGACCGAACCGATGAGTCCGACCATGAGGACGACGGTGAGGATCTGCACGAAGGAGAAGGGACCCGAATCCGAACTCGCCGAGGTGCTGGATGAGTCGAAGAGGGCTTCGTCGTCCTCGTCCTCACCGAAGGCCACCTTCGTCGCCGAGGCGGATCCGCGGGAGATCGTCGAACCGGAGTGCGCGGAGCCGGCTGCGGCCATGGCGGACTTACGCCCGAAGAGCGTGCGACCGAACATGAAGTAGGCGACGGCGAGCATCACGAGGTAGACGACGACGGCGATGCCGAAGAGCAGGAACGGCGACAGATCGATTCCCGCATCATGGGCGGTGCTGTAGGTGACGATGCCGTAGAGGCTGGTCGGAGCGAATCCGCCGGCGCCGATGGCGAAGCAGATCGCCAGGCCCATCAGCGCATAGTCGACGCCGTACTTGCGGGCCACCTGCATACCCACCGGCATCATCACGAGACCGGCCAGGGGTGCACCCATGGAAGCAATGCCGGCTGTGATGACGAAGAAGACGATCGGGAGGAGGACGGCAGACGAACCGACCTTCTCCAGCGCCCAGTCGATGATCTTGTCGACGGTCCCGTTCTCCTGCGCAATGGCGAAGAAGTAGGTGACCCCGGCCAGCAGGATCATGATGGAGAGCGGGAACTCGGCGATGATGTCCTCGACGGTCATGTCTGTCAGGAACAGGCCGGTGCCGGCGGCGCCGACGAGCATGAGCACGCCGATCTGCACACCGCGGATCGCGCCGATTGCGAACAGGGCGATGAAGATCAACAACGCAATGATTTGAAGGAGCATGATTTCCCCATTTAGGCTGAAATTTCGCTGAACGAAACTGAATGACTCGCTGAGCGACACTACCAGCTCAGTCACGACAGGTGCGGTTGCCACCAGGCGGACGGCCGCAATTTCCCAAATATCGGAACGTGCTGGTGCTGTGCTGAGATCAGCCCATGACGTTTCCGCTTGTTCCAGCCGGAGACCTCAGGCGAGAGAAGGTTCCCAGGTTCAGTTCCCCTCCTGTGTGCCCAAGCGCAATCCGGACGGGGTCATGGTCATGGTCATGACCGTGCTCGACGGCATCGATGAGTTCTGCCATGGCCTCGCCGACCAGCGGAGCATTCTTGAACTGGTTGCCGCTGGTCCCGATCGCCTGATAGAAGCCATCCGCCTCGGAACGGTCGTAGATGGGAGTCCAATCGGTGGAGGCATCATAGACGCCGACGACTCCGCGGGCCCGGTTCGGGATCGTGATGTCGGTGAAGCGTTTGGCAGCTCGCAGAGCCTGCGTCTCGAACTGCTCGGGACGAACACTCATCGATACTGTGTCGGGGTCCTCGACCCACTCCAACTCATCACATTCGGGTTCCGAGCCTCCGATGAGCAGCTGACCGCCTACCTCGGCGCGCATATAGGTGCCGATGCCGGCATCGAGGAGCGCAGGAATAGGAGTGCCGTCACTGCGGATGACGGTCGATTCCGCCGGCAGAGTATGGACTTCTTGGCGCAGGGGAGTCAGCGAGACTCCGTGGTCGGATCCGACACCGGCGAGCTCGTTGAACCGCGAAGACCAGGGTCCGGCCGCATTGACCACGACGTCGGCGTCGAGAACCCGACCATCGGAGAGGTTGAGCGTCCACGCCGCGCTTGACTGTCCGGTGGCGCCATCTTCGGGACGGACATCGGAGGCATCGTGATTCCCCTCCGAGGCTCGGTAGTCCTCGTCGGAGACACTGTGGCGCACGCCGATGACTTCGGCGTTGTAGAGGAACTGGGCACCGTGTCGCTTCGCGGCGCGAGCGAAGTTCTCCGTGGCCAGTACGGGATCGGAGATGTACCCGCCGTCTGATGTGTACAGTGCCGTTGCGGGCTCGTCGCTGTCGTTGAGGAACGCCGGATCATCGGGGCGCTTTGGTGGATAGTGGTTCGAGGTATCGACGCCGGGCAGCTCCCGGGCGAGGTCGGCCGCGTCCCAGTCGGCGTAGGGGATCGAGAGATCCGCGAAGTCTGTGCGGATGGTGTCCGGGAGCAGTCCGGGTATGTCGATGACGGCCATGCCGGTGCGGATGAAGTCCGCGACCGGCTCTGATTCCGGTGCCTGAACATGGCCGCGCAGGTTCTCCCAGAGGTGCTTCGACTCCCAAGCCATGGCAATGGAGTCCCGCAGAGAATAGGTGAAGCGAACGATCGCGCTGGTGGCCCCGGTCGAGCCCTGCGCCGGACCGGATTTCTTGTCGACGACGGTGACCGCGTATCCGCGTTTGGCCAAGGAGAACGCGATCGACGCTCCCATCACGCCGCTGCCGACGACTATCGCGTTCGCGCTCATTGCAGCACCCTTCGACTGAATCATGGTTCGACTTCGCAATCATCGTAACGAGAGCGGGTTGTCTGCAGAGGGAGCTTCCAGCATGTGTGCACCGAGGCAGGCGTTTAAGCTCAGGTCAGCATCAGGGCACCGCCGAGCCCGATCACGGCGACGATGAGAGTCGTCGTCGCGGCCAGGCCGATCGGACCGGCGCCGAGGTTGCGCAGGGAACGCCATTGGACTCCGCGGCCGAGGGCGAACATCGCCATGGCCAGACACACGGTCTGGATCCAGCCCAGACCGGAGACCGCGAAGTCCGGCAACAGGCCGAAGGTGCGCAGGCCCGCCATAATGAGGAAGCCGAGGACGAACAGCGGCACGATGGGCGGACGCTTCGTCGCAGGTGCAGCAGCCGACTGCACCTGTGCCGACGAGGACCCGGCGGCCGGCGTAGACTGAGCGGCCGCCTCGGCGGGGGACTGCGACGTCGCCTCATTCCGTGACATCGCGGCGGAGGAAGCCATCGCTGCCCGCTCGCGGCTCTCATTGCGGCGCATCACCATGCTGAGCACGGCGACGGTCGGGGCGAGCATGATGACACGGGAGAGCTTGACGAGGACGGCAACCTGCAGGGCCGCGGGCCCGATGATGCCGCCGATCGCGACGACCTGCGCGACCTCGTGCGTGGACGCACCGCCCCACATGCCGGCGGTGTCCTGGGCTAGCCCGAAGGCAACGCTCAGCGAGGGGATCACGGCGATCATCAGCGTGCCGAAGAGGACCACGAGACCGATCGCCGCGGCCACGTCCTCCTTCTTCGCCTTCAGCGTCGACTCGACCCCGGCGACTGCGGCGGCTCCGCAGATGCCGAACCCGCAGCCGATGAGCAGCGCGAGATTCGAATCGACGCGGAACGGACGCGCCAGCAGCAGACCGGAGACGATGCCGACTGCGACGACGATCGCGGCGAGGACGAGGACCAGCCAGCCGAGGTCGAGGATATCGCCGAGCACGACCTGCGCGCCGAGGGCCACAATGCCCAGACGCAGGAGGGGTTTGGCCGCGAAGTCGAGACCGGGACGGAAGATCTGCGGCAGTTCGGGGAGCACATTTCCGACGATGATGCCCAGGACGATGGCGATGAGCAGCGGGGAGAGGATGGGAGCCACCATCGAGACGGGCCACGCGATGGCTGTGGCTGCTGCGGCGACTCCCAAGCCAGGGAGGAGGTAGACGATGCGATTCATGAGTTCAGTCTGTCAAGCGGCCGGGGTTTTCGGTAGACGGTATTGTTCGACCGACCCATATGGCACTGATATGGCAGAATTGGGGCATGCGAGACCTCAGCAGAATGCAGGACTGGCCCGAGCTTCCGGCTCTGGGGCTGCTGGTGACGCTGAGCGCGAGCGCCCAGTCCATCGGTCAGGCCGCCGAGGCGATGGGCCTTGCCCAGCCGAATGCCTCACGCAGTCTGCGCAACCTCGAGCGAGACCTCAAGGTGCCGCTGCTGAAGCGCTCGCCGCAGGGCACCCAGCTCACCGCCGAAGGCCACGCCGTTGCCCAGTGGGCCTCGAAGGTCATCGACGCCTATGCCGATCTCAACGCCGGCACTCGAGCCATCCAGGACGCGCGGGCCGGCACCGTGCGGGTGTCCGCCTCACTGACTGTGGCCGAATACCTGCTGCCCCGGTACTTGACGACGTTCACCTCGACGCACCCCGACATCGATGTGGGCCTGGCGGTCGAGAACTCCTCCGCAGTCATCGCCGCCGTGCGTGAGCAGCGCTGCGACCTCGGCCTCATCGAGTCCGTATCCCTGCCCCAGGATTTCCCCGCCGAGGTGGTCGGCCATGACCGGCTCATGATCGCCGCCGCACCCGCCTTCGCCGATGCCTGGACTGACCCGATCACCGCCGAGGCGCTGGCCGAGGTTCCGCTGCTGGTCAGAGAGGTCGGTTCGGGAACGAGAGAGGTCCTCGACGCCGCGTTGGCGCAGTTCGGTGGGGCACGTGTGGCAGGGGAGTACGGGTCGAACTCGGCGCTGAAGATCGCAGCGGCCACCGGCATCGCACCGGTCGTGCTCTCTGAGCTGGCCCTGCGCGATGACTTCCGGGCCCAACGCTTAGTGCCGCTGCCGGTGGAGGCCGGAGTCGCCCTCGAACGCGAGCTGCACGCGGTGTGGTCACCCAGGCGACGACTCTCAGCCGGAGCCAGAGCACTGCTCGAGCACATGGTGCGGGTGCGCGACTGAGACGTCACTGCCACGACTGAGACATCGGTGCGCAGCGGTCGGCTCTCGGCATATATTGGGACGATGACCTCACGAGATTTCTCCCACGCACCAGAAACCGTCCTCGTCGAAGCGGGTCGTCCGCAGCGCTCGAACGGTTCGTCGGTGAACCCGCCGATCGAACTGTCCTCGACCTTCGTCGGCAGCGGAGAGATCGACCATTCCGAGCATGTCTACGGGCGATTTTCGACACCGGCCTGGACCCCGTTCGAAGAGGCATTGGCCGAACTCGAACATGCCGAACTTCCCGGACTGGTCTTCGGCTCAGGGCTGGCGGCGATCGCCGCTGCGCTCAGCCTGGTCCCACGCGGCGGCACTCTGATCATGCCCCAGCACTGCTACCAGGGCTCACTGGAGTCCGCGGGCGAGGTCGCCGAGCGCAGCGGATTCGATTTCGTCACCGTCGACATCGCCGACACCGGCGCCGTCGTCAGCGCACTCGATGACGTTGCTGCCGCCTCGGCGGTGCTGTGGATCGAATCGCCGACCAACCCGATGCTCGAAGTCGCTGACACACCCGCACTCATCTCCGCTGCGCGCGATCGCGGCATCCTGACCGTTGTCGACAACACCTTCGCGACTCCGCTCCTGCAGACGCCGCTTGATCTGGGCGCGGACGTCGTCGTCCACTCCGTCACCAAATACCTCGCCGGACACTCGGATGTCGTCCTCGGCGCGGCGCTGACAAGCAACGAAGATCTTCACAAGCGGCTTCATAGTGAACGCTCACTGCGCGGAGCCATCGCCGGTCCCTTCGAGGTGTGGTTGGCGCTGCGGGGCCTGCGGACGCTGTCTGTGCGCATGGAGCGAGCCCAGGCCAATGCCGCGCTGATCGCCGAACGGCTGAGTTCGCATCCCAACGTCGTCGAGACCCGCTACCCGGGTCTGCCCGGAGACCCCGGGCATGAGCGTGCGGCGTCGCAGATGTCGGGATTCGGTGCGGTGGTCGCCTTCTGCACGGAGACCGCGCAGCAGGCCACCGCCGTCGCCGAGGCGGTCCGGGTGTGGACGCCGGCCACCTCCCTGGGCGGTGTGGAGTCCCTCATCGAACGCCGTCGGCGCAATGCCTCGGAACCGGAGTCGGTCCCCGACGGGCTGCTGCGTCTGAGCGTGGGCATCGAACACGCCGACGACTTGTGGAACGACCTCGACGCGGCCATCCGTGCCGCCCACGGCGCCTGATGGCAGAGCCGTTCGTGCTTGACCGCCCGGGGCTTCAGGACCTGGACGAGGTGTTCGAGATCTACAGCGACCCCCGCGTGTGGGCGCATTTTCCCAGCGGCCGGATGATCAAGCGGGAGGAAGCCGAGGCGTACCTGCTGACCCGCATCGCTGATTGGGAGATCGACGGGCTCGGATCATGGATCGTCCGTGAGTCGGAGGACGGGCCGGTGTTGGGGATGTGCGGCTGCGGCGTCAGGCGCATGCCCTTGGCCGATGAGTGGAACCCGGATCGGATCGAGGCCTATTGGAACCTGGGCTACCGCTTCCGCCCCGAGGTCCAGGGCCGCGGCTATGCCAGCGAGATCTCTCGCATGGCCGTAGCTCGGGCCCAGGAGCTCAAACCCGAACTGCCAGTCATCGCCTACCTGCTCGAGCACAATGCGGCCTCACGGAAAGTGGCTGAGAAGGTCGGTCTGAGCCTGCAGCATCGAGCTCCCGACGCCGGCAATCCCGATCCGCAGGCGATGCGCCTGGTCTACGCCGACCGGCCTCTGACCGGGACCCAGCTGGCGGCTGCGCTGATCTGAGCACGACGCTGGACTGCTCTGAGCACGCTGCTTGGCCGAGCGGGTGACGCGGCGGCGCATCAGGCGTACGGTGGTGACCGACACGCACTTCTACGACCTGTAGAAGTCAAGTGGGAGGGAGCGATCATGCATGAGCACGGGATGAGCGGACTGATGTGGCACCCGACGCTTCCGCCGACGTTCCAGCGGGTCATCGACTGGCATCCGCAGCCGATCCCCATCATCGTCATTCTCGCGGCGTTCGGCCTGGTGCTGTATGCCTTCTGCGTGTGGCTGCTGCATCGCCGCGGAGTGAAGTGGCCGATCACACGCCTCATCTGGTGGACCCTGGGCATCGCCACCGTCATCCTCGTCGATGGCACGGCGTTGAATGGCTATGGTATGGCGCTGTTCAGCATGCACATGATCCAGCACATGATTCTGTCGATGCTCAGCCCCATCCTGTTGGTCTTGGGGGCACCGATCACCCTGATGCTGCGTGTCCTGCCGGCCGGGTCAGGCCGGTGGAATGCGCGCCGGGTGATCCTCTCCATCGTCCACAGCCCACCGATGCGCGTGCTGACCAACCCAGTCGTGACAACCGTGCTGTTCCTGATGAGCTTGTACGGGCTGTATTTCACGCCCGCCTTCGACTGGCTGATGTCGACGATGTGGGGACACAACCTGATGTTCATCCACTTCGTGGCCATCGGGATGCTCTACTTCTGGAACATCTTCGGAGTCGACCCCTCTCCGCGAACGAGCAGCAAGCGGCAAGTGCGCATCGATCCCACCGTGGTGCAGGTCTTCGAGATAGTGGCCACCATCCCCTTCCACGCATTCTTCGGCGTTGTCGTGATGATGTCGACGACATTGCTCACGAGCTTCTACAACATGCCGATGTGGGGCATCGATCCATTGAAGGACCAGTTCCTCGGAGGAGGCATCGCGTGGGCCTTCACAGAGATCCCGACGCTGATCATGCTCGGCGTGCTGGTGTTCAAATGGCAGAGATCGGATGAACGCCTGAGTCGCCGTCTCGATCGCCAGGCTGCCAGGGACGGTGACGCAACGCTGCGGGACTACAACGCCTATTTGGCCTCGCTGTCTGAGGCAGACCAACATGACAGCCGGCACCAGGCGTGACCACTGTGGCCCGGCAGGACCACCTTCCGCAGGCGCTTCTGAGACGTGTGACCCAGATCAACTTATCGTGCGTTAAAGTTGGGGTGAAAGATCAGTCATCCAGCGCCAACTAAGAGGAGTCGCTTTGACCTCGAGTGTTCTCACCGACCTGCGAGATGGGGTCGTGACTGTCACGATCAATCGCCCCGAAAGCCTCAACGCGCTGACCAGGGAGACCCTTGAGGGGGTCGGTGAATCCGTCGCCGAGGCGGCCACCACGGCTCGTGCGCTCATCATCACCGGCAATGACCGGTCGTTCAGTTCAGGTGCCGACCTGCAGGGGTCTGTGCAAGGGGGAGGGGTCGGCCTTGATCGGGCCAATGCGATCATCCGATCGATCATCGATCTGCCGATTCCGACCATCGCCGCGGTCTCCGGCCCGGCCGCCGGCATCGGCTGTTCCCTGGCCCTGGCCTGCGACTACACCGTGATGAGCGAAGAGTCCTATCTGATGCTGGCCTTCACCAAGATCGGGCTCATGCCCGACGGCGGGGCAACGGCACTCGTGGCAGCCTCGGCGGGCCGGCATCGAGCCATGAAGATGGCCCTGACAGCACAGAAGGTGTGGGCGAAGGAAGCAGCGGATTGGGGCCTGGCCAGTCTGGTCACTCCGGCAGGTGAGCACCTGAGCCGGGCGCAGGAGATTGCGGCGCAGTGGGCTCAGGGCGCACCTCTGGCCTTCGCGGCCTCGAAAGAAGCCATCAACGCGGCGACACTGACTGAACTGGACGATGCATTCGATCGGGAGCTCACAGGGCAGACGGACCTGCGGGCGAGTAAGGACTTCGCCGAGGGAGTCGCCGCATTCATTGAGAAGCGCGGACCGAACTTCAGCGGCGAATAGCCGACGGGCCCGGAACACGATGCCCACGCGTTTCTCGACGCCCCCACGTTTCTAATTGGTAACGTTGCGGCGAAAGATGTGAGCGGTATCACTTGCCGGGATAGTCTGACGATGAAAATAGTCCGGATATCTGCACGGCACCTCCACCCCAGAACGACCACCATGACAAAAGGAGTCTCATGCTTACAGGCATTCCATCCACTCTCGGAGACAGCTACCAGCTCAACACCACCACCCTGATCCGCCATGCAGCGACCTTCTTCGGCGAATCAGAGGTCGTCTACCGCCGATCGGACGGGTCCTGGGGTCGTTCGAACTACGCCGATGAGTACAAGCGGATGGCCCAGCTGGCCCATGGCCTGGACGAACTCGGCGTGGGTGCAGGCTCCATGGTCGGCGTCATCGACTGGAACTCCCGCCGTCACCTCGAGCTGTACTTCTCGGTCCCCGGCGTGGCCGCGACCATGCTCCAGCTCAACCTGCGTCTGGCCCCCGAGGACCTCGCCTACGTGGTCAGCCACTCGAAGTCCGACTGGATCTTCGTTGACGAATCACTCCTCCACGTCGCCGAGGCACTCGCCCCGAAGCTCGACGTCAAGGGCTGGGTCGTCATGACCGACAAGCCCGCCTCGGAGATCGAGACATCTCTGGAGAACGTCGTCTTCTACGAGGACCTCATCGCCGACAAGCCTGAGACCTACGACTGGCCCGTCGTCGACGAGAAGACCGCGGCCTACGCCGGCTACACGACCGGAACCACAGGCCGACCCAAGGGCGTCTACTACTCCCACCGCTCGATCTACCTGCACACGATGGGCGGACTGGCAGCACTGCAGGCGACCTTCGACGACTGCGTCATGCCGATCACCCCCATGTTCCACGTGCTCTCCTGGGGCTTCCCGCAGAATGCAGTGGCGGCTGGCGCCAAGCTCGTCCTGCCCGGCAAATTCGCGGCCGAAGAGTTCGGCGCCATCGGTCAGGCCTTCATCGAAGAGAAGGTGACGCTGGCCAACGGTGCGCCTGCGATCTTCACCCCGATGCTGGCGATGATGAAGAGCATGCCGACCCCGCCTGACCTCAGCGGAGTCCGCCTTGTTTCGGGCTCCTCCGAACCGCCGCTGTCGATGATGCGCGGGTTCAAGGAGATCACCGGCGCCGAGGTGATCCACGGCTACGGTGCCACCGAGACCACTCCGCTGGCCACCACGAACTGGCGCCTGAAGTCCGGCATGAACCTCAGCGAAGAGGAGAGGTGGGACCTCAAGCGCTACCAGGGTCTGCCGATCATCGGCGTCGATCTCAAGATCGTCGACCCGACCGGCCAGGAGATGCCCCGTGATGGGAAGTCTGTGGGCGAGATCGTCATGCGCGGTCCCTGGATCACCGAGTCCTACTACCAGCTGCCCGACAATGCGGACCGGTTCATCGACGGCTGGTGGCGCTCGGGTGACGTCGGTGTCATCGACCAGCATGGTTATCTCAAGATCACCGACCGCCTCAAGGATGTCATCAAGTCCGGCGGCGAGTGGATCTCCTCGATCGATATGGAGAACGCGATCCTCGACAGCCCCAACGTCAAGGAGGCAGCCGTCATCGGAGTCCCCGATGAGAAGTGGGATGAGCGTCCCGTCGCCTATGTCGTAGCCAGCGACGGCGCCGAGGTGACCCGTGAGTCGATCATCGAAACGCTGAGTGAGCGCTTCGCCAAGTGGCAGATGCCAGATGAGGTCAACGTCGTTGCGGAGATGCCTCGCACGTCGGTCGGGAAGCTCGACAAGAAGCTGCTGCGCAAGAATTGGGAAGAGAAGTGAGCTGAGCAACCAGGCCAAAGAGACCGCGAGGTCAGACTTGCTTCCTCGAAACGCGGGTGTTCAATCGAAACTCGGTTGAACACCCGCGTTCGTCGGTTCGGCGTGCGGTTTTCGATCAAATCAGCGCCTGAGGTAAAGGTGCCGGACCCGAGTCTCAGCGCGCAGTCCGTGTCTCAGACCCAAATGGAGAGTGCGGGGCTGAAGGGTCGGGAAGTCGCGGGCAGGCTGCGCGCCGTTGAGGACGGAGCCGGGCTGCCCCCGAGCACCCTCGCCGGCCGTCCAAAGGGTTTCGCCTCCCCGGGGCTGCATGCTCACTCTTTCCACACGGTTCACCCTTTCCTCAGCACTTGCCTGTTCTGTGGAATCATGACTTAACCTCGCTCCCGCCTGTTCTGCGGGGTCATGTCTGATCCTCGCTCCCGCCTTTCACTCGCACTCGTAATTGAATTCTTCTCTTTAGCGTATAAGCGCATTAGGTGTAAATAGATAGTATTTGATTGCGTTTGATGCTGGATAGATGCATAATGATGGAATGTTCCGGGTGCTGACAACCAAGCAACTGTGCGAGCTCGACATGCCGCGACAGCATGTGGCTGAGGCTGTCGGGTGCTGTCTGTACAAGGTGCGACGGGGATATTTCGCCCTCAAAGGCCGGTGCGACCAGGAGCATCATGCTGTGCTCGCACCATTTTCCTCTGAGCCAGGGACCACGTTCCCGAAATTTCATGGAGACATCAGAGACGAGATCGAGCGGTTGCGGCTGCAGATATCGACCCGACGTGACACTGTGCTGCCCGGCGATGTCTTCTCGCATGTGTCGGCGGCGCTCCTTCACGGCCTTGATCCGGTGATCACTGGGACGAGGAAAGTAGAGGTCTCCAGGGGCACAGTCACTCGGAACTATCCTGGAATGTTCGTGTACTCGCGCAAGCTCGAAGTCTCTGATGTCGCTGAGGGTTTCAGCTATCCGATTACCACCTTGAGCCGCACTCTCGCAGACATCGCTCTCGATCACAGTCTTGAAGTCTCTGTTCCCTTGATTTCACAGGCGATGAGAGATCGCGGGGTGAGTACCGATGAAGTTCGCCGGTATTTGAGGAACGGGAGGCGTGGCCTGCGGCGGGCGCAAGTGGCGTTGGATCTCTCGGGCGCTGTTTACGAAGCGCCGTCCGAGTCATTTTGTGCAGTCAAGTTCCACAGACACGGGATCACCGGGATGGTGCCTCAGGTTGATGTTCGGTCCGCCGTGGGTGGGCTCATTGGGCGCAATGATTTTCAACACGACACGGTTCCCGTCATAGTCGAGGTTCACGGAGTGGGGAAATACTATCTCCACCCTGATGGTCCTGATGAAGCTGCAAAGCAAAACCATCAGCGCCACATGAATCTTCTCAATGCCGGATACCAAGTCTTCAATCTGACATTCGGTGACCTATTCCGCCCGGGAAGCTTCACTGCGATCAAGAACTGCATCGATTCGTTGATGATCAAGCATCAGCGGCAGGCCCTGGCTGAGCGAGTGAACTAGGATCTACGCTGAACTGAGGCCGCCAATTTGGGTCAGGCAAGTTGAGAGCTGTTGCGACGCTGCATCGAAACACGGTGTCTGTCCCGAATATCGGTTGTGCACTTAGATGTCTCAGGGCGACGCCCGTTTTTCGGGGAAGGCGCCTGGTGCCCGACGTGTTTCTCGGCGAGCCGGGCGCGTGTCAGCGCTGTACCCGAGTTGCGGGGTGCGTGCCGCGGCTCGGCTAGCTGCTGTGCAGTGGATGGTTCACGGGCATTCCTCCGCCGTTGTCGCGATAGATGAAAGTCGCGAGACTCTACCCGCGTGGTTCAAGGGTGGGGAGGCAGACGGGCGGGCGCCCACTCAGGGGTGGGGAGGCAGGCAGGCAGGCATCCACGCAGGAGAGGCAGGCGGGCGCCCACTTGCAGGCGGGTGCGCCCTCACGGGTGGTGGAGCAGGTACGTTCCGCCCTTGAGGCAGGTGTCGAGGACCCAGCCGTCAGCGACGAGCGCGGTCAGCGAATCGCGCAATGCCTTCCGCCACCGTGAGGCGAGTTCGGCATCCTGGCCGCGCAGCGTCTCGATGTCGGAGGGAATGTCGAGGGAGACCAGACTGGCTTCCTTAGGCACTTCGGCAACCAGCGGTTCACCGTTGTCGTCACTGCGCAGACATTCGAAGGCATCGTCCGCCTCGGCGAGCGTGGCTCTGGCCGGCTTGTCGAGCGGCCACGATACGACCATGCGGTCGCTGGCCTGACCGGCATTGACGCCGTCGCGCATCTGCCCGTAGAAGTCCTCGAGGTATTCGACCATTCCCACTCCCAGACGCTGGAAGTTGAAGTAGGCGTTGCGTGCCACCAGCGGATCGAAGGTCCAGGTCATCTCCGTGACGCCGAGGTTGAGGCACCACAGGCGCTGATGCAGCTTCATCGCCGACCCGGCGCCGCGGCCGATGATCTGATGTCGCACACCAGCGATGTGAGAGTGCATGACCGTTCCCAGCGGCTGGCCGAAGAAGCCGATCGTCACCCCGATCATCTCGTCGGGTTCGTCGAGGCTGTAGGCGGCCGAGACATAGTTTCCCGCATGGGCGAAGGCGACGATGAGTCCGGGCTCGAGCACATTGGTGCCCGTCTCGTCGACGCTCCACACCTCGTCGAGCAGGAGGGCGGCTTCGGCGGCCTCGGCGGCGGTGTGGATCTCGCGCACCTCGATCCGGGCGGCGTCAGCTGCGGCCGCATACTCATCCTCGGCCAGGGCAATGATCTCCGAGTCCACTGTGGTCAATCCTTCGCGCGGTGTCATGGTGACATTGTGCCACCGAACAGCCCGTCTTGACGTGCCCGCACATCGATATCTGAAGCATCTGTGCTGGTGCCGGCGGGTGACGTCGAAGAGCAATCGGCAGGTATAGCCTTAAGTTATGAGCTTCTGCGTTGCTGTCATAGGGGCCGGGACGATCGGCCGTTCATTCGCTTGGCTGTTCGCCCGATCGGGTTACCCGGTCCAGGTCTTCGACCCCAGAGACGACCTCGCCGAGGTGGTCGCCGAGTTGCAGGCCGCCGTCAGTGCCGATGCTGCCGCCCACGAAATGCTCGCCTCCGAACTCGGGTCCATCAGCCTCGCCGAATCCGTCGAGGCCGCGGTGGCTGAAGCCTCGTTCGTGCAGGAATCGGGGCCCGAGGATCCCCAAGCCAAGCCGAAGCTGTTCGCCCAGATCGCGGCAGCGGCCCCGACCGACGCGGTCTTCGCGACCTCCTCGTCGACCATCCCTGCATCATTGATCGCTCGACATCTGCCAGCGGAGGTCGCAGCCCGCGTCATCGTCGGCCATCCGTTCAATCCTCCCCACCTCATGCCCCTGGTGGAGGTGGTTCCGGCCCCGGCGACCAGCTCCGAGACTGTCGAGCGAGCCCTCGAATTCTACCGCAGCTGCGGGCGCGAACCCGTGGCACTGAACCGGGAAGTTCGCGGGTTCGTCGGCAACCGCCTGCAGAACGCGCTGATGAAGGAGGCGATCGCACTGGTGTCCAACGGTGTCATCTCGGCACCCGACCTCGACGCGGTGATGAAGAATTCTCTGGGCCTGCGCTGGTCCGCGGTGGGGCAGTTCGAGGCGATGCACCTCGGCGGGGGAGAGACAGGGATCCGAGGTTTCATGCAGCACATCGGAACCTCGTTCGCCCAGATCGGCGAGCTTCCACTCGACCTCAGCGATGAGGGCATGGCCGATGTCTATGCCCAGGTGGAGCGGGCCTACGGCCAGACGCCGAGCCGGGCCGCCGCCGAGGCCAGGGACCGGGCGCAGCGCTCCGTGCTCGAGTCCCGTGGCCAGGGTGGCGCGCACTCACAGGAGTGAGACAGCGGTGAGGCGCCGCTGCCCACAGGAGTGAAGCAGCGGCTGGTTACACTGCGGCTTGGTAGAAGTAGGTGGTGCGTTCGACGATGAGGCCCTCGGTGTCGAAGAGGAAGAAGTCGGCGAAGCCCACGGAGGTTTCCGTGCCGTCCTTGAGTCGGCCGGTGAAGACCCCGCGGCTGGACGCGCGGTCGCCGTCGATGAGGATCTCAGTCAGCGAATGCGCACCCGATTCGATGACGCGCTCACCGTGGTAGAAATCGGTGATCTGAGTTCCGATCATGGTCGGATATCCGGGCCGATCGTAGTGACCTTCGGCCGCGAAGAGCGCCGAGGTGGCACCCGCGTCTCCGGCATCGACGGTGGAGTAATAGCGCTTCACGAGTTCAGTCACACTGTCCATGGCAACACAGTAACAGCGATCACATTCGCGGCCGTGTTCAAGGGGTGGGATGGGGAATTGCCGCCGAGGTGATTGGGCCATAGCGTGGGAGATGAATCCATTCGTCGATCGGTGCCGGAGACTCGGTTCCGCGCCGTTGGATCGAGGTCAACAACCCCCGCAGAAATGAGGCTCGACATGTCCACCATGTATCGCGTGACCAACCCGGCAACCGGCGAAGTGGCCGAAGAATTCGCCACAGCGACCGACTCAGAGATCCTGGCCGCACTCGATCGATCCGCGACCACCTTCACCGAATGGAGTCAGACTTCCGTGGCCGACCGCGCCGCGATCCTCGTCCGCGTCTCCGAAATCTACGCGGAGCGGGCCGAAGAGCTGGCGAAGGTCATCCAATTGGAGATGGGCAAGGCAGTCCCCGAAGGCAAGGGCGAGGTCGGACTGAGCTCCGCCATCTACCGCTACTTCGCCGATAACGCCGAAGCATTCATGGCCGATGAGCCCCTGCGCGGACCCGATGACGGTACCGCGATGATCCGCCGCAAGCCGGTCGGATCCCTGCTGGGCATCATGCCCTGGAACTTCCCCTACTACCAGGTCGCACGCTTCGCAGCGCCCAACCTGGCCCTGGGCAACACGATCCTGCTCAAGCACGCCCCGCAGTGCCCCCGTTCGGCTCAGATCATGGAAGAGATCTTCATCGAAGCCGGACTGCCCGAGGGCGCCTACATCAACATCTATGCGAGCAACGAACAGGTCGCAGACATCATCCTGCCCGACCCACGCAACCATGGTGTGTCCCTGACCGGTTCCGAGCGGGCAGGTTCGGCTGTGGCCGCCGAAGCCGGTAAGAACCTTAAGAAAGTCGTCCTCGAGCTCGGCGGATCCGACCCCTACATCCTCCTCGACACCGCCGATGTGGAGAAGAGCGCGAACACCTTCTTCAAGACCCGCATGGGCAACACGGGCCAGGCGTGCAATTCACCCAAGCGCATGATCGTCATGGATGACGTCTACGACGAGTTCCTGTCATCGATCACCGAGGCGGCCAAGAAGTTCACCCCCGAAACCCCCGGTGCTGAAGGTTCCCGTCTGTCCCCGCTGTCTTCGACTGCGGCTGCCGATCGCTTCATCGAGCAGGTTCAGGACACGGTCAAGGACGGCGCCACTCTGCTCGCCGGCGGCAAGCGCTACGACGGTGGCGGCGCCTTTGTCGAACCTGTCGTCCTCGCCGATGTTGAGAAGGGCATGCGCGGTTATTACGAAGAACTCTTCGGTCCCGCCGTCATCGTCTACCGAGTCAGCAGCGAGGAAGAGGCCGTCGAGATGGCCAATGACACCCCGTTCGGACTCGGCGCCGCTGTGTTCTCCAACGACCTGGAGCGGGCAGAGCGCGTCGGTTCCCAGATCGACTCAGGCATGATCTTCCTCAACACGCCAGAGGGCAGCCGTGAATACCTGCCCTTCGGCGGAGTGAAGCGCTCCGGCGTCGGGCGCGAGCTGGGCCCGCTGGCCATGGACGAGTTCGTCAACAAGCAGCTGGTGTTCAAGAAGAACTGAGGCTGAGCCGCCTGCCACTCTCGGAGCGCTGATCGCAGAGTCGATCAGCGCTCTGATTGTAAGCTGAGGACACACACATTCTTTTCTCAGCAGGAGGATCTCATGTCGGCACCGAAGCCGTCGCCCCAGGTCAACGCCGCGGCCTCACAAGGGTTCATGCGTCCGATCAACCGCTTCCTCGAACAGTGGATTCCGTCAGCGCTGACGTTCGCCATCGTTCTCACCCTCATCGTCGCCGTCCTGGCGTTCATCCTCACCGGGGCCAGCCCGGTCGATGTTGTCACCGGCTGGGGTGAGGGACTGGCAGGACTCCTCGAGTTCATGACCCAGATGGCCCTCATCCTGCTGCTGGGCCACATCCTCGCGAACACCGGCCCGGTGCAGAAGCTGCTGACCCGGTTGGCCAGGGTCCCCGGCAGTCCGGCCTTCGCCTACGTCTTCGTATTCGTCGTCGCCGCGATCGCCAGCCTCATCACGTGGGGCCTCGGCCTTGTCGTCGGTGCCCTGCTGGCGCGTGAGATCGCCGTGCAGGCGCGCAGCCGCGGCCTCAAGGTCCACTTCCCGCTGCTCGTCGCCGCCGGGTACTCGGGCTTCGTGGTCTGGCACATGGGCTACTCCGGTTCGGGCCCGCTGACCGCAGCAACACCCGATTCCTTCCTGGCGAAGTCGCTGGGCGGTGAAGTCATCCCCGTCAGCGAGACCATCTTCTCTACCTGGAACCTACTCGCCGTTCTCGGCGTCATCGTCGTCTGTGGGGCTCTCTTCTACCTCATCGCGCCGAAGAAGGACGCACCCGTCTACGAGTTGCCTGAGTCGATCACCTCCGAATCGAGATCCACTTTCGACGAGGAGGTCGTGACTCCGGCCGACCGCATCGACGCCTCGCGGATCCTCACTCTCATCGTCGGCCTGGCACTCGTGATCTACCTGATCATCCACTTCGCCCAGGGCGGGGGACTGACGCTCGACATCGTCAACTGGTCCTTCCTCGCGCTCATCTTCCTGCTCGTGAAGAACCCCTTCGAACTCATCCACCGGACGAAGGAAGCCGCCTCGAACGTCGGCGAGATCCTGCTCCAGTTCCCCCTCTACGCGGGAATCCTGGGCATCATGTCCGGCACCGGCCTCATCGCCGTATTCTCCGACGCTCTCGTCTCGATCGCGAACCCGACGACCTTCGGCGTCCTCGCACTGCTCTCGGCAGGTCTGGTCAACTTCTTCGTGCCCTCGGGCGGTGGACAGTTCGCAGTCCAGGGGCCGATCATGCTCGACGCCGCCAACCAGTTGGGAGTCGATCCGTCGATCGCGATCATGGCGGTCTCCTACGGTGATCAGTGGACGAACATGCTGCAGCCCTTCTGGGCTCTGCCGGTGCTGGCGATCGCGGGACTGAAGATGCGTGACATCCTCGGGTACACCTCGGTGGCCTTCATCGGATCCGGGGTCGTCATGGCCCTGGCTCTGTTGCTCGTCTCTCTGTGAGCCGAGGCCGGATCGACAGAGTGTGAGCGAAGAGACGGACCGGCGCTGTGATGGCCACAAGGTGCCGTGACGGCCACAAGGTGCCTGGTGAGGTCACAGTTCGACCGCTATCCGGTTACCGACGGTTACGATATGGTAGCCTGCATGGTTGGTCTTCACCGGGAGCCCGGTGTGCAGAAACAGGGAAATCGATGTGGACGCGAAGTCGTCCGCTGAAGGAGTGAGCCGATGACAGCCACAGTGGACAAACCCGCCAAGTCGCCAAAGGGCGGTGTGAAGAAGGTTCTGCCGCCGGTGAACAAGCCGGTCTTCATCGCAGCAGCCCTCGGCACTCTGGCCATCACACTCTGGGCCTTCTTCGCTCCGGCCAACGCCGAGGCTGTTCTCGGTGCCGTCGTCGGCTGGACGTCGGACTGGTTCGGTTGGTTCTACGTCCTTCTCGTGGCCGCCGTCCTCGTCTTCGTCATCTACCTCGCCGCGTCCAAATACGGAAACACGAAGCTCGGCCCCGAACATTCGAAACCCGAATACGGGCTGCTGGCCTGGGCCTCGATGCTCTTCGCCGCAGGCATCAGCACCGACCTCATGTTCTTCGCCGTGGCTGAACCAGTCACCCAATATCTGGCACCGCCGAGCACGGAACCCGAAACAGTCGAGGCCGCCCGTGAGGCCACCGTCTGGACCCTGTTCCACTACGGCATCAGCGGTTGGGGGCTCTACGCCCTCATGGGCATCGCACTGGCCTACTTCGCCTACCGGATGAATATGCCATTGGCGATCCGCTCCGCGCTCGCCCCGCTCTTCGGCAAACGCGTCAACGGCGGACTGGGCGACACCGTTGACTTCGCAGCACTGCTGGGCACTGTCTTCGGTGTGGCCACCTCCTTGGGTATCGGCGTGGTCATGGTCAACGTCGGTCTCAACACGGTCTTCGGCCTTCCCATCGGTGTGGGCTCACAGATCGGCATCGTCGTCGTCGGCGTCGCTGTTGCGACGCTCTCGGCCGTCTCCGGCGTCGACAAGGGCATCAAGTTCCTCTCGATCCTCAATGTCTTCCTGGCAGTGGCACTCAGCCTTTGGGTCCTGGTCGCAGGCAACACCAAGTTCCTCCTCAACGCCTTCGTCCTCAACGTCTTCGACTTCGTGCGGATGTTCCCGAACATGGCGGGACAGACCTTCGCCTTCGAAGATACCGGAACGTGGATGACCGACTGGACTCTGTTCTTCTGGGCTTGGTGGATCGCCTTCGCCTCGTTCGTCGGTCTCTTCCTTGCCCGCATCTCGCGCGGACGCACGATTCGTCAGTTCGTCCTCGGCACCCTGACGATCCCGTTCATCTACATCTTCATGTGGATCTCGATCTACGGAAATTCCGCCCTCGACCTCATCCGCAACGGCGACAAGGAGTTCGGTGAGAAGACGGTGCTCAACCCCGAGGGCGGGTTCTATGAGCTGCTCTCGAACTACCCGGGATTCGTCGTCATCGCCGCACTCGCGACGATCACCGCGCTGCTGTTCTACGTCACCACGGCCGACTCCGCTGCACTCGTCATGGCCAACCTCTCATCGCGCCTGCCGACCCCGCAGGACGACGGCCGGCCGGGGCTGCGCATCTTCTGGGCTCTGGCCACCGGTGCGTTGACGATTGCCATGCTCATCGTCGGCGGTGTCGGGGCATTGCAGAACGCAACCGTCGTGATGGGTCTGCCGTTCGCCTTCGTCGTCATCCTCGTGATGGTCGGTCTGTACAAGGCGCTGCGGGTCGAGGCACACCGAGTCGACAGCGTCTCTCAGAGTCTGCCTGGTTCCTTGGCAAGACGCTCGCGCACAGTCGACGGCCATGAGCCCTGGCAGCGTCAGCTCGGTCGAGTCCTGTCCTTCCCCAGCGGGAGCAAGGCACGCGACTTCGAACGCGAGGTCCTGCTGCCCACCTTCGAAGAGGTCGTGGCAGAGATGGTCGAGCGCGGTGTCGACGCCCACTGCGGTCGTGTCGACACAGAAGGCGTGTTCGTCGAAGACGGTGAGCTCATCCAGCTCGAAGTCGACGGCAAGGGCGAATACCCGTTCCGCTACCAGATCTGGCCGCACAAGGTCAGTGTTCCTTCGTTCGGCGGACACATCCCGCGCGGAACCGAGGACTACTTCCGGATGGAGGTCTACCTCGACGGTGGGACCGGTCAGGGATACGACGTCATGGGCTACTCGAAGGAACAGCTCATCGACGACATCCTCGACAAGTACGGTCGTCACGTGGAGTTCCTGCAGATGCAGGAGAACATCGCTCACCCCGACGACTGACATCGTCTGCACCCTGTCCCCGGTCCAGCCATCTGCCCTCGAGGTTGACGGCCGAGCCGGGGACAGCTGTGTGTCTCGGGGCAGTTGTCTGTGATCTGGCAGCCACTGTCTGTGATCGGGCAACCACGGTCAGCGCCGGCGCAGGCCCTCCACACATGTCCGCAGGGTCCGAGTGACCGAGAGCGCAGTGAGACCGCTGGTTGCCGGGTTCTCCGGGCTCGGCGTCGACGAGATCGAGAATGTGAAGTCACCTGCCGATCCGCTCGCGGTGATCTCATGGTGTGAGTCCACCTGACTGGGATCAGCCCTGATCTCCACCTGCGTCCGGTGCAGTGCCTCCTCCATCAGCTCGTCATTCTCCGCTGCGTCGATTCCGAGCCCACGCGTCGCCCAGGCAAGCGCGACGGTGATGTTGACGTTGGCCGGGAACCTTACGATCGCCTCGGCTGGGGAGCCGGTGAAGATGGTCTGCGCCCCATCTGCCGGGGTCAGCTCATTGAGCCGGCGAACCTCCTCGGCGCCCATCCACGGTTGGATGAGACCGGCCGGAGCTTTGGCCGTCCTGATCGACACGTCGTCGAGGGCCTGTGCCTGAGCAGCGGCCTCGAGGACGTCGAGCCCGCCGATCGCCCCATTCGTCACATGCAGCTCGCCCGGGCCGGCCAGAAGCGCCTGCCTGGTCGGCCGATCGGCGAGGGCACCGACGCTGGTGAGCACGATCGGAGTGCCAGTGGCCACCACGGCCGGACCATAGGCTTTGGCAGCTGGAACCCCCGCACATTCGACCACGGCATCGGCCGTGAGCTCGGCCCAGCGTGGGTCCTCAGGATGCTCGACCTCAATGAGATCGGCTCCCAGGTCCCGATGCTCGGCGTGCTTGTCGAGGTCCCGGACCAGCGCTGTCAGCCTCAGCCGCCCACTCGAGATCTCCGGATGCAGCAGCCGTGCGACATGTCGCCCGATCGCCCCGAAACCGATCATCGCCACCGTTGCCGTTTCCCGCTCTGGACTCATGAGATCAGGGTACACATCGCCACTGACGCGCAATGTCAGTGCGCCGGGGTACCGTGACGGTGTGGAAGGGCGAGGCAGTGGAGAGGGACCGATGACAGAGACGAATGCCGGCGATGGAACAGCCGCAGACGGCGCGGTGGCAGGCGAGGACGGGCTCGCCCGAACGCCGTGGGCCTATGGTGACCCGCTGCTGCGTACGTACTACGACACCGAATGGGGTATGCCCGTTAGGGACGAATCCGGGATGTTCGAACGATTGAGTCTCGAAGGATTCCAAGCCGGATTGTCGTGGCTGACGATTCTGAAGAAGCGTCAACGCTTCCGACAGGTCTTCAAGGACTTCGACGCCGAGGTAGTCGCGAAGTTCGGTGAGCCCGAGATCGAATCCCTGCTCGCCGATGCGGGAATCATCCGGCATCGCGGCAAGATCGAAGCCTGCATCGGCAATGCCAAAGCAACATTGGCGATGCGCGAGGAAGGTGGCCTCGGCGATTTCATCTGGAGCTTCCAACCTGAGACCACCCCGCGTCCCCGCGTACTGAGCGAGATTCCCACCACGAGCCCCGAGTCTCTGGCGCTGTCGAAGGCGCTGAAGAAGAAGGGGTTCCGGTTTGTGGGACCGACCACCATGTATGCGCTCATGGAGGCGGTCGGTATGGTTGACACGCACGTCCTCGGATCCCATCGCCGAGGTGCCTCCGGAGTCTGGAATGACTGACGGAAAGGCTGACGAATGACTGACGAAAGGCTGGAATGAACGATATCCGAGTCAGCGCACTCGTCCTGCTGCACCCGTTCGAACCTCTTCTCCTCATGGTTCGCAAGGAGGGCACGACGTCGTTCATGCTCCCCGGCGGCAAACCCGAATCCGGTGAGAGCGCCGAGGCGACGATCATCAGGGAGATCAGCGAAGAACTGGGCCTGGCGCTGGAGGCCGGCCGCCTGGCCCCGCTGGGTACCTTCGCCGCGGATGCGGCCAATGAAGCCGACCACAGAGTGGTCGGGGACGTGTTCTGCTATGAGGGTCTGCCCGCTGAACTCGACGTCGATCGCATCGACCATCAGGCCGAAATCGCTGAGGCCGCGTGGTTTCCCTACGCGCCGATGCCAGTCGACACCGTTGAGCGTCAGTTCGCTCCACTGACTCGTCTGCAGGTCATTCCCGCGTTGGAAGCACGAGGCCTGCTCGCGCGTTGAGGCTCGCGCGGTGAGGCGATGAGGCTCAGACGCCTCCGCGTTGGAATGCCAGCTCGAGGACGAACAGGTGGACGGCATGCCCCAGCACCAGGCCGGCCGTGATGAAGCTGAGGACGATGTCGAAGACACCGAAATCCGTGTAGGCCGGAGGGTCAACATACCCGGGGGACTGCAGCAGTGTGGATCCGACGGCGGTTGATCCCACCAGGATTGCGATCAGACCGCTCGTCGACAGTTTTCCCATTGCCGCGAAGGCCAACAGCAGTGCTGTCAGAAGGAGGACCATTAGCGCCATCAGGTCGTAGCCGGGTCCGAGACGCACCACCTCCTGCCACAGGTTTCCGTAGATGATCGAGCTGTCTGGGTCCGACTCGTAATAGGGGAAGAACGTCAGCGAGATGACCAGCAGGCACAGCGGTCCGTAGAAGCGGGCGTAGATGGCGTTGGTTCGCGTGATCCGTGAGTTGAGGAGTTCGGCTCGGATCATCTGCTCAGGCAGAGTCATGTGCTGTCTGTCCTTACTGTCGGTCATCGCTCGTCGAATTCGGTGACTTTCGGGCCACGACGGTGGTTGCGGCTGCGGCGAAGACGAGGGTGAGCATGCTCAGGCCGACGCCGAAGACCGACAATCCCGGACTCGGCGGGGCCTGAAGCTCGTTGCCCGTCTGTAGCCCGATGCTCCCCACCGGTGTCGTGGCCCCGCCGGTTCCGGCGCCGGTGTCTGTACCGCTGGTGGGGATGACGGGCAGGACCGAGAACGATTCGCGCAAGTGCTTGTCGTCCATGCTCTGCTCCGACGTGATCTCAGCCTGGTACCCGCCCGCGTAGGCGTTGAGCGGTCGGCCGGGTGGGGCGCCGATTGGAAACGTCACCGTTCCATCGGCTCGAGCTCGTCTTCTGTCGTGGATGGCTTCGATGCCTCTCGGTGTGGATGCGATGTCGAGTCGCACCTCCTCGCCTGGAAGGAAGCCTGTGGCCGTGAGGGTCACCGCTTCGCTGTCGGTGATGAAGTCGGTGGTGGCGACGGCCCGTGGACTGATGTCGGTGACTCTCTGCACTCCGTCTGCGTATTCGTCGGCCGCAGCTGGGCCAGGTTGCAGGGAGGTTCCCAGAATGCAGGCGGCGGCCGTGATGGCCAAGGCGATCCGCCATTTCGGTGGACGCATGTGTATTCTCCAAACGAATGTCGATTGCGATTGTTCAGATGTGATTGGGTTCTGATTGAATTCGTCCGCAGGCATTGAAATGGACCATTGCCTCGGGACAAGGGGACTGTGGTGAAAATTGACCACAATGATTTCTCGGAATAGTCGCGGTGTAACTTCGGCGATTGCTAAGAAAGCTACAGTTCGACGATTGCAGGAGACAAGGAAAGGACAAGACTCACGAGTCATGCCCGCGAAAAGCCGCGTGACACTATGGATTTCGCGGACACGTGGGGTGAGGATCGTTCGGTGTTGGACTCAGCCGCAAACAGCAGGCTATATCGAGGTGGGACGGTGCGCAGCAGCTGGTCCTGCCTGCGTCGTCGCACGCAGCAGTCGATCCGAGAGTGCACGGAGCTCCGCATTGAGCTCCGGTGAGTCCTCGACGACGAACTCGACGTCGAGCCTGGCCAGCGTCAATGCCATGGTGCTGACAGTCTCGGCCCCGATCTTCACCGTCGAGCGTTGTTCGTCGAGAGGTTCGACGGTACCTTCGGCCGGCATCAGCATCTTCATGACCTCGGATGCCTCAGCGTCTACGGTGACTGTGGCTGCGTGTTTCCACCTGCTGGCTGAGACGTTGCGCTCGACATAGGCTCCGATGTCTTCGGCAGGGAGAGCCCGGGGCTCGAAGCGTCGACCTCCGGGCAGTTTGGGCACGATGTGTTCGACCCGGAAGATCATCCAAGCCTCTTCCCCGGGGTCGAAGGTGAGGAGAAACCAGCGATGCTGATGGTTCACCAGCCGGTAGGGCTCCACCTCGAACTCCCCGCCGCGCTCCCTATTCGTCGGTGTGCCTCCTGGATCCGAAGAGGCGCCGGTCTCTGAGGTGTAGGTGAATCTGAACCGCTCGTGGCTGTGACAGTACTCGATGATCAGGGTCAGCAGATTCGGATCGACGATCGGCATCGGATGGTTGCCGGCCAGCGGGACTGTGAAATGGGCGAGGTTCTTCACACGGTTGCGCACGGTGGCGGGCAGCATCTGCTCAAGCTTCGCCAGGGCCTGCGCCGAAGTCTCTTCCATTCCGCCGATGATGCAGCTCAGGCCGGAGTGGAGTCCCACAGCAACGGCGACGGCTTCGTCAGGGTTGAGCAGCAGCGGCGGCACAGCAGATCCGCCGGACCCCAGGCGGTATCCGCCCTCCCCACCGCGGGTTCCCTCGACAGGGTAGCCGAGGTCGCGCAATGTGCCGATGTCGGTGCGTACCGTGCGTGAGCTGACGTTGAGGCGCTCCGCCAACTCCGTGCCGGACCAAGTGCGAGGAACCATCAGCAATGACAGTAATCCGAGTAGCCGCGCTGCAGTTTGTGACATTTTCTGTTGTCTCCCTCGATTTAGGAAGACCTCCTGCCTAATCAAACAATAGCATCGGAGTTCTGAAATCGTAATGAGCTGCATGCGGCAGCGAAGTCGTGACGAAAATGGAGGAACAGAGGAATTCATGCATACGCAATTAGCTCCTCATTCTGGTTCGAGGAGACAACGCGGGATGATCGTCAACGATTATCTGGATCGCTACAGATCAGCTCGGAAGCAGGACAAAGGCTGGATTCTCGACGAGATCGCCGTAATGACTGGGTGGTCACGGGACCATGTCCGCAGGCTCTTGGCTCAGTTGGCACGAGGGCAGAGGCCGGCGCTGGACGAAGCTGACCAGCCGCGTCACAGGGAGGGCAAATACTCAGTCGAGGCCAGGACGGCATTGGAACAGGTCTGGGACTGGTCTGGTCGACAGAGTGGAAAATATCTGGCCGCCGCCATGCCTGTGCTGCTCGATGCTCTGGAACGTCACGGTTCCCTGACAGACGGTGAAGACGGTTACAGCCGGGGGGTGCGGGAGGAGCTGCTGTCCGTCAGCCCGGCCTCGATCGACCGTTACCTGCAGTGTGCCCGAACATGTGACTTTGCGACTCGCAATGTGTCAACGAGGCGCTCTCATGCGCCCAGTGCCGAATTCTTCGACTTCGCCGGCGGGGAGAATGAGGATGAACCTGGCTTCTTCCTGGCCGATACCGTTGCCCACACGGGTTCAGCCCTCAGCGGGGGCTCCGTATTCACCCTCAACGCCACATGCCTGCACACCGGGTGGGTGTTCACTCGAAGCCTTGCAGACAACGCTCCGGACCTCGTCGCCGATACACTGCAGTGGTCGCTCGACGAGATCACGGGCATTCCCTTCTGGGTCAACGCCGTCGAATTGAGCAACGCATGCGAGAGGGTCCACGAAGCGGTCGCCGCGTGGGCGCAGGCACTTGATATCCACTACAGCCCTGTGCCGAAGGATCATCGACGAGACCGGCTGCCGGAGGCTTCGAAGCATCAGCACCTGGTCCACGAGTACGGGTTCGTCAATCGCTATGACACCGAGGAGGCCAGGTGGGCGCTCAACCATCTGTGGAGGGCGGTCAACGATCGGCTGAATTTCTTCACGCCGATCCGGAAGCCGGTCGCCTGGGTCAGGGACTCGACCGGTCACCGCAAACGGGTCTACGACGATCCTGCGACGCCGCTGCACCGTTTGAGCGCAGCGGGTGTCATGTCGCCTGTTCAGGAGGCCGAGCTGATCACCTACCGCAACAGCCTCGACCCCGCGAGGCTCGCTGCAGATATCAGCCAGTGGCAGAACGAACTCAGTGAGATCACTGCGATAGCAGTGTGAGTGGGTTGTCGCTCGTGGCAGGCGCTCCGATAATCAAAACTTCAATCTTAGCAGGATGCCCTGCCAGGAAACCACCCCGAGGGCGACTTTGAGACAAGTCGTTATTGGGGGATTACAATCGCGTAACTTCCGGGTACAGTAAAGATCGATTGTGATCTGACGAACCTTCGAAACTCGGCACAATGTTACGTGCCAACCCGAGTTTGAATCGCACCCGTATGACCGGGAGGCGGTCTTTCAGCAGGGACTGACCGAGGGTGGAGACGGACCACCTTCGCTGAGGATGTCGGTGTGCAGCCCGGCCGTCCTCGAGCACCGGGCGAACCGGTTGTCAGAAGAGCGTCTTGGGAGATGGCTATGGAGTTGCGTGCACTGATGGAAGAGAACGACTGGTGAGGGCAAGCGGGAACCTGGCGCGGCGCAGCGTACGGGAGAACTCATGATCCAAACCGTCGCCATCGCCATGATCGCCTATGCGGGAGTGGCCGTGTTCATCATCATCCTGCTGTTGTCCAAAGCCGATTATGGACGATCATGGCGCGATCGCAGAGATGCGGCGCGGATGGGGTTCTTCGTCCCTGTCTGGCCGCTGTTGGTGGCGTACCTGATCTTCCGCGCGGTATCGCGCATGTGGCACATGGCCGATTGGGGTCAGGCCCGCTGAGGATGGTGCCTCCGATTGTCGGGGCCCTGACGCCAGCGTGACTGACATCAGCGTGCTGACCTCTGTCACGCCGACGTCGGATATTCACATGATCAGATGGGCAAGCGCATTGCAGCGCACCTTGTGCCAGTCTGCGCTTGGGCTCAGTCGTTGCTTCGACTCAGTCGTTGGGCTGTCGCGAGTTGGCGATGAGCGCCCGGTACACATCGAGCGGTGCGCAGTTGGCGCCCTTGGCCAGTGACTTCACCAGTTTCCGATAGGTCTGGTAGTCAGTCTGATTCGGGTTGGGCGATTCAAGCAGACCGTATTCGTGGAGGACACCCGTGGCGCGCGAGTCCATGATGGTGAATTTCTTCGGGTCATACACGGTGAGCAGAGTGCTCGCGAGCGGTCCGCCGACACCGGGCAGAACCTTGAGGAATGGCAGCCGCAGATGGTTGGGTGTGTCCTCGTCGAGAGCCACGGCGGTCACATACTCGATGTCATCGGAGTCGAGGCCCTCAAGTGTCGCCTGAGCAGCAATGGCCTTCCACTCGGCGACCTTGAGGAAATGCTTGCGCTTGTACGACTCGCGCTTGACGACCTTGGGCCCAATCGAACCGAAGATCTCGGCCTCGGCATCCGTGACCACGTACTGAGGTTCGAACCGCAGGACGAATGCCGTGTCAATGACGCCGCTGGAATGGGTTTCGGAAGAGGAGTTCATTCCGCGATTGTACAGAGGGGCCTTGACGTGAAGATGAACATCTGACAACGCCGCAGTCACGCCGTACCGTCATTGAACCGTCACTGAACTGTCGCCGCACTGTCGCCTGAGCGCGCGGTCCGCAGACTTCCTTGTCCAAGGCGCTGAAACCTGGAATGGAGAAACCTGGGGCGGCATGGCGGAGCTGAGTGAACGCTGTGAACGACTACGATGTCAACGTATTGCAGAGTCCCCAGTAGGCCGTCCCCGCGGTCAGGAGAATGTCATGGCAGAAAAGATCCCCACTCATGTCGAGTCACTCGCGACTCGTTATGAGACGCCGGCGCGCGAGCCCTCGTCAGCTGCGATTGCCTCCTCCGGCCATGATCGAGCGCTGAGAGACCGACTGGGAGATTAGATGAGAGACCGGACGCAGTCGCTGGAACGCGGCAAGAAGAGAATCGTCACCAACACGATCCGGCACGTGATCAGCGATCAGGGACTTGATCTGGCGGCGGGCTTGGCGTTTTACGCATTGCTGTCGATGGCCCCGGCCACCCTGGCGCTCGTGTCGATGCTCGGCGTCGTCGGGGAGGCGAAGTCCACCACCGAGGCGGTTCTGGGCCTGGCCTCGGACCTGTCGACCGAGGCAGCCGAGGCGATCCGCCCGCTCGTCACCGAACTGGCATCGTCACCGGCTGCCGGTCTCACCCTTATTGCCAGTGTCGCCGTCGCGATCTGGTCATCATCGAAATACGTCGGTGCCTTCGGTCGCGCGGCGAACAGAGCCTATGCGGTTGAAGAGACCCGGCCGCTCTGGAAGCTCAAGCTGATGATGCTGTGCATCACCCTGGTGCTTCTGCTGCTGATGGCCGGACTTGGCCTGCTGCTTGTGGTCTCTGGGCCGATTGCCGAGTCAATCGGGCGTCTTGTCGGCTTGGGACCGGTGGCCGTGATGATCTGGAGCATCGCCAGGTGGCCGGTGTTGATCTTCTTCGTCATGCTCCTGATCGCCCTCCTCTACTATGCGACTCCGAATGTGAAGAAGTCGAAGTTCCGCTGGTCGAGCATCGGAGCCTTCGTCGCGCTGATCACGCTGATCCTCGTCTCTCTGGGGTTCGTCCTCTATATCAACAACTTCGACAACTACAACGCCACCTACGGTGCCATCGGCGGTGTGATCGTCGGATTTGCGTGGCTGTGGATGGTGAATTTAGCCCTGATCTTCGGCGCAGAGCTTGACGCTGAGATCGAAAGGTCCCGGACTTCGGACTGAGATGGTCGGTGCCGTATGGTCAAATCATGAGCTCCGACAGGTCTGATGCTTCGACGTTCACCCCAGCACTGCTGGGCCTCGTGTGGACCGCGATGTTCGGATTTTCGGCGTTCTTCTTCAGCTATTCGACGATGGTCTCGATCGCGGCCGTCAACGGACTCTCGACAGTCACCGGCGGTTCGGTCCTGACGACGATGATGATCGGCGTCATCGCTGCACAGCCCTTCGCACCGTGGGTGGGCAGGGTGCTCGGCCTCAAAGGCGCACTGTTCTTCGCCCTCGGCCTGCAGCTGCTGGGACAGATCCTCGGTCTTCTCGTGCCCGCTCCGCTGCTCGGGCTCGTGCTGGCCGGACTGTGTGGGGGAGTGGGGTTCGGGCTCTTCGTCGTCCTGGCCAATGCCGCCGTGCCGTCCACGACCTCCCCGGGTCGTATCGGCAAGGCGCTGGGGATCTTCGGAGGAATCACCTCTTTGGCCTCTGCCGTCGGCGCGCCGCTCGGGTTGTGGCTGGTCGGCACGGTCCCCGTCTGGACCTTCAGATTGATTGTGTGCTTTTCGCTGCTCCTCGCGGTGCCGACCGTCGTGAAATTCCTGCCAGGCCGAGAACGCACACCCGCGAAGGCTTCGACGAACGATTCCGGGGCGACGGTTCGCAGCGGCACGAGAGGGCGCAGGTCTCAGCGCAGGGCAGGTCGAAGCCTCGGCGAAATCCTGTATCTGGTCATCATGCTCTCCCCGTTCCTCATCGGCATGGTCGTCTTCGGTCTGATCATCGGATTCGGCCCGGGCGAGGACGTCGCTGGAGCTGCTCTGTACATCGGCGCAATGCAGGTGTCGGCCGTGGTCGGACGGTTCGCCGCCGGAGCTATCGCCGACCGTTTCTCCCCGTTCGCACTCAACCTTCTCGGCCTAGCCCTCGCCATCATCGGGCTCGTCGTCACCGTCGTCGCATTCGGCGGAATACTCTTCCTCGCGATGATGGTCATCGGCCTGGGGCTGGGCACACTGCAGTCGGCGAGCCTGGTGATGGCCTTCTCCAACGTCAGCACTCCGGCGAAGGCCAGCGTTGCCTGGAACATGAATTTCGACATCGGATTGGCCATCGCCGGAGTCCTCGGCGGACTCGGCTTCACCTACCTCGGCGACTCTGCGACGTTCCTCGTCTGCGCCCTGCTGCTGCTCTTCGCCGGTGTCGGGTCCTGGATACTGCAAACTCTGCGCCGCTCACACTAGGCTCTGCGCCGGTCACGCTGAGTCCGTGGACTGGTTCTCCAGGTCGGCCAGCAGTCCCACAGCGGCCCGCGTGTATTCGCCGATCCAGCGATCGTGGATGCGCTTGATCGGCAACGGGGCCAGCGCCAGCTGACGAGTCCTGCCGAGACGCCGCCCGCCGATCAGCTCCGCTCGCTCCAGGACACGAATGTGTTGGAGGACCGTCGTGCGATCGAGGTCGGAGAAGGCGGCACAGACCTCTCCGGTTGTCCGGGGTTCGTCGCGCAGCATGTCGAGGATCCGGCGTCGGGTGGAATTGGCCAGCGCCTTGAACACGGCATCGTCGCGTTCATCTTCGTCGACGGGTGAAGCCATTCCATTAGCTGACGACATGTGATAAAAATATCACATGAATGATGAGCAGAGCACCAACGATGCACAGCTGGAAGAACTGTCTTTCACCGTCATGGGCTACATCTCGAAGACCCCGCATGAGACCTTCGAAGCCGTGGCCGATCCGGCGCAGCTCTCGAAGTACTTCACCACAGGCGGTGCGCGCGGACGTTTGGAGTCCGGCGCCGAGGTGACCTGGGATTTCGCGGATTTCCCCGGTCGGTTCCCGGTTGAGGTTCTCGAGTCCGTTCAGGATGAGAAGATCGTCATCGCGTGGGAAGGCACGGAGCATGCCACAGCGAAGTCCACGACGACGACCTTCGAGTTCTCGCCCGTCGATGACGGGGCACGGACTCTAGTTACGGTGACCGAGAAGTCGTGGAAGACGACAGTCGGGGGCGCAGAGGGTGCCTTCGGCAACTGCATGGGCTGGACCGGCATGCTCGCCGCTTTGAAGGCCTGGGTCGAATACGGCATCGACCTGCGCGAAGGCTTCTACAAGTAGTCAGCCGGGCGTGTTCTGGCCGTGCGAGTTCTTGATGAAGAAGGACCCGATGACGCCGAATATGCCGATGACCGCGGCGACGAAGAAGGCGACGTCGGCACCGTGGACCAGACCTTCGACTCCGTAGACTTCGGGGTCGCGTGTTGTGGAGACCATGATGGTGACCAGGACGGCGGTGCCCACCGAGGCAGCGATCTGTCGGAAGGTGTTGTTGAGTGCGGTCCCGTGTGGGATGAGACTCTGGGGCAGCTGATTGAGTGCCGCTGTCGTCACCGGCATCATCACCATGGCCACACCGAACATACGGATCGTGTTGACCACGGCGAGGAAGGTGAACGAGGTGTCGGCCTCGAGGTCGGCGAACAGGAATGTGGTGACGGTGAGCAGGGTGAACCCGGCAACAGCCAGCCACTTGGCGCCGATGGCGTCGAAGATTCTGCCTGTGACCGGCGACATCAGCCCCATCACTGCCGCACCCGGCAGAAGCACAAGGCCCGATTCCATGGCGGAGAAGTCGTTCATGTTCTGCATGTAGAGCGGCAGGATCATCATGCCGCCGATCATGACGATGAAGACGCACATGCCCAGTGCGGTGTTGAGGGTGAACATGCGGTAGCGGAGCACTCGGAACTCGAGCATCGGCTGGTCCAGCTTGAGTTGGCGTGGAATGAAGATGGCCAAGGAGATCACACCTATGGCCAGCGGGATGAGTACTTCCAAGCTCAGCCAGCCTGCGTCACCGGCGGTGCCGAAGCCGAACAGCAGCCCGCCGAAGCCGAACGTCGAGAGGATGATCGAGAGGACATCCAGTTTGGGATAGGTGCGTTCGGTGACGTTCTTGAGGATGAAGTAGGCGACGATGATGTCGATGATCGCGATCGGCAGCATCATGTAGAAGAGAACTTCCCACGGCAGGTGATCAACGATCCAACCGGAGAGGCTCGGGCCGATGGCCGGGGCGAAGGCGATGACGAGTCCGAACGTGCCCATCGCTGTGCCGCGCTTCTCCACCGGGAAGATCGCGAACAGAATCGTCTGCATCAGCGGCATGATGATGCCGCCGCTCGAGGCCTGAATCACACGTCCAAGGAGCAGGACGGGATAGGTGGGCGCCAGCGCACAGACGAGTGTGCCGACGATGAAGAGCAGCATTGCGGTGAGGAACAACCCGCGGGTGGTGAATTTCTGGATCAGGAAAGCCGTGATCGGAATCATGATGCCGTTGACCAGCATGAAGCTCGTCGTCACCCACTGCGCGGCGCTGGCCGTGATGTCGAAGGACTGCATGAACGCGGGCAGCGCGGTGTTGAGCAGCGTCTGGTTGAGGATGATGACGAAGGCACCGGAGACGAGGACTGCCAGGACCACATTCCGATTGATCGGCTTGCCATCGGCTGCTGTGTACTGTCCGTCGTCCTCTTTTGTCACTGAAATTCCCTCTTTCCCTTCAACGTCTGCCTTCGCCGGCGCAGTCGGCAGCGGTACAGATCCGACCATCCGCACCGCGTCGGTGCTCAACCGGGCCGTGCGAGTCTACTCCCCGTCGGATCGGACTCTAGGGACAGGGTATCGGCAGAGGTCAAGGCACAGGTGTCATGGAGATGTCTCGGAGGCGACCGCCTGGCCTCAGCCAACACGGCCGACTGGCCTCAGTCGATAGGGGAGACGCGGATGAGGTTGCCGTCGGGGTCGGTGATGACGAAGGTGCGTCCGAACACCGCGTCGTAGGGCTCGTTGACGACGGCCACACCCTTCTTCGCCCATTCGGCAAAGAGGCTGTCCACAGCCGAGGCTGCGCCGGGGATCATCAGTCCCACCTCGGAGGTGCGCGGAGGGTGTTCAGCGAGGGCTTCTGCGCCACCGCTCCAGAGGGCGAAGAGCACTCCAGGCGCCACACTGAACGGCACGTAGCGCGGCGTGATCATGACGGGTTCCATATCGAAGAGATCGCTGTAGAACTTCGTCGCGCGTTCGGTGTCGGTGACATAGATGAGGAACAGGTTCGGAGTGGCCATGGTCGTTCTCCCTCGGTGCGGCATGCTTTCTTGACTTCTTCACCCTGTCACCAATAGATGACAATCCATGTCGTCTTTGGAATGATGACTTTCACATTCCTGTCTCGTCGTGAAGAAAGCCCTACTGTGAACCGTCCTCAGCGCCTCATCGGGGTTCTTGTCGCGCTGCAGGCTCATCGACACATGACTGCGGCACAGCTGAGCGAGCAGTTCGAGGTGTCCACACGGACGATTCTGCGCGACATCGATGCACTCATCGACGCGGATGTGCCGGTGATCGCCGAACGAGGACGCTACGGCGGCATCAGCCTTATCCCCGGTGCCGACCTCGACGTCAACCGGCTGACAGGCACCGAAAGCGATGTTCTCAGCCTGGTCGGCGTCGACCTGAAGCGCGCTCGCCAACTGGGCCTCGAAGCCGCCACCCGCAGCGCAGCTCAGAAGCTGTCCTCTCGGAGACGGCTGCCGCTGCCAAGGCACAGTGCACCTGCGCTGCCGCTGAGCGAGGTCGTCGCCATCGATGCCTCCGGCTGGTTCGCCTCGGATGATACACACGATTTCGCGGACCTGGTCGCCGAGCTGCGGGCCGGCAGACGGCTGCTCATCGACTATCGGTCGAGCGGTGAACAGGCCGTACGAGAGTACGTGGTCGACCCTCATGGGCTGTTCTCCCGCGGTGGGCGCTGGTATCTCATCGCCGATGTCGACGGAGCGCCGCGGATGTTCGCCACCACCCGGCTGGTGCGATGGCAGAGTCTCAATGAGCAGCGGAGGATCCGTTCGGATGCCAACCTCGCCGAGGCGGCCGACAGTTTGGTGCGCACGCTCGAAGGCCGCGACGACGTGATCATCGTGGCCCTGCTCGATGCGGGTTCGATGGATCTCGCGAAGCGAATCCTGGGCAGCCGACTCCTCGGCGCTGAGACGAGCGATGATCCCGATCGAGTGAGAATCGAAGTCGGCTACTCGGAGATCGGTGGGGTCAGGCAGCTCCTGCAGTTCGCTGACCACATTGAGATCCTGGCTCCGGCCCAGGCCCGGAAACTCGCAGGTGAGCTGGCCGCGCAGATGGCAACGAAGCACCAATCGAAACCACAGGGCGGGTTGTCAGTGTCGGAAGGGTGAAGGGCCCGAGCCTCACGGAGTCAGCCGCAGCAGAGTGACCTGATCACACGATCCGAGTTGGCGGGGACTTGGTCTTCGACGGATCCGTTTCGGGCAGATCACCGAGGGCGTCATCGATGCGGGAGAGCACCTCGGCGTCGAGCTTCACACCGGCTGCTGCAACGTTCGACTCCACCTGCTCGGGACGTGATGCGCCGACAAGCGCGGTCGCGACATTGTCATTGGCGAGCACCCAGGCGATGGCGAGCTGCGCCATAGTCAGGTCCAGGTCGGCCGCGATCGGCTCCAGCTTGGCCACAGCATTGAGCGTCTCATCATCGAGATAGCGGTCGGTGATCATGTCCTTGCCGCCCTTCTCATCGGTGGCACGTGACCCGGCAGGGGCAGGCTGGCCCGGCTTGTATTTGCCGGTGAGCACACCCTGGGCGATCGGTGACCACACGACCTGCGAGATCCCGAGTTCCTTCGAGGCTGGGACCACCTCGGACTCGATGACGCGCCAGAGCATGTTGTACTGCGGCTGGTTCGACACGAGCTGGATACCCAGGTCACGGGCCAGATAGTGCGCGGCACGCAGCTGATCAGCGTTCCACTCGCTCACGCCGATGTAGAGGGCCTTGCCGGCGCGCACGACATCCGCGAAGGCCTGCATGGTCTCTTCCAGCGGTGTCTCATAGTCATACCGGTGCGCCTGGTAGAGGTCGACGTAGTCGGTGCCCAGGCGGGAGAGGGAACCGTTGATGGACTCCATGATGTGTTTGCGGGAGAGCCCGGTGTCGTTATGGCCCTTGGGGCCTGTGGGAAAGTACACCTTGGTGAAGATCTCCAGGGACTCGCGACGCTGACCCTTGAGCGCATCACCGAGGACCTGCTCGGCCACGGTGTTGGCATACACATCCGCGGTGTCGAAGGTGGAGATGCCGTTGTCCAGGGCTGCATGAACGCACTTCGTTGCCGTGTCGTTCTCCACTTGGGAGCCGTGGGTGAGCCAGTTTCCGTAGGTGATTTCCGAGATCTTCAGGCCGCTGTTTCCAAGATATCTGTGTTCCATGGACCCAGCCTACTGCTGGGAGGCAAGCTTGTCAGTGCCGCCGGAGCATCGTCGATTCGAATGCCGCTGACATCCTCGCCGAGGTGGCCGTGGGCGGTGCGTTCTCCGCGAGGTGTCCGCGCAGGATGTTCGCGAACCCGGTCGAGTCGCCCGTACGCAGGTGTTCGACCAGGGAGACGTGCTCGGCGATGATCTCCTCGCAACGGTCGAGGAGTTTGTCGCCGGAGGCGAAGAGGATGAAGCGATGTCGGTCGGAGAGCCGTGAGTACAGTTCCAGCATCACGGCGTTGTCCCCGGCCTCGACGAAACCACGATGGAACTCAAGCGTCAGGTCGATGAAAGCGGCGACGTCGCCTTCATCGAAGGCCGTCTGCTGTGCTGTGATCGAGCGTTCGAGAGTCTCGGCGAGCTTCTGCCGCAAGGCATCCGGGGCCCGGTCGACGGCCGTCGTCTCCAGTACGAACCTGGCGTCGGCGAGTTCGGCGACGGTGCGCTCATCGACTCCTTGGACGATGGCCCCGCGCTTGGGATAGATGACGATCCACCCCTCGTCCTGGAGGCGAGCAAGAGCAACCCGCACCGGTGTGCGGCTGACCTTGAGGTCGGATGCCAGGCCGGTCTCGCCCAGCATGGTCCCAGGCTGGTGAGTGCCGTTGAGGATTTGAGCGCGGATGAGCTGGTAGGCGCGCTCGGCCGCACTCGGGGTCTTGCCGCTGCTGGTCATGACCGCAATCCTCTCATCTGCCGGATCGGATTCCCTCCTGCGTCAGTGTCAATCTGCCCTCTCAACTTATATGCGAAGCTTCCTCGACGTCCTCCACCGAGCCGGATCTCTGCGTCCGCCCGGGCCAACGCATCAGAGGAACGGCCCGGATTGAGAATGCCAGGGCGATGAGGAGCACGATGGTGGCCATCATGTTGATCCACAGGAAGCCTCCGGCCTGCAGCACGGTGCCGGCCAGACCTGCCATGAGAGCGCCGCCGAGGTTCATCGCCGCATCCGATGCACCCTGCAGGGGGACCTTCGCATGACGCGGCACCGAGGCTGTCAGCAGCGCGGACCCGCCGATGAGGAACATCGACCAGCCGATGCCGAGGAAGATCAGCGCCGTGCTGAGCAGAATCATGGACGAGACCTCGGCGGCGGCGTCGACGACGCCGAGGGTGATGGCGGTGGCGAAGATGACGACGCCGCCGGCAATCACCGTTCCTGGTCCGAAGCGATCAGCCATCCACCCGAATACGGGGGAGAGGGCGTACATGCCGGCGATGTGCACGCTGACGACGATGCCGATCGCGCCGAGAGAGAACTCCTGGTGGTCCATGTGCACGGGCGTCATGACCATGACGTTGGTCATCATCATCTGACCGGCGATGATCGTGACCATGGCAAACAGCGGCACCGGGCGGGCAGCGGCGAAGCGCAGAGCCGGACCAAGCTTCATCGTCGCAGTCTCAACGGCGGGCTCATCGGACTCAGCGCTCGCCTCGGTGGCTCCCGGTTTGATCTTCTTGGTCAGCGTCGATGCGACCAGGGTTGCCAGCCCGAAGGCAGTCATCGAGATCAGGTAGGGACCGGCCAGTTCGTTCATGCCCAGTGCCGCGCCGAGGTGAGCGCCGGGTTCGGTGAAGCTGGGCCCGAGGACAGAGCCGATGGTCGTCGCCCACACCACCAATGACATGGCCCGCCCAGCGGATTTCGGATCGACGAGGTCGACGGCCGCATAGCGAGCCTGCAGGCCAGATGCGGTCGCGGAGCCGCACATCATCATGCCCACCATGAACAGGGGCAGGAACGAAAACGCGACGCCGAGGAGGACGACCGTCGCACCCAGGGCGCCGATGCCGAATCCCAGCGTCAGTGCGGTTCGCCGACCGGCTTTGCCCGCCAACACGGCCAGGGGGTAGGCGATGAGGCCGGCACCGAGGATGACGCTCATCTGCGCGATGCCCGCCATGGATGTCTTGCCGGTGATTTCCTCGGCCAGCAGACCGCCGACCGCGTAGCCGGAGGCGATTCCGGCTCCGGAGAGCAGCTGCGCGGTGATCAGTTTGGCCTGTGCCGAAGTGCGGGTCTTCATCGACGCCTTCCGTGTTCTGTGGAATATACTCACACAACGTATCTTGGATCCATCTTGGATACAAGATGATCTCACCCCGGGCGGGGCCGCTCCATGGCGATCGTGATGTCCTTCGCGTCACCTCGGCGTGGGACGATATTGGGGCCGACTCGCACCCGCACCAAGCCGTTCCGCATCCACCGAAAGTGAGCCCTTGATGATCCGACCCACCCGCAGCGAGAATGGGATCCTCACAATCACGATCGACAACACCACCAGCGCGAATGCGCTGCGCCCGGGCATGCTCGACGCTCTCATCTACGCCTTCGAAGCGGCATCGGACAATCACGATCTGCGCGGTATCCTGCTCACTGCGGCGGGTGACAAAGGCTTCTCCGCAGGAATGGACACCGCACAGTTCAACCACTCGAATCCGAGCCGGGCATTTGACACGATCACCCAGCTGGGGCAGGTGTGCGAAGCGATCAAGAACATGGACAGATGCGGCTTCCTCAACACGGTCGTCGAGGACCGTGCGGTTGCAGCTCGGGCGCTGGAGTACCTCCACGAGACGATGAAGGCCGATCGTGCGGTCATCGCGCAGCAGAAGCGTCTGCACCGCACGTGGAAGAACAGCTTCGAACGAGAGGCGCTGGCCGACAGCCGGAAAGAGTTCGCGCTCGCGTTCGCACGGAAGAACGACTGACTGGCTACAAGGACTGAGCGACGAAGCTGCCAGGGTTGCCCGCCGAGGTGCCCGTGGGGTGAGATGGGCGAGTGGACTTTCTGGGATTGGTGTTCGTCGGCGCTCTGGTCGGACTGACCACTGTGCTGTTCGGATTCGGCGGCGGCTTCGTCACCGTCCCCATCATCACCCTCGTCCACGCCGACCTCGGCAGTGACACGGCACGGGTGGCCGCAGCCACCTCGGCGCTGGTGATGCTCGTCAACGCCGTCATCTCCACGATCTCAACCAAACGCGAAACCTTGACTCACCTCAAGGGGGAGTGGTGGCTGTTTATCCTCCTGGCGGCAGGTGGGGCGTTCGGCGCTTTCTGCGCGAAATTCGCACCCGAAACGCTCGTGAAGTGGGGCTTCGTCATCTACATCGCCGTGACTGCGATCGACCTCCTGGCCCGCCCCGGCTTCTTCCGCCGAGGTGGTGCGAAGGCTCGCACGAAAGGTGGGAAGGGCGGCGATGGCCGGAATGGTGGAACCGCTGGAGTCGGAGACGATGAGAATCTCGGTGAGGGTGGTCGAGGCATCGCCGCCCTGTTCGGGTTCCCGATCGGAGGCTTGGCGTCTTTCCTCGGCGTCGGCGGCAGTGTGATGACCGTGCCGATGATGCGCCGATCAGGGGCCACCATGACTGTGGCCACGACGCTGGCCAACCCGCTGACCTTGGTCATCATGCTCCCCGCTGTGCTTGTCACAATCACCACTCATGCCTCCACCGAGGTCCCGGGAATGGTCGGCTCTGTGGATCTGCGCTCGGCACTTGCTCTCCTCATCGGTGCGATTCCGCTGATAGTTCTGCTGCGTCGTCGAGTGCCCAAGATCCCGGAGATCATCCACGCCTGGGGCTACGTCATCCTGCTGATCACAGCCGGAGTCGTGGTCGCTGTGTCGTGATCGGACCTCGTCCTATCCGTCCCGGCGGCGCTCACGCAGCACGGCGGGCAGGCCGAAATAGATGGGCGGCCGCAAGGAGACTTCCGGCGCACGGGCGGAGAGTCCGGTGCCAGCAGTTCCCGTGCTATTGGGTCCGGTGCCACCGGATCCCGCGCCAGCAGATCCTGTGTCGCTCGCCCCACTCAGCGTCCATGCGCTTTCCCAGCTGATGAGCTCGCCGGCGTGGCAGACGGGATCGCCGCCGCCGTAGGGCGGTTCGGCCCACAGCCACAGGTTGATGCCGTACTCGATGAGGGTGAGCTTCTCTCTCTGTTCCCGGGCCGTGTTCTCTTTGACCAGCGCCGCCCGCACCCTCGCCGAGGCGGTCTCGAGCTCCGTCCACCCGTCCTGTCGGTGGGGAAGGAATATCCACGTCCCCGCGGGGGCGTCGGCGGGCACAACCTCCTTCGCGCTCATGGCCGTGATGAAATCGTCCGTGGCACGGGTGTCGGTGTCTGAACCAGCGCTGCCCAGAAGCTCGGCGAAGCAGGTGCGGGCCACCTCGGCAGTGGGGGAGACGATGAGAATGTGGGGCGCCTCGGCCTGGACCTCGGCAAGACCGAGGCGGGTGAAGGGGTTCGCACGCATCGTCGCCAACACCTGGATCCAGTGCTCGGGAACCGGGGCGTCAGTGATCAGGCCAGTGGTCTGCGGTCGTTCTGCATCGTGTCGCAAGATCGCCTCCCTTCTTCCTTCGTCACCGACAAATGCGTTCTCCTCCAGCATGGCACGAGCCGGTGTCCTGCCTCAGCTCTTTGCCTGTTTTCCTGTCGCCTGACGGTGCTGACTGGGCCGGACGCCGTATTCGCGGTGGAAGGCGGTGCTCAGAGAGTAGCCGCTGGAATAGCCGACCTCGTGGGCCACGGACTCAACTGTGGCATCGGTGCGCTCGAGGAGGTCGGCGGCCAGGCACAGTCGCCACCCGTTCAGATACGACATCGGAGGCTCGCCCAGCAGATCCGTGAAGCGGCGCGCCAAGGTGGCACGCGAGACGAGTGCCTGACGCGCCAGCGTCTCGACGGTCCAACCTCGGTGTGGGGCCTCGTGCATGGCTGTCAATGCGGTGCCCACGATCGGATCTGAACTTGCCCGATACCAGCCCGGCGCCCTCGCCTCAGGCAGGGCGAACCAGTCACGCAGGGCACCTGCGAGCACCAGATCGAGCAACCGGTCGAGGATGGCCTGCTGTCCGGGTTCCTCACGCAGGATCTCTGCCTCCATTAGCTGCAGCGCCGCTGTGCGCTGCACGGCCCGCGGCACGACGAGGACCCGTGGCAGAGTGTTCAGCAGGCGATCGGCGATGCGCCCCGTGACGGTGAATGAACCGGTCAGCATGGCGTCATCTGCATCCAACTGCACCCCACACGTTCGAGTGCCCAGAGCAATGTTCTCGGACTGCGCGCCGCCATCAGCGAAGCAGACTCCGGTCTGAGTCTGAACGTACATGGGGATGGGGTTCGCTGCGGGGTCGCTGGTCACATCGAAGGGTGCTGGTCCGACGACGATGGCGATGTCATGGGCGAAGAGCTGATGGGATTCTTCGCCGTCGACGATCCACGCTTCCCCGCGCAGCATCGTGACCAGGGACAGAGAAGCATCCTCTGCAAAGGTGGCGCACCAGGGCGGGTTCGCGAGAGTCCGGCCCACCAGTGCGCCGGAGGAGCGGATGTGTGTGAGTACATCGGAGAGCGTGTCCACACCTCCAGTTTAGACGCTGAATGATCTTTATGAGACTGTGGGCGATTCTGCGTCTCACTCAAGTGCGGTGAGATTGGCATATGAACTCATTTCATGAACCTACGCCAGGCCGCGCCCACTGGGTCTACACGCACCCACGGGCAGACTCCTTCAATCAGCACCTGTTCCGGGCAGGTTGCTCTGCACTGTCCGAACATTATGACGTGACTGTGTCCGACCTCTACGCCGACGGATTCGACCCGGCACTGAGTGAGCGTGATCTGGGAAGCCTGTCCACTGTCCCCGGCAACGTCTCGGACCTGGCAGGTGAGGCGTATGCACGTGGCGAAGTTGAACCCGAGGTCAGGCGAGAACAGGAGGCCCTGGCGGCCTCTGAGCTGCTGGTGCTGCAGTTTCCCCTCTGGTGGTACGGGCCTCCCGCGATGCTGAAGGGGTGGCTTGACCGGGTGCTGCAGACCGGATTCGCACAGGGGGACCTCGACGAGGACACAGGGCTGCCGCGCCGGTATGGCGACGGTCGGCTGATAGGGAGGAGGGCTCTGATCATTGTCACCGCGGGGGACGACCAGCGCACGCTGAGCCCGCGGGGCATCAGCGGCGACCTGGAATCCCTGCTCTTCCCTTTGACGCATGGTGCCCTGTGGTACGTGGGGATCGAAGCGCTTGACCTCCACGTGGTCTACGACGTGGAAGGTATCGGCGAGGCCGGGCGCGAAGAGGAACGACAGCGACTGACGGACCGGTTGGCGGGCCTTCCCCGCGAGCGGATCCGCCCGTATCGGACGATGCTGGGCGGAGATTATGACCGCAGGACCCGGGCCCTGGTCGACGGCGTGAACCCCGGACGCACGGACCTGGCCATCCACCTCAGCGACTGAAGGGGCTGGGGAAGTGACCTGCACGACGTCGATAACGAATGCGTCTCTATGTGCCCGCAGATCGTGCAGAGGCCACTGTTCAGTCATATCATGTCTGTAGTGGATCGGGGGCCGGCAGCAGTGCCGGTCACGGTCCACGACCACGTTCCCACCCCTTTGCACGACTGGACACCCATGCCCTTCTCCGCCTTCCTCAACCATGCCTCGACACGTCTGCGCGCCGGAATGGTCTTCGCCTTCATCACAATCCTCAGCCTCGCCCTCCTCTCCGGTTGTGCCGATGGCGGCGATGTCGAGACCGGCGCCGATGATGCATCCTGGACCTCGGAAGCCGGCCCCGCGACCGAAGAGGCCACCGAGCCGGAAGCCGAGCCCGAGACCACAGCACCGAACGAGGACGACCAGGACAGCGACGGCCGGGACACGCCAGCGGAGACAGAGCAGGGTCGCGCCGGCGGAACGACTGCCGGTACAGCTCTCGCGATGCTTCAGGAGCTGGAGGTCAAGGGCCGGGCTCCGAAGACCGGTTACGACGGGGACCTGTTCAAGTGGCGATCGGATGCCGACCACAATGGCTGCGACACCCGCAATGACGTGCTGCGCCGGGACCTGAACGACATCACCCTCAAGGCTGGCACGAAGGGCTGCGTCGTCATCGCCGGCGATCTGAACGACAAGTACAAGGGCGAGACGTACGCCTTCGACCGGGACCCGAACAACATCGACATCGACCACATCGTTGCCCGCTCCAACGCGTGGCAGACCGGTGCCGCGAAGTTCGACGAGGGCACACTCAAGGAATTCGGCAACGACCCGCTCAACCTGCTGGCCGTGGACTCGAGCCTCAACCGGCAGAAGGGCGACGGGGACGCCGCGACCTGGCTGCCACCGGCCAAGAGCTACCGCTGCGAATACGTCTCCCGCCAGATCGCGATCAAGCACAAGTACGAGCTGTGGGTCGTCAAAGCCGAGAAGGCCGCGATGGAGCGAGTCCTCAGCACGTGTGATGCTCAGCCCGCGTTCACGAAGAACGTCGCATGGCCAGAACCCGGCGCGGGTGACAATGCGAAGACCGCAGAAGACACTCCGACGACGAAGAGACCGGCATCGTCCGGTTCGAAGTCGAGTTCCGGTTCGAAGTCGAGTTCCGGTTCGAAGTCGAGCTCCGGTTCGAAGAGCGATTCGGGTGAGAAGTCGACGTCTTCCGGCTCGGGATCGTCGGGTTCGATCTTCTACAAGAACTGCACCGCGGTTCGTGACGCCGGTGCCGCACCTGTTCGCCGAGGTGACCCGGGGTATGCGTCTCACCTTGACCGTGATGGTGATGGAATCGGCTGCGAATAGTCGTCGAAGGCACCGAACATGAGAGTTTTATGACAGTTTCGATTTCAACAGATAACGAATCGGTTACCGAATGCTCAGGGACGTTCCCTATAGTGACAACCTGCCCTAACATTTCAAGCGTGTCCAATTCGATGAATTCCGCAGTCGCGACTCGCAGCACTCGAATTCGGGCAGTGTCCCTTCTTGCCATAACTGTTCTCGCCGTGCTCTCCGGGTGCGGCGGCGGCTCAAGTCAGGTCAACGGAAGCGAAGTTGCCTGGTCGACCGGCGGAGGCGGCACAGCGGATTCCGACCCGGTGCCCTCACGACCTTCAGCCTCGGCGGCACCCGGCCAGGAAACTCGACCGCACAATGACCGGGAAGTGCCCGCGAATTCAGGTCCTGATGTCGCCGCGCAGAACGAGTCGAAGCCTGCAGCCGATGGTGAAGACGGCAGCGATTCTCCACAGGACAGCGCAGGCACCGCTGGGTTGAGCCCGGCACGGTCGATGCTCGACGAGCTTGAGGTCAAGGTCAAAGACCACAGGGCCGGTTACGACCCGGAACTCTTCGACTGGACCTCGGACGTCGATGACAACGGCTGCGATACACGCAACGATGCGCTCAGGCGCGACCTCAAGGATCTTAAGATCGAGGCGGAGACCAACGGCTGTGTTGCCATCGCCGGTGATCTCGAAGACAGATACCTTGGTGAGTCGTACGCCTTCGAGCGTGGATCCGCCAATGTCGATGTCGATTACGTCGTCTCCGGCTCCAACGCCTGGCAGACCGGGGCCTCGGGCATGTCCGTCGACGAACTGCGGGAGTTCGGAAACGACCCGCTCAACCTGCTGACCGTGAGCGCGAATGTCATTCGACAGAAGGACGGCGGCGACGCAGCCGCATGGCTGCCGCCGAACGAGGACTTCCGATGCGAATACGTATCCCGGCAGATCGCGATCAAGCACAAGTACGGACTGTGGGTGGCCTCTGCTGAGAAGGACGCGATGGAGGCCGTGCTCGACACGTGTGCGGATCAGCCCGCCTTCAACAAAGAAGTAGCCTGGCCGGAACCGGGCGAGGGTGAGAGTGTCAGTGCCGAATCAGCCACCGAGGAGACCCCGGAGGAGTCTTCGGACGAGTCCTCGGGGACGAACTCAACAGAATCCTCAACGAGTCCGACCGATGGTGACACGAACCCGAATGACGGCGACGCAGACTCGACCGACGGCCGCGCGGATGGCTCGACCGATGAAACAGAGTCCGCAGCACCGGAGGAATAGACCGCGATTGGCCGCCGAGGCTGTCGCGCGGCGGGCACCGGCCGCTGAGTCGACCACCGCTGCAGAGCCGCGCGCTACTTGGCTTCCAGCGGGAAGACGAGCAGGCTGCCCGATGCTGTGGCGACAGTCTTGCCTTTGCTATCGGCGACTTCGCCTTCTGAGAAGATCACTCGGCGACCGGGCTTGACGACTCGACCTGTGGCGACAAGCGGCCCGCTGTCGGCCGTGACCGGGCGCAGGTAGTTGACCTTGATCTCAATGGAGGTATAACCGGTGCCCTTCGGCAGGGTGGTGTGCGCTGCGCACCCGAGCACTGAGTCGAGCAGTGTGCAGACCAATCCTCCGTGGACCATGCCGATCGGGTTGTAATGGGACTCATTCGGATGGCACCGGAAGGTGACCGTGCCCTCGCCCACCTCGGCGATCTCCATGCCCATATGGGAGCCGATGGGTGCCCCGGGGACTTCACCGGCAGCCATCTTGCGCAGATAGTCGATGCCGTCCAGCGTCGGCAGAAGTGCCAGCCCGGCCGAGGGATCGCTCCACGTCACCGTGGTTTCGCGCGTACTTGGTTCGGTGCTCATCTCAGTTGACGTCCTTCGGCATGGGGACGTTCTGCAGGCGCAGCTGGCCGCGGGCAAGGACCTTGTCCGAGGAGGTGTCGGTGATGATGACCTCCCACAGCTGCTGGGTCCGGCCCTGGTGCAGGGCAGTGCCCTCGACTGCGACGCGCGCACCTGTCGTCGGGCGCAGGAAGTCGGTGGCGTTGTGGATGCCGACAGCGAACTCGCCGCGCTCGCCCACGGCATGGCTGGCGCCGATGCTTCCGGCGCTCTCCACGAGCGTTGTGTACACGCCGCCGTGGACGACGCCCCAGGGCGTGTGATGGTCGGCGCCCAGGTCGGCATGGCCGCGGACTGACGTATTCGTGACCTCGTCGATGATGAGTCCCGAGGCGGCGACGAAGCGACTGGCCGTCTCAAGTGAGACGTCTGGAAGTGCGTCTGACTGCGGATTCATGAGTTCCCCTTCGAGCTGGCTGAATAATTTGAAGTTAGCCTACAATGGATCAGGCGGTCAAACGAAGGAGCGCATATGGACTGGCTGGATTTCGATACTGCCGACTGTTCGATCCAGAAGACGCTGGACATCATCGGGGAGAAGTGGACCGTGCTCATCCTCCGTGAGGCGTTCAATGGAGTGCGCCGGTTCGACCAGATCCGTGATCACGTCGGCGTCTCGGACCCGGTGCTCTCCGACCGGCTGCGCAAGCTTGTCACCGCGGGAGTCCTGACGGTCAAGCCCTATCGCGAAGTCGGTCAGCGAGCCCGCAAGGAATATCGGCTGACGGACAAGGGCCTCGACCTCTACCCCGTGATGATCTCTCTGCTGCGATGGGGAGACAAGCACGGTGGTGGCCAGGACCTCGGATCGGGCGGCCCACGGCTCGAAGTGCTGCATCGCGACTGCGGCGAACCGGTGAACGCTGTTGTCGAGTGCGCCGCGGGTCATCCCATTTCCTCACCCCGGGAATCCGTGACCCGCATGAGCGACGCCGATCGATCCCGTGCGGGCTGAGGTCGAGTGCAGTGCCAGCGGCGGGCCGGCTCAGGAGAAGAGCGTGATCCCGAAGATCGCGAATACGACGAGGTGGGCCGCACCGTGGATGGCTGTGACCCTCTTCGCCGCAAACGAGGTCACCGACAGCAGCAGCGTGACGCCAAGCAGAAGCAGGTTCGCCGGGGACTCGGCAAGCACGATCGGCTGATCGGTGAGCAGTCCGATGAGCAGCACAGTCGGAATCGTCAGCCCGACCGTGGACACCTGCGCCCCGTGGCACAGGTTGCTCACCCGCTGGATCTCGCCTTGCCATGCCGCTCTCACCGAGGTGATCGTCTCCGGGAGGAAGACGATGAGCGCAATGACGACTCCGGACAGAGCCACAGGAGCGCCGAGGCGGCCCAAGCCGTCATCGAGCAGCGACGCCATATCGTGGGAGAGCAGGACGATCGGAGTGACCGTGGCGATGAGCAGTACGAGGCGCACGATGATCTCGATGCGGTGGGTGGAGATGATCTCGACGATGCTCAGTTTCGGTGGCACGGAATCGCTCGCACCCACCTCGGCGGGGATCTGGGTCAGTCGCGGATCGACCTCGTGGAAGTCCGCGGCCTGGGCGCCCATCTGACGGTAGAGGAAGAAGGCGTAGATGCCGATCGTGAGCACGATGATCGGGATCTCCTGCCATTCCTCGTAGCTGCCGTTCGAGCCGATGAGCGCCGGCAGGGCGAAGGCGAGAGCGGCGAGGACGATGATGAGTGACAGATACGTCGAGACGCCCGTGCGGTTATGGGCGAGGCTGCCGTGGCGCAGCCCCGCGACCAGCAGACACAGGCCGATGACGGCATTGAGAATGATCATCGATACGGCCATGACTGAGTCACGGGCGATCGTGGCGTGCTCTCCGGGGCCGAGGAGGACGGCGGCGATGAGCACCACCTCGATGAGCACGATCGAGAGCGTGAGCACCAGCGAACCATAGGGATCGCCGAGGCGGCGGGCCAGGTGCTCGGCCTCATGGACGACGCCGAAGGCGCAGATGAGGATGACGCCGACGATGACGATCAGGGCGGTGACGAGGAGCGGGTCCGCAACGGGCGGAGTCAGCAGTGGGCCTGCGAAGAGGAGAGTGGCGAAGGCGCCCCAGCCGAGGATCAGGCGAACGATGGCAGAGGGAGTGAGGATGCTGCGAATGGCGGCAGGCATGACGGGCATTCCTGTTCTTCGAGGCCGTCCTCATCGTGACTGATTGCGTTCGGGTCGTCCCGACCGCTTCTAGCTGCTGTTGCTCACTTCTCAGAGTATCGAGATCGGTGTGCTCAGGACAAACTGCGGCCCCATTGGAGCCGACCGTGCGCTGTGCGCAATTACGAGACGATCGAGGCGTCGATGAGCACCGGGCCCGACGCCTCGAGTGCCTCCCGATAGGCGGCGGCGAACTCGGCACGGGTCGACGTCTGTTTGGCCGGGACCCCGTAGCCCTGGGCCAGGGAGACGAAGTCGATTCCGCCCAGGGTCAGACCAGGAGCCTTGGGCACGCCCATGCGCTGTGCAAAGCCGGCCAAGGCGCCGTAGCCGGAGTTGTTGATGATGACGAACACGGTTCGCGTCTGCAGCTGGGCGGCCGTGTACAGCGCGGTGATGCCGTAGTTCGCGGAGCCGTCACCGACGGTCGCAACGATCGTCTTCTCCGGTGCTCCGATCGACATTCCGACGGCAACGGGAAGCCCGAAGCCCAGACCGCCGGAGGCTGGGAAGCTGTACATTCCTGGTCTGTCGATGGCGACTCGTTCGAGGTAGTCGAGGTCCAAGGTGGTGGTCTCGTTGACGTAGGACACCGAGTCATTGACGTGCTCGTTGAGCACTTCGAGTACCTCTCCGCCGGTCATTCCCTCCGCCGAGGTGGCCGCTGGGCTCATGATCCGTGAACCGCGCTCGCCGCGACGGGTGCCGCGATCGGTGATCTGCTTCGCGAGAGTCACGGTGGTGCTGGCGACATCGGTGATGACGGCTTTGCCGAACGGTGCCCGGGTGGCCTCGCGCGGGTCCTGGGTGATCTGGATGACCTCGGTGCCGGGAGTCAGATAGTTCGAGGGCTCCCAGCGGTGATATCTGAACACGGCCGCACCCAGGACCAGGACGAGGTCATGGTCGGCCAGCTGGTCCCGCACGGACTGGATCCCGGGGACAAGGACTCCCTCGAAGTTCGGGTGGGTCGTCGGGAAGGGGCAGCGGGTGGGCGACGGGGCGATGTAGACGGAGGCGTCGAGCTTCTCCGCCAGCGACATCGCTGCTTCCATGATGCTCGAGTCAGCAACGGCGGCGGCATCCACCTGGGGACCGACCACGAGAGCCGGACGCTTCGCCCCGTTGAGGGAGGTGAGCAGCTCCTGTTCGAGCTCCGGATCGATGCCACGCCCGGTCGACACCGATCGCTGCGGCAACAGGTCGTCATCGTCGAGTGCCGGTTCGCCCCAATCGTCCAAGGGCACCGAAACATAGACGGGACCGCTCGGCTGGGTGACGGCTTCGAATGCGGCTTGGGACAGGGTCCGGGGGACGTCGGTGGCAGACAACGGCTCGTGGGAGTACTTGACCAGCGGCGTCGGCAGTGCGGCGGCATCCGCGCTGGCCAGCATCGCTTCCTGACCGACCGTCCGGCGGACCTGCTGGCCGGCGAGGATGACCAGCGGAACGTGGCCGTAATGAGCGTTGGTCAGCGCGCCCATACCGTTGCCGGAGCCGGACGCAGCATGCAGGTTGACCAGAACCGGACGCCCGGTGACGCGGGAGAAGCCTTCGGCCATGCCGACGACGACCTGTTCATGCAGGCCGAGGACGAAGCGGAAATCATCGCCGAGTCCCGCGAGGAACGGCAATTCGTTCGATCCGGGGTTGCCGAATATCGTCGTCATTCCGTGGGCACGGAAGACGTCCAGGCTTGCCTGAAGGACAGTCGTGGTCATTGACCTCTCTGCTTTCGTCCGGGGGAGTGGTTCGTGTTGCATCTTACGCAGGGGAGAGGAATGCAGCGATGCGCTCCAGAGTCTCTGCCGCCAGCGAATAGTACGACCAGATGCCTCGCTTCTCACGGTGAAGGACTCCCGCGTCGACGAGGATCTTCAGGTGGTGTGAGACCGTGGGTTGGCCCAGCCCGACCGGATCGATGAGGTCACATGCGCAGGCTTCATTGCCTTCGTGGGCGGCGACCAAGGAAACCAGGCGCAGCCGTGTCGGGTCGGCCAGGGCTTTGAAGATCCGGGCGAATTCCCGTGCCCGATTCTCGTCCAGAGGCTCGCCGGTCAGTGTCGTGCAGCAGGCCGCCGAGGCGGGTGCGGGCAATGTCTGTTCAGTGGTCACTCCTCCATTATGCCCATACATTGACAGTTATCGATATGTAGTGCTTAGATTCATATCGATAACCTTCGATGTTTGCGGCTGGGGAATCTCGGCCGTGAACAGATTCGTCCCAGGAGTCCGATGAGCACCCCAGTGACAGCCCTCACCAGTGAACCGGCACAGACCAAGCTGTCGACCCTCGATCGTTTCCTGCCGGTGTGGATCGTCGCAGCGATGATCCTCGGCCTGCTGCTCGGCCGGCTTGTGCCCGGACTCGCTGCGGCCCTGGATTCGGTCAAGGTCGCCGATGTGTCACTGCCGATTGCTCTGGGACTGCTGGTGATGATGTATCCGGTGCTGGCCAAGGTCCGCTACAACGAAACCGGGCGCGTGCTCAGCGACAGAAAGCTGATGATCACGTCCCTGCTGATCAACTGGTTGGCCGCTCCTGCCTTCATGTTCGCTCTCGCGTGGCTCTTCCTGCCTGACCTTCCGGAATATCGGACGGGATTGATCATCGTCGGCCTCGCCCGCTGCATTGCGATGGTCTTCATCTGGAACGATCTTGCCTGCGGGGACCGTGAAGCCGCTGCCGTCCTCGTTGCCATCAACTCGGTCTTCCAGGTCTTCGCCTTCGGTCTCCTCGGCTGGTTCTACCTGCAGTGGCTGCCGAACCTCCTGGGATTGCCGACGACGAGTGGCGAATTCTCGTTCTGGGCGATCACGCTCAGCGTGCTCGTCTTCCTCGGTATTCCGCTGTTGGCCGGGTTCCTCACTCGCCTCATCGGTGAGAAGGCCAAGGGGCGGACCTGGTACGAAGACCGGTTCCTGCCGAAGATCGGGCCTTTCGCGCTCTATGGACTGCTGTTCACCATCGTCTTGCTCTTCGCCTTCCAGGGTGACGAGATCACCTCGAACCCCTTGGACGTTGTGCGCATCGCTCTGCCGCTGCTCCTCTACTTCACCGTCGTCTTCGCCTTCGGCATGGTTGTGGGCCGTGGCCTGAAGCTGGGCTATGAGAAGACGGCCACTCTGGCATTCACCGCCGCGGGCAACAACTTCGAACTCGCCATCGCAGTGGCCATCGGCACCTACGGAGTCGCCTCCGGACAGGCCCTGGCCGGAGTCGTCGGTCCGCTCATCGAGGTCCCCATCCTCGTCGCCCTCGTCTACGTAGCACTATGGTCACGACGTCGCTTCTTCCCCGAAAGTGCCGCAGGCCAGATGTCGGCGAAGCGACAGGAGCCGTACTCATGACCTCAACCGAAACGAAGCCCGCCGTCCTTTTCGTCTGCGTGCACAACGCAGGCCGATCACAGATGGCCGCAGGGTTCCTCCACGAGCTCGGAGGCGACCGAGTCGAGGTCCGCTCCGCCGGCAGCCAACCGGGGACAATGCTCAACCCCACCGCTGCCGAGGCGATGGCTGAGATCGGCATCGACATCACCGACCAGCACCCGAAGATCCTCACCACCGACACGGTGAAGACCTCAGATGTGGTGATCACTATGGGCTGCGGCGATGCCTGCCCCATCTTCCCCGGCAAACGCTACGAGGACTGGGAGCTCGATGACCCCGCCGGTCAGGGAATCGAGACGGTGCGCACCATCCGCGATGACATCCGTGCCCGCGTCGAGACCCTGCTGACCAGCCTGTCCATAGCCACGGCCTCTGCAGACGACGCGCTTCCAGACAGGACGACTGATGACTGACATCACCACAGGCGAACTCCCAGTTGCCGTCATCGGTGCCGGGCCGGTTGGTCTTGCCGCCGCGGCGCACATCATCGCTCGCGACTTGGAGCCGCTCGTCTTCGAGGCAGGTGCGACACCTGCGGCCGCTGTCAGCGCGTGGGGCCACGTCGGTCTCTTCTCACCGTGGAAGTACAACATCGACCAGGCTGCACGAGCGCTGCTCGGGCCAACAGGATGGGTGGAGCCCAATGGCGACTACCTGCCCACCGGGGCTGAACTCGTCGCCGAGTACCTCGTTCCCTTGGCCGCAACCCCACAGCTGAGCAAGGCGATTCGCACGCAGACACGAGTCATTGCGATCAGCCGCGTCGGCAAGGACCGCACGCGAACTCCGGGCCGTGACGACACTCCATTCCTTGTTCGGACTCAGAGCGAGCGCGGAGAAATTGTGGATCATGTCGTTCGTGCCGTCATCGATGCCTCAGGCACCTGGGAGACACCGAACCCGCTGGGCCAAGCGGGCCTGCCGGCCATCGGTGAACCCGAGGCCCGCGAGGCCGGGCTCGTGAGCTCACCGCTGCCCGACGTCCTCGGCCGGGACCGGGCACAGTTCGCCGGCCGTCATACGCTGGTCGTCGGAGCCGGTCACTCGGCGGCCAACACTCTGCTGGCTCTGGGGGAGCTCCACGAGGCCGAACCGACCACCCGTATCAGCTGGGCCATACGAGGAGCTGATCCTGCCGGTGTCTACGGCGGTGGCGACCAGGACGGGCTCCCAGCCCGCGGAGCTTTGGGCACCCGATTGCGCAACCTCGTCGAAGCCGGACGCATCGAGGTTCACACCTCGGTGACCATCACGAGGCTAGGCATCACAGACCGGAGCGCCACCTCGGCGACCAGCATCGGGCACGACGTCACAGCTTCAGACACTGCAAGCGAACTCATCGTCACCGGTACCACTCCAGACGAATCAGTCTCCCTTGACGTTGACCGGGTCGTTCCGAGCACCGGATTCCGACCGGATCTCAGTTTCCTCCGCGAAATCCGACTCGAGCTCGACCAGAGCGTCGAGGCGCCCACAGGCCTGGGCCCACTCATCGATCCGGAACACCACAGCTGCGGAACCGTCGCACCTCACGGAGCTCGCCTCCTGGCCCACCCGGAGAAGGACTTCTACATTGCGGGTATGAAATCCTACGGCCGCGCGCCGACGTTCCTCATGGCCACCGGTTACGAGCAGGTCCGTTCGATCGTCGCCGCGATCGCCGGCGATCAGGAAGCGGCCGACAATGTCGAGCTGGTGCTTCCGGAGACCGGAGTGTGCTCGGCAGACATCGGTTCGTCATGCGAGTCGACCTCAGCCGAGGCTGGCGTCGAAGCCGCAGAATCGGATTCGTGCTGCGATTCTCCCGCACAGCCAGTTACGCTAGGTATCCCCTCCGGGCTGGAGCACGGTCGCAGCACCACTGTGGCAACAGACTGAATCAGACGTCATGAGCTCTCCCCAGCCTTCTGCGCACCCGTGACGGCCGAACTGCCCAGGTCTCCCTTCGGCAGCGGCTCCTGAGAAGTCAGTGCCTGAGTCCAGGCCTCGGTGGTCGCGACGGAGGCCCAGTTCGAATGCAGGAGCGCCATCAGCGTCGTGTGCACGGTCTTGGCATCGGCGAAGCCGGCATCATTGGCGATATTGATGGCACCGGTCGCATCGGAGAGCACCTCCGTGGTGAAGCCGAGAACCTCGGCACCTGCTGCCGAAGAGAGGATGCAGTTATTGGTCATATAGCCCACGAGGGTGACAGTGTCGACGCCCTTCTCGCGCAGCCATGCTTCGAGATCGGTGTCTGCGTAGACGGAGCCGTATTCCTTGACCACTGACTTCCAGGACTCGGTACGACGGCTTTCGACCTCTGGGTGGAGAGCGAATCCAGGCTGATCCGGGTTGAAGACCGGGGCGGCGGTGCCCATGGTGTGCTGGAAGACGGCGACCGGAATGTCGGCGGCAATCGCGGCGTCGATGGCTGCAGTGATCTTCGGCAGTGACTGGTCATGGCTCGGGTACTGGATCTCCAGGGGGCCGTCGAAGTACTGCTGCTGCACATCGACGAGGACAAGGGCGCGGCGGGCGGTAGTCATAGCGATCTCCAAGGTTGTGGTGAGTGAGAACGTGGCGCGTAGCTGCGGCACACCTCCAGTGTGCGAGAGCCGACCGCGCACTGCCAGTAGCACAAATGCTCATCTACGATGGAATTACGCCAAACTTCACGAGCCTGCCACCAGTCAATCAGGAGGAGCCCGACGTGCGTATCGCCATCTATGCCTTCACCGGCATCACCATGTTCCACCTGTCGGTGCCGCAGATGGTCTTCGACGAGGTTGCCCGCCAGGGTCTCGCACCCTGGGTGACGGTCCTGTTCTCCGACGACCGTGAGCCGATCACGACGGCGGAGGGGTATCAGATCACCGGGCTGAGCGGGCCGGAAGCGGCATCCGGCGCCGAGGTTGTCGTTGTCCCGTCCTGGTACGACGATTGTCGCCCGGCTGGGCAGCCCCTGCGACAGCTGCTCGTTGACAGCCATGACCGGGGTGCTTCCATTGCCGGACTCTGTCTGGGCACGTTCCCCATCGCAGACGCGGGTCTGCTCGCCGGCCGCAGGGCGGTGACGCACTGGCAGGGGTTCGAGCAGCTCACGGCTCGACACCCGGATCTCGAGATCGACGATTCAGTTCTCTACATCGACTACGGCGATGTCATCACCTCGGCGGGCACAGCCTCGGCGTTGGATGCCTGTCTTCACATGGTGCGTACGAGATTGGGGGCCGACGCTGCGAACCAGGTGGCACGCAGCCTGGTCATCGCACCGCACCGCGACGGTGGGCAGGCGCAGTACATTCAGCGACCGCTGCCGGAGCATGCCGATGACGACCCCATCTCTCGGGTTCTCGATTGGGCAGTCGATCACCTTGACGAATCACTGCCGGTCGAGAGGTTGGCCGAGGTCGCACACATGAGTGTGCGGACCTTCATCCGCACCTTTCGGGCATCGACAGGGGCCACGCCTGCGTCCTGGGTGCGCATGCGTCGCCTCGATGAGGCCCGTCGGGCACTGGAGACGACGAGCGTGTCGATCGATCAGATCGCCGTGAACTGCGGATTCGGCAGTGTGGTCACTCTTCGGCAGAACTTCGCTGCCGCGTTCAAGACGACTCCTTCGGAATATCGTCGCCGGTTCGAAGCGCGGCCCGTTTCAACTGGGCCGTCCTCAACTGGACCGTCCTCAACCGGGCCGTCCTCATCTGGTTCGGCGTCTGATCAGCCTGCGGCTATTTAGCCAGCGTCTGTTCGGCCGGAGCGGAGTCTGCGCTCGTTGCCGCGGCGCTTCGCGACTGCTTCGACCCCTTCTTCCCTTTGAGCAGGAACCTGTCGACACTGAAGCGACCTGGTCCCATGGCGGCCAGCAGCAGGGCGCCGGCGGCAAGAGCTGCGACGAGTTCCCACCCGCCCTGATCGACGAAGGGGACTGGGGTGAGGTGGACGATGACCAGTGCGCCGATGAGGTTGGCCGCCAGCAGAGTCCCGACGATCGGAGTCAGGGCACCGAGGATGAGCAGTGCTCCGCCGATGAGCTCGACGAAGGTCGCGAACGGCGCCGCGATGTCCGGCAGCGGCACGCCCATCTGGGCGAATGACTGAGTAGTTCCGGCAACGGTCCACTCATTGAACTTCTGCCAGCCGTGGGCGATGAAGATGGCGCCGAGGGCGATCCGGGCGATGACGGTGATGACGTCGCGAGCGATGGTCGGGAATCCAGTCGTGGCATACACAGCGATCTCCAAAGTTGGTTGAAATTGCAACTACAGGGTATGTGCTGCGCTTGGCAAGACGCTGACAGCAGTTTCGCTTGTCGGAGTCTGACGCTCAGAACCCGTAGGCGGCGTCCTTCGCCTCCCGGATCGAGGCGTAGGTCTGTGTGAGCACGAGGGTGTCCTCGACGAGCCGGTCGAGACGGGCGATGACATCGGTGTTGACGATCTGATTGCGCAGCAGGTCCTTCTCCTCGACGAACACATACGGCTGCACGACCTGGGCCTTCATGTACGTGAGGATCGGCTGCAGCTGCTGCTGGGGGATGAGATAGTGCTTGGCCGAGCCTGCGGTCGCGACCATGGCCGCGACCTTGTCGCGGAATGCATTGACCGGCAGCAGGTCGAAGATGTTCTTCAGCGTCGCAGGAATCGAGGCCTGGAAGATCGGCGTGCCGATGATAATGGCATCGGCATCCATGAGGGCTCGGGTGACACGAGCGGTGCCACCGGTGTACTCGGTGAAGTTGCGGCCGTCGCTGAAGACCATGTCGACCTCGGCGAGGTCGATGAGCGTGGCCTCGACGTCGGGGTCCTGGACCATGACCGTCTGGGTGACATGCTCCATGACGGTCCGCGTCTTGGTGCCGACGTTCGAACCCGAGATCGCGACGAGCTTCATCGGGCGACCTCCTGCGCCGTGTACTTCTTCAGTGCGGGGATGATCTCGGAGCCGATGGTCTCGATCTGCTTCATCACCTGGTCGTAGGGCATACCGCCGAAATCCATCTGACCCAGGTAGCGCTGATGGCCGAAGGCCTCGTGCTGATGGAGAATCTTCTCCACGATCTGCTGGGGGCTACCGAGGTTGACGATGCTGTGCGGGTCAACGGCCTGGGCGAAGAGCTGCTTGGGCATGCCCTGCCCATTCGTGCGCTTCATCCCCTCATTGATATGCGGGTAGAGACCGCGCAGCGCCTCCTGCGAGGTCTCGGCAACATGGAAGAATCCCGCAGTTGCGATCGGCAGGGTATCTGGGTCGAACCCTTGGTGGCGTGCCGCCTCCCGGTAGGCATCGACCGTGGGTTTGAACGACGAGGTTGTCCCACCCAGGTGCGCCATGACCATGGGCACCCCGGCCAAGCCCGCCTTGGTCGCACTCGTCGGGGCACCGCCCACGGCCCGCCAGATCGGAAGCGGATCCTGTGTGGGGCGGGGGAGCACCTCGGCGTCGTTCAGCGGCGCACGGAACTGTCCTCTCCAGCTGAGCTTCTGCTCCTGATTGATTCGGTTGAGCAGATCGAACTTCTCTTCGAACAGCTCCTCGTAGTCGCGCAGATCATAGCCGAGCAGTTCGAACAGCCCGACACGAGAGGCGCGACCGGCGACGAGTTCGGCCCGGCCGCCGGAGATGTGGTCGATCGTGGAGAAGTTCTCGAACACGCGAACCGGGTCCGAAGTGCTCAGGATCGTGGAGGTGCTGCCGATGCGGATGGTGCTCGTCGCCTGGGCGATCGCACCGAGGATGACGGCGTGAGCCTGCGAGGCGAAGTACTCCTGGTGGCTCTCACCGACGCTGAAGAAGTCGAAGCCGGCGTCCTCGGCCGCCTGCGCATAGCCGATGAACTCTCGGATGCGCTCGCCGGCACCCACCCTGGACCCGTCGGCCGGGTTCGGCAGATGATCGCCGAGGCTGTACATCCCGAACTGCAGTCCCTGGCCGGGCGTGAATCCGAAGTGATCCATCATGTTCGCGGGCTCAGTGTGGGCGGTGGTGTCGGTCATGTTCTCTCCTCGGTGACGGCGACTTCGAAAAGTATCGTTTGCCATGTCAACTGATGGGTGCGGAGAAAAATTCCCTAGGGCTTTTCGTCTGCCTCGCGGCGTTTGACACTGTGCTCGTAGAGCTTCTTCATCAGCGCATGCAGCTGCGTCTTCTCATCCTCATCGAGGGCCTCGTCGAAGAGTGCGGACTGGAATTCGATCTGGGCCGGGTAGGCCTTGTCGAGCCGCTGCCTGCCGACGTCCGTCAAGGAGATGAACTTCGTCTTCCAGTCCTGTGTGCGTGAGATCAGACCATCGCGTTCGAGCCGGGAAACCATGCGGGACACACCTCCGCCGCTGACCGTGAGCCCCTTCGCCAGATCCGACTGGGTGACCGGTTCACAGGCGCGAATATGGCTGAGCATCTCGAACTGGGCGATGGTGAGATCGAAGTGGTGCAGGTGAGTATTCGACATCTGGTTGCTGTTCTGAACGAAACGCACCATGCGCAGCCAGATCAACGTGCTCAGCGACAGATCCTCCATCGTGCCTCCTATGATCTCGGGCCGAGTGTGTCGGCGGTGCTGCCTGATGGTCAATCTACATCGTGGCGAAGCGGCAGATGATAGCGACAGACGACGAAGGCAAGGAACTCAAAGTTCCTTGCCTCTATTTACTTTATAGTGCAGATAGGGACTTGCGGCAAGACCCCTTCTGCGGGGGAGACTAGTACCTCGCGTTGAGAGAGTGGAGCAGTTGTGACTGAAGTGATCATCGTCGGTGCCGGGCCGACCGGGTTGATGCTGGCCGCAGAGCTGGCTCTGGCAGGGGTGGACAGCGTTCTTGTCGAGAGACGAGCAAACCAAGAACTGGTCGGAACGCGTGCGCTGGGACTGCAGTCGCGGACCCTTGAGATGCTCGATCAGCGCGGCATCGTCGATCGTTTTCTCGATGAGGGCCAAGTCGCTCAGGTCCTGGGGTTCGGCAACACGCGACTGGGCATCATCGATTTTCCGTCACGACACCCGTACGGATTGGGCCTCCGGCAGCAGCGCACCGAACATATCTTGGCCGGGTGGGTCGAGGAGCTCGGGGTGAGAATCAACTACGGCGTTGACGTCACCGGATTCGATCAGGACCGCAGTGGAGTTGAGGCCCAGCTGTCCGATGGTCGTGTGCTGCGCGCTGACTACATCGTCGGCTGCGACGGAGGGCGCAGTCGGATCCGCAAGGCTGCGGGGATCGATTTTCCCGGTTGGGAGCCGACGATGAGCAGCCTCATCGCTGAGGTTGAGCTGACCGAAGAACCGGAATGGGGCGTCCACCAGCACGAATTCGGAACGCAGGCGTTCAGTCAGCTTCCGAACGGCCGGGCAAGTCTCGTCGTCTCTGAGAAGGAGCCGCAGGAGAGCTCAGAACCCACTCTCGATGATCTGCGCTTCGCGCTGACCGAGGCGTGGGGACAAGACTTCGGGGTTCGCGATCCGAGTTCGCTGACTCGTTTCACCGATATGGCTCGACAGGCCGCTGCCTATCGTTCTTCCCGGGTGCTGCTGGCCGGTGACTCGGCGCATGTCCACTCGCCGGTCGGCGGCCAGGGCCTCAACACAGGAGTCCAGGATGCTGTGAACCTGGGCTGGAAGCTCGCACAGGTGGTCAGAGGGACATCGCCGGACAGCCTCCTCAACACCTATCACTCGGAGCGTCACGCAGTCGGCGCGCGAGTCATCCACCACAACCTGGCCCAGACGGCACTGATGCGAATGGACGACCGTGTCAACGCCCTGAACGAAGTGATCGATGGCTGGCTCCACATGGACGAGCCGCGCAAATCACTTGCCGGCGACCTCTCCGGCCTCGCCATCCGCTACGAGGCGCGAACCGACGTTGCCGGTACAGCCGATGCTGCCGGCGGAACCGTTGACGCCAGCTCAGACGTGCACCCACTGGTGGGTCGTCGCATGCCCGACCTGGATCTCCACACTCCAGCGGGGGCACGACGAACATTCACGCTTCTCCACAGCGCTCGCCCAGTGCTGCTCAACCTCGGCGATCCCAGTGATATCGACGTCAGAGCATGGGCGGATCGTGTTGATCGTGTCGATGCGCGCTACTACGGTGTGTGGGATCTGCCGGTCATCGGCGAGGTGTCGGCTCCCACTGCCGTGCTCATCCGCCCGGACGGCTACGTGGCGTGGGTCGGGCAGTCGTCGGCCGCGGGGCTGAGCGAGGCGCTGGGATTCTGGTTCGGTTCCGGAAGAGACTCGCCTTCGGCAGGATCTCCTCAAACGATTTCACCGAGACAGTGACTATCAGCAGACTCAACCCCACCCTCTGATCGACTGTCTGCCTGTCTTTGCGCGTAGCAAGCCAATGCCGTCGGCTTGCTACGCGTCAGGTGGACAGACGTGGCTTCCGGCGTGGTGCCTCAGTCGTCAACTCTGAAGGAACCTCAGTAGGGCGCTGTTGACCTCATCGGCGTGAGTCCAAAGAAGCCCGTGTGGTGCACCGTCGACCTCGATGTATTCGGCTTCGGGGAATGCAGCATGGAAAGGTCGTCCAGTCGCGTCAATCGGGAGAACGTTGTCGGCTGTCCCGTGCAGAATCAGCGAAGGCTTATTCGCTGCGCGGACTGCGTTCACGTCGGTGCGGAAATCTTCGAGCCAGCTGGAAACCACAGAGTACGCCGCAACCGGAGCCGAAGCCGTCGCGGTGTTCCAGTTGGCTCTGACAACTTCTTCGCTGATTCGGGATCCAATGTTGTCATCCAGGTTGTAGAAGTCGTTGTAGAACTGCGTAAACCATGCGTAGCGATCTGCTTTCGCCGCTTCAGCGATGCCGTCGAAGACCTGCTGATCGACGCCGGTTGGATTGTCCTCGGTCTGTAGGAGGAAAGGTTCGAGCGAAGCCAGGAATGCAAGCTTGGCAACGCGTTCATGCCCGTAGCGTGCGACATATCGTGCCAGCTCCCCAGTGCCCATTGAGAACCCGACGAGAATGGCGTCGCGAAGATCGAGTGTCTCGAGCACTGTGTTGAGGTCTGCCGCGAACGTGTCGTAGTCATAGCCGGTACTGACTTTGCTGGACTGACCGAAGCCGCGACGATCGTACGTGATCACTCGAAAACCGGCGGCAAGCAGTTCACGTGTCTGCAGTTCCCAACTGTGGCCATCGAGTGGATAGCCATGGATCAGCACGATCGGCTGCCCTGACCCCTGATCCTCGTAGTAGAGGTCGATGTTGGTGGTGTTCTCTTGGCCGACGGTGATGAATGACATGGTTTGGCTCCCAATCTTCATTGCATGTCCGAGAACGGTCGTTCTCTGCATGGGGTATATACTAGAGAACGACCGTTCTCGGCGCAAGGGTGTTTTGATGATCAGTGAAGGAACAGCACGGAATCTGGTGGTGAGGGCCGCTGCGTCACTCTTCTACGCACGCGGAATCCAGGCGGTTGGCATGGATGCGGTGCGAGCAGAGGCGGGTGTATCGCTCAAGCGAATCTATACACTGTTTCCGTCAAAGTCTGACCTCGTGGCAGCTGTCTTGAACCACCGCAGGGCGCAATGGGAAAGTGGTCTGGAAGATGCCGCCAAGAACTGCCGCACGCCCCAAGGCAAGTTGCTCGCGATCTTTGATTTCTTGCGCAGCTGGGTCAGCGAGGGCGATTTCCGGGGTTGTGCCTTCGTCAACGCTTTTGGTGAATTGAGCGGGGTCTCGCCGGACGTGGCAGAGCTGTCCCGAAATCAGAAAGCGGCATTCCGAGAGTACGTAGCCGAACTCGTACGCGAGGCCGGCGCTTTTCAAGCGTTGACTGACTATCTGGTCATTCTTGCCGAGGGTGCACAGGTTATTGCTGCGATCGACGGAGGCGTTGATGCGGTCGACAATGCGCGTAGTGCGGCGGAAATCGTGATTGCGAACGCGCTGGGCGAACTGTGAGAGTGGCCGGTTCCTGCTCGAGCAGAACTTCGAAGAGGTGACTCAGCTCATCCGCAATTTGCCAGTGATCATCTGAGGCGCAGGTGCGGCTCGTCTCCTAGCAGGTCTTCGATGTACGTATCGGCTCGACGTCGTCGATCGGAACGACTCGCCCCTCGGGGTCGACGAAAGCGGCCGTGAGTTGGCGACCGTGCTGGTCGCGGAATGAGACCGAGGTCGGCACGGGCGAGGGCGTCCACTCGTCTCCCCACTGCTGGAGTGCGGCAATTGTGAGCATCATCTGACGTCCGCTCTCGGTCAGGTGATAGCTCCAGCGCGTGCGCTGACCGAACTCGCGGTATTCCTGCGTCTGCATCAGTCCCGCCCCCACCAGAGTCTCCAATCGGGTCGTGAGCACGTCAGAGGCAATCCCCAGTCGTTGCCTGAACTCGGTGAACCGGGTGGTTCCGGCCAGCGCCTCACGGAGGATGAAGTAGCTCCACCGTTGGCCGACGACACTCACTGCACGTGCCAATGAGCACGCCTCGTCCCCTGTGTACTCGTTCACGATCGCGGCTGTTTTCGTTGCATCCTGCATGCCCCCATCCTACTGGGTTGGAATTTCCGTTTCAGCAGGTTATTCTGAGTGGGAAAAGCCAACCCAGCTCGTGAGAGGAAACTCATCATGCATCTCAACAGCTCCACCGCCCTGGTGACCGGCGCCGGCCGCGGCATCGGTCGCGCATTCGTCGACGAGCTTCTGGCCCGTGGTGCAACCAAGGTCTATGCCACCGCCCGAGACGACTCGTCGGTCATCCGAGGCCCGCGTGTCGTGCCCATGGCACTCGACATCACCGACACCGAGGCCGTCGACCATGCCGCCTCCATCGCCGGTGACGTCGACGTGCTGATCAACAACGCAGGACTGTCCACGCTGGCTCCGCTCGCCACCGGTGCTCCCGAGGACATTCGCCGAGAGATGGAGATCAACTACTTCGGCACGCTGGCGATGGTGCGGGCATTTGCTCCGATCCTGGCTGGGAACGGAGGGGGCAGCATCCTCAACGTATCCTCAGTGATGTCCTGGCTCGGCATGGAGCATTCTGGAAGCTACGGAGCGTCCAAAGCAGCCGTGTGGTCGATGACGAACTCCCTGCGGATCGAACTCAGCGGACAGAATACGCAGGTCACCGGACTGCACATGGCCAGCACCGACACCGACATGATGTCGGGATTCGACGTCCCAAAGAACACGCCGCACGCGGTCGCGGCGGCAGCACTTGATGGGCTCGAAGTCGGTGATCTCGAAATCTTGGCTGACGACGATACCCGTTCGGCGAAAGCGAACCTGTCTGGAGACCCCGCCGAGGTCTATTCGCAGGCCGTACGACACCGTCTGCCGTAGAAAGAGCGCGATCGCTGAGTCGTTCGCCCAGTAGACTCGAGACTATCCAGCAACCAGAGTCGGTTCGTCAGGAGCTTCATGCGCGGCAGAAAAGACGCGGACATCAGCGAGACCGTGGAGACTGCATCCGAAGAACATGCTGATGTCACAGTCGTCGGCAGCGGATTCGGGGGAGCAGTGGCGGCTGCCCGATTGGCTCAAGCAGGTGTGTCGGTCACCGTCCTCGAACGTGGCAGGCGATGGCGACCGGGCCAGTTCCCTCGCTCCACAGAGCTTGACGAAGGCTGGCTCTGGCAGGCGGGGCACGGGCTGTACGACCTCCGCTGGTTGAAGTCGATGCTCTCCCTGCAGGCCGCCGGTTGGGGCGGAGGCTCCCTCGTCTATGCGAACGTGTTCGCGAGGCCCGCCGCGCAGACCCAGGATGATCGTTGGCCGACCACCCTGCGCCGTCAAGCACTCGACCCCTACTACGATCTGGCCGGCACCATGCTCGGAGTCACTCCCATCCAGCCTGATCCGCTGACCGGTGTGCTTCCGCCTCGTACGAACATCGTCGAAGACCTCGTCGAGCACACGCAGATCCGACCAGCGATGATTCGGCCCAACCTCGCGGTCCGTTTCGGTGATTCGGAAGTGTGGTCGCGAAACGTCCACGGTGTGGCTCAGCGAGGGTGCGCCTTTGTCGGGGAATGCATTCTGGGCTGCAACAGGTCAGCGAAGAACTCCCTCGACCTCAATTACCTCGCGGTCGCAGAACGACACGGGGCAACAGCGGTCACCGGTGCCGAGGTCACACGAATCGCATCAGACGGTCCAGGATGGTCAGTGTGGTCGCTGGAAGGCGAGGGCGCCGATCAGCATCTGGTTCGCCGCACGTCGACGAGGTTGATTCTCGCGGCGGGCTCCGTCGCCACGACCGAACTCCTGTTGCGTTCCCGCGACGTCGACCAGACACTGCCTGACCTATCTCCCACTCTGGGGCACGGGTTCTCTGGCAATGGGGATCAGCTCGCTCTCACGAATATTCGCCGATCTGACGGTGACCTCACGACAGGTCCGACGATCACCACGACGACCGTCCTCGACGTCTGGGAGCAGTCTGAACCAGTATGGTTCCAGGTGCAGGACGGTGCCGTGCCTGTCGTCGTCTCCGCCATGCTCGATCGACTGCTGCCTCTGCGGAGGCTGCGTGGATGGTGGAACCGCTTGCGCCGAAGGGACCCCACCCGAACGATGGCGTTGCTGTCCATGGGACATGATGCGGGAACGGGCCGGCTGCGACTCGATGATCACGGACGCGCGCAACTTCTGTGGGCGAACCGGTGGCAGTCGCGTCTTTATCGCGCCGAAGAACGAGTCGGTCCCCTCATTACCCGGATCACCGGGGCGCGGGTCCGATCGGTGATCCCCTGGTCAATCTTCAAGAAGCCGGTCACGGTGCACCCGCTGGGCGGAGTCCCGTCAGGCAATGATCGCGACACAGGCGTCGTGGGACGTGACCTGCAGGTGCACGGGTACCCCGGCCTCTATGTGATGGACGGAGCCGTACTCCCGGCGTCCACAGGCGCAAATCCCTCGGCGACCATCCTTGCCGGTGCGGAGCACGCGATGGAAGGACTCATCCGGACGATCACCGGAAACAACTCGTGGCGAGCCCCGGAATGGGAACATGTCCGCCCTGTGCCGGCACCTGAAGACGATGCCTACGAATGGATCGCCCGCCGTCGACGCGATACCGCTGGGGATGGGATCGTCTTCGACGAGCACATGCACGAACGCGTGCCAGACGCTGCGCGGGCCGGCGAGCTGCAGGTGCGGCTCGAGATCTCCAGCCTTGACCGGTTCCGTGCCGATCCTGAGCACCGACTCTCGGTCAACGGCACGATCACTCTCGCTGAGCTTCCGGGTACCCACAGCGTGACGGGCGAGCTGCACATGTTTCCACGTCACGGCGAGCATCTCATGCGATACGACCTCCGGTTCACGGATCTGGACGGGCAGAACTGGATTGGCAATGGTCTCAAGACGCAACAGGGCAACGGGCCCATCGCCAGGTACAGAAGTCTGACGAACGCTGGGCTGACCATGCACCGCGAGAACGATCCGAACGTCTCCATCAGGACCAGGCTGATGCTGCACCCGCACAATGTGCTCGGCAACGGCCTCTCCCTTCGGGGTACGGGATTCACAGTCCCTCGGCGGGCGAAAGCGTTGGCGAACTTCGCGAGCTTCTTCCTCTCTGGAGTATTCGGGATCCGCCACCGCTCCGAAAGCAACTGAGCACAAACAGGCCGAACTGGAACTTGGCATCGACGACGGTCGTGGAACAATGGGGCCAGAACGCGAGAGCAATGGGATGGGGGGAATGGCTGTGACCACTGAGAATTCGACGGGCAGTGTAACTGACGACCGCCTCGGCGCGGGACGGACTGCCGCCGTCATCATCGCCTCCACCTCGGCGGCCAGGGGCGAAGCGGCCGACACCACCGGCCCGATCCTCGTCGACTGGCTGCGCACCCGCGGCTACGAGACACCCGATGCCATCGTCGTCCGTGACGGCGAACCGGTCGGCCAGGCACTGCGCACGCTCCTCATCGACACCGACGAAGACCGGCGCCCGCGCATCATCGTCACCAGCGGCGGCACGGGACTGGCACCGGATGACCGGACCCCGGAATTCACCGCCGAACTCCTCGAGCGGCAGTCACCGGGGCTCGTGTACGCGATGTGGCGCAAGGGCTTGGAATCGACCACCTCGGCGGTGATGAGCCGCGGAGTCGCCGGCGTTCGCGGCCGCAGCTTCGTCATCAACTTCCCCGGCTCGAAGGGCGGGGTCAAGGACGGCATCACCGTCATCGACGACCTCCTCGAACACATCCAGACCTCGATCGAGGACACCACCGACCACGGACCACGGGTCTGATCGCCATGGTGCAGCGCAGGGCAGTGCGAGCCCGAGTCCACAAATTCGACGCCACCGGAGAGATCTCCGCCGGCCCCGACTCCCTGGCTGGGGAAGAGCCGCTGGAGGTCCGCCTCAACGGGGAGCAGTTCTCCGTCACCATGCGCACACCCGGCAACGATGTCGAGCTTGTGGCCGGCTATCTCCTCTCCGAGGCGGTCATCACGACCATGGCCGACATCGAAGAGATCGACTTCTCCACCGGGCTCGCCCCCGACGGGACCCGAAACCATAACGTCGCGGCTGTGCGGCTGCGACCCGGAATCTGGAGCGCCGAGGCGGCCCCCGCCCGATCCGTCTACACCTCTTCCTCGTGTGGGATCTGTGGAACCGCGGCCATTGACGCGGTGACGAAGACCTCCCCTTACCCCCTGATCCCGGCCTCTTTCCACCACGATGAGGATGACGGTGAAGAGTACCGGTTTCCGCCTCTGCTCTCGGCCGCACGCATCGGTGAACTGCCCGACCGGCTGCGCACACAGCAGGACGTCTTCGACAAGACCGGGGGAGTCCACGCCGCCGCACTCTTCGCCGTCGGCGATGATCCGAACGATGAGCCGGAACTCCTCATCGGACGTGAGGATGTGGGCCGTCACAACGCCGTCGATAAGGTCATCGGCTGGGCGATGTCACACCACGGACCCGGTCTGCCGCTGAGCCGCACGGTCCTCCAAGTCTCAGCGCGCGCCTCATTCGAGCTCGTCCAGAAGTCCGCAATGGCAGGCATCCCGATGATGTCGGCCGTGAGCGCACCATCGGCCCTGGCCGTCGATCACGGCAAGAGTGTGGGTGTGTCCGTCATCGGCTTCAACCGCAGGGGCCGCTTCAACGCGTATTCCTACCCGGAGCGCATCGCCTAGGCGTACTGCCCCCGAGTCCTCCCACGGTGCCATTTTCGGTGGAATGGGAATCAATGATGATCGCAGCCCGCACACGTCCGCACTCTCGCTTGCCGAAGCGCAAGCGGAATGGGGCGTCGACGGCACCTTCCTCGACTTCTGCTCGAGGTCGGCGTCGACCAGATCCATGAGCACGATGTGGCCTTGGCCAATGCCTTCCGTGAGGGGGTGGGCCTGGAAGCCTCGAACTCTGCGATCGTGTCGATCGAGGTCGCCGATGCGGCACCGTCGCGACTGGAGGAGGCGGGGATCCGATTCTCCATGACTGACGGACGGGCACGCTTCGGCTTCCACATCTACAACGACGAAGACGATGTCACTGCGGCAGTTGAGGCTCTGCATGGACTGACATGAGCGCAGCCCAGTTCTCACCCGATGAGCTGTAGCGTCTCCTTGATGAAGACAACTGCCGCAATGGCCAGCACGAAGAATCCGAATCCCTTGCGCAGGCCGTGACTGGGCAGTCTGTTGCTGAGCCAGAATCCAATGAAGGATCCGGCGACAGCCAAGCCTGCGATCGCTGTAGCCAGCGACCAATCCAGTGAGGTCGAGACGGTGTATCCGGCCAGCCCGGACGCCGACTGCATCGTGATGATGAGCAGGGACGTCGCCACGGCGCGTGGCATCGGAAGCCGCGATAAGAGCACCAGCGCCGGAACGATGAGGAAGCCTCCGCCGGCACCGACGAAGCCGGAGACAAGTCCGACCATTGCGCCGATGGCAAGGGCCTTGCCGATCGGCAGCTCTTGTGGCCTCTCGTCCTGGTCACCGGCCTGGCGGCGTCCGCGGATCATCGCGATGGCAGCGGCCGTCATCACCGCAGCGAAGGAGAACATCAGCACCGTAGCCGGAACGTAGGCTCCGACTCGGCCGCCGAGGAATGCCCCCACCATCGCCGCTATCCCGAAGATGAACCCGGTTCGCCACACCACCCGTTTCTTCAGTGCATGCAGGGTCAGGCTGACCAGTGATGTGACACCGACGATGAACAGTGAAGTCGGAATTGCCTGGACGGGATCCAGGCCCGTGATGTATGTGAGCATCGGGACTGCGAGAATTGCACCGCCGCCGCCAAGCAGCCCGAGGGTGAGGCCGATGACCAGGGCGAGGGAGAAGGTGAGGGCGAGGGAGAAGTCCATACCGGATGCGAATGCAGTCGGTCCTACTTCTGGGCGGCCTGCCAACCGAGGTAACTGCCCTCGAGCTCAACGACACGATGACCGGCTCTGCGCAGGGCGCTGGAGGCCACGGAGTTGCGTACTCCGCTCTGACAGAATGTCACGATCGTCGCGTTCTCCGGCAGCTCGTCCTGGTGCCAAAGGACACGACCCGCACTGAGCTGCTTGGCACCAGGGATCGACCCCGCCGCGTATTCCGAGGCGTTGCGGACATCGAGGAGCAGATCGTAATCGGTGGTGCTGAGATCGGACGGTGAGACCATTTCGGGTATCATCACAGGCAGCTCCTCGAGGCTGCTCACAAACCCTGTGACGTCGTCGATGCCGACTCGAATCAAGTGATCCCACATCAGCTGCGCAAGGTCCTGATCCCGCGCGAGTAAGACGAGTGGTCGGGAATCGGCCTCAGGATCATATGCCCAGCCAGCATGAGCGGCAGGTTTGCCACTGACCGGGACGTTGATCGAGCCGGGGGCGGTGCCCCGATGGACCTCGTGCTGGCTGCGAGTATCGACGAAGGTGATTGTGGCTTCCTCCACGCCCTTCTTCACCACCTCGGCGTCAAGCTCCGGAAGGAGGTCCCGGTGACCGAGGATCTGTGGTCCGTCACGATTCTGTCGCTTCATCCGTGAGAAGTAGGCGGGAGCATCGGGCTGTCCCTCGAGGAGTTCGTCGATGAAGCCCTGCTCGTCGTCGGCTGCGAGGTGGCGACCCCACCAGGAGAAGTTGCGCTCGTATCCGACCGTGGTCGTAGGCACTGCGCCGAGAGCCTTGCCGCAGGCGCTGCCTGAGCCGTGGGCAGGGAAGATCTGAACGTAATCGGGCAGCGTCAGCAGCTTCTCGCGCAGACTGTGGAAGAGCTGTTTGGCGCCTTCGAACCGAGTGTCGACGCCGCCTGCGGCCTCGTCGAGCAGATCGGGGCGGCCCAGGTCACCGACGAAGACGAAGTCGCCGGTGAAGAAGTAGCCGGGCTTGTCGGCCGCGGCCCCATCGGTCAGCCGAAAGGAGAGGTGCTCAGGAGTGTGCCCGGGCGTGTGATCTGCGGTGAGGGTGAGGTTGCCGACGGTGATGGTGCCGCCGTCGTGGAGACGCTGACCTGCGAAGCCGTATTGCCAGTCCTGTCCGCCTTCGCCCGAGACCCAGATGGTCGCGTCGGTGGCCTCGGCGAGTTCGCGTGTTCCGGAGAGGTAGTCGGCATGGATGTGGGTCTCTGTGACATGCAAGATGCGCATGCCCTTGGACCGGGCCAGGTCCAGATAGACGGAGACGTCCCGCCGAGGGTCGATGACGATGGCTTCATTCGTCTGCTGGCAGCCGATGAAATAACTGGCCTGCGAGAGGTCTTCGTCGTAGATGCGTTCGAGAAGCATGATGGTTCTCCGATGTTCGTGATGTGCAATTGTTCGCGAATGGATGGGGCACTGCTGCGTGTGCCGCAGTGCTGAGCCAAGAGGTCAGGCACGCCCCTTGAGGATGAGGTTCCAGTACATGGCCGGCAGGCCATAGCGCTTGAGATACCACATGTCGCGACGTTCGTGCGTGGTGTCGATGACCGGGATGCTCGGAGCCGGCTGCATGCTGTAGTCGAACTCGGCCAAGAGCATGGTGGTTCGCGATGTTGTCAGCGGGCAGGAGGCATAGCCCTCGTAGCGGCCGTTCATGGGGCGGTGCTCCATTGTCGCCAACAGATTCTCCACCACCACCGGAGCCTGTTTCCGGATGGCGGCACCGGTTTTGGAATTCGGTGACGAGCCCGCGTCGCCGAGGGAGAAGATCTCGGGCCAGCGCACATGCTGCAGAGTGTTGGCATCGATGTCGACGTAGCCGTTCGGGTCGCCGGGCTTAGCCACTGGGCTCTGTTTGATCCAATCCGGCGCGGACTGCGGTGGGACTACGTGGAGCATGTCGTAGTCGAGCTGTTCGCTGTTCTGTGCCGAAGTATCTGTGATGGTCACGGACTGAGCTGTCGGATCGATATCGGTGACCTCGCTGTTGAAACGGACCTCGATACCGTAGCGTTCCACTACCTTGTCGAGCTCCTTGGCGAAGACTTCGACTCCGAACATGCCGGGAGTGGGAAGGACAAGAACCACTCGGATGTCGTCCAGTACCCCCTGCTGCCTCCAGTAATCGGCTGCCAGATAGGCGATCTTCTGTGGAGCTCCGGCGCACTTGATCGGCCCGGAAGGCATCGTGAACACGGCGGTTCCCCGTTTCATGCCCTTGATGAGCTTCCACGTCTTCGGTGCCAGCTCGAAGTCGTAGTTGCTCGATGCCTGTGGCCCTGCGATAGCTTCGGTCATGCCGGGCACGCGGTCCCAGTCGAGCTGCAGGCCGGGGGAGACGACAAGGTAGTCATAGCCGACTTCGCCACCGGAGGCGAGTTTCACGGTGCGTTCATCCGGCTCGATCTCAGACACTGAGTCCTTGACCCAGGCAACTCCCTGCGGCATGACCTGTGTTTGGGGGCGGACGCTCTCCCTGCGCGGGGCTCTGCCTCCGCCGACGAGTGTCCACAGCGGCTGATAGTAGTGCTCGGTGCGTGGTTCGATGATGGCGATATCGCCCTGGCCGGCGTTGCGCAGACGTGCGGCCACGCTGAGGCCCGCATTTCCTCCGCCGATGACGACGATCCTATGATGCATGCTCACTGTCGATCCCTCCTTGGCCAATTGGCGTCCGCCGCGGTTGGCCGACGGCACAGAGGCAATTTCTGCAAATGGTCCGTTCAAATGTTCGTACATATCTAATGTACGTACATTTATCGCTGAGGGGAAGCCCTAGGGAGCATTGATGGGCAGGACTTGCAGCGTCAGGTGTGTCGCAAGAAGAGGAAGGAGAGCAGCAGGACTCAGGGGTAGGTGGTTGTGACGGTGAAGCGATCGCCGCGGATGAGAGTTTCTCGCCATTCCAGTGCCCGGTCGTCGATTTTGCCCAGGCGCTCGATGAAGAAGGCCGCCGAGCCGGGCTCGGAGTGGAGGCGACTTGCCTGCTCAGCGGTGAGGTTGATCGAATGCACGGTCTCCTCTCCTGCAGTCAGGGTGAGATTGCAGCACCGCTGCAGGGCATCGTAGAGAGCGGTGTGGGTCAGGTTCTGTTCGAGCACTCCGCGCGCTTCGTGGGTCAGCCACACGCGATCAATGGCCAGGGGCTCATCGTCGGCATACCTCATCCTCGCGAGGTAGACCAGATCTGCATCCGGTCCGACGCCGAGGCGTTTCGCGACCTCGGGATCCTTGCGCAATTCAGCCACGTCGATGGTGCTGCGTTGTGTCATCCCTGATTTCTGGACCGCGGCGAAGAGGCTGTAGACCGGACCGAACCGACGTTCCCTGGCAACATGGACGACCTCGGAGGGGCGCCCAGGCTGAGCCGTGACAAGTCCTTCTTGGCGCAGGGGCGTCAGCGCTGCACGGATCGTCGAGCGGCTCACGTCATAATGCTTTGTGAGTTCGAGTTCGCCCGGGAAGGTGTTGTCGAACTCTCCCCGCTTGATCCTTTGTTCAAGGTCCGCTTTGACTTTGGCCCACAGCGTCCGGTGGCCAGAGTTGTTGCTGCCTCCGGTGTTGCCGCCGGTCGAATCGATGTGCCCAGATGATGCCATGGCACCAGTCTGCCCGAATCCTTCGTCTTTTGCGGCAACGCTGACCACTGTTGACTCCTTGACCATCCTGTCTGTGGCCGGCTGGGCCAGAATCCATCCCGAGAGGGAGCTGCGAATCGGCCATCACTGAAGTCACCGTCAACAATAATCGGCTGACGATCATCTTTCCCGGGTGGGAGCGAATGATGGCACGACGCCGTTTCCCTTCTGTTCCCCTCACCGCGATTCGCGCCTCCGAGGCCACTGGGTGGCCCTCGGAATTCCTCGGCCTGCGAACAGGGCTTAACATCTCCGGCTATCGGAAGCTGGGCACCCACCGACACCCGAACGGAACGCGTCGTCTCGTGGCGATGAAGGCCGGCGAACCGGTGCTGCGCATCCGCTTGGCCGATATCCCTGAGAGCGGGGGATTCGACGAATTGCTCATCTCCACCCAACGCCGCCGAGGTGGAGGCTGAGCTTCGGCGTTAACCCTCCGCGGACTCCTCGACCACCCTGTCCGTGGCCAGCAGGGTTCGGTCACCGGCCCGCAGAGTCCCGTGGCCCTTCGGCGTGAAGACGTCAGGGACTGCGACGATGCCCGATCCCTTGGCCGGGTATCCTCGGGCGATGATGCCTGTTGCTGCATTGTGGACCCGCAAGGACTCGCCCTCGCGCAAGTAGATGAGTCCGCCGACTGCGGCTTCCAAGACCATAGACTTCGGCAGAGACACCGGCAGCTCGTTCGCCCCTGTCGCGTCGATGACCGTCAGGCCCTTCGCATCCCGTGTGATGATCTTCTCCGAATTCGCATCGTGGGCGATCTCGCTGGCGGAATCATCAAGGACGTCTCCCGATTCTGCATCGATGACTGGTCCGGATCCGTCCTCCGCATCAAGGTGGATGAAACCGTCGACCTGGTCGGGGAATGCTGTGAGTCCGTCGGCGTTCCAGTCATGTTCCGACAGCGGGATCTCCCAGACGGTCGCTTCGCCGGTTGTGGCGGAGAGCGTGTCCTCGTCGACGCTGAGGATCGTCCCCTGATACTCGCCGAGGACACGTGCTCCCGACGATGCTTCGCCTGCGACTTCACCAGTGTCAGGCTCGAGGGCCACGGTTTCCGAGCCATCGTCGGAGGAGAAGACGGCGCCAGGGCCCTGTATCGGACCGGGGACCTCGGTTGGCCCCCACTTCTGTTCGCCCGTTTCCAGGTCGTAGGCGCTCGCCGTCACCCCGGTGTCGCAGGTTTCATCGGACGACGAATCGGTGAGCACCGCCAACGGAGTCCCCTCGCTGTCCGCGGTGACACTGAAACCGGTGCAGCCCGTGGGCCGCTGGGCCTGCCACAGGGTGGTGCCGTTGCTGTCGACGGCGCTGAAGTCCAGCCGATCCTCGCTGCTGCCTGCGGACAGGAACACATCGCCGAGGCGCTTGACGTCGAGATCCCAGTCCGGCTCCACGAGCTCGAGCGGTTCGACGATCAGAGGCAGCTGCAGGTCGGAGGCATCGACTGCCTCGAGTTCCGTGCCGACCTGCTTCGGTTCGCGTTCGAGCTCGGGCGGTTCTTCGGCCGAGGTGCAGCCAAGGAGGGCCAGTATGGTGGTCAGCCCGATGGTCAGGCTGACCAATCCTCGCCTGGCCATCAGGGCCTCAGCTCGTCTCTGCCCCGGTTCGGCGCCTTCGCGGTCTCCGACCCGGTCTCTGTCTCCGATCCGGTCGCAGTCTCTGTCTGCTCCTGACGCTCGTCCCTGCCCGTCCTGTCCCTGTTGCGACGGCGTTCATGACGGAACCACAGGGCGATGGCGACGACTGCCAACAGGCAGACGACGAGGATGTCGACCGTGGTCGACGTCCAGGAGCTCGCCCATTCCTGAATATGGGCAAGGGTTGAGGTTGAAACCAGCGACGGTGCCGAGACCAGACCATTCGTCATCCAGAACACGATGCCGATGAGGATCATCAGGGCTCCGGTGATCATCGAGATGACGGGTAGCCGGCGGCCGAAGAAGTTGACCGAGCCACCGCGCATGACCGACCTGGCTCGCGGCCCCATCCGCGACCACAGGGCTGCGATGATGAACAGCGGCACGACCATGCCGGCTCCATAGATCGCCAGCATCACACCGCCGAGGAATACGCTGCCTCTCGTAGCCGCCAGAGTCAGGACCGCGCCGAGGATGGGTCCGGAGCAGATTCCGGCAATCCCGCTCGTGGCACCGAGGAGGAAGGTCTTCGTTGCTCCTGTCGCCGTTGCGGACTTCGACCTCATGGCGTCGGCACCCGGCAGCGCCCGAGCGGGGTCGAACCCGAATCCGAAGAACTGGACGATGCCGAGGATGACGAGGATCACCGAGGCGACGAGGACGATCGTTCCGCGATAGGCCGTGAAGATTGCTCCCAGGGTCCCTGCTCCCATCCCCAGGGGGATGAGGACGAGCAGCATTCCAACGTAGAAGATGACACCGTGGAGCAGCAGTCGTGACCCGGCCCCTACCGTGGAGCCGAAGAAGGCCGGCAGCAGCAGTGCCGCGCACGGGCTGAGCAGTGCGAGGACTCCGCCGATGAAAGCGCTGAGTAATCCGATGTCCATCAGTTCGCTCCTTCCAATTTCTGTTCTATGGCGTCGACGAAGACGCTGGTGGGCTGGGCTCCGACGTAGGGTTGATCGCCGAGGATGAACGTCGGAGTCGAGAAGGCGCCGAGTTCGGTGCCCATATTGGCGTTCTTGTCGACAGCCGCGGCTGTTTCAGAGGAGTTCATGTCTTTCTCGAACTGGTTCATGTCGAGGCCGATATCGGCGGCCACGGATGTCAGCGCTTCGGGAGAGAGCTCCTCCGGCGGACGTGGTTTGCCTCCGGCGAACAGCTTCTCGTGGAACTCCCAGTGCTTATCCTGCAGAGCGGCCGCGTATGCCGCCTTGGCGGCCTGTTCGGACGCGGAGCCGAAGACGTTGACCTCGCGCCATTCGATGCGCAGATCATCGGAGTCGACGTAGTCGAGCATCTTCGGCAGAGTGTCCTGAGACCAGGCCGCACAGTACGGGCACTGATAGTCGGAGAAGACGACGAGAGTAACCGGAGCATCCACCGGACCGTCGGCCAGAGGGTCGTCATCGTCGCTGTCGAAATCGCTGACATCCTTCTGCTGGGGATCCTCGACCTCGGTGACGACGACATCCGACTCCTTCTGTCCGGCGGCGGTGGTCTGGTCAGAGTCGTCGCCCTGCTCTCGATCCATGAAGAGGATCATGAGCACGAGAGCCAGGGCCGAGGCGATGACCACGAGGGGTATCCACCAACGGTATTGGGGCCTGAGCGCTTCGTGTTTCGGCATATCACCACTCCTGAATTACTATGAAGCTGAATAAAGTGCATGTCGTGGCGGGCCAGTGCTGCCACGTTCATTCCTGACTCGTGATCAACAGCGGTGTCTGTGGATCACCGATGAGCGCGGCACCGGATTCGGAGATGTGGTGTGGGGCTCCGAGCTGCTTGGTCGCCTTGAGCAGTGGAGTGTCCTTCTTGATGGGACTGCCGTCGCGAGCGGATCTGGCTGTGACTGACTGCTCCTCCTGGTCCGAGTCGCTCTCGTTCTCCGGCTCGCTCCCACTCTCTGAGTCGAAGGTGATGAGACCTGCGCCCACTGCGGAAACCTCGGCGTGGGCAGGCAGCGGTGTGCTCCAGCGTTTGGTCCCATCGGCGTCGAAGCCGTGCAGTTCGGACCCGACCGTGACCAGGGTGTCGCTCGATGAATCGAACCAGGCCCCAGAGATCTCGGAATCGACGGTGGCACCCGAGCGCATGTCGATCAGGGTCCGCATGTCGCTGTCGGCGTCGCCCAGCAGTGCATGAGTGGTGCCGATCGGTTCCCAGGGCACCTCTCTGGCCTCGGACGTTGACATGCTGAAGTCCTCGGCGGCTCGGTTCCATAGCTTTTGTCCATCGAGATCCTCACCGACGATGTCACTTCCCTGGCTGCGAACGAGATGTTCACCGAACAGTGCCACCACACGTGGCGAGGCGTCACCACCTTCACCTGCGTCCTCTCCTTCGGCGGCGACCACGTCTCCGGTGGCCGGGTCGAGTGCGGTGCGGGGACCGCTGGGTCCGATGTAGTCCTTCGGTGCGCCTGCGAAGATGAGGCCGTTGCCCAGCATTGCGCCGGGCGTCTCCACCGGTCCCCACTGTTTCTGACCGGTCTTGAGGTCATAGCCGCTAGCGGTAGGTGTGAGTGAGTTGCCGGTCGAGAGGTCTTGGTCCATGAGGACTGCAATGGGCCCATCATCGGTTGTGGTGACGAGATAAGCGGAACAGGCTCGTGGACGCTGCGCAGTCCACAGGACCTCCCCGGTCGAATCGACAGCGCGATATTCGAGGCTGTCATCGTTCTCGTGCATCGACAGGAACGTCCCGTCCGCTTCCTGGGCCGAGGCATCCCAACCCGGGTCGACGGTGCGAGGCGCAGCGGAATCGCTGTCTGCCTCACCATGATTGGAGCTCGAAGCTTCACCGGCACCGAAACTCGGAGCTTGTGATCCAGCCGAGCTCGGTTCGGATGACTGGGACTCCGAACCGAACGCAGAGCAAGCGCTGAGCGGCAGGGCGACGGCGAGCGCGAGTGGCAGAAACGCTGAGGCGATGGGCCGTGGTCGCACGCCGCCTTACCCTTCCGCCTCGGCGAGGGCATCGTCGACGGCACCGACGAATTCCTTGGTCGGTTGGGCACCCACGAGGGGTTTGCCGCCGATGACGAACGTCGGGGTGCTGGCCACGCCCAGGGAAGAGCTCTCTTGGGCGTTGGCCTCGAACTCGTCGTGAGCGTCGACCGAATTCATGTCTCCCTTGAACTTGGTGGGGTCGAGGCCGAGTTCCTTGGCCGTGGACACCAGTGAGTCGTCGTCGAGCTCGGATTTCGGAGGATGCTCGCCGCCTTCGAACATGGCATTGTGGAACTCCCAGTATTTGTCCTGGAGGCCGGCGGCATAGGCTGCGCGGGCCGCCCTTTCGGACTCCTCACCGAAGACGGCGAGGTCACGCATCTCAATGCGCAGATCACCCTTGTCGACGTATTCCATCATGGTTGGCAATGTCTCCTCGTTCCAGGTGGCGCAGTAGGGGCACTGGTAGTCGGAGAACATGACGAGAGTCACCGGCGCATCGACGTCGCCGACGGCACGGCTGTCGTCTTCGACCCGATGCTCGACGAACGACAGGTCGACCTCTTCGCCCTCGGAGCCTGAATCGCTGCCGGAGCCCGCTTCGCTCTGCGAGTGTGCGTTCGCACTGTCGTCAGAGGGGCCTTGGTTGGCGATGACCACGCCGATGAGTACCGTAGCGAGAACGATGACGGCTAAGGGCACGAGCCAGACCATGGGGCCGCGATCGGAACGGAACACGGGAGCCTCCTTGAAAATGTCGGGTTGGGAGTCGGGTCGGCACGCATTCGAGGCAGCGTGCCATGGAACTTTACTATCTGGCATAGTATACTAACTTCCATAGTAAACGTTTTGTCCGAAGCTGCGCAACGAAGGGACCCTCATGCTGTTCTCCTACCTCTCTGAGGCGGCCCAGTCGCTTCGGATATGGGGCACCCGCCGCATCGTCGTCACCATCGCGGCGGCCGGTGCTTCCGTGTTCGTCATCGGATTGTCCACGGTGCTGATTCCCAACTCCTTCTTCTCCAGAGACATCCCTCCCGAGTGGTGGGACTACCCGGTCTGGATTCTCATGTCGGTCCTCTTGGGCCTGCTCATTGCCACCTATGTCCGCGAGCCCGGCCCTCGCAGGACCGGTTCCCGTGGGAACAAAGACGGTGCCGATGCGGTCGACGATGACTTGGTCGATGAGGACGTAGTCGATGAGAGGGCTGAACGTCGCGGCGGCACATTCGGCACCGTGGGCGGCATGCTCGGGTGGTTCGCCGTCGGGTGCCCTGTCTGCAACAAGATCGCACTTCTGGTGCTCGGCTACACTGGGGCTCTCACATACTTTGCGCCGTTGCAGCCTGTGCTGGCGGTGCTGTCGGTCATCCTGCTGCTGGTCGCGGTGGTCGTCCGCCTCAAGGGGCAGTTCTCCTGCCCGGTGCCCAATCGTGAAAGGAGCCGTCTGTCATGACATCAGCGTCGGATTCGACTGAGAAGTCATCACCGATTCGCCTCGGTGCTCTCGAGCAGCAGGTCATGGACCTGCTGTGGAACGAGGGGTCGTTGACGGTCAGGCAGATCATTGAGGACTTGGACAATGTTCCCGCCTACACAACGATCGCGACCGTGCTGACGAACCTTGAGCGGAAGGGCCTCGTGCGGCGTGAGCGACAGGGCCGATCGGTGCTGCACCGTCCGATCATCAGCCGCGAGGAGCATGCGGCGACGCTCATGCAGAAGGCGCTGCTCAACGGGGGAGACCGGGCGGCATCGATCCTGCACTTCGTCGAAGGCATCGGAGCCGAGGACGTCGAGCTTCTCCGTGGCTATCTCAACTCCAAGGATGAACGCGGATGAGTCTGCTGCTCATCGGCGCCGGCGCAGTCGCTCTGTTCGCCCTCATCTCCTTCATCGGTCCTTTTCTCGTGAGAACGGCCGCGCCGGTTCTCATGCGGGTACCGCGGTTGGCCGTGTATGGGCTCCTGTTGGTGTCCCTCATGTGGTGGGCCGTCGTGGCAGCGCTGAGCCTCATGGCGGCCTCGCTGTTCAAGGGTCCGGACGTTCTGCCCGTTCCCCTTGCCGATGTGTGCCAGCGGTGCCTCATCGCAGCCAGTCCCTTCCCCGGGCTGGCGCAGGTCGACACATTGGTCCCGGTCGTCCTCTTCCTCATCTTCCCGCTTGTGCTCTCGGTGGTCTCCGCCGTCTGGGCGCTGTATCAGCGGACTCGTCGCAGGCAGGCGAATTCGGCTGCAGCTCAGCGACTGCGCCGGGACTCGGCGGTCGCCGATATCAACGGGCATTCACTGAACGTCCTCGATGGTCGGGCCCCGTTCGCGTTCTCACTGCCACAGAAATACGGCGGTGTGATCGTCTCCGAAGCTTTGTGTGCGACCTTGGAGAAGAATGAGCTCACCGCCGTGCTCGAGCACGAAAGAGCCCACGTCGAGGGCGGGCATCATCGGGTGATGGCAATCGCCGACACCTTCGTGCGACCGCTGTCGTTTATTCCATTGTTCGCCGAGGTGGCTGCTTCCATTCCCCTCTACCTCGAGATCATTGCCGACAACCGAGCTCGGCAGGTTGCCGGCACACCGGCTCTGGCCAGCGCTCTCCTCAAGATCGGGCAGCCCACGAGCCAAAGCGACCACCTCGGCGGCCTCCATGCTCTCAATATCGCCGGACCCGACCGCATTCGACAGCTGGTCTCACCGGCCACTATGACATCCGGGGTACTGCCGGTGGTGGCTCTGGTCAGCGTGCTCGCGGCATTCGTCACCGTCTTCTACTCAGTCTTCTACTCCTACGCCACGGTGCTGGCCACCGGATGCGCCATACCCTGACTCACCTCGGTGAAGTGGTCACCGCTCGGACTCAAACCACTTCGGCCACTCAGATGCATATCATGCTGGAAGGGAGCATGAGGAGAGTGATGAGTGGATAGTCGAGAACAACAGGGGCCGACCAGGGGAATGCTGACGATTCTGTTGGGCGCTGTCGGTGCCGGACCGCTTCTGCTCTACGGGCTCAGTGCTGTCAGCGACTCGATCATCGTCGACCTGGGCATCTCGGAGGCTCAATTCGGTCTCCTGGCCACCGCCTGCTTCACCTGCGCAGCCATCGGCAACGCCACACTGGCACGTGTCGCCGACAGGCATTCGGACATGTCCCTCATGACCATTGTGTTCGCACTCGCCGCCGCGGCATTGGCGCTGGTGGCGGTCCCGGCGGGATTCGGAATGCTGCTCGTCGCTGCAGCCCTGTCGGGCATTGCTCAGTCCTTCCCCAACGGGGTCACCAACCGGATCCTCCTCGAACGCGTTCCGGTGCAGAAGCGGATCGGCTGGGTGGGGATCAAGCAGTCGGGGGTGCAGGTCAGCCAGCTGGTGGCCAGTGTGGTCTTTCCGCTGCTGGCCGCGGCCGCAGGGTGGCGGGGCGCGGCCCTGGTCATCGCACTCATCCCGCTCGTCCTTATGGTGATGACCTGGCGTGCGCTGCGTGCCGCACCGCTGCTGGCCGAGACATCGGCACCGGTTGCCGAACCTGATCCCGGCGAACCCGATCTCGCCGAGGCTGCCGACGCCAACGCTGATCCTGCCGCACCGGTGACGCCGGCACCAGCCACCTCGCCGCGGTACCCGGGCATGATGTGGGCACTGGCGGCCTTCGGCCTGCTCAACGGCATCGGGGTCCAGGCAACCAATGTCTATATGCCGCTGTTCTCTGTGCGCGAGTTGGACTTTCCGCTCGTGCTCGGCGGTGTCACGGCCGCGGTGGCCGGTGCGATCGGTGTGGCCGCCCGAGTCGGTTGGGCCAGGCAGATGGCCCGCGGTGCTTCCGGGCCTCGCGTGCTGCTGCTTCTTGCGCTCATCGCCGTCACCGGTGCCGCCTTGTTCTTCGCCGCTGGTGCGACCGGCTGGCCGTGGCTGCTGTGGATCGCGGCGGCACTGCACGGCACCTCGGCACTCGGCGTCTCTGTCGTTCTCATGAGCGCTCTCATGCGGTCGATTCCCGCGACCGCGATGGCGTCGGCAAGTGGAATGGTCACCGCCGGCATGTTCACCGGGTTCGCGCTCGGCCCTGTTGCCATGGGGCTGTTGGTCAGCTCACCCGGTGGCTTCTCGCTGGGCTGGGCCGTTGTCGGACTGGTCTACCTGCTCTGCGCGCTGCTCGCGGTTGTGCTCATTCGCGCAGCGAACAGAGCAGCCTGATCCGGCCATTGATGCGACTGTTCCGGACAGCGGAGGATACTCTCCCTCAGACAGTCACACCAGGTCTTGTCTGTTGTGTGGAGTCTGCTTAAGCTTCCCGATAGATGGCGCAGACAGGTAGCCGGTGCGAACTGATACAGCGAGGTGTGTGATGAGCAAGGATGTTGAACTCGGAACCATCACAACCGATGTGCCGGCTCGGATAGACCGACTCCCGTGGGCTCGATTTCACTGGATGGTTGTCGTCGGCCTCGGCAGCGTGTGGATCCTCGATGGACTCGAAGTCACAATGGTCGGCAATGTCGCCGCCCGAATGACAGAGGAAGGCAGCGGCATCTCGATGACCGCCGGACAGATCGGCACCGCGGGGGCCATCTACGTGCTGGGGGCGTGCGTCGGTGCCATTGTCTTCGGTCAGCTCACCGACAGGTTCGGTCGCCGCAAACTCTTCCTGATTACCCTTGTCCTCTATCTCGTCGCCACTGTGGCCACGGCGTTCTCCTTCTCACCGTGGTACTTCTTCCTCGTCCGCTTCCTCACTGGTGCCGGAATCGGCGGCGAATACGCGGCCGTGAACTCTGCCATCGATGAACTCATTCCCGCCCGGGTGCGCGGTCGCATCGACCTCATCATCAACGGGTCCTACTGGCTCGGTGCTGCCGGCGGTGCCGCGACGACACTGTTCTTTCTCAACACCGACATCCTGCCGCAGATGATCGGCTGGCGACTCGCCTTCGCCGTCGGCGCACTGCTGTCGATCTTCGTCTTCGTCGTGCGCAAGAACGTGCCGGAGAGTCCACGATGGCTGTTCATCCACGGACAGCAGGACGAGGCCGAACGCATCGTTGAGAATATCGAGACCGACATCGAGGAAGCGACTCAGGACAAGCTTCCGGCACCGGATCAGACGATCACGATCCGCCAACGCAAGACGATCTCCTTTGCCGAACTGGCGAGGGTCGCATTCAAGCTCTATCCGCGGCGGGCGATTCTCTGCCTGCTCCTCTTCGTCGGTCAGGCCTTCCTCTACAACGGAATCACGTTCAACCTAGGCGGCATCTTCAACGGCTTCTACGGGGTGGCCGCGGCGAGTGTGCCGATCTTCATCATTCTCTGGTCTTTGAGCAACTTCGCCGGGCCCGTTGTCTTGGGCAGGCTCTTCGACACTATCGGACGCAAACCCATGATCGCGTTCAGCTATCTGGGATCAGCGGTCGTTGCAGTGGTCCTCGCGTTCGTCTTCAACGCGGGCATCGGCAACGCCTGGGTCTTCCTCATCATTCTCGTCGTCTGCTTCTTCCTCGCCTCCTCCGGCGCCAGCGCCGCGTACCTCACCGTCAGTGAGATCTTCCCGATGGAAACCAGGGCCCTGGCGATCGCCTTCTTCTACGCGATCGGCACCGCCGTCGGTGGCATCGCAGGGCCGCTGCTCTTCGGCAACATGATCGAGTCTGGTGACCGGTCGCTGGTCGCGATGGCATTCTGCATCGGCGCAGGGGTCATGGCTCTGGGCGGGGTCGCCGAGATCTTCCTCGGTGTCAAGGCCGAAGGCGCGAACCTCGAGGACATCGCCCGCCCCCTGACAGCCGAGGACGCCGACGAGGCCATGGATGAGGTCGCATCGAAGAAATCTTCTGAGGCGGGGGAGCGGAAGGTGCCGCAGAGCCGAAGGCGGAGGCTGCGTCCTGGCCCCGGTTCGGCGGGGATGTACTCCCCATGGCCATCGGTGTCCTCACGCGATGTCCCACCCGAGGTCTCAGCCAACGAGGTGCAGGGCATCATTGACTACGTCGGCGCCATGCAGCCTGTCTCAGAGACGGAGCTCTACCGCGCCATCGGTGCCCGCCATTGGGGCCCGGGGCGTTTCCACTCTTCGGTGCGCGAAGCGATCAGGCAGGGACACATCCGGCGCAATCGTCGCGGCAGACTGGAGTCGACTGCCCATTGAGCGGAAATGACGGGACTGCACAGGCGTCCCGCGTAGAATCAGGACTATGCGTAAACGTGTGCTCATCATCGTCTTGGCCGTCATCGCGGTGCTCGGATTGATCGCCGGTATGCTCACCGGCACCCCCACGTGAGGGCCGCCCCGTCACTCGATGAGAAGGTCCGAGAGGGTCAACGCTGTGACAGGCAGCCGGTCGACGCAGCTGAGTGCCGCCGCATGAGAAGGACGACAGGGCACGGAAGCCAGGTTCAATCCATCGATTTCCGGATAGTCGGGGGCTCTGATCGACGATGCCCAAGCACCGCTGCCGTCAAGAGATGACGTTTCCTCACTGGTTCGCTCCACTTCGGTTCGGACCACTTCGAGCGTGTTGGGCTCCACACTCAGACCATGTCCAGTCGTCTTCAGCGCGGCTTCCTTGGCTACCCAGAGTTCGAGCCGCCTCCGATCTGAGTTCGTGCAGGCGGAAGTGCGCTCACCTGGGGCCAGCACGTAGTCATCGAATCCGGGGAAGACCTCGCTCGGAAGACCTTCGATGTCAACGCCGATCGGTGAGGACGGCGGCGCAGAGCCGACCAGCACCATCGTTCCCGAACGAGACAGGCTGACTTCTGCATCCGTGACCTGGGGCTTGCCGTGTGGGCCACCACAGCTGCGGCAGCAACGAGTGAACTCCAGGTCACCGGCACTGCGAACATCGGCGCCGAGTCGACGAGCAGCGACGAGGCGCAAGACGAGATGTGCACAGCGATAGGCGATCCGATCGGATGCGTGGCGCAGGCGATCGGAGCGCTTCACCTCAGCCGGTGAGAGCAGTGAGGCGAGCCATGGGTGAGCCGACTGCGTCTCGCGCACCTCGCTGATGTCGCACACCAGGTACTCGATCCCGGCAGCGGTCATCTCTTGCTGATCCCCCGGTACTGGGACACCGCAACGGTGGAGAAGATCGCAATGACTGCCACGCAGCTGATCACCGCGTAGAGCATCGGGTTGTCTGCCGCCCATCCGGTGCCCGAGGTGTACCCGGCGGGGGAGACATTGCCGAACAGTTCTCGGACGCTGGTTGCCACTGCAGTGACGGGATTCCATGAGGCGATCGTCTGCAGCGGCCCAGGCAGTGAATCGACCGAGACGAAGGCCCCGGAGAGGAAGGTGACCGGAAAGAGCCAGATCAGGCCGAGGCTCTGAGCCACCTCGACACTTCGCGCTGTCAATGCGATGAACGCTCCGATCCATGACATGGCGAATCCGAAGAGGAGCAGGAGCAGGATGCCGAGGAGCGCTGACCATGGGCCTTCGGTGATGCGCCACCCGATGATCAGTCCGCAGACCATGGTGACGGCGAGGGAGATCACACCGGTGGCCAAGTCGGAGGTGGTCCGGCCCAGGATGACTGCCACGCGGGACATCGGCAGCGATCGGAACCGGTCGATGAGCCCCAGCTGAAGGTCCTTGGCGAGGTAGACGGCTGTGAATGAGGAGTTGAAGGTCAGCGTCTGGGCCAAGAGTCCCCCGATGAGGAACTCCCGATAGGGAGCGCCGCCCAGGCTGCCGCCGAAGACGAATGCGAGCAGGAACACGAAGATCACCGGCTGCACGACGCCGGTGACCAGGGCTCCGGGGGTTCGACCCACGTTGAGGAGATTGCGCCAGGCGATGACGGAGCTGTCGCGTGCCGCCGAGGCGATGGTGCTCATGCTCCCACCTCGACTTCCGACTGCGGCTGAGGCGATGGTTCCGCAGTGGCCGGGCTTCCAGTCAGCTCCAGGAAGACGTCGTCGAGCGTCGGACGGCACAGTGCCGCCTCGGTGACGAGGACACCGGCTCGGTCCAGGGCGCCGAGCACCTCCAGCAGAGTCTTCTGTCCCTGCGGGGCCGGGACTGTGAGGCGCTGACCCGTGGAATCGCGCTGCGGTGTGACCGAGCCTCCGAGGATACGCTCGATGATGCGCAGAGTCTCGGCGAGGAATTCGGAGCTGGCCAGGGTCAGTGCGATGCGTTCTGCGCCGAGGCTGACCTTGAGTTCGTTCGAGGTCCCCTCTGCGATGACTCGACCGGAGTCGATGACGGCGATGCGATCCGCCAGCTGATCGGCCTCCTCCAGATATTGGGTCGTCAGCAGCACAGTGGTTCCTTGGCCGACAAGAGTGGAGATGACGTCCCAGGTGTCCAGCCTGCCGCGTGGGTCGAGGCCGGTGGTGGGCTCGTCGAGAATCACCACCGGTGGCCTGTAGACCAGAGCCGAGGCCAGGTCGAGACGCCGTCGCATGCCACCCGAATAGGCGCCTGCTCGTTTGTCTCTGACGTCGACGAGGGCGAACTCCCTGAGCAGTTCGCGAGCTCGAGCTCGCGACTCGGTGCGGCTCATTCCGTAGAGGCGGGCGACCATGAGGAGGTTCTCGTAGCCGGTGAGCTTCTCATCGACCGCCGCATACTGTCCGGACAGTCCGATGCTGCGGCGCACGGCGGTGGGATCGGCTGTCACCGAGTTCCCCGCGACAATCGCGTCTCCGGAGTCGGGACGGATCAGCGTCGACAGAACCTTGACCGTGGTGGTCTTGCCTGCCCCATTGGGCCCCAGCAATCCGAAGATCTGTCCCTGGTCGACCTGCAGATCGATTCCGTCCAAGGCTCTGAAGCTGCCGTAGTTCTTCCTCAGCTGGTCAATGCGGATCACTATGACGCGATCTCGGCGAGCCGGCGCGGAGTGATGTCCGTCCAATTCGCGTCGACGAATTCGAGGCATTCATCGCGCTGAGCCGGGCCGAAGGCGATGACCCACCCAGCGGGCGCATCGGCGAACGTCGGCCAGAGGGAATGCTGTTGGAGGTCGTTGACGAGTACACGGAAAGTGGCGGTGGTGTCATCAAAGGGGTTTTGCACTTTTCCTCATCTCCTGTCGATTGCTGGTGAGATATAACGCTTACGTCTGTGATTCGGCGTCATCGTCCAAGTGGATTGCCATCGCTGGAAGAATTTCTCGAAGGGCAGGCACTGTGAGCATGTCTGCGTGTCGTGCCGGGACTTCGGTGACGTGGATGTGACCAGTGACATATGGCCGCCATGATTCGGAAGTGGGGGTGCCGGGCGGAACATCCTGGGTGGCTGTGAAGACCACGACATCGCCGACGAATCTCTCCGCTGGAGCCTCCCGGATCAGTCGAGACATGGTGAAGAACCCGTCGGTCATCGCCGTCATGGTCTCCTTCGAGACGTTGCCCAGCGGATCGCCGAGTTCGCGCAGCAGCTCCACAACCCGTTCGTCGTCGAGGTCTTCCGTTCCGACCCGAACGCCAGGATGATTGGCGCCGAGGTAGTCGGCCCACAGCTCCGGACCCACGACCATTTCGTCGGCAGCTTGACCGTCGGGGAAGGCGTCGAGGATCCCGAGGAAGGCAACGTCCTCACCGAGCTCCTGCAGCCGCGCGGCCAGGCGGTGCGCCAGAATGCCGCCGAAGGACCAACCCAGCAGGTGATACGGACCCTCCGGCTGCACCGACCTCATCTGCGCGATGTAATCGTCGGCGAGCTCGATCAGCGCGTGAGCAGTGATCTGCTCCGGATCCTCCGGTGCCAGTCCCGGCATCTGCAGGCCGATCAGCGGACGCTGTGGATCGAGGCCGTGGAGCATCGTTGCGAAGCCCCAACTGATGCCGGTGGCCGGATGCACCGTGAACAGAGGAGCCTTTGTGCCCGTCGTACGCAGCGGAAGCAGACGCTGCAGGCTGTCCCTGACCGAATCAGCAGTCTCCTGGCCAGCTTCGTCCACCAACTGCTCGACACTCGGCGAGCGGAAGAGGGACTGGACCGAGAGCTCGGCACCGAGGGCCTCGTTGACGGCTGCGATGAGCGGTCGGGCGAGGAAGGAGTGGCCGCCGAGTTCGAAGAACGACTCGTCGATCCCGACGCGGGGCAGTGAGAGCACCTCGGCGAAGATGTCGGCCACGGTCTCCTGGCGTGGCGTGCGAGGTGTCGAACGCGACCCGAGCTCTGTCTGTGATGGGTCGGGAAGGGCTGTCTCATCGATCTTGCCGTGCGCTGTCAGTGGGACCTCGTCGATGACAACGATCCGCGGCGGGACCATATAGTTCGGCACCATCGACCGCACATGTCGCCGAGCCTCATCGGCGAGGTCTGCACGCTCCTCTCCCGCTCCCGGGGCAGTGGTCCCAGCCGCTACGACATAGCCGACCAGCGCCATGGTGGCGGCATCAGCGCCGAATGGCCTCACGAGTGCGTCCTTGACGTTCGGGGCCGAGCGCAGTGCGCGTTCGACCTCGCCGAGTTCGACCCGGAACCCGCGGAGTTGGATCTGGTTGTCGCTGCGACCCAGGAAGCTGAGGCCGCCGTTGTGATGACGAACAACGAGGTCCCCGGTCCGGTACATGCGTTCACCTGGCTCACCGTAGGGATCACTGACGAAGCGTTCGGCGCTCAGTCCGCTGCGGCCTCGGTATCCGTGTGCCAACTGGCGCCCGGCGAGATAGAGCTCTCCAGTCGTTCCGGCTGGCACATGGTGGAGTCGTTCGTCGAGCACATAGCCGCGCATGTGCTGCAGCGCTGAGCCGAGAACCGGAGTCGCGGAGGCGGCGACGGGCCCGGCAAAGGCGTCAACAGTGGTTTCGGTGGGGCCGTAGAGGTTGTAGGCACTGATGCCGGGGCGTTCGCGCAGCCACCCCCAGAGGTCCTCATCGATCGCCTCACCGCCGAGGGCGAGAGTCACTGGGTCATCTGCCTTGGCCGCTTGGTCGATCAGTTCCAGGAAGTCCGGTTCTGTTCTGAGCTGACGCAGGTAGCTGGGGGTGGTCTCCCAGAACCCGATACGCAGATCGCGGAGCAGGCGTGCCAGCTGCTGTGGGTCGCGCTGGACCAGTGTGGAGGTGATGTGGACGCGGTGCCCGACCATCATCCACAGCAGGGGGTCCCATGCGGCGTCGAAGCCGATACCGGTGGTGTGAGCCACCGTGATCTGCTCGGCACCGGTGGCCGGGGTCGGCAGATAGGTGGCGCGGTGGGAGGCGAGCAGGTTCGCCAGCGCATCGTGGCCGACTTCAACGCCTTTGGGCCGTCCAGTCGAGCCGGAAGTGAAGGTCACATAGGCCGTCGGATCGAGTTGTCCCGCCGGAGGCGTCTGTTCCGGTGCCGCAGCCACCGAGCCCGGCCACGGCCAGGTCGACCGGGCATCGTCGACTGTGCCGTCGAGGGCCGAGATCTCAACGATGGGCGGGGCGATCCCGGACTCGGCGAGGACAGGTGCCAGCTCCTCCGCGGTTCCTGTTTCGGCCAAGACGATGCTCGGTGTCGCATCGGCCAAGATCGCAGTCGTGCGACCTGCGGGGTAGTCGATGTCGATCGGGTTGTAGGCAGCACCGGACTTGAGAACGGCCAGGGTGGCGACGATGATGCCTACGCCGCGGCTCAGCCGCACGGACACCGTCGACCCGGGCCCGGCACCGAACCTGAGGAGTTCGCGGGCCAGCAGATCGGAGGCTTCGTTGAGTTGCCTGAACGTCAGCGAGGTGTCGGCTGATTCCACCGCGGTGGAATCAGGCAGCTGGCGCACAGTGGTGGCGAAGACATCGAGGATCATCGGCAGAGAACCCGAGGGGACCGGGCCGGCGAGTTGGTTGATCGCGTGAGTGACCTCTGCAGTCTCGAGGAGGCAGATGTCGGAGATCGACCTCGCGGGCTTCTGCACGAGTTCGGCGACGAACCTGGACAGATTCTCACACATGTCGCTGATCGTCGCGGTCTCGAACGTCGAGGAGTTGTAGTCGAGCACGACGTCCAGACCGGCTTCGGGAGTTGACCTGCCTGAGGCAGTCCTGCGGAAGGTGAAGGAGAGGTCGAACTTCGCATCTCCAGTCTCGACCTCCGGTTCGATGCTCGTGTCGACTCCCGGGAGGTCGAGGAGGGGAGAGGCCGTATTCTCCAGGGAGAGCATGGTCTGGAACAGAGGATGGCGGCCCAGCACCCGGGGCGGATTGATGGCTTCGACCAGCCGCTCGAATGGTACGTCGTCGAGTTCCAGTGCGTCGATGACCGCGGTTCGGGTGCGCGCAAGGAGGGTGTGGAAATCCGGTTGGGAGGAGACATCGGTGCGGATCGGGACGGTGTTGACGAAGAGCCCGACCATGTCCTCGAGCTCTGGGTCCGAACGTCCGGCGCTCGGCGAGCCGATGACGACGTCCTCACTGCCGCCGATTCTGCTGAGGAACCCGGCGAGCACTGCGTGCAGTGCCATGAACAGGCTGGCTCCCGCCTCGGCGGCGATGGCGGTCAGTCGTTGCGTCGTGCGGTCGTCGAGGTGGAAGTGATGGTGACGGCCGGCTTGACGGGCGGTATGCGGACGAGGATGGTCCGAGGGCAGCGGCGTTTCGGACGGAATGCCCGCCAAGCGCTCGGTCCACAATTGGGTTCTGTGCTCCAGGAGCGGACGATCGTCACCGACAAGAGTCTGCGTTTCAAGCACATGACGCTGCCACAGAGCAAAGTCAGCGTACTGGACGTCGAGCTTTCGTCGCATCGGTTGGGCGGAGCCGCGCAGTGCGGCATAGGCGGTCGCCAGGTCCTGAGTCAGTGGGCCCAAGGACGCTCCGTCGGTGGCGATATGGTGCATGACGAGATGAAGGACCCATTGGCCTCCTTCGGCGAAGAGGACAGCCCGCAGGGGCAGGTCGGTGCTGAGGTCGAATCCTCGGGCGGCTTCCCGGGCCATCTCCTCTGTGGTCGCGGCCGGCGACGGGGTGGTGCGGCGATCGAGGATGCCGTGTCCGGCCTCTGGCGGAAGGATGTGCTGGACAGGTCTGCCATCGATGGTCGGATAGATGGTGCGCAGGATCTCGTGGCGAGTGATGACCTCATTCAGAGCCTGGGCGAGGACATCCGGGTCCAGGTCTCCCTCAAAACGAGCCGCGAGAGAGATGGTGTAGTCGGAGGCCCTGGTGTCGAGCTGATTGAGGAAGTGCATTCTCGCCTGCCCGAAAGACAAGGGGATCGTGTGAGGGCGAGCACTCTGGGAAGAGCGTTTCCACTCGGACAGACGCAGCCCCGAGGTGACACCGGGGTCAGCGGTGGGCACCTCTTCGGTGCGTGCTGACCTGCCCTCATCCAGTCCGGTCGGCAGGCTGCGGGACGAGCCATCGAGGCGGCCCAGCAGGCCCGCGGGAGTGGGAGCATCGAAGATCGTTCGCAGCGGAAGATCGGCGTCGAATGCCTCACGGATGTGACCGATGAGCGAGACGGCGAGCAGCGAATGACCGCCCAGCTCGAAGAAGTCGTCGTCGAGTCCGATGTGCTCGGCCTCGAGCACGAGCGAGAACTGCTCACACATGGTGCGTTCGTCCGGAGTCTGGGCGGCGCGGGAGGACCGGCCTCCCGACAGGCTCGGAACCGGCAGACGACTGCGGTCGAGTTTGCCGTGAGATGTCAGCGGAATCGAGTCGACTGAGATGAGCACGCGTGGGACCATCGGTGCCGGAAGCCAGCGGGCGAGGTGGTCGCGGATGACGCTCTCCTCGACGTCGCCGGCATAGTAGCCGACGAGTCGTGCCGATTGCGGGTCCTGCGGGTTGTCGACTACGGCCGCGGCCTGTTCGACGCCCTGGCAGGCGGTCAGCGCATTTTCGACGTCTCCGAGCTCGATCCGGTATCCGCGCAGCTTGATCTGGTCGTCGTCACGGGAGATGAAGTCGAGGCGTCCGTCCGAGGTTCGGCGGACCAGGTCACCCGTCCGGTACATGCGCTCGCCGTCGCCGTGTGGGTTCGCGACGAACCGCACCGAGGTCTCTGCCATGCGGTTGACATAGCCGGTGGCGATTCCGTCTCCTGCGAGATAGAGCTCGCCGACGACGCCGTGGGCAACTTCGCGAAGATGCTGGTCCAGGACCAGAGCCTGAACGTTCCTGACCGGATGACCGATCGTGGTGTGCTCTCCTTCGATCTTCGCGGTGACTGAGTCGACGGTGAATTCGGTGGGCCCGTAGAAGTTATAGGCTCGCGCACCCGCGTGCTGGGCCAGTTCACGCCACAGGTCATCAGGCACGGGTTCTCCGCCGAGAGCGATCGTCAGCACAGGGGCCTTGCGGTGCTGCGTCTGGCCACAGCCGTCGGCGTGTTCGGGATCGTATTCGAGGGTCCCGATGTGGTCAAGGAGACCGGAGGCAATCAGCTGACGCACAAATGAAGGTGTGGTCTCGAGCGCATCGATCTGCTGCTCACGACAGAATTCCACGAGCGCCTCGGCATCTCGGCGCACATCTTCGTCGACGATGTGCAGGCTCGCTCCGGCCACGAGCCAGAGCACCGGGTCCCAGGCGGCGTCGAAACCCAGACCGGCGGTGTGTGCGACTCTGACTGACTCTTCACCCAGGCCTGCCTCGGCGAAGATCGTCTCCCGGTGGTGAGCCAGGAGATTGGCCAGCCCGAGATGGGGCACAGCGACGCCCTTGGGAGTTCCGGTGGACCCGGACGTGTACATCTCATAGGCGCGGTCATCGAGATTCGGACGATAGTCGTCCCCGCGAGCGAATGCCGGGTCGGCATGCAGATCCGCGGTGGAGATGGCTGTGCCCGCTCGCACCGGCACGTCGGGGGAGTCGATGACGACGGCGACCGGGTCGCTCACGTCGAGGATCAGCCGGATCCGTTCCTGCGGGTAGCTGAGGTCGATGGGAACGGCGATGGCTCCGATGCTCAGCACCGCCAATGGCACGATGATGGCATCGGCAGATCGTGGCAGAGCGATCGCGACCCGCTGACCGGGATCTATACCTCGCCGGCTGAGCGCGCGGCCGTAGCGGTGCACGCGGTCCCCGAGTTCCGCAAAGCTCAGTTCGGTGTCCTCGGCCACGAGTGCGGTCCGATCGGGGTGACGGTGGACAGTGGTGTCGAGCGCGTCGATGATCGTCGCCTCGACTCGCTCGCGATCGGCTCCGCGGCTCTCCTCGCGAATAGTGTCGAGCTCTGCGTGGCTGAGCACCTCGACGTCTGTGAGAAGACGGTTCGGTTCGGTGGCGAACTGTTCGAGCACGGCGACGAACCTGGCGGCGATCCCGCGGGCAGTGGAGTCGTCGAAGAGTGCTGAGTCGAATTCCAAGGAGCCGCTGATTCCGGCCGCCTCACCACGGCGTTCGGCCAGATCGAGGAGCAGGTCGAACTTCGCCTCCGAGACCTGCGGGCCGGAACCCGGCTCGACGTTGAGGTCGCCCATGTCGATATCGACAGGCTCCGTGTTCTGCAGTGTCAGCATCACCTGGAACAGGGGGTGAAGACCTTCAGAGCGCGGTGGGTCGAGCTCGTCGACGACGCGCTCGAACGGGGCATCCTGATTGGCGTAGGCCGCGAGGTTGGATCCGCGGACTCGGTCGATGACGTCGGCAGCACTCGGATTGCCCGAGGTGTCGGTGCGCAGGACGAGCGTATTGACGAAGAACCCGACGAGTTCGTCGAGCTTTGTCTCGGTTCTGCCTGCGACTGGGGTGCCGATGGGGATGTCACTGCCCGCACCGAGCTTGTCCAGCAGGACGGCGAATGCCGCCTGCAGCACCATGAACAGGCTGGCGTTGCGCTCGAAGGAGAGTCTGCGCAGTCCGGCATGGACCGTGGGACCGATGTCGACCGGAATTGCACGGGAGACAGATCCTGAGTTCGCAGCACTTCTGGTCCGATCGGCGGGAAGGCGCAGCTGTGAGGGTGCGTCGGCCAGCGTGTCCTTCCAAAATGCCAGTTGGTGCGAGAGCGCACTGTTCGGATCCTCCTCGGTTCCGAGGGTCTCTCGCTGCCACAGGGCGTAGTCGGCGTACTGCACAGGAAGAGGGGGAAAGGCCGGGGCCCGACACTGCCCGCGAGCGCGATAGGCGGTGGAGAGGTCTCTGGCCAGGGGGCCGAGTGACCAGCCATCAGCGGCGATGTGGTGCAGAGTCAGCATCAGCACATGATCATCTTCGTTGAGCCTGATGAGGAGGGCCCTGATCGGAAGTTCCGTGGAGACGTCGAATCCTCGGGTGGCCTCAGCTTCCACGGTGTGGTGGACGAGCCTTTCACTGACGCCGACCGTGGGCATAGCGACGCGGGCGTTGGCCGGGTTGAGAATGACCTGCTCGGGCTGCCCAGCCGTCCAGGGGTAGACGGTGCGCAGGCTCTCATGCCGCGCGATGACGTCATTGACGGCCGATTGCAGCGCATTGGCGTCGAGTCGTCCGCGCATGCGCAGAGTCAGCGGAATGTTGTACGCCGCGGAACTCGGATCGAACTGGTTGATGAACCACAGACGAGCCTGGGCATATGAGAGTGGTACCTGGGTGGGGCGGTCTGCGGCGACGAGCTCATGACCGGCATCATCGGTGGTGGCCTTCGGGTCGAAGCGGGCGCTGAGCTCGCGGACGGTGGGGTGTTGGAAGACCTCGCGCAGGGCGGGTGCGGTGGCAAAGCTCGTGCGCAGGTTGGCGACCAATTGGGTGGCGAGCAGCGAGTGTCCGCCGAGTTCGAAGAAGTCATCGTCGATGCCGACGGAGTCGATGCCCAACACGTCGCTGAAGGCCTCGGCCACGATCCGTTCTTGGGAGTCTCTCGGCGCTTCGGATTCGGAACGTGCCGATTCCGGTTCGGGGAGGGCCTGGCGGTCGAGTTTGCCGTTGACTGTGAGTGGAATGCTCTCAATCTGCATGATGAACGAGGGAACCATGTAGTCCGGGACACGGGTCTTCATGCTTCGGCGCACCTCGGCGGTATCGAGCTGCGAAGGAGAGGTGACGAAACCGAGCAGCTGAGCATAGCCGGCCTGGTTCTGCCTGAGTTCGACGATGGCCGAACTGATCCTGGGATCAGATTGCAGGGCGAGTTCCACCTCAGAGAGTTCGACTCGGTAGCCGCGCAGTTTGATCTGCTCATCGGCGCGGCCCAGAAACTCGATGCCGCCGTTCAGGGGCCGGCGGACGATGTCTCCGGTACGGTACATCCTCGAACCATCGTCGGCGAACGGGTCGGCAACGAAGCGCTCAGATGTCGTACCGGGACGGTCCACATAGCCGCGCGCCAGGTTGAGCCCTGCGATGTAGAGCTCTCCGGTGGCCTGTTCGGGCACAGGGGCCAGCCGGGAATCGAGGACGTAGTGCCGGGTGTTCGTGACGGACTGGCCGAGGATCGGCGACGTGTCGGCAGCGATGGTTGCGGTCAGACTGTCGACGGTGGTCTCTGCTGGTCCGTACAGGTTGTAGGCGGTCATTCCTTCACGCGCGGCCAGCTGTTTCCAGAGTCCGCTGTCGACTGCTTCTCCGCCCAACGCGACGACGCTGGGGTGGCCGTCCGCGCCGAAGCTGCTGTGAGCCAGCAGAGCCTTGATGAACGAGGGCGTCGTCTCGATGGAGTCGATGCCATGGGTGGTGAAGTAGGCCGTCAGGGCCTCTGGGTCGCGGCGGGTGAGCGAGTCGATGAGGTGGAGTTCATGCCCGGCGAAGAGCCACAGCAGCGGGTCCCATGCGGCGTCGAATGAGATCCCTGCGGTGTGTGCCACCCTCAGCCCGCGACCGAGGCGTTCCGCGGCCGGAGCGAAGATGGTCTCCTGGTGGCTGAGGAAGAGATTGAGCAGCGACTGGTGTTCGACGCCGATGCCCTTGGGTCGGCCGGTCGACCCGGACGTGAAGATCACATAGGCGAGGTCGTCGGGTGCCGGAGTGGCCCCCGGTGCCGTCTGCGAGGTCCTGGACGACAGTGCAGCGGCGAGCACGTCCGAATCCAGGTCGATGACAGGTCGGTCGGTGAGAATCGTGGTCTCTCCGTCAGGGCCGGGCACGCTTGAGGAATTGAGTACAAGGGCCGGGGCCGCGTCGGCGACCATTGCTTCGATTCGGGCCGCCGGATGATCGGGATCGAGAGGAACGAATGCAGCTCCCGCTTTGAGGACCCCGAGCACAGCGACCGGCATCGCGGTGGTCCGTCCGATGCGTGCGGCGACGCGTGTGCCCGGGCCGGCGCCCTGCTGGCGAAGATGGCCGGCCAATTGTGTCGAACGGCGATCGAGTTCGCAGAAGCTGAGATGCCCGTCATCGGCGACCACGGCGGAGGCGAAGGGGGTCTGATGCGCGTGGCTGAGAAATTCGTCGACCACGGTGTGGTGGGGGATGTCCTGGACTCGACCCTGTCCGCCGGCGATGACCTCGTCTGCTTCGCTGTCGTCGAGCAGAGACAATCCGGCCAGAGGCTGAGCGTGACCGGGATCCAGCTGGGCGAGGACGGAGAGGAAGCGTCCGAGGTGATCGGCGAGGCTCTCCTGGGAGTAGAGCTCGGCATTGGCCTCCAGCCGAACGATCGCAGTTCGTGAGTCCCTGCCGGAGGTGTTCTGGTCCGCTCCCAGGCCGTGGACGATGATCGACAGATCATCGACGGGCCCCGTGGACAGGAGATGAAGGGAGGCCTGAGCCTGACCGAAGCTGATGTCATCGACGGCAGGAAAGATGTTGACCGAGGGCCCGATGTAGCTCGTGTCGGTATCGAGCTCCTGATATTGGAATCGTTGGTGGATGAGTGTCGAGCGCAGGGCGGAACCCGTGCTCTCAAGGAGTTCGGGGAAGGTGGTCTCGGGTGCAGTGGTCAGCTGCAGCGGCAGGATCTTCGACATCATCGACGGCACTGATTTGGCCAGGGCGCTGCGCCGGGCCGTCACCGGCAGGCCCACGGAGACGGTCTTCCGACCTGTCATCCTGTGCAGATAGGTCGCAGCCGCTGCGAGGATGAGCGTCGGTGCCGATTGGGCACTCGCCAATTGCCTGGCCAGCTGCGGGGGGATGTCGGCGTTGGCCGTGACCAGCTGTTTCGCCGAGGCAGGCGGACGTCCCGCCAAGCCCGTGGCGGTCTCCGACTCGGCGATGGTCTGTGACCAGAAGTCGGCATCCGTGCGGAAACGCTGTGACGCCCGGTAGTCCGCCTCCTCGGCCACCAGTGCCTCCAGGCTGCCGAAGGGCGAATCCGATGGCTGTGCGGCAGGATCAGCCAGCTCGCCGTACAGCTGCGACTCGCGTCGCAGGATGAGCACGGCAGAGTAGCCGTCGACGAGGAGGTGGTGGGCTCGCTGGTAGAAGATCCAATGGTCGTCGCCGAGGTGGAACAGCTCAGATCTGAGGAGCTCACCGGTCTCGAGATCGTGAACGGTGGCGAGGTCGGCTTCCATGAGGGCCCGGGCCTGTGCCATGGAATCGTCGACCGACCCGCCTCGCAGATCATGGAAGTGTAGGTGACTGCGAGGCGAGCCGTGCTTTTGGAAGACTCCCTGCTCGTCTTCGCCGAAGACGACGTTGAGCGAATCGGCCTCGGCTACGGTGGTGCCGACGGCACCTCGCATGAGATCGACGTCCAGAGGCCCGAGAATTTCGACGTAGAGCCCGATCTGGAATGTCGGGTTGTCGGGTTCGAGCTTCTGGGCATACCAGATGCCTCTTTGTGCGGACGTGAGTTCGATGCGGGGGGAGTCTTCAGTCATTGTGTCTTTCGAACGCGAGAGTGTGATGCGGTCTGGCTGAAACGGCAGAAGGACGGTTACTGGAACTGTCCGATGTTGATCGAGCCGATGAGGTTCATCAGATCTCCGAGATCGATGAGCGGTCCTTCGATCAGTGAGCTGGAGGTGTCTGCAGAATCTGTCTGTGGTGCTTCAGCCGCCGAAGCTGCGCCGGGGGCGGCGAAGATTCCGACCATCACGGCGAGAGCTGCGATTGCGGCACCGCCGATGGTCCGAAGACCTGTGCGTTTGAGGCTCAACATTGTCCCTGTCCTTTCCTGACACGGCGTGCAGATCATCTGCACCGGGCAAGCAGAACTGGTTCGGAGGGTTCGTGCGTTTGGATTGACGATTCGCGAAATTTCTCGGAATCCTCAGACTGACAGCTGCTGAGAGCCGCGTTGACGCGCACGCTTCACGCCTGACCGAAAGCAGAGCATAATAGAACGTATGAACGAATATCAGCGACCGGAATGGCTCAGTCGGTACCAGGACTTCAAGTCGCTGTGCTCAGACGTATCGGGGGAGTACATCCGCTTCTACCTCACCACGGGCTGCGAGCAGATCAGCTATACGCATTCCCAGAACACCGAGGGGCTGCCGAACTACTCGTGCCGCCTCACGGCAGAGGACGGTACGGTGCTGCTGTTGCCGCTCGACGACTGGCGCCACCGGATGGAAGAGGTGCCTGGCCTGGTGCGCACCTGGTTGCGAGAGCATGCGGATCTCAAGGGCTGCAAGCCTTCTCAGTCCCACTATCAGGGCGACAGATATTGGTTCGAGCAGTGGCAGCTGGCGAATCCCTGGTGAGCCGGTGACGCGAGCTGATTTCTGGGTACACGCACACTGAAGCGTCGCATGGTCGTGAAGTCGCTTCTGTCGATTACCAGCCAAGGCAGTTCCGTGCATTACTAGCCAAGCTAGCGAATATTGCCTATGGTGACAGAATGGCGCAATCGCAACCCGAAACCATTGACCCCTCGCCCCTCCCGCGAACCGTTCTTGTGCTCGGGGCCACCGGTTATATCGGGGGGAGACTCGTCCCTCGCCTTCTGCAGGCCGGCCACCACGTTCGCGTTGCCGTGAGATCGCCGCACAAGCTCGAACAGGTGCCCTGGGCCGACGAGGTCGAGATCCATCGCGTCGATCTCGACGATGGAGGCGGCCTCCTCGAGGCCGCAACCGGAGTTCAGGTCATCCACCATCTGGTCCACTCGATGGGATCGGGGCGTGACTTCGAAGACAAGGAAGCCGCAACGGCCAGGCGGGTAGCCGAAGCGGCAGAAGCCGCCGGTGTTCGACGTATCGTCTACCTCGGCGGACTCCACCCCGACAAGGCGGACCTGTCCATGCACATGCGCTCGCGAGCGGCGGTCGGCCGGATTCTCCTCGATTCGCCTGTGCCCGCCGTCGCGTTCCAGGCAGGCATCATCATCGGATCAGGCTCGGCATCATTCGAGATGGTTCGTCACCTCGCCCTGACATTGAGACTGATGCCGGCGCCGAGGTGGGTCAGCAATCACGTCGAACCGCTGGCGGTCCGTGATGTGCTCTACTACCTCCTCAAGGCCGTCGACATCGACGGCGACGTCAACCGTGCCTTCGACATCGGATCCCATGATGTTCTCAAGTACGCCGAGATCATGAGAAGATTCGCTGCGATCGCCGGACTCAAACCCCGGCACGTCCTCACGCTGCCTCTGCCTGCACCTACACTGTCCGGCATCTGGGTCGGACTCGTCACCCCGCTGCCGTTCGCACTGACGCTGCCGCTCGTCCAGTCGCTGCAGGAGGACGCGGTGACCAAGGACCGTGATGTCGACGAGGTCATCCCTCCACCGCCCGAAGGGATGCTCGACTTCGAGCAGTCCGTGCGTCTGGCTCTGCTGCGCGAAGCCGAAGGAGCCGTCGACACCAATTGGGATGCCGATGCCGGAGAGCTTGCCCAGGCGGCGAAGCCGCTGCCGAATGACCCCGAATGGGCAGGAGAGCGCGTCTTCACCGATGATCGAACACTGCACTTCCCTGATCTGACTCCCGAACAGCTCTGGCCGGTCATCGAAGGCATCGGTGGGAAGAACGGCTGGTACTCGTGGCCGTTGGCATGGCGGGTACGGGGCGTGTGGGACAAGATCGTCGGCGGCGCCGGCCTGAACCGCGGGCGGAGACTTCCGGATCGGCTTCGGGTCGGTGACCCGGTCGACTGGTGGCGAGTCGAAGAGCTCGAGCCCGAGCGTCGACTGCTCCTGCGGGCAGAGATGCGGGTATCGGGCAGAGCCTGGCTCGAATTCACCACCACCGATGCCGGTCAAGGCTGCGACTTCAGGCAGCGGGCGATCTTCATTCCCAAAGGAGTTCGCGGTCGGATCTACTGGGCCTTCGTCTCACCATTTCATCGACTCATCTTTCCTGCCATGGCGAAGAACATTGCCGCAGCTGCGAAGAAATCTCACCCCGAGAGACGTCAGAAAGGAATTCGTTAGCTAAGCTAACGAATATGTTCCCGCAGACGCACGAAGTGTTCAGCCACACGGCCCAGCAGGCGGCCAAGGTCGTCATCTCGAACTATTCGACGTCCTTCGGCCTGGCCACCAGACTCCTCGGACCCACCTATCGGCACCACATCCGCAACATCTACGCCCTTGTGCGGATCGCCGATGAGATCGTTGATGGTCTTGCCGCTGATGCTGGACTCGATGCAGGCGAGCAGCGGCAGCTGCTGGACAACTTCGCTGCCGCAACCCGCAGCGCACTGCACTTCGGCATCAGCGACAACCTCGTCATCCACGCGTTTGCACAGACGGCCAGGACTACCGGAATCACGTTTGATCTCATCGAGCCGTTCTTCGCCTCAATGCGGGCAGATCTGAGCGCCCCGAGTGCGCCCGTCCGCGGTCTCCCTGCGGACGAACACCGGGATTACGTCTACGGTTCCGCCGAAGTGGTCGGCCTGATGTGCCTCAAGGTCTTCCTCAGCGATCAGAGCCGCACCCCCACCGAGGTTGAGACGCTGGAATTCGGGGCGCGGCAGCTCGGGGCGGCGTTTCAGAACATCAACTTCCTCCGCGATCTGGCCGACGACAGTGTGCGCCTCCATCGCAGCTACCTCACCACTGAGACTCGACTCTCAGACTCCGACAAGGCCGCGTGGGTGATCATCATCCGACAGCAGCTCGCAGACGCTCAGGCCACGTTCTCGCTGCTGCCGAAGGATGCCAGAGCAGCGGTGAGAAGTGCTGCTGCACTCTTCGCAGCTCTCAACGACAGGATCGCTCTCACTCCCGTAGATCGCCTCTATCAGGAGCGTGTGCGCATCCCCAACGTGGTGAAGATGCGTCTGGCATCGCGAGCCATCCTGTCCACTGCAAGGGAAGGACGGCCATGACACAACGCATCGGTGTCATCGGTGGAGGTGCTGCAGGCCTCGCCACCGCAGCCCTGTTGGCGCGCGAAGGACACACCGTTGACCTCTTCGAGCAGAATTCCACGCTCGGCGGTCGTATCGGTTCGATCGAGCGGGACGGCTATCGATTCGACACCGGGCCCTCCTGGTACCTGATGCCGGAGGTCTACGAACACTTCTTCAACCTCGTCGGGACCTCTGCGAGTGCCGAATTGGATCTGCGCAGTCTTGACCCCGCCTACACCGTATTCAGCCCCGGCTCGACATCCGCACCAGCGCAGACGATCACGATTCCGCAGGGCAGAGCCCGGGTTCTCGAGGTTTTCGAACGCGTCGAGAGGGGCAGCGGTCGTTCTCTGGGCCGATACCTGGCATCGGCCGACCGCACCAAGAACATGGCGATCGACTACTTTCTCTACAATCCCTTCACCTCACCGATATCGATGCTTCGGCCAGAGATCATGACCGCGCTCCCGACCTTGGTTCGTCAGCTCGGCACATCTCTTGAACGCTTCTCCTCGGCCTCGGTGAGGCATCCCATGCTGAGACAGATCCTCCAATACCCGGCAATCTTCCTCGGCACGGACCCGCGGACGGCACCTGCGATCTACCACCTGATGAGTGCCTTGGATCTTGACGACGGAGTCCGATACCCGATGGGAGGATTCAGAACCATCGTCGACGCATTGACCCGCATCGTCGCAGAATCCGGAGTCCGTGTGCACACCAACGCCGCAGTGGAGCACATAACTGCTGTCCCGCGCAGCGGTCGACTCCGGAAAACCACCGGTCTCGTCTGGACGGATCACGAGGGCCGAAAGCACGAACACCGCTGTGACATCGTCGTCTCCGCCGCTGATCTCCACCACACGGAGACTCAGCTCCTCGATCCTGTCGATCGGAGCTTCCCTGCAAGCTGGTGGGAGAAGGTGACGAGCGGGCCGGGCGCCATTCTGGTATTCCTAGGAATTGAGGGAGAAGTCCCGCAGCTTCCCCATCACTCACTGTTCTTCACCGACGACTGGTCGACCAACTTCGACGACATCTTCGGCCCTCGACCGAAGATCTCCTCCCCGGCATCGGCCTATGTGTGCAAACCCAGCCACACCGATCCCAGCGTGGCACCACCCGATCACGAGAATCTATTCATCCTCATACCCGTGCCCGCTGATGCAGGCCTGGGCGCAGGCGGCATCGATGGGCAGGGAGATCCGCGCATCGAGCGTGCAGCGGATCGAGCCATCGATCAGATTGCGCAATGGGCAGGCATTCCTGACTTGAGAGCTCGGATCAGATTTCGGCAGACGCAGGGCCCGACGGATTTCTCCAGCACCTTCAATTCGTGGCTGGGCGGGATGCTCGGGCCCGCCCATACGCTGCGGCAGAGCGCGATGTTCCGCCAGCAGAATGCCTCCAAGAAAGTGGAGGGACTCTTCTACGCCGGTGCAACGACGGCACCCGGTGTCGGTGTGCCGATGTGCCTGATCAGCGCTGAATTGGTTCTCAAACACATCCGCGGAGACTCAAGCCCGGGCCCGCTGCCGGTCGAAGGCCGCACCTTCGCCGCAGCGATATCTCAGCCGTTGAACTGCTCGAGCTCGTCTGCGCTGTAGTAGTGCTGGGCCAGGTCATTGACCCGAACGAGGTACTTGCCCCGTTCCTCGTCGAAGACCTCGACCTTGCCGGTATTGCCATTCATGGGTTCGCCAGTGATCGTCACGGTGTCGCCTGTGTTGAAATCAGCCATACCTCAGTTTAGGCGCGCCGGCGCGGGATCGCGTAACTGGTGCCGGTATCCGTCTCGAAACGTCGGAAAATCCAACGATCCGATGAAGTCACGGAGCCGGGTGTTCTCGATCCGTCTTCCCGCCTCGGGCTCTTCCCTCAGGTCTGGCGGAGCCGAGACTTTCAGCGAGGAGGCCAGGAATCCCACGACCTCGCCCAGCTGAACTGGACACGAATCCGCAGCATGTAACAGCTGCGGCGGGTCAGAAGTGAACAGGAGAGCTTCCAAGACTCGGATGAGATCTCGGCAGTGAATGCGATTCGTCCACCGTCGGTAGTTCACTGCTCGGCCGGAGAGGACTCCGTCGACGAGGCGAGAATCCTCGCGACCATAGATCCCGGCGGCCCGAACGATCGAGGCGGAAGGGAACGTGCTGCGAATCAGATTCTCGGTCTCCCAGAGAGTGCGTGCAGGACCCGACTCAGGCCGGGGCACAGTGTCCTCATCAGCGGTCTCGCCAGGCGACGCACTGCCGAGGACCCGAGTCGAGGACACGAGGATCACCCGCTTGGGTCGGGATCTGAGGATGCTGATCAGACCCTCGACCCCATGGCGATACGTCTGCTCATAACTTGCATCGGAATAGTCATCGGGAGTCAGCGTGATGACCACTGCATCGATGCCGTCGATGGTGGTGTCGCCGGGGTTGCCGAGGTCCACCGCAAGCGTTTCGAACGAGTCGGGAAGCTGCTCGGTGTGCCGGCGTGCACCGACGACCTCATGGCCGCTTCGCACCAGCCGCAGGCCCAGGCGAGTTCCGAGATCACCACATCCTGCTAGAAGCACCTTCATGATCGGACCGCCTTCGTATCGTCATCGCCTGCGGACGTAGTTTCTGCGGACACAGCTCCTGCGGACATATTCTTCATCCGGTCGTAGGCACTCAACGCGGCCTGTCGCGAATCCGCCAGGTCAACGATGGGAGCAGGCGCCGCTGCTGGGGGATACGGAAGCCAGTCGTCGACGTAGGCGCCGTCGGGATCGAAGCGTTCGCGTTGGCGTTCGGGATTGAAGACTCGGAAATAGGGAGCGGCATCGGCTCCGCTTCCCGCGACCCACTGCCAGGAGACCGGGTTGTTGGCCTCATCGGCGTCGACGAGGGTGTCCCAGAACCACTGCTCACCGCACCACCAATGCTGGAGGAGGTTCTTGGTGAGAAAGCTCGCCGTGACCATCCGAACTCGATTGTGCATCCACCCGGTCTCCCACAGCTGGGCCATGCCGGCATCGACGAGCGGATAGCCTGTGGCCCCCGACCTCCAGTGGGCCAGAGCCTCATCGTCGTCTTCGTAGGGGAAGTTTCGGAACTCACTCCTGATCGGCGTGGAGTCGATGTCGGGGTAGTGGTAGGTCAGATGCCAGGAGAATTCGCGCCAGTAGAGCTGACGGACCCATGCTGCGCGGTCGTCTGGGGTAACGGACGTCGTCGTCTGGGCGGCGTGGAGGAGCTGCCGCGGTGACAGTTCTCCGAACCGCAGCCTCGGCGAGAGTCGAGAGGTGCTGTTGGCATCCGAGGGAACATCCCTGGTAGAGCTGTAGCCGTCGATGCCCAGCGCCAGATCGTCGAGCTGGTCGGCAGCGGCCCGGGTTCCCGGCAGCCAGTGGCAGGCGATGGTGTCCTGCCACCATCGGGGGCCGCGGACTGCAGCGAAATGTCTAGAACCGGTCCCTGTGCCGTCGAGGAGTCCCAGTCCGTCGAGGTCGGTTACGGCTGTGCAGCCTCGCGCGGATTCCACCAGGGACGGGTCGATTGGTGACTGTGGTTCGGGCGTCGGCAGCACGTCACCGACTTCACGTCCTGACACGGCTTTCCAGAACGGAGTGAAGACCTTGTAGTGGTCACCACCTTGAGGTGCGGCCGTCCAAGGTTCGACGAGGAGAGACCCGATGTGGGAATGGACAGCGAAGCCCTGCTCGCGAAGTACGGTCTTGATCTGGCTGTCAAGAGCCCGGGAGGCGGGGGCGTAACGGCGCGACCATCGGACCGCGCCGACGCCGAGGCTGTCGGCCAGCTGCGGAATGATCTCAGCCGCCTCTCCTGCAGCGAAGATCAGAGGAATTCCCAGATCAGAGAGTTCTTGGTGGAGAACGGCCAACGATTCGTGCGCCCACCACCGGCTGGCCCCGCCCAGTGATCGTGGCCCCAGTCCCTGATTGTCGCGAGCCTCACGAATCCACACGGCGATGACGCGGCCATCGGCACGCGCCGCCGTGAGTGCTGCGTGGTCACTCACGCGCAGGTCATCACGAAACCACACCAGAGTGAGGTCCTCGTCGGTCGTGCCCATCAGCGATCGCTCGGATTGAGACGCAGGATCTCCGCGTTGAGAACTGTCGCGAATCCCACCCACGCCGCGTACGGTGCGAGCGCTGCCGCCGAGACCCGATCGACCTTGGCAGCCTTCGTCAGCAGTCTCAGCGTCGATGCTTCCAATACGGTCGAGGCGAGGAGAGAAGCATCCGGACGCCGAGCGGAGAAGAACAGCCAACTCCATGCCACATTGACTGCCATGTTCGCCCCCAACTCACCCAGATACGCTCGTCGGTCCCGACTGTTCGGCAAGCGATTCAGAACGCGGCCCGATGCGAATGCTGTCAACGAATACAAGGTTGTCCACGCGGGCCCGAAGACCCGGGACGGTGGTTGCCATGCAGGCTTCTTCAAGTTCGAATACCAAGCAGAGTCGACCTTTGTACCGAGTGCACCGAGCGTGGCTGCTCCGGCACACACAGCCGACGGAAGTATAAAGCGTGTCCAGTCAGTGCTCATGAGTTCCTCTCTGTGATTCGCAGTGATGTCTCATCCGCCCAGCCTGCCCAGCACCCCGCGCCCCAGGCGCCCGAGCACGCCGCGTCTCAGCAGTCCGCGAGTCGGTGGTGACCACAGCGGGGTTCCTTCGACCCTCCACGAGGCGAGAAGGTGATTGGCCGCCATATAACCGGTCGTTGTAGCACGTTCCATGAGCGCCACAGGCAAGTCGCAGCGCACATAGTCACCGGCGATGACGAGACCCGGAATCGGGGTGGCAGCTTCGGGCCGCTCATCCCAGGGGCGGGTGTCCGTCAACGCGCAGTCTGCTTCGATGAGCAGCTCTTGGTCGACGATGGGCAGATGGGCGGTTTCGGGGTAGACCTGATGCAGGTCCGAAAGCAGGCGGGTCACGATGCTTGCCCTGTCCCGCTCAGACGGATCAGCGCCGATGTCGAGCGCGTAGGCGTGAAGTTCCAGAACCGAACCGTTGTGGGATTGCGCCCACTGCTTGGCCCCTTCCTCGAAGCGTTCGAGCACCGAGACATTGTCGAGGACGTCATATCCGCTGGTGCCCAAGAACTCCGGCCGATGGTCAGCCACGGGAGCCCCGAGCCAGAGACGAAGCACCGCGAAAGCCGGTGCGTTGGTCAGCGAGTCGAGGTTCTCCAGCCATCCTTGCGCGGCGGGAGCGGTGCGTACGATCGAGTCGCGGCTGACTTTCAGCAGCTCACGAGCTCGCGCGGGATCGGCCGCGAGGACAACTGCATCGCCGTGGACCTCCTGGCGCTCGGTCGACACCATCCAACCCGACGAGGTGGCTTCAAGCGAGGTCACCATCTCCCCGGTGCGGATCTGCACACCGATTTCGGTGAGATAGTCGGCCAGAGGGGCCCAGAGAGCGGTGTCGTAGTCATCGACGGGGACGTCGAAGAGCAGGCCCTCTGCCGATCCGGCGAAGTAGGTGTGGAACATGGCGATGAGCTCACCGGCGGAGAAATCTTGCGGATCGGCGAAGAAGGAACGTGCGAACACCTCAAGAGCCAGATGTCGAGCTTCGTCGGGGAAGCGCAGCCGGTCGAGGAAGTCGGCGGCGGACTCACCATCGTAACGTCGATAGGTGGCGGGAAACTCGACGTCGATGAGTTCAACCGCAGCCGGGATGTCGACGTCGAGGAGCCGGCGGAGGGGAAACGTCGGACTCTGCCAGACGAACCCGAGGAGATTGAACGGTGGAGTCCGGGGGATCGAGGCGAAGGTGTCCGTGGAGCCTCGGCGATGGCGGAGGGGGTAGTCGTCGACGGGCTGCAGGCGGTGAAGCTCGGGATCTGCCCGACTGAGCAGATCGCGAAGGTTGTAGTACTGCCGAAAGAATGCGTGGAATCCCCTGCTCATGGTCCGACCGTCTCCGACCGGCCATGCGCCCACACGCCCGCCGAGGTGGTGCTCGGCCTCAATCACAGTGACCGTGACGCCGTGTTCGGCGAGGATCGTGGCCGCGGCCAATCCCGCGATGCCCCCGCCGATGACCGTGACCCGTTTGGGTCGGAGAGGGCGAGGGCGTCCCTGCGGTGCGGGGATGTTCTGCGCACGTCGATCTCTGGGTCGTGGTCCAGGTGTCATTCGGTGCCCTTCTGCAAACGGTTGAGCTGCCATTGCCACACCATGAGCACAGAGGTGATCATGGCGAATCCGAATCCGAAGTCTTCGATCGGGATGTCCCAGGGGAAGCGCAGATTCAGGAACTGAGACGGGTTGTAGATGACGATGGGATCGGTCAGTTTGGTCAGCCAGCCGTCGACCAGGCATTGGAATCCCAGACAGATGGCGAGCGCGGCCCAGTACTTCGCACGTCGGAAGATCCCGCTGCGAAAGACGAAGGCCTCGAGCCCGATGACGACCAGCATCCCGAGGATCGTCATCAGCGTGTATTCAGGCACTACCATTGCCTCCCCTTCTGCTCTTGGCCTTCTTCGTGAAGAAGTTGAGCACGGTGCCCACAGCTTCGTAGCTGAGCAGGGCGCAGATCGGGATGACGATGAAGAAGACGATCTCTTCCAACGGCAGGTTGCCGAGGTGGATGCCGGTGACGTACTTCGGGTTGTAGGTCCAATGATCGCGGGAAATGGCGACAACGTCCCAGAGCGAGAAGATGAGGACGATCGGAACAAGAGATCCGATCAGGATCTTCCAGCGTCGATACACCTTGGCGGAGAACACCAGCTCCAGAGGAAGCGTGATCAGCAGGCAGGCACCCATCAGCGCCAGATATTCGAATGAACTCATATCGGCTCTCTCGTGGCTGCTGGACGCGACCTTTCCATCAGGCTCAGGTCCATGCCGCGCAGACGGTACCCCTCGATGAGGTTGTCCCAGCTGATTTCGGGCTTCCGGAGGATGCGTGGGCCGATGGCCAGGAGCTTGTGGACAAGGGCATCGGTTTCGTAGAGAGCCAGTGGCTGGCCGGGGCACGCGTGGGCTCCGTCGCTGAAGCTCAGCCCCGTCGCGGCCTTCCCCCGTCCGAGATCGCGCCCGGGGATGATCGTCTCCGGGGCGGTTCCCATTGCCTGTGGGTCGGTGTTGGTCTGTCTCACACACACGTCGATCAGGTCGCCTGCGGAGATGGTGTGGGGGCATCCGTTGTCCGAGACCTCGATATCGGCTTGCGCTCGACGGTAGAGGTGGCCGACGACAGGGTCGAGGCGGATGATCTCCTCGAGGATCTTCAGACGGGTGGGCTGTGAGGACACGGTGTAGCGACGGCCCAGCTCTTCGTCCGTCAGCAGGTGCCAACACGCCATGGTGATGAATTCGCGAGTCGTCACCATGCCGGCGGTGCCGTAGGTCATGCACTCGACGAGGATGTCGGCGGTGCTGTAGCCGGCGGAGAGCAGATGCGAGAGCACATCGTCGCGGCGTCGTCTGCGCCGGGAGCGGATCGCCGGTTGCACATCGTGAACGTAGAACCGTCCGATGGGCAAGAGGCCGTTGACGGCCGCCTGGGCCCATTGCCGACGGGTTCGGCCCATCGCAGGAGCGGCGAGGTCGACTGGCGGCTGTCGGAAGAACCCGACGAGACGCTTGGCCATCGCATCGGTGGAGGACTCGGTCAGTCCCACGATCTCGGCGGTGACTTCGACCGAATAGTTCAGAGCCGCCTCATCGAGGCGAAGCCCGCCGTTCGCGACGGCGCGGTCGACGAGGGCTTGAGCGCGCTCGTTGATGAATTCTCCGTACTTCGCAGACACCACCGCGGGGGCGAAGTAGCGAGCGACCTCTTTGCGCTGAGAATCGTGATCGTCACCGTCTGAGATCAGTATGGGGTGTTTCCGAAAGTACCCGCGCGGGATCTTCTCTGCGGTGAATCCTGCCTGAGTGGTCCGGTGACGCGCACGCAGCACGGTAGTGGCTGCCTCGTAGGAGCGGATCCTCCACATGGTTCCATCGTGCTCGACGCGAGGTTCGGTCTCGTCGTGTGCTCCCACTGCTTTTCGCATGCCCGCCGAGTTCATGCGATGCGCGAGCTGCAGTCGGAGGTCAGCTGGATCAGCTGGCGGCTCAACGCCGACGGCAGGGCTGCATCGGAGATGAGTCGATACAGGTCCTCGCAGCGCTGAGTGATGATGGATTCGACGAACACGCGAGCTCCTGATTCTTCGATGATGGTCCGCAGCCGATCACCATCGGCATTGCTCAGCGTCCTATCCCCGAAGAGGGGGCGGACCTCAGGCCAGGACGGATCGGAGCGAGCGAACGTGATCAAGAGAGTCTCCTTGCCTTCACGGAGATCACTGACATTGGATTTCCCGGTCTCCCGTTCATCGCCGAACAGACCGAGGACGTCGTCGCGCAGCTGGTAGACGATGCCGATCTGTGCAGCGATAGCGGCCAGTTCGGCAGTCTGGGTGCTGCTTGCTCCGGCCAGAACAGCCGCGATGAGCAGGGGAGCCTGAAACGAGTACACGGCGGTCTTCTGCCCTGCCATCTCGAGGACCTCCTGGGAACGCGCCTCTTCCAGATGCAGGCTCAGCCACACATCTGAGTGTTCTCCCGCGGCACTCCGGAACAACGTGTCATCGAAGATGTCGAGGATGGCCCGGCGTTTGGCGTCGTCGACATCGAGCCGCGCCAGCAGAGAATGGGCGAGGGTGAGCATCAGGTCACCGCCCAGCAGCGCTGTGGCGTCTCCCCAGACTCGAGCCTCACGCCGGCCGGCGCCGCGGCACAGTGCGTCGGAGGCGAACTCTCCGGAGATATTCGCCTCACCACGACGGATGGTGTCATTGTCGATGACGTCATCGTGGATGACGAGTGCGATGTGCAGCAGCTGCATGGCGCATGCCGCGTCGACGGCGGCGGCCTGGTCACGTCCGCCCAGGCCGCGATGTGCGTCCAGGAGCAGGCGTGGTCTGATCAGCTTTCCGCCTGTGGCCATGTGTGTGAGTGAGTCCCAGAGCTGTCCGTACTGTGCGGAGAATGTGCGAGAACGGTGCCGTCCCTCCGCCAGCACCTGTGAGAGCCGGTCCTGGAGCGAGAACGCGATGTCTTCGAGTGGGGTGATCGAATCAGTCATTGAGCCCCGCCTCGGCGATGTGCTCGGCGATATGACTGGGTGCCATCGACGATGTGGCCCGGGCGATGAAGACCGGGCAGAGCTCGTTCTCTTCGGATTCGGACCGGCGGCGGACTGCAGCCTCAAGCGTTTCGCCGGGCCCTGGATGGCCGCAGAAAGAATCCGTCCATACTCCCAGCCACGACTTCTTCGTCAGTGCGCGCCGTGTGACGAGAAGGCCACCGTGTCCGTCGACCCGAACAACCATTTCCACTGTACGAACCCACTTTCGTTAGCCAGGCGAGAGATCTCATCCAGTGTAGCAACGGTATGCTGTCATCGTGTCGAGCACAGAGCGAAGAATCCACCCGGATTCAGAATTGAAGTACTTTTCGAACGATCTCGAGTTCTCCGATCGTTCGCAGCTGACGCAGTCCGAAATCACGCAGTGCATGTCCGTTATGGAGTCGCTGCACCTCTGGCGGGAAGCCGATCGGGCGCTGGCGGAGGCATCCAGGCGGTATATGCGCCTCAATGAGAGTGACATGCGCGCCATCCGAATGCTCATGCAAGCGCAGAAGCAAGGGCAGATCATCACTCCCAGGGACATCGCCGTTGAGGTGGGGATCTCCAGTGCATCGACGACGAAGCTCATTAACCGCCTCGTCGCCGCAGGCCACCTGATCCGTGCGCCGCATCCCAAAGACCAGCGGTCGATCTGCATCAGCGTGACGCCTGAGACCGCACAGGCGGCACGTGAGACGATCGGCCGCCAACACGCGCGCCGCTTCGATGCCGCCGCCGCCATGAGCAGTGACGAGCGTGAGGTCGTCATCCGGTTTCTCACGGCACTGGCCGAAGCCGATGAGCCGCAGGGAGATCTCACGGCGCAGTGACTTCGGTGGACGCTTGGTGAGATACTGCCGGTAGTCACTGGTTCGAATGAGGAGCTGAACTGGAATGAAGCCAACGGTGAAGGCATTTCAGGACGATATCGGGTTGCTGAACGAACTGAAGAAGCAAGCATCGAAGGGTGTGCCGAAGGAAAGTCTCCATGTGTTCGCCCACGATGACGAACGCATCGACTGCATCGTCGGCGATGCCACCTCCCAGCCTGCCGATATCGCGGACTTCGTTGCCGATCGCTGGAACGAAGAAGACTCTGAGCTCAGAACCGTTTTCCGCGGATTCGGCTTCGATCCAGAAGAGTGCGATGACCTCGAGACGAAGCTCGAGAGCGGAAAGCTCCTGTTGGTGATCGGTCAGCCGAACTGATCGCGGTCGAGTTGCCCGATACGGCATTATCGCGGACAAGCTGCGATCAGGCCACCCCCTTCCGCCGGTTGACGTGAGTCACTAGCATGACCACTCCACACTGATCCACCGCGACAAGAGGGGCTGTCCCATCAGGGGCCACGGCGTCGAATCCGGGCAGGCCACGTTCTGCTGTTCTCACTGTGCTCGTGAGTTGGGTCATTCGTCTGCGACGGACTCGAAGAGCTGAGATCTCCTCGAAAAGCTGAGATCTCAAGGAAGAACAAGGAGACCGACGATGGAATATACACGACTGGGCAATTCGGGTCTGTACGTATCCAGGTTGGCGCTGGGGACGATACCCTTCGGCTCAGGGGGAGGGTTCGAGAAGATTGCAGGCGTTCGGGGTCACGACGCGGATCGTCAATTCAGCGAGGCACTGGAACGCGGCGTGAATTTCATCGACACCGCCAACCTGTACTCGGCTGGCGACGCGGAACGAGTCCTCGGCGAGATCATGGGCAACAGACGCGACGACGTCATCCTCACGTCAAAAGCGCGGATGCCCACAGGCGACGGGCCCAACGACTCAGGGGCGAGTCGGCACCACCTGATCCGGGCTGTCGACGACAGCTTGAGTCGTCTGCGGACCGACCACCTGGACCTGCTCTACATCCACCAGTGGGACGGACAGACACCGATCACCGAGACGATCGCCACTGTCAACGAACTCATCAGAGCCGGAAAGATCCGGTACTGGGGAGTCTCCAACTTCAACGGCTGGCAGTTGGCGAAGACGGTGTATGAGGCGAAGCTGGCCGGTCTCGAGGGGCCCATCGCTCAGCAGGTGTATTACACCCCCGAAGCCAGGGAGATTGAGTACGAGATCATTCCGGCCGCTCGCGACCTTGGCGTCGGGACCTTCGGGTGGAGTCCGCTGGGCGAAGGGCTGCTCAATGGGAAGGTGCGACGCGGCAAGCAGACTCCCTCGAACACTCGGCAGGGAACGGGTTGGCCGGAGCCGCATGTCACGGATTGGGCCCGCGCCTACGATCTCATCGAGCTTCTCGATGAGATCGCCGATGACGTGGGGTGGTCGATTCCTCACGTGGTGATTTCCTGGATTCTGGGCCGCCCTGGAATCAACGGGACGGTCATCGCGGCGCGCAGCTTCGAACACCTCAAAGAGGACCTCGACGCCGCTGAGCTGACCTTGCCCCAGGAAGCACGCGATCGTCTCACCACTGCTTCGCAGCTTCCCGCTTATTACCCGCTGTGGCACAGGATGATGACGGCTCAGGACCGGCCGGAGGCGGCGGAGTCCGAGTACTGTGCCGAACAGCACGAACACGTCTTCGGTCCCGGGACCAAGACAGAGTTCTGAACACGTACGGCTGGGGGACGAGTCGGTCAACCCGAGGGAAAGCGCCCTATCGGTGGCGCAAGGGTGCCGTCGCGAGCTCGGCGATGCCCTCGTCAGGTCCGATACGCGCTTTGAATCCCAAGTCTTCGAGGGCAGCCCGAGGCGAGGCCGCTACGTGTCTGACGTCGAAGGCCCGATATTTGCCGTTGACCACCGGCTCCGGCCCACCCATCACCGTCGCCAATCGTCGGGCCATGTCGCCGATGGTATAGGTCTGTCCCGAGCAGATGTTGTAAGCCCTCACCCCAGGACTGTGCGCCCCGACCGCTTCGATGGCGGCGACGTTCGCGCGGGCGAGGTCGGCAACGTGGACGAAGTCGCGTATTTGGTTGCCGTCCTCGAATACCTGGGGCGGTTGACCGCGCTCGAGTGCCGAGCGGAAGATGGCTGCGACCCCTGAGTAGGGTGTGTCCGCCGGCATGCCGGGCCCATAGGCATTGTGGTAGCGCAGCGCGATGGCGTGGCCCGATTCCAATGTGCACCAGGCAGCGGCATAGTGCTCCTGCGCGATTTTCGACGCGGCGTAGGCCGTGCGTGGAGCGAAGACCGCATCCTCGCTGATCAGGTGTGGCTCGATTCTTCCTCCGCAGTGCGGGCAGCGAGGATCGAACAGGCCCTGCTGCAGGTCTCTGTCCTGCCTGGGGGCCGGGGGCACATCGCCGTGGTCGGGGCAGGTGTATCTTCCCTCACCGTAGACGACCATGGAGGAAGCCAGCACCAATCGCTTCGTTCCGGAGCGGGCCATCGCCGCCAGAAGAGCAGCGGTGCCGAGGTCGTTGTGGGTGGCGTAGCCGGGCAGGTCCTGGGCGTCGACGCCGTTGCCGACCGTGGCGGCCTGATGGCACACGACGTCGACCTCGGCCAGCAGCTCATCGAGCAGAATCGGATCACGGATGTCGCCGTGCACCACACCTGCGGGCAGCACTGCGGTTTTCCCATGGGCCTGTTGAAGCAGCATGTCGACGCCGGTGACTTCGTGACCGGCCGCCGTCACCGCCTCGGCGATGTGTCGTCCGATGAAACCGGCCGCGCCGGTCAACAGCACCTTCATGGCAGCTCCACCGGCAGTGTCATTCCTGCCAGCGACTGGGAGCAGCTGCATGAACGCTCGGCCGATAGGGAAGCGATCACTGTTCGCAGACTCGATTTCAGCTTTTCGGTGTGCTCGGCGAAGACCCGGAAGACTTCCCGCTGGTCGACGGCGTGCGTCGAGTCGATGCCCGCGTCGAGGTCGGTCACCAGAGCTGCAGTCGCATAGCACAGCTCGAGTTCACGCGCCAGGATCGCTTCGGGTTGGCCGGTCATGTTCACGACGTCCCAGCCCTGTGCTGCGTACCACTGGGACTCAGCGCGGGTGGAGAACCTCGGACCTTCGATCACCACCATGGTTCCGCCGTCGACCGGCGGTTCGTGGTCATCTGCAAGCCCGTCCAGCAGGGCCGTGCGCAGCCTGGGACAGTACGGATCCGCGAATGAGACGTGGCAGGCGCCCCTGTCGAAGTACGTCTGCTCCCGGCCATACGTCCGGTCGACCAGCTGGTCCGGAACCACCAGTGAGCCGGGCCCTAGGTCCGTATTGAGTCCGCCGACTGCGCACGGCGCCAGAATCTGCCGTACTCCGAGGCTGCGCAGCGCCCACATATTGGCGCGGTAGTTCACGCGGTGCGCAGGGAATTCGTGGCCTCGTCCGTGCCGGGGCAGAAACGCCACGGCACGGCTCGTGTCCCCGTGTTCGAACCTGCCGGTCGCGATGGGCGCCGATGGCGGGCCGAAGGGCGTTTCGACGTCGATCTCCTGTGGGTCATCGAGGAAGGTGTAGAAGCCGGAGCCGCCGATGATGGCGATGTCGGGTGATTCAGTCATCACGCTCTCTTTCGATTGTTCTCATTGTTCGCATTGTTCTCAGACGGCCTGCGCCGTAACGGATTGAGTATGCCAGGACACTGAGGCAGCAGAACAGGACCGTGAGCCACAGCCAGCGTCCGAGGAACGGATCCTGGGTGTGACCCGTGGCAGCCAGGTGGCTGCCCTTGCCCTGCTCGATGATGCCGGGGAAGAACAGCAGGAGCAGCAGTCCGCTGGCCAGCACCGGTACCCGGATGTAGTTGACGATTGGCACCCGCAGGCCACGTCTCCGGGGTCTCCGCTCAGCCCGGGGGACGGCATTGAGCACACGGTCCGCCGCGGAGCAGAGCGGAAACAGTACGAGGTCGACGACGATGGCCCCGCCCAGAAACCAGACGGCAGGGGATTGCCACCATACGTCCGAGTCGAACAGCTGATCCGGGCCCAGCTCCAGCACCGCGTATCCGGCCAGAAGGAAGCACCCGGTCAGCACCAGCAGGTGCCGAGCTCGGGCTCCATAGATCTGTTCGAACCATCCGGGGTGTGCTGGCATATCAGGTCCTGAACTCGATGGAGCGCACCCATTTGGTGTTGTGCACACCGGGCAGGGCTGGAACGATGATCCGTGCGGGAAAGCCGTGATCGAGCGATAGGTCTGCCCCGTTGACGCGCAGGGCGAGCAGCGAGTCCGGGTCGAGTACCTGGTTGTGCTGCAAGGCGGCATCGTTGAATGCGCCGGATCTCTGAAGTGATTCCACCTGTGCCGAGGCTGGTTCGCCGACTCCGGCCAGACGTGCCAAGTCGGCCAATCGGACGCCGGTCCACGTCTGCGTTGTCGACCATCCCTCCACACACGCGATCGGCAGGTCAGCGGTGTGTTGGGGCATTGCCAGCAGCTGCGGCCGGCTCAATGAGACGTCGCCGTCGCCGCCGCGCAGAGTCAGACGCCAGACCTCGCCCGTGTCGTCGGGACTGATGCGCGCGGCCGCGGCCGTCCGGTTGACCTGAAAGTCATTGGGCCCGTCACCTAGCACGCGTCCCCGAGGCAGCAGCGCGGACAACGGCCGGAGCACTCCGCCGATCGTCTGGCCGACGCTGAGAAGGAGCACAAGTGCGGAACCTCCACCGACAAGGGCCAGGGCACCGCGGCGGCTCATAGTCGGCGGTGCCGGGTCAGATGACACCAGCCCATCGGCATCGGGCGGCTCCGGGTGAGTTTCGGCCAGGGGAGTGCGCAGCTCAGTGCGCAGGGACCGGGAGCGCAGAGACTCGATCATTCTCGGCAGCTTGAGGCACACGTGGGCTATGAATGCCGCGATGAACACCCACGCCCCGAAATAGTGCGCTGCGTAGAAGCTGAACCCGAAGATGTAGTCGTACTGAATGTTCAACACACCTGTGGCCAATTCGAACAGGACGCTGCCGACGAGGAGGAGCAGGGACAGCCGTTCGAGGGCATGCGCCGGAGAGCGTACCGGCGGCCATGTGAACAGCTTCGGTGTCACCGACCACAGTTTGGCAAGCACCACTGGAATGATGACCATGCCGAGGACGACGTGGATCCCCTGGTTGAGTTGATAGAGCCAGGCAGGACTGGTGGGCCACTGGAAAGTCGGCAGCTTCAGCCAGCCCACGTCCCCCGGTATAGCCTGGCCCAGCTGTGGTGCGTATGCCAGGTAGGAGAGCAGACCGGTCAAGGTAACCACCGGCAGCGCGGCCAGCAGCACCGCACCGAACACCGAGGTCAGCCACGGCCCTCGGATCGGACTGCGCCAGCGCATCGGCTAGGCGTGCCCGTCACGCGTCAGCGCGGCCATGAACCGGCCCTCATGCTGGTGCAGTCGGCAACCGTGGAAGCCTGCTGCAGCAGCAACCTCGGCAATGGCCTCAGTATCGACCTGCGACCAGTTGAACGCTCCGGTCAGCTGTCCCTGGACGCGCAATCGAACACTTTCATGCACCAGTCCCGTCCCGGGGGCATCGACCTCGACCAGGACAGACCCATCCGGATGCACCAGCTGACGGATCCGCCGCAGCAGTCGGACCGGATCGCCGCCGATCCCGACATTTCCGTCGGCCAGCAGAGCATCCTGCCAGCAGCCTTCGTCGGGCACGTCATCAAAGACATTCATGTGAACTGCGACCGCCCCGCGTTCCTGGGCCAATTTCACTGCGGCGAGGGAGATGTCGATGCCCAGGGCCTTCTTGCCGCGCGCAGTCAGGGCCCCCGTCAGACGCCCTGGACCGCAGCCGACATCGAGGGTCGGACCCGTGCAGTGGTCCAAGAACAGTGCATGGTCCGTCGCGTCGGGCGCACTCGTCCATTGCTGGACGTTCAATCGGGTCGCTGTGCCATCGGCCCTGATTACGTCGCATGCGTGGCCCGCCATGGCCGCGTTCAAAGCGTCCAGGGGTGCGAAGTCAATGGTTTCTGTCATGGTTGGGACCCAATCTGTTCACGTTCGCCTGCCCGGGCGACCTCGGCGGCGAAACGGCTGTGCGGAATGAGGGAAGCGACCGCGTGTGAGTCCTCCCAGTAGTCGACATCGGCCATGACGGGAACGGAGGCGACCCGGGCGCCGCTGCGGACGAGCGCCGCCTTGGTCAGAACGCCGGTATCAGGCCTCGACATCGCCACCGTGTCCAGGCAGGACGTCCAACGGGGGCTTCGTGCTGCCAGTATCCACCAACCTCCGTCCTCAGCCAGGCCCAGCGCTGCGTCATGGCATTCCAATGCCGCTGCCGCCGTCTGCAGGCTCTCTGCGGTGACTTGGGGTGTGTCCATACCGATTTGGACGACCCCGTTGCCGGCATCGGCGTCGTGGTGAGCGGCAACGAGCCGGGCCGAGAAGGAGCCTCCGCGCTGGGCGATGACGCGGTGCCTGCCACATGCCGAGGCGAGTTCGTCTGACTTTGCCGCCTCGGCGAGGTCACCGGTTATCGCGATGACCACGGGCCACCCCAGACCGCCCACGACGTCCAGCGTGTCCAGCAGCGAAGCCGCGGCGATCCGTGCTGCCGCCTGATCCCCGACAGTTGTCGCCAATCTGGTTTTGGCTTGGCCGGCAACCGGCGCCTTGGCGACCACCAGCATTGTCGGTGGTGCGCTCATGTCAGCACCCTTGCGAAATCAGAGATGGTCCGCCACGTCCCCAGCAGCGTTCCGGAAACCTTGGACTTCGTGCCTCGCGCACGCCTGCGGTAGACGATGTCCCTCTCGTGCACAGTCCAGCCCGCCCGCGAGGCCTTGATCATGAGCTCAAGCGGATAGCCGAACCGTCGGTCGGTGATATCCAACGCAAGAAGGTCGTCCCGGCGGCAGACCCGCATCGGAGCCAGATCATGCACACCAAAGCCGCTGCTGCGTCGGATCCACCAGGCCAGGACAGCTGTTCCGGCTCGTGCATGCCAGGGCCAGACGCCGTTTCCCTCTGGTCTTCGGCGTCCGATCGCCATCGTGGCCGCCCCTTTGCTCACGACCGAAGCCAGCTCGGGCAGGTCGGCAGGATCCATCGAACCATCGCCATCAAGCACTGCCACCAAGGGCGCCCTGGCCGCGAGGATTCCGGCGTGAACCGCAGCGCCGTAACCGGCGACATCCTCGTACACGACTTCGGCGCCCAGGCTGCGGGCGACCTCGGCGGTGCCATCGACCGACCCGTTGTCCACGACGATCACGTTCATGCCATCGGGGATGGTGCTGAAGACGCCGGGTAACGCCAGCGCCTCGTCGCGGCACGGAATCACCACAGTGCAGGCAAGCGGCTCACGTGCGAGAGGATCATCCATAAGGTGACACTACCAGTGTTAGAATGTGATCGTGCCCACGCAAGCATCCTTACTTTCCCGCCGGGCCTGGACCGCAGCGATAGTCAGCACACTCATCGGCGCGGGATTGGTCGCCGCCGCCATTGCCTGGCCGCGCGCGACGGGAACGGATGTTTTCATCAACTGGCCTCCCCTGAAGGCGAGATGGACACCTGAGCCGGCACCCACCTTGGTGCTGCCGGTGCTCGTGGCACTGACCGGGTTTCTGTGCTGGCGACGCATCAGCTCCGCACTGAACTGGGGCCCCTATCTGGCTGCGGTCTTCGCCGGATCCTGGCTGTGGACGGCCGCGTTGGCTCATGTCGGCGGCAAGGAAAGCGTCAGCAAGGTGTTTGCACGCCCCAGTGAATACTTCGTCGATGCCAAAGAAGTCTCCTCGATCCCCGCGTTCTTGTCCGGATTCATCGAAAAAGTGCCTCTGCGTGCGCCCGACCACTGGCCCATTCACATTGCCGGGCATCCACCGGGCGCGACGCTGTTCTTCATCCTGCTCGACCGGATCGGCATCGAGGACCCGTACACAGCTGGTGTCATCGTCATGACTCTCGGTTGCACCGCAGTCGTCGCAGTTCTCCTGACCGTCAAGACCTTGGCCTCGCAGGAGTTCGCCCGCCGTGCAGCGCCCTGGCTGATAGCCGCACCCGCGGCGATCTGGATGGGCGTGTCCGCTGATGCGCTGTTTACGGCAGTAGCCGCCTGGGGACTGGCGCTTCTGGCGCTGGCCGCGACAACAGACCGCAGCTCACGACTGATCGGCTTTGGTCTCCCCGCAGGGCTGTTACTCGGCCTGTGCGTCTATCTTTCCTACGGACTGCTGCTGCTGGGGATCCTCGCCATCGCTGTGATCTATCTCGGCGGCAGGTGGACGGCACTGCCCTGGGCACTCGGCGGCGCGCTGCTCGTCGTTGCGGCATTCACCCTGGCCGGATTCCGGTGGTGGGAGGGGTTCCCCGTACTGGTCACCCGCTATTACGACGGGATCCAACACAAACGGCAATTCGGCTATTGGGTGTGGGCGAACCTGGGCGCCTGGACCTTCACCAGCGGACTGGCGGTATGGGCGGCCTTTCCCCGCGGCATCGCCGAAGCGTGGCGGGGGGCCGACAGGGGGCGGCGTGTGGTCGCTGTCCTGGGCTGCGCCGGCTTCGTCTCGATCCTGGTGGCGACGCTGTCGGGCATGAGCAAAGCCGAGGTCGAACGAATCTGGTTGCCATTCACAATCTGGACATTGGTGTTGCCATCGCTGTTGCCGCTGCGTTGGCAACGGCCACTGCTTGCCACACAGATGGCATCCGCGGTCGCCATCGAGTACCTCTTGACGACGCAGTGGTGAAGGTTCTGCACTCGGAGTGGACATCCATCGGATGAACGGACGGTCGCGGTGTACGTGACGAGGCTAGCCGCGAAGTGGCGACTCGCGTTCATGTGGCGTCTGTGAATCCCACCGACACCATGCTTCGCAGCGGCACACGTGTTCGGCGAACCGAAGAGGAGTCCCAGGTGCGTGTGCCCGGGATGGACGCCGCCGGAGTCCTCGAGGAGTTCGGAGACGGCGTTGAGACCGATCTCGCAGTCGGCGACCATGTGATGGCAGTGGTCGCGCCTACAGGAGCGCACGGTGCCTATTCGGACCATATCGCCGTGCCCATCGAGTCAGTCGCCCGCGCCCCGCACGGGTTCGACCACCAGGAGGCGGCCACGTTGCCGATGAATGGGCTCACCGCCCGTCTGGCGCTGGATACCCTGGGGCTTGAGAAGGGCAGCGTGCTCGCGGTGACCGGTGCAGCCGGCACGATGGGCGGGTACGCCGAGGCGACGACTTCCCGCAGCTCGTACGAGAGCGGTACCCCGACGGTGTGTCTGGCGTGATCGACGGAGCGCTTATGCACGAGAGCACGGCAAACTCGATGAGCTCCGCCAACTCGCTGAGGACGGAACGCTCACTGCAGGTGGCGGAGACATTCTCCCAAGACCAGGCTCCGGCAGCGCATCGTCGCTTGGAGGCAGGCGGCGTCCGCGGGCGACTCGTCCTGGAATTCTGATCACGAGCGCACTCCGGGACGAGACTCAGGCACCCGTCATCGGTGCCGAGGTCGCGCTCCTCGTGCCACATGATGCGATGAAACACAGGGTATAGGCTCCTACCATGTTGGATGTCCTCACCGCCGCACAGCAGCGGCTCTACGATGCGGAGGAACCGCAGGACGTTGTGGTCGCGACCATCGTCGGGACCGATGGTTCGGTGCCGCGGCCGGTGGGGACCTCGATGCTGGTCGACGCTGCAGATGAGATCCACGGTTCCCTCACAGGAGGATGCGTCGAAGGCGCCGTCCTCGAAGCTTGCCGAGAGGCGCTCGCCACCGGAGCGGCCACAGTTCAGAGATACGGCTACAGCGATGATGATGCCTTCGCCGTCGGTCTGATGTGCGGTGGCAGCATCGACGTGCTCGTCCAGCCCTTCAGAGCCGCTCGCTCGGATCTGCGACAGGAAACCGATCAGCAGGATCCGATCGCGATGGTGATGCGACTTCCTGCTGCCGACCACGATGAGTCCTCCAGCGCCCTTGCCGTCAGCGAAGACGCACTCAAGGAGAGTTCCGGACGAGCTGCGGGCTCTCTTGCCGCGGGTCTGGGCACGGTCGTCCCGCCCTCGGCGCTCGACTCCGCGGTCAGGCATGCTGAGTCGATGATCCGCAGCGGGAGCACGGGCACAGTCCGCATCGCTGCGGCCGAAGGCAACCGCAATCCGATCGACCTCTTCATCGAGACCCGGATACCACCGGCCCACCTGGTCATCATCGGAGCGAACGCCTTCGGGCGGGCCCTGGTGGAAGCTGCCCTGCCACTGGGCCACCGCATCACGCTGTGCGATCCCCGCCCCGCCTTCACCGGCCCGATGTCGTTTCCCGGCGCCGAGGTGGTCCGAGCCTGGCCGCACCGTTTCCTCACCGAAGCTGCCGACTTGGGAGCGGTCGATGAGCGCAGCATGATCTGCGTCCTCAGCCACGACCCGAAGGTCGACATCCCCACACTGGTCCGTGCGCTCGACCTCGACGTCGCCTATGTCGGGGCGATGGGCTCACGCCGCAGCGACCGCGACCGACGCAGTGCCCTGCAGGAGGCAGGAGTCGACAGCAGAGCGTTGGAGCGGCTGCACTCTCCGATCGGTCTCGATGTGAACGCGATGACGCCCGCCGAGGTGGCCGTCTCGATTCTCGCGGAGATCCTCGCTGTGCGAGGCGGCAGGACGCAGGCAGTGCCCCTCAGCTGCCGGTCGGGGGCACTGCACCCTCACTGACCGTGCGATCCAGTCGGTCGAGAAGATGCAGATCCGCGGGCACATCGATGTCGTCGCCGTCATCGAGGTCGCTGCAGTCGACCAGCGCAACGATGTCACGGTGGGCGATGAGCAGCTCGCGAGCACCGATGTCATCGTGGGCGGCAGCGGCCACCTCGGCGGTCCAGATCGCATCGAAGAGAACAGGGTGTCCACGGTGCAGCCGCCAGCTCCGATCACGATGGGCGGCCGCGGTGATGGCGCCCGGACGATGAGCGGCGATGACGCGTTCGACTTCCGCCGGGCAGATGCCAGGTCGGTCGACGGGCGTCACCAGGACAGTGCGTCCAGGGCCGATCGAGTCCAGGCCGCGGCGCAGCGATGAACCCAGTCCCTCATCCCACTCAGGATTGTGAGCCAATCGGACATGATCCCGGCCTTTCAGAAGGGTCGCGACCTCCTCGGCTCCGGCTCCGGTGACGACCGTGACGTTGCAGCAGCCTCCTGAGAGCAAGGAGTCCACGAGGGACTCAACGAGGGTGCGGCCGTTGCTGCGCAGCAGTGCCTTCGGTCCCAAGCCCAATCGACGACCTGCGCCGGCGGCGAGGACGAGCCCGCACGGGCCCTGCAAGGCTGCAGAGTTGATCGACGGCTCCTGGTCGGGGCTCGCAGTCATCGTGGCAGGTCGAGTTTCGCCGTCATCGGGGCAGGAACGCGTCACCGAAGAGCGGCAGATCGCGCACCCGCACCCCGGTCGCGTTATAAGCGGCATTTGCGAGTGCCGCCGCCGCACCCACGATGCCGATCTCCCCGATCCCGCGCGCCCCGAGCGGACCGGCCTGCGGGTCCTCCTCGTCGAGCCAAGCCGCCTCGATCTCAGCAACGTCGGCATTGACGGGAACGTGGTATTCGGCGAGGTCGTGGTTGACGACGTGGCCGAACCGGGGATCGAGCTCGCCCTTCTCATGAAGGGCCATTCCCAGGCCCATGGTCATCCCGCCGATGAACTGTGAACGAGCGGTGCGCGGGTTCACGATCCGTCCGGCGGAGAACATTCCGAACATGCGGTTGACACGGATCTCGCCGGTGGCGGCGTGGATGCGGACTTCGGCGAAATGAGCACCGAAGGAGTGCAGAGCGAACTTCTCTGCTGCCGGGTTCGCCTGTGCCTCACCCTGCGACTGGGCTCCGGATGCGGGGTCGGTTCCATGCTCGCGTCGGAACGTCTCGGCGGCGGCGAGGACCGCGGCGCTCCAGCTCGCCAACCCGGTGGAGCCGCCGGCGACAGTCGCATTCGGCAGGTCGGTGTCGCCGATCTGCAGCTCCACCTGTTCGATGGGAACGTCAAGGGAGTCCGCTGCGACCTGGGTCAGGGCAGTCCAGGTGCCGGTGCCCAGATCCGCGGCCGCGATGGCCACCTCGTAGCCATCAGAGGTCCGGCGGATCCGTGCGACAGAGCCGGGCTGCCTGCCTGCCGGATAGGTGGCGGAGGCGACACCCATGCCGATGAGCCAGCCGTTGTCCCGCCGAGTGCGCGGTTGAGAACTTCGCTCGTCCCAACCGAAGCGCTCCGCTCCTTCGCGGAGGCAGTCCACGAGACGGCGCTGATTGAACGGCAACCCCGTGTCCGGGTCGTTCTCGGGGTCGTTGCGCACACGCAGCTCGATCGGGTCGATTCCGCTGGCCACAGCAAGTTCGTCCATGGCGATCTCGATCCCGACCATGCCCGGGGCCTCCCCGGGAGCTCGCATCCACGAGGGCACGGGCACATCCAGAGGGACCACTCGCTGGGTGAGGCGGCGATTGTCGCCTGCGTACATCATGCGGGCAGGCTTCGTCGCCTCCTCCGGGAACTCCTTGGTCTGCGACGACATGGAGACCGCGTCGAAGGCGAAGGCCGTGATCGTGCCGTCGGCTCGTGCGCCCAGACGAATATGCTGCAGGGTCGGAGCCCTGTAGCCGGTGATCGAGAACATCTGCTGCCGGGTCACTGCGTACTTCACGGGACGTCCCGGCACCGCTTTGGCCGCGAGTGCGGCCAGCATCATATCGGCGTGGGGCACGCCCTTGGAGCCGAAGCCCCCTCCCACATGCGGGGAGACGATGCGAAGCTGGTCAGGCTCAAGACCGAGGATGGGTGCCAGTGTCGACCGTGTGGGGTGCACGCCCTGGGTCGACGTCCACAGCGTCAGTTCGCCTCTGTCCCAGCGGGCGATGGTGGTGTGCGGTTCCATGGGGTTGTTGTGCTCCATGGGAGTGCTGTAGCGCTGATCGATGCTGACGGCAGCCTCGGCGAGGGCCGAGTCGACATCGCCGACGGTGACGTCCCCGCCGCCGGACTCCGGAGGACGGGAAGCAGGATGGTCCTCCCGCAGCTCGACATCATGGTCCTCCTGCACGTAGCTGACGGTGATGAGGTCCGCAGCGTGGCGGGCCTGCTCCGGGGTGGTGGCGATGACAGCACCGAGGTACTGTCCGCGGAATCCGATCTCCGGAGAGCGCAGGATCGCCAGCTCCGCGTCATCCGTGCTCTGCAGGGCCGGTGCGTTCTCATGGGTGAGCACATGCACGACCCCGTCTGCTGCCTCGGCCGCGGAGGTGTCGATGGTGGCTGCGCGTCCCCGCGCGATCATCGCCAGGAGGGGGCAGAGGTAGAGAGGGTCATCGACCGGGTGCTCGTACGCGTAGGTGGCGCGACCGCGGACCTTGTCGGGTCCGTCCAGACGCACCTGCCGGGTGCCGATGGCTGAGGTTGCCAGCAGATCACTCATGAGCGTCCTCCGTGGTGTCGTCCAGCTTCGACTCCGGGCCGCCGGTCAGCTCGGTGAGCACCGTCGTGATCGCACCGCGCGCCATCTGGACCTTGAAGCGGTTGCCTTCCAAGGGCTCGGCGGCCGCGAGTTCAGCATCGGCGGCCTGCAGAAACGTCTTCTCGTTCGGCTCCGCGCCTCGCAGCACTGCCTCGGCGGCGCGTGCACGCCAGGGTTTGTGGGCGACGCCACCCAGAGCGATCGCGGCCTCGCGGATCACCGGCTTCGGTCCCGAGTCATCGACGTCGACCGTGGCGGCGACCGAGACCAGCGCGAAGGCGTAGGACGCACGGTCACGGATCTTTCGATACGTCGAGCGTCCAGCGCGTGGGGGAGGGAGTTCGAGGGCGGTGATGAGCTCCCCGTGCTCAAGGATCGTGTCCCGCTCGGGTTGCTCGCCGGGCAGCCGATGGAGTTCGTCGACCGGAATCCGGCGCTCACCGTGAGGACCGAGGACGACGACAGTGGCGTCGAGAGCGGCCAGCGCGACCGCCATATCTGAAGGGTGGGTCGCAACGCAGTCCTGTGAGGCGCCGAGGATCGCGTGGTAGCGGGTGTAGCCGCCGATGGCCGAGCAGCCGGAGCCGGGTTCGCGCTTGTTGCACGGCGTCGAGGTGTCCTGGAAGTACACGCATCTGGTGCGCTGGAGGAGGTTGCCGCCCATGCTCGCTGCGTTGCGCAGCTGACCGGAGGCACCTGAGAGCAGGGCTCGCGAGAGCATCGGATAGTCGCGGCGGACTCGCATGTCGGCGGCGGCATCGCTGTTGCGCACCATCGCACCGATGCGCAGTCCCGAGTCATCGAGGACCTCGATGTCGGTGAGGTCCAGGCCGTTGATGTCGACGACCAGTCCCGGTTCCGTGACACCGAGCTTGAGGTGATCGACGAGGTTGGTTCCGCCTGCCAGAAACACTGCGTCTGGTCGCTCGGTGAGCACGGCGACGGCGTCAGCGGTGTCGGTGGTGCGTATGTAGTCGAAGGGGTTCATCGCGACTCCTCGGCGGCTTGGCTGACGGCCGCGACGATGTTGACGTAGGCTCCGCACCGGCACAGATTGCCGCTCATGCGCTCGCGGATCTCCTCATCAGTGAGGTCGACCGGAGCCTCCAGATCCTCAGTGACCACGCTCGGGGCGTCGTCGGCCGCCTCCTGCAGCATGCCGGCGGCCGAGCAGACCTGGCCCGGAGTGCAGTAGCCGCACTGGAAAGCGTCCTGTTCGAGGAATGCGCGGTGCAGCGGGGAGAGTTCACCGTCTGTGGCCAGGCCGTCGGAGGTCGTGACGGCAGCAGCGTCATGGGACAGCGCGAGCGCCAGGCAGGAGTTCAGCCGGCGGCCGTCGACCAGAACCGTGCATGCGCCGCATTGACCATGGTCGCAGCCCTTTTTGGGAGACATCACCCCCAGTCGGTCGCGCAGTGCATCGAGCAGAGTGGTTCGGGGGTCCACGGCCAGCGTGTGCTCCTGGCCGTCGACGGTGAGGTTCAGCGGATGGTCCACGAGAACCGCCTCCAGACAGCGTTGTCGACGTCCGTCAAACCTACCCCCGCTGCGGGAGGTGGACAAGGGGTCGTCGCGGACAAGCTGGGCTATCAGACACCCGCGCGTTCGGAACACCCGTGTCAGACAACCGGGCAGTCATCAGATCGGGGAAATGCCGGTCATCTCGAGACGGACGTGAGTTAGAGTGACAATTGGTCAGTATCATTGCGGGCCGGGGTGTCACCATCTCCAGCTGGCACTCATCTGCGAAGGAGCACCGTCGAACATGTCACGGATCCTCGTACGCATCTGGCGCCGTTACCGGGATACAAAACTCCTTGTGAAGATGACAGTCGGCTTCGTGCTGGGGCTGATCGTTGCACTGGCGTTCGGTCAACAGGCTCAAGTGCTGTCACCAATCGGTGACATTCTGCTCAATCTCCTGCAGCTGGTTGTCATCCCCATCATCATGCTGACGTTGATCGACGCGGTCAACACCACGCAGTCCGGAAGCCTTGTCAGGGTTGCCTTCACGACTTTCGCCTTCTATCTGCTGACGACCGTCGCCGCCGTCATCATCAGCCTGTCGCTGGCGCTTCTCATCAACCCGGGAACGGGGCTCAAACGTCCTGAGAACGGCGCAGAGACGCCTGAACCGCCGTCGTTCACCGACCAGCTGGTTGGAGTATTTCCTGAGAACTTCTTCCAGGCTCTGACCGATGGCAAGATTCTTGCTTTGATCTTCGTATCCATGATCATCGGCCTCACGCTCGCGGGTATGCGGCGCTCGTCGGACGCGACGGTCTCGGACTTCGGAGACCTGCTGCACAAATTCGTCCTGGCAGCCAAAGAGATGACGTTCCGCATCCTCGCCGGCATCCTCCAATATGCGCCGTTCGGTGTCTTTGCTCTCGTGGCCAGCGATATCGGCAGTCAAGGATTCGATGCACTGGCAGCCCTGGGCAAGCTGACCGGGGCCGTCTATGCAGGTCTGGCTGCGCAGATCCTGCTGATCTACATTCCATTGCTGCTGATCAATCGGGTTCCGATCGGCGGGTTCTTCCGAATCGCAGGTGAGCCGATGGCCACGGCGTTCACCACCCAGAGCAGTTCCGGCACGATCCCGGTGTCGCTGCAGGCGACGAAGAAGGCGGGAATCCTCCAGGAGGTCGCTGGCTTTGTGATCCCGCTGGGAGCGACCATCAACATGGACGGCGCAGTCATCCGCCTGGGAGCCTCGGTCGTGCTGGCCGCCAATATCGCCGGACATGACATGTCCCTCTTCGAACTCGGCGCAATCGTGCTCACCGCCACGTTCGTCTCCATCGGCACTGCAGGAGTCCCCGGCGCTGGACTCATCGGCCTGACGATCCTGTTGCAGCAGGCAGGGTTGCCACTCGAAACTGTGGCGTTGGTCGCTGGTGTCGACGTGATACTCGGGATGGGGGCGACGATGATCAATATTACCGGCGACCTCGTCGGAGCCCAGCTCATCGACAAGAGCGAAAAGCGGATCAGCAGGAAACACGCAACCTCGACAACCGAGGACAGCCCTTCGTAGCAGCGTGACTCGCCAACGGGGCCGACCTCCCGAGGGATCGATTCAGAACACCGGGAGATGCATCGATGATGACCGCCTCGGCGCCACCGAGGCGAGGGAAGCAGCGCGGCCCCATGGGAATGGGAGCGGCAATGAACTGCCGCTCCCATTCTCAGACCAGTTGCTTCTCAGCGCTCAGAGGAGTCCTTGAGCGAGTTGGCGACGCCGCGAGCGGCGTCCTTGGCTTTTTCGCCAGCCTCTTTGCCTTTGGCCTGGACCACGTCGGCCTTTCCCTCTGCCTGGAGAGATTCGTCATCGGTGGCCTTGCCGGCAGCGGCTTTTGCCTTGCCCTTGAATTCTTCGGCCTTGTGGGAGTTCTCTTTGCTCATTGTTCTTCCTTTCGGTTGGGCAGCAGGTCATGACAGATACGAGGACTGCGGCCTATCTGTCATAATCGCGCCATCAGCAAGGTTGGCGCAAGGGGGTTCTCAGATGCTGTCATCAGCCTCGGCACCATTGTCGTTGAAACCGATGAGCTCATAGCCCATGTCGGCAAGCTCCTCGTCTTCGGAGCCCGGGGGAGTGACGCCGTTGATCGGACGTCCCGCCGTCTCATTGAAGAAGTGGATGCCGATGAGGCCGATGACCCCGGCCCCCGCGAGGTAGAAGGCCGGGAACAGATCGAACCCGGTCTTCTGAATGACGAAGGTGTTCACCGCTGCCGTGGTCCCGCCGAAGATCGCGGTCGAGATGTTGTAGCCGATGGCGAAGCCGGAGAACCGCACCTGGGTGGGGAAGATCGCCGGCAGCGTCGCCGAGACGCAGGACTGCATCATCACCTGCAGCAGCGCGATGATGCCCAGTCCCAGGAATTGGAGCCCGCGGCTTTCGGCGTGCATGAGCATGAATGCGGGGATGGCGAGGACGATGAAGCCGATCGCCGAGGTGTAGAGCACCGGTTTGCGCCCGATCGTATCCGTGAGCCTGCCCAGCGGACTGACGACAGCTATCATCGCCAACAGCAGCCCGACGAGCATGAAGTTGCTCGTGACCTCGGAGTGACCCAGAATACCGCTGAGGTAGGTCGGCATATACGTCAGCACCATGTACTGCCCGATGTTGAGCAGCACGACGAAGGCCATGAGCATGAGGATCTGTTTCTTGTATCCAGTGAACAGTTCCCGGAACGGTTTGCGGTTGGCCTGCTGCCGTGAAGTGGTCTGTGAGAACGCCTCCGGTTCGTCGAGCTTCATCCGCAGCCAGAGGGCGATGGCGCCGAGGGGGAGGGTCAGCAGGAAGGGCAGTCTCCACCACCCGGCCTCCATGCCGTCCGAGCCGACGACGACCAGGAGGATGGTGCAGACGAATGCCGCCGAGGCTGTTCCCGCCAGGGTGCCCATCTCGAGGAAGGACCCGCAGAAGCCTCTGCGTCTGTCGGGTGCCGATTCTGCCATGTAGACGGCGGCACCGCCGTACTCGCCGCCGGTGGAGAAGCCTTGGACCATGCGGCACAACAACAGCAGGATCGGTGCGAATGCGCCGAGTGTGGCATAGCCGGGGAGGAGGCCGATGAGCGTGGTCGGAATCGTCATCATGATGATGGTCAGAACCATCACGTGCTGGCGGCCGACCTTGTCGCCCAGGGGCCCGAGGATGAAGCCTCCCAAGGGCCGGAAGACGAACGACAGAGCGAGAACTGCGAAAGTGAGGACGACACCCCACTCGCCGGGGAAGAAGGCGCTGGCGATGTAGACGGAGACATAGGAATAGACGCCGTAGTCGAACCACTCGACCGCGTTGCCCAGCGCTGAACCGCCGATGGCTCGCTTGAGCGTGCGCTTCTTCTCGGGTGGCATCTTGGACATGTCGATGCCATCAGGGGTGGGGATCTTCTCATCGTGTGACGAATAGTTCATTCCAGTCCCTTCTTCGCTGTCTACGGTTCCCGCTCGCGCCTGTCCGGCACCTCTGATCAGATACTCGCCCCTCAGATGTCTGAACCCGGTCTGCCTGAGTAGTGGAAGACGAACCCGCTGCGCGGCAGTGCGGGGAACTGGTTGAGGGGAATGGACAGGTCCTGCGTGGGCACGTCGAGTCCGCTGCTGACCAGCAGACGCACGGCTCGTTTGAGGATTTCGACCGTGCTCCATTCCCCGGGGCAACGATGATTCGCGGAGTGCCTGCCGGCACCTTGCGCGATCAGCGTGTTGGGGTGCTCGTCCCAGCTGAAGCCGCGGAAGCGCTCGGGCTGAAAACTGTTGGGGTCCGTCCACAGTCTGCGATCGTGACAGGTGCCGTAGAGGTCGAGGATGACACGGTCGCCTTCGTCGAACCGGTGCCCACGCCAATTGAAGGGCTCACGGACTCTGCCCGGGACTGCCGGGAAGAACGGGTAGAAACGGCGGACCTCCTGGACGAATGGTTCCAGATCGGTCTCGTCACCGGAGGCGAACGTATCACGCCAGCGCGGATGGTGAACGAGAGCGACAGCGGCGAAGACGATGAAGCGGGCAACCGCCGCAATCGGACGCAGGATGTTGATGAGTTCGACTGCGGCCACCTCGGCGGAGAGCTCCTGGCCAGCGGAATCGGTGTGATGGGCGAAGACGAAGAGTGCAGAGCCCGGCGCCGGTGACAGAGCCCCCTGACGAACCTTCTCGATGAGACTGGCCGCCCAGGTTTCGGTGCCGCGTCTGCGCCACTGCGCATACCAGTTCGCAGGGCCGGCTTTGGCAACGTGATCGATCATCATGCCCAGTTCACTGCTCAGTTTCCGGACATCGGTCGCCTCCAGGGGAACCCCCGCCCACCGGCAGGCTGTGCGAGTCAGCACGTCCCGGGCGAAATCATGAAGAACGATGCGTCGTGGCCCAGGACGCGTTTCCAGCGTCTCGGCCCACTCTTCGTCGAAGATCTCCCCGAGGCCGGACATCGCGTCCTCGCCCATCAGGGACAGGAACGCCTGCTTTCTCCGGTGGTGCTCGACCCCGTCCAGAGCTTGGACTGACCCCTTGTCCTGCAGCAGGTGCTGAACACTCGGGGGCACGGCGGCCTCACGGGTGAACCGATTGCCCTCGTAGAAGAGCCCAGCTGCTTCCTCGCCCCGGATGAATGTGGTCGGCTGAAGGAACAGTCGCGTGGTGAAGAGATCGGTGTCCCATGTGTCACAGCGAGAGGAGACGAATGCGTATCCCTCGTTGAGGAAGGAGGCGGTGCTGTCGAAGGGACGGCGTATCATGCGAACTCCTCTGACTGTTCTTGCTTCGCGTTATCCTGTCTTCTTCTTCGCACCCGACTTCGAGGACGATGACTTCCCAGACGACGCCTTCCCAGACGACGCCTTCCCAGACGTACTCTTCGCCCCGGATTTGCTCGAGCTCTTCTTCGAGGAGCGTGAGGTGTCGACGGATTTGCGCAGCGCCTCCATCAGGTCGATGACGTCGCCGCCGGGTTCTTCGTCCTCGTCCTCGTCAGGGAAGGCCTTCTCCAGGTCGAGGGTCTCTCCCTTGTCGATCTTCGCGTCGATGAGCTTGCGCAGTTCGTCCTGGTAGTCGTCGTTGAACTCCTCCGGTGTGAAGTCCTCCGAATACGATTCGACGAGTTTGGCTGACATCTCCATTTCCTTTTTGGAGATCTTCGCCTGGGAGTTCACGCCCTTGAAGTCGACGTCGCGGATCTCATCGGCCCACCGCAATGTCTGGATCATGAGCACCTTTCCACACACTCGCAGGATCGCCAGTCGAGTGCGGGTGCGCAGAGTGATCTTCACGATGGCCGTGCGTTCGGTGTCTTCGAGCGTCTGCCGCAGCAGCAGATAGGCCTTCGGTGTCTTCGACGTCGGCTCCAGGAAATACGATTTCTCCAGCATGATCGGGTCGATCTGATCGTTGGGCACGAACTGGAGGACGTCAAGGTCGTCATTCTCATCGGCGGGCAGGGCTTCGAAATCGTCTTTCGTGAGAATCACGCGGTTGTCGCCGTCGTCGTAGGCCTTGACCATGTCGTCGAACTCAACGACTTTCCCGCACTCCTGACAACGGTGTTGATTGCGGATGCGTCCGCCGTCCTTCTCATGCACCTGGTGCATGCTGACATCGTGGTTCTCGGTGGCCGAGTACAGCTTCACCGGCACATTGACGAGACCAAACACAATCGATCCGGTCCAAATGGCTCTCATACCTCCATTGAAACTCAGTCTCAGCACCTTGGCTACCCCCATCGGCTGGCCCTGCTGGCCGCCCGACCTGGAAGGGCTCCAGCGCCGAGGTGGTCTCGTCCGTGCCCCCTCGTGCACTCTGCTGTGAGCGGGTAGCGTACAGACCACAGGAGGTGTCCATGTCACGCCAGGAGCAGAAAGTCACCGTCGACGGGCATCGGTTGACGCTGACCAATCTCGACAAGGTCTTCTATCCGGAGACAGGCACAACCAAGGGCGAGGTGCTCGACTACTACGCTCGCATTCACGAACACCTGATCCGGCACGCCCATGACCGCATTGCCACCCGCAAACGCTGGGTCGACGGTGTCGGCACACCGCAGAAACCAGGAGACGTGTTCTTTGAGAAGAACCTCCCCGACTCCGCACCCTCGTGGCTCACATCCCGTTCCATCCGTCATTCCACCGGATCCAAAAGGTACCCGCTGGTCCAGGACCGTGCGACATTGACCTACCTAGCGCAGATGGCCTCACTCGAGATCCACATCCCGCAATGGCAGGTCGCGAAGGGGTCATCCGACCCGGGCACCATTGAGTCGACGACACGGCATCCTGACCGCATGGTCTTCGATCTCGACCCCGGGCCAGGACGCGAACTGGCCGACTGCATCGAGGTCGCACAGCTGGTGAGAGACCTGCTGACCGGGATGGATCTCGACGCCTACCCGGTGACCAGCGGTTCCAAGGGGATCCATCTCTATGCGCCGCTCGATGGATCGGCATCAAGCCAGCAGATCTCCGACGTCGCCCACGAGTTGGCGCGCAGCCTCGAAGCCGATCACAAGGACCTCGTCGTCTCAGCCATGAAGAAGACGCTGCGAGAGAACAAGGTGCTCATCGACTGGTCTCAGAACTCAGCGGCGAAGACGACAGTGGCCCCGTATTCTCTGCGCGGCCGGTTCACCCCCACAGTGGCGACACCGCGGACCTGGGACGAACTCGACGACCCGTCCGCTGTCGAGCAGCTGCACTTCGAGGAGGTCCTTGAGCGGATCGATGACCTCGGCGATCTGCTCGAACCGTTGGCGAAGACTGCCGGCGATTCAGCAAATCCGACCCCCACCTCGGCGGGATCCGCACCCGCTTCGAAGAAGGAATCGTCGAACTCATCGAAGGCGCCGCGCGACCGCCTGGACATCTATCGGTCCAAACGGGACCCGAAGCACACCAGCGAACCGGTGCCCGAAAGCCACGGCACCAGCGGGGACGAGCTGTCCTTCGTCATCCAGGAACATCACGCCAGCACCCTGCACTGGGACTTCCGACTCGAACACGAAGGCGTTCTGGTCTCGTGGGCACTGCCGAAAGGACCGCCCACCGATCCGAAGCACAATCATCTGGCCATCCAGACCGAGGACCACCCGCTCGAATACGGAAACTTCGAAGGCACGATCGAGAAGGGACAGTACGGTGCGGGCGAGGTCACGATCTGGGACTCGGGGACCTACGAACTCGAGAAGTGGAAAGAGGGTCGCGAGATCATCGCTGTCCTCCACGGGGCCGAAGACGGCGGCCTAGGGGGAGAACGACGATTCGCACTGTTCAACACCGGCGCGCACGGGCCGAACAAGGAACCCGAGAAGAACTGGATGATCCACCTGACCAAAGACTCATCCACGAACTCGCCGAGGCGGGGCAAACCTTCGACTGAGCCCACCGATTCCAAGCGAAACGGGCCCACGGGCCCCGAACGCACCGGTTCCACAGATGCCCAGCCCACTGACATGGCACCGATGTTGGCCAGTATCGGAAGCCTTCACTCCGTTCGCCGACAGGCCGAGGACTGGGCATTCGAAATGAAGTGGGACGGCATCCGAGCGCTCGCCTCCGTGCGTGCCGGCACCGATGATTCGTCCGGGTCGATCGCGCTGACCAGCCGCAATGGTCACGATATGACGAAGGCCTACCCCGAACTCATCGAGCTCGCCGACTGCGTGGACGCTGATTGCATCCTTGACGCAGAGATCGTCGCACTGGGCCCGGGCAGTCGCCCCGACTTCGGGCGGCTGCAACGCAGGATGGGGCTGACGCGTGAGAGGGACATTGAGCGTGAACGTGAGCGCACACCGGTGTACCTGATGGTCTTCGATGTGTTGAACGTTGATGGCGCTTCATTGCTGAAGACCCCATATCTCGAACGACGCGAACGTCTCTTTGACCTGGTCACCGAGGGCGAGCACATCCATGTGCCGGCGGCCTTCGAAGGAACTGTCGACAAGGCGATGGAGGCCAGTCGTGAACTCCAGCTCGAAGGCGTCATGGCGAAGCAGACCGACAGCACCTATCTGCCGGGCCGTCGGACACGGACCTGGGCCAAGCTCAAACATTCCTCGACCCGAGACGTGATCATCGTCGGGTGGCGCACCGGCAAAGGGGAGCGTTCCGAGACCTTCGCCTCGCTGCTGCTGGCAGCCCACGAAAAGGACGGTCTGGTCTATCTGGGTCGCGTGGGCACCGGCTTCGACGACCACCAGCTGCAGGCTCTGCGGGCACAGCTCGATCACCTGAGCCGGAAGACACCTTCTCTGGAGGTTCCTGCCGCCGAGTCACGTGATGCGAACTGGGTGCGGCCCAGCCTCGTCGGTGAGGTCCGATATGGAGGTATCACCGAGGCCGGTCGTCTGCGTCATCCCGTATGGCGCGGACTCCGCGAGGACATCGACCCGGAGGAGGTCACCGCCTGAACCAGGAGGGGGTCGAGCATGTTCTCCCGCAGGCCACGTCGGTCACAACGGGGGTTACGAGACTCCGAGGAGACTGTTAATGTGACGGCACCGGGACAGTACGGAACCTTCAGAGAGCACCGTGCTGACCAAGATCGCAATGAGTCTGATGATCGCGGATGCGGCATCAGTGAGAAGAGGCGACGATGACGAATGATCGAGAAACCGAGAGCATGGAGAAGACCCTCAACACTGTTCCCGATGAAGCGCCGCACGATGTTGCTGAAACTCCCGGAACAGATCACTCCACCAAGGAACACGATGATGAGTTGGTCGATGAATGGGAAGACGAATCTTTTCCCGCAAGCGACCCGCCAGCGCATTACTGACCAGCTCATCTCTCACCAGGCGGCTTATCTCTCAACAGACCCTGGCCAGCCGAAGCGAATCGACCACCAGTTGAAAGGGGCCACAGCTCATGAGCGACCAACTGACTTTCCAGGATCCGGTGAAACGATTTCCGGACATCTCTCCACCCAAACAGGACCAGCCTGAGCCGGGCCTGGACGTCGAACTGATTCCAGGCACTGACCGTGGCGAGCAGAGTTATCGCGGCACCGGTCGGCTCAAGGGACGCAAGGCGCTGATCACCGGTGCTGATTCCGGCATCGGCTCGGCCGTCGCTATCGCGTTCGCCCGCGAAGGAGCAGATGTCGCCCTTTCGTACCTTCCTGCTGAGGAGGACGACGCACGACACGTCTGCGACGTCATCCGCGAGGCCGGCGGCACAGCGGTCCCATTGCCCGGTGACCTCGCCGACCCCGACTACTGCCAGCAGGTCGTCCATGATGCGGCAGACGGGCTGGGTGGACTCGACGCCCTGGTGAATAACGCGGGGCGACAGATTGCAGTCGAAGCGATCGAAGACCTGTCCGACGAACAGTGGGGCAATACCTTCGAGACCAACATTCGCGCCATGTTCCGCGTGACGAAGACGGCAGTCGGCTATCTGCCCGCCGGCGCAACGATTGTGAACTCGACGTCCGTGCAAGCGTATTCTCCATCGACCCACCTGCTGGACTATGCGTCGACTAAAGCTGCGATCAACAACTTCACCAAAGGGCTGGCCACTCAGCTGGCTCCACGCGGCATCCGAGTCAACGCGGTTGCTCCCGGCCCGATCTGGACACCCCTTCAGGTCTCTGACGGTCAGCCGAAGGAAGCACTGCCCCATTTCGGGAAGAACACTCCCTTGGGGCGAGCCGGGCAGCCGACGGAGCTCGCGCCAGCTTATGTGTTCCTCACTTCGGCTGAGTCGAGTTACGTCCTGGGCGAGACCCTCAACGTCAATGGGGGCCAGCCCACGCCGTGACAGAACGATCTTGCTGAAGACCATTGGCGGCTCCGACCGGCGAAGCGACATTGGAGGATGTGAAGACCGATGAATTCGAGAAACGACAGAACCCCAGACTCATCGAAGCACACCACTGGCAACCCCAACCTTGATCCGGACCCCTCGGGTGACCCCGATCTTGATGGGGGAGGCAGTGTCCAACCCGGCGCCACGCCACCGGAATCCAACTCGGCCACGGCATCACCGCTACACCCACCGGACAGGAGACCTCCGCGGACGAAGTGGGTGTTCGTCGGAGTCGGCGCAATACTGGCCATCATCATCATGGTGTTCGTCGCCTATGCCGTCGGTCTATTCAGCTGAGGCCACCTTTGAGGCGAACAGGACGCCAACGCTCTGAAAGGAGACTCCATGGATCTCAACATTCGCGGACGCAAAGCACTGGTCACCGGCGCCGATTCAGGCATCGGATTCGCCACGGCACAACTGCTGTTGGCTGAGGGTGCCACAGTCGTCATGACTGACCGTGAACCGGACAAACTCCATCACGCAGTCCAACAGCTGCCGGCTTCCGAAAACCGCCCACACGCCATTGCCGCCGATGTCACTGACCCCGCAGCCATCGAGAGACTTGCGCAGAAAGTGGAGGACGAAGTCGGCGACCTCGACATCCTCATCAACGTTGCCGGGATCCATGGTGAAGGTGGTCTGTTCCACGAGGTGAGCCAAGAGGGATGGGACCATACAATCGATGTCGACCTGATGGGGCCCGTGCGTGTCACGCGGGCGTTCCTCCCGGGTCTGAGGCGCGGCGGCTGGGGGCGGATCGTCTTCGTCTCCTCCGAAGACGCGGTCCAACCCTATGACGACGAACTGCCGTACTGCGCTGCCAAAGCAGGACTCCTCTCCCTGGCCAAGGGCCTCTCCCGCACTTACGCCTCCGAGGGGCTGCTCGTGAATACAGTGTCACCGGCATTCATCGAAACCCCGATGACCGACGAAATGATGAGCAAACGTGCCCAATCGTTGGGAGTGCCCTTTGATGAGGCGATTGCGTCGTTCCTGCGCGAGGAACGGCCATTCATGGAACTTGGCCGGAGGGGCAAACCGGAAGAGGTGGCCCACGTCATCGCATTCCTGTGCTCCGACGCCGCCAGCTTCGTCAACGGTTCCAACTATCGCGTCGATGCCGGATCAGTCGCCACGATCTGAATGCTGTGACCACGGGCACGCGGTAGACGATATGAGAAGGAGTCTGAACCATGCAGGATTTTCGTTATCTGATCCTCGGCGGAGGAATGGCCGCTGACGCAGCTGCCCGTGGCATACGGGAACTCGATTCCGACGGTTCCATCGCGATCATCAGCAACGATGTCGATGAACCGTACACACGACCTGCCCTGAGCAAGAAGCTGTGGACAGACCCGAGCTTCGGACAGGACGACAACTACCTGTCGACCGTTGCCGACACCTGGGCACAGCTCCATTTGGGTACTGAAGCGACCAGCGTTGACGCTGGGACAAAGACGGTGACGGCCTCGGACGGACAGTACCGTTTCGAGAAGCTGCTCTTCGTCACCGGTGGGCAACCGAAGCAGATCGACCTCGAGGAAGGTCAGCGCGTCATCTACTTCCGCGGGTTCGATGATTATCGTCGCCTGCGTGAGTTCGCGGGAGGGAATCTCAATGTCGCCGTGATCGGAGGCGGGTTCATCGGCACCGAGCTGGCAGCGGCTCTGGTGCAGAACACAACGAATACGACGCTTCTGTTCGACGATGAGACTCTGTGCGGTTCCGTCTTCCCACCCGATCTCGCCGATCATTTCCATCAGCTCTATCACGACCAGGGTGTCACCCTGGTCCCCGATACCAAGGTGTCCGGTGGCCGTGCCGAGGGCCAGCATGTTGAACTTGACTACGGCGATGGCACTCACGAGTTCGATGCTGTCGTGGTGGGCCTGGGAATCGATCCGTCAACCGCTCTGGCCGAAAAGGCAGGAATCGCTGTTGATGACGGAATCACGGTCGACGGGTCCTTGCAGACCTCTCACCCTGACATCTATGCAGCCGGTGACGTTGCCAATTACCCTGACCGGATCCTCGGCCGACAGCGCGTCGAGCATGTGGACAATGCGACCCAGATGGGCACCGTGGCCGGACGGATCATGGCAGGAAGTGACGAGACCTACACGCACACACCGTATTTCTACACCAACGTCTTCGACTTCGGCTATCAGGCGGTGGGGACGCTGAGTTCAGATCTGCAGACGATCGAGGACTGGCAGAAACCGCAGACGGAGGGCGCGGTCTATTACTTGAACGACGAGGGCCGGGTGCAAGGCGTGCTCCTGGTGAATCTGGACGGCGGTCTGGACACTGCTCGGGCCATCCTGGCTGAAGACTGGCCCCACTCCCGCAGCGACCTGGTCAGCCGCCTGCCTTAGGATCGATCGCACGTGAGTCATTGTCGCGGCCTGCAGAGAGGTCGCCGATGTGGGACAGCCGCAGAGGCGCAAAGGCTCCGCTGGTCTCGCTTGAGATCACCCGAACGGTGATGGCGACGTGGTCTCCTCCGTCATCGAGCATGGCGATGCGCTCGACGACCATCCGGTTCGGCAGAGCACTGAGCAACGGCACTCCCTGCTCGGTGAGGTGAACATCGAGTCCGCGGAACTTGTCAGTGTCCTCACCAGATCGGGCACCGAAGCGCTGCGCCATGGCGAGATCTAAGGCAGTGAGGAAGTGAATCGCGAAATGGGTGGCCCGCAGACTCACCTGATAGGTGTGATTGGCCTTCGACAGCCAGAAACCGTACTGCTGAGGAGACATGCTCGCCTGCGAGTGGAATCCCACCAGGCAGCCAGCCCATTCGTCCTCTGCCGCGGTGGTCACCACGATCAGACCGGCATCGGCGGAGACCATCAGGTTGTCGAACGTCTCCTCATCCATGACGGGTCCTCTCTGTAACACAGCGGTGCAGCATTGAGCCGAGCTCGGCTGCCGTTCCTGCGCCGGTGCGCAGGCACCCGTGCGCGACACTGTCCTCGTGCATCAAACGTACGCCCCTGTCCGACAGCGGACAAGAGTCACTGGTTCGGGCGTTTCCGCCGGGCACAGAACACCAGCGATATGTCTGCGAAGCGATATCGACGCAGACGGTGTGCGGCACGGTTCCTGACATGCGAGGGTGATCTGCGTTACCGTCGGGATAACCGTGACGTTCGCGTTCGTGAGGAGATGTGGTCACCATGCCGAAGATGAGCAGTTCAGGAGTCCCGAAGAAGTCAGAGCTTCCAGCAACCTTGCGACATTCGGATGCCAAAGCTCAGCGAACTTTCGCCAAGACCTACGATTCCGCAATGGAGGAGTAAGGCGACGAAGAGCGCGCTCACCAGGTGGCCTACGATGCGCTCAAGCACACTCACGAAAAGGTCGGTGACAGATGGGAACCGAAATCCTCACCGGGGCCATCAGATAGCCAAGCCAAGGGCGGGAAGAACACCGATCGCCCGACCGCTGGTGGGGTGGACGCGAATGCGACGAAGGACCACCTGTACCAGCAGGCGAGCAAGCTGAAGATCCCAGGACGTTCGTCGATGACCAAGAAGGAACTCGTCGAAGCCCTCGAACGTGAAAGCAGCCAGCGAACGAAGAAGAGCGACTGAAGTCTCGTCCACCCCTGGAATCGGACCTCAGAATACCGGGGGAGTCATCGTGGCGATGAGGACCGCCTCGGCGTCACCGAGGACACGGAACCAGTGCGGCTGATCGCCCCAGTAGGTGATGCTGTCACCGGCTGCCAGCGTGTATCCGTCATCGCCGATCTGGAAATAGCAGGTTCCCTCGAGGACGAACAGGCACTCTTCGGCGCGGTGATGGTTGAAGGGCACCGACTCGTTGGAGTACCCCGATGGGACCTGTATCTTGAGCACCAGCAGCGCGCCGTTCATCGTCGGCGTCAGCAGCTCGTAGACGAGTCCGCGATCGGTGACCTGCAGCTGCCGACGCTTGTCGGCGCGGACCACGCGATTGTCGGCTGGTTCCTCACCCTGGGTGAAGAACCGGCCGACGGGCACATCGAAGGCCTTCGCGATCTTGAGCAGCGTGAGATATGCAGGATTTCCGCGACCGCGTTCGATCTGGCTCAGCAGTCCTTGGCTCACTCCAGCGGCGCGGCTGAGGTCGGTCAGAGTCATCCCGGCCGATTCCCGCAACTGGTGGATGAGCGCACCCATGTACTCGACACTGGGATCAGCCGCATTCGGCGGGACATTCTCGGTGCTCATGGGTGCCTTCGGTCACGGGGTCATCTGAGGCTGAGAATATCAGCACCCAGCCGACGCGATCTCAGATCAGACCGAGACCGGTCACCGTCTCACGCTCCTCGGCGAGCTCAGCCGTGGTGGCGTCGATCATCTGGCGGCTGAAGTCGTTGATCTCCAGTCCCTGCACGATCTCCCAGTTCCCGCCCGAAGTTGTCACGGGATAGGAGGAGATCAGCCCCTCAGGCACGCCATAGGAGCCATCGGAGACCACCGCCATCGAGGCCCAGTCGTCTTCGGGCGTGCCGTGCAGCCAGTCGTGGGCGGCGTCGATCGTCGCCGCGGCAGCAGAGGCCGCAGAGGAGGATCCACGCGCCTCGATGATGGCGGCACCGCGCTCGGCAACCGTGGGGATGAGATCGTTCTCGATCCAGGCTTGGTCGCCGATGACCTCAGCGGCATTCACCCCGCCGATCTCTGCATGGTAGATGTCGGGATACTGGGTGGCTGAGTGGTTGCCCCAGATCGTCATCCTGGATATGTCGGCGACCGATACTGCGGCCTTGTTGGCCAGCTGTGCCAGAGCGCGGTTGTGGTCCAAGCGGGTCAGCGCGCTGAAACGTTTGGCGGGGATGTCGGGCGCATTGTGCATGGCGATCAGCGCATTGGTATTGGCCGGATTCCCGGTGACACCGATGCGGACATCGTCGGCGGCGACTGAGTTGAGGGCCTTGCCCTGGGCGGTGAAGATCGCACCATTGGCCTCAAGGAGGTCGCTGCGCTCCATGCCCTGAGACCTGGGGCGAGCGCCGACGAGCAGGGCGAGGTTGACGCCGTCGAAGATGTGCTCGGCCGAATCGCCGATCTCAACCGAGTCGAGAGTGGGAAAGGCACAGTCCTCGAGTTCCATGACCACGCCTTCGAGGGCGGTCAGTGCTGGTGTTATTTCCAGCAGGCGCAGCTGAACTGGAGTTTGCGGGCCGAAGAGAGCGCCGCTGGCAATGCGGAAGAGAAGACTGTAGCCGATCTGACCGGCTGCACCGGTGACGGCGACTTTGATGGGGGTATTCATCGATTGTGCTCCTTAGCTGTAACGGGAGTTTGCCGCAGGCGATGCAGGCTGTCCTCTCGTGTGCAACGGCGTTCTTCAGGTCACTTCAGTGAAGAGGACGCCGAGCGGCATGACGAGGAGTCGACTTCCTTGTTGAGGCCCGTCAAGGTCGCTTGTGCGGCATCGCTGCGTTGGACGTCACTGCGACTCCTCAGGTGAGAAGTGTGTGACGAGCCGATTCTATCGGTTCGCCAACAGGGGACATCATGCAGGAGTCACATTTAGTCTCCGAGGCCCGGGCATTGCCCGCTAGTTCGTCCAAGCGTCGTCGGTGAAATAGCCGTCGATCCAGCCGGGCAGGCGGTGCCCGTCCTTCGACGTCGCGAGGGTATAGGGCGCAACGTGGAAGCCTGCCTTGTCGAGTCTGCGCAGGTCTCGGGTCGGCAGATTCTTACTGGGTCCAACCCATTCGATGCCGGCGTCGGAGATCTCATCGAACGATTCCGTCGGCAGCTTTGCTCCGGTGAGGTAGAGCGAGGTGTAGCCGCGCTGCGCGATTGTCTTCGCCGCTTCGAAGTCGAAGGACTGGACGATGAGTGAGTCCTTGAGTCTGCGTTCGTCGAAGATATCGAGAACCTGATCGACCTCCGCCGAGGTGGCCCCTGGCTTGATCTCGGGAACCATGACGACCTCCCCGCCGAGTTCGTCGAGTGCCTCATCGAGGGTGACCGTCTGCGCCGGCTCTCCACCTTGTGGGTGCTTGATGGTCGCAGCGTCCCATTCCTCGAGGCTGAGATCGCGGATCGGTCCGCTGACACCGGTGAGGGTGCGATCGGCTGTGTCGTCGTGGATGAGGACCGGGGTGCCGTCTTCGAGGAACTGGATGTCCATCTCGGGCAGGAATCCGTCCTTCGCCGAGGCGGTGAATCCCTCCATGGACTCCTCCGGGTAGACGTCGGCGCCGCCGCGGTGGGAGACCGTGACGGGAAATTCGAGTTCGGAGACCTGATCGGGTGCAGCGAAGTCGGTCGCGGATGGAGACCCCAGACCGTGAGCCGAGGCGGAGACGACGCCGGTGCTGACGGTTGCAGTCAGGGTGAGCACTGCGGCGGCGAGGATCGATGACGGACGGGGACGGAAATTCTTCGGCTCAGTCGTAATCACGCTTGCGACGCTATGGGCGCCAGGCAAGCTCTCGGAGACCGAGAAATGAACAGCAGGATGAGAACAGAAGAATGATTGTTCCGGCGGACCTCCAACCGGTGGCGTATTCAGAGCGCTCCGATGGGGGTTTTCAGTCCAACAGACGAGTGTTAGCGTGACCGGATGAAGACGAATCGAATGTCCCATGTTGCAGTTGCAGGTGTGCTCGGAATTGGGCTGGCGCTCGCGGGTTGCTCGGGCGCTTCAGATGACGATGCTCAAGAGTCGCCGGCCCCTGCCGAGACTCAGGCAGCGGATGCGTCGGAACCCAGCGATGAAGGGTCGGCAGACAATGCGAAGACCTCCGGTTCCGAGCTTTCCAAAGACGCAGATCTGAGCAAGAAATCTCCATCCACGTCGGCCAAGGACGCTGTCAAAACGGCACAGAATAAGGTCAAGGCCAAAGACGGCGTTCTGCACGCGGTTGAACTCGATTACGACAGTGACGACGGTAAATGGGAATACGATGTCAAGATCATGGACGGCAAGACCGACCATAAGGTTGTCATCGACGCAGACTCAGGCAAGGTCGTTCGCGACGAATCGGATGACAGCGATGACAAGGAAAAGGCCATCGACCTCAAATCTCCGATGACTTACGACGAAGCGTTCGACCTGGCCAAGGACAAGGGCGAGGGCCGTGTCTCCGGTTGGAAGCTTGAATATGACGACGGACAGCGCGAATACCAATTCGACTTCGATGACAAGGGAAACGAAACCGAAGTCACGGTCAATGTCGAATCGAAGAAGGTGACGGTCGACTGAGGCTCGTCCCTATCGGCTGAGTCCACGCCTCATACAGGGCACCCGCCCGACGATCGCGGGGCAGCTCGGACAGCACTCTCTGTCCAGGCTGGCCCGAGATCGTCGTAGCGCTGGCATTTCACGTGGCACTGTGGAATGCGCGGTCGGCCGTGTCGTCGTGGATGAGGAAGGGTGTGCCGTCTTGCTGACGTTCAGAGAATCATGAATGCGATTTTTGACGAAGTCCGCGTACAAGCAGGCATATCTGCTGCCTTGTAGCGAATATCACATCCGTACTTCTCGTCCTGTGTTCGCCGCCAGGATGGTGAAACACCACTCTCTGCCCGCGAAGATGCGCAGATTCAGCAGATATTGAGTGCGAATTCAGCGCCACAACGCCTATTGCCATGGGTGGGTCACCTGAGTAGGTCTCGCGATCCTGACATTTATAGTTGTCTCTATGAAGCCCATCCCCAATTCCCCGTCACTTCACCAGCCTTATTCCCACCGCTTTCCCCACAAAGGTGTTCTTCCGGAAGGGTGTTACTACACGCTGACTTGGGGCATCTCGTATGATTTCGGGGGCATGACGACTGTCGCGCTCGAGCGCAGCTCGGCTTTTGCACGGCAGGACAATCGGCGGATCGACATCTTGACGCTCAGCACCGAACTGAAGCACCAAGACCGAGAGCGAGAGCTACGCGACGAGGGGCGGATTGACCGCCGGGTGCGCCTGCACAACATATGGAAAGACCTCACCTCATGGCCTGACCGAAAACTGCGCAGGATGGTCGGCACATCCGCGTTGGACCACACCGCAGTCGGCGACGTTCTCGATCGCACCGGCTCAGAATGGACAGAATTCCGTAGGGATTCAGGCGAGACTGACCTCCAAGTTGACCGTTATCACGATAGAGGAACACTCCTGCTCAGCGACCGCCTCGATATGAACAAGCGCGGGCAACGGGGAGGAAGAAGAATAAGCCTCTTCGATCGCAATCGGAACATCATCGCTCAATGGTCTACTGCTCGCGCGCTCTACCAGTCGTGGCTAGACGTCGTCATTGGGAGTAAGCAGTCGTACCTGATTTCTGACTCGCCGTTCGCCGGCGGACTCGTCTTCGACTACCGACGAGACAGCGTCATCCTCTGTCAGGTCGTCCATACTCATATCCTCAGTAAGCCGGGAGGCGGCAACTTCGGAGAACTGGATCCTGGACAGATCCGCTACGTCAGCAACCTCGACTCCTTCGACCTCGTCACCACACTCACTGATCAGCAGCGTGACGACATGGGCGAGGCCGAACTTTCGTCCGGCAAAATCAGGACGGTACCGAACCTCACCGAGGACCTTGACGGCGATCCGACCGCGCCCCGTGTTCGTGAACATGGTGCCATGATTGCCCGGTTGGTTTCGGAGAAACGCGTTGAACACGCCATTCGTGCAATCGCCAAAGCATCCGCTTATGCTCCAGGCATCACTCTCGGTGTCTACGGCGAGGGTGACGAACGAACAGAGCTGACAGATCTCATCGAGTGCCTCGGCGTCGCGGATTCAGTCCGACTGCACGGGCATACGCCTGGAGCAAAGGCGAACTTCCACACGAGCGCTTTCAGCCTCCTCACGAGCCGCTACGAAGGTCAACCTCTGGCCATACTCGAGAGCATGTCGGCCGGATGCATCCCCATCGGGTATGCCGTCGACTACGGACCTGCAGACATCATTGATGACGGTATCAACGGCTTCCTCGTCCCAGCCGGAGATGTCGATGCGCTGTCAGAAGCAATTCTTCGCTTCCTCGCCATGCCCGAAGACAGTGTGCAGGAAATGCGTCGGGCAGCTGTCGCCAGGGCAGCCGACTACTTTGAGGCTCCAATTGTTCAGCGCTGGGGCAAAGTGCTCGCCGAACGATCGTTTGAGCCGATCGTGCATCTTGAGCACCTGCGTGCGGTCCTCAGCGAAGCAACAGTGGACGGACAGCATGTTGAGATCGCGGTCGGCGTGAAGGGGCTCGAAGGGCGCGCGCCGGACGACATCTATATTTCATGGAAGTCCCGCACAGGAAACTTCTACGGGCGTGTAGCGGCGGAATATGATGGCAATGTCGTTCGTGCAGCGATCCCGATCAGCCGATTGTCATCCATCCCTGCTGGCTATATCGATTTCTCGGTAGATCTTGTCACCGGCCGCAGTTTCAACAGGGCTCGCATCACGAGTAAGAATTCGAGCATCAGCGATACCAGCGAAGTGCTCAAGCTGTACACAACCAAGCACGGTAACTTCAGCGGGCAAATCCTCCTGATTCAATAGGCTGCAACCTGTTCTTCACATCCACTTCTTCATCTTGAACACGGTATAGAGCACCACGCCAAGGCCCACCATCAGCCCGATGGCCATCGGATAGCCGAAGGCCCAATGCAGTTCTGGCATGTCGTCGAAGTTCATACCGTAGATCGCTCCGATCAGCGTGGGAGCGAAGAGGATAGCGGCCCATCCTGAGATCTTCTTCATATCTTCGTTCTGACGCTGAGCCACCAGGGTGGAGTTGACGTTGAGGATCTGTGACAGGGCTTCGCGCAGTTCGGCAGCCTCGGCGAGGACTCGAGTCAGATGGTCGGTGACGTCGTTGAGGTAGGCCTGCAGTTCGCTTGGTATCGAGTATTTGGCGGCACCGTTGCCCAGTCTCTGAGTGAGGCGGTTGAGGTGCGTCGTTGTATGGAGGACATCGATGACCTCTTGGCTGAGCAGGTAGATCCGTGCCGCTGCCGCGGTGTCTCCGCTGAAGACCTGTCGTTCGATTCCGTCTTTGTCGTCCTGCAAGCCGTCCAAGACAGGGAAATAGGTGTCGACTGCGGTGTCGAGCAGCCGGTAGACGAGCGCCTCAGGACCCAAGGAGAGAAGCTCCCTTTCCGAGGCCCACTGGCGTTTCTTATCCCTAAAATAGGCATCCATGTCTTCAACGCTTTGTGGGATGGGCGATCCGTCGATAAATCGATCGTCCTGGCAGATGATGACGAGAACATCGTCCTTCATGAGCAGGTGGAATTCCTTGAACTCGACCTCCTCGGCCGAGTCGATGTAGACCGCGGATTTGACGACGACGAAGAGAACATCGTCGTAGCGATCGATCTTGGGACGTTGGTTTGCATGGAATAGGTCCTCGACGAGGACAGGGTGCAGCTCCCACACCGAGGCGATTTCGGCGAGAAGCTCCGGCGTGGACTTGGGGACGACGACCTGCGTAAATGATGGTGAAGTGGAGGAGTGATCCGTCGGCTGCTGGGCAAGGGCTCCGGCGAAGGTCGACGAAGCCGACAGGTCGCCGGGCTCGCTGTCGACAATCCGGCGACTGAGCAGTACCGGCTTCTCAGATTCAGGTAAGGCAACAGTGCTGCGCTTGCGCCTGGAGATCGGTTCGGACTTGTGTCTGCGTACTCGTGCCATGGTGAATCTTTCGGTCGACTAAGACTCAAACGTAGCCGAGGGCGAGGAAGTGAGCATAGCTCTTCACTCAACTCGCTTGATCATAATGCCAAGTCACGTTGCGTAAATACGGAGAGTCGGTTCAGGGTCTTCGAATCTGCACGTGCACAATAGTCCTATGACCAATCTTCCGGAAGACCTGTCGCATCAAGCGGTCAAAGGCGCCAATTTCGCCCAGTCGGCGGCCAAGCTTGGAGCGCGAAAGTTCCGCGACCGCATTCACGAGTCGAGGCTTTCGGCTGACTTCTATCCTCAGGACACGGACGAATTCATTGCCGCTGCGTACTTCGGCGTAGGGATGGACTCGGTGTATCAGCTTGAACAGTGGCTCTGGCCGTTCGAGCAGCTGGAAGCCGAGTTGAAGCGATCAGGCCACGGTGACCAACCATTTGGAATCATCGTTCGCACCCCAATGGTGGCGAAGCACTTGAGGAATGTCACCCATCTCCCGGTTCGGTTCTCGCGTCTCACGAATGGCCTTGACGCGTTCATGACGTCCTCGTCATTGAGAACCGTCTTCTATGTCAACCAGTCAACACCGAATTTTCAGGCATTGCGTTATCCGAACCCGGCCCACGTGCATCTCAGCCACGGTGAGAGCGAGAAGATCTCGATGATCTCCAACCAGCTCAAAGCCTACGATTATGTCTTCACCGCAGGGGAAGCGGCTAGGGAGAGAATTGAGCACTCCCTTGTGGGGATGGACTCGAAGCGTCTGCTCGATGTCGGTCGGCCCCAACTGGACCGCCCGCGTGAGATTGCCCAGGCATGGCGTGAATTCGACGCCGACGCTCCTGCAGGCATGACCGTGTTCTATGCGCCAACGTGGGAGGGTGATTCGCCATCGATGGCCTATGGCACCCTTGCCGACAATGGGGCCAGGTTTGTCTCCGCCATGCTGGCTGCGGGGTATCGTGTGATCTTCCGCCCGCATCCGCGGACAGGAGTGCGCGACCGCAGCTTCAAAAGAGCCTTGGACGAAGTCCGTTCGATCATCGAGGCGGATCCGAGGGGATTTATGGATCTCACGTCAGACGTTTCGTGGCAGTTTGATGCAGCCGATCGGGCACTGGTCGAGATGTCATCTGTGGCCTTTGACTGGCTGTCGACCAGCAAGCCGCTGGTGATGATCAAGCCCTGTCATTCTGACTCCATGGTTCTGCCCGGCGGCCTGCTCGATTGCAATCCCACTATCGGCAAGGGTTCAGAAGACAGTCTCGTTGAGCTGTTGTCCGATCAGACAGATTCTGTCGAAACGGCTGCACGGCTGTGTGAGCACTATCTGGGCTCAACCGTCCAGGGAGCGCAAGTCAACCGATTCATTTCGGCTGCCAAGCAAGTCATAGCCGAACGCGACACCAGCCTTTCTAGTAGCTCGTGAGTGGCAGACCAAATACACGAGCGCCGACCCGTGGTTGACTTTCGGAGGGTTTGAGTTCAGCCCTCAGGTAACAAAATGGTAAAGTTGCGATGAAATTCTTTGGGTACCTGTGTCCAGAAGTTCTGGCCTGTGCTCTCCTGGACGTTTGAAATGAGGACTGATGCGCCGAGTCATTACTTATGGCACCTTCGACCTGCTCCATTACGGTCACATCCGCTTGCTGCAGCGGTGCAAAGAACAAGGTGACTATTTGGTGGTTGCACTCTCTAGTGACGAGTTCAACGCCGGCAAGGATAAGAAGTCCTACTTCTCATATGAAGAACGTAAGCACATGCTCGAGGCGATTCGCTACGTTGACCTTGTCATCCCGGAAGACAATTGGGAGCAGAAGGTCACGGACGTCGAGAAATACCATATCGACACCTTTGTGATGGGCGATGACTGGGAAGGCAAGTTCGACTTCCTCAAGGATAAATGCGAGGTCGTGTACCTGCCCCGCACCCCTGAAATTTCAACTACTCGGATCAAGACGGAGCTCGGCAAGTCCTGACTGCCCGGTTGCCATCCAGTTTCATTTCACCCCTGCGCGTTCTCAGGGGCACCCGATGTGGTGAAAGTAGAATGCCCCACAACATTAAACACTTGCCTTGAAGCAGAGAGGAGCGGGTGTGTCTACACGGGAACCGCAGAGCCACCCGACCTTGGCTGAGCTTCGTGCTAAAGCTCAACCCATCGAGGTTCGCAGTCGTAAGAATGCCGAGCACTGGAGCGCGCAACTCTATCTCAGACACTTTTCGATCTATTTCACGATGATCCTCGTACGTACGAGGATCAGTGCAAACGGAGTCACAGGTCTGATGATCCTCGCCGGCTGGTGCATTGCCGCCAGCTTACTGATTCCTGGGATCTGGGGAGCAGTCCTTGCAGTGTTCTTCTCCCAGGTTCAGATGTACATCGACTGCTGCGATGGTGAAGTGGCCAGATGGCGCGGGACCAGCGGAGCAAAAGGCGTCTTCCTCGACAAAGTCGGGCATTACACTACGGAGGGCCTAGTCGCTGTAGCTCTGGGCATTCGAGCGGTGGGGGAGTGGAAGCACCTCGGAGACGATCCCGCCGGAACCTACCCTTACCTGCTGGCCGGAACCGTCCTGGCTGGATTCGTTCTGCTGAACAAAGCACTCAATGACATGGTTCACGTCTCGAGAGCGTTCAACGGTCTGGACAAACTCGCGGACTCACAAGCGGCGACCGCGCTGAACCCGGGGCTTGTTGCGAAGCTCAAAAGAGCAGCTCGATTCGTACCGTTCCATCGCATCTATCATTCTGTGGAGATGTCGCTCCTCGCCTTGGCTGCGAGCATCGTCACCATTATTGCGGCGTCGGCTGGTGCTGCTCCTCTGTTCGGTGAGCGTTGGCTTGTCGTTATTCTGGCGCCCTTGTGTCTCCTATCTGTCATCGGACATTTCATGTCGATCATGGCCTCGAGGAGGTTGTCATGACCGATACCTCGCGCATTCTGTCACAGCGTTTCGAAGAGAGCCGCAAATACTCGTTCGGTGTTGTCGTCCTGTCACAGGGGAAGCGGTTGGACGACCTCAACCGCGGATTCGAATCCTTACTGGCGCAGAAGGGCGTCGAACTCGACGTCGTCTGCGTAGGCAATGGGTGGGACCCCGAGGGTATACCAGCCGAGGTCAAGACTCTCGCACTACCGGAGAACTTGGGGATCCCTGCCGGACGAAATGCTGGAGTTCCGCACGTCAAAGGTGAATTTTTGTTCTTCCTCGACGACGATGCATGGTTACCGGACGACACCACACTGATACGCATGGCTCAACTGATGCGGACGAAACCCAGAATTGGTCTGATCCAACCTCGGGTAGAAGAACCTGGCGGGCCGGATGCTCCGAAGCGATGGATCCCGCGTCTGAAAAAGGGCGAAGCCGAGCACTCCTCCAACGTCTTCTCAGTCTGGGAAGGCGCCGTCTGCATGCAGCGGAAGGCATTCGACGAATGCGGCGGCTGGCCGGGACCATTCTGGTACGCCCACGAGGGCATCGAACTTGCCTGGAGAGTGTGGGACGCAGGTTACACAGTCTGGTACATGGGTGACCTGGCAGTGGCACACCCCGTGATCGATCCCAGACGGCATGACGAATACTTCTACATGAATGCAAGGAACCGCGTCTGGTTGGCCCGGCGCAACCTGCCGTGGCCCTTCAGTTGGGCCTACGTCGGTTCGTGGACACTGATGCAGTGTGTGAAATGGGCGAACAAGCCACATCAGCTGCGGGCATGGATGGAAGGGTGGCGCGCGGGTTGGAGACTCGATCCGTGGGCAGAGGACGAAGACCGACGGAAACTCTCGAAACGAGGGGTGTTGAGGATGTCGCGACACGGGCGCCCTCCCGTCATCTGAGCCGAGTACGCGCGCGTATCTCTGTGATCTGCGCAGGGTTCTGCAGAAATTCTCATCTCGCTCGATCAGAATCGATACGCAGCGCCGCGCAACGCTCCGCAGGCATGAGGAACGACAGCGACCGCAGCCGGGTCCGATCCAACCGGTTGAGAAATGTTTTGGAAGCGATAAATGCAGTTGACATCCACGCACGTTGAAACACCACCGAGCACGGACGCTAAGCCGCGCAGGTCAGGATTCCGTGCCGATATTCAAGGGCTGCGTGCCTTGGCCGTCGGCATCGTCCTGCTCTACCATCTGTGGCCGAATCGTTTCGTAGGCGGATTCATCGGCGTCGACGTATTCTTCGTCATCTCCGGTTTTCTCATCACCAGCCACCTGATCAAGTCTCCGCCGAAGAACTGGCGGGATGTCACTGACTTCTGGGCTCGACGGATCCGGCGTCTGCTCCCGGCTTCTCTGCTCGTGCTCTTCGTCGTTGGAGTGGCTACTTATCTAGTGGCTCCACAATCGATCTGGGTCGATACCGGACGACAGATCTTCTCCGCCGCGCTCTACGTGGTCAACTGGGACTTCGCGAGTTCAAGCGTTGACTACCTTGCTGCGGACAACGCTCAATCTCCGATACAGCACTTTTGGTCGCTGTCGGTCGAAGAACAGTTCTACTTCGTTTGGCCCATGCTCATCGGTCTCGCATTTCTGGTCGGTAAGAAGGTGGGACGTCCAAAGCCAATCGTGGGCTTCACTGTCGTCGCCGTCTTCGCCGCTTCGCTGACCTTTTCAGTCTGGTACACGATCGTGCAGCCGGCCATGGCCTACTTCATCACTCCGACTCGTATGTGGGAGATGGCGACTGGTGGACTTGTGGCAGTGTTCGTCATTTATGTTCGGCCGAAGCGGCTCCCCTTCAGCTCACTGATCGGGTGGGTCGGACTGGCAGGTATCGTCGCAGGTACATTCCTTATCCGTGCAGACATGCCGTTCCCCGGTTATATCGCTCTAGTCCCTGTGGTCTCGACAGCGCTGGTCATTCTGGCGGATTCGCGCGGACGCTTCTCCGTGCTCCCGCTTCTGTCGTTGCGACCGGTGCAGTTCCTGGGTGACATTTCGTACTCTGTGTATCTCTGGCATTGGCCGCTCATCGTCCTAGTTCCCTATATGTCAGAGAAGCTCGGAACTACGGAGAACCTCGGCCGCTTGGACAAGGCAGTGATCATTCTCTTTTCGATCGTTGTCGCGTGGGCATCCACGACCTGGGTCGAAAATCGCTTCCGAAAGACCTCGGTCCTGAGCACCCCGAGCAGGACCTTTGGGTTTGCGGTTGTGGCCATGGCGCTTGTCAGCGTGCTCGGCCTCAGCCAGATGTGGGTCTCGGACCGGATCGTCGAGCAGAATAAAGACAATCTCGAAATTGCGATGTCTGACCCGGATTCCTGTCTGGGCGCGGCAGCATTGCTTCCCAGCGCGAAGAACAACCCGAAATGTGATGATACGGAATCTCTGCAGATGGAACCGGCTGCCGCTAAGAACGACAAATCAAAGGCTTATGCAGATGGGTGCTGGGCGAGCGAGCCGTACACGGATCGCCCCGAATGCACGTATGGTGATGGCGAGAAGCAAGTTGCACTAGTCGGCAATTCGCATGCGGGCCACTGGCTGCCGACTCTTGAAAGACTGGCTGAGAAAAACGACTGGACTATCACCACTTTCTTAGCCTCGAACTGCAGCATCTCGACTCTTCCGCAGGACTTGGGTACCCCAGAGGGAGTCAAGGGCTGCCAAGACTATTCTGATTGGGTAGTCGATCGCACAACAAGCGGCGGATTCGACGCAGTGGTCACCTCGGAACGTCAGTCGACACCACTGGACGGAATGTCGTGGGAAGAGACTGAGAAGAAGGCACCTGAGGGACATGAGGACATATTGCAGAGCTGGGTCGACGCAAAGCTAGATGTTGTCGTCGTCAGAGACACTCCTTATCCAGGAGGGGATGATATCCAAGTGCCTGACTGCGTTGCCAAGCATGAGGATGAGCTCGAAGAGTGCTCGGGAACTCCGGAATCATGGCACTGGATGGATCCTCTTGCCGCGTCAGCCAAGGAGATTGACTCGAAGCATATGTCAATCATCTATCCCGAAGATTGGTTCTGTCCGGACGGACGATGCGAACCGGTCATCGGCGGAGTCATCACCTATTTCGACACGGCGCACATCACTGCCACATATGCGAAGACTCTGGCTCCTCAGTTCAATGACAGGCTGCGCCAGACCGGCTTGGATACCTTCGACTGAGTGATCAGCAGAACGATCTCTTGCCGATTCATCAGGCGAATTGGATACTGTAAAACCGATTGATCGTGACAACCGACGGACCACCGAAACCTCTGCAAAGGACTAGGCGAGTGAGCAATCAACGAAAAGCAACCGACCGTTTCATCAGCAAAGGAAGAGAGCTGATCAAACCCGTGGTCCACGGCATCGCTCGGCGTGCTCTTCCTGCTGTGGAAAGGGCTTCCGGAACCAGATACATTCGAGAGCGTGGCGAAGCAGATGCCAAAGGAACCTCGAAGTCCGTTGGCGGCTCGAAGAAGATCGCGGCTGACACAGCTCGTTCTTATCGGAATCTGGCAACTGGTCTCAAAGGTCGTACCGCCGCTGATACCGACGGCTGGACAGTCGCGCCGACGAAGAAGGAAGTCGAGGCCAAACTCCGTGAACTCGCACGCCTGAAGGCAGATTCAGTTCTGGCTGAAGCTCTGATCAGCGGGTCGTCACTGGGCGGGTCAATGGTCGAAGCGGGCAGAGCGCTCATCGACGCTGGTCTCCACGGTGAGGCTGTGTCGATCGGATTGAACCTGCGCCGTCGGCCCGAACACGATCAGATCGGCCGAGTCCTATTGGGAATGGCATACCACCACTCATCGGATCCGGACGTTGCTTGGGCCGAATTCGAACGCGTTGAGGATCGTGAACTCATCACCGTTGCGGCTGTGGAGTACTACCCAACCGCCATTGACACACTTGGTGATGAAGCACTTCCGCTCATTGAACGTTCAAACCAGACGGGCGACACAGAGCGATGGACCTCCAAGGCTGTGCTGCGCACAGCCGAATCCGCCTTCTGCATCGATGCCTTCGAACATGTCCGCACGCTTATCGAGAGTCGCCTCGCATGGGGAGCCGACAACCTTGAGGCGTCCATCCATTACGAACTCACGAGGATGCGAGATTGGCTTCCGGGCGGAGTGCATCTGCAGCCTCTTCCGACGACACCTGGGAAGCGCAACTTCGGTGTGCTCAGCTACGACCAGCCCGGCATCCGCTCGCGCAACATCGGCGATTACATACAGACGGTGGCTTCACTCGGACACCTCCTGAGGTATGAGAATCTGAGCTTCACCGGAGACAGCGGGCTGACGGAGCTCTTCTCGAAGCTGCGGAAATCAGTCAAAGCCGAGAGGAAATACGAGGGCCCCGAGGCTGAGCTCAACCTAGTCGAGGTCTATCGTGACGGCAACGTTTACCAAGATATCCCAGAAGACACGTGGTATATCTCATTCGGATGGTATATGCACGACATCTTCGGAAAATCATTCAATATTCCATTCCATCCCAATCTCCGCCCGATCCTGCTGTCGGTGTTCATCCGGTATCCCGAAATGCTCACCCCAGATGCCATCGCCTACCTGAAGAAATATGGGCCGGTGGGCTGCCGAGACTGGCAGTCGGTGGCAGTGCTGCGGGCCGTCGGAGTTCCGGCCTTCTTCTCAGGCTGTCTGACCACGACCATCGACACGGTGTTCCCAGCCCGCGAGCCTGACCGTCGTACCGGCACCTTGCGTATCGACTGGATGAAGGGCGGCAAAGGGCCCAAGAAGAAGCAGACCGTCACCGCGATCCGAGACAAGTCTTTCCCGGAGAACCTCGAGTTGGCGCGGAGCTGGGTCGGCGACTACGCCTACAAGTATAAGCGTGTGCTGACGTCGCGGCTGCACGCCAACCTTCCTGCGCGTTCGGTGGGGGCCGAGGTCGAGTTCGAACCCAAGAACAAATCGGACTCTCGGTTCGGCGGACTGTACGGAATCAATGACGCCGAGTTCGATGCGATCCGAACTGGAATCCTGGACAAGCTCTCAGTGATCATCCCACTCATCGCCTCCGGTGCCTCGGAGAACGAGGTCTATGCCAAGTGGACTGAGATCACCGAAGCCGATATGGCCGTTGCGGACGAATACCTCGCCACGGCCCATCTGCCCGACGTCACGAGCGCTGAAATCGCCACCGCGACTAACGCGGCCGAACGCCCCCTGCCCGAAGCAGGGACTGCCGATGTCTATCTGTCAGTAAACAAGGGCGAAGAGCACCTGGTGGGCGCGGCTGCACAGTCGATAGACGATCATGCCTCCGGTCCTTATCGGCTGTGGGTGGCATCGGGCGTTCTCACCGCGGATCGAGTCGATGACATCCGGTCTAAACTGACCAAGGGAACGATCCGTGTGCTCGACCCTGTGTCCATTCCTGGCATCAACGAGACAGACGAGCTGGTCCAGGCCCTCCTTCCGACGCTGTTTGCCGACAACGAGAAGCTTGTCGTCATTCCAGCCGCGGCTGAAGTGACCGCGGACATCGTAGAACTTGCGAGTATCGACTTGGGCACGTCTCTTCTCGCAGCGAAAAGAGACGTAAGGAAGACTCGGACCAGCGGTCTCACCCTCATGCGACGGGTAGCCAGCTCATTCAAGGATGACTACGAGGGTGCGTTGGACTTCGTCTTCGCCAGTCACAGCACGTTGAGTGAAGATTTCGTACTGTTCGATCCACAGGTTTCCGTGTTCAATCTTGCCCGTCTTCGCAGCGAGGGCATAGCAGAAAGAGTCATCGGCCTGTTGAAGAACGTTGGCATCAACTATGTTGACTCACTCCAGATCTCGGTGGGCGGGCGATATATCGAACTCGACACCGATTGGAACGTTCGCGCTCACTGGGAGACTGCAGACAGCCCCAAGATCGTGAACTGGCGACGTCAGGTTCGTCATCACGGTCATATGGCTCTGCCGGCGTGACACCAGCCGTGGTCAAGGATGACACAAATGGGAACTGAGGAAGGAAGCAAACAGTGAGCCTGATTAATCGACTGTTCCATGGCGCTCCTGATGTCACTCGGGAGACGGTCGACCACAAGGTTCCCATTGGGACCGACGCAGTGCATGTCTACAACGCTGTTTGGGGCATCCCGGAATCGATCGGAGGGATGACGACGGCTGCACTGCGTCGGATCCGCAGTTTTCAGGAATATGGTCATCCGCTGTCGCAGACGCTGCTGACTTTCAGTCCACGAATGGATGTCGACGCAACTCGGGCTCGGCTCCTCTCAGAAGGACGGATAAACGAGTGCGTCGAGCTGGTCAACATCTGGCAGGACTTACGTGACCGGTCTGACTCTGAGCTGGCCTCATTGGATGGGAAGACTCCAACAGTCCCCGTGCCTCAGGCGGACGGTGAAGTTGAGAGCATCACCGAGTTCTACGATGTGTTCCGCACTTCGAGCACCAGCGGTATCGTCCGTCGTGACTACCTGCGGGCCGATAACAGCCTGCTGCTCACTGATGTGCAGGATCCCAAGATCGGTCGTCGCTTCGTTCTCCACTCGGCAGCGGGCGACCCGATCGCCGAATGGAATCGACCACGAGACTTCTACAATGCCTGGATCACGGCGACTATCATTGAGGAGCCTGCCGTCCTCATCGTCGATGACAAGAAGATCAGTGAGTTTGTCCACGAGATCTCGGATCGTTCATTCGCGCTGGTCCTGTTCATGCACGGCTCTCATCTTCGCCATCCCTGGAACGGACCGCATGGGGAGTTTCTCCGTCGTCGAGTGGAGACCATGCGCAATTTCGACCGCTTCGACGCTGTCGGGATTCAGACTCAACAGCAGGCTGAGGCGGTCACAGCCACGGGAATCTGCGGTTCGAACATCAAATTTCTGACAGGTGAGCTGCCGTCCGGGGCTGTTCTGGCCGAAGCACCGACGGACCGCCAGGTGAACAGCGCTGTGATGATCGCCAACCTCATTCCGCTCAAGCGGGTGGATCATGTGATCAGAGCTGTAGCGCTGCTGAAGGACAGGGGAGTGGACATCACCCTCACGGTCCTCGGAGAGGGCGGCGAACGTCAAAAGCTCGAACAGCTCATTGCGGACCTCAACGTCAAGGACCGCGTGGAACTCCCAGGATACGTCAACGACGTTCCTGAACGACTGCGATCCGCGTCTTTCTCCACTCTGACCAGCACCAGTGAGGGGCTGCCGCTGGCGATGATGGAATCAATGGGTGCCGGATGCGTGCCCATCGTCTACGACATCACCTACGGCCCCAGAGATCTGGTGGAGCAGGGACACAACGGCTTCGTCACTCCTCGAGGTGACGTCGGGGCACTGGCCGATCAGATTGAGGCGTTCCTAGGACTCGGCCCGGAACGCATCTCCTCGATGCGGAGGGCCGCGATGACGACGGTAGAAGAGTATCTTCCAGGAGTCGGCTACCAGCGTTGGAAAACGGTGCTTGAAGCGCTTAAGCCTGCGCCACTTCCGAACATCGGCCCTCTGGAGTCCGTCCAAGCGATCAACGCGAACGCACTGCGAGTCACCCCATCTGCGCAAGGGTCACGTATCGAACTCGAGTTCGGCCAAATCCAGGAATCGGCCGCGGCTCCCCTGCAGCTCGTACTGGTTGGACGGAAGCGGAACAACTACTTCCTGTGCACCGATCCGGTTGTCGAACGCCGGGCGTTTGGGCGTGGAACGAAGATCGTATTCGACATCGACGCTGACAAGTTCTCCGAGTCGAAGGGCGAGACCTTCGATGTATGCCTGCGACGTCCACAGGATCCGTGGAACGCTAAGCGAAGAATCCGACCGCCGAAGGACTACACTCCGAAGAGCGTCGGTGCCCGAGAGTGGTACTCGACGAATCTCGGCAACTTCTCTGTGCGTCCCCGGCCTCTGGACTGAGACCAGAAGCCACAGCTACTCGTCGCTAGCCTCGGCGTTGGTGCTCTCGAAATGATACTTGGACATATCAGACGTTCGGTTGGCAATCAGCGTGCTGATGGCATCAGCGAAGAGCACGGTCGACGTGCCCTTCTTTCCTTCACCGAAGTAGTGGCGGCGTAGTTCCTGGCGGGCCTCGGCCGACCCATCGTTCGTCAGCTGCTCTCGCAGGAGAGCATCTGTCTGACTCACGGTCGTTCCGTCGATAATGGGCGTAGCTCGACTGACTGGCGCCTCGTCGTTGAGCTTTGCCGGATCGTCGCGGCGATCTGTCAGAACTAGAGGCTTCTCCGGGTGCATGTAGAGGTAGTCGAGACCGACACTGGAGATGTCCGTAACGAGCAGATCGACGGCATCGAACATCGCGAGGATGTCACCCTCCATCAGGATCTGATGCTGCAGAGACTCGTCGGTGATGGATTCGTTAGCGGTCTCGATGAGTTCGATGATGCGTGCATTCGACTCCGCCATAGCAGTGTTGTTGGAGGCTGCAACACGGGGGTGCGGCTTGTAGATGACACGAGTATCGTCGAGGCCCAGTGCGGATTCGACGATCTTGGGGCCGAACAGGTCGACGGACGTATAATTGTTCGCGTCGTTCTCGCCCTCCCACGTCGGTGCGTACATGATGGTCCTCGTCGATGAGGCCTCCAACTCGGGAACCCTGTCTATGTCCAGCTGAGGCCTCCCAATCTTGGTCAGAGCAGACTCATCAAAATCGATGAGTGATTTGCGGTACCGGTTGATTGCGGCATCGCCAGCCACGAAGACCTTGTCATACGACTTCGCTTGGTTGGAGACCATGCTGAGTTTGTCAGACTCACCATGATTGACGTGAACGTGGACCATGGGTGCGAACCCGAGTGACTGGAAGTTCGACATTCCGTTGTTCACATAGAGTGCAAGCTTGAAATCGTTGGCATGGTAGAAGGTGTGGAGTGGATCGAATCTGCGTTTGAGGACCATGGGCAGGCGCGTGATCTCACGAGCCTGAAGCAATGAGGAGGGCTTGCGCAGCACGAGAACAACTCTGTGCGTCCGGTGGAGCTCTTCGAGAACCGGTATCCACTGACTGAGCTGGTAGAACTTGGGCTTACGATCACCGAAGTAGACGACGACGTCGCCCCTGACGTAGCTGCCATCATATTCGTCTTCCAGCTGCTTCCAGCGTTCTGTGCCCCTGATCCATTTGCTGGTCTTCTTCCATGCAGACGACCGCACAGCCTTCAGAGCTGTCTTACGAACCAGGTTTTTCACAGTGGACCTTTCATTGTGCGGGCGGAGCGGGGCAATCCATCTCGCGATCGATGCCTTGACAATGATACTGGCTATCGACTGCACCATGCTGGTCTCGAACCATGATGATGAATGACTCGACCATCCCGATTAAGCGTTCGGGATCGAGGAACCTGAACCTTGGTCCGATTGTGGTTGTCTGTATGCCGGTAGGTGAGTCATGAATGAGTGTGTGCGTGGACATCCTTGATGACGCTTGAGACACATTCACCTGTGTTCGAACCTGCAATTGCAGGTTCGGTTTCCAACTGCTTGTCCGAAAAGCTCCTTGCAACCATCACAGCCCGGATTCACTCGGTATGGTTGAAGATCATGAAGACTCGCGACTTCAGGCTGGACAAAGCTAAAGGCCTGCTCATCTTTCTCGTCGTCTCAGGGCATCTTATGGAACGGCTCCCTGGCTGGGACATGGGGTACAGCCGTGTGCTGCTGACTGGAATTTACTCATTTCATATGCCGGCATTCGTTTTGCTTGCGGGAATCACTGCGAGGTCAAATCGCCTAGTTGATCGGACCCTTGTCTTTCTGGTCCTCGTCGTGACAGCCCAACCCATTCTCTATTACTGGGCTGATCTCTTCGGGAAACCACCTAGTCTCGAATTCGGTGAGCCCTACTGGATCACCTGGTTCCTACTTGCAATGGTGTGGTGGCTTCTCTTGATACCTCTCGTTGAGCGGTTTCCGGTGTTTATGTTGGTCGCATCAATTGCGATGGGCTTGTTGGGCGGAATCCTTCCTGAAATCGACTATGAGTTCACCGTCGGGCGGTCGTTGACGTTCTTCCCGTTCTTCGTGACCGGGAAGCTCTACGGACAGCGTCTGCTGACCTGGGCTGCAGAGATGAAGATGGCACAAAAGCTAGGGTTGTCAGCTATGGCCCTTCTGCCAATGGCTGTTTTCTATCTTCGTGATTTCGACCATCGATGGTTCTACGGAGCACGGGGTTTTGAGAACTTGGGAGAATCGATTCCCTACGGTGTGGGAATGAGGACTCTCATCGCTGCAAGCGCTTTGTTGACGATTGTTGTTCTCTTCGCTTGGTCTGAGTCTCTGCCTTCGTTGCTCATACCAGCAGGACAGCACACACTCGCGATCTTCATCTTGCACGGTTTCATTGTCCGGGCCATTGATGAGCCACTCAACGCTCTCCTGGACGAGACTTCAGGTTCAGTAGCGATAGCACTGAGCATCGTCCTTGCAGGCCTTGTCACGTGGTTGCTCTCTTGGCGAAGGCTGGACCAAGGCATTCGCTGGTATAGCTCAGCCCTGGCCACGCTGTTTCGTAGGGTGCTCCCGCCATACCGGACGCGGAAACCTACGTCTCGTCACTGAACCCACATGGACTTTGCCCGGTATCCGCTGCCCGTTTGCTGGTGTTCGTTCTGGCAGATGACGGCACAGCCTTCAACGAAGTCGCCCGACTCAGATTCTTAGCAATGGACTGGCAAGGTGTGGGTGAAGTTTGAGAGCCAAGGGGCGGCTGAAGCCTCTGCAGTCGGCACTGCTGTCTGCTGTTCTTTTGGCCACCGCTCAGATTGATTGGTCCTATGGCTGCTATGAGCCGCGCCGAAGTGCAGATTTGCTGCGGCGAACCGGTAAGCAACGAGCACCAACCGTGTGTCGACGAGGCTTCTTCGAAAGATTCGAGAGCATCCGAAGTATTCATGTGAATTTCGTTGCAACTTCAATCGGGGACGCAGCGGGTCGGTTAGAGAGCGGCGTCTACTGCTCCTGTTATGCTGTCTGAATTACGAAACGGTGAACTACGCGTATCGAACGATCACATGCGCACGCAAGGGGAAATGTGTCAGAAAAACTAGAAATAGTCGACATAAAGTGGGAGCGGGTCAACGTCACCTACATTGTCGAGTTCACTGGTGACGAGGTGGAGGCCTTCTACCTCACGTCAAACGCGAACCCCGGTGAGAAGCTGTATCCCGTTGCATTCGAGCGAGTAGACTCCACTCGATATGAGTTGACGATCAACGTCACGCTGTTTAATCGTCGAGGTCAAGTGCCCAATGGAACCTACTTCCTTGTAGCATTGACAGGTGTGGATCTTCACCCCGCGAATTTCCCACTGGCCAATGTAGGCGAGCTGGATGAACACTCTAGAGCCTTCGTCTACAACAAGAATCTTTCTGCATACACTGTGACATTCGGAGTCTCGGACAACGATGGTGCACCATATTTTCTGATGCGCACTTATTCGTTCGGTCGTTCCGCAGGGAAGCCGTCGTCGACACGTGCTCGAATGAAATCAAAGTTGAAATCGAAATGGGTCAAGGCCAAACGTAAGACATTGCGTGGCGTATTCGCTGTAGCCGCCAAGACGCGACCTGCCGAGGGAAACAACGTTCTGTTCGCTTCCGAGGCGCGACCGAACATGCAGGGCAATCTGAAAGCAGTCCACGACAGGATGCTTGAACGTGGTCTCGATCAGGACTTCAACTTCGGCTATTCATTCCGAACCGGCCGGACCAGCTCGCGACAGAATGCGCTCAACCTCGCCTGGCAGATGGGCAAAGCGAACACCATTCTCATCGACGATTACTTTGCCATCTTGAAAGATCTCGGAGATCGAAACAAGCAGAAGATCATCCAGCTGTGGCATGCCGGTAGCGGATTCAAATCGGTTGGATACAGCCGTTTCGGGCAGTACGGGTCACCGAATCTCCGTAACGCGCACCGCCTGTATTCCTACGCAATCTGCGGGTCACAGCATCTGCGTGACGTATACAGTGAGGCATTCGGCATCGAGAGGGAGGCCGTCGTGGCGACAGGCCTGCCCCGAATCGATGGATTCCTCCGAGAGGGCCGAGCCGACGAAATCCTCCCGGAATTTGAGGCTGAATTTCCGGATTCCCGAGGCAAACGGAAGATCCTCCTTGCTCCGACATTTCGCGGACGGGGCTCGGGCGATGCCCACTACGATTACGAGGAGATTGACTTCCCCGCCCTCTACGAGGCATGTGGTCAAGACACCGTCGTCCTATTCCGCCAGCACCACTTCATTCCAGAACCGGCCCCAATTCCTTCTGAATTCAGTGATCGGCTCATCGACGTCGCTTCGTTCCCAGATACCAACGACCTGTTGCTGATCTCAGACGTTCTTGTCACGGACTACTCCTCAGTCATCTACGAGTATTCGCTGCTGGAACGTCCGATGATCTTCTTTGCCTACGACCTTGAGACGTATTCGGCGACGCGGGGTATGCACAGGGCATACGAGGAGGCGGCTCCTGGAAGTATTGCCACGACGTTCGACGAATTGGTCGCGCTGATGAGAGAACCTGAACTGAGTGTCGAGAAGGCGAAGGAGTTCGTGCGGGAGAACTTCGATCACGTCGACACAAACAACTCAGATAGAGTTATTGACACTCTGGTTCTTGCTGATCCGATAGTCGAGTTCGCTTCCGATGGTCCGATCAGCTACGACGATCTGAGAGATCGTGATCTCGAAGAAGATCCGGAGCATGATGCAGAAGAGCACCTAGCAACTCCTGCCGATGATGATGCAACTGCTGTGGCCGGTGTAGAAGAAAATAAGGAGAACCAATGGCAAATATCGCGGTAGTCTTCGCCGGAGGAGTTGGAGCCAGGATGGCTCACAGTTCCAGGCCCAAGCAGTTTTTGGAGATTCACGGTCGCCCTGTAATCGTCCACACGCTGGATGTCTTTCAGCAGCATCCAGAAATCGACGCCATAGCTGTTGCGATCCTTCCGCAGTTTCGAGAGCAGCTGGAGCGGTTGGTCAATCGATACGAGCTCGATAAGGTCAAATGGATCGTTGACGGCGGATCGACGGGCCAGGAGTCCAGACACAATGCGCTGAAGGTCGTCGCTGAGAGCAACGATCCGGATAGCCTCGTCCTCATCCACGATGGAGTTCGTCCGCTCATCGACGCAGACCTCGTCACTCGCAACATTGAGAGCGCACTCGAGTTCGGGTCCGCTATCACTTGCACCAAAATGACCGAGACTGTTGTGGTTGAAGAGGGGGCCGGCATCAAGGATGTCATCCCCCGCGATCCGCTCTGGACAGCGCAAGCGCCCCAGACTTTCCGACTGAAAGACGCACTTGCCGGATACGATCGTGCCGTCGCCGAAGGCGAACACGACTCTATTGATACGTGCACTCTTCTGCATGGCTTCGGCTACGACGTCCATCGGGTTGAGGGCCCACGTACGAATATCAAGATCACGACGGCTTCCGACTACTATGTGTGCCGGACATTCCTGACGCTCATAGAGGATCGGGAGGCATTTGGTGGCGAATGACGTTGCGCTCTTTGACTCACCAGTATTCCAGGAAGACGTTCAGCAGATCGTCCGGGAGCCTCTGCCGTGGGAAGCGTACCGCGGTCAGAACGTCCTCGTGACTGGTGCTTCTGGGATGATCCCGTTATATATCGTCGGGGTGCTCCTGGCGGCAAATGACGAGCACGGACTCGGAATGCATATTTCAGGCATGGTGCGCAACGTCGCCAAGGCTGAGCGTCGACTCAGCGGGGCGCTTGCGCGAACAGATTTCACGTTAGTCGATGGCGACGTAGCTGAGCCAATGGAATTCGACCGGAATTTCAACACCGTATTTCACGGAGCCTCTCCCGCCCGGCCTGTACTGCACAACGGCTCTCCCGTTACAACACTCAAAGCCAATACGTTGGGAACGATCAACCTTCTGGACAGTCTGGTCGCTGCAGGCGGAGGTTCCTTCGTCCTCCTGTCATCGTCGGAAGTGTACGGCTCCGTATCGGGAGTTGATCTCATCCAGGAAGATTCAGTCGGGGAGCTGCAGCACTTCGCACCGCGGGCGAGTTATTCAGAAGGCAAGCGGATTGCTGAAACAGCACTAGCCGCATATTCCGCAGAATTCAGTATTCGACCGTTGACTATTCGATTCGGTCATATCTATGGGCCTGGGATGGCTCTTGACGACGGTCGCGTACAAGCGGATTTCCTGGCCGACGTCGTTCGCGGACGCGACATCAAGATGATGAGCGCGGGCGCCCCTACACGGACGTATACCTATGTGGCAGATGCGGTGCTCGGGCTCTTCTACGCACATCTGATTGGCAGCGATTCCGTCTACAACGTGGCCGATCCTCAAGGCAACGTGAGTATTCGACAGCTCGCTCAGAAGTTTGCTTCTGCGCGACCGGAGCGCGGCCTGAAATTGGCATTCGCCAATGAGGCTGATAGTGGAGCATATTCGCCCGTCGCTTCTTTAGGGTTGGCCTCTGACCGAATTCAGTCTTTGGGGTGGGCCGCGAAAACGAATCTCGAATCCGGCGTATCGCGTGCAATCAGATCTTTTGAACAGGGACCGTTAATCTAGCCGTACACGTGCATTCCTGCGGCAGATCAAGTCCCCGAAGAATGCGGAGCAGTGACGATGCGTGCGCCGACTCTACGAATAGAGCAGAAGTGAAGAAGACTCGAATCCTTCTATTGACCAATAGAGACTCAGACAACGTAGGCGATCAAATAATTGAGGCCTCAGTCGTCAGCCTGTTGAAGACTGTCGCAACGAATTTGCGCCTCGACGAGGACTCTTTTGAAATATCGAGTCGTGCGGCCGGGATCATCAGCAAGAAGTATCTGAAGACGGGCGACGAGTCATTGTTGCTTTCCGCGAGAAAAGCAATCTCGAATGCTGATCTGTTGATCTTCGGGGGAGCCCCACTCTTCAATTACAAATATCAGTCCTTCTACCGCAGAACGATTCGAACGGTGGAACTTGCGCAAGAATACGGAGTCCCGACGCTGTTCTCAAGCATCGGTGTCGAACCGTACTCAGAAGATGATCCTCGTTCACAGGCCCTCAAGAAGGCTCTGAATCTTCCTGTCGTTCGACAGATCACCACCAGAGATGACTTGCAGTCGGTATTGAAGTATGTGGAAGGATCCCAGATATCGACTTCCCTTGTCGCCGATCCCGCAGTGTTTGCGGACAGGGTATTCGAAAAGGTCGGGGAGCTGCCCGCATCCTTTGCCAAGCAAGGTGTGCCGACGATTGGGTTGGTCGTTACTCGCGGCGGAATCTTTGCTGACAACAGCATCGATTTTTCAGAGCGTGACCAACAGGACCTCTGGCTTGGCGTGATCAAGCTGTTGGAAGAGCGAGGGTACGGGTATCGGTTATTCACCACTGGGCACTTTACGGATGAGATATTCCTCGATTCCTTAGTGCGGCAACATGGTGTCCCTGGGAAGAACGTAACATTCGCGGTGAACTCCCCAGACGAGCTGATCCACGAGTTGCGAAAGTGCACCGCAGTGATCGCCTACCGATTGCACGCAAGCATCACGTCATTCGCCCTAGGTACGCCTTCCGTGGGTTTGTCCTGGAACTTCAAGGTGACAGAATTCTACAAAGAAGTTGGGTATGCCGAACGCGCGATCAGCCCGGACGAATGGAATCCGCGCTCCATTGTCTTGGCAGTGGAGGCTGCACTCAACGGGGGCGTGGAGAAAGACGACAACTATCTGTACACCGTTTACGCAACGCTGTTCGCAGGAGTGAAGGGCGTCCTCTCACCGAACGAGCCGGTAGAGCCCTATTCTTTGGACGAAGTCATCGAGGCGCTACCGCGCTGTTCGAAGACACCGTTGCGTGAATATCGCGCGAAAGTACAGCGAAAACTCAGACGTTCATATGATTTCTACGCCAATCAGACGAAAGCGCACAACGTCGTACCGAAGAAGACGTGGGTTCTGCCAAGAGTTCAACGACGCATGAAACGGATGCTGCGCAAGCTAGTGGCGTAGCCGTTTTCGCTTAGCTGAGTATTCGGAGGCTTGGGAGCCACCCGATATTTCCGTTGGGGGCCACCAGCGACGGCGGTGGGAGCCACCACGGTTCGTCCGGTCTCAGGTGCGCCATCACCAGGCAGAATCAACACCTCATGGTGTCTGGTCCACCTTCTCGAGGCATGGTTGCTGGCGGCTCGATCCTGTGCCCCCGTGCCTCAGGAAAGAGTGTCCGCACTGTCCGGTAGGAGCAAGCTACGCTAACGGACAACGGCCGGTCCAGAGCCATCCAGGGTTGCTCCCTCGCAACTGAGTCCTGTCCATACGGGCGTGTGTGGCTTCGAATCGATTGGTCGGCTGTTCGACGCATAGCCGTCCTTTCTGGGCGCCGACAGTCGGAGCCGTCGGAACTCCGAAGCCCGTACGCCCCTTGGCCCCGGACGCAGAATGCGGCCAGGTGGCTCCCAACGACACCATCAGTGGCTCTCCAACACAAGAACGTGCGAATAGTCGACTAGGCCTCCTAGGGCAATATCGTTGGGCCTCATCGAAGCGAATATTCACTGACCCCGAAAGCATGCTTGAAACTCGCTGCCTTATCGTCGACCAAGAATGGCCCGTCGCCAATGTAACAAATCAATAAATGGTCTCCTGGCCACAGTCAAACGTTGAGCAGATCGCCACCGTGCCCTTGTGCTGGCCGGCGCGGTATGGACGGCGGGCCCAGTCGACCCCGCACAAGCCCGAACCGCACCCCCACAGCACATGGTCAAGAAGACCGTGTGAACCGCTCCGGGGATAATAGAGGCAGGGAGATTGGAAGAAGGAGATTCTCTCATGCCAGTGAAATACACCGACGAACTCAAGACGCGTGCCGTCGAACTCGTCATCCATGCCCAAGCCGATCCCTCGACCGCGAGCGGAGCAATCACCCGTCTCGCGAACGAACTCGGACTGAGCAAGGAAACCCTGCGAGTCTGGGTGCGCGAGCACAAGGACTATGCGGGAGTCGCTTGCCAGGGACGCGTTGACGATGGCTCTGGTAGCGAAATACAGGGCCGGTGAAGACGGGCTTGTCCACCTTAGCGATCGTGGCGTCCAATTCCGGTCGATTCGCTATGGCGAGACTGTCGCAGACTCCGACGTCGTGGCACCGGTGGGTTCGCGCGGGGACTCGTACGAAGACGCAATGGCCGAAGCGCTCAACTCTTTCTATAGAGCCGAACTCATTGACCGGAAAGTGTGGTCGGGGTTGATCGAGGTGATGGCGCAGACGTCGAAGTGTGTGGCTTGGTACAACCAGTCCAAGGCTGCATTCAGCGATTGACTACCGACCGCCGTTCGAGGTCCATTTCGAATGGATCAGCCAGTCCGCGATTGAACCGGCGGCTGCTTAGGAACCAAGAAAAGGAGCCTCTACGAAACCCGGAGCTTGACAGTGGGACTTCGCTGGCGTGAACGCACGGGCCCGGTCCAGATTGCCTTCACCTGCGCTTTATTGAATTGCGAGCGGTTTTGTAGATTCGAGCTGCAATTTGTCGTTGCCCCGAACCTTTCGGTAAGAGCTTGTCTGCAGCTCCTCTGGCGAACCTGATCGATGCGGATCCCTTAGCTTCAGTTTTTTCGGCGGGCAACGTTCTGCGCCCAGCGGGCAGACGGGTTGCTCGGTTGGCATACGTCGCCAACGCCAGCTCATGGTTCGTGAGCCCAGGTGCGACAGTGACGCTATCGAACTGTGCATCGTCTAGCCGACGTCTGTATTCGTATGAAAAAATGCCGTTGAGCACAGGGTTGATGTGGACGATTTCTTTGACCTCTTCAAAGCTGGCAAATGTGCCAGAAACAAAGTCATAGTACTCAGACTCTTCGGTTGGCAGCAGTGTGGGCGGGCCGACGTTGTAGGGCACCGCTGAGACTTTGTCGCCGAATGCACGAATCTGCTTCATTACATTTTTGTCTGTGGGAGTTTCGCGATCAATGATCAAGACAGTCTGTTCACGTGTGGAATTTGCCGACTCGAACAGCGCCTGTATGAAGGCATCAGTTTCGGGACCTATCGACAGACTTCCAGCCCAGAATGCTGCGGTGGGCCTACCATCGCGTGATTGACGCAGTCGAAGGTCGTTAGTGCGGTCTTTGAGGAAGAACTCAATGGCTCGTCGAGATGCAGTTCCGTCCTCGTGCGGGCAGAATCGATTCTGGGCAATCTTGTATCGATCGCCTTGCACCGGATCCTCAGCCACTTTGCCGATGCCATTCACTTCGTCGAGAGCAACCGCTGATTCTGCAACTGCATCAAGCAGCTCCCTTTGCGAAAGCGCGACCGATCCTGGCAGTTCCTCAAGCTCCAAATTGAGACCGCGGGTTTGTTTGTACTCCTCTAGGTCATAGAGATAGTGAACAATTGGTCGCCCCGTTGGCAGGAAGTCGAAGAAGATGCTCGAGTAGTCGGTAATCAGCACATCGACAACAGTAAGAAGTTCGTTTGAGCTAATGTCCTCAGGTGGGATAAACACGTCGCCGATTTGATCACCAACGATGGCATCTTGAATAAGTCGATGCATTCGGTGGTGGCCGCGGTAGATCAATTGAATATCGAGCTGCGCGAGTGCTTGCAGGTCTTCGATAAGCTGTTCCGTGTCGACGACATCCTCGCCGCCGTCCGCACGCCATGTCGGTGCATAGAGCACTGTCGGACGATTCTTGCCGGTAGCTGCGAGGGGCTCAATGCCAAGTTGGTTTCGAATTTGTTCTTGACTGTCGCGATCGATGTTCACGGTTAGATCAACTCTCGGGTAGCCCGTCTCAGCGATTGTCGCGGTGGATGCCCCCGCCATCGAATACGCAGACTGAGCCATCCGAGTCATGAATCCGCAAGGTGTCAATACATGGGTCGCTTTTAGGAACGTCCCGACGCCCGTCGGAGTGCCGTACCGGGCTTTCGGTGAATTCCGACCTAACGCTTTGTACGGTATCCCGTGCCAAGTGTTCAGGTAGCGCTGTTGCGGCCGACGTGTGAAATATCCTGGAAGGTTCGCATTGCAGATCAGGTAGTGCGCAGAAGCCAAGAAATAGGCGAATGAACGGGTGCCTCGACGTGCAAATACGACGTTGGGCGTATTCTTGAAGCGATCCGGGATGTCTCCACTTGCTGAAACAGACCAGACATGCAGATACTTTCCATATTTTGGATGCGACAGCAGGTAATCAAATATTCCGAATGGATTGTCGCCAATTCTATCGCCGGACATTGCCTCATAGAAGATGACCTTCTTGTTGACAGGTACTTGCGTGCTGAACTGGATGTACTCTTGACGCGCCAGTTTGGCCTTGCCGATCGGCTTGTCCCAGAAGTCTGTGGCTTGATTCTTGCTTGCCAGACGCGCGCTTTTCAGCGCTTTTCTGAGCAGCGGTGTGCTGTGACCCATTCGGTAAGTTCCTTTCGACTGCCCCGATCTCGCCGATTATATCGGTAACTCAGCCGGAAGCGGTTGCAATTGAGGTGGTACGCGAGTCCGCGGTTGTGGTGACATCTGCGCAACCGGCACACCTTCAGGTGGCTCTTACCTGAAGCGTGATGAAGCGAGGCGGCTTCCGTGCGCTAACCCCGGGCCAGCGCAGCTCGGGTCAGGTTGACGGGTCCAGTGGTTGTGCGGTCATCGGGTAGTGGCTCTTGGCCTTGGTGTACGCCCCGCCTGATGGGTCTTGGCAGCGCCTTCGATAGGTCACGAAGAACTAACAAACTCCCCAGTAACTATTGCCAAAATCGCAACTTCTGTGCAGAATGTAGTGGTGGTTGAGATGAGCAATGGTGCAGGCAAAAGCCAGGACTCCCTGGTGAGCCGTGTTCGTGATGCGATCAGAACTGCTGGAATCAACCACAGCGAAGTCGCTCGCAATATCGGCATCGAGCCGAGCAAACTCTCCAAGTCTCTGGCTGGGACACGGAACTTCCGGGTCGAGGAGATCTCGGGTATCGCCTCCCTGACTAGCGTCAGTACGGACTGGCTCACGACCGGCCGGTCGGTCCAGCCGCCTCGGCGACGGGCTGTTCCACATTTCCACGCCGTCCCAGGAGACGCGCAGACCAGGACCGATGAGACCGCTGGAGTTGGTGGCAGCGCGGCATCGCGGGACTTACCCGAGCCATTGCCGGACCGGGCGAAGGCGGGGGCAGGGGAGTGGATGTCGAAGGGCAAACGCAACCGACACAAGATCATCGCCGCGGCCTGGGAACTCTACGCCGATCGGGGCGTTGACGATGTGCGTACGGAAGACGTCGCACAGGCGAGCGGGCTGAGCACCTCGGCGGTCAACTATCACTTTCGCTCCAAAGCGCAGCTGCTGCAGGCGACACTGCGCTACACCCTCGACGTCCTCTCCGGCATCCGCGGGCTGACGGACCCTGACGACCCCCTGACGACCCTGCGCGAATTCGCTCGCGTCCACGCCGGCGTCAACGACAAGATCCGACGCGTCTGGTCCATTTGGGTCCAAAGCTGGGCACGCGCCGCTGTTGACGAGCACGCCCGAGCCACCCTCACCGAGGTGTACTCGGAGTGGTTCGAGATGTTCGCCTCCGTCGTTCTCGCCGGTCAGAAGGTGGGCACCATTCGTGCTGGTGACACCGTCCTCATGGCCAAGGGCCTGAGCGTCTTCATCGATGGCCTTGGCATCGCACGCAGCACCGGTCAGATGAGCATCACTGATGCTGAAGCTCTGCAGATGCTCGACGACTATCTCAGCGAACACATCGCGGCCACCGGGCGCGACCAGGTCCTAGCAGCACAGGGCTCGCGTCGCACCCAGGGGCCCGTACCGCACCCGCAGGAAGAAGGCACATGAACACACCGAATCGAAGACAAGCGCTGGGGGCTGGGCTGTCGATATCAGCACTCGCCGGCCTGAGCGCCTGCGGGGGCGGCTCCGTCGGTGCCGCCGACGCAGGGAAACCAATCAAGGGTGGGAGCCTGCGCGTGGGAGTCACCGGCGGCAACTCCGCGGACACCGTCGACGCCCACATTCCGGTCAACAGCGGCGACGTCTGCCGCGCTGTGAACCTGTACAACGCGCTCTACGGGTGGGATGACGACTCTCAAGTCGTGCCGCTGCTGGCGGAGTCCTTCGAATCCAACGCCGACGCCACCGTGTGGACGTGCACCCTGAAGCAGGGCATCAAGTTCTCCGACGGCAGTCCGATCACCCCGGACGATGTGATCTTCACCTTCAAGCGGATCACGGACCCCGATGATCCCAAGACCGCGGCAGCGAACTTCTCCATGCTCGACAAAGTCGTCGCCAAGGATGGCCGCACCGTGGAGTTCCACCTCAGTGAGGCCAACGGACTGTTCAAGGACGCAGTCGCCGAATACACCGCGGCGATCGTCCCTGAAGGCTACGACCCGGAGAACCCGGTGTGTTCAGGGCCATTCAAACTCAAATCGTTCACCCCGGCCCAGTCGACGGTGCTCGTGCCCAATGAGCACTACTTCGACTACGACAAGATGTACCTCGACGAGGTGCAGCTGCTGAACTTCAACGACTCAGATGCACTCATCAACGCGCTCCTGTCAACTCAGGTCGACGCGATCGCGCAGATCCCAGTGGCACTGGTCGAGGTCATCGCCGCCGATGAGCGCATGGCCATTCTCAACTCCGAGACCGGCATGTGGCTGCCGCTGACCATGCGGGTGGACAAGAAGCCGTTCGACGACGTCAAGGTGCGCCAGGCCTTCCGCCTCGTCGTCGACCGGGAGCAGATGATCGAACAGGTCCTGTCCGGCTTCGGCACCGTCGGCAACGACATGTTCGGGCCGCTGAGCGAGAACTATCCTGAGTTCCCGCAGCGCAAGCAGGACATTCCGAAAGCCAAGAAGCTCCTCGCCGAGGCGGGCTATCCCGATGGTCTCGACGTCGAGTTGGTGACGGCTCCGATTCAGTCCGGTGCCGTCGAATCCGCTCAAGTCTTCGCTCAGCAGGCCGCCGAGGCCGGTATTCGGGTCAAGATCCGCAGGGTCGACGCGACGACGTTCTTCGGCGAGGAATACCTGCAGTGGGACTTCGCGCAGGACTTCTGGTACACCCGAGATTTCCTGCCGCAGGTCATCTCCTGCGCTCTCGAAGAGTCGCCGTTCAACGAAACCCACTGGGACGACCCCGCCTTCAACAAGGTCTTCGACAAGGTCCGCGGCATTCCCGAGGTCGAGAAGAGACGCGACGGCGAACACGAGCTGCAGAAGATGCTCTACGACGAAGGCGGCTACATCGTGTGGGGATTCGCCAACCAGGTCGATGCTTTCCAGAAGTACGTCGGCGGGCTGGTCAAGAACTCCACCGGGCGGCCTCTGGGCGGCTGGCGGTTCGACCGCGTATGGATCGGAAAGGTGTGACATGTTCGGAAAAGTCATCGGACGCAGGCTGATCTTCTCCGCCTTCATCCTCCTCGCAGTCTCACTCCTCGTATTCGGAGCCACGTTGCTGCTGCCCGGCGACGCGGCTCGAGCCATTCTCGGCCAGCAGGCGACTCCGGAGCGTATCGCGGCGCTGAACGAGCAGTTGGGTCTCAACCAGCCTGCCTGGCAGCGGTACTTCTCCTGGCTGGGTGGACTCTTCGTCGGCGACTTCGGTACCTCGACGGCCAGCGGCGGTTCCGTGGCGCAGCTTCTCGGTGAGCGAGTCGGAAGCTCGTTCATCCTCATGGCTGCAGCCGCCATCATCTCGGTGCCTTTGGGCATCGGCTTGGGCGTCTACCAGGCACTGCACCGTGGTGGCCGACGCGATCAGGCCATGACGGGCCTCAGCCTCGTCTTCGCTGCCATGCCGGAGTTCGTCATCGGCATCGGCCTCATCGCGATCTTCGCGACCTCCGTCTTCCAGATTCTGCCGGCTGTGACCCTGGCTCCGCCGGGCGAGCCCGTGTGGGGTCGACCCGAGCAGCTCATCCTGCCTACCCTGACCCTCATCCTCGTCGTCACTCCCTACATTGTGCGGATGATGCGCGCGACGATGATCGAAGTCCTCGACTCCGGTTTTGTGGAGATGGCCCGACTCAAGGGCGTACCCGAGAAGCGTGTCATCATGCGCCATGCTGTGCCCCACGCTTTGGGACCCGTTGCGCAGGTCGTGGCGATTCAGTTGGCGTGGTTGGCCGGCGGCGTGGTCGTCGTCGAGTTCCTGTTCCGCTATCCGGGGCTGGGCCAAGCGCTCATCGATGCGGTGACCTACCGTGATGTGCAGGTCGTACAGGCGATTTCCATGCTTGTGGCCGCTGTCTACGTCGTGGTGAACCTGGCGGCCGATGTCGTCGGCATCCTCACCAACCCGAAGCTGAGGAGTGCAGCATGAGCACGAACACGAATAGCCTCGACGACCTCAAATCCGCAGCGGTCGACGGTGGTGAGGTGCCCAAGGAATCACAGACCACCTACACGCCGTTCTTCAAACGCGTGCTGGCACAGAAACAGGGCAAGATCGGTCTGACACTGACCATCATCGTCCTCCTCCTGGCCTTCTGCGGGCCGCTGCTGCTGCCCTGGGCCACCGGCAACACGGCAACTGAATTCGTTGCCAAGCCCTTCAGCCCACATGGGCTCTTCGGTTCGGACAACCTCGGCCGCGATGTGCTCTCCCGGTTCTTCGCCGGTGGACTCACCCTCATCGTATATTCGGTCCTTGCCACCGCTCTCGGCATGATTCTGGGCGCGATCATCGGCATGCTCGCAGCCTATGTGGGTGGGACTTTCGATGCGATCATCATGCGCCTCAACGATGTCATCCTCGCCGTCCCACAGCTAGTGTTCGCGCTGCTGGCCATCACCGTGCTGGGTCCACAAGGGTGGGTGCTGGTGACCGTCATCGGCGTCACCCACGCCCCACGCATCGCCCGCGTCGCACGCTCAGCAACTCTGGGCGTCATCACCGAGGACTATATCCTCGCCGCAGAGATGTATGCGATGCCGCGGTGGAAGGTGCTGCTGCGTGAGCTGCTGCCCAATATCACCGGGCCGCTGAGTGTTGAAGCCGGGCTGCGCCTGACCTACTCGATCGGCTACATCGCGTCTCTGTCGTTCTTGGGACTCGGTCTGCAGCCGCCCGCTGCTGACTGGGGCCTGATGATCAACGAGAACCGGATCGCGCTGAGCATCCAACCCTGGGGTGTGCTGCTGCCGGTGATCGCCATCGCGCTGCTCACCATCGGCACCAACCTGCTTGCGGACTCCTTCGCCAGGGCCACCGCATCGACTTCAGTGGAGGCATGATGACCACCGAGACAACGACCGTCCATCATGATGATGCCAACGTTCCCAACGAGAAGATCGTCCTGCGTGTGACCGATCTGAAGATCGCGACGACTGCTGGCAATGAGATCCTCCACGGCGTGAACTTCGCGCTCAGCCGCGGCGAGATCCTCGGCCTCGTGGGGGAGTCGGGATCGGGTAAGACCACGGCCGGTCTGGCCTGCATGGGCCACTTCCGGGAAGGCCTGAAGTTCGCCTCCGGGTCCGTGAGCCTGTGGCCTCGCGGTGATGACACCGCCGTCGAGGTGGTCGAACTCGACGAGGTGGCCGTGCGGTCCCTGCGCGGGTCGCGGATCGCCTACATCCCCCAGGACCCTGCGCTCTCGCTCAACCCTGCGATGCGGGTCGGTGAGCAGATCCGTGAGGTCCTCGACATCCACGAATTCGGCAAATCCGAGGCCGAACGCACCGAGCGGGTGGCCGCAGTTCTCGTCGATGTCGGACTGCCCGGTGACAAGGCCTACCAGAAGCGGTGGCCGCACCAGCTATCCGGTGGTCAGCAGCAGCGCATCGGCATCGCCATGGCCTTTGCCATGTACCCCGATGTGCTCATCCTCGATGAGCCCACGACCGGTCTTGACGTGTCCACGCAGGCCGTCGTCCTCGATACGATCCGGCAGATGACTGTGGCGAACAATGTCGCCGGTCTCTACATCACCCACGACCTTGCGGTGATCAAGGACATCTCCGACCGGGTGGCAGTGATGCTGCGCGGGGACCTCGTCGAAGAGGGCCCGGTGGAGTCCGTGCTCCAGGACCCGCAGCACGAGTACACGAAGATGCTCATGTCCGCAGTACCGGACCTTGCCGGTCGCAAGACTATCGGTGAAGGTGCGGCAGCGGAACCGGAGCCCGAATCCAAGGCCACGCACATTCTGGTCTCGGACAAGAAGTCGAAGTCTGAGGACACGAACGAATCTGCCCGAGCGCAGGATCCGGCGGATTCCGCGGGCGGTGCAGCCACCTCGGCGAGTGCACCGTTGCTACAGGTCACGGATGTGGCACTGGCCTACGGGAAGGCGCAGATCCTCGACGGGATCAACCTCACGCTGGAACCCGGCGACTGCACGCTGCTGTTGGGGGAATCAGGATCGGGCAAGACGACCCTGTCCCGCTGCATCGCCGGGCTCAACGATGACTACTCCGGCGCCGTGCGGCTGCGCGGTCAGGAGCTGGCGAAGTCGACGCGGAAGAGGACGAACGAGCAGCGGGTCGGCATTCAGTATGTGTTCCAGTCCCCGTTCTCCTCGCTCAACCCAAGGCGCTCGATCGGTCAGTCACTGACCGTTCCCCTGGAGATGAGCGGAGAGGGCACTGCCGCGAGCCGGAAGGCGAAGGTCGACGAGGCCTTGGACTCTGTACGTCTGGGGCGCAGCTTCTATCATCGTCGGCCAGGAGATCTCTCCGGCGGTGAGCGGCAGAGGGCTGCGATCGCCAGAGCGCTGGTCAACCAGCCGTCGGTGCTCGTCTGCGATGAGATCACCTCGGCGCTCGACGTCAGTGTGCAAGCTTCGATCGTCGGCCTGTTGCGGACTCTGCGTGAGGAGCACCACCTGGCGATGCTCTTCGTCACGCACAACATTGCGCTCTCACGTCACATCGCCGACAACCTCGCTGTGCTCAACAAGGGCACAATCGTCGACTACGGGCCGACCGCCCAGGTTCTGGAGACCCCGAAGCACGAGTACACGCGCACGCTGATCGCGGACGTGCCGAAATTCTGAAGCGTCTGTGAGCTGCGCGGCCTTCTGGCGTCGCAGCACAGTCCCAGTCGGATAGCTCATGTTTGGACTAGGACAGCCCCTCCCGCAGCTACGCCGGACCACCGCTGTGCCGCACTCAGCTCAGATAACTGCGCCGGGTGCATGTCGGGTCCGATCAGCGGCCGGTACGGCGCTGGAATAACCGACGCGCTACCCGTCGTAAATACCCCGCGAGTCGAGTCGAAAAACGTCGCTTGATCTCTGCCTGAAGTTCTGCGTTCCGCTGAGTGAGTGACTCCACTTCTGATGAGAGGGAGTCAACCTTCTTTGTGAGCGTGCCCAACTTCGTGCGATTCTTGCGCCCTGATGTGAACTGCTTGAGGTAGGCTTTCTCAGCTTTCCCCAGTTTACGGCGAAGGTCGAACTCATCCGTATCAAGGATCTGCGACCTAGCCACCAGAGAGTCCGCGACTGACTGGAAGTCATACCTTTGTGCACCGGCGTTCGAATTAAGCACATGGGCGCCTAACGCCTCATGTATGTAGGCGTAGGTGGACATCAGATAGGCCGTGTACTTGGGGTTATCTTCGGGCGCCGATTTTGCCTGATCGAGGAGCTGGAATGTTTGTTCAGCATCCCACTTATCGAACGGAAGCACGCGTTCCGGGTGTCCTATTGCCTTGTAGAAATGGGGAAGCTTGTCATTCCACTCCAGAGCGACAGTAGGAATGCCAAATGAGTAGGAGATGATCGAGGAATGCATACGTATGGATGCGATTTTTGATCGGGTCGCGATCGCCTGGACAACCTCTCGGGTCGTTTGCGGGAGGATGATTTGCTCATCTGAGAGACCGTGTTTCTCGGCGAAGAATCGCAAAGTATTGTTGTCTCCCAGGCTCCCATTCGTGTACAGCTTGGGGGGCATGCCGTGGGATTCTGCGAGAGTGACAAGGTCGGCCAGGTACGACATTTCCTGCGAGAGTCCCCAGTCGCGCTGGTTAGCTTTGAACAATCCGCCGCGGACTACATTGATCCCGATCGTGCCATCGGGAACGACGTCAGTCATTCCATAGACAAACTTGGTCCAAGTTGCCGGATCCGCAACCTGTCGCACCTCGAATGTTGCATCCTTGGCTACTTCCTGGAAAAGAGGTAGATTCTCGCGAACAGACAGAGCTCGGACACAGCGCTTATTCACGATCTTGGCTATAGCGTCGACTTGACCATCGTCGGCACCCATATTGTTCAAGCCCATCGAGGAGAACACCACAGGAATCCCACGCTCGTCGGCTACGGCGGTGATCTGGTCCATATACTCGTAGAATCCAAGATATGACTGACCGAAGAGCCCACCGCCGCCAAAGAAGATGGCATCACAGCGTTCGAGTTGAGATTTGTCGAAGCCCTTTAGCGACAGCGAAACTAGCTCGCAGTCGTCGGAGCTAAGGCCATAGTTCTCTAGAGCAACTTCGAGCAACGCGAGAAAACTGGTACCAATGAGGTTGTCGCCGAAATTGTCGTCGACATAGGACACTGTTGCAATTCGTAGTGACGAGGCCATGCGTTGGACACCTTTAAATGATCTGCTAGTCAGAAGTGAGGGATTCTAGGTGAGTTGCGAGTGAGTCTAGCTGATCAGTGGACTAGAGAGTATGAACAGGGCACCGGCAATAGATCCAACCCAAATCAAGACACACCTATCTCATCGAACCGCTTCGGCGAGCGGACTCAATCCGCGTGTCTGCCGCTCGTGATTCCTGGCGCACCGTTAAGCAGTCCGACTTCGGGCTTGCGAGGTGATTCTCAATGGCGTTTGAAGGCAAAGACCCTCTGGATGAAGTCCGAGCTTTAGTCGACCAAGTGCAACCTGAATCAGTGGAGTTTCACGAAGTGTCCGCGCGCCGTTTCGACTCCGGGCCGGTCGGCGAGGGCGGAGAGATCTCGATCGAAGTCCAGATCAGAGAAGGTTCAGAAGGTTTTGATGTTCGCTTGAAAGCCACGGCAGAAGTGGCAGTCGGCGAGGCCGTCGTCAGCGTAGCCGGCGAGTATTCTGTGGCCGAAGGGGCCAACCCCAGCAGTCGGACGATCAAACAGTTCGTCAACGAAGTTGCTGTCATGACCGTGTTGCCCTATCTCCGTGAGGGAATGGCCACGATCACTGCGAAAGTGTTCGGAACGGCGCTGTATATTCCGATCATTCCGCGGGGCGATATTGCCGTGAAGCTGGACGATGAGGGCGTTGCGAAAGACGTCGCTCAGGCGTAGTCGGGTCAGCCGAACGTCGTTCCACCCCGGGGCCGGTCATTACGGTGAAGCCGCTGCGGTGACCTGGGCTGAGATGCCAGCTGACCGCTGAGCACTCAGGTCACCTTCTGCGGGAGGCCCTGACCGCACCTGCGAAGTCACCCGCGAGGTCCTGCCGGGTGAGCTGCGTGAGCCGGCCGATTGCCCTGATCAGCCCGTCGGATCCGCGGTAGCCGAATCACCGCTTTTCGAGCCCCTGTGGTCGGCAGTGTCCATGATCGCCTATCGTCGACCTCGGAAGCGACACAATCAAAGCACGCGCACAGGTCCTTGCGCGCGAGGACCTGGTGAGTACGAGGTGGAGCACGGGTTCGTTATGGATGAAAGGACAGTCAGACATTTCACCAACGAAGTCCGTGTGATGACAGTGTTGCCATATCTGCGTGAAAGTGTGGCCACGATTACGGCGGAGGTTTTCGGCTCGCCTGTACATCTGCCGATCATTCCACGCGGTGAGATCGCCATCGACCTCGCTGATCACGGTATGGGTGAACGAGCTCAATCTTCTCTCGAGCCCCGGCCGACGAAACGTGGCTGGCCGGGCGGAGGCTTTCTATGAGCCAACGCGGGATTATGGTCGTGGCCGGTGCGCTGTAGCCTGTAGGTGTGAATGCGCCACAGCTGCATTCCTTCGGTCTCGGAGTCGCCGCCGGAATGGCGGTCGTCCGCGGTGCTGTTGTGTGGCAAAAGCTCTCCACGACGGACCTTCGGTTCAAGGCCCGGCAGCACGCTGCGGCGATCGCGCGGCGAAGATGAGTACCTCCGGTGCGGCCGCCGCCGCGGGCGCGGCCACGGATTCAAAGACTTTCGAGGTGAAAGCGCGAGCCGGCTTCGCAATGAACGGGCTGCTCCACGTGCTGATAGGCGCTACCTCGATCCGCGTCGCGAGCGGCCACAGTGGGAGGCCGAGCCAGGCCAGCGTCAAGACCGATATCGCCAACCTGCCCGAGGGGTTCATCGTGCTTTGGGCGGCGTCTTTGGCTTTTGCAGCGCTGGGAGTTTGGCAAGCGTTAGAGGTCGTGTTCGGCCACCGGTACCGGACCACACGCCAACGCGTTGTTCAAAAAGGGGGTTCGATCGGTCTGACCGGCATCTATATCGCTCTCGCGGTTGCCACTGCGATGTTCGCGCTTGGCGTGTCCGACAGCAGCAGAAGCCGCGCAAAAAAAATCAGACCTCAGCCTAGAACTGATGCAAACGCTTCAAGGACGTCTGATACTGGCTGCCGTCGGCGCAGTGATATTCGGCTTTGGTGGGTTCTTCGTCGTCAAAGGCATTCGGCGCGGCCATCGGAAGAACCTGGACTCCATCGACGGGGGCTTAGGGCGGACAGCCGTCGTCCTCGGCACCATCGGCTATATAGCCAAAGGCGCAATCGTCTGTTTCGCCGGAGTGCTAGTGGCCTATTCCGCGCTCGCCTTCGATCCGAGGAAGGCTGAAGGCATCGGTGCCGTATTCCAAACCATGCGCCAGCAACAATTCGGTCCCGAATTGCTGAACGCAACGGGCGTCGGGCTCATCAGCTATGGCCTCTTCCTGGCCTGTCGAGCGAAAATCGGGACGATGGCAAACGACTATTAACCCGTCATCATGACGCCGTCGGAAAGCCCTTCGTATAGCCAGCAGGATGGCCCGCAAGGCCACGCACATTCTCGTCTCCACCGGTGGGCCGAAGGATGCGACTGAAGCTGCGGGAGCGCAGGGTCGAACTGATTCTGCGGACGGTACAGCCGCCTCGGCGACGGCACCATTGCTGCAGACGACGGACGTGGCGCTGGCCTACGGGAAGGCCCAGATCCTCGACGGGATCAATCTCGCCCTGGAACCAGGCGACTGTACTCTGTGGTTGGGCGAGTCAGGGACGGGTAAGACGACTCTGTCGCGCTGCATCGCCGTCCTCAACGACGACTATTCCGGCACCGTGGCACTGCGCGGTACGGAGCTAGCTAAGTCGACGAGGAGGCGGACGAACGAACGAACAGCGAGTCGGCATCCAGTACGTCTTCCAGTCCCCGTTCTCCTCCCTCAACCCGCGTAGGTCCATCGGTCAGTCACTGACCGTGCCGCTGGAGATGAGCGGTGAGGGCACCGCCGCGACGAGGAAGGCGCAGGTCGAAGAGGCCTTGGACTCGGTGCGTCTGGGGCGCAGCTTCCACCATCGTTGCCCCGGTGACCTGTCCGGTGGTGAGCGGCAGAGAGCCGCGATCGCCCGCGCACTGGTCAACCAGCCATCGGTGTTGGTCTGTGACGAGATCATCTCGGCACTCGGCGTGAGTGTGCAGGCTTCGATTATCGGGCTGCTGCGCACACTGAGGAAGGAACACCAGCTGGCGATGCTGTTCGTGACGCACAACATTGCGCTCTCACGCCATATCGCTGACTGTCTCGCAGTGCTCAACAAGGGCTCGATCGTCGACTACGGCCCCACTACCGAGGGTGCTGGAGAACCCGAAGCACGAATACACGCGTACGCTCATCGCCGACGTGCCGAAGTTCTGAAGGGAAAGCTTGGCCTAGTCACTAATCGGCGACGAAAACAGGCGAGGACCTTGCGGCATCAGTAACGGGAGCAGTCGTCTGTACTAGGTCAGCTGTAGATAGGCAGGCGGCTGGAAAAATCTTGCTGCAAGCCAATATTTTCCGGTGGAAGTAAGAGATGTGCTCTCGACAGTTCGCGGGCCCACTTTGTGAGTCTCGTCGGACTCTGGATGAGAGGGCCGCCAGCCCTTAACGTATTCCCAAGCAGGCGTGGTGTGCAAGAGTGCAGAAACCTCACTGATAAACTTGAGAAGCGAATTTTAATCGAATTCGAGTGCGTAGTTTAGGGGCTGGGTAATGCGTGTTTTTGCACAACAATCTGGGGGACGTCAGTGGAGCGCGGCGGTCGGTGGTATTGCCTCGCACGTATGGCTAGCGCCTTCGGTCTCTTCGTTCGAGGTGGGTTCGAATGCCATCTTCTGAAGCCGGTCACTTTCTGCCTGACCACCACTATCTAATTCGGCATACTCTCAGCGATCAGGCGGGCGGGGGGATGCAGGCGATGCTTCGTCGAGCAAGCGCATTCGCCGACTACTATGGTATGCCCGTTGACCTGCTCACTTATGGTTTTCAGCCGGAAATGACCTACTTCGAAGCGTCTCTTCGTGAAACTGGAAGATTAGCTCCGGACGTACGCGTGCAAAACTTGTGGAACATCATGTCGGAAATCGCTCTAGAGCCATCAGACGCGATCTTTCCCGACAAGTATGAGAATGCGCCTCTGGACGAACCGCGCGGAAGTTCGAAGCTCACCGGGGTTATGGCCTGTGGTCTTCAGCGTATGACGCAGTATTGCGGAGACTCTGAGGAAATCGAATCCATCGACTACCGTCGCGAGGACGGAACTCGATTCGTCAGCGATATTCGGAGGGAAGATGGGGCGGCACACCAGAGGAAGGTAGCGCTTTTAGCTCCAGACCAACGGATCTTGAAATCGTGGAACAGCGTGACAGATATGTTTGCGTGGCTCCTGACGAAGGTTTTGGGACGAGAAAATTCCGTCATCGTGGTCGACCACCCTGCTATGGCCAATTCGATAGCTCGGAACGGCTATATTGCTCCGAACAGCGTCCTCATAAAGTGTTACCACAGTAACCATTCGGCTGCGCAGTCAGACGTTGGGTTCGGAGTCCTTTCGAAAAGGCACATGGTGTCGATGGAACGAGCTGATGTGTTCGATGCCAATGTCTTCCCGTCGTCGGGCCAGATTGATGCCGTTGCAGACCTGATAGGCGAGTCCACAGACATGTGGCCCATCGGAAACATTATCGAGCCGGCGGTTGGTGCTTCGTCGGAAGAGGAACATCGAAAGGACTCAGGTGTTGTAATTAGTCGTCTTGTCCGGGAGAAGAACGTAGATCACGCAATCGATGCTGTTCTCTTGGCCAATGTTGAGCGTTCCACACACGAGGTCCCCACCATATTGTCGATTTTCGGAACTGGCACTGACCAGCCGAGGCTGGAGAGTCTAATCGATAAACGCCAAGTGGGCGATCAGATCAAACTCTTCGGGTACACAAATGACGTTTATGACGAGTTCAAACGGGCATCATTCTCGGTACTTCCCACAAATCAGGAGGCCTTTGGCCTGTCCATCGTTGAAAGTATGGCGTGTGGTTGCATACCGATTGTCTACGATGTCCCCTACGGACCGAGCGAGATCATCACGGACGGAGTCGATGGCTTCCTGGTGCCTTTCGGAGATATTCGCTCGATTGCAGACTGCGTGCGAGCACTGCGAACGATGAGCGATCTGGATTTAGAGAAGATGCGGGATGCCGCAAGGAACCGAGCGAACGACTATGGCAGTCGAAAGATCGCGCAAGCATGGGCCCGCGCAATTGACGTTACACGGGATCGCAAAGACACCACAGCGAAGTCCGTTATATCCCAGCGGTCGCTCCAGATAGCGTCTATCACTCCATTGGAAGGCTCAAATAGCGCATCAGCGGCGGCCCCATCGCTTGACGTCGAACTGTACATTGATTCGCGGATCAAATCCGCCGACGTTCCAGGCGTGAAGGTGTTTTTGTGTTTTCGTGGCCGGGGAAGCACATTGCGTATCCGCGTCCCTGGCGTCCTACGAATGAGGCGACATGGATTCCTGCTCCGGCAGCAAACGTTGGGCATGAACTTCCCCATCCCGACTGAGCAGTTGGATCGCGCGCCACGAGAGATCATCGATACCTTTGTGCGTATCAATGATGGGGTGACGGTCCGCGAATTTCGTCTCAAAGCAGCTGGAGTTGACTTGGCGGCGTTCAAGTTGCCTCCTGAGCTGGAAGCTTATGAGACTAAGGGCGGATATCTCAGCCTTCGCAGGCCGGTTCGCAGAGGCTAGTGAGCTGACCCGACTCTCGAGCCATCAATTATAAATACCGTCACTTCTGGGGAGCCGGCACTTTCGTGAGAGAGGCCCTCAGTGAGGCGCCGCGATCGATAGGAAAGTTCCGGGCACGGGCGAGAGGTCATAGGCTTCGAGCTGCCTGGATTTGAGTCGGCTGCCTGTCGCGAACTGTGGATCGAGACTGATGGCGACCAAGTCGTTGTTGGACAATAAGATCGCCTCATCACTGACATCTTCGAGGAGTGATTCGATTTCTTCCTCGAGGCTGCGGACCGTCATATCGATTCCTGCGACCCCATAGAACTCGCTGGATATCTCCAGAGGGACGGTGAAGGTGAATGCGAACTGGTCCGTGCACATGTAGTCAACGAAGGGGCCAGTCATGTGCGGACGTCTCGTCGTTGCCGGTACTCGGTACCATTCGATGTCCTCAAGGCCGGCCTGATAGGTGCCGAGCTCGGTGAGATCGGCGTCAAGAGGCAAGGGCTCCACACGACCGTTCTCGCGTTGTGTGACCCACCACAGCAGCGACCGAGATTGGTCAAGCACAGCAGGGTGGACGCTGACTATTCCTGCGCCGGCGAACTTGCTCGTGGAGTTGAGCGCGTCAAAGACGACCTCCTCCAGCCGAGCCTCCAGTGACCGAGGAGTAGTCGAGAGCGCTTCAATTGCGACACTCGATACCCTCTCGATTGTCTCCGGAACTCGAGCATGCCAAGCGGTGATGACATCAACCAACCTTGTAATCTCAGGTGTTTCAGCGATTGTTCTCACGTTCGTGCCTTTGTGCGTCATTGCGTCTGGACAACAGCCATCTGAGTGAGATGGTAACAGCTTCCCCACGGGCCGCGATCGCAGCGTCCGTGTGTCCTGAGATCATCTCATCGAGCATTGTCCCATTGAGAGCGAAGATCGAACTGCGGAGGTCGGTGTCGTCCAATCCGATCCACAGGAGCGCCCCGAAATCATTCTGAATTCGGATCTGTTCGTGCACCAGACGAACCGATTGGGATTCACCTGCCAACCGAAGATCCAAACCACCTTGAACCGACCGAGCTTCGGCGCCGTCAGTAGGATCTGCACGCAGAAAGGTCTCGCGCACGGCGTCCAGATTCTGCTCGAGGCCCATGGCGGAAATCGTCCGCAGCACACCATCGACGATCGTGCGGTAATAGGTCGCCAGATCGGTGATCTCTGCGCGAGAGAGCGCGGCGATTCGTCGCTCCAGCAAGGCCTGTGCGTGACTGGAATCGACCGCGACGAAGCTGCCGCCACCCCGCCCTTGCTTGGTGTAGAGCAGATCAGTGGCGCGCAGATGTTGGAGTGCTTCTCTGACGGTGACGAGTGAGACTCGAAACCGCGATGCCAGAGCCGACTCCCCGGGAAGTCGATCGCCTGGGGCGAGAACCCCCGTCGCAATGGCGTCTTCAAGCCGTTGTCGGATCCTGGAAACCAGCGCCTTCTCTCCGATCGGGGCGTAGATGGCCGCAGTGACCGAAGAATGTGAACGGCTATCTTCCATATGCCCATTATCCGAGTGGAGACTGAGAAAACCTTGAAACATATGGTTTCATGTGTTTATATGATTTACGACACAGACACTTGGCTTGAGGAGCGCACCATGACAGCAACCGCGGCAACCGCGATCTCCCTTCGGGGCGTTGAGCGCCGGTTTGGTGATGTCGCCGCAGTCGATGGAGTCGATCTGGATATCGCTGCAGGAGAGTTCTTCTCGATGCTGGGTCCATCCGGTTCCGGAAAGACCACGGTGCTGCGGCTGATCGCCGGTTTCGATGAACCTACAGCCGGCACGATCGAACTCTCCGGCAAACCGGTCCAGCGACTCGCCTCCTACGATCGCGACGTCAACACGGTGTTTCAGGACTATGCGCTCTTCCCTCATCTCAACGTGATCGAAAACGTCGAATTCGGTCTGCGCATCCGCAAGGTGGCCAAATCTCGCCGCCGGCAACTGGCGCGAGAGGCCCTTGAGCGGATGAGGCTGGGCGCCTTTGAACAACGCAGGCCAAGCGAACTTTCCGGCGGACAACGGCAGCGTGTGGCTCTCGCCCGTGCCATTGTCGTGGATCCGAAGGTCCTCCTACTGGATGAACCCTTAGGTGCCCTGGACAAGAAGCTGCGCGAACAGATGCAGGTCGAGCTCAAAGATCTGCAGCGCAACCTCGGCATCACTTTCGTCTTCGTCACCCACGATCAGGAAGAAGCTCTGACCCTCTCTGACCGAATCGCCGTCTTCAGCGACGGGCAGATCCAACAGGTCGATACACCGGAGAATCTCTACCGTGCACCAGCGACAGAATTCGTCGCATCATTCGTCGGGACCTCCAACCTCTTTGATGAAGAGCACTCCCAGCGACTGTTGGGTATGAACGGAACGTTCACAATCCGACCAGAGAACCTGCGGGTCACATCTGCCGCAGATGCACCCACCGGGCGGTTGACGGGAACGGTCCGCAACCGGATGTTCATCGGTGCGAACCATCGGACGATCATCGATGTCGACGACATCGCAGTGTCCGTTCTCGAACCTGCCGACTCACCCAGCCGCAGCCTCGGCGAGCAGGTGAACCTCGATTTCAACGACTCTGACGTTCGGAAACTCCGGGCGGACGAACAATCAGCGGCACACGTCGCACTTGATTAAGGAGAACAGTGAAGATGACACTGACAAAGCGCGCCAAAGGAGGCGCGGCCCTCATTGCGGCGCTGGCCTTGACGTTCGGGATGAGCGGTTGCGGAACATCCTCAGGAGAGAAATCTGATTCCGAGTCCACGGAGCTGAAGGAACTCGGCAAGGCTGAGGGCGAGGTCTCCCTCTTGGCGTGGCCGGGATATGTGGAGGACGGGTCGAACGATCCCGATGCGGATTGGGTGACTCCCTTCGAAAAGGAAACCGGCTGCAGTGTGAAAGCCCAGACCTATGGCACGAGTGATGAAGCGTTCAACCTCATGAAACAGGGTGGGATCGATGTTGTCGCCGCCTCCGGGGACCTGTCTCTGCGACTCATCGCGGCGGGCGACGTGCAGCCGATCAACAACGATCTCGTTCCCAACTATGAGAATGTCTATGACTTCCTGAAGAACCGTGACTGGAACTCACTCGACGGCAAAAGCTACGGTGTTCCGCACGGCTACGGGGCGAACCTTCTGATGTACAACAAGAAGGAATTCAAGAAGGCCCCAACCTCGTGGGACGTGGTCTTCGATAAGTCCGACGAGCATAAGGGCAAAGTGACAGCCTATGATTCGCCGATCTACATCGCCGATGCCGCGGTCTACCTGATGGATCACAACCCGGAGCTGGGGATCAAGAACCCGTACTCGCTTGATGAGAAGCAGTTGGATGCGGCCGTCGAGCTGCTGAAGAAGCAGAGCCCGAATGTGGCGGAGTACTGGTCGGATTACCTGAAGTCCCTGCAGGGCTTCGAAAACGGCTCGGTGGTGGCAGGCACCGGCTGGCAGGTGACGATGAACGAGCTCGACCCGAAGAAGTTCGGCTCCGTCATTCCCGATGAGGGGACCACAGGGTGGAGCGATACCTGGATGGTCTCGGCGGATTCCGAGCACACGACCTGTTCGTACAAGTGGCTTGACTACATGTCCAGCGCTAAGGGTTCAGCAGCGGCAACTGAGTACTTCGGCGAAGCTCCGAACAACCCAGGGGCCTGTAAGGAAGCCGAAGATCCGAACTTCTGCGATACCTACCATGCCGGAGACGAAAAATACGCCGAGGGTATCTGGTACTGGACTACACCAATCAGTGAATGCCTTGACGGGCGAACCGACGTCAAATGCACAGATTACGCCGCGTGGACCAAAGCGTGGCAGCAGATCAAGGGATGATCAAGAATGAGCCAGTCCAGTAATACCGACAGCCGAATTCAACCTCCGCCGAGAACCACAGGGCGACGCCTATCGAGCTTCTTCGGCTCACATAAACGGTTGTCGCTGACCGTGCTTCTCGCGGCGCCACTGGCCTGGCTCATTCTCATCTACATCATTGCGCTGCTCCTGCTGCTCGTCACTGCGTTCTGGTCGACCGACAGCTTCACTGGTCAAGTCGTCCAGGACTGGACATTGAGCAACTTCCAAGCAGTGTTCGCCGAGGCGCTGTACAGGGCGGTGACGGTGCGTACCCTCCTCATCGCAGTCTCGGTGACGGTCATCGACGTGCTCATCGCCCTGCCCGTCGGGTACTTCATGTCGAAGGTTGCTGGCCCACGACTGCGAGGCGCGCTAGTTGTCGCGTTCCTCATGCCGCTGTGGGCCGCGTACCTGGTCAAGGCCTATGCCTGGCGCACAATCGTCTCGCCGCACGGTCTGCTCGATTCGATCGGGGTCTCGCCAGGGCTGGGAGTCATCGCGACAATCATTACGATGTCCTACATCTGGCTGCCCTACGTTGTGATGCCGGTCTATGCCGGTTTCGAAAGGATCCCGGACAGCCTCATCGAAGCAGCAGGCGACCTGGGAGCCAAGGGGTGGAAGACGTTCACCGCGGTGATCATCCCGCTCGTCTGGCCATCGGTCATCGCCGGTTCGATCTTCTCGTTCTCACTGACCCTGGGTGACTACATTGCGGTGCAGATCGTCGGCGGATCACAGCAGCTCCTGGGAACGCTGATCTACGCGAACGTCGGCACCGGTGGCAACATGCCATTGGCAGCGGCCACGGCATTCATTCCGATTGCGGTCATCCTGATCTACCTGACCGCTGTTCGCCGCACCGGCGCACTGAAGAACCTTTAGGACACACCATGAGAATCCCTCTACCGGTCAAAGCCGTTCTCAGCATCATCGTCTGTGCGGTCCTGGCCTTCGTCTACATTCCACTGTTCATCGTCGTCATCAATTCGTTCAACTCCAGCCAGTCGCTGGGTTGGCCACCGAAGTCCTTCACCTTCGAATGGTGGATCAGAGCATTCAATGACAGCGGAGCGCTCTCAGCATTGGGAACAAGCCTCCTCGTCGCGGCTTGTGCGACAGTGATCGCGCTCATCCTGGGCACACTGGCGTCCTTGGCCCTTGACCGGTTCGAATTCTTCGGCAGAGAAGGAGTGAACCTACTCATCGTCTTGCCGATCGCACTGCCTGGAATCATCACCGGTATCGCTTTGAACAACGCGTTCACGACGATGCTGGGCTGGAAGCTGGGTCTGCTCACCGTTATCACAGCGCATGCAACATTCTGCATCGTCACCATCTACAACAACGTGTTCGCTCGGATGCGCAGGCTCTCCGGAAATCTCCGAGATGCCGCAATGGATCTGGGGGCAGATGCCTTCACCACGTTCCGGCTGGTCACATTCCCGCAATTGCGCAGTGCACTGCTCGCCGGTGGTCTGCTCGCCTTCGGCCTGTCTTTCGACGAAATCATCGTCACACAGTTCACCGCGGGCACCGGGGTGCAGACACTGCCGATCTGGATCTTCGACAACATGTTCAGACCCAACCAGGCTCCGATCGTCAACGTCATCGCGACCTTCCTCGTCATCGTCTCGATCATTCCGATCATGTTGGCGAACCGCATTGGAGGGAAAGCCGCAACAGGTGCGGCGTAAACACTCGAAAGAAGCCATTGCCTCGGTCAGAAGGCATCGCCTCCTGGTTCACGTGTGGCCGTGTCGGTGGGGGAGACTCCGAAGCACGAGTACACGCGCACGCTGATCGCGGACGTGCCGAAATTCTGACACTTCGGGCAGAGCACAAGAGATGTGCTCTGCCCGAGGTGATGTGGTCTGCGTCAGACTAGGTGCTCTGCGTCAGGTGATGTGCTCAGCTGTTGCTTGAATACACCGTGCGTGAACCGCCCGAGCTGCCCTGGCTGCGGTGGCGTCCCCGAGTCTCGGCACTCGTGCCTCGGTTATCGGATCCGCGCCGGTTGCCGGCGTTCCCACGAGTGTTGCTGCGGGTACCTTCGCTGCGGCGGTTGCCTGAAGCACTTGCACCTGAACGACCGCCGCGGCCGTTCGCCGCGGGGCGTCCTTCCTGGGCATTTCCACCCGAGCGGCTGCCCTGCGAGTTGTTCCTGGCGGTGCGACCGCCCGAAGCGTTTCTGGAGTTGCGGCCGCCTGCTTGGCCGGAGCGGCTGCTCTCACCGCTGCGGGTGTTCTCACTTCCACGTCGGTTGTCTCCGCCGCGGCCTCCACGGCGTCGCCCGGAGGATGAGCGCTGTCCGCCCTGCGGCTGCTCTGCCTTCTGCTTCTCTGCTGCTGCCTGGATTGCGATCTGCGGATCGACATAGTCAGCGATCTCGCCGACAAGGTCGGCCACTGCAGGGGAGTCTGCTGTGACCTTCTGCGGAGTCACCTTGATGGCTGCCTTGCGCAGCAGCATCGTCGTGTCCTTACGCTCACCCGGCAGCATGACCGTCACAACGTCGCCAGAGCTGCCGGCGCGTGCTGTGCGGCCGGAGCGATGCAAGTAAGCCTTGTGCTCGGTCGGCGGATCCACATGGACCACGAGTTCGATGGAGTCGACGTGGACTCCTCGGGCAGCGACATCTGTGGCGACGAGCACGCGCACATTCCCCTCGCTGAACGCTGCCAGGTTGCGATCTCGTGCCCCCTGGGACAGGTTGCCATGGAGATCTACGGCGGGAATGCCCTGTGCAGTGAGCTGCCGGGTGAATCGCTTCGCTCGGTGCTTGGTGCGGGTGAAGAGGATGCGGCGACCGGTGCCGGAGGCGAGCCGCTGGATCAGATCATTCTTGTCCTCATCGGCGACCTCGAAGACGTGGTGCGTCATGGCGGAGACGTGCGAGTTGGGATCGTCCACGGAGTGGCGGATCTCGTTGTGGAGGAACCGGCGCACCAGTTTGTCCACGCCGTTGTCCAGAGTGGCGGAGAAGAACATCCTCTGGCCCTGCTCTGGGGTCCGTGCAAGGATGCGGGTGACGCCGGGCAGGAAGCCCAGGTCGGCCATGTGGTCGGCCTCATCGAGGACTGTGACCTGGATGTTGTCCAGGGAGACCAGGCCCTGCTGGAGCAGGTCTTCGAGCCGTCCCGGGCAAGCGACGACAATGTCGACGCCTGCATTGAGCGCGATCTCCTGGCGCCTCTGCTTGACACCGCCGAAGATGGTTGTCGTCGACATACCGTAGGCCTGGGCCAGGGGATCGACCACGTTCGTGATCTGGGTTGCGAGCTCACGTGTGGGTGCCAGGATGAGACCGCGTGGAAGGCGGCCCTTCTTCCGACCGGCAGGATCGGACTCTGACAGGCGCGTCACCATGGGAATGGCGAAGGCGAGTGTTTTGCCGGAGCCGGTCTTGCCTCTGCCCAGCACGTCACGGCCGGCGAGTGTGTCGGGAAGAGTGTCCTTCTGGATGGGGAAGGCCTCGGTCTTGCCTTCCGCACGAAGGCGATCGGTCAGAGCAGAGGGAACGCCGAGCTCAGCGAAAGTGACGGGAGCGACATCTGTCGTGTCCGCGACGGCATTCGCCGACTCGGGGTTCGCGGCCTTCGGTGTGGCTGGTCGTCGCTGCCTCGTGGAAGAAGAGACGGAAGTGGTGCTGGAGTCATGGGGAGTAATGGGATAGCCCTTCGACATGCCGGAGAACTCACCGATGCCACCGAATGGTGACGGGAGCCGCTTCCGGACAAGGTGTGGGAACGCCGTTTGGCGCTCTCGATCGCCGAGAGGAAACGGCTTCGGAAACACGCGCCGGATATTATTCACGGCCGCAGAGACGAGGCGTACTGTCGACGCAGGGAACCCGAAGACGGGTTCGCAGGTAGTACCAGCATACATGCCTCAGAGGGGGCGGTTCGACATCGCCGGCTCAACGTCAGTCATCTCATACTCTCGGATGCCCCACACCCGGGGCGGCTAAACCTCGCATTGCAGAAGGGTGTTTTGAGGCTGAAGGTGCGGTTTGATGCAGATTTAGAGTGGGTCACGGATTGCGGGCAGCGGGTCCACAATGGCACCTAAGTAGGCGCTCGAAACAAGCATTCGGCAAACGAAGACCCGCGTGAGGAAGGCTTTTCCACGGTCGTCTTGCGCCCTGGCATGCGATGATGATCCTATTCCGGCGATGAAGGAGCTGTCTGCCCACTGATGTTCGACCTCAACGAGGATTACACGTGCACAATGGAAATCGATGAGGCCAAGGCAGACAGCCTGCTTCGAGTTGGGGTGCTCGACCGTCTGGCGATGGTCTTCGAACGGCATGCCGCGCAGTGCCAGGGCGGGATGGTGTTCAGCGTCTACCGTGCGGGTGAACCCATCATCCAGCTCAGGGCCGGTGTCGCCGGCAAGCGCGGGGACACCTCGGCGAGGGCATGGGACGAACGGACCTTGGCGGTGTTCTTCTCCGGCACCAAAGGTCTGGTCGCGACCATCGCGGCCAAGGCTGTGGGGGAGGGGCTCCTGGAGGTGGAGACACCCGTTGCCCACTATTGGCCGGAGTTCGCGACTGCGGGCAAGGAGACGGTGACCGTCGCCCAGGTCCTCTCACACGCGGTCGGCCTGCCCTATGTCGACCCGGACCCCTCCCTGGATGTCAACAGCAGACCGCGCACGGACGATGCACAGTGGGCGTTCCTCGACTCCCGGAGAATGGCCGCCATCCTCGCGCAGCAGGCTCCGCTGTGGGAGCCGGGGACGAAGGTCGCCTATCACGCAGTGACCTACGGGTACCTGATGTCAGAGATCATCCTTCGCGCCACCGGCCGCAGCGTCGCCCAGTGGCTGCACGAGGATCTTGCTGTGCCCTATGGTCTCGACCTGCACCTGGGGCTGCCCGAAGAGGACGAAGACCGTGTGGCGTCGATCTTCCAGGCACCGGGTTACTCGATCTCGACCTACCTCAAGGACGATCCGAAGCGTCGAGCGATCATCGACCGCATGTACGCCTCACTCCTGGCACCGGCCTTGCCGATGAACACCCGGGCCTTCCACTCAGCGGAGGTCTCGGCTGGGGGAGGAATGGGCACTGCCGATGCGATGGCGAAACTGTACTCACTGCTGGCCACGCCCGGCCGCCTCGGCGGGGGCATCGTTTCAGCTGACGCGATGGACAACGCATTGCGGACACGCGCAGAGGGACTTGACGTTCTCAACGATCGGCCCCTGCACTTCGGTCTCGGCTTCGAACTCGCCGACCCGATCGGCACATACGGTCCCGTGGAGCGAGCCTTCGGACACTCGGGCGCTGGCGGGAGTCTGCACGGGGCATGGGTCGAAGAAGGGATCGGGTTCTCCTTCCTGAGCAACGAGATGCTCACGGAGAACGTCGACCGGCGGGCCAAGGATCTGCTGCAGGCGCTCGCCGGGCGAGGCTAGAACTTCCTGCCCACAGGGACCCTTCGCTGCGTGGTTCCGTACCCCCTTGTCAGGTGGACAGGGGAGTGCCACGCTGAAAACAGCTCCTGCTCATCCTCAGGAAGCGAAGGAGAAGACAATGCTCATCATTTTTTGGGTCGTGGCGGCGATTCTCGCCGTCTCAGGCGTCATCTTGCTGTTCCGGAGAGAGGTTAAGTGGGGCATCATCTTCATCATCGTGGCGTGCATCGTCGGTCCCTTGCTGGCGAACTTCTACGGAGGGCCTCCTGCAGGCCCGAGAAGCACAAGTGAGTCTTTCCCTTCGTCGGACGCCGCCATCGTATCGGTGAGGCTGGTCAGCGAGGTCTGAGTGTCGATCGGAAAGGCACATCCTCTGTGGTCGTCTGCAGGCTCCTGCCGCTCTCCCAATGATTGGCTCCAGGATCGACATGCGGGGTGGCAATGTCCTCGCGACTGGCTCGCTTGCTCTGAGTCGATACTCCGACTCTGGCGTCTCTGGCCCGGATGATGTCATCGTTCGCCTGACCGTCGGCGGTGAAGCCCATCATCAGCTGCGGAATCCCGTAGGGGAAATCCTCACGGTCGTACTGCCACGTGTGGAAAGTCTTGCCGTAGGTCGACACCAGATCCTTGAAGTAGGAATGCTCGGCGATCTCCGGCACTCCTGGCGCCGTGAGGATTCCTGACTTCACTTCATAGTGGTGACTGTGCCACAGCTTCTTCTCCGAAGCGGGGAGAGCGCGGAATCGCTTCTCGCTGATGATGTATTCGATTCCGATGAGTCGGGCATCGGTGGCATTCCGATCGAAGATCACGCATTGGTGGAGGTCATGACGAAGATGGATGCAGAAATGTGCCGCTTCGACCTGCCGCCCCATGTCATCGGCATACATGTGCAGTCCGTTGAGATACGTGCTCATGGCCTCGAGTGGGTATTTCGCTTGGAGTGCCCCGGATGCCAAGTCCAGCACACGGTGCTTGAGCGGATGACCTTTGCCGACCTTGACCTTCGTGATGAGCTGTCGGCCCAGCGTCGCACCGACCGTGACTGCTGCTCCGGCTACGACTCCGAGTCCGAGGGACTTCAGCTGTGGCAAGTTCATATCGACAGGCTAGCGTCGATTGGTCGGTTACGTAATCCCCCTCATTCGACCCGCATCAGTGGCTGGAGAACACCGTGGTCCCGAACGATCAATCTTCGATCGGCAACCTTCGGTTCATCGCAGTGGCCGCCGCATCCGTCATCCGCCTCCGATTTCGCACACGAGGACTCACACTGAGACACCATGCAGTGAGGGCGAAGAGCAATTTTAGCGGCAGATCGTCGATCTGGGGAGGGCTAGCAGGAACCGACTGGATTTGGGACGGTTGATTGACAGGCCGCAACAGGGCCTCGGAAGCTCGGTTCCACGAAAGGAGTCATCATGAGCGCGAAATTCGCAACCATCAATCCCGCGACAGGTGAGACCGTCAAGGAATTTCCCACAGCTGACGATGCGACGATCGCAGCGCTGATCGAGGACTCGGATGCAGCATTCCAGAAATGGCGCACCACCCCGCTCGAAGACCGAACCGCGCCTCTGTCCAAGGCCGCCGACCTCATGGATGACCGCAGAGACGAACTCGCCGCCCTGCTGACACTCGAAATGGGCAAACTGCCCGTTGAAGCCCGAGCAGAAGTCGAACTGTGCGCAAGCATCCTGCGCTACTACGCCGAAGAAGCCCCGAAACTCCTGGCCGACGAAACACTGTCACCGAACAGCGGAGGCCAAGCGGTCCTCAAACACGAGCCGATCGGACCGCTGCTCGGCGTGATGCCGTGGAATTTCCCGTACTACCAGGTGACACGGCTGGCCGCACCGAATCTGGCGGCAGGCAATACGATCATCCTCAAGCATGCCTCGAACACGCCCCAGTCCGCGTTGGCCTTCGAACAGATCATGTCAGATGCACTGCTTCCGAAGGACTGCTACCGCAATGTCTTCGCCGACAACGATCAGATCCAGACGATGATCGCCGACGAACGGATCAGGGGAGCCTCCCTGACCGGATCGGAAGCTGCCGGCTCTGCGGTAGCCGGAGGGGCCGGCACGAACCTGAAGAAATCGATCCTCGAACTCGGCGGCAGCGACCCGTTCATCGTTTTGGACGCCCAGGATCTCGAGGCCACGGTCAGTGCGGCAGTGGCCGGACGGATGGCGAATTCAGGACAGAGCTGCATTGCGTCGAAGCGCTTCATCATCCTTGAAGACATCTACGACGATTTCGTGGCGTTGCTGACGGAGAAGATGTCGCAGTTCGTCGCGGGCGACCCGAATGATCCAGCCACAACAATGGCACCGTTGTCCTCCGAGCAGGCGGCCGTCGATCTCATAGAACAGGTCGAGGACGCAATCAACCACGGCGCACATGTGCACACAGGCGGCAAACGCGTCGATCGGGCTGGCGCGTTCGTCCAGCCAACGGTGCTGACAGGAGTGACGCCGCAGATGCGGGCCTACTCGGAGGAGCTGTTCGGCCCGGTCGCGGTGGTCTACTCCGTACACGACGAGGACGAGTCGATCGCCTTGGCCAATGACTCCTCGTTCGGCCTCGGCGGGACCGTGGTCAGCTCCGATGTCGAGAAAGCACAACGAGTGGCAGACCGGGTCGACACCGGAATGGTCTGGATCAATCAAGCCACCTGGACCGAACCTGACCTCCCATTCGGCGGTACGAAGCGTTCAGGCGTGGGACGCGAACTCGGGGCCGAAGGAATACAGGAATTCGTCAACAAGAAGCTCATTCGGACTCCCTGACTCTTCACGGTGGAGCCAGTCGGCTCCAAACAGTGAGAGGTCGTGACACCGGAACCCGAGAAGCCGGCACAGAGATCAAACCTGACAAAGAACTGCGAAGGTGATAGCAATGGCGACATCAGTGAGCGACTTCATCATCGATCGACTCATCGAGTGGGGGCTGCACCAGTGGTATGGCTATCCCGGCGACGGCATCGGCGGCTTCGACGGTGCTATGGGCCGCGCCCAACGAGACGGCAAGGACTTCCGGTATGTTCGGCCCACCCATGAAGAGGAAGCCGCATTCATGGCCACCGCTCACGCGAAGTTCACCGGCGAAGTCGGCGTGTGCATTTCGACTTCCGGGCCCGGGGCCATCCACCTCATGAACGGTCTCTACGACGCCAAGGGAGACAACGCACCGGTTCTCGCGATCGTCGGCCAGCAGGCGCGGGTATCCCTCGGCTCTGAATTCCAGCAGGAGATCAACCTCGAACGCATGTTCGCCGACACCGCAGTCTTCGTCCAAACCGTGGCCACGCCCATGCACGCCCAACTCGTTGTCGACAAGGCTGTGAGGATGGCCAAGGCCTACCGGGGGCCGGCCGTCGTGGTTCTGCCGGCCGACATCCAAACCATGGATATGGAAGAGCCCACAGTTGAGCATTTCGTCTCCCGCAGCGGCATCGGCTTTGTGGAGGATCGGCTGCGGCCCGATGACAGTGCCCTCGTCAGAGCCGCAGAGGTGCTCAACGCCGGGGAAAAGGTCGCGATGCTCGTCGGACAGGGCGCTATCGGTGCCACGGATGAGGTGCTCGCCGTGGCCGATCGCCTCGGTGCCGGTGTCATCACCACGCTCCTGGGCAAACAGGTCGTGCCCGGCGACGTGCCCTACCACACGCAGCAGCTCGGGCTTCTGGGCTCACGACCGAGCTACGACATGATCCAGAAGTGCGACACCCTCCTCATGGTCGGCACGAACTACCCCTACGGTGAGTTCATGCCTCCAACCGGACAGGCACGAGGCGTCCAGATCGACCTGTCACCGCGACATCTGGGAATCCGCTATCCGACCGAAGTGAACCTATGGGGAGATGCGCTGACCACACTCTCAGCCCTGCTGCCGCATCTGGACCAGCACAGCACCGAATGGCAGCAGAAGATCGCCAGCCAACAGCAGAACTGGAAGACAGAGAACACGCGGGTGGCGCAGACCGCAGCTGATCCGATCAACCCCCGCAGCGTCTATGTCTCCCTCAACGAGAAGCTGCCGGACAACGCCATCATCACCGCAGATGCCGGAAGCACGGCCGACTGGTACGGCTTCCACATCGAACTCGGCCCCAACCAGATGGGCAACCTCTCCGGCCGTATGGCATCGATGCTGGCAGCCATGCCGTACGCACTCGCGGGGAAGTTCGCCCACCCTGACCGGCCCGTGGTGTGCACCATCGGCGACGGTGCCTTCCAGATGATGGGAATGAACGGCATGCTCACGGTCAAACGCCACTGGAAGGAATGGGCGAACCCCACTTTTATCGTGCTCATCATCAACAACGGCGACCTCAACCAGGTCTCCTGGGAGATGCGCGAAGCCGGAGATCCACGGTGGGACACCGCGCAGATGGTGGAGCCGCTGGACTACGCCGGGTATGCACAGATGCTCGGCCTCAAAGGCATCCTCGTGGAGGAACCGGATGCCGTCGGTCCGGCCTTCGACGAAGCATTCGCCGCCGACCGACCGGTCGTTCTCGACGTGAGATGCGACCGCAACACGCCACCGCTGCCCGCACATATCGCACTCGCGCAGGCCCAGGGGCTCACCGAATCGCTCCTGTCCGGTGACCCCGAGATGGGACGCGTGGTCAATCAGAGTTCGCGTGCGGCCGCGGCTCGACTCTTCGCCCGTATGGGGCTGATCTCAGATGACTGAACCACCGTCGGCACGCTCATCCCAGGAATGAGCCGATCACTCCACGAGTGCGACTGCGCTGACTAGGATTGCACCATGACCGAGCACATGCGCAGACACGAGTACGACCACGAGATTCCGTGGTCCCTGCCGATCGTGGTCCGGCGCTCGAAGACGAACATCGCTCGCCACATCGACATCCTCGAAGCCACAGCCCGAGCCGTCGTCGCCTTCCTCGACGACCCGCGTTCGCAACCTGAGGGCGAATGGCACGAAGCGGTCGAGTACTGGCGTGATGGGGCCATCCGCAAGGTCGTTCGCCGCGGAGACGGGCAGAAACTCGACGATGCACGAGCCTTGGGCTGCGTTGAGGTGAAATTCGGCGGCACGGATGACTTCGGTCCCGCCGAGGCGTTTGTCTTCCCTCCGGGTCCGGTTGAGCCGCTGCCGAAGGAGTTGAAGAAGCTGCAGGTCGGCGGCACCGAGTTTCCTGACGACGGGCACACCTCGGTTCCCGCCGCCGAGGCGGTCGTGACGATCGAACTTTCACCGCTGGTGACGCTGACGACGGGGAAAGCCGCGGCACAGTGCGGCCACGGTGCACAGCTGGCCTACGAGCAGATGCCCGCCGAGGTTCGCGATCGGTGGCGCGAAGCAGGATTCAGTCTGCGCGTGGTCACACCCACGAAGGCGGAGTGGGCAACAGATCATCGACCCGTGAGCGTCGTCGACGCGGGCTTCACCGAGGTGGACGGACCCACCGAGACCGTTCGAGCCTGGTGGTGAGGGGCGGCTACTCCGCGGCGTCCTCTTTCTCGTCGTCGTAGAGGGGACGCGTCTTCGTACCGTTTCCGAATTCGTCGAGGATGATCATGTGCTTGACCATCTCACCGGCCTCTTCATCCCAGACGTCGATGATGTCGCCCGGATGGGTCCCCGGCTGATAGAAATCTTCGTTGACTCCAGTCATTGAACTCACCTCCTGTTGTGCCTATGACGCTACGCCACTGTGATGCAAGTCTCAAGGATTGTGAGCGGCTGGCCGGGGATACCATTGTCCGGGGTCGCTCAGCAGGGAGCGGAATGGATGAGGGGATCGTGGTGCCCGGGTGACGTTCAAGACCCAAGTAGTCTGCATGTTCTTTCCCGGAGCAATTCTCCTCCTCATCTGCGGAGCATTGGTTCACACCCTGCCAGGCCTCGCCCTGGGTGTGGGGGCAATTGGGGCCCTCGTGTTCGTCGGGTGGCCGATCTTCACGATCGTCGTCCACATCCGACACGAACGCAGGCTCAAACGTCATCTCAAGGCGCATGAGTCCGAACCCGTGAGCATCACCGAGGTGCGCAGCTCTGTCGAAGACTTCGGCGTCCGAGACCCGTTGCACACCTTCGTCACCAGCGTCGAGGCTTTCATCCTCACCATCGGTCTGCCGGTGCTCTTTCTTGGCGGCATTGGGATCTTCTGCCTGGTCACCGTCCATGACGACCCTGGCAAAGAGGCCTTCAAAGCCTTCGCCGGGGTCGGGGTGCTGGGCCTTCTCGGCGCCTATCTGGTCTTCCTCGTGTTCGGACGGAGCAAGCGCACGCTGAGAATTGCCGGTGTGGCGCTCGCCGTCTTCGGTCTCGCCGGGGTCTTCGCCGTCGCCTCGGTGCTGGGCAGCGAGGGCATCACCAGTGTGAGTGACATCGTCATGGCCGGTGCCAGCGTCGTCATGACCGTTCTGGGGATATGGCTGGCGGTCACCGGGCGGAACACCTTCAAGCGCAGGGACTGATCCCGGCGGGCAGGGCGCTGCCGTCGCCTCGAGATACAACGACACCCTCGAGATACAACGAAGCGGCCCGCTGGAATGAACTGCTCCCAGAAGCAGGCCGCTTCGTCATATCCCTTGCTGTCACACGCTAGTGCGCGCCTTGCGTTCCTGATCAAGCCAGTAGCACAGCTCGGGCTTGCTCACTGCAAGACCGTTCGGGGCCCAGAGCACCTTTTCCTCGGCGCCGTCGTCTGACGTGCTCGTCGCCACTCCGAGACCGGCCGCGGCCTGGCGCTCAGCTTCTTGGTCGGTGATGACCAATTCGATGAAGACGTTCGAGTTCTGCTTCACCGCGCGGACGTCGACGAGCTGTGACCAGGGGACGACTCCCGCCTTGGCGGTCTTCATGGTGATGCCTTCGGAGGAGACCATCAGCGCCGGAGTGCGGGCGAAGAGCCTGCGGACCATGACGATGAGGCCGAGGAGGAAGAAGACGACCGCGATCCCGCCGATGATCATCCACATGATGCTTCCGCCGAAGGCCATCGCAAGACCGATGAGGATGAAGATCACGCAGGCGATGATGAGCCCGATGGTCTTACCGCGCGAGAAGAGGAAAGGTACGGACTGTCCCTGGGCAAGAGTCGCCGCCCATGCGTCGACGTCCTTTTTCGGTGTGGCCATGCGAGTGGGTCTCCTGAGGGTGCGGGGCGCCTGAGTAGGCAGAACACCTTATGGTAGACCAACGCCACCATGTCGTACCCGGCTGGGGTAGCGATTCTGTAGGCTGGGGCCATCATGACGGAGAGACTGAAACTTCACACCGACGGTGGACGCGACCGCGACGTCGCCGAGGCGGGTCAACCTGGCGAGGACGAGTTCCGTGTCGATATCGAACGGATCCGATTCTCCCCCTTCTTCTCACGACTGGCCGCCGTCACCCAGGTGATCCCGCAGGCCGGTTCTGGCACAGTCATTCACAACCGGCTGACGCATTCGCTCAAGGTCTCTGCCGTGGCCCGGTCGATCGCCATCACCTTGAACAACTCCGATGAGCGCACCCGGTCGGTGCTCGCTGAACTCGGCGGGTGCGATCCGGTGGTGGTTCAGGCTGCCGCCGCAGCCCACGATATGGGGCACCCTCCGTTCGGCCACCTCGGCGAGAAGGAACTTGACCGTGTCTCACGGTCGGTGCTGCGCCTGCCTGACGGTTTCGAGGGCAATGCGCAGACCTTCCGCATTCTCACAGCTCTCGACAGCTGTGATGCCACGGCGCGGGGGCTCAACCTCACTCGGGCGGTCAAGGCCGCAGTGCTGAAGTACCCGTGGGCGCGCAGCGATTGGACGCAGCATCAGCGACTGAGCTCGGCCGAGATGCCCAGGGGAGTCGGTGATGAGGTGTCGCAGGGGGCGATGAAGTTCTCCGCCTACGCGACCGAGACGGCCGAGATGAACGATGCGCTGTCGGTGTTCCCGCGGATGGGCCGGTACCAGCAGACGCTGGAGTGTGCGGTGATGGATGTCGCCGATGACATCGCCTATGCGGTGCATGACCTCGATGATTTCTACCGGTCGAACATCCTGCAGTACACCAGCGTCTCTGCGGAGCTGGGCCGGTGGCTGGGCGACTGCCGTGAGCTGGCGCAGCTGCATGACACGGAGTTGGATCGTCGCCGGCCGGGCCATGCACTCGAGTCGATGTGGCGCCACATTCAGGAGAAGGACCCGTGGATCGCCGATGAGGATGCGTTCCGACAGTCGGTGCAGCGAATCAATCGGGATCTTGTCGAGGGTCTGCTGGCCGTGCCCTATGACGGGGGACTGGAAGCCGACCGGGCTGTCAACGCGTTCACGAGGCGGTGGATCGATCGGCTCAAGGCCTCCATCGTCGTCGATGCGCGGCCACATGTCCGCAGCGGGCATGTGCGCCTGTCCGACACCGCCTGGCACGACGTGGTGGTGCTGAAGTTCGTCCACTCGAGGTTCGTGCTCGAACGTTCAGATCTTGCGGTGTATCAGCGAGGGCAGACCCGGATCATCGCCTCCCTGGTGGAGGGTTTCCACGATTGGCTGCGCGATCCCGACGAGGCGACCACGATTCCTCGGCGTCTCTTCGATTCGGTTGAGGCAGCCACACAGGAATACCAGGATCTCTACGACAGGGATCCGTCCAGCCTCGGCGAGGAGGGCGCCGGTGCCATCGTCAGGTTGGGCAGGGCCAGGGCGGTCGTGGACTATATCGCCTCCTTCACCGATGCGCAGGCCATGTCCGTCAACGCTTTGATCACCGGTTCCTCGGAAGAGCCGTGGGAGGCCGGACGCGGACTCTGAGGTGTCAACGGCACATGTGTTCGCGGTGCTGACGCTTTCAGTCGGACGAAAAGGTTCAGGCAGACGAAAGGCGGGGCCGGAGTTTTCACTCCGACCCCGCCTTTCGCGTGGTATCAACCGTTCACACGGCCATGAGACTCAGTCTCAGAGGCCTGCACGGTGGCGGCGCGTCAGGTAGATCGCGATTCCACCGCCGGCGACGAGGAGGGCAGCGAGCCCACCCAGAGCCAAGGTGCCGTTGGCACCGGTGCGGGGCAGGTCGCCACCGTCAGCAGCAGCCGATGCGTTGGCATCGTCGCTGGCGTTCGCGTCATCAGCTGAGTTCGCCGAGGCGTTTGCCTCGTCGTTGTTGTCAGCGGAGGCGTTTGCGTCATCGGTAGCAGCTGCGGAGTCGTCCGCGTTTGCCGATGCGTTCACGTCAGCGTTGGAAGCAGCCGAGTCATCAGCGTCAGCCGTTGTGTTGGCCTCTTCGTTGGCGGCTGCCGAGTCATCAGCATCTGCGGTAGCGGAAGCCGAGTCATCAGCGTCAGCGGTTGCCGAAGCCGAGTCGTCTGCATCTGCGGAGGCCGAGTCATCGGCATCAGCAGAAGCGGTGTCGTCAGCGTTTGCGTCATCGCCTGGTGCTTCGTCGGCTGCGGTCGCACGGACCGAGGACGAGGCCAGGTTGATGTCAGCAAGTGCGTCGGCTGCCTGAGGGGCGGCCTGTGCGCCGCCCGCTGCGGGGACGCCGTCTGGCAGCAGCTCGAGGCTGACGGCGTTGACGGTGAAGCCGTCAGCGTCGGTGCCCTTGACGTTGCTGTCTTCAGCAGGATCGCGCTTGGTGGGCTGCTCGTTGATCGTCAGGTCGACGATCTTGTTGAGGCCCTCGAAGACGGGATCGAGACCGGAGAGAATCGGATCGACGGCGTCGGTGACTCCGCCGGTGACCTGGTCAGCAGTGGTGTTCACGATTCCACCGATAAGCGGCTGGGTGACTCCCAGGAGTCCCTTGAGCAGGGGATCGGTGATCGTGTTGATCAGCTGCCCAAGGTCGACTCCAGCGACTTTGAGATCGGTGGTGATCTTCGGATCGCCTTCGCCGGTGCCGGCAAGCTGGCCGAGGGTCGCATCGATGTCGATCTTGCCGTCAGCTGGGACGCCCGCAAGTGAACCCTTAGCAGGCAGCGAGATCTTGGCGTGAGCGTCGTTGAGGCCGTCCTTGAGGGTCTCGTTGAACTTGCCGCTCAGCGTGCCGAGAGCTTCAGCAACTGCGTCGGTGATCTTTCCGATTGTCTCGGAGGTCAGGACCTGGGTGTTGGGGTCGAGGCCGTTGAGGTCCTCGCCGTTTTCGCCCTTGACGACCTTCGCGAGATCGATCTTGATGTCACCGTTCTTGAGGTCGATCGAGGCGATGCCCGCCTTGTCCTCGAGCTTCTCGTTGACGACGTTCTCGACGACGCTGTTGAGAGCGTCCTGAGCTTCAATGTCAACGGTGGTGCCTTCGCCGCCGAGCTTGAGGTCGGCCACACCAGCGTTGAGGTCGATGCCAGCGTTGGCCAGCTTGTCAGCGAGGCCTTCCTTGGCGATGACATCTTCGAGGGTGCCGCCGGCTCCGTCGACAGCCTTGGTCAGCGATTTGTTGAGGTCGCCCACGGCGGGGCTGGAGACGGTCATGACGCCGTCGGCGACAACGTACTCGGAAGAAGCTTCGTCAGATCCCTTGGCCTCTGCGGTCGAAGCAACCGCACCGAGGGAGAGCGAGAGCTCGTCAACGATGTTGTCGGTGACTCCGTCGATGCCGGCCTGTCCCAGAACCTGGGTGAGGTCGACTTCGGCGTTTCCGTACTCACCGTTGTTGATGTCGTCCACGTTGAGGGCGCCATCCTTGCCGACTGCACCGGCACTGGCCTTGGCGCTGTCTGCCGAGGGAGCGTAGCCGTAGGAGTTGAGCGCTCCGGCTTCGCCGAGCTTCAGGAGGCCTTCTCCACCTGGCTGGCTGATGACTGGCAGTGAGACACCGTCGCCCAGATCCAGGTCGATGGCGCTCAGTGCTTCTGCATTGAGAGGGGTCTTGGCTTCCTCAGGATTGCTGGGGAAGCTGCTGTATGCACCAGCGGCATCGACGAGCTGATCGTCGAGGAGATCCGACTGGACCAGCTGGCCGAGCGCCTCAGAGTCTTCGTTTGGGTCCTGTTCGATGGCTGCAGCGCTGGGTGAGGTGACCATGACAGTCAGCCCCAGAGCGGTGACTGCGGCTGCGCTACCGACGGCGATCTTTCGCACGGGCGGCTGCCCGTTACGGAGCTTCTTCATACTTCTCCACTTCCATTTGTGAGGATCGACCGACGGTGTTTGCGTACAAGGGACATGGTGCTTTTCGGCCGAACGGATTTCACCCTACAAGGTCATTGGCAAATAATGCGAAAGTAATGTGAAAAGTAACGGAACCGTAACGAGAACTGTGTGTTCCCAGGTGGGTGGGTTACAAGTGAATGGTCAATGAACGATGCTCAGAGGTGTCGGATGAAGGCTTTTTGGTGTAGCCGAGGTTGTTCCTTGAGATGCTGGGGATCGCGTTCGGCGCGCCCGGTGCAGTCAGGTGACCTTGTGTCTCACTGTGTGAAATGGCAATACTTTTGGTCGAACTAAAGTCGGGCTCCTGTGGGTCGAGTCACGAAGCGCAATATGACGAAATTGTCATGAGTGGCGTGTCGCTAATTACTTAAGAGTAACGACTATTTGTGTTGCAGGTCACAAAAACGGCGGGGCCGGAGCTTTCACTCCGACCCCGCCGTTGAGGCGCTCAGCTCAGTGGCTGAGTGTCATGTGTATCAGTGCTGACCTGCCGAGGCGCGGTAGCGGCGGGTTCCGTAGATCGCCGCTGCACCGCCTGCAATCAGCAGGGCTGCGATGCCAGCCATGGTCAGGACGCCGTCGGCGCCTGTCCGTGGCAAGTCTCCGCCGTTGCTGCTGCCGGAGGCGTTGGTGCTGGCACCGGCTGAGCTAGCCGAAGCGTTCGACTGGCTCGAGGAGCTGGCCGAAGACTCGGAATCCGAGGATGCTCCGGCGCTAGCCGAGGCTGCCTGATCGGAATCAGCGGATGCAGATGCCTTATCCGCGTCGTCATCCGACGAGGCGCTGGCTTCTGCACCGTCGGTGTCCGCGGAAGCTGTAGCTTCTGCTTCGGCTCCGTCTGCTGCAGCGGTTGCTGCACCTTCAGGATCAGCGTCAGCATCAGCTGAGGCAGATGCCTCTGGGTCTGCGTCTGCTGAGGCCGAGGTTTCAGCTTCAGCACCATCCGCGTCAGCGCTTGACGCTGCTTCTGCGGATGCCGCTACCGAAGAGTCGGCGTTCGATGCCGCCGAGGCTGCAGCTGCAGGGTCGGCGTCGGCTGCTGCAGTGGTGTCAGCGTTTGCCGTCTCTGAGTCATCAGCATTGGCAGCCGCGGTTGCTGCGGCCTGTGCTGAAGCATTCGGATCAGACGTTGCGTCTGCTGAGGCTTCCGAAGAGGAATCTTCAGTCGCTGCGGATTCTGCTGCTGCCGAAGCGTCGATATCCGCGGCTGCAGAAGCAGTGGTGTCAGCGTCTGCGGTAGCGGCGGCCTGTGCGGCTGCCTCTGCGATGGCATTGTCGTTGTTGTCAGCGTTGGCCGAGGCTGCGGCCGAGGCCGAAGCATTGGCGTTGACGTCCGATTCGTTGGAGGCGTCGGCCACTGCCGAGTCATCTGCGTCGGCTGCGGCCGCAGCAGATGCTTCCGAAGACGAGTCCGCATTCGAAGCAACGCTGGCGGCTGCTGCCGGGTCAGCGTCTGCCGCCGCATTTGTGTCTGCGTTGGCTGCGTCCGTGTTGTCAGCGTTCGACGCTGCCTCTGCTGCTACGGTCGCCGAGGCGTTTGTCTCGGTGGTCGCATCGGCTGAGGTTTCAGATGACGCATCTTCGGTCGCTGCTGATTCCGCTGCTGCTTCAGCGTTTTCGTCTGCTGCTGCGGACGCTGTGGTGTCAGCATCTGGTGATGCTGCAGGATCAGCTGCCGCTTCAGCAGCCGGATTGCCGTCGTCATCAGCGGAAGCCGAAGCTGCTGTCGAGGCCGAGGCGTTCACATTGACGTCTGCATCCTCAGTAGCTGCTGAATCTGGATCAGCCGTTGTATCAGTGGCGGCTGCGGCTTCGACCGACGCATCGGTGGACGAGTCGGCGATTGCAGCTGAGTCTGAGGCCGCGGCTGGATTCGCATTGGCAGCGGTTGATGCTTCTGCGTTGGTGTCATCGTTCGTCTCTGCATCTGGATCAGAGGACGCTTGTGCAGCGGCGTTTGAGGACGAATTTGCATCTGTCGTCGAGTCCGTTGAAGCAGTCGTTGATGCATCTGCATTGGCTGCAGACTGCGCAGCTGCTTCAGCCGCTGGATCCGCGTCGGCAGAAGCTGTGCTGGTTGCATCGTTGTTGGCTGCTGCTTCCGAGGCAGCCTCGGCTACTGCATTGTCGTTGCCGTCGGCGTCAGCGGATGCGGCTGCTGCGGCAGACGCATTCGCGTTAGCGTCGCCCGGGGCTGCTTCTGGCACTGCGCGCACTGAAGACGACGCCAGATTGATGTCGGCAACTGCGGCCCGCGACAGAGCGTTCGGAAGCAGCTCGAGGCTGACCGCGCTGACGGTGAAGCCGTCGCCGTTGCTTCCATTTCCCTTGACCTGACTTTCCTCGTCCTTGGCAGTCGGCTGCTCGTTGATTGTCAAATCGACGACGTTCTTGAGGTTTTCGAATACAGGCTTGAGGCTCGCTAGTAGCGGATCGACAAGTCCAGTGATTGCACCGGAAATTTCATCAGCTGTGGCATCCAAGATTCCAGCGACGAGGGGCTTAGTGATATTGAGTACCGCGTTGATCACAGGAGTTGTGATCAAGTTGAGTACCTGTCCGGCATTGATGGAACCGATTTTCAGATCAGTGGCGATCTTCGGGGGTGTCGGATCATTGCCAGCTAGCTGGCCGAGTGTCGCATCGACAGTAACGCCACCGGTGACGGTACTTCCAAGAAGGGAGATGGATGCCGGCAATTTGATAATGACGTGGAAGTCGTCAAGGGCGCCCTTGCTTTCAGCAGAATCCTCTGGTGCATCTGGGTCGCCCGCGAGTGCGATATTTGCTCGTTCGGCAAGAGAACCAATGGCTTCGGCAACGGCCGTTGTAATTGTCGAAATCGTGTCATCCGTTAGGACCTGAGTGTTTGGTGCCAGGCCATTGAGATCCTCAGCGTCCTTGCCCTTGACAATTTTGGCCAGGTCGATGGCTATCTTTCCGGTTTCGAGATTTACTGAGACAAGCCGGTTGTCATCAGTCAACTCTTCGTTGATAACTTCTGCGACAACGCCATTGAGTGCGTCTCTGACCTCAACTGAGATCTCTGCGTCGGATCCGCCTACCTGTACCCTGGCCGCTAGGACATTCAGATCGATCCCGACGGCAGCCAGTTTACTGGCCAGCCCCTCATTGCCGAGGACCTCTTGCAGTGTCCCTCCGGCGCCGTCAATGGTCGTAGTTACTGCGGAGGAAAGCTTCTCCACCGCCGGGCTAGACACTGTGAGTTTTCCGTCTGCAACAACATACTCTGAATTGTTGGCGTTGCCGTCGCTGTTGGCCGTCGAGGCAATTGCGCCGAGCTCAAGGCTGAGGTCGTCGACGATTTCGTTCGTGACTCCTTCAACACCAAGCTGCTCGAACAGAGTAGTCAGATTTACGTTGGCATTGCCGTATTTGCCAGCATTGACGTCATCGATGTTGAGCGCGCCGTCTGTTCCGACTGCTCCGGCGCTGGCGAGCGCATTGTTATATTCCGACGCGTGCCCAAAGGCGTTAAGTGTGCCGGCGTTGCCGATCTCGAGAAGACCGCCACCGTCTGGCTCGCTGGCGAGAGGCAGTGAGATTCCGTCGCCAAGATCGATTTTGAGTGCGTTTAGGGCATCCACATCGAGCGGAGTCGACTCCGCATCGATACTTCCCGGAGCGCTGCTGTAGGCAGAGGCAATATCGAGCAGCTGTCCCTTGAAAAGGTCTGATTCGATGAGCTGGCCTAGTGCTTCGGCATCTTCGTTCGGGTTTTGTTGGGCGGCGGCACCTGGTGACGTTGTCATCAGCGTGAGCCCTAGCGCTGTGGCGGCGGCAACGCCTCCGACAGCAATTCTACGACCGGTCGTGTGCCGGTTTCGGAGCATCTTCATGGTTCTCCACATCGTTCGAAACTTGAACATCCGCTGGACGGAAACAGGCAGTCTCCTGACAGATCCCTCACAACAATACGTAGTAACAAAAAAGTAATCACAAAATCACGGGCAAAGTTACAAGCTCGTTATAAATCTGAACGGGCGTTCTCGCTCGAGATTGTGAATTCTCCATGAAGTCAAGCTTCGGAGGGTTCTGCTGTCCTGTCGTTTCTGGTCCATCTGCCGGAGGCGGCCATGGCGTTCTGGTCTGGATGTATGAACGTCTTGCAAGGTCATGGCCAAGTAGATCGACACCGCCTGGACTTCCCCTTCTTGAGGGAGGGTGGCTCGAGAAAAGTCGGCAAGGTCATGCTGCGTTGTCATTCTGTGGTAACTACTGAAGTGACTTGCGAGTAATTTAAATCATGACAAGTTTGTTGGATATGAGACCATACCGCGACCATCCGCAGAAAATGCGGCTATTTCGAGACCTTATCCCCGGATGGTGGACTGGGAGAAGGCTGACTGTGGCCTGTTTGCGCGGTGCACAGTGCCGCAATAGGGTCATCACAACCGCAGCGGCAGACGAAGGGGGTGAAGTGTGGGCGTGAAGAAGCGTTTTGCTGTGATCGGTGCTGGCATCATCGGTGCGGCTGTGGCTCGCAGTCTGGTCCAAAAATACGACGGTGCAGACGTCACCCTGTATGAGAAGGAAGATCACCCCGCGGCGCATCAGACGGGCCACAATTCCGGTGTCGTCCACGCCGGTCTCTACTATGAGCCGGGGAGCCTCAAAGCTCGCCTCTGCCGTCGTGGCGTCTCGCTGCTGCTCGACTTCGCGCGCGAACACGATGTCGCTTTCGAAGAGTGCGGAAAGGTCGTCGTCGCGACGAACGATGTTGAAGTGGAGCGGCTGGACGGAATCCATGCTCGCGCCAGAGCGAACGGTGTCCCTGATGTTGAACTGCTGGACCGTGACGGACTTCTCGAGGTCGAGCCGAATGCCGAGGGCGTGGCCGCACTGCACTCACCGCATACCGGAATCATCGACTATCGCGGGCTGACGGAAGCACTCGTCGCCGATTTTCGTCGTAGCGGCGGTCGGGTTCGCTTCTCTACGGAAGTGAAGAGGATTGAGCAGCGCAGTGGGAGCGCCGGCAGCACCGCGATCGTCCACTCGAGCGTCGACTCGCAGGAATACGACCAGGTCATCACCTGCGCCGGCCTGCAGGCGGACCGACTCGCAACACGCTCAGGCGAAGACAAGAGTCCCAGCGTCGTGCCGTTCTTCGGCCAGTACTTCATCCTCGAACCGCGATTCAATGATGTCGTCAACGGCCTCATATATCCGGTCCCAGACCCGAAGTACCCGTTCCTGGGCGTCCACGTGACCCGCCGCATCGACGGCGGTCTGATGATCGGACCGAATGCCTTCCTCTCCTTCTCCCGGGAGGGGTACAAGGGTCTCGGCCTCAACGTCCCCGACTCCCTGACCGTGGCAACGGATCCGGGATTCTGGAAGTTCGCCTCCGGCAATATGGCCACGGCTGCACGTGAGATCGGCGGGGTCCTCTCGATCGAGAAGTTCGTCGCCGAGGCCGCTCGCTACGTCCCCGCCCTCTACGGAGCCGACGGTCACCGGGCCACTAGGGGAATTCGCGCTCAGGCGATGAACCGGGACGGCAACCTAGTCGATGACTTCGTCATCGATCGTGCGGGAGCCACGATGTTCGTCCGGAATGCACCCTCGCCCGGAGCCACCTCGGCGCTGGCGATTGCCGAACATCTCATTGACACCGCGCCCCTCACCTGAACTGTCTGCGAGTACCGCGAACGATTTCTGAACATGAAAAGCCCCACCCGCCGAGCAAGCGGATGGGGCCGGGGCTCGACCAGTTCAGGTCATCGGCTCACTGGGGCGTACGGGTCTCGGCGCTGATGAACCAAGCCTGCTGTTCGAGCTGAGCGATATATTCGTGGAAGAGATCCGCGGTTGTCGGATCAGCGGAATCGACCTCATCATGGCAATTTCGCATAGTCCCCACCGTTGTCTCGATTGTCTTGACAATGTGATCAATGGCTTGGTGAGTCGTGATCTCACCGTCAGGGAACTCAGGCAGCCGGGTCTGCTCGGCCACAACTGCCGGCCTGCCATCTGGTGATCCGTGAAGAGCACGCATCCTCTCGGCCATCGTGTCGCTTCCAGCACGAGCGATGCTCACTACTTCGTCGAGGTTGAGATGGAGATCTCGGAAGTTCGTGCCGACGATGTTCCAGTGCGCCTGCTTGGCCGTCAGGCTGAGAGCGATGAAATCGACCAACACGCCTTGCAGGTTCTTAGTGAGGGCTTCAGAAGCCACGAAACCCCGCTCGGCGTTCTCTCGCTGTGTCCTCTCTGAGCCATGGGGTTCAGGAACGTTGACTGACTTTGCCATGTGACTTGCTCCAATCCCTCCGGTTGCCGGAGCAGAACACCACCATATCCGTGTCGACCATTGGCTGAAAGCCCCCTTAGAGCAATCCTGACCCCCTTGACGGATTGGTACTGAGCAGGCAGATTGAAGTTGTAAGGGCACATCGCTCTTGGCTTCGAACCAGATGCGAAGCTAGCAGACACAGAGAGGAATCTGCTGCAGCTCCGGACAGGAGAACTTCAAAACACAGGTGAAGACCTGTCTCCCCTGTCACCTCGGAGAGACAATTCATATAACGACACGGCATGGTGGACCATTCTTGGCGGCATTGTCGGAACACCGTGTTCAAGGGTCCGATAACCACATGCGTACTGCGCAAAGATTCGGAGGTACCCAGTGAACGACAAGATGAAACTCACAGGCCTGATACTTGCGGGCTACATGCTCGGCAGAACCAAAAAGTTGGGCTTAGCGCTGACAATCGCCTCTTCGGTTGCTGGGACGACAGCGATGAAGAATCGCGAGAGCCTCGTAGGCGGATTGAAGGAGTTCGCGGATTCCTCTCCGGAGCTCAAGAGCCTCCAAGAGAAGATCACGGGACGTTTGGCAGACTCCGGGAAAAGCGCGGCCAAGGCCTTAGCCGCTAAAGGCGTCGACCAATTGAGCAGCAGGCTCCAGGATCAGACCGAGAAGATGAAAGCGACCCTGGACGAAACGGCTGAGAATCTCGATCCCAGTTCGGATGAAGCAGACGAGCCGGTCAGCGAAAGCGCCGAAGACGAGGCACCTGAGGCAGAGGACGAACAGGCCGAAACTGAAGAGGCCGAGGAGCCTGAAGCCTCCGACGATTCGGACGAGCCCGTAGAGGATGAACCGGCTGCGGAGGAAGAAGCTCCGAAGAAGCCCGCTCGTAAGCGGTCCTCATCATCGAGCCGTTCAACGAGCAAGACAGCTGCGTCGAACAAGACAGGTGGAACATCCAAGCGTTCGACCACCTCAGCCAAGTCAGGCACGACCTCGGCCAAGTCAGGCACTAGGTCAGCTGCAACGCGAAAGCGTTCGACCGCGGCGAAGAAGCCGTCTACTGCGGCGAAGAAGCCTTCTGCTTCCAGCAAGTCCAAGGAGGCTTCCAGTGAGTGATGATTCCATTTTCGGTGGCCTGAAGAGCCAGGTCGCAGACTACGCTAAGACCCTCGGCCGCAAGGCGCTGAGTTCCGCTGGCGACCAGGTCGACAAGATTGCTGATCGGTTCGATGGTTCTGGCGGTGGCAGCGGAGGATCCTCAGGCGAGGCTGCAAAGGCCGGTGCCGAGGAGATCGCTGAAGGCAAATCACCAGCCAAGGCAGCGCTCTCTGCCGCTGCAGCGGGGGCCAAGGACAAGATCAAAGGTGCCTTCGGCGGAGGATCGGGCGGCTCCGGCGGTTCCGGCGACTTCAAATTCTCGAATATCGTCGAAACAGCCGATGTCGGTGTTCCACTGTCCGTGGCCTACAACGCATTCACGAGCTTCGAAGACTGGCCCGACTTCATGAAGAAGGTCGAGAACGTCGAATGGACGGACGACGTCAAGCTCAGTGTCAAAGGCCAGGCTGTCTGGTCCCACCGCACGTGGGAAGCGACGATCACCGAGCAGGTTCCGGACTCGCATATCGTGTGGGAATCGACCGGCAGCAAGGGATACATCAGTGGCAGCGTGTCATTCCACGAGGTCACTCCGACGCTCACCCGCATCATCGCGATCGGCGAGTACCACAAACAGGGCTTCGTGGAAGGTGTCGGTGCTCTGTGGTTCACCGTTCCACGCCGGTTCCGTCTCGAGCTGAAGTTCTTCGTCCATCACGTAATGACGCAGACGATACTCGATCAGGAAGGCGTCGAAGGCTGGCGCGGAGAGATCCGCGATGGCGAACTCGTCACCTCTCACGAAGATGCCCTCGAAGAGGAACAGGCGCAGGCCGAGGAAGGCGACGACGAATACGAGGATGCCGCACCCCAAGACGAGGGGGAGGCGGATGAAGAGTCGCCCGAGACCGCCGAAGACGAGGAACCCGCCGAGGGCTACGAAGACGAACCCGCTGAGGACGAACCCGCAGAAGATTACGAGGACGAACCCGCAGAATACGAGCCCGAGGACGAGGAACCCGCCGAAGACGAACCTGAAGAGGAACTCGCAGAAGACGAACCTGCGGACGAGGAACCCGCCGAAGGTGAGGAGGAGCCGGTCGAGGACACAGACGAGCCAGTGGAATACGAAGAAGGCGAACCAGAAGAGTACGAAGAATCCACCGAAGATGAGGAAGGACGCCAGTAGGCGCCCGACCTGTTTGAAAGTAGGTAGCGAGAATGAGTACAGGAACCGTTGAACGCTCACGCGGCAGCTATGTCGATCGTCCATCGTCGAGCTCGTTGGCAGACGTCGTTGAGATCATCCTCGACAAGGGGCTCGTCATCGACGCATATGTTCGAGTCTCACTCGTCGGCATTGAAATTCTGACAATCGACGCCCGCATCGTCATCGCCAGCGTGGACACCTATCTGCGCTTCGCCGAGGCAACCAACCGACTCGATCTGACTCAGCAGGGCGGTCGCGATCTGCCGGAGATGATGGGCGGCATGATGCAGGACGGCGCCAAGGGCAAAACCCAAGGAGCCGTGGAAGGCGTCAAGAATGCGTTGACGTCCGATGACGATGAGGACGAAAAGCCGAAGCGTCGCACCAAGCGTCCCGCCCGCAGCTCCTCGGACTCCGAATGAGCGAAGACACCGTCGTTGACAGCGACAAATATCTGTACGGCATCGTCCTGACAGATAGCGGCCTCCCGAGCGGAGCTGACGGTGTGCAAGCAGGCCAGCTGCACACCGTCAGCTCCGGCAGGGTGGCGGCAGTGGTGTCCGATCTCGTCGAGCCCGACATTCTGGGTACCCCAGATGATCTGAGGGCCCACATCGAGGTGCTCGACGGGATTGCCACCACGCAGCCTATTCTTCCCCTCGCCTTCGGGACCGTGGTCTCGGGGGACACGGATATCGCCGGCGACGTACTCGCCCCACGCGAAGCCGAGTACACCGAGGCTTTGGAGAAGCTGTCCGGGCATGCGCAGTTCACTCTTCTGGCTCGGTACGACCGTGACACGGTTCTCGGTGAGATCATTCTCGACAACCCTGAGGCTGCTGAGCTGAGGGGGAGAATCGTCGGCACGAGCGAGGATGAGACGCGCACAGAGCGCATCCGCCTCGGCGAGATCATAGTGAAGACGATGGAGAGCTGGAAATCGTCCGAAGCTCCTCCGCTTCTCGAGCAGCTGGCGCCTCTCACCGCTGACATGTCAGAACGAGAGTCTGGGCAGGCCGAGGACGTCACCGAGGTGGCGGTGCTCCTTCGCCATGACGCGATCCCGAAGTTCAATGACCTAGTCGATGAGATGGCGGAGGCTCATCAGGAACGTTTGAGGTTTCGGCTCGTTGGACCGCAGGCCCCCTACGACTTCGTACCGGAGATATAGGAGCTGTCATGGGAATCTTTTCGGCGATCATCGGCGCACCCTTGGCCCCGCTCAAAGGCACTGTCTGGGTCGCTGAACAGGTTCGCAACGAAGCCGAGAAACGCCATTACGACCCCGGTGCGATTCGACGGCAGTTGGAAGAGGTCTCCGAAGCCAAAGAATCCGGCGCAATCAGCAAGGACGAGGCCGATGAGCTTGAGCGCGATCTTGTTGCCCGATTGCTTGAATCCACCCGTCGACGAAACTCGAAGGAGCGCTAAATGAGCGACCAGGCCAGTACAGAAGAGAAGCCCACAGGCGACACCAAAGCTTCTGCAGACCGGCGAACTGAGCAGGGGAGTGACGAGAAGCGACGCCCACGACGGGCCGCGTCGGGTGAATCTTCACGCCGGACCTCGTCGGCAGAGTCATCGTCTGGACCACGGCCCACGAGGTCGAACCCCAAGGAGACGAAGAGCGGGTCGACCGGGGGTAGGGTCTCCGCGGTCCAAGCAGTCAAGAAGGCCGTCGAGCAATTCAGCGACCTGACCGGCAGAGCGCCCGAATCCGTCGTCGGAACGAGATGGAACGACGACCATTGGGCGGTCAGGCTGGAAGTCGTGGAGTCACGGCGAATTCCCGACACCGCGGATCTGCTGGCCGAATACGACGTGGAACTCGACGCGCAGGGCGAGCTCCTCTCATACAGCCGAAAGGACCGTTACGTGCGTGGTCGGCCTACCGAGTGATCAATCCGTCCCGTCCGACCTGGGCGGACCACTTTCCATACCCACTCGGGACAGAGGCAGCAGCCGATAGGAGGCCGACGACATGAGCATCATGAACCAGTCGAACAGTGCGATGCAGCCACAGCGCAGCCAGGAGGGGACACTTCTTCAGGTGGTGGAGACGCTGCTGGACAAAGGTCTCGTTCTCAACGCCGACATCATGGTGTCGGTGGCGGGTGTGGAGCTTCTCGGAATTCGCATCAGAGCAGCTCTTGCCTCGTTTGAAACCGCGGCACGCTACGGTTTGGACTTCCCAGCTGGCACCGACAGAGACACGGTGGCGTGGAAAGAGGCGATCGAGCAGAAGGACACCTGCCCGGAATGTGGCAAACGTGCCGAGCTGGCGCAGCTGATGAACGAGTACTGCCCGTGGTGCGGCTGGCAGAGTGCTCATTCCGAGCGTGTGGAGGCGGGGGAGTCAGCGGCGCTCAAGAAGTCTTCTGACGACTCTGAACGCTCGTCCGACAGCGAATAGAGCATAGCTAGATGGCTGAAGACGCGATCATGCAGCCCACCCGGGATCCTCGTGCGACACTGCCGGACCTCATCGAAGTGCTCCTCAACAAAGGTGTGTACCTCAACCTTGATCTCATCATCTCGGTCGCAGACATTCCGCTCATCGGGGTCAACCTGCGTGCAACCATTGCCGGAATCGAGACCATGCTCGAATACGGAATGATGCGCCAGTGGGACAAGGAGACCCGAGAATGGGTGCAGAAATCTGTGCGCACGCATCTGCCCTTGGCCGAGGGGGAGGAAATACTGGCGAAGATGGCTGGCGGGCACTACCAGGACAACTTCTACCGCACCTGGAGACCTGGCAGTGCCTATCTCACTTCGCAGCGACTCATCATCCACAGGCGCGATCCGGCGGAGACCCTGTGGCAGGCGAAATTGAGCTCGATAGAATCCATCACTGCGTTGCGAGAACCGTCGATCGGGGGCGAAGAGCGCACCAGAATCTTCGTCCGACTCGATGACGGCAGCGAATCGAAGCTCTCGGCCCTGGAACCTGAGCGCCTGATCTCCCTGGTCCAGGAGCAGCGAGGCGCAGCGGCCGAGGCCTCCTCCGGTCGAACGCTGGGGAATCCTACTCAGCCGTTGAGACATGGCCGAATGTGGTACCTGGAGACTGTGGCGACGGGAGGCACCTGGCGGGGCGGTGAAGCCAGCCTGACGGAGAAGGAACTGACCTGGAAGTCTCCGATGGACAGCCGTGCTCTGGTGAGGGCATCCGCGGGCCAGGTGCGAGACCTGCGCTGGGAACGTCACGACAATCCCACCGACGGGCGCCGGATCCTCACCTTCGACACAGACCGGTCCACCGTGCGCCTGGCCGCAGACGACATCGGCGACTGGCACGAGGAACTCGAGCGGTGGCGCACGGCAGACCAGCCGATCCCCGCCGAGGCGAAGATTGATGGAGGAGAAGAATGACACTGAATGTGGATGAGGAGAGCCTCAAACACGGCGTACTCACCTTGGTCGTCACCCTCGTCGAGGTGATCCAGGAAGCGCTGGAGACTCAAGCTGTGCGACGGATGGAAGGCGGAGACCTCACCGATGACGAGCAGAACCGCCTCGGCGAAGCACTCCTCGAGCTCGATGAGGCGATGGACCAGATCAAGGCGGAGCACGGTATCACCGGTTCCGTCGACGATCTGCATCGCGGACTCGACGATGTCGTCGACGAAGTCGTTGACAAGCTCATCAATCCCAGCAGATGGGCCGAAGAGAACGCGAAGGACATTCAATGACAGGCAGCAGCCCGGCCGCAGGCCAGGCCTCGGCCGTCGAGCATGAGCCGTCCAGACTCTATGTCTACGCAATCGTGTCTGCCGAAAGCTACGCTCCGACGACCACCGGCATCGACGGTTCGGCCCTGCACATGGTGGGCGACGCGAATGGTCCACGAGCGGTGGTTCATACTCACAGCGGGGGTCCGTACGACGGACCCGATGACGACGTCAAACGATGGATCCTTGAGCACAGCGAGGTCATCGAGGACGGTTGGAAGGGGGCCGGGAGTGTGCTCCCGGTGTCGTTCAATGTCATTGTCCGTCCGGACATCGACTCGGGCGCGTCGGCGACCGCGCAGCTCGAAAGGTGGCTCCAAGCGACCAGCTCATCGCTGTCCGAGCGCTTAGAAGAGCTGGGCGGAACCTCCGAGCTGCGCGTCGAGATCGCCCTTGATCGGAGCGCTTTCCTCGATGGCAACGAGGAGATTCGCAGCATCAGAACCGATATGGCTGAGCGTCCGGCAGGCGTACGCCGGCTGCTTGAGAAGCGTCTGGAGAAAACCGAGAAGGAACTTGCCGATCGTGCCGCCGACGATCTCTATCCCGCCGTGAGAGCCCGGATCGCGGAACAGTGTCTGGCCATCGAGGAGTACCGCACGCCGGCCCGTAACGCGGGACAGACTCCCATTCTCACGGCGTCTTGTCTGGTGACGGAGCCCGGCATTCAGAATCTCGGCGCCGAACTCACCGCCATCCAGAATGAACTCCCTGACACTGAGATCCGCTTCCTGGGGCCGTGGCCACCGTACTCATTCGCGGATATGTCCGATTCCGTCGCTGAGATGTCCGGCCCTGAAGCGCAGCAGCGCGAAAGTCAGGAGAGCACTTGAGAGTCGCAGTCACCGGGGCCACCGGGAACGTGGGCACCGCGATCCTGAAGGTTCTCGCGCAGACCCAGAGGTCACCTCGGTGGTGGGGATCGCCAGACGAATGCCGAGGTATTGGCCGGTGTCGATGCCGTCATCCATCTCGCGTGGCTGATCCAACCCAACAGCGACCGTGATCTGATTGACGCAGCATCGGAGATGAAGCGCTCTTCCTCGCCTCCTGGATGCCCTTGCCGCATCTCCGGGGCATTCAACATCCTCATCTGCTTTGCAGACGGGGCTTGCCGATAGGCTTCCTGGCGACCAAGATGGACATCAGCAGCACACCGTCGGACGGAAGAAGGATCAACGATGATCGGTACCTTGAACACGACAGCCATGGACTGCCCCGTCCCCTTGGACACCGCCAAGTTCTATCAGGCGCTCCTCGGCGGCTACATCTCTCCAGACGAGGACACGGATTGGGTCAACCTGTTCGAGCCGTCAGGGAGGCAGATTCTGTCCTTCCAAAGGGCGGACGACTATGTGGCTCCGACCTGGCCGGACAACACCGTCCCATTGCAGGTGCACATCGACATTCGGGTCGATTCCTATGAAGATGCCGAACCGACCGTCCTCGCCGCAGGCGGGAAACTGATCGATGATTCCACACGGCATCCTGATTTCCGGGTTTATGCCGATCCGGTCGGCCGACCGTTCTGCCTGGTGCTGTGCTGATTGCCGAAAACTCTCTTGGTCGCCGACTAGTCTGCCGTCAGCTCGTTGACCTCTGTTCCGGCATATTGTCGTAGCGTTTCTGGAGCGCCTCGAGCAGCATTGCCAGCGCGCGTTCCTCGGTGTTGGACAGGATCTTGATCGGATCCCCTTGGAATCTGTGAAGTTCGGACTGCACCTCGTCGTCAACGAGAACCGCGATCCACGTGGTTCCCGGCTCCTGCCCGTCCTGGCTGGTTGGGCCGCCTGCACCGGAGGCGGCTACAGCGGCATCGGCCTCCATCAAGCTGCAGACGGAATGCGCCATCGCTTCAACCGAGGCTTGGGAGATGACCGAACCGCGCGGCACATCGAGAAGACGGTGCTTGACCTCGCTCGAGTATGCCACCACGCCGCCAGCGAACCAGCTCCCTGAACCAGGTGCGGCAGCTAGCTGGCTGGAGATCTTGCCGCCGGTGAGTGATTCTGCGACGGCCACACGGACGCCGTGCTCGTCACACAGCTCGGCAAGACTGCCGGCGATCTTGGCGGCGATCTTCTCGTGCTTCTTATAGCTGGTCACATGCGTACTCTACTCTGGTCCACGGTCGGTGGTCAGGGCGTGAAACACGGTGCGTTCTCGATCCTGAATGACCACCAAGGTCGTGAATGATCTTGACCTGTCACGAGTTCTTACTGGTCGCCCGATTGCTCTCCTTCTCAAGGGCATCGACGAGCTGCTTCTTGGTCATCGTCGATCGCCCGGAGATGTTGAGCTTCTTCGCTTCCTTGTACAGATGGTCCTTCGATGCATTCGCATCGATACCACCAGCGGTCTTGCGGTTCGTATTCTTACCACCAGCGCTCTGTGCGTCTGAGGGCCCGGAGGACTTCTTCGGCTCCCAACTGTCGCCGACCTTCTCATAGGTGTGCTTCAGTGCGTCATAGGCGACCTGGTGTGCGCGCTTCTCGTCGTTGTACTCCTCCATGGCGGAGTCGTACGCCTTGGCGAACGTGCGTTGAGCCTTCTGATCCGACTTCTTCAGGGTGGACGGCAGTTCCGACTTCTTGGGTTTTCCTGACGCAGTGGTTTTCGGCATGATGACCACATCTCCTCACACGTGTAGAGGTCACGGTTGTCGCCAGGATAGCCCACATACACAATCCCCGTAAGGGGGATTGTCTTCGCGGGAATCTGGTCATAACGTGACCCTGAACAGCAGCAATCGCCGAGGTGAGGACAGCAAAGATGCCATCCGAAGACAGCCCGTTCATCCCAGGAAAACCGGCGTCCTCAACGCCGAAGTTCGATGAGCCACAGCATCCGCAAGGTCCTCCGTCGCCGAAGTCGGACCAGAGTGGGCCTAAGCCGACGACTCCCACCGGAGCCGATAGCGCCGATGGGCAGGCCGAGCAAGGACAGCAAGGCGAATACCACACGACGGCGCAAGGCGGCAGACTGCCAGACACGAACCATTCGCTGAAGGCGGGGCCCCGAGGTCCAGTGCTCCTGCAGGACCATCACCTGCGGGAGAAGATCACCCACTTCGACCATGAGCGCATCCCGGAACGGGTCGTCCATGCCCGTGGTGCAGCCGCGCACGGGACCTTCGTGTCATACGGAACGGCGAGCAACGTGACGAAGGCAGGCTTCCTGCAGTCCGATGCCCAGACCGAGGTATTCACACGCTTCTCAACCGTCGTCGGATCACGCGGGTCAGCCGATGCCGCTCGAGACACTCGAGGCTTCGCCACGAAGTTCTACACCTCCGAAGGCGTCTTCGATCTCGTGGGCAACAATTTTCCGGTGTTCTTCATCCAAGACGCGTTGAAGTTCCCCGATATCGTTCACGCTGCCAAGCCTCACCCGGACCGTGAGATTCCACAGGCACAGAGTGCACACGATACATTCTGGGATTTCGTGTCTCTGCATACCGAAGCGACCCATCACACCATGTGGCAGATGTCGGATCGTGCGATACCTCGTTCCTTTCGTATGATGGAAGGCTTCGGCGTCCACACCTTCCGCCTCGAGAACGCCGCCGGCGAGACTTCGTTGGTGAAGTTTCATTGGAAACCGCAGAACGGGGTCCACTCCCTTCTCTGGGAAGAGGCGCAGATGGTCAATGGCTTCGATCCGGATTTCCATCGCCGAGACCTTGCCGATGCGATCGAAGCGGGCGCCTATCCGAAGTGGGAGCTGGGTCTGCAGGTGATGCCGGACTCCGAAGACGAAATGTTCGAGGGCATCGACCTGTTGGACCCCACCAAGCTTGTGCCCGAAGAGCTCGCCCCGGTCAAAGCAGTGGGGGTGCTCACCCTTGATCGGAATCCGGAGAACTATTTCGCCGAAACCGAACAAGTGGCATTTCATCCGGGTCACCTCGTACCGGGAATCGATGTCACCAATGACCCCCTGCTGCAGGGACGCCTGTTCTCCTATCTCGATACACAGATCAGCCGCCTCGGCGGACCGAATTTCAGCGAGCTGCCGATCAACCGTCCCCGGTGCCCGGTCAATGACATGTTCCGCGACGGAATGCACCAAACAGCGGTCCACCAAGGCATAGCACCCTACAAACCGAATTCCCTCGATGGGGGAAACCCCTTCTCAACCGACGGTGAACATGCACTCATCGACATTCCACAGCGTGTCGCCGAATCGGTGAAGGAACGACGAGCACCGAAATCCTTCGACGACCACTTCAGCCAGCCGAGTCTCTTCTGGAAGAGCCTGACCGAAATCGAGCAACAGCATCTGGCAGACGCCTTCATCTTCGAGCTCGGCAAATGCTATGAGGAGACGATTCGGCGCCGCGAACTGAAGAACATCGCTGCGATTGATGCCGAACTCTGTGAAACAGTGGCCACAGGTTTGGGTTTGGACACCCCTCAAGCCGGTGAACAACCACCAAGAGAAGTCACCCCGAGCCCCGCACTGTCCCAAATCAAGGGGCTATGGCCCGTCACCGGTCGGAAGGTGGGCATCGTCGTCTCTGCGGACACGCCTTTCGCGCAGATCACAGCGGTGCGAGCGGCTGTTGGCGACGCAGGCATGGTGCCCCTGCTGATCGCTCCGAGAGGTGGCAGATTGGGCGAGGGCAGCGAATCGATCGCAGTTGAGCGCACGTACGCCACGATGAGATCAGTGGAATTCGACGCTGTGATACTGACCGAAGGGGTCGAACCGTCGACGGAAGTCGACTTGCTGATCTCCGAATCTTGGCGTCATCTCAAGCCGATTGCCACCTGCGGCAGCGCTGTGCGCCTGCTTGAAGAACCGGGGATCGAGCACAGCGATGCAGGAATCTTCTGCGATGGCGAGCCGGGAGAGGTGACGAGGCAGCTGATTGAAGCGCTCAGCGAGCATCGGGCGTGGGCGCGCGCCGAAACGTGAGGGCGACAGCAGTCAGCCAGACTCATCTTCGGAGTAGACACGCATTCGCAACCGCTGTGCATGGGTGAGATTCTTGATATCGGCATCCGAATCGAAAGTTGAGCCCAGTGCGCCGGCGACGACCCCCAGAGCGGCGCTGAGCCATGCAATGTCCAGGTAGTTGCTGAAGGTAGCGGGGGATTTGATGGTCTGACTCAGAAAACCCGGATCGATGATGATCAGACTTCCGGCGAGAATCCCAGCGACAAGCGAGACGTACAGGGTGACGACGCAGAGGAGCAGCGTCAGGACCGTGGACAGGTTGTAGTAGAGGACGACTGGAGCCAAGCGTTCGCGGACGGGGCGATCCCATAGGCGATTGACCGTGATGAGCCAGGCCACCATGACAGCAATGGCGATCACACCGATTGAGATCAGTCGTACGACCGACAGGTGGTGCGACATCTGCCAGATGGAGTTGTAGAAGATGCCGAACGCTCCGGTTGCCGAGGCCGCTGCCAATGCCCGCGACAGTTTCGATGCCATCCGCACAGGATTGTTCGCGCTGGTCATCCCCAGAACGAGACGTGGGCCGCCGGTGAAGGTATGGGCGTGAAGGGTCTGGCTCCCCGACTCACCTCTGTCGGACCAGTGGCCCCACCGAGGCATGAACGGGTAAGTGTCGGCGGGAGGGCCATAGGGGAGCAGCTGATTGGCACAGCTGGTCAGCACCTGCTTGACTCGACGTTTCGAGGGTCGGGCGCCCAAGGTGGGGTACGAAACGACAGCGACCTTCCTATCGTCCAATATTTCAGCGACGAGTGGTTTCCTATCGGTATGCCTGGGGATACCCGTCAGCATGAGAACCGCGTCGACATCGGGGTAGCTGTTGACGAATGAGTCGAGAACCGCCAGCTCCAACTGATGGTCGGATTGCACCCGAACGGTCTGAGTGCACGTTTCGAGATATACGTCCATGTCGAAAACCTGGCGCAGCTCCTCTTCGAGTTCATCCGTGAGTGAAGCTATCCGCTTACTTGCGGCCCCGGGGTCCGCGATGATGAGCACATGCAATCGTCTCGTTGCCGATTCGGTCATCCGAGCCTTCTCCCTCCCGGCACCATGAGGAGCCTGGTTGTGCGGGTTGCGACCACAATACGATTACTTCCTGGAAAAGTCCCACATGCACACGAGACCCCAGGGGCCGTCCCCATGGCAGAAACGCCTGTGCGCCTCAACAAGACCACTGCTGGGAACCTCCGAGGCGTGATACCGGTGGCCCTTGAGCTTCGTCGGGACTTCCTTTGCCGACGATGCTGCAGCAGCACGGAATTCCTTTCGGCAGACGAGTGCGGGAGATGGAGTGCGGGCGGCAAGACTATTGCTGTGCACAGTCTATGAGGTAATGTGACATACGAAACGTTTACGCAGTAAACTTCGGATTCAGATCACCGGCCCGAGCAGAGAAGCGCCCGGCATCGAAGCTCAGCAGTGAGTGCGAAACACAGGACACGACAATCACCGAAACTGAGAGGGCTCGCTATGTACACACTGCTCAATAATCAGGAAGCTTCGAAGTTCGATCTCTATCTCCCGGGAAAACTTGTGGCCTCTCTGCACTATACGATCGACGAGAAGGAGGTCATGTTCATCTATTGTGAAGCGATCGAGACCCTCGAAGCTGCTCGTCACTGCAGAGAACTCATGACCAGGTCCCTCAATGATGTGCGCAATCGCCATATGAGGGTCACCGTCACATGCCCTATTGCGCTGAAATTCCTCGATTCCCCCTCAACTGACCTGCCGCCCGGCAGCCGCACGATCGTGTCCGGGGAGACATCGAGCTAGGAGGCCAAGTTGCTTCGTATGCGCTCGATCAGATCGTCAAGACCATCGTCGAATTCGCGCTGGGAGTGGTCTTCTGCGAGTTTCACCTGCAGCTCTTTGAGAGTCGGATACTGTTCGAGAGAGCCCTCCCCGATCATCGAGGCTTCCTCAGGGCTGTTTGCCACGCCTGCAGCCGCGACTTGAAGCAGCAGAGCGCCGAGGAGGAAGCTCGTGAACGTCTTGTACGCATCCACGGCAGCAGAATCCGAAAACCCGAAATCTCGCAGAGCGGCAAGGAAGTGGTCAACCCATTTCAGGCTGCGCAGAGGCGGGCGCAACCATGGTGCCTCTGGAGGATGCGCGGTGACCAGGGGGAAGATCTTCGGGTGTTCAAGTGCCAGATTGCGCATGGCGTTGGCCACATGTTGGAAGTAGTCTTCCCAGGAGTTCGGCTCTGCCGTCATCAAGGTGTCGTTGAACAGATCGTCGATGACCTGATGAACGACGGCAGCGACCAGCTCGCCCCGGCCTGCGACATGTCTGTACAGCGCCATTGCCTCGACGTCGAGCGTTGCCCCCAGCCGACGCATCGTCAATGATTGGATTCCATGCTCATCGATGAATGCGATGGCGGCTTCGACCACGTCATCGCGATTCAGTCGCTGACGAGCCATCGTTCACCTCTTCCGTCGGATGGTTCATATGTCTGCGGTGCCTGTACTCGACAGTAGCGCAGGTGGCCGATCCCCATAGGAGGGGTCAGGGTCTCACATAAGAGGGGCTAGGGGCTCACGGGTTCGGAATTTCTCAAACTGATGTGGCGATTCGAATGGGTATTTACAAGCACAGGGATAGGTGCAAGTCTGGGGAGACCAGACGTATATGTGGCATGGACGAAGAACGGAGCTGATTGAGCCACCGTGAGTCGGCTGAGGCGAAGGCCGAGTGTTCTGCCTGATCGCCCAGCCGTTTTTGGACTTCCCCCGGTCGTCGGCAGATGCCGACGAGAACAGATGAGGAGCTGATGATGAACCTCGAGAATTTGCGCACGGTATATGACAACCAGGGACCTTTCGCTACCGTCTACCTGGAGGGACGCTCGCCCGCGGCTGATTCCGAGCAGCAGGTGCGACTGAGGTGGGACGGACTTCGGGAGAGCTTGGCGAATGCCGGGGCAGCGGAAGAGATCCTGTCACATCTCGATGACACCATGATCGTCGACGACATCTCAGAGGTTCAGACCGACGGGCGAACTGTCGTTGCCAACTCGGCCGGGGTTGTCCTTGACGAGCACTGGGACGCTGCACTCGGCACAGGCGACGCTGCGCACTATTCTGAGGTTCCTGAGCTGGGTGCCTATATCCGTGAAAGAACTCGCTTGGTGGACGTGGTCCTCATCATCGCCGATCAGGAGGGCGCCACCATCCGCGAGCTGCGGGTATCCCCACAGCATGAAGCAAAGCAGCACGATGAGTCGCTCATCACCGGCGACAATGATGAGGATATTCACGCACCTCGAGAGGGGGCGATGTCCCACAACCAGATCCGGCGCCGGGCCGATGAGATCATCAAAGACAACGCCCGCGCAGTTGCCGAACATGTCGATGGGATTGTGAAGGCGCGCGTCCCGGACCTGGTTGTCGTTGCCGGCGAAGTCCAGGGTCGCACCGCAGTGAAGGCCGAGCTGTCGACCAGAGTCAATGAGCTGATGCACGAGACCTCACAAGGAGGCACGGACGACGATGCGGCTGAAGAGGCGCTTTATGACGCCTTGAAGTCCCTGGCTTCCGACTACATTCAGGTTAAGGAGAGCGAACAGCTGGAGAACCTGTCCTACAGCAAGGCTCACAGCCTCGCAGTGGAGGGTCATGAGAAGGTCTCTCAAGCCGTTCAGCGGGGCGCCGCAGCGACCGTGCTCCTCAACTACGACGTCGGCTCCGAAGGTGAGGGAGCGATTCTGGCCGAGGCTGTACTCTCCTCAGCAGACGTCGGCCTCATCGAGGGTGAGGCGGCCGACGGAATCGCGGCGATCCTGCGCTATGACGTCTCAGCAGCCTTGGCCGACTGAGCAGGGGTTCGTCACGCTGGCTGGTCAGGGGTTCGTGACGCTGGCTGGTCAGGGGTCGTGACGCTGGCTAGCCTCCGTGACCGAGTGCAGATGCGGATGCTGCCTTCTCAGCCGGAGAACACGCCACGAATTGGATGTGTGTGAGGAGAGCAAGATGGGCCGTTTCCTGATCCTTGGATCATTGTTCGTGGTGCTGGTTGCAGTGGGCTGGGCTGCGGTCGCGGGGGCATGGGCCTGGTGGGTGCTGGGAGCAATTGTTCTGGGCCTGATTGGTGTCGCCATCTACGACCTGACGCAGAAGAAGCATTCGATCCTGCGCAACTATCCGGTGGTCGGTCATATGAGGTTTCTGCTCGAGACTCTGCGGCCCGAACTTCAGCAGTACTTCATCGAACGCAACTGGGACGGTCGGCCTTTCGACCGTGACATCCGCTCGATCATCTACGAGCGGGCCAAAGGCATCCACGGAGAGAAGGCCTTCGGCACGGAGCGCGATATCAGTGCCGCCGGCTATGAGTATCTGCTCCACACCACCGCACCTGTCGCACAGCCGGAGCAGACTCCACGAGTGCTGATCGGAGGCCCGGACTGCTCGCAGCCCTACAGCATGTCACTGCTCAACGTCTCCGCCATGAGCTTCGGATCCTTGTCGCCCAACGCCGTCCGGGCCCTGAACAAGGGTGCGGCGATGGGCGGCTTCGCTCACGACACTGGGGAAGGTGGGATCTCTCCGTACCATCTCGAGAACGGCGGCGATCTGGTGTGGGAACTTGGGACGGGATATTTCAGTGCCCGTACTTCCAATGGTGATTTCGATCCTGAACAGTTCGCGGATCAGAGTTCCCGGGAACAGATCAAATGTGTTTCGCTCAAACTGAGCCAGGGTGCCAAGCCAGGTGTTGGGGGAGTGCTGCCGGCCGCCAAAGTCAATGCTGAGATCGCCCGCACACGGGGCGTTCCCGAAGGCGAGAAGTGCGTCAGCCCGTCGGCGCACAAGGTGTTCGAGACGCCGACCGAACTCATCGAATTCATCGCCCGCATGCGAGAGTTGTCCGGCGGGAAGCCAGCTGGTTTCAAACTCTGCGTCGGGTCCAGGTCTGAAGTCTTGGCTATGTGCAAGGCGATCCTCGACGTCGGCACTGCGCCGGACTTCATCATCGTTGATGGTGCCGAAGGCGGCTCGGGAGCAGCACCTCTGGAATACGAAGATCATGTGGGCACTCCGCTGACGGACGGGCTGATCACCATGCACAACGCCTTGGTGGGAACAGGTCTGCGCAATCGGATCCGCATCGGTGCCAGCGGAAAGGTCGCTGCGGGAAACGACATCGTCAAACGACTCATCCAGGGCGCCGACTACACCAACTCGGCTCGCGCGATGATGATGGCCGTCGGCTGCATCCAGGCGCAGATCTGTCATACGGGACTGTGTCCGGTCGGAGTCACGACACAGGATCCGAAACGGCAGCGTGCCCTCCACGTCGGAGACAAGAGCCAACGCGTGCTGAACTACCACGAGTCCACCGTCGAACAGGCTATCGAGATCATGGCATCGTTGGGAGTCAACGACCCCAAGGACCTCCACCCGGGGCTGCTGCAGCAGAGCAGCGGCAGCAATGAGCATCGTAAGTACGCCGATCTCTACGAATGGCTCAAACCCGGAGAACTGCTCTCACAGCCTCCTGAGTCCTGGGCCGATGATTGGAACGCGGCAGACTCCGGATCCTTCGGTTCGCGTCGAGCATAGGGCCTCGCTGGAATCTCGGTTCAGGCACCCAGTACTCTTAGGTGAATACCGTGGTCGGCAGCGGTGCTGACCGGGTAGCAGACCACGTGTGGCCATCACTTGCAACCGACGCATGAAGGAGAGGACGAGGCATGACAGTTCTGGTGACCGGAGGGGCCGGATACATCGGCTCCCACGTAGTGCGGCTGCTGTCCGAGCGCGGCGACGACGTTCTTGTCGTCGACGACCTTTCCACCGGTATCGAGGCTCGCGTCACCGGCCTGCCGATCGTCAGCATCGACCTTGCCGCCGCCGACGCCGAGGATCGTCTCGTCGCTGCGATCGAGGAGCATTCGGTGGACTCGATCATCCACTTCGCCGCGAAGAAGCAGGTGGGGGAGTCGGTCGAAGAACCCATCATGTACTACCGCCAGAACGTCGGCGGACTGACCAATGTCCTCGCCGCCGCCGAACGCACCAGCATCGAATCCCTTGTCTTCTCATCCTCGGCCGCGACCTACGGCATGCCCGATGTCGAGATGGTCGCCGAGCACCTCGACTGCCGACCGATCAACCCCTACGGACAGACGAAGCTCATCGGCGAATGGATGATCGACAACGCGATCACCTCGGCGAGGATGCGCGGTGCGAAGTTCAACGCTGTGAAGCTGCGCTACTTCAACGTCGCCGGAGCCGGCTGGCCCGAGCTCGCCGACACGGCAGTCATGAACCTCATCCCGATCGTCCTCGGCCGCATCGCAGACGGCAAAGCGCCCATCGTCTTCGGCGACGACTACGACACCGCCGACGGCACATGCATCCGCGACTACGTCCACGTCAAGGACCTCGCCGAGGCGCACATCGCTGCACTCGACTACATGAAGTCGGGTGCCACCTCGGAGACGGTGTTCAACGTAGGCACCGGCACCGGTGCCTCCGTCAAGGAAGTCATCGACGCTATCGCCGAGGCGACCGGCCGTGAGATCGTGCCCGAAATGGGCGAGCGTCGCGCAGGCGACCCACCCGCACTCGTCGCCGACGTCTCCCGCATCGGTGCGCAGTTGAGCTGGAAGGCCGAGTTCGACCTCGACGAGATCGTGCGCAGCGCGGTTGAGGCTGCGGGGATGTTGCCGGAACGGACCAGTGACTGAGCTCGAAGCCTCGGCGAGGGCCGCCCTCGACTGGGTGCGCAGCAGATCTGTGCGCGAGGGTCAGACATGCAGTCGCCTGGCGAGTTCGAGGCGGACTTCCCGGCCCCGAGCAAGCTGCAGCAGCACCAGAGCGAGGATGCTGAGGCCACCGCAGAGAGCCGACGGCAGGGGGTACGTGACCCAGCCGAAGGCGAGGAACACGATGGGTGCCAGACCCAGCACCGCCGCCAAACCGCTGTAGAGGATATGCTCCGTCGCCTCGAAGCGCATCGCCCTGACCGTGATCAGCAGGGCAGCGATCGAAGAAGCGCAGACGATTGGCAACGCGTACGTCAGTGACCAAGCACGCCAGCCGGTGAGGTAGTCCCAATAGACGCAGACCAGACCGATGAGGACGACGAGATAGATGGTGCCCTTAGCGACATTGCGTCGTTTGCGAACTGCCATGAGGACCACAAGCCACATAGCGGTGACCCCCAACCAGCCGGAGCGAAGGACTCCGAAGCCTTCGGGTGTGTGGCTCAGCAGGAGCTGGGCAGCCAAAGACCCAGCGATCACGACGAGCGAGGTCAGGAACAGTATCCTGAGCAGCCGGTGCCTCGAGAACGTGAGGGGCACCGTCGGCAGCGGACTCGGCACCGCGTCCCCCATGACTGGAGCGGTGCATAGGGGACATCGGGTCCAATCACCTTCAACGGCGATCGAGCACTCGCGGCAGCGTCTCATGATTGCCCCTCAGCGATCTCATCCTCGGTGACTCGTTCCGCAGCGACCGTGACATCGACCCCCTCAGCAGTGAGGATCCGCACGAATTCCCTGATGTGGTCGGTTTCAATGAAGGGCGAGGTGAAGCTGACGGTGAGCAGTCCGGCGTGGGACGTCGCGCAGAATTGCGGGCGGACTGCGGAGACATGGAACAGGACGCGGCCCACATGCGAATCAGCCGGTTCGGGCAGGCTCATGCGCCCCAAGTTCGAGACGGCGACGCTCAGACTACGATTGCTGTGCCTGTTGGCCATCCCGAGGATGACATCTTTGAGCGGGCGCGGCATGATCCTCAACCCGGGCATCCGCTCGACTCGGATGAACCATCGCAGCTTCTTCTCCAGCGCCTCGTGGGTCGCCTGGGGCAGGAACTGGCTCTCGAGCTGCTTGCAGATCGAGCCGAGATCGTCCTCGCCCTGGCCGTAGGTATGTTCCACACGGACGGTTGCGAAGAAGTTCCGTGCAGACTCCGAGGGAAAGAACTGGCGCAGATTCACCGGCACCGAAGCGGCCAGAGTCCGGGCCCGTCCCAGACCACCCGAGGAGATGCGAATGGACTCGAAGAACAGTGCCGTCAGGTACATCGTGAGCGAGACGTCGGCGGCTCGCGCAAGCCCGAGCACAGCGTCCGTGGGCATGGTGAGTTCGACAGCGCGTGTGCGGTTGTCCGGGGTGCGGGTTCCTCCGACCCGGTGGACCTTCTTCTCCGCCGGACGGCGCAAGCGGCTGATCTTCCACCGATCGGCAGGCGACTGGGAGCTGTTGACGAAGGAGAATGTGGCCGACCTGGCTGCCCGGCTGAAAACGGAACCGGACGCGGGCGACTGATGCCGTTGGCGGAAGTAATCCGCAAAGCTGTCGATGCTCAGCCCATGTACCGGTTCGGCCGGTGCCTCGTCGGCTCCGGTGTTGTCTTCGAGCTGCGGACTCAGGTCGGAGTCGGGATACCGCAGTCTGATGTATGCGTTCACCAGGTCGGAGAGGAACCATGCCGCACCGGTGCCATCGGACAGCGCGTGGAAGACCTCGAGGCTGATCCGCCGACGATGGTGGACAACGCGGAACAGCAGATTGCGCCGACCAGCCTGGTAGATGGGGGCACACGTGTGCTGCTCATCCGCGGTGACCTGCGGACGCATGTCACTGTCCTGCAGGTAGTACCAGAATAGGCCGCTCTGCAGCACTGCGTGGTAGAGCGGGTACCGGTGATAAGTCTCGTCCAGTGCCTGCTGCAGCAACTCGGGGTCCACGTCGTGATCCACCTCGGCACTGAGGCGAAAGACTTTGGGATCAGCGGCGCTGCGAGCCGCGAGGAAGATGTTCGAGGCGTTGTCGAGTCGTACCCAGTCCCGGTGGGTCATTTCGACTCCTGAGCAGGCTGCTCGCCCTCGACTGTGTCGTCGTTGAGGAACGCGTTGATCACCTCATAGGCTTCTTGGACGGACTGGGAGAACCTGGGCAGCGAGATGAAGCCATGCAGCGCTCCGGCTACCCGGTGTATCCGCACCGCGTTCCCGGCTTCGGTGAGGGCGTGTCCGTAGGCCTCACCCTCATCGCGAAGCAGGTCCAACTCCGCCGTAATCACCAAGGTCGCTGGTTGGCAGGAGAGGTCGTCTGCCACCAGCGGAGCGACAAGAGCGTCGCGCCGCTGCTGACGGTTGGGAACGTAGAGGTCGAAGTAGTCTTCGACCTCGGTGTTGGTGAGTAGATAGTCCTCGCCATGGGTGCGCACCGAGGCGAATGGGGAGGTCTTCGGGTCGTGGTCCCAATGCGTCACCGGATAGAGCAGGATCTGCCGGTTCGGCAGGCGAAGTCCGCGTTCTCGCAGCAGCAATGAGATGACAGCAGCGAAGTTCCCTCCGGCAGAATCTCCGACCAGGACGATCTGGTTGGCGTCTGCGGCACCCACCCGATGCGGTTCGTCCAGCAGCAGTCGGGCGACGTCGTAGCAGTCCTCCAACCCCGCCGGGAACGGGTGCTCCGGCGCGAGCCGGTAATCGACAGAAGCGACGGCGCAGCCAGTGAGGTCCGCCATCCTGGCACACGCCGGAGTGTAGATGTCGATGTCTCCGGTGACCCAGCCGCCGCCGTGGAAGAAGACGAGGACATCCTCGCGGCGTTTCTCCTTCGGCTGGAAGATCCGGACAGGGACATGGGAGTGTCCGTCGCGAGCTAGGTGGTGCCAGCGCGAGGTCCGATACGGTGGCATCAGCAGCACGGCGAGCCGGCGCTGCATCCGGCGGACCTTCTCGTAGTCCTCACGCATGTTGAGCCGGGGCGCGGCGAACAGGCGCAGCACTGCTCGAGACAGTCTGTTCACGCGCGGGAGCCGGTTCGGGGAGTGGAATCTTCCATGCCACCAGCTTAGAGGCAGGTCAGTCGGGTTTCCGAGCCACGATGAGATGGCGAGTGGAGTGCGCGACGAATGGGTCGCCTCGGCGGAACCGGCCATCAAGTTCTTGCAGCTGGGACGGGTAGTCCTCGACGCTGAAGCCCGGCACCCACCAGGGGCATTTGCGCAGGGTCCAGATGACGGCACCGATATCGTAGAACTCCATGCGGCAGCGCGCAGTGCGCAGGGTCTCGAGTGCGAGTCCGGCGTTCGCGGTGGACAGGCGCTGGGCGAGGAGATTCGCGTAGCCCCACGGTGGCCGTTGTTCTGTGGCACGACCGTCGAGCCAGGTGAAACTCCAACCGGTGACATCGGCGGCCAGTGCCTCGGAGACCAGTGTGTCGAACGTGCGCATAATGCAATCGTTGCCTATGCGTCGACCGCTTGTACAGGTGGTCCTGAGAAATCAGTGGCAAGCCAGGTTGTTACCTCTGTCTCGAGTGACGACGGCGCTTCGAGGGGCACGAGATGCCCAGCTCCCGGGAACCGAGTGACTTTGGGATTGCCAGGCAGAGTGCGCGCGAGTCGCTCGGCCTGTTCGTCAGGAATCCACGGATCGTCCTCTCCCCAGCCGACGCGTGCAGGGCAGCGAACCTCGCCGAGGCGGTTGACGATCGGGTCCGTGTGCTCGGACCGTAAGCTGGCGATCTGGTGGTAGAAGGCTGGTTGACCTGCGCCTGTGCACCAGGGAGCCGCGAGTTCCTGGACTGACGAGTGGCCCAATCCGTCGCCTCCCGCACCGGCGATGTATTCGGTGACAAGGGCGCGGTGCAGTTGCGGAGGAAGTGCCGCGAAGACCGGTTCGTTCTCAGCCACCAAGCGGAAGAACGGTGAGCCCCATGGGTCCAGGGTCACGATGTCGAGCAGGTACAGCGAAGCGAAATCGCGGTTCTCGAGCAGGTGCGCGCCCAGGGCGACGGCTCCTCCGATGTCGTGGGCGATGACGTGCGGCTTCTGAATGCCCCAGATGTCCAGAAGCTCTGCCAGACGACGACGTTGGGTGACGAGGTCAACGGCAACGGCCACCTCGGCGATGGAATCACCGTACCCGGGCATGTCCCACAGGAACACACGACGATGGAGGCCGAGTTCGCGGGCAAGCGGCAGCCACATCCGCGATGACCATGGTGTCCCGTGACAGATGACGATATCGCCGAGGCTGACTCCGCCTGAGGCCGGTCCGATGACCTGAGCGGCTACCACGGTGCCGTCGTGAAGTGTGATGTTCTCATCCATATTGAGAACCTAGAACTTCAGGTCAACCTGAAGTCAAGGTGTCATCATGGTGGCATGAAGATCGGTGAAGCGGCGCAGCGCCTGGGGATCGCCGCACATGTGCTGCGGCATTGGGAAGACGAAGGGGTCGTGGTTCCGGACCGCACGGCCACAGGCCACCGACTGTACGGGTCCGAGCATCTGGCTCGGTGTCGGATCGTGCTCTCCTGCCAGGAGGTGGGGATGAGTCTGGCGGAGATCCGGGCGGTCGTGCACCGTGGTGAAGCGGGGCGTGCGGAGATCATCGCGGCCCGGATCGCCGCCATCCGGGCCCAGCGCTCTTCACTTGATTCAGCCGAGCGGTTCCTGCTCCATGTTCGTCAGTGCCGGCACGACCTCATGGCCAGATGTCCGGAGTGTTCGCAGTATTCGCAGGCCTGATGCCCAGGACCCGAGGCGAAGACGAGATATGGCGTACACGATTGATCAGCAGCGCCACCTCGGTGTCGGGTGAATTTCATCCCTCGAAGGTGGTCACAAAACGGACCATAAGCGGCATGATGGCCTTATGACCACAGATATGGATATTGCGCTCAACGCCGAGCTCGACTCGATCATCGATATCGCCGCCGGCCTGGGTCTGAAATCACAGGACATCATCCCCTTCGGATGGACGAAAGCCAAGGTCCCCATCGACGTTCTCGACAAGGCTGCCGAGGCCACGACCGACGGTCACCTCATCCTCGTCACCGCGATGAGCCCGACACCGGCGGGCGAGGGCAAGACCACGACGAGCATCGGGCTGGCCGACGGGCTCAACGAACTCGCACGCTCGAAACCGGAAGTCGGCAAAGCCATCCTCGCGCTGCGTGAACCGAGCATGGGGCCGGTCTTCGGCATGAAGGGCGGAGCAGCTGGCGGGGGATACGCTCAGGTGGTGCCGATGGAGGACATCAACCTCCACTTCACCGGTGACTTCGCGGCCATCGCAGCTGCGAACAACCTCGCCGTGACCATGCTCGACAACCACATCCATCACGGCAATGAACTCGACGTCGACGTCAGGCGCGTCCACATCCGCCGAGTCGTCGATCTCAATGATCGAGAGCTGCGCGGCGTCGTCGTGGGCCTCGGCGGCATCAACGGGGGAGTGCCCCGCGAGGACGCCTTCGACATCGTCGTCGCCAGCGAAGTCATGGCCGTCTTCTGCCTCTCCACCTCGTTGACCGACCTCAAGGAGCGCCTGGGACGGATCGTCCTCGCCCACAGCCGCTCACGAACCCCGATCACTGTCGCCGACATCGGTGCTGCCGGGGCGATGACTGCTCTCCTGCGCAGCGCCCTGGCACCCAACCTCGTCCAGAGCCTCGAGCATTCACCGGCGTTCATCCACGGCGGTCCCTTCGCCAATATCGCCCACGGCTGCAACAGCGTGCTCGCGACGAAGGCCGCGCTGTCTCTGGGTGATTGGACCGTGACCGAGGCCGGTTTCGGCGCCGACCTGGGTGCAGAGAAGTTCCTCGACATCAAATGCCGTGCCGCCGGTATCTGGCCCTCGGCAGTGGTCGTCGTCGCGACGCTTCGGGCGTTGAAATACCACGGTGGTATCGAGGTCAAAGATGTGCAGACGCCGAACACCGATGCGGTTCTCGACGGGATGAGCAACCTCGAACACCACTGCGAGAACCTCCTCAACATCTACGGGCTCACCCCGGTCGTGTGCTTCAACCGGTTCCCCACTGACACCGACGAGGAGATGGCTGCCGCGATCGCACACCTGCGCTCGAAGGGCATCTCGGCCGTCGAGTCCACCCACTGGGCCGATGGCGGCAAGGGCGCGCTGGCACTCGCCGAGGCGGTCGTTGAGGCTGCCGGTGGTGCGGGAAATGCTGGAGCGGCCGTCGATGACGGATCGCTCTTCGTCGCGGGAACGGCCTCGGGTGATGCGGAAGCTCCACCACCTGGCACTTCGTCAGCAGGCACCTCGTCGGATGGGTCGCCGCGGGCACAGTACAGCTACGAACTCGACCTGCCCCTGGAGGAGAAGATCCGTACGATCGCACAGCGGATCTATGGCGCGGCCGATGTCGACCTGCCGACCAAGGTCACACGCAAGCTGGGGCAATTCACAGATGAAGGCTACGGTGATGCCCCGATCTGCATCGCCAAGACCCAGTACTCGCTGAGCACAGATGCGAGTCTGCGCGGGGCACCGAAGGATCACATCATCGAGGTCAAAGACGTGCGGCTCTCGGCCGGTGCTGGCTTCGTCGTCGTCATCGCCGGTGACATCATGACGATGCCCGGCCTGCCCAAGGAACCGTCCGCGCTGAAGATCGACGTCACCGAAGACGGGAACATCACCGGACTGTTCTGAACCTTCTGTCCGGGACGTCGAGAACCGGGCTCTGCCCCAAGAACCGCACGCACGCACCCGATAGTCGGCTCCGCGTACGGTTTTCGGGGCGGTCTGGCAGTCAGCGTCGGGGTTTCTGCAGCCAGGGTCGGAGCAGTCGGGTGCTCACCGGCAGGAATATGTATGTCATCAACGGCGTGAGAATGCAGATGTTGAGCAGCACGGCGAGGACGGTCGGCCAACTCTCGAGGTGAGGCATGAGGAGCAGCGTCGAGAGCAGGCTCAGCGGGAAGAACGGGAGGAAGATGCTCACTGCCTGCTTCCACCGAGGGGGAACGACTGTTTCAGGGATCGTCAGGGTCTCCTCGCCCTGTGGTTCGAACCATCCCTCGATGCCGGTGCGATGCTCGACTCGCGTGGTCTCGACGAGCTCGGCCGCGCTGTCGATCCACCAGCGGCGGTCATCGGATTCATCCCAGGCTCGCAGCGACTTCTCATCAGCGAACCGGTAGAGCACGTGCCACTCATCCGAGTCGGGCGCTGTCCTCACCCACCCGGATCCTAGATACCCGGGCCTTTCCCGCGCCAGTTCCTGTCCCGCCTGCACCCAGGCGTTGAACCGACGATGGTGCTCGGGCAGGACGGTGCGCGTGATCGACACAGTGATCGGAGAGTGTTGGGACATAGGGGAGATTTTAGCCAATTCTGCCTTGGCATTCTTCTGGTCAGTCGCTTCCGCTCACGCGTGCGAAGATCCGATCAAGTGAGCGGGAGAGTGCGGCGTGGTTGTTCGCGTCCATCCACTCCCGGTGGAGCATCTCGTTGAGGCCGCCAGGGGTTTCATGGCCCTTGACCAGATCAGAGAAGGGGGTGTCGGTAGTCGCGAGGGTATTGCCCAAACCGGCGAATTGGCCGCGTACGATGCGTTCGGCAGCTGCCCTCTCCCATCCTTGTTCGACGAGCCAGTCGGCAATGCCCTGAAGAAAGGCATAGTAGGACGACATCGTGGCTGTTGTGGCCGACAAAGTGCTGAAAAGTTCTTCGGTCGCTGCCACGACGGTGCCGCCGAGAGTATCGAAGAACCTCTCGACTTCCGAGTGGCCAGGGTAGACCGGGGTGACACCGCGGCGTTCGCGCACGGGCGGCAGTGGGATGACGCGCACGGTTGAGGGCTTCTGCGGCAGCAGCGGAGACAGCGCCTCGATCGAGACGCCTGCGATCGCACTGATCAGCGTGCGGTCGGATGGAATGTCGAGTGTGGAGAGTACGGACTCGGTCTGCTGGGGCAACACAGAGACGATGATGTGGTCGCTGCGATCAACCACGTCCTGGTTGCTCTCACAGACCTCGACCCGGTCGAAGCCACTCGCCAACCGTGCCGAACGCTCCGCATTCCTGGGGGAGAGGAAGAAGCCCGGGTGATCGTCACTCGCACACGAGCCCTCGACAATCGCCGAGGAGATCTCGCCGACTCCGATGATCCCGATGCTTGTGCTCATGATGGTCCTCCTGGAAACGCCGTTGAGAAGATCGGCGTGGGGATCCCGCCTCGTCCATTCAATAGCATTCATGTCTGGCCGCGTCCAGAACCGAAGAAGCTCTAGCGAGCTTCGATGACCTTCTTGATCGCACTGAGAGTCTCGGGGATGCCCCTCCGCGCGGCCGAGGTGCGTTCAGCGATCTGCTCGGCGGCTTGGTCCCCGTATTTCTCGTTGAAGAATTCTTGCCCCTCCGGCAGGAACTCCCACGATTCAGTGAGCAGTGTGCCGCCTTCTGCTTCCTTCATACTGTATGTCCAGTGAACCCGACCCGGCCCCACGCTCCACCCGAACGCACGTCCTTCATCGGCGACGATGACCTGACTTCGAGTCTGCCACTCGCGGTCGGGGGTGACATTGTGTCCGGTGAACCAAGCTCCGACACGTGGACCGTCGCCCTCGTCCCACCAGCACTCTGCGCATATCGGTGACCATTCGCCAGTTCGAGTCACGTCCGAAACGGTTGCGTAGACGGTTGCTGGGTCGGCTGCAACGAGGATGGAATCGGCAAAGGTCAGAGACTCGGTCATGTTGGCCACCTTACCGATTTCTCAGGTCGGCGCCGACTCGCAGCGTGGTGCCATCGCTGTGCGGATCGCACCATGCTTTAACCGAGGTGCTCATTCGAAGCTGCCGAGAACGGCCTCCGCAGCTGCCTCGACGATGGCCGGCCCGTCCTCGGACTCCGGGTCCTCGGTCTCGGTGAGCACGGTGATGATGATCGGGTCTTCGCCCGGCGGGTAGACGACGGCGATGTCGTTCTGGATCGCATCGGAATGTCCTGACTTGTCCTTGACTGTCCAACCCTCCGGCGCGCCCGCACGGATGAGGGGGTCACCGGTCTCATTGTCCGACATCCATTCGAGCAGCACCGCACGGTCGTCCACCGACAGCCGGTCGGGGTCGAGCAGGCCCTGCAGGTCAGCAGTGTAGGCAGCGGGAGTCGTGGTGTTGTCGGAGCTGCCGGGTTCGACGTCGTTGAGCTCCGGTTCTTCGTCGATGACCTCGGTGGCCGGGTCGCCGGCTTCTTCGAGCGCCGCATCGAGTCCCTGGGGTCCGCCGATCTCGTCGAGCACGATGTTCATCGCCGCATTGTCACTGACCCTCAGCGCGCTCTCGGCAACATCTTCCAACGGCAGTCCCGTATCGACGTGCTTCTCTGTCACGGGTGTCCAGCCGGCAGCGTCGACATCCGCCTGGGTCCATGTCACGACTTCGTCGAGCTCCTCGGGCGTTGTTCCGGCGAGCAGTTCGGCCACCGCGAACACCTTGAGCGTCGATGCGAAGCCGAAGCGCTCATCGGAGCGATGGTCCACGGTTGAACCGTCCCCGGTGTCGATCGCGCTGACTCCGACTCTCGCGTCGTATTTGTTCTCGACGGCTTCGAGCTGCGCTGTGACCTCCTGGCGCGTTCGGTCCGGACTCGGTGTCTGACTGGCCGATTCCATCTGCGCGTCGGCGGGTGAGCAGCCGGTGGCCATGACAAGCGTCAGGGCTGCTGCGGTCAGAAGCTTCACTGGTCGTCTGTCCATATGGTTGATCCGTTCTCTCGTCGGTTCACACATCACGTCGGGTTCGCCCTGCTGAGAACCACTGTTCACCACTTCTCTCATGCAGTCGAACACGGTTTCGGTGCATCGCATACCGAAAACGCATAACAGGACGCATACGATGGGGTGATGGACCTGATTGAGGCCTGCCGTACCTTCACCGCCGTCAGCGAATTGGGAAGCATGACGCTGGGTGCCGCAGCCAATGGAATCCCGCAACCGGTCGCCAGCAGGCGCATCGCCGGTCTGGAGAAGCAGTTCGGTGCACGTCTGCTCGATAGGACGGGCCGGGGCGTGAGCCTCACACCGTTCGGCCGTGACATGCTCGCCTCTGCGACCCACCTGGTCGAACTGGCCGATGAGATGATGCTCGATGCCGACAGAGCCAAGCTCCGGCCGGTCTCCCTCGCAGTTCCGGCATCGTGTGCGACGCGCGATCTCGCTGTGCTGGCCGCCTCGGCGAATTCTCGGGGCCTGCGTATCGACTTTCATCCGGGACCGCCGGGCCGAAGGGATGAAGACCTCACTGCCCGTCGGGTCAGAGCGGCACTGCGATCCGTCCCCGCTCAGGAAGGGGCTTGGACGGTTCCGCTGGGGTGTGCTCACCGTTCCGGGACACTGAATCCGGTGCGCATCGCCGATCTGCGGCGGGCGCGGACACGGGTCCCCGGAGTCGGCGCGAGGCTTGCAGGTAAGCGGCTCAGGCTATTGAGCGAGGACAACGTCCCGCATGTGCGCGATCGTATCCGGCGGGCCGCGGAAGAGTCTGGCCTTCTGCCGTATCAGGTGGTGACGGACCTGTCCGATCCGGCTGCTGTCGCCGGAGTCCTGGGAGAGGGGGACCTGTTGGTCTGCAGTGCGGACGAAGCCGCGAAACTCGAACTCTCATGGGCTCCGCTGCTTGATCCGGGCGTCGCGAGGGGATACGTCCTCGCAGCCACCTCGGCGGAAGATGTCTCGCTCCTCGGAGAGTTCGACGAGGAGATCGCCGACTGCCTGGGCGCGACCTCGGGCTCTCCTGCCTCGACTGCGTCGACCGGAGCCGACTCACCTACAGAAGCTGCGTCGACCGGAGCCGACTCACCTACAGAAGCTGCGTCGACCGGAATCGACTCACCGAAGGAGACTGTGCGATGAGGAGCGAGGCGCGCCTGGCCAGGGAGGTCAGCGATGAGCTCGAGGCGGCGGGACTGCGCGCCCGGATCGTGGTCCGCGACCTCGATTCGCAGGCTGAGATCTCGATCGCGCCCGATGGGCCGGTTCCTCTGGCGTCTGTCGTGAAAGTGCCGATCGCCCTCGCCGTCCTCAACCGCATTGCCGATGGTCGACTCGACGCCGATCGCCAGGTTCTCGTCGAGCCCCGCCGATTTGAGGCCGGAAGCCCGATGGCAACGAGCCGCTTCCGATATCCCTCACGAATCGCAGTTGATGATCTGCTCATGCTCTCCGTGTGCTTCAGCGACAACACGGCCACCGATGCCCTGCTCGATCTCGTCCCCACCGAGGAGGTTCAGTGTGACCTTGATGACCTCGGGCTCGGAGGAATCCAGATCCGACACCATCTCGATGCGCTCGTCAGGACTCCTCTTGAGAGTCTTCCGCCTCCGGAGGCTCACCTTGCCTACGAACTCGCTCACGCGAACCCCACGCAGGGCGCTGGGCATCGGATCTGGCAGCTCGACGTCTCGCAGGCGAATGTCGCCACAGCTGCAGGGCTGACCGACCTGCTTGCTGAACTGTGGCGCCCCGAGAGGATCGACACTTCGGCCGCTTCCCGGCTGCGAGAGCTCATGGCTGGCAACGTCGTGCGCCACCGACTGGCCCCCGACCTCATGTCCGATGTGGCACGGTGGTCGTCGAAGACCGGCACTCTGCTGCACCTCCGACACGAGATCGGAGTCGTCGAGCACGCCGATGGGCAGACCATCGCGGTCGTGGTGCTCAGCGAATCGAGCAACTCGGCCGCGGTGCAGCCAGCCGCGGAGGCGGCTCTGGGGGCGGCAGCGCGGGCACTGCACGATGCGCTCAGATGAGCTGATCGAATCACAAGTCTCAGCCGTACTCGATCAGCTCGGCGCCGATCCGTGCCAACTCGCGGCGAAGCTCGGGCGGTGACAGCACTTCGACCGTTCGCCCCCACCCGGCCAACTGTTCGGCCAGTGCGACGATGAGGTGGGCCCTCACCTCGGCGATGGTGAAATCTGAGTCCTCGGTGACGACGGTGAAGTACCTGCCGAAGTGTGCGGAGAGGATCGAAACGGTCCAGTTCGGACAGCGGATCGTCGCCGTGACGGATGAGCGAAGCGCCTCCACCTCCTCGACATGCGCGGCCCAGTAGGAGGCGAGGTCGAAATCGAGATCAGTCGCCGAGGCAGTGATGTGTCCTGAAGTCATACCGCCGGGGGCATCGGCATTCGGTTCCACAGCCTCCGCCTCGGTGATGCGGTCAACGCGATAGGTCCGCACCGTGTCAGAGCGGGCGACGAGGTACCAGGTGCCGGCCTTCGCCACGAGGCCGAGCGGACTCGCAGCGTGCATGTCGGTGATTCCATTGCGCCCGGTGTACCTGAGCTTGAGGGTCTGGTGATGCACGAGCGCATTACGCAGGGTGTCGAGGAGTTCGTGTCCGTCGTCTGTTGGTGGCGCTTTTCCCCACGTGGTGTGGTCATAGTGGATTCTCGTGGCCAGTGTCTCGGCTTCGGCTCGCAGTGACTCGGGGAGGGCGCGGATGAGCTTGCGGGTGGCCACGCGGGTTTCTGGACCGGAGAGGCCCGCGGTGCCGAGCATCCAGAACAGGGCCCGTGCCTCGTGTCCGGAGAATCCGGTGAGGTTCGTCCTGGCACCGCCGATGAGCTGCCAGCCGCCGCCTCGACCGGGCTGAACATAGACAGGTACGCCGGCCGTGGACAGTGCCTCGAGATCGCGGCGAGCAGTGGCAATCGAAATCTCGAGCTCCTCAGCGACCTGGGCAGCGGTGACCTTCCCGCGGGTCTGCAGGAAGAGCAGCAGGGCAAAAAGTCGGTCTGCGCGCATAGAAGAAGTCTCTCACTAAAAGTGCTCACTTGATGATCACTTTGACTGTGAGACTCGGAGATATCGACCGCACCAGGCGGACGGAAACGCAGAGCGAAGGACAATGACATGAGCATTCTCAAAGGGCTGACCACGATGGTTCTCACCGCAGATGACGTCGACGCCGCGTCCGAGTGGTACGCGGATTTCCTCGGGCAGACTCCCTATTTCCACCAGCCGCCCGAGGGGCCGGCCGCCTATGTCGAGTTCCGGATAGGACCCGACGAAGACGAGCTGGGCATCATGGATCGTTCGTATGCGCCGGAGGGAACGGCCGCAGGGGGCAGTTCGGTCACGCATTGGCATGTCGAGGATGTGGAGAAGATCCTCACCGACCTGGTGAGCCGCGGTGCGACGGTGCACACGCCCCTCACGCCGCGAGGACCGGAGTTCGTGACCGCTGCGGTGATGGACCCGTTCGGCAATGTGCTCGGACTCATGTACAGCCCGCACTGGTCTGGCCAGCACTGATCGGACCAGCGAGGATCGGGACAGCACTGATCACGAAGTGAGAAGGAATGTGGCGCTGTGGGCGGACCCAGGCGTCGCGGTTGCGGAGCACCAGATACCCCAGCAGCAGCCCCGCCGCGGCCCAACCCAACAACACCAAGACCGCGGTCGGCTGGCGGGAGGCGCGGCCTTCCTCTCTCCGCGGTTGGCGCACCGCGTGATCGATCGGTTCCGTTCCGGGCCCCGACCCGATGCCGCGGCGCAGGAATCCATCGCGGCACTGTCCGCTCGAGAGCGCGATGTGCTTGCGCTGGTGGGAGCGGGAAGAGCGAACTCCGAGGTAGCGCGAGAGCTCTACCTCGCGGAAGGCACCGTCAAAGGCTACGTCAGCGCGATCCTGAGCAAACTCGGCGCCGCGAATCGAGTGCAGGCTGCAACCCTGGCCCACCATGCCGAGATTATCGCGGAGTGATCGTCGGGATGTCGAGATCGCCGTTCGGCGACGCAGACCCTCTGGACCAGGAGGTCGAGGCACCCGTGAATGTGGGCCCGCGTGCGATTCTGACTCAGAAATCGCACGCGGGCCCACAATGACGAGCTTCAGGAGCGTGAAACGCTCACCTGGAACTCAGAATCTTGGAACTCAGAATCTCACGATTCAGAAGCCTCCACCTCAGAAGCTGGGCAGGACCGATCCGTCGGACCACTTCTTCTCGATGAATTTCTTCACTTCGGGGGAGTGGAGGAGTTCGTCGAGCTTCTTGATGTTCTCATCGTCCTTGTTCTCCGTGCGCACGGCGAGGAAGTTGCCATAGGGGTTGTCCTCGGCCGATTCCAGGAGGATTCCGTCCTTGGCCGGGTTGAGGCCGGCTTCCAGGGCGTTGTTGCCGTTGATGACCGAGGCGTCGACGTCTTCGAGGGTGCGCGCCAGCTGAGCGGCGTCGGCCTCGACGAACTCGACCTTATTCGGGTTGCCCTCGACGTCGGAGAGCTTCGCATCGACCGCGTCGACACCGTCCTTGAGTGTGATGACCTTGGCCTCTTCGAGCATCTTCAGTGCACGGCCCTGGTTGGCAGGATCGTTGTTGATGCCGATCTTCGCACCCTTGGGCAGGTCCTTGACGTCCTTGATGTCGTTGGAGAACAGGGCGAAGGGTTCGAGGTTGATCGGGTCGAATGCGGTGAGCTCGTAGCCCTGGCCTTCGACCTCGGAGTCGAGGTAGGGCTTGTGCTGGAAGTAGTTGGCGTCGAGGTCGCCATCGGACAGGGCCTTGTTCGGCAGCGTGTAGTCCGTGTATTCGGTGACTTCGATGTCGAGGCCGGCATCCTCGGCGAGGTTCTCGTCGACGAACTTCAGGATGTCGCCCTGCGGCACCGGGGTGGCACCGACGGTGAGCTTGGTGATGTCGCCGTCCTTCTCGCCGACGGAATCAGTCCCGCCGCCGACGAGGCCGCAGCCCGAGAGCAACAGCGTCGCGCTCGCAGCGATGGCGATGAGCTTGGTCTGCATGGTTCTCCTTGAGTGATGTGCTTCGTTTCAGTGACGAGATTTCAGGTGATTCAGGTTCAGCGGTGGTCGACGGCGCGGGCGATGCGGTCGCCGATGAACTGGATGAGTGTGACGATGACGACGAGGACGATGATGCAGGCGATCATCGTGTCCGCCTGGTAGCGCTGATAGCCGTAGGAGATCGCCAACGCACCGAGTCCGCCTCCGCCCACGGCCCCGGCCATGGCCGTGTAGGACACCAGAGTCACCGAGGTGACCGTTGCGGCTCCGATCAGGCCGGGCTTCGCCTCGGGGACGTAGACCTGCCGGACCACCTGCCCGTTCGACGCCCCCATCATCAGTGCCGCCTCGACCTTCCCTTCCGAGACCTCACGCAGGGAGTTCTCGACGAGGCGGGCGTAGAAGGGGATCGCACCGATGGTCAGCGACACCACGGTCGCCTGCCAGCCCAAGGCTGAACCCACGACGAAGCGGGCGAAGGGGATGAGGGCGATGATGAGGATGATGAAGGGTATCGAGCGCGTGATGTCGACGATGATCGACAGCACTCGGTAGAGCACGGGACGCGCTTTGAGCCCGCCTTTTGAGCTGGTGAACAGCCAGATCCCCAGCGGCAGTCCGATGAGGACGGCCAGCCCGGTCGACCACAGGGTCATGAGCAGGGTCTCGATGGTGGCGGGCAGCATCTGCTGCGTGATCGCCGGGTTGTCGAACCATGTCGGATCGTTCATCAGGCTGCCACCTCCGCGTAGATTCCATCGGCTTCCAGGGCCGTGATGAGCTCCTTCGACGCAGCGGCAGAGCCGACCGTGAAGCGGATCCGACCGATCTGTCTGCCCTCGATGGTTTCGACGGCACCGGCGAGGATCGCGTCGGCACCGACTCCCACGGACTGGGCGCGGGTGAGGACATCCGGCAGGCTGGTGCCGGCCAGGGAGACTTCGACGAGTCGGGCAGCCCCGGGCTCGGAACCCTCAGTCGCACCCTTGTCATCGAGGCCGATGGGCGGAAGGGGGACGAGATCCTTGGCCAGGGTCGAGCCGGGCTCGGAGATCACCTCGGCGAGTTTGCCGGTCTTGGCCACGCGACCATCGGCCAGCAGAGTCACCGAGTCGCAGATCTCGCGGATGACGGACATCTCGTGGGTGATGATGAGGACGGTGATGCCCAGGCGATCGCGCAGGGAGCGGATGAGACCCAAAATCTGGTCCGTGGTCGTGGCATCCAGCGCCGAGGTGGGCTCATCGCACAGCAGAACCTTGGGTTCGGCAGCCAGTGCCCGGGCAATGCCCACGCGCTGCTTCTGTCCGCCGGAGAGCTGAGAGGGGTAGTTGTCGGCCCGGTCGCCGAGGCCGACGATCTCGAGCAGCTCACGGGCCTTGGCCAGACGTTCGGCCTTGGATACGCCCGCGATCTGCAAGGGGTGGGCCACATTGTGCAGGGCGGTGCGCGAGTCGAGGAGGTTCACGTGCTGGAAGACCATGCCGATGCTGCGGCGGGCCTCGAGCAGTCCCGAACCGGACTGATCGGTGATGTCCACCTCGTCGATAGAGACAGTGCCTGAGCTCGGGCGTTCGAGTCCGGTCAGACACCGGATGAGCGTGGATTTGCCGGCACCGGAGCGGCCGACGATGCCATGGATCTCTCCGGCGGGGACCGACAGATCGATCTCCTCCAGAGCGACGGTGTCTCCGAACACCTTCCGCAGACTGCGCAGCTCGATCACAGGCGTCTCCTCTTGTGGGTGGGATGGGGGGGAATGGCGACATGAACCTACGGTTCAGCAATGCCGATGATTCAGCATGCCAAGGAGGCCGCTCTGTCTCGGGCACCGGCGTCATAAAAAGACTCACAACCGGCAGGTCGTGACCAAGGACACGCGGTTTCTGTGTGGTGGGCCACCTCGGCGGGATCGGCGGCCCACCTCGGCGGGATCGGTGGACAACCTCGGCGGGGAAGTGACGGGAGTGTGAACACTGGCGGAAGCTGGGGGAAAGCAGCGGCGCAGTTCGCGTTCTCGTAACCTCACCGTCACTTCGCGCCCGTATCCCTGAGTAGCTAAGGCTCATGGCCGCCTGCTGTCTCGGCACTGCGGTCTGGCGAGGACGACGATAGGAATACCGCATGCTCGAGGACACCACCAGGATCGCTGCGATCGTCCCCTGCCACAATGAGGAGATCACGGTGGCGACGGTGGTCAACGACCTGAAGAAGGCCGTCCCCGGGATCACCGTCTACGTCTACGACAACTGCTCCACCGACCTGACTTCGCAGAGAGCCGCCGAGGCGGGCGCGATCGTTCGCAAGGAGAACTCACCGGGCAAGGGCAACGTCGTCAGGCGTGCCTTCGCCGATATCGAGGCCGACATCTACGTGATGATCGACGGCGATGACACCTACGAGGCCTCCCACCTTCCCGAGATGATCGAAACTCTGGTCTCCGGGCCGTATGACCATGTGCTCGGGGTGCGCCAGGACAATCAGGAGTCCACCTCCTACCGGCCCGGCCACGAAGCCGGGAACATGATGTTCAATCGGCTCACCGGGTGGCTGTTCCAATCCCAGGTCACCGACATGCTCTCCGGCTACAGGGTGTTCTCCCGCAGGTTCGTGAAGTCGTTCCCCGCGATCAGCAAGCGCTTCGAGATCGAGACGGAGCTGACCGTGCACATGATGTCGCTGCGTCTGCCCAGCACCGAGGTGCCCATCGACTTCCGTGACCGTCCCGACGGCAGCGAGTCCAAACTCTCGACGTTCAAGGACGGGTTCCGCATCCTCGGCCTCATCTCCGCACTGGTCAGACACGAGCGGCCGAGGCTGTTCTACGGTGTCATCACCACGATCCTGGCCGCGTTGTCTCTGCTGTTCGGGTTGCCCGTGGTCTGGGAGTTCTGGCAGACCGGACTGGTGCCCAGGTTCCCGACGGCTATCCTTGCCGCTGCCCTCATGGGACTGGCCTTCCTGCTCGGCAGTGTGGGACTGACCCTGGACGGTCTGCGCCGCGCCAGGCGGGAGACTTCGCGGTTGGCCTACCTGGGGTTACCGGCGGTCAGTGTGCCTGAAGCCAGCACCTCAGAACTTGACCTGCCGCGTCAAACACTTCGACAGTCTCCAGCAACGAGGACCTCGCTCGCCTCATGACAGCACCGAAACCAACGAAGCTGCGAGGCTTCCTCGCCTCGGCGCTTGCCTGGGATGTCTTCCTCGCGCTGCTGACACTCGTGCCCTCCCTGGTCTTCACCGCGCTCTTCTTCCCGGGGCGGGCCAATGTCGACATCGGCAACCAGTACGCCCAAGCCACGGGTGACATCCCGTTCTCCGACTGGCACCCACCCGTCATGAGCGCCGTGTGGCGAGTTCTCATCAGCATCACCGGTGCAGCCGGAAGCCTGTTCGTCCTGCAGGTCGTCATCCTCGCGCTCGCCTGCTGGGCCCTCGGCGTGATCGTGCACCGGTGGGGAGCACCTCGGTGGGTGTCGCTGCTCGGGCCGGCGATCATGGCCACCCCGTGGGTGGTGTCGCAGATGACGACGATGTGGAAGGACACGCAGATGGCTGTGGCCATGCTGCTGGCCGTGGTTCTCCTCATCATCACCCGTTTCATCCCGAAGACGTGGCTGCTCTGGATTCCGGCTCTGGTGCTCCTCGTGTATGCGTTCGGGCTGCGGAAGAACGCCATCTTCGCCATCGTCCCGATCGCCGTCTATATCGGATACGTGATGGTCAAGCGGTTGCGCAGCAGTCGACGCTTCGCCACGTTCGCAGGAGGGGCCGGTGCTCGGGTGGGCGCTCGGCTCGCCGCACGGCGAGGGGCGGCCACGGCAGTGGCCTCGCTGCTCGTCCTCGTCGTCCTGGGCGCGGGCCTCAAGGCCACGGATGCGGCCATCGAATCGCAGGAGGACGTGGCGGCCACCGGCCAGATCTCGCAGATCTTCCTCGATGACGTCATGTTCTCCGTGCCCAACGGCGATCTCCAGGCTTCGGACGCCCCAGCCGAGCTCAAGGACAAGATACGCACCGCCCGCGACAAATGCCTGAAGAAGGGCGAGATCTGGGACGCCTACTGGAACTGCTATGGCAAGGGGGCAACAGGGAAAGATTTCGAACCGATCGCCCACCAGGATGAGCTGAAGGACCTGTGGTTGAGCGAGGTCATCACCCACCCGCTCCGTTACGTCGAGTACCGATCCGCCGTATTCTCCTTCTACTTCTTCTCTTCGGCCCTCGAGTATTGGCCCGCCGAGTGGCACTTCGACGCGGCTAAGGCCGGTCTCAAGCAGGGGGGCGTCAAGGCCGACTACATCGTCAAGCCCTATGTCGAGGACTTCGCACTCGACACGTTCCCGATGCTGTTCAAACCCTGGTTCTGGACCCTTCTCGCAGGTCTCCTCCTGGTCTTCGCATACCGCGCTCGAGTCCGGCATTCGACGTCGGTGAAGACTGCCGGGCCACGGACCTTCTGGCCCGAGATCACGATGCTGTCCACCTCGGCGCTGTTCTATGTGTTCGGATACTTTCCGATCGTCCCGTCGAACCATTTCCGATACACGTTCTGGCCGGCGCTCGCCGTGACCACCGCACTGCTGTTCGTCCTCGCGATGTGGCGGACTCGGCGAGGCCCGGCAGTCCGGCGAGCACCTGCAGCCACGGACGCTTCGGACCCGGGGAAGACCCCGTGATCGCCGGGCACGCCGCGATCGGGGGCATTCAGCGAGTCCGAAACCTGGCCGATTAGACTCGGTGACTGTAATGAAGGAGTCATTGTCGGACCGTGTGCGGCGCCTCGCAGCGGAAGCGTTCAAGTTTCTCACTGTCGGTGGTTTGGGATATATCGTCGACGTGGGACTCTCCAACGTCCTCGCCTACGGCCTGGGATCGATCCCCGCCCTGCTCGAGGGCAGCCCGATCAAGGCCAAGATCGTCTCCACCATCATCTCGATGGCCGTCGTATGGATGGGCAACAGGCTCTGGACCTACGGGGACCGGACGACCGGTTCGAATCTGCGCGGCATCTCACTGTTCATTGCCGTCAACATGGCCGGAATGATCATCACCGTCATCCCACTGGGCGTGACCTGGTACCTGCTCGACATGCGTGACCAGCTGACCTACAACATTTCGACGAACATCATCGGCGTCGGCCTGGCCATGATCTTCCGCTTCTACGCCTACCGGACCTGGGTATTCAAGGAAACAACGCCGGCCGCCGAGGTGGTCGTGGAGATGGACGAACCGAGCACCGTTCCCGACGACCGGGACTGAGGCTCCCGTGCTGATTTCACCGACACATCGTTGCTTGCGGGACTGACAGCGAACTGAGGGAAATTGTGATGAGCGAAAAGGCGATGACCGTCGACGACTATCTTGATGGTGTTGATCCGGCGTTCCGAACGGAGCTGCAGCGGATTCGTGCGCTCGTGACCGAGCTCGTGCCGAGTGTTGAAGAATCGATGAGCTACCGCATGCCGACCCTGAAGTACAAAGATCGTGCATTGGTGTACTTCACTGCCTCGAAGAAGCACATGAGCCTGTTCCCCTCGTCGTGGGCGATCGAAGAGTTCAATGACCGACTGGAAGATTACAAGACCACTGTGCACGCGATTCAGTTCACCTTGGACAAGCCGCTGCCCGCCGACCTGATCGAGGATCTCGTTCTCTTCCATAAGCGCCAGATCGATGAGGACCGGCGATGATCAAGTCCTGCAGGGCCGACGACTCCAGGGCCGACGACTGCGGAACCCGGAGGCCGTCACCATGAAATTCACCGTCTCGATGGAGATCGCGCGTCCACGGGAGAGGGTCATCCAGCACGATATCACCTCGGGCCAGGGCATCCATTTCGGGCGTGAGATCGTCGCGACCGGCATGTGGAGCGCCGCGCATGAGCAGCTTTCTGAAGGTGGCCCGGAGAGCACCCACTGGGTAGGCCCGAGCGGACAGCGGCATGAACACGGCAGTGATCACCAACGGCCAGGCGATGGCTGCCACAATCCCGTAGTCGGCTAGCCACCCCATCTCGAGCAGGGTGGGGTCAGCTGTGTGTGTGGGGGGGGGGGGGGGGGGGGGAAGTACCAAGCGGTGACCAGCCACCAAGCGATCTACGAATACGGGCTCGATACCATCATCCTCGGTGTGGAGACTCAGTTGCAGAATCGTGCCTGAAGCCTGCCGCGCTGGTGCCATCGATACAACGGTGGAGCTCCCATACCGCTGGGCACGCACCCGAGTCTCGAAGCTCCGCCGTCGTATCGACGCGCAGTGGCCAGGTAGCCCCGCGCGAGGTGGTCCCGTCAGCGCACCGCACGCAGTTTTCGGTAGGCGCGGACGACTGGACTCGGGGCCAAGGTGCGCAGCTCGGCGCGGATGAGCAGACGCTTCTGCTTCCACACGGCGCTGCGCCGGTTGGGCAGCTGGCATGCTCGGGCACGCGTGGCCAGCAGCTCCAGATGGTGACGGAGTCTTCCGTCATCGGAATGGAAGTAGTTCTGAGCCAACCACGCCGAGGTGGGAAATCCGATGGCCCCGGCCGCAACCTCGGCGAGGGTGCCGGTGGCACCGGAATCGGCAAAGGCTTCGTTGAGCAGATCTCTGTCGTAGCCGAAGTCGGAGATCAGCAGGGTGGGAATGCCCCGGTCGAAGGACTCCAGAGCGGCCGTCGATGACACGGTGACCAGAGCGGCACCTGGCACGAGGAACTCATCGAGGGGGCCATAGCCGAGTCCGATGCGCTCTGCCCCAGGCATACCCTGTGCGCGCAGGGAGTTGAGGATGTCGACGTAGGAGTGCTGTTCGTGATGAGTTTCGTGTTCACCGGGCCTCGAGCGCATCTTGATGACCGCGCTCGAGTCGGTGTGACGGGAGGCGAACTCGGCGAGGGCGCGAATGATCGCCTCGCGATCTTCCAGTGACTCAGGCACCTTGGCCTGCGGAGCGAACACCAGCGTTTGAGGGATCTCAGTGTGCGAGAGAGGCTCGGAATCAGCAGCAGTGATGGGGGCGGCAGCCGCGGCGGCACGCTGGGGCACTCCGGCCGACCGCAGCATGGGCAGGCGGGCCAGGTAGATCTCGCAGGGCACCCGAGTGAGCGCGCTGACCTCGGTGTATTGGGCCACCTCGGCGAAGGAATGGGTGATGAACGCATCCATCAGACGGCGATAGTTCATGCCTTTGGTGCTGGCTGGTAGCCCCATGCCGGGCAGGCCAGAGATCAGTGCCGGGCGGTGCTCGTGCATGTGCGCGGTGAGGAAGAGCTGGGCGACGATCGGGCCGGTGGCGGCGCCGAGGACGATGTCGGCGTGATGGTCGGCGATGATGCGGGCCAGGTCGGTGCGGGTCACGACGGGTATGGTGCGGCCGGCCCAGGCAGTGCCGGCGATGGCATGGGTGATCTGCTCATCGGTGGGCAGGATCGGGTTGTCGATGAGGTAGACGTGGGCCTCGATGCCGGGCAGGGAACTCAGCAGCTGGGTCGCCCATTTGAGGTAGGACTCGCTGTCGGAGATGGAGACGAGTCGGATTGGTGCGTCTGAGCGCGATGGTGGTTCAGGTATCGACATCTGCCTTGACCGATTGGGCGTTGAGGGACTTACGCAGACTATCGGCTGAGGCACCGGTCCACCATTCTGCCGGAATCTCGGTGACGGAGATCGTCACGTCCGGGTTCAGTGTTGCAAGGGAGATCGCTGCGGTGCTGGGCAGGCTGCGGATGGTGGAGTTCGGCGGCAGGTTGACCAGGCGCAGCTCGATCGGCAGACCGACATGCTTGATGCGCACCCGCTCGTCACGGCTGAGCTCGGCGAGGAACTCGTCGGTCTCGCGGCGGTGTGGGTAGTAGGTGATCGGACCGTTGGCCATCAGTCCCTCGAGCCAGGCACGGTAGGCATCTGCGTGGATGAGCCCGTCGGCGACCAGGGCCGAACCGATGACAGGGTTGTCCCGCGGGTGGCTGCCGCCGGTGGGCAGGGTCTGCAGGTGCTCGAACTTGTGGCGGGTGATCTCCGCACCTGTTTTGAGGAAGGCCTTGCGCCTGGCCTTCGACACCGGCAGTGCGGTGTGCCAGCGCAGTCTCCCGACCGGTGCCAGCCCGCGCAGACGGTCCGCGACATGTGCGGACATGATCGCGCGGGAGGCCTTGAGCTTCTGCCGCGGACGCACAAGGGGCCCACGTCTGGCGGTGAGGATGTCGATGGTCGAATAGGTGGCCAGACCGTCATCGAGGATGACGACCTCGGGCATGCGACGCTCCAGGTAGGCCAGCGCGAGGGCCTTGTGGACCTGCCCGGAGCAGGCGTCGCCGATGTAGATGCGATCGAAGTTCTGTCTGCGCAGGATTCCGGGCTTGGCTCCGACACGTTCGAGGGTGATGTTCTCCGGCAGCCATGCGGAGTCGAAGGCGTCGAGGAACGAGGTCATGCCCTTCGCGTTGGCGCGGGCGCGTATCAGCAGGTCCTCAGCGGGGTCGTGGGCCTCGAGTGCGGAGAGGAACTGCAGAGGAGATTCGACGAAGGCGATCGAAGCGAACAGAATCTTCTTCGCCTTCTTCGTCTTCTGTGCGGGGGCTTGGGCATCCTGCGTGATAGTCATGGTGACCTCGTCTTCCTTCGGGTCTGACTTGTTCTCAGCTGACTTCTGCTTATCCGACTGCTTCTCGCTCTGTTTCTTCTTCGGGTCCTTCTTCTTGGGGTCCTTCTTCGTCGAACCCTTCTTGGACATCATCGGTCCGGCTCCGATCTGAGCTTCACACTCAGCTTCGAGTTCAGTGTCGACTTCACCTTCGGGACGAGCTTCGGGGCGTCGATGGAGATCCCGTAGGTCTTCAGGGTGTGCTGAGCGCGCTTCGCCTGACTGCGCAGACGTCGTTTGGCCGAGCTCAGCCCCTTGCGATGCGGTGGAACCTCCAGCTGTCCGGGCAGGTCCAGCTTCGACAGTCGCTTGCGTTTGAAGTACTTCATGTCCACACCGCCGACGGCCGATTCGAGGAACTCGATCGCGTTGTCCCGCAGGTAGGAAGCGGTCTCTGACTGCATGCAGTAGGTGACGGCGTCGATGAGCGGGCCCAGGTCCTTCAGGGAATATCCGCCCGAGTGCAGGGCATCGACGATCGTCAGCGGGATCCGGTTGCTGTTCTGGTACGGGGCCAAGACCTGCAGCATCATCGAGGTGCCGATCGCGGCCGCGGCGGTCCCGAAGAGGGCGCGAGCCGTCGCGAGTCCCGTCGAATAGCAGGAAACGACGAGCTGCGGTCGAGTGGTGGCGATGACGATCTCGGCCAGCAGGGGAACGTCGGCGAGGACGAATTCCAGTCCGAGTTCGTGGCTGCGCTGGCGCAATGGTTCGATCGTCGTCCGCGCCGAGGTGGGGTGGGGTTTGAAGATGACCGTGGAGAGTCCGCGAGCCTTGACCTCATCGATCATCTGCAGGTGCAGATCCAGCTCTTCCTCGGCGGTGATGAGGTCGATCTGAGCGAGGTACTGGCCGAGGACGATGGCAGCGTCGGGGATCGGATCGGCGAGATCCGCCGCTGCTAACTCCGGAGTCACCTCGGCGGCCATGTCCTCGATGACCGACTTCAGATCCGCGGCCGGCAGGACCACACGATCGGGGGAGTGTTCGGCGAGCTGGCGTGGGGTGATGCCCGGCAGAAGATCCGTGTAGTAGATCGTCGACAGCCGCTGGTACTGGGGCAGGGACAGCGGATTGCGGATCGGGCCGTAGCTCATCAGCCCATCGGAGTGGACTGAGATCCTCGCCGTGGTGAAGATCTGGGTGAGGACACCTGCCGGATGACCGGGCAGGGACTCGACGATGAGATCGATGGGCTCGTCATCGGCAATCGCCCATCCCGAGCGCAGCGAGCGCTGCATGAGCGGGGCACGTTCGCCGGAGATGCCGAAGGCCTTCGGATGGTTGGGCCAGATGGTGGCGTTCCAGTCGATGATGAGATCGAAATGGGTCAGCAGGCCGGCCGAGCCGGGCATGTCATCGGCGGTCGGCGTCAGCTCGGGGGCGAAGGAGTTGTTGGCGATGACGAGGATCCGTCGCTCCTTCGCCTCACCGAGGTGTCCGGCGCGGATCAGGGCAACGATGTTCGCGAGCTGGTACTGGGTGGAGATCTGGATGATCTGGGTCATCAGCGGGCCCTCCTGACGATCGACTCGATCACGGGCAGTCGGTGCTCCCCGTAGTTGTGCAGGGCCTGGTCGATGATGTCGTTGTCGACGCCCTGCAAGGTGTTCACTGCACCCACGTTGAGCTTCGACCTGACCTCGTGGTTCATCGAGGAGCCGCGGTTGTGGATCTGGAAATAGAGGATGGAGAGGAAGTTGCGGACGGCCTTGCATTCGAAGCGACGGAACTCCGGCTTCTCCTCGAGCATCGCGAACACGGAGCGGAAGGCGGGGATGAAGTCGAGCTGGCGTTCGTCGAAGATCGCCGTCAACGAGGTGGCGCTGCCCTTGCGATAGCACAGGCCGGCGGTGTCGACGACGGCGAAGCTGTCGGTCTCGAGGTGGTGGCGCCAGGTCCAGGGGCGATCCTCGCAGGTGCGCAGGGCCGGGTTGAACTCGAGCAGGCCCCGCTGCGCCATGGACCGGGAGTAGATGCCGGTCCAGCACTCGGGGAAGTCGACCATCGTCGAGGCGTCGTGGGGGAGGATGAAGTCGCGGGGGTTGAGTGCCGTGTTGTGGGTGAAGCAGGGGGCGTTGCGGAGTTTGCGGTTGAAACCGTTGACGATGAGGTAGTTGGTCTTGACGAAGTCCACGCCCAGTCCGGTGATCGAATCCGTCAGGGACCGCAGATGGCCCGGCGCGTACCAGTCGTCGCCGTCGAGGTACGTGATGGTCGCACCGGCGGAGGCTTCCAACGCGGTGTTGCGTGCTGTGGAGACCCCGCGTGACTCCGCGTTGTGGATGGTCACGAGGTTGAGCCGGTCGCCGAATTCGGCGATGACTCCCGCGGTGTCATCGGTGGACCCGTCGTTGACGACGATGACTTCCAGCTCGTCACGGGTGAAGCGCTGGTTGACCAGGCTCTTCAGGCTCCCGCCGATCGTCTCCTCGGCGTTCTTCGCAGCGATGATGACACTGACGACTGGGACTGTCATTGGGTCCTTTCGCGGTGGTGCTCTTCTGTTATGGAGTTTGTCGCGTGCGCTGGTGCATGCACGTGTTCTCCTGTGCGGACGGGTTGTGTGGTTTGCATTCGATTGATCGTAGAATTCCTAAGCGAACGGTGGGTTGCGCCGAGGTTGACGGTTCAGACAGCGCGAATTCACCCGGTGTTCGCTTGCCGCCCACAGCCACGTTGTCGACCACTCATAGCCTGATGTGATGCCGAACCTGAAACTGTTCCACTTCGACATCCCGACCTGGGGAAACTATGGCGACAAGGCCCTGTTCCCCGTGGTCAGAGACGCATTCCGGGTGATGGGCGCTGGCGACGATGCCGTCGGCACCCATGTTGTGTCGGGCCGAGCGCCGGGCCGGGCGTCGGATTCTTCGACGGTCGGTGAGGTCGATTTCACCTCGGCGGCAGCCCTGCGACGCGAGGTGGACACCGCGCTGGTCGAGCGGATCAACGCGCGGGCCGATGCTGTGGTCATCGGCGGTGGAGGACTGTTCCTCCAAGACACGAACCCGAATCGGCTCTCGGGCTGGCAGTGGAATATCTCCGCCGAGGCGCTCGCCGCCATCGAAGTCCCGCTCATCATCTATGCGCTCGGCGACAACCGGTTCCCCGGCCAGCCCCAATTCGACGAACTGATGCGCTCCCATGTCAGTCAGGTCCTCGACCAGTCCGTGTTCTTCGGCCTGCGCAACACCGGCAGTATCGAGACGATGTCCCGGTTCCTGGGCGCCGGTGGGGATCGGATCCGGTTCCAACCCTGCCCGACGACCATCGCCGGTTTGCTCTACGAACCTCTGATCGGCAGACGCCCCGATCCGAGCCAGAAGGTCCTGGCGATCCAGATGCTCGTTCATCCGCGCCAACAGGCTGCCGGCTATGACGCCGAGGTGATCCACCAAGCCACGATCGAAGCAGCCCGCCTGCTTGTGGCCAAGGAATGGACCATCCTCAGCGTTCCCTTCCACCCCGATGACGCCGAGGTGTCGAGGAAGTTGGTTGCCGAGGTGCCCGAGGTCAAGGAAATCAGGCTGTATGGCTCCGACGTCGGGTTCTTCACCGGCTTCGATCTGTTCTCCAGAATCCCCTATGTGCTGGGCGGTCGCGGGCATGCGCAGATGATCCCCTTCGGAGTCGGCTCGATCCCGATCTCGTTGGATCTACACGCCAAGCTGGGCTACTTCGCACACGACATCGGGCACCCGGAATTCGTCGTGCCGGTGGGGCCGGAAGGCATGGCGGAGGACAGTGCGAGAGCGGACAGTGATGGCACCGGCGTCAGCGGCGGCGCTGTCAGCGGCGACGGTGCCGGGCCTGATGGTCCCGGTGGCGACGCGGCGCGGCGGGTACACGCGTTGGCCCAGCGGATCGTCGATACGATCGAGCATGCCTACGCGCAGGGCAATGACCTGCAAGACGACCTCGCATCGACGCGGCAGAAGCTCTTCGACACCACTGCAGAGAATCATGCCGACATCCGCGATGCACTGCGGCCCGCGTCGGGTACTGGGCGACCGGGGACAGATGCCGAAAACCTCGGTGCGGGTGCTGGGCGCTTCGCTGCGGATATCGGGAGCCCGTGCGCGGACGTGGATCCTCATACAGACTCCGACATCCGAGCCGAGGAGTTCCACCTCGCTGCCGTGGCCGAGGCTGAGGAGTTCAGCGCCGCTCAGACGCGAGAACTCTCGAAGACCCGTCGCGAGCACAAGCAGAGACTCGAGAGCGCGGACACGCAGCGCAAGGCACTCGAGGCGGAACGTGAGAAGCTCTGTGCACAGCTCAAGCACAAAGAGACTCTGCTCGAACGACAGTCTGCGGAGCTTGACGCCCAGACCACGAAACTCGACACTCAGACTGCGGAGAAGAACCGTCACGCCGAGGAGGCAGCCAGACTGCGGTCGCGGCTCGACGAATCCGATGCCCAGCTCAGGACGGTCTGCGACCGTACAGCTACCGCCGAAGCGAAGGCTCTCATCGACAAGACGGCGCACGGGCTGACGTGGAGAGCACGGAGGATCAAGCGCGCATTTAAGCGCTGAAGAACGGTACAACCACCCAGAACGGTTCGACACCGTGGCGAGGGCAGATAGGAACTTCTTCCACCGCCTCGGTGAGGGAACACGACAACGGCCCCACCACCTCGGCGAGGTGATGGGGCCGTTGTCAGTTGATCAGATCAGAGCGCGATCAGGTCAGATCAGACGCTGACTTTGCGCAGCGAATCGATCTTCGACTCTTCGCCCGGCATGACGCGCTTCTCGCCGTCGCCGAAGGCGGTTTCGAGAACGCGCACGCCCTTGACGAGTGAGGTGAACTCGCGTGGTTCCATCGAGGCTGACTGGTCCGAGCCCCACATCGAGGAGTCGAGGGTGATGTGGCGTTCGATGGTCACGGCGCCCAGTGCTGCGGCGGCGAAGGAGATCTCGAGGCCCAGTTCGTGGCCGGAGTAGCCCACAGGCACACCGTAACGCTCACGCATTGCCGGGATGGCCTTGAGGTTGACCTCTTCGGGAGGCAGCGGGTAGGTCGAGGTGGCGTGCATGAGGACGAGCAAGGCGGGGTCGAAGACCTCGACGGCTGCATCGAGCGTGGCCCAGTCGGACATGCCCGAGGAACACAGGACGGGCTTACCGGTTGCAGCGATCGCACGGAGGAGTTCGAAATCCGTCAGCGAGGCCGAAGCGACCTTGTATGTCACGGCGTCGAACTCGTTCTCGAGGAAGTCCACGGAGTCAGTGTCCCAGGGGGAGGCGAACCACTGCAGACCGACTTCCTTGGCGTAGCGGTCGATCTCGGCGTATTCTTCCTGGCCGAACTCGACGCGCCACTTGTAGTCGAGGTAGGTCATCTCGCCCCACGGGGTCGAGCGCATCTTCGATTTCTGGTGTTCGGGCACAGCCACATCGGGGTTGCGCTTCTGGAACTTCACGGCCTGGGCACCGGCGGTGACGGCGACATCCATGAGCTGCTTCGCGATCTCGACGTCGCCGTTGTGGTTGATGCCGATTTCGCCGATCATGTACACGGGCTGATTCGGGCCGACGAGGTGGTTGCCGATGGCCACTGGGGCGAGTTGATCAGTCATGAAACCTGCTTTCGATTGGTACGCAAACCTTCTGCGTGATTCGTGAGCAACGGCTGTTGCTGCTGGATGGATGGTCGGTGAGCATTGGTGTGTGAGTCGGAGTCCAGTACGGATGTCAGACCCCGTGTCGGCAGCTGCTGCGTTGCCTGGTCGGGCACGGGAATGAGGTCGCAGACTTCGCGGACCGCTCCCTTTCCGCCGGGCCGATCGAGGACCATTCGAGCCGCTGCGAGCACCTTGGGGTGGGCGTCCGCGACTGCGATGGGCCAGCCGACGACGTCGAAGGCTTCGAGGTCGTTGATGTCGTTTCCGACGTAGGCCACTCGGGTCGCGTCGAGGCCCTGTTCGTCGATCCACGACTGCAGAACCTTCGATTTATTGTCGACGCCTTGAGTGACATCCACGTGAAGTTTCTCTGCCCTGCGAGTGACAACTGGGTTGCGTTCCTTCGACAGGATCATGACAGGCAGCCCTGATCTGACGAGGCGTGAGACTCCCATGCCGTCGCCGCGATGGACGCGGACCTGTTCGTTGCCGTCCTCGTCGACGTAGGCGCCGTCGTCGGTGTGGACTCCGTCGAAGTCGGTGACGAGGGCGTCGACGTCGATGACCTGCGCGGTCTCCTGCGTGGAGGCGATCGCGCGGACGAGTGACAGGTCGGACATGTCATCGATTTCGCGGGCGTGCTCGGGCGGGACCTCTTCGATCGTGATGCGGCCGAAGAAGCGGTGCCCATGTTCGATGAGCCCGTCGGTGCGCATGACGTAGAAGGCGCCGGTCTCGTTGTAGTGCTTGGCCCGGTCCTGGCGTCGAGGCCTGAAACTGGCCTCGTGCCCGACGGCGACCGCCGATTCGCCTTCGTCGAGGCGCCACAGGAATGAGTGGTCCTCGACGGCGGAGAACACGACGTCGGCGTCCCCGTCACGCACGGCGGCGATCGCGTTGTCGATCGAGGCCGAGTCGATGAACGGCGAGGTGCACTGCATGAACACCGTGGTGTCGAATTCCTCGCCGAGGTTGGCCAGCGTGTAGATCAGGGCCGATTCGCTGGTCGCGGTGTCACCGGCGATGTCAGCGGGACGATGGCACACCTCGGCGCCGGCGCGAATCGCCTCTGCGGCGATGCCCTCATGATCGGTCGAGACGACCACGCGGTCGATGCTCGGCGTTGAATTGGCTGCGTTGATCGCGCGCGCCAGAAGCGAGACCCCGGCGACCTTCTGCAGGTTCTTCAACGGAATTCCCTTGGAGCCGCCCCGGGCGGGAATGATGGCCACGGCCCGATGCGGCCGTGCTGCGCTCTCATTGTCAGCGGGCGCTGTGGCCACGCGATCGGTGGGCGCTGGGGGAGTCGGAGTCAGTTGGTAGTTCACAATGATTCGACGCTAACGACGCCATGTGGCCCCCAGGTGAACGATCAATGTCGCCGAGGCGACGCCTTCGTGGCGGGTGTGTGTCGAGGTGCCATGTGGCAGGGTTTCTCGTCCGAGGCGGTGCTGAGACGTCAACGCCAAGTGACGTCGGAATGGCTGGGAACGGTCAGCGCCAGGTGACGTTCCACATGCGGTTGTTCCAGGCTTCGAACGGGATGACTTCGCCGGTGTAGACCGGCCAGAAGTAGGCGAAGGCCATGATCGCGGCCACTAGGATGAGCCCCACGGCCATCCGACGGCCGAACAGGGACCAGGGGATTCGCGTGCCGCGACCGGCGAACATGAGGCCTCGCGGTGTGGGTGCGGAGTCGAAGAAGCCTGCAGGGTGGCCCGCCGCAGTCGGGGCGGCAGTCGCAGCGGTGGGGGCTCGGCCCCAGAGGAGCGTGAGGCAGTAGGTGAATGCGAGGACGACGAAGGGCACCATGACGATCGTGTAGAAGGTGAAGATGGTGCGTTCCTGGTAGGCGAACCAGGGCAGCCAGGTTGCGGCGAGTCCGGCCAGGATGACTCCGGCGCGAACATCTCGGCGGATGATCCAAGCGACCAGCGCGACGAGGATGGCGATCGGTGCCAGCCCCCAGATGACCGGATTGCCGACCGAGGTGATCGCCGCAGAGCAGTGCTCAACGGCACAGCCCATACTTCCCTGGTCAGGGGATTCGTAGTAGAAGGAGGTCGGCCGCCACTGGACGATCCACCCCCACGGGTTCGACATATAGGGGTGTTCCGAGTCGAGGCCGACATGGAACGAGTACGCCGTGTAGTGGTAATGGGCCAGTGACGGCAGCCACAGCAGCCAGTCCGGCAGTGCACTCCACCAGCCGCCGTTCTCGAACGCCCATTGCCGGTCCCAGGCATCATCGGATCGGATCCAGCCGGACCACGTGATGATGTAGGTCAGCAGCGCCACGGGCACGAGTTTGATGAACGCAGGAATGCTGTCGCGGATGAGCATGCCCAGCCAGGGGTGGACGGTCCCGGCGCGGTGGCGCGAATGCACGTCCCAGGCGACGACGAGGATCCCGAATGCGGCAACGGCATAGAGCCCCGACCACTTCACTCCCATCGCCAGACCCAGGCTGATGCCTGCGGCGATGAGCCAGGGACGCACGCCGAGGCGGGGTCCGAAATTGATTAGATCCTTGCTTCGCGATGGGTGACGGTCGCGAGATCGCTCTGCTTCCGGGCCCGATGTCGAGTCTGCCGACGGTGTGGCCGAGCCTGCCGACGGTGTGCCCGAGCCTGCCGAGGGAGCGACCGACGCTGTGAAACGGGCGAGGCGCTTCGTGACGAACTCTCGGTCGAGAACGATGAAGGCGAAGGCAAGGAGGATGAAGGCCATGAGGATGATGTCGAGCAGACTCGTGCGCGAATGCACGAAGTGCTCACCATCGATCGAGAGCAGGCCAGCGGCCACACAGGCGAAGAACGCGGAGCGGAAGAGCTTCCACGCGATGAAGCCCATGAGGAAGATCGACAGGGTGCCGACGATGGCGACGGAGAACCGCCATCCGAAGGAGTCGTCGGCGCCGAAGAGGTGGATGCCGGCACCGATGATCCATTTGCCCAGCGGCGGGTGGACGACATATTCGGGAGTGGACTCGATGACGCTCGGGTCGCCGGCGTTGAAGGAGTCATCGGCATTCTCCGGCCAGGAGCGCTCGTAGCCGAACTTGAAGACTGAGTAGGCGTCCTTGACGTAATAGGTTTCGTCGAAGATCAGACGGCGAGGGAAGTCGAGATTGAAGAGCCGGAGGACACCGCCGATAGCTGTGATGATCAGCAGGGCCGGCCACATCCAGATCGGTGCGCGAGTCGCCCACATTCCGGCGCTGAATGTGCGCCTGCGAATGGCAGCGGCATTGGCGCGGATCGATTCGCGCCGGTCAGCACGACGTTCCCGGGCGATGAGCTTGGTGGCAGCCGAAGCCGTTGCAGACGAGGGGGAGTCGGCTACTGAAGTCGCTGCGGATGAGGGGGAGTCGGTTTGGGAGCGTGTGGGGTCGGTGGACTCATCCGCGGGGTCTGTGGACCACCTCGGCGCCTGGGGATCTTCGGGTTGAGTCATTATCGTCAAGTTTAAGGTCCGAGGAGACGCTTCTTCCCATCTGGTCCTCAGGGTGAGTCGTTCATGTGCGGCGGGAGATCGGCGCGAGCGGCGGGTTGGGGGACGTCGGCGTATTGTCCTTCGGACCCTCAGGACGACTAAGGTAGTCCTCAACAGGCGGCAAACGAATGAAACGGTGAAGAGCGTGTCATACAACCCGAACTATCGCCCGAGCGATCCACCACAGGTCGGATCCCAACAGTTCAACAATGGGTACGGCGCGTCACAGCCGCAGCCAGGGTACGGCTCAGGCCAGTACCAGGACCAAGGCCAGTACTCGAACCCGAACCCGTACTCGAACCCGTATCAGCAGACCCAGTCCGGCCCAGCGGTCTACATCCAGCCGGGCACGTATGGCTACAGCCAGCCGGGCGCGTACGGGTACAGCCAGCCGGCGGGATATAGCCAGCCGGCGGGATACAGCCAGCCGATGACCTACGGGGCACCGATGATGGTGCGGCCAGCAGTGAACACCCTGTCGGGCTGGGCGATGTGGATGGGCATCATCGGGCTCGGCGGCGGCTTGGTCTGCAGCATCCTCGCCCTGGTCCCTGTCATCGGCATACTGTTCTCAATCGTGGCGATGTTCCTGTGGATCGCCCCGATCCTCGCCGTCATCTTCGGTCACGTGTCTCGCGGCCAGATCAAGAGAAGCGGCGAAGACGGCCGAGGCCAGGCCACCGCAGGGCTGGTCATGGGCTACATCGGCATCGGCTTCGCTCTGCTGATGATCGTCATCTTCATCGGCGTTCTGGGTCTTGGATTCCTCGCTGCCGGGATGAGCTACTGAGGGATCGTCAGGACCGTCGTCGGGTGAACCAGGTGCTGGGAAACCGTCTTTGGGAGGCACAGCTCATGAGAATCCATTTTCTGCCCTGACACCGGTGGTGCAGGATTGCAACAGGTTCGGCCCCGTCGGAACTGTGCGGCTCGATAGCGTTGTAGTCAGACGCAAGGGGAGCATCCCTTCAGCAGGGATCATCCCGTGAGCAGCCACAGCAACAGGAGCGAACCAGATATGCACACTCGGCAACTGTCCGCCAGCGGCAGCAAAGAAGCTTCGGGTCATTCGGCAAACGGTGGCTACCCAGGCTATTCCGTCTACTCACAGTCAGCCGCATACGGGCCCAACCCGGGGTTCGGGCCCAACCCGGGGTTCGGGCCCAACCCGGGGTTCGGGCCCAACCCGGGGTTCGGGCCCAACCCGGGGTTCGGGCCCAACCCGGGGTTCGGGCCCAACCCGGGGTTCGCGGGCCCCGTCACCTACATCTACCAGCCGATCGCGCCGACCAACACCGTGGCGATCATCGCCATGGTGCTGTCACTTGCAGGGGCCATGGCATCATTTGTCCCTGCCGGCATCGCCGGGATCGTCATGGGCCACATCGCTCGCAGACAGATACGTCAGCGGGGCGAACGCGGAGACGCGATGGCGCTGACCGCACTCTGGGCAGGCTACCTCGGGACTGGATTCTGGCTGATCTTCTGGGGCCTCTACATCGGGGTCATGGTGCTGGCAATTATGGCGGGCGTTGCTGCTGAAGAAGCGACCTATTGACTGAACTGAGACGCATCTGTAACAACCTCACCTTTTGTCCCAGAGAACGACTCGGTACCGTTGTAGGCATACGCAAGGAGATCGCGCCATGAGCAGTCAGAACAACTGGAACAATCCAGACATGTACTACCAGCAGCCGCAGTCAGGCCCCGCAGCGGGCAGCGGTTACACCGATGCGAATGCCAACTACGGCGCTGCAAGCTATAACCCCAACGCCGCGTATAACCCCAACGCCCAGTACACCGGTGGGGCACCCGGGGTGGCCTACGCCTATCAGCCGCTTCCGCCCACGAACACTCTGGCGATCATTGCCCTCGTCGCCTCGATCTTCGGAGTGATGAGCAGCATCTTCATCGCTGGCATCGCCGGAATCATCATGGGCCATATCGCCCGCAAGCAGATTCGGCAGTCAGGCGAACGCGGAGACGGTATGGCCGTGGCCGCGCTGTGGGTCGGCTACGTCGGCACGGCATTGTGGGTGCTGTTCTGGGTCGGCTACGTCGGAATCATGGTTCTCGTCTTCGGAGTCGCCATGGTCGGTGCGGGGTCGGCCGGTTGATGTCCGGAAGCCCGGACGCCGACGCTACCCATGATCACGCCGCCGATGACCTCACTGCCGATGACCACGCTGCCGATGACCACGCTGCCGATGATGCGGAATCCTCCCCGGTTTGGCAGGACGACGTGGACGAGGTGCAGGATGACATCGTCCCAACGGGTTCTGACCCAGCCTCAGCCGGCGGCAAACTCGTCCTGGTCGGGACTCCTATCGGCAACCTCGGCGATGCGAGCGGGCGCATGCAACGCGCCATCGCCGGCGCCGATGTCATCGCAGCCGAGGACACTCGCCGTTTTCTGTCCCTGACGCAGCGTCTGGAACTCACACACACTAAACGAGTCATCAGCGTCTTCGACCACAACGAGCAGTCTCGGGCGCCCGAGCTGGTCGAGCTCATCCGCTCCGGCCAGACCGTCGTCCTGCTCAGCGACGCGGGTATGCCGGCCGTTTCGGATCCCGGGTACCGCGTCGTCAAGGCATGCGCGGAGGCTGGGCTTCCGATCACCTCCACACCCGGACCGTCAGCCGTGCTCATGGCGCTGGCAGTATCCGGGCTGCCCAGCGACCGGTTCAGCTTCGAAGGCTTCCTGCCGCGCAAATCGGGGGCACGCAAGAACCTCCTCGAGGAGCTGCGCGGTGAGAAGCGGACCATGGTCTTCTTCGAAAGCCCCCATCGTATCGCCGACACGATGGGTGACTTCCTCACGGTTATCGGGCCAGATCGGCCGATGAGCATCAGCCGCGAACTGACGAAGACCTACGAGGAGACCCTGCGCGGTACCGTGTCCTCGCTGCGCGAACTCGCAGCCGAGGGACTGCGCGGGGAATTGACCCTCGTACTTGCCGGAGCCACCGCGGTCGAGACGGCACCGGAGGATCACCTTGAGGCCGTCGGAGAACTCGTGGAGTCCGGAGTGCGCGCGAAGGATGCCGCGGGGCAGGTCGCGAAGCAGTTCGGACTGTCCAAACGTGAGATCTACGAGGCCTGGCTGCACCGGGAGTGAGGTGCTCGCGGATTCTCGCGCCGGAGCACACCTGCCGCTCCTCAGGTTGCGGAACAGTACACGGGTTGCAACCTATGTACTGTTCCGCAACCTGATGCGTCATCCGTGCAGACTCCCGGCGAGGTGCGATTGACTTGAGTTCGAATCCTGGGGACAACCCGTCGACTTAGGCGTATTCAGCCTGGGGACGCCGGCCCCCTGTGCACAGGGTGTTGCCTGAGGCTCGCCATCGCAATGGTGCGGAGCACATGATGCGGACATGTATAACATTGTTTGCTACGACGATCTCGCGGCCGCTGGTGTCAACACGACCCTGATCAGACGCGCGAAGAATTGCTGCCTGGTGAAGATCTGTCGAGGAGTGTACTCGGTTGTCAGGCAGTGTAGGGATCCGAAGCACTCGGCGATAGCAGTGTTCGGAACCGACAGAGAGTGGATGCGTTACCACGAGCGGGGCCTGTACAAGGAGAAATCGCATCGTCATCGTTATCTTGACCACCTTGCTCGTTTGAGAACTCTTCACTATCCGCACTATCGCAACGATGACGTGATCTGGGGAGTCTCGGCAGCCAGGCTACACAAGATCAAACTGTTCGACGTGACCGACGGCCCGGTGACAGTGAGCCACCCGAAAGCTAATTCAAGCAGTCGCGAGCTGATTCGATCGCGACGGACTCTAGTGGCTGCAGATAGACAGATCGTCGACGGTTTGACAGCGACGACAATTGCACGAACGGCGGTGGACCTGGCCCGGATACTGGGGCCAGCCTCCGGATTCGTCGCACTCGAGCAGGTCCTTCGAGAGCATATGTTCGGCTCCGACGAAGAATCAATCTTCAGCTTCGGATATCCGCGAGATGCAGTGACTCGAGTGCCGGATGCTGTGGATGAACTGTTCGCGCCAGTAATAGGGCGGTTGGCGACGGGGAAGATCCAGGCGCTAACGCTCACTTCAGCGATCAGTCCCTTTTCCGAAAGCTACGCGGAAAGCCGTGCTTCACTGAACCTGCACCAACTGGGCCTGCGAGACTTCAGTCAGCAGGTCGACATCTTCGACGTCCAACGATTGCTGACCCGCTTGGATTTCCTCCACAGGGCGACGAAGGTGGTGCTCTACGTCGACGGGACCCAGAAGTACGTAGATGCCGGATTCGACCGAATGAACAAGGAAAGTCACCAACATAATCGGCTGTTGGCGATGGGGTACAAAGTAGTTCGGTTCAAGTTCAATGAGATTCTCAGCCTCGGCACCTTCGCCAACAAGCTATTTGGCCAGGCGCCAGAGCTCCGTGGGTTTTGCTGCAACAAGCTCGTAGTCTGAACACCTGCCTGACCAATTGGTTGCCCGCCTGTCTGGGAACCAGAGTAAGCGAGCGGCAGTAGTCACGTTGCGGAGCAGTACACGGGTTGCAACCTATGTACTGTTCCGCAACCTGAGCTGTTTCCGTATCGACGGCTCGCTGCACCCCAACCTTCCCGCTGCACCCCAACCTTCCTGCACCCCTGCACCCCACCCCGCCCTCCGCACCCACGGCCCCCTGCGCACCCACGGCCACTCCGGGCTCACCTGCGCCCCAACCCACGAGTCCCGCGGACCCTTGCGCGCCTGCGGGCTGGCGTCCCTTAGACTGAGTGGCCTATGGGTTATTACTTGACGACAGCTATCGCTTACCCCAATGGGGCCATCCACATCGGGCACGCATATGAGTACATTGCGGCCGATACGATCGCGCGCTTCAAGCGCCTCGACAACCACGATGTGTTCTTCTCAACCGGCACCGATGAGCATGGTCTGAAGATGCTGCAGGCGGCGAACAAGCTCGGGATCACGCCCAAGGAGCTCGCCGACGACAACGCGAAGAACTTCCGCGACACACAGCTCGCGCTGGGTTCGACATTCGACCGGTTCATCCGCACCACCGACGAGGACCACTACGAGTCATGCAAGGCGATCTGGCGCAAGCTCGAAGAAGCCGGCGATATCTACCTCGACACCTACTCCGGCTGGTACTCGATCCGCGACGAGGCATACTACGCACAGGACGAGACCGAGGTCGTCGACGGTGTTCGCCTGTCCACGGAGACCCGCACCGAGGTCACCTGGACAGAAGAGGAGTCCTACTTCTTCCGTCTGTCCAAGTACCAGGACAAGCTGCTCGAGCTGTACAAGGACCACCCGGAGTTCATCGGCCCCGATTCGCGCCGCAATGAGGTCGCCTCCTTCGTCGCCTCTGGCCTGAAGGACCTCTCCGTCTCGCGCACGACATTCGACTGGGGGGTGCCCGTGCCCGGCAACGAGAAGCACGTGATGTACGTGTGGATCGACGCGCTGACGAACTACATCACGTCCGCCGGATACCCGAACGATGAGGAGTCGTTCAAGAAGTGGTGGCCCGCCGATGTCCACATCATCGGCAAGGACATCATCCGCTTCCACAGCGTCTACTGGCCCGCGTTCCTCATGAGTGCCGGCATCGAGCTGCCGGGGCGCGTCCACGCCCACGGGTTCCTCTTCAATGCCGGTGAGAAGATGTCGAAGTCCGTCGGAAACGTCGTCGACCCCATCGACCTCGTCGACGCATTCGGCCTCGACACTCTGCGCTTCTTCCTCTTCCGCGAGTTCTCCTACGGCAACGATGGGTCCTACACGAAGGACTCGATCATCACCCGCAAGAACTCCGACCTCGCCAACGAGTACGGCAATCTCGCCCAGCGCTCGCTGTCGATGATCGCGAAGAACTGCCAGGCCCAGGTTCCGCAGCCCGGTGAGCTCACCGAAGACGACGAGAAGCTGTTGGCATTGGCCCGCGCGGTCCCCGACACCGCCCGCCGCCACGTCGACACCCAGGCCCTCCATCTCTACGTCGAGGCCTGCTGGAAGGTGCTCTCCGAAGCCAACCGCTACTTCTCCGCCCAGGAACCCTGGAAGCTGAAGAAGACCGATGCCGACCGCATGGCCACCGTGCTGTGGGTGACGATCGAGGTCGTGCGCATCATCTCGATCCTCATCCAGCCGGTCATGCCCGATTCCGCCGGCAAGATCCTCGACCTCCTCGGCGTGCCCGCCGGAGTCGGTCAAGCCGGTGCGAAGGTGCTCCCGACTGCGACTGACAGTGGTGCCGGCGCCGAGGTGGATCCTCGTTCCTTCGCTGCGATCGACTTCCCGCTGGAGCCGGGGATCCCACTGCCGAAGCCGGTCCCGGTGTTCCCCAAGTTCGTGGAGGAGACCGAATAATGGCCTCTCGCGCCGCCGGAACCTATCCTCCGGTGCCTGAGCCGCTGGCCCACCCCGTCGTCGATACCCATACGCATCTCGATATCTGCACGGGTGTGCGACTGCCCTTGGGTGCCGGCGAACCCGAGCCCGAGGTCAGACCCGACGAGGACGAAGAGTTCCCGAGCCTCGACTTCTTCTTCGACACCGCCCAATCTGCTGGAGTCCAGCGCATCGTGCAGATCGGCTGTGACCTGCCGGCAGCACGGTGGACGACCGAGCTGGTCACGCAGCAGTCACAGCAGGGCCGTCAGTGGATGCTCGGCGGTGTGGCTCTGCACCCGAATGAGGCGCCGAGGCTGGCCGAACGAGGCATGCTCGACGATGCCCTCACAGAGATTGAGTCACTCGTGGCCTCCACTGACCGTATGCGTGTGGTGGGGGAGACGGGCCTCGACTACTTCCGCACCGGTGAAGACGGTGTCGCCGAACAGCAGCGCGCCTTCCGTGCTCACATCGAGATGGCCAAACGCACGGGCAAGGCCCTGCAGATCCATGACCGTGAGGCCCACGCCGACGTGCTGCGCATCCTCCGTGAGGAAGGTGCCCCCGAAGTCACGATCTTCCACTGCTATTCCGGCGACGAGGCGATGGCTCGCGAGTGCGCAGACGCCGGGTACTACATGTCCTTTGCCGGCAACCTCACGTTCAAGAACGCCGATGAGCTCCGACGTGCCGCGGCAGCGGCTCCGCTGGATCGGCTGCTGACCGAGACCGACGCTCCTTTCCTCACCCCGCACCCGCACCGCGGCAAGCCGGGCGGTCCGTATCTGGCTGCGGTGACGGCACGCAAGCTCGCCGAGGTGCGCGGGATGAGCGAAGAGGACCTCTGCGCCGCAGTGTGGAAGAACGCGGAGACCGCACTGGGAAGCTGGGACTGAACGACCACCTCGGCGAGGCTGGGACTGAACGGCCGCCTCGGCGAGGGCAGGATTGACGCTCGATCAGCCACCTCGGCGGGCAAATGTCACGATTGTGACCAAGCCCGGAAACACGGGGAAGTCCTGGTCAGAGCGCCAGCCCAGGGACCCTCGCTGTTACATGTTCGTAATGTTTTGCGTATCTTGTAACGAATCGGTTACAGTGGATGAGTTGATGACCTCTGCCCCAGGGATATTTTTGTGATTGATTTTCTCAAGAACCGCAAAGTGCAAATTGCTGCACAGGCGGTCGTGATTACCGGACTCGTGGGTGGCACGGGTGCCGTGGTCACCATGAACAAGCCAGTGACATTGGATGTCAATGGTCAGTCCGAGGAAGTTCGGACCTTCGGTGGAACCGTGGGGGACGTCCTCGACAGCCGCGACCTCGACATCGAGAAGAGCGACCAGATCAAGCCAGGCGTAGACAAGAAGATCTCGCGGGATATGACGATCACCGTCAACACCGCGAAGGAAATCTCACTGTCCGTCGACGGCAAGAAGAGCGATGAGACCACGCATGCGAACACCGTCGGTCAGGCATTGGCCGACCTCGGTGTGGACGCGAAGAACGCGGATCTCAACACCAAGCCGAATCAGAAACTCAAAGATGAAGGCAACGACATCGATGTGACGACCGCCAAGGATCTCACAATCGTCGCCGATGGCAAGGACCACAAGGTCTCGGCCGCAGCAGAGACCGCCAAGGAGGCCCTCGCTGAGACTAAGCTGAAACTCGACAAGGACGACTTCATGTCTGTGCCTCTCAGCTCCAGGGTCTCCGACGGCCAGGTCCTCACCCTGAACCGCGTGAAGAACGACACGGTCAAGGCGAAGGAGGCCATCGAGCCTAAGACTGAGACCAAGAAGTCGGACTCCCTCTTCGAGGGCGAGACCAAGGTCGAAGACGAAGGCAAGGCGGGTCAGAAGCAGGTCTCCTACAAGGTCAAGACCGTCAACGGCGATGAGGTGAAGAAGGAGAAGAAGGCCGAGAAGGTCCTCTCCAAGCCTGAAGCCAAGGTCGTCATCGAGGGCACCAAGAAGAAGGAAGTCCCTGCTGAAGAGCCAGAAGACTCCGGCAGCGGTTCGGACGCCGGGACCGGCGACGGCGGCTCCGACAGCGGTTCGGGCGGCTCCGACGACGGTGACAAGAGCACCGGCGGCGGCTCCGGTGGTGGCGACATGAGCACCCAGGAGATCAAGGACATGCTCGGCGGACCGGGATCCAAGTGGTATCAGGTCGCTGAGTGCGAGTCGGAGTTCAACCCGCGCGCAGTGAACAAGTCGAACAACGCCCACTTCGGTCTGTTCCAGTTCAAGCTGCAGACCTGGCAGGCCATGGGCGGCAGCGGCAACCCGATCGATGCCAGCCCACAGGAGCAGTTCGATCGCGCCAAGAAGCTGCAGGCTGAAGCCGGCTGGGGGCAGTGGGCCTGCGCCTGATCCAGAGCGCAGCCGCTGATCTGAAGCAAGCTGGTCTGAAGCTATAGGCACACGAGCTGAAGCGATAGGCAGCAAGCACCAAGTGCGGATCCGGGAATATCCCGGATCCGCACTTGTGCATTCACCGCTGATGCCGCGCGAGTGCTCTCTGCTGACAACGTGTGCGAGATGAATCGGTGCGAAGCGGCTGCTCCACGGCAACTGTCGGCTGTTCCACGGCAACTGTCGGTAACTGTCGGCAACTGTCGGTAACTTGTGGTCGAAATCGCCCACTATCGTCGACCAGGACTTGCCGACTGTTCGGTCTCCAGGGACGTCTCAGGACCGTCTTCGATCACCTTTTCTGGGGTTTCGCCCAGAGCGTGGACAATCCTTGGCACTCGAGTTGACCGAGTGCTAAGAGCGTTCTAAAGTCGAATTAGCACTAGCACTCATTGAGTGCCAGTTTTATGAGACGGTCGATCTGCTCGGCACCCGCGACGACGAGTGGATCACGGCATACGCCGCCGTCTGACTCAAAGAAGAATTGAACCCCAGCGAAGGGAGAGGGCCCGATATGTCGGTCTCCATCAAGCCACTCGAAGATCGGATTGTCATCCGTCAGGTCGAAGCAGAGCAGACTACCGCCAGTGGTCTGGTCATTCCCGAAACCGCCAAGGAAAAGCCTCAGGAAGGCGAAGTTGTCGCAGTGGGCCCAGGCCGCGTTGCTGACAACGGAAACCGCGTCCCAGTTGACGTGGCCATTGGCGACAAGGTCATCTACTCCAAGTTCGGCGGCACCGAAGTCAAGTACGCAGGAGAAGAGTTCCTCGTGCTCTCGGCTCGTGACGTGCTCGCCGTCATCGGCTGAATCCCCTGAACAACTACTTCACTGACAGGAGGACGAATGCCTAAGAATCTTGAATTCAACGACGAAGCTCGTCGCGCACTCGAAAAGGGTGTGAACACTCTCGCGGACACCGTCAAGGTGACCTTGGGACCCAAGGGCCGCAACGTCGTGCTCGACAAGAAGTGGGGCGCACCCACGATCACCAACGATGGTGTGACCATCGCTCGTGAGGTCGAGGTCGACGACCCGTACGAAAACCTCGGCGTGCAGCTGGCCAAGGAAGTTGCCACCAAGACCAACGACATCGCCGGTGACGGAACCACCACCGCGACGGTCCTGGCACAGGCCTTCGTCAACGAAGGACTGCGCAACGTTGCCGCCGGCGCCGCACCAGGTGCCCTCAAGCGCGGAATCGAAGCCGCCGTCGAGGCTGTCTCCACCGAACTCGGAACCATCGCCCGCGATGTCGCCGACTCCTCGGAGATCGCACACGTCGCCGGTCTGTCCGCTCAGTCCGAAGAGATCGGCAAGCTCATTGCCGATGCCTTCGACAAGGTGGGCAAGGACGGCGTCATCACGATCGACGAGTCCCAGGCCGCATCTGTGGAACTCGAGATCACCGAGGGAATGCAGTTCGACAAGGGATACCTCTCGCCGCACTTCGTGACCGATGCTGATCGCCAGGAAGCTGTGCTCTCCGACGCGCTCATCCTCATCAACCAGGGCAAGATCTCCAACATCCAGGAGCTCCTCCCTGTGCTGGAGAAGGTGCAGCAGGCCGGAAAGCCTCTGTTCATCGTGGCCGAGGACATCGAAGGCGAAGCTCTGTCGACGCTGGTCGTCAACAAGCTGCGCGGCATCATCAACGTTGCCGCGGTCAAGGCTCCCGGATTCGGTGACCGCCGCAAGGCGATCCTCGAGGACCTCGCAGTCCTCACCGGTGGCCAGGTCGTCACGCCCGACATGGGCATGAAGCTCGACCAGGTCACCCTGGAAGAGCTCGGCAACGCCCGCACCATCACCGTCACCAAGGACAACACCACCATCATCGATGGTGCTGGGTCCGACGAGGACGTCAACGGTCGGGTCGCCCAGATCCGCAGCGAGGTCGAGAACACCGACTCCGATTGGGACCGCGAGAAGCTGCAGGAGCGCTTGGCTAAGCTCTCCGGCGGTGTCGCAGTGATCAAGGTCGGCGCCGCCACCGAGGTGGAGCTCAAGGAACGCAAGCACCGTGTCGAAGACGCTGTGTCGGCTACCCGTGCAGCCATCGAAGAGGGCGTCGTCGCCGGCGGTGGATCCGCTCTGATCCACGCCGCGAAGGTTCTGGCCGGAAACGACCTGAGCCTGACCGGCGATGCAGCCACTGGTGCTGACATCGTCAAGCGCGGCGTCGTCCAGCCACTGCGCTGGATCGCTGAGAACGCCGGCCAGGACGGCTACGTCGTCGTGTCCAAGGTCGAGGAGCTCGCTTCCGGCCAGGGATACAACGCCGCCACCGATTCCTACGGAGACCTCATCGGCGCCGGAATCATCGACCCGGTCAAGGTCACACGCTCGGCACTGCGCAACGCCGCTTCGATCGCCGCACTGGTTCTCACCACTGAGACACTGGTCGTCGAGAAGAAGGAAGAGGAAGAGGACTGAGTCCCCATCTGATTCGCATCGGCACGCAGCGACTGCGCTGAACTGATACACAAGTGGCCCGGAACACTGTTCCGGGCCACTCGTGTATTCACCATCAGCCAGCCAGACACTCCGCCAGCGACCTGTTCGGCCTGCTGGTCGACATCCAGCCTCACAAACGACGCGAATTGCACAGGCGGCTCACACCTACTGATCAGTCAGATCCTATGTTCCTTGCCGTGGTGGGTCGCTAGTCTGGATGAGACAGTTTGACGCACCAATGTAGGGACCGTATGACGACCGCCTCACCGACGCCCATCGCTCAGCTTCGCAATGTCTCGAAGATCTTTGATCCCGACGGGGCAGCGCTGGTGGCTCTCAACCAGGTCTCCCTCGATATCGCCCCTGCCCGACTGACGGCCGTGATGGGACCCTCAGGTTCGGGCAAATCCACGCTCATGCATATTCTCGCCGGACTCGATCGGCCGAGCTCGGGCACTGTGCGCATCGGTGAGCGTGAGATCACCGCCTTGCACGAGGACGAGCTCACGGCCTTGCGTCGGCGGCGGATCGGCTTCGTGTTCCAGGCATTCAACCTCGTGCCGACCCTCACCGTCAGGGAGAACATCGTCCTGCCCTTCGAGCTCGATGATCGAAGGCCCAATGCCGATGAACGCGCCTGGATCTCCAGCATCATCAAGCGGCTCGGCCTCGACGGGCGACTCAAGCATCGGCCCAGTGAGATCTCGGGCGGACAGCAGCAGCGTACCGCCATCGCCCGGGCCCTGGCCACGAGGCCAGACATCCTCTTCGCCGACGAACCGACCGGCAACCTCGACGGCCGGTCGGGGCGTGAGGTCATGGCCATTATGTCCGAGGCCGTGCGCGAGCTCGGACAGTCGATCGTGCTCGTGACCCATGATCCGATCGTGGCAGCCTATGCCGACCGCGTCGTGTTCATCGCCGACGGCACGCCCGTCTCAGAGCTCAACGACTCGATCAGCGCCGAGGTGATTGCACAGACGATGCTCGATCTCGACGCGAAGGCCGAGGCCGCAGAGAACGCAGCCGCCGGGACCCCGCAGCATCCCGTACGGTCCCCGCAGTATGCCGCGGAGACCGGAGGGCGCCGATGAACCCGATGCGGGAGATCCGGACCAACCCGCGCCAGTTCGCACCCAGCTTCCTCGTCGTCTTCATCGCGGCGCTCTTCGGCACCGTCATCATGCAGGGCATCGAGATCCTCACCGCCTGGATGTCCTCGGCGAAGATCGTCTCCGAGTCAGACACGGCGCAGGGGCTGCTCACAACGGTGGGACTGGTCTTCTTCGTCATCGCGCTGTTCGTCTCAAGCATCGTCATTGCCAATACGTTCTCCATCATCATCGCCGGTCGCAGCCGTCAACTGGCACTGCTGCGTCTCATCGGAGCTTCCTCGCGACGGTTGCGCCGGGCCGCCTCGGTGGAGGGCCTGCTCGTTTCGATACCCAGCGCCATCGCTGCGTTCCTCGTCTCCACCGCACTCGCGAAGGGTACGACGGCCTACCTCGGCGGACAGATCACCGTGGAGCCGGATCTGCTCAGTCCTAAGATGGTCCTCCCAGGGGCCGCGACCATCGTCGTGACCTGGTTCTCAGCGTATCTGGGTGCCCAACGCATCAGCGGCATCTCGCCGATCGAGGCCACCTCGCAGGCTGTCGAACGTCGCCCCGAGGATGCCCGTGCATCGATGGGGGCCCTGGCGGGTGCACTCATCCTGCTGTCCATGGGGATCACCCTTCTCATCAGCGGCGTCGTCGGTGCCAGCGGGAACACGGTGAGTGTCCTTGGTGTGCTCCTCGTCGCCGTCGGGGCAGCTCTGACCTTCGTGGGCGTCATCGTCGGCAACCCCTGGATCCTTCCTCCGCTGCAGGCGCTCACCGGCTTGCTGCTCGGCCGTACGGCAACCGCGCGTCTGGCTGCGTCGACGATCGCCCGTCACCCCACTCGCAATGCGCGCACGGTGATCGGCCTCGTCATCGGCATCACTCTCATCGTCATGTTCGCCACGGCCATGACGACATTTCGAGACCAGCTTCTCGACTACGCTGAATCGCTCGGCGACGACGGGTGGGGCGGCTTCGAGGATGTGCTGAAGACCATCATCGACCAGACGATGATGTTCTTCCTCGGCATGGTCCTCTTCTCCGTCATCATCGCCGTCATCGGAGTCGCGAACGCGCTCACACTCTCCGTGCGGCAGCGCGCGCAGGAGATCGGTCTGCTCATGGCCCTCGGTCAGACGCCGCGACGGGTCCGACGCATGATCGTCGCCGAGGGCATGCAGCTGAGCGTGACCGCCTGCCTGGTCGCTGTGCCCCTGGGCATCGCATTCGGGTGGGTCGGTGCCCTGGTTCTGCTGTCCCCACTGACCGGATACTTCGCTCCGTCCGTGCCCTGGTGGGTCATCATCTCCGTCGTCGCCGGCTCTCTTCTGGCTGTGCTCGCCGCCAGCCGTGCTCCGGCGCGGGCGGCCACGTCGATCAGCCCCGTGGACGCTCTCCAGGCGGTATAGGTTATGACCCTCGCCGAGGTGGTCGTGCACTCGCGAACGGAGCTCGCCGAGGTGGGCCTCAGCTCGGTGTCACCGTGCCGTTGCTGCCGTTGACGCTCACCGTCTGTCCCGAGGTGAAGCGGCTGGTGGCATCGCGGACGGCCATGACTGCGGGCAGGCCCAGCTCACGGGCTGTGACCGCCCCGTGGGAGAGCGCACCGCCGCTTTCCGTGATGACGCCGCTGGCCTGGTAGAACAGAGCCGTCCAAGCCGGGTTCGTGGTTCGGGCGACGAGGATCGCCCCGTCCGGGAAGGACGAGAAGTCCTCGGGACTGTGGACGACGAAGACCTCGCCCGTGACCTCGCCGGGACTGCCGGCAGTTCCCTTGATGAAGTCACCGTCCGTGTCATCACCGACCTCGGGGGCACGACCGTGCTCCCATTCGGGGGTCCGCTCGACCGCTTCCTGGTACCCGGCCCTGTTCTTCTCCGCGATCGCAGTCAGGTCGGCCAGAGCCTCGGCGGGGGAACGCTGCCCGTTGCTGGGGCCAGCGGAATCTCCGGCGGGGGAGTGCTGCCCGTCGGCAGCGCGGATCGCCGCGTTGAGAGGCTCATAGTTGATGAAGTAGACATCCATGGGATCGGTGAGGACACCGTGGTCGACGAGTCGCTGACCCAGCTCGCGCAGAGCCCGCCGCATCGGCAGCGTCAGGCGTGTGGTCTGGTAGTGCTCCAGGTCATCGAGCGCCGTGTACGAGCGTGCCAGGCGGATGACCTCCTGCACCAGATAGCGCAGCTTCTCCGGGGCGGCATTGATCACGGCCCGCTCGGTCTCGGCCTGCAGGACCTTGCGCTCCAGATCGGAGTCTGCCGAGGCGTTCGCAGCTCGATCGGCCAGCAGGCGGACCTGATCGAGGACGATGTGCGGGGCCTCGACCCAGGTCGGATGGTAGGCGTCGAAGTCGAGTTCCCGGTGGCCGTGCTTGGCGAGGAAGGTCGCGAACTCGTCGAAGAACTCGGGGAAGTCACCGAGGACCGCCAGCCCGTCCTCGCCAGTGTGGCTGCGCAGCGTCGACAACAGTTCGGGATTGCTGCGCACAATGCGTGAGAGCTCCCAGAGTTCGGCGTTGACCTGCGAGGTCTTCGTCTCCGTCGATGCCAGCAGTCGCTCGAAAACGAGGCGCGCCGTCTCTTTGTCCACTGCCATCTCGAGCATGTGCGAGAGCGCACCGTAGAGTGTCTGCTGGGTCAGGGAGATCGCGATGTTGGGGCGGAAGTACTCCGTGCCGAGGTCGCTGATGGCGATCACGTGATCCCACACCTCGGCCAGCGATTTGTCCTCCAGCGGTTCGTGGGAGAGCTTGCCGATGCCCATGAGGTACGTGTCGAGGTCTCGCATCCACCGCACGGGAAGTTCCTGCACCCACCCGAACTGAGAGGCGATCTCCGGCAGCGATTCGGTGATGGTCTCCACGCTGGAGAGCATCGTCGTCGGCAGTCTCCCGGCGTAGAGATCGACGGCCGTCTGGTTGCCGTAGATGTAGAAGTCACGCATCACGAACCACTTGTCGTCAAACGGCGGCAGACCCATGAGGTCGAAGCTGTGGTTGAGTGAGTAGTGGAATCCTGCCTCGACGAGGTCCCAGGTCAGAGGCGTGACCGGAGTGGGGAATCGTTCGGCCGATTCGTCGCGGGTCCAGCGGGGTGCGACGCGAGTGATCGGCCGCGACTGCAGGAGGAAGAGGTCGTCACCGCTGAAGGCCCACTCGATGTCCTGCGGGAAGCCGAAATGATCCTCCGCGCGGACGGAGAGCTCGGCCACCACTCGGGCCTGCTCCGCAGTCAGTGCCGGACGAGTCCGCTGATCCTCGCCGAGGTGGACCTCCTTCGTCCGCGCATCGTCGTGTTCGTCCCGTCCGTTGTGATCGCCGCGCCCGTCGTCGTTCACCGCGTCGGCTTCCTTAGGCTCACGCATGACGAGGGCCTTCGGTTTGTCCGCGATCTCGGTCGCGACCTGGGTTCCGTCGGCGCGGGCGATCCGGAATTCGTCGACGGGTTCCTCCCCGCCGACGACGGTCTCGCCCAGTCCGAACGCCGCATTGATGAGGACTTCGTCCGTGTTGCCGCGCACTGGGTCGACGGAGAACGCGACCCCGGCAGCCTCCTCAGCTCCGACTGCGACCATGAGCTGGACGACGACGGCCATCTTCGCCTCCAGCTGTTCCACGCCGAGCTGTTGGCGGTAACGGAAGGCGTGCGGATTCCACAGGGAGGCATAGCAGTCGCGCACCGCCTCGGCGATGGATTTCGTTCCGCGAACCCCGAGGTAGGTGTCGTGCTGTCCGGCGAAGGCCGCCCCGGGCAGATCCTCCATGGTCCCCGAGGAGCGGACCGCCACGGCCTGACCGTTCAGGCCGGCAGCCTGGGCCGCCGCCTCGAAGTCGACCAGCCACGCATCGGGGACTGGGGTGCTGCGGATGAGATCGCCGATCGCCTCGGCGGGGTGGTCTGTGTCCATGAGCTCGCTGATCCGCGACTGCAGGGGTGCGACGAACCGAGTGTAGGCCTCGGCGGTGACGATGAAGCCGCCAGGCACGGGCAGATGCTGCGCGGACTTCGCGAGGCTGGCGCCCTTACCGCCGCTGGTCGCCAGTTCGGTGGCGAGAGGATCGGTGAAGCTGAGGGTGAGGGTCACGAGTGCTCCTAGAGGGGTCTCAGGTGGGGCGGGCTGATATCGAGGGGACAGTGGACGGTGGTCGATCAGGTCACAGACGGACGCGACGCAGGCCCAGAAGCAGCCAGCCGCCCACCGCACTGACGAGGCCGATTCCGATGACCAGAGGCCAGAAGAACGCGGCAACGATGAGTACCGGTACCCAGACCATAACTGCTGCGAAGCCGCCGAGGAGGCGGAAGAATGTGACAGTATTGCGACCGTCCGCGCGCGATCCGGCAAAGGCTGCTGCTCCGAGCACGGGAGCAAAGAGCCACATGAGCGCGAGCCCGACCCAGCGCAGGACCGTGATCGCAGGACTCGCTGCGGCGGGTGGCCCGTCAGCCGCGGCTGGCCCGTCAGCCGCGGCTGGCCCGTCAGCCGCGGCTGTGGAGGTATCACGCTGCAGGTCCAGAAACGCCTTCGCGAACGTGACCGATGCACCCGGTGTTCTGCGGGCGACTTTGAGCGCCTTCGCCTGGATCCGCTCGAAGGTCTCTTCGTCGGGACAGTTCACCGAAACCTCGTCGAGGGCCGATCCCAGCGCCGAGGCGACCTCGGCCTCCCATACGGATCGATCCTGGCCATTGCGATCAGGAATCATGATCGGCTTCCCGCGGACCACCTCGGCGCGGGAGCGGAACCTGTCAGGAGTCGAATAGAACAGGCCCACCGGGATCACCTCGAGATCGATGCCCTCCTCGAGCAGGGTGCAGGCGATGCGGGCAGCACCGGATTTGTAGGGTTGGGGTCGGTGGCCCCATTCGCTGCTGGCTTCGGGGAAGATGCCGAGGTCACCGCCTCGGCGAAGGTGTGCAGTGCCGGCTTCGACCGGGCTGGCCACCGATGCTGGGTCGAGGTTGTAGCGCTCGACATCCTTGGGGCGGACGACGGGGATGCCGGCGATGAAGAGGCGGAGGAACCAGCTGCGGATGAGCTGGATCGAGACGAGGAACTGCGCTCGCGGGAATGCGGCGAGCACCTGATGGCCGTCGATGGCACCATTGCGGTGACTGGAGATGATGAGGCGCGGACGCTGGTTCGCGCTACCTGCGGAGTCCTCATCGCTGAGGTCGAGGACGCGGATGCGACCGAAGTACAGGGTGCGCATGGCGGCGTTGATGAACCTGTGACCCCACCTCATGGTGGAATCAGCCTGCTGGGAGGCCTCCGATCGCTCAGCCTTCGAGGACATCACGGAGTCGTTCAAGGTCCTTCTGCACGGCAGCGGTGTCGCGGGCGAATTCCTCATCGCTGACGTTCGGGAGGCGGTAGACGGTGAAGACGACTTCGCTGACATCATCGTTGTGGAGAATACGCAGCGGATTGTGCACGGCGGTGCCGTCGGGGAAGATCACGTCGTGGTCGAGGATCCCGACCTCGATGCCGGGTCGGAAGCTGACCTCGACCTCACCCATCGGCGAGTCAGTGATCCACCGTCCGGCGTCATTGCGAATGCCTTCGCTCAGGCCGGCTGCCCACTGCGGCAGGTTGGCCGGATTTCCGGCGAAGACCGCGATGTCGGAGGGGTCTCGGCGGATCGTCTGTGAGATGTGGCGCGCGTCGAAGCTCATGCACCAAGTGCACCACAGGAGCCACGATCCGGCCAGAGGCCGCGGGCGCGTGCCCGGCGATACTGTGACCGCGCCCGTTCGGCAGAGGCAGCCGCTATCCGGCGGCGACCTCGCTGCGGAGTTTGTGCTTGAGCAGTTTGCCCGAGGGGTTGCGGGGGAGCTCTTCGGTGATGATGACCTCGCGCGGCAGCTTGTACCGGGCAAGCTTGTCAGCCAGATAGTCACGCAGCTCCTCGACGTCGAATGGCTGACCATCGGCGGTGGTGATGAATGCGACGATTCGATCGCCCCACTCGGCATCCGGCTTCGCCACCACTGCGACATCGGCAACCCGCTCGTGGGCGATGATCGCCTCCTCCACCTCGAGGGAGTAGACGTTCTCTCCGCCGACGATCATGACGTCCTTGCTGCGGTCGACGATGAAGAGGTAGCCGTCCTCGTCAAGCGTTGCGATATCTCCGGTCTTGTACCAGTCTCCTTCGAAGGCCGCCCTCGTCGCCTCGGGGTTGTTGAGATATTCGCGCATGCGGGTATCACCAGTGAACCAGATTTCGCCCGTGTCTCCGGGGCCGGCCTCTGTGCCGTCGGCCTTGACGACACGCATGGCATTGCCGACCATCGCCGTTCGGCCGACCGAACCGGCCTTGCGCAACTGGTCCTCCGGCCTGAGCATGCAGCCGGTGGGTCCCATTTCGCTCATGCCGAACAGGTTGAAGAACTGATCGGTCCCATAGGCGTCGATGAGCATGGCCGCGGTCGACCGATCGATGGGGGACCCGCCGTAGTTCCAACGCCGGATGGTGGAGAAGTCATAGTCTGCGAAGTCGAGGCCGAGCTTCTTCGCCGTCATCACCGGTGCAACATAGGCGATGGTCGGACCGAAGAAGGTGGTGATCTTCTCCTCGGCGATGATCGTCATCGAATCCACCGGATGGAACGCACGTTGGAGCACGATCGTGCCGCCGGTGAGGATAGTGGGGAGCAGGCTGATGTTCAGCGGAGCCGAATGCCAGATCGGCATGCAGATGAGATAGCGGTCGTCGCTGCGATAACCCATGTTGAGGTTGATCAGGGTCGCGACCTGGGACATGTTGCGGTGCGAATGCACGCACCCCTTGGGTGAGCTGGTGGTCCCCGAGGTGTAGAGGATCTGCGCCACGTGTTCGTCTGTGAAATCACCCGGTTCGCCGGGTTCGGCCGCCGCCAGCGCAGAGTCGAAGCTGCCCGGCGCCGCGGATTCGGTCTCCAACCAGGTGATGCCCGGGGCACCCGCACGCGCCGTTTCGGCCAGCTCGGCGCTGACGATTCCCAGCTTCGCACCGGAGTGCTCGATCGTGTACTTGACCTCAGGAGCCTGCAGCTTGTGATTGACCGGAACGACGATGGCTCCCAGATACCAGGCGCCGAAGGCAGCGAAGACGAACCCGGGTACGTTGAACGTCATGATTCCGACGGTGTCACCAGCCACGATGCCGTTGTTCTCGAGCACACGTGCCGCCTTGAGAGCGTGGTGTCGAAGTTCGGCATAGGTGTACCTCTCATCCCCATAGACCAGAGCTTCGTGATCCGGGTCGCGTAGGACGGTGGAATCGAGCATAGTACCGAGCTTCATTGCTTCTCCTTGTGACGAGTGTCATACTTTCAACAATTGAACCATGATTCATTTCTTTGGGGAAGGGGTGCCGTGGCCTATCGCGAAACTCCCAGAACTCGTGCCAAGGCCGAACAGCGGCGAGCCCGGGTCGAACGCGCAACCCACCATGTCATCGCCTCGGGCGGGTTCGCCTCGGCGAGCATTGCCGCTGTTGCACGCAAGGCCGAGTGCAGCGCCGGCCTCATCTACACCTACTACGACAACCGCGACGAGCTGCTGGGGATCGTGTTTGCTCGAGCCGCTGGCCACGAACTCGCCGTGATCGAGGCGGCTGTCGCAGCGTCGACGAATGCGGCGGACGTTGTCAGCTCGGTCGTCGATGTCTTCATCCGCCGCGCGGTTGCCGGCCGCACCCTCGCTCACGCGCTCCTGTTCGAGGAGGTCCCCGACACAGTGCAGATCGAGCGCCGAGCACTGCGGCGCGGGTACGTGGCCGTGATCGCCGAAGGCTTGACCCACCGGTACACCGTCGATGTCCCCGCCGAGGTGGTGGCCAGGTCCGTGGTCGGATCCATCTCCGAGAACCTCGTTGACCTTCTCGATCCAGACCGGGCTCCTCCAGGCGCCTCCGAGGTCGAATCACTCATCACCGCACTGTCCACATTCGCGCGCACCGCCCTAGGAGAACAATGACCCACGCACCCTCTGCAGCCCGACCGGAAGCAACGACCCGGCCCAGCACATCCGCCACGCACGATGTCTTCAACCAGGCGCCACCTCGGCGAGACATCAACGAATTCACCCTCAACACGGCACTCCTCGAGGCCGTGGGCAGATACGCGCCCCATGCGTCGAGGGCTGAGCTGGAGCGGATCGGTGAACTCGTCGGCAGTGCCGACTTCATCAATGATGCGCGCTTGGCCAACGAACACGGACCGGAGCTGAAGACCCACGATGAGTGGGGCAACCGCATCGATGCGATCGAGTTCCATCCCGCCTATCACCGCATCATCGGCGAAGCACTGCGCAGCGGCGCGCACTCACACGCCTGGAGCCATCCCGGTCCGGGTGCGAGCGCGGACCGTGCCGCGAGATTCATGCTCTTCTCCCAGATCGAACCCGGCCATGCCTGTCCGGTGTCGATGACCCATGCCGTCATCCCGTCTCTGCAGGCCGACCCGTCCTTGGCCGATTTCTGGGTCCCGAAGGCCACGGCGAACGACTACGACCCGAGGCGCATCGACCCGGCTGAGAAGAGCGCGGTCACCTTCGGAATGGCGATGACCGAGAAGCAGGGCGGCTCGGACGTACGCGCGAACACCACCCGCGCGGTCCCGGACGGCGACCGCTACCTCATCACCGGACACAAATGGTTCTGCTCAGCCCCGCAGTCCGATGCCTTCCTCGTCCTCGCCCACCTCGAAGAGGGGCTGAGCTGCTTCATCGTCCCGCGCATCCTGCCCGGTGGCGAGCTCAACACGGTGCGGATACAGAGACTCAAGGACAAGCTGGGCAACAGATCCAATGCCTCCTCCGAGATCGAATTCGAATCCACCGCCGGGTGGCTGCTGGGTCAGCCGGGCACGGGCGTGCGCACGATCATCGAGATGGTGTCCCAAACTCGGCTCGACTGCATCCTCGGCTCCACCGCGGGCATGCGCCAGTCCGTGGCAGAAGCCGCCTGGCACGCTCGAGGACGGGCCGCGTTCGGGGCGACGCTGATCGAAGCGCCGCTGATGCGCGCCGTCATCGCCGATCTGCAGCTCGAAGCCGAAGCGGCCACCTTCACCGCCATGCACCTGGCCTCCGTCCACGACGATGACAGCGTGGAGGCGGCCGATTTCCGGCGATTGGCCACAGCCGTCGGCAAGTACTGGATCTGCAAACGCGGACCCGAGCACGCCTACGAAGCGCTCGAATGCCTGGGCGGAAACGGGTATACCGAAGCCTTCCCGCTGGCCCGCCGGTACCGTGAACAGCCGGTGATGGCCGTGTGGGAAGGCTCCGGCAACGTCATCGTCCTCGACGTGCTGCGCGCCCTGGGTCGTGAGCCGCGGACGGCGAAGGCCTTCCTGGGCTTCCTCGAAACCGGGCTTGGCCGCCATCCGGACTTCGATGCTGCCTTTGAGGCGCTCGCCGGTTCCCTCCAAAGTTCACTCGAAGCTGTGACCAGCGGAGATCCTGCCAGGCTCGCAGGCGTCCAGCGCAGTGGCCGAGTGCTGGTGGAGAAGATGGCACTGCTCATGCAGGCCACGATCCTCTTCGAATCCGCCCCCACCGAGGTGGCTGCCGGGTTCGCGTCGGCACGGCTGGGTCCCAATCGGGGCCGGGAATACGGTGCCCTGCCCAGCGACGTCGACATCGACTTCCTCGTCGAACGTGCCTGAGTCAGCCATCGACCTGAGTCAACCATCGAAGTTGGTCAGCGGTTGGGCCGGGTCAGCTGCTGAGGTGTGTCGGCTCAGCCCCGGCGGTGGGCGGATCGGCAGCGGCGCCGGTCGAGGCGGAGGGTGCGCGAGCGGATCCTCAGCAGGCGCGTCACGCATTCCGGAGGTCCGTTGAAGTCCGGGCGAACCATGCGTCTGAGACTTGGGCGGGGAGCATTGTGTTCGTCGGGCGCCCAGTCCTCGTCGCGGCGCTGCCCGAACTCCGAGCGGTCGATGAAGGCTTGGAGTTCGGTGATGAGCTTCAGCTGGAGGTCGTCGACCGAATCGATGCCCTCGGAGTATTCGAGGGAGATGTCGACGGACTCCCAGTTGGCGACGACCCTGACGATCCACTTTCGTGAGTCGGCCGGGTCGTGATTCATTCCGTAGCCGTCCCATTCGTCGTTGGCGAACATGCCGAGAACGACTGGAGCGATGACCTTGTTGAGGAGGAACTCTTCCGTCAATTCGGTGTTGTCCATGTCTCCCACCATAGAACTGTCCGCTCCTGATTGCTCGCATACGCACGGCATTTCTCGCAGACGCGCGGCTGTGTGCTGAATCGTTGGCCACGAACGTCTTCGCAGGCCATGCTCGACATCGGGGTCATGTGCGACAACGCGTCGACAGCTAGACTGATTCGATGCCCCGCAGTCCGCTTCCGCCTCGCGAAGGAATCTCGGCGACCTCGCTGCGCGCTCCCGGCGGAAAGTCGACGCACGACAAGAACCATCTGCCGGTCCCGGACACGATCGGTCAGTGGCTGGGGGAAGAGTTCCCCGATGCTCCCCCCGAAGCCCGTCGCAGCCTGTTGACCACAGGAGACATGCGCAATGGCGTCGGAGTACCGGTGACCTGGGACGATCCCGTGGAGCCCGGTGGCTTCTACTTCTTCCACCGCCCGGTGCCGCCGGAAGAGCGCATTCCGTTCGAGATCTCCTTCGTGTTCGAAGACGAGGAACTGCTCGTCATCGACAAACCGCACTTCCTCGCGAGCACTCCCAACGGGCGCTTCGTGCGCGAATGCGTCGTGACCCGGGCTCGCACGGATTTCAACCAGCCCGAACTCGTGGCCATCCACCGTCTCGACCGTGTCACCGCCGGACTGCTCATCCTGTCGAAACGCCCCGAGACCCGTGGCCGATATCAGAGCCTATTTCAAAACCGGTTGGTCGATAAGACCTATCGTGCCCTGGCGCCGATGCCTCCCGAGGACATGGAGTTTCCCATCGTCAAGGAATCGCGGCTGTACAAGCCTCGCGGTGGCCGACAGGTTCTCGAAGTCGAGGGCGAGCCCAACGCAATCAGTCACATCAGCCTGCTGCGTGAACGCGACCGGCTGCGCGAGCGCGAAGTCGGGTTCGAGTCGGGGACTGTCGGCGAGTACGAACTTCGACCGTTGACGGGCAAGACCCACCAGCTGCGCGTCCATATGAACTCGCTCGGGCTGCCCATCCTCGGCGACCCGGTCTATCCCGTCGACAATTCTCCTGACCCCTACGATTTCAGCTCACCGCTGCAGCTCCTGGCGGCGTCGATCGGGTTCGAGGATCCGCTGACGCGGCGACCGCGACGCTTCGAATCCGGGCTCACTCTGGGGCTCACTCTGGGACCGACGCCGTAGACCGCTGCAGACGTATATTGTGTCTCGACTCGGCATCATCGTCGAGAGCTGCGCCCAGGCTTTGCCCACGAGCGGTGGGGACACGGTAGCCTGGTGATATGAGTCCACACGCACCCGGATGTACCTCAGAGGCGATCGTCGCCCTGGTCCGGTCCCGAATCACGACCGGCGAATACCCTGCCGGCAGCCCGGTCCGGGATGGTGCGCTGGCGAAGGAATTCAACGTCTCGCGCAACACCGCACGCGAATCCCTGAGCCTGCTCCGTCACGCCGGACTGCTGACTCAGGAGACGAACCGCGGCTTCTTCGTCCGCACCTTCGACCTCGACGAACTCAAAGACCTCTACCAGGCCCGACGCGTCTTCGAAATCCGCGCCGTCCAAGAATCACAAGACGCCACCGACGAGGCGATGAACCGTGTCGAAGCATCCGTCGTCAAGGCCGAGAACGCTCCGAACAATGAGAGCTGGTCCGACGCGCAGGAACACTCCGCTTCATTCCACCAGGCCATCGTCGGCCTGCTCGGCTCCCCTATGCTCGACGAGTTCTACGTCAACCTCATGGCCCGCCTCTCAACAACATTCGCCCGCTCGCAGGAACCAGGCAAATACCACTCCCACTGGGCCAACCCGCACCGCGACATCCTCGAGAAGATGCGCTCGGGGGACCGACACGGAGCCGAAGGCCTGCTGCGCATCCATCTCGATGACTCGGAAGCCTCGACACTCGACCTGGCGCGCTCGGTCGGCGAAGGTCGCTGAGGGCGAGGCGACGCAACCATCGGGACCGCGCAACCGCCTCGGCAGGAGCGCTAGGTGGTCGTTGTGGACTGATTTTTCTGCGCTGAACCAGACCAAAACGTCCAGCTAACCGATGCAGCGGCGGATGGACCGCCTCGGCGAACTTTCCTGAGTGCCGGTGTCGGCAGTCTCACAGTGCTCGGTATTTGAAACGCTGGATAAGCGATGTATGTCTTCGATAGCATTGAGCCACCGTACTCACCGCGTCGAAAGGCTGTACCCATGGGGATTCCCGAGCAGGAAACACAGGCCGCAAACGATCCGTTCTCGTTGACGGGGCTCACGTATGACGATGTCCTTCTCCTGCCCGGTGACACCGATGTCATCCCCTCTGACGCCACCACTACCACACGTCTGACCAGAGAGATCGAGCTCAACATCCCCCTGGTCTCGGCCGCCATGGACACCGTGACCGAATCGCGGATGGCCATCGCCATGGCCCGTATCGGCGGACTGGGCATCATCCACCGCAACCTGTCGATGGAAGATCAGGCGGCGCAGGTCGACTACGTCAAGCGCTCCGAATCTGGGATGATCAACGATCCGCTGACGATCACCCCCGAGAAGACGCTGGAAGAACTCGACGAGATCTGCGGCAAGTACCGGATCTCCGGACTGCCCGTCGTCGATGAGAACAATGTGCTGCTGGGCATCGTGACCAACCGCGACCTGCGTTTCGTCACCCGCAGCGAATTCCCGACCCGCACCGTGGCCGAGACCATGACCCGGATGCCGTTGATCACAGCCCCGGACGGCGTCTCTGCAGAGAAGGCCTTCGAGCTGCTGGCCGAGCACAAGGTCGAGAAGCTGCCCCTTGTCGATGAGCACAACGTCATCAAGGGCCTCATCACTGTCAAGGACTTCGTCAAGACCGAGGAATACCCGCTGGCCACGAAGGACGACGAGGGGCGTCTGCGTGTGGGTGCGGCCGTCGGATTCCACGGCGATGCCTATGAACGCGCGACACTTCTCGCCGAGGCTGGCGTCGACGTTCTCGTCGTCGACACCGCCAACGGACATGCTCGCGGCGTGACCGACATGATCAAGAAGATCAAGGCTGATCCGACGTTCGACAAGGTCCAGATCATCGGCGGAAACGTTGCCACGAAGGAGGGCGCACAGGCCCTCATCGATGCCGGAGCCGATGCCATCAAAGTCGGTGTCGGACCGGGTTCGATCTGCACCACTCGTGTGGTCGCAGGCGTCGGCGTCCCCCAGGTCACGGCCGTCTACCTCGCCGCTCAGGCGGCTCGCGCGGCCGGTGTGCCGGTCATCGCCGATGGTGGGCTGCAGTACTCGGGTGACATCGCCAAGGCCATGGTCGCCGGTGCCGACACCGTGATGCTCGGCTCCCTGCTGGCCGGCTGCAGCGAATCGCCGGGCGAACTCATCTTCATCAACGGTAAGCAGTACAAGGCCTACCGCGGCATGGGATCACTGGGCGCCATGGCTCCACGTCAGGGCAAGTCCTACTCCAAGGACCGCTACTTCCAGGACGATATCGACACCGACACCGACCTCATCCCCGAAGGCATCGAAGGCCGTGTCGCCTACCGAGGACCTCTCAAGCAGGTCGCGCATCAGCTCACCGGTGGTCTGCGTCAGTCGATGTTCTATGTCGGCGCTCCCACCATCGACGACCTCAAGGCCAAGGGCAAGTTCGTTCGCCTGACCACAGCGGGCCTCAAGGAGAGCCACCCGCACGACATTCAGATGACCGTCGAAGCCCCGAACTACGTCGTCAAATAAGGGTCTTCGGAGACCTTTCTCTGACAGCACATCGCGACTGGAATCTGGTTGTCCCACGATTGCCGACGGCCGTAGCTCCTGCCTCCTAGGCAGGGACTACGGCCGTTTTCGCTGTCTCAAGATGTCAGACGAATCGCCCGGATGTGATGAAGGCCACGTGCGATTTTTTGGGCCGTATACACCTGTCGTCGATCGCGGGCTTGGCCGCGCGAGGATTGACGAAGACACTCCTTGCGCCGGGCTGAGGTCACTTGTGTAGTGATATTCGGCAGTACCACTTGCCTTGCTTCTCGCTTTACTTAGGGTAGGTTTCCCTAATGTAGTCCGGCCTTACCGGACCCTGAACCGAAGGAGGCAACCGTACCGCTATGACTTCACTGCTCTCTGACACTCCGATTCCACTGACCGAGGCAACCGCGCCGAGCGAGGCGCGCTCGCAGCCCGATGCCCCACCGAGCGATGCACCATTGCTGCCCGATGCAGCTCCTCTGCCGAACACTTCGCTGCGCACTGAGGACGCCCTGCTGGGGTCGCACAGCGCCGATGCCTACGCCGAGCTCATGCACGAGGTCGTCGATGCACTCGCCCAGCGTTTCGCGAGTGTCGACGCGCCCACCTCGGCGAATGACCGCACCAGCCTGGAATCCGAGGTCGCAGACTTCGACCTCGACGGACAGGGGATCGGAAACATCGCAGCCCTGCGCGAGGCCGATGACCTCTACGCCCGCAACGCCGTCTGGTTCCATCACCCCAGCTACGTCGCCCACCTCAACTGCCCTGTCGCCGTGCCAGCCGTCGCGGCCGAGGCAATGCTGGCTGCGATCAACACCTCCGTCGACACCTACGACCAGTCCGAAGTCGCCACACTCATGGAGCGCCGCCTGGTGCAGTGGGCCTGCCGGCACGTCGGATTCTCCGGCGGTGACGGAATCTTCACCTCGGGCGGCACCCAGTCGAACCTGCAGGCACTGTTGCTGGCCCGCGAGAACGTTCTGCGCGCACAGCAGGCACAGCGCGCACAGCAGACACAGGCGCTCGGCAGCGTCCAGCCCGGCCGCGAGGAGCCATCACGCCGCGAGATCATGTCTCGGCTGCGGATACTCACGACCTCCCAGACTCACTTCTCGATATCGCGGGCCGCACACATCCTCGGCCTCGACGCCGAAGCTGTCGTGACCGTGGACACCGACGCCGCCGGACGCATGGACGCCGAGGCTCTGACCGAGCTGATGCGCGACATCGACGACACCGGCGGCATCGTCATGGCCGTCGCCGCCACGGCCGGAACCACCGACCTCGGCGTCATCGACCCACTCGACGCCATCGCCGGGATCTGCGAGAACGCGAATGTGTGGATGCACGTCGACGCCGCATACGGCGGGGGACTGCTGTGGGCACCACGACGCAAGCACCTGCTGCAGGGAATCGGTCGCGCCACCTCGGTGACCATCGACTTCCACAAGACCTTCTTCCAACCGGTGTCCTCAAGCGCACTGCTGGTGCGCGACCTCGCCCTGTTCGACCCGACGCTTCATCACAACGACTATCTCAACCCGGCCGCCGAGGCCCAGGGCGCCGATGCCGAACCGAACCAGGTCGACAAATCCCTGCAGACCACCCGACGCTTCGACGCCCTCAAACTCTGGACGACTCTGCGCGCCCGCGGTGCCGCAGAGATCGGTTCGATGGTCGATGACGTGTGCGATCTGGCCGCCGAGGTCCGAGAACTCCTCGACGCACAGCCGGACTTCGAGGTGCTGGGAGCAACCGACCTGAGCACGGTCCTGTTCCGGTTCGCCCCCGCGACCGCCGATTCTGCCACCGCCGATGAGCTGGTGCCGATGATCCGCCGCGTCCTCTTCCGCTCCGGGCGCGCAGCGATCGCCCGCACCACCATCGACGGCACCCCCTGGCTCAAACTCACCCTGCTCAACCCCGACACCACGGTCGCAGACATCACCGCCGTGCTCGACCTCGTCCGCGCCACCGGCCACGGGATCCTCGCCGGCCGACACCTGGAGAGCACGACCATCGAAGGAGGCGCAGCATGAACACACCTGAGTCACACATCCACGACATCGTCGGCATCGGCATCGGACCCTTCGGCCTGGGACTGGCCGCCCTGTCCGACCCCCTGCCCGACGTCGACGCCGTCTTCCTCGACCAACGCGAGGAATTCCGCTGGCATCCGGGCATGATGATCGAAGGTGCGACGGTCCAGGTCCCGTTCCTCGCCGACCTCGTGACCATGGCCGACCCCACCTCGCGCTTCTCCTTCCTGGCGTTCCTCAAGGACAGCGGCCGGCTCTATCCCTTCTACATTCGCGAATCCTTCTACCCTCTGCGCGCGGAATTCGACGAATACTGCCGATGGGTCGCCGCTCAGTTGGACACTCTGCGCTGGAACCGCACAGTCACCTCGGTGACCAGGAATGATGACATCTACACCGTGACCGCCGAGGTGGCCGATCAGTGCGGTCAGAGGCTGAGGGCCGAGTCCTACCGCGCCCGCCACCTGATCCTCGGTGTCGGCACCGAACCGGTCCTGCCACAGGCCCTGCAGAACCTGGAGACTGAGGGCACAGGTCCGGTCATCCACACCTCGAAATACCTCGACCACAGAGACGCACTGCTCGAGAGCGGATCAATCACCATCGTCGGCAGCGGACAGTCTGCGGCCGAGATCTACCGTGATCTCATCGACGACGCTGAAGCCCGTGACGTGCGACTGGACTGGGTGACGCGCTCACCGCGCTTCTTCCCGATGGAGTACACGAAGCTGACCTTGGAGATGACGTCCCCGGAGTACACGGATCATTTCCGAGCCCTGCCCGATGACCTGCGCGAACAGCTCGGACGTGAACAGCGAACCCTGTACAAGGGCATCAGCGCCGAGCTCGTCGACGACATCCACGACACCCTCTACCGGCTCAGCCGCGGAGGCAGGAAGCTGCGCACCAACCTCCTCGCAGAATCAGAGCTGATTGCCGCCGACCACGATGCGAGCACCGGCGACTATGCTCTGCGCTTCCGCAACACGGCACTGGACAGGTGCTTCGACCGGCGCAGCGGATCGGTTGTCTCTGCCACCGGCTATAAGTCTCAGGTCCCGGCCTTCCTCTCCCCGCTGGGAGATGAGATCCGCCTGGACGCCAAGGGTCGCCTCGACGTCAGCCGCCACTACACGGTCAACGACGCAGGCACCATCCACGTCCTCAACGGCGAAGAGCACACCCACGGAGTCACCGCACCCGATCTTGGCTTCGGGCCCTGGCGAGCATCGGTCGTGCTCTCACACGTGACCGGGCGCGAACCGTACCCGATCGAGAAGACCATCGCCTTCCAGACCTTCGGAGTTCCGGACGACGGGGCTATCGACGACGGAGCTCTCGACGACTGGGCCCTCGACGACGGAGCTCTCGACACGACTCCTCTGAACACTCAGGACGACGTCGAATCGCACTTCGACTTCGCCGACTCCGCTTCCCAGCCTGATTCCCAGCCCGCAGACGACAGGGAGATGACACACGCATGACCACCGACCTCATCAACGACGCGCCCACACCCTCAACCGCAAGCTCCGCGCTCACCGTGGACATCCGAGCCGTGGACCCGGCCCGGGATACCAAGAACATCCACGTGTGGCTGACCCACCCGCGCGCCCACTACTGGCAGATGACCCACCTCGACGAGTCCGGAGTCCGCGACTACCTCGGCGCCGTCCTCGGCTCCGCCGACGAGAACGGCTGGGTAGGATCGGTCGACGGCATCGACTGCTTCTACGTCGAAACCTATCTGCCCTCCTCGCTGATCCCACACGATGTTGTTCCCACCGGGCCCGGTGACATCGGAATGCACCTGCTCGTCGCTCCACCTGACGGCGATGGAGTCCGGGGACTCACGAACCAGATCATGGCCGAGGTCATCGACTTCTGCCTGCGTCCGATCGAACGAGGTGGCCGCGGCGGTCACCGAGTCATCGTCGAACCCGACGTGCGGAACTCCGCCATCCTCGAGAAGAACCGGGCAGCGGGTTTCAGTCCGGTGAGCGAGGCGACCATCATGATGGGGGAGGAGCGGAAGCGCGCCCTGGTCAGCGTCTGCGCTCGTGAGGACTTCGAAGTCAGCGAGCTGGTCGGACTTCTCAACCGTGAAGATGTCGAGGCCGGCCGCTCTGATGACGAAGACCTCGCCTCGCTCGCCGCGACTCCCGAAACATACTCCCATCTCAATCCCGACACCTTTGCGGTCGCCCAACGCCACCTTGTGGCTAAGGCACTGTCCGAGTTCGCCCACGAACGACTCATCGTCCCGGTCCGCGCCACCGGCCCGGATTCCGGGCCCGATGACTGGGAACTGACGATCGATGACACCGGATCGAAGGACGCAGGTCAGCCCGAGGACGCAGATCGGCCCGAGGATGCAGATCGGCCCGAGGACGCTGCCGAGTTCCCGGATGGTGGCTCCGTCACGTACTCGTTCACCGCCCGAGTCCTGCCGCTCGAGCACTGGGTCATCGACGAGGCCAGCATCACCCGCCGACGAGGTGACACGCAGCTGGGACTCGACGCGCAGGAACTCGTCGTCGAACTCCAGGATGCCCTCGACATCCCGGAGAACCTGATGTCGACCTACCTTGAGGAACTCGCGTCGACCCTGGCCAGCAGCGCCTTCAAACTCGCCGAGGCGGTCAAGGGTCACCGCCCGGACTCCACAGATCTCCTGACCTCCGACTTCCAGGCCACCGAGGCGGCCATGACCGAGGGCCATCCCGGCTTCATTGCGAACAACGGACGCATCGGATTCTCCCTCAGCGATTATCGGAAGTGGGCCCCAGAGAACGGGCTCACCACCCGCATCGAATGGGTGGCGGCGACCCGCGAGCACAGCCACCTCTCACTCGGTCAAGGCTTTGACGAGGCCGCACATACCGACTGGGCACTCAGTGCCGAGGAGCGCGAACTCTTCGACACCAGAATCCGGTCAGCCGGCCGCGATCCGGAAGACTTCCACCTCCTCCCGGTCCACCCCTGGCAGGCCGACCACCGACTTGCGATCACCTTCGCCGCCGACATCGCCCGCGGAGATCTGCTGCCCCTGGGCGCTGGCCTCGACGAGCATCAGCCGCAGCAGTCCCTGCGCACCTTCTTCAACCGAACACGGGCCGATGCCCCCTATGTGAAGGTCGCGCTCGCCGTACAGAACATGGGGTTCCTGCGCGGACTGTCCCCGAAGTACATGCGCGATACTCCGGCCATCAATGACTGGGTCGCTGAGCTGATCGGCACCGATCCCGCCTTCGGGGACGCCGGGTTCCGGGTCCTGCGGGAACGCACCGCGCTCGGCTACACCGGAGACGTCTACCACCGAACGCAGGAGACGAACCCGCACCGCAAGATGCTTGCCGCCCTGTGGCGAGAGAACCCTTTGACCGTGCTCGAACCTGGTCAGAAGGTCGTCACCATGGCGTCCCTGCTGCACCGCGATCACAGGGGAGTCGCCTTCGCCAGCGAACTCATCCGCGCCTCAGGCCAGGCGTCCGAGGACTGGGTGCGGTCCTACTTGAGGGCCTACCTGCAGCCGCTCGTCCACGCACTGCTGGCCCACGATCTGGTGTTCATGCCGCATGGGGAGAACCTCATCCTCATCCTGGACGACCACGTCGTGACCGGTGCCTTCATGAAGGACATCGGCGAGGAGGTCGCCGTCCTCGGCCACCGCCAGCTGCCGGGTGACGTCGAGCGGATCCGGGCGCTGGTCCCCGGCGAGGAGAAGGCCCTGTCCGTGTTCACGGACATGTTCGACGGAGTGCTGCGCCACCTCGGCGGGATCCTCGACGCCGATGGTGTGTTGAGTTCGGAGACGTTCTGGACCTTGGTCGCCGAGGTGCTCGATGATTACGAGGCCGAGCATCCGGAACTCGCCCATGGTCTGGCCGGGGATGTGGACCTGAGAGCCGAACGTTTCGCCCATTCCTGCCTCAACCGTCTGCAGCTGCGCAATACCGTGCAGATGGTCGACATCGGCAACCAGGCCGAATCCCTGCTCTACGCCGGAACGATGAGGAACCCCGTGGCGCGGGGCGATTCAACAGCGCGCTGATCAAGTGAAACAACATGTTCGCCGAGGTGGGCGCTGGGACCCAGCGCCCACCTCGGCGGCGGAGATGCTCAGTTTTCACTGTTCTCCTGGAGGAGTCCGCTGAGGATGAGCGTCCACGCCACGTGCAGTGTCGGCCAGCGTACGACCGGGTCGACTCCAGTTGGTGAAACACCGGAGGACGTACTCAGCAGGACCATATCGGTGGCGCTTCAGCCACCAGGCGCTGATCAACGTCTGGACCGCAAAGACGGCGACGGCGAGGACCATCAGAACCGGTGGGGACATCTGCCCGGCAAGGCCGAGACCAATTCCTGTGAACAGCACGATCCCAGCCAGCGACTGTCCCAGGTAATTCGTCAACGCGATGCGCCCAACTGGTGCCAGTGCTGTGCGCACCCATGTTCCCCAGGGCGCGTGCATGATTCGGATCAGGGTCGCAACGTACGCGGCCGTGAGGAATGGGGCCGTCACGACGCTCGCTGCGGTGGCCCAGGTGTTGGTGTCTCCGCCCATAACGGCGAAGAGCACCCCGCCTGGGAGGCCGACTGCGAAGCCGATCGCCTGAGTCCGTCGCAGAAGCGTGGCCTGGTTTCCCAGTTCGGAAAACACACGACGCCGGGCAGCAACCATTCCCAAGAGGAACATCGCCAGTGCGGTCGGTCCTTGCAGGGAGACCGCTTGAATGACGAGGAGGTCAAGGCCGGCCACGTGCTGCCCCACGATGTCGGCCAGCGACCCGAGCAGAGCTTGGGTCTGCGCTGCGGCCCCGAGGAGTGCTTCGTCGTGACTGGGCATGAACATCGAGCGATCGAGGAACGCGGCGCTGATGACGAGAGAGAGTGTCACGAAGCCATAGATGATTCCGGTCGTGAGCAGCGCAGTCCGATCACGTACCTGGTGCATTGCCAGGAGCACGAGGCAGACCACTGCGTAGGTCGTGAGAACGTCCCCACCGTAGAGCAGGACGATGTGCCCCACTCCGATCACGAAGAGGCCCACCGCTCTGCGAAGCATTCGCGGCACGAACGCCGCACCCGCGCGCTTCGCCGCATCCATCTGCAGAACGAAGCTGTATCCGAAGAGGAATGAGAAGAGCAGGTAGAACTTCATTGAGAACAGCGCGGCCACAAGGAATCGGGCCGCTGCATCGATCGGTGTCGAGAAGCTCGGATCATGGACCAGGTTCCCCGGATAGGCCGAGGCCATGAACGTGATGTTGACGACGAAGATCCCCAGCAGGGCGAACCCGCGAAGGGCATCGACATCATGGACTCGCCCGGTCTTCATGGGCTCTTGTGCAGCCGTTCGTCTATTCATGCAACAGAATTTAACACAGAAACTATATGTAGTAAACTATATGGTGTGTCAGACTGTTGCTCTACTGACAGAGAGGTGGATTCCATGACTGACGGCGCGGTGCCCGACTTCTTCCGGCGACTCTGGAGGCTGCCGGAGGTTCCTCAGCAGCGGGGGCGCAAGTCCACTCTCGATGTCGAGACGGTGGTCAGCACTGCTGTTCAGCTTGCCGATCATGGCGGCCTGGAGGCCGCGACCTTGCCCAAGGTCGCCGAGGAGTTGAACGTGACAGCGATGTCGTTGTATCGACACATCGGCTCCAAGCACGAGCTGCTGCAGCTCATGATGGACGCAGCAAGTGAACCGCGGATACCCGAGTCGCTCGCAGCAGGGTGGCGTGAAGGTCTGCGACTGTGGGCACGTGACCTGTGGTCTCTGTATCGACGTCGGCCATGGCTTCCTCGCGTGCCCATCTACCAAGCACCATCCGGACCACACCAGATCGCCTGGCTCGAACGAGGATTCGCGCAATTGGCTTCAACTGAGCTCGATTGGAACGAGAAGCTGACGGCACTCACTCTGCTCAGTGGCTTCGTCCGTCAGTCAGCACTACTTCAGGACGAGCTGAAGGAAGGACGAGAGCCCGGCCAGGCTCAATCCGAGAGTGAGCGCGAATATGGAGAGGCCCTCTTCCGCGTCGTCGCCTCAGCGCAGTTCCCGTTCACCTCGGCGATGCTGGCTTCTGGGGCTGTGGGAAGCGACTCCAACTCAGGTGGCGAGTCTGATCCCGACTTCGTGGATGGTCTCGAAGTCATCCTCGATGGCCTCGCAGTGCGCATCGCCAACGCCGTGGACTGATGCAGGGATCGGTGACATCTTCCTGTCCGGTAGGTGCTGATCGCCGGACATTCTGCGTTCTTCCGCCGGCCAGCGGTTATCATCATTCCTATCGGTCGCCCGCGCGCAGACCGCAAGCGGTCCGTAGGATTCCCGACTCAAAGGTGTGGTCATGGCGAAGCAGAACGATCGGCCGACCCTGGCCACGGTCGCTTCGCGCGCAGGCGTCAGCATCAAAACGGCATCCCGAGTGCTCAACGGCGAAAAACATGTGGCCGCGTCGACCGCTGAGAAGGTCGAAGACGCTGCGGCTGGGCTGGGCTTTCGCCTCAATTCCACGGCCAGGCGCCTGCGTGCCGGTGGCAGATCTCCCTACATCGGTGTGGTCATGAGCGACGGAAACGACCCCTTCCAGGCTCGTCTCTTCACCCTGCTGGAGGCCGAGCTGAGCAGGGTCGGACTGCGCCCGGTCGTCACGGTCACCGCCGACGATCTCGACCGTGAACGCGGCTTCCTCGACGAGTGCCTGGCCAATGACATGACCGGGATCTGCGTCATCCGATCGCACCCGGACGCCGCACGGTACTACACCGATGCGACGTCCGCTGACGTGCAGATTGTGTCCTTCGACCCATCGACAGCAGGATCGGGTGTCGACCTCATCGCCGGTGATGAGGAACGTGCCGGACAACTGGCGGCGACTCAACTGCTCAATCACGGGCACATCAGCCTCGGCGTCATCGGCGATCATTCGACCAGCCCCATCACCACCGCCAGGCTCGCCGGAATCCAATCGGCCTTCGCCGGACGCTTGGACGTCGGGTGGCGTGCCTACATGCGTGAAGACGCCCACGACTTGGCCAGCGCGAAGAACGTCGTCGCGGCCTGGCTGGGTTCGCGCAGCGCGCCCAGCGCTCTGATCACCCTGTCCGCGACTCTGACTCAGGGAGCCATCGATGCCTGCCGGCGCCTCGATGAATGGCCGGCGCTGGTGGGCATCGACGATTTCCCCGCCGCGGAGCTCTTAGACGTGACAGTCATCGATCGCGACGTCAGCTCCATGGCCGCTGAGGCGGTCCGACGTCTGCGGCAGGTGCCGAGTTCCGCGACCGCACAGGGTACGGACGGAGGATCGTTCGAGGTGCCGGTGCGCGTGATCGCGCGCGGCAGCGGCGAAGAGGCACCTGGCAAGTGACACTGTTCGCTGGGATCACTCCGAGAAGATTTTTTCTGCGAAACAGTTGACACGGAGCGTCGATGGGCGAATTATATTGTTCAGCCTGACAACGTTGTCAGAAAGATTGAGAGGCTCATTATGAGGCACAACCTGCAGTCCCGTAACAAGCAGTCCCGAAAGAAGCTGGCGCTCCTCGGTGCCTCGGTTGCCATCGGCGCTCTCGCGCTCAGCGGCTGTGGGAGCCAGAAGGGCCAAGGCAACGCCGAAGCCGAGAGCGGTTCTGGTTCAGACGGCGAGGTGACCATTGCCCTGCTGCTCCCGGAGTCCAAGACCACCCGCTACGAATCTCTGGACAAGCCGAACTTCGAGAAGTACGTCGCAGAGGCGAACCCCGATGCGAAGGTCAAATACAGCAACGCCAACCAAGATGCGACCCAGCAGCAACAGCAGGTCGAAGCGGCAGTCACCGAGGGAGTCGACGCCATCGTCCTCGACCCGGTCGACGCCTCGGCGGTGTCATCGGCCCTGTCGAAGGCCAAGGCCAAGAAGATTCCGGTCATCTCCTACGACCGTTTCTTCGAGGGCGCCGATTACTACACCTCGTTCGACAACAAGAAGATCGGCAACCTCCAGGGTCAAGCCGTCCTCGACGGGCTTAAGGCCGAGGGCGTCGACCCGAAATCGGGCCCGGTGTGGATGGTCAACGGCGATCCGAAGGACCCGAACGCCGCCGACTTCAAGGCCGGTGCCGAGGAGACGCTCAAGGCCGCAGGTGTCGACATTGCGGGCAGCCACGACACCCTCGACTGGAACCCGGATGATGCCCGTAAGTGGGTCGAAGGCCAGCTGCAGAGCGCAGATGAGGATCCGATCGCCATCTACGCGGCTAATGACGGCACCGCCGGCGGTGTTCTCGCCGCCACCAAGAAGGCCAAGGTGAAACCGGTCGTCACCGGTCAGGATGCGGAGGTCGACGGTCTGCAGAACATCCTCAGAGGTGACCAGTACGCCACGATCTACAAGTCGATCCCGCCCCAGGCGGAGTTCGCTGCCAAGGCTGCCGTCGCCCTGGCCGGAGGCGAGGAACCAGAAGGGTCAACAACCTACAAGAACACCCCGACGGACTTCGTCGAGGCCAAGGTCGTCACGAAAGACACTGTGAAGGACATCGTCGGGGATCAGATCAAGGCCGAAGACATCTGCACCGGCGGTGTGAAGAAGCTCTGCGACGACGCAGGCGTGAAATAACAGCACGCAGCTCAGTGCCGGAACCCGCGAGGTTTCATCTGGAGCGCACGGGCTCCGGCACCGCGAATCGACATCGACAAGTAGGAACAGATGACTCCTGAGACACCTGAACCGGCGCCCGCCTCCCCGCGGACACCGGACGACAGCAGCGAAACTGTGCTCGAACTGCGCGGGATCAACAAACGATTCGGAGCCGTGCAGGCTCTGACCGACATCAACCTGACAATCGGCCGTGGCGAGGTCGTCGGCCTCGTCGGAGACAATGGCGCCGGCAAGTCGACGCTGATCAAGGTCATTGCAGGCGTCCACTCGGCCGACGAGGGCGAACTCATCATCAATGGGACCGCGCAGAAGTTCGCTTCGCCGAAGGACGCGCAGAACGCGAGGGTCGCCACGGTCTTCCAGGATCTCTCCCTGTGTGAGAATCTCGACGTCGTGGCCAACCTCTTCCTCGGACACGAGAAGACCCGCGGCGGCGTTCTCGACGAGGTGGCCATGGAGGCCAAATCTTGGGAACTCCTGCGCAGCCTCTCGGCGAAGATCCCGAGCGTGAGGGTGCCGATCGCAGCTCTCTCCGGCGGCCAACGTCAGACGGTCGCGATCGCCAGGTCCCTCCTCGGCGAGCCGTCCATCGTCATGCTCGACGAGCCGACGGCAGCCCTGGGTGTGGCTCAGACCGCCGAGGTGCTCAACCTCATCGAACGTTTGAAGGAACGCGATCTGGGCGTGCTGCTCGTGAGTCACAATATGGCCGATGTGCAGGCAGTTGCCGACAGGGTGCATGTGCTGCGCCTGGGCAAGGATGCCGGTGACTTCCCAGGTGACGAGCGCACGGACGTGCTGGTCGCCGCGATCACCGGGGCCAGCGACAATGTCGTGACCCAAAGGGCCACGCGCAGGGGTGAGCGCCGATGACCCGCAACTCATTCATCACCGACGAACGGATCTCTCACGAGGGCCTATTCGCCACGTTCCTCCGCCGCGTCAAGGAGGGCCAGCTCGGTTCGCTTCCCGTGATCCTCGCGCTCGTCGTCATCGTTATCGTCTTCCAGACGGCGAACAGCAACTTCCTCTCTCCGGCTAACCTCGTCAACCTTTCATCAACGGTTGCCTACATCGCGATCCTAGCTCTGGGCATCAACCTCATCCTGCTGCTCGGCGAGATTGACCTGTCCCTGGCGCAGCTGGGTGGGCTGGCCGCGTCGCTGCTCGGTGTACTCGTGGTCAGGCAGGGAGTGAACCCCCTGGTGGCGTTGGTCATCATGCTGCTGCTCGGTATGGTCGTCGGAGCAATCCAAGGGTGGTTCTTCGCGGTCGTCGGCATCCCGGCATTCGTCGTGACCTTGGCGGGACTGCTCGCCTTCACCGGGCTGACGCTGACGACGTTGGGCACGCAGAAGAATCTGTCGATGTCGGACACATTCGCCTTCGATTTCGCGAACTTCTACTTCCCGGCCGTCTGGGCCTATGTGTTCGGGACGATCGCGGTCATCGGTTTCGCCGCCGGAATCATCTACTCGAAGCTGCGTCGGCACGGCGAGGGCCTTGATGCGCCGAGCTGGACTTCGGTGATCGTGCGCATTGCACTGCTGGCGGCAGTCGTGTTCGGCTTCCTCATTCTCATCAACCAGGACTTCGGGCTGGTGATGCCCTTCCTCCTCATGATCGTCATCGCGGTCGTTATCGATCTGGTGCTGCGCAAGACCCGCTACGGCAGGTCGATCTACGCCGTCGGCGGCAAGGTCGAGGCGGCCCGTCGAGCCGGCATCCGGGTGACGTGGGTGCGCATCAGTGTCTTCATGGCCGCTGGCACTTTGGCCGCACTCTTCGGCTTCATTAAGGCCGGGGTGACGACGAACGCGGGATCGACTCTTGTGCCCACCCAGGATCTGCTCAATGCCATCGCGGCTGCGGTCATCGGCGGCACCTCGCTGTTCGGCGGTCGCGGTTCAGCTTGGGCCGCCGTACTCGGCGCATTGGTCGTCGGCGCGATCAACAACGGTCTCTACCTCATCGGCTTCAACTCCGATGCGCAGCAGATCATCACCGCGCTCGTCCTGCTCGCTGCCGTCGTCATCGATGCGCTCAGCCGCCGCGGCCAACGCTACGTCGGACGCGGTTAGCTGCCGAGAGACGCAGCTAGCGCCGCTCGATGCGGTAGCGAAACGTCGAGAGCAGAGCTGAGCGTCGAGAGCGCACTCCCTGGAGTCTGCTCTCGACGCTCAGCTCTGCTGTCAATGAATCCTGTCCCTCGCCGAGGTGGTGCTGAGGTTCCAGCTCGGCAGTCCCGGGCCGCTGCATCAGCCCTCCTCGGGCGCCGGCATCGGCGGTGCTGGGGCTGAGCTGATACAGTCGTGGGCAATGACATGGGGTGCCTGACGCCATTCGCGTGAGGCTGAGAGAACACCCATCGAACCTGATCTGGGCCATACTAGCGAAGGGATCGTCATGGTTGACTTCGACCTGCGTTCTGCCGATGCAAGACTGCGTTCTGCCAATGCACGACTGCGTGCGAACAATCCACTCATCCAATGCATCACGAACAGCGTCGTGCAGCAATTCAGTGCCAACGTGCTCCTGGCCATCGGCGCCGCTCCGGCGATGCTCGACCACGACGCCGATGCCGCACAGTTCACCCGGATCGCCAGTGGGCTGCTGGTCAACTTCGGCACCGCCACGAACCAGCAGTTCCTCGCCGCTGACGCCGCCATCGACGCAGCCAACGAAGACTCCAAGCCATGGGTGCTGGACCCGGTGAGCATCGGAGCCGTCGACTTCCGCACCACACGAATCCGCCGCGCGGCGAACTCTTCACCCTCAGCCATCCGCGGAAACGCCTCTGAGATCGCAGCCCTGGCCGGCATGGGTTTGGGCGGGAGAGGTGTGGATTCCACCGACGAAGTTGATGCGGTGATTCCCGCCGCGGCCGAACTGGCCCGGTCCACCGGTGCCATCGTTGCCGTCTCAGGACCAAGGGACGCGATCGTCGCTCACATCGACGGCGTCGATCGTGTCGTCCGCCTCGACGGGGGTCACTCCTATATGCCACTGGTCATCGGCACCGGCTGCTCACTCGGCGCAGTCACCGCCGCCTATCTCGTGGGCGCAACGACCGCCTCGGCGAGGTTCGAGGCCGTCGTCGCCGCCCACGCTCACTTCAAGGTTGCTGGTGAAGCTGCCGCTGAGGGAGTACGCGGACCCGGCAGCTTTTCCGTGAACTTCCTTGACGTGCTGCACACGGTAACGGGCGAGGAGCTGGCAAGGATCCAGGTCGAGGCAGGCACAGTCGCAGCAGGCACCGTCGGGGCCGACGCGGTCGACGGAGCACAGTCATGAGCCCCTCGGTTCCCGAGGTGAATTCCCGCCTGGCCGGAATCGACGCACGCCTGGCCGGAATCGATACTCGGCTCTACCTCGTCACGGACTCGGCCCAGTGCCGAGAAGCCGGACGCAGCGTCGCCGACACCGTCCGTCAAGCTGTGGCCGGGGGAGTGGGGATCGTGCAGGTCCGGGACAAGGACATCGACGACGATGCGTTCTACACGCTGACCTGCGAGGTCATCTCCGCAGTCGACAGCGCGGTGGCCGACAGTACGAGCCTCGATTCCGCTTCGGCAGGCGCGGACCGCCGTGTGCCCATCGTCCTCAACGACCGCGTCGCCGTCGCCCAGCGCCTCCTTGCCGAAGGTGCGCACGTCCACATCCATGTCGGACAGTCGGATACTCGGGTCGAACAGGTGCGCGAACTCATCGGCCCCGAACCGCTCATCGGGCTGTCGGCGGCCAACAGCACCGAATTCGCAGCCGCCCGGGACTCCGGCGTTGTCGACCTCGTCGGAATCGGGCCTGTCTACGACACCACGACGAAGACCGATGCACCCGATGGGATCGGGCCGGACCGCCTCGGCGAGCTGGTGAGTGAAGCAGGACTTCCGGCGGTCGCCATCGGAGGAATCAGCACTGCTCGTGCCGCCGAACTGCGCGGCCGGGGACTGGTTGGGATCTGCGTGGTCTCTGCCATCTGTCGCGCCGAGGATCCGCGTGCCTCAGCCGAAGAACTGCTCGCCGAATTCGGCGACGGACGTGCGGAGGCAGCGCGATGACCACGCGTCCGCCCATCGCCCTGTCCATCGCCGGCACCGACCCCAGCGGGGGAGCCGGCATCCACGCCGACCTCAAGACCTTCACCGCCCGCGGAGTGCTGGGCACCACGGCCATCACGGCTCTGGTCGCGCAGAACACGCACGGCGTCTCTCGGGTCTACGGAATCGACGATGACTTCGTCTCGGTTCAGCTCGACAGCGTCCTGGGCGATATGCCCGTCGACGCCACGAAATCGGGGATGCTCGGCTCACGGTCCCTCGTGGAACTCGTCGTCGCGCGAGCGGCCCAAAGCCAACTGGGCTTCTACACCGTAGACCCGGTCATGGTCGCGACCTCCGGGCACCGCCTCCTCGAGGTCGATGCCGTGGCCGCGGTCCGTGACCACCTGCTGCCGGTCTCCGACCTCATCACCCCGAACCTGCCCGAGGCGGCGCTGCTGATCGGTGACGATGAGCCGGTGGCGCAGAATCCGAAGGAGATGTTGGCCCAGGCCAGACAGCTTGTCGATCGTGGGCCTCGGGCGGTGCTGCTCAAGGGCGGGCACGCGATCGAGGGTGACGTCGCCGACGTGCTCGTCACGGCCGAAGGCACGGTCACCGAGTTCACCCACCCGCGAGTGGCAACCCCGAACACTCACGGCACCGGGTGCACATTGTCGGCGGCAATCACCGCCGAGGTGGCTGTGCTCAAACGTGAACGTGCAGTTGACGAGGTGGGTCCGGATCTACTCCACGCAGCCGTCGACAATGCCCTGAACTATTTGGCCCGGGCGCTGAAGTCCGCCGCGAACTGGCAGGTCAGCCTGGATCCGCAGGGCGCTCACGGTCCCGTCGACCACCAGGTCGACATCGTCCGCCGCTAGAACAGCCAGCTGCACACCCAGATCGGCTTGCCATCCGGGAACCGCACAATGACACTTCGGGACCACCGTGGTCCCTTGAGCATGGGAGATATCAATGACGACAGACTTTTCCGCAGGACCTCAGACCACTCAGCTATGGGACCGGGTGCGGCCGATAGTTGAGGAGATCGAGAGGCTGCCGTTCCTCGGTCAGCTGGCGGATGGCAGCTTGGACGTGAAGGCATTCACGAATTACATCGTCCAGGACGGAATCTACCTCACCGGCTATGCCAAGGCGATGTCGTTCCTCGCTGCGCGCGCCAACGACCGTGACGCATCACGATTCTGGGCCAGCTCCGCCGCCGAAGCGATCTCGGTGGAAGAGGAGATGCACGGAGAGCTGCTCGCCGATTCTCGCCTGGCCGCAGCCCACGAGGACCTGGTCAACAGCGGGGCCGGATTCCGAGCCTCACCGACGACCATGGGATATGTGTCCTACCTCGTCGCCACCGCCGCCAGCCGCTCCTACGGTGAAGGTGTGGCCGGAGTGCTCCCGTGCTTCTGGGTCTACGCGCATATGGGCAAGGTGCTCGTCGAGCGGGCCGGAGCGATGAGTGCGGACCACCCGTACCGGACCTGGGTGCAGACCTATGACTCACCCGAGTTCGACGAATCGACCCGGCAGGCTGTCCAGCTGCTTGAGCAGGAGCTCACCAATGCCCCCGCCGAGGTGGCCGCACAGATGCGTGCCACCTTCGAGCAGGCCTGTGTGTACGAACTTCACTTCTGGGCCTCGGCGCATGCGCTGCAGGACTGGGACGCCGGAATGTTCGTGCCGCAGAGCTGAGCACCATTCGTCAGTGACGAGGCTTGGCCGGGATCTGCGGATCTTGCGGTGTAAAGCTCGGTCCGGCAGATCGTCTCGGTTCATTCTTCGGCCTGCTTTTCGGTCTATCTTTCGGGGTTGAGCTCGCGGTCGTCTCTGCCGTCGGGCTTGAGACGGCGGAAGAGATTCCACATTGCGATTGCGACGATGGCAAGGAAGACACCGGTCGGGAGGACCAGAAGGGCATCCGGCCGCGATTTGCCGATCCCGACGCTGAGCGTCTGCGCCAGAGACAATGCAAACAGCAGAGCACACGCGCCAGCAGTGATTCGCATGAACTCCATCAGACAGTCGAAGAGATGGACACGTTCGCCGCGTTGCAGCCAGTATTCCTTGTGAGGAATGTTGACGAGGCCGATCGGCAGCTTCTCAAATATCCAGCGGATGGAGAGCACCACTGGGATGCCCACTCCCAAAGGGAACGAGCCATCCGAAGACTTCACTCTTTGGCGACCAGTCCTCGGGCTGACCGTTTACCCCGAAGTGGCTCGGCACCTGGTCGGGTGCGTTGAACCAGAACCAGAAAGCGACACCGATGAGGACCAAGAGGGACGCCACTGCGCAGAGCAATGCGGCGGTTCCAGGGCGTCGGCTCGGGTCCGCTTTCGTTGAGGAAGGCACATTGCAAGGTTATCGGGTGCCGGGTGCCGGGTGCCGGGTGCCGGTTATCGGGCATCGGGCATCGGTGATCGGCGATCCCGTTAAGCCAGATCAGGCCGGGTGGTTTCCTGACGGCCCGCTCTTGCCCGGGGCGATAGGCCCCAACGAACCCATTGCGTGCCATCCGCGACGCAGAGTGGTCCACAGGAGAACATGGTCGACTTCCATCAGGGGCACGCGGTCGTGTCTCGGACAGGCAAATCGTCCGACAAAGAAAACAATCGTGGCGAAGCACACCCCGATGATAAACAGAATAAGCAGATCCATGACGGCCTCCTCACACCCGTATCGAATGCATGTCTCCATTTTCCACCCGGGGAGAAGAGAAAGATAGGGCCACCTTGCAAGAAGTGGCCTGCGTGCCGCACTCGGTTCCTCATATGCGTTTGCCCGCGAGATCATCGTCACCGAAGTCGGAAGTGACCATGTGGTCGAGATAGTACTTCGACCGATTGTCGTTCTACGTCCTGACCTGGGGCTTCGTGGGAGGTACTCAGTTTCTGGATCAGCAATTGATACGAGAATCGAATAATGAACGAACAAAAATCGAAACTCAGGGTGCAATAGGGTGAAATGAATGTATAATTAAGGGAAGAGCAACGACGATGTTGGCGAATGGACTTCAGTACCATGACTCTCACCCCCGACCGCACACCAGGAAACCCGGAAGAGCGTGACCCACGCCCCGGTCCCAGTGATGCCATGGCGGGGGAAGGTGCCGCCGATGCTTCGTCTTCTGCAGGAGAGCCTTCCTCGTCGGCAGTGGGACAGCAGTCTCTGTTCGACCAGCTCAAGGACTCCAACCTCGACCTCACCGGCCACCCACTCGCGGGCAAGTTCGAATCCCTCGCGGCCGTGCCGACTGATAAACCAGAGGTATCGAATGATCGCGATGAAGCTGATGGCCACGGTGAGTCAGAGGCACGTGTTTCGGACGCCAGCGAAACAAGCGAAGCTGGCGGAACCTGCGAAGCTGGCGGAACCTGCGAAACTGGCGGAACCTGCGAAACCGGCGAGGTCGCTGGGACTGCAGACGACGGCAGGACTGTTCAGGCTGCTAGCACTCCAGCCGCCAATGCTTCGGATGTCGACTCAGGTCCGGCTATTCCCGGTCCCGGTAGCCCTGGTCCTCATCCTCTGCTCTCGAGTGAAGAGTGGACAGATCTGTCACGGTTCGCTCCCGAAGTCACGACCAGCCTCACCGCGCTCAGCGGACTCAAGGACGGGCTGCGATCCTTCGACCGGCCGATGGGTCCTGACGATGCGATCAAACTCATCGACGGACTCGAAGCACTGGGCCGAGTCAACGAGGCCCTATCGACTCTGGCTCTGGCCGTGTGTGAACGAG
>NZ_JABASX010000005.1 GCF_016107655.1 Brevibacterium antiquum
GTCAGCGACTGTCTGCCCAGGAGTGGATCTACGAACGCTTCGCGACTCTCATTGGTCGGATCGATATGACGCGGACCGGTCAAGGCTCGCCCTACGCTCTGGTGGTCACGGCCAAGGCTGAAGACCTCGCCAACGGTACCGGTGCTGGGGTGGCGGGGACTGAGAATCCGGTCCCGATCAGTGAGCTGGTTCGTCACGGATTGAACGGGGCAGTGTTCTTCGACCTCATCTCTGACAAGGCGAAGACGATGCAGGTGGTCACGGAGAATCGGTTCGCGAATGCCAAGCAGATCGCGGTTCTCACAGCTCGTGATCAGGGGTGTACGTTCCCCGGGTGTGATGCTCCGCCGGGGTGGTGCGATGCCCACCATATTGTCGAGTGGGCACAAGACGGTAAGACCGATGTCAATAATATGATGTTGAGTTGTTCTGCCCATCACCATCTTTTGGATAGGTCGGAGTGGGAGACAGTGATGCTCAAAGACGGCAGGCCTGCGTGGGTGCCCCCGGCATCGATGGATCCGGCCCGGCGACCGGTATTGCATGCGAGGTTCGTAGCTCAAGACGTCATCGACACACTCTTCAACGAGTGACTCTTCAGGTTGCTCAAGCCACTCAGGCTGCTCAGGTGTAGCTGAGTGCCAAATTCTTCACCGCCGCAGATACGGCATGCGCTGCTCGAAGGCCCTCTTCGGCGTTGAAGTCTGCTGGGAAGGTGAAGCGCACACTGGTCTTGGCGAGATCATCGTCGATGCCCAACGCGGTGAGCACATGCGATGGCTCATCCGAGCCGACGGCGCAGGCTGAGCCGCTCGAGGCTGTGACGCCCAGGCGTTCAAGCTCGAGCAGCACGGCCTCGCCGCTTGTACCTGAGAAACAGAACGAGGCGTGATTCGGAGTGCGCAGCGACTCACTGCCTGTGAGGAACGCCCCGGGAACCGTGGCCAGAACCTCGGCGATGAAATCATCCCGGATGGCCTGGACACGGCCGGTGGCTTCGGTCCGCTCCGCCTCGGCGAGTTCCAACGCGGTGGCAAAGGCAACGGCGAGGGCAACGTTCTCTGTTCCCGACCGACGCCCGGACTCTTGACCACCGCCGTGGATGAGGGGTTCGAGAGGGATACGTGCACGAATCGCAGCGACCCCGATTCCCTTCGGCGCACCGACCTTGTGCCCGGCCAGGCTCATGGCGTCGACGCCGAGTCCACCCAACGGGAGCCATCCCGCAGCCTGCACAGCATCGGTGTGGAAGAACGCGCCGGCATCGTGAGCAACCCTGGCGAGGACTGCAATATCGGCGACCGTGCCGATCTCGTTGTTCGCGTACCCCAGACTGACCAGGAGCGTGTCCTCGCGCAGAGCCGAACCAAGTGCCTCGACCGTGATCGTGCCATCGGGGCTGACGGGCACCTCCGTGATCTCGAACCCGTGCCGACGAACCAGGAAGTCCGCCGCGGCGAGCACCGCCTCATGTTCAAGGGCAGAGGTCACGATATGGCGCCGAGCTGGCCGACCAACCGACCCCGCACCGAAGCCAGCAACGCCACCGGAGTCAGCAACGCCACCGAAGCCAGCGTCGCCATCGGCCCCAGCCCCGAGAGCGATACCGATGATCGCAAGATTGTCGGATTCGGTGCCGCCGCTGGTGAAGATGATGTCGGTGCTGCGCATGCCGAGCACCTTCGCCACCCGTCGACGCGCGTCCTTGAGCGCGTCTGCCGAGGTACGGCCGACCTCGTGGTGGCTCGACGGGTTGCCGAACGCACCGGTCAGATATGGCCAGGCCGCCTCGAGTGCCTCCCTGCGCACGGGTGCCGCCGAGGCGGTGTCGAGGTAGAGCGGAACACCGCCGTTATCGAGGGGCGATTCGAGCGCCATATCAGCCTGCGTCCAGAATCAGGTCGAGGCCCAGATCGATCGCACGGACACTGTGCGTCAGCGCACCCGAGGAGATGACGTCGACCCCGGTGTCGGCGATGTCTGCGACGGTTTCGATGGTGACGTTGCCGCTGGCCTCAACGATCGCACGTCCGGCGATGAGCTCGACTCCTGCACGCAGATCGGTCAAGGTGAAGTTGTCGAGCATGATGATGTCGGCACCGCCGTCGAGCACCGCATGGATCTGCTCGAGACGATCGACCTCGACCTCGATCGTCGTCGTGTGTGACAACTGAGCCCGAGCCGACCGGATCGCGGCACTGACATCGGCGTTCTCACCAGCGAGAACAGCGAGGTGGTTGTCCTTGACCATGACCGCTTCAGAGAGCCCGAACCGGTGGTTGTGCCCACCACCGCAGACCACCGCGTGCTTTTCGAAGGCCCGTAGTCCGGGCGTGGTCTTGCGGGTGTCGACGATGCGCACACCTCGACCGTCCGTGTTCGCGCCTACGGTATTCGACGATGCCGCATCGACGAAGGCCCTGGTCTGCGTCGCGATTCCGCTCATGCGCTGGCAGAAGTTCAGTGCGATCCGCTCGGCTCGCAGAACCGCACGTGCCGGCCCCGAAACCGTAGCCAATGTGTCGCCAGCTGCGAAGGCATCTCCATCGATGCTGGTGAGATCCACATCGACGCTCGGGTCGACAAGGGTGAAGGCACGAGCGAATACATCGATTCCAGCAAGGACTCCGGCCTCGCGTGCGCTCAGCTTCGCCGTCGCCAAGGCAGTGGCCGGGATAAACGTCTCACCGGTGATGTCGCCCCACGGTGCGTCCTCGTCGAGAGCACGCCGGAGTGCAGAGTCGATGGTTGTGGCGCTCAGCATGAGGCGGCCTCCTGAAGCAGGGAAGTGGTGGGAAGGGGTTCAACGGATGCCGGCTGTTGCTGCGTCGGCAGTGTGCTGGACACAGGGAAGTCGGTGCGGGTGTGGGCACCTCGGCTCTCCTGTCGGGCGAGGGCATGAGTCGCAATGTGGCGCGCGATGAGAGTGAGATTCGCGGTCTCGAGTCCCTCACGATCAGTCACCGACGGGCCTCCCTCGTGGTCTGTCGAGGACCGGCCTCCCTCACGATCCGTCAAGAACGGGCCACCCTCGTCGAGGCGGTCGAGCAGTGCCCGCAGTCCTGTTTCGTTTCGTTCCACGCCGAGGTGGTTCCACGCGAGATCCCTCAGCTCGTCCCGCGACATAGACATGGAGGCACAAGCAGCATCGCCGAGTTCTCCTCTGAAATCCGGCATCGGCTCCATCGATTGCGTAACGTCCGCCGCAATCGCCTCAGCCGCGCGGACTCCGAACACCGCACCTTCGAGCAGAGAATTCGACGCCAGACGGTTGGCGCCGTGCACACCGGTGCAGGCGACTTCACCGACTGCGAAGAGTCTGTCGACCGAGGTTCGGCCGTCCAGGGCGGTGGCGATACCGCCCATGAAGTAGTGAGCCGCCGGAGTGACGGGGATGAGGTCGGTGGCGAGGTCGAGTCCGTGGGCTGCAAGACCGCGTGTGATGGACGGGAAACGAGCGGTCACCTCGGGGATGGCTCTGGCATCGAGGTGGCAGAACGCCCCGTTCTGTGCCGCCATCGTCCGGTGGATCGCCAGGGCCACGACATCACGTGGTGCGAGCTCAGCTCGGGGATCGATGTCGGGTATGAAGCGGTGACCGTGTGCGTCGAGAAGCACGGCACCGGCACCGCGGACCGCCTCGGAGATGAGGAACCCCGCGCCGGCAAGCGCAGTCGGGTGGAATTGAAAGAACTCCAGGTCGGCAATGTCAGCACCGGCACGGATCGCAGCGGCCAGACCGTCACCGGTCGCAGCCAGCGGATTCGTCGTGTGTGCGAAGAGCTGCCCAGCGCCACCCGTTGCCAACACCACCGCATCGGCAGCCAACATTTCGAGCGCACCGTCCTGGAACAGGCTGACGCCGGTGGCCCTCTCAGAAGCGACGGCATCGACCGCGCGGCCATTCGCGGTGGACCCGCAGCGGCCTTCGCCGGTCACGATGTCGACGAGCATCGAATGCTCACGCACAGCGATTCTCCCAGCGGCCGCCTCGGCGCGGGTGGCCTTGACCAGGGCACCGGTGATCGCACGACCGGTGGCATCGCCGCCGGAATGGAAGATGCGCGCCACGGAATGCGCACCCTCCATGCCCCTGGCCCAGCGCCCGGAGACATCCGTGTCGAAGTCGACACCGGCGGCGGCGAGTTCGAGGATTCGGTCGGGGCCCTCGGTGCACAGCACGCGAACGGCGGCCTCATCACTGAGTCCGGCGCCGGCGATCAGGGTGTCGTCGATGTGCGACTCGACGCTGTCCTCGGCAGCGAGGACTCCGGCGATCCCGCCTTGAGCCATGGCCGTATTCGACTCGCCCAGACCGTCTTTGGTCACGACGGTGACGTCATGTCCATCTGCCAGTCGCAGGGCGGCGGTCAGTCCCGCGATCCCGGAGCCGATGATGACGATGTGAGCCATGAGTCGCTCAGATCCGGGGCTTCGCGGCGAGCATTCGCTCAAGAGACACCCGAGCAGGATCGGCCACCTCGGCGTCGACGGAGATCTGGTTGATCACCTGGCCGTCGATCAGGGACTCAAGGACCCAGGCAATGTAGCCGGGGTGGATCCGATACATCGTCGAGCACGGGCACACGACAGGATCGAGGCAGAAGATCGTGTGCTCGGGATGTTCGGCTGCCAAACGTTGGACGAGGTTGATCTCGGTGCCGATGGCGAATGTGGTCGGTTCGGTCGCCTCGGCGATGGCCTTCGTGATGTAGGCGGTGGATCCGGATTCATCGGCCGCGGCCACGGTCTCCTGTGGGCATTCGGGGTGGACGATGACGCGCACATCGGGGTGATCGACGCGTGCCTTGGCGATCTGCGCGGGGGTGAAGCGCTTGTGCACCGAACAGAACCCCTGCCACAGGATGACCTTCGAGTCCTCGATCGTGTCGGGGGAGTTGTTGCCCAGAGGCCGCGCTGGGTTCCACAGCGGCATGGCCTCAATGTCGATGCCCATGTTCAGAGCGGTGTTGCGGCCCAGGTGCTGGTCGGGGAAGAACAGCACGCGCTGGCCGCGCTCGAACGCCCACTCAAGGACCACCTCGGCGTTGGAGGAGGTGCACACGATGCCACCGTTGCGGCCGCAGAATCCTTTGATTGCGGCCGAGGAATTCATGTAGGTCACCGGGATGACGGGAGCCTTGCCCTCCGAATCGGGCTCCTCGCCCAGCAATTCGGTCAGCTGCTCCCAGCAGTCCTCGACCTGGTCGATGTCGGCCATATCGGCCATCGAGCAACCCGCAGCGAGGTTGGGCAGGATGACCGACTGCTCAGGTGTGGAGAGCAGATCGGCGGTCTCGGCCATGAAGTGCACGCCGCAGAAGACGATCGCCTCAGCCTCGGGATGATTCTGGGCAGCCTTGGCAAGCATGAACGAGTCGCCGATGTAGTCCGCATGCTCGACGACCTCGACCCGCTGGTAGTGGTGGCCGAGGATGACGACCCGGTCGCCGAGCTTCTCCTTGGCCCGGATGATCCGCTCATTGAGCTCCTCCGCCGAGGCATCCCTGTACTCGGCGGGGATCTCACCCTGGCGTGGGGCTGCGACGGGAATCGGATCGTCCATCGAAGCGCCGGGCCCGTATCCGGGCTTGACATCGACGTCCCACGGGGCATCGATGAGGTCGGTTGAACACATATCGTCGTTCGCACCCTTCGCGGAGATGTCTTTGAGGGTGAGCTCGATCGAAGCTGTTGTGGTCATCATCGTCCTTCGCAGAGTGGAGCGGTGCTCCCATGGAATGGAGCTGCGCGCCCCTGAAAAAGTTTTGCGCAGATTTGAGCTTAATCATCAATGCTCGTAATGTAAAACACCACCGTGCGGTGGACCAGGGTCGATGATCTAGTCTGGAAACTGGCTCGCAATCCGAGTCGACCCGAACGTGAACCCGCGTGATTCGGCCGGCGCCACAGCTTGCCGCCGACTTGCGCCTACGCGGCGCTGACGATGCGCAGCCACCCAGACGAAGGCCGACCGAAGAGGATGCCCATGCCCCTGCCCCAGAATCCGACACCAGATCGTCCCGAGAGTTCCGCACCGGCAGAGCCCGAGAGTTCCGCTCCAACACGGCCTGAAAACTCCACGTCCGACCAGCCCGAGATGACTCCGCCTTACGGGGGCGGTCCCAGCCAGACTGCAGCTGCCGGTGCATCCGCGGCCCCACCTCGGCGAGTGCGGACTCTCGACCTCATCAAGGCCAAGGCCGAAGGCCGCCGCTGGGCGATGCTGACCAGCTATGACCAGTACACGGCCGCGCTGTTCGAGCAGGCCGGAGTCGAGGCGCTGCTGATCGGAGACTCCGCGGCGAACAATGTCTACGGCCACGAGACCACGCTGCCCGTCACCGTCGATGAGCTCATTCCACTGGCACGAGCGGTCTCCGGTGCGACCTCGCGGGCGTTGATCGTCGCGGACCTGCCATTCGGCAGCTATGAGATCTCCGATGAGCAGGCGGCCGCGACGGCAGTGCGGTTCATGAAGGAAGCCGGCGTCCACGCGGTCAAGCTCGAAGGGGGAGTGGCCGTGGCCTCGAGGATCAAGGCGATCACGACCGCCGGCATACCGGTGATGGCACACATCGGATTCACGCCTCAAGCCGAGCACAACCTCGGCGGGTACAAGGTCCAGGGTCGTGGGGATGCCGGTGATGCGCTGCTGGCCGATGCTCGTGCCGTCGCCGAGGCTGGGGCATTTTCCGTGGTCATGGAGATGGTTCCAGCCGGGTTGGCTGCCCAGGTGACGGCGGAGATGGCGATTCCGACCGTGGGGATCGGCGCCGGTGCCGACTGCGATGCCCAGGTGCTCGTCTGGCAGGATATGGCGGGTCTGCGCACGGGCAAGGCGCCACGGTTCGTCAAACGGTATGCCGACCTGCATTCGGTGCTCTCCGATGCTGTCGGTCGCTATGTCGATGAGGTCAAGAGCGGCGATTTCCCCGAGCCCGAGCGGAGTTTCCAGTGATGGAGATCGGTGGAATCCAGGCCCTGCGTACCTGGCGGAAACGGCAGTCGGGCACCGTGTCGCTGGTGCCGACGATGGGTGCCCTGCATTCTGGTCATCAGGCGCTGATGGACAGGGCCCGAGCATCGGGTGATTCGGTGGTGGCCAGCATCTTCGTCAACCCGCTGCAGTTCGGTACCGACGAGGACTTCTTCCAATACCCGCGGCCCTTCGAAGCAGACTTGGAAGTCTGCGAGGCCGCCGGAGTGGATTTCGTCTTCGCGCCGGCGCTGGGGGAGATGTATCCGTCTGCGCCCGAGGTCACCGTGTCCTCCGGGCGGATGGGTGCGGTGTACGAAGGCGAAGCGAGGCCCGGGCATTTCGACGGAGTCCTCACCGTCGTGGCCAAGCTCTTCACCCTGACGGCACCGGACTCGACGGTGTTCGGCCTCAAAGACATCCAGCAGTTCTGCCTGGTCAAACGCCTGATCGCCGACCTCAACTTCGACATCGAGTTGATTGGTTTGCCAGTCGTCCGCGACGCAGACGGACTGGCGATGTCGAGCCGCAACGAATATCTGGCACCGGCGGATCGAGCGGCTGCATTGGCGATTCCTCGCGCCCTGGACGCCGCGGCCCAGGCGGCAGCCGACTGGTCTCCGAGCGATGAGCCTCCAACGGTCGTCGAGAGCGCGGCGAAGTTGGTGCTCGACCCCGCCTCCGATCGCCGTGACCTCACGCTCGGCTATCTCAGCCTTGTCGATGCGCGAACTTTTCAGCCCTGTGCATCCGACTTCCGTGGGCAGGCGCTGCTGCTCGTATCCGCGACGGTCGGGGGAACGCATCTCATCGACAATGTGCCACTCGAATTCGTCAGTTCTCCATGAATTCGCGAGTGCTTCACCTTTTGGAAGATTGAGGGATTCTCTTTGCGGCATTCCTCGAATTCTCTGTTTCGGATTGGGATATTTCGATCATGTCATCGCTTCGATGCCGAATTGTGATCTGAATATATAAGAATTGTTAAGATGCTGAAATGCCCATGTGGATGGGTTTGAGTGACTTTATTGATCGCGTCATTAATCGGCTTTAAGCAGTCATCCGCCCTTGTTCTGAGAGTCTGATGTGAATAGACTCCACATCAGCAACAGTGAAAATAAGAGTGTTCATTCGCGACGAATTCGAGTGATCATTCGCCTCAGCCGAAGGAGATGACGGAAATGCAAATGTCGGACTTGTGGTCGGTTCTTGCGAAAGTGGGACTGGCGATACTCATTCTTATCGTTACATGGATAATTGCATCGATCGTCAAATGGGCGATCGGAAAACTGGTGGCGAAGGTCCCGGCATTGCAGCGTGACGGCAATGATGGGCAGCAGATCGGAAAATCGATCGGGCAGATCGGGAGCCTGATCATCTGGCTGCTCGGCCTCATCGCCGTTCTGCAGCTGTTCAACCTCGACCAGGTGCTCACGCCGCTGCAGGGTCTGCTCGACGGAATCTTCGGCTTCCTGCCGAACATCATCGGTGCCGGGGTCATCTTCTTCATCGGATTCGTCTTTGCGAAGATCGCCAAGCAGCTGGTCCAGACTGCGCTCAACGCCGTCGACCTCACCAAGCTGACATCGAAGTTCAGCTCGCTGGGAGACCGCGCCACAGGAATCGTCGGTGCATCGACGGGGGCCGAACCGCAGCACAACAACATCAATGCTCAGCAGGCCGCCTACGACCAGCCTCATCAGGGTCAGCCCGGTCAGCCGCAGCAGGGTGCCGGAAACCCGAACGCCGAGGCGAATGCCAAGATCTCGTCGCTCGCGGGCAACCTCGTCTTCGGAATCATCATCATCGTGGTGTCGATTTCGGCACTCCAGGTCCTGGGCATCGCGGCCATCTCACAGCCGGCACAGCAGATGTTGGAACTCTTCCTCAACGCCATTCCTGCCATCATCGCCGCCGGCATCCTGCTGGCCATCGGCGGAGTCATCGCGAAGTTCCTCGGCAACCTGCTCGAAGAGCTCTTGCGTGGAGTCGGCACAGATCGTGCTGTCAGCTCTCTCGGAATCGCTCCCGAGGGCACCAGCGCCTCGAGCGTGATCACCAAGATCGTCCAGGTGGCCATCATGATCTTCTTTGCGATCATGGCGACTCGGATGCTCGGGTTCCCCGAGATCACGAACATCCTCAACGAGATCCTCGACCTCGGCGGCAGCGTCCTCTTCGGCGCTGCGATTATCGCTGCGGGCTTCTTGGTTGCGGGCCTGATCGGGAAGTTCATCACGAACTCTCTTGCGAGCAAGGTTCTGCGTTACTCGGCCATCGCACTCTTCATCGCGATGGGTCTGCGTTACATGGGACTGGCCGATTCGATCATCAACCTGGCCTTCGGTGCTGTGGTCATCGGCGGTGCGGCCGCTGCTGCACTCGCCTTCGGCTTGGGCGGTCGCGATGCCGCGGCGAAGATGCTCGACAAGGTCGATGTCGAAGCCGCTGTCGACAATGACGGTGGAGCCGATCGCCATTCCGGCAGCGCCAACACCGCCGGCAGTGGAAACAGCGGAATCGGAACCGGCGGAGTCGGCGGCACCGGACACGGTGGAGCCGGAACCGCAGGACACGGTTCAGCCGGAACCGTCGGGCACGGCGGAGCCAGCGCCGGAGACGACGGTCCACTCGGTGGTCCCGGTGGCAGCGGTCCCGTACCGCCTGCCAGCTGACCAGATGACATGAAGAAGGTGCGGGCCGGGGACTATTCCCGGCCCGCACCTTCTTCGGCTTCAGTTTCGCCTGCAATACGTTCGCCTGCAATACGTTCGCCTTCGTTGCGCCCGCCTCGGCGTCGCTCGGCGCTACACGGGGATGGCGATGACGGCGATGCCCATGACTACGAGGACAGCGGCGGAGACCGCTTCGATGTAGAAGTCGGTGCTCCTCCTCTGGAGGGCGGCAGCTGCCATGCCGGCGATGAAGGCGAGAAGAATCTGGTAGGCCAGCATCAACCCGATCACGACCGAGATGAGCAGCAGGTAGTCGACGCCGGCGGCGGAGGACGGCACCAGGGTCGGCATGACGGCGAGGAAGAACAGTCCCGCCTTCGGGTTGCTCAATGAAGAGAACAGGCCCCGACGATACGAGATGACCGACCGCAGTTGTCCCCACGACTTTTTCGCACCGGGTTCAGTGCCGACCCCGGAGCCGGCGATCGCATCAGCAGGGGAGCCGGCCTCCACCTCGGCGCCCACCTCGGCGGCCTCAAGCTCGCCGAGGTCATCGGTGGCCGCCACGATCTCGCTGACCTGTCCGCGCGGGGGTGTTCCACGCAGTTCGGTGCGGATCCGCAGGGCCTGCCGGGCAGCCAGCACGCCGAGCAGGCACAGGTAGAGCCCGCCGACGACTTTGAGGACCAGCAGTGCAGAGGGGAAGGTTGTGAGCAGCGCGGAGATTCCGGTCAGCGCTGCGATCATCCAGACCGTCATGCCGGTCGCGGAGCCGAGCGAATAGATCAGACCTGCCTTGCGGCGCAGGGCTGAGAGACGAACGGTGAGGATCGTCTCCGGGCCGGGGGTCACGGCAAGGACGGTCGCAGCTCCGGCGATGGTGATGAGCTCGGCTCCGGTCATGGTGCTCCTTCAAGGACAGCGACCAGGCAGGTGACCTGGTCGGAGTGGAAAATGCGACGCTGCACGATGACGGCCCGAGATGCTGCGCACGAATCGCTCAGACCCGGACGCGAAGGGCTCTTCCTCAAGTCTGCCGCAGGTCACCCCGAGAGAACAGGTTGGAAAAAGCAATCATTTGCTAACGACCATTCGGGATGACCGAACGATCATCGACTAGTCTGAGGACATGTGGGATCTCAACCGACTGCGCATCTGGCGGGCCGTCGTCGCTACAGGCTCCGTCGTCGACGCCGCGAGGAGTCTCAACTACACATCGGCCACGGTCAGCCAGCACATCACCACCCTGCAGAAGGCCGTCGGAGTTCCCCTCTATCGCAGGTCTGGGCGCGGCATCGAGATCACGGATCTCGGTAAACGACTGGCCGAGGAATCTGCGGACGTCTTCACAGGTCTGAACAGGCTCGACACCGTGGTTGAGAGCTTCCGCACCGTGAATCGGCCCCGAATGCGCATCGCGGCATTCACCTCCTTCAACGCCGGGCTGCTGCCGGGGATCATCGAACCGGTCGCACTCGAACATCCGGACATGCGCTTCGACATACAGCTCAATGAACCGGCCAAGGTTCGCCGCAGCCACTGCACGATCGAGATCCGCAGCGAAGTTCCACAGGATGACGAGGTCCACCTGCCCGGAATGATGCGCACGGTCCTCTTCGACGACGACTACCGGGTCGTGGTCTCGGACAGGCACCGGTTCGCGAGCCTCGAATCCATCCCATTCAAAGACCTCGAAGACCAACGGTGGGTCGACTACGACCTGTGGGCCGGTCCGACGAGCAAGGTCGTCGACCTCGCCTGCGCCGCGGCCGGATTCGAACCCCGGACCTTCGCCGCCTCGGAGGACGAGTTCGCCGCGCTGGCCCTCGTCGCCTCGAACCTGGCCATCACCGTCCTGCCGCGTCTGTCGTCTGCCCAGCTGCGACCTGGTCTGAGAGCCGTGGGCCTCACCGATCCCACGCCCGTGCGCCGCGTCGTCATGCATGTGCGCGAACGCGAAGCGCACCTTCCGCACGTGCGGTCCTTCGTCACCGCCACCGAGGCAGTTGTGGCTGACTACCTGGCCCGCTGAGAGGCCGTACTGCCCAGGGAGACGCACCGTTCCTCATAGTGAGCTGAGTCTTCGGCGTCAGGGCGGTGGGATAGGCTGTTCGGGTGAGTTCTGAAATCGAAATCGGCAAAGGCAAGCGCGGTCGTCGCGGCTATTCACTCGACGATATCGCCGTCATCCCTGCTCGGCGCACCAGAGATCCCGAGGACGTGTCGCTGGACTGGCAGATCGACGCCTACAAGTTCGACCTCCCATTCATCGGTGCCCCCATGGACTCCGCCATGTCCCCGGAGACCGTGATCGCCCTGGGCAAGCACGGTGGCCTGGGCGTTCTCGACCTCGAAGGTCTGTGGACCCGCTATGAGGATCCCGCTCCGCTGCTGGCCGAAATCGCCCAGCTGCCGGCCGAGATGGCGACCGCACGGATGCAGGAGCTCTACTCCGCACCCATCCAGGCAGAACTCATCACCTCTCGACTCGAACAGATCCGCGAAGCAGGAGTCACCGTCGCCGGTGCCCTGACACCACAGCGGACTCAGCAGTTCTACAAGACCGTCATCGACGCCGGTGTCGACATCTTCGTCATCCGCGGCACCACGGTCTCTGCCGAGCACGTGTCCTCGCAGTCCGAGCCGCTCAACCTCAAGCAGTTCATCTACGAGCTCGACGTGCCAGTCATCGTCGGCGGCGCCGCCACCTACACGGCGGCACTGCATCTCATGCGCACCGGTGCCGCCGGTGTCCTCGTCGGCTTCGGCGGGGGAGCGGCGGCGACGACACGCAAGACCCTCGGCCTCCACGCGCCGATGGCCACCGCGATCGCAGATGTCCACGCCGCTCGGCGTGACTACATGGATGAATCCGGCGGTCGCTACGTCCACGTCATCGCTGATGGCGGACTGGGCACCAGCGGTGAGATCGTCAAGGCCTTCGGCGTGGGGGCCGACGCTGTCATGCTCGGCACTGCGCTGGCCCGGTCGACCGAGGCTCCGGGCCGCGGAATGCATTGGGGCGCCGAGGCGCATCACCCTGAACTTCCCCGCGGGCACCGGGTGGAGCTGGGAACCGTGGGCAGTCTCGAACAGGTTCTGTTCGGACCCGGACGCACCGCCATCGGCGAACTCAACCTCGCCGGTGCCCTGCGGCGTGCTCTCGCGACCACAGGCTATGTCGATCTGAAGGAATTCCAGCGCGTGGATGTCACCGTCTCGCCCTATCAGCCTGGATCGGTGGTGTGATCTGTTCCGCCTGGCGCTGACCCCCAAGTGGTTGGGGTCCCTGCTCTTCGTGCTCATCCTGGTCACCTGCTTCGTCGGACTCTCCGCATGGCAGGTCGACCGGGCTCAGCACAAGAACGATGCCGTCGATTCGGCGAATGTCGAAGAGATCGTGCCGTTCAATGATGTCATGGAGGCCCAGGCCCCGATGCCGGGAATCCTGGCCGATCAGCGGGTGAGCCTGTCCGGACACTGGCTCCCGGACGATCAGGTCGTCGTCCCCGGGCGCGTGCTCGATGGGGACAGCGGCTACTGGGTTGTGACGATGTTCGCTCCCGATGATGCCCGCCTCGGCGATTCGGTCGGCGCCGATGCCTCTGACAAAACCATTGCGATCCCCGTACTGCGCGGCTTCACCACCGATGAGAAAACCGCCATGGAGTCCCGTGCGGCAGAGGGCCCAGTCGAGATGAAGGCACAGATCGGCCCCGTTGAGGGCCCGATGCCCGGCAACTCGCTGCCCGAGGGGCAGGTGCGCAGCGTCTCGACGTCACAGCTGATCAACCTGTTCCCCGACCTTCTGACCTATTCGGGCTTCCTCATCCCCGAAGACGCCGGCGGGGACGCCGCTTCCATCGCGACCGACGGTTTGTCCTTCGTGCCGCCGACGACGACGCGGGAGGAGGGCGGATTCGATCTGCAGTCCGCCGGCTATGCGATCGAATGGCTCATCTTCGCCGTCATGGCCCTGTATATGTGGTGGCAGCTTCTGCGCGATGACTTCGTGCGCCGCCGGCTCGGCAGCGACCCTGATTCTCAGGATCCGACAAACCGAGTCGAGTATGTTGTCGTCAAGTCCGCAGGCCAGGCCTCGATCGATCCCGAAGTGATGTCGGGGCTGACCGGCCTTCCCGCCCACAGGCATGGAGCGAAGAAGCCTCGCCGTCGTCGCGGCAGACCCGAAGCAGGCAACAGACCCGCAGCAGGCAACAGACCCGAAGCAGGCGGCAGCGACGACTCGACCGACGACGGCTCGACCCATACCAATGCCAATTCGACCAACACCACCCCGACCGGAGGAAACTGAGCGTGAGCGAAGAACCCGAGTCCCTGGATTCCCGCCCCGACTTCGACGACGGCGATGTGTGGAGTGTCAAGCGCTTCACCTCGGCGCGCAACGCGCTGAAGTTCTATCGCGTGATGGCCATCATCACGGGAACGATGCTCCTCATCCTCACCGTCGAGATGATCTACAAGTACCTCATCGCCGCTGATCCCTCGACGGCTCTGAACTTCGGCGGCTTCAACCTGGCCGCCGCGATCGCGATCTGCCACGGCTGGTGCTACGTCGTCTACCTCATCGGCTGCTTCTGGCTCAACCAGCAGATGCGTTGGACACTGGGCCGCTACATCGTCTTGGCCCTGGCCGGCGTGGTTCCGGTGATGTCGTTCATCCTCGAACGCAGAATCAACCGCCAGGTCGAGGCCGAGCTGGCAGCGGCCGTGGTGGTCGCTCCCAAGAGCTGAGGCCAGTAGTTGGGCACTCGGTGCCCGGTGTTTAGAATTGGGTCATGACGCAAACCCAGAGCACACAGGTGCCTCCTGTCCTCGTGGTCGATTTCGGTGCGCAGTATGCGCAGCTCATCGCCCGACGGATCCGCGAGGCAGGACTGTATTCCGAGATCATCGCCCATGACGCACCGGCCGCGGAGTTCGCGGCCAAGAATCCGATCGCCATCGTGCTCTCGGGCGGACCCTCGAGCGTCAACGACGAGGGCGCCCCCGGATTCGACACCGCTGTCTTCGATCTGGGCGTGCCCACCATGGGCATCTGCTACGGCTTCCAGCTGATGTCGACCACCCTCGGCGGACGGGTGGCCAAGACTGACAAGCGCGAGTACGGTTCGACCCCGGTCACGGTCTCCAGCACCGGTTCGCTTCTGGCCCAGACCCCGAACAGCTACAAGGTCTGGATGTCTCACGGAGATTCCGTCGCCGAGGCGCCTGCTGATTTCGATGTGCTCGCATCGACCCCGGACACCCCGGTCGCCGCCTTCGAGTGTGCGGCACGCAAGTTCGCCGGTGTGCAGTGGCACCCCGAGGTCCTCCACTCCGAGTACGGACAGCAGATCCTCGAGAACTTCCTGTTCGATGTCGCCGGTCTCACCGCCGACTGGACCAATGCTTCGGTCATCGACGAGCAGATCGAACTGATCCGGCAGCGCGCCGGTTCGAAGAAGGTCATCTGCGCCCTCTCAGGCGGAGTCGACTCCTCCGTGGCGGCGGCACTGGTTCACGAGGCCATCGGCGACCAGCTCACCTGCGTCTTCGTCGACCACGGTCTCCTGCGTGAGAACGAACGCGAACAGGTTGAGAACGACTACGTGAACTCGATCGGCGTCCGTCTGGTCACCATCGACGCGCGTGAGCAGTTCCTCTCCGAACTCGCCGGCGTCACCGATCCGGAGACTAAGCGCAAGATCATCGGCCGCGAGTTCATCCGCACCTTCGAGCAGGCCGCAGCCGACCTCGTCCTCGAGGCCAAGGACGAAGGCGAAGAGATCGGCTTCCTGGTCCAGGGCACGCTCTACCCCGACGTCGTCGAATCCGGTGGCGGATCCGGGACTGCGAACATCAAGAGCCACCACAATGTGGGCGGGCTGCCCGATGACATCACCTTCGAACTCATCGAACCCCTGCGCGCCCTGTTCAAGGATGAGGTCCGCGCCATCGGCCGTGAGCTCGGAGTCCCGGATGCCATCGTCTCCCGCCAGCCGTTCCCCGGCCCCGGGCTGGGAATCCGCATCATCGGCGAGGTCACGGAGGACCGCCTGGCGATCCTGCGCCGTGCCGATGCCATCGCCCGCGAAGAGCTGACCAAGGCCGGCCTCGACGGAGAGATCTGGCAGTGCCCGGTCGTCCTCCTCGCCGACGTTCGCTCCGTGGGAGTCCAGGGCGACGGACGTACCTATGGCCACCCGGTCGTGCTGCGCCCGGTCTCCAGCGAAGACGCGATGACCGCGGACTGGACACGGGTTCCCTACGACGTCCTCTCGGTCATCTCCAACCGCATCACGAACGAGGTCGACGACATCAACAGGGTCGTCCTCGACGTCACCTCCAAGCCTCCGGGCACCATCGAATGGGAATGATTCTGTTCCCCGACTACAACTCCTGAACAGCGTTCAGTTAAGGTAGGTGGTGCCCGAATAAGTCTCGGGTGCCACCTCACCATCGGAGAACTCATGTCACAAGCGCACACCGGCACCACCTCCTCGGCGAGGGGCTCGCGAAGGAACTCTGCCGGCAGAGCCGGCGATATCGCCCTGATCGCGGTCTTCGCCGCTCTGCTGGCGGCATTTGCGATCATGCCGCCGGTGCCAGTGGGCCCGGCCGGTGTGCCGATCACCCTGCAGACCTTCGCCATCGCCCTCTGCGGCCTGGTGCTGGGACCGTGGCGCGGTGGAGCGGCCGTCCTGCTCTACGTCGTCCTCGGCCTGCTCGGTCTGCCGATCTTCTCCGGTATGAGCGGCGGCATCGGCGTGCTCGCCGGTCCCAGCGCGGGCTACATCACCTCGTTCACGCTCTACGCACTGGCCAGCGGCTTCGTCGCCCGCTGGGCGATTCGCCGCTTCCGCGGAACGAAGCTGTGGGTCGCGCTGTTCCTCGGGGCACTCGGCTCGAGCCTGCTGCTCAACCACCCGCTGGGTATCCTCGGGATGTCGATCAACGCCGACCTGCCCCTGGGTGTCGCCGCCGTCGCCGACCTTGTCTACTGGCCCGGCGACATCATCAAGAACGTCCTCGCCGTGTCCGTCGCGATCCTCATCCACCGGGCATTCCCCGATGTCCTCCGCCGCCGAGGTGGCCCGACGTCGGTGCCGACCGCGCGCACTGCGGGTACTGGCTCCGCGGGTGCTGGCTCCGAAGGAACCAGCGTTGAGGGTGCAGCCGAAGGCACCGCGGCACAGTGATCTTCGGACGCAGACAAGATCCCGAGTCCGCAGTACCGGCGGGGGAGCAGATCTCGTTCTCCGAGGTCTCGGTCGGAGTTTTCGACGACACCCCGACCGGAGACGTCTACCGCCCGATACTGACCGACGTGAACGTCACTCTGGACGAGCCGACGGTCGCGATCATCGGCGCCAATGGGTCCGGGAAGTCCACGCTGCTGCAGCTGTTCAACGGGCTGGTCACAGCCGACTCCGGCCGAGTTCTCATCGACGGATTCGATCCGGTTGAGGAGGCGAAGCAGGTCCGCTCGCGGGTGGGCTTCGTCTTCACCGACCCTGCCGCGCAGCTCGTCATGCCGACCCCGCTCGAAGATATCGAACTCTCCCTGCGCAAACGCGTCCCGAAGGCGGAACGCCGCGCTGCTGCCCTGGCCGTGCTCGAGGAACTGGGCATCGCTGACCTGGCTGAACGCAGTGTCTACGAGCTCTCCGGCGGACAGCGGCAGCTCGTGGCTCTGGCCGCCGTTCTGGCTGTCGACCCGCAGATCCTGGTCCTCGACGAACCCACCACGCTGCTGGACCTGCGCAACAAGGAGAAGCTGCGCAAACTCCTCGCAGACCTTGTCGCCAGCCGAGGCGTGCGCGTGATCTTCTCGACCCACGACCTCGACTTCGCTGGGCTGGCCGACCGTGCCCTGGTCGTCGATTCCGGCCGCATCGTCCACGACTCGAACCCCGTCGAAGCGACCCGAATGTACCGTGAGCTGATCATGAGTGACTCCTCATGAGCAGCCGGTTCCGGGCGGGCAGTCGGTCCCGTGCCGGCATTCGGCCACGACCGCAGCTGTTCGGGAAGGTTGCGCACACTCCCGGTTGGCTGCACAGAACCGCTCCAGGGGTGAAGCTTGCTGTCATCGCCCTGATCGGAGTCGTCGCACTGGTCTTCCGCGACCCGGTCATCAACTGGTCGATGTTCGCCGTGCTCGTGATCCTCGGCTTCACTGCCAGGCTGAGATTGCACCACTTCCTCAAGACCTGGATCTATGCGGCAGTGCTGATCATCATCGTGGTGGCCATGCAGTACTTCTTCGGATCGATGCACGCGGGCCTCACCGTCGGCGGCACCGTCTTCGCCTGTGTGCAGGCCGCGCTGCTGCTGACATTGACCACAACCGTGGCGCAGCTGCTCGACACCTTCACCGTGATCGTCTCACCGCTGCGATTCCTCGGCGCCAGTCCTGACGCGATCGCCCTGACCGCAAGCCTCATGGTCCGCGCCATCTCCCATATCTCCGGACTGCTGGGAGAGGCTGACCGTGCTGCCCGAGCCCGCGGCCTCGACTCGAGCATCAAGGCCAGAGTGGTCCCCGCGATCCTCCGCTCGGTGAAATACGCCCAGGACACCGGCCGGGCACTCGACGCTCGCGGAATCGTGGACTGAACTCCACTGGAGCGGGTGCTTGAAGGTCATCCACCGAACATCCTCGGACAGCTGACCTGACGAAGAGTATCCCTCGGCGGAGGAGGGCAGTCGGATCGCATTTCGACTGCCGCGAAGATCCGCGAAGGAGACACACAATGGCTGCGAACCATCGCCCCGTCCTGCTCGCAATGGACTTTCAGAACGGCATCGCCGGTGATGAGGCCTTCACCAAGACCGGTGTCCTCGAACGCGCACGCGACGCCGTCGCTGCTGCCAGGGAGAAGGGCATCCCTGTCGTCTGGGTGCGCGTGGCACTGCGGGAAGGGCATCCGGAGCTCGCGGAGACCGCATCGTTCGTCCAGATCGCCGCCCACGGGGATCTCGACCAGACCCATGCCTCGACGAGCATCCACGACACTCTGGGCCGACACGAGGGCGAGCCGATCGTGACGAAGCGTCGCATCAGTGCCTTCACCGGCAGCGACCTCGAGGTGCTCCTGCGCGGCTACGGTGCCGACACACTCATCCTCACCGGCGTCGCCACGAGCGGAGTCGTCCTCTCAACCATCCGGCAAGCCGCAGATCTCGACTTCCGCCTGACGGTGCTCTCCGACGCCTGTGCCGATCGAGATGAAGGGGTGCACCGAGTGCTCACGGAGAAGGTCTTTCCCAAGCAGGCCACGGTACTCACCGTCGACGAATGGACTGCGCACGCCTGAAACCGGACTGCGCACACCTGAAACGCTGTCCTGGGCCAGATCGCGAGCTTGCCGCCAGCACCCTCAGGTTGCCGTGATCATCGAGAGCACACCTCAGCATCGAGAGCACACCTCAGCATCGAGCGGTCACGTTATAGCGTGGGCTGTCGACGCCAAGGTGTGCGCTCGACGCTGATCGGGTCTCAGAAGCTTGAGGGATCCTCGACATCGGCACCTGTCTGCACGGTGAAGCCGCGGCCCAGAACCTGCGGGTGCGGGTTCTCGATCGCCCGCGAATAGTGGCCGATGAGCTGTGAGCACACGCTCTTCCAGCTGCGGCTGAGCACCTGATGACGTCCGGCGACACCGAACGCCCGACGCTTCGCCTCATCGCCGAGGAGGTCCGTGACATGCCCGCGCATCGCGCTCAGATCCTTCGGAGTGTAGAGCCACCCCGTGTGGGAGGAGTCGACGAGATCCAGCGGGCCGCCTCGGGCGGGGGCGATGACGGGCACCTCGGAGGCCATGGCCTCCTGGATGGTCTGGCAGAAGGTCTCGAGCTCGCCGGGGGCGACCATGACATCGAAGCTCGCCACCGCCTGGGCCAGGGCATCGCCGCCCAGGAAACCAGCGAAGTGCGCATTCGGCAGTGAGCGTTCGAGCCGAGCCCGCCACGGTCCGTCGCCGACGATGACGAGCTTCGAGTCGGGCACGTCGTCCAGAACGGCCAGATCCTCAACCTGCTTCTCGGCCGCGAGTCGACCGACGTAGCCGATGATCTTCTCACCATCCGGTGCCACGAAGCGCCGCCAGGCCTCTGATCGGTGACTGGGGTCGAAACGGGAGGAATCGACACCGCGTGCCCACAGATCCACCTCGGCGACTCCGAGTCCGGACAGCTGATCGAGGGTGTAGCTCGATGGGACCAGAGTCAGGGAGGCGTGCTGATGGATATTGCGCACATGCGACCACAGCATGGCCTCGATACCGTGCATGCCGTACCGCGCGGCATAGGCAGGCACCTCGGTCTGATAGATCGCCACCGTCGGCAGATCGAGGCTCTGAGCGGCCAGGACGCCACGCCAGCCGAGCACGAAGGGGCTGGCCAGGTGGACGACGTCGGGGTTGAAGTTCTCCAGCAGTCGTTTGATGCGGCTGACCCCGCCGGGAGCCACACGGACCCGACGGTATTTCGGCAGGGCGATCGATGGAACACGGATGATGCGGGCTCCGGCGACCTCCTTGGGTCCGTCGCGGCGCGTGCCCGGTGCGATGATGAGGACGTCATCGCCGCGGTCGGCCAGATGGTCGAGGACGCGGAGGAGTGAGTGGGTGACCCCATTCATGTTGGGGAGGAAGGACTCTGCAATGATCGCTACTCTCACAGAACTCAGTTCACGCCCTCAGGGTGAAGGACGGGCGACATCGAGGCGTCTCTCCGGCGACCAAAGGCCGAAATCGCCGCGCACGTTCGGATCCGGAGTCGCTCACGGTTGGATCTGCCGCCGCTCGATCGGGGCTGCCGATGCGCACGATCAGGGGTGATGCAAAAACAGTGGGGATTCCGGTGACCAGCCGGCGGCTGGTTCGCGACGGGTCTGAACCCCGAGTAAACTTAAGTGTCGGGAATGCGAATGAGAGGGGAGGCGAGATTGGTCTGGTTCGTCGTCGGGGTATGCGTCCTCGCCCTCGTCGTCCTCGCACTGGCCCTCACCTTATTGAGGTTCAACCAGCTGTCGATGGCCCGCTCACTCTGCGATGAGGCCAAACGCCAGCTGCTGGTCGAACTCCGCGGTCGGCACGCCCTTGTGCCCGCCTACATCGGGACCCTGCAGCAGGTCACCACACGAGATCTCAGCACTGTCGAGCTTGCGCTCGCCTCGGCCGAGCGTGCACCGTTCGGCCCTCGCGGTGCGGCCGCGGAGCGCGCGCTGACCCGAGCCGTCGACGATGCGGCACAGATTCCCAGCCAGGTCAGCGACAGAGCCAGCGCCTCTGATTCGGCCCTGGCGATGCAGACGGGCCCCCGTGAAGAGCTCGACACAACGATCGCGCTTCTGCACGGCCAGCTGAACGTGCTGACCGAACGCATCCGGTCTGGGGCCCGCATCTACAACGCGAATGTCGATCTCTACCACCGTCAGCGCGAACGAGCCGTGTCGCGGATGTTCCAGAATGTGTTCAAGTCCCGCGAACCCTTCACCGAAGCCCGACCTGAGGGTCCCTCCGCCGAGGCGGAGCCTGAGCAGTCGTTCACCGAGGCGGAGTCTGAAGAACAGTCTGGAGCCCGGGACCACACGCGGCCAGCCGGATCATGACGCGGTTCCGCATCGACCTCGGCTACCGCGGCACCGACTTCCACGGCTGGGCGAAGCAACCCGGCCTGCGTACCGTACAGGCATCGCTCGAGGCTGGGCTGTCGCGGATCACCGGCGATGAGGTGGCCACCGTCGTTGCCGGACGCACCGACGCGGGCGTCCACGCGAGACGACAGACCGTCCACATCGACCTGCCCGCAGCAGGCATCGAGAAGCTCATCGGCAAGGCCTCCCGGTCCGCCGAGGCGGCTCTGCTGTCGCGTCTGCGCGGTGTCCTCACGGTCGATGACACCGATGACATCATCATCCATGCCGTATCCGAGGTGTCGGGGGACTTCGATGCCCGGTTCTCCGCACTGTGGCGGACCTATCAGTACAGACTCGCCGACCGTCGGTCCTTCATTGACCCGCTGCTGACCCCCGTGACGCTGCGGCACAAGGGCGAACTCGACGCCGAGGCGATGGCGGAGGCCGCGCGAGAGGCCCAGGGCCTGCACGACTTCCTTCCCTTCTGTAAGCCCCGGGCAGGTGCGACGACCATCCGCACCCTTCATGAGCTCGACGTCTCCCGGGATCAGGAAGCGGTCATCACGATCGATCTGCGTGCCGATGCGTTCTGCCACCACATGGTCCGTGCCCTGGTGGGCGGGCTGATCAAGGTCGGATCCGGCACTTGGCCGGTGACTCGTCCCGCCGAACTCCTCGCCGAGGCGGACGCCGGCATCGAACCCGATACGCCGATGTTCGTCACGCCTGCACACGGGCTCGTCCTCACCGGAGTGGGGTATCCCGAGGCAGAATTCTATGCCTCCCGCGCGGCCCAGACGATGGCGCGTCGCACTCAGGATTAGCGCCTCATGCTCAGTATGTGGCCCCTCATGCTCTGCATGTGATCAACGTCGGCTGGGTGCCTTGTCATCTTTTTGAGAGAATCCCTCTTCCCAGATGTGAAAAGCCTGTGTACATTCACATGTAGGTAACTCCCCGTTCTCTTCGGCACTGCAGGATGAGTCTGCTTGATCCTCGCGAGGCACAGTGGTTGTGCAGTGGATGAAATGACCAAAGGAACTTGAACACATGTCGCAACTTGTGATGAAGATGTTGGCAACAGGAGCGGCAGTGTCGATGTTGACGCTGCCAGGCGCCGCTCCTGCTGTTGCCTCGTCCCGCGGAGGTGATTCCGTCAGGGAAGCACCCGCCGCGGCCAGCCTTCCTGACCCATCCTCAGACAACTCGTCACCAGATGACTCATCCGATGCAGCCTCGTCCGCTGCCGACGCCGTAACCGGTGCCGACGACACTGCGGACAAGACCGCAGACAAGACTGCGGACAAGGACGCCTCTGCTCAGGCGGCAGCCGAGGGCACTAAAGTCCAGCTGCTCAACATCACCGACTTCCACGGACGCATCGCCGAGGCCGGCACGCAGCTCGCCTCGGTCGTCGAGGAAGAGCGTGCGAAGTATGCGGCGCAGGAAGGCACAGCCGGAACCGGGCTCCTCTCCGCCGGTGACAACATCGGAGCCTCCACCTACGTCTCCTCCTCTCAGCAGGACAGCCCGACACTGGACGTACTCAATGCCGTCGGCACCCAGGCTTCGGCCGTCGGCAACCACGAGTTCGACCAGGGCATCGACGATCTGACCGGCAGAGTCTCCTCCGAATCGGACTTTCCCTACCTTGCCGCCAACGTCTACGACAAGGGCACCACCGACGTCGTCGACGGGCTCGACGGCTATACGACGATCGATGTGGGCGGTGTGAAGGTCGCCGTCATCGGCGTCGTCACCAAGGACACCAAGTCCTTGGTCTCACCCGCCGGCATCGCCGGCCTCGATTTCGGTGACCCCACCGACGCCGTCAACCGTGTCGCCGGTGAGATCGAGGCTCTGCCCGATGACGAACAGCCGGATATGACGGTTGTCGAGGCCCACCTCGGCGCCTCGAGCACCGAGAGCCTGGGAGATGCGCAAGCATCGAACGCCGAATTCGACAAGCTCGTGACGCAAGCAGATGCGTCCGTCGACGTGCTCTTCACCGGCCACACCCACCTGCCGTACTCGTTCGAGGCCCCTGTGCCCGGCGAACCCGACCGGACTCGCCCCGTGGTCGAGGCCGGCAGCTACGGCGAATACGTCGGCCAGGTCCAGCTCGAAGCAGATGTCGAGGGAAACTGGACGACCGAGAACTCCGATCTCATCAAAACGGAGAAGAAGAGCTACGATTCGCCCGTTGTCGATGAAGTCGCGAAGATCATCGCGGATGCCGATGAGAAGGCGAAGGTCCCGGGCTCTGTCGTTGCAGGTGAGATCAGCGAGGACATCACACGCGCTACGAAAGGCGGCGAAGAGGACCGCGGTGCGGAGAGCACCCTGGGCAACCTCGTCGCTGACGCCCTCAAGGACGGAGTCGAAGGCACACAGCTCGACGAGGCCGACTTCGGCATCACGAACCCGGGCGGACTGCGCACGGACCTCAGATGCGATGACATCCACAACACCGAGGACAAATGCGAAGTCACGGCCGCTGAACTCAGCTCGGTCCTGCCCTTTGCCAATGACCATGGTGTCGTGACGATGCAGGGCTCCGACGTCATCGGGCTGTTCGAAGAGCAGTGGCAGCCACCAGATGCCTCGCGGCCGTTCCTCCACCTCGGCATCTCCGAGGAGCTCGAAGTCGTCTACGACTCCGATGCGGCCGAGGGCGAGCACGTGAAGTCGGTCGAGGTCGATGGCAAGAAGCTCGACCCGGACAAGGAGTACAGGGTTGCGACGCTGAGCTTCCTCGCCGCCGGGGGAGACAACTTCTCCTCCTTTGCCAATGGTGACTTCGAACTCTCCGGACTCACTGACTTCGAGACCTGGGTCGACTACTTCGAGAAGACTACTGACGAGAACGAGAAGGTCTCGCCGGACAATGACGAACGCCAGGCCGATCTGACGAAGGACGTCATCGACAACGGTGACCTCACGGTCGATCTCGCTGCCCCTGACAGTGGCCTCGAGCCCGGTGAGAGCAAGGACTTCGTTCTCAACACCACCGCCGAGGCGGAAGTTCCAGGACCGGTCGATGTGACCGTTGACCTGCCCGAGGGATACACCGTCAGCGCCGCTGATCCTCAAGCTGGTTCTCAATCGGACGGAGCCCAGAAGGCAGCGAAGTCGGAGACGGCGAAGGCTCCCGAGGTGAAGGTCGACGCTGCGGCGAAGACGATGACCTTGGAATCGATCCCAGCCGGTGCCAGCGACGTCGCCATCAATGTCACCGCACCCGATGATGCCTCCGGTGAGGTCACCGTCGAGGTCGGTCTGAAGGCCGGCGAGGGCGAGTGGTGGGATGACAACCCGCTGCCGGTCAGCCACGAATTCGAGGCCACGGCACAGATCGGCGATGAGGCGAATGCTGCGGCCGGCGATGATAGCGGTGTCGATGGCACCTCTGACGTTGCAGGATCGGATGCCAACTCCAACTCCAACGCCAGCGCCGACGGTGGTGCCGGTGGTGACGACGCATCGGGATCGGATGCGAATGCCGACGGCGCGAACGCGGACGTCTCCGGAGCCACCTCGGCGAATGCGGATGGCAGTGGAGTCGAAGCCGACGGTTCGAAGGACGGCAGGGACCTGCCTCGCACCGGCTTCGAAGCCTTGAACCTCGTGGCTGCGGCACTCGCACTCATCGTTGCGGGCAGCATGGCCGTGACCATGGTGCGTCGGCGCAAGACCACCGTGTGAATCAGATGCGGGATTGTTCCGTCTGACCGTCGCTGTCTGCCGTCTGCTTCGTCTCGAAGGTTTCGAGGTGGACGAGGACGGGGACGAGGAAGAGGATGCCCACGGCAGGGACGACGATTCCCGAGTCGTTGATGATCGTGCCGACGCCCAGCAGGATGGCCAAGCTGATCATGCCCGCTCGCAGCAGTGGGATCCGATTGTAGGCGTCGGTCATTCCCTGCAGCGAGAAGCGCTGCGGTTCCAGTGCCAGCCAGAACACGCCGATGATGATGAGCGGCAGGACCAGCGTCATCCACGACTGGGTCAGGATGTCGATATTCATGCCGATCTTGCGGGCCAGCACGCTCAGGGCCTCGCCGCTGATGATGGAGTCGAAGAAGCGGCCGAAGTGAGTGCGCTGATCGGCGGGACGCAGCCAGTCGATGAACAGGACCGTCAGCATGACGAAGCCTGCGATGCCCACGGTCAGTCCCATGCGTTTGAGCGAGAATCGGATTCCCGCGGCCGCGAGGACGAGGTAGGCGACGCCGATGATCAGCGTCGGGACGGACCCGAACTTCGTGCCCAGTCCCGGGGCGGCCAGGATGACGCTCGAGACGAGGATCGGCACGGTGACGATGATGATGCGCATGATCGGTCTCGTCGTCAGCGATGCGAAGCCGGCCACGGCCAGCAGCAGAGCACAGCAGTAGAGCGCGAGAGCGGAATTTCCGATGCCGTAGAACCTCGATGCGATGAGCAGCGGTTCGCCCAGAAGCGTCGACATCTGGAGCTGAGAACCGGTGGTGACGTCGTAGGCGAGGACGAGGACCGTGACGACGCTGACGAAGAGCACCGGCCCGAGTTTGTACCCACGCCACGGACCCAGCAGCGCGATGGCCCCGAGTATCAGTGACCAGCCGGCCAAGGCTCCCAGCATCGCAATATCAGGGTTGGTCGCTCTCTCCCAGGGCACGGTGTTGACCAGATAGGTCGACACCGGCATGGCTGCGAAGACGATGCCCAGCCGGTAGGCCCCGGAATGGACGAGGGCGCGATGGTTCTTGCGCAGGAACCAGGCCAGGATCAGCAGGCCGACCATGAGGGAGGCGACGACGGGGAAGAACCAGGTGGACAGCTCGTTCTGGGTCTTCACCGCCACCTGACGGTCGAGAACGGCCTGGAAGCGCGACTCCCAGCTGCTGTCTGCGCTCTGGTTGGCCATCGGGGCGCCGGCCGCGTTTCGCATGGCCTGCCCGTCGCTGAGTTCGACGAGCGTCGGGGCGATATCGGGCACCTGGATGAGGCCCGGTTGGCGAGTCGACGAAGAGCTCAGCAGTCCGGCAGTCCCGCCAGGACGCAGCATCATGGTCGACTGCATCGACGAGCTCTTGCCCGAACCGTCGGCGATCGACGAGAAGATGATCGGCGAGGTGCCCACTCTCAGACGTTCGGGGTCGTCACCGTCGACCCAGCCAGCGGCTGCCAGAATCTCTCCAACATGTGTGTCAAGTGCCTTGAGGGAGTACCCGTCCGAGGTGGTGTCGCCGAGGTCGACGAGTGTGAGCTCACCGTTCTGTGAAGCCCGATTCGCCTTCTGGGCCAAGTCGTCGCCGATCGGTGACCAGTTGTCGACATTGCCCCTGTGGTCGGCCGCCGCGATCGCGGCACCGGGACCGAAGGCAGCGATGTCGGGCACCGACTCCGCCAGATCGCCGAGACCGGCGTCGTAGTTGTCGCTTCTGGCGACCTGGGCATAGACGTCCCAGTCGGAGACCCAGCCGTCGAGCGGCGGAGCCGGTTCGCGGCACTGTTCACGGGGTTCGTCGGCGGCCCGCCGTCCCGAACCCACGCCGAGCCAACCGTCGACGGGGCAGCTGGTCGCCCGTACGCTGCGGGGAGTGATGGTGCCGATCTGCGCGGTCTGCATCATCCTCCACAGATTCGGAGTGGTGCGTGGATCGAGGTCCTCGAAGCTGAACCCGGAGACGCCGATGAAGATGGGACCCTTGCCCGCCGAGGCGGCTTCCGCTTCCGATGTGCTCTGTCCATCGATGCCCCGAGTCGGCGCGGCTTGAGAGACCTGCGGCATCCCGAGGACGAGCAGGGCGATGACGAAGAGTCCGAGCAGCATGCGCACGGACAGCGAGGATGTTCTCATGCTCGATCCGCCTTCTTACCGGCGAGAGACTTCACTGCGACTTCCTCTGTCGCGTATTCGGCGCTCAGCGCCAGCAGGTAGGGCAGGAGCACCATGGCACCCGTCGAGGGCACGGCGATGCCGGAGTCCGTGAGCACCAGTCCCACGGCCATGCCTGTGACTGCGGCGAGGAAGCCGAAGTGGACGTCCTGGTCCCAGAAGACCTGCGGCAGGCGTCCCCGCCACTTGTTCGCCAGACGACCGGCGCGACTGGTGGCAGCGATGCTGGGGAAGTGGAGCAGATAACGGAGGAAGAACAGGATGGCGATGACCGCGAGGGGAGTCACGATCGCCAACGCCGGGTTGATCTGCATGATGTGGAGATTGGCGCCGAGCTTCCGCCCGACCACCTGCAGCGCCTCACCGGTGACGATCTGGTCGAAGAAATTCCCGAAGTGCGACCTGGCCCCCGGCTCACGCAGCCAGTCGAGGAACGCGATGCCCAGCAGCACGGCCAAGGAGGCCAGCCCGATGAGTATGAGGCGGAAGATGGAGAGGCGGATGCGACTGACGAGAGCCAGCAGCACGAGAAGGCCGGCCAAGGTGGCGATCGTGCCGCCGAACTTCGCTCCCCAGGACGGATTTCCGGACACGAACACCGCAAACAGTCCGAGGACGAGGGGAAGGATGACCACCATCCGGCGATGCCCCTTGGTCCGCAGCCAGGAGATCGCAAGACCCAGGAAGATGAAGAGGCTGACGATGAAGATCGCCGCACCCTGATTGCCCAGGCCGTAGTAGCGGCCGCCGACGATCGGGTTGTAGCCCAGCAGCGAGTTCCCCTGCAGATGCGAACCGGTGATGAGGTCTGCGGAGAGGACGAGGAAGCTCAGCAGCGAGAGTGCGGCCACACGTCCGCGCCAGGTCCGACCCCACGGGGGAAGCAGCGAGGCACCGAAGAGCAGCGCGGCCGAGACTGCGATCGAAACACTGAGGCCGAACCCGGGGTGCGGGAGTCTGGCCCACGGGAACAGGCCGGCCAGGAATGCGCTCATCGGCAGGGTCGCCACCGCGAGCGAGGTCCAGGCGAGGAATCTGTGCACGGTCGGGGCGATCGTCGCACCGCCTCGGCGACCGAGGAGATTCCGGCTCAGGAGGAGCCCGCACAGGATGAACAGAAGATAGAAGGTGATGTCGAGGAGCAGGGAGAACGTCGACAGGTGCTGGTAGATCGACGTCGCCTTCTGGGACTCGGACACGAGGTCGTCGATGCGTTCCTGCGGGTCGTCATCGGTGGGTGTGTTGTCGAAGGAGATGCCGCTGGGGGAGGAGACGCCGAACTGGTCGAGGATTCCCGGGGCGATGTCCGTGAGCTGCAGGAGGCCGGGGGTGCGGGTACTGGCCGAGGACAGGCTGCCTGGTTCGTAGCCGGGACCGGAGGCGATGAATGCACGCAGCTGCGGCAGACTCGAGCTGTCGCCGAGGCCGGCGACCATGATCGTGGGCTCTTCACTTCCCGGTGTCGCTGAATCGCGGGCCTCCTCCAGCTTGGCGCCCAGACGTTCGTCGGCCTCGGCGACGCGTTCCTCGCGATCGAAGAACACGGGGACGGTGTAGGAGTATTCGGGGATCGGATCGTAGAGCCAGGCCGAAGAGCCGATCGAGCCCAGATCGACGAGGTCGAGCCGGCAGTCCGTGGCCGCGGCGTCATCGGTGTAGTTGGCCACGATGCCGTTCTCGTCGGCCACGGCGTAGGCCGCTCCCGGGCCCTCGGCGGCGACGCAGGATTTCAGCTCTGAGTCGCCTCCTGATGTCCCCTGCTCTCGGACGAGGCGGGCGAGCATCCCGTAGTCCACCGAGTAGCCGGAGTCGACGTTCGGCTCCTTGATGGACTCGAAGTCCTCGATCGTCGCGGTGGCCGTGCCCTCAGCGGAACTGTCGGCGAGATCTTCATCACTCGATCTCTGTGCCTCGGCGCCTGATTTCGAGGCGTCATCCGCATCATCCAGTGCCTTCTTCACGACACCGTCGCTGGTCGACGGGGCACTCAGAGGGGGACAGGTGGCCCTGTTGCCTTCCTGCTCCGGATCGGTGGGTGGGCCCGCCTGGGCGCGGGCGCCGGCGCCCATGGACAGCCAGCCGGAGCCGGGGCAGGTAGCCGAGCCGATGGTGCGCACATTGAGGTTGGCAGCCGACCCCTCGGAGAGGAGCTTATAGAGGTTGGGCGTGCGCACAGGATCGATATCGTTGATGGTCAGACCGGGTATGCCGTAGACGATGGTCTTGCCGGCAGGCCCCTGTGAGCCTGCCGAATCCTCACCCGATGTTTCGGTGTTTCCCGATGCTGCGGTGGCTGACGATGCTGCGGTGCTCGCAGCCGATGCGGAGGGTGATTCGGTGGCCGCTGACTCCTGGGCAGCGGCGGCCGGTGTGAGTGCCGGTCCGAGGACGAGGATCAAGAGCCCGAGAACTGATCCCAGCACCAGGAGTCTGAATGTGGGAAGGCGCGTGGGCACGAGGGATGGAGGCGGCACAGCTCAATAGTATCGGCTCAGCTTTCCACCCGCTCTGGCACTGGCCTGAGCGTTTGCTCCGCGGGAGAGAATGCATGTATATTTGATTGTCGTTGTGTGTGTCCGTCGTGCTCCCTTACATAGCCTCATGCGTTGCAGGCCCGTAGGTGAGGGGACGACTTCGATGGACAGACCCGATTCAAGACAACGAGTGCCTTGACTCATCAGACTCACGACCGGATGAGTCATCAGCACTACACCAAGAGATACGAAAAGAAGGCTACTTTTGCGTACGTTCACACCCAAGCCCGGCGATATTGAGCGCCAGTGGCACGTCATTGACGCCACTGACCAGGTGCTCGGTCGTCTTGCTGCCCAGGTTGCACGCCTGTTGCGCGGCAAGCACAAGACCACCTTTGCTCCTCATATCGACACCGGTGACTTCGTCATCATCATCAATGCAGACAAGGTCGCATTGACCGGTGCGAAGCTCGATCAGAAGCGCGCTTACCACCACTCGGGTTACCCGGGCGGTCTGAAGAGCGTCAACTACGCCGAGCTTCTCGCCACCAATCCCGAGCGCGCAGTCGAAAAGGCTGTCGGCGGTATGGTTCCGAAGACTCGTCTCGGACGTGCCCAGATGCAGAAGCTGAAGGTGTACCAGGGTGGAGAGCACCCACACGCCGCTCAGAATCCGCAGCCGTACGAACTCAGCCAGGTCGCGCAGTAAAGCGCGCCCCAGCTCTAGACATACCGAGGAGAACCGTGGCTGAAGAAACCACTACTGCGACAGAATCTGTCGAAGAACCAACCGTCACCGAATACACGTCTGAGACCCCTGAGTCAGCTGGCCTGGGCGAGCAGACCGCTGGTGGACGCGGACAGTCCCTGACCGCTCCCGGCAGCGCAGTCGGACGTCGCAAGCAGGCAATTGCTCGCGTCCGCCTGATCCCCGGATCCGGTGAATGGACCATCAACGGACGCACTCTCGAAGAGTACTTCCCGAACAAGCTGCACCAGCAGCTCGTCAACGAGCCCTTCCGCCTACTCGACCTCGAAGGACGTTTCGACGTCATCGTGCGCATCGGCGGCGGCGGACCTTCCGGCCAGGCCGGAGCCGTTCGTCTGGGCATCGCCCGTTCGCTCAACCAGATCGACGAAGAGTCGAACCGTGCTGAGCTGAAGAAGGCAGGCTACCTGCGCCGCGACGCACGCGTCCCCGAGCGCAAGAAGGCCGGTCTCAAGAAGGCACGTAAGGCACCTCAGTTCTCGAAGCGCTGATTCTGCTGTCAGGACTGCGCCTGGTCTGCCGCTGAAGCGCAGCCTCCGACAGTTCAGCTCGAAGAACACCGCAATGCGGCCCCGAACCGGATTCGGGGCCGCATTTCGTGCATTCACATGCTTTTCGCCCCCCCTCGCCTGGACACAGGCAGCTTCATCTCATACCGATTTCGCGGGTCGTACGGTCCGGCACCACCGCCTCGGCGGCGCCATGGACTAATATCGACGAGAAATTGAGGAAAGGACTTTCCATGACACGACTCTTCGGCACCGACGGTGTCCGTGGACTTGCCAACCGCGACATCTCCGCCCGGCTGGCACTCCAACTCTCCGTTGCAGGCTCGCGGGTTCTGACCCGCGGTTGGCCGGAGGGCAAGCGCCCCTTCGCCGTCGTCGGCCGCGACACTCGAGTCTCCGGTGAGTTCCTCTCCGCCGCGATCTCCGCGGGCATCGCCTCCGCCGGAGTCGACGTGCTCGACGCAGGAATGCTGCCCACCCCCGGCATCGCCAGCGTCGTAGCGGACACCGGTGCCGCCTTCGGCGTCGTCATCTCCGCCTCCCACAATCCGATGCCGGACAACGGCATCAAGTTCTTCGCAGCAGGCGGGACGAAGCTCGATGACTCCGTCGAGGACTCGATCCTTGCAATCCTCGACGAGGATTGGGTCCGTCCCACCGGCGCCGAGGTTGGTCGCATTTCCCGTTACCCCGCCGCTGCCGACGAATACACGGAGAAGCTCGTGCGGTCCCTCGACGCCGAGGGCACACGTCCCCTCTCCGGGCTCAAGGTCGTCGTCGACTGCGCTCACGGTGCCGCGTCCATCGTCGGACCCGCTGCCCTGCGCCAGGCCGGTGCCGAAGTCATCGTCTCCGCCGCCGAACCCGATGGCTTCAACATCAACGACGGGGTCGGCTCCACTCACCTCGAACCGCTCCAGCGTCTCGTCGTCGAAACCCAGTCCGATCTGGGTGTGGCCTTCGACGGCGACGCCGACCGATGCCTGGCCGTGGACTCACTGGGTCGTGTCATCAACGGTGACCAGCTCATGGGCATTCTGGCGATCGGCCTCAAGGAGCTCGGCGAGCTGAAGGGCAACACGCTCGTGACGACCGTGATGTCGAACATCGGCCTCAGACACGCGATGGACAAGTACTCGATTGAGACCGTCCAGACCGCCGTCGGTGACCGCTACGTCCTCGAACGCATGCTGGCAGACGGCTACGTCCTCGGAGGGGAGCAGTCCGGGCACGTGCTCATGCTCGACCACGGCACGACCGGCGACGGCGTGCAGACGGCTCTGCACCTGATGAAGCGCATGGCCGATTCGAAGCGGACGCTGGCCGATCTGGCCGCCGAGATCCCGCAGCTTCCCCAAGCACTCGTCAACGTCAAGGGCGTCGACAAGCACGGTGTGGACCACCCGAAGGTCACGGCCGAAGTCAACGCCGTCGAGGCCGAACTCGAAGGTTCGGGTCGTGTGCTGCTGCGGGCCTCGGGCACCGAGGCACTGATCCGCGTCATGGTCGAAGCAGAGACCGAAGACATCGCCCAGGCTCAGGCCGAACGTCTGGCCGCCAACGTCAAGGACAACCTGGGGCTGTAGGAAATCTGAGCTCAGCTCGCGGCGAACTGGGTGGCGTAGAGCTCCGCGTAGCGACCGCCCTGGGCCAGCAGCTCGTTATGAGAACCCGACTCGACGATGCGACCGGCCTCGACGACGAGGATGGTGTCGGCCTGGCGGATCGTGGAGAGCCTGTGCGCGATGACCATGGCGGTGCGGCCGCTCATGGCACGAGACAGCGCCTGCTGGACTGCCGCCTCATTCGTCGAGTCCAGGGCAGAGGTCGCCTCATCGAGGACGACGACCTCTGGGGCGGCCAACAGCATCCGAGCGATCGTCAGACGCTGACGCTCACCACCGGAGAGTCTGTAGCCGCGCTCACCGACGATCGTGTCCAAGCCATCGGGCAGCGAGGCGATGACGTCGTGGAGCTGCGCGCCGTCGATGGCCTCATACAGCTCAGCATCCGTGGCCTCCGGCTTCGCCAAGGACAGGTTCGCCCGGATGGATTCGTGGAACACATGCCCGTCCTGAGTGACCACGCCGACGGTGCTGCGCAGCGTCTGGGCAGAGAGCTCGCGCACGTCGACCCCACCGATCGTGATCGACCCGGAGGTGACGTCGTAGAGACGGGGCAGCAGCGAGGCGATCGTCGATTTCCCGGCGCCCGAGGAGCCGACCAGGGCGACGGTGTGCCCAGCTGGGATCGTGAAGTTCAGGGCGTGGAGGACCTCGTCGCCGCCTCTGGTGTCGAGCACTGAGACATCCTCGAGGCTGGCGAGGCTGACCTGTTCGGCGCTGGGGTAGGCGAAGTCGACGTTGGAGAATGTCACATCAAGACCACCGGAGGGCAGCGACTTCGGTGCCTTGGGCTCCTTGATGAGGGGGACGAGATCGAGGATCTCGAAAACGCGCTGGAAGCTGACGACGGCGCTCATGATGTCCAGTCGAGCGTTGGCCAGCATAGTCAGCGGCGTGTAGAGCCGGGTCAGGAGCAGTGCGAGGGTGACGACCTGGCCGGCGTTGAGGTTGCCCACCACCGCCTGGGCACCGCCGATGCCGTAGACGAGGGCCAAAGCGAGGGCGGAGACGAGCGTCAGCGAGGACACGAACGTCGACTGCAGCATGGCCACCTTGACGCCGATGTCGCGGACCTGAGCGGCACGGTCGGAGAACTCCTCGTTTTCGGTCTTGGGGTTGCCGAAGAGCTTGACCAGGGTCGCACCTCCCGCGGAGAACCGTTCGGTCATCCGCGTCGACATGCTCGCAGAGTTGTCTGCGGCCTGGAACTGCAGAGAGGCAAGCTTTCCGCTGAGCAGCTTGGTGGGGATGATGAAGAGCGGCAGCAGGAGGATCGACATGACGGTGACCTGCCAGGAGATGGTGACCATCACGCCGACGGTCAGCACCAGGGAGACGAAATTCGACACGATGCCCGACAGCGTGTTGGAGAAAGCACGCTGGGCTCCGATGACATCGGTGTTCAGACGTGAGACCAGGGCACCGGTGCGGGTGCGATTGAAGAACGCGATCGGCATCTTCTGCACATGATCGTAGACCGCGGTGCGCAGATCGAAGATGAGACCCTCGCCGATCTGCGAAGAGAGGTACCTGTTGAAGATCGAGATCGCGGCGTCCGCGATCGCCAGACCCCCGATCGCCACGGCCAGCCAGATGACGGTCTCGACGGGTCCGCCACTGGTGATCGCATTGACGACGTCACCGGCGAGGACGGGGTTGAGGACGCCGATGACGGCCGTGCCGACGGACAGCGTGAGGAAGACGATGAGCTTCTTCTTGTGCCTGGTCGCGAACGAGGCGATGCGACGGTAGGTGCCCGGCTTGATCGAGGTCTGCGGAGTTCTCTTACTCGACACCGAGGTGTACATCACCCTGTGCGCTGACTGCATACTCATCTCGTCGCCTCCCTCACCCGGCCCTTCCCGGGCAGGTCCGAACGTTCACAGACTTCAACCACCGGACCTGCAGATCTATTTCTCAATCAGCTCAGGGCGAAGTTCCACCGTGAAGCAGCCGACCATTCAGAGCTTGCGCAGCTGGACCTTGCGGATCGTGTGGTCATCCGATTTGTGCAGCACGAGGTCGGCACGACCCCGGCTGGGCTGGACGTTCTCACGCAGATTGGGGAAGTTGATCGAATCCCAGATCTCCGTGGCCAGGGTGATCGCCTCGTCGTCGTCGAGTTTCGAATAGCGGTGGAAGTAGGAGTCCGTGTCCTGGAAGGCACCGTGTTTGAGCTTGAGGAACCGGGAGATGTACCACTGTCGGATGTCGCGGGAACGGGCATCGACGTAGACGGAGAAGTCGAAGTAGTCGCTGATCGACAGACCCAGGGTCCCGTCGCTGCGGGGCCGGGCGGGCTGGAGGACGTTGAGGCCTTCGACGATGAGGACATCGGGGGAGCGGACAACCACCTCGGCGCCGGGGACGATGTCGTAGGTGTGGTGCGAGTACACGGGGGCACGCACCTCGGGGGAGCCGGACTTCACGGCGGAGATGAACCGCAGCAGTTTGCGCCGGTCGTAGGACTCGGGGAAGCCCTTGCGCCCTGTGAGCCGTCGGCGATCGAGTTCGGCGTTCGAGTAGAGGAAGCCGTCGGTGGTGATGAGCTCGACGCGAGGGGTATCGGGCCAGCGGGCCAGGAGTTCGCGCAGGACACGAGCGGTCGTCGACTTGCCGACGGCGACGGACCCGGCTACGCCGATGACGAAGGGGGTGCGCTTGGCCTCCTGCGGTTCGAGCCCGATCTCGTGCAATGGGGAGAAGAACTCCCGTGTCATGTCGTGCTTGGCGCGGCGGGCGGAGACGTAGAGGTTGAGCAGCCGCGACAGGGGCAGGTACACCTGAGCCACCTCGTCGAGGTTGATCCGGTCGCCCAGACCGCGCAGACGTTCGATGTCGCGCTGCTTCAGCGGCAGGGGAGTGGCTTGGGCCAGGGTGCCCCAGACCTCGCGGTCGAACTCCCAGAACGGGGACGTCGGTTCGACCTCGGGCTTGCGTCCTGTATTGAGGCCGGCCAGGCGTCGCGCGCGGTCAAGGATGGGATCGACATGAGACATGGGCACAATTGTGTCATGCGTCATGTCCTAGCTGAACGCCGAGGTGGTCCGTGAGATTCCGAACGTGATCTTCGTGATCGCCGAGGTGGTGGTCGGGTAGGTCGATTCCACGTTTCTTGACTCGACTGCGTAAAATTCCACTCATGTGTGGAATCGTTGGTTATGTATCCAAAGCAGACGTTGACAATGCTGATCACTCGGCGCTCGATGTGGTGCTCAGCGGCCTGAAACGGCTCGAATACCGGGGCTATGACTCTGCGGGAGTCGCCCTCGTCACTCCTGCCGGTGACCTGGAGACCGCGAAGAAGGCGGGCAAGCTCTCGGCGCTGACCGACGAGCTCGAGGTCAACCCCCTGCCGAAGGCCCAGACCGGCATCGGACACACCAGGTGGGCCACCCACGGTGGACCGACCGACCTCAACGCCCACCCGCATGTGGCCGACGGTGGAAAGCTGGCGCTGATCCACAACGGCATCATCGAGAACTTCGCTCAGCTCAAGCGCGATCTCACCGCCGAAGGTGTGGAATTCCAGTCAGAGACCGACACCGAGGTTGCGGCCGCTCAGTTGGCCAAGAACTTCCAGGACACCGGCGACCTGACGAAGGCCATGCGCGTGACCGCCACCCAGCTCGAAGGCGCCTTCACGCTGCTGGCCGTCCACGCCGACGCTCCCGGACAGGTCGTCGCCGCACGCCGCAACTCGCCCCTGGTCATCGGCCTGGGCGAGGGAGAGAACTTCCTCGGCTCCGACGTCGCCGCCTTCATCGACTACACCCGCACCGCGGTCGAGATCGGTCAGGACCAGGTCGTGACCATCACCCCGGACTCAGTGGTCATCACGGACAACGACGGCAACGAGGTCGACGGTGTGCAGTACGAGGTCGACTGGGACGCCGCTGCTGCGGAGAAGGGCGGATTCCCCTCGTTCATGGACAAGGAGATCCACGACCAGCCACAGGCCGTCGCGGACACCCTGCTGGGCCGTCTCGACATCGACGGCAAGCTCACCCTCGACGAGATGCACATCGACGAGACGGTGCTCAAGACCATCGACAAGATCGTCGTCATCGCCTGCGGCACCGCGGCCTACGCCGGCCAGGTCGCCAAGTACGCCATCGAACACTGGTGCCGTGTGCCCGTCGAGGTCGAGCTCGCCCACGAGTTCCGCTACCGTGACCCTGTTGTGACCGAGAAGACCCTTGTCGTGGCGATCTCCCAGTCGGGAGAGACCATGGACACGACCATGGCCGTGCGACACGCACGTCAGCAGGGCGCGAAGGTCATCGCCATCTGCAACACCTTCGGCTCGACCATTCCCCGCGAATCCGACGCCGCGCTGTACACGCACGCCGGTCCGGAGATCGCGGTCGCCTCGACGAAGGCCTTCCTGTCCCAGGTTGTGGCCTGCTATCTGCTGGGCCTCTACCTGGCACAGCTGCGGGGCAACAAGTTCCGCGACGAGATCACCACCATCCTCGAAGAGCTGCAGACCATCCCGGAGAAGGTTCAGAGCGTCCTCGACAACGGCAAGCAGCAGGTGCTCGAGCTCGCCCGTCGCAACCAGGACGTCGGCTCTGTGCTGTTCCTGGGTCGCCATGTGGGCTTCCCCGTGGCCATGGAGGGTGCGCTCAAGCTCAAGGAGCTCGCCTACATCCACGCCGAGGGCTTCGCCGCCGGTGAGCTCAAGCACGGTCCGATCGCGCTCATCGACGACGGCCAGCTGGTCATCATCGTCGTGCCGTCCAAGCGCGGCCGCGATTCGCTGCACGCCAAGGTCATCTCGAACATCCAGGAAGTCCGGGCCCGCGGCGCGAACACCGTCGTCATCGCCGAGGAAGGGGATGAAGAGGTCCGCGAGTTCGCCTCCGAGGTCATCTACGTTCCCCAGACGACGACGCTCATGGCGCCGCTGCTGACAACGGTTCCGCTGCAGATCTTCGCGATGGAACTGGCCACGGCCAAGGGCCTGGACGTGGATCAGCCACGCAACCTGGCCAAGTCCGTGACCGTGGAGTAAGCAGGCCACGACAAGCCGAGCGCGCGTCCCAGTGGGAGGCGTGCGAGAAGGGGAGAGATATGGCGATTCTGGGAATCGGAACCGACATCGCAGATGTGCCGCGCTTCGCCGAGCACATCGAGCGGGTCCCCGAGCTCCTCGATCGTCTGCTCACCCCAGCCGAACAGCGGGGGCGCACCGGCAAGCGCCGGACGGATGCCTCCTTGGCGGCGAGATTCTCCGCCAAGGAGGCTCTGAAGAAGGCGATCGGCTTCCCCGGGTGGCTGCCCTGGCAATCCGCCGAGGTGGTCCCCGCCAGGTCCGGTGCGCCCTCATTCCGCCTGCGGGGTCTCGTGCTCGAACACTTCCACCGCATCGGCGCCACGAACATCCACCTCTCCATCACCCATGATGCGAACCTCACCATGACCTTCGTCATCGTCGAAGGCGAAGGGCCATCGCTGAGTCCTGGCGTGGACTGGGACGCGGAGCATTTCGGGTTGGCAGATGGCTTCCGGACTTCGGCACCACCTCGGCGTGGTCGGCAATAGACTCAGACCATGAGCTCTCCTTCCAACACTGACACTTCCCACACAGAAATCGCCGGCACCGCCACCACCGGCCTCGACGTTCACCTGCCTACCGCTGAGGACGCAGCAGACATCGCGGACGGGTTGGTCGCTCTGCGCCGGGCACTGCATGAGAACGCCGAGGTGGGGCTTGATCTGCCCATCACCCAGAAACTTGTCCTCGACGCCATCGAAGGCCTCGACATCGAGGTGACGAAGGGCAACGGGCTCTCCTCGCTCGTCGTCGTCCTCCGCGGCGGCCAGCGGAAGAACGATTCGACCGGTGTCGTCCCCGCGGTGCTGCTGCGCGGAGACATGGACGGCCTGCCCGTGCCGGAGGCGACAGGCTTCGACTTCGCGGCCACGACCGGGCAGATGCACGCCTGCGGCCACGACCTGCACACGACCGGTTTGGTCGGTGCCCTCAAACTTCTCCACCGTGACCGGGATTCCCTGCCCGGAGACGTCGTGTTCATGTTCCAGCCCGGCGAAGAAGGCTATGACGGGGCCGGGAAGATGATCGATGAGGGCGTCCTCGACGCCGCGGGTCCCAGGGTGAAGGCCGCCTTCGGCATCCACGTCTCCGCAGACCAGGACCTCGGCGTCGCCTACTGCCGACAAGGGTCGTACATGGCGGCGTTTTCGAAGATGTCCATCACCGTCCGCGGCAAGGGCACCCATGCCTCCCGCCCGGCAACCGGCCGCGACCCCATCCAGGTCGGTGCGATGCTGGTGGGTCAGCTCCAGGAATACGTGACCAGGCGCTTCGACATCTTCGACCCCCTGGTCATCACCGTCGGCCAGTTCAACGGCGGCACCGCCCCGAACGTCATCCCCGACTTCGCGCAGCTCGTCGTCAGCATCCGCACCTTCTCCGACGAGGTCACCACACGAGCCGAGGCTGAATTGCCGCAGTTGGTCACCGAACTGGTCGCCGCCCACGGCCTGGAAGCCGAGGTCGACTACGAGCGAGTGCTGCCGCCGACGATCAACAATGACGACGAAGCCGATTTCTTCCTCGAAACCTTCGCCGATCTCTTCGGACCCGACCGCGCCGTTGTCAGACCGAACCCGATCCCCGGCTCCGAGGACTTCTCCCGCGTGCTCGAACAGGTTCCCGGCGCGTACGGCCACTTCGGTGTGGCCCTGCCGAACCTGCCCGTCGAGGAACGCGAAGCCAACCACTCGCCCCGAGCCCGTCACAGCGACGAGGGACTGGCCGATCAGGCACTGTTCCTGGCCCACCTGGCCGGGCGCAGGCTCGCTCGTCTGGCCCAGGACTGAGGAGGCACTGATGTCAGTCTTCGCCTCTCCCAGCACCGTCATCGTCGAGGCCGAACGACCCCTTCTCGACGCGGGCGTCGACCTCATGGCTCGCGCTTCTCGCGCCTTGGCCCACTTCTGCGCCGATGTGCTGCGAGAGTCTCGAGGTCAGATCTTCGGTTCCCGTGTGTGCGTGTTCGCCGGTCCCGGCAACAACGCCGGAGACGCGCTCTTCGCCGCCGCGGCGCTGGCCCGGCGCGGGGCCCACATCACTGTCGTCACATTCTTCGAGCGCACCCACGAGGAGGGACTGGCCGCGGCTCGTCGGGCGGGAGCCGGTGTCATCGCCTTCCCGAGTTCGGACGAGACCGCTGACCCGAGCGTCGAGGCGGCCGGCCAGTGCAGTGCCGAGGCTGGGGCACATCTGCGCGCCGATGTGCTGCGGGAACTCTCCCGGTCCGACCTCATCCTCGACGGCATCCTCGGCACCGGCGGCCGACGCGGCCTGCCCGAGCACATCGCCTCGCTCATCCGCGACTGGCGACACTCTAACGGCACGTCCACCACACAGACGCTCATCGCTGTCGACATCCCGTCTGATCTGTCCCCTACCGAAGCAGGTTCCGAAGACAGAATCCACGCCGACCACACCGTGACCTTCGGCGGACTCAAAGCCGAGCTGATCGACCCCCGCGTCGCCGCATTCACCGGCACCGTCCATCTCGTCGATATCGGCCTCGAACTGCACGAGGACCAGGCCACCGCCGAGGTTGTCGACGCCGATGATCTCAACGCGGACTTCCCCCGCCCCCAAGCGGATGGCCACAAATACTCCCGCGGAGTCGTCGGCATCCTCGCCGGGTCCGAGGAGTACCCGGGTGCAGGAGTGCTGACCACCACCTCGGCGGTCAACTGCGGGGTCGGCATGGTCCGGTCCCTGGGATCCCAGATGGTCGCCGAATACGTCATCGGCCTCCACGCCGAGGTGGTCACCGCCTCGGGCCGCATGAACGCCGTGGTCATGGGCCCAGGCAACCCGGAGGACGAATACGTCCACGCCTGCGTCGACGCGTTGGCGAACACGAACGTTCCCGTCGTCCTCGACGCCGGGGCACTGGACATGGTCGGGCGCGCAGAATCGGTCAAGGGCACATGGCTGGCCGAGAGACCAGTGGTCCTGACGCCGCACGCCGGTGAGCTGGCTCGGCTGCTCAGCCGCCTCCTCGGCGAGATCATCACCTCGAGCCGGATCAACGCCGACCCCATCGGCTGGGCGCAGAGAGCCGCACAGTCCAGCGGCTGCATCGTCCTGCTCAAGGGACACCAGACCGTCATCGCCGCCCCGGACGGGTTCTGCGTGCTCCCCGAGGTCGGACCGGCCAGCCTGGCCACCGCGGGGTCCGGGGACGTGCTGGCCGGGATCATCGGGGCCCTGGTCGCGACCTTCCACGCGAAGCATCAGCATGAGCCAGCGCTGCCGGAACGCGAACTGGCCCACATCGTCGGACTCGGCGTGCTGGTGCACAATGCTGCGGGTCGACGGGCCGTGAACGCCGGAGCACTCGCCGATGCCGTCGCCGAGGTGGCAGGGGAGCTCATCCACAAGGGGTCCGTGATCGAGTGAGCAGGTCCCTGTCCGAATGGCGGGCCCCTGTCCTGATGGCAGGCGAGAGTCCACGGTATTCTTATCCGGTGACATCAACCGATTCCTCAGGGGCACTGGTCAGGGCCGAGATCGACGTGGCCGCACTGCAGGCCAATGCCGCACTCCTCGCCGAACGGCTTGCGCCTGCCCGACTCAAATGCGTCGTCAAGGCCAACGCCTACGGGCACGGCATCGACATCGTCGCGCCGGCGCTTTTCGCCGCTGGCTGGCGTGACTTCTGTGTGGCCACGATCAGCGAGGCGCTGCGACTGCGCGAGCTGCTGGGAGACGAGGTCACCATCACAGCATGGCTGTACGGACCGACCACCGACCTCGACGCTGCCGTCGCCGCTGGAATCGAGCTGGGTGTGTCCACTGTGGACAGCCTCGACCGGCTCCGCGACGCCGCCCACCGCACGAACACCACCGCCCGCCTCCACCTCAAGGTCGACACCGGGTTGGGCCGCAACGGCCTGGCTCCTGCGGACTGGAAGCGTGCACTCGAGAAGCTGCGGAGCCTGGATGCCGGTCTCGAGTCGGATGAGGCCGATGCGAGTGCGGTTGCCCCGGGTCTTGAGATCGTGGGCATCATGAGCCACTACGCCGTCGCGGACGAACCCGAACGTGTCGAGACCGCGCAGCAGACGCACGTCTTCGACTCGGCCCACCGGGAGCTCACGGCGGTGCTCGACGAGGCCCAGGGCCGCCTCGGCGAATCGGATCGACTCGAGGTCCACATTGCGAACTCACCGGCCGCGCTCACACTCTCACCATTCCCGGGTACCTCGGCTCGGGTGGGCCTGTCACTGTACGGTCTCTCCCCGCTCGACGATCAGAGTGCGCAGGATCTGGGACTGGTGCCGGTGATGCGACTGGTCTCCCAGATCGTCAACCTCAAAGACATCCCCAGCGGTCACGGCGCATCCTATGGGCTCACCTTCACCGCGGCGGCCGACACCCGCTTCGCTCTGGTCCCCGGCGGCTATGGGGACGGAATCGCGCGCTCGGCATCGAATAGGGCCGAGGTCTCCATCCGCGGCACCCGATATCCGGTCGTCGGACGGATCGCGATGGATCAGATGATCGTCGAGGTCGGTGCCGGGGAGGTCGCCATCGGCGATGAGGTCGTCATCTTCGGCCCCGACGGTCCCAGCGCGGCCGAATGGGGGACCTGGGCGGATACGATCAACTACGAGGTCGTCACCCGCATCAGTGAGCGCGTCGACCGTGTTGAGGTCGACGGCAGCACGGAAGCGCAGAGGGACAGCTTCCTCGAGGCCGGAGGTACGGTGTCGCGATGAAATTCCAGCTTTCGTCACTTGTTCAGATGAGGACCTTCGCCGAGGCGCTCGCCGGGTACCTGCGGGCAGGAGATCTCCTCATCCTCAGCGGCAACCTCGGCGCGGGGAAGACGACGTTCACTCAATCCTTGGGACGAGCATTGGGTGTTGCCGGGCGCATCACCTCACCGACGTTCGTCATTGCGCGGGAGCATCCTTCGCTCCGCGACGGTCCCGCTCTGGTGCACGTCGACGCCTATCGGCTCTCCGACGCGGAGGAGCTCGGGGATCTCGATCTCGATTCTGAGCTCGAAGAGTCGATCACAGTCGTCGAATGGGGTGCCGGACTCGCCGAGCAGCTCAGCTCCGACCATCTCGATCTCACGATCACGCCGATGTTCGACCTCGCCGCCGACGGCAGCGGGGCCGAAGGCGACGCGACTGCCGACGATGACGCCGACGAGGCTGCCGAGAATGCCGCTGAGGATGACGCCGACGAGGACGAACGCCGCCTTGTCGAACTGCACGGCCACGGCAGCTCCTGGGATGCACGGCTGCAGCAGGTGAGAGACTCGCTCCGGGCCCTGGCAGATGCGATCGAGGTCAGCGAATCCGACGGGTCAGATGGGTCCGCCGACGAGGAGGAGCGCCAGTGATCATAATCAGCATCGATACCTCCCAGGCCGCCTCGGTGGCTCTGGTCGACACCGAATCCGGGACCGTCCTGGCGGCAGAGCAAGCCGATGACCAGCGCAGACACGTCGAGTTCATCGGACCCGCTCTGGCCAAGGTGCTTGCGAATTCGGCCCAGCCGGACCTCGTCGTCACCGGAATCGGTCCGGGACCATTCACCGGGCTGCGCGTGGGCATCGCCGCAGCGATCGCGGTCGGTCAGGCTCGTGGGATCCCGGTCAGGGGCCTTCTGTCTCAGGCCGCGCTCGCCGAGGAGTTGCGCCGAACGAATGCTCAGACCACGGGGCCGGTGCTCATCGCCGCGGATGCACGACGCAAGGAAGTCTATTTCAGCGTCTACGAGAGCTCAGACGCGTCGCTGCAGGCCGGACCCTTCGTTGCGAAGCCTGCCGAGGTCGACGATGTCCTCGCCGCTGAAGGCCAGACGGACATCAGCGGCCGCCTCGGCCGCGGTTTTCTCCTCTATCCCGAGGTCCTCGGGCAGTCCGGCTTCCCTGCGATCGTCGACCCACGCGCCGAGTACCTCGCGTTCGCCGCAGCCAGCGAGATCGCGGCCGGGCGAGAGCTGGCCGAACCGGTTCCCGAATACCTGCGCGAACCCGATGCCAAGTCCACACCGGTGCGGGAGAGCACGCTGAAATGAGGCCACTGAAATGAGTGCCGGGAGATGAGCACGGGCGCGCCGCACGAACAGGCAGGCATCGACGAACTGCGCTGGTGGGATCTGGACGAGGTCGCGGACCATGATGCCGCCATCTTCGGCCCCACCGCGTGGACGCTGACGTACTACTGGGCTGTGAAGGCTCAGGCCGGAACGGCGATGTTCGCGGCACGGACCTCCACCTCGGCGCTGGCCGGGTGGATCGTCATGTCAGCCGCCGGCGGTGAAGCAGACGTCATGACCATTGCCACCACCGAGGTCGGACGCGGTCAGGGCATCGCTCGCCGGCTGCTCCAGGCCGGGATCGACTGGGCACTGAGCCGAGGGGCCCAGGTCGTGCACCTCGAGGTTGATGAGCACAACGAACCGGCACTGGGCCTCTACCGTTCCTTCGGATTCTTCGAATGGGGCAGACGCCCCGACTACTACCCGGGTGCCGACGCGATCCTCATGCGCTTCCGCCCATAAGTCGGAGTCGCCGAGGCGCTCACGGACTCAAGCTGCGTGCAGTCGGCAGGCCACACACAGTGGTCGGTCTACGCCCGAGCTTCGGTCGCCAGCCGCACTCCGAGTGCGATCATCACCGCGGCGCTCGTGCGATCGAGCCAGATCTTGACTCGTTCACGGGTGAGGATGCCGCGGGTACGGGTGGCAAGAAGGACGATGGCGGCGTGCCACACTGTGCCGATTGTCAGTGCGATGGCCACGAGCAGCACACCCCATCCGGCGGCCGTCGGGACTGTCGGCAGGAACTGGGGCAGGATGCTGATGTAGAAGACCCCGACCTTCGGGTTGAGGAGGTTACTGGTCATGCCGCTGCGGACCGCACTGACAGCGCTCTGGGAGGGAAGATCGTCAGCCTCGGTGGCCGTTGCTCGGTTGCGGGGCAGCGATTTCCAGATCGCGGTGCATCCGAGCCAGACCAGATAGCAGGCTCCGGCGATCCGCACCACATCGTAGGCGACGGTGGACGCCGCCAGCAGGGCTGTGAGGCCGATGAGGCTGGCAATCGCCCAGACGGCGTGGCCCATTTCGACTCCGATGACGGCGGCGAAGCCGGAGCGCCTGCCGTGAAGCAGCGTTGACCTGAGGACGATCATGAGATCGATCCCGGGTGTGGCAGCCCCGATCACGGCCACAAGGGCCCATGCCAAAAGCTGGTGTGAATCCATGTCTGTCTCTCGAACTGTTCGTCGTTGCAGCGGGGAAGCGGATTCAGCTTACATCCTCCGGTCCCGCCGTCAGGAGCGGCCGAGCACAGCTGCCGAGACAGGCGAAGCCGCGGGACGGGTGGCAGTGGGACCGGCAGCAGCGGGACGGGTCGACAGAGACGTCAGCTCCGAAAGAAGTTCGCCATTGAGTTCGAACGCAGTCATCGTCTCATCGATGACGGTCTGCTCGTCCCCACCGGTGCCTGCGATGTCGTTGAGGCGCAGACGGTAGGAGTCCTTGTACGGTTTCGTCTTGCCGAGTTCGGTGAAGTCCCAAATCGTCAGTGCGCTGGCAGGAATGTCGTAGTGTCTGCCCATGAGCGCTCCGATGGCCTGCCCGCCGGAGAGATCGCCGAGGTAGCGCGTGTAGTGGTGCGCGATGACCTGCTCAGGCTTGTCGAGTTGGCCCAGATGTTGTGCATATGCTTCGGCGCTGCGGGTGATGGGCAGGTCGACGTCGTTGAGCGCGAACTCCTCCGAGCCGGTGAGTTCCTGCAGGTCCCGGACGATGCGCTCAGCTCGGAACAGATTCGCGTCGTGAAAAGGGGCAAAGATCGGGCCCTCGGCGAACTCCCGGGACTTCGCCTCAAGTGCTGCGTAGATGACCGTGTACTGCTTGAGCAGGAGGGCGTAGGCGCGTGCGTCGAGCCTGCCCTCCATGAGATCGACCATGAAATTCGTGTGCTCGACCTCGTCGTGGATCGTGGCTGTGCTGGCCTTGAGGCGAGCTGAGAATAGTTCAGTCATGATGTTTCCTCATTGAGAGATCGATGATCCGGAAGTGTCGTGATGGTCAGGGCTACTACAGTACTTGTTTTCATCTTAGCCGAGCCTGCCCTAACCTGCGCCCCATACCGCCGCCGCCCCCTGCCAAAGGGTAGGCTGGAGCCATGGAAAGAGTGCAACTTGCTGACACGAATCTGATGGTCCACCCTCTGCATCTGGGAGGCAATCCCTTCGGTTGGGGCGCAGACCGGGATCAGAGCTTCGCAGTCCTCGACGCCTACGCCGAGGCGGGAGGAAACTTCATCGATACAGCGGATGCCTACTCCGTGTGGGTCGACGGCAACTCCGGCGGTGAGTCGGAGACCATCATCGGCGAATGGATGGCCTCGCGTGGCAACCGAGATGACATGGTCATCGCGACCAAGGTCGGAATGCACCCGAAGCACAAGGGGCTCGACCCCGCCAATATCCGCAAGTGCATCGACTCCTCCCTGCGTCGTCTCGGCACGGACCACGTCGACGTCTACTACGCCCACGTCGACGACGAGAGCGTCGATCAGGTGGCGGTGGCGGAGACCTTCGACGCCTTGGTGCGCACCGGGAAGGTCAGCTACCTCGGCGCCTCGAATTTCACCTTGGATCGCCTGCAGTCGGCGATGAAGATCAGCGCGAAGTACTCACTGGCGTGCTACCGCGTCGTCCAGGATCGGTACAACCTCGTGGCCCGCAGCGCGGTGGATGCACAGAAGCAGGCCTACCTGCGGTCCAACGGCATCGCCGAACTGCCATTCCACTCCTTGGCCTCGGGATTCCTCACGGGAAAGCACACCGGCGGAGACTCCACCGGAAGCGTGCGCGGTGAACGCGTCGCCGACTTCCTCGACAACCAAGAGGCGCTTCGGGCTCTCGAAATCCTCGATGACGTGGCCTCGGCGCATAACGCAACCATGACCGCAACCACACTGGCCTGGCAGCTGTCACACGATTTCATTCCCTCCACCATCGCCTCGGCGCGGGTGCCCGAGCAGCTGACGGAGCTGCTCGCGGGAACCGAACTGCAGCTGGCCGAGGACGAGATCACGGCCCTCAACGAAGCATGGGTGGAAGCATGACGAGCACGAGTCCACGCCTTGTGAAATGGGAGAATGGCACCGATCTTGTCATCGAACTGCCGCTGGCGGTCGACATTGCGACCGTCTGGTCCAAGCTCGTCGACAGTGAGACCGCTGGCTCCTGGTTCGCCTCCTTCGCAATCGGCGAGGCAGCTGGCGAAACTGACAGTGCCAAGACCGGCGGCGATGACAGCGATGACGCTGCCGGCGACGGTGGAGAGTCCAACCCCGCGATCACGTTCGACCTCGGAGAAACCCAGCTGCATGGCGAGATCCTCAGCTACGAGGTCGAGGATCATGTTCTCGTCGAACTCGAGGACTTCGGCGTGCTGGGAATCCAACTGCTTGCTCTTGAGCTCACAGACGGGGACGCAACCCTTCTGGTCTTCACCCAGTCTGCGCCCGACGCTGAGAGCGCGCGCCTCAAAGCCGCGGACTTCGGCCCGATGTGGGATACCCACATGCGCCTGTTCGCTCGGGCACTTGGACTCGAAGCTGTCGAGGTCGAGGAGGCAGAACTGCTCGCACTCTATGCGGACCTCGAACTTGAGGACAGCGAAGTCGACGACAGCGAGGACGGGGCGAACGAGGCATGAGCGAACCCCTGGTGCTGGGCATCGAATCCTCGTGCGACGAGACCGGAGTCGGAATCGTTCGGGGCCGGACGCTGCTGACCAACACGGTCTCCTCCTCGATGGATGAACACGTACGCTTCGGCGGCGTGGTCCCCGAGGTCGCCTCACGCGCACACGTCCAGGCCATCGGACCGGCCATCGCCTCGGCCTGCGATCAGGCAGACATCGCGCTGAGTGACCTCGACGCCATCTCCGTGACCGCTGGCCCAGGCCTCAGCGGTGCGCTGATGGTCGGAGTCGGTGCCGCCAAGGGCCTCGCCGCGGCGCTCAACCTGCCGCTCTACGGGGTCAACCACCTTGCCGCACATGTGGCGGTGGACCTCATCGCCACCGACGTCGACGGCCTGACCACGCCGACCATCGCACTCCTCGTCTCCGGTGGGCACACCGAGATCCTGCGCATCGGCGATGTCGTCGATGACATCGAACTCATCGGCGCCACGATCGACGATGCCGCCGGCGAAGCCTTCGACAAAACCGCACGGCTGCTGGGGCTCAACTACCCGGGTGGGCCGAACATCTCCAAGGCCGCTCTCGGGCAGCTCGACGGAAGCGGAATTCCCGGTGACCGCACCGCCGTGAAGTTTCCCCGCGGACTGGCGAAGAAGCAGGATCTGCGCGATCCCGAACGTCGCTTCAACTTCTCGTTCTCCGGACTCAAGACCGCCGCCCTGCGGGAAGTCACGAAGGCCGAAACACTGGGAACGGACCTGCGGGTCGCCGACATCGCAGCAGGATTCGAGGACGCCGTCGTCGACGTCCTCGCGACCAAGACCCTGCTGGCGGCGGCCGACACCGGAATCAGCCACGTCGTCCTCGGCGGGGGAGTCGCCGCGAACTCCCACCTGCGCGCTGTCCTCGGAGCCAGATGCGCCGAGGCGGGGGTGGAGCTGAGGGTACCGCCGTTGAGTCTGTGCACGGACAACGGAGCCATGGTCGCAGCTCTCGGTGCCGAACTCGTCCGCCGTGGAATCGGACCCAGCGACCTGTCATTTGCCGCAGTCTCTTCATTGGATGTCGATCATGTCCTCGTCTGACCCGAACGCCGGCGACCAGAACGCCTACACACACGAACGCAGCGGTGCCTCACGCGATGAGACCGCGTACGGTCCGAACTCGAAGGATCTGCCGGACTACCTGCCGCCTCGGCGATCAGGCGATGGATGGACTCTCGGCTCGGACGGGAAGAAGCACTGGGGGCTCAACGGGGCAGCAGGGCTGATGCTGCTTGACCCTGCGCAGGGGATCCTCATGCAGCACCGCGCCCTGTGGTCGGTTGAGGGAGGAACCTGGGGCTTCCCCGGCGGCGCCCGTGACCTGGGCGAATCCGCTCTCGACGCGGCCGTCCGCGAGTCCTGGGAAGAAGCAGGTGTCCCCGACAGTGACGCCTCGGGCATCGAAGTCCTCGAGACCCATGTCCTCGACCTCGGGGACTGGTCGTACACGACGGTCATCGCCCGGGCCCTGCGTCATCTCGAACCGGTTATCAGCGATCCTGAGAGCATCGAGCTCGCCTGGGTGCCGATCGACGAGCTCACGGATCTCAAGCTGCACTCCGGTGTCGCTGCGTCCCTGCCGGAATTGCTGGAGCTCCTGCGCCCCTACCTGTGAGTCGCGGCCGCTGACGGGCTGCAACGGACCCCGACGACGGCTTCATCGACAAACGGGGCCAGCGTCCATAAACGCGTTTGGGCGTGCGTATCTCGACGCTTGACCCGTTTATCGGTGGGAGGGTGCGGTGGGCTCGCGGTCCGAAGACCTCAGGTATACGAGGTGCGCAGGTCGCTGATCAGGGAACGAGTCACCTCGGTGAGTGATTCGCTGTCCGTGAACACGTTCTGCAGCCGCTGGTAGGGCACACCACGGTCGATGATCGACGTGATGGAGTTCAGTTCGTCGACGCAGCCCAGTCGCTGTGCCACCGGGGCCAGGCGCGTGACCTCATCGGCCAGGCATTCGGTGACCAGGCGTTCATCGGCTTCGGCGTTCTCGATGATGATGGCGTCCATGCCGTAACGGGCGGCACGCCATTTGTTCTCGTCGTGGAACCAGTCCGGCATCGTCGGCAGGGTCTCACCGGCATCGAGGCGAGCGGAGAAGTCGTCGACGATGCACTGGATGAGGGCCGTGATCGCAGTGATCTCCTCGAGCGTGGGCAGGCCGTCGCAGACCCTGACCTCAACGGTTCCCCAATTCGGGGCGGGACGAATATCCCAGCGGATCTCATTGATGTTGTCGATGATGCCGGTGGTGAGCATGTCGGCAACGTACTTCTCGTAGTCCGACCACGCCTCGAACTGGAACGGCAGTCCCGCGGTCGGCAGCTGCTGGAACATCATCGCCCGGTTCGACGCGTAACCGGTGTCGGTCCCGCCCCAGAAGGGTGATGATGCGCTCAGCGCCTGAAGGTGGGGGACGTAGGCGAGGAGGGCGTTGACGATCGGCAGCACCTTGTCGCGGGAGTCGATTCCGACGTGGACGTGGACGCCGAAGATGAGCATGTTCCGACCCCACCACTGGGTGCGGTCGACGAGCTCGAGGTAGCGATCCTTGGCGCGAACCTCCTGGGACTGCCACTGGGCGAACGGGTGCGTGCCGGCGGACATGAGTTCGATCCCACGGTCCTCGGTGAGCGTGCGCAGGGCACCCATGGACGCGGCCAGATCCTCGGCGATTCCGGAAACCTGCTTGTGGACACCGGTGACGAGTTCGATCGTGTTCGTGAGCATCTCACCCACGATCCGCTTCTCGAACTCGGGTGCACGCTGCGCGACATCGGCGAGGAGAACCTCCGCGGCGGAAGTCAGATCAAGACTGTCTCCGTCCAACAGAGCCAGTTCCCATTCGACTCCGATGGTGGAGCGGGGTGAGCGTGCGAAATCGACCATGGGTCGATCATAGTATTCCGCGCCGGGTTTTCTGGCTTCTGACCGTTTATCGGCCGTCACATTCAGGCCGCATGCTCACTCTCGTCAGACAGTCGTGCACCGGCTTGCGAATCGAAGAGGTGGAGGCGCGAGAGCTCCGGGACGACTCTGACCATGTCGCCTCTGGCCACGCCCGTGCGCCCACTGACCCTGGCGACGATCAGTTTGTCATCGCTGCCGGTCGTCGCCCGACCATGCACGTAGGCATCGGCACCGAGCTCTTCGATCAGATCCACACTGATTTCCAAGCCGCCGGTCGGCTCGATGCGGAAGTCCTCCGGTCGAATTCCGGCCGTCACCCGATCAGCTGTGAGCTCCGAGAGCTGCGCGCGGCTCAATCGGATCTCGGACTCGCCGAGGTGCAGCGCCCCATCCTGGAGCGGAAGGTCAATGAGGTTCATCGCCGGAGAGCCCATGAAACCTGCGACGAAGAGGTTGGCGGGGCGGTCGTAGAGGGCCCGCGGAGTGTCCACCTGCTGCAGCCTTCCGTCAGCGAGCACTGCGACGCGATCGCCCATCGTCATCGCCTCGACCTGGTCGTGGGTGACGTAGACCGTGGTGACGCCGAGGCGGCGGGTGAGGGAGGCGATCTGTGCACGTGTCTGGACCCGCAGTTTGGCATCGAGGTTGGACAGCGGTTCGTCCATGAGGAACACCTGCGGAGAGCGCACGATGGCGCGTCCCATGGCCACGCGCTGCCGTTGCCCGCCGGAGAGGGCCTTCGGCTTCCGATCGAGGTAGGGTTCGAGGTCGAGCAGCTGAGCGGCCTCACGAACTCGCTCATTGCGTTCGGCCTTGCCCACACCGGCGATCTTGAGAGCGAAGGCCATGTTCTCTCCGACGCTCATATGTGGGTAGAGCGCATAGTTCTGGAACACCATCGCGATGTCGCGTTCGCGAGGAGAGACCCCGGTGACATCGTCCTCGCCGATTCTGATGTGCCCGCCGTCGACGGGTTCGAGGCCTGCGAGCATGCGCAGAGTCGTGGACTTTCCGCAGCCTGAGGGACCGACCAGGACGAGGAACTCGCCATCGGCGATATCGAGGCTGATCTCGTTGACCGATGGAGTCAGCGCCTCAGGGTACTGACGCATTGCCTTATCGAAAGTGACTGTTGCCATGGTGAATCTCAACCTTCCACGGGTGTATGGGCACCCGACGATCCGCGGTGATCATTGTCTGAGTTCTCGTCGGCGCGAGTGGTGTCGCCGGTGATTGTGGTGGTAGCTGTGTCGCCGTTGACGCCGGCATCGGGCGCGACGCCGGCATCGGGAGGGACGCCGGCATCGGGCGCGACGCTGGCATCGGGCGCGACGCTGGTGTGGGCGTAAGAGCGGTACTGCTCGCGTACACGCGATGGTCTCGGGTGCAGAGTCGCGACGAGCTCGACCTGCCACCTCGGCGAGGTTCCGGTCAGTGTCCAGGCCGCTTGCCGGGCGGCCCCGATGGCCACGTACTCGGCCTGTTCGGGGACGTCGATGGGAACGGTGAAGATATCTCTGGCCACCTCTCGCACTGCTGGGTTGCGGGCTGCCCCGCCGATGAGGAGCAGCCGTTCGACGCTCAGGCCCTGTCGCAGCACCGCCTCGAGTCCGTCGGCCAGTCCGCACAGCATGCCCTCGACGAACGCCCGAGCGACATTCTCCGGGGACGAATTCGCCACGGTCATCCCCTCCAGACGGGCTGTCGCATCCGGAAGATTGGGGGTGCGCTCGCCCTCGAAATAGGGGACGAGGGTGAGGCCGTTCGCCCCAGGTGCCGAGGCCAGTGCCAGCGCAGCCACGTCGGTATGACTGGCGCGCAGCAGCACTGCCGCGGAGTCGAGGACGCGGGCGGCATTGAGCGTGGCGACGAGCGGAAGGCGCCCACCGTCGGCCGAGGCGAATCCGGCGACCATTCCCGAAGGATCGTTGATCTCCAGTCGCGTCGGACTGAAGACTGTGCCCGAGGTTCCGATCGAGATGACGACATCGCCCGGGCCTGCTCCGAGTCCGAGTGCCGCCGCCGCATTGTCCCCGGCGCCGGGGCCGACGAGGATGCCTTCGGGGGTGTGACCGGCACTCTCGTGGGGCCCGAGGACACGAGGCAGGACGACGGGAGCGGTATGTGGTGTGCTGTCGGGGTCCCAGTGGGCATCGGGTCCGGCTGCTTCCCGTGCTGTGGCGCCGAATGCCGCGTGGAAGAGTTCGAAGTCGTAGCGACCGGTGATCGCGGAGAAGTACGCAGTTCCGCTGGCGTCGGATGCATCGGTGACGAGCGCCTCGAGGTCAGGGCCCCGTGGGGCGGATGAGCTGCTTGGTCCGCAGCCCAACAGCCGCCAGGTCAACCAGTCGTGGGGCAGTGCCACGGCTGCCACGCGGGAGGCATTGTCGGGTTCATGATCGCGCAGCCACCGCAGCTTGGCCCCGGTGAAGGATGCAACAGGAACGATGCCGGCCCGGTCGACGAACTCATCTGCTCCGATCTCGGCGATGAGTGCCCGTGCTGCCGCGTCGCTGCGCAGATCGTTCCACAGCAGAGCGTCGCGGATGACCTGCCCGTGACTGTCGAGAGTGATGAGGCCGTGCTGCTGTCCGCTGATGCTGACGGCGGCGACGTCAGCGAATCCACCTGCGGCAGAGATCGCCTCCTGCAGGGCCGACCACCAGGCTTCGGGATCGACCTCCGTCCCGACGGGGTGCGGGGCCGATCCGCTGCGCAGAACCTCACCTGTGGCGGGATCGACGATGACGACCTTGCAGCTCTGGGTCGAGGAATCCACGCCGGCGACCAGTTCGCGCGGTTCGAGGTCGGCGGCCATCACGGCTCCTCGGTCCGCGCGGCTACCGGTATCTGAGTCTGCGGGGCGTCCTGTGCCCCGGGCACCGGGCTGTCGAGGATCTCTCGGGCCAGCGCTTCGTCGACGATGGCGACATCGAGGATTCCGGCGGCGCAGGCTGCACGGACGGCCTCGGCGCGCTGTGCTCCGCGAGCCACACCGACGGTGGTCGCTGCGCTGCGCAGCTGGTCCAAGGTGACGGCGATGACACGATCGTCGATCGTGTCGACCTCGGCCCCGGCAGCATCGAAGAGGCGCCCGGAGGCTTCGGCCACCGCACCATCGGCCAGCCCTGCCGCTCGCTGCTCTGGGCTGCATTTCTCCCAGACCGAGGACTGTTCCTGCGCCCACGCGGCGACCGAGATGACCGCGAGGTCGAGATCGTCTGCGGCAGAGAGGGCACTGGAGATCTCGGGCAGAGCACTGAGATCTGCCGCGGTATCCGCCTCGGTGACCAGCAGGGGCGCCGGCAGTCGAACCATGGTCACGGCGGCATCCTGTCCCAACCGAGCGAAGATCCCGGCGCTGGGCCGATGCGAACCGAGTTGAAGCGCACCGGCGAGCTGGACGATTGTGCAGCGAGGGAGTGCGGGGGCGAATTCTGCTGCTGCGTCGAGTGTGCGCGACCAGGCCAGTCCGATGCGCATCCCCGGGCGGGCGTGACGATCGACGTAGGAAAGCGCGGCACGACCCATTCGCTGTGCGGCGTGGGTCTCGTGTTCGAACTCGACGATGACGGCCGACCTCAGCCCGAGCGCGGCAGCGAGCCGTTCGGCTCTGCCGTCCTCGTCGGCGGCATCGGCTTCGATCGAGATCGTGACGACTCCGCTGTCAACGGCCTCTTGCAGCAGACGAGCGATCTGGAACCGGCTGAGTCCGTGCGCTTTGGCCAACTCCACCTTCGAGCTGCCCTGGACATAATGCTCTCTGGCCAGTTGAGCCAGGAACCGGCGGTGTCTGGCGGTGGGTGCTGTGCTCATGACTCTCCCCTTACGAACTCACGGAGACCACACTCACAGCGACCAGTCTGCCACTCATATGTGATCTATTGCACATCTGATCAGATTATGACACAGTATTGCACATGTGAGCACGGATGCTCATATGTATTTCGTCAAGCACACCCGATGGCGGGCAGCAATCCCGCAATGACGAGGGAAGGCAATTACGATGAAGCAGAAGATCACGGGCCGGGCTGTCACAGCGGCGGCCATCGGAGTGGTCGGAGCACTCACACTCGCAGGGTGTGGTGGCGCCGGGGGAAGTTCGAGCGGCGGGGGCAACGAAGAAGTCAACGTTCTCATGGTCAACAATCCGCAGATGCAGGACCTGCAGAAGCTCACCGCGGATCATTTCACCAGTGACACCGGCATCAAGGTCAACTACACGGTGCTGCCGGAGAACGAAGTCCGCGCCAAAATCGGGCAGGAGTTCTCCGCGCAGGCCGGCAACTACGACGTGGCTTCGATGTCGAACTACGAAGTGCCGACCTACGCCGAGAACGGGTGGCTGACCCCGATGGATGAAGGCGTCGTCGATGCCGAGGGATTCAATCAGGACGACATCCTCGCCCCGATGGCCGAATCGATGACCTACGAGGACAAGATCTACGGAGAGCCGTTCTACGGGGAGGGATCCTTCCTGATGTACCGGAAGGACATCTTCGAGAAGGCTGGCGCGACGATGCCGGAGAATCCCACCTGGGACGAGGTCGCCGATCTGGCAGCGAAGGTCGACGGTGCCGAGAAGGGCACCAAGGGCATCTGCCTGCGCGGCCTGCCCGGATGGGGAGAGATGTTCGCGCCCCTGACCACTGTGGTCAATACCTTCGGCGGAACCTGGTTCGATGAGAACTGGGACGCACAGGTCGATTCCAAGGAGTTCAAGGAGGCGACGAACTTCTACGTCGATCTCATCAAGGACCACGGCGAATCGGGAGCACCACAGGCCGGTTACACCGAGTGTCTGACCAACCTCCAGCAGGGCAATGTGGCGATGTGGTATGACTCGACGGCGGCAACAGGAACCCTCGAAGCCGATGACTCACCAGTCAAGGGCAAGATCGGCTATGTCGCCGCCCCGGTGAAGGAGACGAAGTCGAGTTCGTGGCTCTACACGTGGGCCTGGGGAATCCAGAAGGAAGGCAAGAACCAGGATGCCGCCAAGCAGTTCGTGGCCTGGGCCTCGTCACTGGCCTATGAAGAGACCGTCGCCGAAGAACTGGGCTGGCAGCACGTGCCCGCCGGCAAACGCACCTCGACCTATGAGAACCCGGACTACCAGAAGGCTGCGGAACCGTTCTACAAGCAGACCGAGGACGCCATCAACTCGGCAGATCCGAAGAACCCCGGTGTGCAGCCGCGCCCGACTCTCGGAGTGCAGTTCGTGACCATTCCCGAATTCGCCGACCTGGCCACGGGCATCTCCGAGGACGTCAGCTCGGCGATAGCCGGACGCACCACGGTGGACAAGGCGCTTGAGAAGGGACAGAAGGAAGCAGAGAAGGTCGGAGACAAGTACAAGAAGTAACAGAAGCGCCGGGCGGAGGCGTTCGCGTCTCCGCCCAGGCGCCCGGCCCCACTGCCACCCATCACCGGAGGTTGTCCATGTCAGCTCCTGCGCAAGATCGCCGCACTCAGGCGGCGCCCGCGCCCACATCGCCCAGACCCGCATCCTCGAGCGCTCGAGAGCGGTGGTCGCGGCGAGTCCCCATGCTGCCGGCGCTGATCTTCGTCATCCTCGTCACGCAGATTCCCTTCGCGATCACGATCGTCATCTCGTTCATGAAGTGGAATGCCGCCTATCCCGATGACATCAGCTTCGGCACCCTGCAGAACTACATCACCGTCTTCACGAATGCGGACCTGCTGCGCGCGGTGTTCGTCACCATCGGGCTCACCGTCTCGGTCGTGCTGGTCTCGGCGGTGCTGGGTCTGGCCATCGCGCTTCTCCTTGACCGGAAGTTCATCGGCCGCGGGTTCGTGCGCACGCTGATGATCACCCCGTTCCTGATCGTGCCCGTGGCTGCGGCGCTGCTGTTCAAGCATGCGATCTTCAACCCGTCCTACGGATTGGTCAACGGGCTGCTGACCAGCGTCTTCGGTGAGAACGCCCCGCAACCGGATCTGATGAGCACCTATCCGCTGCTGGGAATCGGAATCGTCCTCGTCTGGCAGTGGACCCCGTTCATGATGCTCATCATGCTGGCGGGTCTGCAGTCGCGTCCCATGGACGTCTACGAGGCGGCACTGGTCGACGGCGCCGGACCGGGTCAGACATTCCGATTCATCACGTTGCCGCACCTGCGCCGCTATATCGAACTCGCGGCGCTGCTCGGCACCATCTACATCGTGCAGAACTTCGACACCGTCTTCACGATGACCTCGGGCGGACTCGGAACCGCGAATCTGCCCTATGTCATCTACCAGGAATTCTTCGTGGCCCAAGACTATGGAGTCGCCTCCGCCGTTGGCGTCATCGTCGTCATCGCCTCACTTGTCATCGCGACCTTCGCGCTGCGAACCGCGTCCACTCTGCTCAAGGAGGAGAACTCATGAGCACCCCAGACATCACGGCCACCACCCCAGACATCACGGCCTCGCCAGGAGCCGAACGTTCCCGGCAGAAGGCGAGGGCGCAGAGACGCCCGGGTCAGCGCCGAATCGGCAAGGTCCTGCTCGGTCTCTTGGCCTGGCTGGTCGGCCTCCTCTTCGTGTCCCCGCTGCTGTGGATGCTGCTGACCAGCCTGCATGCCGAGACCGACGCCTCGACGAACCCGCCCAGCTTCTTCGCGCCGCTGACGCTGGAGTCCTATTCCAACTTCTTCGGCGGCGGCAGCGGCGCGAGTCCCTGGCCCGCCCTGATCAATTCGGCGGTTGCGGCGATCGTGTCCACCCTCATCGTCTTGGTTCTGTCGACCATGGCCGCGTACTCGCTGGCCATCCGTCGGATCCAACGCTGGTCGGATGTGCTCTTCTTCCTGCTCTCGACCAAGATGCTGCCGATGGTCGCGGGTCTGCTGCCCGTCTATCTGGTCGCGCAGGCATTGGGCATCCTCGACACCTGGCTCCTGCTCATCATCATCTACTCGGCGATGAACATGCCCATCGCCGTGTGGATGATGCGATCATTCCTCGCCGAGGTGCCGATTGAGGTGCTCGAGGCCGCTGAGCTCGACGGTGCCCGGCTTCCTCGTGTGTTCATGCAGATTCTGCTGCCCCTGACCGCACCGGGACTCGCGGCCACGGCCCTCATCTGCTTCATCTTCTCGTGGAACGAGCTGCTCTTCGCCAATGTCCTGACCTCGACGGCGGCATCGACGGCGCCCGTGTTCCTCACCAGCTTCGTCACCTCCCAGGGGCTGTTCCTGTCCCAGGTGTGCGCGGCCTCGCTGATCATTTCGGTGCCTGTGCTCGTCGCCGGCATCGCCGCCCAGGACAAACTCGTCCAGGGCCTGTCGATGGGTGCGGTGAAGTGATGTCGAATTCCCCAGATTCTGCACACGTTGACCGTGCCCGCCCAGCCTCAGACTTGCTGCCTCTGCGCGGATCGAACCTTGACCGGATTGCGGCCCGCGGCGTCACCGTCCCCGACTACGACCGGAGCACAGTGACTCCGGGCATCGTGCACTTCGGCGTCGGCGGCTTCCACCGGGCCCATATGGCCATGGTCCTTGATGACCTCATGAGCGCGGGACGAGCCGCGGACTGGGGGATCGTGGGAGCCGGCGTCCTGCCTCACGATGTGCGCATGCGAGACGCACTGGCCGGACAGGATCACCTCTACTCGCTGACACTCAGACACCCGGACGGCACCCGCGAACGACGGGTGATCGGATCGATCATCGACTACCGCTACGGACCCGACGATCCGCAGGGACTCATCGACCTCCTCGGCGAGGCGAGGATCCGCATCGTCTCGCTCACCGTCACCGAGGGCGGATACAACGTCAACCCGGTGACCGGGGAGTTCATCTCCGAGGATCCGATGATCGTCGCCGATGTGGCCGCATTGGCTGAGGGGGTGCTGCCGAGCACCGTCTTCGGATATGTGATCGAGGCTCTGCGCCGCCGCCGAGATGCTGGTGTGCCCCCATTCACCGTGCAGTCGTGTGACAACATCTCGGAGAACGGGAATGTGGCGAAGAAGATGTTCTGTGCCTTCGCCCGGCTCGTCGACCCTGAGCTCGCCGACTGGATCGACGAGCATGTGGCCTTCCCGAACGCGATGGTCGATCGCATCACCCCGGCCACCACCGATGACGACCGGGCCGACCTGCGTGGTGAAGTCGGGATCGAGGACGCCTGGCCCGTGGTCGCCGAACCCTTCTTCCAATGGGTGATCGAGGAGCGGTTCACCTCCGGCAGGCCCCCGTACGAACTGGCCGGTGTCCAGGTCGTCGACGATGTCAGGCCCTACGAGCATATGAAGCTGCGTCTGCTCAACTCCGGGCATCAGGGGCTGGCCTACTTCGGTCTCCTCGCGGGCTACACCTATGCACACGAGGCGATGGAGAACCCGGATATCGCCGTCTACCTGCGCAGATACATGGATGAGGAGGGCACACCGAGCCTTGAACCGCTGCCGGGCATCGACCTCGACGGATACAAGGACTCTCTCATCGAACGCTTCAGCAATCCCGAGATACGCGACACCTTGGCTCGCCTCGGCGCCGAATCCTCCGACCGCATTCCGAAATGGCTGGTCCCCGTCATCGGTGACAATCTTGCCTCAGGTGCACCGGTCGAGGTCTCGGCCGCGATCTGCGCTTCGTGGGCTCGCTACGCCGAGGGCAGCGATGAACAGGGGGCGGCGTTCACCATCGTCGATCGCTATGCCGATGAGCTGCAGCAGGTCGCCTCGTCCCAGGCGGCAGACATCCTGGCCTTCGTCCGGCAGGAGCAGTTCTTCGGTACTTTGGCTGACGAGTCCCGCTTCACCGAGCACTACCTGGCGGCTCTGGACTCCCTGCACGAACGAGGCGCGAAGGAGACCGTCAGGCGACTCGCCGCCCACGAGAGGCTCTGAGGCGGCACCGAAGTCCGAAACAGCGCCGACGTCCGAAGCAGCGGTGGCACGCCCTGTGCGCGTTCAACCGTAGGTTCATCTTCGACGATTAGCATGGTGCTATGCGCTCCAGACTTGGCATCATCGCTGCAACCGCCGTGCTCGCCCTGACCGGTTGCTCCGGGGGAACGTCCGACCCACAACCGGAGAAGACCGGGGAAGCCGGAGCCCAGCAATCGGCCCAGAAGGCCGAACCTGAAAAGGCCGCCGAGCCCGCAGACATCGGCCCCGCTGACTTCGCCGACGAGGCGAAGGAGATCGTCGAATCGTTCTCCGACGATGAGCTGGCCGGGTCCCTCATCATCGGCACCTGGTCGGGCACCGACACCCAGACCGGGGTCAATCTGCTGAAGAACAACGACCTCGGCGGGGTCATCGTCATGGCCGACAATCTGCCCGAGAATCCGACTCCCGACCAGGTCAAGGGTGTCACCGAAGCAGTCAACGGCGCACGTTCGAAGGGACAGCCCGTGTCGATCGGCGTCGATCAGGAGGGCGGTCCGGTCTCGCGGCTCGGCACCGGCGCGCTGCCGTTCCCACCGCTGATGGCGCTCTCAGCCACCGAGGATCCCGAACTGACGCAGACCGCGACCAAGGTGCAGGGCCAGAACCTCACCGACCTGGGCTTCACCATCGATTTCGCCCCCGACGCCGATGTCACAACCGGTGAGAAGGACGTGGCCATCAACGTACGTTCGGCCGGTGACGATCACAAGGCCGCCGCCGAGGTGGTCGCCCAAGCCGCGACCGGATACCACCTCGGCGGTGTCGCCAGCTCCGCGAAGCACTTCCCCGGCCACGGTCGACTTCACGTCGACTCCCACGAAAGCCTGCCGGTGTCGAAGAAGAGCATCAAGGAACTCGAGGACACGGACCTGCTGCCGTTCAAGTCCGCCGTCAAGGCCGGCATCCCGATGGTGATGATGGGACACATCGGCCTGCCGGATGCGAAGACGACGCCGGCAACGCTGAATGAGAAGGCGTACAAGTCACTGCGGGACACGCTCGACTTCGACGGAGTCATTATCACCGACGCCCTCAACATGAAGGCCGTGGACCAGAACCAGAGCGGGAAGGAGACTGTCAAGGCACTGTCCGCCGGCGCGGATCTCGCGCTGATGCCACCGGATTCTGCCGCCGCACAGAAGGCGGTGGTCAAGGCCATGGAGGACGGTGACCTGAAGAAGTCCGATCTGCAGAAGAAGGCAGAGCGCGTGGTGGCGATGCAGCTGGCCACCGCCGAGACCCAGAAGACGGTGACCGGCGATTCCGGTGGGGACGACTCCGGGCCAACCGGTTCCGAGAATCCGCAGAAGGTCCTCACCGATGTGGCCGAGAAATCACTGACGGTCCTCAAGGGGGAGTGCGCATTCGAGGGCACCGACTCGATCTCCATCGTCGGCGGCAGCGAGAAGGAGAAGACCGAATTGACCAAGGCGGCCAAGGACGCGGGTCTCACAGTCGGCTCCGGTGGGACGAGCGTGAGCCTGAGCCCGGAGTCCTCCGCCGAGGTGGCAGTCGGCACCGCTGCACCGTGGACGATGCGCAATACCTCGGCACAGTCGGTCATCACGGCCTATGACAGCAATCCCAATGCGCTGAAGGCCGTGGCGAAATGGCTCAAGGGCGATCTCAGAGCCTCAGGCAAGCTGCCCGTCGACTACGACGGAAGCGATAAGGCCCCGGACTGCAGCTGAGGCAGCGCCCCCGACCGCAGCAGCGCCCCGGACAGCAGCAGCGCGGCAGGGCACGAAAAACCCCTCGTCCGGCTGGGACCATCAAGGCGGACGAGGGGTTTCTTCGTATAACCGGATCAGAGAACGCGAATGAAGGTGACGTCACCCATCCAGCTGTAGCTGCGCTTCGAGGTGCCTGACCCTGGTGAGCCGGCATCGTACATCTGTCCATCACCGGCGTAGATGCCGACGTGACCTGGGTGCCAGATGAGGTCACCGGGCTTGGCCTCCGACTGGGAGACGACCTGGCCTGCGGCCTTCTGTCCACCCGAGTTGCGAGGCAGATCGACACCGACCTTGCCGTAGACCCACTTGGTGTAACCGGAGCAGTCCCAGCCGCTCTGCGAGGTTCCGCCGTAGACATAGGGCGTGCCGGTTCCCTTCTCTGCCCAGCTCATGACCTGCTCCGCCTTGGAGCCGTCCATTGAGCCTGCATCGGAACCGGAGTCCTTGCTCTCGCCCTTGTCCTCGTCGCCGGAGTCCGAAGAACCGGTGTTGGCGGAGTCGTCCTCTGCGGGTTCTGGAGCCGGAGCAGCCTCGTCGGCTGGTTCGTCTTCGGCGGTCTCGACGGGTTCTGGCTTCGGCTTCGGCTTCGGTTTGGGAGCGGCCTCAGCAGTGATGTTCTCGACGTCGATGCCGATGGAGGCGCCCTGCTTCTTGTCCTTGTCCTGAGAAGACGAGCCTTCGCCCGCAGCGACGGTCGCCGACTGGTTCTTGAACTCGACCTGTGTCTGAGCTTCTGACTCCGCGGAGACTGAGGCCTTGTCGTCGGCCCCTTGCCCTGCTGCCGGAAGAACGGCTGCGGTGAGCAGGCCACCGCTGGCAGCGACAACGGCTGCACGGCGTCCGAAGACGGCGGAGTTGGCGTTCAGGATATCGGTCAGTTCGGTCAAGGGGGTCTTGACCTTGGCTTCTGCGGCTCGGCGGCCATGCTGCTTATTTGCCACGTTTTCCTCTCGTCACCTATTGGAAGAATCCCAACCGCCACTTTCGGTCCTTAGTGATTTCACATCGAGCGTGGCGTGCGGTTCTCGCTGTGAAGTCGGCACTCTCGCGACCGACCTTCACAACTGTAACCAATCAGTGACCTAATGTCACGTTTTCGTTACATTGGACGAGAAGTTTTCATGGAAGTGTGTAACAGTGCAGGTCAGAAGCCTTCTTAGCGTTGAAGTTTCTGTAACAGTCGCGCGTTTGCCTGGCGTTGCCCGGTGGTGATATGACCTATCTCTCGTCATCTTCCTCGCCTGTATGTAACAAATCGGCCTATGTAACAGACCGAAAATGACATTTCTGCGACGAAGGATGCCCACTCGAGAACGAGGGCAGAAGTTCGACTCAAGGGCAGGAGCTCGACTATGCGGGTGAGGCCGGTGGGTCCTCAGGCTCCAGTTGCGACCGGGCGGGCAGGATCGGATGACCAACCCGACCAGCTGGCTGGATAGAGGCTCGTCTCGACACCGAGGGTCGCCAGCGCCAAGGCATTGTGGCAGGCGCTGACGCCTGAACCGCAGTAGACGCCGACGGGCTGGTCGAGAGCGCCGAGGGCCGAGAAGCGCGATCGCAGGGACTCCTCGTCGAGGAACTTTCCGTCTGCGATGTTGTCGCTGGCGGGCGCGCTCGTGGCACCGGGAATGTGGCCGGCCTGTGAGTCGAGCGGCTCGGTCTCTCCGCGGAAACGTTCGCCGGCGCGGGCATCGAGCAGGACCCCTGTCCATGCTGCTGCCGCGTCGGCGTCGATGACGGGCATCGAATCAGGGGAGATCGTCACGGTGCTCGGCTGTACGGGGTCACCGGCTCCGGTGGCCAATTCGCCTCCGGCGGCAGCGAAGGCCTGCAGGCCGCCGTCGAGGACACGTGCCTTCATTCCCGCCCACTGCAGCAGCCACCAGGCGCGCGCGGCGCCCTGGCCCGAGTTGTCGTCATAGACGACGACGTCGGTGAGCTGGTCGATGCCCCAGGCCCGGACCTGGTCCTGGAATGCCTCGGCAGTCGGCAGCGGGTGTCGTCCCGCTGTGGGGTCAGTCTCGGAGTGTGCGGCGAGTTCGGTGTCCATGTCGACGTAGATGGCTCCAGGAATGTGCCCGGCGGTGAAGTCGTCACGGCCATCGGGCTTCTGCAGTGTCCAGCGGACGTCGAGCAGCCTCGGCGTGGATCCGTCATCGGAGAGGCGAGCGAGGAGTTCGTCGGCGGTGATGAGAACGTCGGAGCGGTTCATCGGGGATTCTCCTAGTGAGGTGAAGGGAGTTCAGCAGGGTTGGGGCGGATCAGCAGGGTTGAGTCAGGAGGACGACATGACGATCGCCCAGGCGGGTGAAGACCAGCGTCGCCTTGTCTCCGGCCGGCAACTTGAGCTGACGCCTGACCTGGTCAGGAACAATATCAGCTCCGCGCTTCTTGATCACGACCGACCCGATGCCGCGGCTGATGAGGGACTTGCGCAGGCTCGGGATCTTCGCCGGCAGCACATCGGTGACCTCATAGGCGGTGACCCCGGCCGAGGCCGGTCCGCTGGGTTCGACGTCGGTGGTCAGATAGGCGATCTTCGGGTGGACGCGGCGAGCCTGCAAGGGTCCGCACAGGGCGGTGACGAGTCCGGCGCGCACGATCGCGCCGTCAGGTTCGAGGAGGTACTGACCGGGCTCGCCGACGCCGTCCTCATCGTCGGTGGGAAGATCATCTTCGTGGACGAGGAGTGTGCGTTCGCCCATGACGAGGGCACTGCGCCCGGGACGCTGCCTGGCCTCGCCGAAGTAGAGGCAGACCTCGACGACTTCGCCGAGGTGGGAGACCCATTGCGCCTCGGCCTCGTCGGGGATGAGGCTGTGGTCGAGTGCCGGTCCGAGTTTGATGCCTGCGGCCTTCGCCGCGAGCGCCTTGTCGATGACCCAGGACAGAGAAGGAGAGAAGTCTTCGGGATCGAAGATGCGAGCGGTGGAGCCGCTCGTGGTCCCCTTCCCGACCGTGCGGCGGGCCGGGTCGAACCACAGGGCGTCGAATGCAGAGGTATCGATATCTTCGGCGCGGGCGTGCTCGATGCTGGCATTGGCCAGGTGGCGGAGGTTGAAGCTGGCGATGGCGGCAGTGACCTCGTCCGCGTCGACGGCGGTGACCTGGGCGCCCATCCCGGCGAAGGCGAAGGAGTCGGCGCCGATCCCACAGCCCAGATCCGCGATCGTGGGTGCGGAGTCTGCCGCCTCGGCATCGGTGTCCTGGCCGCCAGCGGTGTTCGTGTTGCCACCGGTGTCCTTGCCCTCGCCGAGGAGGCGGCGAGCGTGGTGGGCGGCCACCGGCAGCCGTGTGGCTTGGGCCAGACCGTCACGAGTGAACAGCATGTCCTCGGCGAACGGGCCGAGTTTCTTCACGGCGTCCTTGCGCAGCTGGGCCTGCGTGAGCAGGGCGGCGGTCACCTCGGCGGAATAGCCCTCCTTGCGCAGCGCCGATGATCGGGCGAGCTCATCGGCAGGCAGGTCCTCGATCCGGTCGAGCCGGTCGAGGACGGAGACGTCGAGGAGTTCGGTGAGTGTCTGCGGATCCATACTCTTCACCCTATCGTCCTGGCATCGGTCATCTGACTGCGCTGGCCAGTCGAGAGCCTGCGCTGCTCGGCCATCTGCCTCCGATGTTGCAGGAGTATAAGGAAACGGCGACAGAGGCGTTCGGTGATTGTGCCTGCTCATGAGTGCTGTAAGTTGTTGGCTGTGACGTTATTGACCGCACGCGACATTCGCGAAATCGCCGCCGACATCGGTCTGCGCCCGACTAAGCAGAAGGGGCAGAACTTCGTCATCGACCCCAATACCGTGCGCTCGATCGTCATGTCCGCGAAGCTTCAGGACCACAGCAGCGTCGTCGAGATCGGTCCCGGCCTGGGGTCGCTGACGCTGGGTCTGCTGGAAGCCGGCCACCATGTCACCGCTGTTGAGATCGACGATGTCCTGGCCGCCCGCCTGCCTGCCACGGTTGAGAAGTACGGGAAGAGAGCAGAGAAGCACGGTCAGAGCACAGCCGCTGCCGACGAGACCGCGAACTTCGAACTCGTCAATGCCGATGCTCTCAGAGTCACCGAGTTGCCCACGTCACCCGATGCTCTGGTCGCGAACCTGCCCTATAACGTTGCGGTCCCGGTGCTGCTGCACTTCCTCGAGATCTTCCCGAGCCTGGAGTCCGTGCTCGTCATGGTCCAACTCGAAGTCGCAGAACGACTCGCTGCCGGTCCCGGATCACGGACCTACGGTGTGCCCAGCGTCAAGGCCCAGTGGTACGGCGAGGTCACTCTGGCCGGACGCATCGGCAAGAATGTGTTCTGGCCGGCACCGAACATCGATTCCGGTCTCGTCCACATCGACGTGACCCGCACTCACCGCGACCCGGAGCAGCGTCGTCGCCTCTTCAGTGTCGTCGACGCAGCCTTCGCCCAGCGCCGCAAGACCCTGCGCGCCGCCCTGGCGACCTGGGCCGGCAGCCCCCAGCGAGCAGAGGAGCTGCTGCGCGCTGCAGGCATCGACCCCAAGACGCGCGGCGAAGCCCTCGGCGTCGCAGACTTCGAACGACTCGCCGCAGCGGGTGCCGCACAGGATGAGACTTCCACAACGGGAAGCGCACAATCATGAGCGCACAGCTGCACTCGTGCCCGAAGACCCTGACACCCGTGAAGGTGCAGGCACCGGGCAAGATCAACGTCCACCTCGGCGTGGGTGGGGTCGGCGATGACGGATACCACGAACTCGCGACGGTGTTCCAGGCCCTCAACCTCAATGAGACCGTGACCCTCGTCCCCGGCGGCAGCTCCTCGATCGTCGTCGGCGGTCGCTATGGTGACGCCGAGGTGCCCCAGGGCGAGTCGAACTTCGCCCGCAAGGCCATCAACCTCCTCATCGCAGCCCTCGAAGACGAACGCGACGTCGACGTCCTGCGCGAGCTCGACATCGTCATCGACAAACAGGTCCCCGTCGCCGGCGGCATGGGCGGGGGATCGGCCGACGCGGCCGCAGCACTGTGCGGTGCCGCCCACCTCGTCGGGGGAGTCGACGAGTCGATCCTCCACGACTGCGCGGTCGGAGTCGGCGCCGATGTCGCCTTCCTCCTCCATGGGGGAACGGCCATCGGCCACGGACGCGGGGAGAAACTCACCCCCGTCCTCACCCGCGGATCATTCCACTGGGTCATGGCCACCTCGGCGGGGCAGCTGTCGACACCGGCGATGTACTCACGATTCGACGAACTCACCCCGAATCCCGAACCAGCGGTCGTGCCCGCCGAGGTGCTCACGGCGCTCGCCGCCGGCGACCCGGACACCCTGGCCACAGCGGCCGCCAACGACCTCACCGATGCCGCGATATCGGCCATGCCCGAACTCGCCGAGGTGATGGAGGCCGGGCGTGCAGCCGGTGCCCTCCTGCCCCTGCTCAGCGGCTCAGGCCCGACGATCGGCTTCCTCGCCCGCGACGCCCATCACGCCCTTGACCTCGCGGTCCTGCTCCAGGCCACGCGCGGAGTCAAGGAAGCGCTGCGGACCACGGGACCTGCCCCCGGCGCCCACATCATCGAGCACTGATGGCCGAAGCGAAGGACAGCGGCAACCTCCACGAACGTCTTCTCAATTCGATCGGCACTGACATCGTCACCGGTGACCTGGAAGCGGGAACGGTCGTCCGGGCCGAGGAGCTGCGTGTGAGGTACGAAGTCTCGCTCTCGGTGGTGCGCGAAGTGGTGCGTGTTCTGGAGTCCCTGGGGATGGTCAAGCCGATCCGCCGCTTGGGGCTGGTGATTCTGTCCATGCGGGAATGGACCATACTCGACCCTCTGGTGGTGCGGTGGCGAATGGCCGCCACCCCGGCCCTCCAACTGCGTTCCCTGACCGAGCTGAGAGTCGCCATCGAACCTCAGGCAGCACACTTGGCCGCGGTCCATGCCTCAGCCGATGCGGCCGAGGAGATCATGGGATTGGCCGCCAGAATGCGCACCAGCGGACGCAAGGGCGATGTGGAGGCGGTGCTGGAAGTCGATATCGCCTATCATCGGGCAGTCCTGAGAGCCGGCGGCAACGAACTCTTCGCTTCCTTCGACTCGGTCGTCGCCGAGATCCTGCGCGGTCGAACGCATGCCGGGCTGATGCCGAAGTTCCCCCATCCAGAGGCGCTGCAATGGCACTTCGACGTCGCCGATGCCATCGGCAACGGGGACCCCGATCGAGCTCATGCTGCGATGACGAAGATGATGGATCGAGCCTTCGCCGAGATGGAAGATGCGTGGGCGGGCCAGCCGCGCCTCAAGACGGACTGACGAGTCTCCGGACAGGCGAGGCTGAACGACCCTCAGGACAGGCTGACGACCCTCCAGACAGGCTGGTCAGAACGCGCTGACGACACCGTAGAGGGCGAGGCTGAGGGCGAAGCCGACCAGACCGAGGATGGTCTGAGCCACGGTCCAGGTCTTCAGAGTGGTCTTCGTGTCCATGCCGAAGAACCGGGAGACCAGCCAGAAGCCCGAATCGTTGACGTGGCTGGCGACCACGGAGCCTGCGGCCAGAGACAGCACGATGGCGACGACCTGCAGACTCGAGAAGTCCGGGTTGCCGACGACGACCGGCTGCATGAGTGCCGCCGCAGTTGTGAGCGCGACCGTGGCTGAACCTTGGGCGATGCGCACGATCGCGGCGATGACGAATCCGGCCACGATGACCGGCAGACCCAGTGCCGCCAGGGAGTCGGCGATGGAATCTCCGATCCCGCTGGCTCGCAGCACACCGCCGAACATGCCGCCGGCTCCGGTGATGAGGATGATCGAGCAGACTGGGCCCAGCGCCGAGTCGACGATGTTCTCGACCATGCTGCTGCCCTTCTTCTTCCGCCACCCCAGCAGCCACATGGCCGCCAATACCGTGATGAGCAGGGCGATCGGAGTCTCACCGAGCATGCGCAGCGAAGTGACCAGAGTGGACTCGGCATCGACCCAGCCGGCCTCACCGGCGAAGTTGAGGCCGGTGTTGAGGAAGATGAGCACAAGCGGAAGGGCAAGCAGGACGAGAACCGTAGAGAGTTTGGGCAAGGACCTGAAGTCGGCGAACTCCTCGGCTGGATCGTGGGCCAGGAGCGAGGGAACCGAGACCTCGATTCGCTTGCCGATGAAGAGCCCGAACAGATACCCGCACAGATACCAGGCGGGGATGGCGATGATCAGACCGCAGATGAGGACGAGTCCGACGTTCGCGCCCAGAAGCCCGGACGCGGCCACGGGTCCGGGATGCGGAGGGACGAAGATGTGCATGGCCGAGAACGCGATCGCCGATGGCATGGCGTAGAGAAGCAGAGATCCGCCGAGGCGTTTGGCCACCGTGAAGATGATCGGCAGCATGACGACGAGACCGGCATCGAAGAAGATCGGGAAGCCGAACAGCAGCGAGGTCAGGCCCAAGGCCAACGGCGCACGCTTCTCTCCGAAAGCCTTGATGAGCGCATCCGTGAGCACCTGTGCCCCGCCCGAGAGTTCAAGCATCCTCCCGAGCATGGCCCCGAGCCCTACGAGGAGTGCGACGCTGGCCAGGGTGGACCCGAAGCCGTCGTACATGACGGGGACCAGATCCCCGGGGGCGATTCCCGCGGCCAGGGCGGTGACCACACTGACCACGACGAGCGCGATGAAGGCATGAAGCCTGAAGCGGATGATGAGGACGAGCAGTACGGCGATGGCCGCTGCGGCGATGCCGAGCAGCGCCGGGGCCGACAGCGTCCAGTTGAGTTCGATCTCAGTCACAATTTCCTCTTCCTTGAGGTTGGGTCGTGGTCAGGTGGCATCGGACAGTTCTCAGGTGGCATGGGGGAGACGCTCGGTGATGTATCGACTCACCTCGGCGGGGGAGAGATCGATGGGTGCGAGGAAATGTGCTTCCTCGACGGTGAGCGGTTCCAGCGTCTCCAGCTGGGAGTCGACAAGCGTCGGTGACATGAATTCGTGTGAACGGCGCGCGAGATGCTCGACGATGATCTCGCGGTCCCCGGTGAGATGGACGAAGAAGGTTGCTGGTGCCTGTGTCCTCAGATAGTCCCGATAGCTGCGTCGCAGCGCGGAACAGGCGACGATGGGAGGTGGATTCGAGGTCAGCTCACTGGCCACGGACTTCAGCCACGGCCACCGGTCCTCATCGTCGAGGGGGACTCCAGCACGCATCTTGGACTTGTTGTCCTGGCTGTGGAGATCGTCGGCGTCGACGAACGCGGCTCCGAGCTCGGCAGCCAAGCGTCGACCGATCAGTGTCTTCCCCGTGCCGGACACCCCCATGATGACAAGCGGGGGAAGATCCATCTCAGTTGGCCTCTCGTAAAAATATGATGACATTGCTAAACTGCACTCATTAAATCAGATTTATAGAAATCTAAATGAGACGGGTGAAACTGTCAACCGCTGCGAGAACCTGTCAGCTGCGAGAATTCGCCGTCACTGGACATTTCGCCGTCACTGACAGCCATGACTAGCAGCCACGAGGAAGAGGATTGGGTATGAGCGCGGAAGTGGGCGTGATCGGCACCGGAGTGATGGGCTCGAACCTCGCACGAAACCTCGCACGGAATCTGACCGGCCGGACCGGAGCGCGAGTCGCCATCTACGACCGCGATGTCGACCGAGCTCGAGCACTGGCGGCCGACCATCACGAAGCGGACTTCCTCGTCGCCTCATCGCCGGCGGATCTGGCCAGCAAGCTGTCGGGTCCACGCGTGGCAATCCTCATGGTCAATGCCGGCCCGGCCACGGACTCGGCGATCAGCGACCTGCTCCAGGTGTTCGAACCCGGAGACATCATCGTCGACGGCGGAAACTCGCTGTTCACCGACACCATCGCCCGTGGCGAGAACGCGGCCAAGGCCGGCATCGAGTTCGTCGGGGTCGGCATCTCCGGGGGAGAGGTCGGTGCGCTTGAGGGGCCATCGATGATGGTCGGCGGCACCGAATCCGCGTGGGCACGACTGCGGCCCATTCTCGAACCCATCGCCGCTCGTGCCGAACCTATCGCGGCTCGTGCCGAATCCGGCGACGGGCGAAGCGCACAGGCGGACCCGGAATCGTGCATCGCCCATGTGGGCACCGATGGGGCCGGCCACTTCGTCAAGATGATCCACAATGGGATCGAGTACGCCGACATGCAGCTCATTGCTGAGGCCTTCGCACTGCTGAGGAGCAGGCTCGGTCTCACCCCTCCTGAGATCGCAGAGGTCTTGAGAGAATGGAACCGAGGAGATCTCGAGTCCTATCTCATCGAAATCACCGCCGAGGTCCTCGACCACACCGATGCGGCCACAGGCGAGCCGTTCGTCGACATCATCGCCGATTCCGCCGGAGCCAAGGGGACCGGCGGCTGGACGGTGAAGACCGGACTCGACCTTGGCGTGCCTGTCGCCACCATTGCCGAGGCGGTCTCGGCCAGGTCACTGTCCGCGGCCTCCGTACTGCGATCATCCGGGACGACGTTGGACGGTCCTTCGACGCTCACCTCGGCGTTCGAGGAAGCCCGCGAATCGGCGCTCGACGCTGGCTCCGCCTCGGCGCCGGTCGACCGTGACACGGTCATCGAGACCGTGCGGCAAGCGCTGTTCACGGGAAAGATCCTCGCCTATGTGCAGGGCTTCCACGAGATCGCCGCGGGAGCGCGGGAGCACGGCTGGAACACGGAACTCGGAGAAGTGGCCCGGATCTGGAGGGCGGGCTGCATCATCCGCGCCAGATTCCTCGAACGGATCACGGAAGCCTTCGACGCCGATCCGAATCTGAGCTCACTGTTGGCCGCTCCGTACTTCCGGGATTCACTCAACGCCGGGCAGCAGGCTCTGCGGGATACGGTCGCCGATGCCGCCTCCTCGGGCGTGCCGATCCCGGCCCTGGCCTCGGCGCTGTCGTACTTCGACGGCATCCGCACCTCCCGGGCCTCAGCCGCGCTGGTGCAGGGGCAGCGGGACTTCTTCGGATCTCACACCTACGCGCGCACAGATCGGCCGGGAACCTTCCATACGCTGTGGTCGGGTGATCGCAGCGAGGTGCAGCTGTGATCACCGAGGTCCGTGCCGTTGGAACGTCTCTTCTGCGGCGACGTCTCTTCAGTTGAGCGGCAGTGGCCCAAACTCGTCGAACATGGCAATGTTGGTGACATGACTCTGCCACATGAAGATATCGATCCAGACGGCCTGCTCGAATACTCGGTGGTCTTCACCGACCGATCACTCAACCACATGTCGGGTCGGTTCGTGTCCGTCATGCAGGACATCAACCGCATCCTGCGCGAGGTCTACGACGCGCACAGCGTCGCCATCGTCCCCGGTGGTGGCAGCTATGCCATGGAATCAGTGGCCAGGCAGATCGCGACGGGCAAGAAGTGCCTTGTGGTCCGCAACGGACTGTTCTCCTTCCGCTGGTCGCAGATCCTCGACGCCGGATCCATCGCCAGCGAGACGACAGTGCTCAAGGCGTCCCCTCTCAGTGACGAGCACCAGTCGGCCTGGGCTCCTGCCCCCATCGCCGAGGTGGTCGCCGCCATCGAACGCGAGCGCCCGGCCGTCGTGTTCGCTCCGCACATCGAAACCGCCTCCGGCATGCTTCTGCCGGACGACTACGTGCGCCAGGTCAGCGACGCGGTTCACGGCGTGGGTGGTGTCTTCGTCCTCGACTGCATCGCCTCGGGTGCAGTCTGGGCCTCACAGGAGAAGCTGGGCGTCGACGTTCTCATCAGTGCGCCGCAGAAGGGCTGGAGCGGTTCGCCCTGCGCCGGCTACGTCATGCTCAGCGAAGCCGGCCGCGCCGCCGTCGACGAGTCCACCTCGACGAGCTTCGCCATGGACCTGAAGAAGTGGCTGTTCATCGCCGACGAATACGAAGCAGGCCGGGCGCCGTACCACGCGACCATGCCCACCGATTCGCTCGCGCACAATGCCGCTATCATGCTCGAGACGAAGGAACGCGGCTTCGACAAGCTCGCCGCCGCACAGTTCGAACTCGGCGACCGGGTCCGCAAGGTCTTCGCCGATCGCGGACTGCCTTCGGTTGCGGCACCGGAATTCGCTTCGCCCAGCGTGGTCGTCGTCCACACGGACAACCCGCAGCTGGCCACCGGCGCTCAGTTCAAGGAAGCCGGAGTCCAGATCGCTGCCGGCGTGCCCCTGCAGTGCGACGAGCTCGAGGACTTCTCCACCTTCCGGATCGGTCTCTTCGGCCTCGACAAACTCGGCGACATCGACGGATCGATCTCCCGCCTCGAAGCCGCCCTCGACTCGATCGGCGTGACGCCCCAGGGCTGACGCCTCAAGCTGAATCCTCAGGGACGGTGCCGCAGATCAGGTGCCCCCACACCAGGAGCGCTGAAACATCTCGTTGCAACGGGGTGTTTCAGCGCTCCTGGTGTGTCTTGAGGCGCGAATCGCTCCAGGTGTGCAGCGGGTCCACCAACGCGCAGGTCTCGCGAATACACTGTGACAATGACTCAGAGAGAGCAGCGTCAGCGACTAGGGGCGAATGACTTCGACCTCGAAGACGAATTGGTCGATGAGGCAACAGCGACCGTGATCACAGGGGCGAAGCGCCTGAACCGGAAGTGGCCGGAGCTCGTCGTCACCGGGTTCTTCGGCGGTGTCGACGTGGGCCTGGGCATCCTGGCGATGATTCTGGTCAAGCAGGCGACGGGGTCAGACGTGCTGGCCGGTCTTGCCTTCGGCATTGGTCTGCTGGCGCTGAAGCTTGCCCACTCAGAGCTGTTCACCGAAGAGTTTCTGCTGCCCATCAATGCCGTGATCGCGGGTCAGGCCAATGTTCTTCAGGTAGTCCGCCTGTGGGCGGTGACCTTGGTGACCAACCTCGTCGGGGGTCTCGCCTTTGCCGGGCTGATGGTTCTGGCGCTTCCTGACTACCACTCGACGATGATCGACACGGCCATGAAGTACATCGACCAACCATCCTTGGTGGTGATGATCGCGCTGTCGCTCTTGGCCGGTGCCACCGTCACCTTGTCCACCCGGATGTCACAGGGCACCTCGAACGACGTCGTCCTCGCCATCGTCAGCATGGCATCGGGTCTGCTGCTCATCGGCCTCGGCATGCTCCACGGTGCCCTCAACGCGATCGTCATCTTCGCGGCCATGGTGGCCGGGGCGGATATCTCGATGCTGGATCTGCTGAAATGGTTTGGAATCGTCATCCCGTTCAACATGCTCGGCGGGCTGCTGCTCATCACCCTGCCGCGGGTGGTTCGGACCTATCGTGTGCTTCGAGCATTGCGCAAGGGCACGGTTTCCCTCGAAGATCTCGAGACGCAGTCCAGCTAGGCGATGGCCGATGCAGACTCCTTCGTGCAGACGGTGCTGCTGATTGCCTGCCTCAGGCGGTGGAGCCGAGCGCGACGACGTTCTTCGCGAGGCGTTCGTTGTCTCCGTACATGAAATGGTTCTTCATGTTCTCCGAGAACCGGCTGGCATCGGTGGTCAGTCCGACCGCTTCGGCGACCTCACGGATGTGCATCGGAGTCGCGCCGCAGCACACGCCGATGTAGTTGACGCCCAGGTCATAGACGTCCTTCGCGAAGGCGCCGATCTCGTAGCGATTCGTCTGCAGCGGGTCGAGAGCTGTGGGGAAGGTGCGACCGTGCGGGGAAGCCACCTCGGCGCGGGGATCGGAGAGGTTGAAGAACGTGGGCTCATCCTCGGTCGTGCGGTAGGGGATGGGCAGGGCGCCGACGTGACAGGACACTGCCGCGCGAATCTCGTTCAGCCACGGCAGCATCGTCGCGGGTCCACGGAAGCAGTTGAGGCCGACGACGTCGACGCCCAGCTGTTCGAGCTTCTGTGCGGTCTCGACGATGCCGACGCCATCGGCCATCTCCTGGAAGGCCATGGGGGCGAGGGTGAGGACGACGGGCAGTCCGCTGGCCTTGGCGATTTCGGCTGCAGCAATGGCTTCGCCGGCGAAGTAGAAGGTCTCACCGATGATGAGGTCGGCGCCTTCATCCACGGCCCAGCCCACCATCTCGGTGAACATGGCACGGACCTCGGCCTGGCGATCGGTGTTCTCGGGATCCCAGATGTTGGAGTTCGAGATGTTTCCGGCCATGAAGTTGCCGGGCTTGGCATCGGCAACGCCACGGGCGATCTGCAGGGCGGAGCGGTTGAGGGGTTCGAGCAGATCCTCCTTGCCGATGACCCGCATCTTCTCGCGGTGTCCGTTGTAGGTGAAGGCCTCGACGATGTCCGAGCCGGCACGCTGGAAATCCACGTGAAGGGAGCGCAGAGCGTCGGGGAACTCGAGGGCGACCTCGGGCACGAACTCTCCGGCGGACAGGTAGCCGCGCTTTTCGAGTTCGAACAGGAATCCCTCGGCGCAGATCACTGGTCCGGCATCGAGGCGTTGGGTCAATGGGTTGGACTGAGTCATGAGTGCTCTCCGTACGGAAGGTAGAGGACAGGCGATTGAGCTCGCTCAGGCTGGTGGCCCGAACTCTACGCATATAACCATCTTTGGAAATGTTACCGACGTCACATCGACTTAATTCTGTCATATGACGCTCAGAATCACTCTCAGCGACTCCGAAGATTCGTTTCGGCGCGGGATTCGTTCCGGTGTGGGATATGCCTACGAAGAGGCCTTCTCCGAGTGTCTGCCGGGTTTCGGGCGCAATGACGCAAACGGTGCGAGCAGCAACCGGGTCACGGTCGAGGAGTACCAGCGCAGGGCTTTCTCGAACGGGGCCCACGACAGCACATATGTGGTCAGAAGTGCCACTGCGAGGCAGAGGACGAAGATCAGTGGAGCGCTGATCACGTCCTCGACATCACCGAGGAGAGGTTGGAGACCGCGGACGACGAACCCGTGGAGGACATAGACAGCCAGGCTGTTCCGGCCGATCTTCGCGATGATGGTGTCTTTGTCGCCGACCCACATGAGCAACGCCAATGTCATCAGCAGTGCGCCGATGTCGACGATGAGGCGGATGCCGACGCCCTCGGGGATGCTGACATCGAAGTGGGCGAAGTTGAGGCTGCCGTAGAACCACTTGTAGTAGACCTCATCGAGGTAGAAGTAGCCGATCGCGCCGAAAGCAGTCGCCGTGAAGAACAGCTTCTGCCAGATGCGCAGGCTGCCGGCCCAGTTGAGAATCTGCTTGCCGTAGAGCTTGCCGATGACGAAGAAGGGCCAGAAGATCATGGACCGTGACGCCGAGAGTTCCGTGTCGAGGATCGGCAGAATTCCACCGAAGAGCCCCACCACCACCGAGGTGACAAGGATCGTTCGTGGGAATCGTTCGATGAACGGCACGGTGATGATCCAGCACGCCATCGACAGCAGGAACCATGTGTACCAGAACGGGGTGAGGAAACTGTAGTCAGGATTGAGGTCGAAGACCCACATCCATCCCCACATCAGAGGCAGGACGGTGAACAGCAGGACTAGGAAGGTCAGGACGCGTTCGGGCAGCCTCGTCGACTTCGCTGTGATGCCGGCCAGGAAGACGAAGGCCGGCATGTGGAACGAATAGATGAGGTACATCGGCGCACGAAGGACATCGTCACCCCACGGTGATGTCCTGGCCAGCAGGTGGCCGAGGACGACAGTGAAGATGAGGATGCCTTTGGCGCGGTCCAGTCGGTGATCTCGTATGGGCACCACGCCACGATAGCGTGTCCGTGCCTCGAAGCAGAAAGATCTCATCGCGCCCTAAGACGGAATCCAGGGGCTGTTCAGCTTGCGCAGGCGACGCAGGTCGGCGCGTAGGGCCGAATCTCCAACCGCACCTCGGGGATGGGGTTTCCGCAGTTCGTGCAGATTCCGAAGGTGCCGCGCTCAAGCCTCTGCTCCGCCTCGGCGATGGCGATCAGGCGCTCCTCGGACTGGCGCAGCAAGGTGTCCGCCTGTGATCGTTCGAAGGCGAGAGTCGAACCTTCAGGGTCGTGCTCGTCGTCGCTGTTGTCACCCTCGCGTGCCGCCGAGAGATCTTTGATGTCCGAGGACAGTGTGGCGATGAGCCGCCTGGTCGCGGCATCTTCTGCATGCAGGAGCTCCCGCACTCGATCGGAATCGGCCATCAGCCCTCCTCGCCGTTCATCATCAGGCGTCCAGAGCCTCGTTGGCTTCGAGCCAGCGCTCCTCCAACTCGGTCATTTCGTCCTTGAGCTCCTGCAGGGAAGAGGTGAGCTTCTGCAGCCCTTCGAAGTCGGTCTGGTCGTGGTCGGCCATCTCATCGTGGGCACGGGCGATGCGCTTGCTCAGCTTGTCCATACGACGCTCGATCGAGGAGACTTCCTTCTTCGCCGCTCGGGCCTCGGCTCCGGAGAGAGCGTCTGCGCCCGAATCAGCAGACGAATTCGCACTGCCCGAGCCGGAGTTCCCTGCACCTCGACCGGTGACAGTTCCCTTCGATCCGCCGGATTTGGCGTCCTCAGCGCGCAGCTTCAGATATTCGTCGACGCCGCCGGGCACGTGCCGCAGACCGTGATCGAGGATCGCGTACTGCTGATCGGTGACGCGTTCGAGCAGGTACCTATCGTGGGAGACGACGATCAGGGTAGCCGGCCAGGAGTCGAGGAGGTCCTCCATCGCCGCCAACATATCGGAGTCGACGTCGTTGGTGGGCTCATCGAGGATGATGACATTGGGTTCGGACATGAGCAGCAGCAAGAGCTGCAGGCGGCGCTTCTGCCCTCCGGAGAGTTCCTTGACTCGGGCCGAGAGATGCTCTTTGGCAAAGCCGAGGCGCTCCAGCAGCTGTGCCGGTGTGTAGTCCTTGCCCTCGATGTTGAAGCTCGTCTTCGACTCCGACAGCACCTCGCGGACCTTCTGTCCGGCGATGGCGTCGAGTTCCTTGAACTGCTGGTCGAGGACACCTACCTTCACGGTCTTCCCGCGCTTGACTCTGCCCTCATCCGGTTCGAGTTCACCGGAGATGAGGCTGAGCAGGGTCGACTTGCCGGCACCGTTGGGCCCCAGGATTCCGGTGCGTTCGCCGGGGCCGATGCGCCAGGTGACATTGTCAAGGATCTGCTGATCCCCGAAGCTCAGTGACACATCGAGGAGGTCGACGACGTCCTTACCGAGTCGGGCCGTCGCCATCTTCTTCAGTTCGATCGGATTGCGCACCTCCGGGACATCGGCGATGAGCTGGTTTGCCGCCTCGATCCGGAACTTCGGCTTCGAAGTCCGGGCTGGAGCACCTCGGCGCAGCCATGCCAGTTCTTTGCGCATGAGGTTCTGGCGCTTCTGTTCGGTTGCGGCAGCGATTCGGTCGCGTTCGACGCGTTGGAGGACATAGGCGGCGTATCCGCCTTCGAAGGGTTCGACGATCTGGTCGTGGACTTCCCACGTCTTGTTGCAGACCTCGTCGAGGAACCACCGGTCGTGAGTCACCAGCAGCAGAGCACCGGAGTTCTTCGACCAGCGGTTCCTGATGTGCTTGGCCAGCCACGAGATGCCGTCGACGTCGAGGTGGTTGGTGGGCTCATCGAGGATGAGCAGGTCCCAGTCTTCGATGAGCAGTGCCGCCAGAGCCACTCGTCGGCGCTGGCCTCCGGAGAGGCTGCCGACTGTGGCGTTCCAGTCCAGGTCGGCGATGAGACCGGCGATGATGTCGCGGGCTTTGGCGTCGCGGGCCCATTCGTGGTCGTCCATGTCGCCGACGACGGAATAGCCGACGGTCGCTTCGGAGTCCATGGTGTCGCGCTGGCTGAGCATGCCCAGGCGCATTCCGCCGCGGTAGGTCACGCGGCCGGAATCGGGTTCGATGGTGCCGGCGAGCATGCCCAACAGGCTGGACTTGCCGTCGCCGTTGCGGCCGACGATGCCGATCATGTCTCCGGCGTCGACACCGAGCGTAACCGAGTCGAAGACGATGCGGGTGGGGTATTCGAGGTGCAGGGCTTCAGCCCCGAGAAGATGTGCCATATCGCCTTCTAGTTTAGTGCACAAGGGGGCCGGGGCCAGCATGGGCGGGCAGTCGGGGGACCGGGGACGGAGTCGGTGCCCGGGATGGTCGAGCGCCGGGTGAGGCAGAGCGAACATGAAGTTATGTTGCGTTTTCATATCGGTGTCGACGATTCAGATGCTAGTGGACCCTGTTATCGGTCTGAGGTGAATTAGACTGACGGAAAATTCATTGAAATATGAGTGATCATCCAGTGGTTTCACAAATTCGGCGGAGGACTCTGTGCCTCGATCGACACCATTGTTGGTCGTGAGAAACTTGAGAAAAGAGTAAACGTGAAGAAGCTCGTATCTGCGGTGTCGATTGCCGCCGCATCTGCCCTCGTGCTCTCTGCCTGTGGCTCGGGAGACAGCGGCGACTCAAAGGCTGAGGACTTCCTTGGCTGCATGGTCTCGGACTCCGGTGGCTGGGACGACCAGTCGTTCAACCAGTCCGGCAAGGAGGGCCTGGAGAACGCGGTGAAGAACCTCGGTATCGAGGAGAAGGACGCGGAGTCTCAGGGCGACGCGGACTTCAAGCCCAACGTCGACAACATGGTCCAGGCCGGCTGCAACCTCACCTTCGGTGTCGGGTTCCTGCTCGAGGACGCGATCCAAGAGGCTGCTGAGGCCAATACTGACCTCAACTTCGCTCTCATCGACTCCACCTTCTCCGATGCTGACGGCAATCCAGTCACCATCGACAACGCCAAGCCTGTTGTCTTCAACACGGCTGAGGCCGCCTACCTCGCCGGCTATGTGGCTGCGGCTTCGTCGGAGTCCGGCAAGGTCGGCACCTTCGGCGGCATTCAGATCCCCTCGGTCACCATCTTCATGGACGGGTTCGCTGACGGTGTCAAGAAATTCAACGAAGAGAACAAGAAGGACGTCAAGCTCCTCGGCTGGAACAAGGAGAAGCAGGACGGCTCGTTCTCCGGTGACTTCGAGAACCAAGGGCAGGGCCAGGCGCTGACCAAGCAGCTCATCTCTCAGGGCGCCGACGTCGTCATGCCCGTCGCCGGTCCTGTCGGACTGGGTGCAGCCGCGGCTGCGAAGGAAGCCAAGGACGTCAAACTCATCTGGGTCGACTCCGACGGATACGAATCCACGGAATACGGTGACATCATCCTCACCTCGGTGGTCAAGCAGATCGCCAACGCGGTCGAGGACACCGTCGCCGAAGCCCAGAAGGACAAGTTCAGCTCCGAGCCCTACGTCGGCACGCTGGAGAACGAAGGCGTCGGACTTGCTCCCTACCACGACTTCGAGGACAAGGTTCCCGAGGACGTGAAGAAGAAGGTCGAAGAGCTCAAGAAGCAGATCATCGACGGATCGCTGACCGTGGAATCCGAGAGCACACCCAAATAAGCGAATAGGTTAAACTGCAGGGCCGAGTGGTTTCGGCCCTGCAGTTTTCGAATTTGTGAGGAGTACCGGAAGCAGTGAAACTCGAGCTTCGCGGGATGACGAAGGTGTTCGGATCGTTCGTGGCCAACGACCACATCGATCTCACCATCGAACCGGGCGAGATCCACGCCCTGTTGGGTGAGAACGGCGCCGGAAAATCCACCATGATGAACGTCCTCTATGGACTCTACGACGCCGACGGGGGAGAGATCCTCCTCGACGACAAGCCTGTGACCTTCGCCGGTCCGGGTGATGCTGTGGCTGCCGGGATCGGCATGGTCCACCAGCACTTCATGCTTGTGCCCGTGTTCACCGTCGCCGAGTCGGTGGCGTTGGGCTATGAGCCGACGAAGTCCATGGGACTCATCGACCTCGCCGAGGCGCGGAAGAAGGTCCGGGAGATCTCTTCCCGCTTCAACTTCAACATCGACCCCGACGCCCTCATCGAGGACCTCCCGGTCGGTGCCCAGCAGCGTGTGGAGATCATCAAGGCTCTGTCGCGCAACGCGAAGATCCTCATCCTCGATGAGCCCACCGCGGTGCTCACCCCGCAGGAGACCGATGAGCTCATCTCGATCATGCGCCAGCTCAAGGAGCAGGGCACCTCGATCGTGTTCATCACCCACAAACTGCGTGAGGTCCGGGCGATCGCGGACTCCATCACCGTCATCCGCCGCGGCAAGATCACAGGCGTTGCCTCCCCTGATTCCACCGAGGCGGAGCTGGCCAGCCAGATGGTCGGCCGTCACGTATCCCTGACGACAGAGAAGGATGCCGCCGATCCCGGTGACGCCACCTTCCAGGTCCGCAGTCTGACCGTCGTCGACAAGGCCGAGAACGTCGTCGTCGACGATGTCAGCTTCGACGTCCGCCGTGGTGAGATCCTCGCCGTCGCCGGCGTCCAGGGCAATGGTCAGACGGAGTTGGCCGAAACGATCATCGGGTTGACAGATCCCAGATTGGGTTCGATCACCCTCGATGGGAAGGACCTCGTCGGCAAGTCCGTCAAGGACCGTCTGGGTTCTGGCATCGGCTTCGTTCCTGAGGATCGGTCCACCGACGGCATCATCGCCGAGTTCACGATCCGCGAGAACATGATCCTCGACGTCTACGACCGTCCTCCCTACGCCAAGGGCCTCAACCTCAAGTCCGCGGTCATCAATGACGAGGCGAAGAAGAAGGTCGAGGAGTTCGACATCCGCCTCGGCAGCGTCGTCGACCCGATCGCGACGCTGTCGGGAGGCAACCAGCAGAAGGTCGTCCTCTCCCGTGAGCTCGGCCGCGACCTGCGCCTCTTCATCGCCAGCCAGCCCACCCGTGGCCTCGACGTCGGTTCGATCGAATTCGTCCACAAACGTGTCATCGCCGAACGCGATGCCGGCACACCATGCCTCATCGTCTCGACGGAACTCGATGAGGTCTACGGACTCGCCGATCGGATCGCGGTCATGTACTCGGGTCGCATCGTCGGCATCGTCGGTGCCGAGACCTCACGTGAAGCCCTGGGCCTGATGATGGCAGGCGTCCCTGCAGACGAAGCCCTCGCCGCCACCGCGGCACCTGAGAAGAGCGACGCCGCCACCGCGGCACCTGAAGAGAACTCAGCCACCACCTCGGCGGAGGAGACGAAATGACAACTGACATCTCCCCGGCGGCACCATCGCCGGCTCCACCACCGAGCGCCGAAGCGGAACCGGGCAAGGAACCGAATCTGCTGCAGGACGTCCTGTCCGGTTCCTGGTTGGTCTCGGTGCTGGCCATCGTGGTCGCTCTCCTCCTCGGCGGAGTCCTCATCGCCGTGTCGAACGCGGAAGTCGTCGAAGCGGCGATGAACATCTTCGCCGCCCCCGGGGTCTTCTTCTCGACCCTGTTCTCCACTGTCGGGGAAGCCTATTCGGCGCTGTTTCGCGGCGCGATCTTCGACTGGGATGCCCGCACCACAGAACGTGCGATCCGCCCCCTGACCGAATCCCTGGTCAGCGGCACCCCGCTCATCCTCACAGGCCTCGGCATCGCCCTGGCCTTCCGCTCGGGACTATTCAACATCGGCGGTCAGGGCCAGGTCATCCTCGGCGCCACCATCGCCGGTTACCTCGGCTATGCCCTCCACCTGCCACCCGTCGTGCATATGCTCATCGCAGCCATCGGCGGCATGATCGGCGGTGCGATCTGGGCCGGCATCGCGGGTGTGCTCAAGGCACGCACCGGAGCCAACGAGGTGATCGTGACGATCATGCTCAACTCCATCGCCGGCTACCTGTTGGGCTACCTGCTCAAGCAGAGCTGGTTCACCCACACCAACTCGGCGAACCCGCAGTCGCGGATGCTTGACGATTCGTCACAGATGTTCCTGCTGCTGCCGCCACCCTTCCGTCTGCATGTCGGATTCATCATCGCCATCCTGGCAACGATCTTCGTGTGGTGGCTGCTCGAACGCTCAACGATCGGCTTCGAGTTCAAGGCCGTCGGTGCCAACCCGCACGCGGCGCGAACCGCAGGTATCTCCGTGTCGAAGGTGACGATCCTCGTGATGATCGTCGCCGGCGCACTCGCCGGACTCGGCGGAGCGGCTCAGGTACTCGGCACGGAATTCAAACTCACCGGCGGAATCAGCGGGTCGATCGGCTTCGACGCCATCACCGTGGCCCTGCTGGGACGGTCCAAACCCTTGGGGACGTTCCTGGCAGGTCTCCTGTTCGGCGCATTCAAGGCCGGCGGCTACCTCATGCAGTCCCAGACCGGGACGCCGATCGACATCGTTCTCGTCGTGCAGTCCGTCATCGTCCTGCTCATCGCGGCACCACCACTCGTGAGGTCGATCTTCCGGTTGCCCACACCGGTGCTCAAGCGGAAGGAGGCCTGACATGAGCGCTCAGAACACCGCCGCTGCGACACCGGCAGCGAAGTCCTCGGCACAGTCCAAGGCACTGACCCCGATCGCGTGGAAGTTCCCGATCACCTACTCGATCCTGGCCCTCGTCTCGCTCATCTTCTTCGGCCTCATCGGCCGTGACGGAGAGACGACATTCCGGATCGCGACCGGCGGAGACCTCTTCGCCATTCCCGATGTCGTCGTGTCCTCGACCGTAGCCGGACTGGTCCTCTCGCTCATCCTCGTGGTCATGGCCGCAGCCTCGATCTACCTCGCCCTGAAGCGGATCACCCTGGCCGGATGGTTCCCGATGGTCTTCGGCATCCTCTTCGTCGTGTCCTTCCTGGCCTGGGCAGGCGGCGGCAGCGGCGGCGTGATCCCCCTGACCACGCTGCTGGCTGGCGCCCTGGCACTGTCCGTGCCGCTGATCTTCGGCGCCATGTGCGGGCTCGTCGGCGAACGCTCCGGCATCATCAACATCGCCATCGAAGGTCAGCTGCTGGCCGGTGCCTTCCTCGCCGCGGTCGTCGCCTCAGTGGTCAAGAACCCCTATGCGGGTCTGCTTGCAGCCCCGATCGCCGGCGCGCTGGTGGCTGTGGTCCTCACATTCTTCGCGGTGAAGTACTGGGTCAACCAGATCATCATCGGCGTCGTACTCAACGTCCTCGTCGTCGGTGTCACCAGCTTCCTCTACTCGACGGTCCTCACACAGAACCCGGGCCTGTGGAACTCCCGGCAGCAGCTGCCTAACCTGCCGATCCCGCTGCTGTCGGACATCCCCATCCTGGGGCGGGTGCTCTTCGACCAGAACATCCTCGTCTACATCATGTACGTCGTCGTCATCGCCCTCCAGATCTTCGTGTTCCGCTCGAAGTGGGGGCTGCGGATGCGGGCCGTGGGCGAACACCCGAAGGCAGCCGACACAGTGGGCATCAAGGTCAACTTCACCCGCGTGCGCAATACCCTCATGGCCGGTGCCATCGCAGGCCTAGGCGGTGCCTTCTTCACCGTCGGATCGGGCCTGGCATTCGGCAAAGAGATGTCGGCCGGACAGGGATACATCGCCCTTGCGGCGATGATCCTGGGCAAGTGGAACCCGAAGGGTGCCCTGCTTGCTGCCCTGCTGTTCGGCTTCTCCAAGAGCTTGGGCAACACTCTGCAGTCCATCGGAACTCCGGTGGCCAACGAGCTGCTGCTCATGCTTCCCTACATCGTCACGGTTCTCGCCGTCGCCGGTTTCGTCGGCCGGGTTCGCCCACCGGCGGCCGAAGGCGTGCCGTACGTGAAATAGTCCAACCCTAAGAGAGAGGTATCCCCTATGACTTCTGCAGATGTCGAAGCCTCTGAACACGTGTGGAGCGTGGAACCCACCCCCGTTTCGGTCGACGACCTGAGCGAGGGCACCTGGTCGCTGCTGCGAGATGAGGCGATGAGAGCGATGCGCTGCGCATACGTTCCGTATTCGTCCTATCCCGTGGGCGCGGCCGCACTCGTCGATGACGGTCGAATCGTCAGCGGCGCCAATATCGAGAATGCCTCGTTCGGGGTGACGCTGTGTGCAGAATGCTCACTCGTCTCCGATCTGTTCATGTCCGGCGGAGGCCGGATCGTGGCATTCGACTGCGTCGATGGTGCGGGGGCGACCTTGGCCCCGTGCGGACGCTGCCGGCAGCTCCTGTTCGAACACGGCGGCACCGAGATGATGCTCAACATGCCCAGCGGCAGGGCTCCCATGTCAGTTGTGCTGCCCGATGCCTTCGGACCAGATCATCTGAGCGGTGATGCGCCGGGCGCAGGCTCCGCCAAGCACTGACCCCGATATCGCCGAGGTGGCCCCGCGATCCCAGCGCCACCTCGGCGATCAATGGTGACCACCAGAACGGTCACCCCAGTGGCCGGCACTTCGGCCACCCCAGTGGCCGGGTCGTCGGCCACACTCGAAGAACGAAGGACTGACACTGTGAGCGTAGAGGCATTCGATGCCGTCGACGTCATCGCCGCCAAGCGCGATGGCCGCACCCTGAGCAGAGAGCAGATCGACTGGGTGATCGATGCCTACACCCGCGGTGTCGTCGCCGATGAGCAGATGGCCGCGCTGGCCATGACGATCTTCATCAACGACATGGAACCTCGCGAGATCGCGGACTGGACGCAGGCGATGATCGCCTCGGGCGAGCGGATGGATTTCTCATCCCTGTCACGCCCGACCTCGGACAAGCATTCGACAGGGGGTGTCGGGGACAAGATCACCCTGCCTCTCGCTCCACTCGTCGCCGTCTTCGACGTCGCCGTCCCACAGCTCTCGGGTCGCGGTTTGGGCCACACCGGGGGCACCCTGGACAAGCTCGAGTCCATTCCCGGCTGGCAGGCGGGTCTGAGCAATGAGGCCATCCTCGACCAGCTCGAGGACCTCGGCGCGGTCATCTGCGCCGCAGGCTCCGGCTTAGCTCCTGCGGACAAGAAGCTCTATGCACTGCGCGACACCACCGCAACGGTCGACTGCATTCCACTTATCGCCTCCTCGATCATGTCGAAGAAGATCGCGGAGGGCACCGAGGGCCTCGTCCTCGACGTCAAGGTGGGATCCGGAGCCTTCATGAAAGACCTGGCCAAGGCACAGAAGCTGGCACGGACCATGGTCGATCTGGGTCAGGCGGCCGGGGTCAGGACCTCGGCGCTGCTGACCGACATGTCCACACCCCTGGGGCTCACAGTCGGCAACGCCCTCGAGGTCCGTGAGTCCGTCGAGGTCCTCGCCGGCGGCGGACCCTCCGACGTCGTGGACCTGACTGTGGCCCTGGCCGAGGAGATGCTGCGTCTGGCCGGTAAGACCGACGTCGATGTGCGCGCTGCACTGGGTGACGGTCGGGCGATGGACATGTGGAAGAAGATGATCCGGGCCCAGAACGGTGACCCCGACGCCGCGCTGCCCGTCGCCGAGCACACCGAAGTCATCACGGCGCCTGCGTCCGGCGTCCTCAGTCGGCTCGATGCACTGTCCGTGGGAGTCGCCTCCTGGCGCCTGGGTGCCGGACGAGCACGCAAGGAGGACCCGGTCCAGGACGTGGCCGGCATCGAACTCCACGCCAAACCCGGAGATGCAGTGCGCGCGGGCCAGCCGCTGATGACCCTGCACACGGCGACCCCGGAACGCTTCGCCCGAGCGATCGAATCTCTCGAGGATGCCGTCGAGATCGGAGGCGACCTCAGCGCGGTCTCCGAGACGATCGTGCTCGAGAAGATCACCTGAGCCGCCGTCACGCGCATTGCATCACCGTAGTACCAACTCATGCAGTACGAATCACACCGCACCATCCACCTTGGAGGACAACCACATGACCAGCAGAGCCGAAGTCGCAGCGATCATCGACCACACGCTGCTCAAGCCCGAAGCCACGCCTGCAGATGTGGAAGCACTCGTGTCGGAGGCGAAGGACCTCGGTGTGCTCGCGATCTGCGTCTCCCCGTCGATGCTTCCCGTCACCGATTCCGGCGACCTCGTCGTCGCCACGGTCGTCGGTTTCCCCAGCGGTCAGGTCAAGCCAGAGATCAAGGCCGCCGAGGCTGCCCAAGCCGTTTCCGAGGGTGCCGACGAAGTCGACATGGTCATCAACATCGGTCAGGCCATCGCTGGTGACTTCCATGCGCTGGAGGCCGATATCCGCGGAGTCGTCGATGCCAGCGGAAAGGCCCTGGTCAAAGTCATCATCGAGTCCGCGGCGCTCAGCGACGAGCAGATCGTCGAGGCCTGCCGCCGCGCCGAAGCTGCAGGGGCAGGCTTCGTCAAGACCTCCACCGGCTTCCACCCCGCAGGCGGAGCCAGCGCACACGCGGTCTCGCTCATGCGCGAAACCGTGGGCGATCGCCTCGGCGTCAAGGCCTCAGGCGCGATCCGCACCGTCGAAGCCGCAGAAGAGATGATCGCCGCGGGAGCCTCGCGTCTCGGGCTGTCGGGATCCGCTGGGATCCTCGGAGGACTCAGCGACTGAGCGTTTCCAAGGCGGCTCCTGCCCGCGCGCTTTCTACAGTCGAAGTCAGATTGAGTTGGTTGCAACCAACTCAATCTGACTTCGACTGTATGTGTCCGGGCTGCGGCTGCTGTTCCCCGCTCGCTGCGCCTACACTCAGAGCCCGAAGAAGTCCTGCCACGCCATCAGACGGATGGAGACGCTCACCACCGGTGGTGAGCCGAGTGGCACTTTGTTCACCGACGTTCCGGCCATTGATCATTCCGAAGGCGGAGGGCCTCTGGAGGTGGCGGATGCGGCTGCGTCCGTAGAGCTCGATTTTGCTCGCTCCTGAACAGTGTTCAATAATTGGTTCATGGTCAACTACTTGTCACTCGCCGAGCGTGTGCTCTCCGGCACCCCGGCCACCGCCTCCGATGCCCGCGCGATCCTGTCGTCCCCGAATGAGGATCTGCTCGACATCGTCGCAGCCGCAGCCCGGCTGCGACGCGAGCACTTCGGCAAGCGCATCAAGGTCAACTACCTCGTCAACCTCAAGTCCGGGCTGTGTCCGGAGGACTGCAGCTACTGCTCGCAGCGCCTAGGCTCCGAAGCGGAGATCCTCAAGTATTCCTGGCTGCCCAAGGAGGAGGCCAAGCGCCAGGCGGAGTTCGGCCTGGCTGGAGGTGCCTCGCGCGTCTGTCTCGTCGCCTCCGGCCGCGGTCCGTCGAACCGGGATGTCGAGCGCGTCTCGGGAATGGTCGAGGAGATCAAATCTGCCACTCCCGACGTCGAGGTCTGCGCTTGTCTCGGATTCCTCAAGGATGGCCAGGCGCAGCGCCTCAAAGAGGCCGGGGTCGATGCTTATAACCACAACCTCAACACCGCTGAGTCCCTCTACGCCGACATCTGCTCGACGCACACCTTTGCCGACCGGGTCGACACCGTCGACAGGGCTCGCGGCGCCGGGCTCTCCCCGTGCTCGGGACTCCTCGTCGGTTTGGGCGAGACGAACGACCAGATCATCGAGGCGATCGAATCGCTCAAGGCCGTCGACTCCGACTCGATCCCGGTCAACTTCCTCATCCCCTTCGACGGCACCCCGTTAGAGGGCACCAACACGTTGACCCCGCAGCACTGCGTGAGGATTCTGTGCGCTGTGCGCTTCCTGTGCCCGGATCGCGAACTGCGCATCGCCGGCGGCCGCGAATTGCACCTGCGTTCGCTGCAGTCGCTGTCGCTGAATGTGGCCAATTCGCTGTTCCTCGGCGACTACCTCACTTCGGAGGGTCAGGCTGCCGAAGAGGATCTCGACATGATCGTCGACGGCGGGTTCGAGATCGTCGGCACCGAGAGTGCCCAGCAGCTGCGTGACGAGCTCAAGGCCCACCGGGCAGCCCATCAGGCTGCCTTCGACGGCGAAGCACCCGGCCATGCGAACGGCGAAGGTGCGTCCGCTGCCGGCACCGGCGCATCGTACGAGACTGCACCGGCACCAGTCGCAGCTGGCACACTGCCGTGCGGCAAACCGCTGGCGCCTGTCGGTTACGAGGCTGGCAACTCGGGCGTGACGATTCCGACGATCCGTCGCCGCGGTGCTGGCACAGAGGTCTCTCCCAATGCCTGAGTCGGCACGGTCAGGCCCCCAGAGCACGCTGGAGAGGGATGCCGGTCTCCTGTGGCACCCCTATGGTCCGCTCGATTCTGGGGCGCATTTTTCAGTTACAGGTGCGGCCGGTCCCTACGTGGAACTGTGTGATGCGTCCGGCACGACACATCGGCTCCTGGACGGAATGAGCTCGTGGTGGGCGGTTGTCCACGGCTACAGACACCCGGTCATGGACGCGGCACTGACAGCCCAAGTTCGCTCGTTCTCGCATGTCATGTTCGGCGGTCTGACTCACGGGCCGGCCGTCGACCTGGCCGAGCGTCTCGTCGCGGTCACACCGGCCGGACTTGACCATGTCTACCTGGCCGACTCGGGCTCAGTCTCGGTCGAGGTCGCGCTCAAGCTCGCCATCCAGTACCAACGGGCTCGCGGACGCGACCGAGGACGTTTCCTCGCCCTCGACGGCGCCTATCACGGTGACACGAGCGGAGCGATGAGCGTATGTGATCCGGTTGGCGGGATGCACGCCGATTTTGCCGGACTGCTGGCCTCTCAGCTGTTCCTGCCACGCCCTCCGCTGCCCGAGGCTTCCACCACCGAAGTCGAGGCATGGGTGGCCCGGGCCGAGAACCTCGTCGACGCGCATGGGTCCGAACTCGCCGGTATCATCGTCGAGCCCCTCTTTCAGGGCGCTGGCGGTATGCGCCCCTATCATCCGGCCGCCTTGCGGGCGCTCCGGCGGCTCGCCACCGAGATCGACGCTGTGCTCATCGCCGATGAGATCGCCACCGGCTTCGGCCGCACCGGCGCCGATTTCGCCTGCCGGTCGGCCGGCATCACCCCGGATGTCATGTGCCTGGGCAAAGCGCTGACCGGCGGCTATCTTACGCTGGCAGCCCTCATGTGCAGCGGCCCGATAGCCGAGGTCATCACCGCCTCCTCTCACCGGGCGCTCATGCACGGACCGACCTTCATGGCCAATCCGCTGGCCTGCGCGGCAGCCACCGCCTCGGTCGGGCTGCTCTTCGCCGATGACACGAGCGGCTGGGAACCGGCCATCGCCCGCATCTCTCCGGCTCTCGAATCCGGTCTCGCCCCGGCGCGACAGCTGGCGCACGTCACCGAGGCGCGTGTGACCGGTGGCATCGGCGTCATCGAACTCGACCGCCCGGTCGATGTCGGACTCACCACGCGCATCGCCGCAGAGCATGGCGTGTGGCTGCGGCCCTTCCGGCAGCACATCTACACGATGCCGCCCTACATTTCGACGCCGGAGACGATGGAGACGATCACAGCAGCGATGGTCGCAACCGCCGCGGCGCACTCCGAAGGAGAGCTGCAGTGAATGCCATTGCCTCCCGCCTTGCCGCTGCAGCCGAACGCCGCAGGTCCGCCGATCTGGACCGCAATGATCTGGCGCTCAACGGACTTGACCTCGCCTCCAACGACTACCTGGGCCTCTCGCAGCATCCGATCGTGCGTGCGGCGGCGATCGAGGCGATCGAACGCTATGGCACCTCAGCCAGGGCCTCGCGACTCGTCACCGGAACCACACCCGCCCATCATCGGTTGGAAGCCGCGCTGGCCGAACGGCTGTGCCACCCGGCATGTGTGACGTTCTCCAGCGGATATCTGGCCAACATCGCCGCGGTCACGACCTTGGCCGGGCCGGACACACTCATCGTCTCCGACGCCCATAATCACGCCTCACTTATCGACGCCTGTCGCCTGACGAAGGCCTCGCTGACCGTCGTTGCCCACAACGATCCGAGCGCCGTCGAAACCGCCTTGGCCGATCGTGAGCAGGCAGAGGCACTCGTGATCGTCGAATCGATCTACTCCGTCCTCGGCGACGCAGCCGATCTGCCGCGACTGCTTCAACTCTGCGCCCGCTACGATGCTCTGCTGCTCGTTGACGAGGCTCACGGGATCGGCGTGGCCGGTGTCGAGGCACACAGCGGAATGGGCGCCGCCGCAGGCCTGAGCGAACACCGTGACCGGCTCGTCGTCACTGCGACCCTGTCGAAGTCGCTCGGCTCCCAGGGAGGAGCGCTGCTGGGTTCCGAGCTCATCCGCGATGCCGCCGTCAACACTGCCCGCTCCTTCATCTTCGACACCGGGCTCGCCCCGGCCAATGCGGCAGCTGCCCATGCAGCGCTTGGCCTCATCACTCGCGACAAGGTGGCATCGATGGAAGTTGCGCGCGCCCAACTCGCAACTGCGCTTGACGTGCCGATTCCTGCCGGCGCTGTGCTCTCAGTGCCGATGCCGACTCCGGAATCCGGAGTGCGAGCCCGCGCTCTGCTGCGTAGGGAGGGGATCCTTGTCGGCTGCTTCCGCCCGCCATCCGTCCCTGATGGGATCACGCGGGTGCGGCCGACCGCGCGTGCTGGTCTGAGCTCCGATGATCTGGCCCATGCCTGTGAGCGGATCCGGTCGATCACCGACGCCTGCGGTTCGACGGCAGCACAGTGATTCCGCGCTTCCTGCTCGTCACGGGAACGGACACCGGTGTCGGCAAGACTATCGCTGCTGCGGCGCTGGCCGCGACGCTGACAGCCGCCGGGCGGCGGGTCGTCATGTGCAAGCCGATCCAGACGGGGCACATCGGCTCTGACGACCCTCAGCGTGAGCAGCTTGAAGCCGACTACAGCGATGTCGTCACCGAATCCGACGCTCAGATCATTGCCCGGCTGACCGGAATCCATACGTTCACGAATATCACACTGCGTCTGCCGATGGCTCCGCTTCCGGCTGCCCGCGTGGAGTCGGCCGGATCTGTGTCTTCTGCTGCCGGCGCAGTTTCGATCCTGCCCAGCGCAGCCGAGCATGCAGAGCTCATCCGCACAGTTGCCGAACGCACCAGTGCTGACCACGTCCTCATCGAAGGCTCAGGGGGAGTGCTCGTCGACTTCGGAGGCCATACCGCCGCCGACATCGTCGCCTGCCTATCGGCCGACAGAGACTCCATCGGTGCCGTCATCGTCGCCCGCTCGCGCCTGGGCACCCTCAACCACACCGCTCTGACCGCCGAAGCGCTCAGGAGTCGGCAGATTCCGGTCACCGGCATCATCATCGGCTCGTGGCCCGAGCCTGCGCCGATGGTCGACCGTGACAATCGCTCTGCGCTGTCCGCTATCGCCACCATCCTCGGCGCGGTTCCTGTCGGAGCCGGTCACTGCCTCGGGCGCGGCGAGTTCACTGCACAAGCACCCGGTTGGCTCCATCTGCCTCAGTGAGAAAGATATGACTGCGCTGCTTCACACGTGTATCAGGCAGGTTCGAGCCACCTTCTGAATTGGCGCTGGTCGTCATTGCACTCAACCTCGCAGGAGCCGCGGCAGTCCTGACTGGGGAGGGGCTGCCGCTTCCAAGCCACTGGAGATGCGCCCAATCCTCGAGGCACTCACCATGATCAGAATTTGTGCCAACATCCGGGTCAGGTATCGGATCAGAGACCGAAGAAGGCCTTGAGCTCGGTGCTGATAGAGGTCAGACGCTCCGTCAGGGCCGGTGTGAGGGAGGCACTCGCCGAGGTGACCGGCAGCCGCATCCCTGCACTGACCGCGGCCCGGGTGTCGGCGTGGATCGAGGCCTCCAGCTCGGAGGGTTCGGCGACGACCTCGAGGTAGCACTTGAGCTTCGGCTCCGTGCCCGAAGGCCGGATGATGACTCGGGAGTTCGACTCCGAGAGCAGCAGGATCCCGTCGGTGGGAGGAATGTCTCCGTAACCGGCTGAGAGGTCGTGGATTTCGACGACGGGAGACCCGGCCAGGGACACCGGCGGATTCTCCCGCAGCTTCGCCATGGCCGTAGCGATGAGAGAGACATCGTCGAGGCGAAAGCTCAGCGGGGCGGTGGCGAAGAAGCCGTCGCGCTTCCGGATCCGATCGAGTTCTGCCTCGATGCTCGACCCGTGTTCCTTCAGCCTCGAGACCAGCGCTGCGAAGGTTACGGCCGCGGAGATTCCATCCTTGTCGCGCACCGCAGACGGGTCGACGCAGTAGCCCAGCGCCTCCTCGTAGCCGAAGACGAGGCCGTCGACGCGGGAGATCCACTTGAACCCGGTGAGCGTGTTCGCCGCCGCGAAGCCATGACTGGCGGCAGCTGAGGCCAGCCCTCGAGAGGACACAATCGAGTTCGCAAACACCAGAGCAGGTGATTCCGCACCCCCGCCAACGACGTCCGATGCCTCGGTTTCGACCGAATCCGAGGCGCCGGGCGAGGATCCGAGCTGTGCCGCATGATGCGTCCCGGCAGCCAGCCGGACCGCGGCATCCTCGCCCAGCAGCAGACCCACCTCGTCGCCGGACAGCTGCCGGTACCCGGACGCAGTCGAGGCATCCGGAATGGCCGCGGAGAACCGGTCGGCATCGGGGTCGTTGGCGATGACGAGTTCGGCACCGACCTCGCGGGCCAGCGCATAGGATTCGTCGAGGGCCCCCGCCTCCTCGGGGTTGGGGAACGAGACCGTCGGGAAGTCCGGATCCGGAGCCTGCTGCGAGGGCACCGGGTGCACATCGGTGAAACCGGTGCGTGTCAGAGCCGCCTCGGCGACGGAGGCTCCGACACCGTGGAGCGAGGTGAGTACGATAGACAGCTCTGACTCTGCTCTCACCCCCAGAGCATCGATGCGAGCCAGGTAGGTCTCGACGATTGAGTCATCGAGGTGTTCCCAACCGGACTCGGCACGCGGGACCGAGGCCACAGATTCGACTGCCGCGATCTGCTCAGCGATGAGAGCATCAGCGGGACTGACGATCTGAGCACCGGCACCAGCCTGGGCGGCGGACGGATTGGTCTCGATCGCCAGCAGCGGACGCTGGCCCAGGTAGACCTTGTAGCCATTGTCAGTAGGCGGATTGTGGCTGGCGGTGACCATGACACCGGCATCGGCCTGCAGGTGGGACAGGGCGAAGGCGAGCAGCGGAGTGGGCAGCTGATCGGGCAGTTGGATGGCGGTACCGCCGGCCGCCGTGACGACGGCGGCTGTGTCGGTCGCGAAGTCTGAGGACTTGTAGCGAGCATCGCATCCGATGACGACAGTGAATCCCTCGCCCACGGTGTTCAGGAGGAAACGGGAGAGACCTGCTGCGGCGCGGATGACGACGGCGCGGTTCATCCGGTTCGGTCCGGCCGCGATCTCTCCACGCAGGCCCGCGGTGCCGAAGGTCAGGGGGCCGGCGAAGCGATCTTCGAGGTCGGCCAGAGCCGTTTCGTCACCGGTCGTCGCGGCGGTGAGGATTGTGCGCAGGGTGGTTGCTGTCTGCTGGTCGGGGTCGTCGGCGATCCATGCCTCGACGACGTCGGCATCGAATCCGTTGCTGAAGCGATCGGCTACTCGGGTCATGTCTGTCCTTGTCCGGTGTTGTCGGCGAGAGGGATGCGGTTGGGCGGGCGAGTGATGCCGGTGCGTCTTCGGGCAGCAGCTGCTCAGAGTGTCCGGGCTCGCTCAGAGCTTCGAGACGATGTCGGCGAGCAGCTGTGAGATCCGCGGTGCGGCTGCGACTCCGGCCTCGATGACCTCGGCATGGGAGAGCGGGGTCTCCTGGATGCCGGCGGCCAGGTTCGTGACCAGAGAGATGCCCATGAGTTCCAGACCGGCCTGACGTGCGGCGATGGCCTCCAACGAGGTCGACATTCCAACGAGGTCGGCGCCGAGGACTCCGGCCATGCGCACCTCGGCGGGAGTTTCGTAGTGCGGTCCCCGGAACTGTGCGTAGACGCCCTCGTCGAGGCTGGGGTCGATCTCTTTCGCGATGGCACGCATGCGCGGGGAGTACAGATCGGTGAGGTCGACGAAGTTCGCACCTTCGATGGGGGAGGTGCCGGTGAGGTTGAGGTGGTCGGAGATGAGGACCGGGGTGCCGGCGGCCCAATTGCGATTGAGCCCTCCACAGCCGTTGGTGAGCACCAGGTTCTCACAGCCGGCGGCAGCGGCGGTGCGGACCCCGTGGGCGACGGCGCGCACGCCCTTGCCCTCGTAGTAGTGGGTGCGGGAACCGAGGACGAGAGCGTGCTTGCCGCTGGCTTCGATCCGGATCGTGCGCAGGGTGGCGCCGTGCCCTTCGACGGCGGGCGCGTGGAAGCCGGGGACGTCCGCGGCCGAGATCTCGCTGATCGTCTCGCCGAGGAGCTCCGCTGCTCCGCCCCATCCCGAACCGAGAACGAGAGCAATGTCATGGGCCTCGATGCCGGCTTTGGAGTTGATGGTCGTGGCTGCGGCGCGGGCGGCGGCGGTAGGATCGCTTAAGTCAGTCATGACGCCAAGATTATCAAGTTCTCGACCCGTTCAAGGAGCGCACACAATGCCGATCAGAGATCTGACCGATGGTGACGACCTGCGGTTGAACGAGGTGTTCGCCGACGCCGATACGCCGGCCGCTCATATGGCCAGGTCCCTGTTCCGCCCGTCCTCGGATTCACCCCTGCTGCGATCCGTCATCGCCGAGGTGGTGCCCGAGGTGCCCGTCGGCGCGGCCGCGATCGCGCAGTCCCCGCTCCACCCCTACCGGGCGTGGGTCCACGTCGAGGTCGCGAGCGAGGAACAGGGCCACGGTCAGGGACGAGAACTCTTCGAAGCAGTGTGTGCCGAGACCGTCGGGACTGCCCTGGAAGGACTTGACCTGCGCACACGTGTACAGGCCGGGAGCCCAGGTGCGGGATTCGCACAGGCCCTCGGCTTCGCACCGCTGACGACGACACGGGTGATCAAGGTCGCCGCCGGTGCGCTGCCGCCCAGCGGAGGTGGACGTGCCGAAGACCTCGAGATCGTGGCCACCGGATCAGTCAAGCTCACGAAGGCCTTCCTCGCGTGGTACACCGCTGTGAACAAGGACGACGCTGTCGGTCCGCTAACGATCGGTCAGGTCAACAACGCGTTCCTCTCCGAAGCTGCCGGTGCCCACGGTGCCGCTCTGCTGGGCGGTGACGCCGGCTCGTCCGACGACTCTGGACTCAGCGCCTTCGCCGTCTCCTACGCTCGCGAGGCCGACCAGACTGGTGTCGAGATCACGGATGCCATGCCGGCACCAGGCGATGACGAAGAGGCCCCCACCGAACTCATCATCGGGTCGATGTTCGAAACCCGCGAGGAAGCCGCCGACACGACGAGCGAGCTGTTCAGGGCAGCGATCGCTGACGCCGAGCTTCTCCTCGCCCGACTCTCCGTCGATGCCGACGTCGTCCTCGAAGTCACAAGTGGCATGCCGGTGGTCTCCGCCCTGGCAGACCGTCTCCTCGAAGCCGGCCAGGCGAGCGAACTCTACCGCTACGAAACACTCACGGGTCCTCCTGCCGACCCTCGCTGAGTCGAGACTGCTGCCGGGAGAATTTGAGAGAAAGTAGGACACCCGTGCCTTCAGCTGACAGTGGGAGCAGAGAGACGATCACCCCTGACACTCACACAGAGAACGTGGGCCTGCGCAGGGGACTGACGGCCCGGCACATCCGCTTCATGGCTTTGGGTTCGGCCATCGGCACGGGGCTGTTCATGGGGTCCTCGGAGTCGATCCAGGCCGCAGGCCCGTCCGTGCTGGTGGCCTACATCATCGGCGGTGCCGCCGTCTTCATGGTGATGCGTGCGCTGGGCGAAATGCTGGTCCGCCACCCCGTCTCGGGATCCTTCGGCCAGTTCGCCTCGCACTATCTCCACCCATTCGCCGGTTTTCTCGTCGGCTGGACCTTCGTCTTCGAGATGATCCTTGTCGCCGTCTTCGACGCCACCGCCATCGGCGTGTACATGGGCTTCTGGTTCTCTGGAGTACCGCGCTGGACCTGGGTACTGGCCGTTGTGCTCTTCATCGCCGCGATCAACATGATCGGCGTCAAGGTCTTCGGCGAGCTGGAGTTCTGGTTCGCACTCATCAAAATCGTTGCGATCATCGCCCTCATCGGCGCCGGCGTGGCCATCATCATCTTCGGCTTCGGCATCGCTGACCACAATCAGATGGGTCCGCGTGCGTTGGTCGACCACGGGGGTGCGTTTCCGCACGGACTCTGGGGTTTCCTCTCATCATTCACGATCGTGATGTTCGCCTTCGGCGGCATCGAAATCATCGGAGTCACCGCCGGCGAGGCGCAGAACCCGAAGAAGGTGCTGCCGGCCGCCATCAACTCGGTGCCGGTGCGCATCCTGCTCTTCTACGTGCTCACCCTCGGCGTGATCATGTGCATCCTGCCCTGGAACCAGATCACCTCGGATATCAGTCCCTTCGTCGCGATCTTCGACTCCGTCGGCTTCAACGCGGCAGCCGCCATCCTCCAGGTTGTGCTCATCACGGCGGCGCTCTCGGCCATCAACGCCGATATCTTCGGTGCTGGTCGGATGCTCCACGGTCTGGCAGAACAGGGGCAGGCGCCGCGTTCCTTTGCCCACACCACTCGCAACGGAGTGCCGGTGATGACGGTGATCACGATGATCGTGGCACTGCTCGTCGGCGTGCTCCTCAACTACCTCTACCCCGACCAGGCCCTGTTCCTGCTCGGCGCATTGGCGACGTTTGCGACAGTCTTGGTGTGGCTGGTCATCCTCGCGGCTCATATTCGGATGAAACGGGTGCTGGCGCAGGAGAACCGACTGCGCAGTGAGTTCCCGATGCCGTTGTGGCCAGTGGGGTCCTGGGGCACGGTGGCATTCATCCTCTTCGTCATCGTCATGGTCGGAATCGTTCCTGATTCCCGTCCGGCACTGTGGGTAGGTCTTCTCTGGGTCGGCGCGCTGTGGCTGTGCTACTTCGCCTTCGTCCGGGGTGAGGGTCGCCGACACTACCAGCTCATCGACCACACCGAGCCACTGCCTGCAGGCAGGCACAAGGAGAGTACTGACTGATCGTCAGCTCGAATCGAGATCGGTCAGACGACTTCCACCGTGAGATCAGCGGTTCTCTCAGCTGAGAAGAGCCTCACTGCCTGAGTTCGCTGCTCGGTGACGAACCATGCTGTCCCCGGATCCCCGTCGAGTGGCGGCAGCCGAAGCAGACCCAGATTGCTGAGGTCCTGCCTACTGTGGGCACCGAGGATCAGCATCGGCCCCAGGCCCTGTGCCTTGGCTAACGCGGAACCGTAGCCGGGAGTGAACCGCACCGGCATCGTCACGACGTGCAGGCCACCATCGAGGAGATCGAAGGCGTCCGGTTTCGTCTCCAGATGCGCATCGTCATGGACAGTGAGCGCTTCCCTGCTGGCTGTTGCTGCAGAGGAGCACGTCTGCTGAAGCATGGCCGCGGTCGCACTCTTGCCAGACTGCGGTGATCCTCTGACACTGAGAACCTCTCCGTCACGGACCGGATTCCACACGACGAGCGTCCCGAAGGGGTCGATTCCCAGCGGGATCCCCGTGCTCGCCGGATCCAGTCGCGCGGCCACGTGTCCCGGGGCCTCCGTGCGTCCCGGTGCCGCCATGTGTCCTGGTGCCGCCGTGAGTCCGCGCCAGCGTGGTCCGAAGCTTTCGCGCCCGTCATCGGCGTCGTCCGCCCGGGCGATATTCTGACGGTGCGGCACCAACTGCACGTCGGCGCCGTCACCGCCGGCCTCCTGTGCACTGGGGCCGACGAGCACTGCCCTGTATTCGGGCCATGTTCCGACGAACCGCTGCCGAGACAGTCCGACGCTGAGTCCATCACCTCCTGTACCGGGCGGGAAGATCAACTGTGATGTGAAGGCCGCGCTTGTGCTCGTAGACGTGCGGCATCCGGCCAACAGGAACGTCAACCCCAACCCAGATCCGTGTTTGAGCAGCCGTTCCGTCTCGGCGGCCATCTGGTGGTCCATGGAGTCGATGAACTCATTCCAGTTGCTGCAGACAATGATCGTGGCCGGCAGGTCTGCGCCGGTGGGACCGTCTCCTCCTGCAGGAGTACGGTGCAGATGGTCGAGGATCGTGTGGAACCGCCATCCGGTGTCCATTCCGCAGGTGACTTCGGCTCTGCCCATAGACGCTGCGATGCGTCCCAGCGCCACGATGCGGTGAGTCGCAGCGGCACTGGATGCCATTCGTCGCATGACTGACGTGATGACATCAGGATCGGTGCCGACGATGATGGTCGAGCCATCGACAGCAGGAGAATATGACCAGGTGCTCTGCTTCTGGTGGCTGGGAATGTCCACGATCCCGGTCACCGTGGTGCCCGTCACCCCTGGATCATTCTCTTCTGAGCCACCCTCACCAGACAACGATGAGAGCAGCACAGGGACATTCTCAGGATCGGGCAGTGGTGGGAGAACCACAGGAGGAAGTGGATGAGGCGATAGCTGTGATTGCTCGCAGGCCTCACGATGGGCCTGGTGGAGATTGCCGACGCGGATTCCGTTGACGCTGTGTTGGGTGGGAAGACCTCGGCCGGGCTCCCACGGTCGGAGACGAGGCCGATGACGCACCTCGGCGGCGGCAGAAGTGGAGGTGGGGACCGCGACCCGGAACTCAACGACCGACGAACCCGAGTCGAGGCACGCCGCTCCCGGTCTGTCCGGCGGCAGATGTGCGGCATCGTTGACACCGATGACGTCGAAGGAGTCCGCATCCTCGCGCACGCGCAGGCACACCCTGATGTTGATATTGGCCTTCATCTGTCCGGTGACGACGCCGAGCGGGCGCTGCGTGGCGAGGATCAGATGCACTCCCAAGGACCGGCCCAGCGCTGTCAGGTGCTCCAGCAGATCAGCTGCCTTCGGATGGGTCGCCATGAGTGCGTGGAATTCGTCGATGACGACGACCAGCCTCGGCGGGGGATCGTCGAGTTCGAGGACATCGGAGCATCCGTGATCGGCCACGAGCCGTTCGCGTCGGGTGATCTCGGCACGGATGGAGACCAATGCGCGGAAGGCCGCTGCCGAATCGAAATCATCGAGGACGCTGTCCGTGTGCGGCAGATCCTCCAACGGGGCAAATGTCGCCCCACCCTTGAAATCGATGAGGACGAACGTCAGCCGCCGAGGTGGGTGTTCCAGGGCCATTGCAAGCAGCCAGGTCTGGAGCAGAATGGATTTCCCGCTGCCGGTTGTGCCCGCCACGAGGGCGTGGGGACCGTCGTTGAAGAGGTCGAGGGTGACGTCCCCGTCTTGTCCGCGTCCGATCGTCACCGGCCCGGGAGGAGTTCGTGCCCAGCGGTGGCGAATGGCTTGTCGCCCGTCATCGTAGAGGTCGCCGAGGCCGTGGTTCGGCAGCCTCTCGGCCCCGGTTCTGCTCACCTGTCGTTGGTCGAGGGTGAGGTACCGGCCGGGTGGCATGAGTGCGGCGATGAGCGTTCTGCCCGGCACTGGGCCGTCTGCTGCCGATGAGTCGTCGGTGCGTGCCTGGGCCAGACTGCCCAGGGACAGCGAGATCGATGCGGTGGGCGCAGGTGCGTGCAGCTGCAGCGTCGTCGGATTCTGGTCGGATAACCGCACGCCGATCGTCGACTCGCTGTGGTCCTCGTGGCGGCTTCCCTGCAGCTCCGGCAGTCGGAGCAGTTCAGGAGAGGGGCGCCAGTCGTAGGTGGAGTCGGCCAACCAGGACAGGGCCATGCGACGCAGCTGTTCGTGATCGCCTGTGACAGTCACCGAGGTTGTGCGCGGGTCGATGCGAAGCGGCACGTCGTCGATGATGACCGCTCCATCGAAATGGTTGGTGCCCTCGCGGAGTTCATCGGCAATGGTGATGGGGCTGCGAGCAGATCCGAAGCCGAGGCACAGACCCGAACTGGTCTGCAGCCAGAGTCTGTGTTCGGCGACCAGGGTGGCCAAGCTCTGCCGTGCTGTCTCGACCGCTGCTCGTCGGTCGATGACACATCGGGCGCAATCGCGGACGTACCGACGTTTCTCCATGATGTAGGCGACGTATCCGGAGATGGGTGCGGAGACGCTGAAGAGGAGGAACCACCACATTCCGGTGACGAGCGCGAGCACTCCACCGATGGCGATGGGGATGAGGAATGCCCACCATTGGGGAGGTTTCGCGGGGCGAGGGTCGTCGATGGCTGCGGGCGCCACGTGTGTGGGCTCCCGCCTGGGGCTGGTGGGAGCTCGAGGAAGGGGAGGTCGTGAGTGGGCTTCACCGGCCTGGTTTCTGGCAGGGTAGGTCGGTGCGAAGATCGTGGTGCCCAACGACGAGAACGTCTGTTCTCTGGCAGGACCCAGCTCCAGTCGCGCCGGCTGGCGGGACATGCAGGGGTCGATGATGGTCAGACAGTCGGGATGGCTGATGCGGCTGAGCAGAGGGGAGCGGGGGTCGATGCCGATCGTGAACCCCGAATCGGGCCCCGCGAGCACTGAGACGGAAGCAGATCCGGATCCGCGACAGAGAGGGAGCACTCCGAGAACTGTGACAGGGTTCAGCGACTGCCACCGCCCCCAAGCCATCGATCTCACCATGGTCTCCGGGTTCTCTCGTGTGCCGGAGTCCCTCGGCAGTCGGTTGCCTGCGACGAGGTCGGCCGAGGTCAGGATAGGACCGAAGACGGTGCGAAATACCTCGAGGACTGGCAGCTCAGAGTCTGCCTCGATCACATCGGTGCGAATGTTCGCATTGGCGTCGATGCGATGAATGAGGCCGCGCGTGTTCATGCTCTCAGGATCACGAGCTGTGCCGCACCGGGCAAGGAGTTCTCACGCTCCTGTGGACAAGAAGCCTGTGTCCACAGGCTATTCGAGCAGAAGTGAGGGAGACATCAACAGGAGAACACGTCGGAGTCGTTGGATTGGAGCCTCACGAAATGCGCAGCGAACCACGAGCGTATGCGGTGGCCTGAAGCTCGATGAGGTCGGGGACGAAACGTGACAGCAGCGCGGGCGTGTAGTCGGCACGCAGTCGGATCACGACCGAATGCTGTCCGTCCGCATCGGCACTGAGCTCCACATTGTGCAGTCCCTGCGGGGTCGGCACCGCGGCGACATAGCGACTGGCAGCTCGTTTCGCAGCAGGTGGTGAGAACACGAGCCCGGGCTCACTGCCGGGAGCCGGTTCGAACGAGTCGGAGGCGGCCAGCGCCGCAGAATCCGCCACGCTCTGCAATTCTCGTCTGGTCATGTGCAGATCCGTCAGCGCTGCGATGAGGAAGGCCAGCAGCAGGGCGATGACGACGAAGCCGATCGCCAGTGGAGTGATCGACCCTTCATCGGCGTGGCCCCGATGCTGCTTTGGCATCATCTCAGGCCTCACCTGCGGTGGCGACGACATCCGTGTGGGTGGCACGAAGAGTGATGTGCGGCGAATGCTTGGTGCCGAAGAGGAGCGGGAACCCGGGCAGAGACACCTTCGTCTCGACCCGTGCGGTGATGAGGGAACCTGCCTGTCCACAGGGTCCAGAGCATGAGTAGTCGATGGTGATGGGGACACCAGTGAGTCCGAAATCGGTGAAATGCATGTCGGCAACTTGATGGGCCCTGCGTTCGGAGGGGTCGGCATCGCGGGCGGCGATCCGGGAGGCCGAGATCGCCGTCGACGTGGTGGCATAGCTGGCGGCCTGCAGCTGGGAGATCGCGAGCATGAGATAGACGACGGGGATGAGCAGCACGATCGAGGCGAAGATGAATTCGATGACGGCCGTGCCCGCATCGGGGTGGTCCTCCGGCATCTGCGCGTCAGTCTCAGTCACTGTCGACGTCCTCAACGATGGACCGTCCGCTCAGATCCCACACCTCGGCGGGACCCCACAGGCCGAGGACGGGCAACGGCGTCCGCACTCGGACCTCGACGATGTCGACTTGACCGCGTTTCCCCGTTGTGACGGTGATCGACTGAGCATAGCGCTCGCCCACAGATACGGTGATGAGCTCGGAAGCCAGGCGTTTGCCGTCTGCCATTGACTGATCGGCGAGGCTGGCTTGGCGGGCACCGGCGATGGCCGAATCGATGACGGTGTTGCGGACGTGGATGACCAGACCGATCTGCAGGGTTCCAGCCAACACGAGCGCCAGGAGCGAACCGATGAGGGCGAACTCGGCGATCGCGGAACCGGAATCAGCCCGAGCTTCGCAGTCCTGGTGACTCACCCGGCGCCCCGAACCTTGTTCATCGCGTCCTGGAACATCGAGGTGAAGGCTTCGCCGGCCAATGCCCACAAAGCGACGACCAAACCAGCTGTCATCAGCGTGATGAGGACCCAGCCGGGAACGTCACCGCGGTCCGGTCGGTCATCTCGGCGCTCGCCTCGGCGGTCTGGGTCGTCAGTTGAGAGGCCGAGGACGAACACAGCGAATCGGTTCATCAGGTGGTGGAACATGGTGTCTCCTTCTGCAGTGCAATCGGTTGGCGGGCTCATCAGATGGTGAGGCGATCAGACGGTGGCAGGACCGGGCTGAGAGTGCGCGTCGGCTCAGGTCATGGGCTCAGATCGAGGACGGTGAGTGAGGGAAAGACGGCGAAGATGACGGTCACCGGGAGCACGAAGACGACCACAGGCACCAACATTCCAATCTCCTTCTTCCCCGACAGTTCGAGCAGACGACGGCGTGACTGTTCCCGCACATCGGCAGCTTGGGCGCGGAGGACCTCCGCCAGCGGGGTTCCGCGGGTCATCGACACGGCCAGACCGTCCACGAACTGCACGATCTCGGGGATGGCGATCCTGGTGGCCATCGAGTCGAGCGCATCGACGAGCGGTGTCCCGGTTCGCGTCGTCGCCAGGGCTGTGCGCAGTTCATCGATGAGGTCTCCCGAACAGGTGCGGCACACCCGTTCGAGTGCTTCGACGATTCCCTCACCAGCGGTGATGGACAGAGCAAGGAGTTCGGCGACGGTGGGGAATTCTGCGAGGACACGCGACTCGTGACGAGCGATGGCTTGGCTCAGACGCCAGTCGTTGGTGATGTGTCCGGCGATGCCGCCGCTGATGATGAGAACGAGGGTGACAACGGGGGAGAAGCCGCGTTGTGCCGAGAGCAGGCCGGCCACGCATCCCGCGGCGATCATGCCTGCCAGAATGCTCAGAACCTGGCTGATGCGGAAGCGCTCCAGGGATGCACCCCCGCCGAGACGGTTGATCCGCAGGTTCAATGTGGCGTCGGTGGTGATCCGGGATGTCACCCACATGGTGGTGCCGAACGTGGCGGACTTGAGCAGTCCCAGCAGCCCGTCCTTGCGGGGAGTCGGCGGAGCGTAGATGTCGACCAGTGATTCCTGATCACGCAGATACGGTGCGATGCGAGATGACAGCGTTGGTCGGCGCAGAGGCGGCAGGGAGAGGACGAAGACGCAGAGTGCGAGCCCGTTGAAAGCCCCGAGAGCAAGGATTGTGAGCGGATCGGTCAGCGCGCTCACAGCACCTCACTGCCTTCGGCCGAGCGGCGGAACGACGAGGAGGACAGGGAAGATCCTTCAATGACACGCGGTTCTTGCGGGAGCCTGCCGATCCGCTTCATCGCCTGATATGCCAGCAGCGAGACAACGAATCCGGAGGCCAGGAGAAGCAGACCGGTCTGGGAGTTGTAGGCAGCCGCTGTCTCCGGCCTGGTCGACAGGAACGCGAGCACCACCCAGGGAGCGGCCACCGCCAGCCGAGCACCGTTGACCGTCCACTGCTGCCGGGCGGAGAGTTCATTGCGGGTGCGGGCATCGTCGCGGACGAACTGGGCGAGGGCTCGCAGCATCGTGCCGAGGTCACTTCCGCCGACCTGCCTGGTCACGCTGAGTGCGACGACGATCCGGTCGGCCACAGGGTCGGCGCTGACCTGGCGGAAGCGTTCAAGGGCGATGGCGAAAGAGCCGCTGGCCCGGTACTCCTCTGCGAAGACCTCGAACAGCGGTCGCAGAGGTTCAGGCCCCCGGTGGGCCAGCGAACTCAGAGCCTCGGGCAGTGACAGGCCGGCGCGCACACCGGAATTGAGATGGTCAAGGGTCTCGGGCCACAGTTCGCGGCGCATCACCTGTTTGCTCCGAGCCCGATGTTGAAGCAGTCTGTGCGGCAGCCACGAGGCGAAGAGACCGAAGCACAAAGCGATCGCCCAGGAGCCGGTGAGGACAGTGGCGACGACGCTGACGATGATGAAGACGGCGATCGAGATGAGGATCAGGTGGCTCGGGTGCAGCCGTGGGAAGCCGGCCCCGGTGAGCATGTCGTCGAGTTCGCGTACCCATCGTCGCTGCACCCGTCTCGTCGACTGTTTCTGCCACAGCGACATCCACAGTAGGAAGAGACCGGCGCCGAAGCACGCGCCGATGAGAAGACTGAATTGGGAATAGCTCATGCGGCTTCCAGAATGGAATGGAGATCCTTGCCGATGGCGGCGAATCGTTCGCCGAGGTGGCCGAACCCCTGTCCACGAACCAGCTGTCCCTGAGGCGAATGGAAGATCGTGTCGAGTTCGACGACGTCGCCTTCGACGCCACCGGGGACGGCGCAGATCTCACTGACGAGGCGGGTCCCGTTCGCGTCACGTCGCAGGTGGACGACGACGTCGATGCTCACTGCCACGGTGGGGACGACGAAGGAGGAGGAGATGTTGGCTCCGGCCAGAAGCGGCAGAGTGCAGATCTTCGTGATCGCGGCGCGGGCGGAGTTCGCGTGGATCGTTCCCATGCCGGGCAGGCCCGAATTCAAGGCCACGAGCAGGTCGAGGCTCTCGGCCTCACGGACCTCCCCGACGATCATGCGGGTCGGTCGCATGCGCAGAGCTTCCTTGACCAGAGAGCGCAGGGTGACCTCGCCGGTGCCCTCAAGAGACGGCTGGCGACACTGCATCGGAACCCAGTCGCGGCTGGGCAGGTTGAGTTCGAAGACCTCTTCACAGGAGATGATGCGCTCTCTGGCGGAAATGGAACCGGCCAGAGCATTGAGCATGGTGGTCTTGCCGGCCTGGGTTGCCCCGGAGACTAAGATATTCGCACCGCTGGCTACTGCCGCATCAAGGAATCTGGCGGCCGCTGGTGTCAGGGATCCCTGGGCGACGAGGCCGGCGAGGTTGCGCGGGCGCTGAATGAATTTGCGAATGTTGACCGCAGGAAAGGAACGGGTGATATCGGGCAGGACGACATGGAGTCGGGAGCCGTCGGGAAGCATGGCATCGACGAATGGCTGTGACAGGTCGACCCGTCGGCCTGAGGTGCGCAGCATTCTCTCGATGAGATCATCGAGTTCACCTGCGGTCAGTTTCGTCGTCGTCAGCTGATGGAGCCCGTCGATGGCGATGAAGACTTCGCTGGGGCTGTTGACCCAGATCTCTTCGACCCGGGGATCATCGAAATAGTCTTGCAGCGCACCGAAGCCCGAAAGCTGGTTGTCGATGGAGCGAAACGTGGCTTCCTTGTCTTCCAAGGGCGGAAGATCCGCGACCAGGCTGCGCTCGTCGTACTCAGAGATGACAGTGCGAATGACCTCTCGCGAGCGTTGCATATCGGCGCGAGGGTCCACGTCGAGGTCTCTGATCCTCTTATGAACTTCGCTCTTGATGACCTCGGTGGCTTCCACATTGAACCCCTGGCGTCCAGAATACGAATCATGTTTCTAACAGCTGGATTTGTTTTTAACCTATATGTAGTCGAATCAAGAATCCAGTGATTTCTCGAATCTGTGGATAACTCTCTTCGTGGCGGGAAAATGTCATAACTGTAGTTTCAGCGCGTAGACTCCGAGTCGACTCGTCACTGCATCCGCATTGCACATTCCCGTAATCGGGTATAGATTCTCATCACTGTTGCAGGGCTTTCCGCTCAAGCCTCGCGCTCTACGGACCGCGTCACCGGCGGGATGACTTGATCTCCTGCCGGTGGCGCTCAACTGTTCCGGTGCCCACCCGATCCCGGCGCCGGTCGTCGCTGGGGATCAGGGGCGAGGATTCAAGCCTGAGGGCCGCGATGCACTAGGCTTGACTCATTATGGCCACTGATTATTCTGCTGAAATCGCCAACCTCCGTCAGACCTACAAGGCGATCCTGGATGTGTCTGATCTGGACAACCTTCGCTCCGAGGTCGCCGAGATGACGGAGCAGGCATCGGCGCCGTCCTTCTGGGACGATCCGGACTCGGCGCAGAAGATCTCGGCCACGCTCTCGCACAAGCAGGGAACCCTGGAGAAGCTCGAGAAGTTCGGTGAACGCATCGACGATGCCGAGCTGCTCATCGAGATGTCCGAGGACGAGGGCGATGAGGACTCGAAGGTCGAAGCCGAGCGTGACCTCAAGAAGCTTCACGACCAGTTGGCCGAGCTCGAGATCTCGACGCTGCTCAACCACGAATACGACGAGCGTTCGGCCGTCGTGACTGTGCGATCCGGCGCCGGCGGCGACGACGCCACCGACTGGGCGCAGATGCTCATCCGCATGTACATCCGCTGGGGCGAGAACCGCGGGTACAACGTGCAGCAGCTGGACACCTCCTACGCTGAGGGCGCGGGCATCAAGTCCGCCACGATCCAGGTCAACGCCCCCTACGCTTACGGAACACTTTCTGTGGAAGCCGGCACCCACCGTCTCGTGCGTATCAGTCCCTTCGACAACCAGGGGCGTCGCCAGACTTCCTTCGCCGCCGTCGAGGTTGTGCCGCTCATCGAATCCACCGACCACGTCGAAATCGATGAGAACGATCTGCGCATCGACGTCTACCGGTCTTCGGGCCCCGGCGGTCAGTCCGTGAATACAACCGACTCGGCCGTGCGCATCACGCACGAGCCCACCGGCGTCGTCGTGAGCATGCAGAACGAGAAGTCTCAGATCCAGAACCGTGAAGCCGCGATGCGGGTGCTGCAGTCACGCCTCCTTGACCTCAAGCGTAAGGAAGAAGCGGCGCAGAAGAAGGAACTGGCCGGTGACATCAAGGCCAGCTGGGGTGACCAGATGCGCTCCTACGTCACCCACCCGTACCAGATGGTCAAGGACCTGCGCACAGGCTACGAGGTCAACAACCCCTCGAACGTCTTCGACGGTGACCTCGACGGCCTCATCGAAGCCGGAATCCGCTGGCGCAAGGAGCAGGAGATGGCCGAAGAGGCTTCCTGACCTCTGGCCGCAGCAAGCTGGCCCTCAGCCACAACAGGCGGGTTTCAGTGACAATTGCGTGACTGACAGCGTTGAGTGTGGGCTTGCGTTCGTTTTTCTCGAGGAATTCGAACGCAAGCCCACACTCAACTGCCGTCGAAAGCTGTCGGCGATAGCTCCGCCTCCAGCGGGGCCAGCGAAAGTGCCTCCTCCAGCGGAGCCGGCGACCGCCTCGGCGGCTGTGAACTTCCTCCGATGCGCAACACACGCCCTTGAGCCTCCCAGAACATGACGGAGCTGTTACGTACAGTGGAAGCGGCCGAGCCATCCGCGACATGATTGAAGACCCTCTTGATCAAATTCGACTCAGTTTCGAAGTCCTACGACGCGCGCTCCCGCAGAGCACTCGACGACATCTCGTTCGAGGCCGAGCGTGGAGAATTCGTGTTCCTCGTCGGGGCTTCGGGCTCGGGTAAGTCCACGGTCATCCGCCTCATCCTGCGCGAAGAGGTCCCTAGCACCGGGCGCATCCACATCGCCGGAAAATCGGTCGTGAAGATGCCCAGCTGGAAGGTGCCCTACCTGCGGCGGGGGATCGGCACAGTATTCCAGGACTTCCGCCTGCTGCCGAACAAGACCGTCTTCGCCAACGTCGCCTTCGCCCTCCAGGTCATCGGCAAATCCCGGGCGTCCATGTCGACCCTGGTCCCCGATGTGCTCGAGACCGTCGGACTGGCCGGCAAAGAGAAGCGCTACCCCAACGAACTCTCCGGCGGTGAGCAGCAGCGCGTGGCCATTGCCCGTGCCGTCGTCAACAAGCCGGGTATCCTGCTCGCCGATGAGCCCACAGGCAACCTCGACCCGACCACAAGCGCCGACATCATGTCGGTACTTGAGAAGATCAACCGCAACGGAACCACAGTGCTCATGGCCACTCACGATGGAGAGATCGTCAACCGGATGCGAAAACGAGTCATCGAACTCTCCGAGGGGATCATCGTCCGCGACGTCGAAGAGGGCACCTACGGAGTCGCCTCATGAGAGCCGGATTCATCCTCTCCGAGGTCTGGTCAGGGCTGCGCAAGAACGTGTCCATGGTCCTGTCCGTGGTGCTCGTGACCTTTGTGTCCCTGCTCTTCGTCGGCGCCGCGATCCTGCTGCAGATGCAGGTGGGCCAGATGAAGGACTATTGGTACGACCGCGTCCAGGTCTCCGTCTTCCTGTGCCCACCCGACTCCGAAGCCACCAACTGCGTCGAAGGCGAAGCCACCGATACGCAGAAGAAGAACATCGAAGACCAGCTGAGCAGCTCAGAGCTTGCCCCCTACGTCGACGAGGTCTACTTCGAAGACAAGGGTGAGGCCTTCGAGCACTTCCAGGACCAGTTCAAGGGCACCAGCCTCGAAGGCACCGTTCCCGAAGACGAGATGAACGAGTCGTTCAGGGTCAAACTCAAGGACGCCGAGAAGTACGACATCATCAAGGAATCGTTCTCCTCGACCCAGGGCGTCGAAGAGGTCGTTGACCAGAATCAGCTGCTCGACCGTCTCTTCAGTGTCCTCAACATCGCCACCGTCGTCGCGGTTGCGATCGCCGGGATCATGCTGCTGTGTGCCATGCTGCTCATCGCCACGACCATCCGGCTCTCCGCATTCTCCCGCCGGCGCGAAACGGGAATCATGCGCCTGGTGGGTGCGTCGAACACCTTTATCCAACTCCCGTTCCTGCTTGAGGGCGTCATCGCCTCGGCGATCGGTGCGACCCTGTCCGCCGGTGCACTGGGGCTCCTCGTCCACTTCGGTGTCAGCGGCTGGCTGGAGGGGCAGGCCACGGGCTTCAGCCTGATCTCCGGGGTCAATGTCCTCATTGTGGCCCCGATTCTCATCGCCATCGGTGTGATCATGGCCGGCGCATCGTCCCTGATCACCCTGAATAAGTACACGAAGGTCTGAGATGAAGCGCAGGCTCGGTTTGGTTCTCACAGCGGCAGTGCTGGCCGTCGTCTTGCCCGTCACCTCGGCGGGGGCCAATCCCCGCGATGACAAGAGCAAGGTCGATGACCGGGTCAAAGAACTCCAGCAGGAGTTCGAGGGCCTCGACGAGGACCTGGCCCGAGTCATCGCCGAACGCGACGCGGCGGAAGAGAAGCTGCCCGACGCTGAGGCCGCGTCGAAGAAGGCCGACGATGCTCTGAGTGAGGCCATCGAGAAGGATGACGCCATGGCCGCTCGGCTCACCTCGGCGGAGAATGCACAGTCGGATCTCAAGACCTCGATCAAGGATGGCGCGGAGGAGATCGACAAACACAAGACCTCGGCCGCGCGCATCGGGCGTCAGGCGTACCAGAATTCGGGCATCACCTCTGACCTGGCGATGCTGCTGCAGATGGCCGAGGGGACAAGCGCCGACGGTGGAATCGGGCGCGTGGACTCCGCCGTCCGGTCACAGCAGCGCACGATCGACAACCTCTCCGAGCAGCGAGCGGTCAACAAGAACAACGAAGAGCGCCTCTCGGGTGTCACCGATGAGATCTCGGACCTGAAGGACGAAGCCGCCGAGGCGGTGCTGGCCAAAGAGGCCGCACAGATCGATGCGAAGAAGAAGTCCGACAGCCTGGCCGACATCATCTCCGCGAAGGACGATGCGGAGAAGACGATCTCTGATAACAAAGCCACGACCGAGGAGCAGCTGAAGAAGGAACAGGACGAGCAGGACCGGCTGGCGAAGAAGGTTCGCGAGTGGGAGAAGGAGCAGGAGAAGAAGGGCAAGTTCGTCTATGGAGACGGCGAGCTGGCCAATCCGGCCAAGGGCTATCCCATCACCTCGCCCTTCGGCTATCGGATCCACCCGATCACCGGGGCCAAGAAGCTGCACTCGGGCACCGACTTCGGCGTCCCCTGCGGCACCCCGATCAGGGCTGCCGGCGACGGCATCGTCGTAACCTCGGGATGGACAGGCGGCTACGGCAACCGTGTCGTGATCTCCCACGGAAAGATCAAGGGCGACTCCATCGCCTCGACGTACAACCACAACACGGACCTCAAGGTCCACGATGGGCAGAAGGTGAAGAAGGGCCAGGTCATCTCGGATTCGGGGACGACCGGCGCATCCACCGGCTGCCACCTGCACTTCGAGGTCATGAAGAACGGCGGATACGTCGATCCGATGCCCTACATCTCCTGAGTGTGTTCAGCATCCGGTCCGTTGGGCGCTGACCTCGCCGAGGCGGCCCCTGGGTGGCCGTCAGCGTGGCCTTTCGTACGCGATACCATTGAGCTAGAGTAGTTGGTCTGCGTGTCTACGCGATTGAGCAGTCCGATGGGGCTGATAATCGTGGCCGGGCACGGTGAACCGAGACACAGGAAGGAGGCCGGACATGCCGAAGGAAACTGGCAAGAAAGTCATTGCGAGGAACCGCAAGGCGCGCCACGACTATCTCATCGAAGATACGTGGGAGGCCGGTCTCGTGCTGAGCGGAACCGAAGTGAAGTCACTGCGAGAGGGCAGGGCGTCGCTGACCGACGGGTTCGCGCTGATCTTCCAGAATGAAGCGTGGCTTGAGGGTGTCTACATTCCCGAATACGCACAGGGGACATGGACGAACCACACTGCTCGCCGACGCCGGAAACTGCTGCTGCACCGCGAGGAGATTCTCCGGCTGTCGCAGAAGGTCAAGGAGTCGGGGCGCACCCTCATTCCGCTGGAGCTGTACTTCGACGGATCGCGCGTCAAGGTCGAGATCGCGTTGGCCAAGGGCAAGCGTGAATGGGACAAGCGTCAGGCCCTGCGTGAGGCGCAGGACAAGCGCGAGGCAGAGCGGGCGATCAAGTCCAAGCAGTTCCTCTGAATCTGCTCCGCTGACACCAACGATCTGACTGATTTCCCGTCCGCGGGAATGCAATTGGGTCGTGTGGTGTTGTGGGAGTATGCTGGTTATTCTGGTCGGCGCATGAGCCTGTTTGTGCAGGTGGATGCGCTGGGCAGATTTGGTAACAGAATATGGGGATGATCGGTTTCGACGTCGGACACTGCGACGGGAGAAGCGGGCCGAGAATGTAGAGTCATCTCGTTAATGTCCTCTGCAAAACAATAGGTGCTAAGTCTAATAACCGCACCGATTTCGCCCTCGCTGCCTGATTAGGCCGAGCTGCGAATCCGTCAGTCTAGAGTTGCTTCCACTCTAGGTCCTGGCGTCGCTTAGGGAGCCACTGCTTCAGATATTCGTTGAGGGTATCTGAGGGACTTTTACTCAACTCCGTTCGTTGGTCCACATGTTCGTGTGAGGGCCAGAACCTAAGAAACTACTTCACGAACTGCGCCCGGAGAAGTCCTGACAATCTGCCGACGGACGCGGGTTCGATTCCCGCCATCTCCACAGATAGTCAAGCCCCGCTGGCCCAGTGATTCACTGGGCGAGCGGGGCTTTTCTTGTGTCCGGAATCTGCCGCTGCCCAAATCTTGCCCACACTTCATTTCAGCGGGACGCCGCCCGAGCCGCGTCCAGGGCGCGCTGTTCCAAGGTTGGCTCGTGCGTCATCGATACCGCACGTCCAAGTCAGGGGCAGCCAAATCCTGGCAGGTCGGCGGCTAAGATTGAATCAGTCATCAACTCAGTCAGGACCAAACGGATGCAGGTGCAAGATATGGCGACCGTCCAGCGTGAGCGATTCCTCTCAAAGACGGAATGGAAGTTCATCGGCTTCCTCGCACTCGCATTTGTGTTGACCCCGATCTTCTACGGTCTGCCCTTGCTTAGCCCCTTGTTTGCTTTGGGCACGAGCGTCCGCTCGCATAAGGCAAAGATGGTGTGGCTCTGGGTGATCTCATCGGTTCTGGTTCTGATGTCGATCGCACCGTTCATCCTAAGGATGGCTGGCCTGAGCAACTTCATCGTCGAATGACATTGTGAGGCACCAGGCTTCGATCGAGCCTCGGCGCGTATCCTCCTTTTGTTGGAAGTCGAAGCAAACAGCCCCTGAGCCTGAATGGCCGGGGCTGTTTGCGTTCATCAACTTGCGCTCAGATTCTCGCGTGTCATCTCCGGTAACTCTCCCGTGTCCGCTCGCATGCTTCGTGCATGATAGTTCGCCACCTCACCGCCGAGGCAGCGCGTCCGCCGATCCCGTCGCCCACGGCCAGACGCCACGTGACAGACATCTCGGGTGTTCTCACACCATGGTGCGCACCCATGTGGAGCAGATCATCGTTTGCAATCAGTCCGGTCCAAGAAATGTCACACTGCAGTGCGGCACTGACGTGTTCGACTGCTGCCTGCATCGCCAGCGCTGTGTCTTTTGCGGTCATCAAGGCTGAAAGGAAGTGCCCCAAACCAGCAGTCATGAATGTTCGATCTTCCGTGAGATGTCCGTGAGTAGTCCATCTTAGGAGAGCTGCGCGACTTCCATTGCTGACGGCGAGCCTACGAGTTCACGCGAATAACTTCCTCCTGATACGGCGCAATGACCGCGCCCGAGATCCGCAGATCGAGGACCAGGAACTTCCGTTCGGCGACCGGTGTCGCCTTCCACTCGTTGACCACCTCGAGGTCGGCCAGCGAATGGACGGCAACACCGTGCCCTCCTGCCGCACTGCCCAGCGCCGCGAAGTCGATCTCATCGATGAGCATCGGTGCCTTATTCAATCCCTTGAGTCCGTACAGATTCACCTCGGCACCATAGGCGGCATCATTGAACACGACGGCCATGCCGCGGCCTCCGGCTGAACGGATTGCGGTGTCGAGGTCTGACAGGGCCATGGCGCCGCCCCCGTCGCCGGTGGTGAGAACGATCGTCGAATCCTGATTGGCGCGTGCCGCACCTGCAACGCTGTGCCAGCCGAGACCGATCGACTGGAACGCAGTGCCGACCATCGCCAGACGATCGGGTGCGCTGGGCTCCCAGAACATGTTCGCCCACGCGATGAAGTGACCGCCGTCGGAGACGACGACTCGGTCCTCGGGCATCAGCTCACCGAGGCGTGCCGCCGCAGCACGTGGATCCAGGCGACCATCCTCGGCGAATTCCGTACCCATTTCGTAGGCCCGGTCGGCAGCCGTATCCACGGTCTCGCGCCACCCGCTCGCTACCGCACCCGAGGCCTCCAGTCGTGTGACCAGCTCGCCCGCAGCAAGCTTCACATCGCCGCGGATGAAACCCCCGACCCGGGCATTCGTGGCCCGATCATCGGTGTCGATCTGCCAGACCGCAGTCGATGGGTGGAACAGCTCGCCGAAGCGCATCGTGAACTGGTTGAGCGAAGCCCCGAAGACGACGGCGAGGTCAGCCTCACGGATTCGCTCCATGGCCTCAGGGGCACCGAACCCTCCGGCCACGCCGAGGTCATGGTCGGCGTCTGGGAAGACATTGCGGCCAAGAGCGGTCGTCGTAGTCAACGCCCCTGTGGCTTCTGCCAGGGCGCCGAGCTCGGCCTCTGCACCGGCCAACCACGCTCCTCGGCCGGCCAGCAGGATCGGTCGTTCCGCCTCGGCGAGGGCAGCCGTCAGACGATCGAGCGAGGTCTGTGAGAACTCGGACGAGGGTGCCAGGGGAGTGGGTCGTCCGGGTCCTGGAACCGAGGGAACCTCCCCGATGTCGAGGGTTGCGACATCGTAGGGGATCGCGAGGACGACGGGCACTCGGTACGTCAGCGCGTGCTCGATTGCGGTGACTGTCGCGGCCGCCGCATCGACGCGTCCGACGGTATAGGTGCGCACACCCACCGCCGAGGCCATAGCGATCTGGTCGACGTCCCAGGGACGCGGCCCGGACGTGGGTTCGTCACCGACGACAAGGACGAGGGGAACATTGGCCTGCGCAGCCTCGGCCAGCGCAGTGAGGGTGTTCGTGAACCCGGCGCCGTAGGTGGTGGTGGCCGCAGCGATTCTACCGGAGGTGCGGAAGTGCGCATCGGCGGCGACGACGGCGCCGGCTTCGTGTCGAACGGCAGTGTAGGTCGCCGAGGTGGAGGTCAGCAGAGCATCGAGGAAGTAGGCGTTGCCGTTGCCCATGAGTCCGAAGACTTCATCGATGTGGTGGGCCAGAGTGTGGGCGACGTGTGCCGAAGTGTGAGCCATCAGGGGCCTTTCGCGGATGAGAGATATGGAAGAGAACGATCCATATGTGTCTCACACGCGATTTCCGCGGCTTCGCGCTCCTTTTTCGAGCGCCGGCTGTTCGGCAGCAACCGGATTCGACGTTGGCACCGGCCTGACCATTCGAATATAGATCACGGCAGGCCGGTCGGCAAAGTTCTGCTGGTCCACATGGACCTGCTGCACCGAGAAACGGGCCGAACGTCGAAAAACGCACGCGCGCATGAGAGATTCGACGCAGCGTGCGTTTCTCGATGGCAGCTCCGCAGCGCAGCCAGCTGTGGGGTTGCTGGTGGCTGGGTGCCTGCTACCGGTTCAGGCGTTCCTTCCATGCGGCCATGACCTCCGGTGGTGTCGGCTTCGATGCCAGGGAGCCGATGACGTAGCCGAGCAGTGAGGCGATGAGACCCAGGTAGATGGCCTCGTTCGAGTAGATTCCCATGGTGATCATGATGACGATCGTGGTGAGTGAACCCAGGATCATGCCCGCCATGACGCCGATGATGTTGCCGCGTTTGAAGATCAGCCCACCGAGGATCGGGATGAACAGTCCCGCTACCAGCAGGTTGTAGGCGACCGTCAGTGCCTCGACGACACTGGGCATGATCATCGCAAGGATGAGGGTGACGACGCCGAGTCCGATGAGGTAGATGCGAGAATCACGGATCTCGTCTCCGGTCTCGCGGACCAGGGACTTCACCAGCGTCGACTTCCTCGCCCCGCCGGAGCTGAGAGGAGAATCGTCGCCGTGCACCGAATCGGCGTCACCGGCCGATTCGGCAGTCACCGGAACGATGTCCTTGCGAGCAAGCAGGGGTTCGACGATGTCCTGACGGCACACCGTCGCAGCCGCCATGAGCGAGCCCGACGCCGTTGACATCATGGCTGCCAGTGCCGCGGCGAGGACGAGTCCGCCCAGCAGCGGCGACATCGCAGCGTCGACGACGGCGACGAACACATCGTCTTGGACTTCGATGCCGGGAACGATCTTCGTGGCGGCCATGCCGATGAGCGCACCGGCCACAGCGTAGAGCAGGCAGTAGATGCCTGCGGAGAGCCCACCCCACCTGGCCACGCCCGGGCTGCGCGCGGTGAACACTCGCTGCCAGATGTCCTGGCCGATGAGCAGTCCCAGTGTGTAGATGAGGATGTAGCCCAGTATCGCCTGCCAGCCGATGCCGACCGGACTGGTCTGCTCGGCAGGCATCGAGGCGAACAGTTCGGTGATGCCACCGGACTTGTTCAGCACGATCGGCAGCATGATGAGGAAGATGCCGATGGTCTGGATGAAGAACTGCACGAAGTCGGTCAGCGTGATCGACCACATTCCGCCGAGCATCGAATAGAGGATGACGATTCCGCCGCCGATGAGCACCGACCAGAACTTATTGATGTCGAAGAGCGCGTGGAAGATCGTCGCATAGGCGACCGTCGACGTCGTCGAGATCATCAGCCCGTAGGCGGTCATGATCGCGCCCGAGACCAGGCGGGAGCCTTTTCCGTACCGCAGCTCCAGCATCTGCGAGACCGTGTAGATCTCCAGCTTCTGGATCCTCGGAGCGAAGAACAGCGAGAGCGCGATGATGCCCAGGCCGATGCTGAAGACGAGCCACATCCCCGACAGCCCCGAGGTGTAGCCGAGGCCGACGCCGCCGATCGTCGAGGCCCCGCCGAGAACGACGGCGGACATCGTGCCCGTGTACAGCCACCCGCCCAGGCGGCGGCCTGCGACCAGGAAATCGTCCTGATTCTTCGCCTTGTACCGGCCCCAGATTCCGAATCCCACCATTGCGGCGAGATAGATGATGACGACTAGAGAGTCCACGTCGACCCTTTCATGATTGATTGCGCGGGCAATCGGCTAAGTGGGTGCCTCAGCACCCGACGGTGATGTGAATGGTGGTGGGAATGGTCCGATCGAGCGCCTCGGCGACGGCGGTCGGGAGCAGCTCGTCGATGTCGGACTCAGCAATCGTGACTCCGGCCCCGCCCATGGACTGGCCCAGGGCCGCGAAGTCGGGACGGGCGAGTCTGACTGCGAACGGCTCGATCGTCCGGTCGACCATCTGAGCTTCGATTTCGGCGTATCCGCCGTTGTCGACGATGACGAAGGGAATCCCCAACCCCAGTTCGCCCGCCGTCATCAGCTCCTGGATGGAGAACATGGCAGCTCCGTCTCCGAGGATGCAGGCAACCGGACGCGCACTGTCGGCCAGCTTTGCCCCGATGGCCGCAGGAATTCCATAGCCCAAGGTCGCAAAACCGGGCATGTAGAGCAGCTGGTCGGGTGTGCTGGCCGTGAGCGCGTGCACCGATCCGTCGTACGTGACCTGGGACGAGTCCCCGGCGATGACCACGGACGGTCCCGCGCCCTGTTCGACGAGGCGAGTGACACGAGCGCCGATGGACTCGAAGTCGAAGTCCGAACCCCAGGAGGCTCGGATCTCCTGAACGCGTTCGGCTCCGCTTCCGGTGGAGGTGACTTCTCTCGCCGAGGTGGTCGTGGGCGCGTTCTCGTCCAGCTCGGTCATCAGTGCGGTGAGGAATTCCCCTGCATCGGCGCAGGCGAGGATGTCCCCGCCGAGGTTCTTGCCCAGCTGATCGGGGTCGATATCGCAGCGGATGACGACCTGAGTGGAGGCCTCGTCGCGGATGCCAGCCGATGTCTGGGCGCCGATGAGTCCGCCCCAGAGGTCGGAGTCGGCGAGTTCGGAGCCGAGGACGATGAGCACATCGGCTGACGCGGACTCGGCTTGAACGCTGGGGAAGCGAACGTTGGAGCCCAAGGACAGCGGGTGGTCCTCGGAGATGATGCCCTTGCCATTGGCGGTTGTGGCCACAGGGGCCTCGAGTTCCTCCGCGAATGCCCTGACCTCGGCGCTCGCCTTGCGGGCCCCGCCACCGGCGATGATGAGCGGACGACTTGCACTGCCCACCGCCTCGGCGGCACGGGAGACTACTCGTGGATCCAGGCCCGGACGGCGGCCCGGGATCTGCGTCGGCACACTGCCGTTCCAGACGCCTTCGAGCACGTCGAGGGGAACCTCGATGTGCACGGGACCGGGACGTGAGGAGGAGAACATGGCGAACGCTTCGGCGACGGCCTGCGCAGCACCCTCGGCCGTGCGGGTGCGCTGAGAGGAGACCAACAGGCGGTTCAGCGCCCCGGAGGAGTCCTTTGTCTCATGGAGCATTCCGACATCGGCGCGCTCGAGCCCGGTGGGAACACCGGGGGAGAGGATGAGCATCGGGCGTGACTCCGCATAGGCGGTCGCCGCGGCCGTGATGACATTCGTCAGCCCCGGACCCGAGGTGGTGATGACGACTCCGGGTTTGCCGGAGACGAGGAAATATCCGTCGGCACCGTAGCCGGCACCCTGCTCGTGGCGTGGTGTGATGGCACGGATGCCGAATTCGCTCAGGTGTCGGTAGAACTCGAGGTTGTGTGTGCCGGGAATTCCGAAGATCGTGTCGACGCCGTGCGCGGCCAGGGTCGCGATGACGGCCCGGCCGCCGTTGCGGAACTCCTCGCCGGGCGTGGTGTTCTTGTCATCTGCCATCGTCAGACTCCGAGTGCTTCGCCGCTGGGGCCCGACGGTCCGGTGAGACCATTGGCCTCGGCGGCCCACAGGGAGAGCATTTCGTAGCCGACGTGGGCGGCGGCGAGTCCGGTGATCTCGGCATGGTCATAGGCGGGCGCCACTTCGACGATCTCGGCTCCGACGACGTTGAGTCCCTGCAGTCCGCGAATCGAGTTGAGCAGTTCGCGGCTCGTCATGCCGCCGGCCTCGGGGGTGCCTGTGCCAGGGGCGGCAGCAGGGTCGAGGACGTCGATGTCGACCGACAGGTAGACGGGTGCATCGCCGAGTCGTCTGCGCATCCGTGCCACGACTTCCTGGACGGACGTGAACTGGTAGTCGTCGCTGCGGATGATCTGGAATCCGAGCACAGCATCGTCTTCTAGGTCCTTTTCGCCGTAGAGGGGTCCGCGGATGCCGACATGCATGCAGGACTCGAGGTCGAGCAGGCCTTCTTCGCTGGCACGGCGGAACGGGGTGCCGTGCGTGTACGGGGCACCGAAGTAGGTGTCCCAGGTGTCGAGGTGGGCGTCGAAGTGCAGGACCGCGATCTTACCGTGCGTCTTGTGCAGGGACCGCAGGTTCGGCAGGGCCAGTGTGTGGTCGCCGCCGAGTGTGAGCAGCTTCGCCCCATCGGCGCGCATCTCATCGGCGGTCCGTTCGACTTCGGTGATGGCCTCTTCGATGTCGAAGGGGTTGACGCCCAGGTCACCGCAGTCGGCGACCTGCTGCCAGGTGAACGCGTGGACGTTCGTTGCCTGGTTGTAGGGGCGCAGCAGCTTGGAGGACTGGCGGATGTGGGCGGGGCCGAATCGTGCTCCCGGACGGTAGCTGACGCCGGCGTCGAAGGGGACTCCGAGGATCTTGACGTCGATCTTCTCACCCGGTCGCTGTGCTTCGACCTCGTCGATGCGCGGGAGCAGGCCGAAGGTCGGTGGCCCCGCGAAACGTGGTGTCTGGCTGTAATCGGCTGGTCCAATGGGCTGAGTCGACATCGGCTCTCCTCTGAATTCGTGAGTGTTCTCGGTGGTGTGTGATTGCCATCAGCCTAGGACGTGGCTCACACAACGCGAATATCCATCATGGTGTATTTGGAAAAACGGATATCCATTGCGGATAGTATGGATCTCATGGTCACCTTGGGTCAGCTCTGGGCACGTCAGGAACTCGCGCTCGACGTCGTCGTCGATTCGCCGAGCGCCGGATCGGCCGACGTTACGATCGTGCACTCCTCGGAGCTGCCCGCGGTCGACGAATGGTTGGCCGGGGGAGAGGTCCTGCTCACGATCGGCGTCGGCCAGGACCTCGGCGGCGAGGGCGTGGGTGACTATGTCCGGCGCCTCAAGCGTGTGGGTGTCCTTGCACTCGGCATCGGCCTGGGTTCCGCTTTGCCGTGGCAGGCGCTTCCACCGGCACTGATCGAGCACGCAGAAGCTCACGGGCTTCCACTGTTCGGGGTCCCCGAACCTGTTCCGTTCGTCGCAGTCGTCGATGCCTTCACGAGAATGCGTGAGGAGGAGACGAACCGAGAGCTCACCCGGGCCAGCAGTGCGGGGCGGCGGTTCGCCACCGACCTCGCACACCAGGGGCCCGCCGCGCTTGTCGCTGATCTGGCCAGCACTTTGGGCACGGACGTTCGGTTCGTCTCACCCACAGGCAGGGGACTGACCGGCACCGATGCCGAGAACCTTGTGCGTCATGACCTGATTGCCGAAGCTCTCAAACCCTCGATGGCCCCACGTCTTCTGCGTACTGAGCTGGGAATCGTCGAAGCCGTTCCGGTCGGAGACGAGCAGGTTCGAGGATGGATCCTCGCCCCCGCCGAGGTGACCGGCAATCCGCGCACCCGTGGCCTGCTGCTGTCCACTGCAGCGGCACTGCTGAGTCTGAGCATCACAGAGGTCCCACCTCGGCGATCGGATTCAGAGCTCTTCACGACTCCCTTGACGGCAGGACAGGCTCGGGCCGAGTGGGTGCGTGAGACCGGCCTGGCTCCGGTCTCGCGAGTGAAGTTCACGGTCTTCGGCAATGTGCGTGGCGGGGACCCGGAGACGCTGCTGGGTGATCTGGGTGATGGAACACTCCTGGTCCGCGCCGGTTCGATGCTCGGGGTCATCGAACCCGGTACTCAGAGTGCGGACCCGGGCCGCCTCGATGCGGCCGAACTGGCAGCGGATCATGCCAGTACGGTCGATCGGGTTGCGGAGGTCACCGGACTCGAGAGGCTGTTTGCGAAGATGATCCCACTGACCCAGGTCCACCACACCTGGACCGTATGGCGAACGCAGCACGAAAGCGCGACCTCGGATGTGCGGGCGCTGCTGTCGTCGATCGATGAGTCAGCGGCGCAGAGATTCGTCGACCGAGTACTGGGCACACTCCTGGCCTCACGCGACGAACAGGACCTGCTGCTGACGCTGCGATCGTTCATCGCAGCAGGAGGAGTGCGGGATGCGATCGCTGCTGAACTCGGCATCCACCGCCACACAGTGCGTGCACGGATGGCAAAGATCGAGACGCTGTTGGGCCGCGACCTGAACCAGGCCGAATCGGTCCAAGCCGTAGCCTTGGCCCTTGAGCTTGCAGAACTCTGAGAGGTGTCCCGGGCCAGCCCAGCCAGCTCGATGTGCTCAGCCGACGTGCTCGGAGTAGAAGGCTGCGGCGACCGCGAGGACACGGTCGAGACCTTCTTGTTCACCGATGCTGATACGCACCCCGTCGCCGAGGTTGCGCACCGCAACGGCCTGCTCGACGCAGGCATCTTCAAAGGCTGCCGACAGCTGGCCAAGTGGCAGCCACACGAAGTTCCCCTGCGCCTCAGGTACGTCCCACCCCTGGTCGCGCAGCGCGTGGGCGAAGCCGTCGCGAACGGCTGCGATCTCCTTGGCTCGGACGTCGACTTCATCGCTGTGGCGCAGTGATTCCAGAGCGGCCGCCTGGCTGATATCGGTGACACCGAAGGGGATGACGGCCTTCAGCAGCCCTTGGATCACGGCGGTGCGAGCGAGGGCGTATCCGACTCGCAGGCCTGCCAGGGCATGAGCCTTGGAGAAGGTCCTGACCAGGACGACATTGGGATGATCGGCCACAAGGTCGACGCCATTGACGACGCCCTCGGCGGTGGCGAACTCCCAATAGGCCTCGTCGAGGGCGATGAGCACATGGTCTGGCACCTGTGTGAGGAACCGGCGGACCTCATCGTCGCGAAGTGCTGGTCCCGTCGGATTGTTCGGGGAACAGAGAATGATGAGAGTGGTTCGATCGGTGATCGCCGCCGCCATGGCGTCCAGATCGTGTCGACCGTCGTCGCGCACCGGCACCTCGATCCGTTTCGAGCCGGCCAGCCCTGTCGTCTGGGGATACATTTCGAATGACGGCCAGGGGTAGATCGCTTCCGTGGTGGCGTCCGAAGTGATCTGGGTCAGTGCCACGAGCAGTTCGCTGGCGCCGGTGGTCACGACGAGTTCATCGATGCTCACGCCGAGGCGCTCGGCCAGCTCGGTGCGCAGCGCCAGTGCTCCGTCATCGGGGTACAGAGCCGGGTTCTTCGCGTGAGCGACCATGGCGTCGGTGACCGCCGGCAGCGGCTCGAGGTAGTTTTCGTTCGAGGACAGCTTGAACGAGGCGAGCCCGTCGATTCGCTTGGGCGCCTTCCCCGGAACGTACGGCGGGAATGTTGTCAGCGAGGCCCGCAGCCGCGGGGTCGAAGTGCTGCCAGCAGAGGTGTCCGGAGAGTTCATGGACTCATGATTTCACAGGTGCCTCACCACGGTTTGTCCGGGGCGGAACGGCCCCCGTCTCCGCCGGGGCCCTGCTGGCGCTGCTGACGTTCAGAGTCCTCGCCGCGCTCCTTCAGCTTGTCGCGCTTCTTCTCCTCTTCGGATTTGCCTTCCGAGCCGTCGGATTTCTCCTCGCCTTCGCCGGAGTCCTGACCTTCGTCCTTCTTCTTCGAGTCATCTCCGGAGTCACCGTTCTTCGGATCCTCGCCCTCGGAGCCATCTGAGTCGTCGCTCTCGGTGCCTTCCTGCTTCGACTTCTCTCCGGCCTTCTTGTCCTCGACGCGCTTCTTCGCCTCGTCGCTCTTCTGCTTCTCGTCGCTCTTCTTGGGCTGGCATTCCTTCGGAGCATCTTCCAAGGTCTGCAGCGACTGGTCGTAGAGTTCGTCCGACTGTCCTGGATCTTGGTCCGCGACCTCGTCGGCGAGCTTCTCATACACGTAGGACAGGTTGATCCTCACGGCACATTCGTCACTGACAGGGGTGATCTCAAGGGCGGATTCGAGGTCTGCCTGCGCCGGTTCGAAATCGCCGACGGCCGCCTCTGCGGTGCCGCGGTTGTAGTAGCCGATATGGCGTTGGATCGGGCTGAGTGTCAGGAACGCGGTCGAGGCATTCTTCGCTCCCGGGAAATCATTCGACGCATAGCGAACCTGAGAAGCCGCGCCGAAGTAGAGGGTCACAGCCACATAACCGAACACGAGGAGGAGGACGGATCCGATGATGAGGTTGACGCGAGAGAGCCTGCGCATCGTCGACCAACTGCGAGTGATCCGGTTCATGACCGTCCTCCTCGTGGTGTGGGCGCAATCGTGCGCAGCCGCAGCAGCTCGCGGACCCCGAAGACCATTTCGACCGCGATCCAGGCGAACACGAGAAGCAGAGGGACCCAGAAGTATTCGTCGACGGTGACCCGCCCATCCTTCTTGACCAGCGTCTGATCGTACTTCGGTGCTGTGTACACGCTCGACATCGAGGCTCCGCCGTCACGGTGGTGGTACTTCACACCGAGGTCGTCAGCGATCTGTCTGAGGTTCGTCTCGTCGATCGTTGAGATCCCAGGATTTCCCTGTCCGTCGAGGATGTACTCGTCGTCCGTTCCGGCGGACCCGGCACCATCCCCGGTCCCGCCGGTGTCACCAGGATCACCGAGGCCGGGGTCCCCGCCTGGACCCGCACCGTAGCCGAAGGGCCGGGACTCCTTCATCTTTCCGCCCTGAGACGTTCCGTATCCGAACACCGCGCCGCTGTCGATGCGGGAGGCGAAGGATGACCACGAATCGACGGGGGACTCGGCGGTCTGCTCGCCGTCGCCGAAATAGAAGACGAGGCTCTTGTTGTCCGGACGATCCTCCTGATTGGACTTCATCCGCTTGTCCAGCTCAGCACCCGCCTCGGTGATGGAGGATCCGTTCGAGTTCACTGACATCTCCGGACTGAGGACGTCCACGGCCGAAGCGAACGCCGCGTGGTCGGTCGTCAGGGGCATGACCGTCGATGCGGTCGAGGCGAAGGAGATGATGCTCATCCTGGTGCCGGGGAACTGCTCTGCCAGCTCCAACATGTCCTTCTTCACCCCTTCCAAGCGGGTCGTGTCACCGTCATAGTCCTCGGCGGCCATCGAGGTGGTCGTATCGACGAGGAAGTAGACGTCGGCGGCTGCCTCGTATTCCTCGGTCGAGGATTTGATGGGAATGCCCGGGCGGGCCAGCGCGAGTGCGAGCACGGCGACGATGCCCATGCGTGCGAACCATTTCCAGCGAGGTCCGTCACCGCGCACTGCTGGGATGATGCACACGGTCAGCAGGGCGAGGACGAGGAAGCCCCATCCGAACCAGGTGAAGACGGGATCGAAGATCATGATTTCGTCCTCCAAGCCAGAACGAAGACACCGGCGAGGCCGAAGACCGCGATTCCGAGAGGAACTGCGGGCATGTCATGGACGACGGTGTAGGAACGGCCCGGAGTGTTCTCGGCCTCCTGACTCTGGATCTCTGCGACGATCCGATCGATCGTCGATGCCGAACCCATGTCGAACTGTTTGCCGCCGGTGCGATCAGAGACCGACTTCAGTTCCTTGGTCTGCGGGTTCGTGAGCACCGACGGGGGAGAGAGGCTGTAGACCCTGACCTCGGAGTCCACAGCGATGTCGGTAGCTTCGTCGAGGTCGAACAGAGGGTCGCCAGCAAGCATGTTGTCGGTGGCGAAGATGATCGAACGAGACCGATCTTCGTCCTGACGATCGAAATTGTCCACGCAGGAGACGAGTCCGTCTCCGATGAGGGAGGAACCGCCGATGTTGGGAGGCGAGGTCGACCAGGAGTAATCGGTGCCTTCAGAGCCCCAGGTGCGGAAGCCCTCCTCGGCTTCCTCGAGATAGTTCTGGACCATGTCGTAGTCATCGGTGAGAGGGAAGGCGGAGACGGCGGTCGAGTTGAACACGGTCATTCCGATGCGTTCACCGTCGAATCGGTCGACGAGCTCCTGGTAGGCCTCGAGGAGGTCGGCGTCATAGCCGAGCATCGAACCGGACACGTCGAGGCAGAGCATGACATCTCGCAGCTTCTTCTCCGGATTGACGGTCTCGACCCAAGCGGGGCGAGAGATCCCTGCAAGGGTGGAGAGACCGGTGAGCGCGATGACGGCGAGGAAGGCGACGGTTGTCATCAGACGGGTCCGCATGGCTTTGCGGAAGCTGGGCAGGCTTGTCATACGACCGCTGTGCGCCACGGCCAGTGACGACGCGGTGGCCTTGGGTCTGCGGAAGAAGAAGACTGCTGCCGTGGCAAGCACGAGGAGGATGAGGGCCAGCCACCAGAACATCAGGACCATCGGGTCACCAGCTTTTTGGCACCGGCGATCTGGGGTCCCAGATCATTGGCATCGTCCTCGGCGAACTCTGCTTCGTAGAGGCCGGACAAGGACTCCGCAAGGTCGTCGAGACCGGCCACAGCCGCATCTCGGTAGGTGAGGTGTTCGGCCTTGACGCCCCATGCGTGATGGGCGAACTCGCGCACGATCTTCGCCAGTTCCCGAGCCGAATCGCGGACATCGGCTTCGCCCGCATCCAGTTTCGACTCGACCGCGGCGATCCGAGACATGAAGGTGCTGCGGACAGGGATGGGAATCCGCGGTCGGGACTTCATCCCTGATCCCGCCGCCGCGCGCAGCAGCGGAGCGAACAGGTTGAGGACGGCGGCCAGCAGAATCACGGCGGCGGCGACATACCACCAGACCGAGATCTGCAGGGGGCCGACGAGCTCAGCGGGGCCCACGGCGGTGCCTCAGCAGAAGAGTGTGGAGGTTGCCCAGGGCTTGGTCCGGATGGGCGATTTCGGTGTGTGAGATTCCGAGCTTCGAGAGCAGGTCGATTCGATGCTGCTTGCGGCTTGCTTCTGCGGCGAGGAATTCATTGCGTACGTTCGGGTTGGCCATCACGGAGGTGGGCAGGCCGACATCAGGACGGGAGACGTCGAACGGCGCCGAGGTGGCCGGCAGCTGTGCCAGGTCCGCATCGGTGATCGTAATCCACAGGATCTCGTGCTGGGCACGCAGCCGTTTGATTGTGGCTTCCTCCTTCGCGCCGAGCGGAGCCTGGTCGGAGATGACGACCACAAGCATCCGGTGGTTGATGTGCGAGGCGATCCACTGCAGCTGTTCATCGATCGAACCGTCTCTATCGGTGCCCGCCTCGGCGAGGATCTGCTGCAGGAGGTTCTCCAAGTGGGCTTCGCTGCCCTTGCGGGGGGACGCAGTGGTGCGCTGTGCGCTGCCATGGATGAGCATCACGTCATCACCATGGCGTACGGCGAGGTATCCGGTCATGCCGGCCATGAGGATCGCGAGCTGTCGCTTATCGACCCCAGCCGAAGTCACGGCGTCGAAGTTCCGGGACGAGTCGACGACCAGCGCGAGAATGTGCCTGCGGTGGGCGACATAGCGTTTGACCAGCGGGTTCGAGTGTCGGGCCGTGGCCTTCCAGTCGATGTCGCGGATCTCGTCGCCGGGAATGTAGTCGCGCAGATCGTCGAAGTCGAGGCTGTGCCCGTGGAAGACGGAGGAGTAGTCCCCGTCGAGGAGCCTGCGGGTTCGACGGTGCGCGTGGATGGTCATCCGCGCTTTGATCCGATTGAGCAGAGCAGTCATCGATGCACCCGATCAGGGAGTGGGGACGGCCATGAGGAGGGCATCGACAACCTGTGCGCTCGTGATGTTCTCCGCTGCGGCTTCGAAGTTGAGTTGGATGCGGTGAGCGAGGATTCGGTGGGCCAGATCCTTGATGTCTTCGGGGATGACGTAGTTGCGGCCACGGATCATCGCCAGAGCCCGTCCCGCGTTGGTGAAGGCGATCGAGGCGCGGGGGCTGGCGCCATATTCGATGAAGGGAGCCAGGCGACCCAGATACTTCGTGGTGTTCCTTGTCGCATGGACGAGCTCGACGAGGTATCGGGTGATCGACGGGTCGACATAGATGGTGCGCGCATATTGCTGCAGCGTCTCCACATCCTCGAGGCTGCACGAGGGCTTCGGGACAGAATCGCGATCGAAGACACCCGAATCGAGTCGCGACAGGATCTCCATCTCCTCATTGGGATTCGGATGGGTCAGGAGGTCTTTGATCATGAACCGATCGAGTTGAGCTTCGGGCAGCTGGTAGGTGCCCTCCTGTTCGATCGGGTTCTGCGTGGCCATGACGAGGAAAGGACGGGGAAGGTCGAACCGCTGGCCGCCGATCGTCGTCTGCTTCTCCTGCATCGCCTCGAGCATGGCGCTCTGCGTCTTCGCCGACGAGCGGTTGATCTCATCGAGGAGGACGATGTTGGCGTGCACAGGGCCGAGGACTGTATTGAAAGAGCCTTCGTGGGCGTTATAGATCTGCGAGCCGATGATGTCTGCAGGCAGCAGGTCGGGCGTGCACTGGATGCGGGAGAACTTTCCATCCACAGCATTGGCCAGCGCCGCCGCCGCAGTTGTCTTGGCAAGCCCGGGAACACTCTCCAGGAGAAGGTGGCCGCTGGAGAGGAGACCGATGAGCAGACTCTCGCGCAGGCGCTGCTGTCCGACGACGAAATGGTCCAGATAGGATTCCAGACCGCCCAGGATCGATTGAGCGTGTGCGATCTCTTGAGTGTTGGCGGGTGCCGTTGCCGTCATGGTGGTGCCTCTCGAATCTCAACTGGCTGACAGAACAAGCATATGGGTTGACCCTGACACCGCACTGGACTCTTTCGTGTCAGTACCGACACATACCATTTGAAGACCGAGACACACGTGTGAAGGACGACGCGAAAGAAGCAGGGCTGGCCGTGGGAAGGAGGTCGGAGAGACCGTGGAATTGGGATGGGAACGCCCGTTCAAACGGGTGGAAACGGCCGCGAAATGGGACGCCGGGCGTTCGGAGAAGGAATCGAATGTGACACGCCGAGGAAGTACCCACAGGGGAAAATTTTATCTGTGGACAGGTGTGGAAAACGGTCCCGGGCGAGGTGTCTGAATATGGCTTTTCGGCCCCATGGGCCAGTGTCCTCGCAGGTGATCGAACTACATCGGTGTCATTCGTGACTTGTGGATGACTGTGGACGGTTTGAACACAGGGTGTGGATGGTCGAAAGAACACTGGTGTAACACTGGATATAGGGGTAGAGTCGACCTCGAACACAACATCTAGTGGTCGCACTCGGGCATGATCTGCGTGATATTCGTCATTGTCAAGGTCATGAGCCCGGTGGAAATACCGTGAAGTCTAAGCCGAAGTGCAGAAATGAGGAGTCGCGATGATCACCGTGTACACCAAGCCAGCTTGCGTCCAGTGCAACGCTACGTACCGTGCGCTTGATGCCAAAGGGCTGAAGTACAAATCGGTCGATCTCAGTGTCGATGAGAATGCCTTGGATGTCGTCAAGGCCATGGGCTACATGCAGGCTCCCGTCGTTGTCACTGATAACGACCACTGGTCAGGTTTCCGTCCGGACAAGATCGCCACTCTGGCCGGAGAGCAGACCTCGGTTTCTGTTGTAGCCTGACATGCTCCTGGTCTACTACTCGAGCAGCTCTGAGTACACCGACCGATTCGTCAGCAAGCTGCGGCACCCCTCACGCCGACTTCCCCTGCTGACAAAAGATGAGACGCTGGCGATCGACGAACCGTTCGTCCTTGTGACTCCCACCTACGGAGCCGGCCCCAATAAAGGCGCCGTCCCCAAGCAAGTGATCAAGTTCCTCAACATCGAATCGAATCGCCGCCACCTCGTCGGCGTCATCGGCGCCGGAAATACGAACTTCGGCGAAGAATACTGTCGCGCGGCACGCAAAGTGGCCGCGAAATGCAATGTACCCGTGCTGTACCGTGTCGAACTCCTCGGAACCCCAGAGGACGTCGAAGCAGTGAATTTAGGATTGGACAAACTGTGCGCGAGCTCGCTGAAGACCGCAATGTAGAAGACATCATCCGCGAAGAGACGGATCTTGACTACCATGCGCTCAACGCCATGCTGAATCTGTATGACCAGGACGGTCGGATCCAGTTCGAGCGTGACAAACAGGCTGCCAGGCAGTACTTCCTGCAGCATGTCAACAACAACACCGTCTTCTTCCACGACCTCAAGGAGAAGCTCGACTACCTCGTCGAGAAGGAATACTACGAACCCGAAGTCCTCGATCAGTACTCCTTCGACTTCATCGAAGAACTTTCGAAGCACGCCTATTCGGCTAAGTTCCGGTTCCAGACCTTCCTCGGTGCTTTCAAGTTCTACACCTCCTACACGCTGAAGACCTTCGACGGAAAGCGCTACCTCGAACGCTTCGAAGATCGCGTCGTCATGGTCGCACTGTTCCTCGCTCGCGGCGACGAGATTCTGGCTAAGCAGCTCGTCGACGAGATCATCCACGGCCGCTTCCAGCCGGCCACCCCGACTTTCCTCAACGCGGGCAAGAAGCAGCGCGGCGAGCTCGTCTCCTGCTTCCTGCTGCGCATCGAAGACAATATGGAGTCCATCGGCCGCTCCATCAACTCCGCACTGCAGCTGTCGAAGCGCGGCGGCGGCGTGGCCTTTGCCCTGACAAATATCCGCGAGTCCGGTGCACCGATCAAGAAGATCGAGAACCAGTCCTCGGGTGTCATCCCCGTCATGAAGCTGCTCGAAGACTCCTTCTCCTACGCCAACCAGCTGGGTGCACGACAGGGCGCCGGAGCTGTGTACCTGCACGCTCACCACCCCGACATCTACAAGTTCCTCGACACCAAGCGTGAGAACGCCGATGAGAAGATCCGGATCAAGACTCTGTCATTGGGCGTCGTCATTCCGGACATCACGTTTGAATTGGCCAAACGCAACGAGGACATGTACCTCTTCAGCCCCTACGACGTCGAGCGCGTCTACGGCATGCCCTTCTCTGACGTCAACGTGACAGAGAAGTACGAGGAGATGGTCGACAACGCAGCTATCAAGAAGAACAAGATCAACGCACGCGAGTTCTTCCAGACCTTGGCAGAGATCCAGTTCGAGTCCGGTTACCCGTATGTCATGTTCGAAGACACGGTGAACAAGGCGAACCCGATCGACGGCAAGATCATCATGTCGAACCTGTGTTCGGAGATCCTTCAGGTCTCCGAGCCCAGTAAGTACGACTCCGATCTCGGATACGACGTCGTCGGCAAGGACATCTCCTGCAACCTCGGTTCCCTCAACATCGCACTGACGATGGATTCCGAGAACTTCGGGCGGACCATCGAGACCGCGATCCGCGGACTGACCGCTGTCGCTGAGACCTCTGACATCCAGTCGGTTCCTTCGATTGCTCGCGGCAATGACATGTCGCATGCCATCGGGCTCGGCCAGATGAACCTTCACGGCTACCTTGCCCGGGAGCACATCTATTACGGTTCGGATGAGGGTCTCGACTTCACGAACATGTATTTCTACACCGTCGCCTACCACTGTGTGCGGGCGTCGATGGAGATCGCGAAGGAACGTAAAGCTGCCTTCGCCGGATTCGAGAGGTCGAAGTACGCAACCGGTGAATACTTCGACAAGTACACCGAGGAAGCGTGGGAACCGCGCACCCAGCGTGTGGCCGAGATGTTCACCGAAGCCGGCGTGCATATCCCTACTCAGGATGATTGGCGTGAGCTCAAGGCTGCAGTTGCCGAGCACGGCATCTACAACCAGAACCTGCAGGCCGTTCCACCCACCGGATCGATCTCCTACATCAACAACTCGACGTCATCGATCCACCCTGTGGCCTCGAAAGTCGAGATTCGCAAGGAGGGCAAGATCGGGCGTGTGTACTACCCGGCACCCTTCATGGACAATGACAACCTCAAGTACTACCAGGATGCCTACGAGATCGGCTACGAGAAGATCATCGACACCTACGCCGAGGCCACGAAGCACGTGGACCAGGGGCTGTCGCTGACCTTGTTCTTCATGGACACCGCCACGACTCGTGACATCAACAAGGCGCAGATCTACGCGTGGCGCAAGGGCATCAAGACCATCTACTACATCCGGTTGCGCCAGCTCGCCCTGGAGGGCACCGAGGTCGATGGCTGCGTATCCTGCATGCTGTGACCAATGAGTTCAGCGGGTCGGTGGAACCGGCCCGCTGAACCCATGACCCGGAGTCCGCGAGTTGTGCGGACCGGAGTCCGCACAACTCGCGGAACTGGGCAGAAAGCATTCTCAGTCTGCTGGGCAGACCACACGTACGCACGGCGTACCTGCAACTTGGAAGAGAGATGGAAACGTTGGAGAACCTGACTTTGGCGTCGCATGTCGACGCCATCAACTGGAACCGTGTCATCGATCCCGTCGATGATGACGTCTGGGATCGCCTCACCGGAAACTTCTGGCTGCCTGAGAAGGTGCCACTGAGCAACGACATCCCCTCGTGGGCGACACTCACGGAGGAGGAGAAGACGTTGACGATGCGCGTCTTCACCGGTCTGACACTGCTCGATACGATTCAGGGCACCGTGGGTGCGATCTCCTTGATTCCCGATGCGGTGACCCCGCATGAGGAAGCCGTGATGACGAACATCGCGTTCATGGAGAGCGTGCATGCGAAGTCATATTCTTCGATCTTCTCGACCCTGTGCTCGACGAAGGAGATCGACGAGGCGTTCCGTTGGTCGCGGGAGAACACCTATCTGCAGTCCAAGGCTGACATCATCCTCAGCTACTACCGAGGCGATGACCCGCTCAAGCGCAAGGTTGCCTCAACACTGCTGGAATCATTCCTCTTCTACTCGGGCTTCTACCTGCCCATGTACTGGTCTGCACATGCGAAGCTGACGAACACGGCGGACCTCATCCGCCTCATCATCCGCGACGAGGCTGTTCACGGCTACTACATCGGCTACAAGTACCAGAAGGGCCTGGAGTCACAGTCTGAAGAGCGCAAGCAGGAGCTCAAGGACTACACGATGAACCTCATGTTCGAGCTCTACGAGAACGAGGTCGCTTACACCCATGACCTCTACGACTCGGTGGGTCTGGCCGAGGACTGCAAGATGTTCCTCCACTACAACGCCAACAAGGCCCTGATGAACCTCGGGTACGAAGCGATGTTCCCGAAGGAGGTCACCGAGGTCAACCCCGCGATCCTCGCGGCTCTTTCGCCCAACAGCGACGAGAACCACGACTTCTTCTCCGGCTCCGGTTCGTCCTACGTCATCGGCAAGGCCGAGAACACGGAAGACGACGACTGGGACTTCTGAGTCATCTGCTGAGTCGCTGAGTGCCGAACGCGCCTAGATCTGCGGCCCATCCGAGCGGTATTGCTTGGGTGGGCCGCTTTTCTGCATCTTGGATCCCTTGGACGGGGCACTCCGGTGGAAAATCGCAAAGCACAGGTTCAAGCTGCGGCTTCCGTCTGTGGTTCGACACGTGAGTTGTGGAGGGGTCGCAGGAGTCCGTTCACGGTCGACTAACCCAACGTCAGTCGGGGCGTTCAACTTGCTCGCATTACCTTCTGTGAAACTCTGTCGGTCTGTCTCTCTCGCTTGCTGCGCTCATGAGCGGTGACAGGAGCCCCCAACACGAATATCGATTCTGGTCACGTGGCGAGGATAAAGCCCTCGCGAAGGAGGCCAGCGTCAGCCAGATTCGCGAGCCGATCGTGCCGACGCGACGTCGTCGACGATGACAGCGATATGCTGCATGCTTGCGATCAGCGACCCATAGAGGGGCCAAGAACGCTCCGGGAGCCCCTTGTCCTCGACCATTCGCACGGACAGCTGTTCGAGCCGCTGGTAGATCGGTTCGACCTCCGCATCGGGGTCGGCAATCGCCCGTCCTGCATCCCGGACGACGGAGGTCCATTGCTCACGGAACCGCGTGTCCCATTGGCCGTTCTCATATGAGCCTTCGCGCAGGGTTCGCGTCAGATGGCGCAGATGGGAGATGCCTTCATCCACGCGCTGCAGGATGTTCTCATAGCTGGCATCTTCAGAAGACATCTGGGAATCCTGAGCCTCGTCCGATGGAATGCGCTTGCGGCGAAGGCGATCACGCGGATTCGCCTTCTGGCTCTCACGGGCGAATCTGACCGACTGCCATGCCGAATTCAACTCGTGGCTCATCGATTCGGTCTCCTTGAACCAATCATCGGCTTCGGCGGTGTCCCAGTCGTCATCCAGTTCATCTGCCATGTTGACCAACATGTCACCCATGCGCCGGTTGATGCTGTCGACGTACCGTGCTGCCTGCTGATCCCGCAGAGGCGGAATCACCAGGAGGTTGACGACGATGCCGACGGCGACGCCTATGCAGAGCTCCAGGATCCGCTCCCCGAGAAAGGGCTGCTGACTGTCGAAGCCGCTGCCGAGGACGAAGATTCCGGTTGTTGCAATCGCAATACCTTCATCGCGGATCCACGGCAGCCGCGCAGCAGTGAGGCCGACCAGGAGCGCGAGAGCAAAAGTCCAGACGCTCACCCCCAGGTAGTTGCCGATGACGAAGGACAAGGCAACACCGAGGGTTGAGGCGATCGTCGACTGCGCTCCGCGAGACAGCGAGCGGTGGACTGTGGCATGGACTGTCAGCAGCGCCGCCCACGGAGCCAGGAACGGCATCTGGGAATTCAGGACATTATCAGACAGCCACCAAGCGCCGGTGGCCGCGATCACCGTCTTGACGACCTGCAGGATGTCGGTGACGACCTCGGGGCGTCTGGCCAGAAGCGATAACTGGTGTCGCGAGTTCTGCTGCAATGGTCGCCCTTTCGGACAGAGTTCATGTCGGACAGAGTGCATGGAGTTATCACCCTACAAGGCACATATGGTACGTGACTGGCATGGGCGAGGGGCAGTGGGCGGAAAATGGAAATGCCCGACATGTCGCAGGTGAAACCTGCGACATGTCGGGCAGTGATCAGGCTGTCTTGGTTCTCGCTCTGCTTAAAACCCAGCAGTGCGAAGGAAAACCTGACAGACGGCGGCGATCAGGCCGCCAGCGGCGTGATCTCACGCAGCGATGAACCGGTGAACAGCACGACGCGGCCGGTCATGTCACTGATCGTGACTTTGCCGTTGCGGGTGCTGATCTTAGGATCAATCAGTCCTGCATGCTCAATGGCACGCTGGACCCACTGTGGGAACTGAGTCATCGTTCCCTCCTTTCTTAGCTACTTCGTCGAACGGCATGCATCAACGCATACCGTTCTCATTGTTTTCGTGGTGGCGACGGGGCAGTCGCCGAGGTGCTGGCCGAGTACCGGAGCGAATCGGATGCTGGCCTGCTGAAATGTCACCGTGGTGTGGGTTGATCCTTCACGGTGGGGGATCTGCGATTCGAAGTGAGACAGTGTCCGTGGCGAATCATTTGCAATGTCGAACCTGGATCTGATTTCTCGCTCATGAGCGACGTGTCATCGTGCTCAGCGGATCAGATCGTTCAATGAAGCCGGACGACTTCGAACGCAAGACATCAGCTTAACCGCATCGGAAACGATAAGTCAAAACAGTGGTTGATCAGCGGAAGGTCTTGCCCCGACGCAGACTCAGCAAGATGATGAGGGCGGTGATCAGAAGCGCCGCCGCAACGACCAGCATTCCGACGGGGAGCAGCGTTTCATTGGAGGCGCCGAGGATCTTCGCCGAGGCCTTGGACTCAGTCGCCTCTGCACCATCGCCTGAGTCAATCTCGGTCCCGAGCGAAGCGGCGTCGGCGCCGCCGGCATCACTGCCGCTCTCCGAGGCAGTCGCATCAGCACTCGGCGTCATCGACTCGCCGACAGGGACTGTCTGAAGGGACTTCGGGTCCTTCTGGGCGAAGTCCCATTCGAGCAGGTCGACCGCGGCCTGGCGGGAGTTGTTGTCGATGCCGAGCATCGTCGAAACCACACGGTGGCCGTCGCGTTCGGCAACGGCGATATAGGCGCCCTTGGCTTGGCGGGTGAATCCGTTCTTCAGGCCCAACCCTCCGTCGACCTGACCGACGATCTTCGTGTGGTTCTGAATCTCGTAGCCCTTGAACTTCTCCTTGGTATCAGGGTTCTTGCCGCCCGGGAATTTGTACGTCTCGGTGCTGATGACGTCCATCAGGTAGTCGTTCTCGCACACCGCCCATGCCAGCTTCATCATGTCTGAAGCCGTCATGTGCTGATTCGCGTCGTCGAGGCCTGAGGTGTTGGCTGCATGAGTGTTCGTCATACCCAGCTCTTCGGCCTTCTCGTTCATGAGCGCCACGGCCTTCTCCTGGCCGCCGGCGGCCCGACCGAGGGCGTTCGCGGCATCATTGGCACTCGACATCAGCATCGCGTGGAAGAGCAGATCGACAGTGTATTCGTTCTTCTGCATGAGACCGACCTTGGTGCCGTCGATCTCCATGTCCTCGAACTCTGCCTCGACCTTCTGTTTGGGATCGTCGAGCACGTCGACAAGAGCCAGAGCGGTCAGGAGCTTGATCGTCGAGGCGGGTGCGTGCTTCTTGTCGATATCGTGCGCCGCCTGAACTTCTCCCGTGTCGAGGTCTCCCACCAGCCACGACGTGCCCACCGGCTGCGGCGGCTTCGCCCCATCGCCGAGGTCGGCCGGCGATTCGTAGACCTTCTCCTGCTTCTCACCCGGTTGGCCCACACCGTGCGAGGTGCCGGGGGAGAGGACCAGCTGGGCCCCGATCAGCAGCAATGCGAGGATGGCGCTGACGATGAGGCGCACTCCCACGCCGAACGAATGCGAGGCAGTTGTCGTCAGCGACGCAGAGGAAGAGCGGGTAGAAAGCATGCGTACAAGTCTACGACGTTGAAGGAGCAGTCGTCCTCAGGGACTCTCGTGCGATTGAGCACAACATTTCGACAGTCGAAGTCAGACTGAGCTGGTTCAAACCTGTCTGATCTGACTCAGGCTGGCCAACTCACCCAGGCGCCCACACGCACACCCCCAGTGCGCACACACCCTCCCAGGGCGCGCACACCACTCAACCCCCGCGAGGACGCGAAAGGCGGTCGTGCACGAAAAGTGCACGACCGCCTCGGCGATTCAGATGTTCAGATCAGAATGCGCGCTGCAGGACTGCCTGCTTCACCTCGGCGATGGCCTTGGTGATTTCGATGCCACGAGGGCAGGCCTCGGTGCAGTTGAAGGTGGTGCGGCAGCGCCACACGCCTTCCTTGTCGTTGAGGATCTCCAGGCGCATGTCTCCGCCTTCGTCACGCGAATCGAAGATGAAACGGTGCGCGTTGACGATGGCAGCTGGGCCGAAGTACTGGCCATCGGTCCAGAACACGGGGCACGACGAGGTGCATGCGGCGCAGAGAATGCACTTGGTGGTGTCATCGAATGCCTCACGCTGCTCGGCCGACTGCAGACGCTCACGCGTCGGCTCGTGACCGGACGTGATGAGGAACGGCATGACCTCACGGTAGGACTGGAAGAAGGGCTCCATGTCGACGATGAGGTCCTTCTCCAGAGGCAGACCCTTGATCGCCTCGACGGTGATCGTCTTGGACGTGTCAAGATCCTTCAGCAGGGTCTTGCAGGCCAGACGGTTACGGCCGTTGATGCGCATGGCATCGGAGCCGCACACGCCGTGGGCACAGGAACGGCGGAAGGACAGCGAGCCGTCCTCCTCCCACTTGATCTTGTGCAGGGCGTCCAGGACACGGTCGGTGCCGTACATGGTGACCTTGTACTCCTCCCAGTGCGCCTCTTCGTCCTGTTCGGGATCGAAGCGTGCGATCTGGAAGGTGCAGTCGAACGACGGGATCGAACCGCTGTCGCCTGCCACATGGTCGGGCAGGTCGATCTTCGACGCCGGCTCCGGGGTTTCGGTTGAGGTATCGGTGCTCATCAGTACTTACGCTCCATCGGCTGGTAACGGGTGACGATGACGGGCTTCGTCTCAAGACGCATGCCCTTGATGCCGTCGGTCTCGGAATCAGGATCGAGGTACGTCATCGTGTGATGCATGAATCCTTCGTCGTCACGATCCGGGAAGTCCTCTCGGAAGTGCCCACCGCGTGATTCCTTACGGTGGATGGCGGCGACGGAGATGACCTCGGCGAGTTCGAGCAGGAAGTTCAGCTCGACGGCCTCGAGGAGGTCGAGGTTGAAGCGCTTGCCGCGGTCCTGAATGCCGACGTTGTTATAACGTTCACGCAGTTTCGCGATCTCGTCGAGCGCTTCGCGCAGGGTCTCATCGGTGCGGAAGACCTGGACGTTGGCGTCCATGAGCTCCTGCAGATCCTTGCGGATGGCACCGATGCGTTCGGTGCCGTCCGAGGTGCGCATCTTCTCGAGAAGTGCGACGGTGTCGCCCTCGGCACCCTCGGGCAGTTCGACGAAGTCGGCTGTCTTCGAGTATTCCGCGGCGGCGATGCCGGCGCGCTTGCCGAAGACGTTGATGTCGAGCAACGAGTTCGTGCCCAGACGATTCGAACCGTGCACGGACACGCAGGCAACCTCACCGGCGGCGTAGAGGCCGGGAATGACGTTGTCGTTGTCCGCGAGCACCTCGGCGCCGATGTTGGTCGGAATGCCGCCCATGGCGTAGTGCGCGGTCGGGAAGACCGGCACCGGCTCTGTGTAGGGCTCCACACCGAGGTAGGTGCGGGCGAACTCGGTGATGTCGGGCAGCTTCGCATCGATGTGTGCGGGCTCGAGGTGCGTGAGGTCGAGCAGGACGTAGTCCTTGTTCGGACCGCAGCCGCGGCCTTCGCGCACCTCATTGGCCATGGACCGGGCGACGATGTCACGAGGAGCGAGGTCCTTGATCGTCGGGGCGTAGCGTTCCATGAAGCGCTCACCGTCGGAGTTGCGCAGGATCGCGCCCTCACCACGGGCTGCCTCGGAGAGCAGGATGCCCAAGCCGGCCAGGCCGGTCGGGTGGAACTGGAAGAACTCCATGTCCTCGAGCGGGATGCCCCGGTTGTAGGCCACGGCCATGCCGTCACCGGTCAGGGTGTGGGCGTTCGACGTGGTCTTGAAGACCTTGCCCACGCCGCCGGTTGCGAAGACGACCGACTTGGCCTGGAACAGGTGGACCTCGCCGGTGGCCAGTTCGTAGGCGACGACGCCCGCCGGACGGCGGACTCCGTCGACCTCGGTCATGGCCAGGTCGAGGACGTAGAACTCGTTGTAGAACTCGACGCCGTGCTTGACGCAGTTCTGGTACAGAGTCTGGAGGATCATGTGACCGGTGCGGTCGGCTGCGTAGCAGGAGCGACGGACCGGGGACTTGCCGTGGTCACGGGTGTGACCACCGAAGCGACGCTGATCGATCTTGCCTTCGGGCGTCCTGTTGAAGGGCAGCCCCATCTTCTCGAGATCGAGGACGGCGTCGATGGCTTCCTTGGCCATCACCTCGGCGGCATCCTGGTCGACCAGGTAGTCACCGCCCTTGACGGTGTCGAAGGTGTGCCATTCCCAGTTGTCCTCTTCCACATTCGCCAGTGCGGCGCACATGCCGCCCTGGGCCGCACCGGTGTGCGAACGTGTGGGGTAGAGCTTGGTCAGGACTGCGGTTCGGGCACGCTGGCCCGATTCGATCGCTGCACGCATCCCGGCGCCACCGGCACCGACGATGATGACGTCGTATTGATGTACCTGCATGTTTCTCCTTCTATGCGGCCGAGCAGAACGACGCCAGCAATGCGGGGTCGGCTCCGGCCGGGCAGGGATCGAATGTGAAGATGACGAGCGTGCCGAGCACGATGACGATGATCGAGGCGATGTAGAGGATCACCTGGAGCGCCATGCGGGTGCCTGGCTTCTCGGCATAGTCCATGATGATGGTGCGCAGACCGTTGGTGCCGTGCAGCATTGCCAGCCACAGCATCAGCAGATCCCAGATCTGCCAGAACGGGCTGGCCCATTTGCCGGCCACGAACCCGAAGTCGATGGCCTGGACGCCTTCTCCGGCCCACAGGTTCACGAAGAGGTGACCGAAGATGAGGATGACGAGGACGACGCCGGAGATGCGCATGAACAGCCATGCGAACATCTCGAACTTCGAACGTGTTGATTTGTGGCGCGAGTAGCCGGTGCGCGGAGCCGGGATCGATGTTGTGCTCATGTCATCCTCCGAACGTGTGCATCAGCTGGCGGGGGATGAAGGCGATCATAATGATGAGCCATACGACGATGACTCCCCAGAACAGCTTCTTCTGATTCTTCGGTCCGCTCTTCGAGAAGTCGACGAGAATGACGCGAAGGCCGTTGAACGCATGGAATGCGATTGCGGCAACGAGTGCGATCTCGCCGATGGCCATGACCGGTGTCTTATAGGTTCCGATCACGGCATTGTAGGCCTCGGGTGAGACGCGAACGAGTGCAGTATCGAGCACGTGGACCAACAGAAAGAAGAAGATTCCGACGCCTGTGACGCGATGCGCGACCCAGGACCACATTCCTTCATTTCCTCGGTACAGAGTGCCCGTAGACGCTTTGGCCACGGAGCATCCTCCATCTTGGATTAATCGACTGTGTACATCAAGAAACTACGCCGAACGCCGCCTGGTTGCCAGTCGAGCCACGCGTGAGCGTGGTGGATCACATTAAGTTCCTGGCAGTTCCCTCACAGCCGTCATTCTCGGATACGACGAAATTCGATTACATCACAACCTTGTGTGCTAACTATTCTAACCGCCGAGCTGACCTGGTGAGTCGGGACCCTTTCCGGGTTTCGGCCAATCCGGTTACGGTTCTCCTCACCCCGACACGGCGGACAACATCGGTCAGAGAGTGCCCGAACTTTGAGACACTGATGGTGTGAACACACACTTCCACGCCATCATCCCTGCCGGGGGATCCGGAACCCGGCTCTGGCCGCTCTCACGCAAGGCATCGCCGAAGTTCCTCCACGACGTGTTGGGCACGGGTCGGAGCCTGATCCAGTCCACCTGGGATCGTGTCGCACCGCTCGTCGGACCCGAGAACGTGTGGGTCGTGACGGGGGAGAGCCACCGTGATCAGGTCGCCGAGCAGCTTCCCGAGATAGCGGTGCGCCAGATCCTCGCAGAGCCGTCCCCGAAGGACTCCGCGGCCGCGATCGGTCTCGCGACGATGCTCATCGCCAAGGAGGACCCGGACGCGATCGTCGGCTCGTTCTCCGCTGACCATTCGATCACCAACGTCGACGAATTCCGGCTCGTCATCGATCAGGCCTGCGTTGCCGCTGAAACCGGTGACATCGTCACCATCGGCATCATGCCCCGCAATCCAGCCACCGCCTACGGCTACATCGAGACCGGTGAGCTGCTGGGCCTTGACGGCGCACCGACTGCCAGGCGCGCCATGGCCTTCGCCGAGAAGCCGGCTGCGAGCACGGCCCGCGCCTACGTCAACTCCGGTCGCTACCGCTGGAACGCCGGCATGTTCATCGCCCGGGCCGCAGCCCTCCTCGAGGTCCTCGAGACCGAGGATCCGACCCTGTACGCAGGTCTGTCGCGGATTGCGGCAACGTGGGGCTCGGATGCTCAGGCGCAGGTGCTTGCCGAAGTGTGGCCCGGTTTGGAGAAGCGCGCCATCGATTACGTCGTCGCCGAGCCGGCTGCCGCGGCCGGCCGTGTCATCGTCATCCCCGGTGACTTCGGTTGGGACGACGTCGGCGACTTCGACTCCGTGGCCCGCTTGCGCCAGCCGGTGCCCGGTGAGCCCGCGGGGGTCATCTCGATCGGTCAGAACTGCGACCTCCTCGAGATCGACGCCTCAGGGGTCGTCTTCTCCGAGTCCGAGAAGCCGCGCACGGTCGCGATCGTCGGCCTCGACGACCTCGTCGTCGTCGACACTGAGGACGTCCTGCTCATCACCTCCCGCTCCCACGCCCAGGATGTGAAGAAGGCAGTCTCGGCCGCCGGTGAGCGCGGCCTCGACGACCTGCTCTAGACAAGCGCTGAATTTGGTCTCCGAAGCCGTCTCCGGGACTGGAGCTCATTCAGTCTCCGGGACTGGAGCTGCAGGCGGAGTATGTCGAAATTGGTCGCAGTGCGCCCAAATGTGACGCTGAGTGCTTAGCATTGCAGTCAATGTCTCAGATATCCGAACCGCGCCCAGGCGGCGTCGCGCTCCCAGAAGGACCAGACGTGATCAGCTCGACAATTGCTGAGATCGGTGCAGAACTCATCGATTTCCGCCGCGACATCCATGCGCACCCGGAACTGTCCTTCCAGGAGTTCGACACCACGGACAAGATCGTCGCCCGTCTTGAGGCAGCCGGTCTGGCACCTCGGCGACTCGAGGGCACAGGCGTCGTCTGCGAGGTCGGAGAGGGTCCGATCGCCCTGGGGCTGCGAGCCGACATCGACGCGCTGCCCATCGATGACCTCATCGACGAGGACTTCGCCTCGACGGTGCCCGGTGCGGCACACGCCTGCGGCCACGACGTGCACCTGACCGGACTCGTCGGCGCAGCCATCGCCTTGCAGCAGCTCCACGAGTCCACACCCGGCGGGCTCGGCGGGCGAGTCCGACTCATCTTCCAACCCGGCGAGGAAGTCACCCCTGGCGGCGCGCTGCGCGTCATCTCCCAGGGCGTCCTCGACGACGTCCCCGAGGTCTACGCACTCCACTGCGATCCCAATGTCGACGTCGGACGGATCGGCTCGCGCATCGGCGCCATCACCGCGGCCGGCGATACCGTCATCATCCGTCTCTCGGGCCACGGCGGACACACCTCACGGCCCCACCTGACCGAAGACCTCGTCTACGCGTTGGGCAAACTCGCTACCGATCTGCCCTCGACGCTGGGCAGACTCATCGACCCGCGCCATGCGATCTCCCTCGTGTGGGGCGAGATCAGCGCCGGTCACGCAGCCAATGTCGTCCCCAGCGAGGGGATCCTGCGGGGAACCCTGCGCTGCCTCGACGTCGACGGCTGGAACCAGGTCGCCGAGGTGCTTCCGGAGCTGGTCGAGCGCATCGCCGGTCCGTACGGGGTCACCGTCGACCTCGACCATCGCCGAGGTGTTCCGCCGGTGGTCAACACCGAAGACCAGGTCGCGCTCATCGAGTCCGCAGTCCGCGGAGAGCTCGGCGAGAACTCCGTCCAACTGACCCCGCAGTCCATGGGTGGAGAGGACTTCGCCTGGTACCTCACGCACTGTCCCGGGGCCCTGGTGCGCATGGGCACCCGCACCCCCGGCGGCACGACGTACGACATCCACCAGGGCGACCTGCTCATCGACGAAGACAGCGTCGAGATCGCCGCCCGCATATTCACCGCCACCGCGCTGAAGGTCCTCGAGCGGAACTGATGCTCCACCGGGGACTCAGACAGAACCGATAATCTTGGAGACATGAGAGCAAAGGTCATGAGCACGGTGCTGGGTGCCGGCGTCGGTGCGTTGAGCCTGGTGGCCCTGAGCGCCTGTTCGATGTCGACCCCCGAACCCGTCGAGGACGAAACACTCGGTTGCATGATCTCGGCCCCGGCTGGATTCGACGATCACTCTGCAGGGGCACTGACCCTGGCAGAGACGGAGCTGGCACGGTCTCAGGGACTGTTCTCCGCGACATCGAGCCAGCGGGTGACCAACTCATCGGCCACCTCGGAGGCTCTGAAGAGGATGAACGATAAGGACTGCGCGCTGACGACAGTGCTCGGGCCCGGGGGTGCCGACGAACTGGCAGACCAGGCCAGAGCCCACTCCAAGGGCCTCTACCTGGGCGTGGCCAGTGGTCACGATGACTTCCCGGACAATGTGCTCAGCATTGACTTCGACCTCGTGCCGCCGGCCTTCATCGCCGGGTACATTGCGGCCACAGCGAGTGAATCGGGTGAGGTCGCCACGGTCGTGTCACGAGGGTTCCCACAGGCGGAGAAGATTCTCGACGCCTTCGATGCCGGCGTCGACCTCTACAACGACGAAGCCGATGAGGATGTCGAGCACGTGAAGTCCTTCCGGGAGGAAGCGGTCGATGATCGGACCGTGGCCGACACCAGCGATGCGGGGAAGGCCTACTTCGACGCAGCCCATGATTCGGACGTCGATGTCGTCGTCCCCTTCGGGCCGGCGGCTGCGATGGGAGTGGTCACCGCGGCCACAGAGAAGCAGCAGGCTCTGACCACCGAAGAGCCGAAGCCGGAAGACAAGGGCGAAGACCCGATTCTGCCGAAGGTCATCTGGTATGGAGCACCGGGGGCCTTCAATGACACGATCATCGCGACCATCGAACCCAACATCCGCAGGGGTCTGCGGAGCATGTTCCCCGAATGGCCGCAGAGCAAGAATCCCGACGAGGTTGCCGAAGCGTCGAAGGAGGATCCCACCGAGATGGGTGGATTCCTTGTTGCCGACCGCCGATACAAGGGCACGATCGACAACGGCGGTGTGAGGATCGCCGCCGAGGACGGTTTCCTCAGCCAGACGTCCGACGCAGGGCGCAGCATCGCCGATCTGCGGGAGCGGATCAAGAGCGGGGACATCGATCCAAGGAAGTCCTGAGCACGGGGTGAGGCACCGACGGCGGTGACATCGACGGCGGGGCATGTTTCGCACATCGTTCTTCCACGCTGATCCGATAAGCTGTGCGGGTGTTGAATAATCCCGCCGGAGTCGCAGCAGACGACCCGATCCTGCAGTTGCCCAAAGTCTCCCTCCATGATCACCTCGACGGTGGCCTGCGCCCCGCCACGCTGATCGAACTGGCTGCCTCTGTCGGCCACGAACTGCCCGCCACCGAACCGGATGCGCTGGCCAAGTGGTACCACGACTCCGCGAGCTCCGGTGATCTGGTCCGCTATCTCGAGACCTTCTCTCACACGGCTGCCGTGATGCAGAGTCGAGAGGGCCTGATGCGGGTGGCCAAGGAATGGGTCCTCGACCAGGTCACCGACGGCGTGTTCTACGCTGAGGCCCGCTGGGCTCCGGAGCAGCACCTGGAAGGCGGACTCGAACTCGACGAGGTCGTCGAAGCCGTTCAGGAAGGACTCGAAGCCGGAGTCATCGAGGCATCCTCGGACGGCAAGTTCATCCGCGTCGGTCAGATCATCACAGCCATGCGCCAGGCGGACAATTCCATGGCCATCGCAGAACTGGCCATCAGGCACCGCGAGAAGGGATCCGAATCCGGAGTCGTCGGCTTCGACATCGCCGGTCCGGAGAACGGCTTCCCGCCCTCGGCGCACCTGTCCGCGTTCAACGCACTCCACCAGGCCTATGTGCCCGTGACGATCCACGCCGGTGAGGCTGCCGGCAAGGACTCGATCCACGAAGCTCTCACCATCTGCCATGCCCAGCGCATCGGCCACGGTGCCCGCATCGTCGAGGACATGGACATCGTCGAAGGCGAAGGTCAGCTGGGCAGCCTGGCTGCTTGGGTTCTCGATCAGCAGATTCCGCTCGAGCTGTGCCCCAGTTCGAATCTGCAGACCGACATCGGCGGCACCATCGCCTCCCACCCGATCACCGGACTCAAAGATCTGGGCTTCGCTGTCACCATCAACCCGGACAACCGGCTGATGTCAGCGACGTCGGTCACGCGTGAGATGCGTCTGCTCGTCGACGAGGCCGGCTGGACCCAGACCGACCTCGAATGGGCCACCGTCAATGCGGTCACCGCAGCGTTCCTGCCCCTTGATGTGCGCGAGCGCATGCTCGACGAGATCCTCATCCCAGGGTTCGCCCGGGTGAATATTTGAGTTCGCGGGACAGGAGTTCGAACACACCCGGCGGCTCCTCGCCGTCGGGTGGCTCGGCCGAGCCTGACGGTCACGGTGTTCCCACCCCACGAGCGATGCTGGTGGTCGTTGTGGTTCTCGGGATTCAGGTGCTGGCCCTCCTCGGGTCCGCCCTGTCATTCATCCTCACCGCTCTCAGTGCAGGTGCTCTTGCAGGTTCGCTGCTGGGGCTGGCCGTCATGTTCCTCATCTTTGCTGCCGGCGTGGCCGCTGCGGCGCGCGGATCATGGAAACTGCATCGCTGGGCCCGGCCGGCGGCGATCGCCTTCGAACTGCTCGTCATCGTCTTCGCCTTCAGCGTCATCGCCGGATCTTTGTGGCTCGGGCTGGCCTGTCTGGTCACGGCACTCGCTGTGCTTCTGGGGTATTTCCTCCCTTCGGTCGTCGACGCCTACAATCGGGCACTCGAAGGCTGACCAGACGCTAGAGGGCTGAGGCCCTCGCGTCAGCGGTCAGCGGGTCATACCTCCCGGGGGTTCCCATTTCTGCACACTGGCAGCCTGAGCGGCAGTCAATTTCGAGGGCACAGCGGTGAAGATCGCATCGCGAATCCCTGCCAGCAGCGGGGACTGCATCTGGAAGACGGCACCGAGAGTTCGCGACTTCGCTGCGATCGACTGAGTGCGTTTCCTCCGCAGCCGATCGTAACGTCGCAGTTGAACCTCAACTTCTGCTGCAGAGTCGGTCGGGTTCGCGTGTGCGGAATCCACTGGGCCCGTCTGCTCCGGCGAGTCAGTCGCAGTCGCCGAGTTGGTCGAGTCCGCGATGACCGGTGCCAGCAGCGCGGTCAGTGTCGCTGCGTCCTCGAGGGCCTGACCGCCGCCCTGACCCAGATTCGGGGTCATCGCATGGGCGGCGTCGCCGAGGAGGACGACGCGTCCCCGGTGGTAGATCGGCAGGGGAGCGGCGAGGTCTGAAATCGCGGTCCGCCGAAAGCGCTTTGCAGGTGTCGCTGCAATGAGTTCGCCGATCGGTGGATGCCAGCCAGTGAACAGGTCCCGCACTGTCGCTTTCTCATCGGCGAAACTCGCGTGCTGGGGCATGTTCGCCACCGCGAACCAGTACACGCGCCCGTCCTTGAGCGGAGCGATGCCGAAGCGTAGGCCCCGCCCCACGGTCTCGCCAGCGGCTCCATCGAGGTCGACCGGGCGTTCGGTGATTCCACGCCAACACGAATATCCCGAATAGCGAGGTCCGATTCCAGGCTCCACTGCTTCCCTGACCTGGCTGTTGAGACCATCGGCACCGATGACGAGATCGAATTCCTCCGGGGCATCCTGGCCGATCGTCACAGTGCCATCGATGCTCGCCGAGGTGACCGAAGCGTTGGTGCGCACGGTTCCCTCATCGAGGGCATCGAGCAGTATCTGATGCAGGTCGGCTCGGTCGACGATCCGCAGCTCTCCGACGCTGTCGGTGGGAAGGCGTGCGATCCAGCGTCCGTCGGGGCGTCGTTGGCCCGCAGCGAAGGACTCTGCCTTCCTGTCAGTGATCGCTGCGAACTGAGGGCCGAGGCCCAGTGTTTCGAGGGCCCTGAGCCCATTGGCGAAAATGGACAGGCCCGAACCACCGGCACGCACCTCGGCGGCCCTTTCGAGGACGGTGACCTGTGCCCCGGCCCGTTGCAGGCCGACACCGGCTGAAAGTCCGCCGATGCCGGCTCCGACGATCGCGATCCTCATGGGGTGTTGACCTCTCTTACGAGATTCGAGGTGTGTGGCTTACTGCTGAAGGTACTCGCCGCAGGCCTCGGTGAGGAAGTCACCGGCGACTCCACCCTCTTGGTTGAGGCTGGCTGCGGTCTTCTGGATGCCCCACCAGACCTGAGGAGAGGCGCCCCACTGCTGACGGAAGTCCTCACGCTTATCGGGATCATCGGCCAGATCCTGTGCGGCCAGCGAGATTCGGTCCTGAGCGTCCTCGGCGGTGCAGCGAGCCTCATCATCGGGGCCCTTCGGATCGAGCTCCGGAATGTCATCGGAGTTCTTCGCCTTCAGGGTGTACGCGGATCCGCCGATCTCCTCAACGGTGAAGGTTCCATGGATGAGCAGGAATGGTGATTTCTCGGTGTCGACGCTCTCGGCATCGACGGTGACACTGACACTGTCCGGGGTGTCGGCGGTGATGGTGGCCTCACCCGAATCGGGAACGTCGGGGTTGCCGGTGTGGACGTAGACCTTGAGGTAGGCCTCGGACTTGTTCGCGGCCGCCTCGGCGAGACCCTGCCACAGGGGATCAGCGTCCTTCGCGCCCCCGGGAGAGGAATCGACGATGGAGACCTTCGGGGCGTCATCGGGGGTCTCGACCGGAGTGACCTCCTCCTCGCTGACGGAGGGTCGCGGTTCGGGGCGGGTCTCCTCCGAGGTGGGAACGCAGGCTGTCATCGTGGCCAGCACTGCGGCGGTGGTCAGGAGGGCAAGAGAGCGAATTCGCATGGTTCCTCGTGAGGTGGTCGTCGTGGCGGTGCCGGACCAGGGGTCCGGTCTCGCCTTCCAGCCTAGTCCGAGAGGCCGAGCTCGCACCGGTGGACGCGCTGGCCTGGGCCCGATTGCTGGGGACGGATTGCTGGGGCCGAATTGCTCGGCTCGCATCGGGCTCGTGCGTTGTCTGCTGTCTACTGTGCTCGGTTCGGCATGAGATCGCTCAGGCGCACCTTCTGCTCTCCGGCTTCGTCGAAGTTGTCCTCATCGAGCCACTGCACATAGGCTGCGCGCAGACTGGGCCATTCGGTGTCGATGATGGAGAACCATGCGGTGTCGCGGTTGAGGCCCTTGATGACGAGGTGCTGTCGGAACAGACCTTCGAAGGTGAAGCCGAAACGCATCGCTGCCTTCTTCGACGGCGCATTGTCGTTGTCGCACTTCCATTCGAAGCGCCTGTACCCACTGGCGAAGGCAAGGTCGGCGAAGAGGAAGAACGCCTCGGTGGCTCCTCGAGTCCGCGACAGGGCCGGTCCCCACAGGATGTTGCCGATCTCGATGACGCCGTTGTGTGCATCGATGCGCATCAGCGCCTGTCGCCCCTCGGCCCGCCCGGTGCTGCGGTCGACCACGGCGAAGAACAGCGGATCGGGCGATTCGGACGTTGTGTGAATCCACTCGTCGAAGTCCTCACGTGCTGTCTGCGGCATCTGCGGCAGGTACCGGAAACGCTCATCCGATCCGTCCGCCGAGGCTGCTGCGAAGAGCGAATCCGAATGCAGCCTAGGGTCGAGGGGCTCGAGGTCGACATAGCGCCCGTGGATCGTCTCTCGCCGAGGTGGATTGACCCCGGTCCAGTCGGTGAGGTTCGCGTCGGTCATGACATCTCCTTCTCGTTCGTCATTGAACTCTTCCTACGGTCTGCGGCGTCTGCCCGAGTTCGCCCTGTGACTGGGACTCAGCTCTCGTCGGCGTCGAATCCGGTCGAGAGCTGCCGCAGCAGTGAGGCGAGCTTGCGACGTCCTGCCGGGGTCAGATCGCTGAGGATCTCACGCTCCTTGACCAGGAGGTCGGCAAGAGCGGAGTCGACCGTGGCGCGGCCATCGGCCGTCAACCGCACGAGCACACCTCGGCGATCTCCGGGGTCTGGCAGTCGTTCGACCCAGCCGGCGGTGACGAGTCGATCGATGCGGTTGGTCATAGTGCCGCTGGTGACCAGTGTCTCCTGCAGCAGAGTTGAGGGGGAGAGCTGATAGGGCTCACCGGAACGGCGCAGAGCGGAGAGCACGTCGAAGGCCCACCCCTCGATGTCGTAGTCGCTGAAGCTGGACTTCCGTGCCAAATCCAGTTGGCGGGCCAGCCGTGAGACGCGGGAGAGTATCTCCATTGGAGACACGTCGAGATCCGGGCGCTCGTGGCGCCATGCCGCGACAATCCGATCAACCTCGTCCATGTTCCGATTTTACGTCCAGATCAAGATTCTTTGCGCCAAAGATACTTTTTACCGAGATATTTCTTACTCATCGGCTGATTTGGCCTGCACGTTTGGATGGACGGGGCCACTTGGGAATAAAGTGGTCATGGTTGTTGCATCCGTCAACGCACCTGCGGGGCCAAAAGACCCGGCAGTAGAAACGAAGGAATACACGTGGATCTTTTCGAGTATCAAGCACGTGACCTGTTTGAGAAGCACGGAGTGCCCGTGCTCAAGGCTCAGGTCGCGACGACACCAGAAGCAGCGAAGAAGGCAGCCGAAGAACTCGGCGGCGGAGTAGTCGTCGTCAAGTCTCAGGTCAAGATGGGCGGCCGCGGCAAGGCCGGCGGCGTCAAAGTTGCGAAGAATCCTGAAGAAGCCGAAGCTCGCGCCAAGGACATCCTGGGTCTCGACATCAAGGGCCACATCACCGAAAAGGTGATGATCGCCGAAGGCGCAGACATTGCTGAAGAGTACTACTTCTCGGTTCTCCTCGATCGGTCCAACCGCACCTACTTGGCCATGTGCTCCAAGGAAGGCGGAGTGGAGATCGAGCAGCTCGCCGAGGAACGTCCGGAAGCTCTCGCCAAGATACCAGTCTCTGCCATCGACGGAATCGATGCTGCGAAGGCCGAAGAGATCGCCAAGGAAGCAGGCTTCGACGCGGAGACCGCCGCTAAGGTGGCCCCCGTGCTGATGTCCCTGTGGACCGTCTTCGAGAAGGAAGACGCATCCCTCGTTGAGGTCAACCCGCTGGTCAAGACCGGTGCCGGTGACATCATCGCGCTCGACGGAAAGGTGTCTCTCGATGAGAACGCCGACTTCCGCCAGCCTGAGCACGAGGAGCTGCGCGACGACAGCGCAGAGAACCCACTCGAGCTCAAGGCCAAGAAGCTCGACCTCAACTACGTCAAGCTCGACGGCGAAGTCGGAATCATCGGAAACGGTGCCGGACTCGTCATGTCGACCCTCGACGTCGTCGCCTACGCCGGTGAGAAGCACAGCAACGTCAAGCCTGCCAACTTCCTCGACATCGGAGGCGGAGCCTCTGCTGAGGTGATGGCCAACGGTCTCGAGGTCATCCTCGGCGACGAGCAGGTCAAGTCAGTCTTCGTCAACGTCTTCGGCGGAATCACCGCCTGTGACGCAGTGGCCGACGGCATCGTCAAGGCCCTCGAGATCCTCGGCGACCAGGCCACCAAGCCGCTCGTCGTCCGCCTCGACGGAAACAACGTCGAAGAAGGACGTGCGATCCTCAAGGAAGCCGCGAACCCACTCGTCACTCTGACCGACACCATGGACGGTGGAGCCGATAAGGCCGCCGAACTGGCTGCTGCCAAGTAAGGAAAGGTCTTTACACAAATGTCTATCTTCCTGAATTCCGATTCGAAGATCATCGTCCAGGGCATCACTGGCGGCGAAGGAACCAAGCACACTGCGCGCATGCTCGCAGCAGGATCCAACGTCGTCGGCGGTGTCAACGCCCGCAAGGCCGGCACCACCGTCAAGCACAACGACAAAGACGGCAACGAAGTTGAGCTGCCGGTCTTCGGATCTGTCGCCGAGGCGATGGAAGCCACCGGTGCCGACGTCTCCGTGGCCTTCGTGCCGCCTGCATTCTCCAAGGATGCGGCCATCGAAGCCGTTGACGCCAAGATCGGTCTGCTCGTCATCATCACCGAGGGCATCCCGGTCCAGGACGCCGCCGAAGTCTGGGCACGCGCTCAGGCCGCAGGCAATGCGACCCGCATCATCGGACCCAACTGCCCGGGCATCATCTCGCCAGAGGCATCGCTGGCAGGCATCATCCCTGCCAACATCACCAAGAAGGGCAAGCTCGGACTGGTCTCCAAGTCCGGCACGCTGACCTACCAGATGATGTACGAACTGCGTGACCTCGGCTTCTCCACTGCCATCGGAATCGGTGGTGACCCGGTCATCGGAACCACACACATCGATGCGCTCGAAGCCTTCGAGAACGATCCTGAGACCGAAGCCATCGTCATGATCGGCGAGATCGGCGGAGACGCTGAAGAGCGTGCCGCTGCCTACATCAAGGACAACGTGACGAAGCCGGTCGTCGGCTACGTTGCAGGCTTCACAGCTCCCGAGGGCAAGACCATGGGCCACGCCGGCGCCATCGTCTCCGGCTCCTCAGGTACCGCTGCGGCGAAGAAGGAAGCCCTTGAGGCTGCAGGCGTGAAGGTCGGCAAAACCCCGACCGAAACCGCCGACCTCATGCGCGAACTCCTCGCCTGAGTCGTCCCGCTCGACAACAGCGCGGTCACGGTGCGCATGTTCAGCACACACGCTGGGCAACTGCACCATGACCGCGTTTTTGCGTGTCCGCAGGAAGTGCAGTGGACCGGAGACGTGCCCCAGCACCAATTCGCACCCGGGCTCGCTTTCCCTCCAGTTGGTTCAGCAACCCGTCCTGCCAGCATCAAATCACCCCGTTGCAACGGGTGGTTGTGGAACGAACTGTGCGGGGCCCGCGTGGGAGGCTAATCTGGACGTGTGAATGATCAGACACCGCTGTCCCAGAACATACCGGCCGGCCAGGCGACGCCCCTCGACCCGCAGCCCGTCGACCCGCCCGTCGACACCTCCCCATCGGCTCATCCGCGCAACTTCGGCTCCGACAACTGGGCCGGTGCCCACCCGGAAGTCATCGCCGCCATCACAGAAGCCAATGTCGGGCACACCCCCGGATATGGAGGGGACCCGTGGACCGCGCGCTTCGGTGAGGTGATGAAGGGCCACTTCGGCCCCTCCGCCCAGGCGTTCCCGGTCTTCAACGGCACCGGCGCCAACGTCCTCGCGCTGCAGTCGGCGCTGCCCCGCTGGGCGGCCGTCATCACCGCAGCCTCCGCCCACATCAACTACGACGAAACCGGCGCACCGGAAAAGGTCGGCGGACTCAAGATCATCGGCGCAGCTACTCCCGACGGGAAGCTGACTCCCGAGATCATCGAAGGCGCGGTCCTCGGCCGCGGCAACGAACATAACGCTCAGCCCCTGGCTGTGAGCATTTCGGAATCGACCGAATGGGGCACGACATACACGCCCGAGGAGATTCGCCAGATCGCCGACACGGCTCACAGGCTCGATATGATCCTGCATGTTGACGGTTCGCGTCTGGGCAATGGCGCGGCCTATCTGAACACTGAGCTCGGATCGCTGACGACAGCGGCCGACGTCGATATCATCAGCCTGGGCGGAACGAAGAACGGACTCCTCGGCGCCGAGGCGATCGTCGTCCTCAACCCCGACATCGGCCAGGGGATGAAGTTCCTGCGGAAGATGAACCTGCAGCTGTCATCGAAGATGCGATTCCTCTCCGCCCAGCTCAACGCCCTCTACGAAGGCGAGCTGTGGCGCACCTCCGCGAGTCACGCCAACGGCATGGCCCAACGATTGGCAGATGGCCTCGCCGAGGCGATCGCCACCGGCCGTGCACCTGATATCTCGATCGTGGCGAAGACCGAATCCAACGTCGTCTTCATGCACATGCCTGAGGAGGTCGCAGCACGAGCTCGGCAGAAGTTCGCCTTTGCCGACTGGCCCATGGCCAAGAACGTCGTGCGCCTCATGTGTGCCTTCGACACCACTGCCGAAGACGTCGACGACCTCATCGCGGCCATCGTCGGCGAGTAGGGGAGAGGCCGTGGACGGCCCTTACTTCTTCCTGTCAGCCTTCACAGAGACGACGGGGACGTCAGCGTCGAGGATGATGCGCTGAGCGGTTGAGCCCATGATGAGTTTGCCGACGGGGGAGCGGCGACGCGATCCGATCACGATCATGCGGGTGTCTTCGGTCGCCTCGGCGAGGGCGAGGAGCTCCTCAACAGGGTCATTGCCGCGTAGGAACTGCAGGATCTCATGGGAGACCTCGGATGAGCGCAGCGCCTCTTTGAGTTCGTCCATGTCCTGATTCGTCGCGACACCGCGTTCGTCGGGAGTCTCTCCGATGCCGGCATTGAGCACGATCACGGTGTCATCGAAGGCCCTCGCCTGGTCGATGCCGAACGTGACGGCAGCCTTGCCTTCGGGTGAGGGGGAATAACCGACGAGAATTGTCATGATCTCTCCTGATACGACACTGGACGAAGCTCCCTCAATTAGTAGCACATCTGCGTGCTGCGACGCTCCTCAGTCCGCCCCAACCTGCACGCAAATCCGTCTCAACCTGCACAGCAGATCTGTGTGAATCAGTCGTACCTGGTGGTGGCGCATCCGCGACTGAAGCAGGGGCGGAGTCCGACTAGACTGTTCTAATGCCTTCTACCCTCCTGTCTCCGGATTCTCCTGCCCGCCAACGCAGTCAGGATCTGTTGGAACAGTTTCCCGAGCTCGCTGCAGTTCCGGGATTCCCACAGGCCAGGATTCTCACCGAGTATGTCCTGGGGCGACGCAGCGGAGAACTCGACGTCTCCGGGCGTGCGACGGAAGGAACATTCGTGGACGCCGAGGCGGTTGCCGGGCTTCCGCACGAGTTCCTCGTCGTCGATGACGGCCAGGGACTGCAGTCGCGGCTGCTGAGCGAGATCGTACCCGTGCGCACCTACAACGACCGGGTAGACGAAGTACGCACCGTCGCCGAGGTGGCAGCTCAGGCCAGTGCCATCGACGATCTCGCTGTCTTCGCCCCGGAAGCGCAAGAAGTCTGGGCGATCGTCAACGCACCGAAGGCCACCCAAGCGCTGGCCGAGACGATCGCCGCCGTCCAGGCCCACGTGAGGACGATCATCGTCATCGGCCGCAGCGATTCGATGAGCCGAGCCGTGAACAAGGAATTGGCGCGTGGTTTCGCCCGCGTCGATGTCTCTCCAGGCGTCGGCAAGCACCGCATGATCATCGGCAGCCGCCCGCTGTCATCACCGAGCCTGCCGAGCTTTCCCAAGCACAGCAGAATCGATCATCCGGCCACAGGTCCGCTGCAGGTCAGAGCCCACGGAGCCTGCTTCTCCGGGGTCAAAAGCGATGAGGGCTCGGCCGCGCTGCTCACGGCTCTGGCAGCCGAGTCTGAGTTCGCCGAGGCCCGGTCCGCCGAGACTCAACTCGCCGAGACTCAACTCGCTGAGGCGGGACCTGGGTCCCCGAACTCGGTCCTTGACCTCGGGTGCGGGAACGGATGGCTGCTCACAGCTGCGATGCAGGTGACGGGCGCGGAGAAGGGCACCGGCGTGGACGTATCGAAGGCGGCGGTCGCCTCGGCGAGGGAGACCGCAGAGGCGAACGGACTCGATGTCGAGACCATCCTCGCCGATGCCACGGATGTGCAGGCTCTGACAGGCGCAGACTCTTCGGTGCGCACTGGCGGGCACGACCTCATTCTGCTCAACCCGCCGTTCCATCAGGGCACGACCATCGAAACTGACACCGCTGCCGGACTCATGCACACAGCGGCCGAGCTGCTGGCACCCGAGGGGCGAATCTTCACGGTCTACAACTCACACCTGCACTACCGCGAGACTCTGGAACGCGTCATCGGACCCAGCGAACAGGTCGCTCGCACCAGCAAGTTCACCGTCGTCCGCAGCCTCAGACGAGGCTGAGCTCACGCGATCGATCGCTCATGTCTGGCCGTTTCCTTCCGGCACGGCATCTCCGGGGACGACGAGCCCGGACTCGTAGGCGAGGACGACAAGCTGTGACCGGTCACGTGCTCCGAGTTTGCCCAGCAGACGGCTGGCGTAGGTGCGCGCAGTCTCCGGGCTGATGAATAGGCTGGCACCTACCTGCTGGTTCGACTCACCGCGACCGATGCGTGCCAGAACCTCCCTCTCACGATCGGTGAGCGCCTCGAGCAGCTCGGGTCGCGGCCTCGCCTTCTGCCCGGCGTTCAATCGTCGCAGCACCGTATTGGTCACCGACGGGGAGAGGAGCGAATCACCGCCGGCGACCGAGCGGATGGCCGAGCGCAGATCGGCCGGTCTGATGTCCTTGAGGAGGTAGCCGCTGGCGCCGACCTGGATGGCGGACACGATGTCCTCATCGTCGTCGAAGGTCGTGAGCATGACGACCTTCGTGGAATTGAGCCCAGGGTCTCCGGTAATGAGCCTCGTCGCCGTGATCCCATCCATCACGGGCATCCTGATGTCCATGAGCACGACATCGGGACCCAACTGTCGCACGAGGCCGAGCCCTGCTCGACCATCTGCCGCCTCGGCGACGACCTCGATATCGCCATCGCTGACGGCCAATTGGCGCAGTCCGGTGCGCACGAGTTCCTGATCGTCGACAAGCAGGATGGAGATCATGAATCGATCCTCCTCGGCAGCGTGGCGTGCAGGGTGAAGCCCCGATTCGGGGCGGATCGAGTGCTGAGTTGTCCGCCGAGGAGGCGCACCCTCTCGCTCATCCCCGTGAGTCCGTGTCCTCCCGTGCTCTCCTCTCCGAGCGTGGCAGCGGAGTCGGCTCCAGTTCCGTCGTCGACCACTGTCACCGTGACGTCGTCATCGCTGAGTCCGATTTCGACGCTGACAGCCGTCGCCGAGGCATGTCGGAGCACGTTCGTGACTCCCTCCTGAACGACGCGGAAGATCACCGTCTCGACAGGGGAGGGCACCTGGCCGGGTGAGAGTCCGACCGTTGATGAGACCGAGATCCCCATGGACCTCGCTTGTTCGAGGAGAGTCTCAATGCCGTCGATGCCGAGGCTGGTGCGGGTCGTTTCGTCGCCGGAGCGCAGGAGACGGACCATGGATCGCAGATCGCTCAGTGACTCTCCCGCTTCGGCACGAACGCGGTTAAGGGCCTTTGCTGCCTCCGAGCTCTCCTGACCACCCTGTTCGATCGCCTCGATGCCGACAGCAGCATGAAGAGAGATGACCGAGAGCTTGTGCCCAAGCGTGTCGTGGAGGTCGCGGGAAAGCTGCAGTCTCTCGTGCTGGAGCTGCCTCTCGGATTCCTTGCGCAGGTGCTCGTCCTGGAGACGGAGCAGCTGGGTGTGCTGGTCGAGAAAGCGTCGGTGGGTGGCCACAGCATGTCCGAGGGCAATCGCCGCGGCGATGAGTGCGACCGTTGAGATCGACTCGGCGCCGAGAAGACGACCGAGCGGAAGCGAATCATCACGAATCCGAAAGGCGGTCGACACAAGGAACACCACGGCTCCCGAAACGACGGCGAATCGGGTCAGCCCCACCTCGGCGACGGAGAAGAGCGCAGCGACCACGGGGAGAGCGACCCCGATCGGGACGAGGTCAAGGCTGTAGTAGGCGAAGGTCCCCAGGACGCTGAGGACGACGACGGACCTCGGCAATCCGCGCCGCAGAAGAAGCACGGCGCCGAACCCGAGCGCGAAGACGAAGGGCAGCGACCGCAACGGTGTCCCAGCGTCGATCTGTGCCAGTGCAATGATGGCTGCCAACGACACTGTCACCACAATGGCGAGAATGGCGTCGGTTCTTCGCGGTCCCATGATCCCAGCATAGAGTCGTCTCACCTCAGTGGGCACCGCCGGAAGCGCCCGGCAATGTCGCTTCTCGACGTACGGGACGGTCCTCAGAACTCGACGCCGGTCGCGCGTGTGAGCCGATTCGGCAGGATGTCCAATGACCCTAATCTTGAAGAATGAAGTATTTTCGCGAACTCAAGTGGCCTCTGCTCATCATTCTCGGGTTGCTCGGCCTCGTCCGTCCCGTGGCGCGTATCGCCCTCGAGAGCTCCGGGCTTCCCACCCAATCCATCGCTCTCGGAATGACGGCGCTCGTGACACTGGTGTGGGTGCTGGCCCTAGGGCTGTCTCGGTCGGCGAACCCGCTCCTCAGCGGGGGCATCGTCGGACTCGTCTACGCCCTCGGTGCCATCATCCTCAGCGGCATCCTGTCCCCGATTCTGCTGGGCCACCTCGAGGGGCCGCTGGCGCAGCCCCTGGCCATCATCCCCATGATCGTGACGAACGCTGTCTGGGGTGTCGTCGCCGGGGGACTGGCACTGCTCGTCCGCCGTCTGCGATGGGGAACCTGGACTCTGAATCGACTCGGACAGTGACCGGGAACGAAGCCCGCCGAGGTGGTCGGCTCTGGGCGCGTGTCATCGGTCTGATGATGCTCGGGTTCATTGGAGGAGCCCTCGCCATGATCATCGTCAACGACCTCATAGCAGGGATCTGGCAGGAAGCGGTGCTGGTCATTGCCCCGGTGAGCCTCCCTGTCGGTGCGCTCGCCGGAGCCGGGTTGGCAGGTGGCTTCGGGTACAGACGGCTGACCCGCCGGAACTGAAGTCAGCCGTCTGCAGCGCCTGAGCCCGCTGTGCCGAATCGACGTGCCAACACCGAGGCCGTGGCCCCGACACCTGCCGTGGCGACCTCGTCTGGCCGGCCGGAGGCTACGACGTGACCGCCGTCGGGACCGGGTCCAGGGCCCATGTCGATGAGCCAATCCGAGCCGGCGGCCAGCTCCATATTGTGATCGGCGATGAGGATCGTATCTCCCTCGTCCACGATCTGGCGGAAGAGCCTCCCCAGGACCCGAGCATCACTGGGGTGCAGGCCGTTGGCCGGCTCATCAAGGATGAATAGTGAGCGCTCACGTCGCTTCCTGGCCCGCATCACCGCGGCCAGCCGCAGCCGCTGCGCCTCACCGCCGGACAGCGTCGCCGAGGACTGTCCGAGCAGCAGACCACCGAGGCCGACCCTCTGCAGGACCTCGAAATGGGCGACGAGACCGAGGCGTTCGGCGAACACCGACGCCGCCGCATCGATCGACAGATCGAGGACATCCGCGATGGTCAGCTCCTCGACCGTGACCTCGAGTGTCTCCTCTATGAATCGGCGGCCTTCGCATTCGGGGCAGGTGCCGCTGGAGGCCGGCAGGTGGACGAGATCGATGGTGATGATGCCCAGGCCCTCACAGCGGGGGCAGCGTCCCCGGGCGGTGTTGAAGGAGAACTGTGAGGCGGTGAAGCCACGACTGCGTGCCAGATCGGTCTTCGCGAACAGGCTGCGGATTTTATCGAAGATGCCCAGGTAGGTGCCGATGACCGATCGCGGGGACCGGCCGATGGTGGACTGATCGAAGCTGACCACCCGGTCGAAGACCGCGAGCCCGGCAGCATCTGCCTCGGCAAGATCTCCTCCCTCACCACAGCTGCTACCACCAGTGCTGCTACTGCGCCGGGGTATCGTCGGCGGTTCCTCCTCACCATCGAACGAGGAGGCTCCAGCGCTTCTGGCCAGTGTTGCCACCGACCGCAGCACCGTGCTCTTGCCCGCTCCGGAGACTCCCGTCAGAGTGGTGAGACCACCTATGGGAAAGGACAGTGCCAGACCGCGGAGGTTGTTCGCCGACAGGCTGGTGCACCGAGCCCAATCTTCGAATTCCTGGGGTGCTCGCCAAGGTTCGCTGGGAGCCTCATTGCGCAGGCGGACAGCGGTCGAGCTCTCCCCGTCGAGTGCCTCGGCGACGGGTCCGGAGAACATGAGCTGGCCTCCACGTGCACCTCCGCCGGGACCGAGCTCGATCACCCAATCACAGCGGCGCACGATCTCCATATCGTGTTCGACGAGGATGACCGTGTTGCCCGCATCCCGCAGAGCCTCGATGTGGGTGAAGAGGTGATCGGTGTCCTTCGGGTGCAGACCGGTGGAGAGTTCGTCGAAGACATAGACCATGCCGTGAAGGCCGCTGTGCAGATGGGCTGCCAAGCGCAGTCGCTGCAGCTCACCGGGGGAGAGGGTGGCCGCTGACCGTTTGGGTGGAAGGTAGCCGACGCCGAGGCGCTCGATCACGTCGGTGCGCTTGTCGAGTTCGTCGAGGAGGACGTGGGCGGCCTCATCTGTGGCTGTGGAGAATCGCTTCGATTTGCTGGGGCCGCGTTCGAGGTCGGCGGCGATGGCGGCGTTGATCGTCACGGCTAGGTCTGTGAGGCTGTGATTGCCCACCTCGGCGATATTCTCCCCGCCGATCGTCACTGCCAATGCGGCAGGGTTGATGCGACTCCCATGGCAATCGGGGCAGAGGTCGTTGCTGAGGAATTCCTCGGTGCGTTCGCGGATCGTGGCACTGCCGGTCGTGACCATGGTGTCGAGCAGGTACCGGCGGGCGCTGCGGAATTTGCCTGTGTATTCGCGGGCGACGTGGTCGAGTATCTTCTCCGGCTCGACGGTCACGGATGGTGTGTCTTCCGTGGTCAGCAGCCAGGTGCGGGTGTCAGCGGGCAGGCGCTTCCAGGGTATGTCGACGTCGATTCCCAGTGCCTCGACAAGGTGTTTGAAGTTCCGGCCCAACCATCCTCCAGGCCAGGCGGCGATGGCGCCCTCGCGGATGGTCAGGGTCTTGTCGGGCACTGCGGCGTCGAGGTCGATGTCATGGATGCTGCCCTTCGCCGCGCACGTCGGGCAGGCGCCTTCGACAGTGTTCGGGGAGAATGCCGAGGCAAGCAGACGGCCCTGGTTCGCGGGGTAGTCGCCGAAGCGGGAGAACAGCACCCGCAGCAGATCAGAGACCTGTGAGAGTGTGCCCACGCTCGAATTCTCCGGGGGAGTCGACACGAGCTGTTTGACTGCAATTGCGGCAGGAAGGCCCGTGATCCGGTCGACCTGGGGCGCGGAGACCGCGCCGAGGAGGTGACGGGTGAACGGGGAGACCGATTCGAGGTAGCGGCGCTGGGCTTCGGCGTAGATGGTGTCGAAGGCCAACGACGACTTGCCCGAGCCCGATACACCACAGATGCCGATGAGCTGCCTGTGCGGCAGAGAGACGGAGAAACCGGACAGGTTGTGCTCGCGAGCGCCGACGACGCCGATCTCTTCGGTCATGAAATGGCCACTTCCTCTCGTCCGGGTGCAGCGATGAAGCTGCACCCGGACCAGGCTACGCGGTCAGCGGTTCGCTCGGTGGGCGCGCCACGTGCTGATCTGATCCCAGATGACGATGGCCCAGATTGCGATGACGGTGATGATCTGCTGCACCTCGGCGCCCGAAGCGGATGTGAGGTCCGGGTGCAGCACCTGCTGCGTCAGTAGAGCGATGGTGAGGAAGACGGCCATCGCCACGTCGAGGACCACACCGGTGATGATCAGCGCGGCACTGGTCGAAGAACGGACCAGCTTGATGACTTCGATAACGGCCATGAGGGCCAGGAAGGCCCAATAGCCGAGCAGCCATCCTGACCCCAGGCCGGGATTGATGAATGTCTCGCCGTTGTTGAGATGCCCGACGTAGACCAGCGAGGTCGGGATGAGCGGGATCAGCGCAAGAAGGACGAGGAAAATCAGGTTCAGGACCGCCTCGGCGCGGATCTGCGAACCTCTGACGTCCTTTCGATGCAGATCATCGACGCTCCAAGCCTTCGACCGTGGTCCGGGCAGCTGCTGTGTGGTCCCGCCGTCGAGACTGCGATCGCCGAGTCCGATGAGAATCGTGATGACAGCGAACGCGATCAGCAGAGCCGTGACGGTGCTGCCGATTGTCTGACCCAGAAGCGAGCCGAGGTGGACCTCGGGTGTTGTGGCAAAGTGCACGATGATGTTGGTGAGCACGGACAGTATGGCCACAGCCGGCAGCACCCACCGCAGTGACCAGATGTAGAGCGGATAGGAGTCGGGGCCGATGAGGTGCTGTGGTGAGTTCGTGTACTCACGTGAGAGCAGGATCGGATCGCCGAGTTCTTCGAGCACTTCCCGCTCGACCTTCTCGGTCTGGTCGTGAGCGGGGTGATCGATCTCGCCGAGGCGGTCCTCGACCATGTCGTTGATCGTCGCCCTGATCTCTGCCGCGATGTCGTCGCGTGAGTTCTCGTGCAGATGGCCGACCACATTGTCGACGTAGATGTCGGTGAGCGCACTCATGGTGTGCCTTCCTTCCAGAGTTTCGTAATGCTGGTGTTGAGTTCCAGCCATTGGGAGTGGAGTGCTGCGGCGACTTCGGCGCCGCTGGTGGTGACCGTGTAGTACTTGCGGGGACGTGCCTGCTCCGTATTCCATTCGGCGCTGAGCAGCCCTTGTTTCTCAAGTCTTCGCAGCAGGGGGTAGAGCGTGTTGGCTTCTGTGGCGATGCCGGCTTCGGTGAGAGTCGTCAGCAGGGAGTACCCGTACTGAGGCTGACGGCAGGCAACGAGACTGGCGAAGACGACGGTGCCTCGTCTCAACTCTTGTTCGTGTGTCGCCAGTGCCTGTTCTGCATCCTCGTTCATGTGTCACACTATAGTGTGTGACACACACTAATGCAATAGGCAGTACATAGTCTGGCGTCAGGGCGTCAGGGCGTCAGGGCGTCAGGGCGTCAGGGCATCTGCATGAGCGCCGAGGTGAATCCAGCTCGAAATGTTTGCGCCTTGCCTGAAACCCAGGCGAAATATCCCTCGGCGAATACGACTCATCGAGTCGACGGAATGAACTTCTATACACGCAAGTGGGTTCGCCCGGAGGACTTCAATGCGAACGGCTCGCTCTTCGGAGGGAGCCTGCTGAAGTGGATCGACGAGGAAGCTGCGATCTACGCGATCATTCAGCTCGGCAGCCACAGCGTGGTCACGAAGCTCATCTTCGAGATCGACTTCGTAGCTTCGGCTCGCCAGGGGGATCTCATCGAGATGGGCCTCGTCGCAACTCGTTGCGGCAACACGTCACTGACGATGCGAGCTCAGGTGCGCAATATGATCACGCGCAAGTCCATTCTGAGCATCGATAGAATCGTCTTCGTCAGCGTGGGGGAGACGGGGCAGCCAGACCCTCACGGCTATTCATCGATCACCTACGAGCGGGACCGGATGCCGATCGGCCACCCGTCCGAGCACGAGGCCCGCTGATTCCGCCGGAATAGTTTGACGTGAGTGCATCGATCTGAAGCTGATCGATGGACAGGCTGCGCAGCTTGCGGTAGAGCGTACTTCGACCGATGCCGAGAAGTTCGGCTGCTTGGGCCTTGTTTCCTTGAGCATCGAGGAGTGCCTGCAGCAGCGAATCTCGTTCTGACTGTTCCCATCGAGACAGCACTCTTCGCGGGGCCGAGGCAAGATGCGGGGGAAGGTCCATCACGTCGATCACCCAGGGGTCGACAACAGCGGGTGGCAGCTTCGCCACCAGGTCGGCCAACTCCTTGAGGTCTCCGGGCCAATTCCACGACAGCAGGGCTGACAGCGCATCAGCAGTGAACTGTGGGCCGGTGCCAGGACCCGAATAGACTCTCCGCGCCAGTTCGGCAATGGCTGATCGGCGTTGAAGCAGACTCGGAAAAGCAGGGGCAGATGAGCCGTCAATCACTTCGCGACCTGCATCTGTGTCCTTCGACGGATTCTCACCGGTCGTTCGGGGTTGCATGTCCGTCCTGGCATCTCTGCCGGTCGCCTCGGACCACGTATTCACCCAGTACCCAGCGTCTGAGCCGATTGGAGCCGGAATCACCACCGTCAGTGAAGGATTCTCCTTTGCATATCCACACAGCTCCGTCCACCACGCGATCACAGCATCGTCGGCATTATTCGGAGGGGCGACCGCGCTCGGCCCGGGTTTTCGTGCGTTCGAGGTGCGGTTGACTGTGTTCGTATCCCTGATTTCGGCTGAGTCCTCGGTTGGCAGCATCCGCAGCTCCATCACCGGCTCGGATGCGTGTCCGACGTTGGCGACGATTGCGGAGATCCCAGTCCCGGCCAGTTTGTAGATACCCTCCTCGCCGACACCCAGGCGGGTCGCGATCTGGTCCCAGATCAGCGCTTGAGTTTCGCCATCCAGTTGCGAGAGTGCAGGAAGATCGGTCATGACAGAGTCCCGGTTCATGACGAGGACTCCGCGGTGGCCGGTTCGTGCCCGCTTAAAAGCCCTGGCCAGCGCGATGTCCCGGCTGTCGGCTCCCTCCATCAGTGAGTCGGCGATCTCCTGACTGGCTTGCCGTGCAACCGAGATCATGTAGTTGTTCGCTTCGTCCGAGGCCGCCGTCAGTGATACTGAACCCACGATTCGGCCGGTGAGTGGATGGACGACAGGAGCTGCCGAGCAGGCCACGTCCCTCAGCGTTTCCAAGAAGTGCTGGCTGCCGCGAACCAGAATCGGTTTCCGGGCCTCGATCGAGGTGCCCAGTCCGTTCGTTCCACTCGAGGTCTCGGAAAAGTCGCCTCCCTCGACTGCACCCACGACATCGAGTGTGCGCCTGACTCGAGCATCGTTGGTTCGACGCCAGACAATATGGCCCTGGTCATCTCCGAGCAGCAGAGTTGTCTTGGTGTCGGACAAGGAGGCGAGCCAGCGATCCATCACACGGCTGGCCGCACGAATCAGTTCCTCCTTGGCGCCGATGTCTTCGATTCGTGGCTGGCCTTCCGGATCGACTCGTGACGATATAGAACGCCGCCAGCTGTCTTCGATGTCCTCGGGCACGAGGCTCTTGAGTTCGATGTCCGATGTCAGGCCGCGATCGATCAGACGATGCAGAGCTGCGCGCACTGGGTCATCGGAATTGAACCGCGCGCCTTTCATCCGAATTGCCTTTCGACGATCTGTCCGAGCCTGGGCCGCAACGGTCTCCCCAATGAGCCCGATGTCGGGTGGTGTATCCAGTCTGCACCAAAAAACGCTACAGGAACCATCCCGTCGGGGTGATCGTAGCGAGTGTGCCATTTTGGAACATCGGTCGACGTGAACGACCGCCTAACGTTTTCTATGCAAGTGGTCCACGTCACGCAATCATACCGTGGTCACGATTTCAAAGGAGATTTCGATGAGTAATCAGAGAACAGTCGACGCAGTTGTCATCGGTGCAGGATTCGGCGGCATCTACGCCATGCAGAAGCTGGCGAACGAACAGGGCCTCGACGTCGTCGGCTTCGACCTCGCGGACGGGCCTGGAGGTACGTGGTATTGGAATCGATACCCGGGGGCCCTCTCTGATTCGGAGGGCTATGTGTACCAGTACTTCTTCGACAAGGACCTCTATCAAGACACCACTTGGAAGAATACGTACCTGACTCAGCCCGAGATCCTCTCGTATCTCGAAGGTGTCGTAGACCGTTTCGATCTACGCAAGCACTTTCGGTTCGGTACTGGAATCGTCTCGTCGCACTACATCGATGCCGACAATGAGTGGGAACTGACGACCGACAGCGGGGACACCATTCGCTCCACCTATGTCGTCAATGCGGTGGGACTGCTGGCGGCCGTCAATCTCCCTGATGTTCCAGGACGCGATTCCTTCGAAGGGCGGTTGGTTCATACCGCGCGATGGCCGGAAGATTTGAACCTGGCCGGCAAGCGGGTCGCGGTGATTGGGACCGGCTCGACAGGGCAGCAATTTGCTACTGCGGCCGCGTCGCAGGTTGCCGAATTGGGAGTGCATGTTCGCACGCCCCAGTACTCGGTGCCGGTCGGCCTGCGAGCAATGCGAGACGGCGAGGTCGAGCAGTACCACGCGGATTTCGAGAAGACGAGAGACACGGTCTTCTCATCGGCTCTCGGCTTCGGGATCGACGAGGTGGAGCGCTCACTGTGGGACTTCACCGATGAAGAGCGGCAAGAGATCTTCGCGAAAGCATGGGAGCAGGGCGGAGGCTTCCGGTTCATGTTCTCCACGTTCGGCAATCTGGCGTCCGACGAAGACGCCAACTTGGTAGCCGGCGAATTCATCAAGGACCGAATCAGGGAGATCGTCAAAGACCCCGAAACTGCTCGAAAGATCATGCCAGAAGGACTTCACGCTCGACGGCCGTTGTGCGACAACGGCTTCTATGAAATCTTCAACCTCCCTCATGTCGAAGCCGTGAACATCTCGGAGACTCCCATCGATGAGATCACCCAGAGTGGCATCCGCACCTCTGACGGCAAGCACCGTGAATACGATGTCATCGTCTTTGCAACCGGGTTCGACGCCGTCGACGGAAACTATCGACGGATGGACCTCACCGGTCGAAACGGCGTGCAGATCAACGAGACGTGGGGCACCGATCCGCAGAGCTACCTCGGCGTGACCACCGCGGGCTTTCCTAACTGGTTCATGGTGCTCGGGCCGAAGGGCCCCTTCTGCAATCTGCCGTCGGCGATCGAGACTCAGGTCGAGTTCATTTCCGATCTCATCGCACATGCCAGACAGGCCGATGTCGCCACCATCGAACCTTCAACCGATGCAGAAGAGCGCTGGAGCGAGGTTTGCCGTGACCTGGCCAAGGGCTCTGTCTTCGGAAAGGTGGACTCGTGGGTCTTCGGTGCCAACATCCCTGGAAAGAAGCCCAGCGTGCTGTTCTACCTAGGTGGCCTGTCAGCGATGAAGGAGATCCTGGCAGAAGAGGTCGAGGCTGGTTATCCGAACTTGATTTCACAGGGACCGCGCGAGAGCTCTGACAAGGGTCTGGACAGGGCGCTTGTGAATCAGTGAGATTTGCTGAGCAATCCGAGCGAGCTCAATCACTCTGTCATCGCGAGAGGTGACGAGGACACATGGACGAAAGGTGGCCAAACTATGGCCGAAGATATGCAGGAGCCGAGGAACAAAGTGGCAATGGTCACTGGTGCGGCGCAGGGCCTGGGGCGAGGAATTGCCATCCAACTTGCAGAAGACGGCTTTGATATCGCCATTGGCGATCTGGACTTCCAGCGGGACAAAGCGGACGGGGTCGTCGAAGAGATCCGAGAACTCGGTCGAAATGCGACATTCGTGGAGATCGATGTATCAGACAGCGAGTCCTTCGACCGTGCCGCGGACAGTGCGGCTGATAGTCTCGGAGGATTTGACGTATTGGTCAACAATGCGGGCATCGCCCAGGTCAAACCGATTCTGGAGATTACTCGGGAAGAGCTCGAGAAGATCTTCGCGACGAATGTGTATTCGATCGTCTACGGCGTTCAGAGTGCAGTGCGGAAGTTCGACGAGTTCGGAAACAAAGGCAAGATCATCAATGCCGCGTCGATTGCAGCGGTCAAGGGATTTCCGATCCTCGCGGCGTACTCGGCTTCTAAATTCGCGGTGCGAGGAATCACGCAGACCGCGGCGCAGGAACTTGCTCCGAGCGGTCACACAGTAAACGCGTACGCTCCGGGAATCGCCGGCACAGCCATGTGGGACCTTGTCGATACCGAGTTGCACAAGATCAACGGAAAACCCCTGGGCGAGAACCTCAAGGAGAATGTCGAGACCATCGCCTTGGGCAGAATCGAGACCCCAAAGGACGTTGCTGGGGTCGTCGCATTCTTCGCCAGTGATCGAGCAGACTACGTCACCGGGCAAACGCTTTTGGTCGACGGAGGAATTCTGTACAGCTGATGACGGCGGCTCGCAGTCAGCCATGGATCGGCGCTGACATCTGAACCGGTTGGCTGAGCTTCATCAAGTTGAGAGTAGTGAAGACATTTTGCGAGGCCGAATCGGAGAGCAACATGTTCTTCGTTCGGATGAGTTGGGTAATCGATTTCAAAAGGACTGATGAGAAATGGGCGATACAGCGAACAGGAAAGTCGCATTCGTGACAGGAGCGGCTCAGGGCATCGGCAAGGCGATTGCGCAGAGGCTGCACAAGGACGGTTTCGCGGTTGCAATAGCCGATCTGAATCTGGAATCAGCAGAGAATGCTGCGCAAGAGTTCGGCGGATCTGACGCAGGCGTCATCTCTGTAGCGGTGGACGTCGCCGACCGTGAGAGCGTTTTCAACGCAATCGACCAGACAGTGTCCGAATTGGGAGGGTTGGACGTCGTTGTCAATAACGCAGGAATCGCGGTTCAGAGCCCAATCGAAGATATCGGCCCAGAGGATGTCGATAAGATCTTCAGCATCAATTTCAATGGAGTGCTCTGGGGCATTCAGGCGGCGACCAAAGCATTCAAGGACTTGGGACACGGTGGCAAGATCATCAGTGCGGCTTCGCAGGCGGGCCATGTCGGCAATCCAGGAATCGCCCTTTACTCGGCAACGAAATTCGCGGTACGCGGTCTCAGCCAAACTGCTGCGCGTGATCTGGCCTCAGCGGGCATTACCGTCAACACCTATGCGCCCGGGATTGTGCGCACCCCGCTGATGGAGAAGCTGGCCAAGGAAACTGCCGAGACTGCCGGTCAACCCGAGGAATGGGGCTGGGAGCAATTCACCTCGGGAATCACACTGGATCGGCTGTCTGAGCCCGAGGATGTTGCCAATGTAGTGTCGTTCTTGGCTGGTGCCGATTCGAATTACATCACCGGCCAGTCGATCGTGGTCGACGGGGGAATGGTCTTCAACTGAGAGTGGAATTGCTGTGCGGCGTGGATCGACCTCGATCCGGGACCTGTCGACCTACGAGATGTACGACATCGTCGTTGCCGGCCTGCGCCGAGGTGGGTGGCCCGAAGCATCGACCGTTGCCGTGATGCGCACGGTCGAGGCCCATGTCCTCGGTTCGGCCCTCGATATCGTTGCGCCGAGCGACCTCATCTCCCAAGACTCGGCCGATGAGCGGTTCTCCGAAATCCGTGCGGCACTGGACCCGCAGTTTACTGACTCTTCCTCGGCCGAGGCGGCCTTCGACCTCGGGCTGCGCGCGCTCATCGATGGGCTTGCGCGCCAGTTGGACGGCGGTCGGGCGTGAGCGAACTGAGGCTGAGGAACTTCTGGTCCGAGGCGCGAGCCGCTGTCCCCGCCCTTCCCGAGCAGATACCCGAAGCATGGGCGTTCGGTGCCACACCGAACCATGCGAACGAACTCCTGACCCTGGTGCTCGAGGGAACGAAGACGGCAACCGCCTCGGCGCTGTGGGACATGGAAGCCGAAAGTGAGCCGGTGCCCGAGGTCGGTGAGTTCAGCGTGATCCTCGACGGCCATGGAGAGCCACGGGCCGTCATCATCACCACCGCGGTCGAGATCGTCCCCTTCGCCGAGGTGAGTGCCGAACACGCCCATGCCGAAGGGGAGGGCGATCGCACGCTGAGGAGCTGGCGAGAGACTCACGAGCGCTTCTGGCGTCGATACTCACAGAGCCCGCGGGGCTTCGCGTTCGACATGCCCGTCGTCTGCGAACGATTCCGAGTCGTGTTCCCCTCACCCGTCACCGACCGGTCGGGTCAGTCGGCATCGACCGAATCCACGGCCAGCTCCGAGGGCTGAGTCCGAAAGCCCCTGGTCGTGACAGCGAGGATCACGGCACCGATGACAAGCCAGATCGACCCGATCGTGATGGCGTGGACATCGAGCTGGGAGAGGAGGAAGCCGATGACGAGCACTCCCACGATCGGACAGGCCAGATAGAGCAGAACCCCATGATGGCGCCCGGCGCGACGTTCCTTGACCCAATAGACGATGACCGAGACGTTGACCATGATGAATGCGAGGAAGGCGCCGAAGTTGATGAACGAGGTCGAAGTCGCGACGTTCATGAAGATGGCGATGAGGCCGATGACGGCGATCGCCAGCAGGGAGAGCACAGGAGTGTGGAAGCGCGGACTGAGCTTGCCGAAGAAGCGCCGAGGCAGGACTCCGTCACGGCCCATCGCATAGAGCAGACGGCTGCCCGCCGCCTGAGCTGCGATTCCCGAGGTGAACTGAGCGATCACGAGAGCGGCAAGGAAGATGGCACCGAAGAGGTGACCGCCGATTCTGCGCGCGATCTCGAATGCCGCGGCGTCGGAGTTCTCGAACACTCCACCGGGATGGACCAGCTGCACAGCGTAGGCGACGACGACGAAGATGCCGCCGCCGATGACCGCGATGAGCATGATCGCCTTCGGAACGGTGCGCCGGGGGTCGATCGTCTCCTCGGTGAACGTGGTCACCGCGTCAAAGCCGAGGAACGAATACGCGGCGATCGCTGCACCGCCGCCGATCGCAACGAGGCTCGAATTGACGCCCGTGAACGGGGTGGCACTGAAGAGACCGCTCGCGCCATGAGTGCCGAAGACATCGGCCAGAGACAGGACGACGAAGAAGGCGATGATGAGGATCTGGAAGGACATGAGGATGAGATTGACGCGATCGGCGACCTTGATGCCAACGATGTTGAGCACAGTGGTGAGGATGATGAACCCGATGATCCACACGGCCATCGGCACCCCGGGGAACTGTGCTTGCAGGTATGAACCGCCGATGAGCCAGATGACCATCGGCAGGAACAGGTAGTCGAGCATGGTCGCCCAGCCGACGAGGAACCCGACTCGTCCATCGATGGTCTTCCGAACGTAGGTGTAGGCGGACCCAGCGACCGGAAAGGCAGCAGCCATACGCCCATAGCTGTTGGCAGTGAAGAGCATGGCGATGAGCGCCAGCAGATAGGCGCTGGCACTTGCGCCTCCGGTTTCGGAGGCGATGACGCCGAAGATCCCCAGGACGATCAGCGGCGTGAGATAGGCGAGGCCGAAGATCACGAGTGAGGGCAGCTTGAGCGTCCGTTTGAGCGTGAGCGTGTCTGACATGATTACTCCATTGTTCTCAGTGATGACATTGGGCCGCCGAGGTGGTGCGACGGTGAGTTGGGATCGCTGCGGTCGATGTTCGGCTCAGTCGTGCCCGCGATAGTGGGGTGACCATCGCTTGGGTTCGATGGTTCCGGCATAGAGCGGCAGTGGGATCGGTTCGTCTTCTGGGGTGAACTGCGACCAGATTCGATTGGTCCCAGCAGTGCCCTGAGCTCTCACGCGTTGGATCTGGCCGGAGTCCACCCGAACGACGAGGGTGCCCTCACCGGCCCCCGCCTCGGCGAGGACCTGCCCTTCGGGGCCGACGGCAATGCTGTGGCCACGACCGACTGGTTCGGCGCAGTTGACGCTGAGCATGTAGACCTGATTGACGATCGCATTGGCTCGGGCGAGGACGAGCTCCTGATCGCGGTCCTGGCTGGTCGTCTTGACGATGTTGATGATCGCATCGGCGCCCATCCACGCGAGGTGCCGGGAGTGTTCGGGGAACCAGGCGTCATAGCAGTTCGACAGACCGAGGACGCCGTGGCCCTCGATCGGGGCGACGACGAATTCCGTTCCCGGGAGGTGGGGCTCAAATGGTCTCCATGGGAACATCTTGCGATAGGTGGCAGTCAGAGTCCCATCGGGGGAGAAGAGGAGTTGGGTGTTGTACTGCGCATCCGTGCTGGTCGTCTCGCCGATGCTTCCCGGGCACAGCCAGATGCCGAAGGCTGCGGCCACTTCGCCGATCCTCGCCACAAAGGGGTCATCGAGAGGCATTGCCAGCTGTGCCAGCGCGGCCGGCTGTTCATCGGTCGGCAGGTGATCGACTCCCTGGAGGTGGAGCTCCGGATAGACGAGCATGTCGAGCCCAGGATGCCGTGCAAGCGTGCGTTCGACGTCCGCGTGCAGCTCGGCCAGCACGTTCGGGCCGTGGAGCGGAGCGCGCTGAGCAAGTCCGACGCTCAGTTCTCTCTGTGGCACCGGCAGCTCCTTTGCTCAACATAAGTGTTCATTTTGATCACTATAAACTTGTGAGCCGATAGACTCAACACATGGCGGGAAAAAATTCGCGTGCCTCGAACCGGGAGACCCATGAGGTTGACCAGGCCCTGTTCACGGCTCCGGGATCTGCGGCGGTCACACGGCTCTCAGCCGTCGACACTGTCCGAGCTCGAGTTCTCCTGTCGATCGAGCATGCGCTGTTGGCGCCGGGAAGCAAGCTTCCCCACACTGAGCTCATCGCCGGTGGCCTCGAGGTCAGTCACATCACCGCGCGCCGTGCCCTGGAGAGCCTGGTCGACGATGGAGTCCTGGTGCGCCGTCGAGGGCGCGGGGGCGGAACCTTCGTTGCCGACGATCCACCGGCGCTCAATGACTCATCGGTCACGGCCTATCGGGCCGACGAGCAGTCGATCCTCCGGCTCATCGATCAGCGCAGCCTGATGGAGAGTGCGATCGTCGTTGCAGCCGCACAGCGAGCGACGGCGGCACAGTGCGACGAACTCGACGATCTCATTCGGCAGTCGAAGAACGCCGCCGATTGGCACGAGCACCACATCCCCGACACTCGCTTCCACCGCCTGTGCGCCGAGATCAGCGGCCTTCCGGAAGTGCCGACTTATCTCGCCTGCTATGAGGCGCTGACCAGGTACTTCGTTCCCTATCCGCAGGAACAGCTCGATGAGGGCCGGGACCATCATGCCCGTCTCGTTGCCGCCTTTCGCGCCCACGATCCGATGGCGGCCGTCGATATCGCACGCATTCACGTGGACGCACTGCGTCGAGAGATGTTCGTCGGCCTCGGGCTCGGCGACTGACCTTGAATGTGAGGCACCCGCTGTGAGGGAATCAGACTCTTGGACACTCATCCACGCCGAACGCGCTCGCTTGGTCAAACTGCTGGAGACGCTCGAGTCTGACCAGTGGAGCGCTGACACGCTGTGTTCTGATTGGAGCGTCGACGAGGTCGTTGCCCATCTCAGTGCGGCGGCGAACACGGGCAGGTGGGCGTGGATTCGCAGCATCGCCGCCGCCGGATTCAACGCTGACCGGCACAATGCCCGACTCCTGGCCAGGTTCCGAGGGAGGTCGCCCGAAGAGACTCTGGGGATCTTCCGCAGCTGCATCACGGCCACGATCGTACCGACGAAGGACTATCCTGCGTTCCTCGGCGAGGTCATCGTCCACTCTCAGGACATCGCCCGGCCACTCGGGCTCACTCTGACTCCCGACCCCAGCGCAGTCCTTGAGGTCGCTCGCTTCTACGCCGCGAAGGACTTCGCAGTCAACAGCAGGACCCTCGTCAAAGGGCTGACTCTCGTCGCAGACGATGCTGACTTCAGGGTCGAAAGCGGGCCGGCGGTCAGAGGCAGGCTCCTGGATCTGGTGATGGCGATGGCGGGACGTCCGGACTTCGCTTCGCTGCTCGAGGGCGAAGGCGCCGAAGAACTGCGAACTCGCATGAGTTGAGGTCTGCGCACAGACGCTCGAGAAACTTCGTCCTTATGCTTCCTTCGGCTTCGCGTCGTAGGTGAGCCAGTTCGTCTTCGTCGCTACCTTGTCATAGAGGACCCGAGCTTGAGCATTGTCGTCGGCAGTGATCCAGCGGACGACCGAACGACCCTCGTCTGCGGCGATCTCCTGGAGACGGGCGATGAGTGCACGTCCGGATCCTGTTCCGCGGGCCTGAGGGTCGGTGAAGAGGTCATCGAGCCAGAGACCGACCGTGCCGGTCGACGGACGCGAGAATCTCCGGAAGTCCGCGATTGCGACGATGCGGCCATCCGCCTCGGCGACCAGGCCTTGGCATTCGTGTGCTGTATCCATGAGCCAGCCCCACACCCGGGAGACGATGTCCTCGGATTCCGGCAGGTGATAGAACTCGCGGTAGCCGCGGAAGAGCTCACGCCAGCGAGCCTCGTCTGCCGAGTCAACAGGGCGAACGGAAGTGGTCGACGAATCTGACATGACTGTCCGGGCCTTTCCTTATAGTTCTGCGGGGTGACATGTGAGCGCCGCAAGGCGACATGTACTGCAAGAGTATGTGAAAAAGCCTCTGGCCGGGAGGATATTTCCCGAACCAGAGGCCGTTCTCCGCTCTGTACGCGAGGGGGGACTTGAACCCCCACGTCCGCAGACACTGGAACCTAAATCCAGCGCGTCTACCAATTCCGCCACTCGCGCGCGACGTCCTTAAGATTAGCAGGACGAGGGCGCGATGCTGAAACGATCAGATAACGTAGCCGGTCAGGCGGCGTCGATGCCCAAGGCCTTGCGCACACGAGCCACATGACCGGTGGCCTTGACGTTGTACTGTGCCAGTTCCACGGCGCCCTCAGCATCGATGACGAGCGTCGAGCGGATGACGCCCTGGACGACCTTGCCGTAATTCTTCTTCTCCCCGAAGGCGCCCCACTCTTCCATCATGGACTTGTCGGGGTCGGAGAGAAGGTCGAAGTTCAGCCCCTCCTTCTCCGCGAACTTCTTCAGCTTCTCCGGCTTGTCCGGCGAGATGCCCAGAACAACCAGTCCGGCAGCAGACAGCGCCGAAAGCGAATCACGGAAGTCGCAGGCCTCGGTCGTGCAGCCGGGAGTCATGGCAGCAGGGTAGAAGTAGACGACAACCCGCTGTCCCTTGAATTCGCTGAGGGTCACGGACTTCCCATCCTGATTGGACAGGGTGAAATCCGGTGCGGTGTCGCCGACTGACAGACGTGGCATAGTGTCTCCTCTTCTCGTTCGGAACTTCTCCGAAGTTCTCAGTTCACAGACCACTCTAGTCCGAGACCAGGACACAGGTCAGCCTCACCCGATGCGAGCGATGACCTCACCGACAGCCACCATGTCGCCGACCTTCGCCACCTGCTTCAGGGCACCTGCCGCCGGTGCCTGCACCCGGGTCTCCATCTTCATCGCCGACAGCACAGCGACATCGTCGCCCTCGGCCACCTCAGCACCGTCGGCGACGAGATAGTCGACGAGGTTGCCGGGCACTGGAGCGCTCACGGCCCCATCCGCAGCGCCTCCCTCAGATCCGTCCGAACCGATAGCACTGGCAGAATCGTTGCCAGCGCCGCCGGCGGTGCCCAGTCCAGCCAGCAGCGCAGCCGGCAGTCCCAGCCGGGTAAGTCTGCCGTCGATCTCGATGTCCATGCGCTGCAGCGAGGACTCGGGAATCGGTGCCGGCCGGTCCTGCGTCGTCATGCGGGGGAGGAGCTCGGATTCGATCCACTGGGTGTGAATGCCCAGCTCGGCTCCGGTGAACGCCGGATCCTTAAGAATCTCAAGCGAACAGGGAAGCACCGTGGCAGGCCCTTCCACGTGCAGTTCCGTGGCAGCAGTGACCGTGCGCGCGATCGCAGAATCACGGTCAGGGCCGTGGACGATGAGCTTGGCGAACAGGGAGTCGAAGGCCGGTTGTACGCTGTCACCGGCACGGACACCAGCGTCCCAGCGCACCCCGGGGCCACCCGGCACGGTCAGGGTATCGATGCGGCCCGGAGTGGGCAGGAAGCCGCGTCCCGGGTCTTCGGCGTTGATGCGCAGTTCGATGGCATGCCCGCGGGGCTCGGGAGTCGACGGCAGCGACAGCCCCTGGCCGAAGGCGATCCGGAACTGTTCGGCAACGAGATCAACTCCGGACACCGCCTCGGTCACGGGATGTTCGACCTGCAGCCGGGTGTTGACCTCGAGGAAGGTCATGGTGGAATCGGCGGCGAGCAGGAACTCGACGGTGCCGGCACCCCGGTAGTCCACCTCGGCGCAGATGGCCTCGGCCGAACGATGCAGGCGCTCGCGCTGATCGGCGCTGAGCCCGGGGGCGGGTGCTTCCTCGATGAGCTTCTGATTGCGGCGCTGGGCCGAGCAGTCGCGGTCGCCGACGGCCACGACGCGTCCTTGGCCGTCGCCGACGATCTGGACCTCGACGTGGCGGGGACGCTCTAAGAACTTCTCAACGAAGCACTCGGAGCGTCCGAAGGCCTCCACAGCCTCACGGGTGGCCGATTCGAAGGCGTCGGCGACCTCGGCGAGGTCATGGACGATCTTCATTCCGCGCCCGCCCCCACCATGGGCTGCCTTGATGATGATCGGCAGTCCGTGTTCGGCCGCGAAGGCCTCGACCTCGCCGGCGTCCTTGAGCGGCCGGTCGATGCCCGGGGCCAGCGGGGCGCCGACCTTCTGGGCCAGTTGGCGGGCGGTGACCTTGTCACCGAGCGCCGTGATCGTGTCTGCGGTCGGTCCGATCCAGATGAGGCCCGCGTCCTCGACCGCAGCAGCGAATTCGGCGTTCTCGGACAGGAATCCGTACCCGGGATGAACGGCATCGGCCCCCGACTTCTTGGCCGCGGCGATGATCGCGTCGATGTTGAGGTAGGTCTCGGCCGCACTGGATCCCGGCAGGGAGTAGGCCTCATCGGCCAGCTGGGTGTGCATAGCTTCGAGGTCCTGGTCGGCGTAGACGGCGACCGATGTGTGGCCGTAGTGGGAGCAGGCGCGGATGACGCGGACGGCGATTTCGCCGCGGTTGGCGATGAGGATCTTCGGCATGATTCAGTGTCCGTTCTCCGGTGAGTCGTGTGTGTGGTCGGCGTCGTTCTGTCGAGGGTCGTCGGTGACGAAGCGGATCTTGACCCCGGGTGCCAGCTGTGCTGCCAGGTCCGTGTCATCGACGCTGGCGATGATCGGATAGCCGCCGGTCAGCGGGTGGTCGGGGCCGAAGAGCACAGGCTGTCCGTTCGGCGGGACCTGCAGTGCCCCGGTGACAGCGCCCTCGCTGGGCAGCTCACCGGTACGGGCGCGTTCGAGTGGGACGACGCCGGCGAGCCTGAGCCCGACGCGATCGGATTCGTGGGTGACCGTCCATTCCTGGCCCAGCAGAGTCTCGAATCCTGCCGAGGTGAACCAGTCACCACGCGGTCCCAAGGTCACCGACATCTCGATGGTCTCTCCCGGTGCGGGCAGATGCCGTTCGTGGCCTGAGCCGCGGGCCGGATCGACGAGGTGGGGTGCCGACTCCGGTCGACCGAGGGCAACCGTCGTGTCCGGTTCCAGTGGTGCCGGGCCGAGATGGGCCAGGGTATCGGCCGAGGCGCTGCCCAGTGCGGTCTCCGTCTCGATCCCGCCCCGGAAGGCGATATAGGCTCGGGTCCCGCGCTCGGTCATGCCGAGTTCGAGTTCGTCCCCGTTGTCCAGTGAGAAGGCCTCGCCGAGGTGGTGCCGGAACACGGCACCTTCGGCAGATGTCACGGTGATCGCGGCATAGGCCCCGGTCACAGCGGCCACACCGGCACCGTTGATGGCCAGCTTCGTCCCACCGCCGAAGCTCTCCAGCCCGGCCGTGGTCTCGGCATTGCCGACGAGGCGGTTGGCGGCCTGCAACGCCGAACGGTCGGCGGCTCCGGCGCTTGAGACGCCCATGGCGGCGAAGCCGGGCCGTCCGAGGTCCTGGATGAGCAGCTGAAGTCCGGGGCGAATGACCGTGAAGGCATGCGCCGATGCGACTTCTCCCGGCTGTGACGATGACTCCGGCTGCGCAGGCGCACCCTGCTGCGACGATGAGGATTCTGCGCTCGCCTCGGCGACCGTGAGTGATTCCCGCTTCGCCTCGCGGAAGGTCACGATGGTCCCGGGGACGAACAGGGCCGGCGGTTCGCGTTCGAGGTCCCAGAGTGTGGCGTCGGTGCGCCCGATGAGCTGCCAACCGCCGGGGGAAGCACGAGGGTAGACGCCGGTGAATTCCCCGGCCAGGGCCACAGCTCCGACGGGCACACGGGTGCGTGGTGAGGACCGGCGGGGAACGGTGAAGATCGGATCGTCACCGGCCAGGTAGCCGAATCCGGGGGCGAATCCGGAGAACGCGAACTGCCAGCGTGCGCGCTGATGCCGGGTGATCACCTCGGCGGTCGACAGCGACAGAAGATCAGCCACCTCGGTGAGGTCCTCGCCGTCGTAGTGGACGTCGATCGTGACCTCACGGGGCTCGGTCGAGTCCGTGCCTGTGTGCTCGAGACGGCGGATCCGGTCGGCAAGCACCGGCGCCGAGGTGCGGGCCGGGTTGAAGCGAATGAGCACGGTTCGGGCGGCTGGGACCAGTTCGTCGACGCCGTCGAGCTCGGCTGCCTCCAGCGCTTGGTGCAGGTGCATCGTCGAGGCCAGGTCGGGACATTCAACGAGGAGATGACGGCGAGAGGCGGTGTGGAAGTCGAGGTCGTCGATCATTGGCGGTAGTTGCCTTCCGGCGCATCGGTGATGAACATTCGGCCCGGGGAGTGCGTGATCGCGAACGGTGGGGCCGAGGCCTGGATGGCGAGCTGAGGTGTGACTCCGCACGCCCAGAAGACGGGGATGTCTCCGTCCTCGATTGCCGGGGCATCGCCGAAGTCGGGGGAGTGGAGGTCGGTGATGCCGATCTGTTCGGGTTCACCGATGTGGACGGGGCCACCGTGGACGGCGGGGAAGCGGTCGGTGATGCGCACCGCCTCGGCGACCTGTCGGGCAGGGATGGGGCGCATGGACACGACCATATTGCCGTGGACCCGACCGGCGGGCTGGCAGGCGATCGAGGTGGAGTACATGGGGACGTTGCGGCCGGCATCCTGGTGGCGGATCGGGATGCCCGCGTCCAGCAGCCCGGTCTCGAAGGTGAAGCTGCACCCGATGAGGAAGGACACGAGGTCGGGATGCTGGGACCAGGCAGCACTGGCGTCGTCGACCTCGTCGACGAGCGACCCGTTCTCCCACAGTCTGTAGCCGGGAATGTCGGTGCGCAGGTCACTGCCCGGGGCCAGGGCTGATTCGACCTGCCCAGGCTCGAGGACGTCGATGACCGGGCACGGCTTCGGATTGCGTTGGGCGAAGAGCAGCATGTCGAAGGCCCAATCGGCCGGAACCGCGATGAGGTTGGCCTGAACCAGACCAGGAGCCAGACCCGAGGTCGGTTCCGTGGACCCGGCCCGGATGCGCTCGCGGGCCTGCGTCCCAGCCGAGGTCTTTGCCCCAGCCGATTTCTGTGCCCCAGTGGAAGGTCGTGCGCTGCTCATCGACCTGCACCGGCGAACGCAGCGATCCTCACACCCGAGGATTCGAGGAGCTCACGTGCTGCGCGGGCCATGTCGATCGAACCCTGACTGTCGCCGTGGAAGCAGATCGACTGGGCGTCGACATCGACGAGGCTGCCGTCGATGGCCTCGACCTGCCCGGTCTGGACGAGCCTGAGCACGCGTGCGGCCACGGCTTGCGGGTCATGCAGCACTGCATGGGGTTCTGTGCGAGCGACCAGCGAACCGTCGGGGTTGTAGGAGCGATCGGCGAAGGCCTCGGCCGCAACCTTCAGCCCCGCCTCGGCGGCGACGCGGTTGGCCACGCTGCCGGCCAGACCGAGGAAGACCAGGGAGGAGTCGACGGCCTTGACCGCGTCGACGACGACCTTGGCCTGCGCCTCGTCACGAACAATGGCGTTGTAGAGGCCGCCATGGGGTTTGACGTAGGCGACCGAGCCGCCGACGGCTGCAGTCAGGCCCAGGAGGGCACCGATCTGGTATTCGACCTGTGCCTGCAGGGTCGCTGCCGGAACGTCGAGGGGTCGGCGGCCGAAGCCCTCGTAGTCGTCGTAGCCGGGGTGAGCGCCGATGACGACTCCGCCCTGCGTTGCCGCTGCCAGAGTCGTCCGGATGCCCTCAGGGCTGCCGGCGTGGAATCCGCAGGAGACGTTGGCGCTGGAGACCAGGCCCAACATGGCCGAATCGTCGCTGACGACGCGGTCGGGAACGTTCTCCCCGAGGTCCGAGTTGAGGTCGATGCTCACCGTGCTGGTGGCGTTCGTATCTGTGGCGGTCATTGTCACCCTCCGATTCCGATCATTGCGAAGATGGGGCCGACCGATCCGACGGCCGTGTACCACATCACCAGTGTTGCCGCGGTGCCGATGATCAGCAACCACTTGGGGTACTTGTCGACTCGCAGCAGTCGTGGCCTGAACCAGCCGATGTACATGAAGATCGTCAGGCCGATCGGCAGGATGAGTCCGTTGAATCCGCCGACGAAGACGAGCAGGGTCGCCGGAGCTGTTCCGACGATGAGGTAGACGATGAGGGAGACGGTGATGAACGCGACCGTGGCCAGCTGCAGCGGCCATCCCTTGCCGAGGCGTTTGGAGAACGCGGACAGGAAGGTCGCCGAGGTGTAGGCCGCCCCGATCACAGAGCTCAGTGACGCGGCCCAGAAGATGGCACCGAAGATGCGCATTCCGGCATCGCCGAGGACGGCTGCGAACGCCTGACCGGCAGGGTTGGCGGCCTGACCGCTGAGGTCGAGGGCGACTCCTGAGGCGACGACGCCGAGGATGGCCAGGAACAGGATGTAGCGCATGACGCCGGTGACGAGGATGCCTGTGAGCGCCGAGCGCATCACTGAGGGAGCATGTTCCGGTCCGGTCTTGCCCGAGTCGAGGTAGCGGTGGGCTCCCGAGTAGGTGATGTAGCCGCCGACGCTGCCGCCGACGATGGTCGTGATGGTGGCGAAGTTGATGGTGTCGGGCAGGAAGCTCTGCTTGATCGCCTCACCGACCGGTGGGTCGGAGGCGATCGCGACGATGACGGTGAGGACGATCATTCCGACGCCGAGGACCATGACGACGGTGTCGACGACCTTGCCTGCGCGTTTGAACAGGAAGATGCCGATGGCCAGCACACCGGTGAGCAGACCACCGAGCTTCGGGTCGATGCCGAGGAGGGCGTTGAGTCCCAGCCCGCCGCCGGCGATGTTGCCGATGTTGAAGGCCAGACCGCCGATGACGATGAGGATCGACAGGAGGATGCCCGTGCCCGGGATGGCGCTCGAGGCGAGTTGAGCCGCACGTTTGCCCGAGGACGTGATCATGCGCCACACATTGAGCTGGATGGCGATGTCGATGAGGATCGAGATGAAGATGGCGAAGGCGAAGGCTGCGCCCATCTGGGCGGTGAAGGTCGCCGTCTGTGTGATGAATCCCGGGCCGATCGCCGAGGTGGCCATGAGGAAGATCGCGCCGAGGATCGCGCTGCGGCTGACCTTGACCGAAGACTTCGCTGTCTGGTCATCGGGCACCTGGTCGTGCGGCGTCTGCTCTTGTGGCTGTGACATGGGGTCTCCAAGTTGCCTGAAATGTGGTCTGCATCCCGATGCGATAGGGGGCCAGCCGCGGTGGTGGTCCGCATCACTATCGGAGAAGCGTTAGACAATCTAGCATGGATTGTTCAACAAGAATAGATCTGAGTCACAATGCAGTTCTGGAATTGTCCTCACGATTCTGGGCCATTTGTTACCCGATCACTAGGATGGAACCGTGAATCACGAATCGTCCCTGGTCAATCAGCTCACCGACCGACTCATCGCCGGCGAGCTTCGCCCCGGTGCCCGTTTGTCCGAAGCTGCCTTGGCGAAGGAATTCGATGTCTCCCGGAACACGCTGCGCGAAGCCTTCCGTGTGTTGGGGGAGCAGGGGCTGGTCAATCACATCCCCCATCGGGGGGTCTCGGTGGCCTCGCCGAACACTTCGGACGTCATCGATATCTACCGGGTGCGGCGGCACATCGAATGCTCTGTGCTCGAGAACGCTCCGAAGAACCACCCGGGCGCCGAGGAGATGCGCCGGGCCGTCGAGGGTGCGCACGCGGCCGCGGCCGCCGATGATTGGCTGCGGGTGGGGACACTGAACATGTCCTTCCACAATGCCGTGGTCTCACTGTCGGACAGCTCGCGTCTGATGCGCTCATTCGGGAACGTGCTGGCCGAGCTGCGCCTGGCCTTCCTCAAGGTCGAGGTCCTCGACTTCCTCCATGCGCCGTTCGTCGAACGCAACCAAGAGGTCCTCGACGCCTACCTCAATGAGAGCCCGAGGGGAGCGGCCGCGAAACTCGGAGCCTACCTCGGTGACTCCGAACGTCAGGTCCTCGGCGCATATGCGCGGGCTGGCCAGGCCTGAGCGCACTGATCTCAGCACAGGGCCCGCCCGGGCCCGACTGCTAGACTGAGTACGACGTGTTTGTGCAAATTGCATACGCCCATGTCGGCCCAGAGCCTGCATGTCTAACGGCAGATCAGACAGTGGTCGATCTGCAAGGAGTGCGCAATGAAGTATGCACCATATCTCTGTCCCGACTGCTACGGCCGTCTCATTGACACCGCCGCTGCTGCGGATCCCGGTGAGGGAATCAACCTGAACCCCATGCTTGAGTGCGCAGACGGCTGCGGCGTTTCGGAGAACGCTCTCAAGCCGTATAGAACCCGAATGAATGGCAGGGCCCGACCAGCAGGCAGGGCACCGGCCCGATCTGCGGCTAAGGTGCCGGCTCGACGCCAGCGCTAGCCGACTGGCGCCTACCCTGGTATCTGCCATGAAAGATAGACAAGAAACCGCCGTCCGGATCATCCGAACGGCGGTTTCTTCTCTGTGGTGCACCCCCCGGGACTTGAACCCGGAACCCACTGATTAAGAGTCAGTTGCTCTACCAATTGAGCTAGAGGTGCGAGCTGCGCTTGCCGCGCAACGAGAATTAATATTACTCAGGTTGCCAGGGTTCTTGCAAACTGAGAACCGCTCATTTGAGGTTTTGTGAGGTAGCTCGCATCCCTGCAGGTCAGAGGTACATCCCGGATCTCGATTGTTCCGCCGGTTCTGAGATCGCGTGGACGTCGCGCTCACGCAGGAGCACATACGCGCTCCCCTCGAGCTCCACCTCGGCGAGTTCCTCAGGGTCGTAGAGGACTGTGTCGCCGAGGTTGGCCTGCCTTACGTGTGGGCCGGCCGCGACGACCTTGCCCCACACGAGACGTTTCCCCATGCTTGCGGTTGCCGGGATCACGATCCCGGCCGAGGATTTGCGCTCCCCGGCCTCCTCACCCGGATCCAGAAGGATCCGGTCATGCAGCATGCGGATCGGCAGAGAAGCGTCAGCCACGTTTGCTGCGACCGGAGAGACCCACGATGAGTGCGGCCACGCCGAGGACGGCGCCGACGCCGAGTGCGACCACTTCGGGCTTGACCGAGCCGCTCTCTTCATCGACGACGCCGGACTTCGCCTTGTTGGCGGCGCGAGTCGCAAGGACCTTCGGGTGGACACGGCCCACAAGTTCATCGATGTTGTCTGCGATGCGCTCTTCGCGCAGGCGAATCGATTCCGCCAGCTGGCTGGGTGACGCTGAGTCGACGGTCACATCTGAGGTGTAGACATTGTCAGTCATCGGGGCAGGTCCTCCGGGTCGAGAATACATTCATGCACGTGACGGGGTGTCAGCGTGCCTCGTGTCAAGCTTAACCGCTTGATTCTCCCAGTGTCAGATATTGACCGCGGAGAGCCGAAAAGTCAGGACCTCGACGACGGCGTCTTCGGGCATGGTCGGATAGTGATCGCGCAGATTGGTCACATATCCCTCGATGCTCGACCCAGTCTGCAACTGCAGAATCCGCGGTGTCAGCTCGCTGAGGCGATGGGTGTTCACCGAGGTGATGTCAACAGGCAACGGCCCGTGCTCGGTGTGTTCGAAGTAGGCCAAGGCAGGGCCTGGCGAGTGGGATTCCTGCCACCGCACGGTCAGGCTCTTCCTCCCCGATGTGGTCGCCTCGTAATAGCGAGGGTGGAACCTCAGGAGGCGTTGGGGCACCGAATCGGGCTGACGGTAGTAGTGGGGGAGGAGTGCAGAGATCGGAGTGATCATGGACCTGGCAGAGCTGGGGGACCCGGCAGAGCCCGATCTGGGGACTGCGACGAGTGCGTCGGGGTGCAGGTCGAGGATGACCTGACGGCAGCGTCCGCAGGGGGATAGGAGACCCCGGCCGCCATCTCCGGCGGCTGCGATCGTGACCAGCGGACCTGCTCCGGAGGCTGCCGCATTGCCGATGGCGACGAGCTCAGCGCAGGGCCCACCGGTGAAGTGGTGGACATTGACGCCGGTGTGGATGCGGCCATAAGTGTCCATGACGGCGGCTGCCACGGTGTGATTCTCATCGGCTCCGAGTGCGGCTGCCAGAGATTCGGCGACGTCGATCACCTGGAGTTCTGAGTCGTAGAGGTCCATGCTGTGATTTTAGAGCAGCATGGATCTGTGAGGTGGGCTCAGTTCTGAGGCGGGTCAGTTCTGCTTATTGCGTCGGCTGACGATCCAGATGATGAAGCCGACGGCGGCCATACCTGAGGCTGCGAGGATGAAGATCGGCCACGAACTCGCAATTGTTGACACAATCGACTCACCGAACGAGGTCGATGGTGGTTTGTCGCTGCGAGGCTTGGGAGTTTCGCCTCCTGTGATGAGGTCCTTGTCATCATCCGGCACTGGAGTGTCAGGGTTCTGTGGGACGGGATCCGAGTAGTCCGGAGGTGGGGAGTCGCCGTTTCCGGGCAGCCAATCTTCGCCGACATCTCCAGGAATCTCATCGCGTGTGTCCGAGGAACCGTTGCCGGTCGCAGGGTCTGGGGTGGAGTCATCGCCGACTGGCCCGCCATCGCTATCGCTGGAGGTTGTTCCGGAGCCGTCTTTGTCTGCGGAGCCTTTGTCATCGGAGCTGCCGTCTTTGTCCGAGTTGCCTTTGTCATCGGAGCTGCCGGAATCGGAGCCGTCGGATGCTGATGAGGAGTCCGAATCAGAATTCTGCTTGGTCGAATCGGCGTCTGACGATGACGAGGTGTCGGACTCTTTCGAATCAGCTTTCGCAGAGTCTGCGGATATGGAGTCGGACGATGACTCGCTCTCCGAATCTGATGAGGTGTTGGAGTCTGACGTAGAGTTGGACTCCGAATTGTCGCCAGCAGAATTGGAGCCGGAGTCTGTGCCGTCGGCTTCAGTATCGGAGCTGGCTGTGTCGGTTTCGTTTCCATTCGCTTCGACATTGTCACCAGCCATGTCGCCACCGTCGCTGTTAGCGTCCTGTTCCGTGTTGGCACTGTCCGAGGCCCCGTCGTCGCCGTTGCCACTGCTCGTGTATTCGTCACCCTTGACAGTGATGGTTCCTTCTTCGGAATCGAACGTCCACTCAGGGTCCTCGGTAAAGTACTCGAAGACCATCTTTGTGTCGGGATGGTCGGCATCGACGACGTATCCGTCCTTGTCGAGCTGGAACTCGGTGGGCACGTCCTTCTCGGCGGTAGGCGGAAGCCGGTTTCCGCTGTCGTCGGTGTCGCCATTGGATTCGGCACTATTGGCCGTGGAGGCAGGTTCCTCGGCGGAGTCCGACGACTTTTGGACCGGCCAGCGCTTGTTGCCTTCCTGGGACGGCCCTTGGAAGGTCGTTTCCTTCCAACTTTCAGGCAATTCCTCCGAGGGCGATATTCTGATGGTCTTACGAGGTTTGTTCCATGTCGTGTTGAGCGGCTCTTTCACATCGCACGGATCTCCCTCGGGAGCCTTATTTTTGGGGTCGCACGCGAGATCATCTTCCCCACCGTCGGTGCCCGCATCGGTCTCGGATCCTGCCTCTTCGTCTCCAGCGGCGGCGTCTGCCTCGGCGCTCTCAGAATCGGAATCAGCCGTGACGGATTCGGTCATATCGCCGGGATCCAGAACGCCCGTACTTTCGGGAGATCCGTCAGGATCGGAAGTGGTGGTCCCCGAGCTTGATGAGTTGGTCTGGCCGGAGTCCGTGACGCTCGCATTCGCAGGAGCGATCGTGCCTGTGATCGGGAGGAGTACCAGGGCAAGAGCAGTGCCGAGGGCGGCCGCCGTGCGGCTGAGCTCGTGTGTAACTGGCACTGTGTTCCTTCGCAGTGGGGGCTCCGGCATCAAACATACAAGGGGACATGACAGACAGGCACGTCGGTGTCCATCCTAATGGCTACGCCCAGGGTGAGAAAGTCAGAGTCTATTTCTCGCTCGTTTCGGACGTCTTATCGTAAGCGCGAATCGTCGAATCGGCGCCGTCGACGATGGCAGTTGCGCCGTCGTTGGTCAGTGCCAGCAGGTTGGTGTCTGTGCGGTAGGCGTGCTTGCCCGCCAGCAGGCAGGAGTCGTCGTTGTCGACGGTGCAGGGGACGATCGTGCCCCGCGGTTCAGACAGGTGGATGTCCTTGCTGGAGGTGTCCATGAGCAGCAGCCCGGATTCCAGATTGAAGAGGTACGGGCCGATGTACGCCCGCTTTCCGCCCTGCCCGCGTACCCATGACATCTCGCCGACGATGTCGGTTGTGGTGGTCACAGTCGACAGGATGGACCCGTCTTCCAAGGAGTGGACGACGAGTTGGATGCGGTGGCCGGAGTTCGTCGAAGCACCCTGCTCACCCCACAGGGTGATCGCTTTGCCGTGGCCTGCAGAGACCCATTTGATGATCTGGAGCTCATCGGCGGGTGCCTCGAGCTTGATGGAACGTTCGTCACCGGACTTGATGTCCTTCGCCTTGACGGGACCGTTCCAGTCGGAGCTGAAGAGCTCGTCGTTCTCGATCGCCATGGGCGTCGACCCTGATTCGGGAGTCGGGACGTTCTCGAGTCCATCTGCGCCGAACGTCGACAGTCGGTTGCCCGACTTGATGAGGATGCTTTTGCCGGCCGATGTGATGCGAGCATTCTCCGGCAGCTGGTAGGACTTGGGCTTGTCCGCACCGTCGATGAGCGCCTCAGCAGTATTGCCGGCCTGCCACAGCAGGGCGGGCTTGCCGTCGATCATCGTGTCGACGGCGAACGTCGGGGCTTCGCTGGTCTTTCCCGAGTAGCGGGTCTTTCCTGTGCTGGAGTCGAGCACCTTGAGCTTGCCCTCGTCGACGACGAGCACACCACGGTCCGAGGCTGTCACCGAGGCGTCCTTAGGGATCTTCGTCTCCCACTTCGGCGAGTTGTCGAAGCCGGGGACGACGTCTTCGGTCTTGTTGACCGAGAGTTCGGAAGCCGGATTGATCTGCTTTTCGGATTCGATCGTCTGCGGCGAGTCCTGGGAACCGGCCGGGACGATGTTCGGAATGACGAAAGCGCCGATCATCAGGATCACGATGCCGATGAGCACGAGGCCGGGCACGGTGATCTTCTTCAGGCGTTGGGGTCGGCTCTGCGGTGAGTTCCTGTGCTGTGGTGCATGCTTGCGCACCCGAGTGCGCTTGACCGTCGGAGCGCTGGGGGCAGCCGGTCCTGAGAAAGGGGTACCCAGGGGGTAGTCGTCCCCGCTGCCCGCCTCGGCGTCGGCCTTCGGCTGCTGCTGATGTGCTGTCTGCTCCTCAGCAGAGGTGGTGTCCATCGCCGAGGTGGTCGCGGCCTCATCTGCCGATGTGTCCCCGTTCGACGCCGCAGGTGCCGCCGAGGAAGAAGAATCCTGAGGGGGCGCGGGAGGAGGTGCCGGGGATGCTGAAGCGGCGGGGGCGATCTTGCCGGTCTCGTCGAGGAGGACGTCGACTTCCTGCTTGCCATCGTCGATGGTCACAGGCACTTGGGTCGCTGTCTCCCTGGCATAGTCGCCAAGGTAGGTCATGGCCTGTCCGGTGTCGGAGTAGCGACTCGTCGCCCCGTTGAGGGTGAGATAGGTGAACCCGTCCTGAGAGACGGAGATCAGCGCACGAGCCATGTACAGGGTTCCTTGGATAAAATTGAGGGTGGGACCGTGACAATACTATTGAATACGATCGGGTGCTCCTACCGTTTTTCCGAAACCGTTATACATCGCTACTGAATCGTTGCACGTCAGGAGATCTGTGTCTCATTGTGCACCATATTGGCTGTGAGTTTGCCCGGGTGCCGGAGTGAGGTTAGGATATATCTTGCTGTCTGCGCCAAGGTGCAGCACATGTGGTGGGTATAGCTCAGCTGGTAGAGCGCCGCGTTGTGGTCGCGGATGTCGCGGGTTCAAGTCCCGTTACTCACCCCGAGCAGACAAGCCCCGGAGTCCGAGAGAAATCAAGGATTCCGGGGCTTTTCTCATCCCTGTTCCTCTTTCAGCTGATCGCAGGGCCACCCTCTGGACTTCCATCGGTGAAGTGACAATACTCGGTCTCAGGTGCCTTCTTCGTGAGGGACCCGATCTGTGAATCATGATTCGACGAACAGGAGACGGTTGATGAATACCCCAGAGAGCATTGCCTACACCGCAAAGGCCGAGATCACCGGAGGCCGCGACGGTCACGGCGCCACCGATGACAAGGCAGTCGACGTCGACCTGCGCACCCCCAAGGAGATGGGCGGACCCGGCGGAGGAGCGAATCCGGAACAGCTCTTCGCTGTCGGATACGGAGCCTGCTTCCAGGGCGCGATGGGCCTGGCCGGCAAGGAGCTCGGGGTTGACACCTCGAAGTCCGTCGTCAACTCCGAAGTCGGAATCGGCAAGGAGGGGGAGAGCTTCGGCATCAGCGTCAAGCTCACCGTGACCATCCCCGGCGTCGACCAGGACACCGCTCAGAAGGTCGTCGATCGTACCCACGAGCTGTGCCCCTACTCGAAGGCCACTCGCGGCAACATTCCGGTCGAGCTCGTCGTCAACGGCTCCTGACCATCAGTTTCTGACCATGTCGGCACCCGAGGAAGGTTTCTCGGGTGCCGACATGGGTGATGGACGACCACATGAGCATTGACCTTGATCTCACCGTAGTCGGCAGCATCAACGCCGATATCACCGCGCTCACGCACCGCCTGCCCGAAACAGGTGAGACGGTCGGCGGTGGGCGCCTCATCCACAGCCCTGGCGGCAAGGGCGCCAACCAGGCTGTAGCCGCGGCACGGCTGGGCGCACGGACGAGGATGGTCGGCGCCGTCGGCTCCGATGCCTCGGGCACGGCGATGAGACAGGCCCTGCAGAGCGCCGGCGTCGGGACCGATGACGTTGCCGTCGTCGATTCGGAGACCGGAACCGCTCTCATCATGGTCGATGCGCACGGCGAGAATCAGATCGCGGTCTGCGAAGGCGCGAACGCGCACGTGAGCATCGCCGGTCGCAGCTTCCCGGCGCAGGAGACCGTGCTCACTCAGCTCGAAATCTCCCTTGACCTGATAACAGAATTGTCACATTCCGTCGAAGGGCGGTTCGTCATCAACGCAGCCCCGGCCCTGCCCCTGCCCGCCGAGGTGGTCGAGCGGGCCGATCTCATCATCGTCAATGAAACCGAATACGATCTGCTCCCGCAGCTGCGCGAGGCTCGGCTCGTGGCCATCACCTATGGTGCGAAGGGATCTGCCCTGTACGAACGCGGTCGGCAGGTGGCCTTCGCGAACGCTCTGCCGCGCCGTCCGATCAGCACTGTCGGTGCCGGAGACGCCTTCTGTGCGGCACTGACGATCGCGCTGGCCTCGGGGTACTCCCACGAGCGAGCGCTGGCGGTGGCCAACGCCGTCGGCGCTGATGCCGTGATGGACCCTGCGGCCCAACCAGAATTCCACCCACTCGAGCACTACCTTTCATCGACGACATCCACGGAGACTGAGACATGACATTGTTCACGGGCCTGAGCGCCTTCCCCCTCACCCCGATCCGCGATGAGGAGATCGACGAGGCTTCGTACGTGGGGCTGATCCAGCGTCTCGTCACGGTCGGCGTCGATTCGATCACCGCCCTGGGCTCGACCGGGTCGTACGTCTACCTCACCACTGAAGAACGTGCTCGAATCGCACGGCTGACCGTCGAGCATGCCGGCGGGATCCCCGTGTTCGTGGGCATCGGTGCCCTGCGCACGCGTGAGGTCGTGGCCAATGTCCGCTCGGCGGAAGCCGCTGGCGCCCAGGGGCTCCTGCTCGCCCCCGTCAGCTACCAGCAGCTGAGCGCCGACGATGTGTTCGAACTCTTCCGGACGGTCACCTCGGCGACCGATCTTCCCATCGTCGTCTACGACAATCCGGGCACCACGCACTTCACGTTCACCCTTGATCTCTACGCACGGCTGGCCCAACTTGAAGGCGTGGTCTCGATCAAGATCCCTGGACAGGAGATGTCGCCACCGGACTTCACCGCACATGTCGAGCGGATCCGTGCCGCCACCGACAATCAGGTGACGATCGGGATCTCCGGCGACGCGTTCGGCGCTGCCGGCCTCAACGCCGGCTGCGATGCCTGGTACACGGCAGTCGGAGGAACCCTGCCGACTCCGATGCTCGCGATCACACGAGCCGCCCAGAACGGCGAGGCAGGCCGGGCGTTGGAGCTCTCCGCCGAACTCCAGCCGCTGTGGGATCTCTTCGCCGAATTCGGCGGCAGCCTCCGAACCACCGCCGCCATCGCCGAACATCTGGGGTTGGTCGCCCCGCACTCCCTGCCGCTGCCGATCCTCGGTCTCACCGATGCCCAGAAGGGAAAGGTCGCCGAGGTGGTCGAGACCCTCAATCTCGACTGACCGGCCCGGCGCGGGCTTCTCCGGAGCAGGACAGTTCATCCGGAATCCACCCAGAGTTCGAGGCAGAGACAGGCGCTGTGCCTATGGGCTTGAGCGAGAGTGGTGACTGCTATGAGGAGCTCTATGCCTTCGGCACCCGCTCCTTCTCCGTGTGGACGACCGATGGCGCACTCGTCGCCGACTCGGGCGACAGCTTCGAACAGTTGACCGCCGAGGCGATTCCCGACTTCTTCAATTCCAACCATTCGGAGTCGAATCGTGAGGGACGCAGTGATGACAAGGGCCCAGAGCCTGAGGCCCTGACCATCGGTGAGGTGGGGGGAGACCGCCTACGCTTTCGTCGGCTTCGAACGGGTGGGCGGAATCGCCGCCTTCGACCTCAGCGACCCCGCGAACCCGCAATTCGTCACCTACTTCAATAACCGTGACTTCTCGGTCTCCGTTGAAGACGAGATCGAGGACGCCTCCGATCCCGAAGCTCTGCTCTCCAAGGCCGGCGACCTTGGTCCGGAAGGAATTGCCTTCCTGGGTGCTGATGAGTCTCCGACAGGCGAAGCGGCCCTCGTCGTCGGCAACGAAGTCTCAGGCACCACCAGCCTGTACTCTGTCGCCGATCTCAACGACGACGGCGCGGGCGCCGATTCCGATGACTTCGCGGATGCAGGTGCTTCGGCCGACTCCGACGCTTCGGTCGACTCCGATGGTGCAGCCGAAGATGCCACCGCGGACCCCGATGGGAAAGAGTCCGACGCGGCAGCGACCACTGCCGACTCAGACACCGGAGACGAAGCCAACTCAGACGCTGGAGACGCCGCGAACTCGGGGTCGAAGGGCGACGCAGGTTCGTCCGATGGAACAGACGCGGCTGACGACAACGCGGGCTCGCTCCCGCGCACCGGTGCTGATCTGGGCCAGTACCTCATTCTGGGCGGAATCGCGCTGGCTCTCATCGGCTTCGGCGTCCTGGCCGTCTTCCTGACACGTCGCCGCGGCCAGCGCCGCCGAGGCGAGCGAACCGGTTCGGCAGGATCGATCGCCGAGGACCTCGGCTCAGCCAGCTGGGACTGACCGCTGACGCGACCTCAGTCGAGTTGACGGTGCGTCAATCGATCTTGCCGATGGGTTCGCGTTTCTCGGCCTGGAACTGGTCCTCGGCACGGCCACGTGCCCAATAGGCTGAGATCGACAAGGACTCCCGCGGAACATCGTGTTCCTTAAGGGCCTTGCGGATCGTCTTGATCGTCTCCCGCTCACCGTGGGCGAAGACCTGCGGGATGTCCTCCGGCCAGTCGAGACCGCGGACTGCTGCGATGAGCTCATCGTCGTTGTCGACCCAGGTCACGGTGATGCCGTCCGGTGTCTCGGGCAGCAGTCGGTCTGCCTCATCCGGGACGGCGGCGATGACGAGGCCTCTCGCCTCGGCGTCCATGGCCTCAAGCGCTGTGCTCACGGCCGGGATCGCGGTGTGGTCGGCGATGAGCAGATGCCAGGGGGAATCAGGGCTGGGCCGGTATTTGCCTCCGGCACCCACCATGACGAGGGTGTCGCCTGGCTGTGCCGATGTGGCCCACGGGCCCGCAACGCCCTCATCGCCATGGATGACGAAGTCCAGTGTCAGCCATTTCTCGTCCTCGTTGACCTCCCGCACGGTGTAGGTGCGGTTGCGGGGCAGCTGCTCGGGGGTGTTCTCCCGCAGTTCTGTCAGATCATAGGGCGGGACGAGGCCGTGCCGGGGATCGGCGAACATGAGCTTGACGTATTTGTCGGTCGCCTCGTTGATGGAGAGGGCGTCGAAGCCCTCGCCGCCGACCCTGATCCGAATCAGGTTCGGGGTGATCGAGGTGACGTCTTGGACGGTGAGGATGGCTTGCGGGCGGGGCGGGCGAGCTGAGTTGCTCTGCGTATTGGGAGCAGCCGACATGGAGAACCTTCCGGGTATGCGATTGCGCCGGGCTGTTCTTATGGGCCGCCTCGGCGAGGGCCTCAAACTGCGCCTATCTGATCAGGTTAGTTAGCCTAACCTTAGCAAACGCCGGTGGTGGGCACTCACATCGGGCACCCACGTCGCGGCGACGTCAGACGGCTCTCTGTGACCAGTCCTCACGCAGTCGACGCAGGCCCTTGAGCGCCTTGGGGGAGTCGACGTATTCGACGTCTGGCAACGCGGAACTCGGGCTCTTGCACAGGAGCATGTCTTCGGGGTCCATGAGCGCTATTCGCTTTCCGTCCTCCTCGAGGCGACTCATCGCCTCGGTGAGCATGCGCCTGGCCACCCCATTGATCTCATTGACCCGGCGCAGGTCGAGGACGAAGGCCTCAACATTGGATTCGGGGGCGTCCATCGTCCGGATGACGTTCTCAGCACCGCTCCACTGGATGAGGCCCTGCAGGCTGCAGATGCGGACCATGACACCCTGAGAATCCACGAAGCGACGGTCACGGCGGATGATCGAGCGAGCAGGCTCGGGCGCGTCCATGATGTGAAGACTCAGCTCACGCGAGAGAGTCCTGAAGATGTTGGCTCCGCGAACGCTCGTCCCGTGCTTATCCAGCCGCGGAGAGAAGGTCGCGATCCCGACCTGCCCGGGCAGGACCCCGAAGACTCCGCCGGAGACACCGGACTTGGCGGGTACGCCGACCTCTGTCATCCAGTCACCGGCAGCGTCGTACATGCCACACGTCATCATGACGCCGAGAACCTGGCGGTTCACGCGAGGTGAGAGCACCTGCTTGCCGGTGACCGGGTTGAGTCCGCCCGCTGCCAGAGTGGCGGCCATGATTCCCAGATCCTTGGTGGTGATGAGGATCGAGCACTGGGCGATATACCCCTGGACCACCTCGTCGGGCTGGTCAGTGTAGACACCATAGGACCGCAGCATATTGGCGATCGCGACATTGCGGTAGGCCTCACCCCATTCGCCTTCAGCCACCGAGTCGTCGACGCGCAGCTGGCGGCCGGCGAACTCGGACAGGCCGGCTCGCACGATTTCGATCCGCTCGGCCAGCGAGGTTCCCGGTTCTCCCAGGAGCGAATGGATGACCATGGCACCGGCATTGATCATCGGGTTGAGCGGTTTGCCGGACATCTTGTCCAAGGAGAGTTCGTTGAAGGCCTCCCCACTGGGTTCGACACCGACCATGTCGAGGACTGCGGCCAGCCCTTCCTGCTCGATCGCCATGCCGTAGATGAAGGGCTTCGACATCGACTGGATGGAGAACTCGAACTCCGAATCTCCGGAGGTGTATTCGATCCCGTCGAGTGTGGAGATGCAGATGCCCAGCTTCTCGGGGTCGGCCGACGCCAGATCCGGAATGTAGTCCGCGTTCGCACCAGACCGGTCTGACCTGTGACGATCGAGCGTCTCGTCCAAGAAATCAGGGATAGGGGATCGCATTGCACCTCCTGCAGTGTGGTGAAGATCGTGGGATGAGAATGGGCTGGCTGCGTTGCGGACCGCAGTCGCCCGACTGCTATTCTCACACACCCCGTGCTGGTGAGGCGTCCAACACGGGGCAGAGAACTGGGCTGTCACAGTCGTCGCAGAGGCCCACCACTCGCATCCCCGATATGCCACCGGATCGGGCCAGTTATCCCGAGCAGGCGCTGACCCCCGAAGTGAGAATCCTCAGGGGTGAGTTTCGCCCTCGTCGCTGCGACGATTCACATCGGGTCGCTGTTCGCCGGCTGGGCGCTGCTCGTCAGTGGAGCGCTCACCAGGGCGCTGATCGCCGGCCGGGCGCTGGCCATCGGACTGGTTGGTCTCCGAGTTGCCATCGCTGCCGACTGCACGATCGGCGGCGTCTCTGGCCTTCTGGATCTTCTCGGTGTGCTTGCCCTTGGTCAGGGACTCGGCGACTCCTGCGGCCTTGTCGAGAATCGAATCAGTGGCCTTCTCTCCCTTTTCGGAGTTGAGCTTTTCGCGAACCTTCGGGTCGTTGGCCAGGTTCTTGGCCTTGTTGATGAACTTGTCGAATGGCATGATGTGGCCCTTCTCAGCTGACGGTCGTGTCACCACCGACCTTAGTCACTTTGACTGTGCTCCACCTGACTGCGCAGTCCCACGGGAGGCCGCAGGCCCGCCCGACGGAGCAGCTTGGTCGATGCGCAGCACGGTCTCGAGCAGGACCTCGATTCCGGGCAGGATGTCATCGAGTTCGGTGAATTCCTCGGGACAGTGGCTGCGGCCATCATGTGAGGGAACGAAGATCATGCCCACCTGCGTCTTGGCGGCGATGATTCCCGCGTCGTGGCCGGCACCGGAGAACATTGTGGCCCTGGAATGACCAAGGTCATCGGCCACCTCGGCGATGGTCGACGTGATCGGTTCGTGCAGGGGCACGGGCGCATCGTCCGTCGTCCACTCCATCTCCACACGCACGCCGCGCTTGTCAGCATTCTCCCCGGCAGCATCGGTGAGCCTGCGCTGTGCCTCATGCAGCCAAGAACCGTCGGGGCCGCGGAACTCGCCCTCGAGACTGGCATTGGCCGAGACGACGTTCACGGCTTCCGGAGTGAATTGGATCTGACCACTCGTGCCGCGAGTGTTCGTCCCTGACTCGGCGATCGATTCGACGGCGAGCACCGTGCCGGCAGCGGCACATCCTGCATCGGCACGGACATCCATCGGGGTCGTGCCTGCATGGTCCTGACGGCCGGTGAAGAGCGCCTTGAAGTGGTTGATGCCGGTGATCGTCTCAACGACGCCGATCTGTTTGCCGATCCGCTCCAGCTCAGGTCCCTGCTCGATGTGGAGTTCGAGGAAGGCGGTGACCTTCGAGAAGTCGTAGCGCGCGTCTAAGAAGGCTTCCGGGTCGATGCCGGAGTCCGGCAGAGCAGCGGCGAGGCTGCGGCCGGTGGTGTCGGTGGCGGCCAGGGTGGTGCGGTCGACGAGTCCGGTCATCGCCCGGGAGCCGACGCAGAAGAAGCCGAAGTCGTTGGGCTCTTCGTTGAAGAAGACCACGATCACGAGGTCATGGTCGAGTCGAATGTTGTTCTCCCGCAGCAGCCGTACGACCTCGATGGCACCGAGGACACCGGTGATCCCGTCGAAACGGCCCCCGCCGTCAACGGTGTCGGTATGGGACCCGAGCATGATCTCCTGCCCGCCGAGGCGACCGGGCAGCACCCCGATGACGTTTCCTGCCCCGTCGACTCGGGTCGCCAGCCCTGCCTGCTTCATCAGGGTGCGGGCATAGTCGCGTCCGGCGATATCGAACTCGCTCAGAGCCCGCCTCGTCCAGCCCGGACGTTCGGAATCGACGAGGGTTGCGAGTTCGGCGAGTTCGGAGCCGAAACGGTCGCCTACGGGCGTGATCGTGCTCATCATTGAGCCTTTCTGGTGGTGCCGTCAGTGGTGGTGTGCGGTTCTCAGAGGTGGTCCACATCCAGGGTAGCGCCCTCATCCGTGCGGTACCGAGAGTTCCTGCTGCCCAAGACCAGCGTGGCCAACAGGGCGGCGATGACCGAGGCGCTGAGGATTGCGACCTTCGCATAATCGTGTTCAGAGGCGCCGGGGATGAAGCTGAGTTCGGCGACGAGGAGGGAGACCGTGAACCCGATTCCGGCGAGCAGACCGACACCGGCCAGATCCGGCCACTTCAGACTCGGGTCCAAGCCCGCCGAGGTGAATCTGGTGACCAGCCACGTCGACGCCAGGATCCCCAACGGTTTGCCGACGACCAGGGCCGCGATGATCGCAAAGGTCAACGGCTGGGAGAACGCGGTGGCCAGACCGTCGAGTCCGCCCACGGCCACACCTGCGGCGAAGAATGCGAATACGGGCACCGCGAATCCCGCGGACAGGGGCCGCATGCGGTGTTCGAGCACCTCGGCGAGGTTCGGGCGGTCATCGTCATCCGCCTGACGATCCTGACCTCTGCGCCGGCGGCTGGCCAGGGCGGGGATCGTGAACCCGAGGAGCACACCGGCAATCGTCGCATGGACACCTGAGGCGTGCATGAGTGCCCAGGCGATGAGCCCGAGGGGCAGCAGAATCACCCACGCGGCCCAGGCTCGTTCGACGAAGAACGTTTGGAAGCGGGCGGCGATGAGACCGTAGACGACGACGACCGCGACTGCTGTCAGGAGTGGAACGAGAGAGATGGTCTCGGTGTAGAAGACGGCGATGATGCCGATCGCCAGCAGGTCATCGACGGCGGCGAGGGTGAGGAGGAAGATGCGCAGAGCCTTGGGCAGGTGGGAGCCGATGATCGCGAGGATCGCGACAGCGAATGCGATGTCCGTGGCCGTGGGAATCGCCCATCCGCGCAGCGTCTCCGGGTAGGAGGTCAGGAGAGCTGTGTAGATGATGGCGGGGACGATGACGCCGCCGGCTGCGGCGGTGATCGGGACGATGGCAGTGCGGAATCTGCGCAGATCTCCGTGGGTGAATTCGGTCTTCAGCTCCACCCCGACGAGGAAGAAGAAGATCGCGAGCAGGCCGTCGGCAGCCCAGGTTCCCAGGCTCAGCTGCAGGTGCCAGGCGGCGGGGCCGAGCTCGACGTCTCTGAGAGCGAAGTATGAGTCCGCGAGGGGAGAGTTCGCCCAGATGAGGGCCACGACGGCGGCGATGACGAGGAGTCCGCCGCCGACGGTGTCCTGGCGCAGAGACGCGAGCAGGCGAAAGCCAGTGCCAGGTGCTGGAGATGGTGAAGTCACGGTGATTCCATTTCGTTGCCGGAAGATGTGCTTCTCCGGCCCGAAATGCATGCGGGTGCTCTGTCAGAGCGATCAGTGATCGAGCGCCGAGGCGGTCGTGCTTTTGACGGTCTGCTCAGAAGGTGGGCCGGAGTCGTTCTCCAGCCAGAAGTGGAGCTGTCCCCGACAGCATCATGCCCCACGACGTGATGTAGCCGTTGGTGCCCGGGTGTCCCAGGACCCACACTTTCGGTGTGAATACGGCGCCAGGTGTGGTGGGAGTCATCACAGTCAGTCTACGCGACAGCAGATTGCTCGCGCATGTTCAGAGCCTGCCCCCGGTCGCCCCCGGCTCAGTTCAGGGAGACGCCGGTGCCGTGGAGGCTGATCTTCAGACCGGCATCGGTGGGTTCGATGTCGGTGAGCTCGAGGCCGGCGGGCAGGAAATCGAGGTCGATGACGATGTCTGAGATCGACGAGGTCAGGAACGAGGGGAGCGAGTCGATGTCGACCTCGGCGGATCCGAGTCTGATCGTCGTGGCGTTGACCACGACCCGCCGTGACTGCGCCTTCGATTCGATGCCGATGAGCAATTCCTGTCCGAGCAGCGAGCCTTTGAGGTAGAGCCCGCCGTCGATCGTGGTGAATGACATGCCATCGGGCAGCGAGGCGTGTTCGGTGGCCAGCGAGTCGATCGTCGACAGCGGAATCACCGCGCTCGCATCAACCGTGCCGATCGGGCGTGAAGTGTCGACGGGAACGTCGAAGAGCTCGGCATCGACGTCGGTGAAGTCGACGTTCTCATACTGCGCCCGATCAGCCGTGACATGAACGGTGTCGAGAGTTCCCCCGGCCATCTGCGTCAGCACGGGGAAGCCCTCGACGTTCACATCGGCATCGCCGTAGGGCTCGAGTCCGGCGGCGATCTTCTGTTCGGTGGTGAAGTCGACGACCCGGTCGGCGGCGATGAAGCCGACGAGGAGAGTGGCCACGACGATGACCGCGGTGACGATGAGCGTCGTCCGGCGAGATCTCCGTCGAGGCGGTTCGTGCGGGTACTCCAGAGTTCGGGCCGTCGTCATGGACCCCATTCTTCCGTACAGCGATTGCCTGTGTCGTGCTGGGATCGACTCACGTATCGACAATGACCACGTCGAGGGTGCGCGGACCGTGGACGCCTTCGACACGTTTGAGTTCGATGTCGCTCGTCGCCGAGGGCCCCGAGATGAACGTCAGAGCCGCATCCGGAGTCAGACGTGCGATCCCCTCGGGGACGATGTCGACGATATCGGCGACGCGGACGATGCACACGTGATGGTCGGGCACGAGCGTGATCGCCCTCCTGCCGCACTCCGGCGATCCGTCGAGGACGATGGTTCCCGTCTGTGCGATCGCCACCGCCGAGGCTGTCACCACTGCCGCCTGTGAGTCGAGTTCGAGGATGGACAGTTCCTGACCGGGAGCATCGACCGAGATCTCACCGGTGAATGACTGCAGCCAGGAATCGTCGAGCCCGCGTGGGACGACGATGTTCGACCCCGCGTCGAGAAGCCCGGCGATGGTCTTCGCCGGGTCGCCGCTGACACGGTGGACATTGGCCTTGTAGTCCTCGAGGCGGTCGATGAGAAGCTCGATGAGATCCTCACCCGTGTGCGTTCCCGTTCGCAGATATTCAGCGCTCTGGTTGACCGTCCCGCCGCCGGCGGCGGGAGGCCCCGGGTCCGTGTTCTCCTCGGTGCCCTCGTGCGAGCCGGCGTGTCCGGTGGCTGAGGACGAAGCTGCGGGGACGGTCCCGGAAGCAGACGAGACATACTCGCCCCCACCTCGGCGACCGAGGGCCTGATTGATGCGGCCAAGGATCTCTTCACGTGCGGTGTCCGTCATCTCTCGTCGTCCTCTCCCTCTGCGCGGGCCTCATTCTCGGCCCACAGCTGTCTGAAGCTCTTCTCCGGCAGGGCGGGGATGTCACGGCTCGAGGTCCATGCCCCGGCGATTCCTGGCAGAGAATTGATCTGCTTGTCCCCGGCCACCGCGTGGGCGATCGGCAGACCGGATTCGGCTGCGGCCATCCTCTTGCCATCGCTCATCATCCACGAGGCTCCGGTGAGTGCGGTGTCGAGTTGGGAGGAGACGGGGGAGTGGTTGGCCTCGACGTCCTCGCCGCGCAGGTGGACGAGGATCTCCGGGATGTTGATCTTGACCGGGCATACGTCGTAGCAGGCCCCGCACAGACTCGAGGCATAGGGCAGCGAGCCGTTCTCCTCTGCTTCGACGCCGGTCATCAGCGGCGAGAGGATCGCACCGATCGGGCCCGGATACGTCGACCCGTAGGCATGCCCGCCGGTGCGCTCATACACGGGGCAGACGTTCATGCAGGCCGAGCAGCGGATGCAGTTCAGCGCGCTGCGCCCGTGCTCATCGGCCAGGGCACGGGTGCGTCCGTTGTCGAGGAGGACGAGATGGACGTTCTGGGGGCCATCGCCGGGGGTAGTGCCCGTCCAGAACGAGGTGTAGGGGTTCATCCGCTCCCCGGTCGAGGAGCGTGGCAGCAGCTGCAGGAAGACTTCGAGATCGTCGAAGCCGGGCAGCAGCTTCTCGATGCCCATCACCGTGATCAGGGTCTCCGGGAGGGTCAGGCACATGCGGCCGTTGCCCTCTGATTCGACGACGCCGAGCGTCCCGGTGTCGGCGATGCCGAAGTTCGCTCCGGAGATCGCGACCTTCGTGGTCAGGAACTTGTGTCGCAGATGCCTCCGGGCCGCCTCGGCGAGGACCGCGGGCTCATTCGTCAGCTCTCCTGCATCGGGCATCTTCTCCATGAAGATGTCGCGGATCTCGTCACGGTTGCGGTGGATGGCGGGCACCAGGATGTGGCTGGGCTTATCGTCGCCGAGCTGGACGATGAGTTCGGCCAGGTCGGTTTCGAAGGCGTCGATGTCCTGGGTCTCGAGGTGCTCATTGAGTCCGATCTCCTGGGTCGCCATCGACTTCACCTTGATCACCTCGCGACGGCCGGACTCGAGCACAGGGGCGTTGGCCTCGACGAGTTCGGTGACGATGGCGTTGGCCTCATCGGCGTCCCGGGCCCAGTGGATGACTCCGCCGGCGGCGGTGAAGTTCTTCTCGAACTGCGCCAGATACTCGGGCAGGTTCTCCATCACCTGGTTCTTGGCCCGAGAGCCTGCTTCGCGCAGGGCCTCCCAATCGTCGAGTTCGGCGACGACCTCGGAGCGTTTGTCGCGGATCGTGGCGGTCGCATGTCCGATGTTGTTGCGCAGCTGCTGATTCGACAGGTGCTGGTGCGAGACCTTCGCGAAGGACTCGTCTTCGACGATGTTGCCCTGTCCGCCCGGGATCTCCTGGTCGTCGTGACGTGTGGACCGCAGCAGCGGCATTCCCAGAAAAGTCATCGCAGACTCCCTCCGCTCACGGTTGCTCCTTCGCTTTGGACACGCAGCGGGTCCTCCTTCGTCGACGCCAGGATCCGGGCCTGGTGGACCGTCGACTGGCCGACTCGCAGACCCGACTGCTGCAGGCTCGGTTCCTGCGGCCGCGTGCCCTGTTCGCCGGGGACACGGTGGTCGTCGTCATCGGCACCGACGACTGCGGTGAGGCCATCGGTGGTGTCATCGGCTCCCACTCTGCCGCTCGTCTGCTTCACATGCACCGCAGTGACGTCGGGGGTGCCCTCGAAGTTCCCCGTGCGTTGGAATCGGGAGATTCCGCCGCCCATGTGGAGCAAACAGGACGCGTCTCCGCCGGTGCACACCTCGGCGCCGGTGGACTGGACGGTCCGAATCTTGTCCGCGAGCATCGCCGAGGACACTTCGGAGTTCTTCACCGAGAACGTCCCACCGAATCCGCAGCAGGCGTCGGCCAGGGGAAGTTCGACGTAGTCGATTCCCTCCACCGAACGCAGCAGATCGCTCTGCCGGTCGCCGAGGCGCAGCAGGCGCATCCCGTGACACGAGGGGTGGTAGGTCACCCGGTGCGGGAAATACGACCCCAGATCAGTGGCGGCATCGGTGATTCCTAAGACATCGGTGAGGAACTGGGAGAGTTCGTAGGTGCGTCCGGCGATGTCGGCAGCCTCCGTGGCCAGAGCCTCATTGCCCATCCGCCTGGCGACCATGGGCTGCTGATGTCCCAACGAGGCCACGCAGGAGGCCGAGGGGGCGACCGCGGCGTCCCATTCGGTGCTGGAGAAGGCGCGGGCGTGGGCGGCGATCACGGGTTCGGCCTGCGCGAACTTTCCCGAGTTGATGTGCATCTGGCCGCAGCAGGTCTGACCCTCGGGGAAGATCACCTCATGACCCAGCCTGCGCAGAATCGTCACAGTCGCCTGCGCGACCTCCGGATACATGGCATCGACGATGCACGTGGCGAACAGTGCAATCTTCATCTGACCTCCAAGCCGAGTTGCCTGCAGTGCCAAGAATCGGATCCGGGGCATGATCCCTGAGCGGGAACCGCTCGAATGCGACGGAAGTGGTTCTTGTCACAAATGTGGTCAGACCATAACATAGGGGGATGTCCCAGCAGAGAACTCGGCGCTGATGCCGGTGACGACCGCGCAGATACCGGGCGTGCTGCCGAACTCGCGGACGGTGAAAGGGCAATTAGGATGAATAAGGCTTATGAAATTGTCCTTGCCGGAATCGAGCGTGCATTCCTCGACGGCAGCCTCACCCTCGGAGATCGGCTGCCGGGGGAGCGGACCCTGGCCGAGCGCTTCGGCGTCTCCCGGTCGAGTGTGCGAGAGGCCATCCGCATCCTCGACGCCGTCGGCCTCATCCGCTCCGCCGTCGGATCGGGACCAGGAGCCGGATCGGTCATCGTCTCCGAACCCGCGGTGGGCCTGTCACGGGCACTGAAGCTTCACGTCTCGGCCCGGCACATCGCCCCCGCAGACGTGCTGACGACGCGAGTCGTCCTCGAATCCGATGCAGTCGCCAGTGCCGCGAAGGCCGTCGCCCAGGTCGCGACCGGTCCGAACGCATGGACACCTGGACCAGGTGATGTCCACCTCAGGCGAGCCGGTGAACTCCTGGCCGAGATGCGCGACCCCGGCATCGCCAAAGAGCGCTTCCATGATCTCGACGCCAGATTCCATCGTGAACTGTGTGCCGCGGCAGGAAACCCGGTCACCGACATCATCCTCGCCTCGCTGTCGAGCAGCATCGTCGACTATGTCTCCGCGGCTGCTGCCGCCACCGACGACTGGTCATGGGTGCAGGCCGAACTCACGCGGCAACACGCCGGTCTCCTCGACAGCGTCCTCGCCGGCGATGCCGACCGGGCTCGGCGCGAATGCGCGGCCCACATCCACTGGTTCGCCACGACCACAGGCATCGACGCAGCTGACAGCTGAGCGGAGAATGCGACCACCTGACCTTAGGATTGGCACCATGAACTCGCAGCGCACGCAGAATATCAGGACCGTCTCCTCCCGCCTCAACTCATTCCACTCGGCCATGTACTTCTCCGAGATCGTGGGCCGGAAATATGCCGAGCACGGACTCGAACCCGGGGTCGAAGGGAATCTGGCGGCACGATCTGCCCCGATGGGGCGTGTGAACGCCGGCGTCGTCAGCGCCGCCTACTACAACTACTCACATTCCTACCTCGCAACCCAGTTCCCGAAGCTGTGGGACACGGTCTCTCCCGAGACGATGGTGCAGGTGCGCTTCGATGCAGTGACCGCCTTCATGGCCGAGCTCTTCGACGCTCGCGAGGACATCGCACTGCTCACCGAGGCGGCCACGGAGCTGGCCACGGCCATGACCCCGGTGCTGGACAACATGGACTTCTCGGGCCGGGCACTGGCCCAAGCCACGACGGACGCACTGGCTGCGCACAAACCGAAGACCGCATTCGAGCAGCTGTGGAACGTGGCCACCATCGCCAGAGAATTCCGCGGAGACGGTCACGTCGCCTCGCTCGTGACTGCGGGTGTTCCAGGCATCGACGCCCTCATGCTCGATGTGGCAACCGGTGCCTCCTTCAAACCGCGTGCGGCACAGAAGACCCGCGGATACACCGATGAGGAATGGAAGGCTGCGCAGACACGCCTGGCCGAAGCCGGTCTCCTCACCGTCGATGAAGACGAACGCGGCTTCGACCTGCCTGCCATCACCGATGCAGGCCGTGACCTGAAGGAACAGGTCGAGCAGCTCACCGACGGCACCGTGGCCGCCGCCTGGTCAGCACTGACCGATGAGGAGATCGAGTCACTCGTGTCCCCCAGTCGCAGTCTGATCAAGGTGCTGGCACAGTCAGGAGCCTTCCCGTCCTCGGTCTTCGCCCAGCCGGCGAAGAAGACCAGCTGAAGCACGGCGAAGGACCCCGACGTGCCGGAACAGGTCGACGTGGGAGTTCTTGACTCCCTTGATGAGCACCGTGATCCCGCGGCGTTCGAAGGTGTGGACCACCTCGGCGGGGATGCGGGCGGATGAGTGAAGCGGCGAATGGCTCTCAGGCTGATTCAGCGGGAGATGTGTGAGCTCACCTCGGCGGCGATGGACTTCGCCTCGTCCGATGTGGGTCCTTCGGCGGAGAAGACGGCCCGGCGGTAGTACTGGAGCTCGACGATCGAGTCGAGGATGTCGCCGAGGGCGCGATGGCCGCCGTGCTTCTCCGGGGACTGGAAGTAGGCGCGGGGGAACCACTGCTTGCTCAGTTCCTTGATCGAGGACACGTCGATGATCCGGTAGTGGAGGTGATCGACGAGCTCGGGCATCTGCTTTGTGAGGAAGACCTTGTCGGTGCCCACCGAGTTGCCGCCCAGCGGTGCCTTGCCCGACTCCGGGACGTGCTTCTTGATGTACTCGAGCACCTGTGTCTGTGCCTCGGCGACCGTCGTGCCCGCATCGAGTTCGGTGATGAGTCCGGAGCTCGTGTGCATCTGGGTGACGAAGTCGTTCATGTTCTCCAGCGCCGCGGCAGAGGGTCTGATGACGATGTCGATGCCCTCGTCGAGGGGGTTGAGGTCGAAGTCGGTGACGACAGCCGCCACTTCGATGAGCTCATCCCTGACTTCGTCGAGGCCGGTCATTTCACAGTCGATCCACACAATTTTGTCGTTGCTCACCAGTCCAGCTTAAGGCAGAGTGGCGGCTCTGAGCATTCCGCCCGGCTGTGCGCACCGACACACGCTGAGTACACGCACAAAACCAATACGCGCGCAGTGACTTAAACTTGGACTGTCCCACGAGTGAACGTGGGGCCAGAAGACACTTTGTTGAGGGAAGGGTTCGTACGTGCGCTACACACTTGCTGTGATTCTCATGGTGGTGGGTGTCGTTGTCGGAGGCCTCGGTGTTCTGCAGAAGACCCTGTGGGCGCCGGACGACCAGATCACCGCGACCACAGAGATCGATGCAGACACACCGGCCGTCGTCATCGACCCCGGCATGCTCAATCTCTACGAAACCCCCGCAACACTCGAAGTCAAGGGATCGGGGGATCTCACGATCGCCCAGGCGCCGGCCGAGAACGTCGATGCCTGGGTGGGCGACTCAGCCTCGGCGCATGTGACCGGTCTGGCACCCGAGGGCAAACTGACCGTGAAGGCCCAGGACGGCAAGGCCAAGGTGCCCAACCCGGCCGGGGCGGACCTCTGGACCTCCGAAGTCACCGGAACCGACTCCGTGACCCTTGATTGGACCGACGACGCGAACCGAACAGGCTTCCTCATCGCCGGTAGCGGTGAGCCAGGTGACGTCAAGACCGTCACCATCTCCTGGCCCAGCCATGCGGAGACCCCCTGGGCCATTCCGCTGATGATCATCGGCGGTGCGCTGTTCGTCGGCGGCATCGTCGTCCTCTTCTTCAACCGCAACAGCGCGAAGAAGGAGAAGAACCGGCGCACGGCCCGTCAGGAGCGTCGTCGCAAGCTGGCAGAATACGGAACCGCATTCGCGATCGTTCCGGTTCTGGCTCTCAGTGCCTGCGGGCCTGAAGAGCTGCCCAAGCCTGAGCCTTCGGAGGCCCCGAGCTCTGCCGCAGCCGGAGTCAACGACGACCAAGCCAAACGGATCCTCGACTCCGTGGCCGAAGACATCAAGGCAGCCGACAAGGGCACAGACAGCACCGAGCTGAAGAAGAGCGCCACAGGGCCCGCCCTGCAGCAGCGCGAGGACGCCTACAAGGTGAAGAAGAAGGTCAAGGATCAGAAGCTGCCGCCGGCAGTGGCCAACGAGAAGGTCGTCGTCAACTACACCGCGGCCACCGACTCCTGGCCGCGCATGACCAGCCTCATCACCTCGGAGGGCAAAGACACCCAGCTGCTCGTGCTGACTCAGGAAGATCCGCGCTCCGATTACAAGCTGTGGTCGCAGACCCAGTTGGTCCCGGGCACAGAACTGCCGGAGATCCCCGATGCCAGGCAGGGCTCGCAGCTCCTTGATCCCAAGACCAAGGACTTCGCGATGACACCGGAGAAGGCAGTGTCCGACTACGCGAAGGCGCTGGGCTCGGGGAAGGACTCGAAGGAAGCGAAGAAGTTCGAGTCCGATGACTTCTCGAAGTCGATCTGGACGAACCAGCAGGCGCAGAAGCAGAGTGCAGAAGACGGCAAGGCCGAGGTCAAGTACAAGTACACTCCCGGCAAGGAGATCGTCGCGCAGGGAACTGCAGGCGATGCCGCTGTCGTCACCGGAGTCATCGAGGCCGAGTCCACGATCTCTCCGGAATCCGTTGACGGACGCACCGGAACCCTGACTCTCTCAAGCCCACAGAAGGAGCTGACCGGATCCGACAGCACCCAGCAGCCGGTGACGACGAAGACCACTCAGGTCCTGACGTTCCTCGTGCCCAAGGACGGCAAGGCGCGCCTCATCGGCGGACTGGAGACCCTCAGCGGAGCCGAACTGGAATAGTCCGAACCGGAAGAATAGTCGCAGGCCCGGCGGTGTTGATACGTTCTATGCTGGATGTCATCAGCACCGTCCGAGCTTGAGAGTTCTCGACGAACGTCTGGACCAAAAAGCTCCCGACGGACGCGCACCGTAGAAATTCGCACTTCCCGCAACAAAGGAGACCACGTGTCAATGGATCCCTCGCAGGACAACACGCAGCCCAACCAAGGACTCGATCTGTCCGCGGTGCGCAGCAGAAACCTGCCCCATGAGGAGCAGAGCGGTGGACAGGGGCAGGCCGCCGGCGGACCTGCTGACCCGAATGCGGTTGCCGTCCCGGCGCTGACCTTCGACGTCGACGAGGCCAGCTTCACCGAGGTCGTCGCAATGTCGGATCGGGTTCCTGTCGTCATCGACCTGTGGGCGGACCGGAGTGAAGCGGCTAAGCAGCTCTCGCCGATCGTCCAGCGCGTCGTCGAATCTTTCGGCGGCCGACTGGTCCTGGCCCGGGTCGACGTCGATGCCAATCCGCGACTGCAGCAGGCCTTCGGCGTCGAGTCGATTCCGAATATCATCGCCATCGTCAAAGGTCAGCCTGTCCCGCTGTTCCAGAGTGCACTGCCCGAGCAGCAGGTGAGGGCCTACTTCGATGAGCTGCTCAAGCTCGCCGGAGAGAACGGCGTCACCGGACACGCCGTCGTCGCCGGAGCCGAGCAGGAACCAGCAGGTCCTGCCCACCCTGAGGCCGAAGAGGCGCTGAGCCGGGGAGACTTCGACACCGCCGAATCCCTGTTCAAGACAGCGCTGGCCGCGTCACCGGCCGATGAGGAAGCGAAATTCGGTCTGGCCAGAGCCGGGCTGGGCCGCCGCCTCATCGACGCCGATCCGCAGCAGCTCGTCGCCACCGCAGATGCGAACCCGAAGGACGCCGAGGCGGCCAAGGCGGCTGCCGACGCAGAGATCGTCGGAGGCAACCCGAGCAGTGCCTTCAACCGACTGATCTCGCTGATCCGCGTCAGCGCGGGCGACGAGAAGGAAGCGCTGCGACTGCGGGTGCTCGAACTCTTCGAAGTCCTGGGTGCGGATGCTCCGGCCGTGACCAAGGCACGCACAGCATTGATGAGGGCCTTGTTCTGATCCAGAGAATCCGTCTCACCACAGCCATACTGTTTACGTTCGCAGCGGTGATCGTGGCAGTACTGGTCATCTCCGCGCTGTCCGTCGTCGGCACCGACGAGGTCACGGAGACCAGGGACTTCACCGTCAAGGACGGCGCCCACGCTGTCGTCCTCGACGAGGCGATCGTTCCCTATTCGGGCACCAACGTGACCGTTGAGGCCGCGAACGCCGATGGCAAGAAACTGTTCGTCGGCACGGCGAACGGCGTCGACACCGACAGCATCCTCGACGGAGTGGCGCAGGAGCAAATCAGCAACGTCGAGTTCCCCAACACCGTCGAGCACCGGTTCATCCCCGGCGACGACGCTCCCGAAGCGACGCTCACCGACAGGGACTGGTGGACCAGCAAGGACACGGGGGAGAAGGTGGCGAAGACCTTCGACCTCGACGCTGACCCGCAGGTCCTGGTCATCGCCGCCGCGGACGAGGGCGAAAATCTTGATGGGACCACAGTCTCGCTGAAGATGCGTGTGGAGGGAGTCCTGGCTTTGAGTTTGGTCGGAATCGCGTTGGGCATCATCTTGGCCGGATTTGGCGCCTACTTCTTCCTGCGCTGGTTCAACGGCCGCATCCGGCCCGAGAAGAAGCGGTCGGTCGCCCGAAAGACCGGTCGCGGTCCAGGCCCAGGCCCAGGCCCAGGGCCTGGTGCCGGCCCGGGCCCCGGCGCTGGGACTGACCCCAACGGGCCTATGACGAATACCGGCAGGGTGCGGAGTTCTCGCCTCGTGAAGAACCCTGGCGGCGGGACGGCGCAGCCACCTCGGCGGGCGAACTCACGGGGCAGACGATCGCTGCGCATCGTCACAGCCGCGTCGCTGACGACCGGGCTGGCATTGAGCGGATGCACCGCGCTGCCGGTGGCGCAGCCGCACAGCCCAGACATCACGCCCTATGAGCGCGCGGCGATGCGCCCGGGTGAGGCCGGGGAATTCATGACCGGCTACACCGAATCACTCGATGAGATCCTCAACGATGGAGGAAAGGACCTCGAAAAGATTCAGGGCGAGCCCCTGATCGATCGGACCCGCGCACAGATGCAGATCGCGAAGAAGGCGAAGCAGAAGCTGCGGGCACCGAACTTCAGCGAGGTCGTCGCCGGCAGCCCGAGCTTCACCGAATACCCGATGTGGTTCTACGCATTCGGCACCGCAAAAGGGGACGCGAAGCTCACGCAGGTCCAGCTGGCCACCCGAGAATCCGCCTCAACCGAGCCGATCGTGCGCACTGCCTCCTATATTCCCAGCGATCAGATGCCGACGCTGATGGCCGACGGGAAAGGGGCCGTCAAGCCCGGCCCAGAGGGATTCGACAAGGAGATGACGGCGACCGCGGACCAGGTCTCGAAGTTCCTGGCCGACGGCAAGGCCGACGCCGCGGATGCCGACGGGCTCAAAGAAGGCGGATTCAAGGACTTCAGAGGCTACCTGGGTGACCTGCGGGGCAAGGACTCGGGATTCGACAAGGTCGATATCTCCTGCAAGCCCTATGAGAAGCTCGACTTCACCTCGATGACCCTGAGCACCGAGCACGGCGCCATCGGAATGGGCGAGGTCCGCTGCACCCTGACGATCGAGGTCCCCGACGACTATTCGGTCGACCTGGGCGACACCATCGAAGCGGTGAAGACCAACGACAAGGATGGAAACACCGTCAAGGTCGACACCGCCCACCCGTATGTGCTGATGAAGACCGGTGATGAGCTGAGCGCCGTGGCCACCGATTGGAACGTGCTGTCCTCACGCATCGAGTGAGCGCAGCCGTCTTCACGCAGCGAGTTTCAGGACCAGTCAGGCCCCACGACCAGTCAGGCCCCGCCGAGGTGGGGCCTGACTTCTCAGTTGGTGCGGATTCTGCGCCCCACGAGGTAGAGCCACCACAATCCGACGAGGGGCAGGATGAGCGGGATGTATCCGTATCCGCTGCCGAAGGATGACCACACGGAGGGCTTGGCGAAGTCCTCCGGATGGGTGAAGCTGAGGATGCCGACGATGATGACGCCGACGAACTCGACGAGGCAGGCGCCGATCGCGATCCGGTGTGAGACGCGGTTGCCGATGACCAGGCAGATCGTGGCCACGATGTAGATGACGGCGGCGATCACGGACAGCGAGTACGCGACCGGGGCCACGTCGAACTCGCGGATGACCTGGTAGCCGGCGCGTGCGGTCGCCGAGAGCGCGAAGACCCCGTAGACGGCCGTCAGTGCTCGGCCTGGGCCGGTGTGCATCGCCGAGAACGGTGAGCGGTTGCGCTTCGCGGCCCGTTCCTTCTTCGCCGAGGCGGCCGCTGCGCGCGCACCGCCATCGTCGTTTCGCTTCTTCACTGCCAAATCTGGTCCAATCTCTCGATCATGACGATCACCGTCAGTCCTGCCGCCGCGAGCACTCCCGGCCCCCAGCGACTCAGTTCCGCGAACGCCCAGAAGCCGGCCAGGGCGATGACGAGGATCGCGGTGATGACGTAGCCGAAGTACAGGAGCGGATCGATGCCGTGGGTTGACCCGAATGTGGCGATCGAGAGAACCAGCTGCACGATGAGCAGCAGCAGAAGCACAGCGGTCGCGCCGAGCAGCAGTGTGCCGGCGGGGCGGTTGCGGATGGTCTCGATGATCGACCAGATGGCCAGGACGGCGGAGACGGCATAGAGCACGATGGTGAAAACGGTGAACACCCGGCCCAGTTTAGTCGGCGTGAACTCGGCCCCGGAACTTCAGGTGCCCGCCGGCGGCCCGGTATCGGGTGAGATGCGGCACTGATCCTGGCCGAAGTGCCCTTCACGGCCTAAAATAGGGAGAGTGCCGATTTACCTTGACCACGCAGCCACCTCGCCGATGCCGGCAGAGGTGCTCGACGTCTACACCGCTGAGCTGAGCCGACGCGCCAATCCCTCGGCCCTGCATGCCGTAGGTCAGGCCGCGCGGATGCGCATCGAGACGGCCCGCGAGGACATCGCCCGTGGTGTCGGGGCCGCAACATCATCCGAGGTCATCTTCACCTCCGGCGGCACTGAGGCCGACAACTTCGCGCTCAAGGGCCTCTACCTCTCGCGTAACAACTCCACCTTCGAAGCGCCGGTTCGCCCACGCGTGCTCACCACGACGATCGAACATCATGCGATCCTCGACTCCGTGGAATGGCTGGCCAGTCAGGGTGCCGAGATCGTCTACCTCGACGTTGACGAACAAGGACGCCTCGACCTCGACGCGGCCCTGGCCGAACTGCGCCGCGCCCCAGAGCGCACGGCACTCATCTCCATCATGGCCGCGAACAATGAGATCGGCACCCTTCAGCCGATCGCCGAAATCGGTGCAGTCGCCAAGGAACTCGGTGTTCCCTTCCACATCGACGCCGTGCAGGCTCTGGGCCAGATTCCGCTGAACTTCGCCGAGCTCGGTGCCACCGCCATGTCGATCACCGCTCACAAGATCGGCGGACCCGTGGGCATCGGTGCACTGCTGCTCGACCGCGGTGCCGCCCCCGCGCCGATCCTTCACGGCGGGGGACAGGAACGCGGTGTCCGCTCGGGCACACTTGACGTCGCCGGTGCCGTAGCCTTCGCCAAGGCGGTCGAACTCGCCACCGCCGACATCGGGACACGAGCCGCCCGCTTCTCATTCCTGCGCGACCGTCTCATCGCCGGCATCGAGGACACGGTCCCCCATGCCACGTTGTCCGGTCGCCGAGGTGGAGGCAGGCTTCCCGCGAACGCGCACTTCACGTTCTCCGGATGTGAAGGCGACTCCCTGCTCTTCGGCCTCGACGCGAGAGGACTGGCGACCTCGACGGGTTCGGCCTGCTCGGCCGGGGTCTCACGTCCCTCACATGTGCTGCTGGCCTGCGGCATGGAGGAAGACGTCGCCAGATCAGCCCAACGATTCAGCCTCGGCCACGACTCGACCGAAGAAGAGGTCGATCGTCTTCTCGAGGTTCTGCCCGAGGTCGTCGAACAAGCACATCAGGCCGGAATGGTCTCGGCCACTCCGCGCTGGATGCAAGGAGCATCATGAAAATTCTCGTCGCCATGTCCGGCGGAGTCGACTCGTCAGTCGCCGCGGCACGTGCCGTCGACGCCGGCCACGAAGTCGTCGGCGTCCACCTCGCCCTGTCCCGCATGCCCGGAACCCTGCGCACAGGTTCACGCGGCTGCTGCACCATCGAAGACTCCAGGGACGCCCACCGCGTGGCCGGGATGCTCGACATCCCGTTCTACGTGTGGGACTTCTCCGAACGGTTCAAAGAGGACATCGTCGATGACTTCATCGCCGAGTATGCGGCCGGACGCACACCCAATCCGTGCATGCGCTGCAATGAGCGCATCAAGTTCGCGGCCCTCCTCGACCGTGCCCTGGCACTGGGCTTCGACGCCATCGCCACAGGTCATTACGCCGAGGTCCTGCGCGACGAGGACGGGCGACCGGAACTCCACCGCGGCGAGGATCTCGCGAAGGACCAGTCCTACGTCCTCGGTGTGCTCTCCGGCGATCAGCTCGAGCACTGCTACTTCCCGATCGGCGCGACCGCGTCGAAGGCAGAAGTCCGCGCCGAGGCTGCCGAGCGCGGATTCTCCGTGGCCAACAAGCCTGATTCCTACGATATCTGCTTCATCCCCGATGGTGACACGAAGGCGTGGCTGGCGGACAAGATCCCCATGCGCCCCGGCCTCATCAAGGACGCCGAGGGCGAGACCCTGGGCGAACACGACGGTGCGATGACCTACACCATCGGCCAGCGCAAGGGCCTGGGCATCCAGAAGCCCGCGGCCGATGGTCAGCCGCGCTTCGTCACCGGCCTCGACCCGGCCTCGAACACCGTCACGGTGGGCTCCCGCAGTGATCTCGGGGTCTCCCACCTGACCGGGATCCGGACCACATGGGCCGGACCGGCACCGGCAGACATCGGCAGCGAACCGGCGACCGCCATCGACTGTGAGGTCCAGATCCGGGCCCACAGCGACCCGGTTCCGGCTCGGGCCTGGCTGGGAGACTACATCTCCGAGGCACCCGAGCATGAAGTGAACCCGATCGTCGACGAGGTCGACGTGCCGGCCGCACGACCTGCCGGACAGCTCATGCACATCGACGTCGACGAGGAGCTCTCCGGCGTCGCACCCGGGCAGACTATGGTCATCTACCGCGGAACCCGGGTCCTGGGCCAGGCCACCATCGATGTGACAGCCAAGGACCGCCTCGGCGTCTGAGCTGTGCTCCTCGCCCCTGCGTTAACCTGGGGGTATGAAGGAATTTCCCCAAGATGTCGTCACGGCACCTTTCGGAACCTGGTCATCTCCGCTGAGCGCTGCGGAGGTGGCCGCCGGCTCCGCACCGATCTTCGATGCCGCATTCCGCGGTGAGCACATCTACTTCTCCACGAAGGTTCCAGCGGAGAATTCCCGCACCGGGCTGATCCGGACCTCACTGTCGCATCCGGGGCTGAAGGAGCAGGTGCTGCCCGCGGAGTTCAACATCAGATCCTCGGTGCACGAATACGGGGGAGCCGCCTGGGCCCTGGACCCCAGCAGCGAGGTCATCTACTTCGTCAATGCCTCCGACCAGCGGATCTGGCAGATCATTCCGGGCAGAGCCCCGCACGCGCTGACCCCGGACACCTCGGGCCGCATCCGGTACGGGGACCTGACGATGACCAGTTGGGGTCTGCTGTGCGTGCGTGAGGATTGCCGGTCCACGCACAGGGAACGAGCCATCGTCCTCATCACCAGGCACGGGACGACGAATGTGCTCTCGCGCCATTCTCACTTCATGGCCTGGCCCCGGCTGTCTCCGGACGGCTCCACATTGGCGTTCATCGGCTGGGAGCACCCCAACATGCCCTGGGACTCGACGAGCCTGTGGCTCATCGACGTTCGCACCCAGGACACTCCCGTCGCCGCGGTTATGCACGGACATGACGTTTCGCTTCTGCAACCGGATTTCACCTCGGACTCCTCGCTGATCATCAGCTCCGACCACAACGGTCACTGGGCCCTGTACTCATTGGACTTCGAACCGATCGACTGTCTTGTCCGTGACAGACGTGCGGCTGCGAAGGACTCTGGAGAGGAGATCAACGCCGGTGAGCAACTCGACATCTCCGCGCTGCGGCCGGTCCTCGACACCGGCGGCGAGATCGGCGGCCCTCTCTGGCAGTTGGGCACCAATTGGCATCTGAGTGACGACGAGGAGATCTGGGCCCACTCCCAGTCCGCGACCGCCTCCCTGATCAGAGCGAGGCACGAAGGTGAGGCCGAGGAGATCAGACCGCAGGGGGAGCGGTTCGGCAGCCTCGAACTCCACGACCTGAGCCACAGCCATGTTCTCCTGACGGGAAAGTCCGCGGACTCGACCGGAGCCCTGTATGCCGTGGACCGGGCCAGCGGCACCTTCATTGAGATCGCGCAGGAACGCCTCGATGCTCATCAGGACTACTATTCGCGCCCCCGCACCCGGGAACTCGGCGGCGTCCCCGTCGTCATCCACCCACCGCACAATCCGCGATTCACCGCCCTCGGCCGTGAACTTCCGCCCTATGTGATCTCCATCCACGGCGGACCGACAGGTCAGGCGACCCCCGACATGTCGGCCCGGTCCAGCTACTTCACCTCCCGGGGAATCGGCGTGATGGAGGTCAACTACGGCGGCTCGACCGGGTACGGGCGCAGATGGCGCGACCGCCTGCGCGGACAGTGGGGGATCGTCGACGTCTCCGACACCCTCGCCGCCCTCGAAGCTCTTGTGGCCGAGGGGCTGGCCGACCCTCACCGCATCGCGATCTCCGGGGCCTCGTCCGGTGGATGGACCGTGCTGTCGGCGCTGGCCTCATCGGAGGCATTCGCCTGCGGCACCTCCTATTTCGGGGTCACCGACCTGATGCGCTTCGTCGTCGACACCCACGACTTCGAGAGGCATTACATCGACGGACTGGTCGGCCCATGGCCGGAGGCACAGGACGCCTACATCACTCGGTCCCCGATTCGACGGACGAGTCAGATCAACGTTCCGGTGGCCATCATGCAAGGCGATCGGGACCCGATCGTACCGCCCAGTCAGGCCCAAGAATTCGTCGATATGTTGGAACTGACCGGAGTGGAGTACATTTACCGTCTGTACAAGGGTGAATCCCACGGATTCGTCCGCGCCGAAACCATCATCGATTCCCTGGAAAGCGAGTTCGGGTTCTATGCCGACGTCTTCGGAATCCCACACAGCTGCAACCATGGCTGAAACGGTCGAGACTCCAACCACCCTTCGCCCGGCAGGGACGACCACCGGAGTCTGGATCCCCGGCCCCAGAGCAGAGACCGGGCCCGGCTCCATGTCCGGTGCCTCCGGATACATCGCGAACAGTCCCGTTCGTGAGGCGGCCGCGGCGGCCTTCACCCACCTCGGTGAGCAGCTGCCACCGGTGCCGCTGAGCGCGCACCGAGCCGAGGATCGGTGGGGTGCCGATGCGATCGGTCGTGCAGTCGGGCTGCTGACCGATCTCCACGTCGACCGGGCCTCCTTCGGCTGGCGACTGACGAGCGCAGCGGGGAGAGACGAACGACTCGAGTCCTCGGCACTGAGTGAGGCCTTCGATGCCATCGCCGAATACGGGGACGGCTACACCGGTGGGGTCCAGATCTCCCTGCCGGGACCCTGGACCCTGGTCACCGCGCTGAGCCTGACATCCGGGGCTCCTGTGCTCGGCGACCTCGGCGCCCGCCGCGATGTCATCCAGGCCTATGCCTTCGGGCTTGCCGCCTTCGCCGACAAACTCTCCACGCTCGGCATGCAGCCCGTGATCCGCCTCGTCGAGACCCGCCTGCATCCGGTGCTCACCGGCACCTGGCCCACGGTCTCCGGCTGGGCCACCCTGCCCGCGGTCAACGAGACCCAGGTCTACGCTGCCCTGCAGTCGACGCTGCGCCACCTGCCCCCGGTCCTGCTCAGCCTCCCCGACTTCGACCCTCTGCAGCTGCAGGGCAAAGAGATCACCGCCGCCGAGGTGGTCCGCAACTCCGGTGCCACCGCCGTGTCAGTGCCGTTGGCTAGCCTGAAGGCACAGGGTTGGGAACAGCTGGCCATGATCGCCGAAGCCGGGATCGGGACATGGATGGGGCTGCCGCCGGCCGCAGGTTCGAGACCACAGGAGGTCAAGCACTGGCTGAACCGGATCATGACGCCGTGGAACCGCATCGGCATGAGTGCGAAGAGTCTGCGCGATTTCGGAGTCCTGGCAGGCGAAGAGCTTCCGATGACCTATCCGCCCCTGCTGACCTCGGTCGAAGGGGACGCTGCGAAGAACATCAGCACGGGAACGATGATGATCGCCGCAGGCCTGCGGCGTGCCTTTGAGGAGATCGAATGACCGCAACGCCCGATGACTCAGACCTGTCGGATGCCACCGCCCGTGCTCAGGCGCATGCTGATCTCGTCGAGAAGATCGAAGAGCAGCGCGCCGCCTACTACGCGGATGATTCGCCGCTCGTCTCCGATGCCGAATACGACGAACTCGTCCACAGGCTCGAAGACCTCGAGGAGAAGTTCCCCGAACTCGTCACAGACTCCTCACCGACGCAGACCGTCGGCGGCAGCGTCGACACGTCAACCTTCGACCCGGTCGAGCACATCGGTCGGATGTACAGCCTCGACAATGTCTTCGACTTCGAGGAACTGAGGGGATGGTACGACCGGGTCCGCGCGGCCACCTCGGCGAAGTCGAAGTTCCTCTGCGAACTCAAGATCGACGGACTCGCCGTCAACCTCCTCTACCGCAACGGCGAACTCGTTCGCGCCGCCACCCGCGGCGACGGCCGCATCGGTGAGGACATCACTGCCAATGTCCGCACCATCTCCGATATCCCCGATCACCTCGACACCGACTACCCACCCGCCGAGGTCGAGATCCGTGGGGAGGTGTTCTTCCCGCTGGAGAAGTTCACCGAGCTCAATGCCGCCCTCGTCGAAGAGGGCAAGGCCCCGTTTGCGAACCCCCGCAACTCGGCCGCGGGATCCCTGCGCCAGAAGGACCCAGCCGTCACCGCTGTGCGACCGCTGCACATGCTCGTCCACGGCATCGCCGTATGGACCCCAGCCGATGATTCGCACCCTGAACCTGCTCACCAATCCGAGGTCTATGAGCAGTTCCGGTCATGGGGGCTGCCCATCAGCGAATACTTCAAGGTGCTTGAGACGGTCGATGAGATCGAAGAGTTCATCACCTACTACGGCGAGCACCGTCACGATGTCACCCACGAACTCGACGGCATCGTCATCAAGATCGACGACATCGCCGTCCAGGAGACCCTGGGCTACACCTCACGAGCACCGAGGTGGGCGACGGCCTTCAAATACCCGCCCGAAGAGGTCACGACGAAGCTGCTCGACATTCAGGTCCAGGTGGGAAGGACCGGTCGAGTCACCCCGTTCGCGGTGATGGAGCCGGTGACCGTCGCCGGCTCCACGGTGGAACGAGCGACCCTGCACAACGGCTACGAGGTCAAGCGCAAGGGCGTGCTCATCGGCGACACGGTCACCCTGCGCAAGGCCGGCGATGTCATTCCCGAGGTGCTGGGCCCGGTGGTCGCACAGCGTGACGGCAGCGAATACGAGTTCGTCATGCCCACCCACTGCCCTTCATGCGGGACCGAGCTGGGGGAGCAGAAGGCAGGGGACAAGGACAAACGCTGCCCGAACTCCCGGTCATGCCCCGCACAGCTTGCCAACCGCATCTTCTACCTGGCATCCCGCGCCGCCTTCGACATCGAAGCCCTGGGCGAGGAGGCGGCGCTGGCACTGACCGCTCCGGCCGAGCCCGAGCAGCCGCCGCTGACCTCTGAGGCATTCCTCTTCGACCTCACTGCCGAAGATTTGGCCGATGTGAAGATCTGGCGAAACAAGAAGGTCAAAGGGGTGGAGACCGGGGAGCGTGAACTCGTGCCCTACTTCTACACGCGAGCTGCTGCGAAGAAGCCGAGTGCCCCGAGTGCCAATACGACAAAGCTCTTCGAGGAACTCGACAAAGCCAGAGATCAGGACCTGTGGCGAGTCCTCGTCGCACTCTCGATCAGGCACGTCGGTCCGACCGCAGCACGCACCCTGGCCGCACACTTCCGGACGCTCGAGGCGATCCGGGCCGCTGAGCTCGAAGAGCTCTCAGCCGTCGACGGCATCGGATCGACGATCGCGGCGAGCATCCGCGACTGGTTCGCCGTTGACTGGCACATCGAGATCGTCGAAGCGTGGGCTGCCGCCGGAGTCCGGATGGAGGACGAGGCACAGGAAGCAGGCGCGCAGACCCTGGAAGGTCTCACGATCGTGGCGACCGGTTCCCTGAGCACCTTCACGCGTGACGGGATCAAGGAGGCGATCCTCTCCGCCGGTGGCAAGGCCGCCAGCTCGGTGTCGAAGAAGACCGACTATGTGGTGGCAGGTGAGAACGCAGGATCGAAGCTGGACAAAGCCGAATCACTGGGAGTCAGGGTCCTCGACGAGGACACATTCCGCACGCTCCTGGAGACCGGCAGTGTGGACTGATCAGCCATCGAATTTCAGGATCGTCACAGGCATATTCAAGTGGGGAAACAGCTCAGTCTGAAAGAGTGAAGGCATGAAATCAATCCCCCGGTTGGTCGCTGGTACTGCTGTCGTCCTCGCCGCTGTACTCACCACTGCGCCGGTGACAGCTGGTATCGCCGACTTCGTTCTCAACCCGGGACAGCCGCCCATCAAACGCGCAGCCCCTGCACTCTCCGGTTCGACCGCGGAGCTTCTGGCGCCGGTGAGGTCTCGTGGCGAAGACCGCGAGGGCGTCGACGACGAAACCTCTCACAGCACAGGGGCCGACGGTGAGCAGCCGAACGATTCGTACCGTCTGCACGGAGGTCCCAGCGAAGCAGCCGACACGGTATCGCAGGCCAGTGACTTCGTCGTGCGGGCCGGAGATTCGGCGGGCTTGGTCGCACACACCGCTGCCGACGCCCAATCTCGTGTCTCAGATCTTGCGAAGGACCTGCAGACCGGTGTTGACGCTGGTGAGTACACCCAGGAAGACGCGGACAGGGTGCTCAGCGAGCTCTCGAGCTACATCAAGGGCGAACGCACGTGGCCAGAGCGCACCGAGGCCTGAGCTCAGAACCCTGAGCCCGGAACCCTGCCTGAGCCCGGAACTCTGCCTGGCGACACTCGTGCACCTCGGCGAAGCTGCGCAGTGAAGCTCGGCGAACCTCACATCGATCCGATCTGAAGCGGTCCGGCAAAGAGACTAGACTTGCTGACGAGTAAACAGAGACGATGAAAGGCAGGGAATGACGGAGTCCTCCGCAATCACCCCCGAGCAAGTCGAGCATTTGGCCTCGCTGTCTCGGATCGCCATGGGCGAAGACGAGCTGAAATCGCTCGCCGGTGACCTCAGCACCATTTTGAGCAATGTCGCCAGAGTCAACGAAGTGGCCGGCGATGACGTACCGGCGACCAGCCATCCGATCGCACTGTCGAATGTGCTGCGCCCTGATGTCGTGGGTGAGACCCTGACCAGCGAACAGGCTCTGGCCTCGGCTCCGGCATCCGCCGATGACAAATTCCTCGTCCCACAGATCCTTGGGGAGGAATGATGAGCGAACTGATCAATAGGAGCGCCCTTGAACTCGCCGCAGGATTGAAAGCCGGCGAGTTCTCCTCCGTCGAGGTGACTCAGGCTCACCTGGATCGCATCCACGCCACCGAAGCCGACTTCGGCTCATTCATCACCGTCACCGACGATCTCGCGCTGGAGACGGCCAAAGCAGTCGATGCCGAACGCAGCGCCGGTGGAGACGTCCACGCCCTGGCCGGAGTGCCCGTGGCGCTCAAGGACCTCGTCGTCACCGAAGGCGTGCGCACGACAGCGGGCTCGAAGATGCTCGAGAACTGGGTTCCACCCTACGAATCCACCGTGCACAAGAAGGTCAAGGCCGCCGGACTTCCGGTCCTGGGCAAGACTAACCTCGACGAGTTCGCGATGGGATCGACGACCGAGCACTCGGCCTTCGGCACCACCCGCAACCCGTGGAACCTCGAGCACGTTCCCGGTGGTTCCTCCGGCGGCGCTGCGGCAGCCCTCGCCGGCTTCCAGGCTCCGCTGTCGGTCGGCACGGACACCGGCGGATCGGTGCGACAGCCCGCCGCATTCACCGGCACCGTCGGTGTGAAGCCGACCTACGGTTCGATCTCACGTTTCGGCATCATCGCCATGGCCTCGAGCCTCGACCAGGTGGGCCCGATGGGCCGCAACGTCGCCGACGCCGCGGCTCTGCACGAACTGCTTGCCGGGCACGACCCGCTCGATTCGACCTCTTTGCCGGACCCGGTGGCAGGTTTCGTCTCTGCGGCACAGACGTCGGATCTGGGGGGCAAGAAGCTCGGCGTCATCAAGCAGCTGCGCGGTGAGGGCTACCAGGACGGCGTCCGCGATGCCTTCTCTGCCGCCCTCGATGTCGCCGCTGCTGCCGGTGCTGAGATCGTCGAGGTCGACTGCCCGTCGATCTCCTACGCACTCGACGCCTACTACCTCATCATGCCTTCCGAGGTGTCATCGAACCTGGCCCGCTACGACGGCATGCGCTACGGGCTGCGGGTCGACCCCGAGTCGGGCCCGGTCACCGCTGAGACGGTCATGGCAGCCACCCGCGCAGCCGGTTTCGGCAATGAGGTCAAGCGCCGCATCATCCTCGGCACCTACGCGCTGTCCGCCGGTTACTACGACGCCTACTACGGGTCGGCACAGAAGATCCGCACCCTGGTGCAGAACGATTTCGCGAAGGCCTTCGCACGCTGCGATGTCCTCGTCTCACCGACGGCACCGACGACCGCGCTGAAGTTCGGCGCCGAGGCGGCATCCGACCCGATGGCCCTCTACCTCGGCGACGTCGCGACGATCCCAGCCAACCTCGCCGGAATCCCGGGACTGTCACTGCCCGCAGGACTGGCCGACGGACTGCCCGTCGGATTCCAGATCCTCGCCCCGGCACGTGAGGATGTGAAGCTGTACGAGGTGGCCGGCCCGCTCGAAGCCGCCTTGGAAGCCTCAGGGACTCGGGTGCTCGATACTCTTGTGGAAGGACTGACCACCAAGTGAAATACGAAGAGGCGATCAAGAAATACGATCCGGTCATCGGCATCGAGGTCCACGTCGAGCTCGGTACCGCGACCAAGATGTTCGACGCCGCCCCCAACACCTTCGGCGGGGGACCGAACACCAACATCACCCCCACCTCGCTGGGACTGCCCGGCTCCCTTCCCGTCGTCAACGAGAAGGGTGTGGAGTACGCCATCAAGATCGGCCTGGCGCTGGGCTGTGAGATCGCTGAGACCTGCCGCTTCGCCCGGAAGAACTACTTCTACCCGGACGTTCCCAAGGACTTCCAGACCAGCCAGTCCGATGAGCCCATCGCCGCTGAAGGTGAGGTCGAGATCGAGCTCGAAGACGGAACGATGTTCACCATCCCCATCGAGCGCGCCCACATGGAAGAGGACGCGGGCAAGAACACCCATATCGGCGGCGCCACCGGCCGCATCCACGGAGCCGACCATTCCCTGGTCGACTACAACCGCGCCGGTGTGCCCCTGGTCGAGATCGTGACCCACCCGATCACCGGGACAGGGGATCGGGCCGCCGAGGTGGCCTCCACCTACGTGCGCACGCTGCGCGACATCTTCCGCGCCCTCGACGTCTCCGAAGCACGCATGGAACAGGGCAACGTCCGTGCCGATGTCAACGTGTCCCTGCGCGAGAGCCCCGATGCTCCACTGGGCACCCGCACAGAGACGAAGAACGTCAACTCCTTCCGTTCGATCGAACGCGCGGTCCGCTACGAGATCGCCCGCCAGGCGACCCGGCTCGAAGCCGGAGAGAAGATCGTGCAGGAGACCCGTCACTTCCATGAAGGCACGGGGGAGACCTCGTCGGGGCGCCCGAAGTCCGACGCCGATGACTACCGTTACTTCCCGGAGCCCGATCTGGTGCCTCTCGTCCCCAGCCGCGATTGGGTCGAGGAGCTGCGGGCGACTCTGCCTGAACTGCCTGCGCAGAAGCGCCGCCGTCTTGCAGGCGTGTGGGGCTTCTCCGACCTGGAGATGCGTGACATCGTCAACGCCGGTCTGCTCGAAGTCATCGAGGAGACGGTAGACGCCGGCGCGAAGCCTGCAGCGGCACGCAAATGGTGGACCGGTGAGGTCGCCAGGCTGGCCAACCAGAAGGATCAGCCCACCGCCGAGCTCGTCACACCGAAGCAGGTCGCAGCTCTGATCGGACTGATCAACGAGGGCAAGCTCAATGACAAGCTCGCGAAGGACGTCCTCACAGCCGTTGCCGACGGAGAAGGCGAACCGGCCGAGGTGATGAGTGCGCGTGGTCTCGAGATCGTCGAAGACACCGGTGCGCTTGAGGCCGCCGTTGAGGAAGCCATCGCTGCGAACCCCGACGTGGTCGAGAAGATCAAGGGCGGGAAGATGCAGGCCATCGGTGCCCTGATGGGACCGATCATGAAGGCCACCCGCGGTCAGGCCGATGCCGGAAAGGCCAAGGACCTGATCCTGGCCAAGATCAACGGCTGATTTCGCCGGCGGTCGCTTCAGCAGGCGACCGAACAGAACTCAGGATTGATCCAGCCACACCCTCTAGACTCGGATACCAAAGAAGTCCGGAGGGTGTGGCTGTTCGCATTCTCACGGGCCAGACGCTGACAGCGCCGGACCAGGATTCGGCGGATCAGGCGTGAGGGTGCCATCCGTACGTGGAGGTGAATGCGGTGTCCCAGTCGTGGAAGTCGTTGTGGAAGAGCGAATGCGGGAAGTCGATCCCGATCTATCGCATCCTTGTGCCCGAAAGCGTCAACCAGGGCATTATGAAGGCCTGGAACGCTCGCGGGTACCGCTACACCGCCGGAGCACCGAGCGCGATCATGCTCACCGGGGGAATGCGTCGGAACTTCTTCCGCTCCAGCATGCTGTTCAAGGGCGGCACAGGCACCGGAGCCGCTGTCACTGCGGGCTTCGCCGCGCCGGGCGGTTTGGCGCTGCTGTCCGGATTCGCCGACGCCGCGCTGACATTCGGAGCGCTCGGAGGAGTGACCGCAGTGGGCACCGGTGTGTTCGCCGCAGTCACCGGACCGAAGTACTTCCGTGATCCCAAACGGCTGAGCCGGAAGAACCGTCAGCAGGTCGGACAGGCACAGTGGATCACGCCCGCTTCGCTGGGGTTCCAACCTGGCCGCAAGGAAGGCCGCGACACCGATGAGCAGCGACTGTTCCACCTTTCGGTGACGATCGCGCGAAAGATCGTCCGGACACGCGCCTGGACCCACCCGATCCTGCGCGACCACGTCTCACGTGTCGACCTCGACCATGCTGTCGCCTCGATCGGAGTGCGATTGGCCGAACTGGTCAGGCTGCGTGAGGAGATCGAGAGCATCAGGGACGCGGGCACCGCGAAGTCGGTGGAGACGTACCTGTCGAAACTCGCAGTGGCCTTCACCTCGATGGCCAACCGTGTGCTGTCGATGCACGAGTACTATGAGCATCTCATCGCTCTCGACGAGCAGCTCATGCTGCTTCACAATTCCGAACGCTCACGTGAACTCGGCGACCGCGTCCTCGACGTTCTGTCCCGGACAGCCGCCGATGACTCTGCGGACTGGCAGTTCAGGGAGCTGCGGATCGATGCTGAGTCACAGTCCTCGATCATCTCGGGCCTGGTTGCCGAGCTCGACCAGACCGCAGACGACTTCGACGATTTCGACACACGTCTGGCGGCTGCCCAGGAGTCGATCGACGCGCTCGAACCCACGCCCTCATCGGGGCAGGACCGCCGCCTGGAGTGATCCGAACGCAGACGTCGGGGCCAGTGGCGTCGGGATCAATGACCGAAGGGATCGGGATCGACACCTGGCGTCCATGAACGCCCGGGAACGTTGTACCCGTTGGCGGCCTGCTCCTTCTTCCACTTCTTCGACCAGCGCTTGTCGAGTCGGTCCACATAGAGCGTGCCCTGCAGATGATCGTATTCGTGCTGCATGATGCGGGCGAACCAGCCTTCAGCGGTCAGAGACACCGATTTGCCGGTCTCATCGACACCGTTGACCGTGACACGATCCGCGCGCTTGAGTGGAAAGTCGAGACTGGGTACCGAGAGGCACCCTTCGGTCTCCTCATCGGGATCCGGCCGGGTGTCGGGGATCTTCGAGGCGATGAGCAGGGGGTTGATGAAAGTGCCGCGTCTGCGGACTCCCGCGTCATCCTCGGCGTTGAAGACGAAGATGCGCTTAGCCACGCCGATCTGCGGAGCGGCCAGGCCGACACCGTTGCTGGCATCGAGGGTCTCATGCATATCGGCGATCAGGGTGGCGAGCTCGTCGTCGAAGTCGGTGATCTTCTCCGCACGGTGGTGCAGCACAGGCTCGCCGTAGATGACGATGGGATGAATAGGCATGAGGACAATCGTATCGGCTTTCCCCACGGCATTCCGCCTGCCCTTTCGCCCGGTGCTCTGCACGGTCAGCAGCAGATCCACGATCGTCTCAGCGTCTCAGATTCGCACTCCTTCGCCAGTGTCGAAACAGTGGTGCGGCGTATCGAAGGTGGAGCGTCAGAGGAGACAAAATCGTCATTCGCCGCCTTGATTGTTCAGCGGTTCTCTCGGATCAAGCCCTTCTTGCCGCGATCAGAAACGGGTTCTTCATTGACTATGACTCGCGATGACATGATATTTCGCCCGAAGCGAACATAGATTGTTGAGCAACCGTATGGGGAACAACCTCGAATGTGCCGTGGTTATGATGGTGATGAACCGTCTCGGTCCACGAGACGAGATCAGCAGCTGAAGCCTTCGGCTGATGGTCGCGTGACTGATTCGTCACAGCCCTCAGCACCGGGCGAACAAAGAAGCTTGAAAGGACATGTCTTGACCATCTTCAACAATGTTTCCGAACTGGTCGGCCGCACTCCGCTCATTCGCGTGAACAAGGCCAGCGAACGTTCCGGCGCAGAGATCGTCGCTAAGCTCGAATCCTACAATCCCGCGAACTCGGTCAAGGACCGCATCGGTGTCGCGATGATCGACGCCGCTGAGGCCTCGGGTGAGCTCAAGTCGGGCGGAACCATCGTTGAAGCGACCTCCGGCAACACCGGCATCGCCTTGGCCATGGTGGGCACCTCACGTGGATACAAAGTTCTGCTGACCATGCCGGAGTCGATGTCGAAGGAACGTCGTGCACTTCTGCGCGCCTTCGGTGCCGAACTCGTACTCACCGAAAAGGCCAAGGGCATGAAGGGTGCCGTCGAGAAGGCGGAAGAGCTTGCCGCTGAGGGTGCGGTGCTCGTCCGCCAGTTCGAGAACCAGGCCAATGCCGACATCCACCGCGCTACGACCGGTCCGGAGATCCTGGCTGACACCGATGGCAAGGTCGACATCTTCGTCTCGGGCATCGGCACCGGCGGAACCATCACGGGAGCCGGAGCCGCTCTGCGTGAGGCCAACCCGGACGTCAAGATCGTCGCCGTCGAGCCCGCAGCCTCCCCGCTGCTCTCCGGTGGAGACGCCGGCCCGCACATGATCCAGGGACTCGGTGCCAACTTCGTCCCCGGCGTGCTCAACACCAAGATCTACGATGAGGTCATCACCATCGAGAACGAGGAATCCTTCACCCGCGCCCGCGAGGTCGCGAAGGAAGAGGGACTGCTCGTCGGAATCTCGTCAGGTGCCGCACTTATCGCCGCGGAGCAGCTGGGTGCACGCCCTGAGAACGCAGGCAAGCGAATCGTCGTCATTCTGCCCGACTTCGGCGAACGCTACCTGTCGACTCCGCTGTTCGCCGAGTACATGGACTGAGCAGAGGAACTTCGGCCGAGCACTGCCTGGGGCAGATGCAGGTTGACCGGTGAGGGCGTCAAACACATGTTTGGCGCCCTCACCGCATTGAGGATTGACGATCACGAGCGTGAAGGACTGTTGAGATGAAGGCACTGTGGACTCTGGCGGCTGGGGCGATCGGCGCAGCCGCCTACGGACTGAGTCGACCCGGGGTGCGCGCGGCTCTGCGCGAAGACCTCGATACCGTTCGCAGACGCGATCCTGCGGCCAGGAACGACTTCGTCTCGCTGGTCTCCTACCCGGGCATGCACGCGATCTGGGCGCACCGCGGGCTGCACCGCCTGTGGCAGAACGACACCACCAAGGTGCCTGCCAGGCTGATGTCCCAGGCTGTGCGAACTCTGACTGGCGTCGAGATCCACCCCGGCGCCCAGATCGGGCGACGCTTCTTCATCGACCACGCCAACGGAGTCGTCATCGGCGAGACCTCTGAGATCGGTGACGACGTGATGCTCTACCACCAGGTCACCCTGGGCGGAACGTCGATGGAGCAGACGAAGCGTCACCCGACCATCGGCAATCACGTCCTCGTGGGCGCCGGTGCGAAGATCCTCGGACCTGTCGTCGTGGGCGACAATTCCTCAGTCGGCGCGAATGCGGTCGTCGTCAAGGACGTCGCCGCCGACTCGAGTGCAGTCGGAATCCCGGCAAAGGTCAGGCCCTATAAGAAGCCCATCGGCGCCGAGGCGGCCACCTTGGATGCCGCTAGTGCGCGGTCCAAGTACGCCGACTTCGAACTGATCGACCCCGCCATCTGGATCTGATCGCCATCTGGATCTGAGTGCCAGCCAGATCTGAACGAGAGGCTTGCTCACCTGCCTCACGCAGAAGCGCAGTCTTCGCCGGGCCCACCCCGTCGGCATCCCTGAAGGATCTCGACGCGAAGGGCCCGGCGATTGCTGTCCCCTGGCGTTTGAGGGCGCCGCGTGATCACTGTGTGACGAAGCTCGGGAATACTTACCCGGCAGTGTCTGTTAAACTTTCAACTAGTTACTTCAAAACTGAAGCTATTCAGTTCAAGGGGAGTTCGCGAGCGGCGAGCAGAAGGAGCAGACATGGAACTCGGAATCTTCACCATCGGAGACGTCACCAGCGATCCCTCCAATGGGACGACGGTGTCTGAGAATCAGCGGATCAAGAACACGGTCGAGATCGCCAAAAAGGCCGAAGAGGTCGGCCTCGACGTCTTCGCCACCGGTCAGCACCACAACCCGCCGTTCGTCGCACCCGCGAACCCGCCGGTCCTGCTTGCGAACATCGCGGCACAGACGGAGAAGCTGCGTCTGTCGACAGCCACCACGCTGATCACCACCACCGATCCGGTGCGCATCGCCGAAGACTACTCCTATGCTCAGCACCTCTCCGATGGACGCATCAGCCTGATCATGGGACGCGGCAACACGGGCCCCGTCTACCCCTGGTTCGGCAAGGACATCCGCTCGGGCATCCCACTGGCGGTGGAGAACTACAACCTGCTCTACCGCCTCTGGCGCGAGAAGAACATCGACTGGGAAGGCAAGTTCCGCACGCCTCTCAACGGGTTCACCGTGACACCGACACCACTCGACGATGTCCCACCCTTCGTGTGGCACGGATCTATCCGGAGCCCCGAAATCGCTGAGCAGGCCGCGTACTACGGCGACGGATTCTTCCACAACAACATCTTCTGGCCGATGTCGCACACCGCCCGCATGGTCCAGCTCTACCGTCAGCGCTACGAGTACTACGGACACGGAGCCGCGCACCAGGCGATCGTCGGACTCGGCGGTCAGGTGTTCATGCGCAAGAACTCGCAGGACGCCGTCAACGAGTTCCGTCCGTACTTCGACAATGCGCCGGTCTACGGCCACGGCCCCAGCCTCGAGGACTTCTCGACGCAGACCCCGTTGACCGTCGGATCGCCCCAGCAGGTCATCGAACGCACCCTGAGCTTCCGCGACTGGGCCGGTGACTACCAGCGCCAGCTCTTCCTCATCGACCACGCGGGCCTGCCGCAGAAGACGGTGCTGGAACAGCTCGACCTCCTCGGCGAGGAAGTCGTCCCGGTCCTGCGGAAGGAATTCGCGAAGGACCGTCCGGCCGACGTCCCCGATGCACCGATACACGAGTCACTCGTCATCCGTCACAGCGAAGGCCGGGACCCCATCCCCGGCGGCGGTCCCGGATCGCGTGCCTATGCCGACCGTCAGGCCAAGGCCGCAGAGCAGAGTGAGACCCAAGGAGCTGATCGATGATGCGCATCCTCAGCATCACGACCTCGCTGAGCGAGGACTCGACCACACTGAAACTGTCGAACAAGATCATCGCGGCGGCCGCCTCGGCGGCAGAAGCTGCAGGTCTGAGCGCGGAGACCGACCACATCAACGTGCGGAACCTGAGCTCAGACCTCACCGATATGGCCCTGACCGGGTTCCGTTCGGAGAACCTCGAAGCAGCATTCGCACAGGTCGCCGAGGCGGAGGTGATCGTCACCGTCGCACCCGTGTACAAGGTCGCACCAGTGGGCCTGCACACCTTGTTCTGGCAGCTCATCGACGAAAAGGCACTGGCGAGCAAGCCCGTGCTCATCGGCTCGACCGGCGGCACACCGCGGCACTCACTGGCCGGGGAGAACGTGCTGCGTCCGATGCTGTCCTACCTCAAGGGCATCGTCGTGCCGACGACGGTCTTCGCCGCGACCGATGATTGGGGCAGCATCGAAGGCGGCCGCAGCCTCAACGCCCGGATCGCACAGGCCAGCGAGGAGCTGATCGGATTGGCAGCGAGTCTGAACGGTGCCGGCGCCGATTCGAGCGCAGGCCCTGCTGACGAGGGCGACGACACCGACACTGCGTCCACGACGACCGGCGAATTCGGCCGGCGTGGCGCGCGGCGAAACCCAAGCATCGATGATGAGTTCGATCCCGAACTCATCACCCCCTTCGCGCAGCTGCTTGAGGGATGACGATGGTCGAGATCAAGCTCGGCCGGGATCGTGACGCGCTTGCGCAGAGATCGTGGCGGCTGTACTTCGAGACCTCGCAGCGTCTCCGGCAGAACCTCGAGGGCAATCTCAAGGACAGGGCCGGTCTGACCGTCAGCGACTACAACACGCTGCTGCTGCTGTGGGAGGAGCCGACTCACCTGCTGACGATGAGTGTGCTGGCCAAGAAGTTGGTGTTCTCACCCTCACGGCTCAACTACCGGATCAAAGTGTTGGAAGACGCCGGTCTGGTGACGAAGACGGAATGTACGGAGGACAAGCGGGCACACAACGTCGGCCTCACCGAGGCTGGAGCGCAGGCCTTCCTCAGCGCGGGGCGTCAGCACCGGGAGAACATCGACGAGGTGTTCCTCTCCCACGTCGACGATGAGGAGCTCGAGGTCATCGAGCGAGTATTCGCAAGGATCGGCAAGGCGCTGCCCGAATAGGATCTCCCTGATCAGACCCTGCCCGAGTGAGGCTGTTCGTGGGACAATGTGTCTATGTCGATCAAGACCATTGCCTTCCCAGATTCGGAACTCCGCAACCGCGTCATCGCTCGGATTCCGGCGCACCAGCGTGCCAACGTCGACCTGGTCGTCTACTCTGACGCCGAGAAGTCGGCGAAGCTGAGCCGAGACGATGTCGATGTCGTCGTGCTTCCGTACCTCGATTCGGGTGCGACCATCGAACTGCTCGACGAGCTGCCGAACCTGAGCCTGGTCGTCACCCAGACCACCGGCTACGACCCGGTCGCGCACCTTCCCGAGCGCGGCATCCAGGTGGCGACCGCCTCGGGCGTGCACACCGGCGGAACGGCCGAGCTCGCCCTGACTCTGACCTTGGCCAGCCTGCGCGGCATCGATGACGCCGTGCGCGCGCAGAGTGCAAGGATCTGGAATCACAAGCGCAACCGTTCCCTGCAGGACCGTCGCGTCATGATCATCGGCGCCGGTGAGATCGGGTCGGCGATCGCCGATCGATTCGCACCCTTCGAAGTCGACCTCACACGGGTCGCGACGAGGGCACGCGAAGACGATCGCGGGACAATCCACAGCGTCGAGGAGCTGCCGACGCTGCTTCCCCACACCGAGGTGGTCGTCCTCATCACGCCTCTGACCGAGTCGACGAACAAGCTTGTCGACAAGGACTTCCTGGCCCAGCTGCCCGACAATGCTCTCATCGTCAACGTCGCTCGAGGCAAGGTCGTCGACACCGACGCGCTCGTGGCCGAATTGAGCGCCGGTCGTCTCCATGCCGCACTCGACGTGATGGATCCCGAACCTCTGCCGGAGAACCATCCGCTGTGGGGGACGCCGAACACTCTCATCACACCTCATGAGGGAGGAGACACCTCGGCGTTCGAGCCTCGGGTGGTGCAGATCCTGGCCGAGCAGGTCCGTCGTCTCAACGACGGCGAGCAGCCGCTCAATCTCGTCTCCACGGAGTGATCCGAACTCACCTCACGGAGTGATCCGGACTCGCCCTGCGGAGTGATCGCAGCAGCTGACGAAGAACCGCCGGCAAGTTCTCGATGAACTGCTCAAAACAAGTTCCAACATGCGAGAACTTGGCATATGCATGCCGGACTCCGGCGTAGAGTGCCTGCATGAGCATTGATACGAACTCCACCACCCCGGACATCAAACCCCGATCCCGCGACGTCACCGACGGACTCGAAGCCACTGCCGCACGCGGCATGCTGAGGGCCGTCGGAATGGGCGATGACGACTGGGTGAAGCCGCAGATCGCCATCGCGACCTCATGGAACGAGATCACCCCGTGCAACATGTCTCTGCAGCGTCTCGGCGCGGCTGCCAAGGAAGGCGTCCACGAATCGGGTGGATTCCCCTTGGAATTCGGCACGATCTCCGTCTCCGACGGCATCTCCATGGGCCACGAGGGCATGCACTACTCGCTGGTCTCCCGCGAGGTCATCACCGACTCCGTTGAGACCGTGATGAGCGCCGAGCGTCTCGACGGATCCGTCCTCATGGCCGGCTGTGACAAGTCGATCCCGGGCATGCTCATGGCATCGGCCCGCCTCGGTCTCTCCAGCGTCTTCCTCTACAACGGTTCGATCATGCCGGGCACCGCGAAGATGGAGGACGGCACCGAGAAGGAAGTCACCCTCATCGACGCCTTCGAAGCAGTCGGCGCCTGCCGTGCCGGGACCATCAGCCAAAAAGACGTCGACTCCATCGAGCGTGCCGTCTGCCCAGGTGAAGGTGCCTGTGGTGGCATGTACACGGCGAACACGATGGCCTCGGCCGCTGAGGCGATGGGCATGTCCCTGCCGGGATCGGCTGCACCACCGGCCATCCACCGCGATCGCACCATGTTCGCCCGCAAATCCGGCGACGCCGTCGTCAACCTGCTGCGTCAGGGAATCACGACCAAGGACATCATCACCCGCGAATCGCTGCACAACGCGATCGCCGTGGTCATGGCCTTCGGCGGCTCGACCAACGCGGTCCTCCACCTTCTGGCCATCGCCCACGAGGCCGGTGTCGAGCTCAAACTCGATGATTTCAACGAGATCGGCGACAAGGTCCCGCACCTGGGCAACGTCAAGCCCTTCGGCCAGTACGTGATGAACGATGTCTTCAAGATCGGCGGCGTGCCGGTGATCATGAAGGCTCTCCTCGACAACGGCATGCTCAACGGTGACTGCATGACGGTGACCGGCAAGACTGTGGCCGAGAACCTCGAGAGCATCAATCCGCCGGACCCCGACGGCAAGATCCTGCGCGCAATGAACAACCCGATCCACGCCACCGGCGGCCTCACGGTTCTCAAGGGCTCGATGGCTCCCGAGGGTGCGGTCGTGAAGTCCGCTGGCTTCGATGCCGATGTCTTCGAGGGCACCGCTCGTGTGTTCAACCAGGAGAAGCCGGCCATGGATGCCGTGCTGAATGGCGAGCTGAAGAAGGGCGACGTCGTCGTCATCCGCTACGAGGGACCCAAGGGCGGACCGGGGATGCGCGAGATGCTCGCCATCACCGGTGCGATCAAGGGTGCAGGCATCGGCAAGGACGTTCTGCTCATCACCGACGGCAGGTTCTCCGGGGGCTCGACCGGCCTGTGCATCGGCCACGTCGCGCCCGAGGCCGTCGATGGCGGACCGATCGCGCTCGTCGAGGACGGCGACAAGATCACCGTCGACATCGCGGCCCGCTCGATCGAACTCCATGTCGAAGAATCGGTCCTCGCCGAGCGTCGCAAGACCTGGACGATCCCCGAGAACCACCGCCTCACCGGTGTGCTCGGCAAGTACGCCAAGCTCGTGCAGTCGGCCTCCACCGGAGCCGTCTGCTTCTGAGCAGGGAACACCCGATGATCTGATCATCGATCAGTCTCCCAACTGAAGTGTGGGGGAGCCATCCATCGCCGAGGCGGTGCGGACCGATGTCCGCACCGCCTCGGCGAGCATCAGCGGCCGACCAAGACGAGAGGGACAGGCATGCACATCGTCGTGCTCGACGACTACCAGAACGTGGCGGCAGGTTACGCGAATTGGGAGGCGCTGGGGGCTGAGATCGACTTCGTCTCCCGCCCGATCCGGGACACCGAGGACCTCGTGCAGACGGTGGCCGGAGCCGAGGTTGTCGTTGCCATGCGTGAGCGCACCCTCTTCTCCGCCGACCGATTGTCACGCCTGCGTGATCTGAAGCTGCTGGTGACCACCGGCCGAGTCAACGCCTCCATCGATCTGGACGCCGCCCGCGCGCAGGGGATCACGGTCTGCGGAACAGAATCGACCACCTCGGCGACTCCGGAGCTGACCTGGGGGCTCATCCTCTCCGTGCTGCGCAGCATCCCCACCGAAGATGCCGCCATGGACTCCGGAGGCTGGCAGTCCACCGTGGGCGGTGACCTCTTCGGGCACAGGCTCGGGGTCATCGGATTGGGCAGACTGGGCACCCAGGTCGCCCGTGTCGGTGCCGCGTTCGGGATGGACGTCGTGGCCTGGAGCCAGAACCTCGATGAAGAGCGTGCCGCCGATGTCGGGGCACATGCGGTGAGCAAGGAGGAGCTCTTCGCCACCTCCGACGTGCTGACCCTGCACTACAAGCTCAGCGAGCGCAGCCGCGGACTTGTCTCGGCCGCGGAGCTGTCGCTGATGAAGCCGAGCAGCATCTTCATCAATACTTCGCGAGCGGGCCTCGTCGACATGGAAGCACTGAAGGACGCATTGGCAGAAGGTCGCATTCGCGGCGCGGGGATCGACGTTTATGACACCGAACCGCTGCCAGTCGACCACCCTCTGCGCAGCACTCCGAGGACCGTGCTGACTCCGCACCTGGGCTATGTCACCGACGACACTTATCGAATCTTCTTCACTCAAGCCGTCGAGGACATTGCCGCGTGGATGGCGGGGGAGCCGGTTCGTCAGCTCACCTGAGCCAGCGAAGTCCGGAACGGAGAAGAGCCCACCCAGACGCAGCGAGAAGGCCCGCCGGGAGCAAAGATGCTCCGCGGCGGGCCTGAACGCTCAACGTCAGTTCAGTTCAGAACGTCAGTTCACGTCGGCAGGATCACCGGACACGCGACCGCCGTTTTCCAGCGCATCGATGGCGGCCACCTCGGCGTCGGTGAGTTCGAAGTCGAAGACATCGAAGTTCTGGGCCATGCGATCGCGGTTGTTCGACTTCGGGAAGACCACATGTCCGCGCTGCAGGTGCCAGCGGATGATGGCCTGTGCCCAGGACTTGCCATGGGTTGAAGCGATCTCACCGATGACGGTGTCGGCGTAGTCGACCTTGCCCTGTCCCAGCGGTCCCCAGGCCTCGACCTTGATGTCGTGCTCGGCCAACAGCGGACGGGTCTCGACCTGCTGGAACTGCGGATGGCATTCGATCTGGTCGACGGCCGGGATGATGCCGGTGTCGAGGATCTGGGGCAGGTACCGGTGGTCGAAGTTCGAGACACCGATCGAGGTGGTCAGACCCTGATCGCGGTAGGAGGGGAAGGCCTCCCAGGTCTCGACCGAGTTGTTGTTCTCCGGCGTCGGCCAGTGGATGAGGTAGAGGTCGACATGGTCGAGGCCCAGCTTCTCCAGGCTCTCGCCCAAGGCGCGCTTCGATTCCTCGGCACCGTGGCGGTCATTCCACAGCTTCGTGGTGACGAAGAGTTCATCGCGGGCGATGCCGGACTTGGCGATCGCGCGGCCGACACCTTCCTCATTGCCATAGACAGCGGCTGTGTCGATGTGGCGGTAGCCGACCTCGAGAGCGTCGGTGACGATGCGCTCGGTCTCCTCGGGATCGACCTTGAAGACGCCGAAGCCCAGCTGGGGAATGGTCTTGCCGTCATTGAGTGTGAGTGTGGGAACCGTCAAGGTGCCGCCTTTCGTCACGGATTGGGGGTCTGTCGTACTGCAGTGCCAGGCACCGCGGTGGCGGTGCCAATGCGAGCCTATAACGCTGAGGCGGGTCTGCCGTATTCCTGAGATGGTCGCGAAAGAACCTCGGCGCTGATCCTCGGCGCTGATCCACGGGGATTGAGCCTCGCCGCCGCCGATCGAAGCCGGGACTAACTTCGTCCTTCGTCCTGAGCCCGCTTCTTACCTGTGGATCTGTCGGCGGCCTCCTGCGCCTCATCGAAGACGGAAGGACCGCCGGTGCCGGCCTCGTCGTCTTCGCGGCCGGGCGTGTGCAGGTTGAATCTGATGATCGCCCAGCGAAAGAGGAAGTAGTAGATCACCGCATAGGCGAGGCCGATGACGAGGAGCAGCAGGACGGGACCGATGCCTCCGGACAGTTCGGAGGCACGGCCGAGGTTGAGCACATAGTCGATGGCCCCGGCGGAGAATCCGAAGCCGGACTTGATGCCCAGGGCGTTGACCACCGCCAACGATGTTCCGGTCAGGACTGCGTGTACCGCGTAGAGCGGGAAGGCCACATAGGCGAAGGCGTACTCCAGCGGTTCGGTGATGCCGGTGAGGAACGCCGTCAGCGCCACCGATAGCATGATGCCGCCGATGACCTTGCGGCGCTTCGGATGGGTTGTGCGGTAGATCGCGAGAGCCGCTGCCGGCAGCGCGAACATCATGATGGGGAAGAACCCGGTCATGAACGATCCTGTCCAGGCTGCTGTCCCATCGACTCCGCTGTAGAAGCAGGTGATGTCACCGTGCAGGGTCTCACCGGAGGCATTGGTACACGAACCGAGTTGGAACCACGGCAGGTTGTTGAGCAGGTGGTGCAGGCCGAAGGGGATGAGCAGCCGGTTGACCGTGCCGAAGACGAAGCCCGTGCCCGGGTTCGAGCCGTGCTCCATGAGGAATCCTCCCACACCCTTGTTGATGAGTGTGTCGAAGACGGGATAGATGATGGCCATGACCACGGCGATGAGCATCGCCGCGACCGCCGTGACGATCGGCACGAAGCGTCTGCCGCCGAAGAATCCGAGGTAGGCGGGCAGCTTGATCCGGTGGTAGCGCTGATAGAGCAGCGCGGTGACGATGCCGACGATGATGCCGCCGAGCACACCGTAGTTGATCACCATCTCGCCGTCGCCGCTGTCCGATCCGAACGAAGGGGCGAGGGCCGTGATCACTCCGTCGAGAACCATGTAGCCGACCACAGCTGCCAGGGCCGTGGAGCCATCGGCCTTCTTCGCGAAGCCGATCGCTACGCCGACGGCGAAGATGAGCGGGAGGTTGTCGAACAGGGCCGAACCGGCCGCAGCGAGCGTATCAGCCACCGGCAGCAGCCACGATGCGAACTGGGCCAGTCCGTCGGCACCGAGCATGTCCGGCTGCCCGAACCGCTGCAGCAATGCCGCCGCCGGCAGCACCGCAATGGGCAGCATGAGAGATCGCCCCACGCGCTGCAGCTGAGCGAAGCCGGGAATCGACCGCTTTTTCTTCTTCTGCGGGGCATCATCGGTGGATGCAGTGGTCATCGGATTCCTCCTAGTGGTGATGCGCCCGGTGGGGGAGCTCCTCCACCGGCGGTGGCCCGCCGGCGAAGTGTGCGTTTCCAGCACTGTCCGTGGGTCGCCGTAGACTTGTGACGAACATCGCAGAAGACAACCCCGGCACCGGTACGTGAGTGCGGGAGACGAAGGCAGTTGGTATGAGCAAAGCAGAGCAGATCGTGGCCGGCCTCGGCGGCGCGGACAATATCAATGAGGTCGAAGCGTGCATCACGCGGTTGCGCGTGGATGTCGGCGACGAGGATCTCGTCGACGAGCGTGCCCTCAAGGGTGCGGGAGCCTTTGGGGTCGTCGTCCAGGGCAGTGCCGTGCAGGTCGTCGTCGGGCCCGAGGCCGACAGTCTGGTCGACGATATCGAGGATCTGTTCGACTGAATCGAGGATCTGCTCGTTGGGTTCGGGCCGACGAGGGCCAGCGCCGAGGTTGTTCCACCGCATCTCATGCCTCCCCGGTGGCGGCCGCTGCCACAGCCGCGACCGCAGCGGCGGCGTCCGGGCCGGACGCGCTGACCTCGACATCGTGTCCTGGGTCGATGCCGAGTCCCATGATGTCCATGACGCTGGTCGCCGAGGCGGTCGCATCGTCGCCGGTCCGACGCAGGTTGACCTCGGCGTCGAGTGCCTTCACTGCCCGGGCGAGCAGAGCCGCCGGCCGAGCATGGAGTCCTGTCGGTGCCGTGACATGGATGGTGCGCTGAATCGTATCGGCGTGAGTGTCCGAGCCGACTTCGACGGTGGTGTCCGAATCGGTGACGGACGCTTTCGCCCTTGCATCTGGTTCGGCCTTCGCGGACTGCTCGTTTCCCGCAGCATCAGCATCGTCGCTGCTCCACGGGGTCCCGTCCAGTGCCTGTCGGGCTCGATCGCGAGCCTGCTCAAGGCTCACCTCGGCGAGGCGAGCGGCGACGCGCTGCAGAGCGGGCGCCGACATCGACAGCGTCGAGACCCCCAGGCCAACGAGGATGACGGCGAGCTCGGGATCGGCAGCGGCTTCCCCGCAGACCCCCACGGGAAGCGGGGCCGCATCGGCGGGCGTGCGGGAAGCCGAACGCGGATCTTCACCGGCACGGGCAGCACCTTGAGCGGTGGCTTCGATGAGTCGGAGTACAGCGGGGTGCCCGGCCGACTGCAGATCCTCGTAGTCGCCGAGCTCGCGGTCGAAGGCCAGTGTGTACTGTGTGAGATCGTTCGTGCCGATGCTTGCGAAGTCGACCGGGCGCAGGACGGAGCCGGCGCACAGTGCCGCGGCCGGGGTTTCGACCATCACACCGGCGGAGTCCAGTCCGGCGTCGCGGACGAGCGAGGCGAACCGGGCGGCCTCCGATGCGGTGGTGATCATCGGCGCCATCACCTTCACCTCGGCGGTGGTCGGCTTCGCCGCGCGGGCGATCGCCTCGATCTGGCGTGCCAACACCTCGGGTGCGAAGGAATGCGTGCGGAAGCCGCGCATGCCCAGAGCCGGATTGGGTTCGCCACGGTTGCCCCGAAGGAACGGCACAGGTTTGTCCGAACCGGCGTCAAGGGTGCGGATGACGACGGGACGGTCAGGGAAATGGGAGAAGATCTCCGCGTACACGTCTGCCTGTTCGGCCACGCTGGGCTCTTCGTCGCGATCGAGGAAGAGGAATTCCGTGCGCAGCAGCCCGATTCCTTCAGCACCGGCCGCAGCGGCGGCGCTCGCCTCTGCAGCAGAGCCGACATTGGCCAGCAGCGGGATTCGTCTCCCGCAGGCGAGCTCGCCGTGGCCCGTGAACGCCGGTGCGGTCCACCGTGTTTCGGCGAACTGTGCGGCCCGGTTCTTCTCGGCCTCGGTGGGATCGTCGCTGAGGACTCCGGTGGAACCGTCGACGAAGACCTCGGTGCCTGTGCGGATGTCGATGACCTCGTCGCCGGCTCCGACGATGGCAGGAATGCCCAGTGCCCGGGCGAGAATCGCCGAATGGGACTGTGCTCCGCCCGTGGCCGTGACGATCGCCAGCACGGCAGCGGGATCGAGACCCGAGGTGTCGGTGGGGGACAGTGCCTCCGCGACGAGGACCGACGGTGTCGTGGGCAGGGTGATCGTGAGAGAGCCACCGCGCAGAGCGGTGATGATCCGGTCCCGGATGTCATCGACGTCCGCGGCCCGCTCTCCCAAATACCCGCCGACTGCCTCCAGACGTGCCCGCAGCTCGCCGGTGGCCTCCCAGGTTGCCCGCTCGGCCGTGAGCTGTCTGTCCTGGATGTGATGGTTCGCGAGGGCAGTGAGTGCGGGATCGGCGGCCATCTCCGCCGTCGCCTCGAGCACATCACGTGCTGTTGACTGCGCGGCGCACGCCGCTGCCGACTGAGATTCTGCAACGGCCGAGGCCGCCGCGTGGAAGCGCTCGAGTTCGAGCTCTGTCTCGGAACCGGCCGGACGTGGTGTGTCGGAGGGTTCGACGACCGTGCGCATCACCCGGTGGACCGGTCCCAGGATGCAGCCTTGGCTCGCACCGATTCCCTGCACCCTCACGACTTCTCCTCGCCCCGACCTCGGCGTCGGAGCCTGATAGTGATCTTTGACACATCGTCAGTCTAGGTGCAAAACTCCAATTTATGGGAAGTGGTGCGGAGAAGAACTCCATCGGAGGTGTTGTGGTCACCGCCACCGACAGCGCGAGCGCAGTCAACTCTGTGACCCCTGCTTCCCTGCTGGTTCGCCTGCGCTCACTCGTGCCCACGCTCAGCCGCGGTCCGGCTGCGGTGGGACGCACTGTGCTCGAGGATCCCCGTGCGGCTGTGCCCATGACCGTCCAGCAGCTCGCCTCGCATTCGCTGGCCTCTGAAGCCTCCGTGATCAGGCTCGCCCAGGCCGCTGGTTGCCGCGGCTTCCGGGAATTTCGCACCCTGCTCGCGGCAGCCACCGCGCAGGAAGAAGTGAGCCGCCCCAGCGGGCTGCCCGCCGACATCAGCGCCGATGACGATGCCGTCACAGTCGTGGCCAAACTCGCGGCCGAGGAGCAGCAGGCGCTCGCCGATACCGCGGCCTCCCTCGACATTCTCGCGCTGGAGGCTGCGGCCGACGCCATCATCTCGGCACGACGAACGGTGATTGCCGGCATCGGAGCATCGGGGCTCGTCGCTGTGGACCTGTCGACGAAGCTGGAGCGCATCGGGCTCACCTCGCGCGCCGTCACCGAAGGTCACATGGCGATGACGCTTGCCGTGCTCATGGAACCCGAGGAGCTGCTCATCGTCATCTCCTCTTCAGGAGAGACCTCCGACATCGTCGAACCCCTCGCCGCCGCACTGGAGTCCGGGGTGCCCACGGTGGCCCTGACTGTTCGTCCCCGCAGCACCCTGACCTCGGCCGACCATGTCCTCATCGGCGTCGCAGCCCGGGAGTCGGGCATGCGATCGGCTGCAATGAGTTCGCGAACGGGCCAGCTCTTCATCGTCGACGTTCTCTTCACCCTTGTATTCCAACGCCGCGGGGCTCGTGCGCGAGACGCCGTCGGCACGTCCCACCGCCGCCTGGCACCCCGTCGCAGAAGGGCAGGAAACCAACCATGACACTGACGATCTCCTCACCGGTGAACGGCACCGTGATTCCACTCGCAGATGTACCCGACCCCGTGTTCGCCGAGGCGCTTGTGGGCCCCGGAACGGCTATCGATCCCGGAGGCTCAGCCTCCGTCACGGCCCTGGCGCCGGTGTCCGGCACTCTCACCTCTCTCAAGCCCCACGCATTCGTCATCGTCACCGAAGCCGGTCCGGGGGTGCTCGTCCATCTGGGCATCGACACCGTCGAACTGGCGGGAGACGGATTCACCATGCACGCCGAGGCGGGGCAGACGGTGCACACAGGTGATCGGCTCATCACCTGGGACACCGCACCCGCCCGAACCGCTGGCAGATCCCTGGTTGTGCCGGTCATCGTGCTCGAGGGGGAGGCGGAATCGCTGACGGTGACGGAAGAGGGTTCCGTGAGCGCCGGGGATCGGCTCCTCGAGCAGGCTTGAGTTCGCGGCAGGGATGTGTGGACTCGTACCCTGTCCGGCCGGGACTCGTCCCGAGCAGGTCGCTGTCGACCTCAGTCGGTGAAGAGTGTGTGCACATCGCCGGTGAGCTTGCGCCCGCCGAGCGCTTCGAGCTCGAGGACGACCGCCGAGCCGATGACCGCCGCGCCGAGGTCCTTCACGAGCGCCTGAGCGGCAGTGAGCGTCCCACCTGTGGCGAGGATGTCATCGACGAGCAGAACGCGTTCGCCGGACTTGAGCACATCGGGGCCCTCGATCGTGGCGGTTCCGTACTCGAGCGAATACGACACTGCTGCTGCCGGTCTGGGAAGCTTGCCGGCCTTGCGGATGGGCAGGATGCCGACACCTGTCATCGCCGCGATGGTTCCGGCGAACAGGAAACCGCGAGCTTCGAGGCCGCCGACGATGTCGAATTGTCCCTCGAACGGTGCGATGAGCGCCTCGGTGACGGCACGCATGGCGGCACCATCTGCAAGCAGGGGAGAGATGTCACGGAAGTTCACCCCCGGCTCCGGATAGTCGGGAATCGAAGTGATCAGGGTCTTCGCGCGTTGGAGATCTGTATTCGTCACGGGTCAACGATACTCGGTGGGGAGTATCGTAGTGGACACCGGAATGGGGGTCGCCATGGAGTCCAAGCATCCACAGGTCTCGGTCCCAGAGGCCTTTTCCCAGGTGCCTCGTGAGCTGTTCCTACCCGAGGAAGAACGACACTTCGCCTCCAGCAATGTGCCGCTGTCAATCGGCGAGAGGCAGACGAACTCCCAACCAAGCACCGTTGCGGACATGCTCGAGCTACTCGAACCGCGGCCCGGGCATCGGGTGCTCGACGTGGGCTCAGGCTCGGGGTGGACAGCGGCTCTCCTCGGCGTCCTCGTCGGTCCGCGTGGACAGGTGACTGGCGTGGAACGCCACCATCGGCTCATCGAACGCGCACGGGCGTCGCTGCGGCGGCTCGATCCTGACACTGTCGATCTGAGCAACGTCGAGATCATCACTGCGGACCCGGGAACCCTCGGCCGGCCGGATGCTGGCCCATTCGACCGGGTCCTCGTCTCGGCTGAAGCACAGACTCTGCCAACCGAACTCATCGAGCAGTTGAGGGTCGGCGGCGTCATGGTCATCCCCGTGGCAGGGGAGATGTTGAAGGTCGTGGTCACCGGAACCGGTGACCACGACGTCTCCATCACGCGGCACGGACAGTACCGCTTTGTCCCGCTCATCCGCGACTGATCGCGTGACTTCTTCCGGGAGAGAAGCTTCCTCCGCAGGCAAGTCGTAAACTACGGCAGCCATCAGCTACGTGTACCCACAAAAGCACAGTGCAGGCGGTGTGCTTTTGCAGGCTGAGGTAGCTGAAGTGAGGTATTTTATTATTGTTTATTGTCATATGATGGCATTAGATGCAATATTGATGCATGTACCAGGTATTCGACACTGCTCGATTGCTCAGGCTCGGACTGTCTGAGCGTGATATTCGCAAGGCGGCCGCATGCTGCTTGGAACGCGTCGCCCGCGGTCGATTCGCTGTCCGACGAAGATGTGACAATGAACGGCATCGGCGAGTTTGGGAATCTGTCGACCAAGAAGATGCAGAGCTTCTAGTGAATACGAACGATTTTCGCGATGTCCTCGAGCGACTGAAAGTTCTCATCAGGGCTCGCGCGGATACAGCGAGCGATCGCCAGCAGAGCGCGGGTGGCCGAGTGCGAAATGAAGTCTTCTCCCCTATTTCGGCCGCTCTCCTGTGGACGCTTGAGGTCGCTCGACCGATCGAGGGGCGCGTTGAAGTGATTCGGCCGGGTATCAGCCGGCGCCACGCAAATCTGATCGTCAGAAGACGAACGCTCCCGCCGGAGCATGTTGCTAGAATCGGAGATGTCGCCGTCACCACTCTTGCCCGGACTCTCGTCGATGTCGCCCGAGACTACGGCTTGGACGTGAGTGTTCCTATGCTCGACAATGCATTGCGACGAAACAAGGTGTCGAAGGCTCAGCTCTTCGACGTGGTACAGGCTGCCCATGAGGTGAGGAACGAGAATCGGGTCACTGAGGCAATCAGCTTGACGGATCCCCTCAGAGAGTCACCTGCCGAATCGATTGTCGCAGTTCGGTTCTTCGAAAACGGAATCCTCGATTTCGAGTCTCAGGTCGAAGTCCGCGATGCGCAGGGTCGCTTCATAGCCCGTGTCGATTTCCTGCATCGAGGGGCGATGATCATCGTGGAGTTCGACGGACGAGGCAAGTACTTCCTCGACGACCGTGATCACAGAGTGGCCTTTGACAGAGAACGTGAGCGTGAGCGGCAGCTGAGAGCGCTTGGCTATCATGTCGTGAGGATCTTTTGGAAAGATCTATTTCGTCAGCAGAAGTTCACTGAGTTGGCTCGATTGGTAAGGGCACGTATGGCTCAGCCATCAGCTACGTGAACCCACAAAAGCACAGTGCAGGCGGTGTGCTTTTGCAGGCTGAGGTAGCTGAGAGCAAGCAACTGCCATTCACACCAGCGAGTCCCGCCACGCCTTGTGGAGTTGGGCGAACTTGCCTGCACCGGAGATCAGCTCATCCGGCGTGCCGTCCTCGATGATGCGCCCGGAGTCCATGACGAGGACACGGTCGGCGATCTCCACGGTCGACAGCCGGTGGGCAATGATGATCGCGGTTCGGCCTTCGAGGACTGTCGCCAGCGCCTTCTGCACCAGCCGTTCGGAGGGGATGTCGAGGTGGGCGGTCGCCTCGTCGAGGACGACGATGTCCGGGTTCGCCAAGAACACGCGGGCGAAGGACACAAGCTGGCGCTGTCCCGAACTCAGCCGGCCGCCGCGCTTCTTCACATCCGTCGCGTAGCCCTCGGGCAGATTGCGGATATAGGGGTCGAGGCCGACGGCCACAGCAGCGGCGAGGACCTCGTCATCACCGGCATCGGGATTGCCGATGCGAATATTGTCGGCGATCGTGCCCGCGAACAGGAACGACTCCTGGGTGACCATGACCACGCTCTGACGCAGCTGAGCATCGTCGAGATCACGCAGATCCACCTCGTCGATGGTGATCCGACCTTCACTGGGATCGTAGAACCGCGTGACCAACTTGACCAAGGTCGACTTGCCCGCGCCTGTGGCGCCCACGAGGGCCACGATCTCTCCCGCTGGGATGCGCAGGTCGAACCGGGGGAGGACATCGGGACCGTCGCCGTAGGAGAAGCGGACATGGTTGAGATCGATCGAGCGCCCGCTGGGCTTCGAAGCCAGCTCCTCCGCCGCCGAGGTGGTGCCTGAGGTCTGGTGGGATCTGTGCGCTGGCAGGGCCTTCGGACTCGTCGGTGCCACCACCTCGGGATCGGTGTCGAGGACGGCGGCCATCTTCTCCAGCGCCGCCGAGGCGGACTGATAGAGGTTGAATGACTGAACCAGTTCATCAAGTGGACCGTAGAACCGGCGCAGGTAGAGGATGAACGCCGCGAGCACGCCGATCTGGGTCCAATCCTCGATGACGAGCCACGCGCCGACGATGATGATGACCGTCTGCGTGACATTGCCGACCAGCCGCGTCCAGCCCGCGAACCAGGCCACGCCGCGCAGAGCATCGGTGTTGGCGTCGCGGTACTGGGTGTCCTCGTCTTTGAGGGTGCCGCGGCGATCGGGCTGCCGGCGGTAGGCCTGAACAGCACGGATCCCGCCCATGGTCTCGACGAAGTGGACGATGACCTTGGCGATCGAGGTCCGAGTCCGGCGGTAGGCGTTGCGCTGTGATGTATGGGCGGACTTGGTGATGAAGAACAGCGGGATGAACCCGAGGAAGACCACGATGGCCAGGGGCACGTCGAGGACGATGAGGGTGACGGCGATGAACGTCATCTCGAACAGAGCCAGCGCCGTGTCGAAGAGCGAGTAGGTGAGGAACTGCTGCACCGACTCCATGTCAGAGGTCTGCCGCGACACCAGCCGACCCGAGGTCGATCGCTCGTGATACCCCAGGTCGAGGCGTTGGATGTGATTGAACAGCCGGGAGCGGAGAGTGTAGACGACCTTCTGAGCGGTGATGCCGACCAGCCTCGTCGAGGTGAAAGCGAGGACCGCCGAGGCGATGGCAGAGATGACGAAGGCGGAGACTGCCCGAATCAGCGGCTCTGGATCGCCCTCGACAGCTCTCGGAACACCCTTGTCGAGCGCATCGGCGATGAAGATCGGACCGATGACGAGGAATAGAGCGGTGAGCACGACGATGACGAATAGGAAGATCGCCATCGGCAGATGCGGTCGAACGAGTGAGAGGAGCAGCGCACGGGCCTTCTTCGCGATGTCCGGCGGAAGCTGCTCGACCTCGTCCTCATTGAGGCGTGGAATGCTCATCGAGTGCCCCCTTCCGACGAGTGCTCCGCCGCCGAATGCTCAGACGCCGCGGAGGCGCTCTGTGTGCGCGCGGCCGTGGCAGCCGCCGCACCCATGAGCTCACGGTAGAGCGGGGAAGAGCCCAGCAGCTCATCGTGGGTGCCCAACGCGACGATGCGACCCTCGTCGAGGACGGCAACGGCATCGGCCAGCGCCGAGGTGGACGGACGGTGGGCGATGACCAGCGTCGTCGAATCGGGCAGGATCTCCCGCAGCGCCCGCTGCACCCGATCCTCGGTATCGACGTCGACCGCGGACAGCGGATCGTCGAGGACGAGGATGCGGGGCGCACCGATCACAGCACGCGCCAAGGCCAGGCGCTGTCGCTGCCCACCGGACAGAGACAGGCCCTGCTCGCCGACCTGCGTATCGAGCCCCTCCGGCAGCCGCTCGACGAAATCCTTTGCAGCCGTGATCTCCAAGGCCTGCCAGATCGCGTCGTCGTCGACCCCGGGCGCACCCATGCTCACGTTCTCAGCCACCGAGGTGGAGAACAGGATCGGGTCCTCGAAGGACACGGACACCAGGTTGCGCACCTCGTTGACGGGCAGATCGCGAATATCGGTGCCGTCCACGCGCACGGAACCGCCGGTGACGTCCTGCAGGCGTGGGACGAGGGAGGCCAAAGTCGTCTTCCCCGACCCGGTCGCACCGACGATGGCAAGGGTCTGGCCCGGCTCGATATGCAGATTGAGGTTCTTCAGGGTCTCGCGGTCGGTGTCGGCGAAGTGGAAGTCGACATCCTCGAAATCCAGCTCACCCTTGTAGCGACCTACATCGGGGGCATCGGCGATCCGACCGTCGGCGTCGGTGATGTCGTGTCGGATGTCGATGACCTCCCAGTACCTTGCCGCGGCGGTCAGGGCCATGAGGGCATCGGCGAGGAGGAAGCCGAGCATCTCGATCGGCATCCGCATCACCATCGAGATGGTCACGCCGGCGACGACGGTGCCGATCGTCGTCCACCCCTGCACGACGCCCCAGGTGCCGACCGCCACGATGGCGGCCTGGGCGAGTGTGGGCAGAAGGATCAGCACACTCCAGAACCAGGAGTCGAGCTTCGCCTTGCGCACTTCGATGCTCTGGAACTTCCGTGACAGCAGGGAGAACCGCTGTGCCGCCCAGGGGGAGCGGCCGAAGGACTTGAGGATCCGGATCCCCTGAATCGACTCCTCGACTTCGGTGGTGATCTCACCGACGGTGTCCTGGGAGAGCCGGGAGGCCTCTCGGTACCGCTTCTCGAAGACCGTGACCGTCGCAATCGTCGGTATGGCCATGATCAGCATGATCAGACCGAAGACCGGCTGCAGGAAGGTGAGGATGATGGTGCCGATGATGATGATCAGCGGGGTCGTCACGAGGAAGGGGATCCCGAAGGCGAAGAACCGTCGCAGCTGGGAGAGATCATTGATCGCGCGCGAGAGCAGTTGTCCTGATTCCCACGAATCGTGGATGGCCACCGAGGTGTACTGGAGTCGGTCGAAGAGACGTGATCGCCAGGTGATCTCCCACTGGGCGACGACCGGAGCGACGAGGAGTCTGCGACCCCACAGTGCCACCGCCTCGGCGATGCCGATGACGAGGACCCCGAGCACGGGCAGCCACAGACCCGAGAGATCACGGTGGGCGATGGGGCCGTCGATGATGTGACCGGTGATCAGGGGGATGATCAGTTGGATGCCGTTGGCCAGGAGTGTGAGGGCGAGTACAGCGATGTACACGCCGATGCGAGAACGCAGATCGGGCCAGAAACGTAAGAGGGGACGCACCTTTGAGAGCCTAGTCTGGGCGCGTGTCGTAGTCCATGGTTCTCACAATCGAACCTTCCCTTGCTCCGTGGGCGGCTTGATAGCCGCGATTGCGGACCCCGGCCTTCGGTCTCACCCTTCAGTCGACGTCAGTCCCAAATTTCGAGACGATCCATTGCGACGTTTGACACGCTTATTGCCAGCGGTGAACTATTGAGCCATGACTCACCTTCTTGTCGTCGTTATTACTCAGCGCGCGGATCTTCCGTAGCCTGTCAACACGACACGTTCCGCGCGCCCCTACCGAAACCGGAGGGGCTTTTTTCATGCGGAGACAAGATGGATCACTAGGAAGGATACGAAACGATGGCAGCCACGCCCTCGGCCCAGTCAGCGGGAACTGGCACTGCGCCCAGCCCAGCCCCGGTGACCGCGACCCCGTCAAGCATTCGACGCAACTCGACCCCTGAGGTCCTCACCGGAGCACAGGCGATCGTCCGCAGCCTCGAGCTCCTCGAAGTCGAGACGGTCTTCGGCCTTCCCGGCGGCACCATCCTTCCGACCTACGACCCGCTGTTCGAGACCGATAAGATCCGCCACATCCTCGTTCGCCACGAGCAGGGAGCCGGGCACGCGGCCGAAGGCTATGCCGCAGCATCGGGCAAGCTGGGCGTGTGCATCGCAACCTCGGGTCCGGGTGCGACGAACCTCATCACAGCGCTCGCCGACGCCCATATGGATTCCGTCCCGATCATGGCCATCACCGGTCAGCAGAGCTCGAAGCTGCTGGGCACCGACGCCTTCCAGGAGGCCGACATCGTGGGAATGACGATGCCGGTGACCAAGCACAGCTTCCTCGTGACCAAGCCCGAGGACATTCCCTCGGCGATACTGAACGCCCATCACATCGCGACCACAGGCCGGCCCGGCCCGGTCCTCGTCGACGTCACCAAGGACGCACAGACGGGCACCGCTCCCTTCGTCTGGCCCGAGGAGCCGCAGCTGCCCGGGTACCGTCCCATCCTCAAGCCGCATGCGAAGCAGATCCGCGAAGCCGTCCGGCTCATCTCGGATGCCCAGCGCCCCGTGTTCTACATCGGCGGCGGTGTCATCCGCTCCCAGGCGGAGAAGGAGCTGCTCAAGCTCGCCGAGGCGACCAACATTCCCGTCGCCACGACCCTGATGGCTCGCGGTGCGTTCCCCGACTCGCACCAGTTGCATCTCGGGATGCCCGGTATGCACGGCAGCGTGCCCGCTGTGACCGCCCTCCAGAAGTCCGACCTCCTCATCACCATCGGCGCCAGGTTCGATGACCGAGTCACCGGCAACCTCGATTCCTTCGCCCCGAACGCGCAGGTCATCCACGCCGATATCGACCCGGCGGAGATTGGGAAGAATCGTGACGTCGACGTCGCCATCGTCGGTGATGCCCGCGAGGTGCTTGCGGAGATGCTCACCGAGATGCGCGGCAAGTTCCCCAAGGCTCTCGAGCGTCAGCGCGAGCCCTGGTGGCGCTTCCTCAATCGCCTCAAGACGACCTACCCGCTGGGCTATGACACACAGGATGAACTCTGCGATCCGCAGTATGTGATCTCGCGGATCTCGGCCCTGACCGGACCCGAGGCGGTCTACGCGGCCGGTGTCGGCCAGCACCAGATGTGGGCCGCTCAGTTCGTCGAGTTCGAGCGCCCCAAGTCATGGCTGAACTCCGGTGGCCTCGGCACCATGGGCTACTCGGTGCCTGCAGCGATGGGGGCGAAGGTCGCCGAACCGGACCGGGTGGTCTGGGCCATCGACGGCGACGGATGCTTCCAGATGACCAACCAGGAACTCGCGACCTGCGCGCTCAACGACATCCCGATCAAGGTCGCGATCATCAACAACTCGTCACTGGGCATGGTTCGTCAGTGGCAGACCCTGTTCTATGACGGCCGGTACTCCAACACCGATCTCAACACCGGCCATGAGACGATCCGGATCCCCGACTTCGTCAAACTCGCCGAGGCCTACGGCTGCCTGGCCCTGCGCGTGGACAGCAACGACGATGTCGATGCTGCGATCAAGACGGCGCTGGAGACCAACGACCGTCCCGTGGTCCTCGACTTCACGGTCCCACCGGATGCCATGGTGTGGCCGATGGTCGCCGCCGGAGTCTCCAACGACGAGATCGAATACGCACGCGGCATTCGCCCCGAGTTCGACGGCGAAGGCGACGAGCAGGCCGAGAACAAGATCGCGGACGCAGGCACGGAAGAAGACGGCACGGTTCGCTCCGTGGCACAGATCGAAGGAGGCCTGGAATGAACAACCGGCACACACTCTCAGTCCTGGTCGAGAACAAGCCCGGCGTGCTCACTCGCTTCACCGGCCTCATCGCCCGTCGCGGCTTCAACATCCACAGCCTCGCCGTGGGCGTGACCGAACACGATGAGCTCTCGCGCATCACGGTCGTCGTCGACGTCAAGGACGTGCCGCTGGAGCAGGTGACCAAGCAGCTCAACAAGCTGGTCAACGTGATCAAGATCGTCGAGCTCGAACCGGCCACCTCGGTGCGACGAGCCCACATCATCTACAAGGTCAAGGCCAACGCCACCACCCGTCCGCAGGTCGCTGCGGCAGTGGAGATGTTCCGTGCCAAGATCGTCGACGTGGGTCCCGACTCCGTCAGCGTCGAAGCCACCGGCGAGCTGGGCAAGGTCGAGGCCCTGCGCGAAGTCCTCGAGCCGTTCGGGATCAAGGAGATCGTCCAATCGGGCACCGTGGCCATCGGTCGCGGATCGAAGTCGATCACCGACCGCGCCCTACGCAATTGAACCTGTGACACTGCGCAGCTGAACCCTACGCAGCTGACGTCCTCACGTTCCACTTCGTGGAACATCAACCATCTCAACAAGTGAACAGCAGTACCGAACTGTGAAACAATGGGGGAGTACCCCAAACCTCTGAAGGAGCAAGAGAACTATGGCAGCAGAACGCTATTATGACGACAACGCAGATCTGTCCGTCATCCAGGGCAAGAAGGTCGCCGTCATCGGCTACGGCAGCCAGGGCCACGCGCACTCACTGAGCCTGCGCGATTCCGGTGTCGAGGTCCGCATCGGCCTCAAGGAAGGCTCCGCCAGCCGCGACAAGGCCGCAGCCGAAGGCCTCGAGGTCGGCACCCCGGCCGAGGTCTCCGAATGGGCCGACCTCGTTGTGATCCTCGCTCCTGACCAGGTTCAGGCCGAGATCTACAATGCTGAGATCGCGCCTAACCTGTCGCCCGGCAACGCTCTGCTCTTCGCCCACGGCTTCAACATCCGCTTCGACTACATCCAGCCGCCAGAGGGCGTCGACGTCATCATGGTCGCGCCCAAGGGTCCCGGACACGTTGTGCGTCGCGAATACGTCGATGGACGCGGCGTCCCCGTTCTCGTGGCCGTCGAAGCAGACGCCACCGGCAGCGCCTGGGAGCTCGTGCTCTCCTACGCCAAGGGCATCGGCGGACTGCGTGCCGGTGGCATCAAGACCACCTTCACGGAGGAGACCGAGTCGGATCTCTTCGGCGAGCAGACCGTTCTCTGCGGCGGCACCTCCCACCTCGTGCAATACGGCTTCGAGGTCCTCACCGAAGCCGGCTACCAGCCGGAGATCGCCTACTTCGAGGTTCTCCACGAGCTCAAGCTCATCGTCGATCTCATGGTCGAGGGCGGAATCGCCAAGCAGCGTTGGTCGATCTCCGACACCGCTGAGTACGGCGACTACGTCTCCGGACCTCGCGTCATCACCCCGGACGTGAAGAAGAACATGGAAGCCGTCCTCGCGGACATCCAGAACGGCAAGTTCGCCGAGCGCTTCATGAACGACCAGAAGAACGGTGCGGCCGAGTTCAAGGAATTGCGCTCGAAGGAAGAGACGCACCCGATCGAGACCACAGGCCGCGAACTGCGTAAGATGTTCGCGTGGCTCAAGGACTCCGATGACGACTACACCGAGGGCACTGCCGCTCGCTGATCGTCACACCACGAAGCCCCGGAAGGCCGCTTGGCCTCCGGGGCTTCGTCGTACCCGCTCCGGTGGGAGGCGACTATTTCCACTCATTGCGGACCCGCAATCCTGGTGATGTGAATTACTGTTGGAATCGTGACGAATTACAGGTTCGAGAACTTCAAGCCCGCCTTCGACGAGTCCACCGGCGCCCCCGATGAACGCACGCAGGGATACTTCGCCTCGACGAGTGTGGGATTCCACGACGCTCGGTCCACCGATGATGCGCTGAAGAACCGTGTCGAGCGAGCCATCGCCGACGGCCGGAATCTCACCGCCGTCTACGCGAAGCAGGAATACGAACACGCCCTCGACGCCAGCGTTCCCGTGGCGACCTTCGCGTGGTTCGAGAAGCTGGTCAACGTGGGCGGCGGGCGTCTGGTGCCCGGTCACCTGATCACATGGGTGACAGTGCGCCCGACGCACCGCCGGCGCGGACTGCTGCGGTCACTGATGACGAGCGACCTCGCCGAGGCGAAGGCCGACGGATACCCGTTCGCCGCACTGACAGCGACCGAAGGTGGGATCTACTCCCGCTTCGGCTTCGGCGTCGCCACCTGGGCCCACTCCATCGAGGTCGACACCTCACCCGGTTTCAAGATGGTCCACGAACCCGACCGCCGAGTCGAGATGTGTCTGCCCAGCGAACTGCGCGAACTGGCCCCGAGGATCTACGGGGAGTTCATGCGCACCTCTCCGGGTGCGATGGAACGCCAGCAGACCTACATTGAGCGCGCCACCGGTGCTTTGAACACCGACACAGGCGAAGCCGACCGCGGTGTGCGTGCCGCCCTGCACTTCAACGAGCAGGGAGAGCCCGACGGCTACGTGTCCTATAAGTTCGCCGGCTGGTCGAAGAATCCGCCGACGATCGATCTCATCGACTTCGTCGCGGTCACCGATGCCGCCTATGCCTCACTCTGGTCGTTCCTGGCCGCCATCGATCTGTCGACGAGAGTGACATTCGGAGAATCCGCCGAGGACTCGCCGCTGCCCTGGCTGCTCACCGACTCCCGCCGTGTTCGGACCGTGTCCACGGAGGACAACATCTGGATCCGGATCCTCGACGTCAAGGCAGCGCTCGAAGCCAGGCCCTGGTACGTGCCCGGCACATTGGTACTGGAGATCGACGACTCCCTCGATCTGGCTGGTGGTCGCTACACGATCACCTCCGACGGTGAGAACGCCGTCGTCGAAACCGCCCCCGATTCGGCTCCGGCCGATCTGAGCATGGGCATCGCGGAACTCGGCTCCCTCTACTTCGGCGGCGCCGACCCCGTCATCCTCGCCCGCGCAGGACGCATCGACGAGAACGTGCCAGGGGCTGCCGTACGCGCCAGCTCGATGTTCAACCTGGGACGCATGCCGTACTCACCCAACGGGTTCTGAGACCCACACCTGAGTGAGCGGAGACTCCCTTCCCAGAGTTTGAGACTTTGTGAAAGCATTCACAAAGTCTCATAAGATGGACGCGTCCCGGACGCAACAGGAGGAACTCAGTGCCCAAGCCCATCGTGCTCATCGCCGAAAATCTGTCACCGGCCACCATCGATGCCCTCGGAGGCGACTTCGAGATCCGTTACACCGAAGGCGCTGACCGCTCTCAGCTCCTCAACGACATCGTCGATGCCGATGCGATCCTCGTCCGCTCCGCCACTCAGGTCGATGCCGAGGCGATCGGCGCGGCGAAGGGTCTCAAGGTCATCGCCCGCGCCGGCGTCGGACTCGACAATGTCGACGTCCCGGCGGCCACCTCGGCGGGTGTCATGGTCGTCAACGCTCCGACCTCGAACATCATCTCCGCGGCGGAGCTGACCATGGCCCATATCCTCGGGTCCGCACGCTACTTCGGCGCCGGCAACACCTCGCTCAAGGCGGGGGAGTGGAAGCGTTCGAAGTACACGGGCGTGGAGCTCTACGAGAAGACTCTGGGCATCGTCGGACTCGGTCGCATCGGCGGTCTCGTGGCCGAGCGCGCGAAGGCCTTCGGCATGCGTCTGGTCGGCTACGACCCCTACATCACACAGGCTCGCGCCGCACAGATGGGCGTCGAGGTCGTCGACCTGCCCGGGCTCTTGGCCGTGTCCGACTTCGTCACCGTCCACATGCCCAAGACCCCGGAGACGATCGGCATGATCAGCACCGAGGAATTCAAGATCGCGAGGTCGGGCGCACGGTTCATCAATGTGGCCCGCGGCGGCATCATCGACGAGGACGCCCTCGCCGAGGCGATCGCCGCAGGTGAGGTCGGCGGTGCCGGCATCGACGTGTGGAACACCGAACCTCCGGAGCACTCGGCGCTGATGGAACTCGACGCCGTCAACGTCACGCCCCACCTCGGCGCATCGACCGCTGAAGCACAGGAGAAGGCCGGCGTCGCCGTGGCCAAGTCCGTGCGCAAGGCCCTGGCCGGAGAACTCGTTCCCGACGCGGTCAACGTTGCCGGCGGAGCCATCCACGAGGACGTGCGCCCGGGCATTCCCCTGGCCGAACGACTCGGCCGAGTCGTCAACTCGCTGGCGAACTCCTCTGTCACTCACTTCAAGGTCGAGGTCAACGGCGAGATCGCGGACAAGGACGTGTCCGTCCTCAAGCTCTCAGCGCTCAAGGGCCTGTTCAAGGACGTCGTGTCCGATCAGGTCTCCTACGTCAACGCACCGCTGCTGGCCGAGGAGCGCGGCATCGGCGTCGAACTCGTCACCGATCCGTACTGCGAATCCTTTCGCAACGTCACACGGCTGACCGCGACGACGAGCGAAGGGCAGCGGATCTCGGTCTCGGGCACCGTGACCGGTCCGAAGCTCGTGCAGAAGCTCACCGAGGTCAACGACTTCGACCTGGAGATCGAGCTCACCGACAACCTGCTCATCTTCCGTTATGAGGACCGTCCCGGCATCATCGGTCAGCTGGGCCAGGCTCTCGGCGCCAACGACATCAACATCGCCGGCATGCAGGTCTCGCCTTCGGCGACCGACAACGATGCACTCTCCGTGCTGGCAGTCGACTCGGCGGTATCCGAGGAAGTCGTCAAGGCAGTGGCCGGAGCCGTCAACGCCTCAGCGTTCAGCGGAGTCTCACTGAGCGAGGACTGAACTCCACAGGAAACAGCAGATCGAAGAAGGACCCGTTCAACTCTGATGATGAGGTGAACGGGTCCTTGTCGTCGCCCAGGTCCAGAGCTCGTCGGCGAGCACTGCAGCCGAGATGCCGATGAGGGCTCCGGCGATCGTGTCGGAGAGCCAGTGCACCTGCAGCGCTGTGCGCGACCACATCATCAGCAGGATCCACGCGAAGGCCAGGACCATCGACCAGTGGAACCGCAGGCGCACCGGTTCGAGCGGGGCAGTGATCTCGGTCGGAACGGCTGCGGTTTCGGTGGGGACAGTCTCGGTGTCAGTAGGGACAGTCTCGGTCTTGTTCTCCGGTGGGATCGCCAACGGGGGAACTGCGCCCACCGCGGCCAGTCGGAGCATATGCGCACGGGAGGCAATGAATGCCAGCCCCAAGGCCAGTGCGGCCGCGCCCATGGAATGGCCCGAAGGATAGGAATAGCCCAGGGAGTCATAGAGCTGCTCACTGGGGCGGACCCGAGTGACCACGGCCTTGAGCAGCTCGGACAGCCCGATTCCCATGAGCATGGTGGTCACGAGGACGCCCGCGGAGCGGAATCGTCGCAGGAGGACGAAGATCGCGGCCAGCAGGCCGGTGCAGATCACGGCCCCCGTGCCCCCGCCCACCTCGGCGAGGATGACCGCCAGCCAGTACCCGGAGGTGTCGGGCTCAAGTCCGACGAAATTCAGCCAGTCCTGATCAACCGTCGTGGGCCCGGAGACATCGACCCTCAGCCACAGGCCGAAGGCAACGACGAGGAGGACCGCCGGCAGGGTAGACCACAGAATCCACGAGGGTTGACGGACCGACACTATTGAGGGCTCGGACTCAGACTCAAGATCAGGCTCAGGCGTTCCAGAGCCCGTAGGTCGACGCCAGGGAGGCGATCTTCTTTGCGCGTGCCAGACGTGGCAGGTACGAGCCGTCCGTGATCTCGGAGCCGCCCTCGGCAGCCTCGAGAAGCTGGCGGGCCCAGTCGCGCTCGTCTTCGCTCGGGCTCATCGATTCGTTGAGCGTCACGACCTGATCGACGTTGAGCACGAGCTTTCCGGTCATGCCCATCATGTGGGTGACCTCGGCATCCGTGCGGACCTGCTCATCGCTGGCAGTGGCTGCTGAAGGACCGTCGATCGCACCGGGCAGTCCACCCATGCGCGAGGCGATTGTCAGTCGTGAGCGGGCATAGGCCAGTGCCATCGGATCGCCGGAGAAGCCGGTGTCCTTGCGGAAGTCGTTCGTTCCGAAGGCAAGACGGAATGTGCCCGGCGCCTCGGCGATCCTGGTCGCGTTCTCCACACCCATCGCAGATTCGAGCAGAGCGATGACCGGGAGTCCTGCCTTCGCGCGCATCGCGGTGTAGGAGACCTGCTCGGGACGTTCTGTCTCGGGCAGCATCACTCCGCGCAGGCCGGGGAGCATGGCGATGGAGGCAAGGTCGTCGTCCCAGAACTCGGAGTCCATCTTGTTGATCCGGACCCATGCGGACATGCCGCCTTCAAGGGCACGTACGACATTGTCGCGGGCGGCGAGCTTCTTGTCGTCGGAGACCGAGGCCTCGAGGTCGAAGATGACGGAATCCGATTCGGAGATCTGCGCCTCGGTGAAGATCTCCTCCTTGGCCGCGTTGACCAACAGCCAGGAGCGGGAGAGCTTGGCGGGAAGTGCGGCGGCACGGGCGTTGCGGATCGTGTCTGTCAATGATCGACTTTCTCTGGGGTTTCGGGGTGTTCCTCCCATCTTCGACGCTCGGGCCGCGGAATTGTAGTCGGGAACGAAGTTTGAGACATGAAATTGTGGATCACGGGATTCACCGAACCCGGCAGTCGACATGTGTCCGAATAGTAGGACGATCAAGTTGCATGCTGAGATGAGTTCTAGTCTGAGTCCATGAAGTTTTCAATTGCAGTCATGCCCGGCGACGGTATCGGCAACGAGGTCGTCCCCGAAGGCCTCAAGGTCCTCAAGCGCGCCATCGAGGTGTCCGGCGAACCCGTGGAACTCGATCTCACGGACTATGATGTCGGTGCCAAGCGTTGGCACGAGACCGGCGAGACACTCACGGACGACGAGCTGGAATCGCTGCGTTCCCACGATGCCATCTTCTTCGGCGCCTGCGGTGACCCGAGTGTGCCGTCGGGTGTGCTCGAGCGAGGTGTGATCCTCAAGATGCGCTTCGGCCTGAGCCACGCAGTCAACCTGCGTCCCTCGAAGCTCTTCGCTGGAGTCACCAGCCCGTTGGCCGACCCCGGCGAGATCGACTTCGTCGTCGTCCGCGAAGGCACCGAAGGCTCCTACACCGGAATGGGCGGCTCGGTGCGCACCGATACCCCCTACGAGGTCGCGACCGAGGTCTCGATCAACACCTGGTACGGCGTGGAGCGGGCAGTCCGTGATGCGTTCGAACGTGCACAGGCCAGGAACAAGAAGCTCACCTACGTCCACAAGCACAACGTCATGGTCCACGCGGGTCACCTATGGCGTCGCGTCGTCGAGAAGGTCGGCGCAGAATACCCAGAGGTGACATTCAACTACGAGCACACGGACGCGTGCACGATCTACATGGTCACCGACCCCGGCCGCTATGACGTGATCGTCACCGACAACCTCTTCGGTGACATCCTCACCGACCTCGCCGCGGCTGTCACAGGCGGCATCGGTCTGGCCGCCTCGGGCAACCTCAACGTCGAAGGCACGGGACCGAGCCTGTTCGAGCCCATCCACGGATCGGCACCGGACATCGCCGGACAGCAGATCGCCGATCCGACCGCCTCGATCCTCTCGGGTGCGCTCATGGCCTCGCACCTGGGGCTCGAAGTCGTGGCGAAGTCGATCGAGACCGCTGTCGAAGCCGATCTGGCCGACCGCGACGGAACCAAGCGATCCACCGCCGAGGTGGGCGACGCGATCGCTGCCCGCCTGAGCTGACGTGGCCTGCAGGGGCCGAGGTTGGGCACGACCACCTCGGCGAGACGAGAGCCGACTGGACGATTCGTGAGCCATCACCCCGGTGCGACGCGCACCGGGGTGATGGACTACCCTGACAGTGTCACTCATCACAAATGAGAAAAGAGTTCTTATGACCAAGTTTGCCGTTCTCAAGAATGTCCAGCCGCAACCCGAGCTGGTGCGCGAGAACATCAAGAAGGACCCCGGATTCGGGCTCTACTTCACCGACCACATGGCCCATGTCAGGTACACCCTTGACGATGGATGGCACGCTCACGAGGTGAAGCCGTACGGCCCGCTGGTGCTTGATCCTGCGGCTGCAGTGTTCCACTACGCGCAGGAGATCTTCGAAGGTATGAAGGTCTACCGCCACGCAGACGGCTCCGTCTGGACCTTCCGTCCCGAGCGCAACGCTGCGCGCATCAACAAGTCCGCCGAGCGTCTTGCGCTGCCGCAGATCTCGGAATCCGACTTCATCGAATCGATCAAGGCGCTGGTCTCACTCGATCAGCAGTGGGTTCCCACCCCTGAATCCGAAGCCGACGAATCGAGCCTGTACCTGCGCCCCTTCATGATCGCCACCGAACGGTTCCTCGGCGTGCGCTCCAGCCATGAGGTCGACTACTACGTCATCGCCAGCCCCGCCGGGCCCTACTTCTCCGGCGGCATCAAGCCCGTCTCGATCTGGCTGTCGCAGAACTTCAACCGCGCCGGCGCCGGCGGCACCGGATTCGCCAAGTGCGGCGGCAACTACGCGGGCTCGCTGGCGGCGCAGAACGAAGCTGCAGCCCAGGGCTGCCAGCAGGTGCTGTTCACCGATGCGGCAGAGAACAAATACGTCGATGAGCTCGGCGGAATGAACCTCATGCTCGTGACCAAGGATGGCCGCCTGCTCACCCCGGAGCTCGGTGATTCCATCCTCGACGGTGTCACTCGCCGGTCCCTGCTCGACCTCGCCCCGCAGCTGGGCCTGAAGCCGGAAGAGCGCAAGATCTCCGTCGATGAATGGCGTAAGGGAGCTGCCAATGGCGACATCGTCGAAGCCTTCGCCTGTGGCACCGCCGCAGTCGTGACTCCGATCGGCCGTGTCATCGGCACCGAATCCACGATCGACCACGGTGAAAAGCCTGGTGAGAAGACCATGGAGTTCCGTAAGACTCTGCTCGACATCCAGTACGGTCGCGCCGAGGACAAGAACAACTGGATGGTTCGTCTGGCCTGAAGTCTGGGGGCTGCTCAGACGAGGCGGCTCGGGTCGTCCTACATTGAGAGGGTCGGGTGCTGCGATTTCGATCGCGGCACCCGGCCCTTTTGAGCTGCAACAGGACTTTTTGATGTGGCATGCGAATTTCGACAGAACGGACGCTGGGGTTCAAGGAGGCATGGCTCGGCTGGCGTGACACAGTCGACGTGGCTCGGTCTGCTCGACACAGTCAACGTGGCTCGGCAGGCGTGGTTCAGAAGGTGGACATGGTTCAGATGGTGTGGCGAATCCGCGAGAGCACGCGAGCTACCGAAGCCGCGTCGACGAGGTCGGAGTCGGTGAGGCCGCCGACCAGGCGATCGGCTGCGATTCCGCGGCTCAGGTCCTCCGCCGCGCCGCCCGAACGGAGATAGACAGCCGCGAGCGGAGAAGCAGAGACTCCCTCCAAGGGAATGTCGGTCGACCGGATGCGGAATGCCGTTCTCAACATGAATATTCCGCTGGCCAGAAGGAGCCAGGTGAGCGGGAGGGCACATACTCCGAGGACGACGTCGCGTCCTGCCCCCAGTGCGATCAGCAGGGTGGCAATAGCGATGCCGCCGAGGACTGTGAGACCGCCCAGCACGAAGTCCCGGCGAAAATAGCTGCGCTGTCCGATCCTCTTCGACAGGCGAACAACACCTGCCCGGCCCATCACGACTCGAACCACGCCAGTGCGATCAGCGACGAACTGCATCAACGACGCTGCACCCCAACGAGTGAAGACGATTGTCACCGCAGTGCCGAGGACGATTGAGACCGGGATGATCCAGAGCAGTGAACTTGGCTCAGGTAGGAGCAGAAGGGCGATTCCCAGCCACAGGGCCATGCCGACGAAGAAGATTCCGCAGGCGCTGACGCTGAGCCGAACCCGCCCGGGTGTGGTTCCCGTCGCAAGTGCATTGACGATCGCCGACGAAGGCGGGACTCTGTTGCTGAACATAGGCCGTGCCCTCCTGCTGGCGAGTCCTCCTGGGGGTCCGTTGGCTGGAATTCTACAGAGTCGCGCAAACGCCTCTGACTTCCATCGGACTGGATCCAAGCGCGCAGACAAGATGCAGGCAATTTTACTCACAAATGCGTTAAAGAGGTATTGTGGCCTCGTGTCTACTGCAACCTCGGCGTCTACGCCGACCGCTTCCGAAGTCGTTGCCAACCTTCCGTGGCGGTGGCGAACTCAAGGTGCCATCTTCATCATCGGCGGCCTCGGGTTCATGTTCGACGCTTGGGACGTCGCCCTCAACGGGTTCCTCATCCCACTGCTCAGCGACTACTGGAGCCTGAGCGTAGGCCAGGCCGCCTGGATCGCTACGGCCAACCTCATCGGCATGGCGTTGGGTGCCTTCATCTGGGGCGGCATCGCTGATGTCATCGGCCGCAAGAAGGCCTTCACACTCACACTCCTCGTGTTTTCGATCTTCACCGTCGCTGGAGCCTTCTCTCCTGCGTTCAGCTGGTTCATCCTCTTCCGATTCCTCGCTGGATTCGGGCTCGGCGGATGCATCCCCGTCGACTATGCACTCGTCGGGGAATTCACCCCCAAGAAGCACCGTGGTCGGGTCCTGACGGCAATGGACGGTTGGTGGCCGATCGGCGCCTCGCTGTGCGCCTTCGTCTCTGCAACGCTGCTGGACGTGGGGGATTGGCGCCTCATCATGCTTGTCATGATCGTGCCCGCGCTGCTGACGGTTGCCGTGCGTTTCGGAATTCCCGAATCACCCCTCTACCTTGCTTCCGTCGGACGGTACGCCGAAGCCGACGCCATCATCTCCCGGCTCGTTGAGCGCACCGGCGCCGAGGTGACGACGTGGACCCACGATGTCCCCACCGCGGGCGCGACCGACGCTTCCGGTGCCAGCGGCACGACCGCGGCCCAGGCCACCGACACGACCGCGGCCCAGGCCACCGGCACGGGCGACGTAACCGGCGCGGCCCAGGCGCCGGTGAAGACATCGGACTCGGCTGGAACGGTGACTTCCGTCAACAAACAGCTTCGTGCAGCCAGCGGCCAGCTGGTCCAGCTCTGGCAGTACTCGGCGAAGACGACTCTCGTCTCCTGGTCGCTGTTCGTGTCCGTTCTCCTTGTCTACTACGCGGCACTGACGTGGCTGCCGGGCATCCTGAAGAAGCAGGGCATGGGCGATCAAGCAGCATTCATGGTCACCGGGTCGATGACCGCAGTGGGCATCCTCGGCGTCATCGTCTCGGCTCTGATCGTCGAACGTGTGGGCCGAAAATGGGTGCTCGGCGTGACCTCGACCGTCTCCGCCCTCCTCTTGGTCGGCGCTGCAGTGTTCATCGAGGCCTCAGGCTCAGAGCTGACCTTCGCCGCTAAGGCCAGCATCATCGGCTTCGGGTTCGTCGTGCAGATCGCGATTCCCACTCTCTACACCTACGTGTCGGAGTTGTACCCGACTCGTCTGCGAGGTTCGGGGTTCGGCTGGGCATCTGCCGCCTCACGCATTGCAACCGGTATCGCTCCGCTGGTCTTCGGTGCATTCATGTGGCCAGTCCTCGGACTGACAGTGACCTTCATCCTCACAGGACTGCTCGTGATCGTGGCGGTGGTCCTGATGAGTCTGCTTGCGCGCGAGACCACGGGCGAAGCGCTCGATTGAGGTTCCCATCGCTTGGCTTCACCTCTGACCTGGGCTGACACTGATCGGAAATCTCGTGTCAGGACCGACCGCTACTGTGATTGATATGGAAGCGGAGTCGGTTTCAGACGTGATCACCGAGATTCATCGGTGGCGCGAAGTGCTGTCCGATCTGCCGCCGGCGCAGACGGAGGACGAAGCGATCGACAGAATCACTGCGTTGGAAGAACTGACCTCAGTGAGTGCGGCAGCTCAGGCAAGAGAGACGCTGACATTCGACATGCACCGTCGGAATCGTGAAGCCGAAGAAGGAATGTCGCGCCGCAGACAGGGCAAGGGCCTCGGTGCCGAGATCGGGTTGGCTCGGAAGGTCTCACGGGCCAGAGGCAGCAGACTGCTCGGCTTCGCCAGGTCCCTGTTGATGGATCTGCCGAAGACCTATGCCTCCTTGAAGAGCGGACACATCTCAGAGGAGAAGGCGCGAGTTGTTGCGAAGGAGACCGATTGGCTCCCCAGGGACAAGCGTCACCAGGTCGATGATCGGATGGCCGACCGCCTCGCCGAGGTGGGTGTCGGTCGGCTGGGCAACGAGGTTCGCGCACTGGCTCAGCAGCTCGACCAGAAAGCAGCCGTCGAACACCTCGACAGATGTGTGGAAGAACGTGCCGTCACTGTGCGTCCTGCACCAGGAAACATGGCGTATCTGACAGCGCTCCTCCCCTTGTCGCAGGCGGTGGCAGCGTATTCCAACCTGTCGAGATCGGCACAGTCCATCGTCGGGACAGGACTGTCCGAAGGGCGAACTCAAGGACAGGTCATGGCCGATCTCTTGGTCGAGAGAACCACGGGCCAAGACAGTGCTGAGGCCATCCCTACCGAAGTCCATGTGGTGATGAATGAGAACAGCCTCTTCGACCCAGGCGAGACTCCAGCGTGGTTTCCCGGCTTCGGCCCGATTCCGGCAAAGACGGCACGCGAATTCATCGCCCAGAACGAAGCCTCAGTCTTCATCCGCAGGTTGTACACGCGTCCGTCCGACGGACAGCTGGTACGAATGGACTCGAAGCGACGTGAGTTCTCCGGACTGCTTCGACGCATGGTGGTGATTCGCGATGACGTCTGCCGATCACCGTGGTGCGATGCCCAGATCAAACACGCGGACCACTCGCAGGCATTCGCCGCGGGTGGTGAGACCGACTGGGACAATGCATCGGGACTGTGCGCTGCCTGCAACTTCATCAAGGAGCTTCCCGGTTGGCGACACGAGGCCACAGCAGAAGAGTTGGTCGTCCGGACTCCCACAGGGCACAGGTATCAGATCGGCACCAGACCGCTCGGGACCCCGACGACGAATTCCAGCGAGCTTCCCCGCTCCAATCTCGCCGACGAACCGACATCGGATGAAGCCAGCAACCCCAACACCTTCACAGTGAGGATTCCTCCATTTCGAAAGGTCGAAGCGCCGAGGCTTGAGGGAAGATTCGAATCCCTCAAGGTAGATATGTGGCACCGTCGTGAAGAGCCGCCGAGCGAGGTGGAGATGTGCCTTGTCGGACAACTGGCCGAATTCGTCTCTGCAGTCTGATGCACCAGGCTCTCGGCACTCTGATGCACCCGGCAGAGCATCGTGTCCTCGGCCGCGCAGCGAGAATTCCCTCTGCGTTCAACTGCGCGACTGCCGACGTGGCTAGGCTGGGAGCATGGACGAATATGCCGAGTGTGAGGTTCTCGGAACTTCACCTGCAGAGCTCAACGTCGAACTCGTGTGGGGTCTACCAGGTGGGCTGGGCCAAAGCTGGGAACCCGTCGGCTCCGCAGCCGGAATCCCGGGAATGCTGCCTCCTCCCCACGAGGTCGAAGAACTCTACGCAACGGCGGCAGCCGAACCGCCTTTGAGCGAAGATCCGACGCACGCGGCACTGTTCGCAAACCTCTACGACCTCTCGGTCCGAAATGGTCAGGTCCTCGTCGTGGCAGGTCGATCCGACGGGCGCTTACGATCGATCGCCTACGGACATTTCTGGTCGTGGCTGGAACAGGATTACGACTGGGCACATGAGCTCCGCTCGGCTCTCGGAGACGCCGCTCAGACAATCGAATGGTCTTTCGCGCTCAACCTGTTGGCACGTGACCCAAATCTGCGCAGTTCTGGTCTCGGACGGGCCACTCTGCAGACGTGGCTGGCCGGAATCAGCGGATACAGCTGCTGGCTGCAGACAAGTGACATCGACAGCCCCGCCCGCCGACTCTATGAGAGCCTCGGATTCTTCACGCTCGGTCATGGGCCGCAGGCACCCAACGGCAATCCGGGGCTGGTGATGTTCAGGCCAGCAGCCTGAGCCGAACCGTTCACTAGGATGGTGGCATGCGCAAAGAAGCTCCGGCAGACAATCAGAAGACCGAAACCTCCACCACGGCCGCAGAGCCGCAGAGCACGGAGTCGCAGAACACTGCCCCGATGCCACACGACGAGAACCTGTGGCTCGAAGACATCCACGGTGACGAGCCGATGGGCTGGGTCAAGGGCCAGAACGCGAAGACCATCTCCCGGTTCCAGGACGACCTGTTTGGCTCCATCGCCGGAGATATTCGGACGGCGTTGGATTCCGAGGGCAAGATCCCGATGGTGGCCAAACGCGGTGAGCACTACTTCAACTTCTGGCGTGACTCCAAGAATCCCAAAGGCATGTGGAGACGAACCACATGGGACAGCTACGTCTCAGATTCCCCCGAGTGGGAGATCCTCATCGACCTCGACGAACTCGGCGCAGCGGAGGAGACGCCGTGGGTATGGGCCGGAGCCTCGGTGCGTCGTTCGGACGATTCCCGAGCACTCGTCTCACTGTCTCCCGACGGTGGCGACGCCCACCGGGTGCGCGAATTCGACCTGGTGACCAAGACCTTCGTCGACGGCGGCTTCGACCTGCCCTCGGCGAAGACTCGCTTCGCGTGGTTGGACGATGACACGATCATCGTCGCCACCGATACCGGCGAAGACTCACTGACCACATCGTCCTATCCGCGACAGGCACGTGTCCTCACACGCGGACAAGCCATCTCCGATGCCCCGATCGTGGCCGAAGTGCCCCATGACCATGTCGCCATCTTCGTGGGCAGCGATGTCGGAGCGGCAGCAGCCGATGCCACCGACAGAGCGTTCTTCATTGATGCCATCGACTTCTTCAATACGCAGCTCAGCTTCATCGACCTCGACGCAGTCACCGATGAGTCGGGGTCCGTCTCAACCGTCGCCTCGGCGTGGGAGAACAACTGGACCGTCGTCGAGGTGCCGACCGATGTGGAAGTCGGGTTGGAAAGGGACAACGTCCTCTTCCGTCCCCAATCTGAGTGGATTCACGAGGATTACTCGGTCCCGGCCGGAGGTCTGGCCGTGGCTGACATCGCCGAGGTGAAGGCCGGAACAATCACACCGACCGTCATCTTCACCCCGGATGAGCACACGGCCCTGCAGTCATGGACGTGGACACGGGACTACCTGATCCTCGAGCTGCTGACCGATGTGCAGTCGCAACTGAGCGTTCTTGACCCGAACGACGACTTCTCGTCGTCCTCCCTGCCAGGAGTCCCCGCCAATCACATGGTCGGGTTGGGAGCCGTCGACAAACATGATGACGCGAGCGCCAACGACTATTGGCTGGTGAGCACGGGGTTTCTGACTCCATCGACCCTGGCGTACGGGAGCCTGGAATCGTCGAAGGGTGACAGTGAACCCGTCGTCATCAAGTCGGCTCCGGCGCTCTTTCCCAGCGACGGGTTCAGCGTGGAACAGCACTTCGCCACCAGCGAGGACGGGACGAAGATCCCCTACTTCCAGATCGCCGACAGCACGCTGGTCCTCGATGGGAGCAATCCGACCCTCCTGGACGGTTACGGCGGTTTCGAAGTCAGCCGGACTCCGGTGTACTCCCCGGTGATGGGCATCGGCTGGTTGGGTCGCACGACGACCGGAACCCGACACGATCCCGCCGATCGGCAGGCCGATGAGACCGCCGAGGCACCGATTCCCGCAGGACGTCGTGGGGTCTATGTCCTCGCCAACATCCGCGGCGGTGGAGAATACGGGCCGCGGTGGCACACCTCGGCGATGCGGGAGAACCGGATGCGAGCCTATGAGGACTACGCCGCCATCGCCCGAGACCTCGTCACCCGTGGGGTGACGAGTCCGTCGAACTTGGCCTGCGCCGGCGGATCGAACGGTGGGCTGCTGGTGGGGAACATGCTCACACAGCACCCCGAGCTCTTCGGTGCGATTTCGTGCGGAGTGCCTCTTCTGGACATGCGCCGCTACACCAAACTCAGCGCCGGCTATTCGTGGAAGGCCGAATACGGTGACCCCGATGTGGCCGAGGACTGGGAGTTCATCCAGAAGTTCTCGCCCTACCATCTGCTCGAAGACGGCACAGACTATCCGCCCGTGCTGTTCTGGACGGCGACCTCTGATGATCGTGTGGGACCAGTGCAGGCACGCAAGATGGCTGCGCGGATGCAGAATCGCGGCATCTCTGATGTGTGGTTCTTCGAAGACACGGAAGGCGGACACTCAGCGGCATCGGACAACAGACAGGCGGCATTCACCCGGGCCCTGAGCTACCGGTTCCTGTGGAACTCACTGACCGGAGAGTGAGCAAGTTCATAGCTTCGAAGAAGCCCCCGAGAGTAGGTTTGGAACCATGACGAACGACATGCACGAACCCCAGCGTTTTCACGCCGAATACAAGGTCATCGGCGGGAAGCTTGTGGTCGCCGATGTGGAGACCGACGGGAAGCACATCACCGAGGTCAAAATCTCCGGTGACTTCTTCCTCGAACCCGAAGAGGCCTATTTCGACCTCGCCCCCGCTCTTGTGGGCGCCAGCGTCATCGCCGACAACGCGAATCTGCGGCAGCGCCTCGATGCGGCGCTCGCCGGGTACGGCTCGGAACTGGCGATGCACGGATTCTCCACCTCGGACATCGCCACCGTCGTCCGCCGTGCTCTGGGGTCGGCGGCGAACTTCACCGACTTCGACTGGCAGGTCATCCGCGGCCAAGTGCTGCCCACGCAGCTCAATGTCGCACTCGATGAGGTGCTGCTGGAGGAAGTGGCGGCGGGACGTCGGAAACCGACGCTGCGATTCTGGGAGTGGGACGACACCGCCACGGTGATCGGAGCCTTCCAGTCCTATGTCAACGAACTCCGCCCAGAAGGCGTGGAGAAGTACGGCGTGCAGGTTGTGCGTCGCATCTCCGGCGGGGGAGCGATGTTCATGGAAGGCGGGAACTGCATCACCTATTCGATGTTCGTGCCGCCCTCGCTGGTCGCCGGCCTCGACTACGAGGAGTCCTACGTCTTCCTCGACCAGTGGGTGTTGGCAGCGCTGAAGAGCCTCGGCGTCGAGGCCTTCTACAAACCGATCAACGACATCTCCTCGACCGGCGGCAAGATCGGCGGTGCGGCACAGAAGAGACTGCGCGATGGCACTCTGCTCCATCACGCGACGATGAGCTACGACATCGACGCCGACAGGATGGTCGAAGTCCTGCGCATCGGTGAGGCGAAGATCTCTGACAAGGGAGTCTCGAGTGCCAAGAAGCGCGTCGACCCTCTCCGCAGCCAGACGGGTGAAGCCCGCAAGGACATCATCGACGTCATGGCCAACACCTTCGCCGACCGTTATGGGGCAAGCTTCGACACCTTCACCACCGACGAACTGGAGAAGGCTCAGATCTTGGTTGACGAGAAGTTCGGCACCGAGAAGTGGACACACCGGGTGCCGTAATCATGCGCCCTGGTGACCATGCAGCCGGTGAACTTCCTCGGGTAGGTGAACTTCCTCGGGTATGTTTCGTCCCGACTGCCTCGGGAGACAGCTCCGACTACATCGACCGCTTCGAAGCCGCGTTCGACGGCAGGGCCGAGACACACGTACTCTCGCTGTTCGGTCAAGGGCGGTGTGGGTACCAGAATCCGCAGATGCTGGTGGGCATGGACCTCATCTACGTCGGCGGTGGATCCACCGCCAACCTACTGACACTGTGGCGGCGCCACGGTGTCGACGACATTATGCGGGCTGCTGCGAAGGGCGGCACGATCCTTGCCGGTATCAGTGCCGGTGCCAACTGCTGGTTCGAAGCCTCCTCGACCGATTCGTTCGGTCCACTGGCGCCTCTGAATGACGGTCTCGGATTCATCCCCGGCAGCGTCTGCCCGCATTATCACGGTGAACCAGGCCGCGCCGAGACGTTCCAAGGTGGATCACGACCGGTCAGCTGCCGGTGCTCGGACTTGCCATTGACGACTATGCTGCGATCGTCTTCGAGAACTTCGCACCCACCTCGGTGATAGTGGAACAACCTGAAGCCAACGCCTACGTCGTTGACCGTTCGCGTGAGACGCGGCTCGGCACCGACGGTGACTCTGCCAGCGGCCCAGCCGGCACACTGCCTCGCCGTCTTCTCAGACGGGTGCTGTGATGAACGACCAGGTACTGCGATGAACGAGGACGAGCTGCAGGAAATATTCATCCGCGCGTACCGGAAGGAACGACGGGACGCGAAACTGCTCATCATCTTGTCCTCGCTGTTCGTCATCGTTGGGCTGATCATGCTCATCGGTGCGGGCCAGATCATCGGTCTTTTCGTCACTGTGTTCTTCGCCGCTGGAATCATCGCCGGCATCATGCAGCTGATCGGCACGAATACGAGGCTCGCACTTCTGCCGGGCATCATCGGTGCACTGCTGTTGCCGCAGTCGTCGGTCTCGTGTTCTTCGGCGGTGGCACGGCCGTCCTCTTCGTCCGCTACATTCGGAGCTGATAGTCGCACCTGCGCAAGCATTCGTCGCGGACGTTTGGACCACCTCGGCGATCTGGTCTGTAGGATTGGGAATCAATCAAGCCATACCCTGCACAAGGAGAGCCATGCGCCAGGTCGAACCGTCCGTAGAACTGCTCGCAAAACCCAGTATCGACTGGGAATCGATGAGGACATACCTCGACGAGGTGGGCGGAACTACCTGGGCGGATCGTGTCGAAGAGGCCGAGTCCCCGGACGCTGAGGACATCGTGGAGTTCTCCGGACGCATGTGCTACCGCTCATGGGAGCCGGGACTGAACCCGAACGTGTCCCGCGTGCGCACGGATTCGGCCCAGTACCTGGGCAATGTCATCAAATCCCAGCACGGTTCGGTCCTCGAACACGCGAATTTCACGTTCGTGCTGCACAACGTCTCGCGGGTGCTCACCCACGAACTGATCCGCCACCGTGCAGGATCGGCGTTCTCTCAGGAATCCCTGCGCTACGTCCGCCTGGCCGACATTCCGTTCTGGTTCCCCGAATGGGCACGTGAGGACTCAGAACTCATGGAACGCTCCCTCAAGGTCCTCGACACGCTCGAAGAGCACCAGAAGTGGATGACCGAGCACTTCGAACTCGACGAAGCCAGCACCAAGTTCTCCCACAAGAAGCACATGACCTCCTTCATGCGTCGCTTCGCTCCCGAGGGCCTGGCCACCGGCATCGTCTACACCGCCAACCTCCGCTCCCTGCGTCACGTCATCGAGATGCGCACCGCCAAGGGCGCTGAGGAAGAGATCCGATTGGTGTTCAACAAGATCGGTGAGGCCATGCTCAAAGAGGCCCCAGCGGTCTTCTCCGACTATGAAGTGGTCGACGGGGAATGGATCCCCGGGACCCGAAAGGCATGACATGGCTGACATCTACAACGCCGAACTCAACCCCGGAAAACTCGACGTCATCTCTGCCTGGCTGACCAAGCAGGCGTGGGCAGCCGAGGCCGATGTAGCTCCGGGCTCGCTGCAGAAGGTCACTTCCTACCGGTTGGATGATCCGGAGGGCAAGGTTGGAGCCGAGATCCACATCGTCGCCGCCGGTGACCGTGTCTTCCAGGTGCCCCTGACCTACCGCGGCGCAGAGTTGGCAGGTGCCGACAAGCACCTGATCGCCACCATGGAACATTCCATTCTCGGCAAGCGCTGGGTCTACGCCGGGATGGGCGACCCTCTCTTCCGACAGCGACTGGACCACACGATCGCGACCGCTGGGACTTCTGCGAAGCAGTACCGCGTCGACGATGAGGGCAACAGAATCGAAGAGATCACCGATGTGGCTCATACCTGGGGCACGGGTCCGCTGGCCGGAGCCGAAGACGTGCAGGTGCTGTATGAGCTCAACCTCGACTCACCGGCGGAGGGATCTGATGCGGGACTGCTCTTGGGCCGCTGGTCGGGCCAGGAGTCCGCAGTCGTCCTCGCCGTCATGGTGTGACGGGTTGATGCGCAGATGAGTCAGGACTGCCTGTTCTGCGGGATCGTCGCAGGTGCCGTGCCGAGCGCGAAGGTCGCTGAGACGGATACGACCTTCGCGTTCATGGACATCCAGCCGGGATCCGACGGGCATCTGCTCGTCGTCCCGAAAAGTCACAGCACCGATCTGTGCGATATCCCGCCCGCTGACCTTGCCGACGTGGCGATCGAATCGCAGCGCATCGCGAAGCAGGTCTTCGACGTGTGGGGTGCCGATGGAGTCAACCTGCTCAACTGCTGCGGCAAGGACGCCTGGCAGTCGGTGTTCCACTTCCATATGCACGTCATTCCGCGCTACCGCGACAAGGGCAAGGACCGGCTCAGGCTGCCGTTCGCACCCGGTGTCCGCGGTGACGCCGAGCTGAACGAGGACCTGGCAGCGTCGATGAGGTCGGCGCTGGAGGATCGCTGAGCCAACTCAGCGACCGAAATCCACTGGCTCAGCGCAAGGGATCCACCAGGTCAGCGATCCGATTTCACCGCTTGAGGTCGATGATCGTCATCCCCGATCCGGTGTTCGAGCCCAGAGCCTCCATAGCTGCTGGCGCCTCCTCGAGTCCGATGACGTTCGCGACCAGATCCTGCGGGCGCAACTTGCCGTCGACGACGAGGTCCAGCATCTCCGGGTATTCGGCCGCGGCCATCCCGTGGGAACCCAGCACGCTGAGCTCGAGGCCGATGACACGTCCTACGTCGACGACAGGCGGCGCGGCCAGCAGTCCGATCTGCACGTGCCGACCCAAGGGTGCCAGCGAGGCGATCGCGGCAGTGATCGTGTCCTCACGGCCGAGGGCATCCACGCTCACCGCCACACCATCGGGGCACTGATCCGAGAACTGCGCGATCACCTCGGCGGATAGTTCCTCCGGGTTCTTACCCATGGCGTTGACCGTGTGCGCGGCTCCATGCTCAGCCGCCCGGTCAAGCGCAGCATCGCTGACGTCGACCGCGACGACCTGGGCACCGATGGCACGGGCGATCATGATCGCAGACAGGCCGACTCCGCCGCAGCCGAAGACGGCAACCGTCTCACCCTCGTGAAGGTTCGCCCGCACGCGCAGTCCGTGGAAGGCTGTGGCGAATCGGCATCCGAGTCCCACCATCGCCGAGGCGGGGAGATCGTTCGGAACAGCGATGAGGTTGGCATCGGCGTTGTGGATGACCACCTGATCCGCCCAGGAGCCGAAGTGGGTGAACCCGGGCTGAGTCTGATCGGGACACACCTGTGCGTTGCCGCTCAAGCACCACCGGCAGCGACCGCAGCCGCACACGAATGGCACGGTCACACGCTGGCCGGTGTGGAACTTCGTGACCGTGGGCCCCGCCGAGGCGATGCGTCCGACCAGCTCGTGCCCGGGCACGTGGGGCAAGGTGATCGTCGAATCGTGGCCTGACCAGGCGTGATGGTCGCTGCGGCAGACTCCGGTGGCTTCGACGTCGATGACGACACCAGAGCTGGGGGTGGAGGGAGGCTCGATGTCTCTCAACTGAGGGAGGACAGAGAATTCTTCATAGACGATTGCACGCACACAGTGATCCTATGCAGAGGCGTTCCTGCTGCACAGCGCGGTCCACACTGTGCTCTGGCCGGCGAACTCTACCGGGCGTGGATTCCGGCGTGGCCCAGAGCGTCGAGCAGTCGCTGCCGCAGTGCCTGCGCACGTGCGGAGAAGGCCTTCTGCCGGTCCATGTACTCGGCCTTGCCCTCGGCGGTTTCGATGGCGACGACACCGTAGCCCCACCCGCGCAGATCGTAGGGCGAGGCCTCCATGTCGAGGGTGCGGATGTCGAGCGCCAGGTCGAAGCAGTTGACGACGAGGTCGGAGGGGGCGATGGGGCCGATCTTCATCGCCCATTTGTACAGGTCCATTCCTGCGTGCAGACAGCCGGGCTGTTCGTTGGCCACCATTGACTCGCGGCTGGGCTGAAGGGTGTTGCGGGGTCGGGCGGGTTCGGTGAAGAAGCGGAACGCGTCGTGGTGCGAGCACTGGATCCGGTGGCTCTCGACGACGACATCGGTGGCCTCATGGCTCAGGCGCAGCGGCACCTGCTGGTGGCGGCGCTGCTCTTCGCTGAGCTTGTAGACCATCGCCCATTCGTGGATGCCGAAGCACCCGAAGTTCGCCTCACGGTGGAGGGTCGACTGGAGCAGTGAGGCGATGAACTTCGCTCCATCGCCCCGGTCTTTGCGCCAGGCCTCGACATCCACCTCGGCGACCGTGCCAGCAGGGTCCGTGTGGTACCAGCGACGGTCGAAGTAGGACTGATCGGCTTCAGTGGCCAGTTCGAGCCGCACGCCGGGGCCGGGATTCCATTTGGCCAGCTGACCCGCTTTGAACGGATAGTAGGTGAACAGGAAGTCCTCGACCGGGTGCTTCTCGCCCTTGAGGCGGCGGGCGAGGTGCGCATCGGTCCTCTCTGCGATCCGCGTTGCGTGATGATCACGCAGACCGCGCCAGCTGGACGCGCTGATCGCAGCACCGGCGGTTCCTGCAGCACCGGCGGTTCCTTCGGCAGCATCATTGGCAGCACCGAGCAAGTCGGTGCTGTCGGCTGTCAGCGAGGCGGTGGAGGTCACCGCTTCATTGTCCCAGACCGCTTGGTCCCGCGCAGCGGGGGTGCCGTCAGCGGATCCTCGGGCCATGAATGTTTCGGATACCGGCCGCGGTTCTCCGCTCTGACGTGGGAATACGCATTTGCCCAGAAGGAAGCGAGATCGCTGGTGACCGCCAACGGTCGGCGGGCGGGGGACAGAAGGTGGACCACAACGGGCACCCGGCCCTCACACACGCTCGGAGCCGTCTGCCAACCGAAGCACTCCTGGAGCCTGACCGCGAGAACCGGCCCCTGCTCGGACTCGGAATCCGAATCCACAATGTCGGGATCGGGGTAGTCGAGGCGGATCCGTGAACCGCTGGGCACCTCGATGCTCACCGGCACCAACTCCTCGAGGCGGGCCGCCTGCGGCCAGGGCAGGAGCGTGCGTAGCGCCGATACCAGATCGACCTTGCCCGGGTCCGCCCCACGTGCGATCCGATCCAGGGCCGCCGGGCACCAGTCGATCAGGGTCTGGGACAGCCGCGACCAGCGCACGTCCGGCCACGGAGGCCCATAGACGGCGTGCACCAGCCCCAATCGGGACCGCAGCTCTTCGAATGCTTCGCTGGGTCGCAGAATCTCGCGGGCCCCGCGCTGGCGCACAGTCGCTGCGATCGCCGACCGAGCCAGATCCGGGCTCGCCTTGATCGGCGTGGCAGTGAGTTCGATGCCGCCGAGGCGGGTCCGGCGCACCGCACGCACCTTCCCCTGATCGAAGGTCGCAGTCTCCTCGGTCGCCATCAGTCCGGCGCCTGCAAGCTCAGCGGTGTCCTCGTCGATGACCACAGCAGCCCTGATGACGGCGCGACCGCCCGAGAGTCCGACGTCGGAGATCGCCAACCACGGGCTGCCCTGCAGAGACGAATTCCGGGGCAGGGACGCCGCCGTGCCGGATGCCAGCAGGTACTCGGACGCAGAGGAGCTGCGCAGCCGCCCGATCTGCAGCGGGTGGGCAAGCGCCACCACTAGACCCAGATCATCGGGGCGCAGGGAACCACCCCGAACTGAGCTGTGGTCCTGCGCTTGGTGGACTGCTGCGTCGCGACCGGCTGTGTCGTTCCCGGCTGAATCGCGGCCGGCAGTGTCGCGTGCAGCAGAGTCTCGTGCAGCACCGCCGGGCGGATCCGAGAACTCCGCGGCCAGGCCCGCGAAGCGCTTCACATCTTGGGTGAACCGCCGGTCCTTGCTGCGCCGCAGCTCGCGCAGGGTGGCCACGAGGTCGGCGCCAGGAGCACGCTGCTCAGATTCGATCACAGCGATCGCCTCGGCTGCCGCGGTCGGGGACAGCATTGCGGCTCCGTCGAAGAGACCTCGCGCCGACCACACGGAGGCGGGAATCCGGGCGATTGCCCGCCCCAGCTCCGTCACGGTGACAGTGGCGTCCTCGAGCGCCCCAGCCTCGGCGCTCGCCCTGCCTTCACCGCCTGTCTTGTCTCCGGATTCTGCGAGCTCGATCGCCCCGAGGGCCACGAGATTCTCTATGGCCAGGCGGTGCGGGCCATCCGGCATCGGATCCGGCAGCAGGTCCGTGTCGCCGCCCCACACCGCGAGGGTCAGGACCGCCGAAGTGAGATCGGAGGTCGCAATCTCCGCAGGCGTGTGCTCGGGCAGACTCGCCCAATCCGGTTCGGACAGGCAGCGATAGACCGTGCCCGGGCCCAGCCGTGAGGCACGACCACCACGCTGAGTTCCCGAGGCCTTGGACTCACGGGTCGTGACCAGCCCCGACATTCCACGGCGAGTATCCAACCGTGGCCCCCGTGCCAGACCGGAGTCGACCACGATGCTCACACCGGGGACCGTCAATGCCGACTCCGCGACTGAAGTCGACACGATCACACGTCGATGGCCAACCCCGGCGGAATGAGGGCGCAGGATCGCATCCTGCTCCTTGGCAGGGGTGCGACCGAGCAGAGTGCGGACTTCTGTTCCCGCGCCGGTGTGAAGCGACCGGGTGATCCGTGAAGCGATCTCCTCGACTTCTCGGGCGCCGGGGGCGAACACGAGCACGTCGCCACGCTCGTGCCGAGACAGGGCATCGACGGTCGTTCGCGCCACGTGATCGAGGAAGTCCCAGGTCACCCCGCGTGCATCCAGAGGCCGCTGCTTCGCCGGTGCCCACCTGACGTCGAGGGGATGAGCCTCGGCGGCGACCGATAGCAGCACGGCAATGCTGTCTCCGGAGCCCAAGCGTCTTGCCCACATCCTGGCATCAAGGGTCGCCGACATGACGACGAGACCTAGGTCCTCACGCAGATCGATGAGCTCTCGGCACAGCGCGAACGTCAGATCGGTGTCCAGCTGCCGTTCGTGCACTTCATCGAGGATGACCGCTGAGACCCCTGCCAACTCGGGGTCGCGCAGAAGCCTGCTCAGCAGCACTCCAGTGGTCACGAACTCGATTCGCGTGCGCGCCGAGGTCCGCGATTCGCCGCGAACCGTGAACCCGATGTCCTCGCCGAGGCGAGTCCCGGTCAGCGACGCCAATCGCCTGGCCGCTGCACGAGCCGCCATCCGCCGCGGCTGGGTGACGATGACTCGACCTTGAGTCTGAGCGTGTGGTGCCTGCCGCAGCAGATGGTCGGCGATGAGCGGTGGCACCAGAGTGGTCTTTCCCGTGCCGGGTGGGGCCTCGACGACTAGGCGGGGAAATCTGCCGACCGGGGCACCGTCCAGTTGGTCGATGAGCGCCGCAGCGGGCAGACCTGAGGCGATGTCTGACAGGGTGAATGTGCGTTCAGCGTCGGTGGGCCGCCGATTGGCCGAGTCACCCGATGGCTGCACCGGCTGCGAACGGTGTACGGCCTTCGGAGGTTGTGGTGGGGGCATGTCTCCAGTGTCTCAGCTGCGCAGCAACTGGGCGGCCTTCTCTCCGATCACAACCGAGGGCGCGTGGGTGTGACCGCGAATGATCTCCGGCATCACCGATGCATCGGCGACTCGCAGTCGGTCGACGCCGCGGACCCGCAGCTGCGGATCGACGACCGAGGTGTCATCGGTTCCCATCCGAGCTGTTGAGGTCGGATGGTAGAGGGTGTGGGAGTTGTGTTCGAGAAGGACGGAGAGCATTTCGTCCATCGGCAGTCGTTCCGCACCGCGAGGAGAGACATGACGGCCGTTGGTCACCTTGGCCATCGACGGGGTGGCGAAGATGTCGGAGACCATCTTCAGCGCTCGCAGCATCGTGGCGCGGTCGGCTCCCTCGGGATCGGAGAGATATCCGGCGTCGACGATGGCCTTGGCAAGGGGATCGGCCGATGCGAGGCTGATGTTTCCGCGGCTCTTCGGCTGGAGCAGAATCGGCCCCAAGGAGGCACCATGACAGGGTATCCCGCTGAGCCCTTCCTGCACATAGGCGACCGGGGCGAAGATGAGTTCGACGTCGGGCAGCTCGAGCGCATCGTCCGTGCGTACGAAGCCGTAGGCCTCGGCGACGTTTGAGGTCAGCATCCCTTTTCGCCGCGTGAGGTACTTGATGACGTTGCCGATCTTCGTGGCGTCTTTGATCGTGCCGCCCGCCACTTCGAGACAGATGAGGCTGGCCAGGTGATCGCGCATGTTCTGGCCGACCTCGGGGGATTCGACGAGGACCGGAATCCCGTGCCGGCCCAACTGGGTCGGATCTCCGATGCCGGAGAGCATGAGTGTTTGCGGAGTGTTCACGGTTCCGCCGCTGAGCACGATCTCTCTGCGGGCGCTCGCCTCGAAGCGCTTGCCGTCCACGAGGTATGAAACTCCGGTGGCGGTCTGTCGATCGAAGTTGACCTTCTCGACGTGAGCTCCTGTGCGGATGGTGAGGTTGGCACGGGATTTCGCGGGTTTCAGATAGGCCTGCGACGTGTTGTGCCGTGACCCTTTCAGCTGTGTGACTCGGGTCTGCGTGAAGCCGTCCGGCTGGGCGGAGTTCGCCTCTTCGACACGGTGACCGGCCTCCCTGACACCCTTGAGGAAGGTCGAGGTCAGCGGCCTGGGGTCTCGCTGTTCGGCGACGCTGATGTTCGTCGACTCGAACAGCGGTGCCAACGACTGCCATCCCCATGTCGACCCTGCCGATTTCGCCCAGTTCTCGTAGTCGGCGGCGAAGCCGGGGACCCACATCATCGCGTTGAGCGAGGATGATCCGCCCAACACTTTGCCCCGGGGCCAGTAGACGGTGCGGCCGTCAAGACCCGGTTGCGGAATCGTCTCGTAGTTCCAGTCGACTTGTGACTTGAACAACTGAGAGAAGGCTGCCGGGATCGAGATCTTCGAGTCGGTATCCGGACCTCCGGCCTCAAGCAACAGCACTGAGGTATTGGGATCTTCGGACAGGCGAGATGCGACGACGGCTCCGGCCGAACCAGCGCCGACGATGATGTAGTCGAATTGATCACTCACAGGTGACACTCCTTTGTGCATACAGCTTCATTCATGCTGCGCGAGGTTTCTGATGGGCTGGGATTGTTCAGGCTTGGAACGCGGCGAGGAAGATCCCCGGCAGCTTCGCCCAACTCGGTGCCGCGGCGAACGCGGTCAGGGCGCGCCCAGTGCGTGCGGCGCTGCGCGAGGTGACGAACCACGGTGGTTTGGGGAACAGAGCGAACTCACCGCCGAGGATCGAGCGCGGGAACGGTCGGAACGGCCCCGCGACCACTGTGCGTTCAGTGTGGGGGATGAGCAGACCGTTGTGCACGACGCCGATGCCGCTCTGCACGTCCTCGAGCGTGTGACCGGGAAAGGCGCCCCAGGTAGCGGTCGAGGTGAGGAAGGCCAGGCCCGTCCACGCGTTGATCCCGATCGACCCATAGCGCAGCCGTTCGATCTCGGAATCGAACTGCTCTCCCAAGTTCTTCCGGTCATCGGGGGCGATGATGACGTTGGCCCCCAGAGTGCCGGCCAACGTGTCGTTGGCGTAGTCGATGGCATCGTGGAGGAACGCCGCCCGGTGCTCGAGCGTGTCCGGAGCACCCACCTCCGTTCGAATGGTCTTGACGCCGAGTACGTTGGCGAAGTACTCGGTGGTTTCGACTTCGGTCTCACCGGCGATGGTCACGAGCAGTCGATGCCCGTTCGAGAACGACTCGACATGGTCGTGGTCGGCCGTCGCCTGTTCGATCCGCTTCTGACCGCCCGGATACCACGCGGCGCGATCGTGGACACGGTCCAAGACAGCTGCGAGTACATCGAGGAATTCCTCACGCTGGGGCCATTGGGCGTCGAGGACGACGACTTGGGCTGCGATGCAGTTATGCCCTGCATTGTGCAAGCGCATAGTGGCGACGTTCTCTGCCTGATACTTCAAATCCGCCTTCGACCAGGCACCGGGCACGACGATGACCGGAGAGACTCCGCCCAGCTCGCTGGTGATGGGTTTGCTCAGCTTCGGCTCAGCTTCCGGGCCAGAGTGATTCCCACGGGCTCCCCATACGATTCGGTCGTGGGTATCTGCGCTGCCGGTGATGTGGACGTGGTCGATATCGGGATGGTCGCAGAGGTACTCGCCGACTGCGGCGCCGCCTTGGACGACACGCAGCAGATTCGCTTCGATGAGAGGGCCGAGGGCCTCACGATAGACCGACAGCAGTGGAGCCAAGGTGGGATTGATCTTGAGGATGCTCGCCCGGTTGTGCGCGACGAGTTCGGTCAGGACATCCAAGGGGCCGATCGATGTGATGTTTCCCGCGCCCAGGACCAGGCTGACACCGGCTTCCGTCCCGAGATGCTTGGCTCCCAATCCGGCGTCGGCCCGGACCGTTTCAGCGTCGACTCCCGGAAGGGTCCACACATCTGCCGAGAAGCCATGGAAGATGATGGCCTCCCGCAGATGGGTGGGAAGCACCTTCCAGGTCAGGCGTCCGCCGCCGGTCTCGCCAGGGTCGACTCCGTCAAGCGGAGAACTATCCCGCGCCAACGCACGGACTGATGCGGCGGCGGTGGAGAATCCAGTCAAAGCGGCATAAGGGCCGGACAACCACTCTTCGCCAGTGAGCTGTGAATCAGGGTGGAGACCTTTGATGTCGGTGGCGGTGCGTGTCCAGCGAGCGACGTTGAGCGCGATTGACTCGTGTGTGCGCTCCAGCAATCGGGCGCGTTGTGACAGGGACAGATTCGCCCACTGACGTATTCCCGAGCCCAGTGCACCGACAGCAGTGTCGAGCCGGGTGGTGTCAAGCGGGTACTCAGCTGCCCGCATGGGTTCGGTCGCGGTGGGTGAAGTCTCAGCTGGCATGGTGTCTGCTCCTCGTTGAGCCTGGTCGCCGGGAGGCATCGTCCCGTGGCGACAGCAGCGTCTGTGTCAGTGAGGCCATCGTATCTGCAGGCGGTGATAGTTCTTATGGGCGCCGATCCTAAACCTGGACGAAACCATTGTGCGTGAGCACAATCGATGGGTACTCTGGCGAGGTGAGTGACAATGTTGACGTTCGTGATGGTGTGCTTGCTTCGACTCTGGACGTCGATCGTCTTTCGCACGTGATCGCCGATGACATCCTCTCGGGAGATCGAGCCTATGCTGAGAGACCCATCCCTCGCCAGAGTCTTGTCGACATCGTTGCCGAGAATCTGCGATCCCTTCTGAATTCGTTCGGATCCGCAGACTTGGATCTGGGGCCGGCCCGCCGTGCTGGTCAAATCAAGGCCGAATATGGGGTCGAGCTCTCCGGCGTCCTCCATGCTTACCGCATGGCGGGGTTGCGATTGTGGAGTGCCTTGGAGGAGTCCTCCGGGCTCGAGGACTCGGGCCAGAGCACTCTGTTTCCGTTGGGTTCAGAACTGTGGACGGCCCTCGACGAGCTCTCCACAGCTGCGGCGGAGGCGCATCGCGAGGTGGCCATGGCGCGTGAGCGCTGGGCAGAGCAGTCACGGTTCGGCGCGGTCGTCGATCTGCTGTCCCCGATGGCGGCACCAGAACGCCGCGAGGCGGCTGCCCGCTTGCTCCAGGTGCGCGAGGGCATGCGGTTGTTTGTCCTGGTGATGGACGAACACAGTCCAGAAGTCGAGATTCTCGGCGCGCGCGAGCACTGGGCGGAGTTCAACGGTGCGCGAGTGTGCCTGCTGGTGCAGCGGGAGAGTGCCGAATTCCTTGTTTCCACCGATGGTGCTCGGATCGGGGTGAGCGACGAGTTCCGATCATTGGAGTGCGCAATCGAGGCGGAGCGCCAGGCCCGTGTCGCGCTGCGCTGTTTAGGCACCGCACGCGAAGGAATCGGCCGCTACGGTCAGTCGCTGACCGATATGCTCATCGTCTCCCAGCCCAGGGAAGCCGAAGTTCTGGTCAGACGGACCTTCACCGAGGTCGGTGCTCTCAGCGGCGACAGTCGTGAAATACTGCTTGACACATTTGAGACGTGGATCAAGTGCGGCGGTTCGCTCTCGAAAGCCGGCGAGCTGCTCCACTGCCATCGGAACACGGTCAATTACCGGCTGCGCAGATTTGAGACGTTGACTGCGCGGTCGATAGGCGATCCCACTGATCTCACTGTACTGACGCTGGCCCTGCGGACGATTCGACTGCTCGGGTGGCCGGCCAAGCGTTGAAAGCCTGTGTTCGCAACTGGACATCTGAGATTCGGCCACGCAGCGCAAGGTCAGCGGTGGTGGACGTCTTCGTACGCTGACGCCACGCACGTGGGCACCGTGACATATTCTGCGGTGTCGGACGCGACTTCTTCGAACTCTCGACCAGCTGCCCAGGTTCCCGTGTGCCAGGCGCGCATCGCACTGACTAGACTGGGGCACATGCGTATTGCCAGATTTGTGCACCAGGACGAACCCAAATACGGAGTCGTCGAAGGCGACGTGCCGCAGATTGAGGACGGGACGTGGGACACGTCCGGCCTCAGCCTCGCCGTTCTCGACCAGGACCCGTTCTTCGCTCCGGCCCAGTCGACGGGGGAGCGGCTGAAGTTCGACGATGTTCGTCTGCTCAGCCCGATCCTGCCGCGGTCGAAGGTCATCGGCGTCGGCCGCAACTTCGCCGATCATGCCGCCGAGCTCGGCAATGAGGTGCCCGTCAGCCCACTGACCTTCTTCAAGCCCAACACCGCGGTCATCGGCCCCGGAGACCCGATCCGTCTGCCCGCCATCAGCGAATACGTGTCCTACGAAGCCGAGCTGGCCGTCATCATCGGCCGCGTCGCCAAAGGCGTGAAGGCAGAGAACGCCTTCGACTACGTCCTCGGCTACACCGCGAGCAACGATGTCACACTGCGGGACATCCAGAAGTCGGACAAGCAGTGGACCCGGGCGAAGGGCTTCGATACCTCGAGCCCACTTGGACCATGGATCGAAACCGAACTCGACGTCGATGACCTCTCCATCCGGTCCTGGGTCGACGGGGAGCTGAAGCAGGACGGCACAACCGCCGGCTTCATCTTCGACATCCCGACGATCATCGAGCACCTGTCCGAAACGATCACCTTGCTGCCCGGAGACGTCCTCCTCACCGGCACTCCCGCCGGTGTGGGTCAGATCGTCGCCGGAAACCGTGTCGATATCGCTATCGACGGCCTCGGAGTCCTTACCAACATGGTCATGGACGCCTGAGACCAGCACACATCACCAGCTCAAGCCCCACAATGCAACAGCCGCACAACTCGCAGCACCAGAGACCGAAGGATCACAGTGAGCGTCAAAGTTCGTTTCTGCCCATCACCCACCGGCACCCCGCACGTCGGTATGGTCCGCACCGCCCTGTTCAACTGGGCATATGCGAAGCACACCGGCGGAAAGTTCGTCTTCCGCATCGAGGACACCGACGCCGCCCGTGACACCGAGGAGAGCTTCGGCCAGGTCCTCGAGGCCATGAAGTGGCTCGGCCTCGACTGGGATGAAGGCATCGACGTCGGCGGACCCGACGGGCCCTACCGCCAGTCCCAGCGCGGCGACATCTACGCCGGCGTGATCGAGAAGCTCAAGGCCGCCGGACACATCTACCAGTCCTACTCGACCAATGAAGAGGTCGAAGCCAGGCACAAGGCAGCAGGCCGCGACCCCAAGCTCGGCTACGACGGCTACGACCGGGACCTCACCGCCGAGCAGATCGCCGGTTTCAAGGCCGAGGGCCGCGAACCCGTCTGGCGTGTGCGTATGCCCGCCACCGACGTCACCTTCACCGACCTGGTGCGCGGAGAGATCACCTTCCGAGCGGGCACCATTCCCGACTACGTCGTCGTCCGTGCGAACGGTCAGCCGCTGTACACCCTGGTCAACCCCGTCGACGATGCCCTCATGGGCATCACCCATGTGCTGCGCGGTGAGGACCTGCTGTCCTCGACCCCACGTCAGGTCGTGCTCTACGAAGCGCTCAAGGACATCGGCGTCGCCGAGGCAACCCCCGAGTTCGGTCACCTGCCCTACGTGATGGGCGATGGCAACAAGAAACTGTCCAAGCGCGATCCGGAATCCAACCTGTTCCTCCACCGCGACAACGGCTTCATCCCCGAAGGCATCATCAACTACCTGGCCCTGCTCGGCTGGTCCATCGGACCCGACCGAGACGTCTTCAGCGTCAAGGAGTTCGTCGAGGCCTTCGACATCCACGATGTTCTGCCCAACCCCGCCCGCTTCGATGTGAAGAAGGCGACGTCGATCAACGCCGACCACATCCGGCTCCTCGACGTCAGCGACTTCCGTGACCGTCTGGTGCCCTATCTCCAGGCCGCCGAGGTGCTCCCGGAGAAGCCATCGGAGGCTCAGCTGGAGATCCTCAGCCAGGCGGCTCCGCTCGTGCAGACGAGGATGAACCTCCTCGGCGAAGCACCTGACCTGCTCGCGTTCCTGTTCACTCCCGATGCCGAGCTGACCATGGCCGAGGACGGTCTGAAGACCCTGAAGGATTCGGCTCCCGAGGTGCTTGCCGCCTCGATCGAGGTCCTCGAAGGAGTCGAGGACTGGACGACAGACACGCTGCACGAAACGCTTCAGGCCAAACTGGTCACCGAGATGGAGATCAAGCCTCGACTGGCCTTCGGCCCGCTGCGCGTGGCCGTGTCGGGACGCAAGGTCTCACCACCTCTGTTCGAGTCCATGGAGATCCTCGGCAAGGACTCGTCACTGACTCGCCTGCGGGCGCTGGCCGCCCAGCTGTGACGATGCTCAATCAGGCGGCCTGGACGCGTGGGGGACTGCACCTGAAGGACGTGACCTTCGAAGCCCCGCTCGACCACTTCGGTGGGGGAGCAGGACGGTCCGCGGCCACCTCGGCGCCCATCGAGGTCTTCGCCCGGATCACCGCGACCGAAGCCGACAGCACCAAGCCGTACCTCGTGTACCTGCAGGGCGGTCCGGGTGTCGAAGCACCCAGGCCCACCACCCCCGTCGGCGAGTCCACCTGGTTGGCGCGAGCACTCGAGGACTTCCAAGTCGTCATGCTCGACCAACGCGGAACCGGGAGATCGAGCCCCATTGGCTCCGTGGACGGACGCATCACCGGTCTCGACGGAATCGGCGAGGCCCCTGCAGACATCGCTGCGGCGCTGAGCCACTACCGTGCCGATTCGATCGTCGAGGACGCTGAGATCCTGCGCCGCGGGCTGGGAGTCGACTCCTGGTCGCTGCTGGGTCAGTCGTTCGGAGGATTCACCGCCCTGCGGTATGTCTCCGCGCATTCGGAATCACTGAACGAGGTCTACTTCACCGGCGGACTGCCGGCGATCGGAACCGACCCCGCCACCGTGTACGCCACGACGTGGGAAGGTATGAAGCGGAAATCAGAGCAGTTCTACCGAGCATTCCCCGGTGACCGCGACAAGCTCGCCCGGATCATCGACCTCGCCGAGGCGGATGGGGGCATCGCGCTGCCCGGCGGAGCCCGCGCCACGACGGAACGCATCCGGCTCCTCGGGCACTTCCTCGGAGCTTCCGACGGACCCGAGAAGCTGCACTACCTGCTGGACCTGGACCCTGCCTCGGCGGCATTCCGTCATGATCTGGCTGCCGCACTGCCGTTCTCTGGACGAAATCCGCTCTACGCCGTGGTCCACGAGTCCTGCTGGGCCGACGGTGCGGTCACCAACTGGGCAGCTCGGCGGGCAATGCCTGCGGACGTCGAAGCCGATCCGACCCTTTTGGCCGGCGAGCACGCCGGGCCCGAGTCACTTGCCGAGGATCCGGAGCTTGCCCCCTTCGCCGAGGTGGCCCAGCTCGTGGCACAGCACGAATGGTCCAGGCTCTACGACGTTGATGCGCTGCGGGCCTCAAACGTGCGCGGAGGCGCAGCAGTGTACTTCGAGGACGCCTACGTTCCTCCGGAGTACTCACTGGCCACAGCGGACCTCCTCGACGGAGTGACGCCATGGGTGACGAACGAGTACGAGCACAACGGACTGCGTGCTGACGGATACCGGGTGCTCGATCGCCTTATCTCCCTGGCGTGGGCGTGAATTCGTTCGTGCAGGTGGCACATCGTTCGAGTGAGAGGCAAATCGTTCTCGCTGGAAGCAATGTTAAGAAGGTCACACCGGAAATGAGCCCCGATGATTTGGAGTCGAGCGGGGGGTTTGTGTAGAGTTATATCTCGTTGCTCAGGGAAATTCCTTCGGGGATGAGCCTGGATAACATTGGGGTATGGTGTAATTGGCAGCACGAGTGTTTCTGGTACATTTAGTCTAGGTTCAAGTCCTGGTACCCCAGCGAACAGCATCGGGAGTATGACTCTGAGCTGTTTATTGGCCCCCGTCGTCTAGTGGCCTAGGACGCTGCCCTCTCAAGGCGGAAACGGCAGTTCGAACCTGCTCGGGGGTACGGTTGAGTCCCGCATCGAGGAATCGGTGTGGGGCTCGCTCTAATTCACGGCCATTCTTCTGCAGATGTGCGAGCCGCCTTGAGCCTCGCCGGTCCGGACGTTTCTGAAGCAGTGCGCTCTGAGTCACAGGGCTCGACGTCGAAGCTGATCCCTGCAACTCAGAGCGAATGAACCCAGAGAGGCTGCTGAGGCGACTCAGCGTCCAAGGGAGTCCGCGATCCTCTTCGTGTTCTCCGCAGTCTTGACGTTGGCCACGATGAGCTCGAGGGCCAATCGGACGAAGATCACCCAGAGGGCGGGAATGATCCAGCCGAAGATGATCGCCAGCAGCAGCGGCCACGGACTGAAGCTCGGGCCATCGCTGAGATAGCTGGTCGCCGCTCCCGCTGCTGCACCTGTGACGATTCCGCCGATGATGGATCCCAGCCAGGACAATGCGGCCACAACGATGGCGATGATGTAGATGAATCCCGCCCATCGCACGGCGATGAGATTATCGAAGCGGAAGTCGAAGAGCGACTTGAAGAAACCGCCGCTTCCGCCAGGCTTCTGCTGCGCTGCCGGCTGCTGGAAATTGCCCACCGGAGCGTGCTGGGAGTCGGCGTAATTTCCTTGGTTGTATGCAGCGTAGTCAGCATCCTGATAGTACTGGCCCTGCTGGGCTGACTGCCCGTACTGACCCTGCTGGGCTGGCTGCCCGTATTGACCGTACTGATTCTGTGGGTCGTACTGACCATCTTGGTCGTACTGATCCTGAGGCGTGTACTGGCCACCTTGGCCAAATTGCTGCTGTTGACCGAACTGGCTCTGTTGGTTGTACAGCTCCGACTGACCGAACTGGCTCTGTTGGCCGTTGTGCTGATCGGCCTGGCTGTACTGATCGCTCTGGCTGAACTGTGAGCCGTGACCAAACTGGGCAGTGCCAGCATGCGACTGGGGGTCCCCTGTCTGTTCGCCGAGACCGGGATCGTGAGCAGTGGGTTCGTGAGCAGATGGTTCATGGGCCGTCTGTTCGTCGGCCGCGGGATCCTGCGGCCGGTTCAGGTCAGGATCAGGCTGATCGCCTGGGATGTTCTGATTGTTCTCTTCATCCGAACCGGAGTACGGGTTCTGTGGTGTCGACATAATCTTCCTTCGCACGAGTTGAAGCCGATAGTCGCAACTTATCAGTGCAAGCTGACTTTGCAGCCAGAACTCCTAACGCAAGGAGACGCTCCATTCCACGCTGAGTTCGCCCTGCGCGTCTATGACATCGAAGTCCGAACCCGAGGCGAAGGCGTTGGGTGGACACGTCATCGGTTCGATGGCGATGGCGCTGCGGCGAAGCGGCTGGTCGAGGTCGTCTCCGGTGCAGAACTGCCAGGCCCGGAAGCTCTCATCCATTCCGATGGTGACCGTCCTGTCGTCGGCTCCTCTCAACCTCACTCGCGACCACCCATCGTCACCGCGCTGCGGGGTGCCGAAGGCGTCATCGAGGATCGCCGGGCCAAGAGTGCGCAGCGCGCGGAAGTCCTTGCAGAGGACGCAGGATGCTTCTTCAGGCCCGTGATCGGCGGGGACGGACGATCCAGTGTCGAAATGCCTGATCGTCTGGGGGATGAGTCTGTCATCGGTCTCGAACCAGGTTTCTGCCGGAATGAGGAGCTGTGCCTGATCGACTCGTTGCGCGCCCGGATGGATCCAGGGATGAAAGCCGAAACCGAAGGGAACGGTCTCGTGCCCGATGTTTCGCGCGAGAGCCAGGACCCGTAGCTCGCCGCTGCCCTCGTATTCATTCGCACATTCGCCCTCGTCTTCACACTCAACAAGGGTGTAGGTCACCTCAAGGGACAATTCAAAGGGATACCCCGGTGGGCTGGTGATGTCTGTTTCGAGACGTACCGAGGCTTCATTGCGTTCACTGACTTTCCAGTCGGTCTCGGCCACAAGACCATGCAGAGACGTTCCGCGTGTGACCTCGGTGATAGGCAGCTGGTGGGAGCGGCCGTTGAAGTCATAGCGTCCATCGGCGATCCGGTTCGGCCACGGTGCCAGCACGGCGCCATCGAAGGCGGACATCTGGACGACGACAGGACGATCCCCGACGGTGTAGTCGAGCAGAGCCGCTCCGCTTGTGGAGACGACTGCGCTGTCGTCGCCCAGGGCGAGCTCGATGAGATCGGTCATGCGACTCCTGAGCAGGTGGTGAGCGGATATTCCGGTGTCCCAGAATTCTACGCGAGATCTGGGATCTCTCCCATGCAGATGTTAGCATTATGATCGAAAATGATCAGTTTTGGGAGGTCTGATGGGTCAGTGCAGTTTTTCTCGATTCCACCGACGAGCCGTTGAACTCGTGGGTGTCCGTTGAGCACGCAGGTTCGTCGGAACACGCTTGCCGACGGCAGAGACATCCTGTTCTTCCAGGACGCAGGTTCGACGGCGGCACCAGTTGCCGAGGACCATCGCCCCGCAGGACCACGTCCTACCGGCGGACAGCTGCGCTTCGACCTGCTCACCGGCGAGTGGGTGGCCGTGGCCACGCATCGTCAGTCGCGGACGCATCTTCCCGCAGCCGCCGACTGTCCTCTCTGCCCCTCGACACCCGGACGACCCACTGAGATCCCTGTCGCCGACTACGACGTCGTCGTCTTCGAGAATCGGTTCCCTTCGCTGGGGCCATCACTCGGAGCGGTGCCTGCCGATCCGAGACAGAGATTCGCCGAGGCGGCCTCCGAATCCGCACTGATCGCCCCGGCCCATGGGCGCTGTGAGGTCGTCGTCTTCTCTTCCGAGCACAACGGATCGTTCGCCGACCTCGACCCGGCACGGGCCCGCACGGTCATCGACGCCTGGGCGAACCGGAGCAGCGAGCTCTCCGCACAAGAGGGGATCGAGCAGGTCTTCGTGTTCGAGAATCGGGGTGAGGAGATCGGTGTGACGATGAACCACCCACACGGCCAGATCTATGCCTATCCGTTCGTCACCCCGCACACCGTAATCACCTCGGCTCGAGCGGTGCAGCACAGACGTGAGACGGGCAGGCCTCTGATGGGCGACGTCCTCGATTTCGAACGCGGCTCGGGGGAGCGGATGGTCCTTGAGTCGGCATACTTCTCTGCCTTCGTGCCCTTTGCAGCTCGGTGGCCGGTCGAAGTCCACATCGTCCCGCATCGGCAGGTGCTGAGACTCGACGAACTCGACGATGCCGAACGCGACGACCTCGCTGGCATCTATCCCGAGGTGCTGCGAAGGATCGACAACCTCTATTCGACCCCCACTCCATATATCGCAGCTTGGCATCAGGCGCCGGTCAATTGTGCCGACCGCTCGGCAGAGTGGATGCATCTCGAGATCACCAGCCCCAGACGTGCCGAGAACAAGCTGAAATTCCTCGCCGGATCCGAAGCGGCCATGGGAGCCTTCGTCGGCGACGTCTCCGCCGAAGAGACCGCTGCACGGTTGCGTGCGGCGTCGCCTGCGCTCGAAGACGGTCGCAGATGAGCGCGGCCACCGCTGAGACGGGTCCGAGCCTGCGCCGCGAGTTCGAAGCGGTGTTCGGCTATCCGCCGAACGACTGCTTCCGTGCTCCCGGACGCGTCAATCTCATCGGAGAACACACCGACTACAACAACGGGTTCGTCCTTCCCATCGCCATTGACAGGGCTGTCCACGTAGCCATCGGCCGGCGTCCGCAGGACCGTTCGGAGGTCCATGAACACGGAACTGCGGCACCGCCTCGGCGCCCGGAGAGCATCCGGATCGTCTCCGACCATCGAGACGAGTCGGGCGCGAGGCTCGCAGGCCAGTTCGCGGCCGAAGAACTCGTACCCGGAGCTCTGCCGAGCTGGCTCAGCCATCCGGCGGGCGTCGTCGATGAGATCGCCAAGACGACGGGCACAGTCGTCGGCGGCATCGACCTCTACATCGAATCGACAGTGCCCGTAGGAGCCGGGCTGTCGTCCTCCCATGCCCTCGAGGTGGCGGTCCTCATCGCCCTCGACGAGATCTACGGGCTCGGACTCGACGACCGAGAGAAGGCCCTGCTCACCCAGCGCGCCGAGAACGACTTCGTCGGTGCTCCCACCGGAATCGTCGATCAGGCGGCCTCGATCATGACCGAGGCCGGGCATGCACTCTTCCTCGACTGTCGGGACCTCCGGACTCGACAGATCCCCTTCGACCTCGACGCCGAAGGGCTGGCGCTGCTCGTCATTGATACCCGCGTGTCCCACTCCCATAGCGAGAGTGGATACGGCGACCGGCGGCGCACCTGTGAGGAGGCCGCCAGGATCCTCGGAGCCGCGAGTCTGCGCGAACTGGATGTGAGCGTGGACCTTGGCCCGCTCAACGAGGAGCAGAAGAAGCGGGTACGGCACATCTTCAGTGAGAACGCCCGGGTCCGGGCCACCGTCGAACTCTTAGAAGGCCACAGTGATGAGAGCCGCAGCATTCGCGGAATCGGCGAACTCCTGCTTGCTTCCCACGAGTCGCTGGCCCACGACTATGAGGTCTCGTGCACCGAACTCGACACCGCTGTCGTGGCGGCCATGTCGGCCGGCGCTATCGGAGCGCGGATGACCGGCGGCGGCTTCGGGGGATCGGCGATCGCACTCGTCGACGCGGCGAGTGTCGACCAGGTTGGCGAGGCCGTCCGCGCGACGTTCGCCGACCACGGATTCCGCAGGCCCGATGTCTTCGCAGTCAGCCCGGGAAAGGGCGCGGGCAGAATCGCCTGACCCCGCGGCAGAATCGACCGACGGAGAGCGGAATCGCCTGGACGGGCTAGGCGCGGGTATCGCCGGTCTCTGTCGTGCCGGTCCCGTCAGTTGCCTCGTTCCCGTCGCCCACCTCCGTCGACTCATCGGCGATGATGCGAATCGGGCGCAGCCTGGCCCAGGCGATGAAGAAGACTGCTGTGAGGATGAGGCCGATTCCGGTCCAGAGGTTGGCATCGATTCCGCCGGTCCGCTCCGCCTCGTCGGGAGTGTAGTCGACCATGCCTGCGATGACGAGGATGACTCCGAAGATCCCCAGCAGCACGCCGATGAAATTTCGGATGTCGAAGGCACCTGCGGTCTTGGTCAGTTCGTTGGCTTTGCTCATTGTTCTCACTTGCTCCTTCAGCCGAAGACCACGTTGAGGATGATGACGAGGACCAGCGCGACTCCCGCAACGGGCACCGGGCGTTTCCACATCGGGGGCTTCGGTTCACTGAGATCTTCGAAGTCGGTCTTCGGCGTCTCCGAATAGACGAGCCCACGCAGTTCATGGGCAGGCTTCGGTGCGGTCCTGAAGGTGACGATCACCGAGAGAACGATATCGACGACGAACGCCGTGCTGGCGGCGAGGAACGCTGCGCCCTGACCGGGCAGGTCGAACACGCCGGTTTCGCTGAGGACGAAGACAGCGACGGCCGAGAGGGTGCCGCCGACCAGGCCGACCCAGCCAGCAGTCGGGCTCATGCGCTTCCAGAACATGCCGAGGATGAAGGTGGCGAACAGCGGTGCGTTGAAGAAGCCGAACAGAGTCTGCAGGTAGTCCATGAGGTTGGCGAAGTTGCCGGCGATGAGGGCGGTGAAGATCGCGACGATGCAGGCGCCGACCGTGGCGTAGCGGCCGACCTTGAGGTAGTAGGCGTCGTCGCGGTCCTTGACCACGTACTGCTGCCACAGGTCATAGCTGAAGACGGTGTTGAACGCGGAGATGTTGGCGGCCATGCCGGCCATGAACGCGGCGAGCAGGCCGGCGATGGCAACGCCGAGGAGACCGTTGGGCAGAACCTCGCGCATGAGCAGCAGGAGCGCATCGTTGTAGGTCACTCCGGTCTGGGACTGGGCGGTCACCTCGTCGACGCTGGACGCGATCTGCTTGAACTTCGTCATCTGGGTCACGAGGACCGCCGAGATCATTCCGGGAATGATGACGATGAACGGAATGAGCATCTTCGGGAAGGCGCCGAGGATCGGAGTCAGTCGTGCGGCATTGATGCTCTTCGAGGCCATGGCACGTTGGACCTCGACGAAATTCGTCGTCCAGTAGCCGAAGGAGAGCACAAAGCCGAGCCCGAATACGATCCCGACCACCGAGAGCACCGGGTTGGAGAACCCGGAGAGCTGCTCTCCCGGCCAGCTGCTCAGCTGCTCGGCCCCGAGCATGCCGTCATTGCTGACCTTCGCCACGAGACCGTCCCAACCGCCCACGCGATTGAGACCGATGATCGTCAGCGGCAGCAGGGCCGCGACGATGACGAAGAACTGAAGCACCTCGTTGTAGATGGCAGCGGTCAGCCCGCCGAGCGTGATGTAGGACAGGACGATGGCGGCAGCGACGACCAGGGCGATCCACAGCGGCCAACCGAGGAGGCGATTGACGATCGTGCCGAGGAGGAAGAGGTTGACGCCGGCGATGAGGATCTGAGCGACGGCGAAGGACAGTGCGTTGACGAGGTGGGCGCCGGTGCCGAAGCGTCTGCGCATGAATTCGGGAACGGACCGAACCTTCGAACCGTAGTAGAAGGGCATCATGACCACCCCGAGGAAGAGCATCGCCGGGACCGCGCCGATCCAGAAGTAGTGCATCGTCGGCATGCCGTACTGGGCGCCGGTGGCTGACATCCCCATGATCTCTACGGCACCGAGGTTCGCCGAGACGAAGGCCAAGGCTGTCACCCACGCCGGAAGGCTGCGCCCGGAGAGAAGGAATTCGATGCTCGAGGAGATGCCGCGCTTGGCGAACCAGCCGATTCCGAGGACGAATACGAAGTAGATCGCGATCAGCAGATAGTCGATCCACTGAGCGTCCAGCCGGATGTCTTCCAAGGTTCCTCCAACGTCTTCGGTGAATGGCCCCTTGTGATCAAAGCCACCTCAAACGGATACTCTAGAGGACAGATCGACCGATCTCCAGTGATCGAACATGAAAAGTTTTGATTGTTTATGATCGCTCGCCTGTGAGCGGGGATTCTTCCTCCGCCCTCGGCGTGTCGGAGGCAGCCACGGTCTCACCTCCGCGTCTGCGCTCATGCTCCTTCGCCCGGACTCGCGAGAAGAGGACCTGCGCGACCGCGATGAGAATCCCGGCGAAGGCCTCGCCCGACGCAGGTGCTCGCTCAGCTCGCCGAGGTGGTGGTGACCTCGACATCGACGCCGGCGATGCGCAGCGCATCCAGTTCGGAGCCGTCACTGCCGGAGTCCGTGATCAACTGGTCGATCTCCTCCGTGGGGACCGTGAGCACCGAGGAGTGCAGACCGACCTTCGTGTGGTCGACGAGTGCGGTGACCTTTCCGGCTCCGGCGGCCATAGCCCGGTCGGTGTCGGCCACAGGAAATGCGGGAGTGGAGAGGCCGAAGTCCGCGGCCAGCCCGTTGCCCGAGAGGAATACCGTGTCCGCTCTCAGGCCGGTCAGCTGTGAGACCGTGCCGCCGCCGACGAAGGCCCGGATCGAATGGCGCAGGATTCCCCCGACGACGATGACTTCGACGTCGGGGGAGGAGACCATCGCCTCGGCGACGAGGAGGGAATTGGTGACGATGCGGATGCCCGAGCGATCGCTGAGCTCCTTGGCCAGGAGCTCGGTCGTGGTGCCGGGGCCCAGGGCCACGACGTCGCCGTTGCGCACATGCTTGGCTGCGGCCCGCGCAATCGCGGTCTTCTCAGCCAGTGCCTGCTCGAGCTTCTCTGCATACGACGATTCGCGGGCGCTGGAGAAGGCGACCGCGCCTCCGTGGGTGCGGGTCAGGCGTCCTTCATCGGCGAGCTGATCGAGGTCGCGACGGACCGTCACCGCTGAGGTGCTCAGCAGATCCGAAAGGGCGGCGATGGAGACCGCACCGTCTCGTTCGATCGTCTCGATGATCACGTTTCGTCTTTGGGCGGCGATCATGGGGTTGTCCTCAGCCTCTGATGAGAGCTTCGCTCAAGGTCCGAGCCGCTTCGATGATGGACTTCGCGTGCAGGCGTCCCGGTTGACGTGTCAGACGGTCCACGGGACCGGAGATCGACACGGCGGCCACGACGCGATTGCTGGGTCCGCGCACCGGGGCCGAGACGGAGGCGACGCCTCGTTCGCGTTCGGCTATCGACTGCGCCCAGCCTCGGCGACGGACGCCGGAGAGCATGGTGGCGGAGAAGCGGGCACCGCGCAGGCCGGTGTGCAGACGGTCGGGTTCCTCCCAGGCCAGGAGGACTTGGGCGGCGGAACCCGCGCGCATGCTCAGGGTGGCACCGATCGGCACCGAGTCGCGCAGGCCGACGGGGCGTTCGGCGGCGGCCACGCACAGGCGCAGGTCGCCCTGGCGGCGGAAGAGCTGTGCGGACTCGCCGGTCTGGTCGCGAAGCTGGCCGAGCACCGGTCCGGCCGCAGCGAGCAGGCGGTCCTCGCCGGCGGCCGAGGAGAGTTCGGCCAGACGTGGGCCGAGGACGAAGCGACCCTGCAGGTCACGTCCGACGATGCGATGGAATTCGAGCGCAACGGCCAGACGGTGGGCAGTGGGTCGGGCGAGTCCGGTCAATGAGACCAATTCGGCCAGTGATGCGGGTCCAGCCTCAAGGGCGGAGAGAACCATTGCGGCCTTGTCGATGACTCCGACGCCGCTACCATTGCTTGTCATAGACACTATTGTGCGCGTCTCAGTGGGCGAGATGCAAGTTCGAAATGCGATACGGGCGAGTAGGTTTCCTGTACGAACTCGTTGAGCGCACATCGCGCACTCGCCGAGTGGTCAGATCGAATGTCACCCACGCCCGAACACGGGCCGTCACAGCAGTAAGCACGTACAGGCAATCCCTGTACCAGCGGGAGGAATCATGCCACGCACTTTGGCCGAGAAGGTCTGGGCCGATCACGTCGTATCCCTGGGCGAAGACGGTGCGCCCGACCTCATCTACATCGACCTCCACCTCGTCCACGAGGTCACCAGCCCGCAGGCATTCGACGGTCTCCGACTCGCCGGGCGCCCCGTGCGCCGCCCCGACCTGACGATCGCCACGGAGGATCACAATACTCCGACCTGGGACATCGACAAGCCCATCGCCGAGCCCACCTCTGCCACGCAGATCGAAACCCTGAGGCAGAACACGCAGGAATTCGGGATCCGGCTGCACAGCCTCGGCGATGCCGACCAGGGAATCGTCCACGTCGTGGGCCCACAGCTGGGCCTGACCCAGCCCGGCACCACCGTCGTCTGCGGTGACTCGCACACCTCCACCCACGGCGCCTTCGGTGCGCTGGCACTGGGCATCGGCACCTCAGAGGTCGAGCACGTGCTCGCCACCCAGACGCTGAGCCTCAAGGCATTCAAGACGATGTCGATCACCGTCGACGGCGAACTGCCCGAAGGCTCGAGCGCCAAGGACATCATCCTCGCCATCATCGCGAAGATCGGCACCGGCGGCGGGCAGGGCTACGTGCTCGAATACCGCGGCTCGGCGATTCGCGCGCTGTCGATGGAAGCACGGATGACCATCTGCAACATGTCGATCGAGGCCGGAGCCCGCGCCGGCATGGTTGCCCCGGACGAGACCACCTTCGACTACGTCAAGGGCCGTCCGCACGCACCCGAGGGCGAAGACTGGGACGCCGCAGTCGAATACTGGAAGACCCTGTACACCGACGAGGGCGCCACCTTCGACCATGAGGTCGTCCTCGAGGCCAAGGACATCGAACCGTTCGTGACCTGGGGAACCAACCCGGGCCAAGGACTGCCGCTGTCGGCCTCCGTGCCCTCACCCGATGACTTCGCCGACGAGAACGACAAGGCATCGGCCGCCAACGCCCTGGCCTACATGGGTCTGACGCCGGGCACCCCGCTGCGCGAGATCGAAGTCGACACCGTGTTCCTCGGTTCGTGCACGAACTCACGCATCGAAGACCTGCGTGCCGCCGCCGAGGTGGTCCGCGGCCGGAAGAAGGCCGAGAACGTCCGCTTCATGGTCGTGCCCGGATCAGCGAAGGTGCGCCTGCAGGCCGAGGACGAGGGTCTCGACACGATCTTCAAGGACTTTGGGGGAGAGTGGCGCTTCGCCGGCTGCTCGATGTGCCTGGGCATGAACCCGGACCAGCTGGCCGACGGCGAACGCTGCGCCTCGACCTCGAACCGCAACTTCGAGGGTCGTCAGGGCAAGGGCGGGCGCACCCACCTCGTATCCCCGCTCGTGGCAGCGGCCACCGCCGTGCGCGGGACGCTGTCCTCACCCGGTGACGTCAAGGATCTCCCACGCGACGCCGAACCGGTGGCGTGGACGGACGATAAGCCCACCTTGACACTGACACCCACCCCCACCTCGGCGAACGCTTAAGGAGTGAAGCCTGATGGAAGCTTTCAGCACACATACCGGCATCGGCGTCCCGCTGCGTCGCGCCAACATCGACACCGACCAGATCATCCCGGCGAAGTTCCTCAAGCGGGTCACCCGCACCGGGTTCGAAGACGCGCTGTTCTACCGGTGGCGGACGAACGACGATTTCGTCCTCAACGACCCTGACTTCTCGGCCGGCTCCGTCCTCGTGGCTGGACCCGATTTCGGCACCGGCTCTTCGCGTGAGCACGCCGTGTGGGCGCTCAAGGACTACGGTTTCCGCGTCGTCCTCTCCTCGCGCTTCGGCGACATCTTCCGCGGCAACTCCGGCAAAGAGGGCCTCCTGGCAGCTCAGTTGGAACAGGACGACATCGAATTGATCTGGAAGATCCTGGAGAACCACCCGGGCACCCCGATCACCGTGGACCTGAACGAGAAGACCGTGACCTGCGATTCGGTCACGGTGACGTTCCAGATCGATGATTATACGCGCTGGCGCCTCCTCGAAGGCCATGACGACATCAGCCTGACCCTGGCCAAGGAATCCGAGATCTCCGATTTCGAGTCCAAGCGGGCGACGTTCAAGCCGACGACTCTGCCCGCGAAGGTCTGAACCCTTCTCAGCGAAAGTCTGAAGCTTTCTCAGTGAAGGACTGATCCCTTCTCAGTGAAGGCTCGAATCGTCGAACGCGACGGTCTGAGAGCCGTGACACAGGGGACCCACGCCGCGTCTGCGCTAGTCTTGGACGAGTCCGGACTAGTCTGGGCCACGTCCGGATCCTACCGGGTGCAAGTGTGACGCAGGGAGGAACATGCTCGAAGTTCGCGGCGGTAATCCGTTAGGTGGAACCGTCCAGGTCAGAGGTGCCAAGAACTTGGTTCCCAAGGCCATGGTCGCCTCATTGTTGGGAGAGACGCCCTCCGTGCTGCGCGGGGTGCCGCAGATCAGGGACGTTGAGATCGTCACCGGTCTGCTCGAGCTCCACGGGGTTCGGGTCACGCCCGGGGCCGATGGACAGCTGTCCGACGGTGAACTTCACCTGGACCCCTCCGATATGGCACAGGGATCGATCGTCGACATCGACGCACACGCCGGTTCCTCACGGATCCCGATCCTCTTCTGCGGACCTCTCCTGCACAGTCTGGGCCAAGCGTTCATTCCGGATCTGGGCGGCTGCCACATCGGCGACCGTCCCATCAACTTCCACCTCGATGTGCTGCGGCAGTTCGGTGCCGAGGTCGACAAGACCTCCGGCGGCATCATGCTCACCACCCGGGGACGACTCCAGGGGACGAAGGTCGAACTGCCCTTCCCCTCTGTGGGTGCCACCGAGCAGGTTCTGCTGACCGCGGTCCGCGCCGAAGGTGTGACCGAGCTGCGCAATGCGGCCATCGAACCCGAGATCATGGATCTCATCGCCCTGCTGCAGAAGATGGGCGCCATCATCACCGTCGACACCGACCGTGTGGTGCGCATCGAGGGCGTGGAGAGCCTGCGCGGATTCATCCACCGCGCGCTGCCGGACCGCAATGAGACCGCCTCGTGGGCCTCTGCCGCGCTGGCCACCGGCGGAGACATCTTCGTCGAAGGTGCCTCCCAGCCCGAGCTCATCACCTTCCTCAACGTCTTCCGCCGCATCGGCGGCGAATTCGAGGTCGAGGAGACCGGGATCCGTTTCCGCCACCCCGGCGGCAAGCTCACGTCCTTCGCGCTGGAGACCGACGTGCACCCGGGCTTCATGACCGATTGGCAGCAGCCGCTCGTCGTCGCCATGACCCAGGCCGAGGGCCTGTCGATCATCCACGAGACCGTGTACGAGAACCGCTTCGGCTTCACTCACGCGCTCGGTGAGATGGGCGCCCAGATCCAGCTCTACCGCGAATGCCTCGGCGGCACACCCTGCCGCTTCGGGCGCCGCAACTACCAGCATTCAGCCGTGGTCTCCGGGCCCACCGAACTCACCGGAACACGCATCGACGTGCCCGACCTGCGGGGTGGGTTCAGCCACCTCATCGCAGCCCTGGCAGCACGCGGCACCAGCCAGGTCCACGGCATCGAGCTCATCAATCGCGGATACGAGAACTTCCTCGACAAGCTTCTCGGTCTCGGGGCCGAGGTGGCCGCATGAGTGCGGTGACCGAGCCGGACTCGAACGATCACGATCTCGTCTCCTTCGATCCCGCCTCAGTGCGTGCGCAGAACCGGGCCGGCACCATCGCCGCCACCGCTGCCTTCGGGCTGATGAGGACGGCCACGAAGATGGCGGTCACGGGGGCCGAACATCTGCCGCCGCCGGGCAAGGCCGCCATCATCGCCGCCTACCATGCGAACCACCTCGACCCGATCCTCGTGGGCCTGGCCCTCAAACGTCACGGTCGAATGCCGCATTTCCTGGCGAAGTCGTCTCTGTTCTCCGGCGTTCTCGGAACGATCCTCAAGACGATCGGCCAGATTCCCGTGCTGCGAGCCTCGGGGCAGGCCGGGGACTCGCTCGAATACGCGAAAGATGCTTTGGCCAATGGCCAAACCGTGGTCATCTACCCCGAAGGAACCTTGACCAAGGACCCGGACTTCTGGCCCCAGCACTTCAAATCCGGCACTGCCCGGCTCGCCCTTGAAACAGGAGCACCGATCATTCCCGTCGCCCACTGGGGGCTCAACGGAATCTATCCGCGCGGATCTCGGCTGCCGAGGCTGAAACCGCTGAGCCACAGCTGCGTCGTCAGATTCGGGCCTTCCCTCGACTACGAGGACCTGTGGCCCCACCGCGAGGAGAAGAGGGCCAAGACGGTGCTCACCCACCGTCTGACGAACACCATTGCAGCGATGGTCGGCGAGCTTTCGAACCGTGAGCTGCCGGCGAGATTCCACAACAAGGAGGTCGGCGAATGAGCGTCGAGAAGACCGCAGTGCTGGGCGCCGGATCATGGGGGACAACCTATGCCGCCGTCGTCGCTGATGCCGGATTCCCCGTCACCCTCTGGGCTCGCCGGTCCGAGGTCGCCGAGGAGATCACCTCCTCACACACCAACGAACGGTACCTCGGCGACCGGGACCTGCCTGAGCTGCTGAGCGCGACCGCCGATGACATCGCCGCCGTGACAGACGCCGAGGTCATCATCCTCGCCGTTCCCGCGCAAACCCTGCGGGTTAACCTGAGCCGGTGGAAGCCGCACCTGCGCCCAGGAGTGAAGCTCGTGAGCCTGATGAAGGGCATCGAGGTCGACACAGGCAAACGCATGTCCGAGGTCATCGCCGAGGTCGCCGAGGTGGACTCCACCCAGATCGCGGTCGTCTCCGGCCCGAACCTGGCCCGTGAGATCGCCGATCGTCAGCCCACAGCCACCGTCGTGGCCTCGGAGAGCATCGAGACCGCCGAGGTGGTCGCTGAGATCAGTGCCAACGGCTACTTCCGGCCCTATACGAACACCGACGTCGTCGGCGTCGAGATGGGCGGTGCCGTGAAGAACGTCATCGCCCTGGCAGTCGGCATCGCCGATGGTCAGAAACTCGGCGACAACTCGAAGGCCTCGATCATCACCCGCGGCCTGGCCGAGACCTCTCGTCTTGCCGCTGCCATGGGTGCCCAGCCGCACACCCTCTCGGGGCTGGCCGGACTCGGCGACCTCGTCGCCACCTGCGCCTCACCACTGTCGCGAAACAGGACATTCGGGCGCCACCTCGGCGAGGGCATGAGCCTGGATGATGTCATCGCCCACACCTCGCAGACCGCTGAGGGAGTGAAATCGGCGACCGCCATCCTCGCCCTGGGCCGCAGGTACGCAGTCGACCTGCCGATCACGGAAGCCGTGTGTGCGGTCCTCGGAGGACAGCTGAGGGTTGACGAACTCGCCGGTTTGCTGTTGTCTCGGAAGCGTAAGCACGAGGGGCCACCTGCCTGAGCAGCTCAGGCTGGCCGGCACCACAGCGTACGATCACTGCATCGCACGACCACTACATCGCGTTACAAGGAGCAGACATGAGCGTCAACTCACCGTTCTACAACCTTTCTGATGTCCCGACATTCACCCTCACCAGCACAGATATCGAGAATGGGGCCGAACTGAGCGGACCGCAGCTCTCAGGCGCGATGGGCGTCGACGGCGGCCAGGACGTCTCCCCGCAGCTGTCCTGGTCGGGATTCCCCGCAGAGACCAAGGCCTTCGCCGTGACCTGCTATGACCCCGACGCACCCACCGGCTCCGGTTTCTGGCACTGGGTCGTCACCGACCTCGACGCATCGACGACCAGCCTGCCCGCCAACGCCGGCGATCCATCGGCAGACTTGTTGCCGGCAGGAACAGTGACCCTGCGCAACGATGCGGGCGAACCTCGCTTCGTCGGTGCCGCCCCACCCCAGGGCCACGGACCGCACCGTTACTTCTTCATCGTCACGGCACTGGCGGAGCCGCTGGGCCTCGACGAATCCGCCTCACCGGCCTTCGCCGGATTCAACATGTTCTTCAAGGGCATCGCACGTGCGTGGCTGGAATGCACGTTCGAGCTCAAGTGAGCTAGAGTTTTCCAGTCCGTACAAACGGTCACGCGCTTACGACCAAGGATTTCTATGCCTGAATCTGATCACCGGCCACTCGTCGCAGTCCTCTTCGGCGGACGATCGAGCGAACACGCCGTCAGCTGCGTCACTGCTGCCGGGGTCATCCAGGCCATCGACACCGACGCCTACCGTGTTCTGCCGATCGGCATCACGAAGGCCGGTGTGTGGCGCATCGTCGAAGACTGGTCGACGATGGCCTTCGACCCGGCTGACATGCCCGAGGTCGTTGACAACGGAACCGAGGTCATCCCGCCGATCTCCGCGCAGGGCTCACCTCTGCTGCAGCGGGACGCCGAGGGGCAGTACACCGAGCTCGGATCCGTCGACGTCTTCTTCCCTCTCCTGCACGGCCAGTACGGGGAAGACGGAACTCTGCAGGGCCTGTTCGAACTCAGCGACACGGCCTACGTCGGCTCCGGGGTCTTCGCTTCGGCGGCGAGCATGGACAAGCACTACACGAAGTCCCTCATGGCCCACGCCGGAATTCCGACGTGCCCCTGGGAGCTCGTGACCGAAACCATGTGGGATTCCGAGCAGGCTGACGCGCAGGCTCGGATCACCGGACTTGGTCTGCCCGTATTCGTCAAACCGGCACGGGCAGGATCGTCCATGGGAGTCAGCCGCGTCGAGTCCGCCGAGGGACTGGATCAGGCGCTGCGCTCTGCCTTCGAGCATGATTCCAAGGTCATCGTCGAACCACAGGTCGTCGGCCGCGAGATCGAATGCGCGGTGCTCGGCTCTGTTCACGACCGTCAGGTCCGCGTCTCGTTCCCCGGAGAGATCGAAGTCTCCGGCGAGCACTCGTTCTATGACTTCGAGGCCAAATACCTCAACCTCGCCGATGCGCAGCTGACCTGTCCGGCGCGCGTCGATGAGAAGACGACGGCCCGGATCCAGGAACTCTCGGCTCAGGTCTTCCGGCTCTTCGATTGCACAGGACTCTCACGAGTCGATACCTTCGTCACAGATGCCGGTGACGTCCTCATCAACGAGATCAACACGCTCCCGGGGTTCACCCCCACCTCGGCGTACCCGTTCATGTGGTCGAACTCGGGCATCGAGTACCCGGCGCTCATCTCAGAGCTCATCACCATCGCCCTGGTCGACCACGCCCGCACTCACTGAGTCCCGAGTCGCGCACCCATTCAGTCCCGCTGGATCTGAGTCACGCACGCGCTGAGTCACGCACGATATGTAGGCGTCTGCGGCTCCTGAGCACACCTGTAACCCCGAGCACACCTGGCAGGCAGGCTGCATCTGCCATTGGGCATCGAGGGGACTACTTAGCGTCGAGGGGTCACGCTATAAACTCGACCCTCGTCGATAAGTGGTCCCGCCGGTGCTGATGGCCGACGCTGCTCCCGAGCTTTGGCGCGATCTCAGGTGCGTCGAGACGGTAGCGGGGGTCGTTTCAGTGTCGGGGCGGCAACTTGTGACCATGGGCACCGAGGTGGTTTCGGACTGACCGCAGTGTGCCGCTGTCCTTTTGAGCCTCCGCCTGTCAGCCGAATTCAGCGATTGCTGCTCTGATCTTGGTGAATTCTCTCGCCCGGAAGAGATCTGCCCAAACGAGGTTGAAGACGCGGTATCCGGCGTTGAGCAGCTTCATATGCCGTTCATGGTTCTCAGAGCTGGCGCGATCTGGACCGGCGTTGTTGAGATAGTACTTCCCCACTCCATGGAACTCGACGATCAGAGGATGCTTGTCATGCCGGAAGTCATTGCGAGCGATCCACGCTCCGGCACCGTCGTAGGTATTCACCTGCGGGATCATCCCGATGATGTTGAAACGAAAGAACTTCACTGCGCATAGCGCCTCACCCGAGGATTCGTGAGCCGGACTGGCCAAGTCGAAGGCTTGGGCTGCCCGCCTGCAGCCTCGTGTGCCCGATCGGATGCTGCTGTGCAGTGATTCGTGGGACGCGAGACCTCGACGCAGTGCCTCAGAGATGAAAGGCACTGAGACTTCAAGCGGATAGTCAGTGGCAAGGTCGACAAGGGTTCTGCCGACGGTTGTCACAGGCAAATCGCCGACATGTGTGAGTTCTTCGGAATTCAGCGAACGGTCACGGGTCCGCAGAGTCTTCTTCGCTCGGTGAAATCCGGGCCGAACCACCTCCGCTGAATCGGTTGCCGGATATGGCGGGTCCAGGCCGTGTATGAGTGCTGCGGACACGTGAGAGAAGACCGCTCCTGCCGGGAGTTCGTCGGCATAGGAGCGGATCAGCACCCTGAGCCACTCCGAGTTGTCTCGGATGTCCCCATATCGTCGCGGGTATTCTGTGGCAGTGGTGTTGTGGAGTAGGTGGAGCGGCATATGGTCCGTCGTGTTGCATGGCGAGTTCAAAACGAAGTGCCCGCGACGTATCCTGCGGAAGCAACAGTTCAGTGCATCGCGAATGTCTGCCTCGGTGAATCCGAGGTCATGGAGTGCCTTGGATCTGAACACCGAGACCATTGTGCCATTATGATCCTCAAGTGCTATTAAATGCAACAAAAGCCATTAAAAAACAGCAAAAAGCATGTAACTATTACATTGGTCATTGCTCGCCGTTGGCAGGCGCTTCGGTCACTTCTGTCGAGAGGACTACCTTTCATCCAGCGGCTACCGTATAACGTCTCCCGTCGATGCTAAGTGGGCCGTTTGATGACAACTCATCATGGCTGGGAGTCAGTGATGCTGGTGACTCAGCTGTCGAGGTCCTGGGCTCCCACGCACTTGGCCTCAGGCTTCACAGCAGTCAGCGCCGGTGAGATCGCTGCGAGTACATTGTTGCCCGATTCCGCCTTGCGGTTGACGAGGACCTCGACTGCCGGGGTACGACCGTAGCTGGTGAAGACCCAGGTGTCGTCCTCCTCGGAGGCCTTGGAGATCCAATCGACGCTGCTCACGCTCACGCACTGATCGGTGGTCGGCCCGGGTGGGGTGACCCCGCAGCGCACGACTGCGATGTTGGGATCTCCCCACGCCTTCGTGCCCTGGGAGGATGTCGTGCGTGACTTCGCGCCGGCGATCTCATCGGGCATACGCAGCATGATGTCGGCGCAGTCGGGATTCTGTGCGTCCTGAGCAGGCTCAACGACGACCGTGCGCTCACACCCTGCCAGGCTGATTCCGGCCACCACAGTGGCGATGGCTGCCAGGGCGATGGTGCGCGCCTTCCGAGGCGAAGGTCGAGGCGACGGGCGGAGGCGACGAGATCTCATACAACTACCGTATCTCCCGATAACCTTGAGCCATGACCCGACTGTCCGAACTTGGCGAATCACACGTGCTCGAACGCATCCTCTCTCACAATCGCACCGGTTCGCAGGTGATCATCGGACCCGGAGACGATGCCGCGGTGACCGCGGTTGACGGCAACCTGGTGTCGACCGCGGACATGCTCGTGGAGAACGAGGACTTCACCCGCGCCTGGCTCGACTGGGGCCGGCTCGGGATCAAAGCCGCAGCGCAGAACCTCTCCGATGTCTGCGTCATGGGCGCCAGGCCTCATGGGCTGCTGGTGTCACTGGCCGTGCCGAACTCGACCGAGATAGAGGACCTCGAAGCGCTCTTTGCCGGCATTGTCGCCGAGGCGGGGCGTGCCGGTGAGGAACTGGGCTGCGAGATCCCGATCATCGGTGGAGACCTCTCATCCTCGGGCCTCATCGTCATCGCGATCACTGCGTTGGGCACCGTCGCCGATCATGCAGCGATCACCCGCTCGGGTGCGCGGCCGGGCGACTCGATCTACCTGGCAGGCACCATCGGACGCGCCGCAGCCGGATTGGATCTCCTCTTCGCCGGTGTCGACGGGAACGCCGGGGGCGCCCGGGACGCCGGGGACGCCCGGGACGCCGGGGACGCCCGGAACGATCCTCAACTCGATGAAAGCCTGACGTCACTCATCACCACCCAACTGGCTCCACAGCCGGACTATGCGGCCGTCCTGAACATGCGGGCAGCCTCGGCGATGATCGATGTCTCCGACGGGCTGAGCACGGATATGGGACGGATCGCGTCGGCTTCGGGAGTCCACGCTCGGATCGACCGCGCCTCACTCCAAGAGCTCATCGATGAGCTGCTGCCTGCAGCACGGCACCTGGTGGGCGCCATCGAGGGTGCTGAGTCGGACGAAGAGACCGCACAGGCTGCCGCAGAGGCCGAGGAGTTGGCGTTGGCCTGGGTGCTCAACGGGGGAGAGGACCATGGCTTCGTCGCGTCGTCGGCGCAGTTCGACACACCTCCGGTAGGCTGGCGGAGAATCGGAGAGATGAGAGTCGGCAGCGGGGTCAGTCTCGACGGCGCACCGGTGCCGACGAGCGGCTTCAGCCATTTCGGGAAGTGACATGAGCGGACCCAATCAAGCCATCGGCCTCAACGGGCGTCTGGCCGCCAGGTGGGCTCGGCGGGCCGTTGATCGTCTGCGCAAGGAACGCGTCGAAATCGATGAACTCAACGTCTTCCCAGTACCCGACGGCGACACCGGCACGAACATGTACCACACCCTGCGCGCCGCCTACCTGGCTGTCGAAGAACTCACCGGACCCGTCACGCTGCCCCAGGTGGTTGCGGCTCTCGCAGAGGGGGCAGGACGCGGTGCTCGCGGAAACTCCGGACTCATCCTCGCAGTCGCACTCCAAGGCGTCGCCGATGCGCTGGAGGGCGTGACCGTAGCGACGCCCGAAGCCATGGCCGCAGCCCTCGAACTCGCCTCCGCCAGGGCCCGGCAGTCCGTGGCCCGGCCCGTCGACGGCACCATGCTCACGGTCCTCGACGCCATGGCCACGGAGGCAGCAGAGAAGGCCGAGAATGGGGCGAACCTCATCGACCTCATCTCCGCGGTGCGCCTCCGCTCCCGCTCGGCACTGCGCGAGACCACCGGGCAGCTGCCAGTGCTGCGCGAAGCCGAGGTCGTCGATGCCGGTTCGACGGGGATCGTGGAGCTCTTCGATCTCCTCTACGCCACGGTCACCGGCCGGACACCGCAGGATTCGATGCTCGGCGAAGTCACCAGGTCACCCCGCATCGTCCATCAGGCCAGTGCCGATGAACTCGAGATCGTCGCCATCCTGGCCACGTATCCGGCATCCACCGATTCCGAAAATACGGGGAACACCCTCGCCGAGGCGCTCGATGACCTCGGTGGGACATCGATCGTCATCAACGGACCCAAGGTACACGTCCACGTCGCCGACGAGGCCACCGCCGTGACCATTCTCGACCACCTCTCCGGCTACGGCATCGCCCGCCTGGATATGGAAGACCTGCGTCTGCACGAGGAGGAGGGCGAAACCCACCTGGTGGCCATCGTCTCGGGCACCGGGCTCCTCATGCACTGCGCGCTCAACGGAGCAAGTGCCCTGACGCCGGATTCCGGTGACGTGCGGGCCATGACCAAAGACATCATCGCCGAGGAAGAACGTGCGGTCATCGTCGTCCCCAGCTCGACGACCGTCCTGAAAGCACTGGGACAGGTCTCCGGTGGACAGGTGGTCCGCTCCCGCAATGTCGCCACTCTGCTCTCGGCGCTCGCGGTCCATGATCCCTTCGCCCCGTCCGCGGAGATCTTCGCCGATATGACCGAGGCTGCCGCCGGCACCCGTGTGGGCACCATCGTCTCGGCCGAACAGCTTGCCCTCAACCCGCCTACAGGTGCCCTGCCGGTCATCGACGATGTTCCGGGAGCGAGTTCGGATCCTGACTCCATGCTCGACTCCAGCACGGTGGGCATGCGCAGGATTCCGCTCTCCCATCCCTCGCAGTTCTACCGGGTCTTCATCGACGGGAAGGTGAAGACTCAGAGCACCGAACTCACGACCCTGGTCGAGAAGCTCGCCGATCGTCTCCTGGGCGCCGGGGGAGAGCTCCTCACCGTCGTCCACGGTCCCGGGTGCGCACCCGATGTCCTCTCGCACCTGCGGGACTGGATCCGCAAATCACACTCTCAGGTGAGGTTCCAGGACATCGACTCGAGGGACCGGGCGACGCTCCTCATCATGGGAGTCGAATGAGCGCCCGCCTCGAGGACTACTTCACCGCACGAGACCGCGGTGCACTCAAGAAGCGAGGAATCACCTCGGTGGCGGATCTCTTCCGCTTCTTCCCGCGCAGATTCCTCGTGCCCGGAGAGAAGACGCCCCTGGGCGGGCTCCCGTTGGGGGAGACCGCGATTCTCCAGGCCGAGGTCATCTCCGTCGACACCCGGCGCATGCAGAAGCGCCGCGGCACCATCACCGATGTCATCGTCCACGACGGACAGCAGTCGATGAAGATCGCCTTCTTCAACCAGCGCTGGCTGGACAGCCAGCTGGTGCCCGGACTCACCGTCGTCTTCGCCGGGAAGGTCGAGGAATACCGCGGGCAGCTGACCCTGAACTCGCCCACCTGGCTCAATCGGGACGAACACGATGAGAAGTGGACCCCGGAGGACCTCAACTCCCCGTTCCCCGTCTACTCACGGGTCAAGGGCATCGCGCAGACGCGACTGTGGAAGGCCATCAAGGTTCTCCTCGATGTCGCTGACCCTGCCGAGTTCGAGGACCCGCTGCCGACCGCCATGCGAGAGAACCTCGACCTGCCCGACCTGCGCACCGCATTCAACGACATGCATCGGCCCAGGTCAGCAGGGGCCACGGAGAAGGCCAAACAGCGTTGGAAATGGGAAGAGGCGCTTGCCCTGCAGGCGGAGTTCGTCTCCCGCAAGGCCGATTACGAAAAGCTCGAGGCCACCCCTCTGCTCAACGTCGGAGCCAGAAGCGAACGGTTCGACAACAGTCTGCCCTTCTACCTCACGGCCTCTCAGCTGCGGGTCGGAGAGGAGATCGAGGCTGACATGGGCCGGAAGACGGCGATGCATCGGCTGCTCCACGGCGACGTCGGCTCCGGCAAGACCGTCGTGGCGCTGCGGGCGATGCTCACTGCCGTCGATTCGGGAGCTCAGGCTGCGATGCTCGCGCCCACAGAAGTGCTCGCCACTCAGCATTTCCGCTCCATTGAGAGCCTCCTCGGCGATCAGATGGCGCTGAGTCCTCTGCTCTCGAGTGATGATCAGGTGCGGGTGGCGCTGCTGACGGGGTCGATGCCGGCCCGGGAACGAAAACAGCTGGCACTCGACCTCGCCACCGGTCAGATCGACATCGTCGTCGGCACGCATGCGCTGATGTCGGATACGACGATGTTCGACAAACTGGGCCTCATCGTCGTTGACGAGCAGCATCGGTTCGGCGTCGAACAACGTGAGGCCCTCCGGGCGAAGGCCGGACTCAAGGTCCCGCACACCCTCGTGATGTCCGCGACGCCGATCCCGCGGACCGTCGCGATGACCGTCTTCGCCGATCTCGATGTCTCCACTCTCGACGAGATGCCCGCCGGCACCAAGGACATCACCACCCACGCTGTATCACTGGGGGACCATCCGAATTGGCTGGGCCGGGTACTCCAGCTCATCGACGAGGCGGCCGAGGACGGCCGCGGCACATTCGTGGTCTTCCCGCGGATCGACCCCTCCGACATCGAAGATCCCGAAACAGGTGAGGTGGTCGGCAGCAGAGAGGGGATTGAGGACCTGCGGGACAAGCTTCAGAACTCCGATGAGCTCGGGTCTCGTTCGATCGAGCTTCTCCATGGGCGGATGTCACCGGTGGAGAAGGACAGGACGATGGCTGCGTTCGTCTCTGGCGAGACCGACATCCTGGTCTCCACGACCGTCGTCGAGGTGGGAGTCGACGTGCCGCGGGCGACCATGATGGTCGTCTTCGAAGCGGAGCGATTCGGTGTCGCTCAGCTCCATCAGCTGCGCGGCCGCGTCGGACGAGACGGCAGCGCAGCCATGTGCTTCCTGCTCACCCAGGCATCCGAATCCGATGAGAGCTTTGAGCGCCTGAGTGAGGTCGCTGGCACCCTCGACGGCTTCGCCCTGGCCGAGTATGATCTCGGCACCCGGGGAGAAGGCGATGTGCTCGGAGCTTCGCAGTGGGGAGGATCGTCGCTGAAGCACCTGTCCATTCTGCGCGACGCGCCGATCGTCGAAGAGGCGAGAACCATTGCGGAGAAGATCATCTCCGTCGACCCCGATCTGAGTTCACTGCCGGCCCTGCGTACCTTCATCAATAGAGTCCTGCCCGCCGAATCGGCTCACTTCATCGAGGCGAGCTGATGTCGGATCACCCCAATGAGGAGGAAGCGCAATGAGAATCATCGCTGGTGCGTTCAAAGGGTCCAAGCTCGTCGCACCGGGCGGATCCAATACCCGCCCGACCTCAGACCGGGTCAAGGAATCCCTGTTTTCCATGCTCGACGGCTACGGGGTCCTCCAAGCCGCGAACGTCCTCGACCTCTTCGCCGGCTCCGGTGGGCTCGGGTTCGAAGCCATGTCCAGAGGTGCGGCCGAAGTCGATTTCGTCGATTCGGCCAGCGCTTCGGCTCGAGCAGTCGAGTCGAATGCCCAGAAGCTCGGAATCGATCACTCGACTCGGATCCACTCCTCGGATGTCGTCTCCTTCCTCAGCTCCCAGCGAGGTCCGGGACAGCATGCGTCGACGCAGCGGCGACCCGAAGGACACGCAGGAGGAGCGGACCCCGAACTCCACGCAAAGGGAGCGGACGACGGAGGGCGAGCATCGCTCGGCAGCGGCCTTGATGAGGTTCAGGACGGTCAGGTGTTGGAGGCCCGCAGCGATCGTGATGACGATGGGGGTCGCATCTTCGACCTGGTGTTCATGGATCCGCCCTACCCGTTGGGGGAGGATGCCGTCACCCAGATCCTGGGTCGACTCGCTGGGCTCCTCGACATGGAATCCATCGTTGTGGTCGAGCGGGCATCACGAGCGCCCGAACCGACGATGCCGGCCGCCCTAGAGGTCTTCCGTTCGAAGACGTTCGGTGAGACCGCACTGTACTTCGTCCAGCTCAAGGCCGAATCTGAAGAGGCAGCGGATGTCGCCAGCGGAGCAGGTGCAACGGCAGCAGACGAGTCGGCATGAGGTCTCACCGTCCCTGGTACCGCACACCCTGGGTGTTCGCCGCCTGCGGGGTGGGTCTGCTGCTCCTCTGGTCGGCACTCAGGTGGCTGAGAAGTCAGTCGGAGGCTGATGCCGGTGCAGGCGGGAGCGACGCGGGCACGAACGCAGCGGACCCGGTGGGGCGCTCCGATGTGTTCTGGGCCGGGCCTTCGGACATCCTGTTCTGGGTGGCCATGGTGCTCATCGCCGTTGCAGTCGTCGTGAGGATCTGGCGGCTCGTGCGCCGCATCCGCAGCTGAAGCCCACCGCGACGGCTGAAGCCCACGGAACAGCAGAGGCCCACCTGAGTTGCACACCGGAGGGCCTCTGCTGAGTTACTGCACGCTGGAGAGGAACGTGCGCGTGCGCTCATGCTGCGGATTGTTGAAGATCTGATCCGGCGGACCCTCTTCGAGGACCTGGCCGCCGTCGAACATCATCACCCGGTGTGAGACTTCTCGGGCGAACTGCATCTCGTGAGTGACCAGGAGCATCGTGATGTCGGTCGTCTCTGCGATATCGCGGAGGACTCCGAGGACATCTCCCACGAGCTCCGGGTCGAGAGCCGAGGTCACCTCGTCGAGGAGGAGGATCTCCGGACTCATCGCCAGTGCCCGTGCGATCGCCACACGCTGCTGCTGACCGCCCGACAGGCGAGTGGGATGCTCATCGGCCTTGTCTGCAAGTCCGACCTTGTCCAACAGCGACTTCGCCTCCGTTACGGCATCGGCCTTGGATCTGCCGAGCACGTGGATGGGCGCCTCGATGATGTTCTCGAGCACCGTCATATTGGGGAAGAGGTTGAACTGCTGGAAGACCATTCCGATCCGCGTCGTCATGGCGCGGGTCGTCTTCGACGGCAGTTCGACTCGCTTGCCGTTCTTCTCCGTATGCGTCAGCGGTTCGCCGTCGACGAAGATGTAGCCGCCGGTCAGCTCCTCCAAGGTCATGACGAGGCGGAGGATCGTCGTCTTTCCCGAACCGCTGGGCCCGATCAGAGTCACACGCTCCCCGGGAGCGACGCTGAAGTTGAGGCCCTTGAGGACGGTGGTCTTGCCGAAGGACTTCTCCACGTCTTTGAACTCGATCGCCGGTGTGGCCGAGCTTGCGGGATCTGCCGTCGGAGTTGATGAGGTGTTCTCAGTAGGTGGCAAGGCGCTTGTCCAATCGTTGGATGAGCAGGGACGTCGGGTAGCTGGCGGCGAGGAAGATGAGCCCGGCCAAGGTGAAGGCCTCCGTGTAGGCGAATGTGGAACCACCGAACTGCTTCGCCGAGGTGACGAGTTCGACGACCGAGATCGCGAACAGGAACGGGGTGTCCTTGAACATGGCCACGGCGTAGTTGCCCAATGACGGGATCGTGGCGCGCAGAGCCTGCGGAAGCACGACAGCGGTGAATGTGCGCACCGGCGGCAGAGACAGAGCTGTTGCGGCCTCGTGCTGCCCAGGGGGCACGGAGTCGATGCCCGCACGGTAGCTTTCGGACATGTACGTCGAATAGTGGATGCCGATGACGATGCAGCCGACGGCAAGCGCCGGAATGCTGACCAGGCCGGGGATGTCCGAGAACGCGAAGTAGACGAACATCAGCTGCACGATCAGCGGCGTATTGCGGACGAAGGCGACGAGCAGTCTGACCAGCCAGTTGATCCAACGGGGCAGCGTGCGGATCGCAACGGCGATGAGAAGGCCCAGAATCGCGGCGATGACGGTGCCGACGACGGTGGCGATGAGTGTGTTGACGAATCCTTGGAGGAGGATCGGCAGCGCTTCGGCGGCGAATTCCCAGTTCCAGGTCACAGGGCACCTCCGTATCCGACGTTCCCGGAACTCGGGCCGGAAACGGTCGTGGCACCGGCGTCGCGTTTCGATTCCGCACGAGCGTCTCGACGGGCTTCACGTCGATCGGACCGCGAGTTCGGGCGTCTGCGTCCCAGTCGTTTTGTGGCTTGGCGTTCGAGAAGGTTCATGAGCTCCTGAATCAGCCAGGCGATGACGAAGTAGATGACGAGGCCGACGGTGAACGCGAAGACGGTGTCGCCCGTCGACTGCCGCAGTTGTTGGATCTTGTCCGTGAGGTCACTGAGCGTGATGAAGAAGACCACTGCCGTGCCCTTGAGGAGCTGGATGAGCAGGGTCGCCAGGGACGGGATCATCAGGGCCCAGGCCTGGGGGAAGATGACGCGGATCATACGCCGAGCCGGCGAGAGGCTGAGCGCGATGGCTGCCTCCCACTGGCCGGGGTTGACCGTTTTGATCGACGATCGGACCACCTCGGCGGAGTAGGCACCGTAGTTGAGCGAGAGGGCACCGATGCCGCACATCAGGGGATCGAGTTCGACTCCGAGGAGCGGAAAGACGTAGAAGAGCCAGAAGATCTGGACGAGCAGAGATGTGCCGCGGAAGAATTCGACGACGATCCTGGCGGGGATGCGCATCCAGGCGTGAGGAGAGGTCATCGCGAGTCCGAGGATGATCGCAATGATGATGGTGCCGATCGAGCCGGCGATGGTGAGGATGAGCGTTGTCTGAATTCCCTCCCACAGCTGTGGGAGGAAATTCAGCAACGTTGTGACATTGTCAGTCATGATCGGGAGTGGCCAAGGACCGGATCAGGACTTTGCTGTGGGCAATTCGCCCTTGCACAGCTGGTCGGTCGTGATCTCGCCGTCAGGGCGCTCTTCCTTCGTGAAGCCGAAGTCACCGACGACATCGAGGTACTTCTTCTCGTCGCCGACGATCTCGTCGAGCTTCTCGTTCCACTTGTCCCGAAGTTCGGTGTCATCTGTGCGGAAGACCGTGGCGCCGGCACCGATCTGCGGGACTCCCTTGATCTCCTGGACGAAGGATTCGCTGACCTCGACGCCGGCGTCCTTGTTGTTCTTGGCCATCCAGTTGAGTGAGATGGCGGTCAGTGCGAAGACATCAGCACGGCCCGTGGTCACGGCGTCCATGCCGTCCTGGGGAGTGCCGACTTCCTGGGAATTGATGCCGAGGTCCTCGGCATAGGTGGATTCAACGGCACCGGTCATGGTGGCCAGCTTGAGGCCCTTCTCCTTGACATCATCGAGGGTCTTCAGGCCGTCCTGCTTGCCCTTCTTGGTCATCAGGGCGGTGGTGTACATGAACTCAGGATTGCCGAAGGCAGCCTGTTCGCAACGATCGGGCAGGATCGACATTCCGGCGGAGATCGCGCCGAAGCGATCGGCGTTGAGACCGGGGATCAGTGAGCCGAATTCAGTGTTGACGCCCTCGACGTCGTCGACGCCGAGCTCCTTGAAGACGGCCTTCGCCATTGCCACGGATGCTCCTTGGAGTTCGCCGTCCTTCTCGAAGCTGTATGGTGCCTCACCGGCGAAGCCGACGGAGATCTTCCCGTCATCGATGGCCTTCTGGAGAGTGCTCTTATCGGAATCGCTTCCACCGCATGCCCCCAGTGTGAGCGTCAGGGCGATGATCGAGGTCGCGGCGGCAAGCCCCTTGATGGCTTTCATAGCTGTCCCTTTCGTTGAACGTCGACACATCTTCGTGACATGCGTCTCAGGAACACTATTCAATACTTTTGTTGTCCGGATGTCACACTGTCAGACAACGTTATATGATCGTGATATGCCTTCACCCCCGACTTCGGAGCTCCCCGTCCTCCGCAAGGTCATCAGATCCTCGACGATCGACCTCATCGCCGACCAGATTCGGAACGCCATCTACAGCGGCTCACTGGCGCCGGGGCAGTCCATCAACGAAGTGCGCACAGCAGAGCTCCTCGTCGTCTCCAGGCCCTCACTGCGGGAGGCTCTGCAGCGACTCGTCAGCGAAGGGGTGATGACACACGCGCCCGGCCGCGGTGTCTGGGTCAAGCGGATGACGTCTGATGACATCGATGACGTCTATGCCGTCCGAGAGGCCATCGAGGCACAGGCCGTGAAGATCGTCATCCGAGCGGGAAAGCCGATTGCCCGCATCCACCAGGCGCTGGCCAAACTCGAGCTCGCGGTCGAGGGGAACACCGCCCGCGCCATCGGCGACGCCGACCTCGACTTCCATCACTCGATCGTCGCCTGCTCCGGGTCGGTCAGGCTCAGCGACCTGATGAAGGTGTCGATGGTCCACACTCGCCTGCTCTCACTCTCCGACCCGCGTGGATATGAGGTCAGGTGCGACCTCATCGAGACACACAGAGAACTGAACGAGGCGATCGCAGACGGGAACGAAGCACGGTCCCTGGCGGTCGTGGGCAGGGTCATGGCCGGGGCCGCTGCACGACTGCACAACCCCCTGACGGAACCCGGGGCTGTCATCGTCAGGGCCGACGATCAGGACAAGCTCGTCGACGACCAGTGGTCACAGCTGAGAGATACGATGAAGGCATGAAGGTTGTCTGCCCCGGTTCCTATGACCCGATCACCATGGGTCATCTCGATGTCATTGCCCGCAGCGCCCGACTCTTCGACGAGGTGGTCGTTGCCGTCGTGCACAATCCCAAGAAATCCGGACGATTCGATCCCGAGGTCCGAGCCGATCTCATCCGCGCCTCGCTGGCCGACGATGAGCGGACCCGAGCGGCGAGGAACGTCACCATCGAGACCGTCGCCGGCGGCCTCCTCGTCGACTACTGCACCTCCATCGGAGCCCCTGCAGTGGTCAAAGGGCTGCGCTCGGGCACGGATTTCGCCTACGAGCTGCCGATGGCCCTGATGAATAAGCATCTGAGCGAGTTGGAGACCATCTTCGTCCCCGGAAACCCCGAGTACGAACACGTTTCGTCCTCGCTCATCAAGGAAGTTCACTCCGGCGGCGGGAACATCGAAGGTCTCGTCCCGGGCGCAGTGCTGTCGGCGCTGAACGCCAGCCGCTGACGCATGCCGATTCCCTCTTCTTCCTCTCGGGCGTGGTTCCTCGGCCTCATCTTCCACACCGTGGTCGCTCATGCCACCTACAACGGCGTGCGCGTCCTCATCTCCTACCGGACACTGGAGCTCGGCGGCAGCGGAGTCGTCCTCGGGCTCATGACCGCCTGCTATTCCCTCGTGCCGCTGCTCACAGCACTCCTCGTCGGCCGGCTCGTCGACCGCGGATACGCCACCGCTGTGCTGTGGACGGGAACGATCCTGTCGATCGTGCCCGTCGGACTCGCCGCGATGGCGCCCAACCTCGGCGTCCTCCTCATCGCCACGATGTGCCTGGGCCTGGGGCAGCTGCTGACCACCGTTGCATCGCAGGCACTGATTCCACAGAGCTTCCCCGCCTCGGCGCTGACCTCGAAGTTCGGCTACCTCACCCTCGGCGTCTCGATCGGGCAGACGATCGGTCTGCCCGTGGCAGGTGCCATCGCCGGCGCGACGGACGGTGCCCCGCAGATCGTCAACGCCCTGTGGTTCATGACGGGCATCTCCGCGCTGACGCTGGTCGCTGCCGTCATCGTCATGCTCCGCGGCCGGACACCGCATGTCTCCCGCGCCGAGGCGGCCAAAGGTGCCCGTACGCCCTGGTCCCTGCTCTCGATCCGGGGGATGAAGCCCGCAATCCTCGCGTCGATGACCACCCTGGCCGCGGTCGACCTGATGACGGCCTACCTGCCGCTCATCGGGCAGCAGAACGGGCTGTCGGTGACGACTGTGACCTGGCTGCTGACCGTGCGCACACTGGCCTCAGTGGTCTCGCGGCTGATCATCGGGCAGCTCACACGCAAGTGGCGCAGCCTCTCGCTACTGTGGACCGCCTCGGCGGCGGCAGGTGTCTGCATCATTCTCATCCCGGTGTTCACGCAGCCGTGGATGCTCGCGATCCTCCTGCTGATCGCGGGGTTCTGCTTCGGACTCACCCAGCCGCTGACGATGACCTGGGTCTCGACCCTGTCGGACCCGGCCAACCGGGCAGCGGTGCTGTCGATCCGCCTTGCCGGCAACCGACTCAGCCAGGTGGCGATCCCCTCGGCGGCCTCCCTGCTCACCGTCCTCGCCGGATCCGGGATCGTGTTCACGATCTCCGGGGCACTGCTCCTGGCCGCCGGTGGTGTGACCTGGCGCAACCAGCACGAGAAATGGTGACCAGGAACACCTGCGCATACTTCGAAGCTCGATTGGTAATGACAGGCGATGATGACTAGAATGGTGAGTCGCGTGTGAACGCAGGAGTAAGCATCCTCAATCACGTAAAGGAGGAGTGAGCATGAAGAAGCAGTCTGAGTTCGTCTACGATCTCAGGTCGATGGGATTGCTCGGTCATCCTGGTGAATGGGAACGGGTGAACACCACCCTGTCTGCTCCAGCGGATCTCAAGATCGAAGTGATCGGGGTCGCAGAAGGTTCACCACTGACACTCGAGCTGATGTTCGAAAGCGTGTCGGAGGGAATCTACGTGTCGGGCACAGTCTCGGCCACGGCTCGCGGCGAAGATGTGAGGACTCTCGACGAAATCGAGTTGCCTATAGATGTCGACATCCAAGAGATGTATGTCTATGAGCAGGCCGATGGCGACGAGGATTCCTACCTCATCGACCGCGATCAGCTCGACCTCGAGCCCGCGATCAGAGACGCTGTTGTCATGGCTCTGCCCTTCAGTCCGTCAAAGGACCGGAGCGAAGAGTTCAGCTTCACCCTCGGTGAGGACCTTGAGGTCGACGACAGCGAATCGGATTCGCCGTTCGCATCATTGAAGAGTTTGTTGGATGAGAAGAAAGAGAGCTAGACGTGGCTGTTCCAAAGCGTAAATTGTCGCGCAGCAACACCCGCCACCGTCGTTCGCAGTGGAAGGCACAGGCTCCCAGCCTGGTCAAGACTGTGGAGAACGGTCGCGTTGTGTACTCGCGCCCTCACCAGGCCAAAGTTGTCGAAGACGCAGCCGGCACCCCGCTGTTCCTTGAATACAAGGGACGCAAGGTCGCTGACGTCTGACCTGTGGAAACTGACACCACAGCAGAATTGCAGAAGAGTCTCGGGATCGATATTGATCCCGAGACTTTTCGTCTCGCCCTGACACACCGCTCCTTCGCCTTCGAAGCTGGCGGCATACCCACGAACGAGCGTCTCGAATTCCTCGGCGACTCCGTCCTGGGCCTCGTGGCCACCGAGTCGCTGTACTATGACAACCCGGATCTGGCCGAAGGTTCACTGGCCAAGATGCGCTCCGCCGTGGTCAACACCAAAGCCTTGGCGTCGATCGCGCGCAGACACAAGATCGGCCCCCACATCCTCCTGGGCAAGGGCGAAGAGCTCACCGGCGGCCGCAACAAGGACTCGATCCTCGCCGACACCGTCGAGGCCCTCATCGGCGCGACCTTCGTTGCCCGCGGACGTGAAGAGGCATTCGCCTTCGTCCACCGCCTCATCGACGGTATGCTCTCCGACGCAGTGAATCTGGGTGCCGGAATGGACTACAAGACGACCCTGCAGGAAGCAGCGGCCGATCTTGATCTGGGCGCCGTGAGCTACGAGATCGTCTCCTCGGGACCCGATCACGCCATGGTCTTCACCGCCACCGCCCTGCTGGGTGACAACGGCTGGGGCACCGGCGACGGCTCCTCGAAGAAGAACGCCGAAGCGGCAGCCGCGGAAGTCGCCGTCAAGGCCATCCGCACCATCTATCCGGACTACACGCGCTGAGGCATTCCTGATGCCCGAACTTCCCGAGGTAGAGAGCGTGCGTCTGGGCGTCCACGAATGGACTGCCGGCACCACCATCACCGGCGCCGAGGTGATCGACCCCCGAATTCTCGGCACCACGTCCCAGCGTCGCATCAATGCTTCCGCAGCCGACGAGTTCGTCGCAGCGGTGTCCGGGCGGCGGATCATCGGCGCCGAACGTCGCGGCAAGTTCATGTGGCTGACCCTGGGGGAGGACCTTGGTGCCGGTCCGGCTGCCGAGCCGGCTGCCCCTGAACTCAGCCTGCTCGTCCACCTCGGCATGAGCGGACAGCTGCGCGTGCACGATACGGCTGACGAGATCCACAAGCATACGCGGGCGATCCTCCACCTCGAGCGGGGGAGCGAGAGCCTCCAGCTGCGTTTCATCGACCAACGGATCTTCGGCCATCTCGGCGTACAGCCGCTGGTGCACGCCTATGGTCGGCTCGTGCCCGCCTCGGCGAATCACATCGCAGCCGATCCTCTGGAACCGGCCTTCGAACCCGGCCTTGCTCTCGAACAGCTCTCTCATAAGCGCACGGTGGTCAAATCGGCGCTGCTCGACCAGTCCCTGGTCAGCGGCATCGGCAACATCTATGCCGATGAGGCTCTCTTCAGGGCCGGCATCCACCCGCTGGCGATCCCCGCTCGCACTCGAAAGTCCCGCCTGGCCGCGGTCCTCGACTCTGCGTCGCGGGTGATGAGCGATGCGCTGGCCGTGGGTGGGACCAGCTTCGACGCGCTCTACGTCAACGTCAACGGGGAGTCCGGATACTTCGACCGTGCCCTGCTCGTCTACGGGCGCGGCGGCCAGGAGTGCGTGCGCTGCGGCACCGAGATCGAGAAGATGACGATCGGCGGACGAGGCAGCCACTTCTGCCCGAACTGCCAGCGCCCGCCGCGGTATCGCTGATCGTTCTGCTAGTCTTTCGGCGACGTTTCACGCCAACTAGGACTGACGTCGAAAACTTTCGCAAAGGGCTTCCCTGTGCGAGCCCGGGCTCCGCGACCAGCGGCTGGTCTGGGGGCGCGGAATGTGGGTGCCTAGTAAGCCGTGTTGTATCCGCGTTCGGTGTGGTCCCAAATTTTGGCTACGATAACTGATCCGTCTCCGGCCTTTGCACCTGCAACTTTCTCGGCAACATCACGGGTGTACTGGTCTCCCCATTCGCCTTTGTCAGGCTTGGAGGAGATGGATACCGTCTTGTCGTCGAATGTCACGCCCTCGCCGACGTCTTCGAGGACTTTCACCGTCCGATCCTGGTCTTGGAGTTCTGAGTTCTTGGATTCGACGCCAACCATCAGGTCGCTTCCGCCGTTGAGTTCTGCTCTGCCCTCATATTTGTCGGCGATGTGGTCGTTGAATATTTCGTTGTCTGCGAACTCGAGCGGCGCTTCGTCGGGGTCACTGCCTGAGCATCCAGCGATGGCGAGCAGTGCAGCGAGTCCTACTGCGGTTGTTGTTCGTCTCATGTATGCACGCTATCGGAGGGCGCGGACGCGAAAACTGACCACGTCTGTCGTCCTTTCTAGGACGACTGGTTTCGCCCTTGCCTGTCAATTGCATTAAGCCGCGTTTGTCACCGTTTGGTTGAGTGCCACCTGGTCTCTTTGATGGTGGTCTCGCAGTAGCCGCCGAGGTGTCCGCGGCGTCCGACTTGGTGGATGGTGGGCGCGGGGACGGGGAGGACGGCTGTTATGTCGACGGCGGATGCGTCCGTCTTTAGCGTTGACGGCTTGTCCGACGCGGTACCAGTAGATCGGACGCGCCGAGACTGCGTAACGCTGTCGCCTGAGCCCGTGTCGGCATTCCAACACCGATGCGACAGGCGAGAGGCGGCTGGTGACACTCTCATCGAGTCTCACCGGCCGCCTCTCGCAATCACCGATGTCGCGCGGTCAGCACCGCGACAAGGGGCTACTTGACGGTGTCGCTGTGCTCGTGATCGGCGTCACCGAGGTCAGACGATTCGGAAGAGCCCGCCTCGGCGTCTTCCTTGTCGTCTTCGAGTTCCTCGACAGGAAGCTCTGACGTCTCGAGTCCGAAGACCTCTCCGTCGTACTCGTTGACGGCCGTGGCGACCGACTGCTCGAGGACGTGATTGGCCAGCTGTCCCTGAATGATCAGCGGATCTCGCGAGAGATCCTTCCACACGGCCACGCAGAGAAGCAGCATGACGATGACGAAGGGCAATGCCGCCACGATCGTGATGTTCTTCAGACCTTCGAGGGCCTCGGCGGGATCAGAACCTCCGGCCAGGAGCATCACCGCTGCCACTGCACCGGTCGCCACACCCCAGAAGAGGACGAGGCCCTTGCCGGGCTCCTCTCGACCGTTGGCCGACAGCGTGCCCATGACGATCGACGCGGAGTCGGCGCCCGTGACGAAGAAGATCGCAATGAGGATGACCGTGACGACCATCAAGATGATGGCGATGGCGTTGGGCAGAGGCAGAGCGCCGAGGAGATCGAACAGGATCGTATCCATGTTGATGTCCGGTTCACCGTCGACGATCTTCGCCAGGGCCTTGACTGTGCCTTCGCCGCGCTCAGCACGTTCCTGGATGCCGATTGCTCCGCCGCCGAAGATCGCGAACCAGATGGTCGAGACGACCGAAGGAACGATGAGGACGCCGAGGACGAACTGACGCACGGTGCGGCCGCGCGAGATGCGGGCGATGAAGAGGCCGACGAAGGGCGACCATGAGACCCACCAGGCCCAGTAGAAGACGGTCCACGAGGACAGCCAGGTGTTGACGTCCTGGCCATTGGCCGCGGTCCGGGATGCCATCTGCGGCAGATCTTGGATGAACGAACCGAGAGAGGACGGAATGACGTTGAGGATGAACAGCGTCGGCCCGCCGATGAACACAATCAGCGCGACGATGATCGCCAGCACCATGTTGATGTTCGACAGCCACTGGATGCCCTTCTCGACACCGGACACGGCCGAAGCGACGAAGGCCGCGGTGAGGATCGCGATGATGATGACGAGAATCGGAGAGGAGACATCGGACATGACGCCCGCTGATTCGATGCCGCCGCCGATCTGGATCGCGCCGAGGCCCAGCGAGCAGGCCGAGCCGAAGAGCGTCGCGAGGATCGCGAGGATGTTGATGACCTTGCCGCCGGCACCGTTGACCGCACGTTCGCCGAACAGCGGGGTGAACATCGACGAGAACAGCTGGGAGCGACCGAGACGGAAGGAACCGTAGGCGACGCCGAGGCCGACGATCGCGTACATCGCCCAGGGGTAGAGGGTCCAATGGAAGAGAGTGGTGCCCATCGAGGTGCCCATTGCCTCGGCAGTGGAACCATCGACCGTGTTCGGTGGGGGAGACATGTAGAAGAACAGGGGCTCACCGACGGCGGAGAACACCAGCCCGATGCCCATGCCGGTGGCGAACATCATCGAGATCCACGATGAGGTCTTGAACTGAGGCTTCTCATCGTCCCTGCCCAGCGGGATGCGCCCGAACTTGGACAGAGCGACGATGATGACGAAGATCGTGAAGATCGTGGCGGCGATGACGAAGAGCCAGCCGAAGTTGTCCATGACGCCGGTCAGCAGGGTTCCTGCGACAGCCCCGAGGCTCTCGGGAGAGAAGAAGCCCCAGATGACGAAGGCAACTGCGAGCACTCCGGCCGTGAAGAACACCACTTTGTCGACGCCCTTGCGGATCAGTGGGCTCTGTTTCGTGGTCGGATTCTTCAGGCGCCGTATCAGGTCCTGAGTCTTTGTCGTTTCACTGCTCATAGGGATGCTTGCCGGTCAGCAGCGTCGCAGGTGTCCTGCAGGCGGTCGTGATCGGCGCTCCTTCCTGTTCATGGACGGCATTGATTGTCTTCGGGCCGGTTGGGGCGCTGAGTCCAAACTAGTCCGATTTGTCAGTTTCCTATCGGTTCACACCATTGATCTTCTTAGATGAGACGCGAAGCTGGTCAAGACTTCGCCGTTGTGACGGCGATTCTTCCCGGGCATGGTCAAGGCCCCGCCGCGAACGACGGGGCCCAGATCAGCTCCCCCGGCTGGGCTCGAACCAGCGACCCTTCGATTAACAGTCGAATGCTCTGCCAACTGAGCTACGGAGGAAAGGCACCGGATTCGGCGCACGAGGAGATACTCTATCAAAAGATTCGAGATTTGTTGGAACTCCTTCGGGATATGCTGGGTGGACAATGCATCTCAAAAGCCTGACCCTGCGAGGATTCAAGTCCTTTGCCTCGGCCACGACTCTCAGATTCGAGCCCGGCATCACCTGCGTTGTCGGCCCCAACGGCTCCGGCAAGTCCAACGTCGTCGACGCGCTGTCCTGGGTGATGGGCGAACAGGGTGCGAAGAATCTGCGCGGCGGAAAGATGGACGACGTGATCTTCGCCGGAACCTCGAAGCGTCAGGCATTGGGCCGCGCCGAGGTGGCCCTGACCATCGACAACACCGACGGAGCCATTCCCGTCGACTACACCGAAGTCACGATCTCCCGCACGCTGTTCCGCACCGGGGGAAGTGAATACGCCGTCAACGGGACCCCGGCACGACTCCTTGACATCCAGGAGCTGCTCAACGACTCGGGTCTGGGCAAAGAGATGCATGTCATCGTGGGGCAGGGTCGTCTCGACGCGATTCTGCACGCCGATCCGATCGAACGTCGCAGCTTCATCGAAGAGGCCGCCGGCGTCCTCAAACACCGCAGACGCAAGGACAAGGCCGTCCGCAAACTCACCGGCCTGCAGACGAACCTTGATCGCCTCTCCGATCTGCGGACCGAACTCAACCGGCAGCTGGGGCCGTTGGGGCGCCAGGCCGAAGCCGCGCAGAAGGCCGCCACCGTCCAGGCCACCCTGCGCGATTCCGCTGCACGACTGCTGGCCGATGACACGGTGCGCCTGCAGGCCTCCTTGGCCTCCACCTCGAGCGCTGAGGGCGAGGACGGCAGCGACCGCATCGGCGACCTCGAGCATCGCCGCTCCCGCACTGAGCAGCGACTGCAGGAGATCGAGACACGTCTGGGCACTCTTGATGCCGAGCTCGAGGACCTGCGCACCGCCGAATCACGGACACAGACCCAGATCGTGCGTGCCAAAGGAATCGCCCAACGTGCCGAGGACAAACGCTCACACCTGCTCTCCGAGGTCGCGAGTCTGGGCCGCCGGGAGACGAAGTCGCCCGAAGAGCTGAGGTCCCAAGCCGAGCACCACAAAGAGGAGCTTCGCACCGCGGAGGGGGCGGTCGAGGAATCCGCGGCAGCACTGGACCGCAGTCAGATGCGCAAAGAAGAGCTTGCACTGGCACTGAAGAAGGCCGAAGACGAGGTCAAAGCCACACAGCTGGCCATCACCGAGGCGATCAAGAACAGGTCGGCACTGCAGTCGAAGAGCTCCCAGGCGCGTGAGCGCATCAGCGACCTCACGGCTCGGATCGAATCCAACCGGGCAGAGATCGACACCGCATCGACCCGCATCACCGAACGCCGCGAGGAACTGAGCACCGCTGAGGCGGCCGTCGAAGGGGTCGAGGCAGGAGAGAGCGAACTCGACACGGAGTACGAAACCGCCAAGGACGCCCAGACCACGCTGGAGACCGACCTCGAGGGACTGCAGGCGCAGAAGGCGAAGACCGCATCGGAGCTGGCATCGGCAGAGGCCCGAGCAGAGGCGCTGTCCCTCGGCACAGCCTTGGAAGCCGATCTCGAGGACATCGTGAACGCGGATCTGCCGGGAGTCGGCTCCGCTGTGACCGAGCGGCTGTCGGTGGCCAATGGGTTCGAGATGGCCGTGGCGGCAGCCCTGTCGAACACGGTCTCAGGTGTGCTCGTCGACTCCGCTCAGGTAGCACTGACAGTGCTCGACCACCTCGGCGAGGACACCAATGTCCACCTGACGATCCCGGCAGGGGCGAGGATGGGCGCTGCAGCAGGCGCCGGCGCAGGTGCCGGCAAGGGCTCGAACCAGGTGACCAGCACGAGCTCAGCGGCTAAGAAACTGCCTGAACTCAGCGGGACCGACGACGGCGCACCGTCGGTCCGGTGGCTCAGCGATGTGGTCAGCAGCGATGTGCCCGAACTGAGCGAACTGCTGAACTCCGCGCTGGAGACGGTCGTGTGCGTCGACGATGCCGCCGGCGCGCTGTCCATCATCGACTCCCGCCCCGAACTCACGGTGGTCACCCTCGGCGGTGAGATCCTCACCGCGACCCGGGTCAGCCGGGCACGCACCGCCTCTGGCACCCGCCTGGCCTCACAGACCGCGCTCGAGGAGACTCGCTCCTCCATCACCGAACTGGAGCAGGACCGGACCCGAATCGATGCGGACATCGCCCGGGTCGAGGCGAAGCTGGCCGAGGCGAAGGCGGCAGCTTCCGCGGCGCTCAAGAAACTGCACTCTTCGGACGCGGCGATCATGGCCGCCGGGGAGGAGGTCTCCCGAATCACGGGCGACATCACCACAGCCCAGACTCGCCTGCAGCGAGCCAAGGACAACGAAGCGGAGCTCGCGACACGACTGGAGACGGCCGAACGCGAGGCCCGCACCGCCGAATCCGCACTCGCCGGGGCAGACGAGGTCGAAGAGGTCGTCGACACCTCCGAACGGGATGAACTGAGCCGGAAGGTGTCCCAGTCCTCCGAAGACGTCATCGAGACCCGAATCAGTCACAAGGCGGCCACGGATCGGGCTCGATTCCTCTCCGAGCGGGTCGACTCCCTGCTTCGCCAGGCCACGGCAGAGGAGACCGCACGCGAGCAGACTCAGCGGACGATTGCACGCAAGAACAGATCGGCCGCCTCTGCGCTGCTCATCGTCGAGACCGCACAGAACGCGACCTCAGCCGCAGAGACGACGGTGTCCGAGCTCGGCTCCGAGATTCAGGTCCTCGTCGAAGAGCGCGGGCAGCTGCGGGAGGAGAAGGGCCGCCTCGGCGAGGAATTGGGCACCACGCGCACAGAACTGCAGCGACTCAAGGACGCTGCCGCCGAAGCCGAACTCGCCAAGGAACGATTCCGACTCAAACTCGAAGAGATCGAGAACCGGGCGGGGGAGGAGACCGGACTCGGCCTCGAGCGGCTGGTCGAGCTCTACGGCCCTCATATTCCGGTCCCGGCCTTCGACGACAGCGAGGAGGAACGCCCCTATGTGCGTTCCGAGGTCGAGAAACGACACAAGCAGGCGGCCGCCGCCCTCAAACGCATCGGAACGGTCAACCCGCTGGCACTCGAGGAATACGAAGCACTCAAGGAGAGGCACCAGTTCCTCGAAAAGCAGATCACCGACATCGAGTCCTCGAGGAAGGACCTGATGAAGCTCGTCGACGAGGTCGATCGGCACGTCGAACGGGTCTTCGCTGAGGCCTATGCGGACACCGCGCGGGAATTCGAAGACATCTTCTCCCGCCTGTTCCCCGGCGGTGAGGGATCCCTGAGCCTGACCGACCCCAACGACATGCTGACCACTGGAGTCGACGTCCACGCCCGGCCTGCAGGCAAGAAGGTCAAGCGACTGTCCCTGCTCTCCGGCGGTGAGCGGTCACTGGTCGCCGTCGCCATGCTGGTCGCGATCTTCAAGGCCAGGCCCAGCCCGTTCTACGTCATGGACGAGGTCGAAGCCGCCCTCGACGATCTCAACCTGTCCCGCCTGCTGACCGTGTTCGAAGAGCTGCAGGACTCGTCTCAACTCATCGTCATCACCCACCAGAAGCGAACGATGGAGATCGCCGATGCACTCTACGGGGTGACGATGCACGGAGATGGCGTGTCGAAGGTCATCTCGCAGCGGATCCCATGAGCGGCAGCCATTCGCGGGAGGCCGATTCGGCAGAGATGTCCAGGGGAGTCCCAGGGAACTCTCCAACAGGCTCACGGCCCCTGAACACGAATGTCGTGGATTTGAACGATAGACTTGAGCGCAGGGAAGCATTGTCGAAAAGCTTGAGGAGCGGGACGTCCATGGCCGAGTCGGCTGAATCACGAGGTGACTCGCGAGCATGAATGCAGTACTCGTCGTCATCGTCGGACTCGCCGTATCGTTCGCGCTGGCCCTCATCGTCGTGCTCCTCGTCGCACTGCCGGGCCTGAGGGCTGAAGGTCGCCTGAAGTACTCATCCGATGTGCAGCGGTTTCGACTGCCGGGGCAATGGACCGGGTACGACGACGAGGTCCACGAATTCTTCGGTCATGACGACGGCACCTCCCACCTGGCGACTCGGGAACAGGCCGCGGTCACCGCGATTCGGGACCACTCCTATGTCCTGCGGCCCCAGCCGCGCCGTCACGCCGCACCCTCACTGCTGACGGTGAGGCCGCGCACCCGTCATTGGAAGATCCCTGAGTCCGGCACAGGGTGGAGAACCACAGCCGGCCTGCTCTTCGGCAGCCGAGGTTCCTGACCGGACCACACGACATCATCACACGCGCCCCGAGACAGCGGGGCGCTGGGGTGCGGGCCACCGCAACGCACAACGGCCTCGAGCCGATGCGTGCAGCACGGCCGGCTCAGCACCCCTGACCGGCGGTCACCGCGCGAGAACGTGGGACCAGGGAAGGTAATCAAAGGAGGACGTACGTCAATGGATCAGCCGATCATATTGCTCATCGTCGCAGCCATCGTCTTCATTCTGGTCGTCGGGCTGGGCATCACCCTGCGCGTCAACGCCAAGAAGAAGGGGCTGCGCGATGAACGCAGCATCGACGCCGATGTCACCGGCGAACGGGGGATCGACGACATCTCCGAGGCGGTCGCCAAGGAGAAGGCTGCCACACGCGGATCCGAGGTTCCCACCGAACCTGGGAACCGACTCGTTCGTCTGCGCGAACGCCTCGCGAAGTCCAATTCCGGACTGGGCCGCGGGCTGCTCAGCCTGCTCTCGCGTGACAACCTCGACGAATCGACCTGGGAAGAGATCGAAGACACCCTCATCCTCGCCGATGTCGGAGTCGATCCGACCACCGAACTCGTCGACAGACTGCGCGAACGCGTCAAGGTCCTCGGCACCCGTGAACCGGAAGAGGTCAGGGGACTGCTTCGGGAAGAACTCATCAAACTCGTCGATCCCTCCATGGATCGTGAACTTGCCACCGCGGGCACCGACGGCGACCCAGCCGTGATGCTCGTCGTCGGAGTCAACGGTGCCGGCAAGACGACGACCGTGGGCAAGATCGCCCGTGTGCTCGTCGCTGAAGATCAGAGCGTGCTGCTGGGTGCTGCCGATACGTTCCGTGCCGCGGCCGCCGAGCAGCTGTCCACCTGGGGCGGTCGCGTCGGCGTGGAGACCGTCCGCGGCGAAGAGGGTGCCGACCCCGCCTCTGTGGCCTACTCCGCCGTCGAACGCGGCAAGGAGGACGGCACCGACGTCGTGCTCATCGATACGGCCGGACGCCTGCAGAACAAGATCGGCCTGATGGACGAACTCGGCAAGGTCAAGCGTGTGGCCACACGCCCTCTGGGCGAGGGACACGAGATCGACGAGGTGCTCCTCGTCCTCGACGCCACGACCGGGCAGAACGGCATGCAGCAGGCCAAGGTCTTCGCCGAGGCGGTCAACATCACCGGGATCGTGCTCACCAAACTCGACGGCACCGCCAAGGGCGGAATCGTCGTGGCCGTCCAGCGTGAGCTCGGGGTTCCGGTCAAGCTCATCGGCCTCGGTGAGGGTGCCGACGATCTGGCGCCGTTCACGGCCGAAGGATTCGTCGACGCACTGCTCGACTGACCGTATTCTCCAGTGTGAGAGCGCCTGTGTCACATGCTGGAAACATGATCGACTCACTGGTGTGACATCCGTCATGGACACTGTCACTGTTCGGTTCCAACCGGAGCCGACAGAGACGTGAAAGAGACGACATGGAACTCGACGCAGTGAATGTTTGGATGATGGTCGCGGCCGGCCTGGTTCTGCTCATGACCCCTGGTGTGGCCTTCTTCTACGGCGGCATGACCCGAATCACCTCGAGCATCAACATGATGATGATGGTGTTCTCGGCAATGGCGATGGGCGGGCTCGTCTGGGTCCTCTTCGGATACGGACTGAGCTCAGGGGGCTCCGTGCTGGGGATCGTCGGCAACCCGCTGTCCCAGATCGGCCTCGCCGACGCAGTCGCCAACGAACCCGAAACTCTCATCTCCATCGGCTACGGCTCCACCTTCGCGATGATCGCGATCGCACTCATCGCCGGTGCCGTCGCTGATCGGGCGAAGTTCTCCACCTGGCTGGTCTTCGCCGGGCTGTGGGTCACCGTGGTGTACTGCCCTCTGGCCTTCATGGTCTGGGGCGACGGACTGCTCAGCGAGTCGGGTGTGATCGGCAGCGCCTTCGGGCCCGCGATCGACTTCGCCGGCGGAACGGTCGTGCACATCAACGCGGGAATCTCCGCTCTCGTGCTCGTCGTCGTCATGGGCCGCCGGGCCCGCTATTCGACACCGCACAAACCCCACAACATTCCGATCACCGTTCTCGGCGCGGCGCTGCTGTGGTTCGGCTGGTTCGGATTCAACGGTGGAGCCGCCTCGACGATCGAGCAGGCCGGACTGATCTGGGTCAACACCCTGGCCGCCCCTGCCGCCGGAATGATCACCTGGATCGCAATCGAGCGGATACGGGCGACTCGCCCCAGCAGCATCGGCAGCGTCTCCGGCGCGATCGCTGGTCTCGTGGCCATCACCCCCGCCTGTGCGAACGTCGAACCGTACGCGGCGATCATCATCGGAATCGCAGCTGGTGCGGGAGCCGTGCTCGCTGTGGAGGCGAAGAACCGCCTCCGCTACGACGATGCTCTCGACGTCGTCGGCGTCCACCTCGTCGCCGGTGTCATCGGCACCGTGATGATCGGACTCTTCGCGGTCCCGAGCGCTGACTCGGCCGCCGGGCTCTTCCACGGTGGAGGACTCGGGCTCCTCGTGTCGCAGATCGTGGCCACGGTCGTGGCCCTGATCTACGCCGGAGTCGTGACCCTGGTGATCGCTCTCGTCCTACGGAAGACCATGGGGCTGCGCATCGACCCCAGAGACGAGCTGGCGGGCATCGATGCCTTCGAACACGCGGAGCAGGCCTACTCGTTCCGCTGAGTCCCGAAATCTCTCGCCAAGGGGCCGGTCGGTGTCACCGGCCGCCTCGGTGAGGGGGAGTGCGAGGCGGTTGTGGGCGCTTTCCCAGCTTTCTCGGTTTCAGTCGGACACCGGTGAGTTGTTAGGCTAGGGAGTCGACCAATTATCGTGAAGAAGGCTTGTACGTGTTTAATTCTCTCTCCGACAGGCTCACCGCGACGTTCAAGAACCTGCGCGGCAAGGGCCGGCTGTCCGAAGCCGATGTGGATGGCACCATCCGCGAGATCCGGCGCGCCCTTCTGGACGCCGACGTCGCCCTGCCCGTCGTCCGCGCATTCACCGGACGCATTCGCGAGCGGGCGCTGTCCGAAGAGGTCTCAGGTGCGCTGAACCCGGGCCAGCAGGTCGTCAAGGTCGTCAACGATGAACTGGTCGGCATCCTCGGCGGGGAGACCCGTCGCCTGAACTACGCGAAGCGCCCGCCCACGGTCATCATGCTCGCCGGCCTGCAGGGCGCGGGTAAGACCACTCTGGCCGGTAAGCTCGCCTATTGGCTGAAGTCCGAAGGTCACCGTCCGATGCTCGTCGCCGCCGATCTGCAGCGTCCGAACGCGGTCAACCAGCTCGAGATCGTCGGAGAGCGTGCAGGTGCCTTCGTCTACGCACCAGAGCCCGGCAACGGCGTCGGCGACCCGGTGCAGGTGGCCACCGATTCGCTTGAAGTCGCTAAGTCGAAGCTCCACGATGTCGTCATCGTCGACACCGCCGGTCGTCTCGGCATCGACGAGGAGCTCATGCAGCAGGCTGCCGACATCCGCTCGGCAGTCAACCCGGATGAAGTTCTGTTCGTCATCGACGCGATGATCGGTCAGGACGCGGTGAAGACGGCCGAGGCCTTCCTCGAAGGCGTCGACTTCACGGGTGTCGTGCTCTCGAAGCTCGATGGTGACTCTCGCGGCGGTGCCGCGCTGTCCGTCGCCGAGGTGACCGGAAAGCCGATCATGTTCGCGTCGACCGGTGAGTCGATGAAGGAATTCGAGCAGTTCCATCCCGATCGGATGGCTGACCGAATCCTCGATATGGGCGACATCATGACCCTCATCGAGCAGGCCGAGAAGAACTTCGATGAGAAGGAGACTGCGAAGCTCCAGAAGAAGGTCGAAGCCGGTGAAGACTTCGACCTCAACGACTTCCTGACGCAGATGTCGGGCCTGAAGAAGATGGGCTCGATGAAGAAGATGTTGGGCATGATGCCCGGCATGAGCCAGTACAAAGATCAGCTGGAGAACTTCGACGAACGCGAAGTCGACCGCGTCGAAGCCATCGTTCGGTCGATGACTCCGGCAGAGCGCACCAACCCGAAGATCCTCAACGGATCGCGTCGGGCGCGCATCGCCAAGGGTGCAGGCACCACAGTGACCGCGGTCAACCAGCTGATGGAACGATTCACTCAGGCGCAGAAGATGATGCGCGGGATGACTCGCGGCGGCGGTATGCCCGGAATGGGCGGAGGCGGCGGCATGCCGGGTATGGGTGGTATGCCCGGAATGGGCGGAATGCCCGGCGGCGGAGCGAATCGCAAGAAGAAGGCTGTGGGGAAGAAGAAGGGCCGCAAAGGCGGCCAGTCGGGCAACCCCGCCAAGCGTGCCCAGCAGGCTCAGGCGCTTGAGGACAAGAAGTCCGGCAAGACGAAGGATCCGGTCGGCTCGGCCTTCGGAGGCGTCGATCTCGACGGTGACGAAGACTTCGATATGAAGAATCTGCCGAAGGGCTTCGGCGGGATGTTCCCAGGTGGAAAGTAATAGGGCTTTCTGGCACAATTGAGTCTTGTACTTTTGCTTCCGATGTGGGCCCTCTCTTCCACGTCGAAGTGATAGTCCAGGTCACAGACTCCAACAGGTCAACCCCACGATTCTTCTGGAACCTCTGTGCAACAAAAACACAAAAGGAGACACCACTAAAGTGGCAGTCAAAATTCGCTTGACCCGCATGGGCAAAATCCGTGCACCGTTCTACCGCGTCGTCGTGGCCGATTCGCGCACACGTCGCGATGGTAAGGCCATCGAACAGATCGGCATCTACCACCCGACACGCAACCCTTCGGTCATCGAGATCGATTCGGAGCGTGCGCAGCACTGGCTCTCCGTCGGTGCTCAGCCGACCGATCAGGTTCGCACCCTGCTCAAGCTCACCGGAGACTGGCAGAAGCACACCGGCATCGGCGAAGCAGTGAACACTGTGAAGCCACAGCCGGAGAAGGAAGCCTACGTGGCTCCCACTGCCGGATCGGTGATCAAGGAGGCCATCACTCCTAAGGGTTCGGACAAGGCTGCGGAAGCACCTGCTGAGTCTGCTGAAGAAACAGCACCTGCTGCTTCCGAAGAGAGCGCTGAAGCCTGACATGTTGGCTGATTCGCTCGAACACCTGGTCCGCGGCATCGTCGATCATCCAGACGATGTTGCTGTTCGATCCCGCTCGTCACAGCGTGGGACCACGCTCGAGGTTCGGGTTCACCCGGAAGACCTCGGTCGTGTCATCGGTCGCGCGGGGAGAACCGCAAAGGCTCTGCGCACCGTGATCAACTCTCTTGCCGGCCGCGAGTCGGTGCGAGTGGACCTCATCGAGGCGTAACACCTTCATCGGGAAAGGGGGACGCGGCGTGTCATCGCCGCGTCCCCCTTTCCTGTATTCACCGGACTGCTGTCGGCTAGTCACCGGACTTCAGTCGGCTAGTCACCGGACTGCTGTCGGCTAGTCACCGGACTGCAGTCGGTGACGATGGTCGTTGCAATCCGGATGCGGCGCAGATATGCCGAACCCAGCGGACTAAACTGTGTGCTGGAAGTGAATGCGGACCCGCATCGTTACGGTCACTCGCACCTTCACACAGATCTTCACACGCACGAATCTGAGCGCTGTCATGAACGAGCGCTTTCATGAACACGAGGAGCAGTATGGACACGGTGATCGCCCGGTTGGGCAAACCGCACGGCATCAAAGGCGAATTCACCGTCGAGGTGCGCACCGACCGGCCGGATGAGCGATTCGTCCCCGGCCAGACCTACTCGACCGATCCCGATATCGGTGAGCTGACTCTGACGTCGGCGAGGTGGCACCGGGACCGTCTGCTGCTGAGTTTCGATGAAGTCCCCGATCGGAATCGGGCAGAGGAGATCCGCAACACCCTCATCCTCAGTGATCAGGTCGAGGATGAGGTCGAGGATGACGCCTGGTACCTCGAAGACCTCATCGGGCTTCGCGTCCTCGAGGGTGAGACACAGGTCGGGGAGATCGTCGACGTGACCAACGGCACCGCCCAGGATCTGCTCCACATGAAGCACATCGACGGACACCAGGCGCTCATTCCCTTCGTCACTGAGATCGTCCCCGAGGTCGACGTTGAAGGCGGATGGGTCAGAGTCACGCCTCCGGCTGGTCTCTTCGACGCCTCGTGAGTCCAGCCATGAAGATCGACGTCGTCTCCATCTTCCCGGAGTATCTCGCCGGGCTTCAGCTCTCCCTCATCGGCAAGGCCGTGGATCAGGGGGTGCTCGACCTGAACGTGCACGACCTGCGTGACTTCACCTTCGACCGGCACAACACCGTCGACGACTCACCGTACGGTGGGGGCGCCGGAATGGTGATGAAGGCCGAGCCGTGGGCGCTGGCACTCGAGCACATCCTCGGCGGGGGATCTCTTGGGACAACCAGCGTCGAGCAAACGGACGGTGCAGACACCGGCGACAAGGAACCTGCCGCAGCAGGCAAGCCGATCCTCATCGTGCCCAGCCCTGCCGGCCCCGTGTTCAACCAGCGCATCGCAGAGGAACTCTCCGACGCCGACCACCTCGTGTTCGCGTGCGGACGATATGAGGGGATCGACCAGCGAGTCATCGACTGGTCGGCCGAACATTTCGATCTTCGCCCCATGAGCATCGGAGACTATGTGCTCAACGGGGGAGAGGTCGCCTCGATGGTGATGATCGAGGCAGTCAGCCGCCTCATCCCCGGAGTCATCGGCAACCCCGAGTCACTGACAGAGGAAAGCCATGAGGACGGACTCCTCGAATACCCGATCTACACGAAGCCGGCCAGCTGGAGAGACCGGGACGTGCCCGAGATCCTGCTCAGCGGAAACCACGGTGCGATCGCACGGTGGCGCAGGGACCGCAGGCTCGAACGCACAGCCGAAGTCAGGCCGGATCTGCTGGCTGAACTCAACGGTCTCGACAAGCATGATCGCGCCGTTCTGGGGCGGTTTGAGTCCGGGGACGATTCCGTGAAAGAATAGGTCGTCGCGTTTGTTGGCATTCACCTGCTTCAGGGGGATGGATGCCCAAGACCGTTCTCAGATGCCAGCATCGGAGAATTTCGGGGAGTGATCCCGACAGACGATCCAATCACCGGTTCAACCGGTCCGATATGCGTGTCCTCGACCTGAAGCTGGGGACACATGGAGAAACACAATGCAGAAGCTTGATGTTGTTGATGCAGCCTCGTTGAAGTCTGACGTTCCTGAGTTCCGCCCAGGCGACACCCTCAACGTTCACGTGCGCGTGATCGAAGGATCGCGTTCGCGTATCCAGGTGTTCAAGGGAATCGTCATCCGTCGCCAGGGCGACGGAATCCGCGAGACCTTCACCGCTCGTAAGATCAGCTTCGGCGTCGGAGTCGAGCGCACCTTCCCAGTGCACTCGCCGATCGTCGAGAAGCTCGAAGTCCTCGCCCGCGGTGACGTTCGTCGCGCCAAGCTGTACTACCTGCGCGAACTGCGCGGCAAGGCTGCACGCATCCGCGAAAAGGCCTGATTATTGCCTGGCACTGTGGGTAAAGATCACGCCGTGCCGAATAACCAAGAGAACGCGACCTTCGGGTCGCGTTTTCTTTATTCGGGCCGCCTCTGGAAGATCGTGGCTGTCATCGCGATTCTCATCATCGTCATCGGCGGATCGGTTCGCGGGTTCCTCATCCAGCGGTTCACGATCCCCAGCGAATCGATGGAGCCGACTCTCGACGTCGGCGATGACATCACCGTGTGGCGTCCCGATGCGCTGAGTTCAGACATCCAACGCGGAGACATCGTCGTCTTCGACGGCCGTGGCTCCTTCGTCGACGATGCTCTGCCGACCCCGCTGCAGAAGGTGGGTTCATGGGTGGGGCTCGGGAACCGAGACGTCTACTACGTCAAACGCGTCATCGCTCTCGGCGGTGACACACTCCAATGCTGCGATGCGCAGGGGCGGCTGCTGCTCAACGACGAACCCCTGGAGGAGGACTACGCGCCGCACCCCGCCTCATCCACCGAATTCTCGACCGAAATCCCTGCCGACACCATGTGGGTGATGGGGGACAACCGGAACAATTCTGCAGACTCGCGGGCACTGATGGGCAAGCCAGGAGGCGGATTCATTCCGCTCGACCGTGTCATCGGGCCCGTGATCGGGCATGGTTCCTCGGTCGACTGAGATGATCGCCGCCTGAAAGATGCCGCGGCGGGGTGCTGGTACGCTCATTTCAGTCCCATTGCGGAACCTGTGGTCCGATGCGAAAGCGAACGAATGTCAACCGAATCAGAAGCTTCCCCACCTTCACCCTCGAAGAGATTCCTCCGTGGCCTGCTGGAGACCGCAGCGATCATTGTCGTCGCGATCCTCATCTCCACCGCACTCAAGACCTGGGTCGTCCGCTCGTTCTACATCCCTTCGGGGTCGATGATGGAGACTCTGCAGATTGATGACAGGGTCCTTGTCAATCAGCTGGCGCCGAATTTCGGGCCGGCCAACCGCGGCGACATCATCGTCTTCGACGACCCCGACCATTGGCTCAGCCCTGAAGAGGTCTCGGAGTATGAGCCCAACCCTCTCCTCGAGTTCGTCGGACTGGCTCCCGCTGACGGGGGCCAGCAGCTGATCAAACGCGTCATCGGCGTCGGCGGGGACACCGTCGAGTGCTGCGATGCGCAGGGACGCATCCTCGTCAACGGCGAACCCATCGATGAGACATACCTCGACGACGGCACCGCACCGTCGGAGGTGGACTTCAAGGTCACCGTCCCAGAGGGCCACTATTGGGTGATGGGTGATAATCGCAGCAACTCCGCAGACTCCCGGTACCACGTCGACACGCAGCCCTATGTGTCCGAGGACAACGTGGTCGGCACTGTCTTCCTCATCAACTGGCCCTTCAAACACTTCAGTTGGATGTCCAACCCCGAGTCGGTCTTCGCCGACGTCCCCGACTCCGAAGGAATCACCGGCAGCTGATGGCACAGATCGGATTGCACGACCTCAGCTGTGAGCGCGCCCTGCTCGCAGAAGGCTACGAGTTCGTCATCGGCATCGACGAGGTCGGTCGTGGGGCACTGGCAGGGCCGGTCAGCGTGGGAGTGGCCCTCTTCGACCTCAGAGAGCTCACCGGTGCCGAGGTGCCTGCGGGTATTCATGATTCGAAGCAGCTGAGCGCGCTGTCGCGTCAGGCCGCGACAGATCGAGTCAACGGGTGGGCGCGAGCCACGGCAGTAGGGGCGACGACGCCGAGCGAACTCGACGAACTCGGGATGACCATGGCACTGAACCTGGCGGGCCGTCGGGCACTGTGTGACATGCTGATGCCTCTCGTCGGCTCAGCGGTCCTTCCACCATCGACGATGGTGCTCCTCGACGGCAAACATGACTGGCTTTCAGCTCCACTCACGCTCGACTGCCTGGGGATATTCGGGCCCGCAGCAGACCTGGAACTGCCTCAAGTGCGGACCGTGATCAAAGGTGACGGCAGCGTTCCTGTCATCGCCGCGGCAAGTATTGTGGCAAAAGTGCACCGAGACGAGGCGATGATCGCACTCGCCGAGGCTCATCCCCAGTATGGTTGGGAGTCGAATGTCGGGTACGGAACCATCAGACACCGTCGGGGCATCGCCGACTTCGGCCCCAGCATTCACCACCGGAGAAGCTTCCGCCTGCTAACGGCGCACGATGCGAAGGAGGGATCGTCATGAGCACTGATGATCTGGACGATTACGAAGCTCAACTGGAGCTTCAGCTCTACAAGGAGTATCGCGATGTCGTGGGACTCTTCGCCTACGTTGTCGAGACCGAACGTCGCTTCTACTTGGCCAACCACGTTGATCTCAAGGCCCACAACGACGCCGGAGACGTCTACTTCGAACTGACTCTGCGAGACGCTTGGGTGTGGGACAGCTACCGGTCGGCGCGCTTCATCAAGACAGTGCATGTGCTGACCTTCAAAGACGTCAACATCGAGGAGATCGCCAAGAGCGATCTGGAACCACCGACGTCGATCAGGGGCTGACGGCGGCCAGCGGCCAACAGCTGATCAACCAGAAGTGATGATCTGATCAACCAGAGGCGAGGCACTCGCACGCTTAGGTCTGTGGACCGGATCTCGACCTGCACGTGATCGGCCTGTGGACGACGAGGCGCCGTCCACAGGCCGATCGTCTGCTCTTGTCACGTCTGCATCGCCGGTGGTGGTCTGTCACTCATGGGACCAACATCTGGCAGACGCAGCACAACGACACCGGGAATGCGTCAGCGCGCTCTGGGACAGACAGGGGAGGACCTGGCAGCAGAGTTCCTGCAGCGGCAGGGCATGGTCATCATCGAACGCAACTTCAGATGCCCACGGGGAGAGATCGACATCATCGCCCGAGACGGTGAGGCTATCGTCTTCGTCGAGGTGAAGACCCGCAGAACGCTTGCCCTCGGATCCCCCCTCGAAGCCGTGACCCGGGCGAAGTTGAAGCGGATCAGAATGCTGTCGGCAGTCTGGCTGCGTGGGCAGAGCGACTTCTTCGCCGCCATCCGCATCGATGCCCTCGGCATCGTCATGGAACCCGAACCCGAGTACTCACATCGCCGCAACCTGCAGGTGGACTCGTGAGCGAAGAAGCGAAGCTCAACGTGATCGGACGCGCCTCCGCCGTCGCGCTCTGGGGGCTGGCAGGCAAGATCGTGTCCATCGAAGCCTGCGTCAGCGCCGGCCTGCCGGGCATCGACATCGTCGGTCTGCCCGACGCTTCCGTGAGCGAATCCCGGAAACGACTTCGCGCCGCACTCGCCTATCTGGGGATCCCCGTGGCCACGCAGCATCTGACGATCAACCTCACTCCAGGCACGGTGCCGAAGATCGGCACCGGATTCGACCTGGGAATCGCCGTGGCCGTACTCAAAGCTCAAGGCGTCATCGACGAAACCGACACTGAATCGATCATCCACTGCGGTGAACTGGGCCTTGACGGGCGCATCCGCCCCGTCAACGGTGTGCTGCCGAGCCTGCACAGCGGCCTGCAGGCCGGCTTCGAACGATTCGTCGTGCCCGTGGGCAATCGACAGGAATCAGCACTGCTCGGGGGAACCAGGGTCCGAGCCATCGCCTCGCTGGCCGAACTGATCAACATCTACGGCGGAGATCTCACCGTCCCAATGCTGCCACCGGTCCTTGACGCCGAAACTGCCGACCCGGAAATTGCCGAACGCCACGACCTCTCCGAAGTCCAAGGGCAGGCTGAAGCACGATTCGGGCTCGAAGTCGCGGCGGCCGGTGGGCACAATCTGCTGATGCGAGGCACACCGGGAGCCGGGAAGACGCTGCTAGCCCAGTGTCTGCCGGGGATCCTGCCACCATTGGACAACCCCCAGGCGGTCGAAGTGGCGGCGGTGCGCTCGCTGCGTGGAGAGCTGCACAGCGGCGAAGGGCTCGATCATCGGCCTCCGTTCGAAGCGCCCCACCACCGCAGCACCGCCTCGGCGCTCATCGGTGGGCGCAGACCCGGGTCGATCGGAATTCTCAGCAGAGCCCACCGTGGTGTCCTCTTCATGGACGAAGCTCCCGAGTTCTCACGGGATGTACTCGAAGCACTGCGTCAGCCGATGGAGGCTCGACAGGTTCACATCCATCGGGCCTGGGGCTCCATGGTGCTTCCAGCAGCGTTCCAACTGGTGATGGCGGCGAACCCCTGCCCCTGTGGAGCTGGAATGCGCGGAGCCGACTCCACGTGCCGATGCACTCCGATGGACAAGCGCCGCTACCGCAACCGACTCTCCGGTCCTCTGCTGGATCGCGTTGACCTGCAACTCGAACTGTTCCCAGTCTCACCGGCCGACATCCGCCTCGGTGGGGCGCAGGAGGACAGCGCTGCCGTCGCCGCACGGGTCAGACTCGCCCGGCAGCGACAGGCTGACCGATACGTCGACTGTGAGTGGACGCTGAACTCGAACGCACCCGGGGCCTGGCTGCGTGAGCACTTCTCCCTGAGTCCGAACAGTCTGCGCGACCTGGACCGCGCACTCGAGACAGGAAGGATCACCATGCGTGGATACGACCGAGTGCTGAGGGTGGCAACGACCCTGGCCGACTTGGAAGGGGCAAAGGCGCCGACACCGGACAAGATCACGACGGCGCTGGCTCTGAGGACACAGGACTCATGAACGACGATATTAAGGACGACGACATTATTGACGACGAGAGTGGAGACATTCGAGCGGCTGTGGCCGCCCTGCTGAGGATCGGCGAACCCGGCGACGGACTGCTCACAGGACTCGTTGACGAGATCGGTCCGATAGCAGTGCTCAAACTGATCCGGGCCGTGGCAGCTGGAACATCATCGGCGGCCGAGGCCGCCGACAGCCTGACGCCGATCGTGAACGTGGTCGCGGGCAGCGGACAGCTCGGAGAGGCACTCGACCGGTGGGCCGTGCGAGGCGAGGATGCGCAGGGACATCGCGACCTCGAGGCAGTGCAGAGACTGGGCGGGCGGCTCGTCATCCCCAGCGACGACGAATGGCCGACTGCTCTGAGCGACCTCGGACCGGCGGCACCACTGGGACTGTGGGTCAGGGGCAAGGCACGACTGAACGCAGCGCTGCAACGGGCAGCCGCTATCGTTGGAGCACGAGCGGCCAGCAACTACGGCACCAAATGTGCCTCAGACCTGGCCTGGGATCTGGCAGCGAGGGGCCTGACCATCGTCTCCGGCGGAGCATTCGGGATCGATGCGGCCGCCCACCGGGCAGCCATCGCCCGCGACGGCACCACGATTGCCTTCATGGCTGGGGGAGTCGACCGGTTCTATCCGGCGGCCAACACCGAACTGTTCCACCAAGTGCTTGAGTGTGGAGCGATCGTGTCCGAAACCGCTCCCGGGATGACTCCGATGCGACACCGCTTCCTGCTCCGCAACCGTCTGATCGCCGCCTCGTCCCAGGTCACCGTCATCGTCGAGGCCGGTTGGCGCAGCGGAGCACTCAATACCGCCCGGCACGCACTCGAGCTTTCACGTGAAGTCGCGGCATTCCCTGGATCCGTGTATTCGGCGTCGTCGACGGGCACCCACAGACTCATCCGGCACCATGAAGCGGAGTTGGTGACCAGCTGCGAAGACGTCATCGAACTCATCAGTGAGGCCCAACCGAAGCTGTTTGACGACGGTAGCCTTCCATTCGAAGACCCGCGCCCCCTGTCCGAAGGCCCGCGCCTCCACTCCGAGGGACCGGGCCGGTCGCCGGCAGATCCGATCGATGACCTCGCCGAACGAGAGAAGATCTGCCTCAATGTGCTCTCGGCGACCAAGGCGCTGGATGTCGGAACCGTGGCGGCTCGGGCTGGACTGACAGTGCCGAACACACTCTCCGCGCTCGCAGTCCTCGAACTCGCCGGTCTGAGCGCTCGCCGCGATTCCGGCTGGGTCAAACTGCGCAGACAGAAATGATTCTTTGAGCAGAAATGACTCTTTGAGGCAGACAGTGATGAGATGTCGAAGCAGAACGAGATGAGTCCTCGTTAAGGAGCCGCTGAGTGAAGGTCCACCGCGTGGCCCGGGCGATCGCGTAACCTGGGGCTGTGACCCCTCCCATGACCATCGCCGAGGTGGTGTCCGGCTATGCCGACCACCTGAGATCACGCGACGTCTCCGCCCACACCTCGCGGGCCTACATCTCAGATGTCACAGACTTCTTCGACCACGCGGCCCACTCGCCGGCTGCCCGCACCCGAGCGATCACCTCCGAGCCCAGTGTGGGCGACATCGATCTCAACGATCTGCGTTCGTGGCTGATCACCCTCGACGATGCCGGAGCGGCGAAATCGACCGTGGCCCGGAAGATCGCAGCCGTGAAGTCCTTTTTCGCCTACTGCGTGAACCACCAGGGACTGACGAACAATCCGGCGGCGCGCCTGCGGACTCCCAAGAAGGACTCTCGTCTTCCCACCGTCCTCAAACCTCAGCAGGCTGCCGATCTTGTGTCCCGGGAGCGTGCTGCTCACACCGAGGCTGACAGCAGCGATCCAATTGACGCAGCTAAGTGGGCCAGGGACGCAGCCATCCTGGAGATGCTCTACGCCACGGCAGTGCGCGTATCAGAGCTGACCGGGCTGAACCGCAGCGACGTTGACCATCAGCGCTCGATGATCACTGTCCTGGGCAAGGGGAACAAGGAACGACGCGTCCCCTTCGGCAAACCAGCCCAGTCGGCATTGCAGCAATGGCTGACACTGCGCGAGACCTTGGTCTCGAACGCCAGCGGTGATGCGCTCTTCCTTGGTGTGAGAGGCGGACGAATCGGAGCCAGACAGGTCAGAGAACTCGTTCATCGGTACGGCTCCGATGATCCCAGCGCCCCCGATATCGGCCCGCACGGGCTGCGGCACTCGGCGGCTACGCACATGCTTGACGGGGGAGCGGACCTGCGACAGATCCAGGAGCTGCTGGGGCACTCGACTATGAGCAGCACGCAGATCTACACTCATGTTTCGATGCAGCGGTTGCAGGAAACCTATCGGCAGGCCCACCCCCGGGCCTGATCTCACCCGCTGGGGGCTTCACTTTCGGAATTCCCAGTGCCACGGCTCAGGCAGCGAACCGCTCTGACGGGCCCAACCGGGATGGATCCATCCGAACTTCGGTGCGTTGGCACGCATCCACTGGTGTTCGGCGGTGCCGAAGGAGTTGATTCCGCCTCCTAGGTCGACGGCCAGCGCCCAACCGTGATTCGAGGTTCCGGGAGTCGCTGCCATCCGACCCTTGCGCCTCTTCAGGATGACCTGGGTGTCATAGTCACGGTAGGCATCCGTCACGGAGATCGGAGTCGAGAATCTGGCTTCATAGGCGTGGGACATCCGGTCGAAGGCCGCTTGGGCATCACAGCGCAGCATCTGTCCGGGTGCCGACTTCAACGCGCACATTGCAGCGGCGGGGATTCGACCATTGCGATGTCCACCCCAGGCACCTGCTCCTGATGTCGTGGAGCCCCCGGTGTGTTCCTCTGCCGGTTTGCGTGACAGCGGCAGGAGGATCGACTGCTCCTGCCCGAAGAAGCCTGCCGGGTCGATGTACTTCTTCGCACCTGCTGACTTCCAGACACCGATGTGCAGGCACGATTCGTCGCAGTGACTGCCTTCGGCAACTGTTGCTATCTCCGCACCGGCGGAAAACGCCTCACCTATCTCCAGCGTCGACTCAGCCGGTTGGAAAGAGATGACGTATCCGGAGTCCGTTTCGATGCTCATGGTCGCGGCCCCGGCCACAGAGCCGCGGAAGCGAATGGTGCCTGCAGCGGGCGCACGTACCGGTTCACCACTGACCGTGAGCACATCGATGCCACGGTGTCCCGCCAGCCATGCCTCTGAGGGCGGATCGAAAGCCTCGGTGATCTCCATCGCAGGGACGGGCGAGACCCACGTGGGTTGGGCCTCGGACGCTGGTTCGGCAGCTGCCGTCCGGCCCGGTGCCCCCACCTCGGCGAAGGTGAGGGCCAAGACGATCAGAGCCATTGCAGCAATAAGTCGAAGCCACGATGATGCCGGCCGTGATCGAACCGAGGTGGAGCGGACGGAGTGAGGAGAATCGACGAAGAAGTCCATGAACCCATGGAAGCCCGGTCGCTTCGAGATGTCAGGCGCACGGACAGCGCCTGTGGACGACCCACTGACGTGCACAGGTGAAACGAACACAAGTGGTGTGGCGATCCACAGGAGACAACGAGTAAGTGGCGAAGCGCAGCGCCTGATCAGACAGGTGCGGAGGTGCTGAAACTGAACGGCCGGGCGCACCCTCGGTGCAGATGAACCACGGTGGGGATCAGGATATCCACACCTCAGCGGACATGAGTCGAACGAGATCTCCTGTCCAGAGCGGGCCAAATGCCGGGCAGGGTGTGATGCAGCCCATTCGGCAGGTGCCGGATCGATTGGAAAAGCCTTGGGCAACGGGGATAGGATGGCCTCAGCAGAAGCGTGTCTTCTGACTACGCGTATTCGATTTCTTCTCCATCCCATGGTGCAAATAGTCCGCGAGGGCGAATTTGTGGGGCGGATGAACCGAATACCAGGAATCAACCGAAAAGGTCACTGTTGCCGACGGCTCAAAGCCGACGGACAGCACTGACGTAAAAGCGCCTTCGGGCGCAAGAGAAAGGAGGGCGTCGGCATGGCCGTCGTCACCATCCGCCAGCTGCTCGACAGCGGCGTTCACTTTGGACACCAGACCCGTCGTTGGAACCCGAAGATGAAGCGTTTCATCTTCACCGAGCGCAACGGCATCTACATCATCGACCTGCAGAAGTCGCTGGGCTACATCGACTCTGCATTCGAATTCGTCAAGGAAACCGTGACCCACGGTGGCTCGATCCTCTTCGTCGGCACAAAGAAGCAGGCACAGGAATCGATCGCCGAACAGGCCAAGCGCGTGGGACAGCCCTACGTCAACCAGCGTTGGCTCGGCGGTATGCTCACCAACTTCCAGACCATCTCGCTGCGCCTGCGCCGCCTGAAGGAACTCGAAGAGATCGACTTCGACGACGTTGCAGGTTCTTCGCACACCAAGAAGGAACTGCTCATTCTCCGTCGCGAGAAGGACAAGCTGGAAAAGACCCTCGGCGGTATCCGCGACATGCAGCGGACCCCTTCTGCTGTCTGGATCGTTGACACCAAGAAGGAACACCTTGCTGTCGACGAAGCACGCAAGCTGGGCATCCCGGTCATCGCGATCCTCGACACCAACTGCGACCCTGACGACGTCAACTACCCGATCCCGGGCAACGACGACGCCATCCGCTCGGTGTCCCTGCTGACCCGCGTGATCGCCGACGCAGTTGCAGAGGGCCTCATCGCCCGCCACTCCTCGGACGACGACAGCGGAGAGAAGAACGTCTCCGCCGTCGAACCGATGCCTGAGTGGGAACGTGAACTGCTCGAGGGCAACGCTCCTGCCTCTGAGGAAGCTGCCGCTCCAGCTGCAGACGCTGCTGAGAAGCCGGCCGCTGACGCCGCTGCTGCGGCTGAAGAGGCGACCGACGAGCCTCCAGTTGAGGCCGCTGCTGAGGCCGCTGACAAGGCGACCGAAGCACCTGCCGCAGAAGCTGCTGCAGACTCCACCGAGTCCACAGAGTCCTGATTTCCTTTAACTCCACCAACTTTTAGGAGAAAGAATGGCAAACTACACTGCCGCTGATATCAAGGCGTTGCGCGAGAAGACCGGCGCCGGAATGATGGATGTCAAGAAGGCTCTTGACGAAGCTGACGGCGATCAGTCGAAGGCCATCGAGTTCCTCCGTGTGAAGGGCCTCAAGGGCGCCACCAAGCGTGAAGGTCGCTCCACCTCCGACGGCCTCGTGGCCACACAGATCGACGGCGGCGTCGGAACGATGATCGAGCTCAACTCGGAGACCGACTTCGTTGCGAAGTCCGATCCCTTCGTTGCACTCGCCGACGAAGTTCTGGCCCTGGCCGTTGCCGAAAACGCTGATTCGGCCGAGGCTGTCCTCGAGTCCACGAAGGACGGCAAGCCCGTCTCGGAGTTCATCACCGAAAGCGGTGCGACCCTGGGCGAGAAGGTTGCCCTTCGTCGCGTCGGACGTCTCGAAGGCGCAAACGTCGAGTCCTACCTGCACCGCACGAACAAGGACCTGCCCCCTCAGGTGGGCGTCCTGCTGGCATACGAAGGTGACGACGCAACTGTCGCACACGACGTCGCCGTGCACATCGCAGCGATGAGCCCGAAGTACTTCTCCCGTGACGAGGTCCCTGCTGACCTCGTGGAGAACGAACGTCGCATCGCTGAGGACACCGCGAAGAACGAAGGCAAGCCTGAGAAGGCTCTGCCCAAGATCATCGAAGGCCGCGTCAACGGCTTCTTCAAGGAGAACTGCCTGCTCGACCAGGGATTCGCCAAGGATCCCAAGCAGTCCGTGAGCAAGGTCCTCGAAGCTGCCGGCGTCAAGGCCACCGGATTCCTGCGTTTCCGCGTCGGAGCCTGAAACACCATTGACCGTTGAGCGAGTCGCTTTCCGACCCGCCCAACAGTCGTCTCGCTTGAGAGTGAACTCATAAGCGGCTGACGGGGTCGGACCATTCGGTCCGGCCCCGTTTTCGCTACACTGGCACCGACGACTCATCCGGGCTCCTACCTGCCCAGACGGAAGAAGGACTAAATGACATCCACCCCGGTTCACGAATCCAGCTACGCCAGCAGACCAGTCCGCACCCATCGCCGCCGTGTGCTCCTCAAGCTCTCGGGCGAGGTGTTCGGCGGAGGAAAGATCGGAGTCGATCCCGATGTCGTCGCCGCTGTCGCCAGAGAAGTTGCCCCCACCGTCGACGAGGTGGAAGTCAGCATCGTCGTCGGCGGCGGAAACTTCTTCCGCGGAGCAGAGCTGTCCCAGCGGGGCATGGACCGCACGCGCGCCGACTACATGGGCATGCTCGGCACCGTGATGAACTGTCTGGCACTGCAGGACTTCCTCGAACAGACCGGCGTCGATACCCGGGTTCAGACTGCGATCCCCATGTCCCAGGTCGCCGAGTCCTACATTCCGCGCCGGGCCATGCGCCACATGGAGAAGAACAGGGTGGTCATCTTCGGCGCCGGAGCTGGACTGCCGTACTTCTCCACCGACACCGTTGCCGCGCAGCGTGCCCTGGAAATCCACGCCGACGAAGTCCTCATCGCCAAGAACGGCGTCGACGGCGTCTACACCGCCGACCCGAACATCGACCCCACAGCAGAGAAGATCAGCGAGATCACCTACCAGGAGGCGCTGCAGAAGGGTCTCAAGGTCGTTGACGCAACCGCATTCTCCCTCTGCATGGACAACAAGCTGCCGATGCACGTCTTCGGCATGGAAGGCGAAGGCAATCTGCGCAAGGCGATTGTCGGCGACAAGATCGGCACCGTAGTCAAATAAAGCCCCAGGGCACATTGCCCTGGGCACTCAGCGCCTCGAAACACCTCCTCAGACGAAATCCAGGACTCTCCCTGGATCAATCGAGTGCGGCATTCGTGAGCTATGACCCATAGAATGAACCCAAAGCTCCCATCGACGGAAAGAGTGAGTCGTGATTGAAGAAACACTGGCAGAGGCCAGAGAGAAAATGGACAAGGCCGTGGAATTCACACAGGAGGACTTCTCGTCCATCCGCACCGGCCGCGCCAACCCCGCGCTGTTCGCTTCCATCGAGATCGAATACTACGGTGCGCCGACCCCGCTGCAGCAGCTGGCCTCATTCCAGACCCCGGAAGCCCGCACGATCCTCGTGACTCCCTACGACCGGGGAGCGCTGGGCGACATTGAGACTGCTCTGCGCAATTCGGACATCGGCGCCAACCCCGCCAACGACGGCAACGTCATCCGCGTGGTGCTCCCGGAACTCACCGAGGAACGCCGCAAGGAATACGTGAAGATCGTCAAGGGCAAGGCCGAAGACGGCAAGGTGTCGATCCGCAACATCCGTCGTCACGCCAAGGAGACCCTTGAGCGCATCAAGAAGGACGGCGAGGCCGGTGAGGACGAAGTCGCACGCGGAATCTCCGAACTCGACGATCTGACGAAGAGCAAGGTCGACAATGTCGACAAGCTTCTGTCCCAGAAGGAAGCTGAGCTCCTCGAGGTCTGATGATTTCGTTGACCGGGCCAGACAACCCAGCGTCAGATCCGGCTCCCCTCGGGGGGCCGGATCCGGTTCCGTATACGTCAGGGTCTGACGCCCCATTCCCGAAGCGCAGGGACCTGCGCAACTCCGGCAAGGACTACTCGCCGAAAGATCCGGAGACCAACCCGGCCGCGGCGACCAACTCTGCCGCGGAGACCGGGCAGAACGTCCCCGAGGTGGCAGAGAAGGACTACGGGAAGGCCGGACGGAACCTGCCGGCTGCGATCGGCATCGGGCTGCTCATCGGCGGAATCGTCCTGGCCTCCCTCATCGTCTTCCCGATCTCCTTCCTCTTCATCATCCTCATCGCCATCGTCGCCGCGATGTGGGAACTGGCCAACGCACTGTCGCGTTCGGGATCACTCGTGTCGCGGATACCGACCATGGTCTCGGCCGCCTGTATGGTGCTCGCGACCTTCGTCGGCGGCCGCGAGGCACTGTGGGTGACCTTCGCCGCCAGCGCCGGCGCGGTGATGCTCTTCACCATGGTCGAGCGACGCAAGAACGCGGTCAAAGATGTCTCGCTGTCCCTGTTCGCGCTGACCTATGTCGGACTCATGGCCTGCTTCGTCGTGTACCTGCTGACCCAACCCGACGGCAATCTCTACGTCATCCTGTTCCTCGCCAGCGTGGTGGCCTCGGACACCGGCGGCTACGTCTTCGGCGTCCTCTGGGGCAAGCACCCGATCGCCCCGAGGATCTCCCCGAAGAAGTCGTGGGAGGGCTACATCGGCTCGGTGGTCTTCGCCGCAGCAGTCGCGACGACCCTGGCGCTGACTCTCTTCGATGCTCCGTTCTGGACCGGACTGGTCTTCGGAGTCGTCATCCCAGCCTTCGCCACGCTCGGCGACTTCAGCGAATCGATGATCAAACGCGATCTCGACCTCAAGGACATGGGAACTCTGCTGCCAGGTCACGGCGGTGTCATGGACCGACTCGATTCGATCCTGCCCACCGCACCGGTTGCTCTGGTGATGTTCTCGGTTCTGCCCGGCTATCTCTGATCCGCTGCGATCCGACTCGTATCGGCGTCCCTCACGCGCCGATGGCCCTCACCCATCTGCCGTGGCGGCGCACACACCCCACGAGAATTGCTCTCATGAGACAATGGACGAGTGAGTTCTCAAGCAGGTAACAGGCAGACCCGGCCCGTCGTCGAACACGCAGACGGCACGACGTCGAAGACACCGACGCGTGATGGCCGTCCGCTGCTCAATTTCAAATCTCCGCGAGCCAGTCAGCCGAAGCAGCATCTGGCCGACATGACGATGGACGAACGCATCGACGCGGTCAAGGAGATGGGACTGCCCGCCTTCCGCGCGAAGCAGATCTCGACCCACTACTTCTCGCACTACCAGACCGACGTCGAGTCCATGACGGACCTGCCCAAGGACCTGCGGGCGGACCTGCAGGAACGGTTCTTCCCCCATCTCCTGACCGAGGTTCGTCGTCTGCGAACCGCCAACGGCGACACGATCAAATTCCTGTGGCGTCTCTACGACGGCGCGCTCGTCGAATCGGTGCTGATGCGCTATCGCAACCGCGTCACCCTGTGCGTCTCCAGCCAGTGCGGCTGCGGCATGAACTGTCCCTTCTGCGCGACAGGGCAGCAGGGTCTGACACGCAATATGTCCGCGGCCGAGATCGTCGAACAGGTCATCCGTGCCAACCAGGTCATCGCCGCCGGCGAACTCGCACCGGCACCCTCAGGGGACATGCCGGCGGAGGGGGAGACAGCGCTCGGTGCCGAATCCGATGAGGACCAGGGCGAGACCTCTGAGGCCACGGTCGACGCATCGGACACGACCACCTCGGCGACGGGACCCGAACGGGTCTCCAACATCGTCTTCATGGGCATGGGTGAGCCACTGGCCAACTACAAGCGAGTGATGAACGCGGTGCGCCGGTTCGTCGAACCCGCACCGCAGGGACTGGGAATGTCGGCCCGCCGCATCACCATCTCCACGGTCGGCCTGGTCCCGGGCATCAACAAGCTCGCGGCCGAGGACATCCCCGTCACCTTCGCCCTCAGCCTCCACGCACCCGATGATGAGCTGCGCGATGAGATGATCCCGGTCAACACCCGGTGGAAGGCCGATGAGGCCATCGACGCCGCGTACAACTACTACCAGGTGACGGGACGTCGCGTGAGCATCGAATACGCGCTCATCAAGGACATGAACGATCACCCCTGGCGGGCAGAGCTGCTGGCGAAGAAGCTCAACGCTCGCGGTCGCGGCTGGGTCCACGTCAATCCGATTCCGCTCAACCCGACTCCGGGCTCCGTGTGGACCGCGTCGGAACCGGAGGTGGCAGACGAATTCGTGCGCCGGCTCATCGACCAGGGGATCCCCACGACCATCCGCGATACCCGCGGCTCGGACATCGACGGAGCCTGCGGACAGCTCGCTGCAGCCGACTGAGAAGTCGCGAACACGCATTTTCCGCGTCCGCCATTTATCATGGTGGAAATGACCAATACGCACGATTCGCTTCTGGAGGCAACATGGCGGACACGACTTTCCCCCGAATGTCCGGATGGAAGAACGGCTACGACCCGAAACAGGTCGACAGCTTCTTCAAACGTGCGCGCGAATCCTTCGAACGTCCCACCCCACAGCCCGGCGACCTCGACTCCCGGGCGGTGCGCACGGTCGGCTTCGATCTGGTGCGCAAGGGATACCACGTCGCCGTCGTCGATGCCGCACTCGACCGACTCGAAGACGCCTTCGCCAAACAGGCACGTGACCGCCTCATCGCACAGTCGGGCCAAGATGCCTGGGTATCGGAACTGACACGTGTGGCCGCGTCCCTGCGGGGACGTCTGGTCCGCGAACCCGGTGAGCACTTCGACAATCCGGCCCCCGGCGTCATCGGCTACGACATCGAACAGGTCGATGACATGTGCGAGAAGGTCAACGCCTACTTCACGCAGGGAGTCGCGATGAGCGTCGACCAGGTTCGCCGTGTCCTGTTCAAGACGGCCAAGGGCAACAAGGCCTACGACGAGGACCAAGTCGATGCCTTCATCGACCGCGTCGTCGAGGTGATGGCCTCCGTTGACTGATTTCCACTACTTCGAACAGCCAAGCGACACGTCCTCAGGCACACTCAACCCTGTGTTCGAGCTGCTCGACTACCCGATCGTCATGGGCGGCGCCGATGACATCGTCCTGACCGGTCCGACTCCGGACAGACCACTGGTCGATGGCCGCGAAGTCACCGATCCGCGGCTGATCAGAGCACTGTCGAAACCCGATGAGCTCGACCGCGCCGAGGTGCTGGATCGGAGCGCGAAGTTCGCCGGTGTCCTCCGTGCCATGGGGATCACCGGCAGCGAAGGCGAACGGATCCTCATCGCCGAGGATGTGCCGCCGATCTCGCGGGCGCTGAGCATCCTCGGTGCCGTCCGCATCGGACTGAGCATCGATGTACGCTCCGAACCCGCCGCCGACGACAGCACAACAGACACCACCACGGTGTTCGTCCACCCGATCGAAGCACCACCCGTCGAATCGGGACGGGCGTCGGTCAAGGCCATCCGCTCACGCTTCGAAGGCGTGGGAATCGCGATCGCGGGGGAGACAGCGAACCTCGATCAGGCGATGAGAGACTCACGAGTCGAGCCGACAGAAGTGGTCGCACTGACACCCGACCAGGCTCTCATCCACACCGACGAGAAGTCCCTCGACGCACGATCGAGCCTCGAGTGGCTGACCCGGGAGATTCTCGCTGAGGCCTGACGCCTCCGCTTCACACGAATCTGCGCAGCTCGACCAGCCCACGGTGGCGGCCCGACTGCGCGCGGCAGGGTGCGTCTTCGCCGAAGACGAAGCCCGCATCCTCATCGATGCTGCGACGTCCTCTGCGCACGTGGCGAGATCGCCCGGCCTCGCAGCTCAGAAGAGCAATGGCCTCCTGGCCGAACTCATCGCCCGCCGAGTTGCCGGCGAACCTCTCGAGCAGATAGTCGGATGGGTCGAATTCGCGGGGCAGCGACTACACGTCGCACCCGGCGTGTTCGTGCCTCGGCAGAGAACCGCACTGCTGGCGAAGGCGACGATGCGCGCCGTGGAGGCAGCCGGGGCTGGGGCACAGTTCCTCGAAGCCTTCTGTGGAGTGGGGCCGGTGGCTACCACGGTGTCCCGGGCACTGCCGGAAACGCAGATCCACCTCGGCGATCATGACGATACGGCGCTTGAGTGTGCACGCAAGAACGTCGGACCCGGCGCCGACTGCCACCGACTCACATGTCTGGAGGGTCTGCCGCAGTCTCTGCTGGGCAGCTTCGATGTCATCTCCGCAGTCCCGCCCTATGTTCCCGACGCTGCTGCGGAGTTCCTTCCCAGAGAGGCGATCGAGCATGAGGCACCGACAGCGCTGTTCGGAGGAGCTGACGGTTTGGACCTCGTGCGCTGCCTCATCCGGGACTCAGGCGAGTGGTTGGCCCCGGGAGGGGTGCTGCTCATCGAACTCGGCCGCGAACAGCAGCACACGGCCGCTGACTTCGCAGAGACCCGGGGACTCAGCGCCAGTTGCCTCCTCGGCGATGACTCGCAGACCACTGTGCTCGAGCTGCGGTGACCGGGGCCAGCAGGCCACACGACCTCACCTGACGCCCGACAGTTGTGCCAAGCGCCCGGCAGTAGTGCCCGGCGCCTGACGCCTGAGGCCCGGCAGTTGTACCCGGCACCTGACGCCCGACAGTTGTGCCCGCGCAACGACGGCAACCGCTTGCCGGAAGTGTGGGAGTACAGCATTTGTGCTCTACGTACACACTTCCGGCAAGCGGTTGCTGTCCGGCACTGAGAGCAAGCGCGGCGCCCCTGCTGCCGCTGCTGCAGCCGCAGCGCGTGAGCGTCAGTTGGCGAAGGCGTTGATTCCGGTGAGGCTGCGGCCCAGCGTGAGCTGATGGACCTCGTGGGTGCCCTCATAGGTGAGCACCGTCTCGAGGTTGACGGCATGGCGCAGTGGTGGGTATTCGCTCGTGATGCCCGAACCGCCGAAGAGTGCGCGCAGGTCACGGCACACGTTCATCGCCGTGTCGACGTTGACCATCTTGCCCAGGCTGATCTGTTCGGGACGCACGCCCTGCTCCGAGTCCTTGAGCTTACCCAGGTGGGCAGCGAGCAGGGTGATCTGCGAGTACTGGCCGAAGGCCTTCGCGAGCTTCTGCTGGCTGATCTGGAACGAAGACAGCGGACGGTCGAACTGAATGCGGGTCCCGGTGTACTCCAGCGCGGACTGCAGGGCGTCGCGGGCAGCGCCGGTGACGCCGAAGACGATTCCGTAGCGGGCCTCGGACAGGCATGACAGCGGACCTTTCAAGCCCTTGGCTTTGGGCAGCATGGCGTCTTCGGGCAGGCGCACGTTGTCGAGGACGATCTCGCCGGTGATCGAGGCACGCAGTGAGATCTTGCGGCGGATCTCCGGCGTCTGGACGCCCTCAGTGTCGCTGGGGACGACGAATCCTCTGACAACGGGCTTGCCCTTGGAATCGGTCTCCTCGGTCTTGGCCCAGACGACCATGACATCGGAGACGGGGGAGTTCGTGATCCACATCTTCGCGCCGTTGAGGATCCAATCGGATCCGTCCTTCTTCGCGGTCGTCTTCATGCCCGAGGGGTCGGAGCCGACGTCCGGTTCGGTCAGACCGAAGCAGCCGATGGCCTTGCCTGCAGCCATCTTCGGCAGCCATTCTTCCTTCTGCGCCTCGGAGCCGAAGTGGTGGATGGCGAACATGGCCAATGATCCCTGGACCGATACGAGCGAGCGCAGACCCGAGTCCACGGCTTCGAGCTCCCGGCAGGCCAGGCCGTACTGGGTGGCGGTGGATCCGCCGCATCCGTAGCCGTCGAGGTGCATGCCGAGGAGGCCGAGTTCGCCGAGTCCCTCCGCGAGCTCTCGGGCGGGGATCGTGGCATCGAGGAAGTAGTCGCCGATCTTGTCGCGGACGTTCTCATCAAGCCATTTCTTGACGATCGACGCGAACTCGAGGTCATCTTCCTCGAAGACCGAATCCAATCCCAGAATGTCGTCGGGGCTCAGCGTTGCACTCATAAAAACCTCTCTCGCCTTTGATTCGCATTGCATATCTCACGTCGCCGATGACACCGATGTCGAGTCATTTCCCAGAGAACTTTGGCATTATCGGTAGGCGTGAGCAAACGTAGAATCATTGTAGTCGGCTCGACTGGTTCGGTCGGTACCCAGGCCCTCGATGTCCTGACAGAGAACGCAGCGGACTTCGAGGTCATCGGCCTCGCTGCCGGAACCCAACTCGATGCGCTGGTCGTCCAAGCCCTCGAATTCTCGGTCCCCGTCATCGGTCTCACCAGCCCACCTGAGGGCGGCCCGAGCGAGATCCGGCGGCGTCTGGAGCAGGCCGCAGGTGAACGCGGGATCAGTGATCCCGTCCGTGAGATCCACGTGGGCCCCGATGCCGCCGAGGTGGTCGCTGGGGCAGCTGCCGACATCGTCCTCAACGCGGTGACCGGAGCCGCCGGACTCGGTGCGACCCTGGCCGCCCTCGACCGCGGCACCGACGTCGCGCTGGCCAACAAGGAGTCTCTGATCATCGGCGGCTCGATCGTCCTCGATGCTGCGGCCCGGACCGGAGCCGCCCTGATTCCCGTCGACAGTGAGCACTCCGCGATCGCCCAGGCCCTGCGCTCGGGCACCCACGGCGAGGTGAGCAAGCTCGTCATCACCGCCTCCGGCGGACCGTTCCGCGGCATGACCCGCGATGCGCTGCGCCGTGTCACCCCGGCTCAGGCACTCAAACACCCCACCTGGTCGATGGGCTCGATGATCACCATCAACTCCGCGACCCTGGTCAACAAGGGCCTCGAAGTCATCGAGGCCCACCTCCTCTTCGACATCGACTTCGACCACATCGAAGTCGTCGTCCACCCGCAGTCCCAGATCCACTCGATGGTCGAGTTCAGCGACGCCTCGACGATTGCGCAGATCTCCCCGCCGGACATGCGCCTGCCCATCGCCTATGCCCTCGGCACTCAGAGTGACGGTCAGACTCGGCGGCTGGCATCCGGGGCGGTGGCCAACAACTGGGGACAGCCGATGCACTGGTCCTTCGAACCCGTCAACCACATCGCCTTTCCGGCACTGGGCCTGGCCGTTGAGGCAGGACGGAAGCGGAAGAGCTTCCCCGCGGTGTTCAATGCCGCCAACGAGATCCTCGTCGAAGCCTTCGTCGGCGGTGAGATCCCGTTCACCGGAATCGACAAGGGAATCGAACGGGCACTGCAGGCCCACGAACCCGCCGCCGAGCACACCGTCGAGACCGTCCTCGCCGCCGACGCCTGGGCTCGCGAGTTCGCCCGTGAGGACCTGAGAGCCCAGACCGCGTCCGCACAGGGCACGAACCTCGGCGGCTCCTGATATGACAATCGTCCTCTACATCATCGGGATCGTCCTGTTCCTGATCGGGATCTCAATCTCGATCGGACTCCACGAGCTCGGCCATCTGACACCGGCGAAGAAGTTCGGAGTCAAGGTCACCCATTACATGGTCGGCTTCGGCCCAACGGTCTTCTCCTTCCGCCGCGGCGAGACGGAATACGGCATCAAGGCACTTCCTCTGGGCGGATTCATCGCCATGCCGGGAATGTACCCTCCGCTCAAGGCGACGACGCGCCGGGCCGGCTCGACCTCCGGCGGTGCTGCCCAGCACGCTGACGACGCGCTCGGCGATGACCACCTCGGCGATGGTGCGGTTGAGGGAACCGCCGACACCGACCTCGCCACCGATGTTCCCAGCCGACCGCGGAGGCAGCGGCGCGGGCGCCTGTTCGAGAACACGATGGCCGATGCCCGGGACTACTCGAACCAGGAGATCGAACCGGGGGAGGAGCACCGGACCTTCTACGCCCTGAACGTGCCCAAACGGCTCGTCGTGATGTTCGCAGGCCCCCTGGTCAACCTCGTTCTCGGGATCATCATCATGGCGATCTCACTTATCGGCATCGGGATCATGACCCCGACGACCACGGTGCAGACCGTCGTCGAATGCGCGGTTCCCGCCTCTGAAGCAGCGGAGCGTCCCGCGGACCAGAAGAAGAGCTGTCAGGACGATGATCGGCTCACCCCCGCATGGGAAGCCGGAATCAAACCAGGCGATGACATCACCTCTGTCGCCGGCGTCTCCACCGACAGCTGGGACGAACTCTCCAGCGTTATCAAGGACCATGCCGGCCAGCGGGTCGACGTGGAGTTCACCCGCGATGGTCGCACTCAGAACGTCAACGTCCCGATCATCGCCCATGAGCAGGCCCGTGTCGATGACAGCGGACAGCCCGTGATGAACGCCGACGGCACACCGCAGACCGTGACCGAGGGATTCTTCGGCGTCGGTCCCGTCCAAGAGCGTCAGGCGCTGCCGCTGAACGAGTTCCCCGGTGCAGTCTGGGATCAGGTCAGCGGCGTCTTCCACGCCATCGTGACCCTGCCGGTCAAGCTCGTCGACATCGCCGAGGTGGCCACCGGTTCGAAGGAACGTGACGCCGAGGGTCTGGTCGGGATGGTCGGAGTCGGCCGGATAGCCGGCGAGATCGTATCGACGGACCAGCTCCAGATCGTCGACAAAGCCCAGGTGGGGCTGGGCATGTTGGGATCACTCAACATCTTCCTGTTCGCCTTCAACATGATTCCGCTGCTGCCGCTCGACGGCGGACACATCGCAGTGGGCCTCTACGAGGGCGCCCGCCGGCAGATCAACAAGATCCGTGGGCGCGGCAAGATCGGCCCCTTCGACACGGCCCGGCTGCTGCCTCTGACCTACGTCGTCATCGGTCTGATGCTGTGCATGACGGCGCTGCTCGTCTACGTCGACCTCGTCAAACCCGTCACGCTCGACGCGATCTTCAACTCCGGGTAGGCAGGCTCCGGAGAGGCACCCTCAGCTGCTCAGCGAGATCGTCTGCACCTCGCCGAGGTGGTCCAAGCTCACCGTGATCGTCGCCGTCGTGATCGTCGCAATCGTGTTCGCCGAGTCGGTTTCTCCTCCGGTCCGCGAGTCAGAAACAGTCACGGTCCCCTTCAGCGGAGTCGTCATGGTGACATCGTCAGGTGTGAAGGGCTGAGTCAGCTGCAGCTCGTGTCTCCACGCGTCGAATCGTTCACGGCGTTCGGCACGGGGCTCGTCGAGGTCCATGTTGACGGTGAAGAGTTCGTCGGCGACGCTCTCGTCGAAGTCGATGACCAGGTTCGCTGCCCGCAGCACGGTCGCGGACTGTTCGGGTGCGACGAGGTGGTGAGGCGCCGGCACCGAGGTGGATGTGCGTGTCAGCCGCAGACCGGGATCGCCCGTGGCCGCGGCCCAGCCGGCGTCGACGGCGTCTCTGACGGTGCTTTCGGCCGGGTAGTACGTCGTATTGCCCAACACGACGATGCTCAGGCCCAGGTCTGGGAGCCAGCGCATGTGCGAGCCGTACCCGGGGTAGCCGCCGGAATGGCAGACGACGCGACCGAAGCGGGAGTCGAGACGGGGCTGCAGGCCGAAGCCGTAGTTGACGGATTCGATATGGTGCTCGCTTCTCTGCACCTCGACGAGTCGATGCGACTGCTGGTTGTCCGTGAGGATCCGCGGCAGTGCTCCCGGCGCATAGGCGTCGAGGTCGTCCAGGGCGTCCATATGGGCATTCATCCAAGTGCCGATGTCGTTGACCGTGGAGATGGCTCCGCCGATCGGAGAGAAGACGCCTGGGCCGGTGAGTTCGGCCGGGTGGCCTTCGCCGTTGCGGTCGATGCGGATGCCGGGCATCAGGTCTGGGAAATCGGCGACGTCGAAACCGGTGCGACTGAGACCGAAAGGATGCAGCACCTCGGCGGTGACGAATTCGATGAACGACTTCCCGGTCAAGGATTCCGTGACGAGCCCGAGGAGTGCGTAGCCGAGGTTGGAGTACTCGTATCCGGTATCGGCTGGGGCGATGGGGATGGCTCCGCGCTTGATGTAGTCGATGAGTTCGGTGCGCGTCATCGCCTCCACCCGATCGGCCCAAGGGTCGTCCTTCGTGAACCCGGTGCCCATCGTCAGCGCCTGTCGGCAGGTGCGGTCGGCAATCGAAGTGCCTGTGAGTTCGGGGATGATCCGGTCCAGCGGGCTGTCAAGATCCAGACCATCGGCGGCGAGGAGACCGATGGCGGCGGCCGTGAAGGACTTCGTCATCGACGCGATCCGGTACGGAACGTCGCCATTGGCAGCTGTCCCCGTCTCGCCTCGGCGAAAGACACCCCAGGCGAGTGTTCCGCCCTGCTCTGCGAGGGCATCGGCTGCAGTCTCGAGGCGACCGACGATGGCCTGGACATCGGGGTGGGTGAACGGCATTGAAGCTCCTCGGCTCACAGACATCTCCTCTGCTCGGATCTTCTGATCGGACGGCAAGTTTCCTTCACAATACCTGCGAAAGGATGCTGTGGTGAGCGATCACACCGTGGTCGAGGAGCCCGGACACGGTTTGACGTCCTACAATATGAATGACTCGAACGATCAGTCTGGTCACTAGTCGTCAATGAAGGGATTGTCTTCGTGACATCGGTCAACCTCGGAATGCCTGCCCCACCACCTCCTGTGCTCTCGCCGCGACGGAAGACGAGACAGATCCAGGTCGGAAAGGTCGGCGTCGGTTCCGATTTCCCTGTCAGCGTCCAGTCGATGACGACGACTCAGACCACAGACATCAACGCCACTCTGCAGCAGATCGCCGAGCTCACAGCCTCGGGCTGTGACATCGTGCGTGTGGCCTGCCCGTCGCCCGATGATGCTGCGGCGCTGCCGGCGATCGCGCAGAAGTCGCAGATTCCGGTCATCGCCGACATCCACTTCCAGCCGAAGTACGTCTACGCCGCGATTGACGCCGGTTGCGCCGCTGTGCGTGTCAACCCCGGCAACATCCGCAAGTTCGACGACCAGGTCAAGGAGATCGCGAAGGCGGCAAGTGACGCCGGAACCTCGATCCGGATCGGTGTCAATGCCGGATCGTTGGACAAGCGGATCATGGAGAAGTACGGCAAGGCCACTCCGGAGGCGCTCGTCGAGTCCGCCGTGTGGGAGGCATCGCTGTTCGAAGAGCACGACTTCCACGACTTCAAGATCTCCGTCAAGCACAACGACCCTGTGGTCATGGTTCGGGCATACGAGATGCTCGCTGAGCGCGGCGACTGGCCCCTGCACCTGGGCGTGACCGAGGCCGGGCCCGCCTTCCAGGGCACGATCAAATCCGCCACCGCCTTCGGCACACTGCTGTCGCAGGGCATCGGCGACACGATCCGCGTCTCCCTCTCGGCCCCTCCCGTGGAGGAGATCAAGGTCGGCAACCAGATCCTGGAGAGTCTCAACCTCAAACCTCGCAAACTCGAAATCGTCTCGTGCCCGTCCTGTGGACGTGCCCAGGTCGACGTGTACTCGTTGGCGGACAAGGTCACAGCTGGACTTGAAGGTATGGAAGTTCCTCTGCGAGTCGCTGTCATGGGCTGCGTCGTCAACGGTCCCGGTGAGGCGCGCGAAGCCGACCTCGGTGTGGCCAGCGGCAACGGCAAGGGCCAGATCTTCGTCAAGGGTGAGGTCATCAAGACCGTGCCCGAGGCCCTGATCGTCGAGACCCTCATCGAAGAGGCCAATCGCATCGCAGCGGAGTCCGACGCCCCGTCCGGATCTCCCGACGTCGTCGTCGGCTGATACCCGACCCGTTCGGAAAACTGCCCGGTGTGTGAGGATCAGAACAAGGAGGCTCTCCCGTGCTGAGAGTCACTCGTCTGGGACATCAGCACACCGGTTGGCTCAAGAGTCTGCTCGCGCTCAACCCGTGTGAGAACGTCTACCTCATCGCGCTGCTCGAAGTCACGGGTACAGCGCAGATGGGCTCACCCGCCGGTTCCCTGCTGGGTGTCTTCGATGGCGACCGGCCGGTGGCAGCCTACTGGGTGGGCGGCAACATCATTCCCGTGGCTGCGACCCCAGGAACGAATCAGGCATTGGCGCAGAAGCTCAATGCCGATGGGCGCTACTCCTGCTCCCTCATCGGTTCCCGTGAGATCATCCTCGATCTGCACAGCCGCCTGAACTGGGGACGCCCCCGCGGCATCCGTGACCGGCAGCCGCTGTTGGCGATCAGCTCAGACCCCTTGATCGAACCCGACGAGGCGGTGCGACTGGTCACGGTGGAACAGCTGCCCGCGGTGTTCTCAGCCAGTGTCGACATGTTCACCAACGAGGTGGGCTTCTCTCCGATCGAAGGCGGCCAGTCAAGCTATCTGGCTCGCGTCCGCAACATCATCAGGGGTAAGAACTGCTTTGCCCGCATCTCGGACACACTGCCCCAAGGTGGCCCGGTGCGACGCTGGCCCGCGACGGACCAGCCCGAGCAGGTGCTGTTCAAAGCAGACATCGGCATCCGGGCACCGCGCATCGTTCAGGTTCAGGGCGTCTGGGTCCATCCCGACGTGCGGCAGCAGGGTCTGGGTGCTGCAGGAATGGCGGCAGTCGTGGCGCAGACCAGGGCGGCCGGGCACTCCACTGTGAGCCTCTACGCCAATGATTACAACGAGGTGGCCCTGCGCATGTACACACGGGTCGGCTTCGAACAGGTCGGCACCTTCGCCACGATCATGTACTGACCGGCCGCAGCGACGGCGTCAAGGCGGCCTCCGACCAGCCCCGCACCGGCCACGGACCAGCCCCCGACCAGCCTCGGACCAATGACAACGCGTGGCAGAATCTCGCGTCGAGAGCAGAGCTTCGCGTCGAGAGCAGAGCTTCGCGTCGAGAGCAGAGCTCAGAACGGAGAGCCGACTTCAGGGAGTGTGCTTTCGAGGCTGCGATCGTCTCTCGACGACGTCAGGCGCAGAGACGGCTGAGACGGCAGCGACGGTTTCAGGGGTCTCGGCGGTCTCGGTTCCGAGGCTTGGCCATGTCGCCCAGGAACTTCTCCATCTCCCGGCGGTCCTTCTTCGTCGGTCGACCCAAGCCCTTGTCTCTGCGGGGGACGAATCCACGCAGAGCAGGATCCGGCGGCGGGGTGAGATCCTCATAGCACTGCACGGCGATCGATGACTGCGGACGTGTGGGTACGAAGCCGGTGATCTTCCAGATGAACTCGGTGCTGGCCTTGCGTACGCGCACCTCTTGGCCGATGGAGACCTTCTGCGCTGCCTTGACACGCTGACCCTCGACTTGGACGTGACCGCCACGGCAGGCCTGAGTAGCCAGGTTTCGGGTCTTGAACATCCTTGTCGTCCACAGCCACACGTCCACGCGAACGTGCTTGCCGGGTGAGCGGTCAATCTCCACGGTCAGCCTCCACTACCTCAACTACCTCAACTACCTCAACTACCTCAACTACCTCAACTACCTCAGTGTCCATCACAGCCGGCCTCCGCTGCGTCGATGTGCGCCGGCCTCCGCTGCGTATGAGCACCATCCTCAGTGCCCACCATCGTCAGCATCGATCCTCGGGCCCACGATGTCTGCATCGCGACGCAGGGCGATCTCGGCGCGGCGGGTGAATGTCTGCGCGGGGCGGCCGCGTCCCTGGGACACGGCCTGACCGGTGGGTGCCAGCAGCGGCAGCATCGTGCGGCGGAAGGTGTCTGCCTGCAGGTCCTCTCCCGAGACGATCTCATGCAGCTCACGCAGCTGCCGCAGCGAGAACTCGTCCGGAAGCAGCCCGAACGGGTCGGGCGTGCGCTCATGCAGCGAACGCAGGCGGTGGACCGCAACTCGGACGATCTCCTGATGTTCGGCGCTGAGCTCACGGACCGAATGCACGGGTGCCAGTTTGCGCCGGCGCGCGTCCTTAGGGTCGGGCTCGGTCTCCGGGGAACTCGCGTCTCCGAATCCCACATCTCTCGTCGACAGCACATCGAGGTGCGCCACGGAGATCACCCACCCGCGATCGTCACGATCGGGCTGGTCGAAGACATGGAGCTGAACTGGGGCGCGATCGATGAGCCGCGCTTTTTCACGCAGGCACCGGGCAACAGCCTCGGCGAGTCGTTCCTGGGGCCGAAGAATCGACCCCGGCAGCTGCCACGCGCCGTCGCCGGAATGGGTGAGGAGCACGTGCAGGCCACGTCGGGGGACGGGGCAGAGGACCGCGGTGTCGACCGCGACCGAGGGCCGCGGGAACTGCGTCAGTTGAGTGGAATCAGGCATGCTCTTCGTATCGGTCAGCGAGTCGGTCGGGTCAGCGAATCGGCCTGAATCGCTCAGGCCCTGGTGGACGTGTGTGCCCACCAGTCTAATTCGCTTCCATCACCTGAGAAATCCAGGCCCATCACTCGACGAATCGATGGTCGGCTCGCGGCAGAATCGGACTTGCCAGATGACTGTCCTCGGTCGCCGGTCTGATCGGTTCTGCCTCATAATTGCCGTGCGGATACTCGCGTGCGATAGTGTTCGATCTGAGTCTTGACAAGTTGAGGAGTATCACCCATGGCCCTGCGCATGTCGTCCCTGTTTGTGCGAACCCAGAAGGAGGACCCGGTCGGAGCCGAGGTCGCCAGCCACAGACTTCTGCACCGTGCGGGATACATCCGCCGATCGGCCCCGGGGATCTACACATGGCTGCCGTTGGGACTGAAGGTCCTGGGCAAGATCGAAGCCATCGTGCGCGAGGAGATGGCCACAGCCGGATCGCAGGAAGTCCATTTCCCTGGACTGCTGCCCGCCGATCCGTACCGGAAGTCCGGACGCTGGGAGGCCTTCGGTCCCGATCTGTTCCACCTCAAGGACCGCAGGGACAACGACTACATCCTCGCCCCCACCCACGAAGAGGTCTTCACCCTTCTCGTCAAGGATCTCTACTCCTCCTACAAGGACCTCCCGCTCTCGATCTTCCAGGTCCAGACCAAATACCGTGACGAGGCCAGGCCCCGCGCAGGCCTGCTGCGCGGACGCGAGTTCATCATGAAGGACGCCTACTCCTTCGACATCGACGACGCCGGACTCGACGCCTCCTACGAAGCGATGCGCGTGGCCTACCTGCGGGCCTTCGCCCGACTCGGCCTGCCCTGCCTGCCGGTCAAGGCCACCCCCGGAGCCATGGGCGGCTCCGGCACCGAGGAGTTCATCTACCCCTCCGAGGTCGGCGAGGACACCTTCGTCCGCTCACCCGGAGGATACGCCGCCAACGTCGAGGCCGTGACCTCGATCGTGCCCGAGACGATCCCGTATCAGAACTCACCCGCCGCTCACGTCGAGGACACCCCTGACACACCTACCATCGAGTCCCTCGTTGATGCCGCAAATGCGAACCACCCCCGCGAAGACCGCGCCTGGACCGCCGCCGATACGCTCAAGAACGTCGTCTGCGCCGTCACCCACCCCGACGGCACCCGCGAGATCATCGTCATCGGCCTGCCCGGCGATCGTGATGTCGACCTCGACCGCGCCGCCGGCACAGGAATGCTCGGCAACGGCGAAGTCGACCTCGAAGCCGCCACCGCCGAAGACCTCGCCGCCCACCCGGAACTCGTCAAGGGCTACATCGGACCGGGCCTCAACCTCGACAACCAGCTCCTCGGTCTCGAGGGTACCTCGAAGCTCCGTTTCCTCCTCGACCCCCGAGTCGTCGAGGGCACCCGCTGGATCACCGGCGCCAACGAGCCCGGCCGGCACGTCTTCGACCTCGTCGCCGGACGCGACTTCATCGCCGACGGCACCATCGAATCCGCCGAGGTGGTCCTCGGCGACCCCGCACCCGACGGTTCGGGACCGCTCGAGCTGGCACGCGGCGTCGAGATCGGTCAGATCTTCAAGCTCGGCCGCAAGTACGCCGAGGCCCTCGACCTCAAGGTCCTCGACCAGAACGGCAAGGCCACGACCGTGACCATGGGCTCCTACGGCCTCGGCGTCACCCGTGTCATGGCCTGCATCGCGGAGGAATATCACAGCGAATCCGGTCTCCTCTGGCCCCAGCACCTGGCCCCGGCCGATGTGCACATCATCGCGGCAGGCAAGGGCGAGGAGATCGCCGAGGCAGCCGAGACGATGACCGCCGAACTGGAAGCCGAAGGCATCACCGTCCTCCTCGACGACCGCAACAAGGTCTCACCCGGCTTCAAGTTCGCCGACGCCGAACTCATCGGCATCCCGACCGTGATCGTCGTGGGGCGCGGACTGGCCGAGGGCAAGGTCGAGGTCCGCGATCGACTGGCCGATGAGAAGTCAGAACAGCCCGTCGCCGAGGTGGTCGCGGCCACCGTGGCCACGGTCCGCGCCGCCTACGCCAAGGCCGATGCCGCGGCAGACGAGGCGCTCTCCGAAACCTCCGCACGTTGAACCGACGCAGGTGATGGAGGCACTCACCTCAGGCATCGACGTCACTCTCGGTATGCTCCTGTGGCTGCTGGCCGCAGGAGCACTCGCCGGTTGGATCGACGCCGTCGTCGGAGGCGGTGGACTCATTCAGCTCCCGGCACTGCTGCTGGTGCCGGGCATGACACCGGTCCAAGCGGTCGCCACGAACAAGGTGGGTTCGATCGCGGGTACGACCGCCTCGGCGGTGACCTATCTGCGCAAGATCACACCCGACCGATCCGCGACCATCCCGGCCGCGGCCACGGCCTTCCTCGGGGCCGTGCTCGGAGCAAAGCTCGCGACCTTCATCCCCAGCGAGCTCTTCACCCCGATTATCCTCGCCGCACTCATCGGAGTCGGAGCCTTCACGGTTCTCAACCCTAGCCTCGGCGCCGATGCGAGCCTGCGCTTCGGGGAGTCCTCGAAACGCCACCACGGCCTGTCGTGGCTGATCGGCCTGGTCATCGGCATCTACGATGGTGTGCTGGGCCCGGGCACCGGATCGTTCCTCGTCATTGCGTTCGTCACGGTCATCGGATTCTCATTCCTCCAGGCCTCGGCCACGGCGAAGGTGATCAACTGGGCGACGAACTTCGGGGCGCTCGTCTACTTCATCCCCGACGGTCAGGTCGTGTGGGCGCTCGGCCTGGTCGTGGCCGTGGGAAATGTCGCCGGCGGCATCTTCGGGGCGCGGACAGCTCTGAAGAAGGGGTCGGGATTCGTCCGTCTCGTCTTCGTCATCGTGGTCTCCGCGATGATCCTCAAACTCGGCTACGACGTGATC
>NZ_JABASX010000006.1 GCF_016107655.1 Brevibacterium antiquum
GGTCGGTAAGTCCTGGTCGATCCAGGCGCCTGGATCGACCAGGACTTACCGACCGTTGCTCTGCGTCGAGGAGGACTTGCAGACCGATGCCGCTGAGGAAAGGCACGCGACCTGCTCAGGCTCGAAATTTGAGGGCTGTCAGACCACGCGAGAAACGTCACACTCTTCATCAAGGTGCCGAAACAAGGCGGACATTCCACGCTGAAGCGAATACACTCGTCACCTACAAGGCTCCACGAACACCCCAGTTCGCGGAGCCTGTTTCTTGCCGTTGCGCACTACCCCCACCGCCCCCTGATGAAGACTCCTGCCCGCCGCCGAGGCGGACTCGAGCTTGGAGACCACGATGACGATGCTGGACAACCACGTACCTGAACCGGAGCCTGACCCCGGGCCTGAAGCCGACTCGGAGCCTGACCCCGCGGCGAGCACCACTGCCTCTGAAAAGATCGCCGCAGACAAAGCAGAAGCAGCACGGGAGGCAGACTCCGATTCGCGCAGCCCGGTCGGCACCGTGTTCTTCTGGTCGGTGGCCTTCGTCATCGTCTTCGTCATCTGGGCCACAGTCTCGCCCGACAGTCTCGGCGACATCATGACCACGGCGATGACCGCAGTGTCGTCGAGCTTCGGCTGGATCTACCTCGTAGTGCCCTTCGCCGCGATCGCCATGCTGGTGTGGTTCGCCGCGAGCCGCTTCGGACGCATCCGCCTCGGATCAGCGGACTCCCGTCCGGAGTACTCGACGCTCACATGGCTGTCGATGATCCTCGCCGCAGTCATGGGCATCGGACTAGTCAGCTACGGTGTGGCCGAACCGATGTCGCATTTCATGACACCGCCTCATGGCCTGGCCGAGCCGGAGACCATGAATGCCGCGATCCGGGCCATGCAGTTCTCCTATCTCGACTGGGGGTTCCAGGCCTGGGCCATCTTCGGCGTCTTCGGACTCGCTATCGGCTACTCGACACACAGGAAGGGACGCCCTGCCCTGGTTTCGACCATGCTGCGTCCGGTGCTCGGCCGGTTCGTCGACGGGTGGATCGGCAAGTTCATCGACATCCTCACCATCATCGCCACCCTGTTCGGCACGACAACCTCGCTGGGCCTCGGCGCCTCACAGATCGGTGAAGGCCTCAACACCGTCTTCGGCATCGACGCGACCATCGTCCTCCAGATCGCGGTCATCGGTGTGCTCACACTGCTATTCACCACCTCGGCGTTCTCAGGCGTCAGCCGCGGCATCAGATACATCTCGCAGATCACGTTGACCATGGCGACCGTCCTCGGACTCTTCGTCTTCATCACCGGGCCCAGCGGCTTCGTGGCGAACCTGTTCGTGCGTTCGGTCGGCTCCTTCGCGGGGAACTTCCTGGAACTGAGCTTCATGACCCCGTCGAGTGCCGCGGACAGCGAATGGATGCAGTCGTGGACCTACTTCATGATGGCCTGGTGGCTGTCCTGGAGCGCATTCGTCGGAATCTTCCTGGCCAAGATCTCAAAGGGCCGCACGATCCGCGAATTCGTCGCCGGCGTCCTCCTCGTCCCCAGCGCAGTCTTCTTCGTCTGGTTCACCATCATGGGCGGCTCCGCGATCAAGCTCGACATGGACGGTGCCAAGATCGGCGAGGCGACGGCATCCAACCTCGACACGGCCTTCTTCAGCCTGCTCGATCAGCTCCCACTCTCCCTCCTGGCATCGGTCTTCACGATAGTCATGGTGACTCTGTTCTTCGTGTCCTCCGCCGACTCGAACACCTTCGTGCTCAGCTCGCTGTCCTCACGGGGATCGTTCGAACCTCGCCGGCCGGTGATCGCCACCTGGGGGTTCCTCACCGGCGCCTGCGCGATCGTGCTGCTCCTCGTCGGCGGACTGCAGGCACTGCAACAGGCGGCGATGCTCTCAGCAGTGCCGTTCACCGTCATCGTCATCATCCTCGGTATCGCCTTGATCAAGGAACTGCGCAGCGACCATCAAATCGTCGAGGAAGTCGCCCGCGAAAGGCGGGTGCTGGGGCTCTGAGCCTTACTTTGAATCGAGGCTTCACCTCTGCGGCGGTTGAACTCATAATGCGCTGCGGTCACTTTTATGAGAAACGGGCCTCAGCCATAAAAATTGAAGTGGCTAGTTATGAGTATTGGATATTGCGGTCATCGTGACGGCGGGCGCCTGTTGCACTGAGGAATCACTTCAGCGCCGCGCTCCTCACCGCAGCTTGGCGGTCACCTCGGCGGCGGCCGCGAGGACCTTGTCCACGAGTGGCTCGGTGTCGGTGTCCTCGGTCAGCGCTTCCCCGGCCAGAGAGAGTCCGATTGCGGCGATCGGACGGGAGAGGACATCGTAAACGGGAGCGGCGATCGTCGAAATCCCGGGGGTGACCTCACCATGCTCGATTGCCCACCCGGCTCGCCGATCCTGTGCCAGGATCGCGTTGAGCGCCTTGACCGTGGTCGGGCCCTGACCGGTGCGGGTGACGAATCCGGACTCGGATTGGAACATCGCCAGCACCTCTGACTTGGGCAGATGCGCGAGTATCGCCCGCCCAGTCGCCGTCAGGTAGCTGGGCATGCGCACACCGGTGGCGGTGATGACCGCGACCGATTTCAGAGACTGCTCCTTGAGGACATACACGGTCTCCCAACCGCGGATGACGGCCAGCTGAGTCGTCGCCGACGTCTCCTCGGCAAGCTGCCGCACGATGGGCTGCGCCAAACGCTGCAGAGGGTTCGTGCGCAGATAGGAGCTGCCCAGTTCGTGCACGCCAGCACCCAGTGCGTAACCCGATTCGGTGCGAACGACGAGCCCCAATTCTTCGAGCACGGTGAGCAGCTCGTAGGCACTCGAGCGGGGGATCTCCAGCGCCCGCACCAGTGCACCGGCGGTGATCGGCCGATTCGATGAGGCAAGGTGCCTGAGAATCGCGATCGACCGCCGCAGTGCCGGGACCTCAGCCACGGTTCAGTCCTCCATCCCGAGGGCCGCGAACGCAGCCCGGTACAGTTCAGAGATTTCGCCGAGTTCGGTGTGCACACCGTCGCGGACCCGAACTTGGGCGCCGCTGACGGTCATCGTCACATCCGCCGAGGTGGCCGAGAGGATGATCTGTTCTCCCACCGAACCGAAGGTGCGCATGCTGTCGGTGGCCACTGCAATGAAGTCACATGCCGTGCCCACGGCCAGTTCGCCGACGGGCAGGTCGAGGCTGCGCGCCCCACCCGTCGTCAGCGAGGTGATGAGCTCGGCAGGCGAGAATCGGCCCCGCTGGCCTGAGCGCAGTCGTTCCCCGGCTTCCAGGCCCTGGGTCTCGCGCAGGGCGTCGAGGACGACGTGCTGATCGGAGCCGATCGAGATGGTGGCCCCAGCGTCGGCGAGTTCGCGGGCCGGGCCGATGCCGTCGGCCAGGTCGGCCTCGGTGCACGGGCACATGACGATCTTGGCTTCTGCCCTGCCCAGGGTCGCGATGTCCTCATCGCTGAGGTGGGTGGCATGGACAGCCGAAAGATTCGACGCGACCACACCGGAACGTGCAAGGACCTGCGTGGGTGTCGTGCCGTACGCGGCTTGGCAGGCTTCGTTCTCCGCCGGCTGCTCGGACAGATGGACGTGGACCGGTCCCTCGAGTTCGGCGAACCGGGGCAGGTTCGCGGCCGGGACGGCGCGGATCGAGTGGATGGCCGATCCCACGTAAACGAAGCTCTCACCAGGAGATCCGACCGGGAACTCGGTGGCGAAAGACTCGGACAGCGCCACGTGGCGGTCCATGTATCCGTCGATGGTCCCGTCGCCGAAGCGGGCCTGCTCGGCCGAAAGATCGGTGTCGATGCCGCCGGTGAGATAGCAGGTGTCGAGGAGTCGGATGCGCAGTCCCGCCGAGGCGGCCGCTCGTGCCAGCGCTCGTTCCATCGCGTGAGTGCGGGGTTCGTCGTGCGCCGAAACGTCCCCGCGGGGACGTTCGTCCTGACTTTCGGCACCGTACGGTGTCCCGTCGGGTTCGTGGTGGACGTAGTGGAACTCCCCCACCGAGGTGTAGCCGCCGGTGAGCATCTCCGCGAAGACCGCACGAGCCACGGTTTCGTAGTTCTCCGGGCTCAGCTTCGCGGCCACGGAGTACATGACTTCGCGCCAGGTCCAGAAGGTCCCGCCGTCACCGTGGGTGCGCCCCCGCAGGATGCGGTGGAAGGCGTGGGAGTGGGCGTTGACTCCACCGGGCAGGGTGAACCCGGGGACCACCTCGGCGATGGTGGGTGGGGTGTCGATTCCGGTCTCGACTGAGGTCAGGGTGCCTGTCTCATCGGCGGTGAGCAGGACGCCGGTGGCGACCTGACCGTTGACCCAGGCGGTTTCGCACCAGAAACGCGTGCTCACTGTGGACCTCCGCTGCTCGCCCCGAGGCTGCTTGCACCGAAGCTGCTTGCTCCGAGTTCGCCTTCGAGGACCTTCACCAGCGCATCGACACCGGCCCGCTGGTCATCGACTTCGCAGGCCTCTTCGGGTGCGTGGGAGACTCCGGTCGGGTTGCGCACGTAGAGCATCGCCGAGGGCACGTGCGGGGCGAGGATGCCCGCATCGTGTCCGGCGCCCGAGGGCAGCAGCGGTGCGTTCGGCAGCACAGAGGTCAGTCTGGAGTTGAGTTCGGCGGTGAAGTAGGTCGTCGGTGAGTAGGACTCCTGCGAGATGCTCACCTGAACCCCGGTGTCACCGGCGTGGTCCTGCGCGCGCTTCGAGATCGCTTCGAGCACCTGCTTGACGACAGCGTCATCGGCGTGACGGATGTCGAGCCAAAAGCTCATGCCCGAGGCAATGACGTTCGTCCCGCCCGGGTGGATGAGGGTACGGCCGACCGTGGCTACGGCACTCGCGTCAGTGGCGGCCGCTAGGGTCGGAATATCGCCGATCACGCGGGAGGCCGCGACGACAGGATCGGCGCGGTGGCTCATCGGGGTGGTGCCGGCGTGGTTGCCCTGGCCGGAGAACGCGAAGTGCCAGCGGCCGTGGCCGATGATCGAGGAGCCGATCGCCACTGCCTGGTCGGTGTTGATGAGACCGATACCCTGCTCGACGTGGAGTTCGATGAAGGATCCGACCTTCTCCAGCCGGGCTTTGTCGGTACCGACGCGGTTCGGGTCGAGCCCGTATCCGCGGGCAACGTCGGCGAAGGTGTCACCATTGGCGTCGGTGAGACCCAGTGCCCGGTCGGCCTCGATGGCGCCGGTGATGAGGCGCGATCCGAGGCAGGCGACGCCGAAGCGTGAACCCTCTTCCTCGGGGAAGACGGCGAGCGCGAGCGGCCGCTGAGCGCGCTCGAGTGCTCCCGATGCCTTGAGTTCGTCGAAGGCCGCCAGCGCCGAGGCGACGCCGAGGGGGCCGTCAAACGCTCCGCCACCGGGGACGGAGTCGAGGTGAGAGCCGGTGACGACGGCGTTGTCACCGGGCGCGGTCGCCCACGCCCAGGTGATGCCATTGTCATCGATCTCGGTGTCGAGGCCACGGCGGGCCGCCTCGGCGAGGAACCATTCGCGCAGTTCACGCTCGGTCGAGGAGAACCCGGGCCGCTGGTAGCCGGGACCGCGGGTGTCACGGCCCGTGTCCTCGATCTGGGCCAGGAGGGAGACGACGTCGCTCATCTCAGTTCGCCTCGCCCGAACCGTTGGTGCCGGATTCGTCCTGATGGGTCGTTGCCGCATCCGTGCCGGAGGCTGCGGCGGCCGCGTCGAGGTTGCCCAGGGCGGTGAACTCGGGGTCGTTGACCGCCGGTGACCCGCCTTCGGGCAGCCAGGTTCCAGCAGCCGAGGTGACGGTGTGGCGCAGCGGTGAGACCGACTCGGCAGCGGCCACCAGGGAGCCGTCCTTGACCTTGGCGATCGTCTCGGCCAGCTCCGGGGACAGGAAGCGGTCCGGGCCGGGGCCGGGCACAGTCTCACGGATCGCGGAGATCACGGCTCCGGTGACCGGTGCCGGTGCGGCTTCGCGCATATCGCAGGCACGGGCGGCGGCGTAGAACTCGATGCCGACGACGCTGGCGAGATTGTCGACGACCTTGCGCAGCTTGCGGGCAGCCGACCAGCCCATCGATACGTGATCTTCCTGCATGGCCGAGGACGGGATCGAGTCGACCGAGGCGGGGCTGGCGTTGCGCTTGGCCTCGGAGACCATTGCGGCCTGCGTGTAGTGGGCGATCATCAGTCCCGAGTCGACGCCGGCATCGTCGGCGAGGAACGGGGTCAGATCCTGGTTGCGGGTGACATCCATCATCCGGTCGGTGCGGCGTTCGGACATGGAGGCCACGTCGGCGGAGACGATGGCGAGGAAGTCGAGGGCGTGGGCCAGGGGTGCGCCGTGGAAGTTGCCGTTGGAGGAGACCATGCCGTTGGTGAGCACGACGGGGTTGTCGATGGCCGCACGCAGTTCACGCTCGGCGACCTGAGTCGCGAAGGCCACAGCATCGCGGGCGGAACCGTTGACCTGCGGGGCGCAGCGCATCGAGTAGGCGTCCTGAACGAGGTGGGTCGAGTCGCGGTGGCTGGCGGTGATGCCCGAGTCCTTCAGCGAGGTCAGCATGTTCGCGGCTGCCGCGGACTGGCCGTCGTGCGGGCGCAGGGCGTAGTGGAGTTCGGGGGCGAAGACGGCGTCGGTGCCGAAGAGTCCCTCGATGCTCATAGCCGCGGAGACGTCGACGGCAGTGAGCAGGTTCTCCAGGTCGGTCAGGGCCATGATGAGCATGCCGAGCATGCCGTCGGTGCCGTTGACGAGTGCCAGGCCTTCCTTCTCGGCGAGGGTCACGGGCGTGATTCCGGCCTTCGCCAGCACTTCGTCGGCGGGTCCGGCGACCCCGTCTGGTCCGGCGGCCACGCCTTCACCCATAACGACGAGCGCACAGGCAGAGAGCGGCGCGAGGTCACCGGAGCAGCCCAGCGATCCGTATTCGTGGACGACCGGGGTGATGCCGGCGTTGAGGAGGTCGACGTAGGTCTGGAGCACCTCGGCGCGCACCCCTGCTCGGCCGGTGGCCAGGGTGCGGGCACGAAGGAGCATGAGTGCGCGCACGACCTCGCGTTCGACGGGTTCGCCGACGCCTGCCGCGTGGGAGCGGATGAGTGATTTCTGCAGCTGGGTGCGCAGTTCGGCGGGGATGTGGCGCTGGGCCAGGGCACCGAAGCCGGTGGAGACTCCGTAGACGGGCTTCTCAGCCTGGGCGAGCGCGTCGATGGCTTCGCGGTATTTGTTCACGCGGGCCAGGGTGGTCTCGCTCAGGGCCACCTTCGCATCGTGGCGGGCGACGTCGACGACCTGGGCGAATGTGAGGGTATCGGGATCGAGATCGATGAAGACTGACATCTGGGACCTTTCGGTTGAGTGAGTTATACGTACGTGTTATGTGTGGTTCAGACCTGTGGAGTGGTTCAGACCTGCGGGCGGTTCAGACCTGCGGGCGGTTGTCGGCGACGAGTTCGCCACCGGAGTAGACGCGTTCGACGAGTTGGACTCCGGGCCGGTAGGCCAGGTGGCGGTAGCTGGGGGCGTCGAGGATGATCAGGTCGGCCCGGGCTCCGGCGCCGAGGTGCCCGACGTCGGTGCGCTGCAGGGCGTTGGCTCCACCGGCGGTGACGGCCCAGACAGCCTGTTCGACGGTGAAGTGCATATCGCGAACCCCGATGGCGATCGTGAAGGGGATGCTGTTGGAGAATCCCGATCCCGGGTTGCAGTCCGTGGCGATCGCCAGGCTCACGCCAGCCTCGACGTATCGACGGGCGTCTGGGTAGGGCTGGCGGGTGGAGAATTCGATGCTCGGCAGCAGCGTGACGACGGTGCCGGATTTCGCGAGGGCCGCGAGGTCCTCGTCCGAGGCGAAGGTGGCGTGGTCGACGGAGACGCAGCCGAGTTCCGCGCCGAGTCTGAGCGCTCCCCCCTCGGTGAGCTGGTTGGCGTGCAGTCGCGGCTTCATGCCCACGGCCTTGCCGGCCTCGATGATCCGACGTGTCTGGTCTTCGGTGAAGGCACCTTTTTCGCAGAACACGTCGATCCACTTGGCCTGACCGGTCGCGGCCGGGATGATCTCATCGACGACGAGGTCGACATAGCCTTGAGGGTTCTCTTTGAACTCCGGTGGCACCACGTGTGCGGCGATGAGAGTCGATTCGGGCGTGTGCCGGTTGATGATCCTCAGCGCCCGCAGTTCGTCCTCGAGCGTGAGCCCGTAGCCGGACTTGACCTCGAAGGTCGTCGTGCCCTGCCGGGTAGCCTGACTCATGAGGTGGACGAGGTTGGCCTCGAGCTCCTCCTCGCCGGCGGCACGGGTCGCGGCGACGGTTGTCGCGATGCCTCCGGCCGAGTACTTCTGGCCGGCCATGCGCGCGGCGAATTCCTCGGACCGGTCACCGGCGAAGATGAGGTGATTGTGGCTGTCGACGAAGCCGGGGAGGACGGCCTTGCCGCCCACGTCGATCGTCTCCAGCTCCACTCCCCCGCTCGCCGAGGTGAGGGTGCCGTTTTCGATGTCATCGTCGTCCAGCGACGAAGAGGTGCTCCGATCGCCGAGGTGATCCTTGACTGCGCTGTCCGCCTGAGCGGACGGGCCTGACCACAGGATCCGACCGTCATCGATGAGCACGGCGGCATCGTCGATGACGTCCAGGGCGCCGAGGCTGTCGAGGTCGTTGACGACCAATTCGCTGATCCCGGTGATGAGCTGCAAGGGAGTGTCCTTCGCGATCGAGAGTAGTTCACTCTCAGTATGGACCGCGCAGGCTCACCACTGAACCGGGATCAGCGAAATTCGTCCGACATTTCGGACAGTTCGTGAGCGACGCCTCATAGCCCTCAAGCCCGCCGCAGACGCAGTTCGGCGTCGTTACCTCACGCCCTCACTTCTCGCGCAGGTCACCCTTGTGGATCTTGCCGACCGAGTTCTTCGGCAGGCTGGCGACGATGTGGATCGCGGCAGGAACCTTGAACCGAGCAAGCTTGGTCTCGAGGAACTCCTGGAGCTCTTCGCCCGTGGTCTTCGCGTCGGTGCGCAGTGCCACATGGGCGATGGGAATCTCTCCGTACTTGTCATCCGGGCTGCCGACGACAGCCGCCTCGGTGACCTGCGGGTGGCCCAGGAGCGCGTCCTCGATCTCCTTGGGGTAGATGTTCTCTCCGCCGCGGATGATCATGTCCTTGATTCGGTCGACGAGGGTGAGGTACCCCTCCTCGTCGAGGTATCCGATGTCCCCGGTGTGCAGCCATCCGTCCCTGAGCGTCTCGGCTGTCGCCCCGGAGCGACCGAGATAGCTCTTCATGACGGTCTGCCCGGAGATGACAACCTCCCCGGCCTCGCCGACGTCCATGAATCGTCCCTCCGGGTCCTTGGCCGCCACGGTGATTCCCGGCAAGGCTGTGCCCACGGTCCCCGGGCGGTGGGTGCCGTCGTTGCGGTTGAGGGTCGCCGCGACCGAGCATTCCGAGAGACCGTAGCCTTCGAGGATGGTCACGTCGAACTTCGATTCGAAACGGGTGATCGCGTCGACCGACATCGGAGCCGCACCGCAGATGACGTACCGGAGGGAAGAGGTATCGACGCTGCGCTGGGTTGTGGCCTCAAGGACCGAGTAGATCGTCGGCACCGCAGAGAAGTAGGTGGGGCGCTCTTCTTCGACGGCATCCCAGAAGGTTCTCGGATCGAACTTCGGCAGCACGTGGACGCTGCCGCCGAACATCAGCGGTGCCACTGTGCCGGCGAGGAGTCCGTTGCAGTGGAAGAGAGGGAGTACGAGGAGGCTGCGAGCGTCCTGGCCGAAGTCGATCCCGCTGAGGATCGACCACACCATGGACGAGATGTTGAATTGGTCGAGTACGCAGCCCTTCGGCCTGCCTGTCGTACCCGAGGTGTAGATGATGAGTGATGCGTCTTCGCCGCGGATATCGAGATCACGGATGGGTTCGGCGCCTCCGCGGAAGCAGTCCTCGTCGACGGAGAGGAAACCGAGCCCGCGGACGTCAGCGATCATCCCGGCGCGGGAGTCGCCGATGAGCACCACGGCACCGGAGTCGTCGAGCTGGAAGCTCACCTCGTCGTCGGTCAGGGCAGGGTTGATCGGGGTCAGCGCCGCACCAAGGGACCAGGTCGCGAACATCGTCGTGATGACCTCGGGGACGTTGCGCAGAAGCACACCGACCACAGAGCCGTGACCGACCCTGAACTTGGTTCTCATTGCGTGTGCGGTCGCAGCCACAGCGGATGCGAATTCGGAGTTGTCGAAGCTGCCACCGGGCCAACTCAGGCACGGCCCGTTGGGATCGAACAGAGCGCGATCGGCAGGGAGTCCGACCACACCGGCCACGGGGAAGGCTGAGGCCACAGCCGCCTCGGCGACCCTCTGCTCGGCGCATGACAGATCGTCGACACCTGCCGGGCCATCAGCGCGGGCTTCTGCATCGTCGCGGGTCGGCGTATAGCTCCTGGTCGACGCGGAGGCGGTATTCGAGATCTGCATAGTCCGATCGTATCCAAGCATCAAGGTCAGCACACTGGACGCGCACGTCAAAGCACTTCCCAATGTTCGGTCAAGGGTACAAAAGGACCCCGGAACCGCCTCAGATGTTCTCACCACGAAGTTCAGGTCGCGCTAATCTGTCCCTATGGCCCCCTCTCCTTCAGGGACGTCCGATGACGGGCACGATCCCACACATGACACCGCCGAGGTGATGGAGCACCTCGCCCGGATCTCCGCCGAGCTGAGTCCGCGCGTACCAGAGCTGACTCGGACCGTGAACGACTATCTGGCCACGCGGATCACAGAGCTCGGCGAGGAACCCACGCTCCTTGACCTGCTCAGTGCGAGCATCGAAGGAAATATCGAGACCATCTTCCATGCGATCCGGCATGGAATCGCCTCAGACAACCTCGAACCACCGGTCGCGGCCTACGAATACGCCAGACGGCTGGCACAGCGCGGTATCTCCGTGAATGCGCTGGTCAGGGCCTACCGCCTGGGGCAGCAGCGATTGCTGCAGGCCGCCTACGACTACATCGCCGAGGATGCCGAACTCTCGGTCGATCTGGTCCCGGCAGTGTTCCAGCGTCTGGTCGACGAGGTGTCGGAATACATCGATTGGATGTCGGAGAAGGTCGCCCTCCTCTACCAGCAGGAACGTGACGCCTGGTTGGCCAATCGCACCACCGCCCGCGAATCCCAGGTCAGAGGCATCATCGAGGGCGGGCACATCGACGCCACGGCGGCCGCGGCGACGTTGGGATACAACCTCGCCGCCCGTCATGTGGCGGTCATCGCCTGGACCCACCATTCTGCACCGGACACCGTCGATGGCCTGGGCAGATTCACCTCCGCCATCAACGCCGCGGCCGCAGCGATGGGCTCCCCACGATCCAGTCTGATCATCAGTCGCGACCAGGACACCGCTTGGGGGTGGATCTCGGTACCCGAGGGCTGGGAGTACGAGGAGTCCCTCGGTGATCGTCTGAATGCCACCGAATTCGTGCACCTGGCCCTCGGCTCCGCTCACACGGGAGCGGCGGGATTCCGACTCTCTCACCATGAAGTCATGCGAGTCCAGAACGTGTGCCTGGCCGGACGAACTCCTGCGGCGCTGAGCTCGCACGATGAGCCTGGGATGGCTCTGGTCTCACTGCTGGCCAATGATGTCGAGGGGGCCCGCAGCTGGGTGCGCTCCGTGCTCGGCCCACTGGCGGAGGACTCCGAGGCCAATGCTCGCCACCGTTCGACCCTGCTGACATTCCTGCGACACGACCGCAGCTACACGGCCACGGCCGCTGCCATGACGATGCACAAGAACTCGATCCGGTACCGGGTGGAAATGGCGGAGGCGATGCTCGGCATGGAGTTGAGTTCGAATCGGCTCAACATCGAGGCAGCCCTCTATGCTCACAGCTTCATCTTTGTACCTGGAGAACAAACACCCGACTGAGCCTCGGCGCGAGACGGGAGACGGGAGATGGGTGACGCGTGACGCGAAACGGGAGTCGCGAGACGCGAGACGCGAAACGCGAAACGCGTGACGCGTGACGCGTGAGGCGTGAGGCGGTGGGCGTAGTTCAACAGTCGAAGTCAGGGTGAGCAGTTTCAAACCTGCTCACCCTGACTTCGACTGTTGAATCGAGGCTCTGCCCCTACTGGGCGGCGGACTCCTCGTCGCGCTTGTCGAGCTCGGGGATCATCGGCACGCGCTGGCCGCGCTCGGCAGCGACCTCGGCGGCACGGTCGTAGCCGGCGTCGACGTGGCGGATGACGCCCATGCCTGGGTCGTTCGTCAGCAGGCGGGCCAACTTCTTGGCAGCCAGCTCGGTGCCGTCGGCCACGGAAACCTGGCCGGCGTGGATGGAGCGGCCGATGCCGACGCCGCCGCCGTGGTGGATGGAGACCCAGGTGGCACCCGAGGAGGTGTTGACCATGGCGTTGAGCAGCGGCCAGTCGGCCACAGCGTCGGTGCCGTCGAGCATCGATTCGGTCTCACGGTAGGGGCTGGCGACCGAGCCGGAGTCGAGGTGGTCACGGCCGATGACGATCGGGGCAGAGATCTTGCCCTCGGCGACGAGCTGGTTGAACAGCAACCCGGCCTGCTGACGCTCCTTGTAGCCGAGCCAGCAGATGCGAGCCGGGAGACCCTCGAACTCGACGTATTCGTTCGCAGCGTCGAGCCAGGTGTGGAGGTGCTCGTTCTCGGGGAAGAGCTCCTTGAGTGCCTTGTCGGTGACCTCGATGTCCTTGGGATCACCGGACAGGGCGACCCAGCGGAACGGTCCGAGACCTTCGCAGAAGAGCGGACGGATGTAGGCGGGGACGAAGCCGGGAAACTCGAAGGCGCGCTCATAGCCGGCCTTGCGGGCTTCATCGCGGATCGAGTTGCCGTAGTCGAAGACCTCGGCGCCGCGATCCTGGAATTCGACCATGGCACGCACGTGCTTGGCCATGGACTCCTCGGCGCGGATGGTGAACTTCTCCGCGTCCTGCTCGGCCTCATCATGCCAGTCATCGACGCTGACGCCGATGGGCAGGTAGGACAGCGGGTCGTGCGCCGAGGTCTGGTCGGTGACGATGTCGACCTCTGCGGCCTCAGGACGGTCGAGGATCATCGGCAGGATCTCAGCGGCGTTGCCGACGAGTCCCACAGACAGCGCCTGATTGTTCTTCTTGGCCTCGATGACCTTGGCGAGTGCGGTGTCGAGATCGGTCTCGACCTCGTCGAGGTAGCGCTTGGACTTGCGACGGTCCAGGCGGGTCTTATCGACGTCGATGATGAGGCAGGCGCCGCCGTTGAGGGTCACGGACAGCGGCTGGGCGCCGCCCATGCCGCCGCAGCCGCCGGTGATCGTCAGGGTTCCGGCCAAGGTGCCGTTGTAGCGTTTGCGGGCGATGGCGCCGAAGGTCTCATAGGTGCCCTGCAGGATGCCCTGGGTGGCGATGTAGATCCAGGAGCCGGCGGTCATCTGGCCGTACATCATGAGGCCCTCGGCCTCGAGTTCACGGAAGTGCTCCCAATTGGCCCAGTCGCCGACGAGGTTGGAGTTGGCGATGAGCACACGAGGCGCCCATTCGTGGGTGCGCATGACACCGACCGGCTTGCCCGACTGGACGAGGAGAGTCTCATCGTCCTCGAGGTCATCAAGGGTGCGCACGATCGCGTCGTAGGCCTCCCAGGAGCGAGCCGCGCGACCGGTGCCGCCGTAGACGACGAGGTCTTCGGGACGCTCGGCAACCTCGGGGTCGAGGTTGTTCATGAGCATCCGCTTAGGAGCTTCGGTCTGCCAGGACTTGGCGGTGATCTGCGTGCCACGGTCGGCGCGGATCACGCGTGAGGGGTCATGCTGGGTGAACGACGGCTTCGTCGCTGCGGTGCTCGAGTTGGAGGTGCCCGAGGTTTCGGAGACGCTGGTCATGTGACTCTCCTTCTTCATTCTGTCTGACGGAGCGGAACGATTCTCATGTTCGGATCATGGCGAGCGGGAACCAGTCCCCCTCATTGTCATCGCTGACTACACATCCCATTCTGTCCTCTGCGCAGAAAAGCGATAGTGGCCTGGATCAAGTTCTGTCCGACATTTCGGACTGCGGTGTCGGCGTGCCTCAACTCTGAGTCTCGCCAGCCATGGTCCATGCCTCCACAGCACTGGATAGTCGACTAGCGACTCCACAGACAATCCGACACCTCGGACGAAACTCGAGGTGAGAGCGTTGTCTTCCGCGCTCCTCACCTCGAGGATTGTCCTCATGAACGCAACGAAGCAACTTCTCAGCGGGGTCAGGGTCGCCGACTTCTCCCGCGTGCTGGCCGGCCCTTATGCCACCGCCATGCTCGCCGATCAGGGCGCCGAGGTCTTCAAGATCGAAATGCCGGGCCATGGTGATGACTCCCGCCACCTGGGCCCCTTCACCGACACGGGCTCGACGTATTTCACGTCCCTCAACCGGGGCAAACGCTCCATCGAGGCCGATCTCAAGGATCCCGAGCAGCATGCGCAGCTGCTCGACTTCCTCCGCACCTGCGATGTGGTCGTCGAGAACTTCCGGCCGGGCGTGGCAGCCAAACTGGGCCTATCCTTTGAGGACATCAAAGAGGTCAAACCCGACATCGTCTACGCCTCGATCTCCGGCTTTGGGCAGACCGGCACACAGGCGAAACGGCCTGCCTACGACACCGTCATCCAGGCCCTCAGCGGACTCATGTCGTCCACCGGCTTCCCCGAGGGCTCCCCCACCCGCGTGGGGGAATCCATCGCCGACGTCTCCGCCGGAGTCTTCGCTGCCTTCGGCGTCTCGAGCGCCCTCTTCCACCGCCAGACCACCGGCGAAGGGGCCCACATCGACATTCCGATGCTCGACGTCATGCTCGCCACGCAGCCGACCAACGCAGCCATCCACGCCGCCGGCTCCGCCCCGGGCCGGGTCGGCAACCGCCACCCGATCTCAGCGCCCTTCGACACCTATCAAGCGGCCGACGGGCTCGTCGTCATCGCCGTCGCCAATGACAAGCTCTTCGGAGTCCTCTCTGCGACCCTCGGCAAGCCCGAGCTCGCCACCGATGCCAGGTTCGCCACAGACGGACTCCGCTCGGACAACGACGAGGATCTGCGCACCGAGATCGAGGAGTTCACCAGCACTCACACGGTGGCCGAGCTGTGCGCGATCTTCGACGCGGCAGGAGTCCCCAACTCCCCGGTTCTCAACTTCACCGAGGCGATCGACGGCACCATCACCGCCGACCGCGATCTCACCACCATTGATGCCCGCACCGGTCATACGCACCTGCGCCACCCCCTCCTCGTCGACGGTGTCAGGCCGACATCCGCGCTTCCGGTGCCCCACCTCGGCGAACACAATGACGAGCTGAGCGCAGAACGAACTGACGCACCCCGTTCAGCAGAACCGACGAAGGAGTAGGACCATGGGATTCGACATCAGCGCGGACGAGCAGGAACTCGTCGACGCCGTCACACAGATCAGCAAAGATGTCCTCGTACCGCAGGCCGCGGCCGCGGATGCGAACGAACGCGTCTCGGACGCAACATTGCAGACCCTCGCCGAGGTGGGGGTCCTTGGCCTGAACCTGCCCGAGGAATTCGGTGGGCCGGGAGTCGGCTCGGTGGCGATGAGCCAAATGGTCGCCGCAGTGACCGAGGCGTGCGCTTCGACGGCGTCCATCATCACAGCACAGTTCCTCGCCACCGACTCGATCCTGCTCGGCGGCACCGATGCCCAGCGCGAGAACTGGCTGCCCAGGGCCGCCGCCGGTGAGATCATCGGTTCCTTCGGACTGACCGAACCGGGGGCGGGGTCTAACCCTGCCGAGATGTCGACGTGGGCCACACGCGTCGAAGACGGCTGGCACCTCAAGGGCACCAAATGCTTCATCACGAACGCCGGATTCGCCGACTTCATCGTCGTCTACGCAAAGACCGACGTCGAGGCCGGGCACAAGGGGATCAGCGCATTCATCGTCGACACCAAGGTGGCCGGTGACGGGCTGAATTTCAATCCCCCGGAGAAGACGATGGGTCTGCGCGGCAGCCCGGTCTACGAGTTCGTTATCGACACGATCGTTGCCGACGACGCGCTGCTGGGCGTCGAGGGCGAGGGCTTCACCACGGCCATGCGCGTCCTCGACCGGGGCCGCATCGAGGTCGCGGCGATGAGCCTCGGAATCTCGAAGGCCGCCCTCGACGCGGCAGTGGCCTGGTCCGGCGAGCGCAAGATCAACGGCAAACCGCTCAACCGCCTGCAGGGCATCGCCTTCAAGCTCGCCGACATGTACATGAAGTACCGATCGGCGTGGCTGCTGACGATGGATGCCGCGGAGCAGAGGGACGCCGAGGTGGACTTCACCAGGTCCTCGGCCACGGCCAAACTCGCCGCGTCCGAGGCTGCCGCGTTCATCGCCGACGAAGCGCTGCAGATCCACGGCGGCTACGGCTTCACCAGGGACTTCCCGCTCGAACGATACGTCCGCGATGCCAGGATCTACCGCATCTATGAGGGTTCCTCGGAGATCCAGCGCACGATCATCGCCCGCAGCCTCTCGGTCTGAGGGCGAACGCGAGAACTTCGCCGAGGCGGGACCTGACGTGAACGATCACGGCGGGCCGCCTCGGCGCGAAACGTTGTCCTCCGAATTTTCCGAGATATCGGACAAAAGATGTGATGTGGACCTCGTCTGGGACCTCAGGGCGGTGCCACACTGTTCCTGATTCAACTTTCAAAGGAGAAAACCATGGCGAGCTCGTCCACTTCGGGGATTGAGAAACGATCCATCGAAATGGTGCCCGACAATGAACGTCACGGCACCGCACGTTCCCAGTTCACGCTGTGGTTCGGCGCCAATACCCAGATCACCGCCATCGTCGACGGAGCGCTCGCCGTCGTCTTCGGTGCCGATGCGCTGTGGGCCATCATCGGCCTGCTCATCGGCAACATCATCGGCGGGATCGTCATGGCCCTCCACTCAGCGCAGGGCCCACAGTTGGGCCTGCCGCAGATGATCTCCTCCAGAGCGCAGTTCGGCATCATCGGCGCGATCATCCCGCTGGTGCTCGTCGTGCTCATGTACATCGGCTTCGCCTCGACCGGTGCAGTGCTCTCCGGCCAGGCCGTCAACCTCATCATCGGCGTCGATACTCCTGCGGTTGGCATCGTCATCTTCGGTGCGCTGACCGCGTCTGTCGCTCTGCTGGGCTACAAGTACATCCACGTTCTCGGCCGCATCTCCTCGGTGACCGGTTTGCTCGGGTTCCTCTTCATCACCTACTGCGTGTTCACCAAGGTCGACGTTCCCGGACTGATCTCCAACTCATCCTTCGCGTTTCCGGCATTCCTGTCCGCGATCGCGCTCTCCGTCGGCTGGCAGCTGACCTATGGCCCCTACGTCGCCGACTACTCGCGGTACCTGCCACGGTCGACTCCGGCATCGAAGACCTTCTGGTTCACCTTCGGCGGCTCCGTCATCGGATCACAGTGGTCGATGACCCTGGGCGCACTCATCGGTGCGGCAGCTATGACGGAGACCGGCAACTCCTTTGTCGAGAACCAGGTCGGCTTCGTCGGCGACATCGTCGGCGGAGGCGTCTACGCGCTCCTCATCTTCATCGTCATCCTGCTGGGCAAGCTCACCGTCAACACGCTCAATGCCTACGGTGCTTTCATGTGCACGCTGACGATCCTCACCTCCTTCGGGGAGAAGACGAACATCCGTCGTTGGACGCGTGCGGTCTTCGTCATCGGCATCGTCGCTCTGACCGTGCTTGTAGCCCTACTGGCCTCGGCCGACTTCCTGGCGAACTTCAAGAACTTCGTCCTCGCCCTGCTCATGGTCTTCACCCCGTGGAGCATCATCAACCTCACCGACTACTACCTGATCTCGAAGGACCGCTTCGACATCCCCGCCTTCTACGACCACAAGGGTCGCTACGGGAAGTGGAACTGGCGAGCACTGGTGGCCTATGGAGTCGGCGTCGTTGTGCAGATCCCGTTCCTCGCTCAGTCCTTCTACACCGGGCCTCTGGTCGAGAAGCTGGGAGGCGCAGACATCTCGTGGATCGTCGGCATCGCTGTGACCTTCGTCCTCTACTACTTCATGCTCCGCAACCGCAGCGTTGCCCCGGAAGCGACGATCTACCCCGAGGTGGAGGAGCTGGACGCGCTGCGCAGCTGAGACTGCGGGAGCTTCGCCAACACACTCGACGAGCAGACAGGTGGTCAGTCCATCTCGGCGGTGCTCGAGGTGTCCGTCTTGACGGCACGTGACTGTTGCGAAGCACTCACTCGCGAGATGACAAGGTAAACGGTGATCATCGCGGCAATGCTGAAGATGACGATGTAGGGGCTGTCGAGGAAGCCGGCCACGACGAACGACACAGCGACGATGGCCCCATTGATGACGGCGTACGGCAGCTGGGTCTTGACGTGGTCAACGAGGTCCGTTCCGGCACCGGTCGATGCGAGGATCGTCGAATCGGAGATCGGGGAACAGTGGTCCCCGAAGATCCCGCCTGAGAGGACAGCTCCGATGCAGACGATCACAGGCGCATCGAGCCCGAAGGCAACGGGAAGCGCCAAGGGGATCATAATAGCGAAGGTGCCCCAGGAGCTCCCTGTGGCAAAGGACATTACGGCTGCGCAGACGAAGACGAGAACCGGAACAAAGGCGGCGGGAACGACTCCGGACATCATCTCGACGAGGAAGTTCGCCGTCCCCATCGCCTCCAGCAACCCGCCCAGAGTCCAAGCCAGGACAAGGATCAACACCACGCTGATCATCTTCTCCATGCCTTTGACGTAGGTGCCGAGGATCGCGCCGATCGGATTGATCTTGAAGATGAGCATGAGCGCAATGAGTACAAGTGCACCGAACAGGTAGGCGGTGCTCAACGCGGCACGGAATTCCTCACCAGGCACTGGCTCGGCGGGGAACCCGAGGGTCGTGAGGATCGAGAACAGAGTCACGAAGAGCACGAGCAGCGGCAGCCAGATGACGATCGGCCGGCTCTCCGAATTCATTCCATCAGTTGAAATGGAATCCGGTTGCCGCAGGGGCTTCGAATTGGGCCAGTGAAGTTCACCTGTCTCCTGAACGCGCTGCTCAGCTCGTCGCATCGCCCCGAAGTCAGTGCGAGTCAGCGCCACAACGGGGATCGCGGTCACAGCGAGGATCGCGTAGAACTGGAATGGGATCGCCTGCACGAACACCGTGAACTCAGAAATTCGTAGGCCCTCCCTGTCGAACTCCTCTCGAATGAGTCCCATGATGTAGATGCCCCACCCGATGAAGGGAATGAGCACTGCCACGGGGGACGAGGTCGAGTCGAGGATCCAGGCCAACTTCTCGCGAGACAGCTTGAGCTTGTCGAAGATCTTCTCGAAGATCGGTCCGACGATGAGCGGGGTGCCCAGATCGGAGAAGAAGATGATCAGGCCACCCAGCCAGGCGGAGATCTGCCCCTTTCCCCGAGTATTGATGAGCCGCGCAGCCTTCGATGCGAGCGCGGCCCCGCCGCCCGAACGCTCAACGAGAGCGACAAAGCCTCCGATGAAGAACAGGAGGATCATGACACCCGCGTTATAGCTGTCGGTGACGACGGACGCGAGATGATCGGTGACGAGGCCCATGGTGGTGGTGACCGGGTTGGGTCCGATGACAATCAGCAGACCCACGAAGATTCCGGTGAACAGTGCAATGACGACGTTCCTGAAGAGCACCGCCAGCAGGATGGCCAACAGCGGCGGAATCAGTGAAATGACTCCCATATGGTCCATGTTTGAGTTGTCCTTCGTGTCGTAGTGCCTCGATGGGCGGCCGACCATTCGTTCGCTGTCAGGCGATTCACAATATCCGGTCTCATGACACCTGTCCTTGTCAACCGCGCTCTTGAGATCCTCCACGACTGTTCCAGTGCCTGACGAGGTGCAACTTCGCCTAGACGCACGGCTCATGCGGACTGTTCGATTGACCGAAAATAATGTTACCAACCAGTTCTACTATCGAGTAAGGTTGTGATGTCTGTCACCACACAGACGTTGCACCAGAGACGACTGCGAGGACGGGCACACTCGTCCGACCGGCCTGCGATACCACAACTGTCCGCGCACTCTCAATGCCGAGACACACGACAGAACAGGACTACACGCTTATGAGAACGGCTCGTCATAGAACGCTTCCACACGCACGACGCATCGCAATGCTGAGCGCAGCAGCCGTCACTGGGCTGACGCTCGCGCTTGGCACAGTGGCAGCGCCTGCCCAGGCGCAATCATTGGCCCCGCAGACCGACGACGAGGCCAAGCGCATGATCAAAGACAGACAAGCTGAGGATTCCAGCTCTCTGAACAAGAGCAACGTCCCCGAGGGCGTGAGTGTCGAGCAGGCCAAGGAAGCCGTCGACAAGTCCGATGAGATCACCGCCTCCGATGTCGAGTATGCGGCTGCTCTCGAGGACCTCCCCGATTCAGGCGTTCCGGAGGAATTCTACAAGACCCCGGAACAGCTGCCGACGGAGAACGGCGGCGTAGTCAAACAGACGCCATCGAAGTTCTATCTCGATCCCGTCAAACTCATCGAGCACAGTGCGAAGTCCACGACGTACATGTACAAGACCACCGACGAAAAGGGCACAGCGCGAGCGGCCACCGCCACGCTCCTGACCCCCGAAGGTGCGAGCGAGCAGGCGAAGGATGCCGTTGTCATCTCACCCGGCACTCAGGGGATCGCCGACAAGTGCGCTCCCAGTCGGCAAATGGGAATGGGCACCGAGTACGAAGGAGTCTCCGTCACCTCGGCGCTGGCAGCCAAACGACCAGTCATCGTCGTCGACTACCTCGGACTCGGCACCGAAGGCACTCACCACTACGTCAACCGCGTGGAGGAAGGTCGCTCGGTTCTCGACGCGGCCAAAGCAGTCCAGAACGTCGAAGGCAGTGGAATCAATGGCGACACGAAGCTCCAACTGCGAGGGTATTCGCAGGGCGGGCACGCCACCACGGCAGCCTTGGAGCTCGCAGATGACTGGGCACCTGGACTCAACATCGCCTCCGCCTCGGCGGGCGCCGTACCGACGGACCTCTATAAAACTGTCACCGAGATGTCCAGCACATATACAGCCTTCCTCCTCTATGGAGTCGCATCGTTTGCAGACCAGACCGATGTTGACCTGTCCAAATACCTCAACCAGAAGGGGCTTGATGCGGTCGAGAGCGCCTCGAACCAATGCACCTTAGAGGCGACGCTGTCGCATGCATTCACCGATACGACCACGTTGACGAAGGACGGCAGCCCTCTCCAGGAACTCGTCGAAACAGAGTTCCGGGACGTCGTAGATAACCAGCGCTTGGGAAGGGCAGAGATCCCGGACATTCCTGTGCTCGTCAACCACAGCCGTCTCGACGACATCATACCCTTCGAGATGGGCAAGGAACTGGCCTCGACGTGGTGCGATGCGGGCAACAAAGTGGCGTTCGAGGACAATCTCGGGCCCGGACACGTCGGCGGCTACATAGCCGCACTCCCTCGTGTCGAGACCTTCACAAACCGCACATTCGCCGGCAAAGCGCCCCTCGACAGCTGCTGGAGGCTGTGAGGCATCGAGCGATGAGCTGACGCCCTGACCAACGCTGCGGAGTGCGGTGCCACCTGTTCACTGAGCAGGCGGCGCCGCACTTTTCGCTGCGGCGACTGCCCTGCCAGCGGCCACTTCAGAACCCAGCTACGAACTTGAGCAGCGTTTCGTCACAGTGTGGAGGACCGATGATCTGGACCGACTCCGGCCTCGTCGGGCTCGGTTCGGGCCCCGCCGACGCTGTGTCAGGTCCTCCCACGACCGCCCCGATCGGCACCGTCACTGCCGGCCACCCGAGAACGTTGAACGGCAGCGAGTAGCGCATGAATTTCGCCGCCGAGTCTGATCTGAGTTCATCCCACGCGATCACGTCACCGTCGATGGCGGGCGTGATGATGAAGTCAACGTCGTCGAAGAACGATTCGGCAACGGCTCGCAGCTCCTCGAGCGCGGCAACATTGGACTGGTATTCAGCCACGGTGATGTTCTGCCCCGACAGGATCTTCGCCCAGACGCCCGGCTGGTACTTCTCTCCTTGGTCATCCAGGAACTGTTTGTGCAGAACATAGGCCTCATAGCGGCGCACAATGTCGTAGTAGTCGATCCCTCGCTCGATGAGCCCCGTCAGATAGTCGAAGTTCGCCGAGGTGGTTGAGGCGATCGCTGAATCACCGAGGTGCTTGTGGACCCAAGTCCGTACTTCTGCCGATGACTCATCGGTGGGGTTGAGCAGGCTCAGATCGACGGTCGGAGCCTTCGCCGGTGAGGAACCTGTTGGGATTGAGCCAGACCCATTCCCGGATATCACTGCGAATGCCGCGGTGAGCAGCGGCAGATCGCGTGCGAACAGGCCCACCGTGTCGAAGGACGGAGACAGAGGGAACACACCTTCGACCGAGACCTTGCCGAAGGTCGGCTTAAACCCAATGACGCCCTGGCAAGCAGCCGGCACTCTCACGGAACCCGCAGTATCCGTTCCCAGAGCCAGCGGCACCACCCCGGCAGCGACAAGGGCTGCCGAACCCGAGCTCGAACCACCCGTGCACAGCGTGCGATCGATCGGGTTGATGACTCGACCGAAGGCGCTTTCATCGCCGAGGATGCCGTATGAGTACTCCTGACAGTTCGTCTTCACCACGGGCAGCGCACCGGCTCGCTCAAAGAGGCTCACGACGGGGGCGCTCGTGCTGGGGTCAGGTCCGCTGCTGACGTTCGACCCCATTGTTGTGGGAACGCCCGCTACATCGATGACGTCCTTGACAGCGAAGGGAACACCCTCGAGTCTGCGCGCCGGTTCGCCCGCCGAGACACGATCGGCTGACTTCCGCGCCAGGTTGTGTGCCCGGTCACTCATCACCGAGGTGACGGCATTGAGTTCTCGCCCGATTCCTTCGACGGCGGCGAGAGTCTGTTCGAAGGCCATCATTGAGTCAGCTGCCTGTTCTAGTTCGCGCTTCTCGTCCACATTGTCCATCCTGTCAGAAGTCTGATCACATGGGTGGGGCTGGCAGTCGGACTCTGTCCTCTTAGCGCTGGGTTTCTCACGACACTCCAACTCTGATGGCGTTGCTCCGACTGCGTCTGGTCATTCGCAGACTACCGTGGTCTTTATACCGTTGACGCAATAGTGATTGCGCTCTTATCGCGTCCTCCCCTGAGGGCTTTTCACAATCGGAGCAAGAATGCAGATGTGGGGAATCCACAACGATACATTGACGAATGAACTAGTCGACGAGGGTTTTGTCAGCATCGGATGGGACGACGTCGCAGATTTGAGAACGATTCCCGACGGTCGTGAAGGAATCAAGCGAGCACTGTTGACTACTAACCCGGATGCAAAACCACAGTCCATCGCTGGACAGGCGGGCGTTCTCTATCGCTTCGGCACTGACATCGCAGTTGGCGACATCGTGGTAGCTCCTTATAAACCGGACAGTACTGTCAATATCGGCACCGTCACCGGTACCTATTATTATGACCAGAACGCGCGTACTCATCAGCATCGCTTGCCGGTCGAGTGGAAGCGCGTGGGGTTGTCCCGGACAGTGTTCACTCAAGCAGCACTCTACGAAATTGGTTCGTTCATTTCGGTTTTCCAGATTCGCAAACATTCTGAAGAATTTATCGCAGCTCTCAACTCGGCCGACGGCTCGATTGATGTTGTTGCCGACAGCATTGATGAAGTCCTAGAAAGCACCGATGAGTCAGCCGCCAGTGACGAGCCGAGAGCTTCACGGATCGAGCGTCATACTCGCGATTTCATCTTGGAATGCCTCCACCGGCGGATCAGCCACAACGAGTTCGAGCATTTCACAGCAGCTTTACTTCGGGCGCTGGGATACGAAGCACGAGTCACCCAGTACTCCCAGGATGGTGGAGTCGACGTCATCGCTCATAGAGATCCACTCGGGGTGGAACCTCCTCAAATCAAGGTGCAGTGCAAACATCGTGTTTCGACAATTGGAGCGCCGGAAGTCCAGCAACTTGTCGGCACTCAAGGTCCCGGGGAGCTCTCGCTCTTCGTCACCCTGGGTAACTACAGTCGAGACGCTTTGAATATCGAACGGCAAAGGCCCGGACTTCGCCTGCTGACTGGTGAAGACGTTGTCTCTCTCGTAGTCGAAAATTACTCGAATCTCCCCGAGAAATGGCGTTCACAGATCCCGCTGACAAGCCTCCTCGTCGTGGCTGATCATACAGAGCTCTAACCTCACCCCGGCGCCAACCCCGTCCACGGCACCAACTGTTCGACCGCGGCCGCAACGTCGAACGCGGCGCGGTCATCGAAGGGATGGGCGATGACCTGCAGCCCCGTTGGTATTCCACAGTCGGCCATGCCCGAGGGTACGTTGACGATCGGCACCCGGTTGCAGATGTTGAATGGCATCGTCATGTGTGACTGCCAATAATGATCAAGCCGCACTCCCCCGCCGTCACCATCATCGCTGTGACCAGCACCGGAAGCCTCTCGGCCCACACCGTTCGAGTCGATCGTGATCCCGTCGAGATAGCTGCCGTCGGCCTCGAGCCCTGCCACCGCCGAGGTGGGAGCCAGGAAAACGTCGAATCCCTCCATTGCGGTCGCAAGTTCCGCCTGGATCTGCGCCTCGGCGGCCAGCCCTTCGTAGAGCGAATGACGGGCGGCAACCGCCTCGGCATCGGCCATGAACCGGAGCGTGTAATCGGCCAATGTGCTCTCGTGGCCACGGGTGGCGGCCCGCATGGCGGGGGCAAGGATGTTCCCGAAATGGGTGAACGCGGTGTCGAAGATCCGCTCCGCCGTCCACGGCAGTTCGATCTCCTCGACGATGGCACCGGCAGCCTCGAGCGCCGAGGCGACTGCGCGGGTATTGCGGATAATGTCCTCGCCGACGGGGAAGTCCCCCAACCGCAGGCACAGAGCGATCCGCTTGCCCTTCAGACCCTCGACCACCTCGGCGGAAGAGGCATCGAAGCCGTCGAGGAATCCAGACGATTCGATCGATGCGTGATCACTGGGGTCGACACCGACCATCACACGGGCCAGCAGGGCGGTGTCGGCGACGGTGCGCGCCATCGGTCCGTCCCCCCGATACCAGTCCGCGGACAGCGGCTGTGCTCCAGGAATCCGACCATAGGGCGCCTTGTACCCGACCGTGCCCGTGAATGCGGCGGGCAGCCTCGTCGATCCGGCGATGTCCGAGGCTGTCGCCAGGGGGCCGAACCCCGCAGCCAGGGCCGCCCCGGACCCGCCCGAGGAACCGCCTGGTGAAAGCTCGGTGTTCCAGGGATTGCGGGTCACTCCCCACATCGGCGAGTGAGTGATCGTCGCGCAGCTGAATTCCGGCGAGGTCGCCCTGGCATGGACGAATCCTCCGGCCGCGCGGATGCGCCGGATGATCACGGCGTCGGTCCCGGCGATGGTGTCGGTCTCGTGGATGAGACCCTGCGTGAGCGTGCGTCCGGCGATTGCGTGCTTCTCCTTGGCGATGACGGGCAGACCGAGCAGCGGTCGGGCGGCGACCGCCTCGGCGAGATCATCGGAGCTGGCGTTCGCGTAGAAGCTCTCCGCTTCCTTCGCCGAGGTGACCGCTTCCTCCACGACCTCCGTGACCGCATTGATGCGGTCATCTTCGGTGGTGATGCGTCCGATCTGCGCGCTGAGGTACTCGACCGGAGAGAGTTCCTTCGACCGGAACTTCGCGAGGGCTTCGGCTGCGGACAGCGCCCACGTCTCGCTGCCGCTCATGCCCGGGCCTCGGCGACGGACTGACCGACCCACACATCGCCTCCGCGTTCCTCACTGAGTTCACCATTGACCAACTCCGTGGCGACGTTGGTGAGGACGCCGAGGCCGCGGATCATGTCCTCGTCCGTGGTGAACTCGCGTTCGCAGTGGGAGACGCCGTCGACGCTGGGTACGAACATCATCACGGCGGGCACCCGGTGGTTCATTGCCACGGAGTCGTGGCCGGCCATGGTCTCGAGGCGCCGGATCGACAGCCCCTCATTGGCCACGGCCTTCTCGGCCAGTTCGACGCCGGTCTCCGGGAAGTAGAGCTTGTCGCGGACATCGAAGTCCTCAACCTTGATGGTGATGTCGTGTTCCAAGGCGATGTTCGCGATCTGCTGGTGCAGGGAGTCCCGGGCAGCCTTGACGATGTCCGGGTCGGAGGAACGAAGGTCGGCGACCATATGCACGCGGCGGGGTACGACGATGGGTGAGTTGGGTTCGACGACATGCTGGCCGACTGAGGACACGAGCGCCTCGTCGGCGAACTCGTTGACCACGTCGGCGACGGCGAGGACGATCTTGGAACCTGCGACGAGCGCATCGTGGCGATCGGCCATGGCGGTGGCGCCGGTATGGGACTGTTCGCCGAGGACGTCGATGTCGAGCTTCTGTGTGTACCAGCTGGATTCGACGACGCCGATGTTCGTGGCCTCGCGTTCGAGGATGCGTCCCTGTTCGATGTGGATCTCTGCGTAGGAGATCGCCTCGGGCGGGGTGTCGGTGCCGTTGTAGCCGATGGCGGCGAGCGCCTCGGCAACGGAAGTGCCCTGGAGGTCTTGGACTGCGAGCATCTCGTCGAGGCCGAAGAGTCCGGCGTAGACGGAGCTGCCCATGATCGACGGGGCGAAGCGTCCGCCCTCCTCGTTGAACCAATTGACGACAGCGATGTTGAACCGGGGCTTCTGCCCGGATTCGACGACGTTCTCCTTCACCCGCAGGGCTGCGAAGAGGGCTGCGATGACTCCGTAGGCACCGTCGAAGCGACCGCCCAGGGGCTGGGAGTCCAGGTGGGAGCCGATGAGGACGTAGGGGGCATCAGGGACGAGTTCGAGGCAGGCGAACATGTTGCCGATCGCATCCACGCGAACCTCGAAGCCGTTGCCTTCGGCCCAGCCGCGCATCCAATCACGGCTCTGCTTGTCCTCAGGCGTCAGCGCCTGCCGATCGACTCCGTCGTTGTCGGTTGCGCCGAGTGTGGCGACGTGGTGGAAGTCGGTGAGGAAGGCGGCGTCGGACGAAGAAGCCGGGGTCGAGTCCGGGGTCGAGTCGCTTGCTGTCGAGGATGCGTCGCTCGCTGCCGAGAGGGAGGTGGAACGGTCGGAGGCGTCACGCACTGTCGAGGGGCGAGAGGATGGTTCTGTCATGGTGTTTCTCTTTCACTGGTGCTCAGAAGTGGATGGTGAAGCGGCGCCGGTCACCTTTGGTGCAGGAAGGCAGTTTGCAGACTGGCCCCCTGCACCAAAGGTGATCGAGGTCCGCGGAAACGAAGGGCTCGTGGGCATCTGTCGATCAGCCCAGCCGGCCCCGGGTCTCGGGGAGGCGGGTGATGAAGATGAGGACGAGGACGATCACGGCGCAGATGGCCATGTAGTACCCGGGTGCGGTGTTGACTCCGGTGATGTCGACGAGCCAGGTGCCGACGAACGGAGCGGTCCCGCCGAGGATGGCGTAGGAGACGTTGTAGCTGATCGCCGCCGAGGTGAACCGGGTCTTCGTGGAGAAGCGTTCGCAGAAGAAGGTGTAGCAGCCTCCGCCGTAGCAGCACAGGGAGATCACGAAGATCGTCTGCCCGAGGAATGCCAGGCCCATGTTTCCGCTCGTCACCAACCCGAATGCGGGGATAGAGGTGACGGCCAAGAGGATGGAGCCTGCGATGAGCATCGGCTTGCGCCCGACCCGATCTCCTATGGCTCCGGCGATGGGCAGGAAGATCGTGTAGCTGGCCATGGCGATGGCGTTCGTCAGCAGCGACTGCTCGCGGGTGAGATCGCCGGTGGTCTGGATGTAGGTGACGAAGTAGGCCGAGAGCATGTAGAAGCCCAGAGCGGTGAGCCCGAGGACGAAGAAGACCTGGAGCATTCCCACCGAGTTCTCGCGGAAGGAATCACGGATCGGGCTGAATTCCTTCGGGCGTTCGGCCGCGGTCTTCTTGAACAGTTCTGACTCGTCGGTCCGAGAGCGGATCCAGAGGCCGACGGCTGAGAGCGGCAGAGCCAGGAGGAAGGGGATGCGCCAGCCCCATGAGTCGAACGAGGCATCGCTCATCACCGTCGAGAGCAGCAGGATGAGGCCACCGGCGAAGACCGAGGGCAGCGCAGTGGCGGCCAGGGTGATGTTGATCCACAGGCCGCGCTTGCCCACCGGCGCGTGTTCGTAGACGAAGGAGGGTCCGCCAACGGATTCGCCGCCGGCGGAGAAGCCCTGGCCCAGGCGGGCGAGGATGAGCAGGATCGGGGCAAACCAGCCGATCTGGTCGAAGCCGGGCAGTACGCCGATGAGGGCGGTGCAGATCCCGACGAGGAAGATCGTGATGGTCAAGGTCTTGCGCCGGCCCACCTTGTCACCGAGGGCACCGAAGAACAGTCCGCCAAGGGGACGCATGACGAAGGCAACGCCGAATGTGGCGAAGATGACGAGCAGCCCAGTGACCTTGTCGCCGTCGGGGAAGAAGTACTCGGAGAGGATGACGGCCGAGAGCCCGTAGAGCGTGAAGTCGTAGAACTCCACGAACTGGCCGATGCTGCCGCCGACGAGCACCTTCTTCTGCATGCTCGTGGTCTTGCCGGTGTGTTTCGGTTGTGTCTCCGGCGTCGCAGATGTCGCGGACATAGAAGCTCCCTTGCCTAGTCCTCAGGTGTGGGCACCATTGTTGCCCGAACCAACCCATCAGTCCAACAGATAATGCTTAGTGCAACAATCAATTCAATCTATATGACTCTCGTTCAGCCGTCGGGATGCTGACAGATCTGGCTGAACGCCAGATCTGGCTGAACGCTCTTGCCTCCCGAATACCCCATAGGGTATATTTTCAAACGAGAGTCCACCCAGCCTCGGCATCACCTACTCAGGGACATAGACAATGAAGAACGCAGACCCGGCTACTCAGCGGAAGATTGCCAATCGCCTCAAGCGGGCCCGTGGTCAACTCGACGCCGTGATTGATGCTGTGGAGAACGAAGGTTCGTGCCGGGATGTGGTCACACAGTTGTCGGCAGTGTCGACAGCGCTTGATCGCGCCGGGTTCCTCATCGTCTCCAACGCGATGAAGCACTGCCTCAACGCCGCAGAAACCGACGACGCCTCTGCCGACGCTTCTGCTGCTACAGATTCCAGGCCACACGAAGAGGACTCTCTTACTATCGAGGAGCTCGAAAAACTCTTCCTGTCCCTGGCCTGAACTACCAGCCCGAACAAGTGCCAATCACCATGCGCGAACTATTCAAGGAGAAGAACTATGTGCCGAGCAGCTACCTGCAAGACCTGCGGCAAGACCACCTGGGCCGGATGCGGACAACACATCGACTCCGTCAAACGCGAGGTGCCTGCACATCAGTGGTGCGGCGGACATGAAGACGCCCCCAAGCAGAAGGGCAACCTCATCCAGAGACTGTTCGGTCTGGGAAACTGACACAAGGAATTCGTCTGCCTACACCTCCGTCGGCCCCAGAATTTCGCGGGTCAGTTCGTTGAAAGCGCGTGCGCGCTTACTCAGACGCACGTCCTTGGGCCACACCATGGACAGGTCGATGCTCGGGAAATCGTCGAGCAGCGGTACGTCGACCGTCATCGACCCGATGTACGTTCCAGAGGACACGCTCTGGCTCAGCAGCGAGTACCCGTGGCCCATCGCGACGAACGACCGGACCGTCTCATAGCCCGCGAAGCTGTGTCGCACCCTCGGCACGATCCCGGCGATGCGGAAGAGCTCATCGTAGTACTGACGGGAGAACGGCAGATCGAGCTGAACGTAGTCTTCGTCGGCAAGCTCACGCAGATGGACCGGACGCGGTCCCTCCGCTCCCCCAGCGAGGCGGTGATCGAGAGAGACGAGCGCGTGCGGTTCGACGACGTCGATGAGGAATGAGTTGAACCGATCGGTCAGACCCAGCGTGTACGTCAGTGCGATGTCGCAGACCCCGGCGATGACCGCTGTCTGCAGTTCATGGAGGTCGGCCTCGAAGTAATTGACTCTCACGTCGGGATAGCGTTTTTCGAACTCCGCGTGGATGAGCGGCAGTCGGGTCGGGGCGATGGGTGAAAACACTCCGACCGTGAGGTTGCCGCTCAGCGACTGGGCCAGTCCGTGCGCTGTCTCCCCCAGGGCGTCGGAGGATTCGAGGAAGGGATTGACTTCGAAGAGAAAACGTCGGCCTGCAGGTGAGAGCACCACCGAGCGGTTCTTCTGCCGAATGAACAGGTCGATGCCCAGGGTCCTCTCGAGCTGAGCCATGGCCGTCGAGATCGCCGACTGCGTGACATTGAGGTGCTTGGCCGCCTCTGTCATGTTCTCGCGGCGGGCAACCTCTTGGAAGTACCGCAGTTGGACGAGGGTGAAGTCGAGGGCCATAGTTCACATCTTCCCATGGGCAAGCTGCGGAGATCGCTCAACTGTCGGTCTGAGGGGGTTGGAAATAGACTGAACCCGTGCTTGCCTTTTCAGCGGTCGATGACCTGCCCACTCTGCCCTACGATGTTCTGGCCTCCATTCCAAGCCCGAGCGTCTCCAGCTTCTCGCTGGGTCCTCTGACGATCCACTTCTATGCGCTGTGCATCCTCGCCGGAATCATCATCGCCATCGTGCTGACCAACCACCGCCTGACCAAGCGCGGAGTCGAGGAATGGCAGGTCCTCGACATTGCAACTCTGGCCGTCCCGATGGCCATCATCGGGGCCAGGATCTATCACGTCATCACGCACTACACGGACTATTTCGGGCCTGGCCGCAACCCGTGGAACCCCTTCGAACCGGGATCCGTATGGGCGATCTGGGAGGGCGGGATCGCCATCTTCGGATCGCTGATCGGCGGCACCCTGGGCGCGCTGATCATGTGCCGCCGACTCAACATCAAACTGACGGCACTCCTCGACGCCATCGCCCCGGGACTCATTCTCGCCCAGGCCTGTGGACGCTTCGGCAACTGGTTCAATCAGGAGCTCTTCGGCATGCCGACGACACTGCCCTGGGGTCTGGAGATCGACCCGAGCAACCCGAGTTTTCCGGCAGGCTTGCCGGTGGACACCCTGTTCCACCCCACGTTCCTCTACGAAGTGATCTGGAACAGCCTCGGCGCCCTGGCCCTGCTGTGGCTGGGACGGCACCTGTTCTTCCAGTGGGGACGCCTCTTCGGCATGTACCTCGTCTGGTACGGCGCGGGCCGCATCGTGTGGGAGTCCATCCGCCTCGACCCGAGCTACGTCGTCCTCGGCCTGCGCACCAATGTGTGGGCGGCAATCGGTGCGGTTGCCCTGGGCATTGCCATCATCGTCGTCCAGAGGCTGCGGCACCCCGAGCCCGAGGAATCTCCGTTCATCCCCGGCCGGGAAGCTGTGCGCACCGACTGATCAGCACGGACACCGCGCTCCTCGCCAGTCCTTCTGCACGAGAGATTCGCCGCAAAGAGTTCAGTCGAAGCGGTGCCTCGCGTGCGTCATGGCAACCCGTTCACCGGTGAACGGAGTGCCTTCCGCTGCGAGGATCTGGGGCGCCGTCCCACAGTGGCAGACCGCCGGCCTACCGTCGCTGTAGACGACCCGCCACCAGGCGACGTCATCGTCGAGCAGGCCCATGATTCGCCCGATCCGACGCGGCCCGACGCCGAGATGGGCACCGATATCGCTGTAGGAGGCCACCTTCCCGTCAGGAATGGTGTTGACGGTGCTGCGCACTTCGTCGATGAGATCCACCGCGGGTCCGTCAGCTTCAGTCACCCGAATCAACTTGGAAGCATCGCTCGCAGCTCGTCTGCGCTCGGATTGCGAAGCACCCGCTCACCCACGAGTACGGTCGGAGTCAACTCATTGCCATCGTTGAGCTCACGCAACCGGGCGTTGGCGTCTTCGTCCTCGCGGACGTTGACCCACGTGATAGCCGGATGGTCCTTCAGTTCCTCCATGAGCTGTGCAGAGAACTCGCAGTCAGGCTTCCACAGCACGACGGCGTGGTCAGCGGCGAGCAAAGACTGCGCAGATGCCCACGTCGTCTGCGGCTGACGTTGTGTGTCGTCTGTAGTCATACCTTCACCATAGGTCCGCAGTTCGCTTCAACGGAACCCCCACTCAACATCGACTCATCGGAGATGCCCGAGCCCCCGCATTCGAAGAATCATCTGGCCTCCTGGCCTCTCACCCCCGCCGTCGCTCGAATCTACGGTTGGGTAACATGGAGGCTATGCACTTCATGCGAATGCTTCTGCAGCTGCTCAAAGCCCGCCGCCGTTCCGCGCGGGGCATATGGGACAGCTATTCTCTGCCTCTGCGGGTGCTGCCGTCCGAGATCGACATCTTCATGCACGTCAACAACGGCATGTACTTCTCAATCATGGATCTGGCCCGGCTCGACATCATGGTCCGCAGCGGAGTCTGGAAGGCGATGCGCAGCAGAAAATGGAGCGGCGTCGTCAGCTCAGAGACCATCAGCTTCCGCAAGTCACTTAAACTCGGCCAGCGCTACAGCGTCGAATCGAAGATCGCAGGATACGACGAACGTGCCGTGTACTTCGAGCACCGGATCGTCGTTGACGAAGAGATCTACGCCCGTGCCTTCGTTGCGACACGGCTGATCTCTGAGAACGGCACGGTCACCAACGACGAACTCGTCGAAGTATTCGGGCCGCCACCGCCTGACGTGGAACTGCCTGACTGGCTCCACGACTGGCGGCTGAACAACTCACTGCCGTCCACCAAGCGACCGGCAGCACACCACTGGGCCTAACCGGATCCCCGCATTCCCCGAACCGGCGCCCGTCATTGTGGACTCGCGTTCGTCGCAGCACGATTTTTCGCACGGGAGTCCACAATGACGGAGCACGACACGGGATTCCACACTCACGGACGCCGTTGCTCGCGCTCACACCTGCGTGATCCAGTCGCGCAGCTTGCCCAGTCCCTCAGTGATGTCGTCCTCGCCGATGCCCGAGTAGGCGAGGCGGATGTACCCCCGGTCCTCCCAGTCCTGCCGTCTGCCGAAGTGCTCGCGGGTGCAGAAGGAGACTCCGGTTTGATGCAACGCTTCAGTCGAGAAGTCGGCGAGAGTGGCAATCCCCTTGGCCTCCATCGCCTCGGTGACGTCAGGGAAGACGTAGAACGTCGAGCCGGGAACGGCCACGCTCATGCCCGGGATCGAGTTGATGATCGAGCACGTGGCGTCGCGTCGTTTGCGCAGCACTTCGAGCATCCGACCAACTTCATCCTGCGGACCCTGAAGTGCGGCGATGCCTGCCCACTGGACGTATTGGTTCGTGCAGGATTCGTCGTTGGTATTCATCGTCGAAATCGCCTCGGCGACCTTCGTCGGAGCCACGGCACAACCCAGCCGGGACCCGGTCATCGCGAACTTCTTGCTGAACGTGTAGAGGATGACGGTGCGCTCGCGCATACCGTCGAGTGAGGCGATGGACGTCGAGCGGCCCTTGTAGCGCATCTCGAAATAGGCTTCGTCGGACAGAACCCAGAGGTCGAATTCCTGCGCGATCGCGGCGATCGCCTCACGTTCGGCAACGGTGGACTCGGCCGAGATCGGGTTCTGCAGGTCGTTGTAGATGATGGCCACTGTCTTGTCATCGATGGAGGCCCGCAGATGGTCGAGGTCGATGGCGAACCCGTCGTCAGTGGGCACATACCTGTACGGAAGCGCGGTCCCGCCCAGGTACTCGATCTGGGATTCGTATATCGGGAACCCTGGGTTGGGGTAGAGCACTCCCTCACCGGGATCCATCACAGCCTGGAGGAATTTCGTGATCACGGGCTTGCCACCGGTGGTGACGATCACCTCGGCGGGGTCGATGCTCATGCCTCGCCGGGATCCGATGTCTGCTGCCAGTGCCGCACGCAACTCCGGAATTCCGGGGCCTGGGCAGTACCCGGTCTTGCCATCTTTGATGGCCTGATCCATCGCCTCGACGATGTGGCCTGCCATGGGGAAGTTGAGGTCGCCGAGGTGGAAGGGATAGACCTGGTTGCCCTGAGCCTTCCAGTCGTTGGCGGCCTGGGCGACCCGGAACGCGGTCTCGGTGCCCAGGTTGTCCAGGCGTTGAGCAGTCTTCATTGTCGGCTCCTTTGTGCAGGCGGGATGACGGTAGTGTCGGACGGCGTACTCGCACCGCCCGAGAACCGTCGCTTCCCTCACGATAGATCACCGCAACCTCGAATGTCAGCGGTGACCGGGCAGTCAGTTCGCGGCGATCGCGCTGCGCCCGGCGAACAGGCACCATAGGCCGATGACCAAGAACACTGGGGCGCCGAGCAGACCGCACCAGAAACTCGGAGCCGCGGGGCCTCGCGGCAGAAAGAACGCCACGATCGCGATCAGTGTGATGAGCGCACCGGAAAGGTGGAGAACAGGCTGGGCGAAGACGAAGGCCAGTGCGAAGAAATGGATTCCGACGATCGCGAGAATCAGTGGGGCGACCCCTTCGGAATGGCCAGAACGAATTGCGAGGAAGCCCAGCACCCCGCCGGCGATGACCTCCACCCAGACGACGACGATGTAGACAGTGAACGCAGTGGTACCGGTGCTGATCGCGCTCGGTTCGCCCCAATTGCGGATCGCTATGAGAATGCTGGGCACTGCCAGCGCCAGTCCTGCTGCCCCGAGCCCACCGAGGATGAATCGATACGAAAAGTGGCTGGGCGGCTCTTCCTGAGCCCACCCGGACCACACGAAAGCTGCAATAGAGAACACCGCGCTGATCATCACGAGGTCGCGCGGAAAGGACTGGTCGATCATCGTTGACCCTTTCGCAGTAATCGGCCGTGCCTCGAGTCTATCCACAGTCGGTTCACAACCGCAGGATGCCTAGACTGGCGGCCATGGACCTCACGATTTTCACATTGGCTCAGCGCCCGGACCTCAAGGACGAGCTCCTCGACCTGGAGAATACGTGGCCGGAATTCATCCGGAACGATCCGCTCGGCGACCTCTACTATCAGCGGGACGTTCTCGCCCAGTTCGCTGATCACCTGCTCATCGCCCACACCTCCGCGGACGGGATCGTGGGCAAGGCACATGCGATTCCCTTGCGGTTCCAGGGCGAGCGCCTGCCCGAAGACGGATGGGACTGGGCGATCCGACGCGGCATCCAGGCAAAGGTCCTGGGTGAGGTGCCGAACATGTTGGCCGCCCTCGAGATCTTCGTGCGTTCTGACAAGCAAGGGCTGGGGTTGTCCGGAAAGATCCTCACCGCGCTGCGAGAGCATGCGAAGGATCAGGGATTCGCCGAGGTGGTCGTTCCGGTCCGCCCCAATGGCAAGCACGACATCCACGAGCCGATGACTTCCTACGCTGATCGCACAAGGGAGGACGGCCTGCCTGTCGACCCGTGGCTGCGCACCCATATACGCGCAGGTGGAATGATCGACAGCGTGGCGCATCGCTCGATGGTCATCGCCGGAACACTTGCTGAATGGCGCCTCTGGACTGATCTGCCCATGGATATTTCGGGGCCGGTCAACGTCCCGCAGGCGCTCACGCCGGTACTCTGCGATGTCGAACATGGCACCGCGGTCTATACCGAACCCAACGTGTGGGTGCGGCACCAAACCGGAGCCTGAATCTCAGCGCAGACTCAATCCTCGCTGGGTGCAATGAACAGCTTTCGCAGTGGTGCTTCGTCGACGTACCAGCGAGTCTTCATACCGTCTTCGAGGCGGACCAATGTGCCTGATGAGAGCTCAATCGGCGGCAGGTCCGGTTCGTCGAATTCGATGCGGCCGGTGCCGCTGATGACGATGAAGACTTCATCGCCCTCGACGTCCCGCATGGCCCCGGCACTCATCTCCCACAGTCCGTAGTCGACTCCAGCAATCGTGCCGAGTTCGGCGAAGGCTGTGGTTGCGTCGGCAGTCGCATCCACCCGCTGCCAGTCCTCGAAGGGCTCGTGGTCAAGTGCAAAATCGTGCGTGCGAATCGGCTTCATTGCGCTCATGAACTCAGTGTATGCAGCACGACTGCCGTGCGCACGACAGCACCCATAGAATCAGAACCGGTCGTCACGGATTCCATATGGCAATACGCCGCCCAGCAACCATTTACTTAGCTCCAGCGGTGGGATAGAACTGATTCCATGTCCTACCTCAACGGCGAGGCCTCCCACTGGCTGACCCAGTCACCGCCCGAGACCACCTCACCCTCCCCACCCCCCACCGACAAGCAGGACCTCGTCATCGTCGGCGGCGGTATGACGGGCCTGTGGTCGGCCTACTACGCCCGCCAGGCTCACCCCGACTGGCAGATCACCATCGTCGAGGCCAAGCACATCGGCTACGGGGCCTCGGGTCGCAACGGCGGCTGGCTCTCGACGCTGATGCCCGGCAACAGAGCCAAATACGCCGAGGCGGTCGACCGTGCCCGCACTGCTGATCCCACCGGCCCGGTCGGCTCGGCAGGACTGACTGGAGTCGAGTCCGTGAGGTCCTTCCAATCCGCGCTCTTCGACTCGATCGACGAAGTGCTCGAGGTCCTGGAACGGGAGAACATCGACGCCCATCAGGTCCGCGGCGGTCACATCGACATCGCCCAAACCGAGGCCGGAATGTCCCGGCTGCGCGAACTCTTCGACGGCGACGAACAGTACGGGTACGGGCCCGAGGACATGCAGTTCCTCGATGCCGAGGCGACCAAGGCACACATCAACGTCGACAACGCTCGCGGCAGTGTCTTCTTCCCGGGCACAGCGCGCATCGACCCGGCCCTGCTCACACGTGGACTGGCCGACGTCCTCCGGAAGCAGGGAGTCACGATCTGCGAAGACACCTCGGCGGGTCATATCGGCAAGGGTGTCGTCGCCACCGATCGGGGGCCTGTCACCGGGGACACGATCTTCGTCTGCCTCGAGGGGTACTCGGACACCGTCACCGGTGATCTTCCAGGATTGGAAGGACGTCAAGTCATCCCCGTGTTCTCGTCGATGATTGCGACCGACCCGCTCCCCGCCTCGGCGTGGGATGCCATCGGCTGGGACGGCCGGGAATGCCTGGGCGACACCGCGCACACCTTCATCTACGCTCAGCGTACTGACGATGATCGGATCGCTCTGGGCGGTCGCGGCGCACCCTACGAGTTCGGATCCGGCCTGCCGGGTGACGGCCAAGTCCCCGCCGAGGTGGTCGATGCGTTGAGTGCGCGCCTGTCCTCGCTCTTCCCCGACCTTGAGTTCGAGGTCGCCCATGCGTGGCGTGGCGCCCTCGGCGTGACTCGGGACTGGTGCACCGGCATCTTCTTCGATACCGACCAGCGCATCGGAGTAGCCCGCGGCTACGCCGGACATGGAGTGACGGCGACGCATCTGGCGGCGAAGACGCTGCTCGACCGGGCCTCTGGAGCCGCCACGCCGCTGACCGCACTGCCCTGGAACGATCATTTCTCCGGACAGTGGGAGCCCGAGCCGATCCGCTGGCTGGGCATCCGCTCGATGTACAAGATCTTCAACATCGCCGACGAATGGGAACGCATCACTGGCGCGAAGAAGACGAGCTTGCTCGCCCAGTTCGGCTCCCGCCTGGCCGGCCTGCACGAATAGAGATCGACCCGTCGACCACTGGCTAGCCGAAGCTGCAACCACACACGAAAGTAGGCCCCCAATGACCCGCACGTACCGGCGCATCACACCCGTGGCCGAGAATTACCCGGCCTCGAGCATCCGCAAGATGTTCAATCTCGCGCTCGACTTCCCTGACGCGGTGAAGCTGACTGTCGGCGAGCCGGACTTCAACACCCCGGAGCACATCAAGGCCGCCGGTATCAGAGCCATCGAGAACAACAACACCCGCTATGTCGCCAATGCCGGCATCCCCGAATTACGCAGCGCGATCGCCCGCAAGTACTCCGGCCGCTGGGATCGCGGCATCGGGCAGGAGAACGTCATGGTCTCCTTCGGTGCCATGGAAGCGCTGACTTTCGCCCTCGACATCACCGTCTCCCCGGGCGAAGAAGTGATCATTCCCGATCCCAGCTTCCCGAACTATATGGGACAGGTCCACCGCCTCGGCGGGGTCGCCGTGTCAGTTCCAGTGCAAGAGGACAACGACTTCAAACTCCGCGCCGCAGATGTCAAAGCTGCCATCAGCGACAAGACCGCGGCGGTGATCATCAACAGCCCCTCGAACCCACTCGGTTCGGTCATGGACCGCATCGAGCTCGATCGGATCGCCGAGCTCGCCGACAACCATGGCTTCACCGTCATCTCCGACGAGGTCTACGACGAGATGGTCTTCGACGACGCCGAGTTCGCCTCCATCGCCGAGGTGCGTCCGGACTTCGACCGGTTCCTGGCCATCGGCAGCTTCTCGAAGACCTATGCGATGACCGGGTGGCGCTGCGGCTTCGTCATCGGAGGTGAGGACCTCATCGCGCCGATGTCTCTGCTCCAGGAGGGGCTGACCTCGAGCCTGCCGGGATTCGTTCAGGAGGCTGCGGTCGCCGCGATCGAGGGACCGCAGACGGACGTCGCCATGATGGTCAAGTCCTATGCCGAACGGCGCGAGATCCTCATCGATCGCATCAACGCCATCGACGGGCTGCACGTCATCCGACCCGAAGCCACCTTCTATGCCTTCGTCAACATCACGGAGTGGGGCCTGAGTTCTTGGGAACTCGCGATCGCACTGCTTGAGAAACACAACCTGGCCACAATTCCCGGATCGGCCTTCGGACCTGCAGGAGAAGGCTACCTGCGCCTGACCTTCGCGGTGTCGCCGGAGACCATCGAGACAGCGTGCGACCGTCTGGAGGCGTTTGCCGCGACGCGGTGATCTCAGCTACCCAAACCTGCAAGACCACTCCAACTGCACGACGCTTATGCAGGTTCAGGTGGCTGGAGCAGGTACGCTCTGAGGCTGCTGCTACAACTCGCGCACAACCCTGCTGTCCGTCTCAGGTGATTTCCTCCGAGCAGCGGCTGGTTTGGTCAGCAGGCTGACCACGATGAGGACAGCGATAGCTGCAGGCAGCGCGGGAATGACGGAATTGATGTCCTCGGATCTGCCACTGACCTCCCAGAGAACCGTCACGACGCCACCTGTGACCATTGACGACAATGCGCCGGCTGCCGTGACTCGTTTCCAGAACAGGGCGGCCAGAACCGTCGGGGTGATCGCGGCGCCATACATCGTATAGGCGTACATCTGAAGAGCGAGCACAGATTCGAAGAACTGAACCATGATGAAGCCCAAGATCGCGATCGCAAGAACAGAAGCCCTGCCGACCAGGACCCCCTTCTTGGAGTTTCCTCGTTCCTTGTCATTGATGAATACAAGATCGTAGACGACGTTGCCGGAACAAGTCAGGAGATAGGACGACCCGGTGGTGATGATGAGCGCAAGCGCAGCCACGAGGAGTACGGCACCGATGCCCGCGGGCGTGAACTGGCCTTCTGCGAGGGCGAGGACAGCCATGTCCGGGTTGATCGCAGGCATCAGGATGGATGAGCCTGAGGCAAGCAGAATGATCGGTGCAACGATCAGCGCAGCTCCGATGAAGAACAGAATCGTCGCGTTGCGGGCGACTTTGGGAGAGCGGGCCGATGCGAGGCGTTGGTGCATGTTCTGATCTCCGAGGATGAGGAGGAACAGGGGCAGAAAGTAGCCAAGGATCTGCCATGGTGTGAGTACACCAGTGAAGGACTTGAACGCGGGGTCCAGCCGTTCGACGTAACTGCCGAATCCGCCGAGATCGTTGAGGAATACCCAGACGAGAGCTCCAAGCAGTGCAATCACAATGAGAACGGCCGAGAGGAAGTCGGTCCAGGCTACAGACTTCAGCCCGCCTGACAGCGACAAGAACGTGATGAGCACCGTGGCGACGATCGTCGCTTGGGTTGTGCTCAGCGGCGTGATGAGAGTGAGGATGTAACCGGCTCCGGTGAATTGGTACGCGGTGATGCCGATAAACGCCACGAGGACGACAATGGTGCCTGAAACGCGAACCGGTCTGCCGAACTTGGATTCGAACAGTTCCGGGACGGTGCGGAACCCGTTTCTCCGGACTTTGGGAGCGATGAAGTACAGGACGATGATCCCGCAGAAGGTGCCGCCGAAGAACAGAATCCCCGCCAGCGGACCATTGCTGAAGATGAAGTTCGCTCCGCCGATGATCGAACCGGAGCCGACGAAGGTCGCCAGCAGGGTCCCGGCGAGAACCCAGGTGGGCAGGGATTTGCCCGCCAGGACGAAGTCCTCGCCGTCCTTCATGGCAGAAGCGCGACCGAACCACGCAGCGATGGCGATCATGATCGCCACGTAGGCGATGAGGACGATGACGAATGTGAGGTTCATAGGTTTCCCTTGTGTCGTGGAGCACAGATGCGCTGACCACGATTCTCAACGATGAGCACAGGTGAATGCAACATATTTTGCAAACGTCTCATTCTTCGGCAATCGCCGAGGTGGCTCCCCAGAGGTCGTCGATGCGTCCGAGCATGCTCTGGGTCCGCTCCTCGTCATGTCGGGCAAGGCACCCCAGCAGGTACTGGACGGCGCTGGTTGCACACACGAGCGATGAGATCAGCTCAGAGGACTCGGCGGGCACGAGGACATACTCGTCGGCAATGTCGGTCAACGCAGTCTGTCGATCGGCAATGACGAGGACCGTGGTTCCCTGCTCACGCGCGACCTCGGCCAGCTGCACCACGGCACGGGAGGACTTCCACAGGGTGATTGCAAGGAAGCAGTCATGCGAGGTGAGGAGATTGACCTCGTTGACCATCGACGTCACGGAGCCCGAGTGCAGACGCACTCGGTAGCCGAGCATCTGGGCCACATGCGACAGCTGCATGCCGGGGGCGGCGTAGGAGCCTGTCGCGAACACACCCGTGGACTCGGAGGCGATGATGCGCTCGCTCATTCTGTTCAAAGTGCTCTCATCGAGACCATCGCGCATGCGTTCGAGCAGTTCGATGTCCTTGTCGATCGTGGTCGCCAACAGCCCTTGACTTCGATTGTGCAGATACAAACTGCGTGGGCTCAGCGACGCCAGATAGCGGGTGCGGATTTCGGCGGAGAAGGCCGGCCAGCCGGAGTATCCGAGAGACTGAGCGGCCCGAACGACAGTTGCGACATTCACCTGTGCCATGTCAGCAAGAGCTTGGGCAGAGCAGTATGCGGCCTCTTCCGGGTCCGTCTTGATCACACCCAGTATCGTCTTCGTCGCACGCGTCAGCCGTGCAGCCGATCGAAGAGTGTCGACCCACTCGGAGAAGCTGCTCACAGTTCGGACCTCCATTGCAAAAAATGTTGCATTTCATCTACTCTGGGCCCATCATCCTAATCGGATCCAATGAAGGAGACACGGAATGCATCTCGGTCAGGGCATCAGCACGATCACCAACGCGCGGGTCCTCGACGTGGATACGGCAACGATATCCGAGCCGACGACAGTGACCATCAATGGCGAGCAGATCATCGAGGTCGGCGGAAGCGGCCCTCCTTCGGGGTCCGACTGCTTCGATGCCGAAGGCAGAATCGTCTCCCCCGGGCTGATCGACGCTCACGTCCATGTCTTGGCCGCCACCGCGAACCTCGGCAACCTGGGTGATCAATCGCCCTACTACCTCGGCGCCCAGGCCGCACGCCTGATGGGAGACATGCTCGGTCGCGGTTTCACCACCGTCCGTGATGCCGGAGGCGCAGACTTCGGTATTGCGGCGGCAGCGCGCGAGAATCTCTTCCCTGCGCCGCGGCTGTTCTTCGGCGGCAAGGCGCTGTCGCAGACCGGAGGGCACGCAGATATGCGCGGGCCCGGAACCCATGTCATGGACAAACACCTGTGCTGTCCGAATATCGGCATTGTCTGCGATGGAGCTGACGCGGTGCGAAAAGCCGCCCGGGAAAATCTGCGCACAGGTGCGGATCACGTCAAGATTATGCTCTCAGGCGGAGTGGCCTCCCCCACCGACCGCGTCGATTCGACTCAGTTCTCAGACGATGAGATCCGAGCAGCAGTCGAAGAAGCAGAAGCGGCGAATCGGTATGTACTCGGACACGCCTACACTGCGAAGTCGGTCAATCGCGGTCTTGAACTCGGCGTTCGCTCCATCGAGCACGGCAACCTCATCGATCGTCGGAGCGTCGACCTCCTTCTCGAGAAGAACGCTTTCCTCGTCCCCACCCTCGTGACATACGAGCGTTTGAAGCAGGATGGCGCTGCATTCGGCCTGCCGGAAGCTAGCCAGAATAAGGTCGACGACGTCCTCTACGCTGGCCTGGATGCGCTGAAGCTGGCAGCTGAGCACAATGTGAAGATCGCCTACGGCTCTGATCTGCTGGGCGGAATGCACCCACACCAGGGCCAGGAATTTGCCATTCGCGCCAAAGTTCAGACCTCCCACCAAGTCCTGCGCTCGGCCACGACCACAGCCGCCGAACTGCTCAGACAGGAAGGTAACCTCGGCGTGGTAGCGGCAGGGGCCTCCGCCGACCTTCTGGTCCTCGACGCCAATCCACTGGACGACGTTTCAGTGCTGGGCGACGCAGACAGCTCGATTCACTCCGTCATCAAGGGAGGACGCCTCCTCGAGTGAGGTTCTGTCCCCCTTGCGGTTTCCACTGGACAGCACGGAGGTGTGCCGCTCGTTGACGTAGAGACTGGCGCCAGGAACCGCGCGTGAACACGAAATTCCTACGACGTCTATATCGAGGTCGCACGCCGCCCGTGCAGTACCGGTGGACGAACCGATGGCGCGGTGTCGCTGATTCCGGATCCCAGTGGCGATCACGCAGCAAACGCAATCTCGGAGTTTGCCGATAAAGGTTCAGAGCCCGCGCACCACACTTCTGCTGACACAAACTGGCAGACACCACACGGATTCGCTTCAACGCGCGCCTTTTTCAGGAGGTGCGCTTTGGAGAACGTCACGTTTTCGCGCACAGTCATATGAAGATACGAGGCCTGCAACACTATGGTCGGAAGCTGCGAACGCCTGTGACCGGTCACCCCGGCAGCAGCTCCCGCAGGTCCTCCCCCTCCGCGATTCGCGCGAGTAAGGCCGACTCGCCTCGGTCGGAGGCCAACGCCGCCTGCAGAATCTCGTCTCCCGGTCCCGTCGGCGGCAACACGAGTATGCCCTGCCGGTCGCCGAGCACCAGATCGCCCGGCTTCACCGTGACGCCACCGATCTCAACCTCACAGTCGAGGACATCATCGCCGAGGCTACCGGTGCGTTTCGTCGTCCGTGCGATCAGCCCCATGGCGAAGACCGGAAGCTTGTCCTGCACGATCCGCAGCGCCTCGGAGTCGGTGACGGGGCCGTCGACGACGATGCCTGCGGCACCCTTCGCGATCGCTGCAGCGGCAGTGACTGCACCGACTGGAGCATGCCGACCACCGGCCACCCGGATGACGAGAACGTCATCCGGGTTCAGGGAGTGCAGTGCCCTGTTGACGGCGAGCGCATCGGGTTCGCGCAGATCGAGCGTTCGGGCCGGACCGATCATCTGCGGCCCCTCGTTGATCGGAACCATACGCGGAGTGCAGAACCCGTCCTCGAGGAAGTGACCGAGCGTCGGCAGCTCGACCTCCCGGAGTGTCTCGATCAATTCAGCTGGGATCGCAGCGCTCATGCAGCCCCACCCTTGGCTTCGGACGTGTCTCCCACAACCGCCACGCATTCGACCTCGAGTGAGATGTCCCAGATCGAGACGCACACGGTGGTCCGCGCCGGCTTCGCCTCACTGAAGAATTCGGCATAGACACGGTTGAATGGCTCCCGCTGTTCGGGTGCGGTCAGGTAGGCGTTGACCTTGACGACCCGGTCAATCCCGCTGCCCGCCTCGTCAAGAACCGATCGTAAGTTAGTCAGACACGTTCTCACCTGGTCTTCGAAGGCCTCTGGGGTGCCACCGTCAGCGGCGAAGGGCACCTGACCTGTGGTGAAGACGAACCCATTGGCGACCACAGCCTGTGAGTACGGACCGATGCTCGGGGCCAGACCTGGCGCGGTTTCTATGCAACGGATCATCGGTTCTCCACCCCCACCTCGGTGACGGCCTCAGGCTTGGCCCCCACCTCGACGGACGTGCCGCCATCGACTCTCGCCTCGGCGGTATCCGCCTGGTCGATGCTCTGCAGCCGATTCTCCGTGAGCAGGAACAGGGCGATGAGGGACAGGACCGCGGAGCCGGCGATGTACCAGGCCATCGAGTCGGACTGACCGGTGACGTCGAGCAGCCACACGGTGATCGCGGGGGTGATGGCCGAGCCCAGCAGGCCCGAGAGCATGTAGGACACGGACAGCCCGGAGTAGCGGATCTTCGCGCCGAAGAGCTCCGCGAGGAAGGTCGCGATCGGACCGTAGTTCGCGCAGAATGCGATCATCATCAGCCCGTAGGCGAGGAAGACTGCGGCGGCGTTCCCGGTGTTGATGAGCCAGAAGAACGGGAAGGCGAGGATCACTTCGCCGGCGATTCCTGCGGCGATGATCGGTCGCCGTCCGACCTTGTCGGAGAGGCGGCCGAAGACCGGGATGAAGATGAGTCCGACGATGCAGGCGACGAGGACGACCCAGAGCATGAAGTTACTCGACAGCCCCTTCTCCTGGGTGCCGTAGTTGACGCCGGAGGCGACCATGAGCGTGAAGGTCGACCCGGTCGACAGGGTGGCGATGCCGCCGAGAATAACGGGCTTCCAGTAGTGGCGCATGAGGTGGGCAAAAGGCAGTTTGGCCTTCGCTCCCTGTTCGCGGACCTGCTGGAAGCTCGGGGTCTCTTCGATGTTGAGGCGGATGTAGATGCCCACGGCGACAAGCAGGACGGAGGCGATGAACGGAACCCTCCAGCCCCAGGAGATGAGTGCTTCCTCGGACACGAGACCGGTGACGATGAGGAAGGCGAGGTTGGCCAGCAGCGTCCCCACGGGGACTCCCACCTGGACCATCGACCCGTACCAGCCTCGACGCTCCTCGGGTGCGTGTTCGACGGTCATGAGAACCGCTCCGCCCCATTCGCCGCCGAGCGCCAGCCCTTGGATGATGCGCAGGGTGAGCAGGATGAAGGGTGCGGCGATGCCGATCGTGTTGAAGTCGGGCACCAAGCCGATGGCCAGGGTCGCACCACCCATGACGAGGAGGGAGACGAGCAGCATCGACTTACGTCCGAGGCGGTCGCCGAAGTGTCCGAACAGGACCGCTCCCACCGTGCGCGCCAGGTAGGCTGCGGCGAAGGTGAGGAACGCAAGGATCGTGCCCAAAGCCGGTGAGAGCTCGGGGAAGAACACCTGATTGAACACCAGCGCCGAGGCGGTGCCGAAGAGGAACAGGTCGTACCATTCCACGGTGGTGCCGATGACGCTGGCGGTCGCGATCTTGCGCATCTTCGCGCGATCGAGGCGAGCGCTGGCAGCTGTGCCGGCGCCCGAGTTGTCGACGGATCCGTCGTCGGTGCGAGTTGGCGAACTCATGGTGGTGCCTCCAGAAGGGCAGATGAACAGTGAACGAAGTGACTGTCATCACTCTTCCGTGCGAGCACTCCCGCGACAATGACGATTCACACCGGTGTCGTTGCCGAAATTGTGTATTTGCACATTTGCGGTGTTGGGCGGTCCTTGTGCCACCAGCTACCCGAACCTGCACGACCACTCCACCTGCGCCGCGCTTTTGCAGGTTCGGGTAGCCGATGGCGACCGGTGACTCACCCCGCCGAGGCGAGCGCTGCGTTCCAGCTTCCGTAGAACTTCCGTACCGCCGCGGCCGAGGGCACTTCACCCTTGTGTTCGGCGGCGTATTCGCCGTAGGCCTTGTAGGTGGCGCCGAGATCACGGTCGTCGCAATCAGCGACGAACATGGCGATGGCTTTGTCGTAGGCGGCCTCGTCGAAGCGCAGTTGACCGCGAGCTCTGCCACTCGAGCTGGTCGCCAGGCCCGCGGCCTTGAGCGCGTCGTTCCAGGAACCGAATCGCTGGACTGCCGTCTGGCTGGTCGGTGGCCACACGCTCGCGCCCTTGATTGAGGCCACGCCCAGGTGTGCGAGAGCTGCAGTGCGCTGCTTTTCGTATTTCGCTGCGGTCAGCGACACCGCCTCGGCCTGACTCCGCACGCACGAAATGGAGTCGGACACCTCGGCGAGGGCCTTCTTCACACCCGGCTCGTCGGACAGCTGATTACGGAGGGCCACCTCAACCTCGGCGAGGATCTCGCGGTCCTTGGGACCGAGCGCGGACGGAGACGTCGAGCGCAGGTATCCACCCGTGGCAGCGATGAAGAGCAACGCCCCGAGCACGGCAGGCGAGGAGATATGAGTCTTGTCAGCAGCGAAATCAGTCATCCCTGCCATCTTACGCGGCAGATGTAGGAGAAGGATCGGTCGTTCCAAGCTGGTCACACCGCGTGCCGAACCAGGTACATCGATCGTCTCACCTAGACAAGGATCGACTTTAGAGTCAGTCGTATTCCCGGCCGACCGGCTGGGAAAAACTCTGAAGAAGGAGACTGCGATGAGGATGAAAAGAATGCTCGGGATCGGAGTGACCTCGCTCGTCTTGGCCTCGGTGAGCGTGGTCGGCGCCAGTCCAGCGCAAGCGGGCACGAGCAAAACCACCTACGGCTACTACCCGACCCTCGAACGGTGCGAGCAGTGGGTGTTGGGCAGATCCCTCGCCCAAAAGTTCCAGGGCAGGAAGGTGATCAAGAAGCAGTGCTACGTCGTCCGTCCGGGTGAGAAATATATGGGCGTGGTCACCTCCATCGGCTGAGGACCACTGGACGATCGGCCCCTGCCCACCGAAGATGTTCACCCGGCGAAGACAGCGAGTGCTCCGGTGGCGATGAGTGTGGTCAGGGTCGTCCAGGCTGCGATGGCGATCCCTTGCCAGAGCAGGATCCAGGAGGTCTTGACGCCTGCGCTGACCAAGATTGTCGAGGTGATCTGGGTGGGGATGGCCAGGGGGCCGAGCAGGCTCGCGCCCGGGACTCCGAAGCGGTTGAGGAAGCGTTTGAACTTGATGCGGCCCTTCGATTCGGGCTTCTTTTCGGCAGGTGGCTGGTCGAGGAACCTCGCTTCGCCCTCCGCCGTTGTGCTCGAATCGGCAGGTGTGCTCTCGTCGGCAATGGCTGCTCCGGGACCTCCGACCCCAACGGGAACGCTCTCCCGAGTTCGGCTCCGGCGAGTAACCACGGCCCTGCGTGCCCGGGCACCGAGCAACACGATGGCGGTGACGCAGACGAAGTTGCCGATGGCCCCGGCGAGGCCTGCGACGATCGGGTTGAGTCCGGCCCACACGCCGATGACGGCAGAGACCTCCCCCTCGACGAAGGGCACTGCGCCGGCGAGCGCGATGATGAGCGGCTGCAAGAGGTCGGGGACGTGGGAGGCGAGGTCTTGGAAGAAGGTGATGACGGTGTTCATGATGTCCTCTGGAAGTCGGTCGGCAGAGACTGAATCGCTGTGGTGCGGGCTCTGCCGTCTGGTTACTACCAGTGGAAACTGTGTTCTCAGAACAGGGTCAAGTCCTGAGGTTTGAACTCAGGAAATCCTCAGCCGGATTCCTCGGCTATGCGGGCTTTGATGAAGGCGGCGAAACGCTCACGGTGTTCTTCCGCCACGTCCAAGGTCGGGTACACCTGGAGGAAGGCTCGTTGCATGACGTCGATCTGGGCTTCGTTGTAGAGCTCGGTGATCGATCCGATGATGGCCGATTGCCCCATGGCGACGTCTCCGCGCATCCCGTGGTGCGGGGCGAGCAGCCAGGGGTTGGTCTCTAGATGCTCCTTCATACTTGGCGCAATCGCTTCGGCCAGCCTCGCGCGAGTGGCGTCATCGGCATCCTCGGCGAGGTCATCGACTTCTCGGTCATAGGGAGTCGACGCGGTCATGATCGTCTTCATCTCAGCCATCGTCGCCTCATCGTAGAGACGCGAGTAGAGGGACATCAGGCTGCGATCGGGGCTGGACATCGTGGCCGCAATGTCGATGAATTCGGAGGCGGTGTCGATTGGGGCGCCGTGTTGCAGCAGCTTCGCGATCTGTTCACGAGCCTTCTCCAACTCTGCAATGTTCTCCCCGAGTTCGACGTCGAGCCGCTTGAGCGCGAGCTGCTGCGCTTCGTGGTCGTCTTCAACGGAGCTGATGTCGGCCAGGGGGATTCCGAGTTCGCGCAGTCGTCGGATCTGCAGGAGCCTGAGCACATGTGAGGGTCCGTACTGTTTGTACCCGTTGCTCATCCGCTCGGGGTCCGCGAGCAGATCGAGCTTGTGATAGTGCCGAATCGTGTTGACCGTCGTCCCGGTCAGCTCCGCCAACTCACTGGTGCTCCACCCCACTAGCCGTTCCCCTCGCCGCCGCGTCGTCGGTGCCTCATCATTGCCTGACTGTGTCCAGTGTATTGGCCTGTTCCTCGAGTCGGCATGTTTAGACTGAACCATGACTGATTTCAATATCGGCGATACCGTCCAGGTCACCTCCGGAGCAATGGCACACAGTGTCGGCACCGTCGTCTACCTCTATGAGAAGACCGGAAAGTACCTCGTGCGGACTGGCGCCGGGGCACAGGACTACTACGGCCCGGACGAGATCGAGCTGTTCAACCCCTGACGCACTTACCGCTCCACGGTCGTCACCGCAGACGGGCCAAGGATTCCTCAGCGCGCGCAATTCGCTGGTCCACGTCCATCTGCCACCAATAGTCGCCCCGTTCTCCGAGTCCGTGCTTGGCGATGGAAACTCGATTTCGGGCAGCACTCACATCCTCGTCCGTTCCCGCCTTCTGTGCGGTGCGGACAGCGTTCCGCGCTGTGCCGAGATGGCTTTTCAGTTCTGCAACCATCTCCTCAGGCAGTTCCGGATCGGTTCTGCGCCATTTCCGGCCCTTGATGACCATCCACTTCTGCTCGTCGCTGTACTCGCGCTCCCCATCCTGGCCCATGATCAACAGTCTGTTCTTCTCGAACGACTGTGTCCACATCGAGTGTCCACGTGATATGTCCGTGGGCAATGAGAAGATGGCGTGGTGCCTGAGAATCCCACCGCGTCCTCCGACGCCGCCACCGCCGGCTGGCGCGACGCCTTCGCCTCCCTCGCCGAGGCGGCCCCGCAGGAGTACACGCCAGTGGCCCTGGGATTCGAACTCGTCGAGGTGGTGGCCCGGACGTGGTTCGAACCGAAGCATTCTGTGGTTCTGGAGAAGCAAGCAGTCTCCCCCGGCACGGATCCCAGCCTGGCGATCCGCCCCCTGATCCTCAGCGAATCAGGTAACTGGGTGAAGAAATCCCTCACATGGCGGACCATCGATCGCATGGCCAGGCAATTCAACGTCGACCCCCGTCACCAGGAATGGTTCACCCAGCTCGCGGGACTGCGCACCCGGGACAAAACCGACTTCACACCCGATGGGGCGCCGTACAACCTCGGCGACTTCCATACTCCGCTGCTGTGGGACATGTTCGCTCAGGCTACCGAGATCGGGATCGAACTCGTCGGCGTCAATCAGGGCATGCACGTGCACATCGGACGCGAGGCGAAGGCCATCATCGACGTCAATCGGGTGAAGAGCCAGCTGCGGGTACAGCCGCGGGTGACGATTGATGAACGCGAATTCTCCCCGGGCCTGACTAAGCCGATCTGGACGCATGGGTTCTTCGGTGTCGGCCTGGATTCGGGCTTTGCCGTGACACTGGCGCCGGCGTCGAAGCCGACGGCGCAGTCCGCACTGTCCGTCTTCGCATCACCCGGTCCGATCACGATTCCGGGCAGTGAGTCCGAGGAGTTCTTCGAGGAGTACTATCCATTGCTGCGCACATCTGCCGAGGTTGTCAGCACCGACGACACAGTGAAGTTCCCCCAGTTCAGTCACCCGCGGCTGGTCCTCTTCATGGCGTTCGGAGCGAAGGACCACCTGAGTCTGCAATGGTACTGGGAGTACTCGGGACCCAGACGGACCCTGCCCGTGGTGCCCCTGACCAAGCTCGGCACCTCCGCCATCCGCAGCAGCGCAGCCGGTCGAAGCACTGCAACGACCCCCATGCCGAGTCCCCGCGACAACCGTGACCTCGAGCATGAGGCCTCCGTCCTCAGGCAGGTCGAATCGATCCTCGCCGATACCCAACCGCCCGGCCACCCCCGCGACATGGAACTCACGGACGCCGACACTGCGGACTTCGTCGTCAACGTCCTGCCTGGGCTTGAGGAGATCGAGCACGTCAAGGTCATCACGCGCGGGAAGAAGCAGCCCTATCGCGAGCTCGGCGGGGAGCCCAACATCACGATCACCTCGGTCGAATCGGAGAAGAACGACTGGTTCGACCTGGGATTCCAGATCACCATCGATGGCAAACCCATCCCCTTCGTCAAGCTCTACAAGGCCCTGGCTGCGGGAACGAAGAAGATCAAGCTCGTCGACAACACGTTCCTGTCGCTGAACAAGCCCGCCTTCGACAAGCTCAAAGCGCTCCTGGCTGAAGCAGATCTCATCCCCGAGTGGGAGCCGGAGTCCCCGAAGATCACTCGCCTGCACGTGGGGCTGTGGTCGGAGTTCGAAGAACTCGCCGATGAGACGCTTCCGGCCCAGTCTTGGCAGGAGTCCGCACAGGCCCTGCTCGACCTCGACCACCTGCCTGCCACCCAGGTGCCACATCTGGGTGGGGTCACTATGCGTCCCTATCAGGTGCAGGGTTTCCGGTGGTTGGCACTGCTGTACAGGTGCCACCTCGGCGGGATTCTGGCCGACGATATGGGACTGGGCAAGACTCTGCAGACTCTGGCGCTGATCGTTCATGCGCAGGCAGAGCTTCCGTTCCTCGTCGTCGCCCCCACCTCGGTGGTCGACAATTGGGCGAAGGAAGCTGCGAAGTTCACCCCTGACCTCGACGTTCGTGTCGTTTCCGAGTCGACTCAGAAGAGGAAGACCGCCCTCGCCGAGGTGGTCGCCGGTGCCGATATCATCATCATGTCCTATGCGATGCTGCGCCTGGACGAAGACCCCATCTCTGCCCTCAAATGGGCTGGGTTCGTCCTCGATGAGGCACAGTTCGTGAAGAACAGCTCCTCTCAGGTCCATCAGGCGGCGAAGTCGGTCAACGCACCGTTCCGCTTGGCCCTGACGGGCACGCCGATGGAGAATTCTCTGCGCGATGTGTGGTCGCTGTTCGCCATCACAGCACCTGGACTGTTCCCGAGCGCCCACCGTTTCGAGAAGGAGTATGTTCGGCCTATCGAAGTTGGTGAGGACCCGGGTCGTTTGAAGGGCCTGCAGAAGCGGATCAGACCGTTCATGCTGCGCCGGAACAAGGATCTCGTTGCTGCGGATCTGCCGGAGAAGCAGGAGCAGGTCATCAACGTCGAGCTCAATGCCGCTCATCGCAAGCTCTACGATCGGGTGCTGCAGAAGGAGCGGAAGAAGATCCTCGGGTTCATCGACAGCGAGTACGACAAGCAGCGCTTCATCGTCTTCCGTTCACTGACTCTACTGCGCATGCTGGCGCTGGATCCGCGCATCGTCGACGGTGAACACGAAGGCGTACCGTCGAGCAAGCTTGCGGCCCTGATGGAACGACTCGAGGATGTCGTTGCCGAAGGTCACCGCTCGATCGTGTTCAGCCAGTTCACGTCGTTCCTGACCAAGATCGCCGAAGACCTCGATCACCGAGGCATTCCCTACGTCGTCCTCGACGGCTCCACCAGGAACCGGGGCAGAATCGTCGAAGAGTTCCGGACAGGTGCGGCACCGGTGTTCCTCATCAGCCTCAAGGCTGGCGGGTTCGGCCTCAACCTCACCGAGGCCGACTATGTCTTCCTCATGGACCCGTGGTGGAATCCCGCGACGGAGAATCAGGCGATCGACCGTGCCCATCGGATCGGGCAGACGAAGAACGTCATGGTCTACCGCTACGTTGCCGAGGGCACGATCGAGGAGAAGGTCCTCGCCCTGCAGAAGAAGAAGGCCGAACTCTTCGATTCCCTCATGACCGACGGCGGAGCCTTCGACGGTCGCAGTCCAAACGGGCAGGCCTTCAGCCAGACGGTGACGGCAGAGGACATCCGGGAGCTGTTGGAGGGATAAGGGTTCAGCGCCTGAGCAGCCGTTCGATGATCTCGGGCACGCGCACAGTGACCGCGTCCCAAAACAGGTCATCATTCATCACCGCATAGCCAGCGTGTGCGGCGATATTCCGAATCGCTCGAATCGCAGCAAGTTCATCTCGGCTGAGCACCTGAGCCCACGGTTCAAACTCAGAACGCTCAGTCAGCGATGCCAACCGGTTGATCACCATGCTCGCAATGTCATAAGACGCGTCTCCATCGAAGAAGTCGTCTCTCTCACCGGAAGCCACAGATTTCGCCCGATTCAGAATTCGCCTCAGCTCTTCTCGAATGTTTGACTCGTCATGAGATGAGATCCTCGGCACTCGGCACCGTGGCAGCGGAGAAAACCGCGCGTTCGAGCGCTCCTCACCAGTCACAGTGGAATCGCCTCCCGTTTGACTTCCCAGCCAGCGGGCTGCGGGCCGCTGTCGACGACAGCGTCGACAGGGAACCCCGTGAGCCGCTGAACGTCATCCATGAAGAGTGCAAGATCGAAGAGATCGATACCTTCATCTGGAGTGACGAGAAGATCGATGTCACTGTCGAAACCGTCCTCCCCACGCGCCACCGAGCCAAAGACTCTTACGTTGCGTAGTCCTCGGGAGGCAGCAATATCGAGAATTTCGTCAAAGTACTGAGCCAGAGCAAGCGACGGCCGGTAGTCCGCTGCTTCGAGCACTCGATCGAGCATTTCCTCCGAAACGTTCCGGGACCCAGATTCCATCTGAGCCAAACTTGGTTGGCGCAATCCAGCACGCCGCGCCAACTGTGCCTGCGTAAGTCCTGCATCAAGGCGCGCTTCGCGAATGAGTTCGCCCGGATTCTGCGCTTGAAACCGTCCCATGCACTCAAATATAGCGCGATGCTATCGACGACACCAGGTCACCTACTCGCAAGATCGTCGCACTCGCCTCAGTTTCCACTGCCCTTTGACTTCGACCTCATCGAGCCGAGGGCACGATCGAGGAGAAGGTCCTCGCCCTGCAGAAGAGGAAGGCTGAACTCTTCGACTCCCTCATGACCGACGCTGGGGCCTTCGACGGTCGCAGTCCAAACGGGCAGGCCTTCAGTCAGACGGTGACGGCCGATGACATCCGGGAGCTGCTCGAGGGGCAGGACTGCGATGCCAGCCGTCCAACCAAGATGTGCAATCTACATCAACAACGTCAGACACTCGCTTCAAATATTTACTTTAGATACACTAAAGTAAATATTGAAGCGAAGTGTTCACACTTACGGCCCATCCCGAGAGGAGGTCGCCCCATGCCCTACACCGTCGAACTCCGATGGACTCCTCCGAACCCAGCCGGGCTGAGCAAGAAGAACAGAGCCTCAGGTACATACCGCGCATATCTGCCCGATGAGCTTGCCATCACGCTCCCAGAACTCGGCGCCAAAGCACAGTATGCAGCCGAGGAAGCGGCGGTCGTCCTCGCTCGACTCGACGAGCGGATCAGTTCGTCGGGCAGCACCTACCTCAACCATCTGCTTATCCGGTCCGAAAGCATCTCCTCCTCGTGGATCGAGGGCAATCGACTCAGTCCGAAGAAACTGGCTATCGCTGAGCGTCTGAAGTACGGCGATCGTGTGGCCCTAGATGTCATCGCCAACGTACGGGCAACTGAAAACGCCATCGACGAGATCGCCGACCCACTTCGGGCGATCAGCGTCAAGGACATCGAAGACCTCCAGCACTCGATCGAGCCGCGGCTTACCTTTGGACTGCGAGAAGCCCAGAACTGGGTGGGCGGCCCGGGCAACAGCCCGCTGCGCGCAGAGTTCGTACCTCCACCACCAGCTGAGGTTCCACGGCTCGTCGCGAATTTGGCTGCGTTCATCACGGCCACGGAGGGCAATCCGGTCATCCGCGCCGCAATCGCCCATGCTCAGTTCGAAACGATCCATCCCTTCGCCGACGGGAACGGCCGAACTGGGCGAGCGCTCGTCCACACGGTCCTCAAACGTTCCGATGCACTCCGTACTGTGCTCGTGCCGATCAGCACGGTCTTCGCGGCCAACACGAACGCCTATATCGGTGGCCTGAACGCGTATCGCAAAGACCCAGCCGACCTTGATCAGTGGGTCATCTCCTTCGCCGAGGCGGTCGAAGCGGCCGCCGCAAGCGCTGTCCTCCTGGCCGAAGACATCGAAGCGCTGGATCAGACAGTTCGCCTCGATCTCGCCGAGCTCCGCCGAGAAATCGGCAAGTCACCGATCCACCCGAGGGCCGGTTCGGTCATCCTCAAAATCCTCGACTGCTTAGCGCGAGAGCCGGTGATCACCATCGATTCGGTGGCGGTCGAGCACGGAGTCTCTCGCGCTGCTGCCCATAGGGCTCTCGTCGAGCTCGCCGAGGCAGGGATCCTCAGGAAAACCAAGAATCACAAAGGCAAGATCGTCTGCTATTCGGCAGACCAGCACCTCGCGTATGTTGAGTTGCCGGAGGCGAACCACCGGGGCCGAAAGGGCTGAGCCCCGTTTGAGTGGACGGGTCTCTCTAAGCGGGCCAGTCGCGTCGCACCCTACTCCCCCGCAGTCACAAGTCAATGGTTCCAGACAGGACAACTTCAGTACGACCTCCCACCCACAGTCGACCATCGTCGTAACTGATGTGGACGCGACCTTCACGGCCCATCGCTGTGCCTTGAGCAGCAAGATAGGGAGCGGAGGCACGGTCGGTGGCGATCAGCCATTCCGCGGCCGCAGCGTTGAGACTTCCCGTGACCGGGTCCTCGCGCAACGGTTCATCGCCTTCAGTGAAGAAGGCGCGAACCTCGAATGCCGCCTCGGCACCCGACTCGTGGGCTCCGATCACACCGATATCCCACCGTCCCGGATGCGCGGATGCGTCTGGGCGCAAGTCGAGTACGGTCTGTGCGCTGTCGAGAAGAACCCCGACCCAGCCGGGGCCGTTATCGAGCCACTCGGAATCGATCACGTGGCGGCCGTCGATGCCGAGAATGTCGTTCAATGCAGACATCATCGTTGAGTCAACTGGACCAGACCGCAGGCGAGGCGGGGGCGTGAAGGCAAGCAGATCCTCCTCGACGCGAATTGGCACCAGCCCCGCCCCGCATTCCTGAATGACGACTCCTGGAGTCGATGGAACTCCGCCGGAGTCCAACCAGGCTCGGGCAGTGCCCAATGTCGGATGCCCGGCAAAGGGCAGTTCGGTGCTCAGACTGAAGATGCGGACTCGGTAGTCAGCACCTGGCTCTGTCGGCGGCAGCACAAACGTGCACTCGGACAGGTTCGACCAGATCGAATACCGGCGCAGGCTCTCGTCGTCGATTCCTGCAGCGTCGAGCACCACGGCAACCGGGTTACCTGTGCACGGCTGGGTACCGAAGACGTCCACTTGACGAAATCCACGAATCATTGGAGTAAGCCTACCGATTCCCCTGCGGGCAGGCGGCCTTTCGTCATACTCACCGAGATCGCTGTTCTGGGCGGAGTCAATCTGCCCTCAGCCTTGTCACTGGTCGACCTCGCCGAGGCGGTCGACGAGTCGAGCGATGATCCTGGCCCTTGTCTCGTCGCTGCGTGCAGTGAGAATCGGCAGCATTGCTGAGTACCGCTCTGCACGAGTGAACCGATCGAACGCGGCGTGGGCCTTTGGCGCCCTGGCGAGAGCATCACGAAGATCATCGGGAATGGTCACCTGCGCCTGCCCAAGGTACGCATTGGCCCAGCGTCCGTCCGCTTTGGCAGCAGCGACCTCGGCGGCACCGCGCTCCCGCATTCGTCTGTCGTCGCTCAAGCGTTGGACGATCTCGACATTGCGCTTCGACCAGTTCGAGCGGGAGCGGCGGGGAGTGAAGCGCTGGACGAATGTCGTTTCGTCGAACTTTCGACGTTGTCCGTCGATCCAACCGCTGCACAGGGCTTCTTCGAGAGCCTCCTGGTAGCTCAGAGATGTCGGCGTGGTGACGTTCTTCTTTGCCAGCAGCAGCCACACGCCGTCTGATGTGCCGTCATTGCGCGCCAGCCAGTCTCGCCACTCGGCAGTATCGGCGAGGATGAGCGGGTGGTGCTGGGGATGCTCGGTCATGACTCCATCCTGCCGGATCAATCCAGGTCGGACATGTCGAGAACGAATCGGTACCGCACGTCGTTTCCTGCGAGTCGTTCAAGCGCCGTATCGACCTGTGAAGACGGCAGCACCTCGACGTCGGGGACGACCCCGCTGTCGGCACAGAACTGCAGCATTTCAGCGGTCGAAGGTCGACCCCCGCTGCCTGCGGAACTGAGCTTCTTTCGGCCGATGAGCAGGTCGGTGACCTCCACGGTGAGCGCGCCCAGATAGCCGAGGACGCTGAGAGTCCCGTCCAGCCCGACCAGCTTGAGATAGGGCGCGATGTCGTGTGGTGCCGAGACGGTGTCGATGACGACGTCGAAGCTCTCCCTCGCCGCGGTCATCTGCGCAGAGTCGGTGGAGACGATGAACCCATCCGCGCCGAGTCGGCCGGCATCGTCGGCCTTGTCCGAGGAGCGGCTGATCACGGTCGCGGTGGCACCGAGTGCGACCGCGAGCTTGACTGCGAGATGGCCGAGGCCTCCGAGGCCGACCACGGCAACGCGTACACCCGGCCTGACATCCAACGCGCGCAGCGGCTCCCAGACAGTGATGCCCGCACACATCAGCGGTGCTGCCGCGGCCGGATCCAACCCCTCGGGAAGTCGGTAGGCGAAATCTTCGCGGACAACGTACTCCCGCGAGAACCCGCCCAGGGTCGTCGATCCGTCGACACGATCCTTCCCGCCATAGGTCAAGGTGGGAAACTCGTGGCAGAAGTTCTCCTGTCCTGCCCGGCACATGGGGCACTGACCGCAGGAATCGACGATGTTGCCCACCGCGACACTGTCGCCGACGGAGAAGGCTGCCACCTCGAGCCCAACCTCGCTGACGACGCCGGTGAACTCGTGCCCTGGAATGAGGCGCGAGTGACCATCATGGTCACGCAGTGCCTGCAGGTCGCTGTGGCAGAGCCCGCAGTAGTCGACCCTCACAGCAATGTCATCCGGGCGCAGTTCGCGCCGCTCCAGCGGGGCTGCACTCAATTCCGAGGAGCCAGTCGCCTGCCATCCAGTGGTCGTTCGCATCACAGATCTCCCTAAACAGACTATTCGGTCTATTTAGCGTACTGCCGCACTCCGGGCGAAGCAAACCAACTGGTCTGTTTGATATTGTGACTGCATGCCCGAACAACCCCAGACCCCCCGCGGAGCGGCGACCTACCAGCGCATCCTCGACGCAGCCACCGAGGAGTTCGCCCGGCACGGCATCGCCGGGGCCCGCGTCGACCGGATTGTTTCGGCCGCACGGACGAACAAGGCTCAGCTCTACTCCTACTTCGGCGACAAGGGCCAGCTCTTCGACGCCATCTTCCTCGACTCCCTCGACAGCATCACCAACACGGTGCCCATCGACGCCGAGGACCTCGCCGATTGGGCCGTGCGCCTCTACGACGAATACCTCCGCCGTCCCGACCTCATCCGACTGGCCACCTGGACGCGATTGGAGCGACGGCCCACGGGCCACCTCGCCGAATCCCACGATGACTACGATGACCACAAACTCTCGGCCATCGCCGCTGCTCAGAAGGCGAGGCAGGTCCGGGACGGCGACCCGTTCGACATCATGGCGATGGTCATCGCGATGTCGATGGCGTGGTCACCGGTGAGCAATGTCTACGCCGCCGACAGCAGTGAACCCGCCGAGGCGCACTCCTCCCGTCGGAGGTTGCTGCGCGAGTGTGTCTCCCAGGCCATGAGACCCCATTGACGCATGGTCAGACGTGGGCGGCAGTCCCCTTCGAAGCCTGCTGAGCAAGCATGCGCGTCCGATACCTGTGCGGAGATTCGCCGACGCTGCGCTTGAACGCGGAACTGAAGGAACTCTCCGAGGAGTACCCGAGCTTGAGAGCGAGCAGTCGCATTCGCGAGTCAGCTGAGCGGAGTTCGCGCTTGGCCAAGAGCATCCGCCACCGCACGAGGTAGGTCAGCGGCGGCATGCCCGCGACCTCGCGGAAGCGAACCGCGAAGGCCGTGCGCGACATCGCTGAAGCTCGGGCGAGGTCGTTGAGCCCCCAGGCCACTTCGGGGCGTTCATGGATGAGGTCGAGAGCAGGCTTCAGCCGATCGTCTCCCAGCAGCCTCAGCCATCCCGATGGAACGGCGGGGTGATCGGCGAACGCCCGCAGGACGTCGAGAATGAGCAGTTGGCAGTACTCACGGACGGCGAAGTCCGCGCCGGGTCGTTTCGAGGAGATCTCCTCGAAGAGGCGATCGATGGTCCCGCTCACGCGCGAGGACGATGGGGAGGAGGTGCGGATGTGGGCCACCGGTGGCAGCGCATCAAAGAGGAGCTCATGGCCGGCGGAATCAAGGTCGATCCGTCCGCCGATGAAGATGTCCGAATTCTCAGGGTCAGCAACGTCGAGGCGAGCGATCTCTCCATTAGATGGCTGCGCCACCTTTGTCAGCGGCCCGTCACCGGCACCTCCACGCAGGCAGAGCCACGACCGGGCATTGAGGATCGTTACTTCTCCTTCAACCAGCGTGATCGGAGAGTCGATTCCATCGGTGCTCAGCGTGGCCTGTCCGCGCACAATCGCGCAGAATTTCAATTCCTCGTCGACATCTGATTCCGCCGACCACTGGCCGCTGACGGCAGCACCACCGGAGACCACACCACGGACCGCGATGAGGTCGAGCACTTCTGAGAGATGATCACCAGCCATGTCTGAACTATAGAGCATTATTTGCGGACTCTGCATTATTCCAGGTACCAAAAGAACCAGGAAGAGTAGGAGGCATGAATACAGAAACCACTGCCCCATCACCGCCCACATCACATACAGTCGCCCTCATCAGCGGCGCGAACAGAGGAATCGGCCTGCAGGTCGCCAAGGACCTGACAGCAGCGGGCCTCACCGTCCTGCTGGGATCCCGAGACGAGGAGAGCGGACGTCGGGCTGCTGCCGAGATCGACGGCAATGCCACCACCCTCCAACTCGACGTCACCGACGAAGACTCCATCATGGCGGCCGCAGAGCACATCAGCGCGGAGTACGGCCGCCTCGATCTGCTGGTCAACAACGCTGGAGTGTCGTTCCTCGGAGATCGCAGCACACCGTTGCCTGAGAGAGCCCGCTCCGGACTGCTGACCAATGCGCCGCTTGAGACAGTGCGGAACATGTACGAGATCAATGTCTTCGGAGTCATCGCGCTGACACAAGCTCTTCTTCCGCTGCTGCGCACCACGCCCGGGGCGCGTGTGGTCAACGTCGGAAGCGGCGGTGGCTCGCTGGCGGCGAACGCCGATCCGGAAAACCCGCATCGGCGGATGTTCGGCCTCTACTCCGTGACCAAGACTGCCCTGCACGCGGTCTCTCTGGCCTTCGCCACAGCGCTCGAACCCGAGGGCATTCCGGTCAACACCGTCGACCCGGGAATGACATCAACAGCACTCAATGATTTCCAGGGAACGAAGACGGTCGAACAGGGTGCGGCCCATATCGTCACCGTGGCACTGCGCGGGACCGACGGACCGACAGGAACATTCACCAGCGACGAAGGCACGGTGCCGTGGTGAACGGCAGCTTCATCAGCTCGACTGCTCGGCACTGCAGGCCAGGACGGCACCGGCGGGGTCAGCAATGACGACATTCCGGTGGGTCTCTGTGTCGAAGGGCTCGAGCACGACCGTGCCGCCCAGCGACTCAACGAGCGCCGCGGTGGTGTCTGCGTCGCTGATGGCAACGTTGACTGCCCAGTGAGGTGGGGTGTCACCGGCGTCGGAGAGCAAACCGATAGTGTGCCCGTCGAGACTCCACCGTGAGAAGGGTGCACCCGACACCTCGTGGAGTTCCCAGCCGAAAAGCGCACCATAGAAATCCTGCGACGCTCGAGAGTCGGGACTGTGGAGCGAGGACATTGACCAGGAGTCGGTCTCGCCGACAATCTCGGCCCCCTCGACGCCCTCGCCATCATTGACGCAGAAGGGGATGCCGCTTGGATCTGCGAGGATCGCGGCTCGTCCACCCGAATTCTGTTCCAAAGACGGCAGGAGACAGCTTCCACCGGCAGCTTGCGCCTCGGCGATCGAGGCGTCGACGTCGTCGACGAGGACGTGGATCAACCACCCGGCTGGAACTGCCCCTGGTGCCTGAGTGATACCAGCGACGCTCTGCCCATCCAGCCGAGCCACGAGCACATTGGTGTTCTCACCAGGGCCCTCACCAGGGTCCTCGACGGCCCACGCGAAGAGCTGAGTGTAGAACTCGGCCGCCTCCGACACGTTCGGCTGGAGTGTCTCGATCCAGAACGGCGTGCCGAACGGGTAGCTGCTGTCGTTGGCCATCATTGCCTTCCAACCATCGCGGATTGCCGTAGGCTCTCAGCTCTGCTCATGATTCGACAGTAGTTGCTCTTCCCCGGCCAGTCACTCCCCAGAACCTTCAGAAGACCGGGCGGTATCGACGATCCACGGCACTCCGTACCGGTCGAGGCACATGCCGAACCCTTCGGACCAGAACGTCGGGCCAAGAGTCATTTGGATCTCGCCGCCGTCGGCCAGCGCAGCGAAGACCGTGTCAGCAGTCGCCAGATCGGCGGCCATGTAGGACAGTGCGATGCCCAACCTGGGGCCACCATCGCCCGTAGTGTCATCGGATCCCATGAGCAGCGTGTCATCGATGGTCAAAGCGGCGTGCATGACCGTGTCATGGCGCGGAGGCTTGTTCAACGCCCTCATGAGAACACTGCGTCAGCATTCCCTGCAGAAACGGAGTCGATGTTGTCTCTTGGTGCGGTGCCTCTACTGGGAACTGAAGTAGAAGTCCGCGTGTGCCACACAGCGCGGATTGAATGGCGCCGCGCAATCCGGGCAAGCGCTCACGCCCAGGTAGGCCTCGATCGTCAGCTCCGTCCAACAGTGTCCACAGAGAATGGCCTTCTGATTCCACTGCTCTCGGGGCCACTGCTGGGCCGAGTGTTCAGCGCATTCGGAGTGGCAGAGATGGCACGGAAAGTACCTGTCGCAGCAGGCAAAGCGAATGGCGATGATGTCGAGTTCAGTCGAATAATGCTCGCATCGAGTGTGCTCATCGACGGTCTTGCCGAAAACTCGGGGTGACGACGTCACGGCTCACCTGCCTCCTGTTGGCTTTGCTCCCTGTATTCCCAGACTAGTCGCCTGCGCTGTTCGGCAAAGTAAAATGGGGACCCCGAGCCGATGAGGATCAATGCCCACACCTGAAGATTTCGTCCGCCCCTTCGCCGAAGTGGCCCTGGCCAACATCACCCGCGAGTATCCGTTTGCGGCCCACCACGTCGCTCGCGGATTGGTCGACATCGTGCCGGCAAGCGAGAAGAACCCGGCCTTCGCGAACTCGTTCGACTGGCACTCCAGCGTGCACATGCACTACCTGTTGGCCTCGCTTCTGGGCACCAAGTCAGCCCGTAATGCGGATTGGCGAGACGAAGCCATCGAGATCCTCGCCTCCCACCTCAGTGAGGATAATATGCGCGCCGAGGCGGATTTCCTCCGCAGCAACCCGAGCTGGGAGCGACCGTACGGTTGGGCATGGGCCGTCGACCTCAACCGAGTTCTCAACGCCAGTGAGATCTCTGAGCTGCGAACGCTGGGAAAGCATACCCAGGTCCTCACCGATACCGTCTTCGATCTGGTCCTCGAGTGGCTGCCGAAGGTCCCCGAGCCGGTGCGCCACGGCGTCCACTCGAACACGGCGTTCGCTCTGCGCCGCATCCTCATCGCTGCCCGCACACAGGACCGAGACGATGTCGTCGAAGCCATCGCCAAGGCTGCCCGCCGCTTCTATGCCGAGGACCAGGCCTGGAACTTCCGTCAGGAGCGCAGCGGCCACGACTTCCTCTCCCCCGGACTCTGCGAGGCCGACCTCATGGCCGAAATTCTCAGGCAGGACGAACTGTCAGACTGGCTGCCAGGATTCCTGTCTGATCTGGCACCTGAATCACCAGCGCTGAGGCCTGTTGAGATCCTCGATCCCACCGACGGGCAGCAGAGTCACCTCTACGGTTTGGGTTTGTCCGTGGCGGCATCGCTGATGCGTCTGGCACCCAAGTTGCTCTCATCCGCCGAGCACTCGGGCAATCACGAAGTTGCCGACCACGCGAGGGGCCTCCTCACAACGGTCGACCACCTCATGGCCCCGGGACTCGAAGCTGCAGTCTCCGACGAATACATGGCCTCTCACTGGGTCGCGACGTTTGCGTGGGAGTCACTCGTGCTGCGGAATCACTGAGCTGTCGACTGCCTTGTGCGACCTCTTGTGACTAGCGAAACGACCTCACTCCGCAGACTGCACCACGGGGATCTCCGAGGTCATCTCGTCACGGGGAACCGCCTCGGCGCTGTCCGCCGCGTTGTCGACTCCATGATCAGCGGGCAAGCCGGTGAGGCGTTCGGGTTTGAGGATCTCCTCGAGCTGAGCACGGTCGAGAAGCCCCTGTGCCACAACGAGGTCAGAGATCGGTTCGTTCGTCGCCAGCGCCTGCTTGGCCAGCTGCGCGGCAGGGGCATAGCCGATGACCGGGGCGAGAGCGGTGATGACGGTGACGGAACGGGCCACGGTGTCCTCAAGGGCCGCCTCGTTGGCGGTGATGCCGTTGACACAGTTGACGCGGAAGGTCTGGCAGGCACGCTCGAGCCAGGTGATCGACTGGAACAGGGAATGGGCGATGACCGGCTCGAACGCGTTGAGCTGGAGCTGGCCGGCCTCGACGGCCATGGACACGGTGACGTCGGCACCGGCGACTGAGTAGGCGACCTGGGAGACGGCTTCGGGGATGACTGGGTTGACCTTGCCGGGCATGATCGATGAGCCAGCCTGGCGGGCAGGCAGGTTGATCTCACCGAATCCGGCCTGCGGACCTGAGGACAGCAGACGCAGATCGTTGGCGATCTTCGACATCTTCAGAGCACTTCGCTTGAGCGCCCCGGAGAAGGTGATGAAGACCCCGGTGTCGGAGGTGGATTCGACGAGGTCGCCGGCGGTGACGAGTTCGAGCCCGGTGATGGAACGCAGGTGCTTGATCACCGCTTCCCTGTACCCGACCGGAGCGTTGATCGCCGTTCCGATCGCCGTGGCGCCCATGTTGACCTCGCCGAGGAGTGCCACCGCGTCTTCGAGCCGCTGGACGTCCTCACGCAGGGTGGTGGCGAAGGCGTTGAACTCCTGCCCCAGGGTCATCGGCACCGCGTCCTGGAGCTGGGTGCGACCGACCTTGATGATGTCGGAGAACTCGCGCCCCTTCGCGGCAAAGGCATCCGCCAAAAGCGTGAGTTCGCCGAGGAGGTTCTGCAGTGAGAAGGCCAGCGCGATCTTGATCGCCGTCGGGTAGGTGTCGTTCGTGGACTGGCTGTGGTTCGTGTGGTCATTGGGATTGATGAACGAATAGTCGCCCTTCGCGTGACCACCGATCTCGAGCGCACGGTTCGTGATCACCTCATTGGCGTTCATGTTCGTCGACGTGCCCGCCCCACCCTGGATCACGCCGACGGTGAACTGGTCGTGGAGGCGCCCGCCCTTGATCTCCTCGCAGGCGGCATCGATGAGGTTCGCTCGCTGTTCGTCAAGGGCACCGATCTCCAGGTTCGCCCGCGCCGCCGCCTGCTTCACACAGGCGAAGGCCCGCACGAAATCGGGATAGACGGAGACCGGTCGGCGCGCGATCGGGAAGTTCTCGCCCGCCCGGGCTGTGTGCACACCCCAATACGCTGCAGCGGGGATTTCGAGGCTGCCGATCGAATCGGTCTCTGTGCGGGTGGATGCGGAAGCGCTGTCGGTCACCGCTGGTGCCTTCTTTCGTCGTGAGGATGCGTCATGATCGCCGAGGTTGTCCCTCGGTAATCACCGTACTGCGGCTTCAAGCAGGGCGTTATGATCTGGCTCATAGTCGCGGTACTTCCGCTGGATCTCGATCTGATCGGCGAGGTATTTCGCGTCGTGCCAGACGCCCCAGATGAAGCTCGATCCGCGACGTGAGAGCCACGGCAGGCCCAGGAAGTACATGCCCGGAACGGGAGTGACGCCGCGCTGCTGGACGGGGTAGCCTCGCTCGTCGAGGACGCCTTCGACCTGCAGCCATGAGTAGTCGACACCGAAGCCGGTCGCCCAGATCACGGTCCGCACGTCCGCCTCGGCGAGGTCCATTTCGAGGATCGGGTTGCTCACGCACTCGGGGTCAGGACCGAGCTCATGAGCCTCTGGTTCAGGGGGCAGGTCGAGGCCGTTGCGTTCGATGTAGTCATCGGCCTCACGCAGCAGGGACAGGTAGTTGTCATCGCCGCGGGCGATGTTTGCGCCCAGGTCGGAACCGATCTGCAGCTTGCCGTGGAGATAAGAGTTCGCGCGTCCCAGCAGGGTGATGCCCGAGGCTGCGAGATTGCGGAAGTCCACGGTGTGCCCGCCTTCGGCACCGCTGACGGCGATCGTGACGTGATCGGCGCCCACGGGCGGGGCTGCGAGGTCCCATTTGCCCAGGGCTCCGAGCCACCAGCAGAAGTCGCGATTGCGGTATGCCCGCGGTGGGCGATCGTGTGGGCCCACGGCCAGGTAGACCTTCTTGCCGGACTTCTGGATCTCCGCGGCAATCTGGACACCCGAAGAGCCTGCACCGACGACGAGCACAGCACCTTCGTCGAGCTGCGCGGGGTTCTTGTACGAGTTCGAGTGGATCTGGGTGATGCCGGAGCTCTGGGGGACGATGGCCGGAATGCTCGGAGTCTGGAACGGGCCCGTCGCGGCAACGACATAGCCGGCCTCGATGGTGCCGTGGTCGGTTTCGACGAGGTAGCCGCGGGCATGCTCCCGTTCGGTCACTGTGGTCACGGTGACTCCGGTGCGCACTGGCAGGTTGTTGCGTTCAACCAGCGTGCGGAAGTATCCGGCCACCTGGTCTTTGGTTGCGAATCCGTCGGGGTCGACGTCGGCGAATTCCTGGGTGGGGAACCTGTCGTGCCAGGCGGGGCCATTGGCGACGAGGGAGTCCCACCGCCTGGACTGCCATGCCTCGGCGATCCGGTTCTTCTCCAGAACGATGTGGGGTACTCCCCTGGACTGCAGATGCTCGCTCATCGCGATTCCGGCTTGGCCCGCGCCGATGATGACGACTTCGGTGGTCTCAGTTTCCTTGCCCGGCATGGGACACTCCTGTTCTCGAAAACCGCGTCTGAACTGCAGATACGGCACTTGCGTCTTTGCTCGTGGGGCGACGATGGTGTCCGCCCTCTCGTGATCCAGCAAACCGCAGGCGAGAGTGTCAATGCCAATAGTTGTTGACGGTCAATTGCATCTACCGAATAGATGTAGCTGCATGGAGTCAATCATTTCCAGGTATCTCGAAGCCCCGCCTAAAGCACCGAACTCAGCCGAATCGACTAGGTCAGACGGAATCCTCGCCTGAGGCCGCCTCGGCGAGGATCTCGCGCATCATCGTCGTCACGGCTTTCGCCTTCGCAGTCTCGGCCGCCTGCGACAATGCCGAGACGACGAGATGAAGGCTGGGTGCAGGGTCGGCGATTTCGAGGATCGAGGTCTTGGCCCCCGTATAGGTCTGTTCGATGTCGGGGCGCTGGTTGAGGATCGAGAATCCCAGCCCCATGGCGACCATCGAACGCACGGTCTCGTAGTTCGAGGACTTGTACTTGACCTTGGGCGTGATGCCGGCCGTACGCAGCATAGTGAGGAAGTACTCCCGGCTGTCGGGCAGATCGAGGAGGACGAGCGGGTCCTCGGCGAGCGCGGACAGCTTCACCTTCCTCTTCCCGGCCAGCCGGTGGTTCGTGTCGACGATGACGTGCGGTCTCACCTCGCCGACCCGCTGGGCTTGGATGCCTTCGGCATCGGTGAGGTCGTAGTTGATCGCGATCTCCGCCCGCCCGCTGCGCAGTGCGGCCATGCACTCCTCGTGATCACCCTCGACGACTTCGATGCTCAGCTCCGGGTGCCGTTCGTTGAGCCGCCCGATGAGCTGCGGAAGAATGAAGGGGGCCAGGGTCTTGAAGCAGGCAAGGACGATCGTGCCGCGAACCTCGTTCTGCCCGGCCTGGATCGATTCGACCGCATCGGTGATGAGCCCGAAGATCTGGCGGGTCTCGTGAAGCAGCCCTTCTCCGGCGGGAGTGAGGACGAGGCCCTTAGAGTGCTGGCGGACGAAGAGAGGTGCGCCGAGCGCCTTCTCCAGCTGATTGATCGCCGTGGACACCGCCGACTGCGCGATGTGCAGCTCCTGGCTCGCCGTCGTCATGTTCAGCGTCTTCGCGCATTCTGCGAAGTACGAGAGCTGGGTGAGCGTGATCGAGAATCTGTGGACCATGGCGACCTCTTCGTCATTGGAAACTATTATTCAGATTTGGAATCTGATTTTCAGATGGAGTCTCTAGATAATAACTATTTCACAGATACTCCGATCTTTCCGAGAATGGAACCACACACCGAACGGCCCCACAACCCGTTTGACATGTTCCGATCAGCTCGAAGAGGAGACCGCAGTGGCCGAACCCACGCACACACGTCTGAGAATGTTCAACACCAAAGAGACCTACCCCGAACAGAATCTCGACAACGATCTGTGCCAGGCCGTCGTCGCCGGTGGTGTCGTCTATCTCCGCGGGCAGATCGGCCAGGACCTTGAGACTCGCGAGTCCGTGGGCATCGGCGACGTCACTGCGCAGGCGGAGAAGGCCATGTCCAATATCGCCATGCTCCTCGAAGAAGCGGGCAGTCGGCTCGAGGACATCGTCAAGGTCACCATCTACATCATCGATCCCCGCTACCGCGAGGATGTCTACCGCACCGTGGGCAAGTGGCTCAAGGGCGTCTACCCAGTCTCGACGGGCATCGTCGTTCAGGCTCTCGCCCGCCCCGAGTGGCTCGTCGAAATCGACGCCACCGCCGTCATCAGCGAACCCAGCACCGCGATCACAGCCCCCACCGAGGTGGCCAAGTGACCTTCTCCCTGCTCCTCCACGATCCCGACACCGGCGAATTCGGTGCCGCGATCGCCTCGTCCTCCCCCGCGGTCTCCGCCCGGTGCCTCAACCTGGCCGACGGCATCGGCGGAGTGAACTCGCAGAACATCACGGATCCCCGCCTCGGCGGACGGATTCTCGACGAGATGGCAACCGGAAGGCCCGCGCAGTTGGCCCTGGATTCCATCGTCGACCAAGTCGAGTCCGAGATCATCGCCTATCGCCAGATCCTCGTCATCGACGGCGGCGGCAACACCGCTGCCCATTCCGGCGCCGAGGCTCTCGGGATCTTCGGTGCCCGCACCGAGCAGAATGCCGTGGCCGGTGGAAACATGCTCAAGTCGCTCGACGTCCTCGATGCCTTCATCGAGACCGCACTGTCCTCGACTGGGCCGATCGAGCGTCGCCTCTTCGCAGCCTTCCAGGCCGCCTTCGACGCCGGAGGAGAGGCCGGTCCCGTGCATTCGGCCGGGCTCGCCGTCGTCAGCGACGCCGGGTGGAGGGTGACTGATCTGCGCGTGGACTGGGCCGAGGAGGATCCCATCGGAGAGCTCGGTGAGCTTCTCGACATCTGGATGCCCCAACGCGAGGACTACATCACTCGCGGTCTCAATCCCGTGGCCTCACCGTCCTACGGTGTCCCCGGAGACGAGCGATGAACCAGCCCGCCGACGTCGAACAGCCCACGAGACCGGGCGCCGGTTCAGTGATGACTGCCGATCAGTCCGTGAAGGACCGGATCGCGGCCCGCCTCGCCGAGGTGGGCCCGGCTCTCATCGGTCTGTCCGATTCGCTCCACGACGATCCCGAACTCGGGTGGCAGGAATTTCGGTCCTCCGCCTCGGTGGCCGGCGTCTTGGCCGCTCACGGTTTCACCGTCGAACATCCCTATCTCGGACTCGAGACCGCCTTTCGTGCAACGTTCGGCTCCAGCGACTTCATCATCGGATTCCTCGCCGAGTACGACGCGCTGCCAGGACTCGGTCATGCCTGCGGGCACAATCTCATCTCCGCCATGAGCGCGGGAGGGGCCATCGGCCTTGCCGCAGTCGCCGATGAACTCGGCATCACGGTCGAGGTCATCGGGACACCGGCCGAAGAAGGCGGCGGTGGGAAGATCGAACTCCTCGAACGCGGCGGGTTCACTGAGCTCGACTTCGCCCTCATGGCTCACCCCGCGCCCGTCGATGTCGCCGAAGCCGAGCCCTTCGCCGTGACGCACTGGCATGTCGAATACACCGGTCGGGCTGCTCACGCCGCCGCCTACCCGGAGCGCGGCATCAACGCCAATGACGCATTCCTCGTCGCCCAGGTGGCTCTCGGTCTGCTGCGTCAACAGCTGCCGAAGACGGTCAGGGTTCACGGTGTGATGACCAACGGCGGTGAGGCACCGAACGCGATCCCGGCGAAGACGGAGGGCCGATGGTACGTCCGGGCCGAATCGACCGACGAACTGCTCGATGTCGAGAAGCAGGTCATCAACTGCTTCGAAGCAGGAGCGCTGGCCACCGGAGCAAGTCTGTCGATCACTCCGGAGAGCAAACGGTATGCCGAGATGCGCACCGATGAGGAAGCACTGGAGTCCTACCGGAGCAATGCCATCGCCCTTGGACGCAACTTCGATGTCGACCCGGTTGCTGCCACGATGAACCGCGCCTCGACGGATATGGGCAATGTGTCCCAGATCGTCAATGCGATCCACCCCTACATCGGGGTCGGAGGTGAGGCCAGCAACCACCAGGCTGCCTTCGCCGAATCCTGTGTCGGGGAAGAGGCCGAACGCACACTCCTCGACGGCGCGACGGCTCTGGCGTGGACTGCAGCAGACGTCAGCGCCCGGCGTTCCTGAACCACCCGCACCATCGGTCTCAGCCAGAGGCCACACGCACAGCATGCAACACCACACCACAAGGTCCCCGGCGGACCTGAGGTTCCAAAGGAGGAACTCGATATGAGCGGTGCACACCCTGCCGACGCGAATGACCTGGCTTACAAGAAGGGCTTGCAGAAGAGCGTCGCCGCCGGATCCATCGGCGTGCTCGTCCACTGGTTCGACTGGGCCGTCTACGCCTATATGGCGACGACGATCGCAGCGATCTTCTTCCCTGAAGGCGACGAAACCGCTGGCCTGCTCGCGACCTTCGCCGTCTTTGCGGTCTCATTTCTCGTTCGTCCGATCGGTGCGATCATCTTCGGCCGCCTCGGCGACAAGCTCGGACGCAAGGTCACCCTCTCGGTCGTCATCCTTGCCATGGCGGCTTCGACTCTCGTCCTCGGCATTCTGCCGACCTACGAGACGATCGGGATGCTCGCTCCGATCCTCCTCATCGTCACCCGTATCGTCCAGGGCTTGGCCGCCGGTGGAGAGTTCGGCAGCGCGGCGGCGTTCCTCGGTGAGTTCTCGCCCAGGAAGCGCCGAGGCTTCGGCTGCAGTTGGCTGGAATTCGGTTCCCTGCTCGGGTTCCTCCTCGCTTCTCTCGTCGTCTTTCTGCTCACCCAGGTGCTCAGCCCCGAACAGGTGCTGGCGGGCGGCTGGAGGATTCCCTTCCTCATCACCGTTCCATTGGGTCTCGTCGGCCTCTACATTCGCCGCAAGATCGAGGACACTCCAGAGTTCGAGGCGCTGCAGAAGATGGAGACCGTCTCCGAGTCACCGCTGCGCGAGGTCTTCAAGCGCAACCCGAAACAGTTCCTCCAGACCTGCGGTATGGAGATCTTCATGAACGTCACGTTCTATGTCGTCCTCGTCTACCTGCTCACCTACCAGGAGACCGAGCTGGGCTTCGACCCCGGGCGAGCGGCCCTGCTCTCGACACTGGCCTCGGCACTCGGACTCATCATCGTTCCGCTGTCGGGCATCGCCTCCGACAGGTTCGGTCGCAAGCCCGTGCTCATGACCGCCGCAGTCTCCCTGACAGTTCTCGCGATCCCACTGTTCATGCTCATGCAGGTCCAGTCCGACCTGGCCGCGTTCGTCTCGACCTTCGGGCTGGCGTTCATCCTCGCCATCATCCTCGGCACTCACGCCGTGACCGTCGTCGAGCTCTTCCCGACGCGGACCAGGCAGACCGGACTCTCGATCGCCTATGCACTCACAGCCGCTCTGTTCGCCGGCACCGCGCCTTACGCCCTGACCTGGCTGATCGGGAACACCGGCAGCATGCTCAGCCCCGGCTTCTTCTTGGCCGTCGTGGGCGTCGTCGGCATCATCACCGTGGTCTCGATTCCAGAGACCAAAGGCATCGACCTCCTCAAGGACGATGATCTCGATACCCCGGCAACCGCCTCGGCGAGCGCTTAGCCATCCATACCACCACACACGACTGGAGACTCTCCCATGACTGACACCGTCTCAGCGCCCACCGCCGTCGCCACAACCTGGCATGACAAGGCAGCGAAGCTGACCATCGACGGACGCCCTGTGATCAACGGCGAACGCGTCGACGCACAATCGGGCCAGACCCAGGCGAAGACGAACCCTGCCAACGGTGAGACGATCTCGCAGCTCCACCTCGGTGGGCAGGCCGATGTCGATGCTGCGGTGAGTGCGGCACGCACCGCCTACGAATCCGGTGAGTGGTCACGAGCCTCGGCGACGCATCGTCGTGAGGTGCTGCTGCGCCTGGCAGATCTCATCGAAGCGCGGGCCGACGAATTCGCTCTGCTCGACACCCTCGACATGGGCAAGCCGATCGGGGAATCCTCTACGATCGACGCTCCCGGTTCCGCTGCACTCTACCGCTTCTACGGCGAGGCGATCGAGAAGACCGCTGACGAAATCCCGGTCACCCCGGTGGGGTCGACCGCGCTGGTAACCCGTGAGCCCCTCGGGGTCATCGGCATCATCGTGCCGTGGAACTACCCGCTGGAGATCGCGACGTGGAAGATCGCTCCGGCCCTGGCTGCGGGCAATGCGCTCGTCGTCAAACCCCCGGTCGAGGCCTCGCACTCGATCCTGCTGTTGGCCGAACTCGCCGCCGAGGCGGGGGTTCCGGCGGGCATCCTCAACGTCGTCCCCGGTCGCGGATCGGTCGTCGGTCAGGCGCTGGGCATGCACATGGACGTCGACATGCTCGGCTTCACCGGCTCCACCGAGGTGGCCATGCAGCTCCAGCAATACGCCGGAACCTCGAACATGAAACGCCTGGCTCTGGAAGCCGGCGGGAAGAGCTCGAACATCATCTTCGCCGACTGCGACGACCTCGAGGCTGCGGCGAGCAAGTCCGCATTCGGTGCCTTCTACAACCAGGGCGAGGTGTGCTCGGCGAACTCACGCATCTTCGTCGAACGCCCCGTGTACGAGAAGTTCCTTGAACTCTTCACGGCCGCGGCCGATGGATTCCAGCCCGGCGATCCGCTGGACCCTGAGACGGCGATCGGTTCGCTGGTCTCGGAGAAGCACGCCGATCAGGTGTGGGAATGCGTCGAGGAAGCTCGCGCCGACGGCATCATCATCAAGGGCGGCAACCGCCCGGAGATCAACGGGTCAAAGGCGTTCATCGACCCGACGATCGTCACCGACTTGCCCGCCGACCACCGCCTGCACCAACATGAGATCTTCGGCCCAGTCGCCCTCGTCACGCCCTTCGACACCGAGGATGAGGCGATCGAGAAAGCGAACGGAACTCCCTATGGCCTCGCGGCCTCGCTGTGGACCGGCAGCATGGCCCGGGCCCACCGGGTCTCGTCCCTCCTCGTCGCGGGCACGGTCTCTGTTAACACCGTCGACGCTCTCGGTTTCACGACACCCTTCGGCGGGTTCAAGCAGTCCGGCTTCGGTCGTGACCTCTCGGTACACGCCTTGGAGAACTACTCGGACTTCAAGACCACCTGGCTGCAGTGGGGGTGAAACCTCTTACTCTCTCCCGCGTCCGGTTTCAGCTGGGCGCGGGAGGGCGATTCAGGCGCGTGACTCCATGATTGACTACGTAGAAACCACGAACGGCCCAACCTCAATTTGTGAAGTTGGGCCGTTCACAGCTACTTGGCACGAATCAATTACTCTCCCCGTTGAGCTTGGTTGTGCCTCACAATCGGGATCATAAGCAACACGCCTGCCACGACAGGCAACAGAGCCCAAAGTGGATATTCCTGGGTCCCTGGTCCGACGAGGAATGCAATATTTACAGCGGCTCCGATCGCAAGCAAGCTCCAGGCTGCGATCTTCATTGCTAACGGCATTCGATCTCTCCTACCCCAAGTAGTTTGGAATCAACATTCTTCCACGTTTGATTATCAGGCCAGCGGGTTGCAGACGGGGGCACCGCCCGTGATCGGCTCGTAGAAAGTCACGCCGCCGTCTTCTTCACTGCAGACCCCAATGATTCCGGCTGCGCCAGCCAGAGCAGCAGATACGACACCGCCTGCGACTCAGCGCCAACTGCCGCCATCGCCGCTATTCCCTCAGCCGACACCCCGTCATGACCTCCGCGTTGGCGGCGATCATCCGATAGATGTCGTCGGCGTCAAGCGGTGTTCCGCCCATGAAGTGCAGGCCGTAGGCATCCTCCATCGCCACCAGATTGCTCGCCGCCGTCTCGACCGGCAATGCCATCGTGAACTCACCCGCCTCGACGCCTTCGCTGAGCACATCTGAGTAGAGCGAGACTTCGAGACGATACAGCTCAGCCATGAGCTGCGCATGAAACTCGTCCCGATAGGCGTGAGTGTGCAGCTCGTTGAGCACCTGGAAGTCAATGTCATCAAGCGACGTCGGAATTCCGCTGCGGATCGTACGCCGCAACCTGACCGCTGGGTTCTCTCCCTCGGCCCCCTGCTGCCTCCGGTTCCAGTAGAACCGTGAGACAGCGTCCTCGTGGACATCGCGCACCAGGTCACCGAGGTCCGGGTAGTAGTACGCGACCGACCCAGCGCCCAGATCGGAGCATGCCGCAACATCAATCGCACGAAGGCCGTTGAGGCCGCGCTCAACAATCGCTCGTTTTGCCGAGCGGACCAGCTGTTCACGCCGCGCCTTCTGGTTCTTCGGTCTCGCCATATCCTCATCATCTCCTGAAGTGATCTAGATCAACACTGATCGCTATGGCGAAAGCGCAACTTTCCTCTGTTCAATGCTGGCCGTCCATGCCATTCTTTGTGGTGTAGCCCAAAGAATCAAATGGACGCCCACTCACAAGGAGGTGGATGGTGTCTTCACACGAACAGACCACCGCATACGCGGACGAGCAGAAACAGCATCTGAAGAAGACACTCGGCCGTTTCGACATCGTGCTCATCGTCATGTCGGCCGTGCTCAGCATCGAAGTCCTCGCCGAGACCGCAGGATTCGGCGCAGAGACTTTCACCTGGACCCTCGTCCTCGCCATCTTCTTCCTCGTGCCCTACGCCCTCGTGTTCGCCGAGACCGGCAGCTCGTTCGTCGGTGAGGGCGGCGCCTACCTGTGGGTCCGCCAAGCCTTCGGCCGACCCGCCGGCGCAATCGCATCCATCCTCAGCTGGGTCACCCAGCCCGTATGGGTCGGCGGTTCGATGGCGTTCTTGGCCACCGGAACCTGGAACCAGTTCATCAGCCCGCTCGAGTCAGGGTCCGTTGCCGACTGGATCTTCAAGATCGTCTTCATCTGGATCACCGTGCTCGCGGCAATCGTCTCGCTCTCAAAAGCCAAGTGGCTGCCCACTCTCGGCGGCGCCCTCAAGGTCATCTTCATCGCCTTCTTCCTGCTCACCACGATCATCTATGCGTTCGAGAATGGCGTCCAGCCGCTGCACCTCGCCGACTTCAGCCCCAGCCTCAGCGGGTTCCTCGGCCTCGTTCCGCTGCTGCTCTTCTCCTACCTCGGCTTCGAGGCTTCGAACAGCGCATCGGATGAGATGAAGGACCCGAAGAAGGACATACCGGCCGCAATCGCACGCTCGGGTTTCATCTCGGCTCTCTGCTATCTCCTGCCGGTCCTCGCCATGCTGCTTGTGCTGCCGACCACGACCATCACCGGCATCGGCGGCCTCCTCGACGCAGTGCAGACCGTGTTCAGCGTCTACGGCCCCGCCGCCGAACTGATGGTCGTCATCGCAGCTCTGCTCTTCGTCATCATCCTCGCTTCACAAGGTGCTGCTTGGATGATCATGAGCGACCGTATGCAGGCACTCACTGCCGCCGACGGCGCCTTCTTCGGAGGGTTCTTCGGCAAGATCTCGCGCGGCCTCGGCACTCCGGTCAACGTCAATCTGCTCTCCGGCACGGTGGCTACCGTCTTCCTCATCGCGGCCATGCAACTCAGCGGTGACGCCGGGGCACTCTTCGGAGTCGTCCTCTCAATCTCCATCTCGACGTTCCTGCTCAGCTACCTGCTCATCATCCCGGCGGCCATCAAACTCCGGTGGAAGCACCCGGACATCGAGCGCCCGTTCCGGGTGCCCGTGAGCAATGTCGGTTTCACCATCCTCGGCGGCCTCGCCTTCCTCTGGGTGCTGCTGGGATCCTGGGTCGCCATCTTCCCTGGCACTCTCGATCGCCTCTTCGGTCTCGACTATGACTTCCTCGACGAATGGGGTGTCGACCAGGGCCCATTCACCGCGCTCACACTCGGCACTCTCATCGTCCTCGCCGCCCTCGCGATCGTCGGCTATGTCCGCGGCGCGAAGATCCGCGCATACCGGCCCGCCCTTGACCCTGAGACACTGCAAGCCAGTCTCGACAACAACCTCGACAAGCCACTCACAACCCCGGAAGGTGTCTGAACGAAATGACCACGACCACCTCGACGACGTCAACCGCGTCGACCACTTCACATCCCCTCGACCGTCTGACCGACGAGGAGATCGAACTCAACCGCGCCATCATCGTCGACGCGGGCCACGTCAGCGAGCAGACACTGTTCGCTCTGGTCAGCCTCGTCGAACCCGATAAGCGTGACGTGATCGCCGGAGCCACGGACCTCGATCGTCGTGTACGCTCCCTGCTCATCGAGCGCGGCAGCGGCGAACAGACCGAGGTCCTCGTGTCCCTGACCGAGCGCAAGGTTCTCCTCGCCCGCGTGCTCGACATCGCGAACGAGGGCCAGGCCCCGATCACGATGACCGAATACGAATCGGCCGAGCAGCTGATCCGCAACGACGCGACCTTCCGCGCAGCGGTCGAGGCTCGCGGCATCACCGACATCGAGACCGTGCGCATCTGTGCCCTCTCGGCCGGCCGCTTCGACATTCCCGGCGAAGAGGGCCGACGTCTCGTGCGCGGTTCCTCCTTCATCCAGTCCGACCCACAGGACAACGCGTGGGCGCACCCGCTCGAGGGACTCGTCGCCTACCTCGATCTCAACACCGGCGAGGTCATCGACGTCATCGACACCGACATCGTCCCAGTACCTAAGGAACGCTTCGACTACCACCTCGACTCGTGGCTGCCCGAACCTCGCACCACGCAGAAGCCGATCGAGATCTCGCAGCCCGAAGGCGTGAGCTTCTCCTTCGACGGCGACGTGCTGACGTGGGAGAAGTGGCAGGTTCGCCTCGGCTTCGATCCGGTCGAGGGACTCGTCCTCCACCAGATCGGCTTCGATGACAACGGCCGGCAGCGTCCCATCGTCTACCGCGCCTCCGTTGCGGAGATGGTCGTTCCCTACGGCGACCCGAGCCCCGTGCGTTTCTGGCAGAACTACTTCGACGCCGGTGAGTACTCGATGGGCAAGAGCGCGAACTCGCTCGAACTCGGCTGCGACTGCCTCGGCGAGATCCAGTACTCCGATGCCGTGCTCGCCGACGAACAGGGCCACGCCCACACCATCAAGAACGCCATCTGCATCCACGAAGAGGATGCGGGCATCCTGTTCAAGCACACCGATGAGTTCACCGGAGCCGCCGATGTGCGCCGCAACCGTCGCATCGTCATCTCCTTCTTCATCACCGTCGGCAACTACGACTACGGCTTCTACTGGTATCTCTACCTCGACGGCACGATCGAACTCGAGTGCAAGGCCACCGGCATCGTCTACACCGCGGCCTACGGGGATGAGGCTCAGCGTCAGCGCTGGTCATCACCACTCGGCGACGAAGGCCTGGGCATGCCCTTCCACCAGCACATGTTCTGCGCGCGCCTCGACATGCAGGTCGACGGCATCGAAAATGCGGTCGACGAGCAGGAAGTCGTCCGTGTTCCCTTCGGTGACGACAACCCGTATGGCAATGCGTTCACCCGCAAGCAGACTCGACTCACCGAGGAGGGCGGCAGGCTCGCCAACGGTGAGGCCGGTCGAGTCTGGCACGTCATCAATCCGGAGAAGCAGAACCGTCACGGGTTCCCCGTCGGCTACCAGCTGCACATGCCCGACGAGCCGACGATGATGGCGGCCGAGGGCTCGTCGATCTCGAAGCGAGCCGGATTCGGGTCGAAGCACGTGTGGCTGACTCAGTTCGACGAGAACGAGCGCTTCCCATCCGGGACCTACCCGAACCAGAACCCAGGTCAGGGCACCATCACCCAGTGGGTCCAGCAGCAGCGTCCGGTCGACGGTGACGACATCGTCATCTGGCCCTCGTTCGCGATGACTCACTTCCCGCGCCCCGAGGACTGGCCGATCATGCCCGTCGACCGCCTCGGATTCTCGATGAAGCCCTATGGCTTCTTCGACCAGAATCCCGCACTCGACGTGCCCCGACCCAAGTCGGGACACTGCAGCTCGGAAGGCGGCAGTTCCTGCGAGTGCGGCTGAACCTTCACAACTAGGGGCGGTGTTCGAGACTGAGTGCTCGAACACCGCCCTTTCCGGTACTCTCACAAATACCTGGTCGTCTGTAGGCAAACACGGACGACCAATGCCCGAAGGAGGGCGAGCCCCGCATGAGTCCCATCGCATCGATCCTCATGGTCGTCGCTGCAGTTCCCTGTGTCATCGGGGCCTTCAATTCGCGGAGTCGCCTGGCGATCACTGCATCATCGGTGATGTTGCTGGCCATGGTGGACCTGGCCTTCGTCAGCACTCTGCCAACCGTCCTCTGGTCGGGACTTCTGCTCCTCGTCGGACTGTGTGTGGCAGTGAGGCTTGGGTCGAGGTTCAAGGAAGAATCGACAGCACGAGCAATTACTGCCGTGCCGGAGAAAGTTCTTGTCGGCGCCAATGTCGCGCACTCCCCCGCTCACAATTCCATGGACAGCACGGCCGCGTCATCGTCACTGGAACGCCCGACCGAATGGCACAAGGTCCGCCCGTTCCCCCGCTTGGGAAGAACGTCCGCAATCCTGTCCGCAGCGGCCTACCCGATCATGGCCTGGCAGGTTCTCAACCACGGGGCACATGCCGCTGCTTCGGGCGCTGGTGCGCACTCCGCTCATCAGCACCACGGGAGCACTTTCGACGGCTCGTTCGTCAGTGGTGTCATCACGTTGAGCGTGATCGTCGTAGTGCTGCTGCTCGCTCTCTGCACGGTGCAGGCGCTCGCACGCAAGCGCCCGATCTTGATGTTCGAGTCCCTCGGCATGGCCACGATGCTCACGGTCATGCAGTTCATGCACTGACACAGACCTGAACTCAACACCGCAGAGGCGGTCCGACGAAGCGCTTTGTCGGACCCCCTCGGCGTTCATCGCCCTACTACCGAGTGGATACCCGTTCTGCGGGACCAGAACCCTTCGAGAACAGCAGCGACCTCATTCTTGAGAAGCAGACTGAGAACATCGTTGTCTCTTTGCCCTCGCACGTGGTTGAACTACATTGCCGTGCAGCGCTAGAGCTGTAGCGGTGCTCTCAAGCACGGTACCCATTATTTTCAGGGCGCGGTACCACCCCTAGGTCTGGTTAAGGCCTGAGCTGGACCTCCACGCAGCGATCTCATCGCTAATCCGCACGGCAACCTCGTTCTGACAACGTCTATGGTCAGCCACGCTATCGTTGTTGGCTATTGTTCTTGATTCATCAATCGTTGGGCCCACGTAAGTATCCCAGGTCAGCTCGAGCCCGGAGGGGCCGAGCACGTGGATAAGTGCTGCGCGTTCGGCTGCAAGCTGGCTGCCTACTTTTCCGTCGGTGTGCTCAGGATCATTTACGTTTCTTGCAAGACGCACCAGCATGTCCAGTCGGAAGTGGTGGTCAGCGAGTATTCTCGCTTCATGGCGGTCTCGATCGGCGCGAATGTCGGCAGCGAGGCGGTCATTTCGCGCCCGCTTGTCAGCTGCTCTGCGATCAATGATGCCCATCCAGAGCGCCACAACGACACCGGCTGCCGCAACAACGACTAACTGTCTGGACGATGATTGCCATGGCTTCAGTCATGGGTTCACAGTATGTGAGATGAAGCGGGAACCATGCTGTCATGTTTGGCTAGTTCGCACTTCCAGTCCGCCAGACTCCATTAATTTGAGGTCTCCCATGTGACCGGCCAGAACGCCAAGTATTCGTCGGGTACTTATTGCAGCGATCCATCGTGCCGTCGAGAGAGGATCAATGTGCTCGAGGCTAGCCGTAACGCGGTGTCGGACAAGATTCAGGCCAAGACTCGGCCCCAGCTGCTGTTCAAGACCGCTGGTAAACGACCACTCCCGCAGACACCGATGTCTCCACCAGGATGTCGCCAAGATCCCCCGGCTCAACCTCGAACAGATCACGATCAAGAATCGCGAAGTCCGCTGATTTGCCCACCGTGATGCGTCCAGAGACATCGTCGTAGCCATTGGCATATGCTGCATCGAGCGTGTAAGCACGCAGCGCCTCGGCGACAGTGATCTTCTCATCACCAAGTAGCGGCTCATTCTGCGCCACATAATCTTGGCCATGAGGGTCGTGGTGCGGAGCCGTGCGATTGACTGCCACATGCATTCCCCAGATCGGATCGGGGCTCGAGACCGGCCAATCACTGCCGAAGGAGAGTCGGACTCCTGCGTCCCTCATCGAGGCGAAGATGAAGTGATGGGATTGCTGATCCTCGTGCAGCAGCGGCAGTTTCGTGTCGACGAGCACCGAGTCACGCCTGGCCCACAGCGGCTGCACATTGGCGATGATGCCGGCCTCGGCCATCCGTGCCAGCTCGGCCGGGTCGGCGATGTCGAGGTGGGCGACCTGGTGGCGGCGCTCCGGCGAGGGTCCTCCGTTCTGGGTGAGTGCATCGACGGCGAGTTTGAGGGCGTTGTCGCCCACGGCATGGATGTGGACGTCGAAGTCATTGGATTCGAGACCGCGGACGATTTCGTTGAGCTCTTCGGCCTCGAACATGAGAAGACCGTGTTCATGATCATGACCGCGGTAGGAGCGCTTGAGGGCGCCGGTGAGGTTCTCACAGACCCCGTCGAGCATAATCTTGACGACCGTGGCCTGCAGACCACCTCGGCGTCGGTTGCCGTCGATTCCCTGGATCGCGGCTCGTCGTTCCTTGATGGTCTCGATCTGCTGGGCATAGGGCACAGCACGGTCCCACCACAGTGCGGCCGTGACCTTGCTGGCGAATCCGCCGCCCTCGGCAATCGAGACATACGGGTGAAAGGTGTCCACCGGTGAACCGGTGAGGACTCCGACGCCGGCGTCCTGCCAGCCGACGATGCCAAGCGAATGGAAGTACTCCTGCGAGTTGAGCAGTGCCCGTTCCACATCCGCCGAGGTGCTCGCCGGGAACAATCCCGTCACGAGTTCCGCTGCCGTTTCGAACAACAGACCCGTCGGGTTTCCCTCGGAATCCTTGACGATGCGTCCTCCATCAGGGTCAGGTGTGTCGCGGGTGATTCCGGCGACCGCGAGGGCGCGGGTGTTGACCCAGGTGCCGTGGGCATCGTGGCTGGTGATCGAGGCGGGACGGTCGCTGATGACGGAGTCGAGATCACTGCGATGAGGGAAGCCATCGGTGAACACATCGCCGTACCAGCCGGACCCGAGCACCCAGTCATCGCCTGGATGTTCGGCGGCGTATTCTGCGATGCGGTCGAGGTATGGCTGGTAGCCGTGGATGTCATCAAGGTTGCAGTCGACCATGCCCAGCCCGCCGAGAACTGGGTGGGCGTGCGCGTCATGGAAACCAGGGATGAGGGTGCGACCGTCCAGGTCGACCACCTCGGTGATGGTGCCGGTCACTGCTGCGCAGTCGGTCTCACCGACGGCGATGATCGTCCCGTCGTGAACGGCGACGGCATCTGTCGACGGCGTCGTAGGATCCATGGTGTGGATGGTTCCGCCTCGAAAGACGCTGTCGGCAATCGGCATGGGTCACTCCTTAATGGTGAGGAAAGTTGAGAAGGGTGGGCAGTTAAGCGACGCCCAGGCGGCGCAGCGGCCCGCGGAGTCCGTAGAGGAATGCAGCGGTGAGCAAGCTGATCACGGTCATGAGGGTAAAGAATCCGACCTCGTTGGTTCCGGAGTACAGCTGGCCCATGAAGCCGGAGAGGCTGGCACCAGCAGCGGCGGTCAGTCCCCACAAGGCCATCATCTGCGAGTTAAAGGCGACTGGGGACAGCTGAGAGGCCACAGACATGCCGATCGGGGCGTACATGACTTCGGTGATTCCCATGACGATCATGCCGATGATGACTGGGATGAGAGGAATCCGGCCGGTGAAGAGCAGCGGGAATACGGCGAAGAGTCCGAAAGTCAGCGTCATGAGGACGAAACCCAGAGCGAGTTTCGAGGTCGTGCTGGGAACCTTGCGGTTGGTTCGGACTGCGAGCTTCTGTCCATAGGCGGCGATGATCGGCCCGGCAATGATGCCCGCGACGACTTCGAAGGTGCTGATGTAGGCTGCGGGCATCGAGTAGCTGCCGATGTTGAGGTTGACGCGAGTGTCGGCGTAGACGGCGAAGGTGGTGAAGAGCTGGAGAATCATGGTCCAGAAGATTGCGCCGGTAATGAAGAGTGGAATGAACCCTTTGACCTTCAGCCGCTCGTCGGCGGTGACCTTCTTCGACCGGAGCATGACGACGAAGTAGACGACGGAGACGACGAGTATTGTCCCGAGCACGTAGTTGTTGAGGTTGCCGGTCGACATTATTCCGGTGCTCATGAGCACCGCGACGGCGGCAACGACGGCGATGCCGAAGCCCGCGGCTTTCAATCTGCCAGCCGAACTCACTGGGTTGGGCACAATCCTTGATTCGGTAGGGACCGTGTTTCGGCCGAGAAAGTAGGTGATGAGTCCAATGGCCATACCGACTGCGGCGGCTCCGAAGCCGTAGTGGAATCCCAATTCGACCTGCAGGTATCCAGTTGCCAGCGGGCCGAAGAGTGCACCAATGAGGATGCCGGTGTAGAAGATCGCATACCCTGAATCCCGCCGAGGTGACTGTTCTTTGTAGAGCCGACCAACCATTGCGTGGGTGTTGGGAGCCAGGGCACCGGTACCGATGGTGATGAGCGCCAGCCCGGTGAGAAGTCCGGTGATTCCTGGAAGCACAGCAAGGCTGATGTGGCCGGCCATGATGATGACTCCACCGGCCATAACCATTGTTCGCGCTGGCACCAAGCGGTCAGCGAACCAGGCTCCGACGGGTTGGCCGAGGTAGACGACGCCACCGTAGGCACCGGCGATTGCCAGCGCCTCGGCCTCAGTCAGCCCCAGTCCGCCGTCGCCTGCAGAGTAATAGATGTAATAGGCGAGGATGACTTGGAGTCCGTAGAAGCTGAAGCGCTCCCACATCTCGATGGACGAGAGGGTGAAAAGCCCGATCGGCTGCTTCACCTTTGGGCCTGCTGGCTGAGCGTTGCCGGAATTTTCGGCAGCACCAGTGGCATCGACTGTCTGGGATTCGGACATGACTTCCTCGGCATGTTGGGTGCTCTGACGAGCAGTTTTCGCGTGCGTACCAACACCGTGCATCGAGCGTTGAGAGCGTGCGGCTATGACATTTTGAGCCTAGTAACGCTCGCTCGCGAGTTCCAACAGTCGTTCTAGATGGTCACTGTCTGATTTTCAGATGGCAGAACAAACAGAATTCATATCCGCCCCACCAATATGCCAAGAAGCACAGTCCACTACCCGAATCTCAGGAAGGCGGAACCGAACACCATCGTCCTGAGCGAAGCGAACCGAAAATAGAAGCATAAGTCCGGGTTGGTCACAAGCGGCGCGGCAGCCACGCCACATTCGATGTGTTCAGAAGATCTACTGAAGACCCCGCCCCGAAAGACGCAAAAACTGGTGTCAGACCCGACTGAAAGGATGCCACAGTAAACACATTGACCCTCACAGAGGAACCAAGCCCGACAAATGAACGATCAAATCTCGACGTTGGCGCACATTGCCGAATCACATCCACTAGTGGAGACCAACCCAAACGGGCAATATACAACCGCCGTCTGCTTGGACCAGGCTATCCATAGCGCTAGTATGATCTACATGAGCGAACACCGTCGGAGTCTTTCATGCTGGCCCCTCCTCGGGCACTGGTCCGGCTACCCCAAAACACTCCGTGAAATCTTAAAGACGTATCAAGACCGGGAAACGAATGAAGATGCACTTGAAGCACTGGTCGAAAATGGACTCGCAAAATCACGCACATCAGCAATGAAGCTGCGCAATTACCTCTCTGGAATGGGGTTGCTAGAAAAGACATCTAACGGGAAATTTACACCTAGCGAAATAGGCCAACATTATCTGCTCACCAATGCGGACGAACCAGTGCAAAAGGCACTACGAGATAACCTCAGTGCAATTTCCGAAATAGAACAATTGCTAACCAAGAACCAAATGACTATCTCAAAGCTTGCTGAAGCAATGGATGACGAGTACGATATTAGTTGGAAATCCGATTGGCAAATACGATTTCGGCTAAATTGGATGCGGGCTTTTGGCATGGTTGAACGCCTTAATGAAAAGCAAAGCATCGGCAGATACCCCGAATGGAGAACGAATTCCAATGAAATTCATTGATTTATTTGCCGGAATCGGAGGAATTCGCCTTCCATTCGATGAGCTCGGACACGAATGCGTATTTTCGTCCGAATGGGACTCAGCTGCATGCGATACATACGAGGCATGGTTCGGCGAACGCCCATCTGGAGATATTACTCAGTTCACGCCGTCTTCAATCCCAAGTCACGACCTGCTATTGGCGGGATTTCCATGTCAAACCTTTTCAATTATGGGAAAGCAAGCCGGGTTTGCCGACACCCGTGGAACCATGTTCTTTGAGATCGAAAAGATCCTTAGATACCATCGACCAAAGATGATACTTTTAGAAAACGTCAAGCAACTACGAGGACACGACAAGGGGCGTACACTAAAAGTAATTATTTCCGTCCTGGAAGATATTGGATACAGTGTTGACTGGAAGATTTTAAACGCACTCGATTTTGGGCTGCCCCAGAAGCGCGAACGAATTATTATTGTTGGGTTCCTTGACTCCTCCACGGCCAAATCATTTGAATGGCCGAATAATCATGACCCCTACGATCTGAGTGAAATACTTGAGCCTGACGAAGATGTTGACGAAAAGCATTATGTTAGTGACTATATAAAAAATCGCAGGATAGAGCGCGTTCAAGGAAAGAAGCTCTTCTATCCCAGCATTTGGCACGAGAACAAGTCTGGCAACGTATCAGTATTGAACTACTCCTGCGCGCTGCGGACAGGGGCATCATACAATTACCTCGTAGTCAATGGAGTTCGGCGACCAACATCCAGAGAATTGTTGCGGCTACAAGGATTCCCCGACTATCTGCCAATTGTAGTATCGCATGGAGAAGTTCGCCGGCAATCCGGAAACTCCGTTTCTGTTAACATGGTGAGAGCTGTAGCAAATAGGATGGAACAAGCCAGAAAGGCAAATCTCGACACATGGACGACAGAGAACCACGACTTCGCGATGGAGGACAAACCCGTCGCGAGCCTTTCCGCATAAATCAGATTCCAGACTCTGTAATCTATTCCATAGCCAGACAAATTACAGGACTACTTTCTTTTGGTAGACGTGACATAAACGGCGACGACTGGGGCGACATCTGGGCCAATGCAATTACCGGAAAGCATTTGGCCCGCCCCCTCGGCCTGGTTGACGTAGTATCAAAACAGGTTGGATGGTCAGTTAAAACCGTAAAAACAGCAAAAAAGGCTGGTGCTATTGGCGCAGATAGAATACGACTTATTTCTGGCCGCAACTCTCCAGATTATTCCCTGGGGATCACGGACCTTCACTCTGACATTCAGAAGACGGGAGAAGCAGTACTAAAAATTTGGAACGGTAGAATTGATCTGGCCGAAAATGAGTACTGGCCCAACCGTACTGCTGTCTTGATTCGCAGCAAAGATATGCTGTCATATTCGCTTTTTGAAGAACCGCTTCACCGATATGATGTTAGCCAGTACGAATGGCGATATAACGCTAAGCGGAACCTTGAAGCAATCGACCGCATTTCCGGAAAAACCTGTTTCACATGGCAGTTTCACGGGTCTCAGTTCACAGTTCACTCCCGTGTTCCAAATAGTGCGCGTCGATTCCGGATAATGAACCCGCCCCCTGTGAGCATAGAAACAGCATTAGACGATATGGATTACTCGTCCGACTGGACCACTATTCTGCCAAATAACAATTGATTAGTATTTGCATTCATTGCGGGCCATCCGCGGCTAAGAAAGAGCTCGGACCATGTGAATTAGATCGCACATTGAGAAGTGGACCACGGCTTCGAAGCTGTCGAGCCACGCATCGGGGACAGTCTGGCGCAGTAGTCCCCATGTTTTGATTTCAGCTCTTATGTAACACCTGCCGTTTGCCAAAGCCAACTTCCCGTTACATCGTCTGGTCACTTTTATGGAAGTCAAGCACCTCCGCCAACACAGCCTCAGTATCCCCACCGAGCTGCGGAGCCGGAACAGCCGCCCCAGCAGGCGACCCTGAGAACGCCAACGGCACCCGTGGCGCCAGCACAGTCCCGACTCCCGACTGATCGATCTCGCTGAACAGCGGGTTCTCCAGCGAGCACCACGGGTCGTTATTCACGAGCTCCTCGAAAGTCTGGAACTCCCCCTGCAGGACACCCGCGCCGCTCAACGCCTCTGCAGCCTCGGCGGCAGTGTGCGCAGCGAACCACGGACGCACCACAGCGTCGATAGCCTCGCGAGCCTCGAAGCGCCCACCTTCTGTGGACAGATCGACGTCCAACATCGGCCCGATCATCTCGAGCTTCCCGCTCAGCCCCGTCGCGGTACCCAGCCCGCGCCAGTGCTTGTTCGAGATGACGGCAACCATGATCTCGCGACCATCCGAGGTCTTAAACGATTGCCCATAGGCACCATAGAGTCCATTGCCCAACGGCCCACGCGACTTCCCGGTCGCCTGCACCTCGGCGATGTAGCCAAGGTTGCCGACAGTCGCGAGCATAACGTCAGACAGGGCGAGGGTGATCTCCTGCCCCTTCCCCGAGGACCGACGATCCAGCTCAGCAGCCATGATCCCGTTCGCAATATAGAGCCCCGCGGCGACGTCCCAGGCCGGCAGAGCATTGTTGACGGGACGCTCGTCATCGCCGGTGATAATCGGGAAGCCGCTGGCCGCGTTGATCGTGTAATCCACGGCCGGCTTCCCATCATGGGACCCGTTGAGCCGCAGCATGACCAGATCCTCGCGGTGCTGGACGAGATTCTCGTAGCTTAGCCACCCACGGGCGGGCAGATTCGTGATCAGCGTGCCCGCCTCGGCGATGAGGTCGGTCGCGATCTTCTGTCCCTCTTCGGAATTGAGATCGAGGGTGACCGAGCGCTTGCCCTTGTTCAGGCTCGACCAATAGATCGACGTCCCGTCATCGCTGATCGGCCACCGGTTGGCGTCGATGTTGCCGCCGATCGGGTCGATGCGGATGACGTCGGCACCCAGCTGTGCCAGGGTCATCGCGCCCAGAGGTGCTGCGATGAAGGCGGAGATCTCGACGACTTTCAGTCCGGTCAGTGGTGCCAGTCGTGGCTCTGACATGGGTGCTCCTCAGCTTTCCGTGGTCGTCACTGTTGCCGCGATCGCTGTCTGACCGTCAGGTCCGATGGCTTCGAGTTCGTGGGTGTTCGCTCCGGTGCTGCGCCCGACGAGGTGGATCTGCTCGTTCGCGAACAGGGGTGACTTCGCGCGGAAGTCGTACGTGGCGACGGTCGCCTCGGGGTGGTTCCTCATGAACGCATCCAGCAGAAGCGTGGCGGTGAGCGGGCCGTGGGTGACGAGTCCCGGGTAGCCTTCGACGCCCGTCACATACGGGTGGTCGTAGTGGATCCGGTGGGAGTTGAATGTCAGAGCTGAGTAGCGGAAGAGCGTGACCTCGTTGGGTCGCACCGAGCGCACCCAGCCCCACCCTTCGGGTGCAGGTGAATCGCCTCGCGGTGGAGCCGCAGCGGATCCTTCGGGCGCCGACGTGGCTTCCCGGTAGACGATCGTGTGCCGATCCGTCGTCGCGAGGTTGCCATCGGCGGAGACCTCGTGGCACAGCACGACGAAGCAGAGGGAACCGCTGCCGCCGGTCTTCTCCGTGATCGATTCGATAGTCGTTGTCCGCAACAGCTTCTGCCCGGCGAGAATCGGTGCGTGGAACTGCAGCTTGCTGCCGGCCCACATGCGCCGAGGCAGTTCTACTGGGGGCATGAATCCGCCGAGCTTCACGTGACCGTCTGTTCCCAGCTCGCTCATCGGGACGTCGTCCTCGGCGAAGTGCAGCCAATGTCCCAGCGGGAACAGAGTCACCGGTCCGGCCGAAGAGCGTCCATCCTGTTCCAGCAGTGTGGCCAGGCGCGAGGCATTGACGCCCGAAGCAATGTCTTCTTCGGTGGTGGATCGACCGACCCAGTCCTGCAGATTGATCTCAGTCATGTCAACGTCCTAACAGTTCATCGGAGATGATGCGCATCTGGATCTCAGACGACCCCTCGAAGATCTTCGTCAACCTCGCGTCTCGCCAGTGGCGTTCGACGGCAAAGTCTTTCGTGTATCCGGCACCACCATGGATCTGCACTGCCTCTGAAGTGACCTTCTCCGCCATCTCAGCAGCCAGATACTTCACCATCGCCGCCTCCTTGTCACACCGGCGACCCGAATCGATCTCTGTGCACACGTGATACATCAGAGCCCGACTGGCTTCGATCTGGGCAGCCATGTCAGCGACCTTGAACCGCAGGTGCTGGAAGTCGGCCAAAGGATGGCCGAACTGGACCCGCTGCTTCAAGTACGCGATCGAGTCCTCTAGTGCGGCCTGTGCCAGACCGATCGACCGAGCCGCGGTATGTGCCCGTCCGACTTCGAGTCCGGAGACTGCTTGGTAGAAGCCCTTGTCCTCTTCACCCAACAACGCATCCGCTGGCAGGTGGAAGTCGTCGAAGGCCAGATCCCAGGTCTTCCATCCGAAGTACCCGATCTTCTTCACAGCAGTGCCGGACATGCCCTCGGGGAATTCACCGCGGTTCTTCTCGACCAAGAATGCCGAGATCCCACGGTGGCGCTTGGTCTCATCGGTGGAGGTGCGGGCGAAGAGAATCAAATAGTCAGCCTGGTCAGCAAACGTGCACCACATTTTCGTGCCGTTGATGACCCAGCCGCCGTCATCGGCACGAGTGGCCTTGCAGCGAATGTTCGCGACGTCCGACCCAGCCTCTGCCTCGGACAGGGCGAAGGCGCCGAGGTATTCGCCGGTCGCGACCTTCGGCAGCAGCCGGGCTTCCTGTTCGGGTGAGAAGCCACCGCCCATGCCATTGCCACGGGCCAGAAGACCGCCGACGGACATCCAGGCTCTGGAGAGTTCTTCGGCCACGAGGCAGTACTCGAAGACGCCAAGGCCGAGACCACCGTATTCCTCGGGGATCAAAATGCCGAAGAACCCCATGTCGGCCATCTGAGACACGAACCAGTCAGGGAACTGTCCCTCGATCGGGTCGAGTTCGTTGGCCAAGGGCAAGACGACGTCGTGGGCGAACTCGCGGGCGAGCGCCTGGATCTCCAACCGTTCGTCGGTCATGAAGTGCGGGGTGTCCGGACGTGGCCTGGGCTTGTGCGTCATGGTGCGTCTCCCTCGTTTCCCTGAGCTGATCTGCCTCAGGCCTTATTGCGGCCGATGAGCTGCTTGGCGATGACGTTCAGCTGGATTTCGTTGGTGCCCTCGCCGACGATCATCAGCGGGGCGTCACGGTAGTAACGCTCGACGTCGTATTCCGTGGAATATCCGTAACCGCCATGGACACGGATGGCGTCAAGGGCCACCTCGGCGGCCATCTCTGAGGCGTAGTACTTGGCCATGCCGGCCTCCATGTCCACGCGCTCACCCGAGTCATAGATGCGAGCCGCGTGGAGGACGAGCTGCCGGGCAGCCTCGAGCTTCGTGGCCATCTTCGCCAACTGATTGCCCACGGCCTGGTGACGCCAAATCGGCTTGCCCATGGACTCGCGTTCCTGCGAGTACTTCACTGCGTCGTTGAGCGCAGCCTGGGCCACGCCGAGCGAGCGTGACGCGACCTGGATACGGCCGATCTCCAGGCCCTTCATCATCTGCTTGAAGCCCACGCCCTCGACCGAGCCGAGCAGCTGGGACTGCGGCTGACGCAGGTTCTCGAACACGAGTTCGCAGGTTTCGACACCCTTGTAACCGAGCTTCGAGAGATTCTTCGACACCGTGAAACCCTCGCCCTTCTCGACAAGGATGATCGAAATGCCCTTATGCCTGGGCTCGGCACTCGTGTCGGTCTTGCACAGCAGTGCGATGAGATCGGACTTGCGGGCATTGGTGATCCAGGTCTTCGACCCGTTGATGACGTAGTCCTCGCCGTCCTTGGCCGCGGCCGTGCGCATGGCCTGCAGGTCGGAGCCACCGCCGGGTTCGGTCAGGGCCATGGTCGCGCGCAGTTCACCGGTGGCCATACGCGGCAGGTACTTGTCCTCCTGCTCGCTCGTGCCGTATTCGGCGATGAGTTTGGCTACGACAGTGTGCCCGCCCATGGCACCGGCCAAGGACATCCACCCACGAGCCAGTTCCTGCGTGATGAGCGCATAGGCCTCGGTCGAGACCTTGCCGTCGCCCCAGGGCTCGTCGATCGCGAGTCCGTAGATGCCCATGTCCTTCATGGTCTGGATCCACGCTTGCGGGTATTCGTCGGCGTGCTCGACCCTGTTGACGTGGGGTTTGACGTCGTGGTCGATGAACTCGGCGACCGTATCGATCATCATCTGCTCTTCACTGCTGACTGCCATCTCGAATTCCTTTTCCTCTGCTGCTGAAGTTGTGATTGTCTGCCTCGCCGAGGTGGCCCGACGTGGCCGTGTTCGTGGTGGTTCGTGACCGGTTCAGTCCAGCCGGGCGCCGTCCTTGGCTGTTCTCGTCCGCCCGAGTCCGATCGTGGTGTCGGGCCCCGTGGCGTCGAAGAAGTCGTTGCCCTTGTCGTCGGTGATGATGAAGGCTGGGAAGTCCTCAACTGTGATCCTCCAGACTGCTTCCATCCCGAGGTCTTCCATGTCGAGGACTTCGACTTCGGTGATGCAGTCCTGGGCCAGACGTGCCGCGGGCCCGCCAATGGAGCCGAGGTAGAAGCCACCGAATTCCGCGCAGGAGTCCTTGACCTGCTTGGAGCGGTTGCCCTTGGCCAACATGATCATCGACCCGCCGGCTTCCTGGAACTCGCGCACGTAGGTGTCCATCCGTGAAGCGGTGGTCGGCCCGAACGATCCCGAGGGCATTCCTTCGGGAGTCTTGGCCGGTCCCGCATAGTAGATCGGGTGGTCCTTGAAGTAGTCGGGAAGTTCGCCGCCCTCGCCCAGTCGCTGTCGCAGATTCGCGTGGACGATATCGCGGGCCACGATCACGGTGCCCGACAGCGAAAGCCTGTCGCCGACGGCCAGTTGGCTCAGCTGTGACTGAAGCTCGGGCATGGGACGGTCGAGGTCCACCTCGGTGACATTGCCCGATTCGATCTCCTCGACCCGACCCATAGACGGCAGGAACCGTGCCGGATCGTGCTCGAGCTCTTCGATGAAGACACCCTCGGCATTGATCCGGGCGACGATTTGCCGGTCGGCCGAGCAGCTCACAGCGATGGCGATCGGCAGCGACCCGTTGTGGCGTGGGAGCCTGACGACGCGCACGTCGTGGCAGAAGTACTTACCCCCGAACTGGGCGCCGAACCCGAGTGTCTGCGTCAGCTTGAACACGGTGTCTTCGAAGTCCGTATCGCGGAATCCGTGGCCCAGTGTCCCGTCACCGGCCGTCGGCAGGTCATCGAGGTAGTGGGCGCTGGCAAGCTTCGCGGTCTTGAGCGTGAACTCCGCTGAGGGGCCGCCGATGACCACTGCGAGGTGGTATGGCGGGCAGGCTGCGGTGCCGAGGGTCGAGATCTTCTCGGCGAGGAAGTCGAGCATCGATGACTCGTTGAGCACGGCCTTCGTCTCCTGGTAGAGGAAGGACTTGTTCGCGCTTCCCCCGCCCTTGGCCATGAACAGCAGCTCATAGTCATCGTCCGGGCTGAGGCCCACTTCGATCTGTGCGGGCAGGTTGGTGCCCGTGTTCTTCTCCTCGAAGAGGCTGACCGGGGCCAACTGTGAGTAGCGAAGGTTGAGTTCTTCGTACGCCTTGTGGATGCCGGCTGAGAGGTGCCTCGCATCGTCACCATCGGTGAGCACATTGGGTCCGCGTTTGGCGGAGACTATCGCGGTGCCGGTGTCTTGGCACATCGGCAGGATCTCCCCGGCTGAGACCGAAGCGTTCTGCAGCAGGTCGAGGGCGACGAAGACGTCGTTGGCGCTGGCCTCCGGATCGTCGATGATGGCGCGCAGGCTGGCCAGGTGGTCGGTGCGCAGGTAGTGCGAGACCTCTGTGAAGGCCACCTCGGCGAGGCCGGTCAGCGTTGAGGGCGCGACCTGCAGGAAAGATCTGGACTGGTCGGCCACCTCGGCGTGGACCGTCGCGACACCGTCGATGTCGAGACGACGCATGGCCGGGCCGTCACCGTCAGTGGGCAGAAGAGAGGTGTACGCGAAGGCAGGAGTTGAGGCCGTGGATTGATCGGACATGGTGATCAGATGGCTCCTTCACGATGGAGTTCGGCGACCTGCGTGGGACTGAATCCCAGGCCGCCGAGGATGGACTCCGTATGGTCTCCGACTCCAGGAATCGGGTCCATTCGAGGTTCGACCCCGGACATTTCGACCGGTGGCAGAAGCATCGGGATCGGCCCGACCGGGGAACCGACGTCCTGCCAGCGCTCGCGTTCGACCAGCTGGGGGTGGTCGGCGATCTCGGTCATGTCCCGCTGCCGCGAGTGTGCGACCTTGGCGGTTTCGAGGAGCTCGTCGCACTGCGCGCCGGTGAAGTCAGCGAAGACACCTTCGATGATTGTCTGGAGTTCGTCGCGGTGGGCGTAGCGGTGGGCTGCCCGGTCGAAGCGTTCGTCGGTGACCATGTCGTCACGGCCCAGAACCTGGGTGGCGAAGCTCTTCCATTCGCGCTCATTCTGAATTGCGAGCATGATCTGGGTGCCGTCACCGCAGGTGAAGGCCCCGTAGGGGGCGATGGCAGCATGCGAGGTTCCTGCCCTCGTGGGGCGGGTGCCGCTGCCGTGGGTGAAGTAGAGGGGGTAGCCCATCCATTCGACAAGGGAGTCGAAGAGACTGATCTGCAAGGTGGCGCCTTCGCCTGTCTTCTCACGATTGAACAGGGCGGTCAGTATTCCGGAGTACGTGTACATGCCGGCGGAGATGTCCGCCGTTGAGATTCCCGTCTTCGCGGGTTGATCTTCGGTCCCTGTCACGGAGACCAAACCTGCCTCGGCCTGCACAAGTGCATCGTATGCCTTCGCGTCCTTATACGGTCCGTCTGGTCCGTATCCGGAGATCGAGGCGTAGATGAGTCGATCGTTCATGCCGCGCAGCTCTTCGGCACCAAAGCCCAGTCGCTCGGCCGCGCCGGGGGCGAAGTTCTGGATGAACACGTCGGCCTCGGCGACGAGGTCCTTGAGGATCGCTTTGCCCTGCGGGTGCTTGAGGTCGAGGCTCAGGCTCTCCTTGTTGCGGTTGAGCCACACGAAGTGGCTCGCCATTCCGTTGACCGTGGTGTCATAGCCGCGAGCGAAGTCCCCGGTTCCGGGGCGTTCGATCTTGATCACACGAGCACCCAGATCAGCGAGCTGCCTGGAGGCGAAGGGCGCTGCCACAGCCTGCTCGCAACTGATGACGGTGATCCCGGACAAGGGAAGTTCAGCGTGCAAGGGGCCTCCACAACGAGATTTTTTAAGCTTTCCCCGACATAATACATCATCCCACGAATGATGCATTATTCATCCACAAACCCACTGCCGGGATACACTTCACTGAGTACAGATCATCAACGATAGGCAACGAACGGCAACGGAAGGCTGTGGAGTGGATCAGGAATCGGCATCGACGAAGCGGGACAAGATCGTCCTCGGCCTGCGCCGGAAGATCCTTGGCCGTGAGCTCGAGCGCGGTGAGCGCCTGCGCCAGGACGAGGTCGCTGAATGGTTCAAGGCCTCCATCACCCCTGTCCGCGAGGCCCTGCGCATCCTCGAATCCGAAGGACTCGTCTCCTCCGAGGCCCATCGTGGAGTGCGCGTTGCCGGCGTTGACGTCGAGCGTCTCAAATCACTCTTCATCACCCGCAGACTGACCGAGACCTTCGCGATCGCCCGCGCCACAACTAGGATCTCCCGGCATGAGCTGCGACAAGCCGAGAAGCTCCTCGAAGCCCTTGACGTCGCCAGCGACAAGGGCGATGCGATGGGACGCAACACCCACAATGAGGAGTTCCACTTCTTCTTCTACGATCGCTGCGGGCTGCCTGCCCTACGCGATGACATCGCCACCAGGTGGCGGGCCTTCCCCTGGGATCTCACTCTCGACAGTTCGGACCGACTCAATGAGGTCCACAGTGAACACCAGGCAATCGTCGATGCCGTGAAACGGATCGATCCGGACGCTGCGGCGACCCACCTCGGCGATCACATCACCAACGGGTTCCTGCGCTTGGCCGAGTCGACGACGGGTGAACCGATCGCAGACCCCTTCGACTTCGACGCAGACTGAGCAACCCCACTCCCCCATTCCCCGCATCCATCGACCGCGCTATTCCCACATCTCAATCAATAATGCATTCTTTGAGAGATAATATTGGAAATCGCCTGATTCTCGTCTAAGCTCAAGATCGTTTGGCTCTGAGAGTGGTTGACCGGGTCACGTGCGCACGTTGTCGTGCACACTGCAGCAGACTGCGACGTCTACGGTCATCAAGCTCGGAGACTGACACGACACTGGTCTCAATTACTGGAGCTGACGATGACGTCGATACGACGACCCGGGTGGAAACCGCTGGTTGCCTGCCTGTCGATCTGCCTGCTCGCTCTGAGCGGCTGCAATCCCGCGCGCAGCGGCAAGCACGAGAAGTTCGAACTGCGCTTTGCCCATGTGACGTCGACAGGTACGCCGAAGGGACTTGCCGCCGACTACTTCGCGAAGAAGATCGAAGAGAAGTCCGAGGGCCGCATCGAGGTCGAAGTGTTCCCGAACTCGGAGCTCTACGGCGACAAGGACGAGATGCAGGCTCTGCAGTCCAATGCCGTGCAGATGCTCGCCCCGGCGAGCGCCAAGTTCACCACGATCGCACCGAGCCTGCAGGTCCTTGACCTGCCGTTCATCTTCGACGAACCCGATGAGATCCCGGACATCGTCAGCCCCGACACCGAAATCGGCAAGGCGATCTACGCCAACCCCGACCTCGAGGCCAATGGGGTCAAGGTGTTGGGCCTGTGGGACTCGGGAATGAAGCAGATCCACTCGAACAACCCCACCTTGTCGCCCAAGGACATGAAGGGCAAGAAGTACCGGATCCAACCCTCCGATGTGCTGCGCACCCAGTTTGAGACCTGGGGTGGAATCCCCTCTCCGCTGGCCTTCGCCGAGGTCTACAACGGACTGCAGCAGGGGCTCATCGACGGTGGTGAGAACACCTACTCGAACATCCAATCCCAGAACATGCACACGGTCCAGAAGTACGTGACCGAACTCGATCATGGGTACATCGGCTACATCCTCACCGTGAACAAACGCTGGTATGACGAACTGCCGGATGACCTGCAGGCCGTCGTCGACGAATCCGCCGATGAGGCTTCCGAGTTCAACCGCAAGGAAGCCCAGAAGGTCAACGCCGAGTCCAAGAAGACCATCGAAGAGACCGGCAACACGGAGATCGTCATTCCGACGAAGAAACAGCGACAGTCGTTCAAGGACATGGTCGTGCCCTCCGAGTACGAGAAGTACCGGGACGTCATCGGACCCGAGGTCGTCGACGAGCTCCTCCAACGCGATAAGGAAAGGGGCTGAGCATGCGAACCTTCGACAAATATCTCTGCCGGGTAGAGAATTTCCTCGCCGGCGGCAGTCTCATCGCTGCGACAGTGCTAGCCGTCTTCGCGGTCCTCCTGCGCAACATCACGGGTGACGTGCTCTTCTGGTCAGAGGAAGCCATCATCTACCTCATCATCTGCTCGACGTTCTTCGGCGCCGTCGTGACCCTGCGACACAACGAACACGTCGCGGTCGACATCATGCCGACGCTGCTCAAGGGACGGAAGAAGAAGTTCTTCGTCGTCCTGGGCGGGCTCATGACCCTGATCTACGCGGGGTTCATCGCCTACCTGTCGTGGGCTCTGATCAGCGAGCCTTTCTCCCGCACCACCATCACACCAGCACTGAAGCTGCCGCTGTGGGTCGTCGAACTCTCCCTAGCTGTGGGCATGACACTGTTCTTCATCCGCGCAGCCGAGATGCTCATCCGTGCGGTGAAGGCTCCACCCGAAGCACTCGACAAGGATGCATTCGCTGAGGAAGCCGCGGCCGTCGGCATCGACGTGAACGACATCGCCATCGATGACGACGACACGAAGGAAGGGGATCGCTGATGCTCGAAGCAACATTCGTCCTCATTGCTGTCCTCCTCCTGCTGCGCGTCACCTCGGCGCCCATCGCGGTGGCCCTGGGCCTGACCAGCCTCGTCTACTTCTACTACTTCACGCTGACTCCGATGACCCAGGTCTCGGAACGTCTCTTCAACGCGTTGAACTCGTTCCCGCTCATGGCGATCCCGTTCTTCATCCTCGCGGCCAACATCATGTCCCGCGGCGGCATCTCGCGGCGCTTGACGGACTTCGGTGCCGCCATGGTCGGGCACCTGCGCGGCGGCATGGCGATCACCACGGTGCTGGCCTGCATGTTCTTCGCCGCAGTCTCCGGCTCATCTCCTGCCACGGTCGTGGCCGTCGGTGCGCTGATGATCCCTGCCATGATGCGAAACGGCTATCCGAAGGAGTTCTCCACGGGACTCGTGGCCACCTCGGGATCCTTGGGCATCCTCATCCCGCCGTCGATTCCGCTCATCGTCTTCGGCATCGCCACCGAGCAGAATATCGGTGACCTGTTCCTCGCCGGCATTCTGCCGGGTGTACTCGCCGGCGTCATGCTGCTGGGCATGGCCGTGTTCGTGGCGTGGAGGAAGGGCTATGGTCACGCCGGAGCCGGCTTCAAACTCTCGAACGCGGACAAGCTCAAGGCTTTCCGCGACGCGATCCTGGCCCTGGCACTGCCGTTCCTGGTGTTGGGCGGAATCTACTCAGGCTGGTTCACCCCCACCGAGGCCGCGGCCGTCGCCGTCGCCTACTCCCTGGTGGTCTCCCTGGTCATCTACCGCGAGATCAAGATCTCGCAGCTCTGGGAGGTCACGCTGTCATCGGTGAAGACCTCGGCGATGGTCATGTTCATCATCGCCAACGGCATCCTCTTCACGTTCGTGCTCGCCAGCGAGCGGATTCCAGGATCGGTCTCGGAGACGATCACCAACTGGGACCTGCAGCCGTGGCAGTTCCTCATCCTCGTCAACATTCTGCTGCTGTTCGTGGGCTGTGTGATGGAGACGTCCTCGGCGATCCTCATCCTCGCCCCGATCCTCCTGCCGATCGCGATCGAGCTGGGCATCGACCCGATCCACTTCGGCATCATCGTCGTGATGAACCTGGAGATCGGCATGATCACGCCGCCACTGGGACTCAACCTATTCGTCGCCTCCGGGATGTCGGGCATGAGCGTCATGCGCGTGGCCAAGGCCGCAATCCCGAGCGCACTGGTGCTGCTGACTGCTCTGGCGCTGGTGACCTTCGTGCCGTTCTTCGCGACGGCCTTCGTTGGGTCGTAGTCGGAAGGACCTTCCGGAGTGATTCGGATGCACTATTCAATCTCAACAATGTGGTTCTGGTATGCCCAGACCACGGCCTGAAGGCGCGAGCGCACTCCGAGTTTGGGAAGGATTCGTGCCAGGTGGGATTTGACCGTCGCCACCTCGACGGTCAACTGTTCGGCAATCTCACTATTGGTCATTCCCTGCGCAAGCAGCATGAGGATCTCACGCTCGCGGGTGGTGATCACAGAGAGAGCACGAGAGGGAGTCACCGGCTGCAGCCGACGACGTTGAACGTATTCGCTGACGACCCGCCGAGTCAGTGAGCGGTCGAGTGTGCCGTAACCGCCCGCCACATGCCGGACCGCACGGAGGATCTCCTCGGGGTCGGAGTCCTTGAGCAGGAACCCCGAGACACCGGTCTCAAGAGCACGGAACATGTAGTCGTCGATATCGAAGGTCGTCAGCATGAGGACGGGAATAGGCGGATCCAGCTGTGGGGGTGAGATTCGGGCGGCGACCTCGATGCCATCCATCACGGGCATTCGAATGTCGAGGCAGGCGACATCCGGACGCAGTTCGAGCGCGAGCTCCAGCGCCTCACCCCCGTCTGCAGCTGCGCCTATGATCTCGATATCGGGTTCTGCGTCCAGCAATGCGATCAGTCCCCCTCGTACGAGTGGCTGATCGTCGGCCAGAAGTACACGGATCATGAGATTCCTCGATCTGGGTCACGTGGGATGGTCATCTGCACGACCCATCCGCCATTCTCATCTGGCCCTGCTTCACAGGTTCCGCCGATGAGTGCCGCACGTTCCACCATGCCGAGTATTCCAAGGCCGCTTCCACTGGTATGTGTTTCGCCGCTTCTGGTCGTTTGCGCTTCGCCGGTGGAGTCTCGCGCAGTATTACACACGGTCAAATACAACGCTTCCGGGTCCGCCCCGTCAATCACGACTGTGCAGGACGAACCGGGGGCGTGGCGGAGAACGTTGGTCAAAGACTCCTGGACCATTCTGTATCCAGCGAGCTGGGCCAACGGTCCCACCCTTCGGCCGGGGTCCGTTCCTTCTCCGGCCTGGATCTGCAGTTCAACCTCGGCGCCACTCGACCGAACTGCGGTGACGAGGTCGGCGATGGTGGCCAAAGTTTTGAGACCTTGGTCGTCATCGTCACGCAAGAGCCCGACGAGCCGGCGCAGGTCGTCGAGGATCGCTCGACTCTGTTCCCGAATCTGCAGTGCACCGTCGCGTGCAACCTCGGGATCGGTAGCGATCTGACGTGCGATGGCTCCGGCCATCAGTGAGATGCCGGACAGGTGGTGTGCGGCGATGTCATGCAACTCGCGTGCCATTGTCGATCGTTCACGAGCCAGGGCCTCTCCGATCTGAGCATCCCGCTCGCGAGTGAGGGCATTGACGGTCTCTCGCTGAGCCGCAGACAACGCTCGCTGGGAGGCAATGAACACCGCCGGCATGAGCGGCAGAAGAACGACGATCGCAGCCTGACCCAATGCGCCAAAGGCCGACGCGATCATGTTCTCCTCGCCAGCGCCGAGGCTGTTGACCCACTGCCCCGAGGCGACGATCACCGCGGTGAGGAGCGCCCATATGCTCAACCGCGACACCGTATTGCTGAGGCCGGTGAGGAACACACTGACGATGATCGGCAGGACTGTGAGAGTAAAAGCCGAGCTCGGCTGCACAGATGCCAAGCCCAACGGCAGAACAGCGATGAGGAGCATTGATGCAACGGGCCAGCGGACCCTGAGGACAAGTGCAAGCGCCTGCACTACGAGAGTCGCTCCCGTGGCAATCCAGTCTGCGTCCGACATGGGCTCGTCGTGCAACGACGGATCATGAGAGAAGAGCGAGGCTGTGAGAGCCAGAAGGGCGAGGGAGACGACCGCGGTCGAGAAGGCGATGATCAGTGCCGATCTCCATCGCGGAAGCTTCACTGGCACCATGTTCCGATCATACGTGAAGGTCTCGAGACCATGACCAGGACCGTTCTCATGAGACATTCCGCAGCGATTCGCTCGCGACCGCCGGGTGCCCCAGCCTTCCCCGAGTCGCAATGACGATCAGGGTCGCGGCCACAACGGAGCCCAGTGCCATGGCGATCCAAATCACGTCACCCTCGCCATCCAGGGTGGGAAAGACCTCGGCCCACATGACGGTGGCGAAGTTGTTCACACTCACGTGCATCAGCATGGACAGCGGGAGGCTTTCTCCGGTGCGGTTGAACACCCAGGACATGACGATGTTGAAGGCAATGCAGAAGACCATGAAGGCGAGCAGACGCGTCCAGGAGGAGTCTGGATATCCGCCCCATTCCGTCAGGAACAGCGGCAGGTGCCATACTGCCCAGATCGGGCCGAGGATGAACGCCGACTTCATCGGAGAGTGCATGCGCTGCAGGCGAGGCAGGGCGTAATCACGCCATCCAGGTTCTTCGGCAAGACCCGTCGTGACGAATTGGATGAGCAGCATCGGGACATAGGCGATGAGCGCAGTCATCGAGGGCGTGGCAATGTCTGTTCCGACGAACATGGCCCCGGTGAGGACCATTCCGGCGGGGACGGCCAGCAAGGCGATGAGATACCACCTGGGCGCCGCTTTCCATCGCAGCAATCGCCTTACCCACGCCTTCAGCCCCGGTCGTCCGTCGACAAGTGCCGTCAGCAGGAAGGCCGAGCCGATCGGACCCAGGTAGGCGCCAGGCAGAACGCCGAGAAGCTGGCTGGTTCCGAGAAGCTCGGGAAAGCTGAAGTCCCACAGTCCAAGCCCGTTCTGCGAGAGGATATAAGGGGTCCAGGCAAGCCAGCTCAGTGCGTTCACCAGAATGAAGAAGCTGAGCAATGGTCGCTGCTTCACCAGGCCTATGAGCTTTCCTGCAGGCGGTGAAGTGCGTGGTCGTGGCATGGTTTCGGTTTTGGTTTCATCAGTTTCAAAGGTCATGCATTGATGCTATGGAGATCGGGAACCTTGCTTCCAGACCCAAAAGGGCGCACTGCGAAGATGCATACTTTAGTTGCAAATCGCTTGCTCGCACGGCCTGATCGGCCTGAGCCGCGGTCGGTCTGAGCTTCGGCCATGCGGTGGTCACGGTCACCGACGTGCTCAGCTATCTGCTCGCGGCAGACGATGCCAGCAGTCGCAGTGCCGGATTCTAGGGTTCACCAACTCGGCGATCCTTGAGTCTGGATCGCTCGTCCGCGTCGGAGGCTTGCTCAGCGAACCATCCGAAGGGACAGCCGATCTACCCATTGGGCATCAACCAATGGGTGGAGCTCTGCCGATTCGTCGGTGGCCCTGTTCGACATGCACGCTGGGACTCCGATGTTCACCTGGGATCTCCCTACGGCCCAGTCGCGTCGGCCTCTCAGTCAATGTGCAACACTGGCCCGTATGGTCCCCGGAACCGTGAATGAACTCTCAGCGCATGACCGCATGATCCTCGACCTGGAGAAGGCAGAGCACACGTCAGCTGCTCGCGACGCGCTATGCCGACGCATCGAGCTGCCACCAGATGAGTACACCATCGTGCTTGAGGGGCTTGTTGATACAGATGCGGCCTATAGCTATGCCCCAGAAGTCGTGGATCGAGTCAGGCATCTGAGGGCGGAGAGATTTGCGTTCGAACGACGGCACGGGCGGTGGAAGAACCCTCGCTCTTAGCTCCGCGCGGCACCTCTCGAGCCTCACCCCGTCAGAGGAGAAACGCCCCGATCATACCGTCCTAGTCGAACGCCTGAGGAGTTGGCCCGTCCACGACGCGGTAGATCGTCTGAACCATCCCGCCATCGAGGACTGTGGTCCGCACGTGCTCGAGGTCCACATCTCCGCCAAGCGAGCCGAACAGTGATGGCCCATCGCCGATGAGCACAGGCACTTGAGAGAGCGTCAGCTCGTCGACAAGTTTGGCAGCAAGGAACCACCGGACGGTCGCCCCACCGTCGACGTAGACGCGGCGGCGACTGTCCCGTTGCAGTGCGTCAATGGCCGCCTCGGGCGATCGGTGCACAATGATGCGTGGGTCGGCGTCTGCGGCAAGGGTCGTACTGATCACATGGATCGGGCGATCGAGGTAGGGCCACTCTTGGATGGAAGCGATGGCCTCGTAGGTCTTCCGGCCCATCACCACCGCGTCAACCGACTCAACGAACGGTGTGAAACCCGCATCTCCGGCGGCTGCGCCACGGCTGGTCAGCCACTCCAGGTCCCCGTCCGGTCGCGCGATGCGGCCATCGACACTCAGCCCGAGAAAGACGACGGCACGGAGAGGCTTCTGCACTGTGGGCACAGGATCAAGTATGTCTGCTGCGAGCGACGACAATCAAGGAAAATCGGCAACACTCAGGCACTGCGGCCTTGCGTTCACAATCAGTTTCATTCCACCCCTTGACTTAGAGTGCACTCACAGTCGTAGGTTGGCTTCCATGACACGGCACACCACAAACCTTCAACGCCCCGAAAGTCTCCAGCGAGCGCTTTCGGTCGATGACGATGTGGAGCTCTCGATCTCCGAGGTCTGTGCACTCCTCGGCATCAACGCACACACCGCCCGCTACTATGAACGCGCTGGGCTCCTCGAGGTGCCTCGGAGCCACTCGGGACACAGAATCTATGATCGCTCGCCTCGACTTCCTCGTTCGCATGCGGACCTCCGGGATGGGTATCAGCGAACTCCGTCGATATGTCGATCTGGTCCGCGTCTGAGAGGCGACGACCGGGCAGCGTCTGCAGATCATGCTCGGCCAGCGCGAGCGCATCGTCTCCCAACTTCACGAGCTGGAACTGGCCCTCCTCACAACTGACTACAAAATCGCCAAATACGGCGGGGTTCCCGATGACGACCGCGCACCGGCAGATACCTCACCGAGCTCCCACCACCAAGAAGGAGATCCATCATGACCACCACCCACCTCGGCGACCTCAGCGTCTCCCCCATCGGCTTCGGCTGCATGGCTTTGTCCCACGTCTACGGCGGCACCACCGATGACGCAGCACGGGACACATTGAACACCGCAGTCGATGCCGGCATCACCTTCCTCGACACGTCAGATGTCTACGGCGAACCCCGCGAGGGCACCACCGGGCCTGCAGGCACCAACGAGGAGATGCTCGCACCATTTCTGGCCAAACGTCGCGACGAGGTGCAGCTGGCAACGAAATTCGGCATCACCGCCGGACGAGACGGGACGGACGCTTCGGCCAAACGCACCGATGGACGCCCGGAATACGTTCGCTCAGCCTGCGATGCTTCGTTGACCCGCCTCGGCGTGGAGACGATCGATCTCTACTACCACCATCGCCCGGATCCGGATGTTCCTATCGAGGACACCGTCGGTGCCATGGCCGAGCTGGTCGAGGCCGGCAAGATCCGCCACATCGGCCTCTCAGAAGTCACCTCCGAAGAGCTGCGGCGAGCGCACGCTGTCCACCCGATCGCCGCACTCCAATCGGAGTGGAGCCTGTGGTCACGCGACGTCGAGGATCGTGTCGTGCCGGCCTGCGCCGAGCTCGGGGTCGGCTTCGTGCCCTACAGCCCCCTGGGCCGGGGCTTCCTCACCGGCACGCTGACCAAGGAGCAGGTCGCCGGTGACTTCCGCGGTGGCACCTCCCGCATGGGCGAGGCCTGGGATGCCAACCAGAAGATCGTCGATATCGTCGCCGAGGTGGCCCGCCGCCACAACGCCACCAACGCTCAGGTGGCGTTGGCTTGGCTGCTCCAGCGCGCTGACCGGATGGGTGTCTCCGCGGTTCCGATCCCGGGATCGCGCAAACCCGAACGTGCACTTGAGAACCTCGGTGCCGTGGAGGTGTCTCTCGACGCCGATGACATGACACAGCTCGATTCGATTCGGTCACTGGTCGAGGGCACTCGCAATATCGTGGACAACCCGAGCTGGATCAGCTCCGGGAGGGAGTGAGCCTGAGGTTCTGACAGCCAGTGCTGCCGGGTCCGAGGCCGGGAGGTTCTCGAAGAGGTCATCAGAGCGCAGAGATGATTGGTGCAAGGACTGCAGCGACAAGGAGTGCTCCAATCACAATCGCCACGGCAGCGATCACCGTCATCACGGTTATGGACATCGTCCACCGCACGGGCGGCAGCGTTCGCACAATGATCACGCCCAGCGGAAGCAATATGAGAATGCCGCTGAGCGCCCCGGGCATCAGGCTCCATGACGCCACACTGATGGCGAGGTGGCCAGCAGCGTTGGCGATCAGGGCGTAGGCAACGCACACCAACGCCTCGACGCTCCATTTCGCCCGGGTCGACACCGCGATCACGGCGACCGTGAGAACCGCCGCAGTGACGATCACGAGCGCGAGACCGAACTGCTCCTGATCTCCGTGAAGCGACCGTCCCGGCAGCCAGGGGTGTGCAGCTATCCACCCCGTCAGACCCAGCAGCCATTCCTCAGCATTATGCAACGCCAAAGCGACAATAGTCGCCGCCCAGAAGACTGCAAGACGTTTCTGGGCGGGCAGTTCGGGCTTCGTACTTACATCAGTCGCGATGTGCATCATCTCGCTGCTCTCTTACACTCGTATGGACGCCTCTTACGAGTGTAAGATGATCCCATGGGACAAGCAATAGGGGATGGAAAGCGTCTGGTGGCCGAGGCATTGTGGCGCGTTGTTGCCCGGGATGGCATGACGGGAGTCAGCGTGCGAACCGTGGCCGCCGAGGCCGGCGTCAAGGGGGGAACAATCCAGCACTATTTCCCTACGCGGGCTCAAATGGTGCACGACGCCATGGAGTTACTCGCAGACCGTTTCACGCAGCGGATCACTGCCATGCCGCGGACCGGGCCGACGCACGAGTGGACGCGGGCGATCCTGCTGGAACTGCTCCCTCTCACTGCAGAGCGACAGCGCGAGTTCAAGGTCTGGCTCGCCTTCACTACCCATGCCGACACGAACCCCGCGCTGACAGAGCTCAAGCACATCTTTTCAACCCGACTCGGGGAAATGTACCAGCGACTCCTCCGAGCCAGGAAGGCAGCATCCCCCAGCAAGGTTGACGATGCTCCCCCGGAGGCCATTCAGACTGACTTCCCGGAGACAGCAATCCTGCAGGCTGTCATTGACGGCCTATCGCTTCAACTTGCGGACCTGGATCCTGACGAGGCAGCCCACTTGGGTGCTCGCCTGCTCGATCATTACCTCGCCAAGTCAGATGCTGAGCATCCCAATCGCACCCAGTAACGAACAGGCGCTGCAATCCTCCTCGTTGCGCACTTCAAGGCGACAGGGGCGTTCTACCCCAGCAGCCCCATCAACGACTCCCGTACCTGCAGCACGGCTAGGAATCCGAACAGCAGGAAGCAGACCGTGAGCAGTACGTTGGACAGCCCCTTGTTCCGCAGTGCTGTCGGCACCGAGATTCGATTGAGGATGACGAGGAGCGCGATCGCGAGCACCGGGAGGATGAATGCGCTGATCGCGGCGTAGACGAGGACGAGGGTCACCGGTTTGCCCAGCCCCATGATCACCAGTGTCGCGATGCTGAGGTAGACGATAGCCCCGCGGAACTCGATGGACTTGGCCGACATGTCGAACTCGGACTCGACCTGATGCGGGTACCGTCGCAGCACTCGAATGCAGTCGGCGGTGACGTAGGCGATGCCGGAGAACCCGCCGAGCACGCTCGTGTAGACGACGGCGAGGAAGCTGATGAGGAAGACGATGCGACCTGGTTCGCCGATGCGCGAGACCAGACTGTCGGCAATGGCGAACAGCGAGTCGTTGTCGGAGATCGTGAAGCCCTGGCCATAGAGGATGAAGGCGCCCACGGCGCTCATGGCGACAGCGAAGACGAAGACGAGGCTGTAGCTGATGAGCAGATCGATGCGCACCACTGGTTTCCAGTCCGCACTGCGCCAGGACTTCTCGCGGATCCAGTAGGAGTAGGCAAGGATTCCCGTTGCTCCGCCGACCCCGCCGATGAGGGACATCACGGTGATGATCGATCCATTCGGGAAGGTCGGAGCGATGGTCTGGACGGCAACGCCCTGAGCATCCTGGCCTTGGAACACGGAGATCGCGAGGGCGATGATGCCGAAGAACATGATGATGCCGAAGCCGATCATCGCCTTCTCGACCAGCCCGTAGCGGCCGATGCCCACAAGGATCGCGGCGGAGAGCAGGACGACGACAGCCGTGGGCCAGAACGGCAGAATCGGGAACAGCGCCTGCAGGATGTTCGTGGTCACCGCGATGACGCCCGCACCGAAGAAGAGACCGACGAGCAGCTCGGCGATGAGGAACAAGGCGGGGAACAGTCTCCCGCCGAAACTCGTCAGGTGCGATTGCAACGATCGGTCGCCGCTCATCTGCAGGCGGGAGACCGCCTCGGAGAGGACGAACTTGAGGATGATACCGACGGTGAAGACCCAGATCAGCGCCAGCCCGTACTCGGCTCCGGAGTTCATCGTCGTGATCATGTCCGAGGCTCCGACGCTGGCCAGGGCAAGGACGATGCCAGGTCCGATCAGCCGCAGTCTCCCGGCCAATGATCCCGGCGCCGAGGTGGCGCTTCCTTGCGTCGTCTGGGTCGTTTCGGCGGACATCGGTGGGCACAGCTCCTTCTGAGGGCATCATCGTCAACGGCTGAGAGAGCGTCAGCTGTCCCAGCGAGTATGGCCCATCGAGGCCGGCCCCACCCCAAGGTCTCAACACTCGGGCAGGGATCTCAGAGGAAGGTTGCTTCACCGACAACGGATCTGAGCGGACAGGAAGGACCGTCCGCATTGTCAGTGTAGCTTTCCGATCTGAGCCTCATGTGCAGGTTCCACACGTATATTCGTCACATGTCTGAAGCACTCGACGAAGGCCCGTTCTTCCATGGGACAGGGGCTGCTCTGCAGCCAGGCGACCTGCTGACTCCGGGATTCAATTCGAACTACCGGCCCGAGGTGGTCATGAACCACATTTACTTCACCGCCATGACGGACGGTGCCGGGCTAGCGGCCGAGGTCGCAGCCCTCGACGGGCACCCTCATGTCTACGAGGTCGAACCGACCGGGGGCTACGAGGACGACCCGAACGTCACGGACAAGAAGTTCCCCGGCAACCCCACACGGTCCTATCGCAGCACGGCTCCGCTGAGGGTGCTGCGCGAAGTCACCGGGTGGAAGCGGCTGAGTCCAGATGAGCTCCAGTCATGGAGGGATAAACTGGCTGCCCTGCTCGCCGATGACAGCGCCGAGATCATCAACTGACACTTCCCGGACAGTGGATCTGGGCCGTAACCACGCGGAGTACAGTAGTCGATCGTGAGTGATGCAGCCGTCCAACCAGGCCCGACGCGTCCCCCGCTGTCGATTTCGCTGGCCGCATTCGTCTCCAGCTTCGACCGTTTCGCGATCAGTCCGCTCATCGTTCTCGTGGCCCACGACCTCGGCGCGACCCTTGCCGAAGCGCTGACGATCGCCAGCGCCTACTTCCTGGCCTACGGCGTCAGCCAACCCGTATGGGGGATCCTCTCCGACAAGCTCGGGCGGGTTCGCCTGATGAAGTGGACACTCCTCGCCGCGGCCCTCACAGGCGTGGCAGCGACCTTCGCCCCGACGCTGAGCATCCTCGTCATCGCTCGCGCTCTGTCCGGTGCGTTCTACGGAGCCATCGTCCCGACCTCGATGACCTATGTCGGCGACACCGTCGACGAGGCGAATCGTCAGCCCGCACTCACCGATCTCATGGCCGCCATCGCCCTCGGAACCGCGAGTGCCACAGCGTTGGCCGGGGTCCTCGCACATTTCATCGACTGGCGAGTGGTCTTCGCCATCCCGGCCGTCCTCGCCGTCGGATGCGCCTTCGGTCTGCGCCGACTGCCTGAACCGCCCCGGGAGCAGCAGGGTAGCGTCGTTGCCACCATCCGTGCCGCGATCACCCACCGGTGGGTGCTCATCGTCATCGGCCTGGCCTTCATCGAAGGCGCCGTGGTCCTCGGGGTCCTCACCCTGCTCGCCCCGGCCCTGCAGTCCCAAGGCACCGGCGCGGCGATCGCCGGCCTGGCCACCGCCGCCTACGGTGTCGGCGTCATCATCACCAGTCGCATGGTCAAGGCCCTCAGTTCTCGTCTGTCAATGCCGCGGCTCATCGCAATCGGCGGCAGCGCGACGGTGCTCGCCTTCGGACTCCTCGCCGCGCACCTGTCGATCACCACGGTCATCATCGCCGCACTCCTGCTCGGCGCGACCTGGTCCTTCCAGCACTCATCCCTGCAGACCTGGGCGACCGGTGTTCTGCCGCAGGCCCGCGGGACCGTCGTCTCATTCTTCGCAGGCACCCTCTTCGCCGGAAGCGCAGTCGGTGCCGCGTTCGGCGGTGGACTCGGCGACAAGAATCAATGGACGCTGCTGTTCGCGATCACGTGCGCCGTCGGCCTCGTGCTCACCGTATCCATCGTGGTCAGCCGCCGCATCTACGCGGGTCCGCGCAAGAGCTGAGTTGAACTGAGCTGAACTGAGTTGAGCTGAGCTGATCCGACGAACCTACCGTCCGAAGAACTCTTTGCACGCTCGACGGACGTTCTCGATCGCCTCGTCGTCGATGTCGAGGTGGGTGACCCAGCGCAGTTTGCCGTGTGCGCCGCCGGTGATGATGCCGCGTTCGGCGAAGAACCTGGCGAACGCGGACATGTCGACACCGTCCGGGGACAGAAAGACCATGTTGGTCCGTGCTTCACCGGCGCCGAGCTCCGGGAAGTCTGCGAAAACCTCTGCCAGGCGGGTCGCACGGTCGTGGTCCTCACGCAGACGCTGGACGTTGTTCTCAAGTGCGTAGATGCCTGCGGCGGCGAGGACACCGGTCTGGCGCATGCCCCCGCCGAGCGTCTTGCGGATGCGCTTGGCCCGACCCACCAGCTCCTTGGTCCCGACCAGCAGCGCACCCACTGGGGCGCCGAGGCCCTTGGACAGACACAGTGAGATCGAGTCGAATCGACCCGTCAGTTCCCAGGCTTCGCGGCCGGTGGCCACAGCAGCATTCATGATCCGTGCCCCATCGAGATGAGTGGCCAGACCACGGCTGCGCGCCAATTCGGTCGCCTCCTTCACGTAGCCCTCGGGCAGAGGACGACCGTTGAAGGTGTTCTCCACCGTCAGCAGCCGGGTGATCGGATTGTGAAAATCATCGGGCTTGATCGCCGAGGTGATCGCGTCGAGATCGATGATGCCCTCGGGTTCGTTGGGCAAGGGTTGGGGCTGGATCGATCCCAGAACTGCTGCTCCCCCGCCCTCGTCGCGGTAGGCGTGCGCGGTCTGACCGACGATGTACTCATCACCGCGTCCGCAGTGGGCCATGATCCCGGCGAGGTTGGCCTGAGTTGCCGACGGGAAGAACAGTCCCGATTCCTTCCCGAGGATTTCGGCGGTCATCGACTCCAACCGGTTGGTCGTCGGGTCTTCGTCATAGACTGCGTCGCCCACCTCGGCGTCGGCCATGGCCTTGCGCATTCCCGCGCTGGGTTTGGTCACGGTGTCGGAGCGGAAATCGACCCGCGGACCATCTGTTGCGTTCATGCGCTCAGACCTCCGCCTTCCGGGGGTGGGCGACCGGGTGGTTACTGGCGATCGAGATGCGGTTGAACGAGTTGATGAGGATCACGGTCCATTCGACCGCTGAGATCTGCTCCGCGGAGAGAAACTCACCAGCCTCGGTGGCGATCGCATCACGATCAGCGGCTTTGTCGATGATGGTCAGCGTCTCAGCCAGAAGCAGTGCGGCCTTCTCCTGATCGTCGAAGATCTCTGCCTCACGCCACGTCGGAAGCACGTCGAGTTTGATCTCGTCGACGCCGGCCTGCCTGGCGGCCGGGGCGTGGATGCTCAAGCACGTGCGGCATCCGTTGATTTGGGAGACCCGCACGTTGACCAGTTCGAGGAGTCCATCGCTCAGGCCTGTGGCCCGCGCGGCCTTCCGCGAGGCGGCCGCGGCCTGGACCATGGATTTGTAGACCTCGGGGTGGGCCTTGTCGATGTAGGGACGATTGACGTTGACTCCTGCCACCGTTCAGGCCTCCCGTTTGACGAGGTCGATGTCTGCTCCGGTGGCCTTGCGGAAACGACCGCCTTCGGCCACGTAGTCGTCGCCGGTCTCATTGAGCTTCTTGACGAACAGGAGGCAGACCGGCACGACCGTCACGCCTTTCTCTCGGCTGTCAGCCAACGCTTGGGCGACGAGGACCTTGGAGAGTCCACGTCCGCCGAAGGCCTCGTCGACGACCGTGTGGTAGAAGATCCGCTCGGTCTCCGGTCCGGGCAGGAAGTAGGCGTGCCCCGCGACCTTTCCGTCCTCAACGGTGATGACGTAGGACTGACCCTGTTCGTCGAGGTCCACATGCACGTCTGCGCCGGTCGAATCCTTGAGTGCTTCGCTCATTGTTCTGTCTCCTTCTTCGCTGTGGTCTCGGGTCCGCCTTGGACATGTGGAGGCGGGTTCTTTCGGGCTTTGATGACGACGTCGGGCAGCCTCGGCGCGGGAAGCCTTCCGAGACCCTCGGCGTTGGATCCTGGCCCGCCCTGGCCGACATAGCCCTCGACCTCGCCGAACCGTTCACCCTCGTCCTGCCATTCCTGCCGGAACCGGCTGATCTCCTCGTGGGTGCGGCCCACGAAGTTCCACCACATGACGATCTGCTCGGGGAAGGGTTCCCCGCCGAGGAGGACGATCCGTGCCGTGGACTCTCCGCTGTTGCTGATCCGCATCTCTGTGATTCCGACCCCGGTGTAGCCGATGGCATTGACCGGCAGCGGAACGTTCTCGACGGCGATGTCACCGGAGTCGACGAGGACGCCGTGTTCGAAGGTCTCATCGATGGGCAGGTCGATGCTCGCGCCGGGGTCCAGGCGGATCTCCGCGCCGAGGAGCGGCGAATGGGTGCTCACCGGTGAGGACGAACCCCACAGCTCACCGAGGAAGACGAGGAATTCGCCTCCGTCGAAACGAGTGGCCTCGGGCGCGAAGTGCTCGAATTCGCGTGCTTCCTGATGGCGGGAGCTCTCGGGCAGGGCCAGCCACAGCTGCACACCGTGGAGGGTCGAGGTGGACTCCGTCGAGACCTCGGAGTGGCAGATGCCGCGGCCGGCAGTCATGAGGTTGACCTCCCCGGGCAGCACGAGCCCGGTGTGCCCACCGGAGTCGATGTGCTCGATGGCACCGTCGAAGAGCCAGCTCACGGTCTGCAGACCCGTATGCGGGTGAGGGGCGACGTCCATGCCGCCCGAAAGCCCCACGTCGTCGGGACCGTAGTGGTCGACGAAACACCACGGGCCGATGAGCGACCGTTGCCGCTGCGGCAGAGTCCGGCGCACGGTCATCGCCCGGGGCCCGCCGAGGGGGACGTCCCTGGCCGTGATGATCTCGACCGGGGCTCGGCCCTGCACATCGCATTGTGGTCCGGGCAGGCCGCCTGCCCGGCAGACCACTTGGTCCGGTTGGGCTTCGACGTTGCTCATTGCGGTCTCCTTCTCACTGCCGAACCACCTCGGCGATCATTGCCTGTTTTGCCGTCATTGCTCGATCGGTTCTGCCGGTTGTGGATGGATCCTGTCGATCAGTCGAAGAAGCTCGCCGAGGTTGTCCTCCGTGAGTGCGGAAAAGGCGGTCCTGACGACATCGGCATTGGTGCGCGCGGATTCGCGTTTCAGTCTCAGCCCTTCGGGTGTCAGCGCTACGCACACACCGCGCTGATCGGCGGAATCGGCTGACTGGCTGACCAGTCCTCGCGTCTCCAGGCGGCGCAGCAGGCGTGAGAGTGCGCTGCGGCTGAGCACGATCTCATCCAGCAGCTCACGGTGACGGATCGTGGTCGTCGAGGGAATGTTGACGAGGGCGTCGAACTCAGTGGCGGTGAGGCCGTGATCGGCTCGGAACCGGGCCTCCAAGGCGTCGACGAGGTCCGCGTGCGTCTCCAGCATGCGTCGCCAGACCCCGATGGCGCCAGACAGCTCCATGGATCCTCCCCTGGTCATCTCGGCACCCATCATGAATCGCGGTCGAACCGACGGTTCGACTCGGCGCATCTGCACAATTTGTTGCATCAACAACAATTCCACAGTCGGATGCCGAAGTCCAGGGTCATTCCGGCCGCAGCAATGAACGGCGAGGGCCGGGTGTGACCGGGTCAGACGTTCTGCTTCACATACTCCACGTCAGCCTCGGTCGCCCAGCGGAAACGGCCGCCGATGGCGAGAAAGTCGTTGCCGTGCTCTTTGAGGCGTTCGGCAAACAGCGGACAGACAGGCACCACAGTCTTCATGCTGTCGCTGCTCTCCTTGAGCGCGTGGGAGACGAGGATCTTCGCCAGGCCGCGACCGGAGAATTCCTCGCCGACTTCCGTGTGATACATGATCCTCTCGGCCTCCGATCGGGGACCGACGAGGTAATGGGCCCGCCCGGCCACCTCGCCTGAGTCGTCTCTGACCACGAACGCCGAGTTCTGCTCATCGTGTTCCACTCTGACTCTGGCACCGGTGGAATCCTGCACTGTTTCAGACATGTTCAAGCCTCCTCGATCGGCATCACTTCCATTGTGCATGCGCGAGGCGGCCCTGCCCATCCCCCTACGGGAATCGCTTCGGGCTCGCCTACCTGTCGTCGATCGGGATGCGCTTCCGCCACGGCCACCATATGCGTCGGCCGATGTCGTGGACGAGGGCCGGGACGACGAGTGAGCGCACGAGGATGGCGTCGAGGAGGACGCCGAAGGTGACGATGAAGGCCAGCTGGAACAGGAACATGACCGGGATGACCGCGAGTGCGGCGAAGGTCGCGGCGAGGACGATCCCCGCCGAGGTGATGACCCCGCCCGTGGCCACGAGCCCGGACAGCACGCCCTTGCGAGTGCCCACGCGCAGCGACTCCTCACGCACGCGGGACATGAGGAAGATGTTGTAGTCGATGCCCAGCGCCACGAGGAACACGAACGCGTACAGGGGCACCGATGGGTCGGCCCCGGAGAAGCCGATGATGTGGTTGAACACCAGAGCGGAGACCCCGAGCGCCGTGCCGAAGGACAGTACGGTCAGCGCCACGAGCAGCAGAGGGGCCAGCAGCGACCTCAGCAGCAGGATGAGGATGACGGTGATGACGAGAAGGATGAGCGGGATCGCCAGGGCGCGGTCTGCCTCGGCGGTGGTGTTCGTGTCGAGGTCGACCGCCGTCTCCCCGCCCACAAGCGCCTCGGCGTCGACATCATGGACGGCGTCACGGATCGAGGTGACGGTGTCCTCGGCCGCGAGGGAATCGGCTGCGTCGGACAGCGTCGCCTCGAGCAGCACCTGCCCGTCGACCTCGGTGGGTGCCGGCTGTGATGCGGGCTGCGTCGACTGTGCGTCGGGCCCGCCCTGGCCCTGGGGTGCTTGGTCCTGAGGTGTCTGCAGCTGTCCGTCGCCGTCGATGGCGAGAGTTCCGCTTGGCGAATCATTGGCCACGACGGTCATCGATTCGACCCCGCCGAGGCTGCCCACGGCTTTCGCGACATCCGTGAGCTGGTCTTCGGCCACGACGATCTGAGTGGGCGAACCCGACCCGCCGGGGAAATGCTCGGACAGGACAGCTTGGCCGTCGCGGGCCTCGGATTCGCCGAGGACGAAGTCACTCTGCGCCACACCCGAGGCCTTGAATTGAGGGAATGCGATCAACGGGAGGGCGAGGAGGACGACGAGAGCGATCCAAGTCACTCGCGGACGCTTGGCGACCACCTCGGCGATGCGATTCCACAATCCCTTCTTCGCCGGTGCACTCTTGGCCGTGCGCATCTGCGGGCGGAAGGGCCAGAACACGGCACGGCCGATGATCATCAGGGCCGCGGGCAGGAACGTCAGTGCCGCGAGCATCGCCACGAGGATCCCGATCGCCGCCACCGGACCCAGCGCCCGGGTCGACGCCAGATCGGTGAGCAGCAGGACCAGGAGTCCGGCGATGACGGTCCCACCTGATGCCGCAATCGGTTCGAGGACACCCCTGAACGCTGCCAGCCCCGCTCTGACTCTGTCGCGCTCGGTCAGCAGAGCGTCACGGAAGCGAGCGACGACGAGGAGGGAGTAGTCGGTGGTCGCGCCGACGACGAGAATGAACAGAATTCCTTGGACTTGCCCATTGATGAGGAGGATTCCGGCGTCGGCGAGATGCCAGATGACGAAGATCGAGGCCGAGAGCGCTGCCACCGAGGTGAAGAGCACGATGACCGGCAGCAGGGGTGAGCGGTAGACGATGATGAGGATGACGAAGACCGCGATGAGTGCGACGAGCAGGAGGATACCGTCGATGCCGGCGAATGCCTCAGAGAGATCGGCGGAGAACCCGGCCGGGCCAGTGACGTGGATGGAGACCCCAGTGCCACTGTCGCTCCTCGTGCCGTCTGTGCCGTTCGTGGTGGGGGAGAACTCATCGGTGATGAGCGACCGGATGGCTTCGACGTCCTCGGCTGTGGTCTCGGACGAGATGGGAAGGATGAGTTCGAGGGCGTCACCGTCCTCGGCCGGGATAGCAGGTGAAGCCTCGGCGGCCAGCAGTCCTTCGTCGCCAAGCGTCTTCGTCAGATCATCGAGATCTTCAGTGTCCTGGTCGGTGATGCCATCGCGGTTCTCGAGGACGACGATCGCAGGGACGTAGTCATCATCGCTGAACTCGTCGATGAGCGACTGCGCCTTCGTCGATTCTGCAGACTCCGGCAAGAATGTCGATCGATCGTTCGTGGCGACCTCGGAGATCTTGCCGAAGTACGGTCCTCCGACTCCGGCGATGCTGACCCACGCGACAAGCAGAACGGCGAAGAGGGCGATGAGCCAGTGACGAGCGGGGACGGGCCGAGCTTCGTGCGTCGACGGCGTCGGTTCCGGATCGGGCGCCGCGGGCTCGGTTGTCAGCAAACGGTGAGGCATACAGCCACTCTACGGTGTCGGACACGCCGTCAGATCTGACTCCTGCCGTGGCGAGCGCCGGACTCCCCCGGACTGCACTTCGCGGCGGCATTCACTCGCCAGAGGGCGGGCGGCGGCACTCGAGCGCGATGACGACGTCTGCGATGGTTCGAGGATCGCTGAGGCGACCTCCGAGGCTCCCTTCGATCTGACCGATTCTGTACCTCACGGTGTTCTCATGGACCTGCAGACGCCGGGCCGTGGCGGCGATCCCACCGGCGCACTCAACGTAGGTCGTCAACGTCGCCCACGACTCCGGACTGACCGCGGTATTCTCGAGGAAGCGCTCGGCGATCGCGTGGTCGGAACGGGAGCTCATCCTCGCTCCGGCCCATTCGACGGGACGCATCGTTTCGACCCGAACGAAAGCTCCCGGGGCCGCGGCGACGAGGGCGACATCGGCGGCACGCAGCATCTCCGGGACCTGACCCAGTCCGGTGAAGGGCTCCGAGATCCCGACCCCGATGACGGCGACGGAGAAATGCCCCTCGATGTCGAAGTCCTCGGTGCACAGAGCCGTGTGCTCGATTCTTGAGGCGGCGTGCCCGACATCGGCGACGACGATTCCCGGCTGTGGGGTCGGAGAGGCCCCCGTTGCCCCCTGAGCGTTCGCCTCCAGCTGAGCCCGGACGACCCGGACAGACCGGTAGGGCGGGAAGCCGAAGCTCTCCAGTGCGCGCCAACGGGCCGGCTCACGGCCCGGCGAGACCCCTGCCTCGAGATCGCGCATGAGACGCGAGGACTCCTCCTGGCGGGTGCTGATCGAAAAGGACTCGAAGCCCTCGAACGCGTGGAGGATCTTGGCGAGCGTGTCGAGGACGAGGCCGACTTCGACACCGGAAGCCCCGGGCCCCCGTCGCATTGCTTCCTGCTCCTCATGGACGGCGATGACGATCGAATGCTCCCGCTGACGGATCCGCACCGCACGCGCGCACACGATCCACCGCCCGATCTGTGTTTCCTCTGCGCTTCCCGGGGCGGCTGAGAGCAGCCACTCGGAGATGAGGTGGCTCGGTGCCGCACCGACAGCCCTGATCACCTCGCCGAGCTCGTTGACCACCAGACCTGAACCTCGAGACACGGCCGCCGCTCTCTGCAGGACGGAGCTGAGGGGATCAGTCGTGCCCAGAGCGGCCAGCAGTTCCTCGAAAACACGCTCACGCGACTGCTCCATGGCCTCTCCTCCGATTCAGACAGACGCCCCGCACACGCCATCGTCGTTCAGGGTGTTCCCAGGTTCGCTGCTGCACAGGCTGCGCGGGTGCACCACCTGCGCAGGCACGTTCCGTTTGTGATTTCCACAATACCAGTGACACGATCTTTGACTTCTTCCATTGACGTCCACCCCTGCCGCCGACCAGGATGTCGTCAAGATCACAATCAAAGGAGATCTCGTGGCCAATCTCAGAGTAGCCGTCGACGTGGGCGGCACATTCACCGATATCTGCATCTTCGACGAATCCACCCAGACCATGCGGGTGACGAAGGTGCCTTCCACACCCGACAATCCGATGACCGCAGTGCTCAAAGGCGTCGAGCGAGCGAAGATCGACCTCAGCGATGTCGAGCTCTTCTCCCATGGCACGACGGTGGCGACGAATGCGCTCATCACCCGTCGTTTCCCCAAGGCGGCGATGGTGACGACGAAGGGATTCCGTGATGTCATCGAAATCCGCGATGGCACGAAGGATGACCTGTGGGACGCCTATTCGGACGTGTCCGGTCCCTACATCCGACGTCGTGACCGCTTCGAGGTCACCGAGCGCATCGACTATGCGGGCAATGTCGTCACCGCCCTCGACGAGGACGAGGCCCGCCGGCTCGGCCGCCTGCTGCGCAAGCGGGAAGTCGACACCGTGGCGGTCTGCTTCATCAACTCCTACGCGAACGTCGAGCACGAGACGCGGATGCGCGAGATCCTCGCAGAGGAGCTTCCCGGGGCCAATATCTCCACCTCGGCGGAGATCCTTCCCGAGATCTTCGAGCACAGCCGCTTCAACACCACGGTGGCCAACGCCGTGCTGGGCCCACTCGTCTCAGGCTATGTCGAGAACCTCGACTCGAGCCTCACTGCAGACGGCTACGCCGGCGAGCTCCTTCTTCTTCACTCCGGGGGTGGTTCGATGACCTCGGAGATGGTCAAGCGCTTCCCTGTCCGGCTCGCCGCCTCCGGCATCGCCGCTGGCGCGATAGCCGCCCAGCACGTCGCCGAACAGTGCGGCTTCGCCAACGCCGTCGGACTCGATATGGGCGGAACCTCCACAGACATCTCGCTCATCGCAGACGGTGAGCTGCGTGAGACCAACGAGTGGGAGGTCGAGTACGGCCACCCGATCGTCTTCCCCAGCATCGAAGTGCTCACCATCGGCGCCGGCGGAGGCTCACTGGCCCATATCGACATCGCCGGGTCGCTGCGCAACGGCCCGCAGTCCGCAGGAGCCGATCCCGGTCCTGCCTGCTACCGCCGGGGCGGCACCGAACCGACGAACACCGACGCGAACCTGTGGATGGGACGCTTGGGCACCGACCTGGCCGACGGCGAGATGACCCTCGATCGGGAGAGTGCGAAGTCCGTGATCGAGGACCGCATCGCCGGCCCTCTCGACCTCGAAGTCGACACTGCCGCCGATTCGATCATCAAAGTGGCCAACGCGAATATGGCCGATGCCGTGCGTCTCGTGTCAATTCGTCGCGGGCTCGACCCCCGCGACTTCGCGCTCATCGCCTTCGGCGGTGCGGGCGCGCTCCACGGAGCCGACGTCGCCAGAGAACTCGGCATCCCTACCGTCATCATTCCTCCCAACCCAGGGGTCACCTCGGCGCTGGGCTGCCTCCTCGTCGATATTCAGCACGATCTTTCACAGATGTACACCGGCGCTGCGAGCAGTGCGGACGCTGAGGCCGTCGAAGAGCTCTTCGGAGAACTCGAGCGAGCAGGACGCGAGCGCTTGCGCCACGAGAAGGTCGATGAGGCAGACTCGGTGCTCCAACGCGGGATCTCCATGCGATATCAGGGGCAGTGGCGTTCCCTGCAAGTCTCGATCGGCACCGGACCGGACGCACTGGCCGAAGCCGTCCAGCTCTTCCACGAAGAGCATGAGAAGCAGTACGCCTTCCGCCAAGACGCGACGCCGGTGGAGATCTACCAACTCCACCTCAAGGCTCTCGGCAAGACCCCGAAGCCCAGCTTCAAGCCAGCACCCACCGGAAACGGGGACCCAGGAGAGCCGATCGAGACCCGTGAGGTCCTCTTCGACGGCACCTGGCACCGCACGCCGGTCTACCAGCGCGAGAATCTGGCCTCGGGAGCTGCCTTCATCGGCCCAGCGATCCTCAATCAGATCGACTCGACCACAGTGATCCCGCCGAATTCCTCGGCCGTGATCGACGAGTGGCTCAATATCCGCATCAGTCTCATCGACGAGGACTCGAGCAGCGCCGAGGCCCAGAGCGCCGAGGCCGATGGAGCAGAGTCCATCGCCATCCCAGCCCCCGCCCAGAGCGACGCGTGAGGAGAGAACAATGACCACGATCGCGACCACAAAACGCCCGTCCACCCTCGACCCGGTGACCTTCGAAGTGCTCAAGAACGCCTTCACCACCAGCGTCGATCTCATGAGCGAGCAGATCCTGCGCACCTGCTACTCGTTCGTCATCTACTCTCGGGACTTCTCCTCGGCGCTGTGCGACAAATACGGCAACACGGTCATGCAGGGCAGCGCAGACATCGCCGTTCACGTCGGCACTCTGCACTTCCAGTGCAAGGCAGTGATGGAGGAATTCGGCGATGACATCAACCCCGGAGACGTCTTCCTCATCAACGACCCGTATCGGGGTGGGACCCACTTCAACGATGTCAGCTTCATCCGCCCGATCTTCTCCGAGGACGAGATCATCGGCTTCGCCCAGAACAAGGGCCACTGGGCAGACATCGGCGGCTCGGTGCCGGGCTCCTTCGACGTCTCCGCCTCTGAGCACTTCGGCGAGGGACTGCGGATCACTCCGCTGCGCGTGTGGCACAAGGGACGCTTCCTCCATGATGTCGCGCAGCTGCTCGTCTCAAACACCCGGGCCCCCGACCAGGCCCTGGGCGATCTCAATGCTCAGGCCGAGGCGACCGCTGTGTGTGAGCGCGAAGTCCTGCGCCTCGTTGACAAGTACTCGAAGGACACGGTCCTCGATGCGATGCAGGAAACCCAGGACTACGTGTGCCGGACGGTGCTGGCGAGCCTCGGCGACCTGCCGCGCGGAGAGTGGGAGACCACGGACTTCCTCGATGGCGATCCGGCCAAAGGGGAGGGCCTGGTTCCGATCCGGGTCAAGCTCACGCTCGATGGAGAGGGCATCCACTACGACCTGACCGGGTCCGCCGAGGCGGTCTCCACCTTCCTCAACTCGGGCTACGGCACGACGTTCTCCGCGATCTACGCGGGCACGAAGACCTTCTTCCCCGAGGTGCCGCTCAACTCCGGGTTCTATGAGGCGGTGACCGCCGACATCGGCGAGGAGGGCACCGTGGTCAATGCTGGTTGGCCGCATGCAGTGACCGGATTCTGTTCCGGGCCGTATGAGAAAGTGATGAATGCAATCTTCGAACTGTGGTCGCATGTCATGCCCGAACGGGCCATGGCCTGCGCCTTCAACCTCGAGTACCTGCTGGTGGGAGGCCATGATTCGCGAGTGAAGTCGAGCCCTTACTTCATGTGGTACGACTGGATGGCAGGCGGCTGGGGCGGCCGGTCGACGAAGGACGGATCCTCGGCGACCTCGCCGGTCTTCGGCACCGGACTCGCCGTGCAGCCGGTCGAAGGCCAGGAACGGCTCACACCAGTCATCACCACCCAGCATTCGATCAACACCGATTCGGGCGGACCCGGTCGCTTCCGCGGCGGTTGCGGTGTCAACAAGGGCGGAATCCTCACTGACGCCGCAGGAGCGGTCATGAGCTACTGCTGCGACCGAGGGCGGTCGACGACCTGGGGAATCAACGGCGGCCTGCCATCGATCCCCCATGGCGTGTGGCTCAATCCCACGTCAGAGGACCCGCAGTATCTGGGAGCGACGTTCTCAAACGTCTCCATCTCCCCTGGCGATACGTTCGAGCGGCCCAGCGCTGGTGGTGGCGGCTTCGGCGATCCGCTCGAGCGCACCACCGCTGAGGTACTCGAGGATGTCATCGACGGCTACGTCTCCATTGATCGCGCCGCGAAGGACTACGGCGTCGTCATCACGGAGGTCGACGCCGAGCTCGACGAATACGAGATCGATGAGACAGCTTCGACGAAAATGCGTGCACAGATTCGTTCGGAGCGCGCCTCCTGGCTGGATGCTGATCCCGCCGAGGTGGCCCGCCGTTATCGCGACAGTGAAATCACGGTCCATGACGTCGTCCGGAAGTACGGAGTCGTTCTTGACTGGGGTACCGGTGAATTGCTGCCGAAGTCGACAGGACAGTTCCGCGAAAGCATGCGGGCCCGGTCAGGGGCGCACTGGGGCTGATTGCCAGAGAGCTCTAAACCCACGAGAGCATCCCGTGACACTGCGCAGTGTCACGGGATGCTCTTTGTCGAACTTTCCTCGGCGACAATCTCACCGGTTTGGTCACCCTGTTTATCGAATCGTGATGTCTGCAATGGCATATATGGGTGATTCCACGCATTCACTGATCGGATTAGCCGAGCAGAATCGCAGTGAACTTGGTCGTCATCAAAGGAGATACCCATGTCAACGACAGTGACCCGATCCAGATCCGAAAAGCGACCGCTCGGAGCAAAACGCGCAATCCTGGCCAGCAGCTTCGGCAACCTCATGGAAAGCTACGACAACCTTGTCTACGGTTATCTGGCGATCTCGCCGATCTCTTCCATTCCAATGCGATCGCTCCCGCCCGTGTGGTCAGCACTTTCGCAGCAGCAAGGACCTGGTCGCCAGTTTCATATGGCTGCTGAGCCCCTCGTCGCGCTTGGTCAATGGTGAAACCATTTCGGTCGACGCCGGTGGTCATCTTGGCCGGAAGGACGAGGTAGCCCCGCTGGACCATGCTGACTGAGCAGGAGAGCTTCACCATCCGGGCGACCCGGGAGGGCGTGGATTCGCGGCCCTCCACCGGCCGTTGCTCTTCGACCCCCTGACCGACACGTGAGCAATGTTCTGTCCCGACTTGGCTTCGACAATCGTGGCCAGATCGCTTCTCTCGTGGCGCTCACAGGAGATGGCCTCTGCCTCTTCCGCACAGCGACACACTATACGACCGCTCAGCTGTGCTCGCCTCGCTCTCGGCGAGAACCACTCAGGATGCTTCTGCGCCCGCCGAAGACACGACAGATGTCACCGAGCGGTTCCGCATCGGATCTCTCATTCCTGCCGGACCAGATCGTTTCGACGATGCCCTTGCGATGTCCAGGGGAGAGGACCTCGCGAGAACGACGAGCCTACGCGGAGTTGCCCCGGAGTCCGATCGGACAGTCGAGATCATTCGCATACAGAGCCCCGAGGAATCTGCTCAGGACGCCCTGCAAATGCTCATCGACAAGGGCATTCATGCGCTCGTCCTGGGAAACTTCAGTCCGTCGATCGCTCACCAACTTCTGACCTGCACCAAGGATCTCGGACTCCCCCTCCTCCCTTCGATGGTTGACACTCGACTGCGCGGTTTCGTCGGGCCCACGACCCAGTTCGGCCATATATTCCAGATGTGCGCCGATGAGACCGTCTACATCCGCGCCTTCGCCTCGTACATCGACAAGCAGCTGAGCTCAGAGAGCGGATCGAGCAGAATCACCTTAGTGCTGCGCAGCGACGAGAGCCCTGCCGTACAAGATGCCTTCCAACAACTCATCGAGGGGTCTCGAACCGGAGCAAGTGCAGGTTGTGGGGTATGACGACGCGACGGTCAGTTGGGCTTCACTATCGTTGGAGATCCAGCAGTTTCGTCCACATGCTGACTATCTCGGCGTGTATCTTGAGGCATCTCTGCCCGCTGTCCTCGAGAAGCTGCAAGGCGCGAGAGTGAAGAGCCGCTTCTACTGCGTCTGGGTACCCGGCATTCCAGGCTTCATCGAACGGTATCCGGAACTTACAGAAGGGCTCATCTGGACCACACTGGTGGGAAACTCGGGCAACTACTTCGGGACTCGATTTCGCCGCGCCTTCGAAGCAGAATATGGCTCCGACCCGGGCATCGGAAGCGCCGCGATCCATTCCGATATGATCGCCCTCCTGAAACGCGCCTGGTCCCAAGCCCATCACAGTACCCACGCCGATGACCTTGTCGCGACTCTCCAAGAGGTTCAGTTCCAGGGCGTCACCGGCAGCTTCCATTTCGAAAATGGCCGTCGCAAGGCGCTCTGCTACCCCTTTGACACCGACGATCCCACCATCGGCCAACCGTGCCTGACCTTCGTCATCGCCACTGGCCGGTCGAAACCGCTCGACATATGACTTGGCCCTTCCCCGAGTCGGCCCCGATGATCACCCGTTGAAGAGATCGTCGTCCAGCCGCCTCACACCTGTGGCACTCCGACACCGGCAAGGTGGTCGATGAGTGGCCAGGTGAACTTCGACCGCATCAGCGCGTACTCGTTGTCTTCGGAATCGAGCGCGCGCGATTGCCACTGTGCCCAGTTCATGCACAGCCGCATCAGTGCCATCTCACCGACGACCTCGAGTTCCTCCGATGTCGGTTCGGTGATTGAACGGTAACCGTCGACGACGGCCCCGAACGCCCGTTCGGGGGCGTCTTGGCGCAGCATTGCATAGCCGGCGGAGATCGCCAGGTCCGAGATGCGCGGTGCGAACACCGCGTCGTTGAAGTCGATGACTCCGGCCACAGAGGTGCCCTCGTCATTGAGAACGACGTTGCCGTCATGAAGGTCATGGTGGATGACGGTCCAAGGCAGCCCCTGCATCCTGGGAAGCACAGTCGTTCGGAACCGGTCTGCGATCTCGCGAACGATTTCGATCTGCCCCACGTCTGCTATGCCTTGAGTCACTGCTCGCGCCTCGAGCACGGTCAACGACTCCCCAACGATCTCCGGACCACGGTGGAGCATCCATTCGTGTTGGCGAACCGCCTGGGGCATCGTCACTGCCCTCAGCGCACGCGTGAGCCGCGCCGAGGCCTCCCCCAGGGACATCAGCAACTCGGTGTTGAATCTGCTCGATTCGCTCCTGTCGTTCATCAGTCGCCCGGAAATCCAGGTGACGACGCGCACGAGGAACCGAGCCGTTCGCACATGCTTACGCCCATCCAACGTAGGCAGAATGATCGGGGTCGCGAAGTTCACTTCGCTGCTGACTGCCGCAGCGTCAAGAACGGTCTCCTGCCACCTGATGACCTCCTCGCTGAGGTCGACGGTACTCACCTTAGCCAGCAGCAAGCCACGATCGGGGTCGTAGAAACGGATATTTGTGTCATATTCGCCCTTATACAATTTCGGACTGCGTACGCAGAAGCCGTATTCGCGTTCTACGACGGCAACCACCTCGGCGACGTCTGCATTTCCAGCAGTCGTGGAAGACAGTATGGAATCACTCGCCATCTCAGGCACCATCGCCAATCGGTCTGGTTCTTGAACTCTCGAAGACCTCGAGCCTGTCGAGAGCACGGCCGAAACCTAGTGCTAGTTCCCGCAGCTGCTCATCGGTGATGACCAACGGGGGACGGATCTTCAGGACAGTCCCTGAACTGCCCGTTGAGCTCACGAGGATCCGCTCCTCATAGAGGCGCTCGACCATTGTCTTCGCTCGCCATGCTGCAGTTTGAGTTGAATCGGCTGCGGTCTCTGCAGTGCCGAGCACCTCGAAGTCGACTCCGACCATGAGCCCGTTCTGACGTACCAGCGCAGGCAGCGTCGATCGGTCAATCTCCTTGACCAGGAGTTTTCTCAACATTGCTCCACCGTCATTGGCGCGAGTGGTCAGGGCACCGGATTCGAGTTCGGTGAGAACCACCTCAGCTGCGGCTATCGGCACTGCCGTCCCCGCGAACGTGTTGAAGTAGCGCTGTTGTGCACCAAAGGCTTCGAACACCTGGTGGGGGCCGAGCACGGCAGACACCGGCAGGCCGTTTCCCATCGGCTTACCCAGGGTGACGAGGTCGGGGACGACACTGAGTTGCTCAAATCCCCAGTTGGTTCCCGTCCGCCCGAATCCGGACTGCACTTCGTCAGCAATGTAGAGCCCGCCGAGTTCACGCACGGTACGTGCCGTCACCTCGAGTGACCGCGATTCGATGATCCCGTCGCTGGTCACTGCCGAGTCCAGAATGAAGGCTCCGAACGGATGACCTCGATCGTCTAGTTTCTCAGCCGCGTCTCGAAGAGCAGCGGCCAGCATTTTGTCGAATTCCGGGTGTCCCCAGGCCGGCAGCTCGAGTGTTTCGACATGCACGCCGATTCCGGGGCCCACAAGACTCGGAGAGATCGCGGCCACCGCCGAGGTGGTCCCGTGATAGGCGTGGTTTGTGACGATGACGCCGTCGCGGCCGGTGGCGTGTGCCGCCAACCGCAGTGCAAGGTCATTGGCCTCAGAACCGCTGCAGGCGAACACTACAGATTCGAGCGGTTCCGGAAAAGTCGCGACGAGGCGTTGCGCATAGTCGACAATCGCTGTGTCCACATACCGTGTGTGAACATTCGCACGCCCGAGCTGCACATCGACGGCCTGCCTGACCTCGGGCACTGAATGTCCGAGCACAGGAACGTTGTTGTATGCGTCGAGATAGCGGTTCCCATTGACATCGGTGATGGTGCAACCGGCAGCAGATTCGACGATGAGCGGACTGGAATAGAACGTCCGGTATGTCCCGCCTAGAACGCGCTCTCGCTTCGAAGTCACAGTCTGATCTGTCATGGCACCTCTTCATCGTCGAACTCACGGATTCCAGTGCTCTGCCCCTCCACCTCCGCCATGGCCACTCTAAGTGCACTCGCATCGACAGTGAAGCACTTCCCAGATCGCGGACCGAGGCACCTGTTGCCTGCACAACTCCCAACCGCCTGTTTGCCTCATTCCCTTGCACTCGACGTGAAATCCTATAGGATCTATGAAATAGGAATCAGTTCGAAGGGGAACTCGTGACCCGATTATTCAATGACCCGAATGACTTCGTCTCCGACATGTCGCGTGGTTTTGCGCTCGCCTCGTCTCGCTGGGTGCGAGCCGTCAACGGCGGAGTCGTGCGTTCCACCGCAGCAAATGAGCCGACGGTCTCGCTCGTCATCGGAGGCGGCAGCGGCCACTTCCCTGCCTTCTCCGGACTCGTCGGCCCGGGACTGGCGCACGGCACGGCCATGGGCAACGTCTTCGCCTCACCGTCGACGAAGCAGATCATGTCCGTGGCCCGCGCCTGCGACCAGGGCCGGGGCGTCCTCTTCAGCTACGGCAACTACGCCGGAGACGTCCTCAACTTCGACCAGGCCCAGGAACAGCTGCGGGCCGAAGGCATCGATGCGCACACGGTCGTCGTCACCGACGACATCTTCAGCGCCCCCAGCGGAGAGATCGAGAAGCGTCGCGGCATCGCCGGTGACCTCGTCGTCTTCAAGGTCGCCGGAGCCGCCGCCGAGGCGGGCCTCGATATCGCCGAAGTAGAACGGCTGGCTTCCCTGGCGAACGATCGCACCCGGTCGATCGGAGTCGCGTTCTCCGGCTGTACCCTTCCCGGGGCCGATGAGCCTCTGTTCACAGTGCCAGACGGGCAGATGGCCATCGGGTTGGGCATCCATGGAGAACCGGGGATCGACGAGGTCCCCCTCCCCAGCGCAATCCAGCTGGCCGAACTTCTCGTCGCACGACTCCTCGCCGAGGCACCCGATCGGTCGAAACGAGTTGTTCCCATCCTCAACGGCTTGGGAACGGTCAAATACGAAGAGCTCTACCTTCTCTACGGACTCATCGACCCTCTACTCAGAGATGCCGGCTACGAGCTCGTCGATCCGGAGGTCGGTGAGTTCTGTACGAGCTTCGACATGGCCGGGCTCTCCCTCACCCTCCTGTGGCTCGACGATGAACTCGAACTGCTGTGGGCCGCTCCCTGCTCATCGGCCGCGTTCACCCGCGGGGAACTCGGGACCCCGCATCTGCCGACATGCCTCGCCGGACAGGACTTCCCGCAGGAACAGGTGAACACCGCAGCACTGGCTCCCGCCTCGGCAGCTTCACAGCAGCTGGGCAGAGAAGCCTCCGCCGCCATCACGCGAATCGCCGCAGTCCTCGATGACGCTGCTGGTGAACTCGGTCGCCTGGACAGCGTTGCCGGAGACGGCGACCACGGAATCGGGATGCAGCGCGGATCGAAGGCAGCAGCACGCGCCGCAGCTGACGCAACCGCCGCCGGCCACGGTGCCGAGGCGGTATTGTCCGCGGCCGGTGAAGCCTGGGCCGACGTCGGAGGAGGCACCTCCGGAGCGATTTGGGGACGGATCATCGGCACACTTGCGGCAGGGTTCGCCGGCGACTCCCGCCCAACTCCCTCTTCGATGACTGCTGCCATCGATGCCGCAGTCGATGAAGTTCGCTCGTTCGGTGGAGTCGAGGTCGGCGAGAAGACACTTCTCGATGCACTCGTCCCCTTCGCCACCGAGTTCTCCCGTGCCGTCAGCTCCCCGGGCGACGACTCCACGCCGTTGGTTCTCGCCCGGGCGACCACGTGTGCCGCGCACGCAGCGACTCAGGCGGCCCAGTCCACTGCAGACCTCGTCGCGATGCGCGGCCGGGCCCGCTCCCACGGAGATCGAAGTGTGGGCACACCGGATCCGGGCGCGATCTCCCTGGCGATGATCGCCTCGGCGATTGCCGAACAGTTCGCCTCCGACACATCCATACCTGTACCTACCGAGCGAAAGGCAGCGCGATCATGACCCTGCGAGTGGTCGTCGGATCCGACGACGCGGGATTCGACTACAAAGAGATCATCAAGTCCGACCTCGGAGATGACGCACGCATCACCTCGGTGGTCGACGTCGGAGTCGACTCCGAGTCGCACACCTTCTACCCCTCCATCGCGACCACCGCGGCCGAAATGGTGGCCCGAGGCGACGCCGATCGCGCGATACTCATCTGCGGCACCGGGCTCGGTGTCGCGATCGCGGCGAACAAGGTCAAGGGCATCCGAGCCGCCACAGCACACGACCCGTTCAGCGTCGAACGCTCGGTCCTGTCCAACGACGCCCAGATCCTCTGCATGGGCCAACGCGTCATCGGACTCGAACTCGCCCGTCGCCTGGCCCGGGAATGGATCGGCTACACCTTCGATCCGACGAGCGCCTCAAATGACAAAGTGGCACAGATCAGCGCCTACGAGTCCCGCTGATCCATGACTGACACTTCCTCGCTCGCACGCTCTTCGCCACCGTCACCCGCTCTCCCGGACCGGCTCATCGGAATCAGTCTGAAGATGTACATGTCCCACGCGCAGACAGTGGACTGGGCCTACAGGGCCACCGAACTCACGCACGCCCACCCGGCAGTCACCTCCGGGGAGGCAGGGCTGGTCCTCCTCCCCCAGTTTCCGTCGATCCCCGCTTGTCTCGACGTACCCGGCCCGCTGCAGATCGGGGCCCAGAACCTGTCCGCCGAGGATCCCGGTGCTTGGACAGGGGAGGTCTCCGGGGCCGTGCTTGCCGAACTCGGCTGCCGCTACGTCGAAGTGGGCCATGCCGAACGTCGTCGACACTTCCATGAGACCGATGACATCGTCCGCGCGAAGATCGCCGCCGCTCTGCGACTCGGGCTAGTCCCCATCCTGTGTGTGGGAGAGGAATCCAGCGGTACACCGGAATCTGCCGCCGCCGAGGTGGTCGCTCAGATCCGCTCGGCCCTGCCCACAACGGCCGGTGACCAGCCACCCGAGAGCGGCGTCGTCATCGCCTATGAACCTATGTGGGCGATCGGTGCGCAGCGGCCCGCCGCCCCGGATCACATCCTCGCCGTCTGCGAAGCGGTGCGTGCCCGCACTCGCATCCACTTTCCCAGTCTCGACTTCCGCCTCATCTACGGCGGAAGCGCGGGACCTGGTCTCCTCACCCGCCTCGGCCCCAGCGTCGACGGACTCTTCCTCGGCCGCTTCGCCCACGATCCCGAATCAGTGCCGAGAATCCTCGATGAACTCGCCGATGTCATTATGCTGAAATCATGAATGCACAGCCTCCGATCCCCCGCGCAGACATCGAACGTCGCGGACTCCGCGACCTCGTCTACGAACACATCCTCGAAATCCTTCTCACCGGAGAGATCTCCCCGGGCGAAAGAGTGTCCATCGACGGATTGGCCCGACGGCTCAATGTCTCGCCGACCCCCGTGCGGGAAGCACTCGTCGACCTCGAACGCACCGGTCTCGTCGTCCGCGAGGCCCTGCGCGGCTACCGCGTCTCACCACCGCTGGAACGCGGACAGCTGCAAGAGCTCTTCATCGCCCGGGAAACGGTGGAAACCGCGGCGACACGACTGGCCACACCGGCCGATGACAAGCTGCTCAGCGCGTTGGCAGCCGCCCACGCCGAGCATGAGAAGGCCGGTGACCGAGTGCGAGAGACGGCAGAACAGGGCGACGAAGCCACCGAAAGACCCGAAGAGGCGCGCCGGGTCCGGGTGAGCGCAGCACAGGAGTACTTCGCCCGCGACCGGGACTTCCACGACAGGATCCTCGAGCACTGCGGCAACCGCTACCTCGTCACGATGTCACAGGACCTGGGAGCACAGGTTCACCGCCTGCGACAGGCACTACCCCACGGCATCACCGACGTCAACGAAGCTCTGGCCGAACATCGCGCCATCATCGAGGCCTTCGCCTCACCGGACCCGACTGCACCGGAGGCGGCCATGCGCCACCACATCAGGATGGTCGCTCACCGCGCACTCGTCGAAGACCCTCAAACTCCCACCCAAGAGAACCACGAGGACCCATGAGCCCCACCCATCACACCATCGCCTGCTGCATGCACGGCTTCTCCCCCACCGATTCCAACGGCCTGCCGCTCCAGGAAGCTGCCCCGCAGACGTGGGCCGGAATCTTCTCCACGCTGACGGGTCTCGGGTTCAGCGCCCTCGAGATCGCCGACAGCCATATCCGCCCCGCCGATCTCTCAACTGAACGCCGTGCCCTCCTCAAAGATCTTGCCGCCTCGGCGGGAGTCGAGCTCACCTCCATCCATGTCCAACGCCAGTCGATCATCGACCCCCACCGTGGGGAAGCCAACCTCGACTACGCGCACCGAATGATCGATGCGGCCGCCGAACTCGGCTGCCAGGTCTTCTCCACCGGGCTCCATCAGCCCTTCTCCCAGGCCCAACGCGAGGCCCTGTGGTTCTGGACGGCGAAGGGCTGGACCGACCCCGCCGACCCCGAGATCCGCGCCCTGGCCGTCCGACGCCTGCGGGAGTTGGGCCGGCACGCCGCCGAGGTGGGCCTGCCCATGTCCTTGGAGATGTACGAGGACACGTACCTGGGCACCGCCGAATCCGCTGTCCGTCTCATCGAGGAGATCGGACTCGACAACGTCGGCCTCAATCCCGACATCGGCAACCTCATCCGCCTGCACCGCCCCATCGACGACTGGCGGGAGATGCACGAACTCACACTGCCCTACGCGAACTACTGGCACATGAAGAACTACCAGCGCGACGAGGCCGCCGACGGCTCCTGGTTCACGTCCCACCCGACGACGATGCGCAACGGCCTCATCAACTACCGCGCAATGGTCACCCGCGCCGTGGAGCTCGGCTTCAACGGCCCCTTCCTCATGGAGCAGTACGGGGGCGACAGCCTCGGCGTCTGCGCGGAGAACAGAACCTACTTCGAAGGGCTCCTCACCACCGCCCAATCAACGAAAGGCACGACCGGCCCATGACACCCTCGTCTCCTGACTCCCAATCATCGATCTCCCTGGGACCGGCCTTCCCTGCCGAACGCACCGCGGTCCTCACCGGTGTCGGCAGCGCGAACGGAATCGGCCGCCACACCGCGCACCGCCTGGCACGCTCCGGCTGGAACCTCGGACTCATTGCCCGCCGCACCGACGAAGCCCAGGAACTCGCCGCAGAGATCACCCAAGAATACGGAGTGGCCGCCCTCGGCATGGGCGTTGACGTGACTCGATCAGCAGAGATCGCAGAGGCGGCGGCCGCCTTCGAAGCGGGCCTGCCCCAGATCGTTGCGCTGGCGAACTTCGCCGGCGTCTCCTCCTCGACGACCTACTTCGAGATCACCGACGAGGAGTGGGCTCGGGTGATGACGAACAACCTCACCTCGACGCACCTCGTCACTCAGGCCTTCGGACGCATCATGGCGAACAACGGCTTGGGCCGCATCATCGGCCTGTCCTCGGTCACAGCGCAGAAGGGCGGTGGAACATTTTCCAAAACCGCCTACGCCGCAGCCAAGGCCGGGATCGTCGGCCTCATGCGCGGTGTCGCCCTGGAACTCGGCCCCTACGGGATCACCGCGAACTCGGTGTCCCCTGGCCCCGTCGACACCGATATCATGGGCGGCCCGCTCGATGACGAACGCCGCGAGACGATGGGGGCCGCGACCGCCCTGGGACGAATCTCTGTGCCCGAAGATGTCTCTGCCACCGTGGAATTCCTCATCAGCGAGGGCGCCGGACACATCACGGGCCAAACCCTGAGCATCAATGGCGGGCTCTACTTCCACTGATTTCCCACGCTCACATCAATCCGATCCAATGGAGGATCCATGACCGTCAGCACAGATCACATCACGTTCGTCGGCATCGGGGCCATCGGCCTGCCCATGGCCCTGCGACTGCACCAGGCAGGATTCCATGTCACGGGCGTCGACCCGTTCCCGGGGCCCCGGGAACGTGCCACAGCGGAGGGACTGCCGACCGAGGAACGACCGCTGTCTGCAGACTCCGCAGGCACGGCCATCGTCATGGTGGCTGACGGCAATCAGCTCAAGCAGGCACTCGATGGCGACGAGCAGACCGGGTCTCCCGGATTGCTCTCACTCATGTCGCCGGAATCGGTGCTCATCATCATGAGCACCGTGGGCCCCGACGCGGTGCGAGCTGCGGCAGAGCGCGCCGAAGAGCGTGGCATCGGCGTCCTCGACGTTCCCGTCACCGGGGGCATCGCCGGTGTTCTGGCGGGGACCCTGCGGATGCTCGCCTCAGGTCCACAGGAGGTGCTCGAGTCGCGCCGGACGGTTCTCGAATCCCTCGGAACGATCATCGACTGCGGCGAGAGAATCGGAGACGGGCAGTCGTTCAAAACGGTGAATCAGCTGCTGTGTTCAGTCCACGTTGTGGCCGCTGCCGAGGCACTGTCGCTGGCCGAGCGGCTGGGACTTGACCAGGCAAAGGCCCTCGAGGCCATGACTGCCGGTGCCGCGAACTCGTGGATGCTCGGTGATCGCGGCCCCCGGATGCTCCAAGGTGTTGACGTCGAGGTGGCCAGCGCCGTCGGCATCCTCGTCAAGGACACTGCCATCGTCGCCGAGGTGGCCGAAGGCCTCGACATCGAGCTGGCGCTGCTCCCCGTGGCCGCCCGGAAATTCGGCGAGGCAGCAGAACTGGGTCACCTCCGCCGCGACGACTCGCAGGTGATGCGGACCTACGAGGTGTAAGGGCCGCCCACCGCCGCAGCAGTGCGCCCACACGGTCGCTCGGGCCTTCCCTGCTGAAGTCTCGACATGCGTTCAGACGGGCCCGACAGTCGGCTTCCAAGAGGCCGGCTCGATCGGCCGAGCCGCCGCCAAACGCAGCACTTCAGCCAAGCTGGCCGCAGGATGGAAAGGCGACGACGCCTTCCTCAACGACGCCTCAGCCGACGCACTCAGACAACCAGTTGACGAACGAGATGTGGATGTAAATGGCACCCCTCCCACCGTAAGTGGCTATAAGGAATTCCCTGCACGCGCGCACGAGGCAGGAACTCCACCAGGAGCCGCTGCGGCCCTCACCCTCAGAGGCGGCCGATGGCCGCCCGAGCACCGCCCCAGCACATCGAACGTTGCCAGCGTGGCCATGTCACGTAACGCCAACCAGCAAAGACGAGCGCGGTCTTGCCGGTCGTGAGTGGGCGCGTCGAGTTCCAGCCCTGAGAAAGCTCTCAGACAAGCATCTGAGGTTCTTGGCCAAGGACTTTTTCGCCGCAGGCTGGACGATCCGGGATCTCATCACCGCCCTCGACTCATTCCCGGACGGTTGAGCACATGGGCAGCTCATGGCCGGCCAGTGGGTGCCCTACTCGGGAGCTGATGGAATCCCCGCAGCTCGCCTCGGACACTGGGTGAACTGGCGACTCAACACCTGGCGAGATAATGGCGCTGTCGTCGAGTCCCCCACCCAGACACGTATCCGCCGGGCAGTCGCAGCCAAGAAGCAGCGGCAGGCCCAACAGCGGGCACGAGACGAAGAACGACAGCGAAACCGATCCGAGATGGCTACACCAGAGGGTCAAGCCGCTAAGCAGGCATGCCTCGCTCAATTCCGTGCCCACAGCGAGCCAAATCGCAGGCGATATAAGGCGTTTTAGCTTATGAATTAGGTCAGTTGCCCTATTTGTGATGCTCGAGCTGAAGACTCGGATGCGATACTCTAACGCAAGTTAGTTCTGTGGAGATTCTAAATTCTGTGAGAGGCGCTCGTGCTAAACGATCTCGTGATCCGTACCGCTTTGGATGCAAGGCTCAACCGTCGCTTCGAGCACGACGCGGACACAATTATCCGGCACGAGCTTGGCGTAGAAAGTGGCGGTAGTCGAGTCGATGTGGCCGTTCTCAATGGACATCTGACAGGCTGGGAAATCAAGAGTGACGTGGACACACTGGTTCGGCTACCGAATCAAGCTACGAGTTTTAGCCGGGTCATGGACTACATGACAATCGTGACCACGGGTAAATATTTGGACCGCGCTGCGATTCTTCTACCTGCTTGGTGGGGCCTCATGGAAGCCGTGCCGAGTCCCCACGGTGTGCGGCTCGTCAGCCGCAGATCTCCACATATTAATCGCTCGACTGATTCATTCTGTCTGGCCCAATTGCTCTGGCGCGAAGAGGCTATGGAAGAACTGCGAACGAGAGGTAACGCTCGGGGACTGAGCTCGTCGTCTCGCTACTTCGTCTGGGAGCGTCTTGCTCAGAGTATCCCCAAGAAGCAGCTCAGGTCTGTGGTCCTTAATCGCCTCAAGCAGCGCCGCCAGTGGTCAGGCGGTCAACTACCAGCTCAAAGTGATGATTCATCCCGTAAGTGATCCAGTCGGTCCCAGTTCCCGCCCCTTTAGGCCCAGGCTGAAGTCTTGACTTCGTATCAATAACATTGTCAGCCCATGAGAATGTAGCGCCCTTGAATGAACTGTGTCCTACGATGCCCGCACACGCGGAGAAGAACGAACTATTTGGGTACTTCGTGAGTCGGGCCTCTCGCCAAACGATCCACTCCTTATCCGCGGTATAACGCAGATTTGGCAAAGGCCTACCAAACCCTGCTGTCGGGAGAGACGGATGCCTGATTCCATAGTCGCCATAATGCAGATCGGGCACTGGGCTCGTCTTCTTTGCATGGTTCCAAAGATGTGCGTCATTTCTGGGAATTGGGAAAGGCACACCCTTGGGAACCGAGGTGATTTGCGATGGGAATGCACCAGAGGCCAACGTGACCGAAGCCCATGGGCCATTGGCGTCCGCCCATCGCAAGTACGCATCGGCCATTTTCACCTGTGAAGCCAGTTCGGCTCCATGGATGCTTTCGAAATCGATCAGCAAGTGCACCGTCGTTGTCGCGATTCCAAATAGGCTGCACCAACCAGCTAACGTGGTGTCCTCTTCTTCCGGGTGGGGCTCACCATCTGTGCCGCCGATTCGCAGAACGATGCCGTCAAGGGCCACGGCTAGTCCGTCGCGAACCAGAGCTTCGTCATCCTCGAGATGCACTACAGGCCGAAAAGCAAGAACGGTGCTTGAGAGTGCGCTTTTCAGCCACGAATATGCCTTCTTCTCGTCATCTGTCACCGAGGAGGAACCTAGCTGGACCGCATCTATCGCTATCAGGTCCCCGGGCACAATGGCGTCAGCGAGATAGCTGTTGAACTTCTTTAGATCCGCTTCCGGGCCGTTCTCGGCGACGACTTCGAATAGCGGCACCATATTCTCGCGGCGTGCGCCACTTACTTTGCCCCATGCGTCGAACTCGCCCTTCTTACCTTTCAGAATAGGCTGATACATGATTCCTCCTCGTCAGGCGCCAGCCCGACCGGCGCACACTTTGACTCAATATGTGACTCAGCCTACAACGCACGCCAGAATTACTTGTTTTGTCGTGGTCGATTTCAAATGGCTTCGGGTCCATGCGGAGGCTCGGGCTGAAGTAGAAACAATCCGCGGATAGTTCGCACACTTGTGAGTCACAACGGTAAATGGCATGGTTTTCGCAGTGTTTAGTGGCCAAGGACGAAGGTGCCTGCAGCTGCTTCGTCGGTAATAGTTCGGCTAATAATTTGGATCTGTGGCGACCGCTCGACGTTGCCTAAGAAGAGGAGGGAACGCGGGTCAATTTCTCCCGGGCGACTGCGAAGTGAATTTTCCATTGGCGCTCTCGGCCGCGTCCCCCGTTGGGCGCAACGCCATCTTCCCGGCGTGCAAGAGGGCGGTGTCATATAGGCTCGACCAATGCCAGAAGAGCTAGATCCGCGATGAGTCCATCAGCGAGTTAGGCAAGTGTTGCTCCTTGGAATTGGTGGCGCTGATCTTGCCTTGTGAACTCGAAGGCCCATTGCGCAGCCACGCGGTCGGTAGTTGCGAGCTGAGCGTCCTTCGTTTAACAGTCGGCTCATGCAAGGGGGTAAATGTGCAGTCCGCCTTCCGCCTGCCGGTGCAGATGCCGTTGGCGTACCGACTTCATTGCGCGCGTAGGGCAACGATCGCGCCGTGTGGGCGCACGCCTCTCTCGGTTCAGGTGCGTGTCTCCAGGGTGTCGAACCCTGCGTCCTCGATGAGTTCACGCAGCTGTCCCATCGGCCAGCGATACGCCTGCGTTACGACGTGCTCGAACGGCTCAAGGTCGGGCCACTCGAAGAATCCGACCAGAAGCCCACCGCCGGGGCGGATCACGCGCGCGAATTCGGCGAGTACAGCTGGCAGATCCTTGGGCTGGTGATGGATGGTGGTGTACCAGGTGAGCACTCCGCTCAGAGAGCCTGTCTGCGCGTCGATAGCGTCGAAGCTCCCAACTTCGAACGTGAGGTCTGGGTAGGTCGCCTTAGCGTGCTCGACAAACTCCGGAACAAGGTCGATCCCGTGTGCGTCGAGTCCGTGCTGCGCTAGGAAGTTTGTCCACTGTCCAGGACCGCTACCTGCATCGAGAACCGGACCGGCCAAACTCTCGGCCCAGGTGCTTACAAGGGCTCGATCTGAGGGATGAGTCTGCGAGATCGTGCCGGCGATTTCGACGTATTTGTCGGACAATTTCGAGTATGAACTCTCGACTGTTTTCGGGATGTTCGTCACGCAAGCGATTATGTCTCAATTGCAGAGTTGGCGGTCGTCGCCGCGCCGATTAGCAGCTTGCCCACCCGCATAGTGACACTCGCATTTGCGGAACTCGCCATTCTCTGACCTATTTTTCCGTTCGCCCACAATCTCATCTGTTCGTGTGATGTGCTCGACTGATTCAAGCCATAGTCTCGTTACACCCACTGCAATCTTCGGAAAGAACCAAATGAAAAAGTTGACCATTGGCCTGGGCCTAGTGACCCCTACGACTTCGCGAAACCGCGCATACAGATTCATAGCAATGCTGGCAGCTTGCGCCATCCTCTTCACCGGTGTCGGGCTATCGGCCGACATCCAGCCTGTCGAGGCTAAACCTAAGTCATCCACTGTTATGTGGTCGGCCAAAATAAAGGGGAAAACGGCAATTCTTCGTTACGGAACGAAGAACTGGGGCTACACGCATATCAAGCGAGGTGGCACACACGGCCGCAAATTCAACCATGAGCTGACCAGAGCTGCTCAGAAGCAGTGGAAGCGCGCTCTGAACGGCCCCAAGTACACTAAGGGAACCAAGAGGATCTACCGCTCGCACTACGCTGTCGGTAAGAAGAAGGAAAAGCGCACCATGTGCGTCATTTACTCCACCAACAAAAAGATTGGCATGATTACTGCCTACTGGGGAAGGGGACATATCAGTGCCAGCAAATGCTGAACCTCTAGACAGGCCAGGCGAAGGCGACATAGTGGCAGCAGTAGCCAACGGCGTCAGCGCCAAAATGAAGGCACGTGTCCTTAAAAAAGGGTTGGTGATTGGCGTCCTGTCGATGTACGACAGCCAGGGGCAAGCTCACATCGATGATGCGAACGGCAGCCCCTATGTAGTCGATGCAAGAACCGTCCGTGTAGCCACTGACCTGGAGCGTCTGAACGCCGGATTCGACGAACCAGACTTCTAGAGACTAGAGACAATCCACGCATAAGCGGTCAACATGGTGACCGCTTATGCGTGGGCTTTGACCCGACCGTCTGGGTAGTTTATGAACCGGGCGGCTGTCGTAGCGTTCCCACCGGCGTCCGCCGGTACGGGAATACAGCCCACAAGAATGTTGCTGCGGTTCCTACAGTGGCGATCCAGTCGGATACTGCCCCCCCCCAAGTAGTTTCCATGACGGCACTCTACCCACTTCCTCAATGTTGTCGGCCGGCGAGACCTTCCATTCTCGGCTGAGCCATATTCGGGAACATGAACCGCAAAAACCGAGCCCACCCGCTCCTACGCCTGACATTGGCGCGTTCAAGCTCGCCGGTGTCGAGCCCTGCCCGACGCAGGTACTCAAAACACGAGTCATGAGCGAGGCGGCCAGGCACGTCCGGTGACGGACAGAACGCCCAAAGCTGAACGGCCCGCGGCCTAGTCTCGCTCAGTCGCCTGACGCCCTAAGGTGTGACTGTCTATTGGGTATACCCGTCTGGCACCCGAACCCGACTACGAAGAAGTGCTGTTAAGCGGGTTGCAGTTTCGATCATTGGACACATGTGCTTTCCAGTCCGAGAACCAAGCTGACACGTTATTCGGACAGTAGATTTGCTACGCACAAGTGACCGCAGCTGATCAGAAACGCGGCCGGCAGTGTGAGATACTCGGCGCCGGGATAAGTATCTCCCGGATAAGCTCAGAGGAGAATTTCGTGCAACAGCTCCAGTCAGCAAAGTGCACGTAGAGGCATGCCAAGCAATGGTTGATATGGGAATTTCCGAACCTAAGTCGGCCGGGCGTTATGGCGGCCCCGGCAAACACTTTGTAGTGCGTCGAGAGCGTGGGGTTTAGTCCCGTACAGGTTTGCTCCGTCGCGTCCCACCACAAGCCGGTGCCTCGCCGAGACGAAGAAGGCTTCTTCTCAAACGAGAAGAAGCCTTCGTTGCGACCGTTGCGGTCGCAGGGATCCGTGATCGGATCAGGCGAGGCCGAGTGCCCCGAGGATGGCGTTAAGGATATCTGGGAGATTGAGGTTGATCATGATTTTCCTTTCGTAAAGACACTTCACTTTTGTGAAGGCACCTTGATTTAATCAGTGATGTTTCCCCAGGTCAAAAGTCATGCCCTCCGATCGGATACCTACCGGATAGTAGTGCTCTCGATGCGGTCTCGGACCTGCCCGGAATCGACTCATCGCCCGCGCCATTCGTAGGGAGTCTTATCGATGAACGCGTGCACGGCACTGTGGAAGTCCTGCGAACCATAGATACGCTCGACGATGTCCTCATCGTCAACTGAACCGCTGGCATCCGAGAGCCTGCGCACAACTTCCTTGACCGACCACATCGTCAGCGGTGCGTGCCCCTTGAGCGTGACTGCCCACTCTGCGGTCGCCTCGGCGATGTCCTCGGTGACGAGTCCCACGAACCCAGCGCTCAAAGCCTCGTCGGCCTCGATGAAGCGAGCACGCAGCAGCATGTCGACCACGCGGGCACGGCCGAGCAGCTCGATGAGCAAGCTCAAGGTGTCCCCGGACAGACAGTTGCCGAGGGTCCGGGCTATCGGCACCCCGAAGCGTGCCCGCGAGGAGGCGATGCGCACGTCGGCACAGGCTGCGATGCCGAGCCCTCCGCCGACACAGTAGCCGTCGACCGCCGCGATGACCGGGACGTTCACGGCTCGCAGTCGAGCGAGCACCTCAGAGATGCGCTTTTCGTACGCGACACCTGCGGGGCCGTCGAACTCGACGAACTGAGCGATGTCCGTTCCGGCGACGAAGGCCTTCCCGCCCGCTCCGCGCAGGACCATGACGCGGATGGAGTCATCTCCATCGGCCGTTTCACACGCCTCGGCGAGGCCCATGTACATGTCCCAGGTCATCGCATTGCGCGCCTCGGGCCGGTTGAAGGTGACGGTGAGGACGCCGTCCTCGCGCTCGACGATCAGGTTGCCTGTCTTCGCCTCTGCGTTCGCTGCTTCGGTCATGGTCGCGCCTTTCCCTGTTCGCATCTCATTGTGACTTCAGTTCCATCAGCTCGGCTTCTGAGAACCCGAGTTCATCGAGAATCGAGTTGTCGGCACCGAGAGAGGGGCCGGCAGGTCCTCGCCTGGCCGGTGTCCGTGACAATCGCATCGGAGAGCCGATCTGCCGGACAGTGCCGGCCACCGGGTGCTCAGAGTCCCAGAAGAAGTCGCGGCTGGCCAGGTGCGCATCCGTGAATACCTGCGAATAGTCACTGATCGGTGCGCAGGGCACCCCCGCCTCATTGAGGACTTCGACGACCTCGTCGGTCGTCATCGTCTTCGTCTTCTCTTCGATGAGATCGATGAGCGCGTCTCTGTGAGTGAGCCTGTCATAGGACTCTTGGAAGCGTGCGTCGTCGAGCAGTTCCGCCAGGCCGAGGCCCTGACAGAACCTCACCCAGTTGCGAGGAGTGTTCGCACCGATGGTCACATACCCATCGGCTGAGTGGACCGCCTGATAGGGGGCTTGGTTCTGGTGTGCGGAACCGTTCGGTCGGCCCACCTTTCCATCGACGAAGTATCCCGCCGCCTCCCACACGGCGTAGGAGACTCCGCTCTCGAAGAGCGAGACGTCGATGTACTGGCCCTCCCCTGATCGGTTGCGTTCGTAGAGCGCCGAGGTGAGCGCAAGCGCCACATACATCGCCGAGGTGAGATCGCAGATAGGCACACCCACCTTGGCCGGTGGCGAGTCGGGTTGGCCGGTGATGCTCATCAGCCCGCTGCGGGCCTGGGCCATGATGTCGAGCCCGGCCAATTTCGCCAGCGGACCGTCCTGACCCCACCCCGATGCCGAGGCGTAGATGATCCCGGGGTTGCGCTCACGGACGTTCTCGTAGGCGACGCCGAGGCGCTGCATGACTCCGGGCCGCATGTTCTCCACCACAACGTCGACCGTCTCCGCCAGTCGCATGAAGGCTTCCTGCCCGACCTCGCTTTTGAGATCGAGGGTGATTGATTCCTTGTTCCGGTTGATGAGCATGTATGGGGTGCTCTCTCCGTTGATGAAGGGCCCCGTGCTCCGAGTCTGATCACCGCCGATCGGGTTTTCGATCTTGATCACCCGTGCACCGAGGTCGGCCAGCTGCATCGTGGCGAATGGTCCGGCCATGAAGACTCCGAGCTCAAGAACGGTCACCCCGGAGAGGGGCCCTTCGCTACCGCCAGTCGAGCCGGATTCGGTTTCATCCATGAGATCCTCCTCTGATATTCGTCGATCCTGTAGGAATCACGTGCCCAACCTTGGACAAACCATTGATTTGCTGATGTGATCCGCGTTACAGTCTTCACACTACTGTATACAAAAGAGGATCTATCCGGAAGTGGTTACTCTCATCGCATCTCAACCCAGTTTGGCGACATTGGCCAGGCAAGCACTCGAAGGGACGATCCTGGCAGGAAACTACATGCCGGGAGAACGACTCGTGGAGGAGCGCCTGTGCGAAGAACTGGGCATTTCACGCCCTCCGCTGCGTGAAGCACTCAAAGAACTCGCTCACACCGGTCTCGTCGAGCACGTGCCGCGCAAGGGCGTGAGGATCATGTCGATCTCCCAACACGATGTCTTTGAGATCGCCACCCTGCGTCGCGAACTCGAACGAATGGCCATGAGCCTGACGCTGCCCGAGCTCGCTCCGGACAGGGTCGAACGCTGCCGCGAGACGCTGCGCACGATGGAAGTGATCGCAGAATCCGGCACCGAAGGCGACATGGTCGCGGCCGGGTTCGAATTCCACTACGCAGTCGTCGGCCTGGCCGGTCACGCGAGGATCGAATCGACGTATCGGGCGATGGCGATGCAGCTGCAGATGTGCATGGCGCTGAACAACCAGGCCAGGCGCGAGATCGAGGATCTCGACGGCAACGTCGCCAGGCATGCGCGCATGCTCGACGTCATCCTTCGTCGTGACCCCGATGAGATCGAACGCGAATTCGACGACCACGGAAACCTGTCGTTCCTCGTCGACATCGTCGACCAGCTCGATGGAGCCACCCCGGAATCCGATCGTTGGCTCGAGGAGGTACGCGCTTCGCTGTCTGCGACCAATTGAGCTGTCGACGCTGACACCAGCCGACTACAACATCAGCAAAACAATATCGGGCACCACAGAAAATTCTGTCAAGGGAGATGGAAATGCATTCGAAGAAACTGCTCACCACCGCGGCCGTGACCGGCACTCTCGCATTGGGTCTCAGCGCCTGCGGCCAAGCCTCGGGAGATACCGCCGGCGGAGAATTCGAGCCGAAGGGCAATGTCACGATGATCGTGCCCTTCGCCGCAGGCGGCGGAAGCGATATCGCCGGCCGTGCCACTGCCTCGGGGCTGGAGGAGGCCACCGATAAGACCATCACGGTTCAGAACATCGATGGCGGCTCGGGAGCCGTCGGCTATTCGGAGTTCCTCGGGCGCAGCGGCGATCCGAACTATCTCCTCGCCACGGAGACGGCGATGCTCGCTCTGCCGGCAACCCAGGATGTGGAGTTCACCCACGAGAGCTTCACTCCGATCATGAAGCTCGGAGATGACTACACTCTCGTCGTCACCAAGGCGGACTCTCCTCTGAAGACCTGTTCCGATCTCACGGATAAGGCTAAGAAGGAGCGTACTGTCGTCGCCATTTCCGGGGCCACTGGTCTCGATAACATCACGTTCACCCTGATGGAGAAGGCCACCAAGGCGAAATTCGATCGAGTGCCCTTCGAGTCCGGGGCCGAGGCGATCACCGCGGCTCTCGGCGGCCAGGTCGAGGCGATCTCAGTCAATCCGGGCGAGGTCTCCGGCCAGTTGGAGTCAGGGGACCTCAAACCTCTGTGCGCCGCGGCCGATGAACGCTACGAATATCCGGAGCTCAAGGATATTCCGACGGCAAAGGAACAGGGCATCGACGTCGCCTTCGCACAGTTCCGTGGTGTCATCGCTCCCGAAGACATTCCCGAGGAGGCGAAGGAGTACTGGATCAAGAAGGCGAAGGAGTTTGAGAAGTCGGACGCATATAAGACCTACATCGAAGACAACATGATGCAGCCCAACGCCGCCTACGGCGATGACTTCGCCACCTACCTCGGCGAGAACGACAAAGAGCTTCGGGACGCGATCGGGGAATGATCATGATGCCAGACATCCCCCGAATCGTCCTCGTTCCCGGAGATCTCTCCGGCGTCGGGCCCGAGCTCATGGCTCGGCTCCTCGCTGATCCCGCCAATCGCGCTCGGGCGCGTTTGCTCGTCACAGCGACGGCTGAGGAACTGGACTCCTTCGCCGCAACTGCGGCGGTGACGATTGCCGATCGCGATGGCATCGAGTATCTCGGCACCGACTACCGGGGGCCTGCCATTCCCGTCGGTGAAGTCAGCATCGCCGCAGGCGAGCGCGCTCTGGCCGATCTGGCCACAGCGCTCGATCTGTGCGCCGGCGGTGAGGCCGATGCTGTGATGTTCCTCCCTCTGAACAAGGGTGCCATGGGGCAGGCGGGCATGACCGAGGAGGACGAGCTGCGTTGGTTCGCCAAGCGGCTCGACTTCGACGGCTTCACCTCGGAGCTGAACTTCATCGAATCGCTCGTCACGGCACGTGTCACTTCGCATGTTCCGGTTTCGGAGATCGCCGGAGGAATCAGTGCCGGCAAGGTGCTTGAGACCATCGAGCTGCTCAATCGTGTTGTGGCGCAGACGCGCACCTCGACGCCTCGCCTGGCCGTCTGCGCGCTCAACCCGCATGCAGGTGAGGGCGGGAAGTTCGGCAGAGAGGAGATCGACGACATCGCCCCGGCCATCGAGTTGGCCCGCTCGCGTGGAATCGATGTCGAGGGGCCTTTCCCCTGTGACACTCTCTTCGCCCGCGCGGTCGGCGGGGACTACGACGGTGTGGTGACGATGTATCACGATCAGGGTCAGATCGCGATGAAGCTGCTCGGCTTCGATCAGGGTGTCACTGTCCACGGTGGAATTCCGGTTCCCATCGCTACCCCTGCACACGGAACCGCCCACAACATCGTCGGCACAGGCAAGGCCGACCTCGGGCCGAGCACCCATGCCTTCGACCTGGCGGTGCGAATGGCTGAGAGCCGTCGGGCCACGGCAGATACCGGCAATGCAGTCGCGGGAGCGGGCGCAACTGCGGGAGCTGCGGCTGGAGCGGCCACGGGAGTGCAGGTGAGTCCACGATGAGCACGGCAACCGACACAGAGAAGATTCCGCCTCGGAACAAGCCGGATCTCGCCGATATCGTCGGGACTTCGATCCTCGGAGTCATCGGAGGAACGGCCGCCATCATGGGATTCGGCTACGGTCTCACCGTGGAAGGCGGGCAGGTCGGGCCGGGAATGCTCCCCTTCCTCACCGGGGCATTCATCTTCCTCGCCTCTGCGGCTGAGATCTTCCGGCTCTTCTTCGCCCGCGTGGGCACCTCCGGAGGTCGCATCATGTCTGCGGTCGAAGACATCGAAGCCAGGGCGGCGGAGTCGATCGACTCCATTGCTGAGTCTCGTTCCGATGACGGCACCGACAGTGACCTTGACACCTTCGGGCGGACTGAGAAGCAGCGCAACCGCACACCCTTCTATATCTTCATCACGTTCGGAGTCGCGCTCGCGCTCATACCCGTCATCGGTCTCATCATCTCTTTGGCCGCCGCGATCCTCTTCCTGCTCCTCGTCGTGGAGAAGCAGAAATGGTGGACATCTGCGGCCACTACGATCGGCGCAGCCGTTTTCGTCTACATCGTCTTCGGGCTCGTCCTGTCGGTTCCCATGCCGACAGGGATGCTCGGACTGATCTGAGGACTCTCCATGATCGACAATCTCATGCTCGGGCTGGAAACCGCGGTCAGCCCAGAAAACCTTCTATGGTGCTTCGTCGGCGTCCTCCTGGGAACCGTCATCGGGCTGCTCCCCGGCCTCGGCTCCACCACGGGTGTGGCCATTCTTCTGCCCGTGACCCTGGCCTTCGAACCGGTCACAGCCCTCATCATGTTGGCTGGAATCTACTACGGATCCCAGTACGGGTCTTCGATCAGTTCGATCCTCATCTCCACCCCCGGAGACGCATCGAGCGTCGTGCTCACCCTCGACGGCTATCAGATGGCGCGCAAAGGCCGAGCAGGAGCCGCCTTGGCGATCTCTGCCCTGGCGTCCTTCTTCGCTGCGATCATCTCGCTCATCGGCCTCATGGCCTTGGCCCAACCGATCGCACATTTCGCGCTCAACTTCGGGCCTGCGGAGAATCTCGCGATCATATTGTTGGGTATGGCCACGATCGTGTCCTTTGCCGGCGAGAACATTCTGCGCGGCATCACAATGGCCGCGGCAGGCCTCCTCGTGTCGATGGTCGGTGTGGCATCCGGGTTCTCCACAGCACGGTTCACCTTCGGCAGCGTGAACCTGCTCTCCGGGCTCGATTTCGTTGCCGTGATGATCGGAATCTTCGCCGTCGGTGAGGTTCTCCACCAGATCCGCCGAGGCGGTGAGAAACCCATCCGTGCACGTTTCAAGGATCTGCTGGTGACGAAGGAGGAGCTGACCCGCTCCGCCCCTGCGGCCACGCGCGGCACCGTCTTGGGCTTTGCCGTCGGTGTCCTTCCCGGCGCCGGAGCCACTCTGGCCACATTCCTCGCCTACGGAGTGGAGAAGCAGGTGAGCAAGTTCAAGCATCTCATCGGGAAGGGTGCCCCGGAGGCCGTGGCGTCGCCGGAGGCTGCGAACAACGCTGCCGCCAATGCGAGCTTCATCCCCACACTTGCACTCGGGATCCCCGGCAGCGGAACGACTGCGGTGCTGCTGGGGGCCTTCGTCATCTTCGGACTCCAGCCGGGCCCTCTGCTCTTTCAACAGGAACCTGACCTGGTCTGGGGTCTGCTGGTGAGCTTCTTCTTCGGCAACCTCATCCTGCTGGTGCTCAACCTGCCGCTGGCTCCGGTCTTCGCTCAGATTCTCAGGATTCCGTACGTCTTCCTCTACCCCATCGTGCTCATGATGAGCTTCGTCGGTGCCTTCGCGCTGGGAAACAACACATTCACACTGTGGATCGTGTTCTTCTCCGGGCTGCTCGGCTACTTCATGAAGCGTTTCGACTTCCCGGCGGCACCATTCGTTCTCGGCCTGGTGCTGGGCCCGCTGTTGGAGAAGTACCTGGTCCAGACCTCGGCGATGGGCGATGGGAACCTCTTCATCATGTTCCAGCGTCCGTTTTCGCTCATTCTCACGGTCGCGGCTCTCATCGCTCTCGCCTACCCATTGGTGAGTGCGGTGATCCGTAACCTCAGAACACGGAAGGCTGATGCTGCGGCGAAGGAGGACACACTTCGCTGACCCCACGGAGCTGAGGACACGAACAAGCAACGCGTGTGCGCTGCGGTGCGACGCATCAATCTGATGCGTCGCACCTGTGCGTTCCGGAGCGTGTCGGCCGCGGCCTGGTCAGGCACAGCCCCGATACCCAGCACCATCAGCGCTCAGGCCATCAGGCCCCGACACCCTCCGGCAGCCGCTTCGCCCTCGCGGAGTGGTCGGAGCCCGCAGCCTCCCCTGTCAGCAGTTGGGACAAGGTCATGCCCTGCACTTCGGCGAGATCATTCGCCTGGGTTCTGCACGAGTAGCCATCGGCCAGGAAGATCGAGTTCTCCGGAGCGTCACGCAGTCCTGGCAGCAGCGCGTTCTCGGCCACGGCGACCGAGACCTCGTAGTGACCGGCCTCCATTCCGAAGTTGCCCGCCAGCCCACAGCACCCTGCCAGTTCGCGGATGGTGGCTCCGGTGCGTTCGAGGATCTTTCGATCCGCGGCGAAGCCCATGACCGAATGCTGATGGCAATGCGGCTGGACGACGATGGTCCGGCCGGACAGATCGGGCACATCGATGTCCGACTCCACCAGCACCTCAGCGATGGTGGAGGTGCGCGCCGCGATCAGGCTGGCCCGAGTGTCATCGGGGAACAGGTCCTTCAGGTCGCTGCGCAGTACAGCGGTGCAGCTCGGCTCGATGCCGACGATGGAGATCCCCTTCTGCGCATACGGGACCAGCACCTCCATGGTGTGGGTCAGCCGGGCCCGTGCCGCATCAAGCTGACCGGTGGAGATCAGAGTCAGGCCGCAGCATGCCTGTGACTCCGGCAGCAGAACTTCGAAACCGGCGGCCTCCAGCACTGCGACGGTCGCTTTGGCCCCGGCATCCGAGAGGTACTCGGAGAATGAGTCCGCCCAGAGAAGGACCTGCGGCCGGTGTCCGCGTTGCACCGTTGAGCTGCGCACATAGTGTTCTCCCACCAACTCGTCACGGGCCTGGGCCTCCGTGACGTTCCTCTTCGCCCAGCGGGAGAAGCGCTGAGCGTTGAAGCTGACCATGCCGCGCCGGGTGTCCATCCCGCCACCTGCCAGCACGAGTTTGGCCAACGGCCTCAACGACAGTGCTGCGTTCGCGATTGCACTGACTCCCGGAACCGCGGTCAGGGCCTTGCCCCACATGGGCAGCCATCCCAGCGAGTAGTGGGAGAGCGGTCGGACCTTTCCCTTGTACGTGCGGTGGAGGACTTCGGACTTGTATTGAGCCATGTCGACACCCGCAGGGCAGTCGCTGCCACACGCCTTGCAGCTCAGACACAGGTCCAGCGATTCGTGCACGGCTGCGGAGTTCCAGTCGTTGATGAGGCCGCCGTTGGTGACCTCCTGAAGTACGCGGGCGCGTCCCCGAGTGCTGTCCTTCTCATCGCGCGTGGCCAGATAGGACGGGCACATGAAACCACCGGAACCAGTGGTATCCGCACGGCACTTGCCGACCCCCACACAGCGGTGCACCGCATCGGTGAAGCTTCCCTTGTCATGGGAGAAGGAGAACCCGCCTGCCGCCTGGATCGAGATCGCCTGCGGCCGGCGCAGATCCTGGTCGAGTGGCAGCGGATCGACGATGATGCCGGGGTTGAGCAGCATCTTCGGGTCGAAGAGGCGTTTGACCTGTTCCAATGCGGTGATGGCTTCGGTTGAGTGCTGCAGTGCCAGCAGTTCGGAGCGGGCGCGACCGTCACCGTGTTCACCGGAGGCAGATCCTCCGAACTTGGTGACGAGTCGGCCGGCCTCCATGAGGAAGCTGCGGAAGATCTCGGTGCCCTCCGGCTGGTCGAAGGGGAAATTCGTGCGCATGTGGACGCACCCGTCGCCGAAGTGGCCATAGGGCAGTCCGACGACCCCGTAGCTGTTCATGAGCTCGTCCTGCTCACGCAGGTAGTCGCCGAGGACGTCCGGGGGAACCGCGGCATCTTCCCATCCTGTCCAGGCCGGGTCGCCCTTCTCGGTGCGTCCAGCCAGTCCCCCGGCGTCGGCCCGGATGCCCCACAAAGTCGAGGCCTCTGGGCCGGCGGGAATGATCCGGTAGGAATCTGTGCCGGAATCGTCGGCGATGACCTGCGCGTTCGCAACAGCCTCCGCAGCGGTGGCTCCGGCGACCTCGATGAGCAGCCACCCGGAACCAGCGGGGAGTTCGGGGACCGCGTCCTTGCCCTTGTGGGCGCGGACCATGTCCATGAGGCGAGAGTCGATGCCTTCGACGGCAAGTGGTCCGTGGGGCAGCACACGTGGAACCGCGTCGGCGGCGACGAACATGTCCGGGTAGCCCAGGGCCAGGACGGTCGGTGAGTTCGGCACGTCCCCGAGGGATACCACAGCTTCCATCGTCGTCGTCAGAGTGCCCTCGCTGCCGACGAGGAACCGTGCGAGATTGGGTCCGTTCTCCGGCAGCAGGTGTTCCAGCGCATAGGCCGACGCCTGTCGACTGAAGCGGCCGAATTCGGTGCGGATGACGCCGAGGTGGCTCGCCGCAAGATCGGACAGCCCGGGTACCGGGGTGAGTCCATCTCCAGCGGTGAAGCGTCGTCCCAGCCCATCGATGACGTCGAGTTCGACGACGTTGTCAACGGTGCGTCCCGCGGAGATCGCGTGTGGTCCGCAGGAGTTGTTGCCGATCATGCCTGCGATCGTGGCACGGTTCTTCGTCGACGGATCGGGTCCGAAGCGCAGACCGTGCGGGACACCGGCCTTCTGCAGATCGCTCATGAGAACACCGGGCTCAACACGTGCGGTCTTGGCGACGGGGTCGATGTCGAGGACCCGATTGAGGTGTCGGGAGAAGTCGATGACGACGCCGGTCCCGATGGCATTGCCTGCCTGAGACGTGCCTCCGCCGCGGGAGGTGATCGGCACTTCATGGGACCGTGCCACATCGAGGATGGCAGCGACATCGGCCGTCGTCGTCGGGAAGACGACGGCCTGCGGAGGTACGCGGTAGTTCGAGGCGTCGACCGCGTATTCGGCTCGCCTGCGTGCCGAGGTGTCGACCGTGCCTGCAATGCTGTGGGTCAGGTCTGCGATGAAGTCGCCCATTGTCTTCTCACCAATCGATCGTGCGGAGGCTGACTCATTGAGTGAAGCGTTGCCGTGCAGGTGGGGCCGCCCCTCACGTGTCCCGGAGGATGTCGAGCGCGGCTTCCACGCCCGAGGGATTGACCTTGACCCCTGCCAGCTGCAGGCCCATCTGCACGCCGGAGAGGGTTCCGGCCAGTGTCAGGTCGCTGAGGTCGCCGAGGTGGCCGATGCGGAAGATCTTTCCCTTGAGTTTCGACAGTCCCGCACCCAGAGACATGTTGAACCTCTCGAGGATGATTCCCCGCAGTTCGTTGGCGTCGAAGCCCTCGGGCATGAGCACGGCGGTGAGGACCGGTGAGTGTTCGTTCTCGTTCGTGCACAGCACTTCGAGCCCCCACGTTTCAACCGCTGCCCGGGTTGCCTCGCCGAAGCGGATGTGGCGGGCAAAGACGTTGTCCATTCCCTCGTCGTTGAGGATTCGCAGGGATTCCTTGAGTCCGTAGAGGAGGTTCGTGTTCGGTGTGTAGGGGGTCTGCCCATTCTTCCCGGAGGCGAGCATCTCAGTCCAGTTCCAGAAGGACTTGGGCAGAGTGGATTTCTCATGGGCCGCCAGTGCCTTGTCGCTGACAGCGTTGAAGGACATACCTGGTGGCAGCATCAATCCCTTCTGGGAACCGGACACCGTGACGTCGACGCCCCATTCGTCGTGACGATAGTCCACGGATCCCAGCGAGGAGATCGTGTCGACCATGAGCAGTGCGGGATGATCTGCAGCATCGATGGAGCGGCGGATCTCGGGAATGCGGCTCGTCACGCCGGTCGATGTTTCGTTGTGGACGACGCAGACTGCCTTGAACCGGTGGGCAGTGTCCTCGGCCAGGGCTGCGCTGATCTTCTCCGGGTCAGCTCCTGTGCGCCAGTCACCTTGGATCATTGTGGGCTTGAGGCCCCACTTCTCGGCCATGGCCTTCCACAGACTGGAGAAGTGGCCGGTCTCGTAGCAGAGGATTTCATCGCCTGGGCTCAACGTGTTGACCAAGGCGGCTTCCCAGGCTCCGGTGCCGGTAGCGGGGTAGATGATGACCTGGTTGGAGGTGCCGAAGATATCGGCGACTCCGGTGAGGACCTGAGAGAAGAGCTCCTGGAAGTCCGGTCCCCGATGATCGATCGTGGGCATGGACATGGCTCGCAGCACGGAGTCGGGGACGTTGCTGGGCCCTGGGATCTGCAGAAAGTGCCGTCCGCTGTGTGTCATGATCTTCCATCCCTTTCGCGTGCCGATCGGCACGGAGTGTGAGTCGAGTTCGGCCGAGCGGCCAGGAGATGCCGAGGAGCAGAGTACGGATGGGTGAGAGCCGGACGCAGAGGGGCGAGGCTCGTCACGACCGAGCTGGCGAAACGGTGTCTGATGACTTCTGCTGTCGGGTTCATCGTCGGAGAATCCTCTCTGATTCCACGATGCGATACAAAGGTTTCATTTTACGCTACCACAAGGAGCGAGATCAGAAAATGGGCAGTACGCAGAGTGGACCGCGATTCCCTCACCAGCACGAATGCAAGAATCATGCGCATCGACGGCTGCCTTTTCCCATTAGTCAGGAAACCCTTGACTCGTCAGGCCGATAGGGGCAAACTTTCACAAAAGGTCCATCAAGATTCCGCATCATGGAAAGTACGGGGCGGCAAAGAGGCTGTTCCGGCGACTCTACACATCGCATTGGAGCGAATTGTGTCTCTTGAACTCGCGTCCATCCTCGTCCTCGTGGCCTTGTTCGTCATCGCCACCTTCGTCTCGGTCCATATGGGTGCGCTGGCGCTCATGGCGACCTTCCTCTTCGGCACCTTCGTCCTCGGGGAGGATGCCGACACGCTCTTGTCCGGCTTCCCGGCCGACCTCTTCCTCATACTCGTCGGCGTGACGTATTTGTTCGCTCTGGCGAAGGACAATGGAACGGTCGACTGGCTGGTTCATGTCCTCGTCAAGGCGGTGGGAGGCAGAATCGCCCTGATCCCGTGGGTGTTCTTCGTCGTCACCGCGCTCCTCTCGGGCTTCGGCTCCGTCGTTCCCGCCGCCATCGCGATCATCGCTCCGATCGGCATGGGCTTCGCCCGTCGCTACGACATCCGGCCGCTGCTGATGGGTCTCATGATCATCAACGGGGCCACTGCCGGCGGCTTCTCACCGCTGAGCATCTTCGGTACTATCACCAACCAGGTCGTCGAACGCAACGACCTGCCTGGCAGCCCCATACTCCTGTTCCTCGCCTCCTTCGTCTTCAACTTCCTGCTCGGCCTCATCTGCTTCTTCCTCTTCGGCGGACGCGACCTGCTGGGCAAGCGGGATATGGGCCACGGCCTGGAAGACACCCACGGCACCGACGCCAATGCCGACGATGGGGCACGTGACAGCGGTGGCACCGGGTCCGGCGCTCAGCCGAAAGTCCCCCGCAATGATCCGCAGCGTCGCGCTGCACGCAGGTCGGTGCAGACGACCATGGTCAAGGACGAAGACATCGATGAACCGGTGACCACGCTGGATCGCAATCGCATCGTCACCCTCATTGGCCTCATCGTCCTGGCTGTCATGGTGGTTCCGCCGCTGAACCAGGACGTCGGCTTCACAGCGATCTGCATCGCCGTCATCATCTCGTTCTTCTCACCGAAGGTGAGCAAGGGCGCGGTCAGCAAGATCGCCTGGCCCACGGTGCTCCTCATCTGCGGCATCGTCACCTACGTCGAACTCATGGAGCGCTTGGGCACCATCGACTGGTTGGGCAACCTCGTTGCCGGCATGGGAGCTCCGCTCTTCGCGGCGCTGCTCATCTGCTTCATCGGTGCCGTCGTCTCGGCCTTCGCCTCAACAACCGGCATCCTCGGAGCTCTCATCCCACTGGCCGTGCCGTTCCTGCTCACCGGCACCATCGGAGAGATCGGGATGATCATCGCCCTGGCGATCTCGTCCTCGGTGGTCGACTCGAGCCCCTTCTCCACATCGGGCGCACTGGTCGTCGCGAACTCGCCGGAGGAGCAGCGTGATCAGGTCTTCAAGCAGCTCATGAGGTGGGGTTTCTCGATGGTCCTCATCGCACCGATCGTCACCTGGCTCATCTTCGTCGTCCCCGGTTGGGGCTGATCTGCAAGCAGGAAATGAACGCCGGACCGAGATCAGTCGGTCCGGCGTTCTGGTCTCACCTGCGGGCTCGCCTCCTAGCCCACATCGCCAGCACACCGTCAACAATGAGGAACCCAACAAGGCTGATCCCCACCATCGGCAGGAATACCCCGATCCCCACCGCAACGAGCGCGACTGCAGCCACCGACCACCAGGATGCCTTCGTCAGCGCACCACGGACAGGTGTGACGCCGAATTTCTTGCTCGGATCATGCTTGGGTCGGCGCTGCCACCACATCACATAGCCCCACACGACCATGGACGCGATTGCGATTGCGAGGACGACGAGGACGATCTGGTTGGCCAGGCCGAACATGGTTCCCATGTGCATGTCGATGCCCCACCGCGCAAGCTTCGACGCGAACCCGTAGTCGGAGAAGTCGACGCGGTCGGTGATCTCCATGGTCTTGGCATCGACCGCCACGGCATCGACCTCGGTGGGGAAGCTGCGTTGGATCTCTTGGACGACCCATGCCGAATCAGCATCGACCGGAGGTAGAATTTCGACGAGTCCGGTGTTGACGTTGATATCGCGCGCCATGGCCAGAGTCATGTCGAAATCGGCCGGGTCGATTCCGCCAGCATCAGTCGCACCAGTTTGTCCCATGTGAGCGCCGTCGTCGTGGCCCTCGTGGCCCGCGTGGCCCGCGTGACCTGCCTGCCCCTCGTGGCCTGCCTGCCCCTCTTGGCCTGCCTGCCCTCCAGCGCCCGACTCCCCCATTGCCGATTCTCGATCGAGATCCGTGGAGACCGCAGGCGTCGACCAGTCCAGCGCCGCCCGCAGCTTCGTCACATTGTCTCCACCCAGCTGGGACCAGGTGATGCCGGTGGCGGACAGGAACAGCATCCCGATCGCCGCCCACACTCCGACAGAGGCGTGCCATGAGAAGGTGCGGCGAATGCCCTTGTGCTTCATGTTCGGCCGCAGCATCACTGAAGCATTCCGCGTCTTACGGGCGCGCATCACCCACAGGCACAGTCCCGCGACTGCGATGATGCCCAACCAAGATGCGGCGAGTTCGCTGTAGTAGCGCCCGAAGTCGCCGAGGTGAAGGCTGCGGTGCAGCTGATCGACCCAGGTTCTCAACGGCAGGGACCCCGAGGTCCCGTACACGGTCAGGTCGCCCTTGACCTCGGCGGTGGTGGGATCGATGAAGATCGCCCGGGATTCGCTCTCGTCCAGGTTCGGGTCCTCGAACATCACCCGGGTCGTGGTTCCGGGTTCCGGTGCCGGACGCACAGCGCTGATGGCCTCGCCTCCCCCGGTGTAGGTTGTCGCGGCCGCGACCTGGTCGGCCAGCGGCAGGACGGGACCTGTCGCCTGTGTGGTCAGCTCATCTGCGTAGACGACCTCTTCGATCTGCGGGCTGATCGCATACAGGGCGCCGCTGAGTGCGGCGATGAGGATGAAGGGACCGACGAAGATTCCCGCGTAGAAGTGGAGACGGCGCAGGAGTTGGCCGAACCAGCCTCGGCGGGGTGTTCGTGGAGTGGTCCGCCCGGTTTCGGGCAGGGATGAAACAGGTGTGGTCATGGTGAAGCTTTCTGTGGAGTGCGCTCGACCGCGCTGAAAGGCGGTCAGGCGAGCGCGCGCCAACGGAAGTCCGCCGGCGCTGAGGTCAGAGATCTTGAGGTCAGAAAGCTTCCACGGGTGGTCCTCTGGTGAGGACAGGAGAGCGCAGAACGCCGAGGTGGCGAGGCAGGATCCGGGAGACGCCGAGGTGGGGCCTGGGTCCGGTCGGAACCGGCATCGGCCGCACCGCAGTGGGCAGAAGTGCGTGGATGACGAGTCGGAGAAAACTGCTGATCTTCGTCGGCAGTGCTTCCGCCCAGTAGATCACGGCGATGGTGAGGACGGCCGCGACGAGGTGCGCCAGGAGCATCGCCGGTGAAGCATGTGCATGCATGCCACTGCTTGTGCTCGACGCTGTCATTGCACCGGACATTCCGGGCATCGCCCCGTGTCCTGCCCCGGACATCATTGCGGCCGTGGCGGCCGGATCAGAATGGTGCAGCGCATGCTGTGCAACGGCGTTCGTCGGCGCGTGGTTCCCGGACATCGGGGTGAAGACGGAGAAGAGCAGGTGGAACAGTGACTGACTGGCCAGCACGGACAGGGACAGCCGCGGCAATGACAACCGCCGGCCGGTAAGGAGAACGCAGACCAGAGTCGACAGAGCCAGGGGCACCACGACACCCATTGCCGTGGGCAGGGAACCGCCTCCGACCACGTGAGAAGTCAGTGCCACGAAGGTGGCGAACACTGCAGCGCCGGCCCCGCGCAGGGCACGTTGACCACGCGATGCACCCGGATCTTGCGGCGCGCTCGAACTCCGCGCCTCGCACGACCCCCTCGGGCCGCGGGAGTTCAGTGTGCGTCGGCTCTGCGGCTGGGATCTCACAAGGAACATTCTCACACGGACGACGTCACCACCTCGGCGATATCGACGATTCGATACCCCCTAACCGCGCCGAGGCCTCCTTACCGCGCCGAGGCCTCCTTACCGCGCCGAGGCCTACCTGAAGGCCGGCTCATTCTCCGCCAGCTTCGGAACCGCGACTCCCAACCGTCGGGCGTCGGCGAGGACATCGCGAGGGTAGACGGCTTGCGCCTCATAGTTGATATGGCCGGTGGACTGCGCCTGGTCCATGATGACGCTGAACATGTTGTCGCCGGTGAGCAGTTTCTGCATCGCGAAGCCGATAGCTCCTGCGGGAATATATGTCGCCGCAGCAGCGCCGAGTCTCGAGGTGCCGCCCTTCGCTGTGAGCACCGGGATCATCTCCCGCACAAGTCGCACAACTTCCTGCAGTGCGGGGCGCGAGCGGACGAGCGCGTCGAAGCTTCCCATCCGCAGCCATCCGATCATGATTCCGGCATCGAGGATGAAGTGGAACCACAGCCAGCTGCGGAAGTCTTTCACCTCGGAGATTGAGAACCCGGCCGTGGTGAAGAGGTCTCGGATGGCTCGATGTCTGTCGGTGCGGCTCGAACCATCGATGTCGCCGAGGAATATGCTCTTGACGAATCCGCCGTGCAGGGAGTTGCCGGAATACCCACCTCCTCCGCCCGGGAACCCCCAGACGATCTGCTCGCGGGGCAGACCAGCCACGGCGGCAGCAGGCTCGGCCCAGATGTTATTGAAGATGAGGACGGTGGCTCGGCCGACTCGGCTGCTGAGGAAGTCGATCACGGTATCCAACTGGTCGTGATTGACGCTGACGATGATGAGGTCGTAGTCGTGATCCGGTTCGAGGTCCTCTCGCAGCGTGATGGGCCAATTCTCGTGAACCGGCTTCCCTTTCCCAGAGGCCCGGCCGTCCCTGATGTCCAGATCGACCGAGGACCCGAAATCGTCCGATCGTCCGGGGCGGACATAGAAGTCGATCTCGTTTCCTGCCTTCTCCAGGGCCCATCCGTACAGTGTCGAAATGACTCCGCGACCGAACATCAGAATCTTCATATCTGCGTCTCTCCTCTGCACCGTTCGGCGCTTCTCAACTCTCCACAATATGTGGAAGATGGTTTCCACTTACATATAGACTAAGCAGTGATCCCATCGCCGCATTCCGTTTTCACGGAAGTGAGAGAAGAAATGGCCGAGACGACTCAGATCGACCGCCCCAAGCTGCGTGCGGATGCCGCGGACAACAGAGCGCGGATCCTCGCAGCGGCGCGCGAGATCTTCACCGAGCGTGGCATCGACGTGCCCATGACCGCGATTGCCCGTCGGGCAGGAGTGGGCGCCGCAACCCTGTTCCGACGCTTCCCTGATCGCCGATCACTGATCTCCGAAGTGTTCGCCACTCAGCTCACACATTGCGAATCGGTCCTCGGCGACGCCGTGGCCGATCCAGATCCCTGGAATGGGTTCTGTACTTTCGTCGAAGATCTCGGCCGAATGCAGATCGAGGATCGCGGGTTCACCGAGGCGTTCCTCTCAGCCTTCGCCGAGGACGCGGGAATTGATGAGAAGCGCCTGCACGCGGAAGCGGCCTTCGCAGACCTGGTCGATCGTGCTCAGCAGGCAGGCAGGCTCCGACCCGACTTCAGTCCCAGCGACCTCATGCTGATCTTCCTCGCCAACGGCGGCGTCAGCGGGGCCCCACCCGAACATGCTCACGACCTCTCACGACGGCTCATCGCCTATCTTCTGCAGAGTTTCGAGGCGAATGGTCAGCAGGCCGGACGATCACTTCCCGGACCAAGCAGCATGGGGCTCGGCGAAGTCTTCGCCGAGCCCCAGTGAGCGTTCAACCTCGGTCACCGTTCAGCCCAGGTGACTGCTCACATCTCTTCGTGGGTCAGCGGGTCACGGTTCTTCATCCGACCGCGCTCTAGGCCGGAGATGGCAGCCACCTCGTCGGGAGCAAGAGAGAAGCCGAAGATATCGGCGTTGAGCCTCTGCCGGTCAGGGTTGGCCGACTTCGGGATCGGCAGGCTGCCGACCTCGAGGTGCCAGCGCAGAACCACCTGAGCCGGCTCGACCCCATGAGCCTGAGCCGCCTCGGCGATGGGAGCCTCGTCGAACAGACCCTGGTCGCGGTACAGCGGTGACCAGGATTCTGTTTGGACGCCGATGGATTCGTGGAAGGCGATGAGCGTGCTCTGCGGGAAGTAGGGGTGGAGTTCGATCTGGTTGACCGCCGGAGTCACCCCGGTCTCCGCGATGAGCTGTTCGAGCATGGGCTCGGTGAAGTTCGAGACTCCGATCGAGGTCACCAGGCCGCGTTCGCGTAGTTCGATGAGTCCGCGCCAGGTCTCGACGTATTTGCCTACGCTGGGGTTGGGCCAGTGGATGAGATGAAGGTCGAGGCGCTCGAGTTCGAGCCTGGCCAGAGATTCCTCGGTGCTGGCGATCGTTTCGTCGAAGCCGTGATGACGACCCGGAACCTTGCTCGTGATGAAGAGTTCGTCCCGACCGACCGTGGAATCGATGACGGCCCGACCGACTTCGCGCTCATTCTCGTAGTTGACTGCAGTGTCGAGGAGCCGGTATCCGTTGTCGATGCCGGCAATGATCGCGCCGATCCCCTCGGCGTCGCGCATGGCGTATGTGCCGAGGCCGATCTGGGGGATGGTCGCCCCGTCGTTGAGTTCAAGGGTCGGAATCGCTGAGCTGTGCTCTGAAGTGGACATGCCCCAACCCTATGACCGCCGAGGTGGTTCGGGCCAGAGGTCACGCGGCAGCGAGGTAAGTGGCCCTCTGGCCGTGCGGCGTCGAGACAACGGCGGAGCGTCGTAACCGTTGCGTGTGCACAGCAGTCTCGGCGCTCCACCCGTGTCTCGGTACGCTGAATGCACACTGAGCTCAGACGACCGTGCCCCTGGGCGTCTTCCCGTCGAGCACGTCGATGACGGCCTGAGCTGCCGCGACCCCGGCGCGTTCCCTGGCCTCCAGCGTCTGTCCGGCGAGGTGGGAAGTGATGACGACATTGCTCATCGCCCGCAGCGGGTTGTCCGCCACGAGAGGTTCACACTGGAACACGTCGAGCCCTGCGCCGGCGATCTCACCGGCTTTGAGTGCGGCGACCAGCGCTTCTTCATCGACGAGGGAGCCGCGGGCCGTGTTGACGAGGATCGCGGAGTTCTTCATCGCAGCGAAGCTCGCCGCATCGACGATCGGATCGCCCTTACCCGCCCGACTGTGGAGAGTCAGGTAGTCGGCGGAGCCGATCGTCGCGTCGAAGTCAGCGAACTCAACGCTCGGCGATACGTCGGTGCCTACGTCGGGGTGGGCAGTGGAGACGAGGACTCGCATGCCCAGGGCCGCACCGAGAGCCGCTATCGCTCGGCCGCTGGGCCCGTAGCCGATGACGCCCAGCGTCTTTCCTCGCAGCTCTGTTCCCGCCTCACGTGGCCAAACACCCTTGCCCACGTCCTCGAACACAGAGCCGAGACGCCGGGCGCAGGAGAGCATGAGGGCAAGCGTCATCTCGGCGACCGCGTGATGGTTGACTCCCGGTGTGTTGCAGACACGGATGCCGAGTTCGCCCGCCGCATCGATGTCGACATTGTCGTAGCCGACTCCGGCACGGGCGATGACCTTCAAGGTGGGAGCGGCCGCAAGCATCTGAGCCGTCACCGGTTCACTCGCGGCGATCGCGCCGACGGCACCGGCGAACAGCGCCAGCTTCTCATCATCTGTGCGAGTTCCCCTCGCAGGTGAGTAGACCGGTTCGAGGCCGCGCTCCCGCAGCATTGTATCGACGGTGCCGCCTGGGCGGAGATAGTCCGTGGTGATGACAATGCGATTGCTCATGTGTTCGAGGATAGCTACGTCTGCGAAGGCGGCGCCTCCGAAGCCAACTGGCGGACCAGACCTGCCGGAGCGGTATTCCGATAGGAATCGGTCAGCAGCTCACGAACCTCGTCCTCATTGAGGCTCTCCATTTCGAGACCGATCCACCCGGTCGGACCCAGGTACATGGGAACGAAGGCATCCGGTCGCTCCATCAGCACCTCGGCGTCCATCGGATCAGGCAGAATGAGCAGCGCCTGCGGATGCTGTTCCATGCCACCCGTGACGAGCTTCCGTGTGCCTCCGAAGTGAGCGAAGATCTTCTTCGTGAAGAACGCAGGTCGCCCATGCGAGACCTTCTCCTGCACCTCGGGAAGGCTCAAAGCGATCTCTCGGAGGCGCGCCAGCTGCGGGTCGTCGGGGTCGAACATCTGCGGATGTGCCATGGGCCCACCCTATTCATGGTTTCAGTCACTGGCTAGAGCAGAATTCCTTGCCGCGCATGTGTCGAGGTTCTATCCATGGGCGATCGGCATTGCAGCACTCATCAGCGGTCACCTTCTCAATGGCTGCATGATCAAGGGCGCAGGTGAGGCGGTCGCCAAAATCGTCACTGTCGGCAACCCGTTCCTGTGGTCGTGCATTCTGGTCGTGGCCAGCATCTTCGTCATCGGCCGCAACGTCTACAACACCATCGAAAAGGGCATGAAGCTCCTGCTGGCAATGATGACGGTGGTCTTCCTCGGGCTGGCAATCTACTCGGTCCCCGATGTCGGCGAGCTCATTCAGGGAACCATCGGCTTCGGAATCCCGGCCAACACCGGCGTGTTCGGCATCTCCGCCGCCATCGTCATCAGCCTCTCCATCTGGGTGGTGGGCGCCGAGATCCTCAGGCCCCAGGGAATCCAGGTCTCAAGCCTCGATGACATCTCACAAGCTCTGACCATTCATCTCGGAGCCTTCGGCGGAGTCATCTTCTACTTGGGTGCTTTCGGCATTCTCTACAGCAGCGTCATCGGCTTCGCCAATGGCTTCCCGAAGGTGATCATCGACTGTCTGCACATCATCCTCCCTTCAAGGCGCGAACAGTACGGCACCAAGTTCGAAGATGATCCTCTGTTCAAATGGTTCAGCCTCTTCATCCTCATCTCCCCCATCCTGTGGTCCGTGCCTGGGACGCCGGGATTTGTGGAAATGGCTGTGTTCGTCACCGGACTGCAGGCCATCATCGTTCCGCTCGTGGCCATCGGGCTGCTGATCCTGGCGAACAAGACGAGCCATTTCGGCAAGCACAAGGTCAATCTGTTCGTGAACATCATCCTGGTGGCGACGACACTTCTCACCATCTGGGTGACCATTCAGGTGCTCATCGGCTGGTTCGCCGGTTGAGCCCGACGGTCACGGACGCCCGCTGGGTGGTCGGACACCGCGTCCCGAGTTGAGCCGAGATGTCAGAGATCTCGCTCTGACGGGCTCCTGCGGACTACTGTGCAGATGTGAGCGAAGCGAGTTCAGTCCCTTCCCCTCAGCGTGTGACCAGGATCGTGCCCTGGGTCTTCTTGGGCGCGGCCGTTGTCGTCGTCGCCACTGGCCTGCTGCCCTTCGCCGACGCCGCCGAATTGGCCACGACGACCGGCCCCGTACTGATCTTCGTCGTCGCCATGACCATCGTCGCCGAGCTCGCCAGCACCGCCGGCGTCTTCACCGTCATCGCCGAACAGCTGGCCGCCTGGGGTCGCGGCCGGGTGATGCTGCTCTGGATCTTCGTCCTCATCATGATCACCCTGACTACGGCCTTCATGTCACTGGACACCACAGCGGTGCTCATCACTCCGATCATCGTGGTGCTGGCCAGACATGTCGGGCGCTCGCCGCTGCCGTTCGCCCTGGCGACGGTGTGGCTGGCCAACACGGCCTCCCTCTTCCTGCCGGTGTCGAACCTGACCAATCTGCTCGCCGCCGATACCTTCGGCAGCACTCCGTTCGCCTTCGTTCGCGCACTGTGGGTACCCGCTCTCGTAGCCGTGGTCATGACCATCGGGATGCTCACTCTCATCCACCGAGGTTCCCTCACCGGCCGATTCGAACTATCGGAGCGGACCCGGATTTCGGACCGCCCTCTGCTGGTGGTGGGCTTGATCGTCGTTGCAGTGATGCTGCCGCTGCTCGTGTCCGGACTCCCGGTCGCGGTCGTGGCCTGCGGCGCAGCCCTGGTCCTGGTCGCGGCATTCGCCGTCAGAAACAGGGATGTACTCGGATTCGGATTGGTGCCGTGGCGCACGGTCGTCTTCGCAGGCAGTCTCTTCGTGCTCGTCACGGCGGCCGAGGCCCACGGGCTCACTTCTGCTCTGACCGCGGCTTCGGGTTCCGGCGAGGACTTCTGGGCTCTGCTGCGGCTGGCGGCGTTCGGTGCTCTCGGCGCCAATGCCGTGAACAATCTCCCTGCGTTCCTGGCGTTGTCGACGGCCGCTGAGACTCCGCTGCGGATGGGTGCGCTGCTCATCGGGGTCAACCTCGCACCCCTGGTCTCACCGTGGGCGTCACTGGCCACCCTGCTGTGGCATCAGCGGCTCAGTCGCATGGGCGTGGAGATCTCCTGGCGCAGGTTCATGCTGCTGGGGCTGCTGCTCGTCGTGTTCATCATCCCATCCACGGTGTTGGTTCTGTGGGTCTCGTGAATCTATCGCAGGGTGCCGAGGACCTCATCATCAGACGTCGCCGAGGTGGGTCGACGTCAGGGCCATCGAGCTGGGGTTGCCCCTGGTGGAGTTCATCGTGAAGCTGGCCTTCCACGGAAGATAGCGGTCGTCCGAGGACTCGATCAGTTCGCCGGCGCTCGTGAACGCGCGCCGGCGAACCCGCAGCAGCGGCGTGCCGACCGGAACCTCGAGCAGAGCGGCATCGTCCTCGTTGGCTCCGATCGCATCGATGGTCCGTGAGGTTCGACTGATGTCGACGCCCTGGTCGATGAGTTCCTGGTAGATCGAACCTGAATCGGTGTCGAAGGCAAGCACGTGGCGCCCGACTTCGAGGGGATAGTTCAAACGCTCCACCATGGTGGGCACATCATCCATGAGGCGGAGCCGGAACACGGAGACGACCGGATCACCGTCGGGGATGCGCAGGCTCGCCGCCAAGGACTTCTCGGCGGGCCTTCGAATGACCCACTGGGTGCACTGACCCGGGACGATGTCGGCGTTGTGGCACCACTGGGAGAACGAGATGATGTCGTCGAAGGACTGGGTGGGCACATTGTCGAGGACGACCGTCCGGCGCCCTCTCCCGGAGGAGATCAGTCCCTCAGTCCGCAGAGTCGACATCGCCTGTCGAACCGGGCCGCGGGAACTGGTGAACTTCCGGGTGAGCTCTGCTTCGGAGGGAAGTTCGTCCCCGGGCTGAAAATAGCCCTCACGAATCGCCGTTCGCAGGTAATGTGCGATCTCGTCGTGCTGCTGTCGCGTGCGCTGCTGAGTCATGTGTGCTGGTCTCGTCGGGGTCGGGGATGGGGGCACGTGCTTCCAAGGGTGCTGCGGTTCGAGCGGGGCTCTCCTCTACTTCCTATTCCCGCCGAATGAACCGAGAGTGCTCCTCGGGATCTTCGACATCACGTTCAGATGAACAATCGTCAAACTTGTACATACATGTGGTCATCGTACGGCAGAGAGCGACCAAGATGGGGGAATGTCGAAATCAGATCTCATCATCGTAGGCTCCGGAATCCTGGGCCTGGCCACCGCATTCCGCGCACACCAGCAGGGCCGCAGGGTCCATGTCATCGATCGCTCCGCTCGCCCTGTGGGCTCCTCCATCCAGAACTTCGGACACGCGTGCTTCACCGGACAGGCAGACGCAGCCCAGGACCTGGCCATGAAGTCTCGTGCCGGCTGGCGAGAGGTCGCCGCCGCGACCGGAATCTGGGCCGCAGAGACCGGCTCCTTCATTCCCGCCATGACCGAACCAGAGCTTCGCGTCCTCCAGGAATTCGCCGATCACCGGGGTCCGGATCAGGCAACGATGCTCAGCGCAGAGGAGGTGGCTGCGGCCATCGGGAACCCGAGCCTGGGCGCGATCGGCGGGGCCCACCTGCCCCTGGACATGCGAGTCGACCCGCGTGAGGCCGCCCCCGCAATTGCCGACTGGCTGGCCAGTGAAGGTGTCGATTTCACCTGGAACACCACCGTCACCGAGGTGGGCGGCGGCACCGTGTCCACCAACCGAGGCGATGTCCACGGCAAGCAGGTCGTCGTCTGTCCCGGCTACCAGCTCACCTCCCTGTTCCCCCGGATCGCCGAGACACATGGGGTGCGCATCTGCACGCTCGTCATGTCCCTGATCGAGCGACCGCCGCAGACCCCCGCAGGGTTCGCCATGCTCACTGGCACCTCGCTGGCCCGCTACGACGGTTTCGCCGCCATGCCCGGGGCATCGGCTCTGCGGGAGGATCTCGCCCAACGGCAACCCGAGCTCGTCGATGTCATCGCCAACCTCATGGTCACTGATATCGCCGACGGACTGCTCGTCGGCGACTCCCACGCCTATGCCCTCAGTCCTGAGCCCTTCATCGACGAACACGTCGGCAACCTGCTGCTCGAGCGCGCCACCAGCATGCTCGGCATCGCTGAACCCCTCGTTCACCAACGGTGGCTCGGCCAGTATGCGGACAGCGCCGAGACCAACCTGATCCTCGAACACCCCGATGAGCAGACGACGGTCGCCGTGGTCACCTCGGGCATCGGGATGACCCTGTCCTTCGGGATCGCGGACCGCATCCTCGGTGGGGACACAGCCGCGACGGGAACGAGACCTGCGCCGCATTCATCTCCCCTCACCCCAACCGCCGGTGAAGTTGTCATGTCAGATCGGTGAACAGGCACGAATTGTATAGACATGTTGTTTCGAGTTGTCGAAGAATGGCACCAAGCGATCATCCCGACCACTCGAAAGGCAGGCCGCCCATGGCCCTGTTCCCACGTTTCCGATCCCGCACCGTCCGCTCACTCACGGCTGCAGCCCTCGCGCTTCCTCTGCTTGCCGCCTGCGGCTCCTCAGGCGACGAGGGTGACACCATCACCTTCGCCGCAGTCCCTGCCGAGTCCTCCTCCACGCTGGAGTCGACCTTCGAAAACGTCACCGCTCTGCTCGAGGAGGAGACCGGCAAGAAGGTCGAGTTCCAGAATGCCTCCGACTACGCGGCCGTCATCGAGGGGATGCGCGCAGGCCAGATCGATGCCGCCTCGTTCGGCCCGTTCGCCTATGTCATCGCCAAGGACTCCGGCATCGACATGGAACCGGCAGCCGCTCCGACCCACGACGCAGACAAGGCCCCGGCCTACACGTCTCTGGCCTACGTCAAGAAGGGTTCGGACATCAAGGGCCTCAGCGACCTCAAGGGCAAGAACGTCTGCTTCGTCGACAAGGCCTCCACCTCCGGTTACCTCGTGCCGATGAAGGGGATCATGGACGAGGGCCTCGACATGGAGCAGGACTTGAAGCAGATTCTGACCGGCGGTCATGACGCCTCGCTGCTGTCCCTGGACTCCGGAGAATGCGATGCTGCCTTCGCCCACGACACCATGCTGGGCACCCTCGAAGAGTCCGAGCAGGTGAAGGCGGGCAGCCTGGAGGCGGTGTGGGAGTCCGATCCCATCACGGAGGACCCGATTGCGGTCAACAACGACTCCCTCGATCCAGAGCTGGCCAAGCAGATCACCACGGTCCTGCGGGAGAAGGCCAACGTCCCGGCCATGGTCGAGGCGGGAATCTGTTCCTCGAAGGATGACTGCGTCCTGCCCGAAGAGATCGAATACGGCTACAAACCCGTCGATGACTCGGACTTCGATTCGATCCGAGACATCTGTGACGCCACCCAGGCAGACGCCTGCAAGAACATCGGCTAGGAGAGACACCCATGAGCAATCATCGAAATGCCAGCAGCACCAAGAACGCTGAACTCCAGCGAGAGATCGACGATATCTACGCCGTCCAACTCGACCACGTGACCAAGGACTTCGGCGGCGGAGTCCTCGGACTCGACGACGTCAACATCGGATTCCGCACCGGCAGGGTCACTGTCCTGCTCGGGTTGTCCGGCTCCGGGAAATCGACGCTCCTGCGTCACATCAACGGCTTGCACACCCCCACCTCGGGCACCGTGCGCGTCCTGGGTCAGGACATGAGTTCAGCAGGGAAACGAGGACTGCGGGACCTGCGCCGAAACATCGGCGTGATCTTCCAGTCCTTCAACCTCGTCGGACCGATGTCCGTGCTGGAGAACGTCTGCGCCGGCCAGCTGGGCTCTCTCAAGGGGCCCCGGATCTCGCTGATGATGTACCCGAAGTCCGTGCGCCGGGAGGCCATCGAGAAGCTCGACCGCGTTGGTCTGGCCGATCGTGCCTACCAGCGAGCGGACACCCTGTCCGGAGGTCAGCAGCAGCGCGTGGCGATTGCCCGTGCGCTCATGCAGCACCCGACGGTGCTGCTGGCCGATGAGCCAGTGGCCTCGCTGGATCCGGTCTCGGCTCTTGACGTGATCAATCTGCTGCGCCAGATCGCCGCGGAAGACGATCTCACCGTCATCGCCTCACTCCATCAGGTCCAGCTCGCCATCGAGTTCGCCGATCGGATCATCGGCCTGCGCAGTGGCCAGGCGGTCCTCGATCGCACCACCGAGGGCCTGAGTGCCGACGAGGCGTCGACGATCTATTCGAGCGTCTCCGGAATGGACCTCGCCGAGGCTGCGGTCGGTCCCCGAGCAGAAGCCGAGTCTTCTTCCGCTTCGTCAGACCCGACGATCACATCACCCAGGGTCAGCGCCTCACATCATGTCAGCGCATTGCGCCCCGCGGCCGTGTCAGGTGTGACTCACTGATGCCCACGCTCGTCGAGACCCCGCTCGAGGCTCCGACGCCGCCGGCGCGTCCGCGTCCGACCGGACACAGCATCGCCACCGTCATCGTGATGATCGTCCTGGTCATCGGAGGCGTATGGTCGATCGGTTCTCTCGGCATCGATCTGGGCACCATCGTCGACTCCGTCGACAATGCGGGACGCTTCCTTGCCCGCGTGTTCCCTCTCGACTTCCCGCCTGTGTCAGAGACTCTCTCGCTGGTGTTCGAGACCTTGGCCATCGTCTTCCTTGCCACGCTGCTCTCGGTCGCACTGTCCGTTCCGGTGGCTCTGGCCGCCGCCCGACCGACCCGCTGGGGAGTCACCTCGCAGTGGGTCGCGCGCGCTCTGACTGTGCTGGCTCGGGCAATCCCCGATCTGGTGCTCGCGATCATCTTCCTGCGCATGTTCGGCCTCGGAGCCACCGCCGGAATCATCGCCATGGGCATCCATTCGGTCGGCATGATCGCCAAGCTCTACGCCGATGCAATCGAGGAACTCGACGACGGCCCCCGTGAGTCAATGGAGTCCCTCGGCGCTGGCAGTGCTCAGCAGATCATGGCGGCCATTCCACAGACACTGATGCCGCAGCTCGTCGCGACGGCGCTGCACCGGTTCGATATCAATCTGCGCACCTCGGTACTGCTGGGCTACGTCGGCGTCGGAGGCATCGGCCTGGCGATCGCCGATTCCCTGCGGACGCTGGACTATCAGCGGGGTATGGCCCTGGCCGTGCTGGTCCTGCTGCTGTGCATCGGCATCGAACTGCTCTCGGGAGGCATCCGGGCAGCGCTGATGAGATCGGCCGGACAGAGGATCACCGGTGGCACCTGGGTCGATCACCTGTTCAACCGCGGCCGCGAATCGGGTGTCAACGATCTCCACCTCACGCCGCCGTGGAGTTCGGCGCGGTTCAAGCGCTTCCTCTCGATTGCGCTCATTGTGATCTTCACTGTGGCGGCCCTGTGGCGCGTGGATGTGTCCTGGTCAGCACTCGCGCAGGGGCTTCTCGACTTGCCGAAAACCCTGGCGCTGTTCTTCCCGCCATCAGCCGGCGGGTCCATGTCCAACCTCTTTGAACAGCTGTTGGTGACTATCCAGATCTCGCTCGCGGCCACTCTCATCGGTGCCGTTCTCGCTCTTCCGATCGGCATCCTCGCCGCCCGCAATGCCGTCGCGAACGTCTATGTGCACCAAAGTTTCCGCGTGATCATCGTGATCGTGCGCGGCATTCCCGAGCTTATCCTCGCGATCATCTTCGTTGTCATCTCCGGCCTGGGTGAGGTCGCCGGAACCTTGGCGCTGTCGATCGGGGCGATCGGCCTGCTCTCGAAGCTCATCGCCGATTCGCTGGAGGAGACGGACACCCAGGTGCAAGAGGCGCTGCGGGCGACCGGTGCCAGCGAGGCGCAGGTGTTCTTCTCGGCCACTCTGCGTCAGGCGGCCCCGGCGTTCGTTGCCCACACGATGTACCTGCTCGACAACAACATCCGCTCAGCCACACTCCTCGGAGTCGTCGGAGCCGGAGGCATCGGATTCCTACTGCTCAACGCTTCGCGGGTCAACCAGTTCGATGTGGTCACCATGGTGCTCATCCTCATGGTCGCTGTCGTCCTCGCAGTCGAAGCACTGTCGATGTGGCTGCGCCAGGCCGTTCGCTGACAGTCCCGTCATTTCACACATCCCACCTGCACGCATTGATCCACCACAGACACGCATCGATCCACCACAGAAGGAGAAACACCATGATTGAACTCGCCATCTTCGACATGGCCGGCACCACCATCGACGACCGAGACGAGGTCTACCGCGTTCTGCGGGAGGCCACGGAACGCGAAGGTGCGAACTACACAGACGAGGTGTTCCAGAAGTGGATGGGCACTGAGAAGAAGTGGGCGATCGAAAACCTGCTCCGCCTCGGCGGGGTCGACGTCGATGACGAACTCCACGAGAAGACCTGGGAATGGTTCCGAACCGAACTGCGCCGCACCTATACCGACAATCCGCCGAAGCCTCTGCCCGGGATCGAGGAAGCACTGACGACTCTGCGCGAACAAGGCATCAAGGTCGCCCTGACGACCGGGTTCGCCCGGGAGATCGCCGATCTCATCTTCGCCTCCATGGGATGGGAGCAGGGCGAGACCTTCGACGCTTCTGCCTGCGGCGACGAGGTCGAGGCCGGTCGGCCGGCACCCGACATGATCGAGAGGGTCATGAAGGAACTCGGAGTGGATGAGACAGCAGCGGTCGTCAGCGTCGGCGACACCTCGGCGGATGTGCAGGCGGCCCTGCGCGCCGGAGTCACCTCGGTCGGTGTGCTCACCGGGCACCTCACGCGTGAGGACTTCGCCGCCGAAGGTGCCCACCTCGTTCTCGATTCCGTTGCGGAGCTTCCCGACGCTCTGGCCGACCTGCCGACTTCAGCAACCTCAGCCGGGGTGAACCAGTGACGGCGCAGGTTCAATCGCGGGTTCAGTCACAGTCTCCGGTTCAGGCCTCCCCGGCCGACACCTCAGTGAAGGCGGAGGCCTCGGCGAATGTTGAGGTCGCCGCGGACACGGTCCGGGCCGTCGTCTGGCTCGGCAGGGATCAATTCGAGACTCAGTCCTTCGACTTCCCGGACCTTGCTGCGGGCGAGAGCCTCATCCGCCTGTCCACTGCCACCGTCTGCGGCTCAGATCGGCACACCGTGCGCGGGCGTCGCCCCGGAGCATGCCCCTCCGTGCTCGGCCACGAGGGCGTCGGCGTGGTAGAAGATTCGCGGGCCGGCCTCCCGCTCGGCCAACGCGTGGTCTTCTCTGTCACCTCGGTGTGCGAGGAATGCGAGAAATGCAGGCGCGGACTCAGCGCAAAATGCGAGTCGGTGGCCAAGGTCGGTCACGAATCCACCGACAGCGGCTGGACGCTGTCCGGCACCTACGCCTCACATATCCACCTGCCCCGGGGCGTGGCAGCCGTCCCGGTACCGGATTCGGTGCCCGACGCCGTGGCCTCCACAGCAGGGTGTGCCGTCGCCACCGTCATGGCGATGTTGGAGGCCGCCGGTGATCTGCGAGGCCGCCGGGTCTTCGTCAACGGGCTCGGAATGCTGGGGCTCACAGCAGTGGCCGCCGCCCAGTCCCGCGGCGCCGCCGAGGTGCTCGCCTTCGACCCTACGCCGCGGCGCCAGGATCTGGCCCTATTCACCGGGGCGAGCACGATCATGGAAGACGAAATGCCCGCGGATGTCGATGTTGCACTCGAACTCTCCGGCACCACCTCGGGCGTAGAGACCTGTGTTGCCAGCCTGGGAATCGGCGGTACCGCAGTTCTCGCCGGAAGCGTGAGCCCGGGACCGAACATCGAGATCAGCCCCGAACAGCTCGTGCGAGGTTGGCGCACCATCACGGGTGTGCACAACTTCGAACCACACCACCTGCAGGAAGCCGTCGACTTCCTGGCGGCTGACGGCGGTGATATGCCGTGGGAGTACATTCTCGGCGGCCCGATCGGACTGTCAGACCTGGCGCAGGAATTCGCCGAGCCGAGTCCGGGGCTGCGAACCGTGGTGCACATCGACGGGTGAGAGGCTGTGCTCGCAGCAAGGTGAGAGGTGGGGTCGGCGGATACACTGCAGAACAGCAGCGGCACGAGACCCCGAAAGAAATCGAGCGAGCAATGCAGTTCACCCTAGCCCAGGTCACCGGCTTCATCGCTGTGGCCGAAAATCTCCACTTCGGACGCGCCGCTGAGGAGCTCAATATGACTCAGCCGCCGCTGAGTCGGCAGATACAGAAGCTCGAGAAGTCCATCGGTGTCCATCTCTTCGAACGCAACAACCGCACGGTGACCCTGACGCCAGCGGGGGAGGCCTTCCTCGCAGAAGCCTACGGCCTGCTTGCCTCTGTCGAACGCGCACCTCGGCGCGCACAGAAGATCGCCGAGGGATCGTGGGGGCAGATCACCATCGGCTGCACAGCAGTCTCGACCTTCGGCGTCCTCGGCAGTTTGGTGTCGACACTGGCGCAGCGACTTCCGGGCGTCAGCGTCGAGATCGCTGAAATGGTCACGGCTGAGCAGGTCAAGGCACTGTCGGAAGGGCGGATCGACATCGGCCTGGGCCGGGTGGGCAGAATACCGGAGACCATCGACGCTGCCCTCGTACTCTCGGAACAGCTGGTCCTCGCAGTCCCATCGGACCACGAATTCGCCGCACGGGAGTCGATTGCGACGACGGACATCTCCGGGCAGAGGCTGCTCATGCATGATGCCACGAAAGCTCGATACTTCTACGACCTCACCGTTCGTTACATTGATGTCGAGGCCAATGAGGTCGCTCACTCCCTCAGCCAGATTCTGACCATCGTCAATCTCGTGGCAGCTGGCCGAGGTATCGCCGTCGTCTCCGAATCCGCTGCGCGCCTCGGCGTGGAAGGCGTGACATACGTGCCGCTGCGAGGCGCCCCACGTGATGTCGTGGAGCTGCATGCGATCTGGAATCCCGAGTCGCGCAACCCCGCACTGAAGGAAGTCCTCAGCCTCATCCGCGACGAGTAGAAGCAATACTTTTAGAGTATCAATGCATATATAAATAATCTTGGACAGGAATCACTCGGCGTTCCTACAGTGGGATCATCATCCCGACTAACAAGGACATCATTCCGTGGCCAACTACCTGCCTCAAGAACTCGCCGACCACCTCAAGGACGGTCTCCTCTCCTTCCCTGCAACCGCCTTCACCGCCGACCTGACGATCGATGCCGATGCCTACACCGACCACATCGCCTGGCAGTCAAGTTTCGACGTCGCCGGGCTCTTCGCGGCCGGCGGTACCGGCGAGGGCTTCAGTCTCACTCCTGCTGAAGCCAAGGAAGTCGTCAGCTTGGCCGTCTCGACCTCCCGACAGGAGGTGCCGGTGCTCGCTTCTGCCGGCGGGGCCACCGTCCAAGCTGTGCAGAATGCGATCGACGCTGAGGCGGTCGGTGCCGAAGGCCTCCTCGTCCTCCCGCCGTACCTCACCGAGTGCAGTCAAGATGGCCTCTTCGAACATGTGTCAGCCATCTGTGCGGCCACGAAGATCGGCGTCATCGTCTACAACCGAGCCAACGCCATCTACTCACCCGAGACCGTCGAACGACTCGCCGACACCCATGAGAACTTCATCGGCTTCAAGGACGCCATCGGTGACATCGAACAGCTGACCAAGGTCTACGCCCGCACCGGCGACCGCCTCTTCTACCTCGGAGGTCTGCCCACAGCCGAGGTCTACGCCTTGCCTCTGCTCCAGCTCGGGATGAGCACCTACTCGTCGGCGATGTTCAACTTCGCGCCTGAGTTCGCCCTCGACTTCTACTCAGCGGTCCGCCGCCAGGATCGTGCTGCAGTCACGGAGAAGCTCAATTCATTCGTGCTTCCCTACTCGAAGATCCGAGATCGTGTCGCGGGCTACGGCGTCTCCATCGTCAAGGGCGGCCTCAAGGTCATCGGTCGAGACTGCGGCCCGGTCCGACCTCCCCTGCAGAACCTCACACAGACTGACCTGCGGGATCTCGAACAGGTAATGGCTGCTGCCGGAATTCAACTCGACCGCACCACCTCCGCGGTCGCCTGACCTGCACCAGACTGCAGGCACCAACGCACCACAGCTGCACAACCACAGATCGGCGCCGATCGGCTTGAGCCGGTCGGCGCCGACATCGCTCAACCGAAAAGAGGTCACTCATGACGACTCAGCTCACCGACACGAAGACCACAACGAACACCGACACCCCAACCTCAATCCCGTCGATCTCCGGCTCCTCTATCGTCGCCGGCATGAAGACACCTGGAGAGGGCGGGACCGCACGCGCGGTCAATCCTGCGACCGGTGAGGAACTGGAACCCGTGTTCACGCTTCTGAGTGAGGAGCAGGTCTCTGCCGCCATCGCCGAGGCACACGCAGCCTTCGCCTCCTACCGGAGCCTCTCCCCCACACTCCGCGCGAAGTTCCTCACTGACATTGCGGTGAACATCGAAGCCGCCGCAGACGTCATCGTCGAACGGGCAGGCCAGGAGACCGGACTTCCCGTCGGACGATTGAACGGAGAAATCACCAGGACGGCCAATCAGCTGCGCCTCTTCGCATCGGTCGTCCTCCTCGGCGATGCCCACGGTGTGCGCATTGATCCTGCACTTCCGGATCGCGCACCGCTGCCTCGACCCGATATCCGTCAGCGTCAGGTGCCGCTGGGTCCGGTTGCCGTCTTCGGAGCCAGCAACTTCCCACTCGCGTTCTCCACGGCAGGCGGTGACACTGCTTCAGCACTGGCCGCCGGCTGCCCGGTCATCGTCAAGGCACACAACGCTCACCCCGGCACCAATGAACTGGTCGGAGCAGCGATCTCCCGCGCCGTTGCCGACAATGATCTCAACCCCGGTGTCTTCTCGCTTGTCTACGGTTCTGGCGCACAGGTCGGCCAGCAGCTGGCAGCCGATCCTCGAATCGCTGCAGTGGGATTCACCGGCTCCAGAACTGCGGGCCTGGCCCTGTCCGCCACCGCCGCCGCGCGGCCAGTGCCGGTCCCCGTGTATGCGGAGATGAGCTCGATCAACCCCGTCTTCGTGCTCCCCGGTGCGATCGCCGATGACGTCGCCGAGGTGGCCCGAGGGTTCTTCACGGCCGTGACCGGTTCTTCGGGTCAGTTGTGCACCTCCCCAGGGATTCTCTTCGTCCCCACTGGCACTCGAGGAGATGCGCTGACCACGTACATTGCGAAGGAGTTCTCGGAAGCAACGGGGCAGACGATGCTCACCCCGTCCATCGCCGAAGCTTGGCAGCGAGGTGTCGATCAGCTTGCGGCTCAACCCGGCGTCACGGCACTAGCACAGGGAGCCGACGGCAAGACTCTCAACGCCCCGGGCCCCGCCGTCTTCACCGTCTCGGTCAAGGACTTCACCTCGAACGCAGAGCTGCAGAATGAGATCTTCGGATCGGCCGCTCTCATCGTGCGCTACGAGACCACCGACCAGTTGGCACCTGTCGTCACGGAACTCGAAGGACAGCTGACCGCGACGCTGCAGATGAGCGAACAGGACAGCACAACTGCGAACGCATTGGTTTCAGAGCTCGAGCTCAAAGTCGGTCGGATCATCGTCAATGGCTGGCCGACCGGCGTCGATGTGGGTCATGCGATGATCCACGGCGGACCGTTCCCTGCGACTTCGGCTCCCCAGACCACCTCGGTGGGTGCCACCGCGATCGAGCGCTTCCTTCGGCCTGTTGCCTATCAGAACATTCCCGATGCGATTCTGCCGTCAGTTCTCCAGCAGTCGAATCCCTGGAGAATCGGTCGCGCCGTCGATGGCAGGTACACCCCCGGGCAGGGTGGGGACCAACAAGGGGACTCTCCTGCGAACGCGGCGAGGGAGTCCGTCTCCGAGGGAGTACGTCGTCGCCTCGGCGATCTCGGGTTCGACCTTCCCGAGGCGAATCCAGCCAGTTACAGCTACAAGACGGTCACCGTCGCGGGGGATCTCGCCTTCGTTTCGGGACAGATCGCCAAGCACGGCGGTGAGGTTCCGGTCCAAGGTGTCGTCGGTGACGACCTGAGCGTCGAGGACGGTATCGCAGCGGCTCAGCTGTGCGCGGTCAACCTCATCGCTCAACTGGAAACGAACCTCGGTCTTGAGAACGTCGAGAGCATCGCCAAACTCAACGTCTATGTGGCCAGCCCCGCCGACTTCAGCAAGCATCCGATCGTCGCGGAGGGTGCGTCGAAGCTCCTCGTCGACGCACTCGGTGAAGCCGGCCGGCATGCAAGGACCGCACTGGGAGTTCCCCGCCTCCCTGCCAACTCACCGGTCGAGATCGAAGCCGTCATCAAACTCAAAAGCTGAGAGCACAACAGCACAGCGGCCCGGTCGATATCACGGCCGGGCCGCTTCATTTGTGCCTTGCTGCCTGGTGACAGATTCTGCCCCGCATACTTTCAACGCAATGGGCGGGCACTTCCTATTCGGAAGTGCCCGCCTTATTGTGCCTGCGAGGAGCCTGTCTCAGCGCTTCGAGAGGATATACGTGCGATCGTTGCCGACGTACCAGAGATCCTCCGTGCCGATTGCGACATCGCCATAGCGCCATGGAATCTCCGCTGCTCCGAAGGATCCGACCTGCAGCACGTGCTTGTAGCCGGGCCGCAGTTCATTGGCGAACGATTCCTGCTTGCCCATGAGGTGTCCGACATTGCGCTTGCGGTACTCCGTATTGAAGTCCACGTCCTCTCCGAGCATGCCGATTTCGACCATGCGCTCGAGGTGAGGTGCCAGATAATCCAAGGTCCCTTCGTGGACGTCTTCGCAGACTACCCCGGGCTTCAGCTGACCGATGATGCCCTCACGGACGACATCGAAGAAGAACTCATAGGCCTGTATCGCACCCTCGGTGCGCGGCAGGGAACGTGCCATGTCAGATGTCGCAACGGTCACACCGTCGAAGGTGATGCGCACACCGGCGTCGAGCTGAATGCACTTGGTGTCGACGTTGATCGGGAAATCGACCGGAGGCCCAGGGAAGAGCATCCGGTTCGATGAATGCAGATTCGTGAAATAGGGCTCGATCGCGAAGGGAATCGCATTGTCCGTCCGGAACTCGACGATCTTATCGACGTAACGCGAATAGATGTCCAGCTCGGTGAATTCCTCGCCTGCTGCCAAAGAGTCTTTGGCCCAACTCAGCGCCTCCTCGATGGCGAAGACGCTGCACCTGGCAGCGACGACCTGGAATCCCAGATCTTCGTGATCGCGGATGTCCCGCCAGTGTCCAAGCGGAGTCGACAGCTCGCTCACATTGGCACCTTCGGATTCCAGTTCCAGCACCAGTCCGGTTGGGATCCATTCTTCCTCGACGCCGATCTGAGTGCCGTGTGCAAGTGCCACAGCGCCGGCGCCGTACCCGGCGAACCGACCAACCGGAGTGCCTCCCACGCCATGAGCGGTTTCGGGTGCGAGCACATAGAGCTTTTCATCGCGTGCAGACCATAGGGCCAGCTGGTCCCCGCCCTGCCGAGCCCCGACGACTTCGCTGAAGTTCGGGGGCGCTGAGATGAGGACGGCGTCGAGACTCTCGTTCTTCGCCAGAGACTGCAATGCCTCATAGCGTGTATCGGTCTCTGATTGGATCTCCTTGGCGAGATCCGAAAGATGGTCGACGTCCTGAATGAGCCTCTTGGCGGTCTCGGCTCCGAGCCTGCGCCACTGTGCGAACCGTTCGAGCACAGCCTCGGTGTCAACCTCATAGGCCACGACCGGAGTGGTCGGCTGCTTGTCGGCAACGACGTCGAGGCTCTTCGATAGAGCCGAGTAGTGCTTCATGACGACATCGGACGCAAGACCGACCTGTTCGCCATCAGCCAGCTCGCCCACCAGAGTTGTCAGTGAAGCAGATGCGGGGGTGTCGGCGACGATCCGCGGGTCGATCGTCACCCATGGCGCATAGAACCTCATTCGATCCTGCGGAACTCCGGCGGACAGCGCGTTTCCCTGTTCCTGCTGACGTACAAGCAGAACCTCGCCTTCGGAGGTATCAGCGACGATCGGGGCGACCAGAGGGCTCGAATCAAGCCGAATCGCAGAGAACAGCAGACTCTTCTGGGCATTCAGTCCGAAGGAATCCGCCAGACGCGTCTTGTCTGTTGTCAATTTGATCATTGTGTATCCAACTCCATATGTGTTTCGTGAGACTCGTTCGTCTCTTCCGGTGCGAATGGCATCCGAAGTCGAATGGATTTCGGGCGGTCGGCCATCCGTCAGGTGTTTTCGTCGAGCCGAGAAGACTGAGCGAGCAGCCCGCTCAGCTGATTCCTGCCGTCACTCCGATGTGTGATTCGATTTCCGCGACATAGTGCGCGAAGTCCTCCGAGAACTTGTGCTCCTTTGCGCGCGGACGTTCGATGTCGATCTTGACGTCGGCGATGATTCGTCCGGGACGGTCTCCGACAACCACAACGCGGTCTCCCAACCACACCGCTTCGGAGATGCTGTGGGTGACGAAGAGGACACTGCAGCCCGTGCGGCGCCAAATGCGTTGGATCTCGAAATTCATCGAGTCTCGCGTCATGGCGTCGAGGGCCCCGAAGGGCTCGTCCATGAGCAGGATCTCCGGGCGCGAAACCAATGCCCGGCAGATAGCGACTCGCTGCTGCATGCCACCACTGAGTTCGTAGGAGTATCGGGTCGCCTTCTCCCCAAGTCCGACCATGTGCAGCAGTTCCATGGCATGCTCCTTGGACTCCGGAGTGACGGAATCACGAAACTCCAGGGGCAACAGCACGTTGTCGAGGTTGTTGCGCCATGGCAGGAGCACCGGGCTCTGAAACACCATGCCGATATCCTTGAGAGCCTCGCTGATCTCGCGACCACGGATGAGGATCTCTCCCTCCGTGGCGTCTTGGAGTCCGGAGATGGTGTTGAGCAGTGTGGTCTTTCCACTGCCTGACTGCCCGACGATCGAGACGAACTCTCCGGGGTTGACGTGGAAATCGAGATCTTTGAGGACCACGTTCTCCTGACCGTCTCGGGAGGTGTAGGTCTTGCCGACGTTATTGACTGAAATCGCGTAATCAGCGGTCATGGTCATTCTCCATTCACTTGGTGGGGGCCACTACGTCTTCGTCGTGGCGAATCGGATCGATGTAGTCATTGGAATAGATGTCATCGACCGTGAGCTCGGTCGAATCCTCGAGGCCCAGGAAGTCGGTGGCCACGGTGAGCATCTGCTGGACGCCGTCGTCACTCATCGTGCCGAACTGATCATCGGCATCTCCGGTGGCCCAGTTGAGTTCGCACTGAGACTTGAGCGCATAGGTCACAGTGTCTGCTTCATAGCCCTGGACTTCCTTTGTGAAGTCTTCGGCGGTCTGATCTGGGTTCTCACATGCCCAGAGGAAACCCTTCTGCATGGCCCTGTTGAACCTCTTAACTCGTTCAGGCTCGTTGGCGAGAGATTCGTCTGAGACCACGATTCCGTTGCCGTAGAGGTCGATTCCCACATCGGACCATTTGAGTATGGTCGCCTTCTCACCGAGCGCCATGAGCGCTGGCTCATCCGACACGTAGAGGGCAAGGTTCGCATCCCACCGGTCTGCCAGGAGCCCGGGTATCTTCGACTCACCTGTCGCGTGGACGACGTTGACGTCTTCCTCTTTGAGTCCACTCCGTTCGATTGCGAGTGGCCACATGGCCGTCATGGCTCCGGCACCTTCGGTGGCGACGGTTTTGCCCTTCATGTCCTCCCAGGATTCGATGCCTGAGCTTTCGAGGGCAATCGTCGCGTAGGCCGAGCGCGCCTGGAGCAGGTTCACCTGTTTGACATGTGCTCCTTTGCCCTGGCTGAGGATCGTGGCGCCGAAATCGGCCCAACCGGCGTCGACTCGCCCCGTCTCGACCGAGGTCACCGTGTTCGTCGAACCCGACCCGGGCATGAGCGAGACGTCGAAGCCTTCTTCTTCAAAGAACCCCTCCGCCTCGGCGGCGAAGAACGGTGCGTGCTTGGGCAGATAGGCGACGTCGACCATGAGGTTGAAGTCATCGAGACCGTCCTCGGGTGCACAACCTGCCAGACCCACGACGGAAAGGAGGAGCGGAGCCACAAGAAGCTTCTTCATGATATGCATCGTTCCGCGCCTCATTTCGTGTAGTTCTTCCATGGCAGCAACTTCTTCGACACGAGGTCGATGATGAAGAAGAGCAGAAGAGCAATGGCTGCAAGAACAATGAAGGCTGCGAACATCGACGGCAGGTCCACCTGGGCGTTGGCCAGCAGAATGACGTAGCCGAGTCCCTTGGAGCCCGCAATGAACTCACCGACGACTGCACCGCCGACGGCAAGCGAGATTGAGATCTTCGCGCCAGTGAAGATCGAAGGGAGCGCATAGATGAAGTCGATCTTCATCATCTTCTTCAGCTTCGATGCACGGTTGATACGCGCCAGATCCTGAAGTTCGTGGGGTACCGAATTCAGCCCGTCGAATGTATTGATGACGAGCGGGAAGAATGCGATGGCCATCGCCACAAAAGCCTTCGATTCGAAGCCGAAGCCGAACCACACGATGAATAGGGGCGCCAGCGCGACCTTAGGAATCGTATCGATGGCGATGAGCGCCGGGTAGAGGAAGGGCCGAAGGAACGAGGCATAGTAGAGCAGCGCCCCGCAAAGAACACCCAGTGCTGTACCGAGAGCGAAGCCCGCGAGACCCTCTTGCAGTGTGGTCAGTGCGTTGAGCGCGAAATAGCCGGGATTAGTGAATAGTTCTTCGAATGCAGAGACCGGACCGACGAGCAGATACTTCGGGAATTTGAAGATGAAAACCACTAGTTCCCATAGCGCGAACAGCGCGACGAGTCCCACAACTGCCTTGATGCCTGCAGAGACTGACTCAGACTTGATCAGTGACTGCTTCGGTTGTTTCCGTGGACTCATCGGAGGAGGGCCGGCCTCCACGTGTCGAACTGCATCGGCTTCGATGCGAGGTGTGGTGGTCATCGGCGATCCCTCCATTGGGTCGTGGTCCATGAGCAAAATTGGCAGTGCGTATGTGACGTGGAACAACTGTGGTGCGTTCCAGTATTCGTGAATTAGTAATGCCTGTCCAAGATTGTTTTCGCATGTTTCAATACCCTGAGGGAATCACCGAGTGCCGACTCCTCACCACGAATGCCGCCTTTTCATCGACGAGACAGAAGGTCGGGGAGCTCGAACTGTGCCCCGAGATCCCCGACCTTCAGCTGACGTTATGCATAAGACGCCATTAGGCTCAGCCCCGCGCTGTCGCCAGGTCCTCCCGGAAGGCACGGCCGGCTGCGCCGATGTCTCCCGCCGAGGTGATGAAGCGGAAGCCCTGTTCCTTGCGAGTCCTGGCCTCCGCACCATCACCGCAGTGGATGCCTGGGATGATGCCGGCTTTGTCAGCTGCCGTGCGGATCCGGGCGACCGCCTCGGCGTGGGCGTCATTGGGCTGACCGGGCAGAGCATCGACGGCGAACGCGAGGTCTGCGGGGCCGATATAGACGCCGTCAATTCCGGGAGTCTCACAGATCTTCTCGACGTTCTCCAGGCCATCCTTGTTCTCGATCATGACGAAGAGCAGTGGCCGCTCGTCGCGGGTGTCCTGCACCGCGTTGTGCATGAGTTCGGCGGTTGGTCCCCATGAACGGTCGCCGCCTCGGCTCGGGTAATCGAGGGCGGCAACGGCAGCCTCGGCATCAGCGACTGAGGACACCAGCGGCACGATGACCGCCTCGACGCCAGCGTCGGCGAGCATCCCGATCTCGGTGAAGCGGTTCGCCGCAACCCGGGCAGTGACCAGGGCGGATCCGCTGGCACGGATGGCATCTGTGAGCCGCAGAACATCGGTGGCTCGGGTGAAGCCGTGCTGCATGTCGAGGCACACATAGTCGTAGCCTGCGGCCGATCCGATCTTCGCGAGCTCCTGGCTCGTCGACATCATCCACAGTCCGTTGTAGATCTCTCCGGCGGCGAGGCGAGCGCGGTGGGCTTCCAATGCTTCAGTCATATGTGCATCGAATCACACGCGGCTCGCCGTTGCCAGGGATGCCCGGCATCCGGATCATCCCAGTACTGCATCAAATACTCGACTGTCCCACGAGATCGTCGAGTGCTTCGAGGATGTGGCGATACGGCTTCCCCGTCGCCCGTGTCATCCCGATCTCGCACGTCCGATTCGTCGAGGCGTGAACGTCCGCGCCGATCGATTCGACCTCGGCGGCTTCGTCCTTCGTCGCCGAGGCGGTGAGTTCGGGATGGAGCATGCCCCGGTCCCCCGCGAAGGCACAGCACCCCCAGGAATCGGGCACGCTGACCTCATCGGCGATGGACCCGGCGAGCGCACTCAGATCCTCGTTGATTCCCAGCTGGGTCGAGGAGCATGTCGGGTGGAGGGTGATCAACGGCAGACGATGCTCCGTCGAGATCACACCTCGATCCTGCAGTGCAGGGAGCAGAGTCTGTTTGGCGAAGGCCACCGCATCGATGATCTCGAATTCCTCCACTGCATCGTCACCATCGCCGCTTACGTTGTCATCGCCGCTGTCGGTCGACCCGGTCGAGTCACCGAGGAGCACCCGCAACCCCTCCGTGCATGAGGACGCATCACAGACGACGGGGATTCGTCCACCGTCGGTGGCCTCCCACAGCTCTCTGCGGACGTACTTGCGCATCGTGGCAAATCCCTCGGCCATCCCCTTCGACTTCCACGGGGTGCCGCAGCACAAGGAGGGAATGCCCCGCGGCGTGCGCAACGAGATCCCGGCTCGTTCGCACAGGCGACGGAAGGCACCGGCAACCCCATCACCTCTGCCGCCGTCTTCGGGCCCGAACATCGTGTTCGTGCAGCTGGAGAACCACACGACGTCCGGATTCGACGCCGAGACGGCCACACGCTTAGACCCTCCGGCCGGAAGATCAGCGGAGTAGCTGGGCACAGTGTCATCACCCAGAAGTCTGCGACCGATGCCCGTGGCCGCCGCGGGCAGCTGTGTGGGCATCGCCTTCGCGGAGCTCAATGCCACTCCCCCAGCCGAGCTGACCAGCCCCCACGCTTTAGCGGCAGTGTTCCAGCCGGTCTCTTCGATCGCGTTCGTGTTCTCCTGCCGCAGCCTGCGCACAAGATCCCCGGTGTTGATGAAGACCGGGCACGCCGTCTGGCACATGCCGTCGACGGCGCAGGTGTCGATCCCGTCGTAGTCGTACTCACTGCGCAGGGTTCGGGTCAGCTCCTCGTCCCCTGCCGCCTCGGCGCGGGCGATCTCGCGTCGCAGAACGATGCGTTCGCGCGGGGTCAGCGTGAGATCGCGGCTGGGACACACGGGTTCGCAGTACCCGCATTCGACGCAGCGGTCGACCTCCGCCTCGGTGGTCGGTGTGGTCTTGAGATCGCGCAGATGCGCCTTCGGGTCGTCGCTGAGCAGGACACCCGGGTTGAGCAGGGACTGCGGATCGACCAGCTCCTTGACCCGTGTCATCACTGCGTAGAGATCGTCACCGACCTGGCGCCTGACGAACGGTGCCATGATCCTCCCGGTGCCGTGTTCGGCCTTGAGCGTTCCCCCACGTGAGAGGACGAGGTCGACCATCTCCTCGGTGAATGCCGCGTACCGACCGAGGTCGAAGTCCTCGCCGCCGGTTCCACTCCCGAATTCCTCGGTGATCATGAAGTGGATGTTGCCGTCCTTCGCGTGCCCGAAGATCACGGCATCGGCGTAGTCGTACTGGTCGAACAGCTCGCTCAGAGCAGTGCAGGTCTCGCCGAGGCGGTCGACCGGAACCGCAATGTCCTCAAGCAGTGCCGCGGTGCCCGAGGGACGGTTGCCGGCGACGGCTGTGAACAGCCCTTTGCGGGTATGCCACAGCGCCGAGCGCCGCCGCGGATCGATCGTGAGCTCGGCCGGTCGGCTCAGTGAGAATGCGTCGAAGACCGGCAGCGCCGCAGACACGACCCGGCCGAGGCCTTCCTCCGTCTCCTCCTGGAATTCGACGAGCAGAGCGCAGTGCGAGTCCACCTCGAGGCCACGGATCTCCTCCGGGCACTTCTCATCGCGCTGGGCGACCCGCAGACTCGTGGCGTCGAGGAGCTCAACGGTGGCAGCACCGGTGGCGATGATCTCCGGGAGCACCGAGGTGGCCGTGGGCAGATCGTCGAAGACGAGCAGACCTGTCGAGGCGTGGGCCATCAGCGGCACGGTGCGGAAGGTCGCCTCGGCGACGAAGGCGAGTGTCCCCTCGCTGCCGATGACCAGATGTTCGAGGATGCGCACCGGGTCATCGTGGTCGAGGAACGAGTTGAGGCCGTAGCCCATGGTGTTCTTGATGGAGTGGAGCTGCGTGATCCGCGCGACCGCCTCGGCGTCGGCCCGGATCCGATCTCGGAGTTCGAGCAGACCCGCGTGGATAGCTGGTTCCCGTCTCCGCAGCTGCCCATCAGCGTCTGCCGCCGAGGTGTCGAGAACGGTTCCGCTGGGAAGGACGAGCACGGCCGAATCAAGCGTCCGATAGCTGTTCGCTTCGATCCCGCAGGCCATGCCGGAGGAGTTATTGGCGACGACTCCGCCGATGGTGCAGGCGATCTCACTGGCCGGGTCCGGCCCCAGTTTGCGCCCATGCCGCAGCAGCCGCGCGTTCACAGCCCTGACCACGGCCCCGGGTCCGCAGCGGACCCGGGCACCGTCGTCGAGGACGTCGATGTCCCTGAAATGCCTTCTCGTGTCGACGAGCACTCCGTCCGAGACGGACTGCCCGGACAGGCTGGTCCCACCGGAGCGGAAGGTCATCGGCACCCCGCTCCGCCGTGAGGCCGAGAACAGTGCCGCCACCTCCTCACGGTTCCTCGGCTTCACCACGGCCTGCGGTGTCAGCAGGTAGTGGGAAGCGTCGTGTGCGGCGGCCAGCCGGTCGCTGGCGCGGGCGCCGACCTCATCAGCTGCGGCCCGCAGATGATCGATGAGTCCCGTGTCGGCGGGAGAAAGCAGGGACATGTGGTTCCTTCCTAAAGCTGCTGAGTCCGCAGCTGTTCGGCGATGTATTCCGCCTGCCGGATCGCCAGTGCGACGATGGTCAGAGTCGGATTGGCCGCCGCGCTTGAGGTGAAGACCGAACCGTCGGAGATGAAGAGGTTCTTCACATCATGGGAGCGGCCCCATTTGTCGACCACACCGTCCTCAGGTCGTTCGCTCATTCTCGCAGTGCCCAGATTGTGCGTCGACGGATACGGCGGTGTCCGATGCGAGGTCTGTGCCCCGACCGCCCTGTAGACGCTCTCACCTGCAGCGTAGGCGTGTTCGCGCATTGCCAGGTCGTTGACGTGATCGTCGTAGTGGACGTTCGGTACGGGAAGACCGTACTGGTCCTTGACCGTGGTGTTCAGTGTGATCCGGTTGGACTCCTGCGGCAGGTCCTCTCCGACGATCCACATGCCGGCCGTGTTGAGGTAGCGATCCATGAGCGCGGCGAAGTCAGGACCCCAGGCGCCGGGCTCGACGAATGCCGACATGAAGGCCGGGCCCAGCGAGATCGTCTCCATGTAGTAGCCTCCTGCGAATCCGCGGTCGGGATCGTGGATCGACTCATCGGCGATGACGCCGGCCATGGTCTCACCCCGGTACATTCGCACGGGCTTGTCGAAGTGCCCCCACACTGTCCCGGTGAGGTGGCGCATGTAGTTTCGCCCCACCTGTCCCGAGGAGTTCGCGAGCCCGTCGGGGAAGCTCGGTGTGCCCGAGAGGAGCAGCAGCCTGGGCGTTTCGATCGAGTTTCCGGCCACGCACACCAGCTTGGCGGCCTGACGCTGCAGATTTCCTTCCCCGTCGAGGTAGAGGACAGCGTCGGCGTTCCCTTCTGAATCATGGGTGATCTGGACGGCCTGAGAATCGGGACGGAGATCGAGCAGGCCCGTCTCCGCTGCTCGTGGGATCTCTCTGACCAGGGTCGACCATTTCGACTTGTTCTTGTCTCCCTGGAAGTTGAAGCCATCCTGGATCGAAGCGGGACGGCCATCGTATTCCTCGGCATTGGTGGCATAGGGGCCGGTGGCGTAGTAGCGGTACCCGACCTCCTTGGCGCCGTTGGCGAAGACCTTGTAGTTGTTGTTCGCCGGCAGGGGCGGACGTCCGTGGACGTGAGTCGAACCCATCGATTTCTCGGCTCGGTCGTAGTACGGAGCCATCTCCGCGAGCGTGATCGGCCAGTCGAGGAGATTGGCTCCCTCGATGCGTCCGTAGGCACTGCGGGCACGGAACTCATGATTCTTGAAACGCGGGGTGGCTCCGGACCAGTGGGTCGTCGTGCCTCCGACGGCTTTGACGATCCATGCCGGCAGGTTGGGGAAGTCCTGCGCGATTCGCCACGATCCGGTCGTCGTCCGCGGATCCAGCCAGGCCATCTGGTTGAACGCTTCCCATTCGTTGTTGACGTAATCGTCATGTCCCAGATGGGGACCTGCTTCGAGGACGACGACGGGAATTCCCTTGGCCGTCAGCTCATACGCGAGCGTGCCACCTCCGGCGCCTGACCCGATGATGACGACTGCCTCGTCGTTCTGGTCGATGCTGTAGCCGGTGACACTGCCACCGGACGCTGGTTTCGCTGCCATCATCTCTTCACCTCGCCCATGTCGGCCTGCTCAGCGCTCGGCTGATTCGTCGATTCGTCTGCCACGTTGACCGTCTGCGGTCCCAGGTGCGCACCTGGGCCGAGTTCTGGCAGGTCCTCGCCTTCCGGATAGAGGATGCGCGGTTCGGGCAGCCAGTCCAGATCGTTGAATCCTCGATGGACATAGCCGCCGAGGTCGAACGACGGACCTTGGTATCCCAGGATCTCCCACACCTCTTCGTCGTCGTAGAGGCCGAGTGCCGCGGTGCGGCGAACGAATCCGAAGAACTCCGTGCCTTCGACCCGGCGCAGCACCCGCAGGGCTTCGTCGTCACCCAGTGAGCAGAAGCTCTTGTCCGAGAGCTGATCAAGTGACTGCAGACCCTGGATCAGTGCCACCCGGAACCAGGTCTCAGCGTCGGCTTCGACGAGGATCTTGTCGGCGGTCCGTTCATAGGGTCCATCGGGAAAATTCTCATGTGGAAACGCCACACGCAGAACTCTGACGAGTGTTCGCCGAGCTTCATCGGTCATCTCCATCGCATTCAGCGACGGAAATTTGGCGGGGAATGCCATCTGGTGCTCCTTTGCTCCTCTTCTGGTGTCCCGGTGCTGATATCTCGCTGATCCCGGGCACCTTTGCCGAACCGGTCACAAGCAACCTATGTGATCCGTAACACCAGCCGCTATCCTTATTCTCGCGAGGCGATAATCATAGGAGCGCAAATGTCGAATAGTGCCGTCATCCATCGGACCTTCTCCGTGCTCGAGGCGGTGTCCGCTTCCGGCAGCGCCTCGGCGAAGACCGTGGCCAACCGTCTGGAGATCCCTCTTCCCACGGTGTATCGCCTGCTCCACGAACTCGAAGACTGCAACTACCTCGTCTATCTCAAGGAAGACAAGTGCTTCGAGCTCGGGCCGAAGTGCTTTGAACTCGGGCTCTCCTTTCAGCAGCGTCTCGTTGCACCGCACCCCATCCGCCAGATCACCGATGAGCTTCATCGCAGTCTGGGCACGGCCGCCTATTTCGCGATCTATCGTGGGTCGGACATTCTGCTCACCTACTCCTCCGACTGCGAGAAGCATCCGCGGCTCCGTCCCTTGCGCTTCGGCTTCCATGAGGCTGCCCACGCGACTGCCTTCGGCAAGATCCTGCTCTCGGCCATGCCCGAGGCTCAGCGCACCGAGTACCTGGACGCGCGTGGAATGCAGGTGCTCACTCCACATACGATCGTGCGGCGAGATCTTCTCGACATCCACCTGGAAGAGGTGGCCACCAGAGGCATCGCATGGGAACACGACGAGTTCCTGCCACGGCAGACCTGCGCCGCGGTTCCCGTCCGCAACGGCACCGGCATGCAGGTCGGGGCGATCGCTGTGAGCACCCCGTCGAGCAAGGCGAACGGACGGATGCAGGTACTCGAGTCGACCCTGCGTCAGCATGCCGGGCTGTGTTCGAGGTATCTGCGCGGCGGCACCCATCGAGAGGCCTCCTGAGGCGCCGATTTCAGTTTCTCGTCACATGAGAACGCCTGTATTCTCTTCGGTCCGTTCCCACACAGACTGATCGTGCTCACTCAAGGACGAGACACGAAGGGGTACAACTATGAGCACGACCAACAGCATCGCCGTCGTCACAGGATCAGCACGAGGAATCGGCCAAGGCATCGCACAGCGCCTCGGCGCCGACGGACATCACGTCATCGTGGCCGACCTTCCCACAATGCAGGAGGGAGTACAGGAAACGGTATCGACCATCGAAGCCGCCGGCGGCAAGGCCACCGGAGCCGAAGTCGACGTCACCGATCAGGCCTCGGTGGAAGCACTCGTGGCCACCGCCGTCGAGGTGGGCGGAAAGCTCGACGTCTTCGTGGCCAATGCCGGCATCGCTCAGGTCGAACCCCTCATCGACTACTCGAAAGAGGATTTCGAGAAGATCCTCAACGTCAACATCACCGGCGTATTCCTGTCCTACCAGGCCGCTGCCAAGCAGATGATCGAACAGGGCAACGGCGGAAAGATCATCGGCGCCGCATCGATCGTCGCCTTCCGCCCGTTCGCACTGCTCTCACCCTATTCGGCCACGAAGTGGGCTGTGCGCGGACTGACGCAGGGTGCCGCGATGGAATGGGCGAAACACGGGATCACCGTCAACGCCTACGGACCAGGCATTGTGGGAACCTCGATGTGGGATCTCATCGATGAGAAGCTCGGAGAACAGGAGGGATTGGCCAAAGGGGAAGCAATCAAGAAGTACGCGGGAGACATCCTTCTCGGACGTGTATCAGTTCCCGAGGATGTCGCGAACCTCGTGTCGTTCCTCTCCAGCGAGGACTCGGACTACATCACCGGCCAGACCATGCTCGTCGACGGCGGCATGCAGTTCTCCTGAGACACACCGCACCTCAACCAGCACCAGTGTCGGCGAAGACCCCGCCGACCCAATCAGCTACGAAAGGATCCACATGATTTTCATCGTCGTCAAGTTCCAGGTCAAGCCCGAGAAGGCCGAGGAATGGCCGCAGATCACCAAGGAGTTCACCGAGGCGACACGAGCCGAGCCAGGAAACAAATGGTTCGACTGGTCACGCAGCCTCGACGACCCCAATGAGTACGTGCTCGTCGAAGCCTTCGATGACGACGCTGCCGAAGCGCACGTGAAGTCCGACCACTTCCAGAAGGCGACCGCAGACGGCGGACCGATGAACAGCGCCCTCGTGTCCACTCCGAAGATCATCTCTCGCCAGATCGACGGTGAGGGCTGGGACGAGATGGGAGAGCTTCAGGTCAGCTGACCCCTGCTGGTCTCCCGACACAGAGCCCCGACGCCCCTGTGTCGGGAGATCAGGCTCGGGCCTTCGACCCCGGCAGATAGCCAGCTTGCTTCTCCACCCGCTCATCGAGAATCGCAGCGCGCTGCTTCAAGCCCGACGCGTCATGCGCGATGCGTGATGATGCCATCGGAGACCGTCAGCAGCACCTTCCCATGCCCCAGATCCTCCGGTGCGGCCACGAGCGGGTCGACGTCGAGGACGGCGAAGGTCGCCGCTCGTCCCACTGCAAGGTACCCGCCTTCTTCTCCGATCGCAGCGAACGGCTCAGTCGTGTACCCGGCCAGCGCCTCGGCGGGGCTCAGTCCCTGCTCGGGAAGCACGGGTGCAACGTCGGAGTCCTCGACCGGGCGGCGCAACTGGGCATCGGCCATGATCGGCAGTGCCGCGAACGGGGCGACCGGGTAGTCGGAGCCCAGCGCCAGTACTCCCCCGGCGTCGATGACGTCGCGGGTGCACCACGCACGTGCGGCGCGCACCTCGCCGAGGCGCTGCGACCAGTCGTCGCTGCCGTCTGCTGCTGTGTAATGGGTGCAGTGGGTCGGCTGCATGCTCGCCGCGATTCCCGCCGCACCCAGCTGGTCGATGACGTCCTTGGCCACAGATTCGATGTGCTCGATCCGGTGCTGCACTCCGGTGCTGGGCAGTGCCGCCAGGGTTTCGACGACCTCACGGATGCCTCGTTCCCCGATCGCGTGGGTCGCCGTGGGCACTCCCTCTGCGTTGAGTTCGCACACACGAGTCGCGTAGTCATCGATGGCGCCCCACGCCGAGGTGGTCGACTCACCTTTCGAGTCCGGCGTTTCGAGCCAGGCGGTTCCGCCTTCGACCGTGCCGTCGATGAAGAGCTTCACTCCCCCGATCTGCCACCGGTCGCCGCCTTGGCCCTGGGACTCGATGAGCTCAGCTACTTCGGCGTCGGTCGTCGTCGGAGCACACCAGGGCGAGAACCTGAGTTTCACCGGCAGCGGTCCTCGCGCCTCGGCAGCAGTGAGCAGGTCGAAGGATTCGGGGTCGTTCATGTCCATGACGTGCATGGCGGCGATGCCCTGAGCCGCCATCGCGTTGAGCAGGTCGATCAGGGCGTCCACCTGCTCCTTGAAGCTCAGTGCGGGGATGATCGAGCGGATCTCCTCCATTGCCGCGAACTCCAGGAGGTGTCCGGTGGGGCGCCCCGACTCATCGACGACGACCGAGGAGTTCCCGGGATAGGTGCGCGACTCGTCGATGCCCGCTTCCGCAAGAGCGGCCTCGGAGGCGAGTGCCGAGTGGGCGTCGAAGAAGGACAGGAAGGTCTTCGTCTCTGCTCCGAGAGCACGGTGGATTACGGCATTCGTGATGGCCTCATCAGCGAAGGCGTTGGGGTCAAGCCCCCAGCCCAGCACCCACTCGCCCGGGCCCAGGTCGGCAGCTTCCGCACGGAGGGCCTCAGCGACCTGGTCCTGGTTCCGGCAGGTGGTGAGGTCGACACCTCGGGTCATCGACAGGCTCATGATCGGGTGTGCGTGCGCATCGGTGAACGCGGGCACGATCGTCCCCCGAACGTCGATGATCTCAGTCGCCGAGGTGGCCAGTGCCTCGATCTCGGATCGTGTGCCCATTGCCGTGATCAGTCCACTTGCCACAGCAATCGCTGAGACACCCCCGGTGGGGTCGTTCTCACTGTCGTTGCCTGCGTTCGAGTTCATCGTGTGCACGTTGTTCGCGCGGACGATGATCTCCGGGATGGTTCCTGCGCTCACTTCTGCTCCTGTTTCGTCGCTGCTGATTCGGTCTCGCTCGGGTCGTCTTCGGCGAAGTTCAAGGTCGGGACGGGACGGCGGAAGAAGCGGGTTCTGGCGAGCAGGATGGCGACACCGATCACGGCCCAGACAGCTCCGATCACCCAGGTGAAGGGCTCCAGCGAAGTCCACAGCCAGATGCTGAGTCCGAAGCCGATGAGCGGCATGACTCCGTAGCGGATGATTCCCCAGGGGCTCCGGTGCGCCTCGCCGGATGCGGGAAAGATATAGGCACGGACGACGGACAGGTTGACCATGCTGAAGGCGGCGAGTGCGCCGAAGCTGATCATGAAGGCCGCCTGGTCGAGAGACAGGAATAGGCAGGACAGAGCGACGATGGAGACCGCGGTGGTCGCGACAGCCGGTGTCCTGAACCGCGCGGACAGTTTGCCGAGCACTCGCGGCAGGGTGCCGTCACGTCCCATGGAGTACAGGATTCGCGACACCGAGACCTGGCCGGCCAGTCCGGATCCCAGGCATCCAGCGATCGAGGAGATCACCATGACAACAGCCAGCACCTGACCGCCCACGTGGTCGGCGAGGACGACACCGGCCGCGTCGAGAAGCTGTTGCGGGACGCTGCTCCAATCGTCGGGATGATAGGCGAGCGCACCCACCCAGGAGACGATGATGAAGATGCCTCCGCCGAGCAGCGTGGTGAGAAGGATGGCTCGCGGAATATCCCGCTTGGGATGCTTGGCTTCTTCGGACAGCGTCGATACGGCATCGAAGCCAAGGAACGACAGGGCGAGGATGCCGGCACCGGTGAGGATCGGACTGAAGCCCTCGGCTCCGATGGTGAAGGGCTCGAGGAGACCGGGAGCATTGGGATCGCTGATCGCCATCTTGAGCGCGAGGATCGCGAAGACGATGACCGTGGCCACGGAGATCGCAATGGTGGCGATGTTGAAGCGGTTGGCGAGTTTGATGCCGAGCACGTTGAACACGTAGACGATGATCACGGCAGCCAGAGAGAATACCTGGGTCGGGATGCTCGGGAACTGGGTGCCGACGTAGAGCCCGAGGATCATGAAGTTGATCATCGGGATGAAGAGGTAGTCGAGCAGGAGCAGCCAGCCAGTGAGGAATCCGGCCGTACCGCCGAACGACTGCTGGACGAACGTGTAGGCCGAGCCCGCCACAGGGAACCGATGCACCATGGCGGCGTAGCTCAGGGCTGTGAAGATCATGGTGATGAGGGCGACGACATAGGCCAGAGGCAGGTGCCCATCGGTGACCTGGTTGACGATCCCGTAGGTGGTGAACACGGTGGCCACAGCCATATAGGACAGCCCGAAGAGGGTGAGTCCGACGAGACCGAGGGCCCGTCTCAGCTGCGGGGGCGATTCCTGAGACACGATGCTCTCCTTTGAGTCGTACTGCGTCATGGGTGGCACTGGGGTGCAGGTGGTACTGGGTGCGAATTGCGGTGCTTCGGTCACCAATACTAAATCGGTTTAGTGACATGCGCAACAGCAGTTGAAGATTCTGCTACGGTCGGCTCATGACGACTTCGCCCGTGACCTTGCAGCAGGTCGCTGATCGCGCGCAGGTGTCCCGGTCAGCGGCGTCGTTCGCACTCTCCGGGCGCCCCGGCGTCTCTGAGTCGACCCGCTCGAGGGTGCTCGCGATCGCCGCCGAGCTCGGGTACTCACCGAATCGGACGGCCCAGAACCTCCGTTCCTCACGGACGGGCATCGTCGCCGTGTATCTGCCGAAGGACGTCAGCGTCCTCAGCTACTACATGGAGGCAACCTTCGGCATCATCGATGAGGCCGAGCTCTCCGACCACACGGTCACATTCGTCCCGCATTCTGCTGAGTCGGCTGCACGGCTGCGTGCCGACGGGGTCATCATCCTCGATCCCACCCTCGACGACCCCGTCATCCCACGCCTACTCGAACTCGGGCTGCCCGTCATCAGCGGCGAAGAGATGCCACAGGAATCTGCCCAATTGACCGGCACCGTGACCTCGGACCATGCCGGATCAACAGAGGAGATCCTCGACGCCTTCGCCGCAGCAGGAGCACACTCTCCTGCCATCATCTCCCCTGAAGAGCGCATGTCCTGGTCAATGACGATCGAGGACGCATACCGGAAATGGTGCGGCGACCACGGTGTCGAAACACGCATCGAATCCGCCTCCCTCGACGGAATGTCGGAAACGACCCGGCGCGCAACGAAGAGGCTGCTCGAGTCCGGAGAGGTCGACGCGATCTTAGCTCTGACCGACGGCTCGGTCCTCACTGTCGTCACCTCGGCGGCTAGTCACGGTCGAACGCTCGGCACTGACCTCCTCGTCGCAGCCGCCGTCGACTCACCCGTTCTCGGCTACATGGATCCGCCCGTGACAGCCGTAGACCTACGCCCCCGCGAGTTCGGCCGCGCCTGCATGAGGCTGCTCACCCGCGCCCTCGACTCTTCGGACTCACGAGGCGATGGCCGAGCCCCTCACGCAGAAGGAATTCAGACTGCGGCCACATCAGCCGAAGAAACCGATGCACTCCAGCAGTCGGTCGAGACCCACGTCATCCACCGCGACTCCACAGCGGGCCCCCTCCACAGACCTCGATCCACCGATTCGACGACTCCACCCGCCACACCAGAGGAGAGATCATGACCGACCAAAATGAGATCATCGCAGCACAGGCCGAGAACGTCGATCGGGGCCTGTCCATCGAACTCGACAACGGCACCCAGCACACGGTTCAGTCGATCAGCCAGTCATACCCGACCACGGTCGAGGACCTCTGGGATGCGTGCACGAATCCCGAGCGTCTGGAACGCTGGTTCGCACCAGTCACCGGGAACCTCGAGCTCGGCGGCCGCTACGACATCGAAGGCAACGCCTCGGGCACGGTGACCGCCTGCGAGCCGACGCAGTCCTACAGCATCTCCTGGGAGTTCGGCGGAGACTCGAGTCAGGTCACCGTGAGAGTCGAAGAGGATGGCGACCGTGCCCGGATGACGCTGGAGCACTCCCATTCCGCCGAGGCCGGTTCAGATTTCTGGACCCAGTTCGGCCCCGGCGCCACGGGTGTGGGTTGGGACCTGGCGTTCCTGGGCCTCGCCCTGCACCTGATGGCAGGCACGGGCAGGCCCGAAGACGAAGAGGCCTTCATCCAGTCGGAGGCGGGAGAGACGTTCGTCCGCGAATCCAGCAGGCGCTGGGGTGAAGCATCGGCAAAAGAGGGAACGCCCGAGGCCGATGCCACCGCGGCCGCCGAGCGCACCACCGGCTTCTACCTCGGCCAACCCCCGGCCTGATCACACCGCGTAGGTCCGCCCTGATCGCTCCCGGCGATCGTGCTCGAACCACCCCTCATTCAGTCCGACGCGCTCCCAGGGCCAATCGCGCGATATCCCTGAGAACTGCGAACTCTTCGCTATCCTCGAGCAGCCCTTTGAGTTCGACCGCAGCCTGACCCAGCACGGCCCGGTAGGCGCCAGCGACATTGTCCGGCTCCCGGGTCAGCGGGTAGGACACGCAGAGTGCGAGGATCGCTCCACCGACTGTGAAGGCCACACTCGCCGAGGCGGTTCCCTTCACCCGTGCCTGCTTCGTGGCGTAGAACTCCTGTGGGTTGCCCGGCCCGCACAGCGCCAGCGCGGCAGATCCGCCGTCGACGAGCGGGAGGACGGTGCCGACGCTGCGGGAGACGCGGAGTTCGTGGTCGGCTTCGACGTTGCGCACGCACACCCGATCTTCGCCGACGCGGACCCACAGCTGCACCGATTCACTGGTCAGAGTTCGCAGATGCTCGAGCACCGAGTTCGTCGTTGCGATGCTGCGTCTGCCCGGGAACGGGCCCAGGCGCAGCAGTCCGTTGTTGTCGCGGACGATGAAGCGGTGAGTGCGCAGATCTGCCAGCAGCCGGTAGGTCGTGGACTTCGAATACCCCAGACGACGGCACACCTCGGCGGCGGTCATCGGTGAGTCCTGCAGTGCTGTGAGGATCGCGGCACTGCGGTCGATGACGCCGATCTCCTTCGCCGGGGCGGTGATGCCAGACGAGGCAGACGCAACGGAAGAGACCTCGGAGCTGCCAGTGGTCGCGGAGTTATCAGTCATGGGGTTCTCTTTCATGCCACGCTCACATCGGCCAACAGCTGGCGGCGGCGCACCCACCAGCGGAAGATGATGGGTCCGACGATGCCCAGGACCATGAGCACGATGATCGACAGTGACACCGGTCGGGTCAGCAACGGCATGAACGATCCGCCCGAGATCTGGAGCATGCGCCGGAAGTTGTCCTCCAGCAGCGGCACCAGGACGAGGGCCAGGATGGACGGTGCCAGTGGAATTCCGCCCTTGTCCATGAGATAGCCGATGACGCCGAAGATGCCGAGCAGCATCAGTCCGAACAGGCTGAATTCGATCGCGTAGGCACCGATGGCCACGAGGACGAGGATTGAGGAGAACAGGATCTCCTTGGGCATCTTCAGCAGTTTGACGAAGACACCCACGAGCGGCAGGTTGAGGATGATCAGGGCCACGTTGCCGATGTACATGCTGGCGATGATCGTCCAGATCAGGCCCGACTCGTCGCGGAAGATCAGCGGTCCCGGCTGCAGCCCGTACATGGTGAAGACGAAGAGCAGCAGGGCCGTAGTCGCCGATCCCGGAATGCCGAGGCTGAAGAGCGGGATCATGGCACCGCCGACTCCGGCGTTGTTCGCGGCCTCGGGTCCGGCGACGCCTTCGATGGCACCGTGGCCGAACTCGGACTTCCGCTTCGAGATCCGCTTCTCCATGATGTAGGACATGAACGAGGCCAGGGACGGGCCGACTCCGGGCAGGATGCCGATGATGAAACCGAGCACCGAGCCGCGGGCCCAGGGCATGGCCGAACGCTGCCAGTCCTGCTTCGTCATCCATTTGTCGTCTCCGAAGCTCTGAATCACATCTTTGGCTCCGCGCCCCAGCGCGAGGTTGCGGATCGCTTCGGGGATGGCGAAGAGGGCCATGGCGAAGATCGTGAAGTCAATGCCGTCTGAGAGCAAGCTCATGCCGAAGGTCTGGCGCGGCAGGCCCGTCTGGAAGTCGAGACCGACGAGGCCGACAGCCAGGCCGATGAAGATCGAGATGAGGGCCTTCGCCCGCGAGCCGGACGACATCGTCGAGGCCAGCAGGAGTGCTGTGGCCATGAGCAGGAAGTATTCGGTGGAGCCGAAGACGTTCGCCAGCTTCACGAGCACGGGAGACAGGAACGTCAGCCCGATGATGGCCAGGGTCCCGGCGAGGAAGGATCCGATTGCGGCGGTCGCGAGCGCGGCCTTGCCCCGACCTCGGCGAGCCATTTCATAGCCTTCGATGGCGGTCACCGCACTGGCGACCTCACCAGGGGTTTTGATGAGAGTGGCGGTGATCGAGCCACCGTACATCGAGCCGTAGTAGATGCCGCAGAGCAGGATGAGGCCGTGCACCGGCTCCATCCCGAAGGACACCGGGATGAGAATGGCGATGGCAGAGATCGGGCCGATGCCCGGCAGCACGCCGACGACGGTGCCCAACAGCACGCCGAGGAGCGCGAACGCCAGACTCAGTGGTTCGAGCGCCGAGGCGAAGCCGCCGCCCAGATCGATGAGTGTGTCCATGCCCGCCCCCTATCCCAGGATTCCGACGGGCAGGTACACGGCCAGCCCATAGACGAACGCGATGTAGATGACGACAGAGAAGAGCACCGAGAAGATGAGGTTGCGCACCCACCGGTGCGGGGCATAGATGCTGGTCATCGTCATCAGGAAGGCCGCCGTGGAGAGCAAGAAGCCGACCGGGATGAGGATTCCCAGGTAGATGAAGAAGAGCGCGAACTGCAGCACGACCTGCTTCGACTTCGGTCCCTCGGGAGCATCGAGGACGACCCCATCGGGCTCGACCTCCACCACCTCCTCGGACGCGTCAGCGCCGGCACCGCCTCTCGCCGAGGCTCTGCCCGCCGAGGCGGCCCCAGCTGGGACCACCTCGGCGAGCTTCCGGCTCCGGTACAGGGCCTGTCCGAGAAGGAAGACGCCGAGCACGATGAGCGCGATGCCCACGATCGCGGGGAAGGTCGCCGGGGTGACGATGTTCTTCGTGCCCTGGATCCAGAACGTCGCAATGTAGTAGACCGCGCCCACAAGCGTGACGGCGATGCCGGTGATGACATCACCCCTCAGCGCCGGAGTCAGCGTCCTCATTTGCTGTTGCCCAGATCGGTCTCTTTGACGCCCTCCTCAACGGTGGCGGCTGTGTCTTCGGCATACTTCTTGGCTTCCTCGCCGGTGAGGAATTCCGGCGCCCACTGGTTCTTGTCCAAGGTGTCCTTCCAGGTCTTCGTCTCGCTGACCTCTTCAAGGGTCTTGGCCCAATAGTCGACGGCTTCCTGTGGCATTTCGGCCGGTCCGTAGACTCCACGCCAGTTGCCCAGGGTCACGTCGTAACCGGAATCCGCAGCCGTGGGAACCGAGTCGTATGGGGCCTGCAGCGGCTCCTTTGCGAAGGTCACGAGTGGTTTGATGTCACCGGATTCCAGCACGGAGCGGAATTCGCTCAGCCCAGCGATGGCGACCTTCGCATCACCGTTGAGCATGGCGGTGGTCTGCTCGCCGCCGCCTTCGTAGTTGACGAAGTTGATATCGGCCGGGTCGACTCCGGCTTCCTTGGCGAACAGTGCGAACGGCAGCGTGTCATCGCCGGATGCGGCCACAGTGACCTTCTGCGGGTCCTTCTTCAGTGCCTTGACCAGGTCCTCAACCGATTTGATGTCACCCTTGTCCGGGGAGACGACCATGAAGTCCTCAACGTACATGGTGGCGATGAGGGTGGTGTCCTCGGGTCCGAATTCGCAGAGTCCGCGAGCCTTCATCGTCTGGCTGGCCAGCGAGGTGATCGCGATCTGGTCGTCCTTGCCCTTCTCCTGCTGCATCATCGATGTCATCCACATGCAGCCCGTACCGCCGGGCTTGTTCTGGACCGGCAGCGGGGAGGAGACGATCTTCTCCTTCTGCAGGGCTTCCACCAGGGCACGCGCGGTGGTGTCCCAACCGGAGCCGGGTTCGGATGGGACGTTGACCGTGACCGGGCCCTTCGGGTAGTCGCTGCCCTCCCCCGGCGCCTGTGCCTTGTTTCCGCAGCCCGTAGCGACGAGCGCCAGTGAGGCGAGCACCGCACCGACTGTGAGTGCGGGCTTCACCGCCCGATTCTTCCGACTCGCCGAGGTGGCCCGTCCTTGTCCTGTGATCGCCGTTGACCGCATTGCTTCTCCTTCGAATGCAACTGATATCTGCTGTTGTGGAATGACTGTGCTGGTGGCACCGGGAGTACTGGTGAGGCATGCGGTGAGCCCGGGCACCGGGGTGTTACTGCGACTGTGTCTTCGATTCGCCGACTTCGGCGTCGACGGGTTCGTCTCTCGGATCCGACTCGAGGCCGGGTTCCCGCGCCGAGGCTTCGGCTGGACCATCCCGGTAGCGGATATTGTGCTCACCGGGTTCAGGCACATCGCTGCGCAGTCCCAATCGCCGACCACCGAAGGTCAGCGGCAGCAGGGGAACAACGACCTGGTCTCCGCTCGGCAGGCCGGTGCTGGCCAGAGCCCCGGAGGCGACGAGGTGGGCGTCGGTGGTGAGGTCGGCCGGGGTGTTCACCGGGGCGACTGGCAGTCCGCGGCGCGTGCACTTCTCCTCGATCTGGGCGAGGTCGAGTCGGGACAGTGCGGCCTGCAGCTCGCGGTGGATGCGATCGCGTTGATCGACGCGTCCCTGGTTCGTCTCGAGGTCCTGATCACCGGCCAGCTGGGTCAGGTCGAACTCGTCGCAGAGGTCATGCCATTGTCCGTCGCTGACGGCTGCGACGAAGATCTGGTCATCGTGCCTGTCGCGGAAGATGTCGTAGACGGCCCAGGTGGCCCGGCGGGTGGGCATCGGACGCAGCGGCTCCCCGCTGAGCTGGGCCTGTGCCATGTGTGTGCCGACGAGGAAGGCGTTGTTCTCGAACAGGGCGGAGTTGATGACCTGTCCCTCACCGGTGCGTTCGCGCACGCGCAATGCCGAGAGCACGCCGATGACCCCGAACATTCCGCCCATGATGTCGTTGACGCTGGCTCCGGCGCGCAGCGGCTGTCCGGGCGGACCGGTCATATAGGCAAGGCCGCCGAGCATCTGCACGACCTCGTCGAGGGCGGTGCGCTGACCATAGGGTCCGGACAGGAATCCCTTGAGCGAGCAGTAGATGAGGCGCGGATTGCGCTTGGCGAGTTCCTCGTAGCCGTAGCCCATGGATTCCATCTTCCCGACCCGAAAGTTCTCGAGGAGAACATCGGCGGAATCGATGAGAGACAGAGCGACGTCACGGTCGGCCGCCTCGGCGATGTCGAGTTGGACTGACTGCTTGTTGCGGTTGAAGGCGGGGAACAAGCCGGACCCCGAGCCGGGCAGGTAACGGGTCTTGTCCCCGGCACCGCGCGGTTCGACCTTGATCACCTCGGCGCCCAGATCGGCGAGGATCATTCCGCAGCTGGGGCCCATGACCATATGGGAGAACTCGATGACGCGGATGCCAGCCAGCGGCAGCTCCTCCGCGCCGACGGTCGAGGATTCGCCCTGCTCAAGCATGGTAAGCAGCCGGGACGGCGGGGATCGCGGAGAGGCTGGAGGTCAGCTCGTGGCCGACGGCAGAGGTGAGCGGTTCCCGGATTGCCGAGAGCGCCTCGACGTCGACGCCGGTGTTCACGCCTTCGCGGTGCAGGAGGTGGACAAGGTCGTCGGTGCCGATGTTGCCAGCCGCGCCTGGTGCGAAGGGGCAGCCGCCGAGGCCGCCCATGGCCGCGTCGAAATTCGAGATTCCCAGGTCGAGGGCCGCGATGACATTGGCCATTCCGAAGTTGTACGTGTCGTGCAGATGCAGGCTCACCGGCCTGCCCGGGAAGGCTTCCACGACCGCCGAGGTGTTCCTGGACACCAATGATGGGTTGGCGTTTCCGATCGTGTCGGCGACCCCGATGCCGTGTGCCCCGGCTTCGACGAAGGGACGCAGAACCTCGACGAGGTGGCCCGCGTCGGTGATGCCGTCGAAGGGGCAGATGAAGCTGACCGCGGTGGTGATGTCGAAGCGCACGCCGTTGTCACGGGCGAAGTCAGCGGCCTCGAGGAGACGCTGCGTGGCCTGGGCGATCGGGGCGTCGGAGTTCGCCTGGGAATGGCCCTCGGAGGCAGAGAGGACGAGCTTGATGTTCTTCGCCCCGGCATCGACGGCACGCTGGGCACCCTTGAGGTTGAAGACGAGGGTGAAGAAGTCGACGCCTTCGGCCTCGTGGGACTGGAGGCGCTGCAGGACCTCGCCGGTGTCGGCCATCTGTGGGACCTTCTTCGGATTGACGAACGATCCGACCTCGATCTCCTTGAGTCCTGCGGCGATGAGCTGCTCGCCCAGAGCGACCTTGGCGTCGGTGGGAACGATGGCGTCCTCGATCTGGAGACCATCGCGCAGCGTGGTGTCGAGAATCGTGACCGATGTGGGCCGAACCATGGTGAGAGCTCCTTCTTTGACCTGCCTCATTCCCGGAGAGCGGGACGAGAGCGGCACCACGCTCCTTTGCGTGCTGTCGTCTGCACCCAACATAGCTGTTCCCCACATCCCTGCGGTGAGCGCGGACATGAAATGTTCGCTATATGAGAAGCGGCAATGAAGTGAAGGCAATCACTCCCATTAAATGGGACGCAGGATCTCGACAGTTCGGACGTGGGTGTTCGGTTCTGGCCCGAGCCGTCGCCCAATGCTGTCGTGATTGTTCAGTCGCGTTCGGGCAGCTGTCCGCCGAGCTGCTCCAGCACCTCGTCGGTGTGCTCACCCAGATCCGGGCCGAGGTGGTCGATCGGGATCGAGGAGCCGCCGATGACCGGGGTGATTCCCGGGAAGGCCACGTCGGGCAGCGTCTCTTCACCGGTCGAGACATCGAGATGTTGGATCATGCCGCGTGCGGCGAGCTGCTCGTCGGCCACGAGATCCTCTGCGGTGTAGATCGGCCCGGCGGGAACGCCGGCGGTCTCCAAAGTGTCGACAACTTCGGTGACATCGCGCTTCGCACACCAGGCGCCGATGGCTTCGTCGAGCTCCTCACGCCGATCCCAGCGACCGGCATTGGACTGCAGATCAGGGTCCTCGCCCAGGTCCGGACGGTCAACGGCCTCCATGAGGCGCTTGTAGATTCCGTCGCCGTTGCCGGCGATGACCACGGATTTTCCGCCGGCGCAGAGGTAGCCGTTCGATGGGGCGATGCCCTCCATCCGTCCGCCGGTGCGAGTGCGTGTCTCACCGAACGCGGAGTAGTCGGGGACGAGGGATTCCATGACGGAGAACATGGCTTCATTCAGTGCGACGTCGACTGTGCGATCGGCCAGAGACGCCCTGCCTTCGAAGCTGTGATCGGAGCCGGTAACAGCCTCAGCGGCACCGGCGATCTTCTGGCGCTGTCGATCGAAGAGCATCATCACAGCACCGAATGCGGCCTGCATACCGGCGATGGAGTCGCCGATCGAGATACCCACGCGCACCGGCGGCCGGTCGGGGTCGCCGACGAGTTCGCGGAAGCCGGAATAGCCTTCGGCGACGGCGGCGAATCCGGGACGCTCGGACATGGGCCCTGTCTGGCCGAAGGCAGAGATGCGCACGAGGATGATGTCGGGGTTGGCCTCTTCGAGGACATCTGGTCCGAGACCCCACTTCTCGATGGTTCCGGGTCGGAAGTTCTCCAGCACGATGTCGCTGCGGCGCACGAGCTCGAGAGCCGAGGCCCTGCCTTCCTCTGAGCGAAGGTCGAGGACGACGGACTTCTTGTTGCGGTTGATGGTCCGGTAGAGCATCGAGGTGGTGCCCTGCTTGAGGCGCCAGTTGCGGAGCTCGTCACCCGTGCCGGGGCGCTCGATCTTGATGACCTCTGCACCGAAGTCGGCAAGCATGCGCCCGGTGGTGGGTGCCGCGATGTAGTTGCCGAGTTCGAGGACTCGCACACCGCTCAGTGGAAGACGACGTGCTGTCATGTCGATACTCCTGTTCGTCGATCGGGCTCGGATCTGTCTACCGGACTGCGCCGGTCGATGCCGTACCGGTCTGTTCCGGTTTCTGTCTTTCTGCAATGGTGCCAGGTCAGCAAGATCAACAGCGACATTTCGAAATTCAGAACGCCCTCGGGTCGACGAATCCAGCGTCCATCCGCTGACGGGGAGTAGTGACGGGAGGACTGACGGGAGGTGGAAGCGGTGACCCTATCTTGTTGAAACGTCATTCACCCCGACTGTTTTCTCAGAGCTTGCTGTGAAGATCGGCAGGAAATGAACAGCCTCTGAGACTTGAGCCAATTTCACGCAATTTCCCTTGTTCCCCCTTGTGTCAGGACCGTTGATGTTTAAGACTGGCAACCAAGCCGCAAGACGCGGCCGTATGCCATCAACCAAGGAGCTAAACATGTCGGAAAACTTTGGACAGGACAACGAGAACTTCGGCGGCGGCGACCAGGAGCAGCAGGGCGGCGGCTTCGGTGGCGGCCAGGAACAGGGCGGCCAGCAGGGCGGCTTCGGCAGCGGCGACAACGAGCGCAGCGAAGGCGGCCAGGGCGGGCAGCAGTCCGAGCAGGGCGGCTTCGGCGGCGGCAACGAGCAGAGCGGCCAGTCCCAGGGAGGCCAGCAGTCCGGCGGCTTCGGCGGCGACAACGAGCAGGGCGGCCAGCAGCAGGGCGGCTTCGGCGGCGGAAACGAAGGCGGCCAGGGCGGACAGCAGTCCGGTGGCCAGGAACAGGGCGGCTTCGGCGGCAACGAAGGCAACCAGGGTGGCGGCGACCAGCAGGGTGGCGGCTTCGGCGGCGACAACGAGCAGGGTGGCCAGCAGCAGGGTGGCTTCGGTGGCGGAAACGAAGGCGGCCAGGAACAGGGCGGCTTCGACCAGCAGCGCTGATTCCCACAGCTTTACGCAGTAACTGAAGAGGGGCGGTACTCCCGATCGGGAGTACCGCCCCTCTTGCATGCCTCTGGGCTGTCGTCACTGCGTGACGGCCACCGCCTGGCGGTGGCGACCGAGGCCGTCGATCTCCATCTCAACGACATCGCCATCGGTCAGGAACGGGAACTTCCCCGACATCGCCACGCCCTGAGGTGTGCCGGTCAGGATCACGTCTCCGGGCTCGAAGGGCATCGTCTGGCTGAGCTGATAGATGATCTGCCCGACGTCGAAGATCAGGTCGCTCGTCGACGAATCCTGCCGCACCTCGCCATTGACCCAGCTGCGCAGCTGCAGGGACCCGGGGTCCACCTCGGCGGCGGGCCTGATCCACGGGCCCAGTGGGGTGAAGCCGGGAAGGTTCTTCCCCTTCGACCACTGGCCGCCGGATTCCTCGATCTGGAACCTGCGTTCGGACAGGTCGTTGGCCAGCACATAGCCGGCCACGTGCGAATTCGCTTCCTCAGCCGAGGCGACCCTGAAGGCCCGGCTGCCGATGACCAGCCCCAGCTCGACCTCCCAGTCGGCCTTCGTGGCATAGGGCGGCAGCTCAAGTCGGTCGTAGGGGCCGGCAATCGTCGAGGGCATCTTGAAGAAGACGACGGGCGCCTCGGGCGGCTCCGCCCCTGCCTCTCGAGCATGCGCCGCGTAGTTCATGCCCACGCACACCACGGCCGAGGGGCGTGTGACGGGCGCTCCGATGCGCAGGCCCTCCGCTCCGTCGAGGGGTTCGAGGCTGCCTTCGTCCAGTGCGGTGCGGGCCCTGCCGATGCCGTCCTCGGCGAAGAACTCTGGGGTGATGTCGGTGGTCAGGGGGCGCAGATCGTAGTGGACGTCGTTGTCGCGCACTACCGGGATCTCGTGGCCGATGGGGCCCAAACGCAGCAATTCCATACGGTTCCTTCCTTGTTCGCCAGGCTCCCGCATCCGGCCGTCGTTGGACGGACGCGCTATGTAAACCTGTGGAACCACGGTAGCGACGTCTCGCATCCTAAGTTGGATTCGTTCAAGTATTGGACGGATTCTTTGTCGCTGATGTACACGCCTCGGGCCAGGTGCTCCACGCGCCAGAAACATACAGCCTGAGTCAGGATAGATAGGTTGCAACCGGTCTATCCTGACTCAGACCACTCAATATCGGTGCGCAGACAGACGGCGCACTACTCCCCGAACGCCCCCGAGGTGTAACCAGATTTGGCCCGCCGGGGGACGACGATGATGGGCACCGGGGAGTGCTGCAGGATCCGCATGGCGTGGCTGCCCAAAGATACGCGCTTGATCGCCCCGAGCCCGGAAGAGCCGAGCATCATGACTTCGGGATCTTCCCACTGGACCGCAGTCAGCGCACTGGCCCAGTCGGGTCCTGTCCCGATGGCCACGTCGGTCTCGCCGGGCTTGATGTGGAGATGATCGATCGAGCACAGTATCTCGTCGGTGTCTCGCCGGATCACGTTGGCCCATTCGTCGATGACGCTGGATTCGACGTCGAGTCCCACTCCGGCCGCCGAGATCACCCTCGATCGGGGAGCGAACGAGGCGATGCGGAAGGGGACGCCGGACTCGGCAGAGACCACCGCGGCCCCGAGGATGAGATCCGCCGAGGTGGACGAACCGCTGTATGCGGCAGTGATCCTCCGCAGGCGAGCGCCCGATGCGGCCCGGTATCCGACCGGGGCCAGTGCCACCGGCAGGCTGGCACTGTGCAGCAGTCCGGTGGAGACGGACCCCAGCGCGATCCGCCCTGGCTTCCCATCGGCCGCGGGGCCGACGACGAGGCGGAAGGCGTTCTCCTTCTGGCACACCTCAAGCAGTCCACGTCGCGATGAACGAGCACCGTGGATGAGGCATTCGGACTCGATGTCATCGGGAAGGAGCACCCGAACCTCGTCCAGGGCAGCCTCGGCGACGCTGCGAAGCTTCTTCTGGTATTCGCTTTCGAAAAGCACGGGACTCATCGGCCAGGCGGCGGAATCGATGGCCGCTGCGACGAGCCGGTGCCCGTAGGACCGGGCGAGCACGATTCCCAACTCAACTGCTGGTCGGTTGTCCTGACCTGATGCGATGCCGACGACGATGCTCATTGTTTCCCTCCCGTGGAACCAGTTCCGTCAATGCTGTCATGTGCTGCTCGCTGCTTGCCGAGCACCGAATTCTTGCGACCGAAGATCAAGTACAGCCCGAGGACGACCGCGGTCCAGATGAGGAAGACGACGATCGTGATGGGCTGCAGGTTGCTGATGATCCACAGGCAGCCGATGATCGCGAGCACCGGCAGGACCGGGTAGAAGGGCACCTTGAAGCCGCGCTCGAGGTTGGGTTCGCGCACGCGCAGGATGATGACGGCCAGGGACACGACGACGAAGGCCACGAGGGTGCCGATGCTCGTCATCTCGGCGAGGAAGTTCAGTGGGATGAAGCCGGCCAGGATGGCGATGACCACGGTCACGACGATCGTGCCCTTGACCGGGGTGAGTGTGCGGGGATTGACCTCGCCGAAGAGCTTGGGCATCATGCCGTCGCGCGACATCGTGAACAGGATGCGCGTCTGGCCGTAGATCGAGACGAGGGTGACAGAGAAGATCGAGATCACGGCTCCGGCGGCGACAACGGTGCCGGGCCACTGGGCGCCGACGATGTTCTCGAGAATCGCCGACAGCCCGGCGGTCTGCCCTTCGAACTCCTGCCAGGGCTGAGCAGACAGGGCGGCGACGGCCACCAGCACGTAGACAGTGGTGACGATGATGAGGGCGGCGATGAGCGCCCGGGGCATGGTCTTCTTCGGATTCTTCGTCTCATCGCCGGCCGTAGCCACGGCGTCCATACCGACGTAGCTGAAGAAGATCAGACCGGAGCCGGCCACCACCCCGGAGAAGCCGAAGGGGGCGAAATCGGCGAAGTTGTCGACATTCCAGCCGGTGACTCCGACAAGTACGAAGAAGAGGAGGACTCCGATCTTCGTGCACACCATGATGGTGTTGATGACGACCGATTCGCCGGTGCCGCGAACCAGCAGGAAGCAGCACATGGCCAGCAGCAGGATCGCCGGAAGGTTGACGATTCCACCCTCCTCCGGGGCGTAGGCAAGGGCGTGTGGGATCTCGAATCCGAAGAGGTTGAACAGCAGCTGATTGACGTACTGTGACCAGCCGACGGCGACGGCGGCACCTGCGACCCCGTATTCGAGGAGCAGACAGGCCGCAACCCCCATGGCCGGCAGCTCGCCGAGCGTCGCATAGGCGTAGGAATAGGACGAACCGGAGACGGGCACGCTGCCGGCGAGCTCCGCATAGCAGATCACTGCGAGGCCGGCGACGAGACCGGCGATGACGAAGGACCAGATGACTGCCGGTCCTGCGACGGGCACGGATTCGGAGAGGATGAAGAAGATGCCGGTGCCGATGGTCGACCCGACGCCGATCATGGTCAGCGAGAACAGACCGATTGTGCGCTTGAGGTCGCTCTCCGCCTCCTCGCCCTGCTGCGGCACGGGTTTCACTCGGAACAGCTGTTGTCGCAAAGTTGCCATTGTCTTTCCCCAGACGTCGTCGTCTTGTCGAGCATGAGCACCGAAACTGTCGATCATCGCTCTGACCGCCAGTCCTGATCCGGCACTTTCGATACTGCGACCATACGACAGTCCTGCCTCGCCGAGGTGGTGCGAAGTGGAAATGATGAGTGCGGAATCGGTCGTTGAAGACAGTCAAGATCGGAGTCGGGCGACTATCGGCACTGGCCAGAGGGCTTGTCCGTCTCCTACGAAAAACTTAATCAACGAAACGGTTGAATACGTGTCGGTGCTGGCCTACAGTTGTATTTAACCTACTAGTTGAATACAGGATGGAGGGTCAGTGGCAGACCAGCTGACAAAGGTGTTCGCGGCCCTGGCCGACCCGACTCGACGAGACATGGTGGCCAGGCTGTCCATCGCCGACGCCACGGTCAACGAACTCGCCGAACCCTACGAGGTCAGCGTCCAGGCCGTGTCGAAGCACCTCAAGGTGCTTGAGGACTCCGGATTGGTCACTCGCACCCGGGACGCCCAGCGCAGACCAGTCCACCTCGAAGACAATGTGTTCGATCTGATGACGAAATGGATCGAGAGATACAGGCGCCAAGCCGAAGAACGTTACCAACGCCTCGACGCAGTCCTGGAATCGATGGACGCGGACGAGGACACTCAACACGCGGACTCCACAGCCGCCTCGGCGAAGGAATCCACAGCACATTCACGCAAGGGAGCATGACATGACCACCACCAACGACACCGACTATTCGAGCCTCAAGCTCGACGTCCCCGACGGAAGCCAGGCACTGTCGATCACTCGCGATTTCGCAGCCACCCCGGGCAAGGTGTTCCGGGCACACACCGACCCGGAGGTCTTCGTGAAGTGGTGCGGACCGGACACGATCACCAACACGATCCGCGAATGGGACCCGCAGACCGGCGGGAATTGGAGCTACCTCTCCACCGATGACAACGGTGAGTATGGCTTCTTCGGGTCCTTCCACGAGGTGCGGGAGAACGAACGCATCGTCCAGACCTTCACCTTCGAGGGCTTCCCGGACGCGGTGAGCTTGGAAATACTCACGCTCACCGACCTCGGCGACGGACGGACTCGCCTGAGCTCGACGTCGATCTTCGACTCGATGGAATCGAGGGACGGCATGGTCGCGTCCGGCATGGAGCAGGGAATCGTCGAAGGCTACAAGAAGCTCGACAAGCTGCTGGCGGAGGGATAAATCTGAGTCGCTAAACATCCTGACGTCACTGAACGACCCCGGCGTGGTCACGTCCGGCGCCGGGGTCGTTCAGTGACGTCACATCGACTTCTTCCGCCTCAGACCGCCTCGAGGCTTCGCTTCTTCTCCGCGAGGACGAGGTCTCTGATGACCAGGAAGCAGGAGACCGCGTCGCCTGCGGCGGAGACGAGCTGCTTCGTGCTTCCCCTGCGCACGTCACCAGCGGCGTAGACCCGATTCATCGATGTCGTGTGATCGGATCCGGTGCAGATATAGCCCTGGGCGTCCACCTCGAGTCTCCCGGTGAAGTTCGCGCTGTTGGCTCGCAGACCGATGAATTCGAAGACCGCATCGGGACTCAGTTGTGCGGCAGTGCGATCGGGACCGTGAATGAAGTCGACAGACACCGAAGCACCGTCGGTTGATGAGGATTGCGCCTCGGCGAATCCCGTGATCGCCGAATCGGTGATCACGGTGATCTTCGGATCCGCAAGCACGCGCTCGCGCAGAACGATATCGGCGGTCAGCTCGGGAAGATTCTGGAGCATGATGACTTCATCGACCAGGGTCGCAAGGTAGAGGGCCTCTTCGCACGCACTGTTTCCACCGCCGACGACCACCAACTGGGAACGCCCCCGGTAGGCCGGGCCGTCGCAGGTGGAGCAGAAGTGGATTCGACTCCCCAGCAGCGATTCCTCCCCCGGTGCGCCGAGAGTGCGGTAGGTCGTCCCGGTCGCCACCATGACGCTCCTTGCTCGGACTCTCTGCCCGTTCGACATGGCGAGTTCAACCCGGTCATCGTCGGCCTCCAGCAGGTCGAGGACGCTGGTCGCCGAGAGCAGCTCTGTGTTCTCACCATCGGCGTGATTCAGGAAAGTCTCGGCCAGAGTTCCTCCGCCGACTCCTTCGGGGAAGCCCGGATAGTTGTCGATCTGCTTGGTCGTCGCCGCCTGTCCGCCGAAGCTGGCGGAATCGACGACCAGCGTGGAGAGCCCCTGCCTGTCGGCATAGATGGCGGCAGTCAGGCCCGCCGGCCCTCCGCCGATCACAGCGAGGTCGTACTCCTCACGGTTTGCGCGTGGGATGATCCCCAGCTTCTCACCGATCTCCTGATGAGTCGGCTCAACGAGGTGACTGCCGTCTTCGAAGACAACGGTGGGGATTCTCCGCTCCCCTCCCTGCAGCCTGCGCACTTCCTCCTCCGCGCAGGAGTCGGCTTCGACATCCACGAAGTCGAATTCGAGGTTGTGGGCGGTGAAGAAGCGCTTGCTGCGCATGCAGTCCGAGCACCAGTCGGTGCCGTAGACGATGATTCCTGACATGTTGTGTTTTCCTTCCATCGGGATTCGAGATATTGCGTTCGTTCGGGAAACGTGTTCGTTCAGCGGTCGGTACGACCGGGCTGGCTGAGCTCCTCCACGGGACCGACTTCACGAGCGGAGGAGCCATCACCCTCCTCGGCGAGGGACCCGAAGGGTGCGGACGAAGGTACAGATGCGCGCGGCAGGCGCGGGTATCGCCACGCGCACCAGGCGGTGCCGCAGCCGACCCAGATCACCGCGGAGATGATCACGGTGCCGGTGAGGTCCGAGGTCAGCAGGACGAACTGCAGACACGACACCGCGATGCCGACCACGAGCAGGACCCAATGGAGACTGCGCTTGATCGTGAAGGTCGACGCCGCGTGCAACCCGGGAAACAGCTTTCGCAGGCGGATGGAGGCGATGAGGATGATCACCGCGTTGACCTGCTGCAGCGCCGAGGCGGCATTGGCGATGTTCTCCATGTCCAGTGACAGCAGGATCGGGGCGACCCCGATGATGAACATCAGCGTCAGCAGCCAGTGCGGTGTGCCGAACCGACGATTGACGGCGCCGAGCCAGCGCGGAAACCATCCAGCCTCGACCGCGGCGAGGATCGCCTTGGTCCCCCACAGCATGTTCGAGTTCAGCGAACCGACCAGCGCGAGAACCGCTCCTCCGAGGATGAAGAACCCGAGCCCTGCCGGATTGAGGATATGTGCGGCGACGGCGGTCATCGGCTGACCGGCGACCTGGTCGAGAGGGAGGACTCCCGTGGCGGGAATCGCCAGCAGCACATAGAGGAACCCGGAGAGCAGGGTTCCGCCGAGCGCCGCGATCGGAATCGCGCGTCCGGGGTTCTTCAGCTCATCACCCATCTCGGCGATGACCTGGCCACCGCGAGTCGCGAACGACAGCAGGGCCGCGGCCTTGAACAGCTCGAGTGCACCGTGGGGCATCGGTCGGGCGAAGACTGCCCACTCGACGTTGAACATCCCCACCGCGACGAACAGCGCGAAGGCCGCCATCATCGCCACCCCGATGATGATTCCGACGAAGGACGAGGCCGAGGCGCCGAGGAGGTTGACGACGTAGAAGATGACCAGCATGGCCAGGGCTATGAGAACGGGGTCGATGCCCGGGACCAGGGTGTGCAGATACTGGCCGGCCGCCAGACCGTAGATGCTGATGGACAGGTTACCCAGGGTCCACAGCCACATATTGGCGAATCCGGCGACGGGGTGGATCAGGCGAGAGGCGTAGGTGAACGCTCCGCCGGTGGTCGGCATCGCCGCCCCCAAAGCTGCGATGGGCGCCGTGACCAGAATGACCACCGCCGTCGCCAGGACGAAGGCGAGCGGAGTTCCGCCTCCCGTGATGGCGATGGCCGTTCCCGTGAGGGCGATGACTCCGCCGCCGACGATCTGGTTGAAGGTGATACCGAGCGCCCCTGGGATCCCGATTGTCCTCTTGAGATTGCTGGGGCCTGTGGCGTCATTGCCAAGCTCTGACATCTTTCTCCTAAATATTATTTTAAGGTTTCAACTTGGTGTGGAAATTTAGGTGAGCGAGTACACATTCGCACATAATGAACTAATGTGCAAGACTTCCACTAGAAGTTGAAATTGCGAGCCAGGCCAGAGGAGAACATCAGTGACAGCGTTCAATTCGGATCGTTACGCCCAGAAGGTTCGAGAGACCCTCGACCTCCTGGCCGGCATCAGCGAGCCGCTCGCCCGCGCCTTGGGCGAGGGCTGCGAAGTGGTCGTCCACGACCTCACGAACCTCGACAACTCCGTGTACGCCATCGCGGGCGGCGTCACCGGACGCGAGGTGGGAGCCCCACCGACCAATCTGCTGCTGCAGCACGTTCTCAGCGGGGCGCAGGGCGATGTCATCGGCTATCCCACGTCCCTGCCCGGTGGGCGCACCGGGCGGTCGAGCACGATCATCATTCGTGAACCCGAGTCGGGTGAGGCGATGGCCGCCCTCTGCCTCAACATCGATGTCACCAACGTGAGAATGGCGCACGAGCTGCTCGGCTCCCTGCTCGCGCCCACTCCTGCCGTCGCAGAGGCCACCGCCGAGGCTGACTCCGGTGAGGTCTTCCCGCACACGGTCAGCGAGCTGACCGCTCAGATCGTCGCCGAGGTGATCGAGAGTGCCGATATCCCTGTCGAACTGATGAAGAAGTCCCACAAGCTCGAGATCGTTGCCGAGCTCGACCGCCGTGGGGTCTTCCAGGTCAAGGAGGCCGTGTCCGGAGTCGCCTCGGCCCTGGACGTCACCCGTTACACGATCTACAACTACATCAACGAGCTCCAAGGCAGAGCGCCGGAAGGACAGTCATGACCAACGAGGATCATCTGATCGCACCCCCAGAAGACGACATCGACCGCTACGATCCGAATGCTCGCGCCTGGCTTGCCGGAGCGATCCGAGCCGTGAAGTCCGATGCCAATAGGTCCTCTGACACGCACCTGCTGCATGTACCGCTACCCGCCGAATGGGGGATCGACCTGTACCTCAAGGACGAGTCGAGTCATCCCACCGGATCACTCAAGCACCGTCTGGCTCGATCCCTCTTCCTCCATGCACTGTGCAATGGCTGGATTCGGTCCGGACGCCCCGTCGTGGAGGCGTCCAGCGGGTCGACCGCTGTCTCGGAAGCGTACTTCGCGCAGCTCATCGGCGTCCCATTCATCGCCGTCATGGCGCGGTCGACGAGTGCCCAGAAGATCTCCCTCATCGAGTTCTACGGCGGCACCTGTCACTTCGTGGACAACGCGAACGAGGTCTACGAGGTTGCGGCCGGGCTGGCGGCAGAATCCGGCGGGCACTACATGGATCAGTTCACGTATGCCGAACGAGCAACCGACTGGCGCGGGAACAACAACATCGCCGAGTCGATCTTCGATCAGATGTCGAGCGAGCAGCATCCCGAACCGTCGTGGATCGTTGCCACTGCAGGCACGGGCGGCACCTCGGCGACCTTGGCCAGATATGTGCGCTACACCGGTCGGGCCACGGGAATCTGTGTAGCCGATCCTGACAATTCGGCGTTCTTCGCCGGGTGGAGGGACGGAGACCCGTCGGCAATGACCGATCAGGGTTCACGGATCGAGGGCATCGGCCGACAGCGGGTCGAGGCGAGCTTCATCGCGTCGAGCATCGACCGGATGATGCACGTCCCGGACGCGGCATCCATTGCCTCCATCCAACTGCTCGAGACGCTCATGGGGCGGCGGGCCGGAGCGTCGACGGGGACCGGACTGTGGGCCGCGTTCCGCATCGTGTCGCAGATGAAGGCTGCCGGAGAGAAGGGCAGCCTGGTGTCCTTGATCTGTGATCCCGGCGAGCGCTACCTCGACAAATACTATTCGCCCCAGTGGCTGACCGAAGCCGGGATCGACACCACCGGCTACCGTGAGCGCCTCGAAGAATTCATGACGACAGGAGTCCTCAAGTGAACAGAGAATCGACAAGCACACCCGAAGCTCGCCTCGAAGACCGCGGATTGGCGATCCCCGAGGTCGCCGCGCCCGTCGCCGCCTATGTTCCGGCCGTGCGCACAGGACAGTACATCTACACCTCGGGACAACTTCCCGTTGAGAACGGGCAGCCGATCCACACGGGAAAGGTCGGTGCAGAGGTCAGCCTCGAACAGGCCCAGGCCGCGGTTCGCCAGTGCACCTTGAACGCCCTGGCCGCCATTCGCGCGATCATCGGTGACCTCTCGGCGATCACACGCATCGTCAGGGTCACGGGTTTCGTTGCCAGCACACCGGACTTCACTGCTCAGCCGCAGGTGGTCAACGGCGCCAGCGAACTCCTCGGCGAGATCTTCGGTGAGGTCGGCGTCCATGCCCGCAGTGCAGTGGGCGTGGCGGTTCTCCCCCTCGACGTTCCCGTCGAAGTTGAGATGATCGTCGAGGTCTGAGCACCTCTGACCTCTGAGACCGCTCTGCTACGTCGGCCTGTCGGCCATCAGGAGGGCCTGTCGGCCATCATGGCAAAGTACGAATCTCGGCTGCGACGGACGTGCTGTCCCATCACCTCGGCGGCCTTCGTCTCCTGCCCGGCATCGATGGCTGCGATGATGTCGCGGTGTTCGGGCCACGCCTGCGGTCCTCGGCGTGTGACGTTGAGGGAGTAGAGCCATTCGATCTTGCCCGAGATCTGGCGCAGGAGGCTGACGAAGGAGAGGCTGCCGCTGAGTTCGGCGACTGCGAAATGGAAGCGCATGTTGAGCACCGCGAGATCTTCGTAGCGTTCCTCGCCGATGACGATGTCACCGGCGGCGAGGATCTCGTTGATCTCCTTGCGAATCATCCGCCAACGCTCATCCGGGGCCTCACCGTTGCTCTGCTGCGCTGCGCGCTTCGCGGCTCTTTTGGCGGTCGCGGATTCCAGGACGATGCGAATCTCGAACAGATCCTCAGCGTCCTCGATCGGTGACGGGGCGACCATGCTGCCGCTGTAGGGCCGAGACTCGACGAGCCCCTCGGATTCGAGAGAGCGCAGCGCCTCTCGAATCGGGATCCGCGAGACGTCGTACTGCTTCGCCAGGGCCGCTTCGCGGAGCTTGCCGCCGGGCGGATGCACACCTGTGATGATGTCGTGGCGGATCTTCGCCCCGACCGCGATGCTGTTCGAGGTCGAAGCCGCACTCGGCTTCGCGGTCGAACTCGACCGCGAAAGAGAACCGGGCTCAGGCATTGAGCAGACCGGAACCGGGCACAGCGGCCAACAGCTTCTGCGTGTACTCCGCGGCTGGACGATCGATGACATCTCTCGTCGCGCCCGCCTCGACGACCTCTCCGTTCTTCATCACTACAACATCGTCTGCCAAGTTCGCGACAACTGCAAGATCGTGCGTGATGAACAAGCAGCTCACGCCGAGCTCCGATTGCAGCCGACGCAGCAGTTCGAGAATCTGCTCCTGCACCAGGACATCGAGTGCCGACACTGCCTCATCGCAGATGAGCAGCTCAGGTTCACTGATCAGCGCTCGCGCGATCGCTACCCTCTGTCGCTGTCCACCGGAGAGATCGGCGGGTCGACGTTCGAGCATCGAGGTGGGCAGAGCCACTTGGTCGAGCACCTCGGCGACCTTGTCCTTCCTCTCCGCTCGTGTGCCGATCTTGAAGACGTCGAGGGGTTCAGCGATGATCCGCTCGATGCCCCACATCGGGTTGAGCGAGGAGAACGGGTCCTGGAACACCGGCTGGCTGAAGCGACGCAGAATGCTGCGCTCGGCGCGTGAGGTGGCGTCGACGTTCCGGCCGCCCGCCAGGACCTCCCCACTGGTGGCCTTCTCCAGTCCGAGCACGATCTTCGCGATGGTGGACTTTCCCGAACCGGATTCGCCGATCACTGCCGTCGTCTGTCCGCGCTTGGCCGTGAAGCTCACACCATTGAGTGCGTGGACCTCTTTGCCGCGGCCGCGCAGCTTGTAGATCTTGTGCAGATCGTTGACTTCGAGAACATTCGCCGAGGTGGCACTACTCTCAACCGTGTCATCGCTGGCTGCCGCGGCAGCTGGGTCAGGTTCCTTCCCGTTCGTCGGGCTCACCTCTCGCTCGACCACAATGCTGGGCGCGGCTTTGACCAGGGCCTTCGTGTACTCGTCCTGAGGATTCCCGAGCACCTGCTGCGGTGTCCCGCGTTCGACGACGCGGCCTTCGTTCATGACGAGGATGGTGTCCGTCCGCTCCCCAGCGACGCCGAGGTCGTGAGTGACGAAGAGCAGCGAGGTTCCTCGCTCGGTGACGAGTTTCTGCAGATGATCGAGGATCTGCTTCTGCACCGTCACGTCGAGAGCTGACGTCGGCTCGTCGGCGATGATGAGATCGGGTTCGCCGGACAGGGCGATCGCGATGAGGATCCTCTGCCGCATACCACCGGAGAATTCGTGCGGATAGGACCGTCGCCGGTTCTCCGCGTCAGGGATTCCCGCTTCCGTCATCAGCCGCACGACATTGCGGGTCACCTCGGCGGAATTCGACATTCCGTATGTCTGCAGAGCGTCGGCGATCTGGTCGCCCACGCGCATGCTCGGGTTGAGACTGGCCATGGGATCCTGCGGCACCAAGGCAATCGAACGGCCCCGAAGAGTTTGGAGTCGCTGACGATCGGCGTGGACGAGGTCCTCACCGCGGTACTTCACGGAGCCGGAGCTGACATGGCCTGCCCCCGGAAGGAGTCCGAGGACCGCGCTGATCGTCGTCGACTTGCCGGAACCTGACTGACCGACGAGTGCCAAACGCTCCCCCGGTGCCAGTGTGAAGCCCACATCGTGGAGTACCGGGTTCTCGTAGGAGACTTCGAGGCCGGAGACCTCGAGGACGAATTCTGACGGTTTCACACCGCCGCTGGTCGCAGTACTCATCATCTGCCTGCCGCGTAACCCTGGGCACCGCGCGGGTTCGCCCCCGCGGTGACGCGACCGGTTGCAGGATCCCGGGTCACGCAGGAGAGCCTGCCCAGTTCCCAGTCGCCGGCCTTGGTCACGACGTGACCGCGTGCGATCAGCCCGTTGATGACATCCTCGCCGAGGCGGTCCTCGACGACAGCTCCGCCGGGAACCCAGGTGCGCGGCCAGAACGATCCCGCCAAGGCGGTGGTGTGCAGCGCGGGAGCATCGATCGCCTGCTGGGGCGCGTAGCCGCCGATGAGCATGCGCAGAATCATCAGCAGCTGCCACTGTTCCTGCTGGTCACCGCCGGGTGAACCGAGGGCGATGATCGGCTGACCGTCCTTGGAGATCAGAGTCGGAGTCAGCGTGGTGCGCGGGCGTTTCCCGGGGGTCAGCGCCGAGGGAGCTGTTTCGTCAAGCCACATCATCTGCAGACGAGTGCCCAGGCAGAATCCGAGCTCGGGGACGACAGGCGAGGACTGCAGCCATCCACCGGAGGGTGTGGCTGAGATGATGTTGCCCCACCGGTCGACGACGTCGATGTGGCAGGTGTCGCCGTTGTTGACGCCGTTCTTCTGCACAGTCGGCTCGCCGATGCCCGCCTTGGCCAAGGCTTCCTTGTCCGCGCCCTCGAGCACGAGCGGCGGCGTGAAGGTCGAGACAGAACCTGCCCGGTTCGTGCCGGGTCGGAACTCGAGGGAGGCAACATCTGTGATGAGGTCCCGGCGGCTGGCCGCGTAGTCGTCGCTGAGCAGCCAGTCGAGGTCGACATCTCCGTCCCCGTAGTAGGTGTCGCGGTCGGCCATCGCGAGTTTGAGTGCCTCGAGGATCGTATGCGCACCGATCTCGGTCGAGGGATCGAGCCGGTCGTCGTCGAAGCCCTCGAGGATCTTCAGCGTCTGGAGCAGCACCGGGCCCTGCCCCCAGGCTCCGATCTTCGCAATCGAGTAGCCGCGGAAATCGACGGACACAGGTGTCTCGAAATGTGCGTCGAATCCGGCGAAGTCGGCGGCTGTCATCACTCCGGCGTGGTCACCTCCGGTCGAGTGCCGGTGCGGGGTGGAGATGAACTTCTCGACCGCCTCGGCGACGAAACCGGATTTCCATTCCTCACGTGCCGCAGCAACTCTGGCAGCGCGCCCTTCCACACCGTCACCTGCAGCGATGAGCTTCCTCAGGACCTCGGCATAGGGGCGGTTATAGATGAGATCACCGATCGTCGGGATCTGACCCTCTGGCATCCACTGGGCCGCAGACGTGGGCCAGTGTTCGGTGAAGAGCTCGCGTACGCGTTCGATGGTGCCCACGACTCGGCCGAGGACGGGATGCCCGTTCTCGGCGTAGTCGATGGCGAAGTCGAGGACGTCGGCGAGCTCCCAAGAGCCGTGGTGCTCGAGCAGATTGAGCCAGGAGTCGACGGCCCCGGGCACCGCAGAGGCGAGTGCCCCGGCGCCGGGGACCATGTCGAGTCCCTCATTGCGGTAGTGCTCAATGGTGGCAGCTGCCGGCGCCGGACCCTGCCCCATCATGATCTGCGGGTTCGCCGGGTCCTCGGCGGTGGCGAAGACTCCTGTCATGTCACCGCCGGGACCGTTGAGGTGGGGTTCGACCACGTGGAGGAGAAAGGCTCCGGCCACGGCCGCATCGAAGGCGTTGCCGCCCCGTTCGAGCACAGCCTGTGAAGCAGCCGTGGCCAGCCAGTGGGTGGAGGCGGCCATTCCGAAGTGGCCCTCCAGGGTGGGCCGGGTGGTGAAAGCTGCGGGTGGAGTGAACGACATATCAGTGTCCCTTCTTCGAATTGGGGTCGAGGGCGTCGCGCAGGGCGTCCCCGAAGAGGTTGAAGGCCAAGCAGATGACCAGGATCGCCAGCCCGGGGAACAGCGCGGTCGACGGTGCACGGAAGATGTACTGCTGCGCGTCGGAGAGCATGATGCCCAGGCTGGGTGAGGGCGGCTGGATACCCAGGCCGAGGAAGGAGAGGATCGATTCTCCGATCACGGCGGTGGGAATGATGACGGTGGCCTGCACGATGATCGCCGAAGCGATATTGGGCAGGATATGCATGCCCAGAATACGTGTCTTCGACGCGTCAGTGGCGATCGCGGCCTTGACGAAGTCGGCAGATTTCAGCCGCATCGTCTCACCTCTGACCACTCTGATCATCGTGGGCACCTGGGAGATGCCCAATGCGATCGCGGCATTGGCCAGGCTGGGCCCGGAAATGGCTGCCAGCCCGACGGCGATGATGAGGAACGGAAACGCCAGGGTGACATCAGTCAGTCGGGAGATGACCGCGTCGAGGCCCCGGAAGTATCCGGCCAAGAGGCCCAGAGGTGTGCCGACGATAACGGCCAGCGCAACTGCCAGGAGCCCCACCTGGAGCGAGGCGCGAACACCGAATGCGAGCCTGGAGAGAACGTCTCTGCCGAGGTCGTCGGTGCCGAGGACGAAGCCGATCGTGCCCGGCACTTGAAATGGAGCGTGGAAGTTCGTCTGCGCGAATCCATAGGGGGCGATGAGTGGTGCGAAGACTCCGACGAGCACCACGATGGCGACCATGACGGATCCGATGAGCCCCATCGGGTTGGACAGGATGGAGCGCAGCAGCCACCAGGCCCGGTTGTTCGAGGCGTGGAATTCGGGGTCGAGTCCCTGCGTGTTCTTGTCGGTGTTCGTGACGATTGGGGTGGTCATGAGGCGTCCTCGCTGACTCGGATCTGTGGGTTGATGACCGAATAGAGGATGTCGACGGCCAAGTTGATGAGAATGTAGGAGGCCGTGATCACGAGGACAACCGCTTGGATGACCGGATAGTCGCGGGAGAAGACCGCATCGAGGGTGAGTTTGCCGATCCCTGGCAGGGCGAAGATCCTCTCCGTGACCACTGCACCCGAGATCAGGCCGCCCAGCTGCAGACCGATGATCGTGACGAGGACGATGAGTGAGTTGCGCAGTCCGTATCGGAAGAGGACCCGCGGTCTGGACAGTCCCTTGGCTCGTGCCATGCGCACATAGTCGGTGCCCATGCTCTCGATCATCGAGGCCCTGGTCTGCCTGGTGATGACCGCGGCCAGGCTGGTGCCCAGGATCACGGCCGGCAGGGTGAGGTAGTAGATGCCGCGGATCGGGTCTGAGAGGACGTCGACGTACCCCGAGGCAGGGAACCATCCGAGAGTGACGGCCAGGACCAAGATCGCGAGGAGTCCGAGCCAGAAGTTCGGAACCGACAGGCCGAGGAGAGCGAGGAAGTTGCTGCCCAGCTCCGGCCACTTTCCGCGGAAGCGTTCTGCGACCATACCCAGGGTGATGCCGACGATGACGGCGACGACGATCGCGTACAGCGACAGCCATAGGGTCACTGGCAGGGTGGTCGCAATCATCTCGGTCACGGCCAAGCCTGTCCGCGTGGATTCGCCGAGGTCGCCGGTGACGATGTCGCCCAAGAACTTGACGAACTGGACGAGCAGAGGCTGGTCGAGCCCGAGGTCGGCGCGGATCGCGTCGAGTCGTTCCGGGGTCGCCTCTTCACCGGCCATGGCCAGAGCCGGGTCGCCCGGGAGCATGCGCACACCGAAGAAGATGACGATGCCCGAGAGTACGAAGGTGATGATGGCGTGGAAGATCTTGGTGAGCACGTATCGAGTCATCGCTGAGCGTCCTTCTTCAGAAATCCGGCTTCGGAGAGATGGACGACGCCGTCGGAGAACACATCGATGCCGGACACATCATCGGTGTAGGCCGTGAGGTTCTTCTGTCGGTAGAGATAGATGATCGAGTTGAGTTCGCCGGTCCGCTGTGAGGCTTCACCGTAGAGCTTCTTGCGCTCATCCATGTCTGTGGATTCACTGGCTCGGGTGAGCAGATTGCTGAGTTTGTCGTCATCGACTCCTGTGACGTTGTTGCCGGCGCCCGGATAATGGAAGGTGTAGAGGTTTCCGTGCGGATCGACGCGTCCGGACCAGCCAAGTTGGAGGAGCTCGTAGTCGCCGCGGTCCTGGGCATCGAGCAGGGCAGTGTATTCCATCGGCTGGACCGTGATGTCGAAGCCTGCTTCCTTGGTGGCGGCCTGAACGGCCTGAGCGAAGCGAAGTGTGTCCTGAGTGTTCGAGACCTTCATATTCACCTTGAGCGGAAGCTCGACTCCGGCATCCTCGAGAAGCTTCTTCGCGCCAGCTGGATCGTAGTCGACGCACTCGTTGCTCGCCTTGGTTGCGAAGGGACTGTCCGGAGAGATGCCGGAGCAGGCCGGTGAGAACCACCCGTTGAATACGGTGTTGACCAATGCCTTGCGATCGAAGGCCATCGACAGTGCCTTGCGCACCTTCGGGTCCTGGCCCAGTGGCGTCTCGAAGTTCTCCGGATTGTCACCGAAGCCCATGTTCACGGTCAGTCCTTGATATCCCAGAGAGTTCGACTGCAGGAGTCCGATTCCGGATTCCTGTTTGAGAGCGTCGACGTCCTGCGGGGAGATCGTGTCCGCGACCTGCACATCGCCGGAGCGGATGTTCGCGGCACGAATGTTTGCATCCGACATGATCTGATAGGTGATCGAGTCGAGATGAACCTTGTCGGCGTCGTAGTAGTTGGGGTCCTTGACGACCTTGATCGACGTCTGCGCGATGCGCTTCTCAAACTTGAACGGCCCTACGCACACCGGGTGGTCGCCGAAGTCCTCACCCGCCTCGTCCAGGGCCGTCGGCGACATGATCATCCCGGCGCGATCGGCCAGGGCCGCGGTGAATGGCGCGAAGGGTTCGTCGAAGGTGACCTCGAGGGTGTGATCGTCAATGGCGGTCACATCGTTGATCGGGCCGAGTTCTGCAGAGCGGGATGACTCTTCGAGGTTGAGCCCGCGTTCGATGGTCGTCTTGACCGCCTCGGCGTCGAAGTCGGTGCCGTCGGCGAATCGCACACCGTCCCTGACCGGGATGCGCACGGTCTTCCCGTCCTTGGAGACATCCGGCAGCGAGGTTGCGAGCATCGGTGTGATCTCACCGTTCGCATCGATGTCGTAGAGCTTCTGGCACATCGTCTGCATCACGTATCGGGTGTAGAGAGAGGAGGATGTCGTCGGGTCGAGGCGATCCGGTTCCGAGGACAGCGCCATGACGAGATCTCCGCCTTCTTCGAAGGCTCCGGCGTCGGCATCGACCGACTTCACGTCGGGTCTCTCGGGTGGTTCGCCGAGCGGTTGGACCGGCGTGCACCCGGCCAGCAGGACGACGCTGGCAAGCACCGCCATTATCCGTTTTTTCACGCGCACTCCTGTGTGAGCATCGAATCAAAAATCAATATTTGCATACAATCTATCCCGTGCTTATTGTTTTGTATACAAACTTTCAGTAAATATCGAATCCTGGGATCACGAGCAACCCCGAGGCTGCTCGTCGCCCGGGAACCACTCGAGTTCTGAGACCACCAGGGTTCGCAGGCGAGCTCGATGAAAGGGACGCAATGACACGTCGACTCGACTTGGCCATGCTGCTCGTACTGACATTCTCAACCGGAATGGTTGACGCGATCGGCTACCTGGGCTTCGATAAGGTCTTCACCGGAAACATGACGGGCAACGTCGTCATCCTCGGCATGGGCCTAGCCGGAGCTGAGGACACTCCGGTCCTGCGGCCCGCCTTAGCCCTCGTGTTCTTCATGGTGGGGGCGGCCCTGGGCGGGCGCATCCTCGGCCGCATCGGTGAGGACTGGCACGTGCGCACCACGATCATCTACGCCGGAGTGGCCGTCGGCTGTGCGGGCCTGGCCGTCTATGTCGCACTCATGCCCAACCCCGAGGTGGGCCTGGCCGGAACCATCTTCACCTCGGCACTCTCGGCCCTGATGGGCGCACAAGCCGCTGCGGCCCGGCGGATGAAGATCGCCGACGTCACCACCGTCGTCGTCACCTCGACGATCGTCGGCTTGGCATCTGATTCGCGGCTGGCCGGTGGCGACAGCGTCCGCTGGATCCGCCGAGCTCTGGCCGTCCTTCTCATCCTCATCGGCGCCATCGCCGGTGCCGCCACGTTGATGATCAATCAGTGGATCGGCATCGCCTTCGTCGCTGCGGCGATCGCCGTCGTGACCGTCATCGGTCACCGTGGGGCAAAGAAGCGGACCCTCGCCGAGGCGGTCACCTCGCCCGCGCACGCCTGATCAATCAGGTCGACACAGAACTCACGCCGACTGAGAGCTCAGGCCGACTGGGAACTCAGGTCGGCTGGGAACTCAGGTCCGCTGGGAACTCAGGTCGGCTGGAGTATGGCCAATTCCCGTTCCCGCGCCCGACACTGGCGACACCGGTGACCGCAGCCTCCCAGAGCTGCCCTGCGAAGGGGACCGAGGCGGTAGCCATGAACACGAAGATGTAGAAGAGAGGCCAAGAAGGGCGCAGTCGGAGGACGTCAGCGAACCGAATAACGGGGTGCAGGTCGAGACACGCAAGTGCGCATAAGGGTCTCGACGTGCACCCCGTTTTTCGACGAACTGCGTCTCCCAGCATGCGTCTCACGGCATGCGTGGGAGCAGCGCACACCGAGCTTCTGCCACACCACGAGGATCGCAGCCACACTGAGCGCACCGGCCAGCAGCACCCAATAGGCAGGTGCCTTGGCATTTCCCATGACGCCGATCAGTCATGGGCAAGAAGGATGTGCAGCGGGGGGCCAGGCCGATGGCATGAGCACGGGGCAAGAGCCGGGGGCATGAGCACGGGGCAAGAGCCGGGGGCATGAGCACGATCAGCAATGTGCCCAGGAACATCAGCCAGATGGTGAGAGTCAGTGCTGGCTTCCGGCTCCTTGTGCCCGATGTGGCCTCAATACGCATCCGGCCTCGTCTCTTTCGAGGTGAACCAGTCGTCGGGGCTCTGCCCCATGTCCCAGAACATTCCAGCCATGATCTCGGCGCCCTGCTGAAGGATCGAGATCAGGGCGTGTTCGTCGGGGGCGTGCTGATTGCACCCGGGGTAGGAATGCGGGACCCATACGGTCGGCAGGCCCAGCACCTCGGCGAATACGTCGTTGGGGATGGTGCCGCCCAGGTTCGGTTCGATCGCGGCCTCGAGCCCGGTCGTCGTCCTGACCGACTCAGCGGCGGCCGCGACGACGCGGGCGTTCGGGTCGAGTCGGGTCGCCGGCATGCAGTGCTCGAAGACGACATCGACTCCGTGGATCCCTTGGCCTTCCAGGTGGGCCCGCACCTTGCCCTCGAAGTCGTCGACGTCGGTGCCGACGACGTATCGCAGCTGCATGTGCGCTTCGGCCCTTCCCGGGATCGCGTTGACCACCTGGGCAGGATTCCCAGCGTCGAGGGCGAGGACCTCGATGACGTTGAAGGCGAAGACCTTCTCCGCCGAGGTGAGCCCTGGCTCTCCCCAATCGAAATCGACTTCGGGTGATCCGGCTTCGACCACCTCGGGCAGCTTCGCAACGGCTTCGAGCACCGAGGCGGGCGGGTCATCGGGGCGCAGCGTGGGAATCCTGATGACGCCGTTTCCATCGACGAGGGAATTGATGGCGGCGGCGAGGACGGTCGCGGAGTTGCGCAGCTTCCCGCCCCAATTGCCCGAATGATGGTCGCCGTCGCGATCGTGGACGACGAGCTTGAACCCCAACGCCCCGCGGGAACCGAGGAAGAGGGTCGGGTATTCGGCGGCGATCCGGGGACCGTCGGAGGCGAGGAAGAGATCGGCGTCGAGTTCGGCCCTGTGTGCGGCGGCGAATGCCTTGAGGCCGAGCGAACCGGCCTCCTCGGCTGTTTCCATGAGGACCTTGACGTTGTAGCCCAGAGCGGCTGTGCCAGGAGCGTCGAGTGACTCGAGGACGGTCTTCAGGGCCAGAGTGTTCACGGTGTGCTGGCCTTTGTTGTCGGCGCTGCCTCGACCGTAGAGACGGTCGCCGTCGCGGGTGAGCACCCACGGGTCGAGGTTGTCAGACCATTGCGAGCCGTGGGCGAACTGCACGTCGCCGTGACCGTAGAGGAGGACGGTCGGCAGCTGCGGGTCCTCGATGCGTGAGGCGATGAGCAGCGGGTGCTCATCGGATTCGGGATTGTCGTGGATCGTCGTCGCGAAGCCCAGGGCCGTGAGCTCGGGGGCGATCTCCTCGGCGAGGTAGGCATGAGCGGCGAGGCCATTGCCCGGCGCCTGGCTTTCGGTGCGTTCTGCAACACGCGTGGCCAGCAGATCGAAGAAGGCTTGGCTGCGGACGAATTCGCCCGCGGCCCGGGTGACGGACTCCCGGGTGACGGACTCCCGAGTGACAACTTCGTGGATTTCATTCGGTGCTGTTCGCCTCGGTGCCGTTTCGCCTTGGCCGGGGTTGTGATCTGGGCTCATGTCTTCAGACTGTCGCAGTCCGGCTCGGATTGGAAGACTGATCTGTCCATATGCCGGTGCGTTTCTTGCAAGGTGACTGTGCATAATATGCACCGCTCCTAGTAGCATAATGGCATGACCGACCTGCGCAGCCTGAAGACCCTGCTGGCAGTCGTCGAATACGGCTCCATCCACCTCGCCGCGCGAGCTCTGTTTGTCTCCCATTCGACCGCCAGTCGCCAGATCAAAACTTTTGAGGAGCATTACGGCACGACGCTGTTCGATCGCTCGGCGAGCGGAGTCGTTCCCACTGGACAGGGCCTGGCTCTCGCAGACTTCGCGCGGCGGATGATCGCCGAATCCGAGCTCCTCTCCGACTCGTTCGGCAGCTACTCCCGCGAGGTCGAGACCATCACAATCGTCACCAGTACCGGGCTCGGCCAGACCATCGTCGCTGACGCCATCAACGATGTCATGACGACTACTGACCGCGTGCAGGTCTCGATCATCGACACCACGTCGCTCGAGGCCGTTCAGGTGCTGAAGAACCGGCAAGCTGACCTGTGCGTGAACTTCTCCGTATACGGCCATGATCTCGTCTCGGTTCCCGGCGTCCGGCGGATCGATCAGACCCCGGCCCGGAATTTTGCGGTCTTCGACAAGAAGCACCCTCTTGCCCAGCGGGCCACCGTCCGCATCCGGGACCTGGTCGACTTCCCGATCGCCACGCTGCCGTCGGGAAACACCGCTCGGATGAGGATCGAACAGGCTGTCCGCGCTCAGGGACAGGTGTTCTCGCCGACGATCGAAGCCACGTGTCCCGTGCTCACGATGAGAGCCATCGCCGGAACGACGATGGTCGCGATGATGGCGGAGCGGACGATCCCGGACAACCTCGCCGAGGCGGGGTGCGCTGCCGTGGAGCTCGACGATCCTGGCCTCGACGATCGTTCGATCCAGATCCTCGCCGCCGATCCGCTTCGGGAGTCAGACGGTCTCGACCTGATGATCGATTCCCTGCGCAGGAGCCTGGCGGCGAGGTAGTTCGGCCCATCCGCGGTCCACATCATGGATCCGACTTCTGGCCTTGACCCGCAACAGCCGATAATCGGGGCATGGGCAATGAAGCGCAGACACACGATCTCGACCGGATGAAGATGCGCGGGCGGATCATGCGCCGTTCCGCATCATTCAACGTCGCTCACGCCGTCGACGACCTGGGGCCGGGCACTGGAGCCCAGAGCATCCAGCGTGCCCTGTCCCTGCTGGGACTCGTCGGCATCATCAGCAGCGAGAACCCCAACGGCGCGCCTCTCAGCGAGATCGTGGCCATCAGCGGTCGCCCCAAGGCCAGCGTGCATCGTATGCTCAACGCCCTCATCGCCATGGGATACGTGGAACGATGCGAGGACGGCGGCTACCGCCTCGGCGTGCAGTCCCAGATCATGGGACAGCTGGCCCAGAAGTCCGCCGACCCCGCGATTGAAGAGTCCGAGTCGAGTCTGCTCAGGCTCGCCGAGCTCACTCAGGACACTGCTTTCCTCACGATGCGCACCGGCAGCTACTCGATCTGCGCCCGCCGCGAGGACGGCTTCGGCCCGATCTTCAACAACGCCCTGGCCGTGGGCGATCGCCACCCCTTGGGCATCGGCGCCGGAAGTCTTGCCATCATGACCCAGTTCTCCGACGCCGAGGTGGACGCCTCCTTCGACGCCAACTCAAGAATATTCGCCGACCGCTACCCCGAAGTCTCTGTGCCCAGACTCAAGGAGATCATCCGCCGTGGCCGTCACGACGGGTTCGTCCACAACCCAGGGCTCTTCGCTCAGGGATCGTGGGCGATCGGCGTGCCGCTGCGGGTCAAGGGCAGAAAGCCGCGCGCGGCCCTGTCGATCGCCAGCATCGAGGAGCGTATGACCGGGGCTCGTGTATTCGAACTCGCCGAGCTTCTCCAACACGAAGCTCGCCAGATCGCCGAGGCTGTGAACAGCGCGAGCGGGGAGGACCAGACATGACAGACAACACTGCGCAACCACACGACACCATCAGCGCACTCGAGTCTCCCGGCTACCGCCTCGGCGAGCCCGGTGACGTCGTCATCCATGCAGGGCCCCGGCCGAGTCCGAGAATCGTCTCGGTGCCGACCCGTCAGAGCGAGCATCTCATCGATATCGCCGCCGGCGATGATCTCTTCGACTCCGTGACCGGCCTCCTCGAAGCACTCGATGTCTCCGGGCTGATGGTGGAGTTCACCGACGGTGAGTTCGGTCGGATCGACTACGTCTACCCGGCCTATGGCCCCGACGCCGAGCACCCCATGTCCTTCACCTCCGAGTTCCACCACGATGGGGCAGCAGAGCTGCAGCATGCCTCGGCGACGGTGGGTAAGAAGGGCGGTGTTGCGTTCGCCCATATTCACGCTTCCTGGTTGACCAAGGAAGGCGTGGTCAGAGGTGGTCATCTGCTGCCCGGCACGCTCGTCGGACCGACGGGTATGCGCCTGCGCGTCTTTGCCCTCGCCGATGCGCAGCAGCTCAGCGAAGCCGACCCCGAGACCGGGTTCTTCGCGTTCGCGCCGACTGCGATGCGCTCCCCCGCCACGGAGTCTGCTCAAGTTTCGGCGTCGGCGTCAGTGTCGGCATCGACCGATGCGGTCATCTCCCGTGTCCGTCCCGGTGAGCTCATCGATGACGCGATCGTGGCCATCTGCCGTGCCGCCGGCTTCGAGACCGCCGAGGTGCGGGCCAGTCTCGGCAGCACCACCGGCGCCGTCTTCATTGATGGAACAGCTCCATGGCCGGCCGTGGAGTTCACTCACCTGACGGGTTCGATCGGCGGTGCTCTGGGTGACAACCCGCAGGTGAGCCTCGAGGGCGAAGTCGTCGATGTCGCCGGCGAAGTTCACGCAGGAGAGTTGACCCTCGGGGCGAACCCTGTGGCTGTGACCTTCGAACTCCTGGTGCTGTCGATGTGAACGGCTAGCCCCAAACATTTTGCAGGCACACGCGTTCTGCGGTCAGCTTCTGGGTACGTCGATGACCTGCCCATAGACCCCGAAATGGGGTTCACCAGCGTCGTTTCTGGGTCGGTAGGCGGCAAGTGACGTCAGCAACCGCGAGCCGCGCGCACCGGTGACGGGATGAAGATCCATGACCGCACAGCGTGGGATCGGCCCTCCGACCCGAATGCGAATCTCGCCGAAAGTCATCTTGCGGCCGTTCCACGTCTCCTCTATATAGGGGACGTCCGTCTCGACGAGCAGCGTCGCCCTGAATCGAGCCGCTTCGGCAAGGAGATCGGGATGCCCGAGTCTCTCGCCGAGATCGCAGATGGAGGCCGTGGTCACGATCGTGATCGGCTCCCCGAAGACGACGTCTCCACGTGGAACATGAGCCAGACGCACAGGCTTGCCCAGCCACGAGGACAGCAGCGCATCATGTGGGCTCTGCATCAGTTCAGCTGCGACGGGTCTGCCCCAGTAATCGCAGGTCAGCACCTCACCCGAGGCCTCCGGTACAGCGCAGACCGACCGTCCGTCGGGCAGCGAGGTCTCCAGCTGGGCACCGTGAAACGCCGCAACGACCGCGACCAGCGACGGGTTCTGCACGGTCCGCAGGACCCGCCGTGTGTCGGTGTCGACGAGGCAGTAGCGCCGGTCCCCCACGGGTCCGTGCTCGTCGAACGAGGCCTCGGGCTGCGACTGGTGCCGAGTCCCCTTGATCGGGGTGAACCCGATGGAGCAGACGTCGAGAACGCCGTTCGGGAGCGAGGCCGCCGACGGTGGTGAAGCTGGTGAGTTCACGACATCACGGCCCCACCGTCGATGCGCAAGATCTGACCGGTGGTGAATGCGGCGCCATCGCTGGCGAGGTAGGCGACCGCCTCGGCGATCTCACCGGGTGTGCCCATGCGATCCAGGGCCTGGTTCGAGGTGTCGTAGTCCTGCCCTGCGGTGAGCGCGGATTCCACTGGGCCCGGAGCCACCGAGTTGCAGCGGATTCCCTGCCGCCCGTACTCCTTGGCCACCCACTTCGTGAGCGCGATGATCCCGCCCTTGCTCGCCGCATAGGCCGGTCCCGATCGAGCACCGGCCTCACCATCGGACATGGCGCCGCCGTTGATTCCCGAGATCGAGGAGATGTTGACGATCGATCCTGCACCGGAATGGAGCATGTGCGGGTGCACGGCGGCCTTGATGAAATTGAAGGTCCCGCCGAGGTTGGTGTCGAGGTCCCGCTGCCACTGTTCGGCCGTCATCTCGTCGATCCCGATCCGAGCCGCCGTGCCTGCGTTGTTGACGAGGATGTCGATCCCACCGGAGGCTTCGACGAAGGATCCGACGGCAGCGGTGACCGCCTCGGCGTCGCGGACATCGAGTTCGAAACCGGTGAACGTCTGCTCCGGACACTGCTGGGACAGACTTTCGGCAGCCGCTTCGGCACCCTTGAGATCAACGATCCCCACCGAGGCTCCGCGCCTGGCCAGGGAGGTCGCAATGGCCAGACCGATGCCCTGGGCGGCACCTGTGACCAGGGCCGATCTATTCGTCAGCAGATAAGGTTCCATGGTTCTCCTCAAGTGTGTCAGTGGTGTGGTGGGCGGGTCTTAAGCTAGCCGACGCCGAGGAGGTCGGGCAGCCAGTTCGAGATCGCCGGGACGTAGGTGATGAAGAGCAGGGCGATGATTGCGCAGATGAGGAACGGCATGATCCCGCGGATCACTTCCTCGAGTCTGATCTTGCCGATGCCGGCTCCGACGTAGAGGTTGAGTCCCACGGGCGGTGTGAACAGGCCGATCGCGAGGTTGACGGTCATGAACACACCGATCGTCGTCATGTCCACGCCGACGGCCAGAAGGATGGGCACGAGGATCGGGATGAACAGGTAGAACGCGCTGATCGCGTCGACGAAGGCGCCGACGATGAGCAGGATGATGGTGATCACCGCGAGGATGACGAACTTGTTGTCGGTGACCCCGAGCACCGCTGTCGACACCGTCTCGGCGATGCCTTCGACCGTGATGACGTAGGAGAAGAGGCTGGCCACGCCGACGATGAACATGATGACGGCCGTCGAGACACCTGACTCGAGGAACACCTTGGGCAGGTCAGGCCATTTCAGTTCGCGGTAGACGAAGAGACCCACCAACAGTGCGAACACCGACGCCACGGCACCGGCCTCCGTGGGGGTGAAGATTCCGCCGTAGATGCCGCCGAGGATGATCACGGGGATGAGCAGACCCGGAATGGCTTTGACCAGGGCTGCGAGGAATTCGCCGAAGCTGCCTTCGGCAGGCGCGGCTGTGCCGGTCACGTCGCCGGTTGTGTTCCCGGAGCCGGTCGTCACACCGGTGCCCGCCGAGGTGGCCGAGCGGCTCGTCGACACGGGCGCTCCAGCCCTGTTCGCTTTCAACAGACGGGTCTTCGTCGCACTGGTGCCACCGGCTCCTGCCGCCGAGGACGACGCTGTCGTCGACGATGCGGTCGACGCCGAGGACACGGCCACCTCGGCGCCGGTGGTGGTTGCGGGCTCACGCCCTGCAGCCAGCAGCCCCTTGCCCGATTTCACGGGCAGGCCCGCGAGCTCACGAACGCGGGGGACGAAGAGCGCGGCGATGAAGAACGCCACGGCCATGATCACGCCGGGCACGATGCCGGCGATGAAGAGCCGCGTGATCGAGATCGACCCGAACTCCGAGGCGACGACGGCGAAGATGATGAACGCGATCGAGGGTGGAACGACGATGCCCATCGACCCGGAGGCCGCGACGAGGGAGACTGCGTGCTTCTTCTGGTATCCGTTGCGGATCAGGGCGGGGATGAGGATCGCGCCGATCGCGGCCACTGTGGCCGGTCCGGATCCGGAGATCGCGGAGAAGAAGAAGGCGGAGATGATCGTCACCGCGGCCAGGCCGTGGCTGAAGCGACCGAAGACTAAGAACGCGAGGTCGACGAGGCGCTGCGAGATGCCCGTGTACTGCATGACGATGCCGGCGAGGACGAAGAACGGGATCGCCAGCAGCGTGCCCGAACTCAGCGACGGGAACATCACCGAGGGCACCACGTCCAGAACTTGGAGACCGTCGGTGGTGATGAGCACCGTGACGGCGGACAGGCCGAGGGCGAACGCCACCGGGATGCCCAGGGCGAGGAACAGGAAGAAGCTTCCGAACAGCAGCAGCGTGATCATTTGCGGCCTTCCTGACGGTCGGTGGGAGGGGTTTTCAGCTCTGCAGCGTCGATGACGGGGGCGGCCTCCTGCGCCATGCGCTGCGCGACCGCCTCGGCGGAGGTGTCCTCATGCAGCGACACACGAGCGGCCTGCAGGGTGCGGACGATTCCGAGCAGCCCGGCCAGCGGGATGGACAGCGTGAACAGCCATTGCGGGATGCCCAGTGATGGGGTCGCGCGGCCGCGGATGGCCTGGTGGATCATCATCTCGGAGCCCCAGATGAGGAGGACGGCGAGGAAGACGATCATCAGGGCCGCGCCGATGATGATGAGGGATCTGCGGATCTTCGGCTTCGCGTTCTCAACGAGGTAGGTGAAACCCAGGTGAGCGCCGAGGCGGATGCCCACGACCGCTCCCATCATCGTGAGCACGACGAGGAGGTTGATCGTGATCTCCTCACTGAAGGCCAGCGAGGCTTGGAAGGTGTAGCGGGAGACGACGTTGACGAAGGTGACGAGGACGATCACCATGAACGAGGCGATGACGACCCAGTCTTCGAACCATTTGACGATTTTCATCTCAGAGTCCTTCCGGAATGAACGCTTCGGACATGTCCTGGCCCCAGATCTTGCGGTATTGGGCGTACAGCGGTTCCAGGGTGGTGCGGAACTCGTCCTTCTCGGACTCGGTGAGTTCGTTGACCTCCATGCCGCTGTCCTTGAGCTCCTTGATCAGCTTCTCCTCGCCATCGCGGTTCTTCTTGATCTGGAACTCATTGGTCTCCTTGGCCAGGCGGCTCACGAGTTCCTGATCCTCGGCGTCGAGGGAATCGAAGAGGTCCTCGTTGACGCCGAAGACCAGCGGGTCATAGGAGTAGTTCCACAGGGTCAGGTAGGGCTGGACCTCCTGCAGGTTCGAGGAGTAGATCACGTCGATCGGGTTTTCCTGGCCATCGATCGCGCCTTGCTGCAGTGCGGTGAACACCTCGCCGAAGGGCATGGTCGTCGGGTTGGAGCCCAGCGCCCGGTACAGGTCGGTGTAGAGACCGAAGCCGGGGATGCGGAACTTGAGTCCGTGCAGGTCATCTGGAGTGTGGATCGGGTGGTGGGTGTTCGTGAGCTGACGCATCCCCGATTCGCCGAAGCCCAGCAGGTGGACGCCGTGCTCGGACAGGTAGTCGGCGTAGACCTCTCCGCCCGTGCCCGCCAGTGCTTTCTGCCCATCTTCGACGCTGTCGAAGATGAAGGGGGCGGTGACGGTGCCGAAGCGCGGGTCGACGGCCGAGTAGATGATCGGCGAGTTGTAGGAGAAGTCCTTCGCCCCGTCCATGAGCTGCTCGACGCCTGCGGTGGCCTCACCGGCGGAGAGACGTTCGTTGCCGAAGACCTTCAGGGTGATGCGGCCGTTCGTCTCCTCTTCGAGGTCCTTCGCGAACTTCTCCGCCGCGATGTACCAGGTGCTCGTGGAACCGGTCGTGACCGTCATCTTCCACCGGTACTTCTGCTTCCCGTCCTCGGTCGTGCCGAAGTTCGTTCCGCACCCGCTGACCAGCAGCACGAGCGTGACCAGCACGGCGAACCAGGCAAGCATGGTCCTCTTCGTCGGTGTTGTCGGCACCCTTGCCTCCATCATTGAGTTGTTCCTGTCTGTCTTCATCGTCGCGACTGCTTCGTCACGGCTGGTTCTGTCGATCTGTTCAGGCCCGGGATCTGATCAGGTCTCCGGGGTCAGGTCGTCCGGGTCAGGTCTTCGGGGTGCCGGCGAAGTGGACGAGTCCGCCGTCGACGGGGATGAGTGTGGAGTTGATATAGCTCGAGTCGTCCGAGGCGAGGAACACAGCGAGCTTCGCAATGTCCTCCGGCTGGCCCATCTTCCCAGTCGGGGAGAGTGCGTGCCGGGCAGAGAGCATGTCTTCGACCGAATCGTAATGGCCGCTGATCGAGTTGTGGATGAGCGGTGTCTCGATGAGGCCCGGAGCGATCGAGTTCGCGCGGATGCCCTCAGCTGCGTATTGGGCGCCGACGACCTTCGTGAGTTCGATGAGTCCGGCCTTCGATGCGGCATAGGCGGGGTAGTCGTAGCCCATGTAGCGCATTCCACCCACCGAGGAGACCGTGATGATCGATCCGCCTCCGGCCCTGCGCATATAGGGCAGTGCCTGCTGCATCGCGGCGAAGGCTCCGGTGAGGTTGATGTCGAGGGCCTTGGCGAAGGCAGCCGTCTCCAAGGTATCGAGTCCGCCGTTGACGACGATGCCGACGTTGTAATGCAACACCGTGGGTTCGCCGAGGCTGCTCGCACAGTGGTCGAAGGCCGCTGATAGTGATGCCTCGTCCCCGACATCGGCGACGACCGTGGTCACCCGCGAGTCCAGGTCAGCACCAGGTTCGGCCTCGCCGAGGAGGTTCCCCGTCGCGTGCGAACCGCCGGGGCCGGTTCCGGTTCCGGCGAGAGCAGCCTGAGCGTGGTCGAGGGCGACAGTGTCACGGTCGACGATGCAGACCTTCGCACCTGCGGCAAGGAACGCCTTCGCTGCGGCGAAGCCGTTGTTGACCTGCCCGTCCGGCGTGCCGCAGCCGATGGCCATGACGATTTTGTCCTTGAGATCGCTCATCGTGCGCTCCCCCGCCCTTGTGAGTATTCGGCTCTGAGTTCCTTGCGAGCCAGCTTCCCATAGGCGGTGACGGGCATCGCCGCGACGAAATGGATCTCCTTGGGCACCTTATACGCCGCCAGCGTGGACTTGCACAGCGCACGCAGACGCTCGCTCGGGTCCGTTCCGGCGCTCGGGGCGGTGCTGGGGTCGGCACTCGGGTCGGCGCCCGGGTCGGCGCCGGCATTCGACTTGCCGCCGCTGCTCGCCTGCTCGACGATCGCGATTCCGATCTCTCCCCACTGCGCATCGGGCACGCCCACGACGACGGCCTGAGCCACCTCGGCGTCGGTGAGAAGAAGCTCCTCGATCTCACGCGGGTACACATTCGACCCACCGGAGATGTACATATCGGATTTGCGGCCGGTGAGGAACAGGAAACCCGACTCGTCGAGGTAGCCGACGTCGCCGGTGTGGAAGACGCCATGGGCGAAGGATTCGGCGTTGGCGTCGGCGCGTCCCAGGTAGCCGGCGCAGACAGTGGGCCCGCCCACGCAGACCTCGCCCTGCTCACCGGATGAAAGTTCGGCTCCGGTCTCGTCGAGGATGATGATGTCGACTCCGGTGCGGGCTCTGCCACAGGTGCCGATGCCGGCGGAGTCGACGGGAATCGTTCCGTGCTCCTCGGGGCGCAGGACTGTGATCGCACCGGTCACCTCGGCGAGGCCGAAGTACTGCACCAAGCAGGGACCAAGGCGTTGAAGGGCCCGTGACTGGTCGGCTGCGAGCATCGGAGCACCCGCGTAGATGACCCGCTTGAGGCTGTGATCGCCCGGCCCGCGGTCTGCGGGGTAACCGGCGACGATGCGGTTGAGAATGGTCGGGACCGTGAAGGCGTTGGTGATCTCATAGCCGTCGATCGAGTCCCACAGGGTGGCCGAATCGACCTTGCCACCAGGGTGGATGACCGACGGTGTGCCGCCGAATACCTGCGCGAGCATATGGATTCCCGCCCCATGTGACAGAGGCGCGAGCACGAGCGAGGCCCCGTTCTCGTCCTCGGTGGGAAAGAGATCGCAGCGATGATTCATGAGCACGGCGCCGAGGTGACGGTGCGTGAACGTCGCGGCCTTGGGTTTGCCCGTGGACCCGGAGGTGAAGAAGTACCAGCAGGGGTCATCCTCCTCGACCGCGAATTCTCCGATCTCGTCACGTGCCGCAGCCGCAGCAGTCGGCGACGACGCGTCGCCCTGGGCAGCCGAGCTCGAGCGGACCCCTTCTCCGTCCGCTTCCATCGAGCGGACCACTTCGCGTCGAGAGGACCCTTTATAGCCTGCTCGTTCGACGCTAACTGGTCCGCTCGATGAGGGCAGTTCATGTGGCAGCTCGCCGATCCACAGCACGGCACCGGTGAAGCCTGCCTGCTTCAGCGCTTCAACGAAGTCAGCGTGGGCGCGGTCGACGATGACGGCTGCGGGTGCGACATCGGACGAGATGCTCAGCAGTTCCTCGGTCGACAGGGCCGCATTCGGTGGGGCGATGACGGCACCGGCACGGATGATGCCCCAGAAGGACTGGATCACCTCGGCGTGGTTGGCCGAGACGAGGAGGACGGTGTCACGCCTGCCCACTCCCCCGTCTTGGAGGGCCAGTGCCAGTGCCTCTGCCCGGTCGTCGAGTTCCCGCCAGGTCCAGCGCACTGAGTGGTCGTCGTCGATGACCGCGGTGCGGTCGGGGATCCGACGGGCCGTCTGGGTGAGGAAGCGGGAGACGTTGACCCCTCGCCGAGGTGTGGGTGTGAAGTCCTTGGCCGGCGAGGTCTGGGAGATGGCGCGCATCAGCGTGCGCGCTCGAGGATCGAGGCGAAGTTGGATACGGCGGCTCCGCCCATGTTGAAGACTCCGGCCAGTTGCGGATCTTTGATCTGGATGCCTGGTGAGCGGCCCGTGAGCTGGGCGGCGGCGAGCGCGTGCATGGAGACTCCGGTGGCGCCGATCGGGTGGCCCTTGGCCTTGAGTCCGCCGGAGGCGTTGACCGGCAGCCGTCCACCGACCGCAGTGGTTCCGTCGTCGATGAGGCGGTGGCCCTGGCCGGGTGCGGCGAGTCCGAAGGCTTCGTATTCGAGGAGTTCGGCGATGGTGAAGCAGTCGTGGGTCTCAAGCAGGTCGAGGTCGAAGATGTTGACGTCCGCGGCCTTCAGCGCCTGGTTCATGGCGGCCCGGCCCCCGGCGAACTCCAGCGGATCACGCTTCGACAGCGGCAAGTAGTCGTTGGCGTTGCCCATGCCGCGCCAGGTCACGGCCTGCGGTGCTGAGGCGGCGACATCCTCGGCAGCCATGACAAGAGCGACTGCTCCGTCGGAGACCATCGAGCAGTCGGTGCGGCGCAGTGGTTCCGCGACATAGGGGTTCTTCGCCGAGACCGTGTTGCAGAACTCGAAGCCGAGGTCCTTCTGCATGTGGGCAAGCGGATTGTGGGAGCCATTGGCATGATTCTTCGCGGCAATCCTGGCCAGGGTTTCCGAGTGGTCACCGTAGCGATCGAAGTACTGGCGGGCGATCTCTCCGAAGACACCGGCGAATGACTTGAAGTGCTCCTCTTCTTCCCGGTAGCTGGCACTGAGCAGGACCTCGTTGACGTCATGACCCGATGCCTGGGTCATACGTTCTGCCCCGATGACCAGGGCAGTCTTATGCCGGCCGGCGGCAATGGAATCATGGGCGGCGAAGACCGCGGTCGAGCCCGTGGCACAGGCATTCTCATGCCGGTGCGCTGGTGTGAGGGCCAGTTCGGGGAAGACGACCCCGGGAAGCGCTGCCTCGAATCCCTGCTTGGACAGACCGTTGTTGTAGACGCCGACGTGGATGACGTCGATGTCGGCCGGTTCGAGCTCCGCATCGGCAATGGCCCCTCGGGCGACCTCGGCCATCATCTCGGGAAGAGGAGATTCGGAACGTCCGAACTTTCCGTGGGACCAACCGATGATCGCAGGCTTGGGCATGGACACTCCTTTGGGTCCGCCACCGAGGTGGGGAAGTCGACAGTAACTCTTGCTGTCATACTTTCGTCAGTCCCAGTTATCGGTCAATACGAATCCACCATATGGAACACCGGTGGCCTGGCACCCCCAGCCCACTTTGGCGAACCAACGCCGCCCTGCCGAGACACACATGTCTGCACAGGTGTCTCGGCAGGGCGGCGTTGGTTCGATGATGTCGGTGCGGGGCTCCTCAGCTCTTCTTCTCGTCAGCCCTTCAGTCGGGTCATCTCCGGGTCGAAGATGGGCTCGGCGGTGACAGTCGCCGGCAACCTGCGTCCCAGGTACTCGATTTCGACGCCGTCGCCGACGGACAAGGTGTTCGGCAGCCAGGCGTAGGCGATGGTCTGCCCGATCGAGTACCCATAGGACGCCGAGGTGACATAGCCGTCAGCCTTGCCCGCTTCGTTCGCCTCGCCCTCAGCACCAACCCCGGCACCACCACTGGAACTGGCTGTATCAGACCCGTTGCCTGCCCCACCGGTCAGGTACACCGGCTCAGTTCCCAGGACCACGTCCTCGCGCCGGTCCAGAGTCAGGCACGTCAGCTTCTGAGTCGCGGCTGCGGCCCGGTCCGCCAACGCAGCTTTGCCGCGGAAGTCATCGGTCTTCGAGGCCTTGACCGCGAAGCCGAGTCCCGCCTGGACGGGCTCGTGCTCGCTCGTCATATCCGAGCCGAAGGAACGGAAGCCCTTTTCCAGGCGCATCGAGTTGAAGGCTTCGCGTCCGCCGGCGATGAGTCCGTATTCTCTGCCGGCCTCCCATAGAACATCCCAGAGACGATGCCCCAGGTCCGCCGAGGTGTAGAGTTCCCAGCCGAGTTCGCCGACATAGGACAGGCGCATCGCTGTGACGGGGATGCCGCCGATGGTGATCTCCTTGGTGCGGAAGTACTTGAGTCCATCATTGCTGAGGTCGTCTTTGCTGACCTGGGACATCACCTCGCGAGCCAGCGGCCCCCAGAGACCGATGCAGCAGGTTCCCTGCGTCGTCTCGCGCACGGTGGCCCACTTGCTCGGATCTGCCGCCGACTGTTCCCGTGCTGCGCGGGTGATGTTGGCGAAGTCGATGTTCGAGTTCGCTCCCACTTGGTAGGTCTGCTCATCGAGAATCGCGACGGTGATGTCGCTGGTGATGCCGCCTTCGTCATCCAGCAGCAGGGTGTAGCTGACCGCACCGGGTTTGCGCAGCATCGACGAGGTGGTCAGCCCGTGCAGCAGCTCGCCGGCTCCTGGCCCCTTGACCTCGAAGCGTTTGAGAGCGGTCATGTCATACATGGCCACGTTTGTCCGCGTCTTCCACGCTTCGACCGCCGCGATCGGCGAGTGGAACATGTCCGCCCAGCCCTCACGCTCAGGAGCCTTCCATTCCTCAGGCAGGTCGTTGAGCAGCGCAGCGTTGGCTTCGTACCAGTGCGGGCGCTCCCACCCGTTCGTCTCGAGGAAGAATGCCCCGAGCTCCTTCTGCCGGTCATTGAAGGGACTGAGCCGCACGTCCCGAGGCGAGACCCGTGGCTGCAGCGGGTGGATGACGTCGTAGATCTCGACGAAGTTCTGCTGGGAGGTCTCGCTGACGTATTCGGGGGTCGTCAGTGCGTCCTCGAAGCGGTTGAGGTCGATGCCCGACAGGTCCGTGTTCGAACGCCCAAGTGAGATGAGTTCGGCAACGGCCTTCGCGATGCCGGCTCCGTGGGTGACCCAGACTGCCTCGGCGACGAAGAAACCGTCGACTTCTCGGGACTGCCCCACGAGCGATCCGCCGTCGGGGGTGAAGGAGAAGATGCCGTTGAAGCCGCGCTGGACCTGAGTCTGGCGCAGTTCGGGCAGCAGTTCCTTGGTGGCTTCCCACTCTCGGGCGAAGTCCTCCGGGGTGAAGTCCAGGCTCGAGGGCATGACTTCGTCGGTGATCTCGTCGGGCGAATAGGTGCGCAGCGTGTCGAGGTCGACGGGCATCGGCCGGTGGGCGTAGGAGCCGATGCCGATCCGCTCGCCCCATTCGCGGTAGTACAGATCCTTGTCCTGGTAGCGAAGAATGGGCGCCGAGGCTCCTGCCGGCTGCTCGTTCTTGCCGACGAGACTGGGCACCTCGGTTGTCCAGGCGAACTGGTGCCCCAGAGGCAGCAGCGGGATCGTCGTGCCGACCATCTCACCGATCTTCGGACCCCAGAATCCGGCGCAGGAGACGACGATGTCCGCCGGGAACCTGTCGTCGCCGGCCAGCACTGCGGTGACCTTGCCACCGGACTGTTCAATACCGGTGACGGTGGTGCGGTCGCGGAACTCGACACCAGCGGCCCGAGCACGGTCCATGACCAGCTGGGTGCCACGAGCGGCGAGCGCCAGCCCATCTCCCGGAGTCAGAAGCCCGCCGAGGACCTTGTCCGGATTGAGCATAGGGAACAGCCGCAGGCACTCCTGCGCATCAACCACCTCGGCGTCGACACCCCAGGACCGATTCCAACCGGCACGACGGTGCAGATCCTGGAGCCGGTCGTCCTGGGTGGCGATCTCAAGGCCACCGACGGGCAGGAACGAACCGCGACCATCAGGCCCGGTCAGCGAAGTCAGCTTGTCGATCGTGTACTGCGCGAACTCGGTCATCGACTTCGAACCGTTCGAGGAGAACACCAGGCCGGGGGCATGCGAGGTCGAACCACCAGGGATATTCAAGGGCCCCTGTTCGAGCACAAGTGTGTTGGTCCAGCCCAACTGGGCGAGTTCGTCGGCGAGGTTGGCTCCGACGATGCCGGCTCCGATGATGACGACCCGAGGTGAAGATGGTGAGGATGACGAGGAGGGTGAGGAATTCGGCACTGTGTACTCCTTTGTGGTGCAGCTGAAATCTGGGGTGGGTGCGAAATCTGTGGTCGTGCGAATGGTGCAGATGGTGCGATCAGAGAGGGCTGTGCGCCCAACCCGTCGCGTCAGGCGTCGATGACCAGGTCACTCAATGCGGTGGAACAGCAAGGCAGGAACTTGCCGGCGTCGATCTCCCGTGCGCGGATGCCGCCCTGATGGTTCATGTCGACGTCACCGTCGAGCTTGACGACCTTGCAGGACCCGCACATGCCCTCCTGACAGTTCGCCCCGATCTTCACTCCCGCGCGCCTGGCGGCGTCGAGGACGAATTCGTCGGAGGCGACTCGGACGTTGAGCCCGGAACGCACGAACGCCATCGTGTGCTCGCCCTCGCCCACCGTAGCGAAGCTCGCCGGGTCGACAACCGCAGTTTCGTCACCTGGCTCGACAGCGGCTACCGCAGCCTCTCCCGCCGAGGCGGTTGTCGGGTCACCCGCCGAGGCTGCTGTCGGGTCGGTCTCGACCGCCGCCCCCGCCTCGGCGTCAGGCACGATCAGTTCGATCTCCGGTTCGACGGGAACCTCGGCCAAGGCGTCGACGGCCTCCAATGGGGCGCCGGTGACTTCGACGGGACCGTCGGCCGTGTACTCCGGTTCGTACATCTCCAAGGCCGCGGGCTGCGCTTCGTAATACTCCTCGGTCGAGGACGCGATCTCCTCGGCGATCTCGCCTGCGATCGCGACCTCCTCGGCGTATTCGGCACGGGTTGCGCGGTCGCCGGAGAAGAACTCCATGAACACCGAGGTGTCGTCCACGCCGACCTCGCGCAGACAGTCCGTCGCTGTGTTGAGGTAGCCCTCGGGACCACAGGCGAACACTTGGCGCCCATTGGCATCAGGGACGACCTCGTCGAGGAGCGCCGTCGAAAGGCGGCCGGTCTTCCCGACCCATGTACTGGCGGCACCGCCCGACTCCTCCCCCTGCGCCCGATCCCCCAGCGTGTAGATGACCTCGATCCGAAAATCGGCCTTGGCTAAGAAGTTGAGCTCCTCGGAGAAGGCGAAGCGATCCGGCGCAGAGCCGTGATAGAGAAGGACGACATCGGCCTGACCCGGCAGTGAATGGATCGTACGCACCATCGACATGAGCGGGGTGATGCCCGCCCCCGCTGCGAGCAGGAGGTAACGGGCTCGCCGATCGTAGTCGGCGAGGTGGAAGGCTCCCACCGGCCCCAGCATCTCAAGCGTGGCACCGACCCGAAGGGACTCGTGCGCCCAAGGCGAGACGAGTCCCTTCGGGTCACGTTTGATCGTGATGGAGAACGTCCATGGTTCCGTCGGTGCGCTCGAGATCGAGTAGCTCCTCGACACCGGCTCGGCATCCGGACCATGCACGGGAAAGTCGATGTTGATGTACTGACCGGACCGGAATGCCAGTGGAGCACCGTCCATACGCCGGAACACGAAGACCATCATGTCGCCCGCTTCGGGGATGGTCTCCACGCATTCGGCCCAGAATTCCTGCGGGTGCCAGGGACCCAGCGCCGTGGCGGCTCCGGCAGGTCCGGTGGTGGATGAGAGCACCCGGTTCCATGGCATTTCGAGGCCCCGGATCCGCTGTGCCAGCGGAGTCGTGGAGTCGGCGAAGCGCTTCATTCCACGTGCTCCCGCATCCGAGTCACGTACCAGTTGATGAAGGCTTCGACCTGGTATTCGCTCTTCATATAGGGGCCCTGCTCGTAGAACGGGCTCCTCGCACCCTGCTGGCACAGTTCCACGAAGTTCTTGTCCTGCAGGTTCGTCTGCTTCCACGTGTGTGTCAGCGTCTCGAGATCGTAGTCGACACCTTCGACGGCATCGTCGGCGACGAGCCAGGTCGTGCGCACCTGAGTCTGGTGAGCATTGATCGGAAGCACCGTAAAGGTCACGACATGATCGCCGAGGAGGTGGAACCAGCTGTTGGGCTGCAGATGCATGGAGCAGCGACCCAAGCGAAAATCGGGAAGATCGCCGAGGAGCTTCTTCGACAGGCGTCTGCCGTCGGCTGAGAACGACTCTCCCTGCCCATCGAGGGATTCGCGTGAGATCCGGATTCCGGCGATGCGGGTGTCGAGTTCCTCGACGACTTCATAGGGCAGCCCGTAGCGACGGCACCGGTATTCCAGTGAGGCCTGCGCCTGCTGATTGCGGTCCCAGACGTCCTCGAGGTGGGCGGGGATCGTGTCATCGGTCAGCCCCCAGGTCGGGAACAGGGCGCAGGCAAGCTCCGGGTGACCGTCGCAGTGGTAGCACTCGCGGTTGTTCTCCATCACGAGTTTCCAGTTGGCCTCCTCGATGATGTTCTGCTGATACGCCACCTTCGTCTTCGCCAGCTCGTGCGGGGCGACATAGGGTGCGAAGATCGCGGCGGTGTCGTCGAAGTCGGCCGGGGGCTCATCGGCCAGGCACAGGAAGACGAGTCCCGCGACGATCTTCCCGTGCGCACGCTTGAGCGAGTAGCAGGCCTTGTCGAACTCCATCTCACCCGGCGCCGAGGCGTGGATGAGCTGGCCATCGGGCGAGTACGTCCACGAGTGGTACCCGCAGACCAGGTTGCCCGTGGTGCCGGCGGCCTCGGTGAGGACGCGGGCGCCGCGGTGGCGGCACACATTGTGTAAGACGTTGACTCCGCCGTCGTCGGTGCGCAGCACGAGAAGGGAGTAGGGGCCGTAGTCGAGGGTGACATAATCCCCGGGCTCTGGAATCTCTGCAACGCTGCAGGCGAAGACCCAGTTCTGTCCGAAGATGGCCTGCATATCGAGGTTGAAGAGATGGTCATCGGTGTAGAACGGAGCCTCGAGAGAGAATCCGGTGCGTCGCGTGTCGAGCAGTGAACGGATCTCATCAAGTCTCTCTGCGCTGAAGCCGGCAGGGAAGCCCTTCTTCGTCGGCGCCAGATTCACTGCGGTCAATTCCATCTCCCTTGATGTCTGCTGCTGTGCTGCACAGCGCGTCGGCTTCGGCTCCCTGCTCGGAGCACAGTGCCTCGATCCGTGCTGTCACAAACGACACTAGCGACCTGAACACTGCAGGAAAAGCGGGAGATTCTGATTAATTATATGCGGTTTATCCGCATGGTTCGGGGCACAATGGTGTCATGATCGATCCGCGTCTCATCACGCTTCGCACATTCGCCGCCTGTGGTACCGTCGCCGCCACGGCCGAGCTCACCGGCTACTCGCCTTCGGCCGTCTCCGGACAGCTGCGCGAGCTCCAGCATTCACTGGGAATGACGCTGCTCGTCAAGGACGGGCGAGGGTTGCGCCTGACCGCGACGGGTCGGCATCTTGTCCGCCGCTCCGACCGACTCATCGCCGAGTGGGAGGAGATTCGAGCCTCGTCCCTGACGGCCGGCGACCACACCCCCTCACATTTCGGCATCGGCGGGTTCTCCACCGCTTCGTCGAACCTCCTCGCCCCATTGGCTGCGAAGCTGCGTGGGGCTCACCCTGATGTCGGAGTCCACGTGATCGAGGCCAGCCCGGCACGCTGCTTCGAGCTCCTCGTGGCTGAACGCATCGACCTCGCGGTGGTGGTCGCGATGCAGGGTGAGGTTCAGGTCGAGGAGGACCCGCGTTTCGACAAGATCGATCTCCTCGACGATCCGCTCGACGTCATGGTCCCTTCCGACCACGAGGTGGCTGAGCGTGAGTCGGTCTCTCTCGCGGAGCTCGCCGGGGAGGAATGGATCAGTGCCGGACCCGGCTCGCCGTATCACGCGCTGTTCGTTGCGGCGTTCACTGCGGCCGGCGTCACCCCAACCGTCGCCCACGAGACCATCGAGTGGGAGACGTCTGCCGCACTCGTCGGTGCGGGAGTCGGAGTCAGCCTCATTCCGCGGCTGGCCAGTTCACTGGGTGAGGCGAATGTGACACGGGTTCGACTCAGCGGCTCCGGGAGGCTGAGTCGGAAGATCATCGCCGCCGTCAGAGCGGGCAGCCGGGACTCGCCATTCATCAAAGAATCACTGGCGCACCTGCGAACGACCTCGCGGCACATCCTCTCAACCCGCCTCGATGAGACGCCCGCGACGGCCTGACGTGGGTAGTCTCGGGCTGCAGGACGGCCGGGACGGCCTGACGTGGGTGGTCTCGAGGTACGGGACCGGACCTATTGACAGAAGTCTCCCGTGACCGCGAGACTGCTCGTACGTCTGATAACAGACTGATATTTCAGGAACCGTCGGCGCTTCCTGACCGCCTTTTCGCCCACCGACCATGGGACGACGACGCTTCTTGGACATCGACAGCGGTGCGACACAGATGGAGACTCAACGATGAGCAACAAGGCAATCAGCTACGCAGGCCCCGGCAAGGTCGAGGTCATCGACACCGAATATCCCGAGTTCGTCCTCAAGGACGGGCCCGGCGTCCATCCCGCCAATGTCGGCCGCAAGGTCGATCACGGCGTCATCCTCAAGACCGTAGCCACGAACATCTGCGGCTCCGACCAGCACATGGTCCGCGGCCGCACCACTGCACCCGAAGGGCTCGTCCTCGGCCACGAGATCACCGGCGAGGTCGTCGAAGTCGGCCGTGACGTCGAATTCGTCAAGGTCGGAGACCTCGTCTCGGTGCCGTTCAACATCTCCTGCGGTCGCTGCCGGAACTGCATCGAACGCCAGACCGGCATCTGCCTCAACGTCAATCCCGACCGCCCGGGCTCGGCCTACGGCTATGTCGACATGGGCGGATGGGTCGGCGGACAGGCCGAATACGTCCTCGTCCCCTACGCCGACTGGAACGTCCTGAAGTTCCCGGACAAGGACCAGGCGATGGAGAAGATCCTCGATCTTGCCATGCTCTCCGACATCTTCCCCACAGGCTTCCACGGTGCAATCGGCGCCGGCGTCACGATCGGTTCGACGGTCTACGTCGCCGGTGCGGGTCCGGTCGGAATCGCTGCGGCCACCTCGGCGCAGCTGCTCGGCGCTTCGGTCGTCATCGTCGGCGATCTCAATGAGGACAGGCTCGCACAGGCACGCGGCTTCGGGTGTGAGACCGTCGACGTATCCAAGGGCGACCCGAAGGATCAGATCGAGCAGATCCTGGGCACCCCCGAGGTCGACTGCGGCATCGACGCCGTGGGCTTCGAGGCCCGCGGCCACGGCAAGGATGCGGCGACAGAAGCCCCGGCGACCGTGCTCAACTCGCTCATGGACATCACCAGAGCCGGCGGCAGCCTGGGCATCCCGGGCCTCTACGTCACCGGCGACCCGGGCGCAGCCGATGAGGCAGCCCAGCAGGGATCGCTGTCGATGCGCTTCGGCCTCGGGTTCGCGAAGTCACACGTCTTCGTCACCGGCCAGTGCCCGGTCATGAAGTACAACCGCGGTCTGATGCACGCGATCCTGAGCGACAAGGTCACGATCGCAAAGAACGTCAACGCCACCCCGATCGCCCTCACCGACGCCCCGCAGGGCTACGCGGACTTCGACTCGGGTGTCGCCAAGAAGTTCGTCCTCGATCCCCACGGCATGATCAAGGCCTGAGGAATCCGGACACTGGGGGCGCACGGCCTCCAGGGCACGAGGGAGCCACAACCCTCTACCCAGCAACGGTTGGTAACTTCTGCTTGCAGAGCTGAAATTCTTCGAGCAGAGGTTACCAACCGTTCGCCGCCTCTTCGTCGAAACGCGGGCGCTGCGCCGAGCACCAGGGTTCTTTGCACCCAGGTCTCGGCGCAGCGCCCGCGTTTCAGTGCTTCACTCTCAGGCCCTACGCGCAGCCCTAGCTCACCTCGTCGACCAGACGCGCGAACGCGAGGTGGGCCAGGGCTGCAGCCTGGTCGCCGAGGAGCCCGTCGTCGAAGACCACCCGGGGCGAATGGTTCGTCTCGGCGTTCGGGTCGACCCCCTCCGGCGTGGCTCCGAGGAACACGAACGTGCCCGGCACCTTCTCGAGCACATAGGAGAAGTCCTCCGAACCCATCCGCGGCACGGCCATTTCCTGAACGTGCTCGGTGCCGAAGACCTCGCCGAGACGGTCGAGGACGCGCCCTGTCTCGGCGGGGTTGTTCACGGTCACGGGGAAGCCGATTCGGAAATTCACCTCGGCGGTGCACCGGTGTGCCCGAGCAATGTTCTCGGCGATCTCGGGCACACGCTCCTGCAGCAGTGCGATGGAGTCTGCGGAGAGATAACGGACCGAGGCGGTGAGCTTCGCGCTGTCCGGGATGATATTGCTGGCCTGTGAGCCCTCGAGCTGCGTCACGGAGACGACGATGGGATCGAAGATGTCGAAGGACCGAGTCGTCATCGTGTTCAGGGCGAGCGCGATTTCGGCGACCGCTGGGACCGGGTCTCGGGTGGCCTGCGGCTGGGAGCTGTGGCCGCCGGCGCCGTGAACGGTCAGATTGAGGTCGGCGAAGCCGGCCATGAGCGTGCCTGCCCTGGTCGTGAACCGGCCGCGCACATCGGCCTCGACGTGAATTCCGTAGGCGGCGATGACGGGGACACCGGCAGCCTCGAGCACACCCTCGACGATCATCGGCTCGGCTCCGCCTTCGACCTCCTCTGCGGGTTGGAACATGAACACGACGGACCCGGGCAGCTCCTCCCTGTGCGCGGCGAGCAGACGAGCGGCACCGACGAGCCCGGCGGTGTGCATATCGTGGCCGCAGGCGTGCATGTTGGCGTTCGTCGACGCATAGTCCAGACCGGTGTCTTCGACAACGGGCAGGGCATCCATATCTCCGCGCAGCAGCACTGCGGGTCCGGGACGACCGCCCTTGAGCACGGCGACGATCGAGGTCAGCGACTCCCCGGTGGTGATCTCAAGGCCCAGGTCGGCGAGCTCAGCCAGGACAGTCTTCTGAGTGAAAGGCAGCTGGTAGCCGAGCTCGGGATTGGCATGCAGGGTGCGGCGCAGGGCCCGGAGATCGCTCAGCAGGCTCTGAGCTTCGGTGCGAAAATCGGGAATGGACATGGTTCTCCTCTTCGAGTGATGGCTGGCTCAACGTCTCGCGTGCGGTTCGATGCAGTGTGAGCGATGTGCGCAGGGTGCAGTGTGAGCGATGTGCGCAGGGTGCAGTGTGGGCAGCGAACTCGACTCTACTGAGTTCGACCCTCGCCCGGTTCTCCTGTCTCAACGCTGGGGTCAGGGCGAACCGCTTGTCCGTACGCTTGAACGAATCGGCTGAAATCGGCGAGAAAATCCTCGCTGTCCGGACCCAGCGCTTCGAGGCCGGAGTGGTAGGCAGCCATGGACTTCGCAACATCGGCTTCGAAAACCCGCTGTCCCTCGGCTGAAGCAGAGAACTCGTGTGCGGCACTGCTGGCACGGCGATTGCGGTGCAGAAGCCCCGTGTTGAGCGCGGCATTGATCTGGCGATTGACCGTGGACTGCTCGAGCCGCAGCTCCTCGGCGATCTCCTTGAGCGTACGAGCCCGATTGTCGGAGAACATCCACAGGATCCGCAGGTCAGCCGTACCGAGAACCATCTGGTTCCCATGGGTCCTTCTGGCGGCATCAAGTCGCACGATCAGATCGGCAACCCGGCGGTCTCCGGAAACTGGCGCATCGCTGTGATCCCCTCGGCATTCGCCGAGACTCCGAACTATTCTGCGTCTCGCGCTTGATCGCTCGTCCATAGAAATGTATTCTACATAAGTCATAAATATGTAAATTACATATCTGACCGCGGAATACTCCCACAACCGATTCCGAGAAAACGAGGCCAGATCATTGAACTCCCCACGCACGAGCACTGATTCTCCCGAACGAGACAGCGGGCCTGCGGCTCCTCGACCGATTCTCATCGCGATCGTTCTCGGCTTCTCCAGCCTGTGCGCAGCACTCATGCAGTCATTGGTGATCCCCCTCCAACCGGATCTCCCCCAACTGCTGGACACCCCCGCCAGCAATGCAGCATGGGTCGTGACAGCCACACTCCTCGCCGGCGGTGTTGCTATGCCCGTCGCCGGACGACTCGCTGACATCTACGGACGCAAACCGATCCTCGTCGCCTCCGCAGTCATCATGTTGGCCGGGTCCATCATCTGTGCCCTGTTCTCGAGCATCGGCCCCGTGCTCATCGGTCGAATCCTCCAGGGCTTCGCCATGGGCTACATTCCGGTGGCCATCAGCTTCGTGCGTGAGGTGACACCACCGGCGATGCGCAATTCCGCCGTGGCCGGCATCAGCGCCACCCTCGGAGTCGGTGGAGCGCTGGGGCTTCCGATCGCCGCCTGGATCGCTCAGGCCTTCGACTGGCACATGCTGTTCTGGCTCTCCGCCGTTCTCGCGGCTGCGATGATCGTACTCTCGGCCCTCTTCCTCCCGCAGATCTCCCCCGTCGATCGGGGACGCTTCGACCTCCTCGGCGCCATCGGCCTCGCGGTGGGAATCGTCTGCGTGCTCACGGGAGTCTCCAAGGGCAACGACTGGGGGTGGACGGCGCCTTCGACGCTCCTATCTATCATCGGCGGACTCATCGTCCTCGTCGGCTGGGGGTTCTACGAGGCCCATCACACTCACCCTCTCGTCGATCTGCGCACCACGATCAAGCGGCCGATCCTGTTGACGAACATCGCGGCCCTGCTCATCGGCTTCGGGATGATGGCCCAGTCCATCGTCGTCCCCCAACTTCTGCAGATGCCTGAAACCACCGAATACGGACTCGGTCAGACGATGCTCCAAGCTGGACTGTGGATGGCTCCGGGCGGTCTCATGATGCTCGCCTTCACCCCTATCTCGAGTCGCCTGCTCTCGACTCTGGGTGGCCGCTCGACCCTCGCGATCGGCGCCTTGGTCATCGCCGCCGGGTACATATTCGCAGTGTTCCTCGCCGGAGCACCATGGCTGCTCATGGTCGCAACCTGCATCGCCTGCGCCGGAGTGGGAATCGGCTACGCCGCCATGCCAACGCTCATCCTCGAGAACTCCCCCGCCTCCGAGGCCGGTGCCGGGGTGGGCGTCAATGCCCTCATGCGCTCGATGGGAACGACTGCGGCAGGTGCCGTGATGGCGATCATCCTGACAAGTCAGACCGTGCCGAACAATGGAATTGAGATCCCCGCCGAGGCGGCCTTCCGCACCTGCTTCATCGTCGGAGCCGGGGCAGCATTGGCCGGAGCTCTCGTCGTGCTTCTGATCAAGCGCAGCAAGCCGGAATCGCACGTGGTCGAGACCTCGACACACGCCGAGTCCCACGCCTGATCCCCACGACCCCTCGAAGCCCGAGGCCCATGAACTCTCTGGACTCATGGACCTCGGGCTTCGTCGTGCGTACCGTGGAAACGAAGACGATCAACGACGAGACTGATTGACGACGCTCAAAGAGGAGCCCACCGTGCGCATCATCATCACCCAGAACATGACACTTGACGGTCGAGTCGAAATGCTCGACAACTGGTTCGACCCACAGGCCCAGGACGAGGAGCTGTCCGCCGAGCTCATGCGGCAGTCGGCCAACGACGATGTGCTGCTGCTGGGTCGGCAGACCTTCGAGGACTTCCGTGGCTATTGGCCCTTGCAAACCGATGACACCACAGGGGTCGCCGATCATCTCAACCGGGTCGACAAGCGGGTTGTGTCGACCACCCTGACCGAACCCGATTGGGAGAACTCGAGCATCATCGACGGCGATCCCGTCGACGCAGTCGCCGCCCTGCGCGAAGAGCCCGGACGCGATGTGATTCTCACCGGCAGCATCACCCTGGCGCATGCGCTCATCACCGCCGAGGTGGTCGACGAGTTCCGGATGTTCACCTATCCGGTGTGGCAGGGACGTGGCCGCGGCTTCTTCCCCGAGGACGTCCAGCCCCGACTGCAACTGCTCGACTCGAAGTCCTTCGTCAGCGGCATTGTCTATTCGGCCTACCGCCCACAGGCGTGAAGCGACTCACCCACCTCTGAACACACCGGGTCATACGGGACTCGAACCGCACCGGTCATCTCACTCCGTACCGAACATGACCTTCCGACCGTCCGGGTCTTCGACCGTGACGACAACATCATCGACCTCAATGAGTGGTGCACCCACACTCTTCACGTGATCGAGGAATGCCCCCAGATCGGGGATCCGGAAGTAGAGGTGGGTGAGATTGGAGGCCGGGTTGGGCGGATAGCTGTAGTCCGCGAAGGCTTTTGCGTTATGGAGAGCAATCTGGAGGCCGTCGATGTCCAGCATCCAGTAGGTGTACTCGTCGCTGCTGACGGCTTCCACCGGCACCCCGGCGACGTCCCGGTAGAAGTCAGCTGTCACCTCGGCGTCATCGCAGGTCAGGAACACTCCGCGAAATTTCGATTGCATCCGTGGACACCTCCGTCCGCAGCCCGGCCTCCGGTGGGGGCCGACCGCACATCCGATTCATCCGAGTCTATCCGCAGTCGCTGACTCGACATAGGAGTATCGCTGACTCGACATAGGAGTATCGCTGACTCGACGGAGGGGTATCGCGAACTCGACATAGGGGTAGCACGAAGAAGACCCGAGGCATTGAGCACCCCCATGGACGCCTCCATGTCCGACCGCCGCAATCCGGCTTGCCAAGCGATATTCATACTCCACACATACTTCGGTGAATCGCGGCTGTTAGCCTGACAGGCTGATCCCGATTTCAGGAGTGAATGTGCAGAAGAGCAAGTGGCTGCTGGGCCTCGCCTTGTCCGTATCCGTGGTGTCCTTCGCCGCTTGCGGTTCAGCCGAGGACAAACCAGCGGACGAGCAGACATCCGCCGCGGCTGAGCAGAAGCAGGGGCAAGACCAGGCCCAGGGACAGGACAAGAGCCAAGAAGGCAAGCCGAACACCGATGGTATCCCCAAGGTCGTCGCCGAGGTCAACGGCAAGAAGATCACGAAGGATGACTTCGTCCCCCTTTACGAGACTCAGTACCAGCAGATGCAGATGCAGTCACAGCAGTCGGGCCAGCAGGTCGATGATAAGCAGCTCAAGACGCAGACCGCTGAGAACCTGGTGAGCACCGAGCTGCTCAGCCAGGAAGCCGACAAGCGCGGCATCAAGGTCTCGGAAAAGGACGTCGACAAGGGTCTCGAAGAGTCCGCCAAGTCCAGTCAGATGAGCAAGAAGGACTTCCTCGCCGCCATGAAGAAGCAGGGCATGGGCGAGAAGAAGGTCCACTCCGAGCTGAAGACCCAGCTGTCGATCGAAGACCTCATCAAGGACGAATACGGCGAGTTCAAGGTCAGCGGCGAAGAGATCGGCCAGGCCTACCAGCAGGCGAAGACGCAGCAGGAGCAGATGGCGCAGCAGGGCGGCCAGCAGGCTCAGGAAGTCCCGCCTCTTGAGGAGATGCGTCCCCAGCTCGAGAAGCAGGTGAAGAGCCAGAAGTCGACTGAAGCGACTCAGAAGTTCGCCAAGAAGCTTCGCAAGCAGGGCGACGTCACCATCAACCTCTGACCAGAGCACGACAGACTCGAGCCATCGAGCTCGGACCACCACAGACTCGGGCCGCACAGGCCCGAGTCTCATTCTTGGGGAATTCCTGAGTGTTCCTCGCCAAATCCTTGCGTGCGCTCTAACCTGTAGGAGAACAGAAACGTGTCGTCCTGACACGCTCGTCCTCACAGCACGTGCGACCGATGACGGTCGCACGCAGAGCACACCAATCTAAGGATCCCTCCATGGCTTCCGTCCTCACGCGATCAGCGATCGTCGCGCCGAAGAACTTCAACCGGTGGCTGATCCCGCCGGCCGCGCTTGCCATCCACCTCTGCATCGGACAGGTCTACGCGTTCAGCGTGTTCAAGATCCCCTTCATGACGCACTTCGACGCCGGTGAGGTCTCGATCGGTTGGATCTTCTCGCTCGCGATCCTCATGCTCGGCATCTCCTCGGCCGTCTTCGGCCCCTGGGTGGAGAAGAACGGCCCGCGCGCATCAATGGTCGCAGCGGGCACCTGCTGGGTCGTCGGCTTCTTCATCGCATCACTGGGAATCATGACCGGTCAGCTCTGGCTCGTCTACCTCGGCTACGGCGTCATCGGCGGCATCGGCTTGGGCATCGGCTACATCTCTCCAGTCTCGACTCTGATGAAATGGTTCCCGGACCGCCCGGGCCTGGCCACCGGCCTGGCCATCATGGGCTTCGGAGGCGGCGCACTCATCGCCAGCCCGATGTCGAACCAGCTGATGAGCCTCTACGGAGGTGGTCCGGAACCGGAGAATCTCGTTGCCGGTCTGACTCCGACCTTCGTCACCCTCGGCATCGTCTACGCCGTGGTCATCGCCGCCGGTGCCTTCGTCATCCGCGTGCCTCACCCCGAGTGGACGCCCAAGAACTTCGACCCCGCCAAAGCGACGACCAAGCCCATGCAGACCACGGGCAATGTCTCGGTTCGCAATGCGATCCGTACACCGCAGTTCTGGCTGCTGTGGGTGGTCCTCTTCCTCAACGTCACTGCCGGCATCGGCATCCTCGAAAACGCCGCTCCGATGATTCAGTCCTACTTCGGCATCACGGCTGCAGCAGCTGCCGGCTTCGTGGGGCTGCTGTCGATCGGCAATATGGGCGGCCGCTTCATCTGGTCGACGACCTCGGACTACCTGGGCCGGAAGAACAACTACATGATGTACCTCGGCGTCGGACTGCTGCTCTACCTGGTCGTAGCGCTCTTCGGGGGCAGCTCCATCGTCCTGTTCATCCTCGCAACACTGGTCATCATCTCGTTCTACGGCGGCGGGTTCTCGACCATTCCTGCCTACCTCAAGGATCTCTTCGGCGTCTACCAGGTCGGAGCCATCCACGGTGCCCTGCTCACCGCATGGTCCGCGGCCGGCGTGGCAGGCCCCCTCATCGTCAACTCCGTCGTCGAGGCAGGAGAGAAGGCCGGAAAGACTGGCCCCGAGCTCTACACACCGGGCATGTACATCATGGTCGGTGCACTCGCCATCGGCTTCATCGCCAACATCCTCGTCCGCCCCGTCAAGGAGAAATTCTTCGAACGGGAAGCCGACGTCAAGGCCGAGCAGGCCGCCGCCCTCGAAGACGACAACTGAAAGCAGGGAAGGACATCTCATGAGCAGCTCCACTCCGACAGCACACGTCCCGTCCGAGGGCTCACCACAGTCCCCTGTCGGCGGCACCTATAAAGCGGTCGGTTCGACCTTGACCGTCGTCGTGGTCGGCGGCCTCGTTTGGGGCCTGACCCTGACCGTGATCAAAGCCGTCGCAATCTTCACCGGCTGATATCAACCCGATCCTCACCGAGGCGGCCCGTCGACGTCACGTCGTCGGGCCTCGTCGATTCATTGCCCGCCTACCCTGACACGTAGGATCGTTCCATGCCGAATGATGAGAACTCCGCACCGCACCCGAGCGCTCACGGCGAATCTCGAGTGCCGTGGGGATCGATCCTGCGCAATGTGGCTTTGGCACTGGCTGTGCTCGCCGGATTGTGGCTGGTGTTCAACGTGCATCTGCCCTCACTCGACGGAATCCAGAAGCAGATTGCCGGTGCCGGTTTCTGGGGCTTCGGCATCTTCATTCTTCTCTATGCACTCGTCGCAGCCACGCCGATCCCGGTGACCATCATGGCTGTGGCCGGCGGCCTCGCCTTCGGCCTCATCTTCGGCACGATCCTGTCGATGATCGGAGTTGTAGCCGGCTGTGTCGGTGGCTACTGGGTCGCACGCGGCCTGGGTCGCGACACCGTGATGAAGCTGTTGGGCTCTCACGCAGAGGCGATCGAGTCGCGGCTGACCAACGGCGGGTTCTATGCGGTGTGCACCCTTCGCCTCATGCCAGGATTTCCCTACTGGCCGGTGAACTACGGCAGCGGGGCGCTGGGAATCAGGAGCCGCACGTTCCTCATCGCTACCGTGATATCGGCTCTGCCGGGTCAGCTGTCCCTTGTCGCCGTCGGCGCGTTCATCGGCAATCCCGGCATCATCACAGGCACCGCTGTCGGCATCTCGTGGGCGCTGGTCATCGTGCTGACGATCCTCACCTTCCGCCGCTGGAAGTCGGAGCAGAAGGACCCGGCGACGACAGAGAACGAGCCTGAGGCGAACCCCGAGGACTGATCAGACCCGGATAACCGAGGCTTCAGATCAGGAGAGACGCAGGTCGGTGATGCAGGTCGCACCGTCTTCCCCGGTCGAGAAGTCAACAGAACCGGACTTCCCCTCGTGAGTGATGGAGATGGTTCCTTCGATGTCGCTTGGAACCCAGAAGCCGGCGAAGCCGTTGTCGAACGTGGTCGCCCGATCGTCGACGACCACTTCGCCGGAGGCGCTGTCGGTGATCTTCACGTCAAGCTCCTCGTTGCCGAGCTCTCCACGACAGGTTGTCAGACTGTGATAGAAGCAGTCGTGGGTGGTGTCCACGTAGGGAGCAATCGAGACATACGCCTTCTCCCTCGGCAGATCGATCGTCACTTCCTGCGCTTCACCGGCCAACACAAGCTCAGCAGGGTAGACCGATGCCATGAGATCATTCGGGCGATCAGTCACCGCCAGTCGGTCAAGATGGTCAATGGCTTCAACAGCGTTCATTCCGTCCAATCCGTGCTCGGAGAGGAACTCCCCTGTCGATACCTGATCGTTGTCTGGCTCGGAGCTCGATCCCGCAGTTCCACAACCTGCCAACACCAAGGTCAGGGCCACAATGGAGATGGTTCGCCTGAGCTTCGACGCAGGCGCCGTCTGAGTCTGAATCACGTTGACAACTATACCCCCTCTAGGTATAGCGTCGGCATCGGGCTCCTTCGTGCAGCCCGCGATCGGACCGCCATTGCCAGGGATACTCCAGGAGAGAAGATGAACACATCCACTCCATTGACGACCATCGCTGCGGTCGCAGCCGCATCAGCGTTGCTGCTGTCGGGATGCGCCAGCTCTGAAGGCGACGAGGCTGCTCAGCACTCACAGCATGAGAAACAGTCCGAGGCGGCATCGGGTGAGGACCACGGCGAAAGCCATGAGCACGCCTCGGACGGCGGCCAGCCGCCCAAGGGCATCGAAAAGGCATCCGATCCCACATACGCCGTCGGGGATGAGGTCACTCTCACCGCTGACCATATGCCCGGAATGAAAGGGGCGAAGGCGACGATCTCAGGTGCCTTCGAGACCACCACCTATTCGGTCAGCTACACGCCCACCGATGACGGCGACCCGGTCAAGGACCACAAATGGGTCGTCCACGAAGAACTGAAGAACCCCGGCAAGGCTCCCCTCAAGGACGGGGCGAAGGTAACTCTCAACGCAGACCACATGCCCGGGATGAAGGGCGCGAAGGCAACGATCGACGGCTCGACCGATGAGACCGTCTACATGGTCGACGTCGATACAGGTGATATGGCGATCACCAACCACAAGTGGGTCACCGAGGACGAGGTCCAGCCGGTCAAGTGATCTCAGCGTCGGAGACGAAGGCTCAACGGCAGCTCAATCGAACTGCGGCGCGCGGCGCTCCTGAAAAGCCTTGAATCCCTCGGCGTAGTCCGGAGTCTGTCGGGCGGTCTCCTGCAGATTGGCCTCTTCCGCGAGCACCTGCGCCAGGGTCGGGCGGTCGTCGGCGAGCTTCTGCACGAAGCCCTTCTCCATCGCGAACGCGTCTGCTGGGCCGGTCACGATCTTGGCCAGCTTCGACTCGACGAACTCAGAGAGCTCATCGGCTGGGACCGCACGGGACACGATGCCCGCAGCGGCCGCCTCGGCGCCGGTCATGAAGTCACCGGTGATGATGAGGTCCATCGTGCGGTGATAGCCCACCCGATCGAGGAACACGTGGTGGGCGCCCGAGTCGAGCATCGCGCCGATCGCGGCGAACGGCGAACCGAACTTCGCATCGTCGGCGGCGATGATGATGTCAGCGGCCGCTGCAACCCCGAAGCCGAGGCCGAGGGCGGCACCTTGGACCTGCGAGATCACGGGGATCGGCAGTGCCCGGATGGCCTGGAAGACGGGAGTGAAGACCTCGGCGAGGAATGCATGCGCGTCATCGGTCTCGACGTCGACGGCCGAGATGTCACGACCGGAGCTGAAGACCTTGCCCTCTCCCCTGATCAGGAGCACACGAACGCTCGGGATCGCCTCGGCGACCTTGGCCACTGCCGCCGCGAGGTCGCGGAGGTTGTCAGCGTCAAGGGCGTTGCGGGAATCGGGACCGTCGAGGACGATCTCTGCGATGTTCCCCCGGTTGGACAGTTGGATCTCGGTCACGTGTGCTCCCTTGCAGCTGACGGTGTTTGAGATGACAGTGTAACAAGCAGGCTTGTTGCCTGCCTGGTCACCAAGTATAGAATCCCTGACCGGACTTTCGACCCAGCTGACCGGCTGCGACCTTGTCTTTGAGCAGCTGTGGCGGCGTGAATCTGGGTCCCAGCTCTGCTTCCAGATGCTCGGCGATGCCGAGGCGGACGTCGAGGCCGACGATGTCCGTGGTCTTGAGCGGTCCCGCCGGATGGCGGTAGCCCAGGGTCATCGCGTTGTCGATGTCCGCAGGCTTCGCGACTCCTTCCTCGACCATCCGCATCGCTTCGAGGGCCAGGGCCACGCCGAGGCGGCTGGAGGCGAATCCCGGCGAGTCCTTGACCGTGATCGCCGTTTTCCCCAGACCCGCGACCCAGGACTTCGCGACCTCAACGAGAGCCGGCTGCGTATGGGTGCCGACGACGACCTCGACGAGGTCGCTGACGGGGACAGGGTTGAAGAAGTGGAGTCCGATGAGTGCGTGTGGCCGTGGCAGTGCGGCGGCGAGCTCATCGATCGACAGGGCCGAGGTGTTCGTGGCGATGCTCGCAGCCGGCGCATACTTCGCGATGGCCGCCAGGATCTCCTGCTTGAGTTCGACGATCTCGGGGACGGCCTCGACGACGAGAAGAGCCTGGTCGAGCAGGGTCGGATCGCGTACGACCTCGACGCTGCCCTTGACCTCGAGGCCCTTGGACTTCGACTTCTCGATCGAGGCGTCCACGCGCTCCTGGGCCGCGGCCACGGTCTCGTCGGTGTTCTCGATGATGATGACGCGTGCTCCGGCGCTGGCGAAGGCATGGGCAATGCCTGCACCCATCCGGCCGCCGCCGTAGACACCGACGGTCTCTGGGACCAGGGGGCCGCTGCTTGAGTCCGTTGTCGAGTTCGGGGTGTGAACTGCGTCAGGTTCGCGCGCGGCCTGCTCGCTCATTCGGTGTCGCCTTTCTGTTCGGTTCCCGGCACGGGCTGTTCGTCGATGGCTTCCGTCGCCACCGCTCCTGCCTTCTTCCGCTTCTTGGCTTCTCGTTTCGCGAGGAACGCATCCATCCGCGCGTACTTCTCCTCGGTCTCGAACAGCACTGCCTGGGCCACGTTATCGATGAGCGGGTGGGCCTCACGGGGTGCGTGGAACGCGGATTTGCTCAGTCTCACGGCCAATGGAGCAAAGCTCGCGATCCGGTCGGCAAGTGCTTCACCGGCGAGCTCGAGGTCCTCGGGGTCGACGACGTCATTGAGCAGTCCGATCGACTTCGCCTCGTCGGCCTGGAGGGTGCGACCGGCCAAGAGAATCTCCTTGGCTCGTGGTTCTCCCACGAGTTCGCGCAATCGCCAGGCGGCTCCGGCCGAGGCGATGATGCCGAGTCCCGGCTCGGGGTTGCCGATCTTGGTCGTGGGAGTGCCGATGCGGAAGTCACACGCGAACGCCAGTTCCGCCCCGCCGCCCAGAGCGTAGCCCTCAACGAGGGCGATGACGGGCATCGGCAGTTCCTGGATGCGAGAGAATACCTTCGAGTTGATGCCGGCCAGGGCCTCCTCGCGGCCACGATTGCGCATCTGCCCGATGTCTGCGCCGGCGGCGAAGACTCCGTCGGAACCAGTGATGATCGCGACCTTCGGCGTGGCCTCGAGTTCGGCGCACACCGAGTGGAGGGCTTCGACCATGCCGAGGTCGATGGCGTTGCGCACCTTGGGCCGATTGAGTCGGATGATCGTCCGATCCTCGAGGCGCTCGATGAGCAGCGGGGAGTTCGACCCTGCGCTCTCGGAGCTGCTCGCTGCGCCCTCGCCGCCCGCGCTCATGCCCGCTCCAACAGCAGTGCCGAACCCTGGCCGACGCCGACGCACATCGTCGCCAGTCCGCGCTTGGCATCGGCCTGTTCGAGGCGGTTGAGCAGGGTCAGTGTGATGCGTGCGCCCGAGCAGCCCAGTGGGTGTCCCAGCGCGATCGCTCCGCCGAAGCCGTTGACGGTCTCCGGGTCCAGGCCCAGGTCGCCGATGCAGGCCAGGGACTGTGAGGCGAAGGCCTCGTTGAGTTCCACGGCCTCGAGGTCGCCGACGCTCCAGCCGACACGGTCGAGGACCTTGCGGGTGGCCGGAACGGGCCCGATGCCCATGATCTCCGGGGAGACGCCGGCACTGGCACCCGTGACGACTCGTGCTCTGGGACTCAGACCGTGCTTCTCGGCGTAGCGTTCGCTGACGAGAATCGTGACAGCGGCTCCATCGTTGAGGGAGGAGGAGTTGCCGGCGGTGATGACTCCCCCGGGTCCGTGGATCGCGCGCAGTTTGGCGAGCTTCTCCACGGTGGTGTCCGCACGCGGCCCCTCATCGGCGCTGACGTCGCCGATGGGCAGAATCTCGGAATCGAACTTGCCGGCCTCCTGCGCCGCAAGTGCCTTCTGGTGAGAGGCGTAGGCGAATTCGTCGAGGGCTTCGCGGCTCAGCTTCCACTGTTCGGCCACACGCTCGGCGGTCTGGGGCATCGACAGGGTCGTGTCCTCGCCGAAGGCGGGGTTGGTGAAGCGCCAGCCGATCGAGGTGTCCCAGGACTTGCCGGGTTTCGCCCAGGGACGTGAGGGCTTCTCGGTCACCCAGGGTGCACGGGTCATCGATTCGACTCCGCCGGCCACAACCACATCGGCGTCACCGGCGGCGATCATCTGCCGGGCCGTCGTGATCGCGGTCAGCCCCGAGGCGCACAGGCGGTTGACGGTGAAGCCGGGAACGGACTCGGGCAGACCGGCCAGCAGCACGGCCATGCGGGCGACGTTGCGGTTGTCCTCACCGGCTTGGTTGGCAGAGCCGAGGATCACCTCGTCGATGTCGGACGGGTCGATTCCCGACCGATCCACGACGGCCTTGAGCGTGGTCGCGACCAGATCGTCGGGGCGCTGATCAGCGAGGACTCCGCCGTAGCGGCCGATGGGTGTGCGCAGTCCGTCCAGGATGAAAGCCTCGGGCATGGGTCTCCTCAAGTGTGATGTGTGGTGCAGCGTCGCTGGTCCTCAAGCCTAGCGACCGAAAGCGTCAGACGCTCGGAAGTCTCGGCGCTCGCGAAACTTCGTTCACGAGTCGTAGTCGACCGTGACCTCGTCGCTGACGGGGAAAGTCTGGCAGGTGAGGACGAAGTTCGCCTCCACCTCGGCGTCTTCGAGGGCATAGTTGCGCACCATGTCGACCTCGCCGCCGCAGACTTTGGCCCGGCAGGTACCGCAGACCCCGCCCTTGCAGGCAAACGGCAGATCCGAGCGCGATTCCTGCGCGGAGTCGAGGATCGTCTGGCCCTGCGACATCGCCGAGGTGGTCCGTCGTCCGTCGAGGACGATCGTGACGTCGCTGGTGGCGCCCTCGACGACCTTGTCCGCGTGGACGACCTCTGGTGGCGGTTCGTCGACGTAGAAGAGTTCGAAGTGGATCTTGTCCTTGGGCACACCGAATTCGGCGAGCACGGCGCGAGCATCGCTGAGCATGCCGAAGGGGCCGCACAGCCACACGTGGTCCATATCGCCGATGGGCACGAGATTCGTCAGCAGCGCGCGCAGCTTCTCCTCATCAAGTCTGCCGGAGAAGAGTTCGACCTCCCGGGGTTCGCGGGAGAGGATGTGGATGAGGTCGAGCTGCTGGTTGCGGGAGTCCTTGAGGTCGGCGAGCTCCTCGGCGAACATCACGGTATTCGTGGTGCGGTTGCCGTAGAGCATCGTCACCGAGGCGTCGGGGTTGGACAGCACGGTCGTGGCGACTGAGAGCATCGGGGTGATGCCCGATCCTGCGGCGATGCACAGGTGCCGTCCGCCGAGGTCAGGGTCGGCCTGGAAGCTGCCGCTGGGTGGCTGGACCTCGATGGTCTCACCAGGGCGGACGTCTCGGACGAGCCATGTGGAGAAGAGTCCGTCGGGGATCTCACGGACACCGATGCGCGGGTCTGTTCCGGCCGGGGCGCAGATGGAGTAGGAACGACGGTGCTCTCCGCCGTCGATGATCCGGCGCAGGGTCAGGGACTGCCCTGCGGCGAAGTCGAAGAGCTCCGCGTATTCGGCCGGAACGTCGAAGGTCACTGCCGCCGAGTCCTCGGTGAGGTGGTCGACGGACTTCACGGTCAGCGGGTAGAAGCTCGACCTGGATGCGCCCGCACCTGAAACGCTCGGCTCGGTCGCCTCGGCGCTCTGATTGATCGTCTCGGTCATCTCAGATCTCCTTCACATGCTGGAACGGTTCGAGGCAGTCGAGGCATTGGTACATCGCCTTGCACGCCGTCGGCCCGAATTCCGAGGACAGCTTCACATTTGCCGATCCGCACAGAGTGCAGTTCAGTGCCCGTTTCGTGGGCATCAGAGTCAGGGCCACCGGCCCTTGATGCCTGGGTGCCTGTCCGGGCGGGGAGATTCCGGCACCCTGCAGCGCCCTCCGCCCTTCGTCGGTGATCCAGTCACTCGTCCAGGCCGGTGTCAGGGATACACGCACCTGCGCGTCGGGGAATCCCGCGTCCTGGAGTTCGCGCTGCAGGTCATCGCGCATCGTCGCCATCGCCGGGCATCCCGAGTAGGTGGGGGTGATGGTCGTGACGACGTGTCCGTCCTCGATCGCGACATCACGGAGCACGCCGAGGTCGACGAGCGTGAGCATCGGCATCTCCGGGTCGGTCACGCGAGCTGCGGCTGCGCGGGCACGATCGAGCGCCTCGGCGTCGGTGTGGGTTGCCATCGACCCAGTGACGCGGTCATTGCGGTCGTCACTGTCTCCACGGACGGTGGACGCGGGGGTCTGAAGTGCTGCGGTCACCATTGTCCTTCCGGGTATTGGCGGGCGACGACCTGCATGTCGGCGAGCATCTTCGACAGTGCTTCGGTGTGCAGTCCGTCGCGGCCTCTCTCGCCTCTCACTCCGGCCAGCGCGCCCCGTTCGGGGCGCTCGATGCCGGCTGCGGCGAAGACCTGGTCGAGGATGACGCCGGCCTCATCGGCCACCTCGGCGGGATCGACCCCGATTCCGGCAGCCGCCACCGAGGCTTCGACCGGGTGGGTCTCGAAGAGTTCGCCCCACAGCGGCCAGAGCCCCTCGAGTGCGGTGAGCAGGCGAGTCTTGGATTCCTCGGTGCCGCGGGCCAACGTGAGGACCCAGCGGCCGGCGAAGTCACGGTGGTAGGACATCTCCTTCACACCCTTGACCGCGATGGCCGAGAGCACGGAGTCCCTGCTGGACTGGAGTCGTTCGAAGATCGCCAGGCGCCAGGTGGAGTAGATGAGGATCTTCGCGACCGCCTCGGCGAAGTCGCCGTTGGGGACCTCGGCCAGGCGGACGTTGCGGAACGCCAGGTCCTCTCGGAAGAACGCGAGACGGTCCTCATCAGGCACCGGTGAGCCCTCGGGCAGCTGCGGCACGAGGCTCGGATCTGCGGCTGCGCTCCGGGCGAGCAGGAGCCGGGACTGGCCCAGCAGATCCAGGGCGATATTGGCCAGCGCGATGTCCTCTTCCAGGTCGGGCGCGCTGGAGCACCATTCGGAGATTCGCTGGGAGAAGACGAGAGCATCGTCGCCGAGCATGAGGCAGTAGGCCGCGAGGTCCTTCGGGTCGACACCGGAGGGAACGGTGGTGTCGACTCCGGCCAGGGGATCTTCGAAGTCTGTGCCGAAGGCCCAGTGCGCATCATTGACGAGCAGCCCCGAATAGGCGTTTTCGTGGTCGCCGTGCTCGATGTTGGCTCCGGCTTCGTCGTGGTCGACGTGGATGGAAGGTTCGTTGGTCATCGTCAGGCCCTTCTCACATGTGAGGGACATCGGCGGGGATGTCGTAGAAGGTGGGGTGGCGGTAGACCTTGTCGCCGCTGGGGGCGAACATGGGGTCCTTCTCGTCGGGGCTCGAGGCCGTGATCGACGAGGAGCGGACAACCCACAGGCTCACGCCTTCATTGCGGCGGGTGTAGACGTCGCGGGCATGGTGGATCGCCATCTGGTCATCGGCTGCGTGCAGCGATCCGACGTGGACGTGGTTGAGTCCGCGCTTGCCGCGCACGAAGACCTCGTAGAGGGGCCATTCGCCGCGAGTCGCCGGTGTCTTGCCTGCCGCGGCGGATCCGGGGCTGGTCTCTGCGCTCATTTGGCGGTCTCCTCGGCGGTGGTGTTCGTGGTGTCAGCAGTGTTCGCGGTGTCAGTGTCAGCTGCGGTGTCAGTGTCAGCTGCGTCAGCGGCGGTGTTCTCGGCGAAGGCGAGCGCGGCTTCTCGCACCCAGGCTCCCTCGTCCCATGCGCGCTTGCGGTGGGCCACACGCTGTTCGTTGCACGGACCGTTGCCCTTGACGACGGCCCAGAACTCGTCCCAGTCCGGGGTCGAGAAGTCGTAGTGGCCTCGCTCTTCGTTCCACTTCAGGCCGTCATCGGGGAAGGTCACGCCCAGGGCCTCGGCCTGCGGGACGGACATGTCGACGAACTTCTGGCGCAGCTCGTCGTTGGTGTGGGTCTTGATGCCCCACTCCATGGACTGCTCGGTGTTCGGGGAGTCGTCATCGGGCGGGCCGAACATCATGAGCGAGGGCCACCAGAAGCGATTGACCGATTCCTGGACCGAGGCTCGCTGCTCTTCGGTGCCGCGCATCATCGTCATCAGCAGTTCGTAGCCCTGGCGCTGGTGGAAGGACTCTTCCTTGCAGACGCGGATCATCGCTCGACCGTAGGGGCCGAAGGAGGTTCGACACAGAGGCACCTGGTTACAGATCGCGGCACCATCGACGAGCCAGCCGATCGTGCCGACGTCGGTGTAGGCCAGCGTCGGGTAGTTGAAGATCGAGGAGTACTTCTGCTTGCCGGCGATGAGCTTCTCGGTGAGCTCGTTGCGCGTCGCGCCCAGGGTCTCGGCAGCGGAGTACAGGTAGAGACCGTGACCGGCCTCGTCCTGGACCTTCGCCAGCAGGATCGCCTTGCGTCGCAGCGAAGGCGCGCGGGAGATCCAGTTGCCTTCGGGCTGCATGCCGATGATCTCCGAGTGCGCGTGCTGAGCCACCTGCCGCACGAGAGTCTTGCGGTACTTCTCCGGCATCCAGTCGCGCGGTTCGATCCGGTCCTTGGCCTTGATCGTCGCCGCGAACTGAGCTTCGAGCTCTGTCGCGTCGAACTGGTTCTCATTGATCTGCGTTGTCATGACCACTCCACCCTTGGATGTGCCCTTCCGGCTTCTGCGTTCGGTCCGCCCGTCGTATGTCCGACGCACCGGCGAAACCATTTACTGACCATTTGTTCTGTATTGTTCACTATCAGTGTGGCACACCGCACGCCGAGGTGCAATGTACAGCACCAGGGCGTCGCCGGGCCGCGGGGGCCCATCGGCACTCGGGCCGCGCGCCGAGGACCGAGGCCAGACCCATGCCGCTCACCGAGGCCCGCACTGCACTTCGAGATTCGGGCTGCGCGCCGAGACTCGCCTCGCCTCGCAGCGGCCTCACCGAGAACCGGACGCTGCCCCGAGACACTCCCGTGCGCCCCCGAGTCTCGGTGCAACGCGCGGTCCGCGGCGAGGCCAGACTGACTTGCCACCACCGGGCCGCTGGCGACGGGATACCGTGGTCCGACTTGACAGCGACGCCGATCACAACGATATTTATTGACCAGATGGTCGTTTATTCTTCGAAGGTGCCGCGACCGGGAGCTTCGGGCTGCTGACAGCCATCGTCCACATGCGCTCACCCCTGCCCGGCAAGTGATCGCCACAGCAATCAGCGACTCGAAGAGGAGCCTGACATGGGAGAGCCCAGTCCCGAGGCAACGACAACCGCTCGCACGGCGGCGTCTGCGGACAGCGCGAACGGCGAACCGGGCACGGACAGCGAACCGCTGACCGGCGCTGCGGCGATGTTCGCCAACGATCGTGCCTCCCAGCATCTGGGCATCACCGTCGATGATCACGGCCCCGGCTGGGCACAGTGCTCGATGACGATCACCGACATCATGGCCAACGGGCACGAGATCACCCACGGCGGCTATATCTTCCTCTTCGCCGACACCACTTTTGCGATGGCCTGCAACTATCCCGGCTCCACCACGGTCGCCTCGGGCGGGGACATCGACTTCCTCAAACCAACCTACATCGGCGACGAACTCGTCGCCCGCGGCAAAGAGATCGTCAGACAGGGCCGCTCAGGCATCTACGACATCGAAGTCACTCGCGGAGACGAGATCGTGGCGACCTACCGCGGCCGCTCCCGCACCCTGCCCCCGCAGAAGCCCGCGTCCACCTGATCCGACGCCCCACCTCGGCGCCCCACGAATTGCGAAGCACAACAGGATTGACCAAGGAGACAACGATGACTGCCACTGAACTCGACGCCGGCCAGCGCATGAGCCTCGACGAGCTGCGCGCCGACCAGCTCGCCAACCTCAAGTCCACTGTCACGAAGGTCTACGAGAAGGTGCCGTTCTACCGGAAGGCCTTCGACGAACTCGGCGTCACCCCCGCAGATATCACGAGCCTCGACGACATTGCGAAGCTGCCGTTCACGAACAAGCAGGACCTGCGCGACAACTACCCGTTCGGCATGTTCGCCGTTCCACGTGAAGATGTCGCTCGCGTCCATGCGTCCTCGGGCACGACCGGGCTGCCGACCGTCGTGGGATACACGCTGGGTGACCTCGACAAGTGGGGCAGCCTCATCGCCCGCTCGATCCTCGGCGCGGGCGGCAAACGGGGCCAGATGATGCACAACGCCTACGGCTACGGACTGTTCACCGGCGGACTGGGAGTCCACGGTGCCGAGCGCCACGGCTTCACCGTCATCCCGATCTCCGGCGGTCAGACGCAGCGGCAGGTGCAGCTGATCCAGGACTTCCAGCCCGATATCATCACGGCCACGCCGACCTATCTGCTCACGATCCTCGACGAGTTCCACAAGCAGGGCATCGACCCCACGACCACAAGCCTGCAGACCGCGATCTGCGGTGCCGAACCGTGGACCGATGAGATGCGCAGGGAGATCGAGAAGTCCTTCAACATCAACGCTGTCGACATCTACGGCCTCTCCGAGGTCATGGGCCCCGGCGTCGCCTGCGAATCCGCGGTGACCAAGGACGGCCCGACGATCTGGGAGGACCACTTCTATCCGGAGATCGTCGACCCCTACACCGGCGAGGTCCTGCCCGACGGTGAGGAGGGCGAACTCGTCTTCACCTCCCTGACGAAGGAAGCACTGCCGATCATCCGCTACCGCACTCACGATCTGGCGAGCCTGCTGCCCGGCACCGCGAATCCGAACTTCCGCCGCATCTCGCGCATCACCGGCCGCTCCGATGACCTCATCATCATCCGCGGCGTCAACGTCTACCCGGCCAATGTCGAGTCCGTGCTCTTCGAGTTCGAACACCTCAGCCCGCACTTCCAGCTGGTGCTCACCCGTCCCGGCCGCATGGACGAGGTCACCGTCGAGGTCGAGTCCCGCGAAGGCGTCGGAGCCATCGAGCTCGACGGACTCGACGGTCTGGTTGCCGCGCGGATCAAGGAGCGCCTGGGCGTCTCATCGACCGTGTCGGTGCTCCAGCCCGGCGACCTGCCCCGCTCAGTCGGCAAGCTCAAGCGCATCATCGACCGCCGCGAGGGTCTCAGGTGATCAGCCCCTCGCAGGCTGGTTAGACTGGTGCGCATGCCGAAAACGACTTCACCTGCGCCGACACCTGACCTCGAGTCAGGTGTCGATGCTGCCGTGAGCGCACAGACGGAGCCCACCGACGCCGAGGCGGGCGCACCGAACCAGCCCAAGCGCACCCGTCGTGGACGCCCCGGTTACGACCGGGAGACCCTGATCAACAAAGCCACAGAGGTCTTCGTCTCCCGCGGCTATGACGGCACGTCCATGGACACCGTGGCGCGCGAGCTGGGCATCACGAAGTCCGCGATCTACCATCATGTGAAGTCGAAGGAAGAGCTGCTGCACCTGGCGATCAACCGCGGCATTCGCGCCCTCGACTCCGCGGTCGAGGCCGAAAGTCAGCGGCCTGGGCTGGGCGCCCTTGAGCGCCTTCGGGCGGCAGTGCATGCCAGCGTGGTCATCCTCATCGAATACCACCACTCCGTGACCCTGCTGCTGCGGGTGCGCGGGAACTCAGCCGTCGAGATCGAGGCCCTCGACCAACGCCGCAAGATCGACGACAAGATCCGCGTCCTCGTCGCTGCGGCGATCGAAGAGGGCGGGCTGCGCTCGGACTTCACACCCGGCCTGGTCACGCGCCTGCTCTTCGGCATGGTCAACTCCATCACCGAGTGGTACCGGCCCGGCTACCCCGCCGCCCCGGAGAAGATCGCCGACGCGGTCACCTCGATGGCGTTCAACGGCCTGGAGGCCTGAGGGCAGATTCCGCTCAGCCCAGCGCCGCCAAACCGGCGACCAGGACCCACCCCAGCGTCGCGTCCATCTCATCGAGCAGCTCGTCGCGCGGCGGCTGATAGTCGCTGATGACCCAGTCGACAACGGTCTGCAGACCGGCCCCGACGAGCGCGTTGCCCATGACACGCTGCTGGCCCGCGGTGAGCTGGGGGCCGACGATCGACTCCGACAGGCGGTCGGCCAGCTCGTCGCCGATCGCTCGACCGTGCCGGCGGTACAGTTCGTCGACGCGCGCGCTGACTCCCAGGACCTCGAACAGATGGACTCTGGCCATCACCGGGTTGGCCTGCGCCCAGGTCAGGAAGCCTGATATGAATCCGCGCAGCACCGCGGCACCATCATCACCGCCACCGGCGAGGACCGCGGCGCGCAGATCGGCGACCACCCTCCCGTAGACCTCGCAGAGGAGGTCCTCCAAGGTGGCGAATGATTCGTAGAAGTAGCGCTTGTTGAGTCCCGCGGACTCGCAGATCGCACCGACCGTCGTGGCTCGATAGCCCACGGTGCCGAAGAGTGCGATTCCGGCAGCGATGACCTGCTCGCGGCGGGCGCTCTGGCGCTCCTCGCGGCTGGCACCGGCATACGGACGTCCCTGATCAGTCACAGTGTGATCTTGACAACATCGGACAGTGAATGCAAACTGGCACGAACTCGTACCAGAAAGGTCGCTGATGAAATCCAGCTCTTCAGGACACGCCGCGCTCAATGCCGCACGACGCACCCAAGACCTCGCCGAGGCAGTCGCCGCGGACGAACCCGTCGACCTCGCGGTCATCGGCGGTGGGTTCACCGGTGTCGGCGTCGCCCTCGACGCGGCGGCCCGTGGACTCAGCGTCGTCCTCATCGAACGCACGGACCTCGCCTCGGGCACCAGCAGTTGGAGCTCGAAGCTCGCCCACGGAGGTCTGCGCTACTTGGCCAAACTCGACTTCCCGATCGCGTGGGAGTCAGCAGTCGAACGCGGCCACCTGATGAGTCGGATTGCGCCCCACCTCATCCGCCCGATGCAGATGATCTTCCCGCTGCACAACGGCGTCAGCCGCTTCGACGCGGCTCTGACAGGCACCGGTTTCCTTGCAGGAGACCTCCTGCGGATGTTCGCGAAGACACCCAAATCGCTGCTTCCCCACCCCAGCCGGATATCCACCGCCGACGTCAATCAGCTGGCGCCCGCCACCGCCAAATCCGGCCTGCGCGGCGGGCTGCTCAGCTGGGACGGACAGCTCGTCGACGATGCCCGTCTCGTCGTCGCCATCGCCCGCACTGCGGCGTCCCACGGGGCGCGCATCCTCACCTACGCCTCCGCCACCAGTGTCGAACCGGGACAGGTCCACTTCACCGACGAGCTCACCGGCGACCGCCATACGATCCGGGCGAAGCAGGTCGTCAATGCCGCCGGCGTCTGGGCCGACACCCTGTCAGACGATGTCGAGCTCGCCCCGAGCAAGGGTTCGCACCTGTTGGTCAGGGCCGAGAGCATCGGCAGCCCGTCCGCAGCTGTCACAGCGCCCGTGCCCGGCCACTTCGGTCGGTTCGTCTTCGCGGTGCCGTGGCCCGACGGACTCGTCATGATCGGCCTCACCGATGACCCGCACTCCGGGCCGATCCCGGAACGTGCCCGCCCGGACGAGGACGAGCGCACATTTCTGCTCACGATTATCAACGCCGTGCTGGAGAAGCCCCTCACACCGGAGGACATCGTGGGCACCTACGCCGGCTTCCGGCCGCTGCTCAAGAGCAAGGGCGACTCCAGCGCAGACCTCTCACGCAAGCACGCACTGCTGCGCGACTCACACAACGACGTCCTCACGATCGTCGGCGGCAAGCTCACGGGATACCGTCGCATGGCCGAAGACGCCGTCGACGAGGTGGTCAAGGCGGGCGGGTTGACGGCAGAGCCGTGCCGCACCACGACCCTCAGCCTCGTCGGTGCCGGAACCCCGGAACCCGGACTCTCGGAGCACCTGGTTCGGCGCTACGGCACCGACGCGGCCACGGTCGCGGCATATGGTGCCGACGATCCCGAACTGAATGAACCCGTGAGGGCGGGAATTCCCTTGAGCGGCGCGGAGATACGGTTCGCCGTCGAGCACGAACTCGCCGTGACCGTTGACGACGTGGTCGATCGCCGCACCCGCTGGGGCCTCGTCGACGCCGACCGTGAGGACCTGGCCGCTGCCGTGCGCAAGCACGCTCCGGAACTGATCGAGAACCCATACACACAGGAAGAAGGCTGACTCACATGGACAACACACAACCGCGGATGCGCTGGTGGGGCTGGGGCGAGGACGGCAACGACGGTCCGGTCAAGCCCGGTGCCAAGAAGATGCTGACGAAGACGTGCGGCTGGCCCAAGGGCATCAACCGTCCGCCGGTCGACCTCGACGCAGTCTCCCTGCCCGAGGTCGTCCTTCCGGAGAGCTCGCGCGCCCGCTTCGAGCAGCTGCTGGGTGCCGAGTTCGTCCGCGGTGACCACGCCACACGTGTCTCCCACGCCGCCGGCCGCAGTGTCCCCGACCTGATCCGACTGCGCAGCGGAAAGGTGCCCTTCGCGCCCGACGTCGTCCTCTACCCGAGTTCGGACGCCGAGGTCGATGAGCTGCTGGCCATCTGCCAGCAAGATCGCATCGCGGTCGTTCCCTTCGGCGGAGGAACCAGCGTCGTCGCCGGCCTCGATGCCTTCCGCCGCGACTTCAGCAGCTGTGTGTGCATCAGCCTGGCCCGCTTCGATGAGATGCTCGACCTCGACGAGGAGTCGCTGACGGTGACCGCTCAGGCCGGCGTCTTCGGCCCGGACCTGGAGAAGAAGCTGCAGGCGAAGGGCTTCACCCTCGGACACTTCCCGCAGTCGTTCGAGTTCAGCACCGTCGGCGGCTGGGTGGCCACGCGGTCGGCCGGGCAGCAGTCGACCGGATACGGACGAATCGACGAGAACGTCTTCGGTCTGCGCTGCTCCACTCCGAGCGGTCCGGTCGAGCTGCGAACGTCTCCAGCCTCGGCGGCCGGACCCAACCCGCGCCAGATGTTCGTCGGCTCCGAAGGCACATTGGGCATCATCACGCAGGCCACGCTGCGCATCAAACGCCTGCCGGAGACGACACTGCCCGACGCCTGGTTCTTCCCCGACTTCCACTCGGGCTCGGCCGCCCTGCGCGAGCTGGAGCAGGACGGTCTGCGGCCAGACATCGCACGACTCTCCGACGTCAACGAGACCGCCTTCGGTCTGGCTCAGCTCGGCAGCGACACTCAGCGCAGGGGCCTCCTGACCTATCTGCGGGCACGGAAAATCACGACCCCGTGCATGCTGGTGCTGCGCTACGACGGGCATAAGGCCGACGCCAGGGCGCGGCGGGCCGCCGGACGCACGATCGCCAGGAAGCACAAGGGCGTGAGCATCGGCGGCTCCCCGGAGACCATGTGGGAGAAGCACCGCTTCTCGACACCGTATCTGCGTGACCAGCTGCTGACCGAGGGCGTCGTGGTCGAGACCATGGAGACCTCCGCACCCTGGAGCACCATCGAGGAGCTCCACGACACGATCAAGTCCGACATCGAGGAGGCGATGGCCGATCGCGGGACCCCTGCGTTCGTCCTCTGCCACGTGTCGCATCTCTACACCGCCGGCTGCTCGCTCTACTACACGGTCTTCGCCCAGCAGCAGGGGGGACAGGAGATGGAGCAGTGGAAGGCGCTGAAGGCTGCGGCCAGCAACGCCATGGTCGCAGGCGGCGGAACGATCACTCATCACCATTCGGTCGGTGCGGACCATGCCCCTTGGCTCCCGAAGGAGCACGGCGAGCTGTGGATGCGGATGCTGCGCGCGGCAAAGGGCGAGGTCGACCCGGTTGGAATCATGAACCCCGGGAAGCTCATGAATGGGCCGAGGGCACTGTGAGCAGCGCGTCACTGACACCCGTCCCGGTCATCCTCAACCCGGCGGCACGCAACGGCGCCGTCGCGAAGCGGATCGGCCCGTTGAAGAGCGCCTTCGCGGCCAACGGTCTGGAGGTCGTGCTGGTCGAGAGCACCAGCGAGCAGAATGCGACCGACCTCGCCGCCGAGTTCGCAGCCCGGAACGAGCCCATCGTCGTCTCCCTCGGCGGCGACGGGATGGTGCGGTCGGTCGCGGCCGGCCTGGTGGGGTCGACAACCTCCTTGGGCATCATCGCCGGCGGTCGCGGCAACGACTTCATCGGCAAGGTCGGCATTCCGAAGGACATCGCTGAGGCCGCTGCGATCATCGCCGGCGGTCACGACCGCTCGATCGACGTCCTCGACCTCGATGGGCAGATCTGCGTCGGCAATGTCAGCCTCGGTCTGGACACCGCAGTCCACAACTACGCCAACGAGGTCCGGCGCATCAAGGGCCACTGGGTGTATCTCTACGGGGTGGCGCGGGCGATCATGCGGCCCAGGCGGATCGAGCTGGAGCTCACCGTCGATGGTGAACGCCTCGACTTCCGTGGTCTGTCGGCCGGCTTCGCCAATTCCGGTCGCTACGGAGGCGGCCTGAAGCTCTCACCCGAGGCCGAGCTCGACGACGGTCTCATCGATGTGGTCCTGCTCAAGGACACGTTTCTGCCGAAGCTCGGGGCGGAGCTGGTGTCATTCACCCTGGGACGCCACAACAGCCACCCGAACATTCACTTCAGTCATGCCCGCGAGATCCACATCGCCACGCCCGAGGGCGCAGAGCCGGTCGAGATCCACGCCGATGGTGATGCGGTGGCGCACACCCCGGCGCGGGTGACGATTCGCCCGGAGTCGCTGAAGGTCCGCGTCTTGGAAGACAACGCGAAATAGCCGATCACCGCTGCCGACGGCGCGGCGGCCCGGCCGTGGCGGCCGTAGCGGGCGGCCCGGCCGTGGCGCCAGTGGCGGCAGTGGCGGCAGTGGCGGTGCGGCAGTGGTGCCAGTGGCGGCCGTAGCAGTGCGAAACCAGCGCCAACGGTTGGTAACTTCGTGTCGAAACTTTGCAGAACTTCGACACGAAGTTACCAACCGTTGGCGTCTGAACGTGGAACTCGCACCCGACCGCGCAACTCGCGTCCGACCGCGCAACTCGCACCCGACCGTGGAGCTTGCGGCCGACCGCGCAACTTGGGCGGGCTCTACTCCTTCGCGACCAGGGTCAGCACGTCGTACTTCGCGACCGGCTCGTCGTTCTGGTTGACGACCTCGGCGTCCCAGCGGACCTCGCCGTACTCATCGGTCTCACGCGGGGTGATGCGCTTGGCGGTCAATGTGACCTTCAGCGAATCCCCTGGTGAAACCGGTGTGATGAACGTGAGCCCCTCGAGGCCGTAGTTCGCGAGGACCGGGCCGGGGTCCGGCTGCACGAAGAGGCCGGCGGCGAAGGACACGATGAGGTAGCCGTGGGCGACGCGGCCCGGGAAGAACGGGTTCGCGGCCGCAGCTTCCTCGTCGGTGTGGGCGTAGAAGGTGTCGCCGGTGAACTCTGCGAAGTGCGAGATGTCATCGAGGGTGACGATTCGCCGCTCTGATTCGAGGGCATCGCCGACGCGCAGGTCGGCTAGGGTCTTCGTGAACGGGTGCTGCCCCGTCCGGCGCTGCGCTCCGGCGACCCATTCGCCGCCGATGGCGGTGAGCATGTCCGGGGAGGCCTGGATCGCGGTGCGCTGCATGAAGTGCTCGACACCGCGCAGTCCGCCCATCTCCTCGCCGCCGCCGGCGCGTCCGGGACCGCCGTGGATGAGGGTGGGCAGCGGCGAACCGTGCCCGGTCGACTCTTCGGCGTCGTCGCGGTCGAGGACGAGGATGCGTCCATGCCAGGGCGCGACCTGGCGGACGAATTCGGTGGCGAACTCGGCATCGTGGGTGACGACCGAGCCGACCAGGGAACCGCGTCCACGAGCGGCCAGACGCACAGCCTCCTCGGTGGAGGAATAGGTGATGAGCGAGGTCACCGGACCGAAGGCCTCGATATCGTGGACGGCGTCGACCCAGGAGTCGTCGGCCTGGAGCACGGTGGCCGCGACATAGGCCCCGCCGAGATTCTTCGCCAGTTCATCAGAGGCCTCGCGACCACCGGTGAGGACATGCGCCCCCGCCGAGGTGATCTCATCGATGGCATCGAGTACGTCGGTCCGCTGCTTGTCAGACACGACCGGCCCCAGCCGGGTGGACTTCTCACGTGGGTCGCCGACGCCCTGAGTCTCCAGCTTTGCGATGAGCGCTTCGGCGACGGCCTCTTTGTACTGTTCGGGGACGAAAGTGCGGCGGATCGCCGTGCACTTCTGGCCGGCCTTGATCGTCATCTCGGCGACGACGCCGGAGACGAAGAGGTCGAACTCCTCGGTACCCGGTCCGGCATCGGGGCCGAGCAGGGAGAAGTTCAGGGAATCCGCCTCGGCGAAGAAGCGCGTGCCGCGATCGCGCACGCAGTCCAGGCCGCCGAGGTGCTTCGCCGTAGTCGCCGACCCGGTGAAGGCGATCGCATCCTGTTCGGCCAGATGGTCGAAGAGCGGGGTGACGTCACCGGCGATGAGCTGGATGGAACCGGCCGGCAGCAGACCGGATTCGATCATGTCGGCCACCACTGCACGGGTCAGGTGGGCGGTGTCGGTGGCGGGTTTGACGATGACGGGGACACCGGCGACGAACATGGGGCCGAACTTCTCGAGCATGCCCCAGACGGGGAAATTGAAGGCGTTGATCTGGACTGCCAAGCCCTGCCGGGAGGTCAGGATATGGCGGCCGACGAAGGTGCCGTTCTTCGACAGGCGCTCGATTCCTCCGTCGAGGTGGACGGTGGAGTTGGGCATCTGGCGACGGGCGACGCCGGAGTAGGTGAAGAGAGTGCCGATGCCGCCTTCGATGTCGACGAAACCGTCGCGCTTGGTGGTGCCTGTGGAGAAGGATATCTCGTGGTAATTCTTCGCGCGTTCCATGAGGTAGGCGCCGAGCTTCTTGAGGATGACGCCACGCTGGTGGAAGGTCAGCTTCTGCAGTTCGGCGACCCCTGTGCTCCGTGCGTACTCGTCGACGGCGGCGAAGTCGACGCCCGCAGAGGAGACATGGTGGAGGAGCTGCCCGTTGGTCGCGTCATGGACGGCTCGGGTGCCGTCAGTGCTCCCACTGGGGGTGTGCCAGTCGCCTGCCACATACGAACTGAGAATTTCGGTCATGTCTGCTCTCCCTGTTCAACGATGTCTCCGGGTGCACGGCGGCCGACGTCGGCACCGCTGCCGATTCCTGACTGCAATACTAACCAATCGGTCGGTTATTGTCATTGCGTGCGCCGTCTTCGCCTGACCCGTCCAGTCACCTCCACCCACCCCTGCCGCCGCCCGCACAGGCAGGGTGCGAGATGGGCAAGTGACACCGATCACCACCTGCACTATGATCGAGAACAATTACTGACCATTCAGTCACTCGCGCGGAAGCGTCGGCGATCACTCAGAGTCGAGGACCGCCGCTTCGCAGCGCACAACCCGGCACAACTCCCGAGGAAAGTTCTCTCATGTCCACATCTTCACCCGCCGCCGCAGCTCCCGCCTCGACCACCCGCGAGGAACGCAAGGTTCTGGCCGGAACCCTCGTCGGCACCACCATCGAGTGGTACGACTTCTTCATCTACGCACAGGCCGCGGGCCTTATCCTCTCGGTCCAGTACTTCGGCCCCCTGGCGTCGGACAACCCGGCGCTCGGGCAGATCATGGCCTGGGCCTCTCTCGGGATCTCCTTCCTGTTCAGGCCACTGGGCGCGATCATCGCCGGCCACCTCGGCGACCGCATCGGACGCAAGAAGATGCTCGTCCTCACGCTCATCCTCATGGGCCTGGCCACCTCGCTCATCGGACTCCTGCCGAACTATGCGGCCATCGGAGTCGGCGCACCGATCCTGCTGACACTGCTGCGGATCCTGCAGGGCTTCTCTGCTGGCGGCGAATGGGGCGGCGCCGCACTGCTCTCGGTCGAGCACGCGCCGGTGAATAAGCGCGGGCTCTTCGGTGCCTACCCGCAGATCGGTGTGCCCGTGGGCATGATCCTCGCCACCGGCGTGATCTGGATCCTCACCACCGTGCTCACCACCGAGCAGTTCGCGAGCTTCGGGTGGAGGATCCCGTTCCTGTTCTCCGTCGTTCTCGTCCTTGTCGGCTACTACATTCGCCGCCAAGTCGAGGAGTCCCCCGTCTTCGCCGAGCTCGCTGAGCGCCGCGCCGAGTCCTCGGCTCCGCTGTCGACCCTGTTCAAAAAGAACACAAAGGAAGTCGTCCTCTCCGCGCTCATCTTCATCGGCAACAACGCCGTGGGCTACATGATCATCGCGTTTTTCGCCGCCTACGCTTCGCGGCCTCTGGACCAGGGCGGCACCGTCGGCCTCGACCGGGCGCCCGTGCTTCTGGCCACCACCCTGGCCAGCTTCGGATGGCTGGTCTTCACGATGTGGGGCGGGGCGCTGTCGGACAAGCTGGGTCGCGTGCGCACCTTCCAGATCGGCTACGTCCTCCTCATCCTGTGGCTGGTGCCCACGTTCATCATGATCGATCAGGCCAACATCTGGATGTACGGCATCGGCATCTTCATCCTCACCGTGGGCATGGGCCTGTCCTATGGTCCGATGTCGGCGATGTATGCGGAGATGTTCCCACCGCAGGTCCGCTACTCCGGCGTGTCCATCGGCTACGCTCTGGGCGCGATCCTCGGCGGGGCCTTTGCCCCGACGATCGCCGAGACCCTGCTGGCTCGCACCGGTTCATCGCTGTCGATCGCGGCCTACATGATCATCGTCTGCATCATCTCGCTGGTCGCCGTCAGCCTGGTCAAGGAGCCCAAGGGCGCACCACTGGGCATCGTCAAGCACACGAACTGAACGCGCATGCCCGTAGGGTGGAGTCGGAACCGATCACTTTTGGTGCAGCAGGCCAGTCTGCAGACTGGCTCGTTGCATCAAAGGTGATCAACCTGTCCATTCTCAACAACTGAGAGTGCACAATTCGAGGAGACACCGATGACGCAGTTGTCCTATCCCGATATCGAAGCAGCCGCCGCCAGGATCTCCGGACGGGTACGACCGGTCACGGTGGCCTCCGCCCAGCCTGGGAATGCACCTGCGGCTCCGACTCCCACGGCCGCGACGTGGAGTGCCCCGCCGAGCAGCGACCCGACTGGTTCGGGTGTGCACTTCGCTTTGGAGTTCATGCAGTACACGGGCACGTTCAAGGCTCGCGGGGCACAGAACTTCATCCAGGCCCACCTGGCCGAGGGTACGTTCCCTGAGGCTGGAGTCACGATCGCCTCGGGCGGCAATGCGGGTCTGGCCTGCGCCTGGGCTGCTCGGGACGCCGGGGTTCCGGCGACCGTGTTCCTGCCTGCCGATGCTCCCGCCGTCAAGGTCGAGCGTCTGCGCAGCTACGGTGCCGAGGTGCGTCTGAACGGATCGGAATTCGCCGAGGCGGCCCTGGCCTGCGAGGAATTCGTCGAGTCATCCGGCGCCTTGGCCTCACATGCCTATGACCATCCGCTCATTGCCGCCGGTGCCGGCACGATGATGACCGAGATCCTCTCGCAGATCCCCGACCTCGACACCATCGTCGTCTCTGTCGGCGGGGGCGGCCTGTTTGCGGGTGTGGCCACGGCCGCCACCTTCCACGGGGTGCGCACCGTCGCTGTGGAGCCGAAGAACTGTCGGGCGCTGAATGCGGCTTTGGAGGCGGGGAATCCTGTCGACGTCCCGGTCGATTCGGTGGCCGCAGATTCGCTGGGCGCCAGGCGGGCCACTCCCCTGGCGGTCGCGGCGGCGCAGAACGACCTGGTCACCTCGGTGCTGGTCGATGACGAGCAGATCATCTCCGCACGCCGGCATCTATGGGGCGAACACCGCCTGGCAGTCGAGCATGCGGCGGCAACGGCACTGGCGGGAATCCACGGTTCCGAGGACTCCGGAAGCTATGTTCCGACACCCGATGAGAAGGTCTGCGTCGTCCTCTGCGGGGCGAACACCAGCCTCGGCGACCTCTGAAGCGTCTGCTAGCCATGTGCACGGGCGCGCCATTTCAGGCGCACTGGCGCACCTAGTCAGTCAGTGCTGGCGCTACTTGTCCTTGGACCGGAGGGACTGTTTGATCAGGGCGAAGATGGCGGCTGCGACGACGACTGCGATGATCGCCTTCACGAGGAACCACGCGATTGAGAACGCGACGTTGACGACCCACCACGCGATGATGATCGCGATGATCGCGCCGATGATGCTCCATACGGTACTCATCTTCATGTCTCAAGATTAGGCGGCGCGGTCTGAGCGCGCAATGACGCGGACTGATGCTCAGACCGCCGCGACTCGCTGCCGGATCGCCCGCGCCGACCAACGACCGCCGGCGAAACCGACGTCGATCGGATGCTCGAAGGCCGCGCTGACCTGGTCGGTGGTGAGCACCTCGGCGATCTCACCTGCCGCAGTGAGCCGCCCGTGGGAGATCAGCATCGCGTGGGATGTGGACTCCGGGATCTCCTCGAGATGGTGGGTCACCAGCAGCGTCGTGAGCTCCGGCGAGGTCACGGACAGCGAATCGATGGTCTCCAGCAGCTGCTCGCGGGCGGCCACGTCGAGGCCGGTGGTCGGTTCGTCGAAGAGCAGCAGCTGGGGCTCGGCGATGAGAGCTCGAGCCACCAGCGCTCGGCCCCGTTCTCCCTGCGACAAAATCTTCCAGCCCGCATCCGCACGGGAGGTCAGCCCCACCTCGGCGATGAGGTCATCGGCCCTCGAGATCTCGTTTGGGCTGGGTTCCCAGCGCAGGGGACGTTCGATCGTGCCGGTCAATCCGGTGAGGACGACCTCGCGCACGGACAGGTTCGAGCGCAGAGGATGGCGCGGATTGACGTGCCCGATGTGGCGACGCAGAGCCTGGAGCTCGACCCGACCCATGCGGTCACCGAGGATGTCCACGGTTCCGGAAGTCGGGAAGACCTGCGCCGAGGCGAAGCTGAGAATCGTCGACTTCCCCGCTCCGTTGGGGCCGATGAGGACCCAATGCTCACCTTGCCCGATCGCCAGATCGATGCCGTGGAGGATCTTCGTCTCCCCACGTCGGAAGGTCACATCGTCGAGCTGCAGGACCGTTTCGCCCACCTTGTCCACACTCACTTTCCTCATCATGATCGCGCCGCTGCGGCAGGAACCACCTGCACCACTCATGGCCGGCTCCCGGTCGGTGCCGATCCGATTCTAGGTCGATCACTCGCCGGGGTGGGCGTTCCCGGGCAGGACGATGTTCCACATCATGGATAGCTCGGCTGCGGCAGTCCACCGCGGGCCCGATCGGCCCTCCGCTCCAATGGGCTCCCGGCAAACCGGCACCGATACGGCGGGTACCGCGTGCGCGCGCAAGCCGACCATAATGGAAGCATGCACAACGGCGCCGACCCCAATGACGAACACCGCACGAAGATGCGCGGGAAGATCCTGCGACGGTCCGCGTCATTCAACGTCGCCCATGCCGTCGACGATCTGGAACCCGGCACCGGCGCCCAGAGCATCCAGCGCGCGTTGTCCCTGCTCAACCTTGTCGGCCTCATCGCCGGCGAGCGCAGCAGCGGGGCCAGCCTGTCCGAGGTCGCCTCGATCAGCGGCCGCCCCAAGGCCAGCGTCCACCGCATGCTCCAGGCGCTCATCGCCATGGGGTACGTCGAACGCTTCGAGGAGGGTGGCTACCGCCTCGGCGTGCAGTCGCAGATCCTCGGTCAGCTCGCCCAGAAATCGGTCGACCCCCTGGTCACAGAGTCGGAGTCGAGCCTGCTGCGCCTGGCCGAGCTGAGCCAGGACACGGCCTTCCTGACCCTGCGCACCGGCAGCTATTCGATCTGCGCCCGCCGCGAGGAGGGCTTCGGCGAGATTCTGAACAACGCCCTGTCCGTGGGCGATCGCCACCCGCTGGGCATCGGCGCGGGCAGTCTCGCGATTCTCTCCGAACTCTCCCCCGCCGAGGTGGACGCCCAGTTCGAGGCCAATGCGCAGATCTACGCCGAACGGTATCCCAAGGTCTCGGTCACGCAGCTGCGCGACATCATCGACCGGGCCCGAGTCGACGGCTTCGTCCACAATCCAGGCCTCTTCGCCCAGGGGTCGTGGGCCGTGGGCGTGCCGCTGCGGATCCGCGGCAGCCGCTCCCGCGCGGCCCTGTCGATCGCGAGCATCGCCGACCGCGTCACCGGCCCGCGCGTCGAACGCCTCGTGGCTCTCCTCCGTCGCGAGGCCAAGGCCATCGCCGAGGCGCTGGGCACGCAGGCCGACCCCTGATCACCGCGCAGGCACCGACAGTTGCCCTCGCACCGACACCACCACTTATCCCGCCGAGGCGGCCTCCAGTCGAGTGGCCACCGCACTCAGGATCTCGCCCAGCCAACCCACCGCTGCAGGATTCGGGCCCGAACGGGTCACGAACGAAACCCGGCGTTGGCCCAGGTCCTGCTTCGCCGGCCTGAGAACGACATCGAAGTCAGTGTCCACCGCCACCTCGGTGGTCAGGGCGCATCCGAGGCCTTCGGCCACGAGCCCGTGGATCATGTAGAGGTCGTCGCTGCGCATGAGCTCGCGCAGTTCATAGCCGAGTCCCCGGGAGATCCGCCGCAGCACCCGCACCGAGGCTTCCGATTCGTTTCGGCTGAGGACCCAGTCGATGTCGCTCATCGTGGCGAAGTCGAGGATCTCGTGCCCTGCCAGCTCTCCGCTGCTGGCGACCATGACCCTGTACGGTTCGTCGAGGAGGGTGCGCAGCCGCAGCTCGGGGCCCGCGAACTCCGGCAGTTCGGGGATGTCATAGATGAGGCCTGCGTGGACCTCACCGCTGTGGAGCATCCGCACGACCTCGCTGGGTTCGGCTTCGACGACCTCGACGCGCACTGACGTCCGCTGCTGGAGCTCTGCGATCGCGGCCGGCAGCAGACGTGAGCCGATCGAGGAGAACGACCCGACGCGCAGGGACACCACTCCAGCATCGCGCTGGGCGGTGACAAGCTGCTCGGCCCGATCGATGCGGGCCAGTACCGGTTCGATCTCCTCGGCGAAGGACTCGCCCAAGGGCGTGAGTCGAGTTCCGTTACGGGACCGGTCGACGAGCTGGACCCGCAGATGGGATTCGAGGGTGCGCAGGTGATGGGTCACGGTCGGGACTCCGTGTTCGAGCACCTCGGCGGCCCGGTTGAGACTTCCCTCGTCCCTGATCGCTAAGAGCACCCGAAACTGCTGCAGATTCATCATGGCATAGACACTATGCCACCGTGAACGATTTCTTGCTATATCCTATTCAGCTTTCGACGCCTAGCGTGGGACTCATGCTCGCCGAAACTCATCTGCACCCGGACACCGCGACGACCTCCATCGACCCTCGCCAGCACACCGCGCCGTATGCCGAGGCGTTGCGCTCCCTAGCCGCCGAGGACTGGCAGCGCCTGCACGTGCCCGCTCATCAGGGCACCCGCGACCATGCACCGGGACTGGCCGAAGTCGTCGGCGAGGCCGGCATGGGCATCGACTTCCCCATGCTCTTCAGCGGCGTCGATCAGGAGAACTGGCGGATGATCAACCACGAACGCGTGACTCCGATCATGGCCGCCCAGCAGCTCGCCGCCGAAGCCTGGGGCGCAGCCCGGACCTGGTTCATCACCAATGGCGCCTCCGGGGGCAATCACATCGCGACGACCGTCGTGCGCGGCTTGGGGCGCGAATTCGTCCTCCAGCGCAGCGTCCACTCTTCGGTCATCGATGGCGTCACCCACGCCGAACTGCGCCCGCACTTCATCCACGGTCGCGTCGATCCTGGCCTCGGCTCCTCCCACGGCGTGACTCCGGCCCAGGTCGAGTACGCCCTGACCGAGCATCCGGAGTCCGCCGCCGTCTACCTCGTCTCCCCCAGCTACTTCGGTGCCGTGGCCGATATCGCCGCCGTCGCCGAGGTGGCCCACGCTCACGATGTTCCCCTCATCGTCGATGAAGCCTGGGGCTCCCACTTCGGCATGCACCCGAAACTGCCCGTCAACGCGGTCCGCCTCGGTGCCGATCTCGTCATCTCCAGCACCCACAAGGGCGCTGGATCTTTGGCGCAGTCAGCGATGGTCCACCTCGGCCACGGACGACAGGCACAGCGCAACGAGACCCTGGTCGATCGGATCGTGAAGTCCTACCAGTCGACCTCGTCCAGTGCCATCCTCCTATCCTCCCTCGACGAGGCACGCCGTCATCTCGTCACCCACCCGGAGGCGATCGACGAAGCACTGGCCACCGCCGAGGAGATCCGAACTCGAGTTCAGAACGACTCGCGGTTCCGCGATGCGACCCCGGACATCCTCGGTGGCCATGATGCGATCGCCACCGATCCGTTCAAGGTCGTCATCGACACCCGCGGAGCCGGGATCACCGGCGCCGATGCCCAGTACCAGCTCATCCGCGACCACCGGATCTACTGCGAGCTGGCGACCCCCTCGGCGCTGCTGTTGCTCATCGGTGCGACATCTCCCGTCGACGTCGAACGGTTCTGGACCGCGCTGCAGGAACTGCCGCGCTCTGAGTCCGAGCCGGAGCGTCCCATCGTTCTGCCCGGCAGCTGCGAGAAGCGACTGGAGATCAGCGATGCCTACTTCGCGGCGCCGCAGACCGTTCCCTTCGCCGAGGCTGTCGGCATGGTCTCGGCCGATGCTCTGGCCGCGTACCCGCCCGGTGTGCCCAATGTTCTGCCTGGTGAGGTGCTCAGCGCCGAGGTCGTCGACTTCCTTCGTGCCACTGCCGCTGCTCCCTCCGGGTATGTCCGCGGAGCCCAGGATTCGAGGATGGACACCTTCAACGTCGTGGCCGAGACGAGCTGAGACCTGCCGAACCCAGCTGCTCCTCCTGCGGTAGCGTGAGGAGCATGCCCGTTGCCGACGTATCCCCGACTGTGTCCCTGCCCGCAGACGAGCTGGAGCGCTTGTGCTTCGCTGCGATTCTCGCCGCGGGAGGCTCGGATCGACTGGCAACATCCCTGGCCGCCGCCACCGTGGCGGCGGATCGGCGCGGCAAACTCCAGGTCGGTACGGCACACCTCTTCGACTACCTCGACGGTCTCGCGTCCGGCCGGATCAACGGTGCCGCCATACCGAAGCCGGTCAACAGACTCCCGGCAACCCACCTCGTCGACGCCGATGGGGGCATCACCCAGCTCGCCTTCGACGAGGTGTTCGATCGCTTCGCCGATTCAGCCGCCAGCCTGGGCATTTCGATCCTCAACGTCATGAATGCGTTTCCCGCCGGCGAGCTCGGCTATTACACGATGCGCTTGGCCCATCGTGGTCTCATCACCCTGGCCGGGGCGAATTCGCCCGCGCTCATGTCACTCTTCGGCAGCCGCGACACGGTCGCCGGGACGAACCCGTTCTCCTTCGCACTCCCCCACTCGCAGGGCCCGCGCATGTTCGATCAGGCCGGCAGCGCCACGGCCTGGGTGAATGTCCGCGAGGCTGCCGAACGTGGGGAGTCGATCCCCGAGGGTTGGGCGCAGGCACCAGACGGGACTGCGACAACCGACCCTGAGCAGGGACTCGCTGGCTCGCTGCTCCCCTTCGGTGGGGTCAAGGGCAGCAATCTCGCCCTGATGATCGAACTCCTCGCAGCCCACGGAGGCGCGAACTTCTCAGTCGACGCCCCACCCATCGATGAGGGAACAACGACTCCCGGAACCGGGCTCTTCGTCATCGCGATCAGCACTGATGCCTTCGACCCGGAGTACACGCACCGGGTCGAAGAGCATCTGGCGAGACTTGATCGCGAGTTCGGAATCGACTTCGGGCGCAAGCGTGATGACGAGATCATCGACCTGCCCCAAGCCATCCACGCGGCTCTCGTCGAACGGGCCGCTTAGCCCTTCAGTCCGGCAAGGGCTGCCTTGATCCGCTCGACCGCATCAGGGCCGGTGTCGGCCATCGGACGCCGAGGTGACCCGACGGGTTCGCCTTGCAGCTCCAGACCCGCCTTGACCGACTGGATGAAGGGCTCGGAGATCATCGCGTCGATGACGGGGTATATCCGGTTCCATTCGCTCCGGGCACCGTGCAGGTCACCATCGGCGATCTTCTGCGACACGGACACGATCTCTGCTGGGACCACGTTCGCAGCACCTGCGACCATCCCGGCCGCACCTTCGACGAGGCCGGAGTAGATGTAGCTGTCCCAGCCGATGAAGGTGCCGATGACATCGCTGTGGTGGTGGATGAGCTTGAGGGCCTGTTCCCAGTCCGCGCTCGAGTCCTTGATGTAGCGGATGTTGTCCACCTCCTCGGCGAGGGAGCGGACGGTGTCCGGGTCGAGGTTGATGCCTGTCGCTCCGGGAATGTTGTAGAGCATGACGTCGATGTCGACGGCCGCGGCGACCGTCTTGATGTAATCGACGGTCTCGGCCAGTGTCAGTGGCTCGTAGTACGGTGTCACGAGCATGAGCACATCGGCTCCAGAGCGTTGGGCCGCGAGGGAGTGTCGAATAGCCTCGCGCGTTGTGGTGGCTCCGGTCTGTGCGACGACCGGCACTCGCCCGGCCGCGCGATCGACGACGTAATCGACCATGCTCTGGCGCTCCTCGGCGCTCATGGTGGCGAACTCGGCGGTGGATCCGCCGCCGACGAGGCCGTCGACTCCGCCGTCGATGGAGCGGTCGACGACGCGCCCGAGGACATCGAAGTCGATGTTCTCCTCCGCGTCGAAGGGGGTGGTCAGTGCGGTGAGGACACCGCGGAGGTTCGTGGTCATGGTTTCTCCTGTGAAATCAGTGGTGTGGATGGAAGATCTGTGGTGATGGAAAGTCCGTGTCGATGAGGCACGCTCCGTGGCACATGTGCGCTGTTTCGGTCATGCTCAGCTGTGCTGCGGAGGTGCGTCCTCGTTCGGGTGCTGCACGGGATGGTGCTTTCGGGTCTGTCGAGCGGTGACGAGGATGTTCGCCGCTTCCTGTGCTGCGGTGAATCCGGAGCTGATGGCCGTCTCCGTGTACAGGGTTCCCAGGTAGTCCCCTGCCAGAAAGACACGGCCGGAGAGTTGGTTGAATGTCGGCTGGAGCTTTCCCCGGCCCGGGAAGCAGTACGGTGCGCCGGTGCGCCAGCGTTGGACCTGGGCCTCTTCGATGATGCCGGCGAATCCGGGCAGCACCTCCTCGAGGTCCTTGATGTAGGTGTCCAGGATGTCTTCGTCGTCGAGGTCGAGCAGCTTCCGAGCCAGGCTCGCCGGGGAGAAGGTCATGATGCTGCCGCCGCGCTGTCGTTCGGCTTCCGCACCGCGGACGATGTTGCCCTGGTTCATCACGACGTTGAACGAGCGCTTCGGCGTCGCGATGCCATAGGCGTCGTCCCACGGCTGACGTTCGGTCTCGTTCGTCAGGAATGCCGCGGAGACGTAGGGGCCGTAGACGATCTTCGACAGAGCTTCGCGCTTATCGGCTGGCAGGTCGACCGCGATCTTGTGCGCCACGGTGGCCGGGGTCGCGAGGACGACGGAGAGCGCTTCGATCTCGTGGTCGACGTCATCCTGACGGTAGCGGACGACGACGTGATCCTTCTTATGCACGATCTCATGCACCTTGGCGTCGAGCTGAATGCTCTCCTGCAGAGGCGCGGCGATCGATTCGACGAGGTTGGAGGGCCCACCGCCGATGCTGCGGTTCAGCCCCTGGCCGATGTTCCACACGAGGCTGAAGTAGCCGATGCCAGCACCGGCCGAGAGCTCATCGGGATCAGCCGCGGAGCGAGTGATGGTCGGGCGGAACATTGCCTCGGCGTCTTCGGAGAGCTCCCCGATGTAGTCGGCGAAGGAGCGGTCATTCTCGAAGTCGTAGATCCGCTGCTGGCGCATCTCCGCGCTCTCGTTCGGTCGCAGACGCACAGCCTTGGCGTAGCGGAGCACATCGGCGCTGACCTTGGCTCCGGCCTTGATCATGGACGCCCGGTCCTTCATCGCCATCGGGATCCGGAACGGATAGGACTGGACGGGCCCGCCCATGAGCAGCTTTCCGTTCATCGAGATCGCCGACAACGACCCGGGGATCTCCGTGGACCGGGTCTGGGTCTCGGTGATGAGGTCGTTCGTGGCGGTCTTGCCTCCGGCGAACATATGCCCGCCCCAGTTGAGGAAGTAGCGCCCTCTGTTTTCCGACCGGATTCGCCCGCCGACGCGCGAGGTTGACTCGAGCAGGGCAATATCCCAATTGCGCAGTCGCCACGCTGCAGACAGTCCAGCCAGTCCTCCACCGACAATCACGGCATCTTTCATGGGGTGATACCCCCTCTCTCCTATGTGCACCGACGCACCGTCGCGCAGGCTTCTGCACAAAGCGTAGGATGTGATCACATTTAATTGCAAGCGATTCGGTGACTTTTCTTCAAGCGTTTTGTCAGCCCCATAACGGCGACGGCTCGTCCTGGCGGAATCCGCTCCGCGAGCGAGATCCGGCTACTGCACGAGTGCGCTCCGAATCCGAAGGATCGCCTCGTTCAGCGACTCCTTGGTGACCCGACCGGCGGCTTCCTGATCGCCGTCGTCGATGGCTCGCATCAGTTGCTGCTGGTGCTTGAGCAACGGCGAGACATCGTCGGAGGCGAGCACTCCTCGCGCGCCGACGAACTTGTATGCCCGGCAGCGCAGCCACAGCACGCGAATCGTCTCGACGAGCACAGGATTTCCCGCTGCCGCGTAGATGATCGCGAGGAGCTCTTCGTCATGGTCGAGGTAGCTCGAAGCGTCGCCGGCTGCCAGTGCCTCTTCCATGGCCGTGTACTCCGATTCGAGTCGCACACGAGATTCCTTGTCCAGCTTCGTCACACCCTGAACCGTGGCTTCGACCTCGAGCATGAGACGCACCGAGTAGATCTGGAGCAGCTCCTCCGCGGTGAACACCTTTACCGCGGCTCCTCTGTGCGGGCTTGTCTCGACCAAGCCGACCTCTTCGAGTCGCGCGATCGACTCCCGCACGGGCATCACACTCGTCCCCAGCGCGGAGGCAAGCTGCCGAATCCGCAGCCGCTGGCCGCTCCGATACTCGCCGTTGAGGATACTCGCCTGCATGGCCTCGAACACCTGGTCCCCGATGCGCATGCCGGTCTCAGCCTGGGTCTCACTCATGCTCGACAGTCTATCGTCGCCGAGGTGGTGCCCAGCGATGAGCTCAACCTCACCGAAGCGACTGGCTCACAGATGACGACTCCGGAGTCCTCGTTACCCAAGTAATCGTCACCAGAATCATGGCACGACCACGACCGGAACCGGGGTGTGCCGGATGATCTTCGCGGCGTTCGAGCCGAGGAAGACCTTGGAACGCCGCCCCTCGGACGAGGACCCGATCACGAGGACCTCGCCGGGCGTCCAGTCGATCGCACCCAGCGCTACTTTCCAGTCCCTGCCGATGCCCACTGCCTCCTCGACCGATATGTCTTCATCGACCTTGTCGACCGCCCTGGCCTGTACCGCCTTGAGGTGCGCTGCGTATTCCCTTCGGCGCGAGTCCTCGTCGAGCGAGGACGGTTCGACGGTGCGTCCGCCGACGCCGAATGTCGCGACTCTCAACTTCGCGTCGACGGACTGGGAGATCTCGGCGGTCTTCTCCAGCACCCGGCCTGACCCACCGTCACCTCTGAACGAGCAGGTCACTCGCACGATCTGCGCCCCGAGTTCGGTGACCAGCCCCTTTGGCGCGAGCGCCACCGGGACGGGTGAGGAGTGGAGGAGTCGGTCTGAGGTCGCGCTGACGCGGATCCGACCACGTGCTCCCTCGGTGCCAGACCCGACGACGAGCATAGAGGCATTCGCGGCGACCGCCTCGGCGATGAGGCCTTTGGCCCGTGACCGAGAGGCGACGGCTACGGCCTCGGTGTCGATATCAGGGCAGATCTCATCGGCCGCCTGCTCAGCCTCGGCGATGGCTCTGCGTCCGCGTTCACGCGACCAGGCGGCGAACTGGAGCTCACTGCCGCTGGGAATCATCGACTTCCCCTGTTCAGGGACGATGCTGACGATGCGCACCGACTCACCACTCGAGCGAGCGAACAGCCCGGCGAGGTGGAGGGCGGAGCGGTCCCTCTTTCCATAGGGGAATGCGGCAACGATCGTCATTTCGGGCCTTCCTGTGAGTCTCTGGAGTCTGATCGGCGGGCATGTGATAACTCGTCCTCATCGCCCAGCCTCTCCCAGAAGTCAGCGTGCTTGATGCCGAGCCTCCGCGGATCGAAGACCGGGTTGAGTCCGAGCTTGCGCTGCTGGTCGAAGTCCTTCAGGGTCTTCAGCGCGATGCGTGAGAGCAGAATGAGGGCGATGAAGTTGATGATGCCCAGAGTCGCATAGCCGATATCGCCCACCGCCCACACGGCTCCGGCATCGACGATGCAGCTGATGAAGCAGACTGCTAGCATCACGAGTTCCAGGATCCTGACGTAGATCTTCTTGCCTTCGCCGACGATGAACGAGAGGTTCGTATCGGCGATGAAGTAGAAAGCGACGATCGTCGTGATCGCAAACATGGCCACCGAGGCAGCGATGAAAGGACTGCCGAAGCCCACCGCCACGGTGTCGACGGCGGCCTGGGTGAAGTTCGTCCCAGCTTCGACCCCGGGGAGGTTGACCAGGATCTCCTGTCCGTCTTCGGTGATGACGTTGTACTTGCCGGTCACGACCATCATCAGTCCGGTGAGCATGCAGACGGTGAGCGTGTCGATGTAGATCGAGAAGGTCTGCACGAGCCCCTGCTTGGCGGGGTGGCTGACCTCGGCTGCGCCGGCAGCGTAGGTTCCCTCTCCGACGCCGGCGACGTTGGAGAACAGGGCCCGGCGAACACCCCAGGCGATGGCAGAGCCGACGATTCCGCCGAAGACCTGATCGGCACCGAAAGCCGAGGAGATGATGAGCCCGAGGGCACCGGGCAGAGCGGTGATGTTGACGCACAGGACGACGATCGCCGCGCTGATGTAGCCCACAGCCATGATCGGAACGACGATGTTGACGACTCTGATGATACGTTCACGTCCGCCCCAGATGATGGCGCCGAGCACCACGGTGACGACGATTCCGGTCACCCAGCCGGGGATGCCGAATGCGTACTCGGCACTGACTGCGATGCTGTTGGCCTGTATCCCGGGAGCGAGGAGAGTGTAGAGGATGAGGGCGATGATTGCGGCGATCATGCCCAGCCAACGCTTCTGGAATACTTTGTAGAGATAGTAGGGGACTCCGCCCTTGAGCTCGTTTCCGACCCGTTCCTTGTAGATCTGGGCGAGAGTGGACTCGATGAAGGCTGTGGCTCCACCGCAGAAGGCCATCGCGCCCATCCAGAACAGCGCTCCGGGCCCACCCCAGCCGACCGCTGTGGCGACACCGGCGATGTTGCCGACGCCGACGCGGTTGCCGATCGTCAGTGCCAGTGCCTGGAACGGAGTGAGTCCGCCGGCAGCGACCTCTCCGTCGCCCTTGAGCTCTCGCAGCATCTGCGGAAACAGCCGAATTTGCAGCACGCGGGTGCGGATTGTGAAGTACAGACCTGTGACGATGGCCAGCACGATGACCGGCATCCACATGGCGTTCGCGATTTCCTGCAGCTGAGCTGTGATGTCCATGAGCACTTCTCCGTGGTCGTGGTCAGTCCTCGGCCAGCGATGCGGCAACGGGGATCTCGGGCAGTTCTTTCTGACGATTCCATTGCATGCTACATGAAATTCGAGATAATGTGATCACATCCGTCACGGCTTGTGATCGGATGAGCATCTGCCGACCCAAGGAAGTGGAGGCCTCCATGACCACCAATCCGACCACCGAAGTCGTCCGCGGCAATTCGTCGACCTCTCTGGTTGCCGAGGACGAGTTCCCACCGCTGACGCACTTCATCGACGGCGCGTTCGTCGACCGCACGACAGACGCAGCACCAAACACGGAATCAGCGTCGACGACCATCGTCAATCCGGCAGACGGCACCACCATCGCTGAGGTGGCCGAAGGCACCGCCGCCGACGTCGATTCCGCTGTGGTGGCGGCACGGCGAGCCCTGACCAACTGGCGCGAGTCGACCCCGAAGGACCGCGCCGATATCCTCTATAGGATCGCTGATCGCATCGAGGAGAACGCGGATGTACTTATCCGCCTCGAATCTCTCAACGCGGGCAAGCCGACCGTCGTATCAGAAGACGATATCTCGATGGCCGCCGACACGTTCCGCTTCTCCGCCGGAGCCGGACGTGCCTTCACCGAGTTGGGTTCGGGCAACTACGTCGAGGATCACACGTCGATCATCCTGCGCGAGCCAGTCGGTGTTGTGGGTGTAGTCGTGCCCTGGAACTACCCGCTGCTCATGGCCGCGTGGAAGATCGGCCCGATCCTCGCAACCGGGAACACGCTCGTGCTCAAGCCTTCGGAGCAGACTCCGCTGACCACGCTCAAGCTGGTCGAGCTCATTGCCGATCTCCTCCCTGCAGGTGTGCTCAACATCGTCACCGGGCTGGGCCCCGAGGTCGGGGCGAGGCTCTCGGGTCACCCGGACATCGATCTCGTGGCGCTGACCGGCAGCGTGGCCAGCGGCAAGGCAGTGGCCACCAGTGCAGGCGACACGCTCAAGCGCGTTCACCTCGAGCTGGGCGGCAAAGCCCCTGTCATCATCTTTCCCGACGCCGACCTGCAGGCGGCCGCCGAGGGTGTTCGCAACGCCGGCTACTGGAATGCGGGCCAGGAGTGCGGCGCCGGCACCCGAGTGCTCGTCCATTCATCTGTTGCGAAGGAGTTCACGAAGCTCCTGGCCGACCAGGTGCGCAGCTACGTCGTCGGCGACCCTCGCGGCGGCGACAAGGTGGAGCTGGGACCGATGATCTCGCAGGCCCATTTCGAGCGCGTCACGAGCTTCCTCGAGCGCGCGATCGCCGATGGGGCGACCCCTGTCGTCGGTGGGAATGCACTCGAGGGGCCAGGGTTCTTCATTGCTCCGACTGTGCTCGCCGACGTCGCACCCGGAGCGGAGGCCTCACAACATGAGATCTTCGGACCGGTCGTGACGATCGAGACCTTCGAGACTGAGGACGAGGCCCTCGAACGCGCCAACGAAGTGCCCTATGGCCTGGCGGCATCGGTGTGGACGAAGGACTCGGCGCGCAGCCTCGACGTTCCGCGTCACCTAGACTTCGGCACCGTGTGGGTGAACTCGCACCTCGTGCTCGCGACCGAGGTCCCCTGGGGTGGGTTCAAGGGCTCGGGCTACGGTCGCGACCTCTCGATCTACGCCCTCAACGACTTCTCCCGCACCAAGCACGTCCAGATCAACCACGCCCGCTGAGCCTGCGACCACCAGCGCATCGACGTGGCCGCCCCACCGCCCGGCCGTCGAGAGCACAGCTTAGCGTCGAGAGCACACTCCCTGGAGTCTGCTCTCGAAGCTGAGGTCGCCCCGCGATGAAATGCAGCGGCGCTGCGCCCCGGCGCCGCGACCCGGCCCCACAGACTCACCGCAGGACGACGGTGCGCTTCCCGGAGAGGAACACGCGGCCGTCGCAGTGCCACTTCACGGCATTGGACAGAGCCTTGCACTCGGCGTCACGGCCAGCGGCGACGAGGTCCTTGGGACCGAAGGAGTGGTCGACGTCGACGACCTGCTGGGCGATGATCGGGCCCTCGTCGAGTTCGCTGTCGACGAAGTGTGCGGTCGCCCCGACGGTCTTGACTCCCCGCTCCCATGCCTGGTGGTAGGGCTTGGCGCCCTTGAACGAGGGCAGGAAGGAGTGGTGGATGTTGATGGCCTTGCCCGTCAGTTCGCGCGCCAGGTCATCGGAGAGGACCTGCATGTAGCGGGCGAGGACGACGAGGTCGATCTCGAAGCGGTCGACGAGTTCGAGCAGCTTCGCCTCTGCCTCCGGCTTCGTCTCCTTGGTCACCGGGATGCGGAAGAACGGGATGTGGTGCCATTCGACGAGTTCACGGTGATCGGGGTGATTGGACACCACGGCCGCGATCTCGATGGGCAGCTCACCGATCTGGGACCGGAACAGCAGGTCATTGAGGCAGTGCTCGAACTTCGAGACCATGATGAGGACCCGACGCTTCTCCCCTTGCGGCCACAGCTTCCACGTCGCCTCGAACTCGGAGCCGATGTTTTCGAAGTCCGTGCGCAGAGCATCGATCGAGGCACTCGACTCGTCCTGGAGACTGAAGTCGATCCTGAGGAACAGGCGCTCGGCGAACTGGTCGTCGAACTGCTTGAGCTCCTTGATGTCACCGCCGTGAGTGAGGAGCGCTCCGGTGACGGAATGAAGAATTCCCGGCCGTTCGTCGCATTCCAGGGTGAAGACGTAATCCTGCATATCCACTGCTTCCTTGCTCGATGGGTGTACTCAATCATTGGGTGCGAGGCTCACGTCGGTCAACTTCGAACTCTCCGGTCGCGCCCGAGGCGCCCACGCCGACCCCGCTCCCTCCCGGTGTCAGTCGGTGAGGAATTCCGCCATCCCGTCGAGCAGCCAACGGACCGCGAAGTCCGCGAAGCTGGCCCGCGGGTAGACCCGATATTCGAGCTCCGATGAGTGGTGCACGATGACCGGAACCGGACCCATCTGGGTCGAGATCGCTGTGTCGATGCCGAAGGCACGCGGGTGCAGATCGGCGCGGACGCTCTTCTCAAGGACCTCTCTTGCCTTCGTCCCGGTCAGTTCGAGGATCGTGCGGTTGGACGAGAGATCCACGGCCTGTCCCGGCAGACCTTCGAGGGCCGCCTCGGCGACGAGGGTCTCCCCGGGCCGCTGCTGTCGGGAGACGTCGACGGTGAGGAATTCATCGGGGCTCAGCCACAGCGTGTGCAGGCTCGCGGCGTCGCCGGTGACCTCGCCCACCTGCTGCGGCAAGGTGATTCCGAGCGCAGATTCGAGCGCCTCCGCCGAGGCGGTTCCCGGGGTGGCGCGCAATCCGAGCTGGACAGCGAAGCACCGTTCCCGCAGGCCGACGGCCTGTCCGCCGGTGGCAGTGGCGGTGGCCATGTCCTCGGCGAGGTGGGCTGCCGGTGAGACGCGGAGTGCATCAAGCACCTCGGCGGGAGTGTCGAAGTTCTGCTGCTGAGTGGTCTGTGTGCTCTGGGTGGTGTCAGCCATCGCGGCGGTTCCCTTCTGGATCGTAGAAGACGGGTGAGGTGATCTCGACGTCGACGAGTTCGCCGCCGACCGGAGACTGTGCGATCTCGCCCATCCGGTTCCGGCCGTTCTCGACGAGCGCGAGGCCGAAGGGTCGGTCCATGCTCGGGGAGATGTAGGAGGAGGTGACGTGCCCGATCATCGGGACCGGTCCTGCCTCGGGAGTCACCGGGGTGCCGGAGGTGATGAGCTGCGCGCCCTCGGCCAGGCGGGTCGTGCCGTCGACCGGGAGCACGCCGACGAGGTGCTTGCGGTCCTCGCGGGATGTATCGACCCGTGAGTAGGAGCGTTTGCCGATGAAGTCCTTGAGCTTCGAGACGATCCAGTCCATGCCCGCGTCCTGCGGGGTGACGGTCCCGTCGGTGTCCTGGCCGACGATGATGAAGCCCTTCTCCGCGCGGAGAACGTGCATTGTCTCGGTTCCGTAGGGGGTGATGCCGAACTCGGCCCCCGCCTCGGCGACGGCTTCCCAGACGGTGAGCCCGTAGAAGTTCTCGACGTTGATCTCGAAGGCGAGCTCCCCGGAGAACGAGATCCGACAGATGCGCGCCGGAATGCCGCTCGCCAGGGTCGTCTCCCTGAATCCCATGAACTCGAAGGCCTCATTGGACACGTCCAGGTGCGGGGCGAGCTTCGCAATGACCTCACGGGACTTGGGTCCGGCGACCGCGACGGTCGACCATTCTTCCGTCACCGAGGTGAAGACGACGTCGAGGTGCGGCCATTCGGTCTGGTGCCATTCCTCGAGCCATTCGAGGACGGTGGCAGCGCCGCCGGTGGTCGTGGTCATGTAGTAGCGGTCCTCGGCCACGCGCAGGGTGACGCCGTCGTCGAAGACCATCCCATCGGGTTTGCACATGAGACCGTAGCGGCCCTTGCCGATCGCCAGCTTTTTGAACCCGTTGGTGTAGATCTGGCCCAGGAATTCGCCGGCGTCGGTGCCGCGGATCTCGATCTTTCCCAGGGTTGAGGCATCCTGGAAGCCGACCGATTCGCGCACAGCCTTGCATTCGCGCAGCACCGCCGCGTCCATGTCCTCCCCGTTCTGCGGGTAGAACCAGGGGCGCTTCCACTGGCCGACGTCTTCGAATTCAGCACCGTGGTCGACGTGCCAGGGGTGGATCGCAGTGATCCGGGCGGGGTCGAAGAGCACGCCCTTGCGCCGACCGGCCAGTGCCGCGAAGGGCACGGGGGCGAAGGGTGCGCGGAAGGTCGTGTGGCCGACCGAGCCCAGGTCGTCCTCGCCGAGCACCTTGGCGATCGCGCCGATGGCGTTGACCGCACTGGTCTTGCCCTGGTCATTGGCTGTCGAGATCGAGGTGTAGCGCTTGATGTGCTCGACCGAGCGCATGCCCGCGTTCATCGCCCGCTGCACGTCAGCAACGGACTGGTCGCGCTGGAAGTCGATGAAGTGCGTGGTCAGCGCCGTGTGGTCGTCGTTCGCCGAGGTGACCAGCCACAGCGGTCGGGTCTCGGCAGGGGGCACCGACGCTGCCGTCGGAACACTGAGCACGGCTAAGAATCCTGTGCGTTCAGCGGCCGCATTGCCAGCTTCGGCACCCTGCTCGAGCGCTGCTGCCAGCGAGTAGTCACCATTGATCGCGCCGGCTGTGAACTGATCGCGCACGGGCCTCGTCGGGACGAAGGCGGCGATGTCGCTCCGCCACTCGATCGGCCCCTTGCGTTGCCCGTGCAGGTGGATGACGGGAGAGAATCCGCCCGCCACGGCCAGCAGATCCACGTCGATGACCTCGGAGTCGCCGGTGGCCACACCGTCCTCGTCGAGGCCCGAGACCGTGATCGCACTGATGCGTCCGGCAGGCCCTTCCCCTGCGGCGTCGCTGACCGCGGAACCGAGGATGAGCCGGGTTCCGGTTTCCCGGGCAACGTATTCCGCCATCGCCGAGGCGGTGGTCCGGGAATCGATGATCGAGGGCACCTCGATGCCTGCCGTGTGAAGATCGGCGAGCAGTTCGTAGGCCGAGTCGTTCGTCGCAGCGATCGCGACGGACTGTCCTGCGGCGACGCCGTAGCGATTGAGGTAGGTGCGCACGGCAGAGGCGAGCATAATGCCCGGACGGTCGTTGTTGGCGAAGACGATCGGGCGTTCATGGGCTCCGGTGGCCAGCACGACCTGTTGGGCCCGGATGTGCCAGACCCGCTGGCGGGTGCCCGGGCGGGAAGGACCGCCGCTGGCTGCGGACGCACCGTTGGCATTGTCGCTGCCCCGAGCACCCGCTCCCCCGTTTTCAACGAGCTCAAGAGTGCGGTCTTCGAGGGCGACGAAGTAGTTCGAGTCGTAGCTGCCGAAGACGGTCGTGTTCGTTCGGTAGGTCAGTTCCTCCGCCTCGGCGAACGAGGCGACGGTGGACTCGATCCACTCGGCGGCGGGCATGCCGTCGACGCTGACTGCCGAATTCGACAGCAGCGACCCACCGGGAGCGGACCTGTCGTCGAGCAGCAAGGTCCGGGCTCCCGACTTTCCAGCCTCACGTGCCGCGGCGAGTCCGGCGGGACCCGCGCCGATGACCAGCACATCGGTGTGGACGTGCTTGTGTTCGTAGACCAGTTCGTCCTGGCCGGGATCGAGGATGCCGAGACCGGAGAGATAGTCGGCTTCGAGTCCTTCGGTGATCGGCACGCGGGTGGCGGGCAGCATGGATTCGCTGACGTCGCCGGGGATCCGTCCTTTTACGCGGACGAGTGCGTTGGACTCTTCGATTCCGGCACTCAGGATGCCACGGGCCCGGCCCAGGTAGGTCGAGTTGCCGCACTCGATTCGTCCGGCGGCGATGAGCGCGCTGGCGATCGTGTCACCGGCGAAGCCGGAGTACGGCTGGCCGTCGACGCTGAAGGCGATGGGGCGCGATCGGTCGATGCCGGTCGCGTTCTCGAGGCGGGAATTCGTATCTGCGGAGGTCATCGTGCACCCTCACCTTCTGCTGGAGTCGGATCCGCTTCGACTAGTGTCAGTTCCGCGGTCACCGGCTCCTTCGTCGCAGGGACCGCAGTCGTCGGACGGGCCGCGCCCATGGGGTAGATGGCTGTGAAGTCATAGGTCACGGTGTCGCGGATGGCGTTGAACCATTTGCGGCACCCGAGGCTGTGACTCCACCGTTCGGCGTAGGCGCCGCGGTCGTTGTCGCGATAGAAGAGGAATTCGGCCCACTCTGTGTCGCTGAGCGCGTGGGGGTCGGCCGGGTAGGCGACGTGTGCCTGGCCGCCGTAGTGGAATTCGGTTTCGTCGCGTGGTCCGCAGTGCGGGCAGCTGATGAGGAGCATGACTGGTCCTTCCTTGTCGGGTTCGCTCAGTGCGCCACGGCTGCGGCGCCGTGCTCGTCGATGAGGTGGCCGGTTTCGAACCGGTCGAGGGCGTAGGGGGCGTTGAGCGGGTGGGGTTCGTCATTGGCGATCGTGTGCGCAAAGGTCAGTCCGGCGGCGGGTGTGCCTTTGAAGCCGCCGGTGCCCCAGCCGCAGTTGGCGTAGAGGCCCTGGACTTCGGTCTTCGACACGATGGGCGAGGCGTCGAGGGTGACGTCGACGATGCCGCCCCAGGTGCGCAGCACGTGGGCCCGGGCGAAGATCGGGAAGAGTTCGACAGCGGCGGCCAGCTGTTCCTCGATGACGTGGAAGCCGCCTCGTTGGCCATAGCCGTTGTAGGAGTCAACCCCGGCACCCATGACGAGTTCGCCCTTGTGTGCCTGGGAGACGTAGACGTGGACATGGTTGGACATGACCACGGTCGGGTGCACGGGTTCGAAGAGTTCGGACACGAGCGCCTGCAGCGGGTGGGACTGGATCGGCAGGCGGATGCCGGCCATGTCGGCCAGCACCGAGGAATCTCCGGCCACACACATGGCAACCTTCTCGGTGGTGATGTGGCCGCGGGTGGTCTCGACGCCGACGACCTTGTCGCCGATGCGCTCGATCCCGATGACCTCGCAGTTCTGGATGATATCGACGCCCATCTCATCGCACTTGCGGGCGAATGCCCAGGCAACGTGATCATGCTTGGCGATGCCGGCGCGCGGCTGATAGGTCGCGCCCATCACCGGGTAGCGCAGGTCGTCGCCGATGTTGATGATCGGGCAGACTTCCTTGACCTGCTTGGGGTCGAGCCACTCGGCGTCGACTCCGTTGAGTGCGTTCGCATTCACCCGTCGCTGAGACTCACGCACGTCCTGCAGTGTATGGGCGAGGTTGAGCACGCCGCGCTGGGAGAAGAGGAAGTCGTAGTCGAGTTCCTCGGGCAGCTGTTCCCAGAGCTTGAGCGACTTCTCGTACATGGCTGCGGACTCGTCCCACAGGTAGTTCGAGCGGATGATGGTCGTGTTGCGGGCCATGTTGCCGCCGGCCAGCCAACCGCGTTCGAGGATCGCGATGTTGGTCATGCCGTGATTCTTCGCCAGGTAGTACGCAGTGGCCAGACCGTGCCCGCCGCCGCCGATGATGACGGCCTCGTAGGACTTCTTCGGTTCCGGGTTGCGCCACAGGAAGTCGGGGTGTTCGGGGAGTTGGTCAGCCATCAGCGTGCTCCGATTTCGTTCATGGTGGGGTAGAGCGGGTGGGCGGTCGCCAGAGCCGACACACGGTCGCTGAGCTCGGCGATGACCTGCGGTTCGGCACCGGCCTCGGCAGCGCCGGCCTTGAGCACCTCGGCGATGATGCCGGCCACCTCGGCGAAGGCAGCGGAACCGAACCCGCGGCTGGCCAGGGCCGGGGTGCCGATCCGCAGGCCGGAGGTGACCATCGGCGGGCGCGGATCGTTCGGCACGGCATTGCGGTTGACGGTGATGCCGATCGAAGCGAGCAGGTCTTCGGCCTGTCCACCGTCGAGGACGGAGTTGCGCAGGTCGACGAGGACGAGGTGGACGTCGGTGCCGCCGGTGAGGACGGTGATCCCGAGGTCGGCGACATCGGATTCGCCGAGGCGTCGAGCGAGTTCGTACGAGCCGGACAGTGTCCGCGCCTGCTTCTCGACGAAGGTCTCAGTGGCGGCGAGACCGAAGGCCACGGCCTTGCCTGCGATGACGTGCTCAAGCGGCCCACCCTGCTGACCGGGGAAGACTGCGGAATTGACCTTCTTCGCGATGTCAGCGTCGTTGGTGAGGATGATCCCGCCGCGTGGACCGCCGAGGGTCTTGTGCGTCGTCGAGGTCACGACGTGGGCGTGTGGGACCGGAGAGGGATGCAGCCCTGCCGCGACGAGCCCGGCGAAGTGAGCCATGTCGACCATGAGGTAGGCACCGACGGAATCGGCGATACGGCGGAATTCGGCGAAGTCGAGCTGGCGGGAGTAGGCCGACCAGCCGGCGACGATGAGTTTGGGCTGGTGCTCCTGGGCGAGGCGATCGACCTCGGCCATATCGATGCAGTTGGTGTCCTCGCGCACACCGTAGGCGGCGATGTTGTAGAGACGACCGGAGAAGTTGATCTTCATGCCGTGGGTGAGATGCCCGCCGGCGGCGAGGTCGAGACCGAGCACGGTGTCGCCTGGCCGGACGAGTGCGTGCATGACAGAGGCGTTGGCCTGAGCACCGGAGTGGGGCTGGACGTTGGCGTACTCGGCGCCGAAGAGGGCCTTGACGCGGGAGATGGCGATGCGTTCGATCTCGTCGACGTGTTCGCAGCCGCCGTAGTAGCGGCGTCCGGGGTAGCCCTCGGCGTACTTGTTGGTCAGCACCGATCCCTGCGCGGCCATGACGGCGGAGGCGGTGTGGTTCTCCGAGGCGATCATCTCGAGTCCCTCGCGCTGACGAGCAAGCTCCGCATCGATGAAGCCCGCGATCTGCGGATCAAGCTCGGCGAGGGAGGTGCTCAGCTCGACGGGATCTCTGCTGGCGAATTCTCCGCAGGCCCGGCTCGATGACGGGGATGTGGCCTGCGCCGACGTCGCAGTCTCGCAACGTTCCGCGAGTTGTTCTGTCATGTGATCTCCTTCGACCATTTGATCGTCAACTAATATATCAGCTGCGTTCCTGTAGTCTATGACGAGAAAACACGAAAGTGCAATGGGTGATTTCAGGAGATTGATAATGTCGTCGTCGGCTACCGTGAGCTCACCGAAGGTTTCCCTGGCCGAACGCGCCTATGAGATTCTTCGGCACCGCCTCATCATGCTCGACATCGCCCCCGGTGACCCCATCAACGAGGCGGCCCTGAGCGCAGAGCTCGAGGTCGGACGAACCCCGATCAGGGAAGCGCTCAAGCGTCTGGAGAGCGACCATCTCGTCGTCTCCTACTCCCGACGCGGAACCTTCGCGAGCAATGTCGACCTCAAAGACCTGTCGACGATCTCCGAGATGCGAGAGGTCCTCGAACCCATCGCCGCCCGCAAAGCTGCCCTCAACCTCACCCCTGAGCGCCGCCGCGAATTCGAAGCGACAATCGCCGACCTGCGCGAGCTCAGCGCCGACGATGAACCGCGCGCCCTCATGGAGCGTGACCTCGAAGTCCATCGCCTCATCTACAGCTCGGTCGACAATCCCCACCTGATGGAGACGCTCGTGCGCCTGGACGACCTGGCCACCAGGATCTGGTGCCTTGTCATCCCGCGCATTCCAGACCTGATCGGCCACATCCGCGAGCACATCGACCTCCTCGAGGCGATTCTCGAGGGCAAGGAGTCGGCTGTCGAAGCCCACGCGGCCGAACACGTCCGCGAATTCGACAAGACACTGCGCTCCGCCCTGCGCTGAGTTCTGAGGTCAGCGTCCCCCCAGACGCTGCGAGACCCGACGAGCAGTTTCCACACACCGCTCACCAAGACTCGTAATCTGCTCCGCATCGGTGCGGAATTTGGGAGCGGCGATGAGAACGGCTGCAACGAGCGCTCCCCGATGGTCGTGGACACCTGCAGCGATGCCGACCTCATTCGGTGACGTTTCAGCGTCGTTGAGCGCGTAGCCACGATCGCGATTGCTCTCCAGGAGGTCACGGTACTTGTCGAAACCGCCGGAGCTGGAGTCCAGCCCCTGGAGTGTGCCGCTGTCGACAAGGGCGTGGATCTCTTCGATTTCTTCGAAAGCAAGGAAGACCTGCACCGAAGCGCTGTGGGCGGTTTGGTACCGTGAACCCAGACTCGACGTGTGCTTGACCTGCTGGGGACTGGGAATCTGCTCGACGGTAATCGCTTCGGCCCCGTTCCACACCATGAGGGCACTGGTCTCCCCGGTATCGCGGGTCAGGTCCTGAAGCATCGGATAGGCCGCCCTTCTGACATCGAGATCGGCGAGCAAGGGCCCGGCGAGCGCGAGGATTCCGAGACCCAGTCGGTAGCGGCGGGACGATTCCTGCTCGACGATGCCCTGGGCCTCGAGTGCGGTGAGGATTCTGGACACGGTGCTCTTGTGCAGACCCACTCGCGGCGCGATCTCCGTGACGCCGAGCTCCTGCCGATCCGGGGAGAAGCAGCGGAGGATCGACACAGTGTTCTCGATGACGGAGGCACCGCGGTGGGAGGTGTCGGAAGACTGTCGAGGCATGGTGTCAGTGTATTCGTCCGCGGGCACCGACTGACGATGCCCGCAGACGTTACCGGGATCAACCCGGTCCTTCCTGTTTCAGCTCCTGCGTGAGTGGTCGTACCGCTCAGGCGGGGATGATGTTGTGCTCGGGTCCGAAGGGGAACTTCGTGATGTCCTCTGATCCGGACTCGCCGACGACGCAGATATCGTGCTCGCGGTAGCCGCCGGCTCCCGGCTGCCCCTCGAGGACGGTGATCATCGGCTCCATCGACACGACCATGCCCGGCTCGAGCACGGTGTCGATGTCCTCGCGCAGTTCGAGACCGGCTTCGCGGCCGTAGTAGTGGCTGAGTACACCGAAGGAGTGACCGTAGCCGAATGTGCGGTTCGGGAACAGCCCGTGCTCGACGTAGATCTCGTTGAGCTCGGCAGCGATGTCCTTGCACACCGCTCCCGGCTTGATCAGTTCGATCCCCCGCTTGTGCACCTCGACGTTGACGTTCCACAAGGCGAGCGAGGCCTGGTCGGGCTCACCGTAGAACAGGGTGCGCTCGAGAGCGGTGTAGTAGCCCGAGGGCATCGGAAAGCAGTTAAGACTGAGGATGTCGCCTTTGCGCACCTTCCGCGTCGTCGCCCAATTGTGCGCTCCGTCGGTGTTGATGCCCGACTGGAACCACACCCAGGTGTCGCGGATCTCCTGGTCAGGGAAGGTCTTTGCGATCTCGTGGACCATCGCCTCGGTGCCGATGAGGGCAACCTCGTACTCGCTGATGCCTTCAGTGATCGCAGCCTTGATCGCCTCTCCACCAAGGTCTCCGATCCGGGCGCTGTGCTTGATGACCTCGATCTCCTCGCCCGACTTGATCATGCGCTGACGCATCGCAGGCTGTGAGATATCGACGAGGCTCGCGGATGGGAACGCCGCCTGAATTTTATTGCGATTCTCCAGCGGCAGATTGTCGTCCTCGACGCCGAGGCGCTTCGGAGTATCGATGCCGCGCTGGCGCAGGCCCTCCCGAATCGCATAGAGGTAGTTGTCGCGACGCCAATCCGTGTAGACGATGTTCTCGCCATAGCTCGTCCGCCAAGGCATGCCCGCGTCGATGTTGGCCGTAATCGTCACCGAGTCATCTGACGTGACGACCATCGCGTAGGAGCGACCGAAGTAGGTGAAGAGGAAGTCCGAATAGTACTTGATGTTGTGATACGAGGTGAGCACGACGGCGTCGAGCTCCTTCTCGGCCATGATCGCCCGCAATCCGGTCAGCCGACGCTCCATTTCTGCGTCAGAGAACGTCAGCTTCGACTTGGAGCCGTTGTGGAGGACCTTGAGGCGCTCGAGATCGGCGACAGAGGCGGTGTTGGTGGTGGTCATGAGATCTCCTTCTCGTGTGGGTGAACCGTGGGTGAGTCGGGGTGCGTTGCGGGTGAGTAGGGAGCGGTGCGTCTGCGCGTTCAGACGTCGCGCAGAGGTTTGTGGAAGGTTTCCTTGGCACAGAGGACTGCGCTCAGGCAGACGACGGCAGCAGCCATGAGATACCAGCCGGGCGCCAGCGGTGAATTCGTCATGCCGATGAGCAGAGTGGCCATGAACGGTGCTGTGCCGCCGAAGAGGGAGTTCGAGAGGTTGAAGCTGACGGCGAATCCGCTGTAGCGGATCCTCGTCGGGAACATCTCGGCGAGGAAGGTCGGCAGCGTCCCGTCGTTGAGGGTGAGCATGCCGCCCAGCGCGATCTGGACGAGGACGACGACGGTGAAACTGCCGGACCCGAGAAGCATGAACGCCGGGACCGTGAAGATGATGAAGACGATGGAGGCGATGAAGAGCATCCGCTTGCGCCCGAACCGGTCCGAGGCCAGCCCTGTCAGCAGGATGAAGCCGATATACGTCAGCAGCGCGATCGTCGTGGCGACGAAGGATTCGGTGGCACCGTATCCCAATTCCGTCGTGAGGTAGGTGGGCATATAGGTGAGCACCACGTAGAAACCGACCGCATTGAGCAGAACCGCGCACATGGCGATGATGAGGGGTCGCCAATGGTCGCGGAACATTGCGAAGACCGGCGCCTTGATGACTTCGTCCTCTTGGGCCAGCTCACGGAAGGCCGGGGTGTCTTCGAGTCGCGTGCGTATATAGCGGCCGATGAGACCCATGGGAGCCGCGAGGAAGAACGGCAGCCTCCACCCCCAAGTCTCCAACTGCACGTCGGTGAGCACAGAGGTCAGGATCGCGGCGAGCACGGAGCCCAACAGGAGTCCGGAAGCGGTGCTGGCCGGGACCACTGCCCCGTAGAGACCACGCCGGCCTGGGGGTGCGTATTCGACGAGGAATGCCGAGGCGCCCGCGTACTCACCTGCCGCGGAGAAGCCCTGCACGAGACGGACGAGCAGGAGGAGAAGCGGCGCGAACAGACCGACCATGGCGTAGCTGGGCAGCAGTCCGATGGCGAAGGTCGAGACCGACATGATGAGGATCGACACGGACAGCGCCGATCGACGACCGATCTTGTCACCGATGTGGCCCCAGATGAACCCGCCGATCGGACGGACGACGAAGGATACCGCGAAGACCGCGAAGGTCGAGAGCAGGGCGATGTTGCCCTCGGAGGCGGGGAAGAAGACGAGTGCGATCGTGGCCGCGAAGTATCCGTACACGCCGTAGTCGAACCACTCGACGAAGTTGCCGATGAAGCTCGCCGAGATGACACGGCGCAGGACGCGTTTCTGTCTGACCGAGGGGGACGTGGCGGGAGCCGAGATCTGAGACATGGTCACACCGCCGATCTCATGGGAGCGAATATCGACATCGTTGTCTTCTCCATCATCGTGACTGATACGAAGGTGTTGCACTGCTTGCAACCCTGTTGCATAAACATTAAGGGGCTGGAGTGACAGGGTCAAGGGTGTTTTTCAAGAAGAACTTTCATCGGGCCGACCGAATCGACTCTTTTGCACGGTGCCTGTTCCGCATCCCGAGGTTCGGGCAGAATGGATTCACTGAACTTGCCCCGTGCTGTGAAGGAGAGCGTTGTGAGCGCCAGCCCCTCAATCATCGTCTTCGACGTGAACGAAACCCTTTCGGACATGTCACCACTGTCCGGGCTCTTCGAGGAGGTCGCGGCGCCCGGGACGATGGCCGAGCTCTGGTTCACCACCCTGCTCAGAGACCTGTGAGCCGACGCCAGCGGCCAGGCGAGTAACGATCATCCTTTCGGCTGTCCATGGGCTCTTCGCCGATGCGGCCTGTAATCCCGCGGAACAATGGATGTGCCGACGATAGCTGACAGGACCAGTAATGCAGCGCTGCGCCACATCCCAGGCTTGACGCTGGTCGTCAGACGGTGCAAGCGTTGGCCGCATGAACGCCGACATACGCTTCTATTTCGACCCGGTCTGCCCTTTTGCATGGATGACGAGCAAATGGGTACGGCAAGTGCAAGCCCAGCGCGACTACACCGTGGACTGGAGATTCATCTCATTGCGTGTGATCAATGCCGATGTTGACTACGATGCGCAGTTTCCACCCGAATACGAGGCCGGGCATACGGCCGGACTTCGGCTTCTGCGAGTGGCAGCTCGGGCACGAGCGGAATTCGGCCGCGAGTCCGTGAGTGCCTTGTATGCGGCGATGGGGAGACACATCTTCGATGGCGCGGCTGATTGGCCGAACCACCGTTCTGAAGACCAGGTGCGTGACGAACGCGGGACACAGGAGTTCGCGAAACCGATCCTCGCCGAGGCTGGCCTGCCCGTGGAGTTGGCGCAGGCCCTCGACGACGTAACCTGGGACGCTGAGATTCGCCAGGAGACAGGTGAGGCACTCGCGCTGACAGGGAAGGACGTGGGCACACCGATCATCCACTTCTCGCCGCCTGAGGGTGTGGCCTTCTTCGGGCCGGTGATCAGTCGGCTGCCGGACGAGGACGCGGCCGTCGAGCTGTGGGACCATGTCATCGGACTGGCAAGCTTCCCCGGCTTCTCAGAACTCAAGCGCAGTCTGCGGGAGCGACCGCAGCTTGCTGCTTTCGGCGTCGACACCGATTCAGTCGGTCAGCAGGAGGATTGGCACGGCGGCAGCCGTCGGCAGAAGAAGTGATCGGCCTGCACCGAATGCCGGTGGGCCGACGAAGACACCGCTGGCGAAGTCGGTGCTCGACTCACCGGAGGCCATGAGCTCCCACCTCTGCCCTGAGAGACTCGGTGCTTGTCGGCGAACAAGGCTGCCAGGTCACTTGGGTCGTAGGTGACAGCCTCGTCCGCCGGTGCTATCAGCGGACGAGCAGATCGCCGAACGCTCCGGGCAGGCGTTCGACGGCATCCCAAGAGCGCTCACCGAGAATTAACGTCGACGATGACGCACAAGTGCCGGTACACGTCCCGTCAAAGCGAATGGGCCCCTGCAGGACGCTATCGTCCTGCAGGGGCCCTCCTCGTCCCGCGCTTCCAGCTGCGCCCCGGAGTCGTTCCTCCGCTGCGAGCCCCGCTACCGGCTGGACACCCGGCCGAACATATTCGCGATCGGCGCCAGCAGCATTGGTCTGGCAGCGAACCAGCCTCCGACGACGAATGCCAGTGAGACCACGAACCAGATGAATCCGACCCAGTTGTCCGCGTGTGTGCCTGCGAACATGTGGTTGAGATTCTGCAGGATCCCCGTGGTGAACACGAGGAACACGTGGATGAGGACGAACACGACGAAGAAGATCATCGTCGGGAAGTGGATCGCACGAGCCAGCGGTGCCGGGTAGAACTTGTTGAGCTTCGTGGCATCCTTCGGCCACCATTCGCTCATCCGCACGCCGGTGATCGCAGCAAGGGGAGCCGCGATGAAGATGACGATGAAGTACATGAGCTGCTGGAGCGAGTTGTAGTTGACCCACGCGTTCTCAGCGGGCCACTCGAGAGTCATGTACTGCAGCATCGCCGATACCGCATTCGGGAAGACTTCCCAACTGGTCGGCACGATCCGCGCCCAGTGTCCGGAGATGAACAGCAGGACGACGAAGACAACACCATTGGCCAGCCACAGCAGATCCAGGCTCGTGTGCAGCCATAGGTTGATGCTGACCTTCTTGCCACCCTTCTTCGGGGTGTAGAAAGCCGGCGGCTTCTGCTGGTGACGTACCTGCAGACCCGAACGGATGATGAGCACGATGAAGAAGAAGTTGAGGAAGTGCGTCCAGCGGGCCCACGCGGGGAACCCTGGGTCGACGAACTCAGGCAGGTGGTATTCGCCCGGGTAGCGTTCGAGGAACTCGGGCACACCGGGCAGAGTCGTGACTCCACGAGCCGCGAGGATGATGATCCCAGCAGCGACGATGAGTCCGCCGAGTCCGAGGCCACCGAGCTTCGCCCACTGACCCACGGACTTCGAACCGATCATCGTCGGTTCCTTCTTCTTCGCGGCAGCAGGTTTGGCCGCCGCCGAGCTCGAGGCAGATTTCGCCGGTGCGGAGCTCGACTTCGCGGCAGGCTTGTCGGCCTGCTTGGCAGCCGGCTTCGCGGTCGGCTTGTCCCTGGCCTTGGCAGCGGGCTTGGCCATCGGCTTCCGCTGCGCCGGTGCTGTGGACTTCGGCAGTCCGGATCGAGAAGGCTTGTCTTCCGCCGAGGCGGCTGCTGGCTTCTCGTCCGAGCTCGACGAGGCAGCCACGGCACCGGCCGCACCTGCACCGACGGCCGCGGCTCCCGCTGCGGCGGCCGGAGCTGCCGAAGAGGAGTCGGAATCCGCCTGTGCGGAGGTGTCTGCCTGTGCGGAGGTGTCCGCAGCCGGCTTCTCAGCCGGGGCAGCGGTGTCCGCCTCTGTGGCAGCGGGCGTCGAGGCGGCGCCGGTCGACGTGCTGTCGGCCGAGCCTGCACGTGAAGCGTCCGCTTCGGTCGAGGCAGATGTCGAAGCAGAGGTGGCGCCAGCACTCGCCGGAGCGAAGCCCTCGGGCGGCCATGGGTCACCGCCGACGACGCGAGGCAATCCGCGGCGCAGCGGTGTGTCGCTGAGTTCGCCGGAGGATTTCTTCCCGGACGCGGCAACCGCCGCACCAGCGCCGACAGCTGCACCGGCGACACCGGCAGTTGCTGCAGCGGCTGGAGCTGCCGATGACTTTTCCGTCTCGGCAGGCTGTTCACCCGCAGCTGGAGCTTCTTGATCTGTCGGTGCGTTTGAGGCTTCGGCGGCCGGAGCAACCGCAGCTGCCGGCGCCGAGGAGGACGCAGAAGTGGTCGAGGCGGCTTTCGCACCAGCCGGAGCCAGACCTTCTGGTGGCCACGGATCGCCCCCGGACACGCGAGGCAGTCCCCTGCGCAGAGGAACGTCACCAGCAGGTGCAGGCTCAGTCACTGCGGACTCAGCCGGCGCAGTCTCAGCTGCAACAGGTTCTTCCGAAGCGGCTGCGTCCCGAGCGCCGGAGCCTGATGCCACAGCGGCTGTGCCCACAGCGGCTCCTGCACCCGCTGTCGCGACTGCGGCGGCAGGAGCAGCAGAGGACTCGGAGTCGGACTGAGCTTCCGGTTCGCTCTCGGCATCAGAGGTGCTCGAAGGAGCCTTCACACCGGCAGGTGCGAGGCCTTCCGGCGGCCACGGGTCGCCGCCTTCGACACGAGGCAGACCACGGCGCAGCGGAACCTCACTGCTCGCCTCGGCGACGGATTCGGACGACTCAGACGGCTGCTCCAGCGCCTCAACGGACCCTGAGCTCTCAATGAACTCTGAGCTCTCAACGACTCCTGGACCCTCATCGGAGTCATCTACTGAATTCGCATCCTCATTCGAATCTGAGGCAACAGCGGTCGTGCCCGCCGCGACGCCAGCCGCGCCGACGGCAGCCCCAGTTCCAATGGCAGCACCGGTCCCGACGGAGCCGGATTCGTCGACGGACTCGTCCGGGGCAGCCGAATCTTCCGGCTCGAAGGACTCTTCCGACACAACTGAGGCGCCCGGCTCGAGCGGCTCACCGATGACACCTTCAGGTGGCCATGGATCACCGCCCTCAACTCTGGGCAGGCCCGAGCGCAGCGAACTGGAGTAGGTGGCCATATCAGGACTGTTTCGCTTTCAAGGTCTCGATCGACTGCGGGACGACCTTGAACAGGTCGCCGACGACGCCGTAATCGGCGATGTCGAAGATCGGCGCTTCGCCGTCCTTGTTCACAGCGACGATGGTCTTCGAGGTCTGCATGCCGGCCTTGTGCTGGATCGCGCCGGAGATGCCGAGTGCGACGTAGAGCTGCGGCGACACGGAGACACCGGTCTGTCCGACCTGGTGGGACTGGGCGATGTAGCCGGCGTCGACGGCTGCGCGGGAGGCACCGACTGCGGCACCGAGGACATCGGCGAGTTCGCCGACGAGCTCGAAGGACTCTTCGGAGCCGACACCGCGGCCACCGGAGACGACCTTCGAAGCGCCACGCAGCTCGGGACGCGAGGACGTCTCGACGACAGCTTCGAAGGAGTCGATCTGGGCCGAGCGCTTGCCCGAATCGGCAACCTCGAGGGCCTGAGAGTTCGTCGACTGCGCCTCGCCACGAGTCTCGATGGATCCCTGGCGAATGGTGATGACCGGGGCACCGAAAGTCGGTGCCGAGGATGCGGTGTAGCCGCCGCCGTAGACGGAGTGGTTGGCCACGATGCCTTCGCTGTCACGCTCGACACCCAAGGCATCGACGGACAGAGCCGAACCGCTGCGCACTGCGAAGCGTCCGGCGATGTCGCGTCCGTCGATCGAGTGGGAGAGGAGGACGGCGTCGGGGGCAACGAGATCGCTCGCGGCACTCAGGGCGTCGACTGCGAAGGTTCCCAGCGCAGAGTTGCCCTCGGGCACCTCAGCGGTGAGAACCTGGGCAGCACCAAATGATGCGGCCTGCTGCGCAGCGGTCTCGCCCTGACCGGCAGGTGCGAGGATCAGCGCGACGGGCGAACCGATCTCACCGGCGCCGCCGAGCAGTTCAGCAGCCGGCTTCTCCAGCTGACCTTCGGCATCGGCGGTGAGGACGGCGAGAATGGAGTCTTGTGGGAATTCGGACATATCGATTCTCCTTAGGCCAAGCGGTTCTTGATGAGGTATTCGGCGAGCTCTGCTCCGCCGTTTCCTTCGTCGACGATCTTCTCTCCAGCTTCACGCGGCGGCTTCTCGGCCACTGTGACCATGATCGATCGTGCTGTGGACTGGTCGTTGGCATCGACCTCGAGGTCGGACAGGCTGATGACCTCGAACGGCTTCTTCTTGGCCGCCATGATGCCCTTGAAGTTCGGGAACCGGGCCTCGGGAAGCGCCTCGGTGATGGAGATGACGGCTGGAAGCTGCGCGCTGACTTCCTGCTTGCCGGCCTCGACTCCGCGGGTTCCTGCTACCTTGCCGTCGCTGATCTCGACAGAGGTCAGGCCGGTCACGTGTGGGAAGTCCAAGTGCTCGCCGAGCATCGCGGGAATCATGCCGCCGTTGCCGTCGGTGGAGACGTTGCCGGTCACGACGAGGTCGAAGCCGCCACGGCGAATGGCTGCTGCCAGGACTTCGGCGGTGAGGCCGAGATCGGCACCGAGGAGCTCCTCGTCAGACACGTGCACGGCGTTGTCCGCGCCCATGGCCAGGCCCTTGCGGATCGTGGCGGTCGCGGTGTCGGGCGCCATCGAAATGACGGTCACCTCGGTTCCGTCGCTGCCATCCTTATAGGAGAGAGCCACTTCGAGGGCACGCTCGCCGATTTCGTCGAGGACCGCTTCCGAAGCGGAACGATCCGCCAAGCCGGTCTCCAAATTCAGTTTCCGATCCCCGTATGTGTCCGGGACCTCTTTGACCAACACCGCGATCTTCAAGGATGACTCCTATTCCGTGAGGCAATTCATCTGCAAATGAGACTTCTGCCTCATAATCTACAGTCAGCACGTTCTCGTCCGACACCCGGGTCTGTGAGGAAGCCCGGAAAAGTACTCAGTCAGACATCCTACTTCCTGTGTGCCATAGCTAACATGCTTATTGTACGAACGTTCGAACAAATTCTACCCGCACAGACCGATTGCGTCCTCATCGTGGCGACTGAAGCGATTGCAGAAGGAGTGAGAGCGCGCTCAAGAAACGGGCCCTAGAATGGAGCCACCGACCGTGACCGGGCAACGACCGCCCTTGGAAACGGAAGTGACCCGGTGAGTCCGACGCCCGCATCAACGCTGAAGGAGCGCCTCGTGGCATTCGATCTCGACGACATCGACCGCAGCATCATCGCCGCCCTTGTCGACGACTCGCGCCTGAGCGTCCGCCAGCTGGCTGAGCAGGTGCACATCTCCCGGTCGGCTGCCCACAAGCGCTTCTCGGTTCTCGTCGAGTCCGGGGCGATCAGGAAATTCACCGCCGAGGTGGACCGCAGTGCCCTCGGCATGACCGTGACCGCTGTGGTCGTTGTCAAGATCGGCGATCGGCCATGGCCCGAAGTCAGAGACGACCTCGCAGAGTTGCCGTTCGTCGAGAAGGTTCAGGCCGTCAGCGGTGACATCGATGCCCTGGTGACCGTGAATGCTCCCGACAACACGGCCCTGTCCCAGGTCATCCTGCGCAGAATCCACGAAGTCCCCGGCGTGGTGTCCTCCCGCTCTCTGCTCATCCTCGATGAGGCGGAAGGACACCGTCCCGGTTCTGGGCACTAATCGACCCGGGCCAAACGTCCCTCCGCTCACGCGGCAACCGAACACTTCGTCCACTCTTCCCAAGACAATCGGCACCCCCGTCCGGACCTGACGGCAGACCCTGGATCGGTGACTCGGCTCACGCCACCATGGGGCCATGACCATTGACGTTCCCACCTCTCACCGTTCATTGCCCCAGCTGCAGCCAGTCAGCTTCATCGGTGCAGACGGTCAGCCCACCGATGTTCCCACCGATGGGCTGAGGATCCCGAGCGATCGCACCCTCCTGGGTCTCTACCAGAAGATGGTGCAGGTCCGACGGTTCGAGGCTCAGGTCACCCACCTGACCAGGCAGGGGCGACTCGCGACCTACCCGTCCGCCGCCGGCCAGGAAGCCATCGAAGTCGGAGCTACCACCGCACTGGCGCCGGGCGACTGGCTGTTCCCCACCTATCGCGACTCAGCTTCGCTGCTGACCCGCGGCGTTCCGGTGACGGAGATCCTCTCTGCCTTCCGCGGCGACTGGCACTGCGGATTCGACCCGAACGAATATCACACCTCACCTGCGGCGACACCTCTTGCCACGCAGACTCTGCACGCGACCGGCTACGCCATGGCCGCCAAGCTCAAGGGCGAAGACGCCTGCACCCTGACCTTCCTCGGTGACGGCGCCAGCAGTGAGGGTGACACCCACGAGGCTTTCAACTTCGCCTCGGTATGGCAGACCCCGACCGTCTTCGTGCTGGCGAACAACCAGTATGCGATCTCGACTCCGCTGCGTGAGCAGTCGAATGCGACCATGCTCGCCGACCGCGCCGCCGGGTACGGAATGCCCGGCCTCCGGGTGGACGGCAATGATATCGCCGCCGTGTTCGCCGCCGTCACGGCAGCCCTCGAACGCGCCCGCAACGGCGAGGGCCCGACCCTCATTGAGTGCCTGACCTACCGGATGGAGTCGCACACGAACTCCGACGATCCCACGAAGTACCGTGACGCCGAGGAGGTCGAGCATTGGAAGCAGTTCGATCCCATCGATCGCCTCGAGAAGCACCTGCGCACAGCCGGGGTCCTCGATGACGCGAGCGCGGCAGAGATCACGGCGAGCGCCGAAGAGCTTGCCACCTCCGTCCGTGACGCCATGAATACCGATGCCGAGGTCGATCCGAGCGAACTCTTCGCCTACGTCTATGCGAACCCGCGTGCGAACCTTGCCACACAGCAGGAGAAGCTCGAGGCCGAGCTGGCAACGGCGGCGCAGTCATGACCGTCACCGCTGCCACCACGGCAGAAGACGTTCCGACGCCAGTTTCGGTGACGATGACGAAGGCGCTCAACCAGGCTCTGCGCGACAGCCTGAGCGAGGACGAGAACGTCCTGGTCTTCGGTGAGGACGTCGGCCGCCTCGGCGGGGTATTCCGTGTCACCGAGGGCCTGCGGAAGGAATTCGGTCCCGAACGCGTCTGGGATTCTCCGCTGGCGGAGTCGGGGATCGTCGGCACCGCGATCGGCATGGCGATGGCCGGGATGCGCCCGGTCGTCGAGATGCAGTTCGATGCCTACGCCTACCCTGCGTTCGAGCAGATCGTGTCCCACGTGGCGAAGATGCGCAACCGCACGAAGGGCAAGGTCAGCCTGCCGTTGACGATCCGGATTCCCTACGCGGGCGATATCGGCGGCGTCGAGCACCACTCGGATTCGTCCGAGGCCTATTGGTGCTCGACCCCGGGCCTCACCGTCGTCACCCCCTCGAACCCAGCCGATGCCTATTCCCTGCTGCGCGAATCCATCGCCTCCGAGGATCCGGTGATCTTCATGGAGCCGAAGTCGCGGTACTGGATGAAGGACGAGCTCAGCTTGCCCGTGCAGACCGCACCGATGGATCGAGCCCAGGTTGTACGCGTTGGGTCCGACGTGACTCTTCTGGCTTACGGGCCCACCGTGCGCACCGCCCTGGCCGCGGCCGAGGAAGGTGCCGAGCACGGACTGTCGATCGAGGTCATCGACCTGCGGTCGCTCTCACCCTTCGACGATGAGACCGTGTCCGCATCGGTGCGCAAAACGTCCCGTGCCGCGATCATCCATGAGGCCGCCCAGTTCGGAGGCTACGGCGCCGAGGTGGCCGCCCGGGTCACCGAAGCCAACTTCACCCATCTGTCGGCCCCGATCCTGCGGATCACCGGATTTGATGTGCCCTACCCGTCCCCGAAGCTCGAGGAGTACTTCTTGCCGACCGCCGAACGCATTCTCGATGCTCTCGAATCCTGGGACTGGGAGCTGTGATGAGTGCCGAGACGAGTGTGTCCGGTGCTGCCGACACTGGGAATTCCGCACGCACGACGAGCGCCCGCGATTTCATCCTCCCCGACCTGGGCGAAGGACTGACCGAGGCCGAGCTCATCAGCTGGCTGGTCAATGTCGGCGACGAGGTCCACGTCGACCAGATGGTCGTCGAGGTCGAGTCCGCCAAGTCCGTCGTCGAGCTGCCCTGCCCGTTCGCAGGACGCATCGAGGCGCTGCATGCGGCCGCCGGTGACACCGTATCCGCAGGTCAGGCCCTGCTCTCCGTCGCCGAGGTGGGTGCTGGTTCGAGTGCGAACACGGACTCCAGTGCCCGGCCGAGTGCGGACGTGGACTCCGGTGCCGGCCCTGTCTCGAGCGAGGCATCAGTTTCGGCGGCAGAGACTGACAGCGGCGGTGCGAACCTCATCGGCTACGGCACGTCCGAGCCCAAAGCACGGTCGACGAAGCAGCGGTCATTCGGTGCGAAGACCAGCGGCTCACCGGATGCTCACTCTGCTTCGGCGGCGGCCACTCCCCCGGCCTCCGCCCCCGAAGCCCCAGTTCATACCGCTGCCGAAGCCCCGGCCCACACTGCTGCCGAGCCCGCAGTCGAGCCGATGACTTCTCCGGTTTCCTCCCCCATCGTGCGCAAGCTCGCGAAGGACAATGGACTCAGTGCCAAACATCTCCAAGGCACCGGCCCTGGCGGCATTGTCACCAGGGCAGATGTGCTCAAAGCCATCGAATCGGGCACGACGGCCCCGGTCGCGAACCATGCCGCCCTGGCCAGTGGCGACCATGTCGGCACCACCGCCTCGGCGAGCGTGGACCATTCCGGGGAATCTGCCGACCGCGACACCCGCACTCCGATCACGGGGCTGCGCAAGGTCGTGTCCGAACGACTGACGCGATCACGTCAGGAAATCCCCGAGGCGACCATCTGGCTCGACGTCGACGCCACCGAACTGCTGAACACGAAACGTACCCTCGAGGCCCGCACCGGAGAGAAGTACTCCCTGCTTTCACTCGTGTCCAGATTCGTCGTCGCCGGGCTGAAGAAGTTCCCGATCATCAACTCCTCGATCGACACCGAAGCCAACGAGATCGTGACCCACGGTGACATCAACCTGGGCCTGGCCGCGCAGACGCCGCGTGGCCTCATGGTTCCCGTCGTTCACGGCGCCGATGAGATGAGCCTGCGGCGGCTGCGCGACTCCGTGTCCGAGACCGTCGTCAAAGCGTCGACCGGCAAATTCAACACGGCCGAGCTGACTGGCGGCACGTTCACTCTCAACAACTACGGCGTGTTCGGGGTCGACGGCTCTGCGCCGATCATCAACCTGCCGGAGGTCGCGATGCTCGGCCTGGGGCGGATCAAGGAACGTCCGTGGGTCGTCGATGGCGAGCTCACTGTGCGCAAGGTGATGTACCTGTCGTTTGTCTTCGACCACCGCGCCTGCGACGGTGCCGAGCCGAGCCAGTTCCTCACCTTCGTCGCCGACTGCATCGAGAACCCGATCTCCCTGCTGCCGGAGCTGTGATCGGAGGCACTTCACGTTAGTGTCCCTGCCCGGACCCGTGGTCTTCGATTCTGCCGACCGACTCGGCGGCAGTCGATGTGAGTTCGGGTGGGAACACGGGTTCGTGCCCATCATTCTCGCCCGTGCATTCCCGTAGCGGCCTCAGCGCGATGATCATCTTCTTCAACGACAGGCCCGTTATTGCCTGCATGAACCTCGCGACTGCCAACGCTGTGAACACGGCCGTCAAGTGCGTCTCGAATGCTTCAGGCTGCCGATGAAAGGTCGGCCGGGAGGAAGTTCCGTCTTCGCATACGGCGCTTGGCCGTTTCGATGGTACCGTCAAGCTCTCTTGCAACATGCAAATGGTTAGTTTGTTGCTCCTCAACTACTGGAAAGCACGAAGACGTGATGAACGAAGGAGCCGTGCCTCAGATGCCAGAGGCAGTCGACGCAGAGCAAGCTAAAGAGGTTGTGCATGTCACGGGTCCGCGATTCGTCACCCCTGCCGAGGCCACCTCGGCGGCGCTACTCTCTACTCCTTCTCATCATTCCGGTCGTGGGGTATCTGTTCACGCCGTTCATCGCGAACCCGATCTCACTGCTTTCCGAGCTCTGAGGCTGGGCCCAGCTGGTGCGGCCGCGTCAGGTCAGCCATCCAGCTCGAAACGCGGCCAGGACTCGAGGTCGCTGAGCATCTGCCGGTCGTGAGTGGCGACGACGATCGCCGCCGAGGTGGCCTCCACCGCCTCGGTCAATTCGTCGACCAGCGATGACGAAAGATGATTCGTCGGTTCGTCGAGCATCAGCAGGTCCGGCCGTTCAGCCAGACACATCGCCAGTTGCAGCCGCCGCTGCTGTCCTTGGGAGAGACGTCCCACCGGCGACCCTGCGGAAGCCGCATCGAGCAGGCCCAGACTCGACAGCGATGGCGCGTCATCGCGGGTTCGACCGCTCTTGGCGAGGTGGTCGCTGAATACACGATGCGCCGGAGCCGCCGAGTTCCATTCGGGCACCTCCTGCGACAGCAGCACAATGTGCGAACCCGCATGCCGGAACACTGTGCCTTCGCTCGGCTCGATTCGGCCGGCGAGCACCGCCAGCAGAGTCGACTTGCCCACACCGTTCGGGCCACTGAGGGCCAACCGGTCACCGCCGTCGACTTCCACCGACACCGGCACGGACAGCCTCTTGGACACAGTGATGTCATCGGCGGCGACAATCCGGCTGCCGATTCGAGTCCGGGACTCCGGCCACCGCAGACGCATCGGCGGCTGGGGCACTGTGACCCGATGAGCCTCGAGGTCCTCGGTGCGACGGTTGAAGGCCCGCACGATCCCGTCGGCTCGAGTCGCCCGCTGGTGCTTGCCGGTGCCCTTGGGCGGGCGCCACCCGGTCGACAGGCGACCACGAGCGTCCTCTGCCGCCTGCGTCAGGCGCGCGTGCTCGGCCACCTCGGCGGCGTAGTCCTGTTCCCAGCGTTCGCGGTCTCTTCGCCGACCCTCGAGCCACCCTTCGTAGCCGCCAGCATATGTCTGGGGCAGCCCGTCACGGCTGGGATCGAGGTCGATGAAGGTCGACGCCACATCCCGCAGCAGTGCTCGATCGTGGCTGACGACTGCAATTCCACCGGGGTGGTCTCGCAGGCGCCCGGCCAGGTACTCGAGCGCTGCCGCGTCGAGGTGGTTGGTCGGTTCGTCGAGCAGCAGCAGATCGGTGTTCGCCCCGAGCACCACGGCCAGACGGACCCGGTAGCGCTGCCCGACGGACAGACTCAACAGAGTGCGGTCACGATCCGTGCAGGCGTTCAGCCCCTCGAGGGCGATGTCGATGCGCCTCTCGGCGTCCCAAGCATCCAATCGGATCGACAGTTCGAGTGCCTCGGCGTAGGCGTCGTCTGCCCCAGCCTCGCCTTGGGCCATCTGTTCGGTCGCCGACTCGAGGGCTTCGAGGGCAGCACGTTCTTCGCAGATGGCGTCGTCGATGAGATCTCCGACGGTCTTGTCATTGTCAACGTCGAGGTCCTGTTCGATGACGGAGACGGTTCCGGCACGCACGACCGTCCCGCTGTCCGGGGTCAGCGTGCCGGCGAGGATGTGCAGCAGGGTCGTCTTGCCCCGACCGTTCTCACCGACGATCGCCAGACGCGAGCCGGCCGAGATCGTGACGTCGAGTCGGTCGAGGATGGTTCGGCCGCCGAGGGCGACGTGGAGGCCTTCTGCTCGAATGTGTGCGGCTGATCCTGCGGGCAGGGTTCGGTTTCTCAAGGATGAAGTGATCGGCATTGCGTTCTCTCCGCTCGTCATGGAGCCGGACAGCACGATTGGACCGTCCGGCGAAAGGCCAGGACGGCGAACGAGAGATCAGGAAGGTCCCGCCGCCGTCAGCGGCGGTCCCACAACTTCATCGAAGCAATACCGAGGTACATGTCACCCATTCTATCAAGGACGTCATTGAGTCTCACGCCCGGTGATCAAGCAACATATTATGCTGACGGAGATCCGATCAGGCGCTGCGGAGATATTCTCGCGTGAAGGGGACCGCGAAGCGGAGTTTGCCGTGGGCAGGAGCCTCGATGACGCCTTTAGCCAAAAGCCTCAGGCGATATACGCTTGCGTTCTTTCCGCTGATCTCCATTCGAGCAGCAATATCTTTGAGCGCCGAGTCTTCGGCATCAGCGCTCATGGCCACCATGAATTCGCGCTCCCGCCCGGACAACTGGCTGAATGTTGGCCGATGAATCTGTTCAAACATCATTCCGCGCGATGCTTCGACGGCAGCCGTCACATCGGCGTCGGTGATTTCAACTCGGCGTGAAGCTCGCTTCCATGCCTGATCACCGATCAGCTGAACCAGGTAGGGATAGCGCCCCGTCGCGTCGGCAGCTTTGTTCAATGCTGCCTCGCTGATACGTTTCCCGTGGTCTTCGATCGGTGCCAGCAGACCCGTCCGCACCCCACTGTCACTGAGATCTCCAAGTTCGACTCTCGCTGAGCGTCGAAGATAGGTGGAGATGTCATCGTTGACCAAGGAGTTGATTGTCTCAGGAAGACCGGCCGCAGCGAAGGCAACCGGAGCTCCCTCGCTGAATGCATAGGCAATTGTGCCGGTCAGCTCTCGCATTTCAGTCAACTGCGCCTTGTGGACTTCATCCAACGTGATCAGCAATCCGGTCCCGTGTTCGACCAGCAGCATGAGGATCTTGTTCAACTGATGCTCGAAGTCTCGGACAATGGGGTTGGTGGTTTCGGTCTTAGTCGACACTCCTACACCACCGAATGGCAGATTCACACCTGTCAGTCGCGTCTTGGTGTTTGTGCCGGGGTCCAACTGATCAATGACTTCAGGAATCCGCGATTCGGCTATCCGGCGAATGAATCCGGGGGATGCGTCCGAATGCACCGAAATCCATTGCCTCGATGCCGCGACATCACGGAACACCTTGAGCATCACACTTTTGCCGACGCCTCTCTGCCCAGTGACAAAAGTTGCGCGGCCTTGAGAACCAGGACCTGAATCGAGAGCATAGGCGAAGTCGTTGATGAAGGATTGACGATCAGCGAGGACTGGTGGCACGCGCCCAAAGGTCGGCGTGAATGGGGACGGCTGATCCTGATCGTTCGGCAACGGCGGGATGACATAGGGAAGCGACATTTCAGCCTCCTAGAAGGAACATTCTTGTATGTCTCTGTATGTCTTGTCAGTCATTGTATGTCTCTGTATGTCTTGTCGCATTCGCGCCTCGTGACGACTGGCGGATTTCACACTTCGGAACGGCTTCGACCTGCTGCGACTCTCCCCACTAGCCTGGCTCGGTCCGCCCACCGGAGAATTCGAAGAGGAAGAGGTTGCGCATGTCGGGAGTCCACGATTCACCACCGCCGTCCAGGCCACCTCGGCGGCGGTACTCATTGCTGCTCCTCATCATTCCCGTCGTGGGCTACCTACTGACGCCCTTCGTCGCGAATTCGATCGAGCCACGCATCTTCGGGATGCCGTTCATCCTCACCTACACGATCGTCGTCACGATCCTCACCTGGTTCTTCGTGTGGATGGCCGCCCGCGGTGATCGCTACTACCGGCACAACTTGGCCGAACACGTGCCAGCTGATGTCGCCTTCGGTGAGGATTACCCGATCGAGGAGGCCGGCAAATGAGCACTTCAGCAATCATCGCCTGCATTATCTTCGGCATTGCCATGCTCGCAACCATCGGCATCGGCATCTGGTCGGGCCGCGGGCGTGAGAAGTCACTCGACGAATGGTCAGTCTCCGGACGCGGACTCGGGTTCGTCTTCATCCTCCTGCTCATGGCAGGAGAGACCTATACGAGCTTCTCGTTCCTCGGCACAGCCGGCTGGTCGTATTCCTATGGTGTGCCGATCCTCTACCTCATCGGCTATCTCAGCGTCGGACTCGTCGTCGCCTACCTCGTCGGCCCGCTGTTCTGGACCTATGCGGCCAGGCACAAGCTCGTCAGCCTCTCCGACATCGTCGAGCACCGCTTCCGCTCGCGGGGTCTGGCGATCCTTGTCGCCGTGCTCGCGACCGTGTTCATCGTTCCCTACATCCAGCTGCAGATCCAGGGCATGGGTGCCGTCGTCAACGCCATGAGCTACGGGGCGATCGACCTCAAGGTCGCCGCCATCATCTCCTTCATCGTCGCCGAGGCGTTCATCCTCTTCTCCGGTCTGCGCGGTTCCGCGTGGGTCAGCGCCCTCAAGGACGGCCTCGTCATCCTCGCCGTGGCTTTCCTCGCGGTCTATGTTCCGCTGCACTACTTCGACGGGTTGGGCGAACTCCTCGACCGCCTTGTGAGTGAGAAGTCGCAGTGGCTGACCTTCCCCGGTGCAGGTGAGGGGACCTATGGAAGCGCCTGGTTCATCTCGACGATCATCCTCAATGGAATCACGATCACCGTCTTCCCCACCTCGATCGCCGGATACCTGTCGGGCACCTCGGCGAACACTCTGCGCCGCAATTCCATCATCCTGCCCTGGTACCAGCTGCTGCTCCTCGTGCCGATGATGGTCGGCGTGGCCGCGCTCTTCGTCATTCCCGCGCTCAAGGATGCGGACCTGGCATTGTTCTCCGTGGTCATCGACTCATTGCCGGCCCCGCTCGTCGCCCTCATCGGTGTCGCCGGTGCACTCTCAGCCATCGTGCCGATGAGCGTGTATATGCTCTCGATCGGTTCGATGTGGGGTCGCACGGTTCTCGGCGGAGGGCTGTCCGGCCCGAAGAACTCCGCGTCGATGACGAAGAAACAGCTCGCCGCGCGGGGTCTGCGGCAGAAGACGCTGTCCCAGTGGGTGTGCCTCATCGTCGGTGTGATTGCGCTGGTGATGAGCCTGCTCATGCCCGATGCCCTCGTCGAGCTCTCCGTGCTCAGCTACGAAGGTCTCGCCCAAGTCGTGCCCGCCGCACTGCTTGCCCTCTACTGGCCACGGATGAGCAAACAGGCCGCTGCCGCCGGCCTCATCGTCGGCTCGGTGACCATGGTGGCCCTGCACTACACGGGCCACGATCCGCTGTTGGGCATCAACGGCGGCCTGTGGGCAGTCGCGGTCAACCTCATCATCGTCGTCATCGTCACCTTGGCGAAGCCGGACCCACGGTGGGTTCCGGCAGCGGAGCGAGCGAAGGTGAATGCCTGAGGCGGGACAGCGGCGCCGGCACACAGGTCAACGGAAACCTCAGCCCCGGTACACCTCACTCCCACCGACATACGTTGCGCGCACGTCGATGTCCGCAATTCCGTGGGGGTCGATGGTCACTGGGTTGTCTCCGAGGACGGTGAAGTCGGCGAGGTATCCCGGGGCCAGTCTGCCCTTGTAGGACTCCTCCCCTGAGGCCTCGGCAGATCCGAGAGTGAAGATCGACAGCGCCTCGGCTGCTGTGACCTTCTGCGAGGCTCCGACGGTGACCCCGTCGTCGACGCCGGTCCTCGTCACCAGCGACTGCAGTCCGAACAGCGGCTGGTAGGGCCCGCACGGATAGTCCGATGATCCTGCCACCGTGACCCCAGCGTCGAGGAACGAGCGGTGCGCGAACATCCGCTCCGTCCTCGCCTCGCCGTACCAGGAGTTCAGCGCCGAACCGTGATAGCCGGGATATCCGGCGAAGGGGACAGCAATGGCGCCGAGGCGGTTCATCCGCTTCAGGATGTCGTCGTCGATGAGGCTGCAGTGTTCGATCCGGTGCCGCAGGCCCGGGCGCGGGATCCGGGCAGCAACGTCGTCGAAGGCGTCGAGGACGAGGCGGATCGCGGCGTCGCCGTTGGCGTGGACGCCGATGCGGTTGCCGTCGGTATGGACGCGTTCGACGTTGGCTCGCAGCTCATCGGTCGAAGTGGTCTGCACGCCCTGATAGTTCGGGTCGGTGAATGGTTCGGAGAGCAGGCAGGTCCGCCCGCCGATCGCCCCGTCGAGGAAGGCTTTGACGCCGATGAGCTTGAGCCGATCATCGCCGAATCCACTGCCTACTCCGAGCTCGGCGGCCTTGTCATAGTGGTCGATGGACAGAAGCATGCCGATGCGCAGGCCGAGTGCATCGTCGGCGCGCAATGCTGAGAGGATCCCGATGTCCTGGGGGCTGATGAGTGCGTCGCAGATCGAGGTCAGGCCCGCGGCATTCCACTTCGCGATCGTCCGCGCGGCACCGAGCTGCAGGTCCTCGACCGTGTCACCGGGGATGAAACGGTCACCGCGGGCTGTGGCCGGCATGAGGACGTTCATCAGCGCCCGTTCGATGAGCTTGCCATTGAGCCGACCGTCGGAATAGCGGTCATAGCGGCCGCCGTCCGGGTCGGGTGAGGACTCGTCGATGCCGAGGAACCGCAGTCCGGCGGAATTGAGAACACCCCAGTGCCCGGCGACGTGGTTCACGATCACCGGGACTTCGGGCGCGATCCGGTCGAGTTCGTCGCGGAGGACGATCCCGGTCTTCTCATCGTCGTATCGGCTGCCTTTGACCCATTCCCCCGCCGAGGTTGTCCCCACCTCGGCGGCGATCGTGTCCAAGAGGGTGGGAACGTCTCCCACCGCTGCATGGGACAGGTCGAGGTGGAGGGCGTCGCCGGCGGTCATGGCCAGGTGGATGTGGGCGTCGTTGAGGCCCGGGATGATCGTCGAGTCACCGAAGTCGAGCACCTCGGCGGTGGGGAATCGCTCCCGCAGTTCAGTCAGCGTTCCGGTCGCGCTGATGGTCTCACCGGTGAGTGCGAAGGCCTCCGGTTCGAGAGCCGAGCTGGCGCCTGGCCGCGTCCGCGCCTGCGACACGATCGAGTTCGCCCGCACGATCGTGGGTGTTCTCTCCTCCATAGGAAACTCCGTCCTTGCAGCTCGTATAGTTGCGGCCATGGTGCCACGTCCAGCCGTGCCCTGTCCGGCCGACTCGGAGCCTGAGACTCTCGTTCAACGTTGACTCAGGTTTTCACCGCGAGGCAACATCGAAAACCTGACTCAACGTTGAACGAAAGCCCCGTATCGAACGAGAGCCGATGGCCACCCTTCAGTCGTCGAGGAGGGCCGCCGCGTACATGGGGCGGGCGGCGTCGGCGCTCGGCGGATGGAACAGACCGGCGGTCGCATCCCGGTACAGGCGCGAGAGTTCGTGGCTATTGTCGAAGCCGCCGCCGCCGGAACACATGAGAGCCGTCTCGGCCGCGTTCCTGGCCGCATCGGAGGCCTTGATCCGGGCTCCCACCAGCCGCAGCGGCCAACCGGCCCCGTGGTCGACCAGAGCGTCGAAGTCCCTGGTGAAGGCGTCGAGCATGGCGGGGACGGCGAGGTAGTCCAGATGCGCGTCGGCGAGGCGAGCGCGAGTCTCGGGCACCTCGGCGAAGGTGGTCCCGGACTTCGCGGACTTCCGCTTCTTCAGCCCGGCAGCGCCGAGTTCGAGCGCGCGGGCGGCCACGCCGGCATAGACGGAGGCGATGAGCAGCTGGAAGTTGCTGGTGATCGCGAAGGTCAGCGGGTCGGGGTGCTTACCTGCCGGGATGGTGCGCGAGACCCGTTCGGGGCGCATGGGCACCTGGTCAAGCATCGTCGCCCGCGACTGGGAGGCCCGCATTCCCATGACGTCCCACTGGTCGGAGACCGTGATGCCCTCGGCGCCGCGTTCGATGAAGCCGTAGACCAGCTGGCCCTCGGCTGGCTGGTCTGCATCGGGGCCGGCGATTCCTTCTTCAGCGGAAGCGATCTCTCCGTGGACGATCAGCCGCGTCCACACGGGGGAGAGCGAGGTGAAGATCTTCACGCCGGTGAGCCGGTAGCCGCCGTCAGAGGTCGGTTCAGCCACCGTGTTCGACCCCTGCATGACCCAGTCATTGGAGGGTTCGGAGATGCCGAAGGCGAAGATCTCCCCCGCCATCGCCTCCTCGAAGACCCAGTTCAATGAGGCATCGCCGCGGTCGTTGAGTGCCTTGACGACGCCGGTGCACATGAGGTGCATGTTGATCGCCAATGCCGTGGCCGGAGCGGCTGAGGCCAGACGCTGCTGAAGACGCGAGACCTCGTGCAGGCTCAGCCCCGGACCGCCGTAGGCGTCCGGAACGAACAGAGTGAGGTAGCCCAGCGACTTCAGCTCCTCGAGGTCCTCATCGAAGAAGCGGTTCTCGCGGTCGTAGACGCCCGCACGTTCGCGGAAACGTTCGAGCACCTCGGCGGGAAGGTACTTCTCGGCCAGTTCGCCGAGGCGGGTCTCACGGTCGGTCATCATGTCTCCTAGCGGATGGGGTCAGATTCCCGATTGGATCGGGGGCAGCGAGTCGACGTCCCACGTTGATCAGCGGGGCCGGCGCAGAATAATCGCACCGTTGTGCCCGCCGAATCCGAACGAGGTCGACAGGACTGTGTCGATCGGTGCATCGTCGAAGCCGTCACGGCCGATGTTGCGCGCTTGACCTGCAACGATCCTCCATCCGTCGAATTCGCAGGTCTCGAGGTTGAGTGTCGGAGGCAGCGTCTGCTCCATCATCGTACGGACGGCGATCATGGCCTCGATGACGCCCGAAGCACCAAGCAGGTGGCCCGTGGACGACTTCGTGGCGCTGATCGGAATCGCGTGTGCGGTGGTGCCGAGTGCGGCGTCGAAGGCCTTGAGTTCCGCCGCATCACCGGCGGGAGTGCCGGTGGCGTGGGCGTTGATGTGGCCGATGTCCTCGGGACCCAGTCCGGCATCGGCCAGGGCCTCACCCATCGCCGAGGCGGCACCTCGGCCATCGGGATGCGGGTTCGTCGGGTGGTGGGCGTCGCTGGCGGCTCCGAATCCTGCGAGTTCGGCGAGCGCGGTGGTCCCGCGGGCGGCGGCTCCGGCCTCGGATTCGAGGAGGATCGCACCGGCGCCTTGGCTCATGACGAACCCGGATCGCGCACTGTCGAAGGGTCTGCTGGCGGATGTGGGATCGTCCTCGAAGCCGGCGGCGAGCGCACGCATGTTCGCGTTCGAGGCGAGGTTGACCGCGTTGAGGCAGTCCTCCATCCCGACGACGAGCACCGCGTCGGCGTATCCGTGACGGATGCGGCGCATTGCTTCGCCGAGGGCGATGGCCCCGCTGGCGCAGGTGGCCGAGACTCCCTGCCCGGGCCCGCGGAAATCGTAGCGCTGGCTCAGCAGCGCTGCGGCCGAGTCGGGTGCGCCGTGGATCGCCAATGTCAGGGGAACCGAGCGGGGGCCGCCGTCGAGGAGTGAGCGTGTGGCGTTCTGCATGGCGTCGACGGGGCCGGAGCCGGTGGCAGCGATGACGGCGACGCGGGATCGGTCCCACGGGAGGGAGTCGGGGGCAGCGTCGTCGGTCTGCGCGCCTGCACCCGTTTTCACCCCTGTGTCCGGGCGTGCGATCCCGGCCTGCGTCAGGGCCTGGTCTGCGGCGGCGATGGCCCAGTGCTGGACCGGGCTGAGTCGGCGAGCGAGAGAGCGGGGCAGGATCGCCTCGGCGTCGAAGTCTCTCACCTGGCCGCCGATGCGCACGGCCAGATCCGCAAACTGCTCCCCCTCGAGTCGACCGATCGCGCTGCGGCCGGTGACCACGGAGTCCCACAGTGCGTCGACATCATTGCCGCTCGGCGTGATCGCGCCCATTCCAGTGATGACGACGCGGTTGCCTTCGGTGGCCGGTGCGCCCCGGCCTGTGGAGACCTGTCCGCTCACAGTCGCTGTCCTTGTCCGTCCATGATGAGGTCAACGGTTTCGGCGCGCCGAATCTTCCCGCCGACTGTCCTGGGCAGGTGCTGGAGTCGATAGATGCGACGAGGAACGAACTGCGGCGCCAGGCGGGCACGTGCATGATCGAGCAGCTCTGTCTTGCCCAGTCCTTCGTGCGTACCGGCACCGGCCTCGATGACGAGGGCGATGAGGCTGCCCAACGCCGGGTCCTCGAGGGCGATGGCGCATACCTCGCCGAGGTTGTCGTACGTTTCGAATGCCCGCTCGACTTCTGGCAGTGAGACCTTGTGACCTCCGGTGATCGCGATGTCACCGACCCGACCCGCCAGCTGCAACATGCCGTTGACGATCCTCCCCTGGTCATCGACGGTGGCCCAACCGTCTGCCCCGCGCAGCACCGCGTCGGTGGTGCCGGTGACGTAGCCGTACGAGCAGGCCGCAGCCTGGATCCACAGCGTGCCGAGTTCTCCCTCGGGAACCTCTGCGCCGGACTCGTCCCGGATCTGCGCTCCGATGCTCGGATAGACGGTGATCCAGGTGCCGTCACCATCGCGGCTGTCACCGATGAAACCGATCTCTGCGGCACCGTAGTAGCTGACCAGCCGTGTTTCCGGGAGGATCTCGGCGAGGCAGTCGCGGATGCTCGCCGGCAGATTGGCTCCGCCGGTGACGACGAGGTCGAGGTGAGTGAAACGTTCGGGGTCACGGCGGGCTGCCTCGGCGAGGGCCCGGACGACTGCAGGGACGGCCACGACACGGGTGATGGCCTCGGCTTCGATGCGCCGACCCATCGTGATCGGGTCGAATTCGTCGGCGACGTGCACGCTGCCCCCGGTCGCGAGGCTCTCGATGATCGCGTAGAGCGTGAGGCTGTAGGACACCGGGCCAGGTGCCAGCGTCGCGACTTCGGGCAGCGGTTCGAGGTGGGCTGAGGAGACGCCGACATTGTCGCGATACTGCTGCCGCGTCTTGATGAAGGCCTTCGGGTTGCTCGTCGTACCCGAGGAGAAGAGCATGAGAAAGGGCTCGGACGCATCGCGGACGGCGGGTGCGGGGGCAGAAGTGACGGCAGCTTCGCGGGCTCGGAAGTCGACGAGGCCGATGAGGGTGCCGGTCCACGAGGAGGAGGCGAGCGCCTCGGCGAGTTCGCTGTTGTCGCTGATGACGACTCCGATTCCGGTGGTACGGATGACGCCGAGCTGATGGTCGAGCGGCCAGCGCGGATCGATGGTCGCGGATACGGCTCGGTAGCCAGCAAGCCCGGCAATGATCCGCGAGGCGTGAAACGCCGAGGTGAGGCTGACCGCGGTGATGGGGATGCCGTCTGTCTCATGGGCGGGGGCTGGCGGGTCGGACTGCGCTCGGTGGAGTTCGTCGACGACGGCGAACATCCGGCGAGAGTCTTCGACGAGCTCGGAGTAGGTCAGCCGCTCGTCGGCGCCGACGAGGGCGAGCTGCTCGGGATTGTTCCCAGCGGCGTTGAGAACCGTCGAGGTGATCGGCACGTATGACCTCCAGATAGCTGCGGCATAGCTGGATCCGGGTGCGTCCTCAGCCTGCCTGTGGCCCGGTCTGGGCCGCTTCCCCAGTATAGGAGTCGCCGGTTTCAATTCTTAATCTGTAATCATTCAATTATCGGGCTTCGGTCGACTGGCGCGAAAACACGCAATTGTCTCACTGGAGACGACAATCCGAAATAGCGGATTATATTTCGGACTAACCCCGCTACCTGCGCAGACGAGGCGTATCATCCATTTTCCCTTGCTTTCGGTAACCATCCGGACCAACTCGGCAAAGCCGACTCTTTGACATTCCGCTAACCGCCGTTATACGTTGACTTGGCTCTAACGAAATACCATTTCCATATCGTGGAATCGTGGGTGTTGCCGCCCCGGAGTCCATTCCCATGTCGCTCGATCATCGGCGACCGAGACACCAATACCGAGATACCAACGAAGGGACTCACTGTGGAGCCTCAGACCCAGCCGAGTGGCGCCGATCCGGACGAGCTCAAGTTCACTCCCCAGGAAACCCACACTCCGGGAGTGAAGCCCAACCGGTCGGGCATCGGCAAGATGCGGTGGGCGATTGCGATCCTGCTGTTCTTCGGTGTCCTCATCAACTACATCGACCGCAGCTCGATTGCTGTGGCGGAGGGCCATATTCGCGAGGACTTCGGGCTCAGTGCCGGTCAGATGGGCATCGTCCTGTCCAGTTTCGGCTGGTCGTACGTGCTCATGCAGATTCCTGCCGGTCTCCTCCTCGACAAGATCGGCATCAAGTGGGTCTTCAGGGCCGCAACGATCATGTGGAGCGTCTCCTGTTTCATCACGGCGATCATCAGCGGCACCGGCCTGCTCATTCTGGCCCGCATCGTCCTCGGCATGGCCGAATCACCGATCTTCCCCGGGGCAATGAAGGCAACGGGCTATTGGTTCCCGCGCTCCGAACGCGGAACGGCGACAGCGATCTTCGACTCCGGTCAGCGCCTGTCCAATGTCATCGGCTTCCCACTCGTGGCCATGGCCGTTGTGTCCTTCGGCTGGCGCGGAGCCTTCGTGGCCATGGGCCTCCTCAGCCTCGCCTATGTGTTCGTCTTCTTCTGGAAGTACCGCGACCCCAAGGAGATGAATCGCCTCGGCAAGCTCAAGGACTCTGAGCTCGAATACATCCGCGAGGGCGGCGCTCAGGACGAGGACGCACATCGCCCGAACCCTCTGGCCAACCTCGGCTACATCCTCAAGCAGCGCAAGGTCTGGGGTATGTCGCTGGGCCTCGGATGCGCCGGCTATACGCAGTGGATGCTCCTCACGTGGCTGCCCGGCTACCTGCAGTCGGAGATGGGCATGAGCGTGATGTCCTCGGGCATCTTCACCGCCCTGCCTTGGCTCGTCGCCGTGGCCGTCGAGTTCATCTTCCCCGGCTGGCTGCTTGACCACCTGATGCGGATCGGGAAGTCGGGCACGGCTGTCCGCAAGACCTTCATCGTTGCGGGGATGCTCCTGGCCATGACGGTGATGGGCGCGGCCTTCACCGAGGACCCGGGCTGGGCCCTGTTCTGGATCACCCTGGGCACCAGCGGGATCACGGTCTCCTTCTGCGTCACCAACTCCCTGCCTGCGCTCATCGCCCCCGAAGGCGGGGTCGGCGCGACCGGCTCGATCATGAACTCGGTGAACAACCTCATCGGTGTCTCGGCGCCGATCGTCACCGGCTTCGTCGTCCAGGCGACCGGCGGCTTCGGTGCCGCGTTCATCGTCTGCGGAGTCATCCTGGGCATCGGCATCTTCTTCTACACAGTGGTGCTCGGCCCGATCATTCAGATCCCAACCGCCGAGGAGCGCGCCGCTGCGAAGACAGCGCAGTCAACCGGGGCCTGATCGGAGGCTGCCCCGCTTCAGACCGAGAATCGGTCACTGCTTGTGCCCACCTCCGCCCTGAGCAACCAGCGTTGGGTGACAATGGTGGGCATGAGCAGTGCAGGTGAGACTCGATGGCAACCAGGTAGCCAGATCCTGTGGACCTATGTGAATCCCGACTTTCCAGGACTCCTTGACCAGCGCCCCGTCACGGTCGTCGCCGATGACGACCGCCACCTTGCGGTGTGGCTGGCACCTGGCTCTCGCATGCTCCATCAGGTGATCGCCGATGGAAGTCCTATTCGCTCACTCGAAGGATCCGACCGCTTCATGGCTCCTCGAGCTCAGGCGATCCGGGACTGGGCAGGGGCCGGAATTCTCGCCGTGTTCCAGCCCGAGATCATGTATTCCGTCTGGTTGTTCGAGACTGAGTCGGGACTGCGGGACTCCTATTACATCAACATCGAAGTGCCATACGTTCGAACCGATGTGGGTATCGAAACCTCAGACCTCGTACTCGATGTCGTGGCCAGCGCCGATGGCTCCTATCGCTACAAAGACGAGGACGAGCTTGCATTCGCGCACGAAGCGGGGCTCTTCTCTGGCAGTGATGTCGCCGAGATCCGCCAAGCGGCTGCAAATGCCGTCGATGACGTAACCGCGTGGCGCTTTCCCTTCGATGCCGGCTATCAGACGTTTCAGCCGCATCCCGATTGGCCCATTCCCTCACTCCCCCACGATGCTTCGTGGACTTTCGAATCCTAGGCCCTGCCTCGTAACTCCACTCCACCGGGAGTTGCCGGTGATGCGGCATGTCCTCCCTGCGACCGACCGCCCTCTGACCGACTGCCCTGGGAACGACCACCCTGTGTCCGTCGCCCCACTTCCAGGCAGATGAACGAGGCGGCGAGCATCACGACCCCGGCCCCTGCCATGAGCATTCCGGTGTCGACCGTGTACAGAACGGCGAAGACCGTCACTCCGGTTGCGCCGCCGACGTTGCGGGCGGTGCTTCCCGCGCCGGAAGCGAATCCCGGCCGACGCGGCAGGGCATGCATCGCCGCGGCCACGATCGCGGGCGTGAGGATCCCTACCCCGATCGCCCACACGAACAGTGCGAGCCACAGGCCCCATAGGCTCGCCCCTGACACAGTCAGACCCATCAGCCCGAGCCCCACACCAGCCACGATAAGCCCCATTGCACTCGTCCTCCACGCGCCGAGGCGGTTGCTGACCTTTCCCGACAGCGCACCGAATACCGGCATCGGGAGCAGAGCAGGAAGAGTGGCCAGCCCCGCCTGCAGCGGGCTCAGTCCCCGATCGCCCTGGAAGAACTGGGTGAGCAGGAACAGAGACCCGAGAACACAGAAGTTCATGAGCGCTGCGACGATGCAGGCAAGCAGGAGCCTCGCTCGCGAAGAGACCGAAAACCGGGTAGAGCCCGGAAACTTTGGAGACTCAGCGTGATCCGGAGACCCGACGCGGCCAGAGACCTGATCGGGCACCGTGCCCTTGGCTGGCCCACCGCTTCTGGCCAACGCCGGCCTCGGTGTGGAGTGCATCAGGATGGGAATGAGTGCGGCGACAATGACGGGCAGGTTCAACCAGAACACTGCCCTCCAGTTGCCCAGCTCGACAAGCAGTCCTCCCAGCAGAGGTCCCACAGGAAGGGCGACCCCACCCAGTGCCGCCCACAGCCCGACGAGCTTGTTTCGCTCGCGGTCATCGGCAGCCGACTCCGAGAGCATTGCCAGGGTGCCGGTCATCGTTGCGGCGGCGCCAACACCCTGCAGAGCACGTGAGGCAACGAGGAACTCGATCGTCGGCGCCAGCGAGCAGGCCAGCGAGCCGAGGAAGAAGCAGAGGAAACCGAACACCACGATCCGGCGATGACCCCAGCGATCCCCGATCGCTCCGAAGGCAAGCAGCAGTGCGGCGAGGACGAAGGTGTAGGCGTTGATCACTCCTGCCATCCCCGATTGGCCCGCCTGCAGATCAGCGTTGATCTGCGGCAGTGCGACGTTGACGACTGTCACATCGAGGAGGACGAGGAAATACCCTGCGCACAGGCCGAGTACGAGCAGTTTCGGCATCCATTGACGCTATCGACCCAGCACCTGGGAGTCGAGGGTTCGACGAGACTCACGTCGTGCCCGCGAAACGCTTCGCTCCCGCTCTCGCCTGCACACTCGCCCCGACACAGCGAGACGCGGGCGCTGTGCCGAAGAATCGGGTTCTCCCCGTCATTCTCGACGCAACGCCCGCGTCTCGATCTCGCTTCAGACTCGGCGGCAGTGCCTCGGCAGGACGACCGTGTTTCGGTGTCCAGCTGGGACTGCCCAGTCAGAGTCAGTCAGCGACGTAGTACATGCGCTTGTTGACGAACTCGTCCATGCCGTAGGGGCCGAGCTCGCGGCCGAAGCCCGAACGCTTGGTGCCGCCGAACGGAATCTCCGCACCTTCGCCACCTGGAGTGTTGACGTTCGACATGCCCACATCGAGACGCTGAGCCAGCTTCGCAGCACGCTCTTCGTCCTTCGAGAACACGGCGCCGCCGAGACCGAAGCGGGTGTCATTGGCCAGCTTGAGAGCTTCGTCGTCGCTGGTCACCTTGTACACGGTGGCCACGGGTCCGAAGAGCTCCTCGCGGTAGGCGTCCATGTCCGAGGTGATCCCGGTCAGCACGGCCGGCGATACGTAGGCGGAACCGTCGCTGGCGAGCTCGCCGCCGACGAGTTTCGCTCCCTGCTCGACTGCACGGTCGAGCTGCTTGCGCAGGTTCTCTGCAGCACCACGTGAGGACATGGGCGAATACTTGCCGTCGCCTGCCTCGTCGGGGGTGCCCTTCGTCCAATCCTGGGCGCGCTTGGTCAGTCCGGACACGAAGTCATCGTAGATGTCATTCATGACGATCATCCGCTTGTTCGCGTTGCAGACCTGGCCGGTGTTATAGAGGCGGGTGCCCCAGGCGGTGTCCACGGCTTCGTCCATGTTGTCGGTGTCGAGGACGATGTAGGGATCGGAGCCGCCGAGCTCGAGGACAGCCTTCTTCAGGTTCTTGCCTGCGGTGGCGGCCACGGCCGAACCGGCACGCTCGGAGCCTGTCAGCGATACGCCTTCGACCCGATCATCGGCGATGACGGTCTCGATCTGCTCATGCGTGGCGTAGATATTGTTGTACACGCCCTCGGGAATGCCGGCTTCCTTCATCATGTCGGCGATGATCGCCGATGAACGGGGGCAGATCTCCGCATGCTTGAGGATGATCGTGTTGCCCAGCACCAGGTTCGGCGCAGCGAAGCGGGCGACCTGGTAGTAGGGGAAGTTCCAGGGCATGATGCCCAGGAGTGCTCCGACGGGTCGGCGCTGGATGAATGCCTTGCCGCCCGACATCGATTCGATCGGCTCGTCCGCGGCGAACTTCGGGCCGTTGTCCGCGTAGTAGTTGAAGATGGCCTCGCAGAACTCGGCCTCCTCGATGCCTTCGGCGACGGGCTTGCCCATCTCCAAGGCGATGACCGTCGCGAGTTCTTCCTTGCGCTCACCGAACAGTGCGGCGACCTTGTTCACGATCGCAGCGCGCTCCTCGATCGTCTTCTCGCGCCAGCTCAGGAAGCCCTTGTGAGCTGCGTCGAGGGTCTCCTCGATCTGCGCGTCAGTGGCGTTGTCGAACTTCTCGACGACCTCGCCCGTGGCCGGGTTCTCGACACGGTAGCCGCCTGCAGCACTGCCTACATTGCTCATTCCAGACTCCTTTGACTAGTGGCGCCCTGGTGGCGCCGGATAAGGCGTTTGCATCGCTGTTCACCGCCGAAATCGACGGATCGCGTATGTCTGCCTCTCACGCTATCAACACGTGACGTGCGCAACAAGTGGCGGAACCTGGGGGAATCATCAGTTCGCGACAGACCGGACCACCCTCGCCGAGGTTGTGCGGATTTCGCGGGTGATGTCACGAAATCCGCATCCACGGCTAGACGCACTCACGATATCTGCACCGCGTCGTGGCGCTCATTCAACGCTGAGTCAGGTTTTCGCGTCAAGGCAACAGCGAAATTCTGACTCAGCGTTGAACGAGGCGGCCTGTTCTCCGTTGTGACGGAACGCCTCAGAAGATCGAGCTGTAGGCATTGAGGGCCAGCTGTCCGCCGAGGTGGGCATAGAGAACCGTCGACTCCTTCGCCACCGCGCCCCGGTCTTCAGCACCAGGCTGGCCTTCGACGTCAGACTGGCCTTCGACGTCAGCCTGACCGTCGACATCAGCGCGTCCGACGAGGTCGAGGAGGCCGGCCATCGACTTGCCCTCGTAGACAGGGTCGAGGATGACACCTTCGAGTTCCGCGGTTGTGCGGATCGCGTTGATGGTCGATTCATCGGGGATGCCGTAGGCCGGGCCTTCCCAGCCGGGACGGATATCGACATCAGCGTCGGTGATCTCCCGTCCGAGTCCGATGAGACCTGCCGCGTTGTTCGCGATGCGTTTGACCTGATCACGGGTCTTGTCCAGGGTCGCCGAGGCGTCGATGCCGATGACCTGGCGGTGTGGACCTCCGGCCGCCTCGAGCGCGGCGAAGCCTGCGATCATTCCCGCGTGGGTGGAACCGGTGACCGTGCATACGATGATCGTGTCGAAGAAGACGCCGAGCTCCTTCTCCTGCTCTGCGACCTCATAGGCCCAGTTGACGAAACCGAGTGCACCGAACTTGTGCTCGGAGGCACCGGCCGGAATGGGGTAGGGCCTGCCGCCCGCAGCCTCGACCTCGGCGATGGCGTTCTCCCAGCTGGAGCGGATGCCGATGTCGAACCCGGCCGAGTCGAGGTGCACATCGGCACCCATGATGCGCGAGAGTTCGATGTTGCCGACCTTGTCGTTGACCGGGTCGTCCCAGTCGACCCAGCGCTCCTGCACGAGGCGCGACTTCAGTCCGAGGTGGGCCGCGACGGCCGCGACCTGCCGGGTGTGGTTCGACTGGTAGCCGCCGATCGAGACGAGCGTGTCCGCCCCGGAGGCGAGGATGTCGGGAACGATGTACTCGAGCTTGCGGGTCTTGTTGCCCCCGAACGCGAGACCGGAGTTCACGTCCTCTCGCTTGGCCCACACCCGAGCCCCGCCGAGGTGGTCGCTCAGTCGCTTCAGCTCGTGGACCGGGCTGGGCCCGAAGGTCAGCGGGTAGCGTTCGAAATCGGTGATTGGCATGGTGTCCTCTTCGTCTGGTGGTACTGGAGGCTGGAGAGCAGTTGCTTCAAGCTGTTGTCGATACGTCTCTACGATATGCAATATATTGCATTCCGGTGGCGACTACAATGGCACAAGCGCTACGTCCCACATGCCAGTACAACTGGATGCGATGCCCGGACTGCCCAATAAGCCAACCCCGATGCGAGGACCAAGAGAGGTCGAGAGTGCCGATTCCCACGAACGCGCCGATCCCCCAGCGAAGGCTGCTGCGCGATGACGTCTATCGCTCGATCCGCGACGCCATCGTTCGGGGCCAACTGGCTCCCGGGGAACAGCTGCGCGACCAGGAGCTGGGCGCATGGCTGCAGGTCTCACGCACTCCCGTCCGGGAGGCCCTTCAGCGTCTGGCGCAGGCCGGCTTGATCCTGGCCGAGCCGGGGCGCATGACCCGCGTGGCACCGGAGAATCCCGAGGCAGTCATCCACGCCCGCCAGATCGCGGCTCAGCTGCACGCTCTAGCCATGAGCCTCGCATTCCCGCACCTCAACGCATCCGATATCTCCGAAATGGAAGCCGCCAACGAAGAGCTGAGATGGGCCCTGCGCAATGCCGACATCGACGCGGCCATCACCGCCGATGATGCATTCCATGAGGTCGCCCTGGCTCGCAGCGGCAACCCCCTCATTCCCGATCATCTCGAGGTCGTCACCGCGACACTGCGGCGAGCCGAGTACCTGCATTTCGACTCCGTCAAGGGATCTGCCTCGCCCGGGCAGCACGCGGAGATCGTTGCCGCCGTCCGTGCCGGCGACGCCGACCTGGCGATCGCACTGACATGCGAGAACTGGTCAACGCTCACCAGCCATAGGGCCGACTGAGCCCACATGCCGACCCAACCGAGATCTAGTTCGCGCTCAAAATAATTCATCAAGTGATTAGAGGACTCGTGTATTGTGATGCCCACGATCACCGACGATCAAAGGAAGAACATTGCATTCGATGATGAAACGCATACTGCCCGTCAGCTTGGTCCTGACCCTCCTGCTCGGCCTGGCACTTGCACTCACACCGCGAACCGATGCCGCCGCCTCCCCGCCCGGCCAAGCCGCGAGTCGGCACTCAACGGGATGCGGTGTCGAGAAGAAGCCTGGGAACGACCAGGGCACGATCACCTCGGCGGGCGACGAACGAACCTACCGGGTCAACATCCCCCGCGACTACGACTTCACCGCCCCGCTGCCGCTGATCCTCGGCTTCCACGGCAGAGGCTCCGACGGGGCGGAGTTTCAGAACTACACCGGACTCCCCGAACTGCCTGCCATCACGGTCTTCCCCGACGGCATCGCCGAGGACGGAAAACGTGCCTGGCAGGGCGCGCCATACGCCGGCGGAGCCGACGACGTGCGCTTCGTCGCCGATCTGCTCGACTCGATCGAGAGCGAATTCTGCATCGATCTCGATCGCGTCTATGCGACTGGAAAGTCCAACGGCGGCGGGATGGTCTCGGTCCTTGCCTGCCAGCTGCGGGACAGATTCTCCGCCTTCGCCACCGTCGCAGGCGCCTACTATCCGCAGTCCTTCGCGGGATGTGACTACTCCGAGCCGACGCCGATGCTCGCCATTCACGGCACGGGCGACGCCACCATGCACTACGAGGGAGGCGAGCGCCAAGGTGAGATCTATCCGGCAGTGCGCACCTGGCTGGAGCCTTGGACAGAGGCCGCAGGCTGCACGGGTTCGAAGGACAGGAAAGTCGGCAAGAAGGGTGAGAAAGTCGTGCGCACCCAATGGCAGAACTGCCAAGACGGGGCCGATGTCGAACTCTATTCTGTTGCCGACGGCGGGCACGTCTGGCCAGGTGAGACCATGTACAGCGGAGGCGGTTATGTCACGCAGGACTTCTCCGCCACAAAGACGATATGGACCTTCTTCGAGAGTCACCCACGCATCCACAAGTGACCCTTGACACTCGATTCACTAAGTGATTAGATGACTTAAACACTTGAAGGAGAGTGCCATGACAGCACCCATCGGACTCGTCGAACGTCTCACTCGTGAGATCGTCGAAACCATTCGCTCACAGAACCTGCAACCCGGCCAGACCCTGCCCTCGGCCAAAGCTCTGGCAGAACGCTTCGAGGTCACAGTCCCCACCGTCCGCGAGGCCCTGCGCCGCCTCGAGGCCACCGGATCGGTCGAACTCAAGCACGGTTCCGGGACCTATGTGCGGGAGGCGATCAACCGTCGGATCCTCGACAACCCGCACTATGTGCCCGTCGACCTCGCCGCCGCCATCGAGCTGCTCGATGCGCGCATCGCCATCGAACCCGGCATCGCGGAACTTGCGGCGAGCGTCCAGGGCAAGGACGCCGTGCAGACGATGGAGACCGCGGTCGACAATGCTCTGCAGCTGCACACCGAGGTGCCTGCGGGGCACTTCCACGTGGAGCTGGCCAAGGCCTCGGGAAACCGGGCCCTGCACGAGATGCTCGTCTCGCTGCTGGCCATCCACTCCCGCACTCAGCAGGCGGCTCGGTTCACCTACGACCGTCTCCGCGACCACGATGAGCACGCCGACATCCTCGATGCCATCAAGCGCGGCGACGGACTCGAAGCCTCACATCGGACCCGTAAGCACCTCGAGAGCATCAGGGCCGCCGTCCTCGCCGACTGGTCGGAACGCACCGACGCCGAGGAGGCCACCGCCGCCGAGTCCCTCGCGGCGACCGAATCGCGCGCACTCACCGAAGGAACCGAGCAGTGACCCGTCAGAGCGTGACCGAGATCCGACCACAGGTTCGCAAGTACGGGCAGCTGACCTCGCTCGAGGTCGACGTCGCGAAGGAGGACAACGCTCTCCTCATCCTGCCGGTCGGTGCCTGCGAGCAGCACGGCGACGGACTCCCCCTGAGCACCGACAGCATCCGAGCCGACCATGTGGCCATGGCGGTGGCCGAAGAACTAGCAGTGGCTGAAGATCTAGCAGGGGCCGACGATCTGGCCGGCAGTGACAGAACCGTGCCTGGCAGGGCCTTCGTCCTCCCGAGCATCGACTACGGGGTGTCTCCTCATCACGGGAATCTGCCCGGGACGGTGAGCCTCGATCCGCGGACCTTCGTCGACATCGTCACCACGGTCGCCGGCCAGCTCTGCGACTCCGGTTTCACCCGCATCCTGGTGATCACCGGCCACGGGGGCAATATCGCCGCCCTCGGCGTCGCCCAACAGGTGCTGCTGAGTTCCCACCCGGATCTCGCCTTCGCCTACTCACCGGTCAGCGGCCTGGCCACCGAGACCACTGCGACGCTGCCCCGCACCGAAGTCAGCGGACACTCCGGGGAATCAGAGACCTCGCAGATGCTGGCCATCGATGACCGCCTCGTCGACTCTGCCCATCTGAGCGCCGGAGCCACAGTATTGGACGAACTGTCTCCGCGGGCGCGACTGACCCGGACCAAATCACCGTCGAGTGCCGTCACCTTCGACCAATACTCCGACAACGGGGTCCTCGGGGATCCACGCACCGCCACGGCCGCGGCCGGGCAGGACATCCTCGGCGAGGTCGTCTCTGCACTTGTCGCCTACTCCCGGGAGATGCTGCGCCTATGACAGGCTATGCCGCCTGATCTTCGCACTCGTTTGCCCCAACAGACTTCCGCCACTGCCACATCTTCCCCATCTCAGTCCCACCTCTCTGACCAATGGAGTTCACGGGTAGCGCCGAGTCGTGCCCAAAGGCTCCTTCATCACCTGGACAAACAGGAGCCAGCCATGGAAACGACCACCACCGACAAACCCACTCAGGAACGACTCCCGGGCGTCATCCGATTCCTCAACGTTATCGAGAACGTCGGCAACCGACTCCCGCACCCCTTCTGGCTGTTCTGGATCCTGGCAGGAATCCTCGCCGTCCTCAGCCTCGTCCTCTCCGTCATGGGAGTCGGGGTCAACGACCCCGGCACAGGGGAATGGACACCGGTCAACAACCTGCTCAGCGGCGACGGGATCGCGATGGCGGTGAGCACCTCGCTCGATGCCTACCAGTCCTTCCCACCGCTGATCACGATCATGGTCGTCATCATGGGCGTGGCCCTGGCAGAGCGCACCGGACTCCTGTCCACGGCGATGAAGGTCTCGATCGCGAGAGTCCCCGCATCCCTCATCGTCTTCACCGTCGCGTTCATGGGAACGGTCTCCCACGTTGCTTCGGCCGCGGCCTACGTCATCCTCGTCCCGCTCGGCGGCATGGTGTTCAAGGCGGTCGGCCGCTCCCCCGTCCTCGGCGTCATCGTCGCGTACACCTCGATCGCCTCGGGATATGACGCCAGCCCGATCCCGACTCCCAATGATGCGATCTTCGCGGGAATCACCTCGGCGGCGGCCCACATCATCGATCCCGACTATCTGGTCACCCCGATCGGCAACTGGTACTTCAACATCGCCAGCTCAATCCTGTTGGCCATCGTCATCACCATCGTCACCGAACTTGTGCTCACGAAGCGGCAGAACCTCGAAGCTGACGAGGACGCCGAGCACGAAGACCTCGTCATCACGGAGAGGGAACGCTCGGCCCTGCGGTACTCGATGTTCGCTGTGATCGCGATGCTCCTCTTCGTCGTCGTCCTGGTGGTCCCGGACAATGCTCCCCTGCGCGGAGACGGCCCCATCGGAGAGTCACCGTTCCTGACCGGCATCGCGTTCATCATCGCCATGCTCTTCGGTGTCGGCGGCATGGTCTACGGGTTCCGTGAGGGCACGATCGAGAAGTTCGCCGACGTCCCCAAGCTCATGAGCCAGGGCATCGTGTCCATGGCCCCGGTCCTCGTCCTGTTCTTCGCGATCGCGCAGTTCCTCGAGTACTTCGAGTGGACGAACATCGGCATGCTGGTTTCCGTGTCGAGCTCGGAACTGTTCACCGGCCTCGGACTGCCCACATGGGTCATCTTCATCCTCGTGCTGCTCGTCCTCTCCGTCGTCAACGTCCTCATCACTTCCGGATCGGCCATGTGGGCGATCATGGCCCCGGTCATCGTGCCGATGCTCATGCTCCTCGACGTTCCGCCTGAGACCTCGCAGGCGATCTTCCGCATCGCCGATTCGGGCTCGACTGCGATCACCCCGATGAGCCCCTACTTCATCCTTGCCCTCGGCTTCATGCAGCGTTATCAGAAGTCCGCCGGCATCGGCACCCTTGCCTCCCACACCCTGCCGCTGGCGGTGTGCATGACGATCATGTGGAGCCTGCTCTTCTTCCTCTGGTGGGGCCTGGGCATCCCGCTCGGCCCTGACGCTCCGGTGCGGTGATGCGTCACCACGCCATCCGCACCTGCCCTGGCCGCGGATCCCATTGAGACCATTGCTGTTGTTGCGAAGGTGCACTGCGGCGGCGCTCGGGCACCGAACATCATCGCAGCGCGCGAAACACCGCGGACGACATTCGCTCGCCACTCGTCTACAGGTTGGCCTGCGCAATGGTTCCCTGAAATGGGTTCATCTGCTGGTGAGGCCCCTTGTTTCTGGTCTCAGCAGCGATAGCACAAGGGGCGTTTCCACAGGCGATGTCCGAAGAACGTCGAAGAAAGTTATTGACTCGACACAATCGACCGATATACTCGTCGGTAATACCCCGCAGTAACATACATCACAACGCGACGAGATACGTCACGATGCGATGCTGACATAGCTGTCGGCATCCGGAGGAGGATCAATGAAGTTCCCAAAGCTCGCCAGCAGCATCAGCGCGGTCGGCAAATCCCACGCAGGGCGGATCGCTTTGGTAGCGATTCCTACCGGCGTTGTCTCCGCCATCCTGATGGGCGGGGTTGCTCAGGGTGCAGTACCTGTTTCATTCGCCATATCGGGAAGCCAGTTCAAGATCAGCTCCACACAGCTCGAGGGAACAGATTTCTCCCAGTACAGCGGGTTCGCCAAGGACGCAGAGGGTGCAAAGCACTCCGTCGTGACCGCCAACATCGGCAACGCCACGCTCGAAAATCTCTGCCAGTCTGCAGTCGCGGACACCCCGATGGGCAAGGTGGGCGTTCTCATCAAGGCTGGCGGAAAAGGCGAGCCGGCATCGGCCAAGAACCTTCAGATCGGCATGACGGGACTCAAGGGCGACGCCGAGTTCAAGAACATCCGCATCGGCGTGGACGCTTCCGACGTCAACACCAAGGAAAAAGGGTCCAAGGGCGACTTCGCCCAGGACGCCGACACGATCTCGATCAAGGACTTGAAACAGGACTCGTGGAGCACCACGGCCTCGGTGTTCACCCTGAAGGACATGGAGCTGAAGCTCACTGACGGATCCGAGAAGTGCTTCTGATGAAGGAGGCCGCAATCAGCGATCAGCAGACCGACAAGCCGGAGGGCGCCGAGCAGCGAACGAGCCTGCTCGCGCTGTCCCGCCGGTCGCGCCGCAACAGTGAACGCGAGGAGGCCAAGCCCGAATCGACCGTTGAGACGGCTGAATTCGATGCTGCAGCATCCGGTCGCGAGGACGCCGGTCCTGAGAATGCCGCGCGCGAAGAAGCCGGTCGTGAGGATGCCCCAAAGCGTCGCCGCTTCCGGAACTGGCGTCTCCAGCGCCCCTTCATCGGCGGGGTGCTGGCCGCGCTCGGGGGGATCGAGCTCTTCTTCTCCGGGCAGCTCGACACAGGCAACCTGCAAATCCAGTTCGGCATCGAAGGGTTGCAGGCCACGGTCATTCCGATCGCCCTCGTGGTGCTCGGGCTCTTGGCGATCTTCAAGCCCACGCATCACGTGTTCTACGGGATCATCGCCCTCGTTCTTGCTGTCTACTCGCTCGTCGGGGTCAACCTCGGTGGGTTCATCCTCGGTATGCTGCTGTCCTCCATCGGATCGATCCTCGTGGTCGCCTGGATGGGACCTCGGGCGCCGAAGTCCGATGCTCAAGGCTCGGACGCTCAGGCACCAGCTGCCGGGCGGAGGGAAGACACTCAATCCGCAGGTGAAGAGGGCGCTGCATGAGGGCGCCCAGCCGCCGCACGGCGTCGCTCTTGGCGGCAGCAGTCCTCATCGTCCCCTCGGCCGTGGGAGTGACAGCGGCAGCACCCGCTCAGTCGTCCCCGCTGTGCACTCCGCTGCTCGGATGCGAAAGTTCGGATTCGACTGAGCCGGGGTCGGATGACACGAAGCCCAAAGCACCGATCTCTCCGGAGATTCCTGTGAAGCCGAAGACCCCGGAATCGCCGGGACCCACGGACGAACCGACAGAGACGCCCACAGACGGACCGTCCGAGACACCTACGGACGGACCGACTGAGACGCCGACGAATGAACCGACGACGGAGCCCACCGATCCCGGTGGGTTGGGAGTCAAAGACCCGGACGAGAAGTCGGATGAAGAGCTCAACGGCGACTTCCCGAAGGATGCGCAGCTCGATGAGAATGCTCCGATCTTCACGAAGACTCCGGCGGCAATGGGGTCTGAGTCACTGTCCTTCAAGGGGCTCAGCGGGATCTCGTTCGCAGCTGTTCCGACCGCCGACGGCGGGAAGATCACCACGCTGAAGATCCAGGCTGATGAGATAACAATCTCCGGGTTCTCACTCACGGTGCGCCCGCCGGAGGAGAAGGAAGGACTGTTGACCACTGCTGACACAATGACGCTCAAGGGCGATGTCACGGTGTACATCGGTTCGATCACCGCCACGACGAAGAACGGCGATTCGCTGACCCTGGGTCCCGAAACGCCGCCGACCATGGACGATGTCGAACCGGGGCTCCTGCGAGTCACGATGGGACTGGTCGGTACCACAGCCGATTCGATCAACTACTCGAACACAGACCAGGAGCTCAAGAAAGCCTGATCACACCCGCGTCGACTCGTTCGTCGCAGGCGCGTCACCCAACAGAGGCCCGTCGTTTCCCAGCATTGCGTACTGCTGGGAAACGACGGGCCTCTTCGGTGTGAGGATATTGGTGTCGGGATACGCGGAACTTTTCAGCTGCCGTTCTTCAGCTGCCCTTCTGGGCACGCTCCAGCTTCTTCGCCTTGAGGGAGTCCCGGACCTCACGCAGCTTGTCGCGCTTTCGCCGGCGGCCCGCCTCAGCGGCTCTGATCTGATCGGCTGTCGGCTCATGATCGCCCATGCCGACCTGCAGCTCTTCGGGAGTGATCTCCCGCATCACACCGGCGTCGATCTTCTTCCGCAGGCGCAGAATCTCAAGCCGCAGGATCCGCGACAGGAAGTAGAGTCCCAGCAGGTTGGGGAAGGCCATGAGGAAGAAGATCGCATCTGAGAACGCAATGACAGACTCAAGCGACATCGAGGCGCCGACGATCACGGCCAGGATCCAGAAGACTTGATAGGCCTTGTCGGCCTTCTTCGAGTTCCCCGTCAGGTACCCCAGGGCCTGTTGGCCGTAGTACCCGTAGGCGAGGATCGTTGAGAAGGCGAAGAGGACCACGCAGATCGTCAGCAGGATCGGGAACCAGCCGGCCACCGTACCGAACGCTTCGGAGGTCAGTCCGATCCCGTCCTCGGATGTCGACTCGTAGAGGCCTGTGGTGATAATCGCCAGGGAGGTCAGGGTGCAGATGATGACGGAGTCGATGAGCGGCTCCCACATCGCCACAAAGCCCTCGGTCGCGGGTTTCGTCGTCTTCGATGCGGCATGGGCCATACCGGCCGAACCGACGCCTGCCGCGTTTGAGAACAAGGCACGCTGGATGCCGACGATGGCGACGCCGATGAGTCCACCGGTCACCCCGTCGGGGCTGAATGCCCCGGTGAACATCAGCACGAATGCGTGCGGGATCTCGCTGGCATTCATGGTCAGGATGACGACGACGCTGAGGAAGTAGAGGATCGCCATCATCGGGGTGAGCTTCGAGGTCCACTGCCCGATCTTCTTGATTCCGCCGAGGATGACCAGTGCCGTCAGTGCTGCGATGACTGCGCCGATGAGCCACAGCTTGTCGTCGAAGAAACTGTTCTCACCGCCGGTGGCCTTGACGAGGATCGACGCCGCCTGGTTGGCCTGGAACAGGTTGCCCGCACCGATCACACCGATGACGGTGGTCGCGGCGTAGAAGACCGCGAGGAACTTGCCCAACTTCGGGCGTCCGATCTCGGCCAGCCCGTCTCGCAGGTAGTACATGGGTCCACCAGAGACAGTGCCGTCGGCGTGGATCTTGCGGTATTTCACTCCGAGCGTGGCTTCGGCCATCTTCACCGACATAGCGAAGAATCCGAAGATGATGATCCACAGGGCAGCACCCGGCCCGCCGATGGTGATCGCGACGGCCACACCGGCGATATTGCCGAGTCCCACAGTGCCGGAGAGCTCCGTGGCGAGCGCCTGGAAGCTCGAGACCTGACCAGGATCGGTCTTGCGGGTGAAGCGTCCGCGGATGATTCCGAGTGAATACTTCAGCCCCCTGACCGGCTGGAACCTCAGGTAAATGGTCAGGAAGACCGCGGCCGCCATGAGCCAGACGACGATGAGGGGTATACCGAGCCCGCCGATGTTGAGTTCGAAGAACACGATGTTGCTGAAGGCCTGTGCAATCGGGCCGAAGAACGATTCGATCGCCTGATCGACGCCGGAGGCGGCGGTGATGTCGGAGGCGGTGATGTCTGCAGTCGCAGAAATATCGGCGGCTGGTGAGGTGGGGATCATCCGATCTGCGCTGATCGGAAGGGCATCCAGGACATCGGTGTCGTGGATCTGGGCAGAGTTTTCAATTATGGGATTCATTCTCACGGGCGCTTGCTAGCGATTCGTCCGGAGGATCGGTCCGGCACCGGCGCCTGACAACAACCTAGCAAGAACGCCGCAAGCTGTCAGCTAATATTCAGCTTTCAACGGGGCCTAGGCCACTGTGCCGTTTCCGAAATCACCGCGCTCTTCCACAGGTCACTGCCGTCCGCGCAGGAAGTGAACGAAGCTGTGCGCAAGTGTCTGGTTGATCCGGATCAGATCGGCGTCCGCCTCGGCTACCTCCGTCTTGATGGACTCGTTGGTTTTGCCGTCGGGCAGCCGCAACGGGTCCGAGCTCAGCCACTGCTGAACCTGCGTGGCGTCCGATTCGGGATGGAACTGTGTCCCCCACGCGAATTCCCCTACCCGGTAACCCTGGATCGGAGCATCGGACCCGGTGACCAGGAGTTCACCGCTGTCCGGCAGCTCCATCTCCTCCTGGTGGAAGAGGACCGCCGGAAATGTCTCCCCTGCAACTGCGCAGAACACTGGGTCCTCCTCGCCCGCCGAGGTGGTGTGCAGATCGTAGATCCCGATCTGCGGGTGTTCCCGGCGGATGATCTTCGCCGAGGTGGCCGCGGCCAGGAGCTCCCCGCCGAGGCAGATGTTGAAGCTCGGGAACTCCCCCGCCGCCGATCGCTGCAACAGGTCCCTGACCTGGGGCAGCCATGGATTGACGGTGTCCTCGAGTGGCCCGGCAGACCCGCCGAGGACGAGAAGAGCGTCATAGCTGTCACTTTCAGCGGAGCCGACAGGCGCAGGCGAGCCGTCGAGAGCGGAAGGAATCTCATCGCCGAGGTAGGGACGAATGACAACCACCTCGGCGCCAGCTTCGCTCAGCCACTCGCCGAACCTCTTCGGGCCAGCGCCGCTCTCGTGTTCGATGACCAGGATTCTCACTTCGCTCATGCCGCCATTGTCACCGATGCGAACCGGCGCCGTCGACAGAGTCTCGAAACCGAGACTGGCTTGAAGCCGACAAGGTCTCGAAACCGACACTGCGTTGACGCCGACGGCGCCGTGAATCTGTCACCGTGACACATAGGCACACGAAACTGGGCCCGTACTCAACGATGACGTCGTTGAACACGGGCCCCGGCACCACCTCGGCGGCGGTATTTGAGTGGTTATTCCGAATTGGGATCTGAACTGAGATCCGAGGGGTGGTCAGCCGGCGATTGACCGGGCTGTGGCCGTGGTGACGGCCTTATCGGCGACGATGGCCTTGCGCAGTGACAGGAAGAGCAGAACCATGCCGACGGAGAGTGCGATGTGCCCGAGTCCGGCGATGCCGGAGATCATGGCGCTGGACTCCTGGCCGAGGACAGTGAGCATGCCGTGCCAGACCATGGTGCCTGAAGTGAGGATGATGCCGGCGTTGTAGGTCCAGAAGAACCAGGAGAACATCTTGGTGCCCGAGAGGCCGAAGACCTTGTCGAGGACGAGGACGATGAGCAGGACGATGAAGCCGAGCGTGAGCAGATGGGTGTGGACGACGCTGAGCTGGGTGAAGCCTCCTTCTGGGAAATCGTTGGCCTTGGTGAACTCCCGGTAGAACAGGCCGGAGAGGACGCCGATGATCATGTATGCGAATGCCGCGTTGAATATTTTCTTCATGCTTCTACTTCATCAAGATCCGGCATTCGAATCCTGACCCAGAGGATTGAACTCTTATCCCAACTTTTGATTGATGTTCGTCCTCACACCCTCAAACCTCCCGATTTCGCAGGGTATCCGGGTCGACGACGGTTAGCCTGAAAGCATGTCCATGGAGAATCTGTTCGCAAAGATCGACCGCATCGCGGGTGGCAGCAAGGCAGGACTCATCGTTCCTGCCGAAGGGCTCGCCCACCCGAAGACTCAGCGCGCATTCGCGTGGATCACAGGGCTGCTCGCCTTCGAGCTGGTCCTCGGCGTCGGGGCCGTCGTCTTCGCTGTCATCATCGCCCGCGCGGGCGAACCCGTGCCGTTCGCAGTCTGGATGCGTACCGTCGTCGTTCTCGGAATGACCGCCACCCTGTTCTACTTCTTCTGGCGCTCGACGAAGGGCTATTACTGGGGCTACCAGCGACTGCGCCTCTTCGCCCAGATCTTCCCGGTGATTACCCTCGTCATGGCGGCCATCCCCGGCCTCTATCCGGTCTGGATGATCACCGAGCAGATCGTCTTCAGCCTCATCATGATCGGCGTCGGTGATTTCCTCACCAGCGATCATATGCGCGAGGTGTTCCGCAAGCCCGAGAGCTGAGGGCGGGCTGGGCCCGTGGGCTGGGTCTCAGCCGGCCACGAGCTTGCGAGCCTCCTCCTGGTGGGCCGCGATGAGCGCTTCCTTATCCAGCTGTACCCCGTTGCTGCCGATCGCATTGCCGTCGAGCACTCGCCACTGACCGGCGACCATCACCCGATCTGCCTTCTCCGCCCCGCAGAGCACGAGGGCAGGAATCGGATCGTGTGAGCCGGAGAAGGCGAGTCCGTCGAGGCGGAACATCGCCAGGTCTGCTTGCTTGCCGACCTCGATCCGACCGACGTCATCACGGCCCAGCGCCGCCGCGGATCCGCGAGTGGCCCAGTCGAGCACGCGAGCGCAGGTGACATCAGCCGAGCCGTAGCGCAGGCGCTGGATGTAGAGCGCCTGCCGGACTTCACGGATGAGGTTCGAGGCATCGTTCGACGCCGAGCCATCGACGCCGAGGCCGACGTTGACACCTGCGTCCTCGAGCTCGACAGCCCGAGCGATGCCCGAGGCCAGGCGCATGTTCGACGTCGGGCAGTGCGCCACGGAGGCACCGGCCTCGCCGAGGCGGGTGATCTCATCCGTATCGAAGTGGACACCGTGGGCCAGCCACGATCGGTCACTCAACCACCCCACGGACTCGAGATAGTCGACGGTGCGCAGCCCGAATCGTTCGCGGCAGAACTCCTCCTCGTCGAGGGTCTCTGCAAGGTGCGTATGGAGTCGGACGTCGAGTTCCTCGGCGAGAATCGCGCTTTCGCGCATGAGTTCGGTGGTCACGGAGAAGGGCGAGCAGGGGGCGAATCCGATCTGCACCTGCGCCCCGGCGCCCCGTTCGTGATAGGCCTCGACGAGGCGGCGGGAGTCGGCAAGGATGACGTCGGCATCCTGCACGGTCTGCTGCGGCGGCAGCCCGCCGTCCTTCTCGCCCAGGGACATGGACCCGCGGGTGAGCATGGCGCGCATGCCGAGCTTCCTGGTCACCTCGACTTGGATATCGATCGCATCGTCCATTCCGGTCGGGAACAGATAGTGGTGGTCGGCGGCTGTCGTGCACCCGGACTCGAGGAGTTCGGCCATAGCCACAGTAGTGGCCAGCTCAAGAGCCTTCGGCGTCAGTCGGGCCCAGACCGGGTACAGGTTTGTCAGCCACCCGAAGAGTGGCAGGTCCGCCACGGGAGCCCACGCTCGTGTCAGGGTCTGGTAGAAGTGATGGTGAGTGTTGATGAGCCCTGGAGTGATGACATGCGCACTCGCATCGACCACCTCGGCGACGGACTGTGCCCCTCCAGTGGGCTCGCCACCTACAGGGACAAGTTCGACGATCGTCCCGGATTGCCTATCGACGACGATTCCGCCGGAAGCTTGCGCCGGATCGGTGTCGCGGCCGAGGTGGACGGCCATGGGATTGCGCAGCCACAGAGTGGAGCCATTCGCAGCGCCAGCCGTCGGGGTGCTGGCTGCCGGGGTGCCAGCTGTTCGGGTGCTGGCTGCCGGGGTGCCAGCTGCAGTCGTACTGGGTAGTGGGGATTCGATACCTGTGGTCATATCTGCCGCCTTTCAGTGCTGATTCGGCCGAATCATCACATCGACCGTTGTGCGGCGACACGACTGGGGGCGAATCGCCGCCAGCTCAGGTTTCTCGGCGTCTGCTGCTCCGCCGTCCGGTGAAGATGTACGGGACGCAGGTCCGCGAGTGAGTTCTGCGCTCGAGGTGATACCGCGCTCTGCCCCCTAGCTCCAGGCTCTACCGCCCAGCTCCAGGTTCTGCACCTCAGGTGGGACTTATTTGTCCTCCGAGGCATCCACCGGCAAGACTGCACTCTAGCATGTGCGGCAGATCACGAAATGAGTTTGCCATCCTTTCATCATTCACCTAGCATTTTGCGATAAGGAAATATACTTTCACATCTTGGAAGTATTC
>NZ_JABASX010000007.1 GCF_016107655.1 Brevibacterium antiquum
GGTCGGTAAGTCCTGGTCGATCCAGGCGCCTGGATCGACCAGGACTTACCGACCGTTGCTCGTTGCTCGCCTTTCCTGGGATCTGAGTAACGGACGAATGTGAGGGCGACCCTGTGGTCGGGCCTTCGATGGTCGGAATGGGATCAGCAGTGGCGAGCTGTGTGGCGCGGGTTGTCGGCGACAGTGAGGTCGCGGTCGCGCAGAACGACTGAGCTCGGGGTCTCGGGATCTCCGCAGATGTCGTCCCAGTTGCGAGGGAGGTTGTCGGTGTATTCGATGTCGATGACCGCCTGGCCGTAGACGCGACTGTATTCATCGCACTCTCGGAAGGCGGAGCACTCTTCGGCGACGGCAAAATCGAAGCCGACTTCTTCGTGCAGAGTACGTGAGAATTCTGCGGCGTTCTTCTGTCCGACTGCGAGGCCGAGGTGATGAGAGAATTCGACGTAGGAGCTTGCCAGAGCTGCGTTGCCTTCCAGGGCGAGCACCTTCTGGGAGCGGGTGAACGAGTCGAAATTGTCGAACTCAACGGCATCGAAGCCCGCTTCGACACACCCGCGTATCCACGGACTGACCGTGTCGAAGACTCTCTCGCGCTTGTCATCGGTCGACGTGTCGATCAGAACCTCATCAGGCCACTCGGGATCGACAAGCGCCTTGCCATCTCTGGACAACAGCAGATCCGAGTCCCAGGCCTCGAGTTCATCCGGCTGTGTCTGAAAGCCATTGACGTAGCAGATCGAGTAGCGACCAGGGGCTGGTTCGACCGACCTGTCACGCGCAACGATGCTGACACCCTCAACTGGCTCGTACGCGCCGCCGAGTTGGTAGTCGGGGAGGCCCCCGACGGGCGGAACCTCCACCGCATGCGCTGCTGTCGTGGCGTCAGGGGGAGAGGTTCGGGTCGGATTCGATGCGCAAGCGGCGAGCGAGGCTGCGATCAATGCTCCGATCATCAGGATTGATCCTTCTCGCCGCATGCAACAGATCCTACACAGCCTGGTGAGCGATCCTGACCGACCAGCAAACCAGGCCGTGCAGCGGATCCGAGCCCGGCCGGCTCACCCAAGCCCGAGCCTCACGGGTACAGCCTCACAGGTACGGCTTCGTGATGAGCTCCAGATACATGCCGGACGGGTCCAGGAAGTACACGCCACTGCCGTCGTGTTCGGTGTTCGTCTCGTGCAGGCGAGTCCGCTGCGGGTCCGCCCAGTAGTCGAGGCCCCGTTCGTCCAACAGTGCCACCGCGCGATCGAAATGATCATCCGTGCAGATGAAGGCCATATGCACGGGCTGGATATCGAAGGTCGGCGGGGGAGTCGCGAACTGCAGCATCACACCCTCGTCGAACATGATGTTGGAGAAGACTCCCCACGACCGAGTGTGCTCGGCCTCGAGGACGTCGACGTAGAACTGAGCCGATTCCGCCGGATCGGCGGCGGCGATGATCGTGTGGTTGAAGATTGCTGACATGGTGTCCTTTCGAAAGGTGGATTCTGCGTGAGATATACCTTCGAAAGGGGGTGGACCGCGAATATCGTATTCGCGTCCACGTCGGCTCAACGGTCGACCGGGTTACCGATCCGTGAGCGGCTGAAAGCCTGTCCGGTCATGATCGACAGCTTAACCGATTTGAGGTCAGCCGCCCGTACGCAAGGAACATCAGGATCGTTGGAATCAGCCGCTCTAAGGCCATGGAAGCTCGAAACGGTTGGTAAGTCCTGGTCGATCCAGGCACCGGGATCGACCAGGACTTACCAACCGTTGCTTGCCGCCAGCCGAGTGTGAGAAGTCTTTGACGCTAAATGCAGGTGCTCTGTGCGCAGACGTCGGTTCACTGACGTCGCAGCACCACGGCGACCTCGAGATGCTTTGTATGCGGGAACATGTCGAAGACCCGGGCCTGGACGACCGCGTAGCTCGGCATCCGGTCGAGATCCTTGGCGAGGGTGAGCGGATTGCAGCTCGAGTAGACGATGTGCTCGACCCCGGAGGTTTCCAGGGCCGCCGACAGCCTGGCCCCGATCCCTCGCCGAGGTGGATTGACGATCACGCAATCCGGTTGTTCGCCGGTCGCCAGGTTCGCCTCGGTGAACTCCGTGGCATCACCAGCGATGAACTCGACCGCGGCACCTGACTGGGAGCCGACGCCGAGTTCGGCGGCGCTGATCTTCGCAGATTCGATGGCCTGCTCACTCAGTTCGACACCGGTGACCGTGCGCGCAGTCTGCTGAACGCTCGCCCCCGCGCAGGACAACGCGAACCCGCCCACGCCGCAGTACAGATCCCATAGCGAGGTCGGCGCAATCTCGTCGACCCAGTCGGCTACCTGGTTGTAGAGACAGATCGCCACGTCAGTGTTGGTCTGGAAGAAGGACTGCGGACGCAGGTGCAGGTCGACCCGGTCGAGGTTCATGCGCAGAGAACCACCGAGCAGCATCTCTTCCTGACTGCCTTCGAGTACGGCCTTGTGCTCCGGCAGCAGGTTGACGGAGATGACCGTCGCCGTCGGGATCAGCGCAATGAGCTGGTTGCGCCGCGATCGCAGCACGTCGAGGCCGTGCTGGGAGCGGACGACGAATCTGATCATCAGATCCCCTGAGGGGGCGGCGGTGATGTGGACGAATTTCAGCTCACCTCGGCGAGCTTGTACGTCATAGGAGTCGAGGTGCGAATCGTTGAGGAACTGACCGATGATCGGGATGATCGCGCGGATCTGCGGGGCTTGGATTCCGCACTCGCGCAGATCGACGCCGTGGAAGTCCTGATCCAAGATGCCCAAGGTGACTGCGCCGGCAGAACCGCCCACGGCGAGCTTCGCCCGATTGCGGAAATCGCGGTCGGGACCGACAGCGGCAGGCAGCCAGGCATCGGGGGAGTGATCGGCCAGCACCTGACGGCACCAGGCCTCTTTGTCCGCCACCTGATCGCGGTGAGGCGTTTCGATGAAAGTGCAGGAGCGGCACAGTCCGTCATTGAAATAGTGGCAGTTCAGTTGCCCGTCTTCCGCCGAGGTGAGGGTGAGGGGCAATGAAGTCATGCACCAATTTTACGGTCTCGGCCAGTGCCCCGCCCCAGGGTCGAACATCGTGCCCTCACCAGGGCAGCACACGGCGCTGGCCACAGACTTTCGGGCCGTTGACGCGCCCCAGCGCCGACCCGTAGACTAGAGCTGACCAAATCGATTTGGCTTTCTCGGGTGGAGACCTCCGCGCGATATCGTTGACCAGAGGAAAATGCAGGGTCGAAGAGGCCCCTGTGACGACGAAGGATGACATGACCCAGCTGCGCAATCTGCATCAGGCCCCGACACTGCTCATCCCCGAACAGGTCCTCCTTCCCGAGGGTCCGCAGTCTCACTATGGCGTCCTTGTGGCCCACGGTCGCATCGCCGACGTCGGCTCGCTCGAATCGGTTGCCGCTGAAGTCCCCGCCGATGTCTCCCGCATCGACCTGCCGGGGCGCCTCCTCATGCCGGGCTTCATCGACGCGCATCATCACCTCACGCAGTCCTTCGGCAAGTCACTCGTCTTCGGCGAACCCTCCGAGATCTTCCAGCGCGTCTGGGTGCCGATGGAGGCGAACATGGACGCCGAGGCCATCGACGTCGCTGCTCGTCTGGCCGCGTGGGAATCGCTGCGCGGCGGCTTCACCACGGTCGCCGATGCCGGCACTCGGGCCAGCGTCGATGTCTCCGCCATCTCCGACGTCACTGCCGATGTCGGACTGCGGTGCGTCCTCGGCGTGATCTGCAACGATTTGGGTGGAGGGGCGAAAACCGCGAACCTCGCCGAGGTGATCGCCGCCGCCGAACGCCACCTGAACAGGTGGGACGCCGATCCTCTGGTTCACCCCTCGCTGGCGGTCTCGATCCCCGAGGTCGCCTCGGACGAGGCCCTGATCGCCGTCACGCAGCTGGCACGCGAAGCAGGAGTCCCCTTCCAGACCCACCTCAACGAACATCTCGCCGCAGTCGAACGATCCCTCATCGCCAACGGGGAACGTCCGCTGGAACGGTTGGCCCGCCTCGGCGCCCTGGGTCCTGAACTTCTGGCCGCGCACGCCACCCTCCTGACTCCGCGCGAGATCCGACTCCTGGCCGAGAGCGGAGGAGCCGTGGCCTACAATCCGGTGGCGAGCTCCTGGAAGGGCAACGCGGTCGCACCCGCTCTGCTCATGAACGAACTGGGAATGCGTGTGGGACTGGGTACCGACGGCACGCGCTCGGACGCCTTCCGTCTCCTCGATGCCGCTGAAACAGCACAGAGACTGACCGGCGGGACCACCGTCGGCGACTCCTCGAGCGGCGGAGGCTGGACCTGGCTCGAACAGGGACTGCGCGGGGGAGCCGACGCAGTCGGCCTAACCGGACAGGTCGGAGAGATCGCACCCGGAGCACTTGCGGACCTCCTCGTGATCGACCTCGAGGTTCCCGAATTCGTGCCGTCCTGGGATGTGCCCTGGGAACTCGTGCGCATCGCCAACCGCGATCAGATCGAGGCAGTGATCGTCGATGGCAGACTCCGACTTGAGAAGGGGTGGCCTGTCGACTGGGACGGACGCGCCTTCCTTGAGAGTGCCCGCGAGGTCTCCCAACGAGTCGTCGCCGATTCTCCGATCACCCGCATCGACCCATCGGCGAGCGAGCATCGGGCCGCGTGGATGAGTGAGCACCGCCGGTGACGGTCCTCGGCCTCTCGATCCTCGCCTTCAGTATCGTCGCGATCACGGTGCTGCTCTCAGCCTTCGTGCAGGGCTCGACCGGCATGGGCTTCGCGATGATCACGGCACCCGTCGTCAGCTTCATCGACCCGAGCCTCATCCCCGTGATGCTGCTCGTGCTGATGATCCCGCTGAACTTCTACGTTGCTGCCCGGGAACGATCCGACATCCACTGGCACGGAGTGAAATGGATCAGTGTGGGCCGCTTTGCCGGCACGTTCTTCGGGCTGTGGATCCTCGTCATCGTCAACCTCCACCAACTCGCTCTGCTCATCGGCTGGTCGACGCTGGTGGCCGCCGTCATCGCGCTCCTGGCCCCGAAGTTCGCTCCGAACAAACCCGTTCTGGCCATCGTCGGCCTCATCACCGGGGTCACAGAGACCTCGACGGGTATCGGCGGACCGCCCTACGCCCTGGCCTACCAGCACAGTCCTGGCCCGGAGCTGCGCTCCACGGTGGCCGTGTGCTTCCTCGTCGGGGAGGTCATCTCGCTGATCGTCCTGGCCATCAGCGGTCAGGTGAACGGGCCGACGATGCTGTTCACACTCGCCATGCTGCCCTTCTTGGCCATCGGTTCGTTCCTCAGCCGATACGTCCACCACCGCCTCGACGGCCCGGTGCTGCGCTACATCGTCCTCGGCTTCGCGATCGTCTCGGGCGCCATCGTCATCATCCAGTCATGACCCCTCGTCCAGTAGTCTGAGGTCATGGGAGATTCTTCGCGTCCGAGCCGGGCCACGATCGCCGATGTGGCACGTGAGGCCGGTGTCTCGCGCACGACCGTCTCCCATGCCCTCAACGGTCTGGGCAAGGTCAATTCCGCGACTCGGGACAAGGTCAAAGAGGTCGCCGCCCGCCTCAACTATCGACCCAGCGTCCGGGCTCAGAGCTTGCGCTCCGGCCGCTCCCAGACGCTCGCGCTGCTGTCATCGATGCCCTCGGCTATCTCCGCCGGGCCGTCTCAGCTGGGCTTTTTCACCGAGCTCGCGATGGGCTGCGCCCGCACGGCACTGCTCGAAGGCTATGTTTTCGTCCTCGCTCCGCCCGACGGCGATGCGAATCCCGTCGACCGGCTCGACATCGACGGAGCGATCCTCCTCGAGCCCGCGACCGATGACCCCATCGCCGCAGCACTGAACGAACGAGGAATTCCGTTCGTGGCGATCGATGGTCCGTCGAGTCAACGGACAGTGGACCTGCACCATGAAGAGACCGCAGAGCTCCTCGTCGCACATCTCGTCGAGCGCGGAGCACAGCACCCGGGGCTCGTCGTGGGTTCGGATCGACGCAGATCGCAGGCTGCCGCCCGGGAGGCCTATGAGGCTGCTGCCGCTCGTATCGGCTTCACCCCTGTGATCGCCGAGGCGGACGAAAGTGATGGTGAAGACGGCGGGTACCGCGCATCGACTCAGCTTCTGGAAGAGCATCCAGAGGTTGACGGACTGATCGTTCCCATCGATGCATTCGCGACCGGTGCCGTGCGAGCAGGTCAGGAAGCGGGACGGACCATCGGAGACGATCTGCTCATCGCCACACGGTATGACGGTCTGCGCGCCCGCACGAGCACACCACCGCTGACCGCTGTCGATCTGGGACTCGATGAGATCTCGAGCGAGGCCGTCGAACGCCTCGTCGGTATTCTCGACGGAGAATCCGAACCGGAAGCCTCAAGTTCATCCGCACCGACCCTCGTGGTCAGGGAATCGACCTCCGGGCCCGCCTGATCGACCGTCGGGCTCGCCTGATCGTCTCAGCGGTCCTGCCTGATCGACTTCCCAGCCTGTCTGATCGACTTTCCAGCCTGCCTGATCAGATCAGCAGAGCCGTACCGCCACATCAGATCCGGTAGTCGCCGGGGCGCTGATCCAGGTGGCTGGGATCGTCGATTGCCGTCCGAGACTTCGGGTGCCTGTTGCGCTTGCCCGTGTGGTGGAAGAGCAGGTTGAGCAGAACTGAGACGAATGCGGCCATCGCGACTCCGCTGCCCAACAGCGAGGCGACGTTGGGAGAGAGCTGCGAGTACATACCCGGAATGAGCACCGGGAGAAGCCCGGCGGCCAATCCGACGGTGGCCGTGATGAGGTTGCCGGTCTGGTTGAAGTCGACCTTGGCGAGCATCTGTATGCCCAGAACGGCGATGATCGCGAAGACCACGACCGCCGTTCCGCCGACGACTGCCGCCGGAATGCCGTTGAGGATCCTGGCGATGGGGCTGATGCCGATGACGATGAGGAGGACGCCGGCGAAGGCCGTGACGAACCTGCTGCGCACACCCGAGGCACGCACAATGCCGACGTTCTCACCGCTGGTGACCATCGCTGGTGTGCCGAAGACTCCACCGAAGATCGTGATGATGCCGTCTGCGCGGATCAGCCGTGGAACGTCGCGACTGGCATCGACCTTCTTCTCGACGATCTCGCCGTTGATGATCGTCTGTCCGGTCGCCTCGGCCATGGAGGCCAATGCCCACAGCAGCATCGGAATCGCGGCGATGACATCGAACTTCGGGGTGCCGAAGGGAAAGAGCGTCGGGGCCGCCAGCAGCGGGCCGCCGGTCTGTGCGGCGAAGTCGGTCACGCCCATGAACGCGGCGACGATGGTGCCGCCGATGAGTCCGAGTGCGACCGAGAGCTTGCCGAGCATTCCGCGCAGGAAGCGGAAGCACAGCACGGTGATGGCAACCGTGATGAGGCCGAGCAGCAGGTTCTGCGGATCGCCGAACTCCTTGGTGTCGGCCTCACCGACGATGAGCTTGCCGGTGACTTGGACGAGGTTGACGCCGATGACGATGACCATGATCCCGATGACCAGCGGCGGGAAGAATTTGAGCAGTTTCACGAACAGGGTGACTGCCAGGATGTAGAAGACGCCGGTGAGGATGACTGCGCCCACGGCTGTCTCGATGTCGGTGCCCTGGCCGATCGTGATGAACAGGACCGTGGCTGCGCCGCCGGGGAGCATGACGAAGGGCAGTTTGACGCCGATCTTCCATACGCCGACGGATTGGAGTATCGACCCGAGGCCGGAGAAGATGAAGACCGCCGCTAAGATCGCCGAGGTGGCAGCCTCATCGAGGTTCAATGCGCCGGCGATGAGGAAGACCGAGGAGATCGGTGTGGCCACCATGACCAGGACGTGCTGAATGGCGAACGGGATGAGCCTGTGCATCGGCCGGAGCTGATCGACGGGATGAACGGTCTCGGCTGCTTCGGGTGCGGCGGTCATAGGACTCTCCTCGGAAACGCATCATGATCAAGCCCAGCATCATTGGAGGCCAAATCGATTTGTCTAATCGTCCCTGGAGAGACGGATCGTGTCAAGAGTCAGTCTGAATATCGGACGAAACCGAGGCTGGACTGCGCGAGAGCCTCAGGCGAAGATGAAGCTGAGGATCATGAAGGACCCGAAGGAGATGAAGGGGGCTAGGACGGCGATGGCGACTGCGACGATGCCCTGAGTCCTGGCGCGGCCAGTGGCGACTGAGACGATGCCCATGATGAGACCGGTGACGCCGAACGCGGCACACAGGACCTGAAGGCCGGCGAGTGCGATTGCGAGGTTCTGGTACCAGCTGGGAACGTCGGAGAAGTAGTACCCGAATTCAGCCTCCGAGGGTCCGATGGTGACGCCCAGGACGATCGAGCCGAGCAGTGACAGTCCCGCGGCGACGATTGTGAGGACCAGGGCGACCTTGCCCAGCAGCGGGCGGTGAGCACCTGTCGGTGATGCCCCGTCGTGATCGGTCTCCGCGCTGGGTGAAGCGGGTGAAGTGGGTGACTGACCAGAGCTGTGCGCGTGATTGGCGCTGCGATGATCGGCGCTGCGATGACTGGCCTCGTGCGCGTGACTTCCCAGTCCCAGCGCCGCGGTATAGGGCTGCTGAGCAGCCAACTCGTCATCGGTGGGCTGAGGGTACATGAAGTCCGGCGAGGTCATGTCTTCGACACTATCGACGCCGCCCCCTGCCCGCCCATGCGGCTTACCTGTGACCGAGGTCGGGAAAACCTGACCATCTGCCGAGGCAGATGGTCAGCGTTCGGCGACGATGAGGAAGCGCTTCTGCGTGACCTCGATCGGAGAGCGGCGGGCCGCCAGCCGGTCGAGGGCGACGAGGTTGTCCGCCACCGTGAACCCCGGTACATCCCAGGGGATATAGGCGAGGTATTCGATGACCGCCTCGACGTCGGCGAACTCCATCGTGCCGGTCCACTCGTCGGCATCGGTGATGGTGAACCCCTGTTCCTCGAGCTCATTGAGGCGCGGTCCGAGCCGGTTCTGTGGAGCCTCCGGCCGGCCTCCGAACCAGAGCCTGAACTCGGAGGCTTCCGTGCCGTCGACCTGCTGAGTGAGGAAGCCTCCGTCGGGCTTCACGACTCGAGCGAGCTCGGCTGGATCGTAGCTCTCATGCCGGCTCATCACGAGGTCGAAGAAATCGTCGGGCCACGGCATGGGCTCGCCGCTCTCGCTGTCGTACTCGCGGACCTCGATGTCGTATTCCGCCAGCGCCGAGGTGGCCACGTCCAGATTCGACTTCCACCCCTCGCTGGCATGGACCACAGATTCGCGACCGAGGAAGCCCCCGACTGCACTGACGCGCCTGACGAGGTCGCGAAGGCGCTCGCCGCCACCGGTTCCCATGTCGAGACAGGCGGCTGACTTCGCCATCGCCTTGGCACAGCTCAGTTCAAAATCCCAGGGCGGTTCGTCGGCTCTCAGTCGGGAGCCGAGTGCGGCGAAGTCCCACCCGGTCATCACTGCGGTCTCGTGGATCCACGTCCAACGGGCGTATCGATCCTCTGCAGATTCGGCCACGCTGCCAATCCTTCCGTCTCGCGAACGCTCGACCCTGGCGACTGCCATTGGGCCGCAGTGCCAAATGTTCGGCCGCAGTGCCGGTCATTGTGGAGTTGCGTGCGAGAAATCGCTGGCAATCGAACGCAACTCCACAATGAAATCTACCGCAAGGGGTCACGCGCTTCCACAGGTGAAGACAAGTTCTCAGTCGCAGGCGCCGAGACGATTCTGCGGTGTCCTGGCGGCGGCACAGAGCCGGACGCCGTGGCTCAGACGAGGAAGCAGAAGACGAGGATGAGGACATTGAGTACGAGCAGTCCCAGGCAGTTGACCCAGAAGTCGCGGCCGACGTAACCGGCACGCAGATGGGCTGCGGCAGCGGTGAGGAAGTAGACGATGAGGCCGACGACCGCAGCCAGGCCGACGCCCGGAATCCAGAAGCCGGCGACCAGCCCGGCTGCCGCGAGGAACTTCACCACCGCGAGCACCCACCACCAATCGCGCGGGAGTCCTACTCCGTCAAGGCAGGCGGCGATGGCCTTCGGCGGCCAGAATGTCAGGAAGCCGTCGACGAGGACGATGAAGGCCATCACCGCCACCGGCCACCAGGGATCGGGGAGCAAGGTCATGTTGAACTCCTTATATCGGGAGACGGCGTCATATGGGCCGCCTCAGCTGGGTGTGGAACGCGATGCTGTCCGAGAGGGCCTCGGTCGCTTCGTTAAGACTCATATCGCTGGCCGCCCACCGGAACAGGATGCCGAGGTAGGAGTCATAGAGCGCGACGGCACTGGCCTGGGCATACGCCTCGCTGATCCCGATCGAGACCAGACTCGACGATAGTTTGTCCTGCAGGTCCGCCGCCAGAGTTTCGAACACCTGAGGCTTGCCGACCACGCGCATCAGCGCGGCCGCGTAGTCCCGGGACAGGTCCTCGTGAGCGGCGAAGAACTCGAGAAACGGCAGGAAGATCCCCACCAGGTGGTTCTGCACCGCCGAGGTGGCCGCTGGCCTGGCGCGGGTTCGCGTCGATTGCGTCGCCTCCGTGAGGGCACGTGCCCGAGCGGGGAGAGTGTAGGTCCCGGACTGGAGCTGGCCGATCCATCGGTCGTAGCAGCGAACGAGGAGGACGTCCTTGTCGCCGGCGGCCATCACCCTGCCCACGGACACCTCGGCGCGTTTGGCGATGCTCCTGACTGTCGTGGTCTTGTAGCCGAATTCGAGGAACAGATCGGCGGCGGCAGAGATGACCTTCTCCTCGGTCCTCAGCCGACGATCTGCACGTGAGTGAACATGTTCAGTGGGCATAGTCGAATCGTAGGCCTTTCTGTGTTCAGTGACCAGGGGCAATCGAATGCGGAAGCCCAGTCCCGTGCGGAAGCGCAGTCCCGTGAGGAGATGTTGCCCGCAGGGGAAAGTCAATGTACGTTAACTTTATGAACGTCGATCCACCGAACACCGGCACTTCCCTCACTGCGGCGCGCCCGAAGAAGGTCTCAACGTTCTTCCTCCTGGGGCCGGCCTTCGTCGCGGCGATCGCATACGTCGATCCCGGCAACGTCGCCGCGAACCTCAGTGCAGGCGCCCAATATGGATATCTGCTCGTGTGGGTCCTCGTCGCGGCCAACCTCATCGCCGTTCTCGTGCAGTACCTGTCGTCGAAGCTCGGTCTTGTCTCCGGGCAGTCGCTGCCAAGCCTCCTCGGGAACAGGCTGAGCCGCCGGTCACGACTGGCGTATTGGGGGCAGGCGGAGGTCGTGGCCATCGCCACCGACATCGCCGAGGTGATCGGTGGTGCCATCGCCCTGAAGATCCTCTTCGACCTGCCGCTGCTTCTGGGTGGGGTCATCGTCGGCGTCGTGTCTCTGTTTCTGCTCTCGATCCAATCCACCCGTGGTCAGCGCCCCTTCGAAACGGTGATCATCACCCTGCTCGCAATCATCGCCATTGGCTTTTTAGCAGGGCTGTTCGTCGGCGATGTGAATTGGGGACAAGCGGCAGGTGGAATCGTGCCCAGACTTGAGGGCACGAACTCGGTGGTCCTCGCTGCCAGCATGTTGGGTGCGACCGTGATGCCCCACGCGATCTACCTGCATTCGGCGCTGTCCGTCGACCGGCACGGCGCGGCACCGCGTGCGTCGATTCCCCAGCTGCTCAGGGCCAGCCGGTGGGATGTCGTGCTCTCCCTCGTTATCGCAGGCTCAGTCAATATCGCCATGCTTCTGCTCGCCGCTGCCTCGCTGCGCGGCCAGGACGGGACCGACACGATCGAGGGTGCGCACGCGGTCGTGTCGGCCAACCTCGGCGAGGTTGTGGGCCTGTTCTTCGGAATCGGACTGCTCGCCTCCGGCCTGGCCTCGAGCGCTGTCGGGTCCTATGCGGGGGCCTCGATCATGCAGGGCCTGCTGCGGGTCAACGTCCCGATCGTGTGGCAGCGGGCGGTGACCATGATCCCGGCACTCGTCATCCTGGGAATCGGAGCGGACCCGACCTGGTCGCTCGTTCTCAGCCAAGTCGTGCTCAGCCTCGGCATCCCGTTTGCGATGATTCCCCTGGTCAGGCTCACGATGAACCGGACGGTGATGGGTCAGTACGCGAACTCACGGATCATCACGATCGTCGCGATCCTCGCCTCGGCGCTCATTATCGCCCTCAATATCGTGCTCATCGTGCTTCTGGCACTCGGCATCGACTGAGTCGGATCCGCCAGACCGGGGGTGACGTCGATGTCGTCAGTCGCGACTGCGCGGCCCCGGCGGTCAATGCGGGGCAACGGAGGAGCTCGTGTTGACCATCTCCCGCCGCCTGCGCATAGACAGGCGCCGACCGATCAGTCCGTGCCGGGGGCTGAAGAGGTAGACGAGGGCGAAGGCGGCACCTTGGGAGAGCACGACCATGCCTCCCGAAGCGGTGTCGAGGTAGTAGCTCGCATAGAGCCCGACCAGCGCACAGCCGACCGAAATCGCCGGGGCGATGAGAAGCATGCGTTGGAACCGGTCGGTGAGCAGATAGGCGGTGGCGCCGGGGATGATGAGCATGGCGACGACGAGGACCACCCCGACGGCCTGCAGCGCGACGACGGAGGTGAGCGCGAGCAGGCCGAGCAGAGTCGCACCGAGGAGCTTCGGATTGAGCCCCAGAGCATGAGCGTGAGTGGGATCGAAGGCGAAGAGGGTGAAATCCCGATTCTTCGCCGCAAGCACCGTCAGGGTGATGACGCCGAGGACGGTCACCTGAAGCAGCTCGGAGGAGGAGACGCCGAGGAGGTTGCCGAAGATGATGTGGTTGAGATCCGTGTGCGAGGGGACGACGGAGATGAGTACGAGCCCAAGAGCGAACAGCGTCGTGAACACAATTCCGATCGCGGCGTCCTCCTTGATCCGGCTCGTATCACGCACGGCGCCGATGAGCGCGACGGCGAGGAATCCGAAGACCACGGCCCCCAGCGCGAACGGTGCGCCGAGGACATAGGCGAGGGCGACTCCGGGTAGCACAGCATGCGAGACCGCATCTCCCATGAGCGACCAGCCGATGAGCACCAGCCAGCACGAGAGCACGGCGCAGACGATGGACGCGATCAGGGTAGTTGCCAGTGCGCGAAGCATGAAGTCATAGCTCATTGGTTCGAGTAGGAGGTTGAAGGCGGTCATGTTGCTGCACCTGCGTTCAGTACGTCGAGGCCGAAGGCCAGGGCGAGGTTCTCGGGCTGGAGGATCTCCTGGGGGTCGCCTTGGAGCAGAACCCTGCGCATGAGCAGAATCGCCTCGTCGGCTAAGTCGGGCAGTGCGTGCAGGTCGTGGGTGGACACGAGCACTGTGGCACCTGCGGCGGCGAGTTCCCTCAGTAGGCTGGTGATCGTGGCTTCGGTGCGTTTGTCGACACCGGCGAAGGGCTCGTCGAGCAGGAGGATCGTGGCACCCTGTGCGATTCCCCGGGCAACGAAGGCCCGCTTCTTCTGTCCACCCGAGAGCTGGCCGATCTGACGGTCGGCGTACTCGGTGAGTTCGACGCGTTCGAGTGCCTCATCGACCGCCTCGCGGTCGGCTCTCTTCCGCAGGCGCAGCGGCCCCATGTGTCCGTACCGGCCCATCATGACCACCTCACGCACGGAGAGAGGGAAGTCCCAATCGACGTCCTCGCTCTGCGGAACGTAGCCGAGGATACCGGCCCGCCGTGCCGAGGCAGTGGATTCGCCGTTGATGGCGACGGTACCGAAATCGGGCGCCGCCATGCCCATGATCGCCTTGAACAGCGTCGACTTTCCGGACCCGTTCATGCCGATCAGACCGCAGATCCGGCCCGGCTCGAGGGTGAAGGAAGCACGGTCGAGAGCCACGACGGGCCCGTAGTGGACGGTCACTTCGTTGACGGCGATGGCGGGAGTGCTCATGAGTTCTCTCCTGTCAGGGCTTCGGTGATCACAGACGCGTCGTGACGGATGAGATCAAGGTAGGTTGGGACCGGGCCGTCGGCCTCGGAAAGCGAATCGACGTAGAGGGTGCCACCGAATTCTGCATCGGTGGCTTCGACGACCCGTTCCATCGGGGCCGGAGAGACCGTGGACTCGCAGAAGACTGCGGGCACGTCGTTGGCTTCGACGAATTCGATCGCCGAGGTGATCTGACCGGGTGTTGCCTGCGCTTCGGCGTTGACCGGCCAGATGAACTTCTCGGCCAGTTCAGCATCCCTGGCGAGGTAGGAGAACGCGCCTTCGCAGGTGACGAGGGCCTGCTTCTTCTTCGGCAGTACTGACAGGTCCGCGAGGAGTTCGTCCTGGACGTCCTGCAATTGGGTGCTGTAGGCCTCGGCCTGGTCGTGATAGTCCTCGGTGTGATCGGGATCGAGGTCGCTGAAGGCCTCTGCCATGTTCTGCGCATAGATCTGCACATTGAGCGGGCTCATCCAGGCATGCGGGTTGGGTTTGTCGGCGTATGCGTCCGCGGTGATCGAGAGCTCCTGGACTCCTTCGCTGACGACGGAATGGGGGACATCGAGGTCGCCGACGAACTGCTCGAACCACTGCTCGAGATTCAGTCCGTTGTCGAGGACGAGGTCGGCCTGCGAGGCTCTGCGAATGTCTCCGGGGGTGGGCTCGTAGCCGTGGATCTCGGCACCGACCTTGGTGATCGACGCGACGTCGAGATGCTCTCCGGCGACGTTCTCTGCGATGTCGGCGAGGACGGTGAATGTGGTGAGGACGACAGGCTTGCCTCCCTCGCCGACGTCCGATTCGGGCGCGGAGCTGCCGGCTGTGCAGGCGGTGAGACCGAGTGTGAGGGCGCACGCGGTGACGGCTGTCAGTGTGCGGGCAGGATTGTGGTGTCTGAGGTGGGGCAAGGCGGCTCCTGAATCGGAAACTGGTGCCCGAGCCTGAGTCAGGATCGGAAAGTTAATGCACATTAACTTTAGGCCTGGCTGAGCAGCGGAGCAAGTTTCTCACCTGCGCAATTGCGCAAATCGGGCCGTGGAGGCGCTTAGCTCAGCGGGGGCGTCCGGTTCTGCAGAGCCGTTCATCCCTCCCGCAGGTCCGTGGGCTCGACCATGGTGCGAGGATTCGACCTCACCCACCACGGCCGAGGCTGTCCGTCCTCCCGTGCCTGCCGTCGTTCCTCACCGGTGGCGTAGCGGTAGGTGAAGATCCGGACCCGGATGAGAGCCGGTGCCTGACCGTCGAAGGGGTCAGGGCCCAGCTGCGTTCGGATCTGCGCGTCCCCGTCACCGATGCGTTCGAGCAGCGCATAGAACCAGGACTGCCGGTAGTCACCGAGGGCCGCGAACCACATCAGCCAGTCCAGGCGCAGGTGATAGGGCGCAACGATCGGGGAACGACGATGCACGTCCCCGGGTTTGCCCTTGAACACATAGGGCCGCCAGTCTCCCGAGTCCATCGTCGCATCGGCATCCAGGGTGCCTTCGATGATGATCTCGTCACGGGTCTCAGTCATCGACCCGAAGGCGCCATAGGCGTTGCCCAAACCCCACCGATTGAAGCTGGCATTCATCTTCTGACGTGGCGAGAAGAGGTTGCGCAGGGCGGGGACGTTGAGCACGCATTGCCACACGACGAAGGCCGCAATGAGGATCGCCCACCACAGCGGTTGGACTTCGGCCGACCCGGCCGACCCGAACTCAGCGTTCGACGTCGACCATCCCGCCACCTCGGCGAGGGACCCGATCGGCCAGCCCCACCCGGGCCAGGGCCCACCGACGATCCAGGCTAGGAACGAGTCGCTGATCCCGGCGAAGGCAAGCAGGATCGTCGCCCAATTCAGCCAGGCATAGTTGCCGGTGGTGACGAGTGCGAGCTGTGTGATGATGATGGCGACGGCGGCGAAGGATGCGATGGGTTGGGGCAGAAACAGCAGCCACGGTGCGATGAGTTGGACGACGTGACTGCCAAGAGTCTCACCGCGATGCCACCATCCGGGCATCAGATGGGCTCGGCGACTGAAGGGGCCCGGCATCGGCTGGGTCTGATGGTGATAGTCCATGGCGGTCAGATTCCGCCAGGAGCTGTCCCCGCGCATCTTGATCATGCCCGCCCCGAACTCGACGCGGACGACGAACCAGCGGAGGAAGAAGATCATCAGCAGCGAGGGAGCCACCTCGTGAGAGCCGAGGAATCCGACGAGGAATCCGGCCTCGAGCAGGAGCGATTCCCAGCCGAAGCCGTAGAAGCGCTGCCCGATGCTCGAGATGGAGAAGTAGAGCCACCACATGAGTCCGAACACCGGGATCGTCGTCCACGCGGGCCCGGCCTGGGGGAGGCCGACGACGACGGTCACCGCCGCGATCATGCCGATGCCGCACACGATGCGCAGCCGCCGGTCGGTGTAGGTGAAGCGCTTCCACCGGAACAGGCTCGGTGCCTGAGCGGAGGTGGTGGCCGCGATGAACCGTGGTGCTGGAGTCAGCCCATGGTCGCCCAGCAGGGCGGGGAACTGGTTCCAGGCGCTGAGGAAGGCGATGAAGAAGAGGAGACCGAATCCGCGCTGGAGGACCTCGCGGGCGATCGTATAGTCCTCGGCTGACAAGAATGACAGCACCGCGTTCATGTCCACGGCGAACCACCTCCCGGTTCTCGCATCCGTGTGGGTCTCGCCGAGCCCACGACATCCCTGACTCGACTATGGTGCCAAGGACGCGATCGTGCAACACCCCGATGAATGCGCCGAGGCTGCCCCCGGTGTCGGGGACAGCCTCGGTTCACGTTCGGCTCGGTTCTCCAGCTGGCTGGTTCAGCGGGCCTGCACGGTCTGGTGCATCAGCGGCCTTTGCCGGCAGGTTCCGATTCGACTTCCTCGACCTGTTCGACTTCCTCGGCCGAGGTGGGCACCGCCGGAATCGAATCCGTGGCCGGGGGACTCGGAGGCGTGACGACCGACTGGTACGAGTGCTCATGCGAATAGGCGAGGAACGACAGGTGGTTCTCGTACCGATCGAGGACGTCGTCGATGATCTGCTGCCCACTCAGACCCATGAGGTCATAGCCCTCGGAACCGGTCTGGGTGAAGACCTCGATCCGGTAGTACACGTCATCGCCGCGCGGGGCATTGCGTGCACCGAATGAGGGAACATTGTGTTCGACAGCGGCGACCTGGTAGTGGAAGTTGCGCTGTTCGTCCATGTCGACGATGAGCGTGAACTCCGTGATCCCCGATTCCGGGCCGATCTCCTGAGTCAGCTCGACAGTGTATTCGAGTTCGCGGAACTCGGCGGCCACAGCTTCCAGAGCCGGTTCGACCACCTCGTTGACGAACCTGTCCACGGACTTCTTCGATGGGTAGGAGCGCAGAGTGGCCAGGCGCTGACGCCACGTCTTCTCCGGGGTGCGGCCACCGTGGACGGCCGTGGTCCGACGCTTGCGGGTCCGGCCCTCCCTCTCTGCTCGCTCCATGCGCAGCACCTTTGAGAAGGAGGCCATGACGAGGTAGGCGATGACCGTCACCGGCAGGGCGAAGATCAGGGTCGCGTACTCCATCGTCGTCACCCCTCCCGCGACGAGCATGGCGATGGTCAGCACAGCGGTGACGACGGCCCAGAAGATCCGCAGCCATTTCGCTCCGTCTTCCTCAGGGTTGGGGATGGTGGAGCTGAAGTTCGACATCACCATCGCACCCGAGTTCGCACTCGTGAGGTAGAAGAGCAGACCGGAGAGCGTGGCCAGGCCGATGAGGAACGTCGAGCCCGGGAACATGTCGAGGAGGGCATACCAGCCCTGTTCGGGTGAGTCGATGGCCTGCTGAGCGAAGTCCCTGTTGCCGCTGAAGACCTCTGAGAGGGCGGAGTTGCCGAAGATCGAGACGATGATGAAGTCGCAGATCACGGGCGCGGTGATCGCAGCGATGACGAACTCGCGCAGTGTGCGTCCACGGGAGATGCGGGCCAGGAACAATCCGACGAAGGGACCCCAGGCCAGCCAGAATGCCCAGAAGAACAGCGTCCAGGCGCCCATCCAGGCAGAGCCGTCATCGACATAGGCGAACGTGGACAGGGTGCGCTCTGGCAGAGTGAAGATGAAGCGGCCGATGTTCTCGACCAATGCATTGAGTAGGAAGGCCGTCTTGCCGGTGACGAGGATGTAGAGCATCATCGCGGCACAGGACCAGAGGTTGAGCTCAGAGACCAAGCGGATGCCCTTGTCCACACCGGAGGTGCAGGCCGCGATCGTCATGATGACCGCAACGATGACGAGGGCGATCTGGAGTGCGAGGCCCTGCTGCAGACCGAAGAGTTCGGAGAAGCCGACGTTGAGCAGGACGACGCCGATGCCCATCGAGGTGGCTACGCCGAAGACGGTGCCGACGAGCGCGAAGATGTCGATGACGTCACCGGTGGCTCCGCGCACCCGTTTGCCCAGCAAGGGGTAGAGGACTGCGCGGATCGACAGGGGCATGCCCCAGCGGTAGGCGAAGTAGCCCATGGCCATGCCCAGCAGCGAGTACATCGACCAGCCGGCGATGCCGTAGTGGAACATCGTCCACACCACGGCGTCCTGCGCGGCGGCCGCCGACTCGGGATCGGCGTTGACCGGCTGCAGGAACTGGGTGATCGGCCCAGTCACCGAATAGAAGAGCATGTCGATGCCCACACCCGCGGCGAAGAGCATCGCGACCCAGGTGAAGAGGTTGTACTGCGGCCGGGAATGGTCCGGGCCCAGACGCACCGAACCTTCTTTGGACAGGGCGACCCAGAGGACGAAGGTGATGACGACGGTGACCGTGAGGACGTAGTACCAGCCGAGGTTCGTCGCGATCCAGTCGACGATCGACTTCATCGTCGACTGCGCGAAGTCGGGCATGAGCATCGCCCAGATCGAGAAGCCGAGGATCACCGCCGAGGAGATGATGAAGACCTTCCAGTTGACCCGGGATCCCCGCTCGTCCGTGAGCTCGGCGGGACCGCGGCTCATCTCCGTGCTGGAGATCGGAGGGCGCTTCTCGGGGTCGACGTCTCGGGCAGATCTGTCGGTACCGCCGAAGCGCTCACGTTCGACGATGGGCCGTTTCATCTTCTCTCCGTTGGGATCCTGCACGCATAACCTCCGGTCGGAAACTCTGGACTCGCCCAAAAGGGCACCGATCTATCGTAGACTCTCGGTGTTTTGCCAGGGACTCCGCCCCCTATTTTCAGGGCAAGTTCGTTACGTTCAGGTAGCTCGCGTGGCCCGGCAGAGGCTGCGAGGAGGGACCGTGACGGTCTGGCTCTCAGCCGTGGACCAGGTCGGAGCTCAGCCGCGGAGTTGTCCGGTTCGTGCGAGACGACTGACCGCCTCGGCGAAGGCCCGGGACTGTTCGGGATCTCCACCGACGACGCGCATGTCCTGGCGGTCGCGGAAGTGCGCAGTCGTCATCAGATCGTGGCCCACTCGCTCAGAACTGGCGCCGAGGAGCTGCCCGGGACTGGCCTGTTCGAGAATGAAGGTCCGATCGGATCCGAGGATCGAGGCACGGACGAACCTCTGATTCGTGGCGATGAGCATCTGCGGTTCCGGGGTCCGCTCGCTCTTGAAGTGCATGAGCAGCTGCTCCCCATCTCGGAGCATGTCGAACGGCGGCGGACCTGGAGCGGGCCGGCGTTGATGATCGGGACCGAACTGCTCCGAACGCCGTCGCTCCCGAGCACTCAGTCGGGGGTGGTTCGCATCGTAGCGATCCACTCGGGCGATGGCCCAGGCGCGGGCGCCGATGACGGTGATCAGGGTCAAGGGCACAGCGAGTGCGGCCATCGTCAGCGCCGCGCCGGTCGACTGCTCTGGGAGGAATATGAAACCGACAGTGATGCCGAGGGCGACGATGAACATGATGACCATCGCCGTGATGAAGAGACCGAACCGATCCCGGTTGAACGCCTCGGCGATGGAGGCGAACATGAACCCGATATTGGTGCTGGCCCAGCACAGGAGGAAGAGGGTCAGGGCGGGAACTGGCGATGTAGCGTAGTCGCCCCACACCGTTCCCGGACGTCCCGGGAATTCGGCGAACGAATGCCAGATGAACACCGAGGCTGTGCAGAAGACCGCGAAGATGGGTCCCACCGACAGCACCTTGTACCAGGGCTGTCGGATGAAACCGGTGTACGAATCGGGTGCCTTGGGAAGGTGGGAATCGGCGGCCGCAGCGGCTGGCTTCGAAGAGTCATCCTCGTCGAAGAAGACGATCGCAATCGAGTGATAGAGGCCAAGCAGGCCGAAGCACGCCGTCGCGGCGCCTTTGGGGTCGAAATCCCCGATGCGGCTGGCACGGGGGTCGATGCCGGCGTTCGCAAGGGCGAAGATGACCACCATGAATAGTGCGAGAGCCACTGCATAGACCAGAGTCGTGCTCAACTTATGCGTCCTCATCCTCATGCTGTGATTCTTCCAGGCTGCACCTTCTCCCGCAGGCGAAAGTTGTTCCAGATCCGCGACCCCTCGTGTCGGGGCGGAACAGACTGAACCCGGGCTGAGGTCAGACTCGGGCCGGAGCTTTGGCCAGTGCCAGCTTCCGTGCACCGATGAGCAGTGGAATCGTGACCAGCAGAGCGAGACCGGAGGCGAGGAAGCCTGCGACGGGGTCTGCGAACTCGAGCCTTCCGAACGCCATCATGACCGCGGCGCCGAGACCGATGAAGAGGAAGAGCGCGAGAATCGAGAGAACAACGATTGTGCGCACGAGCATCGCCACAGATAGGTATGCGAGCCCGATGTTCGTACTCGCCCAGGCTGCTGCGAAGACCGCGAGAAAGGGCAGTGGGGTGGAGAAGAATTCTGCCCATAACGTGCCCGGGGCACCGGTGTCGACGGCGAAACCGCGACAGATCAGCATCGTCAGGGACAGGCAGGCGGCCTGGATCAGTCCCATCATCAGGATTCCGCCCAAGGAATACTCGTTGAGCACGATGAGGAATGTCGGTCCCGCCCCTTCACGTCGCTGCCGCTCGTACATCGAGGACCGGCGCCCGAACGAGACCACGACAGAGATCACCGAGAACAGTCCAAGAAGACCGAACCCCAGACCGGGCGCATTCGACGGGTCGGCAGTGTCGTCAGATCTCAACGGCTGTCCGGCATTCATCGCAGCGAAGATGCCGATGAAGAGGACAGCGGTGATCACACCGGTGGTGATGGTGCGGCCGAGGTGCATGGTCATCGTCGTCTGCTCCGCTGGGTCTGCTCAGGTCTCGCCCTCGACTGTAGACGAGGACCGATGATGATCCCATCGGCTACGCTGGGCGCATGCGTGCAGGCGAAGTGTCCGAGGTCAGCCAGGACTATCTCAAGGCGATCTGGTCGGCCCAGGAATGGGGCGGGACACCGATGACTGCCACCGAGTTGGCGAACCGGTTCGGCACCACGAAGGCCAACGTCACCGAGGTGCTCAAACGTCTCGACGAACTCGGGCTCATCGTCCGCGTGCCCTATCGCCCTCCGGTGCTGACCTCGAAGGGGGAGACGATAGCGCTATCGATGGTGCGTAGGCATCGCCTGCTCGAAACGTTCCTCGTCGAATCCTTGGGCTATGGCTGGGACGAGGTCCACGATGAGGCGGAGATCCTCGAACATGCGGCCTCGGACCGGCTTGTCGATCGCATCGACGCGTTCCTCGGCCGTCCCCAGGCCGATCCTCACGGGGACCCGATCCCCGGCCCCGACGGGAAGATCGAGTCCCATGAGTCCTCGCTCCTCCTCGCTGAGGCTGGTCCCGGGTCCTACACGGTCATCCGGGTCTCGGACGCGGACCCCTCAGTCCTTTCCCACCTCGCCGAGGTGGGGGTGCGACCGGGTGCACGCCTCGACGTCACCGAGAGAGAAGGCGGCGGAGCTGTCTCGATTTCGGTGTTCAGCGAACCTCTCGCATCGAAGCAGCCCGGAGCAGGACAGAGCGACGTGAAACGCATAGACGTGGATCGTCCGGTCGCCTCGGCGGTGTATCTGAAGGCATCAGGTTGATGTCGCGAACAGGAGCACCAGTTCGGCCGCTGTCCCCGGTGAGAGACCATCTTTGAGCACCAGCCGTGGCCACTCTTGCCAGAGCTCGGCTTCGAACGGGACGCCCGGAACCTGGTTGCGGTGGGTGACCTGGCGATGGAGCGGATGTGACCTGAAGGAACTCGGATCGATCACATGGAGCACTGCGAATAGTGAGTGGTAGAGGATCGGTGTGAATCCACAGTCGCGTGCCTGTTCGGCCGTCCGAGCCCAACCAGGTGCCGCGACCGGAGTTCCTCTCCTGATCGCCGCCGACATCTGAGCCTTGATGCTGGCTGGCAGGGGGCCAGGAGAATGGTGGAGGATTACACGGCTCCATTCGAGGGCTTCTGTTTCGGAGAATCCCGGCCAGCGCTCGGTTGCCTCGTGAGACACAGTGACACTCGTTTCTCGGGCACCATGCGCCCGGATCGAATCTTGCCAACACCATGTGGCGCTGACCCGTTCTATCCCTGGGGCACCCGGTCGATGACGGGTTGCCGCGTGGCCGGCCAGGTACCGATGGCCACGACTCGTGAACGTGTTAATGATTCTAGCGGCAGAGGCTGACATGGATGTCAGAAGCGGAACCGTCGGTGTCGATATCCCCACCGGTGTCGGTGAATGAGGAAGTCGCCTCGGCGGCCCGCTGTGTAGGCCGCCGAGGCGACTATCGGAGGGTCAGCCGAAGAACGTGCGCAGACTGAGGACGCTGATGGCACCGATGCTCGCGGCGGCCGGCAGGGTGATGACCCAGGCCATGGCGATCGGCTTCATCAGCTTCCAGTTCGCCGATCGGTTGACCAGACCTACGCCGATGATCGCACCGATGAGGATGTGGGTGGAAGAGACGGGCAGGCCGCTGACTGAAGCCGCCATCACGACGGTCGCGGCAGCGAGCTCGGCGGCGAAGCCGGATGCAGGGTGGATCTCCGTGAGTTTGGTCCCGACCGTGGCGATGACCTTGCGGCCGATGAACCAGAGGCCGGCGACGAGGGCGATCCCGCAGGTGAGCATGGCAGCGAAGGGGACGGTCGCCTCGGAGCTGATGTTGCCGGTCTTGAGTACGTCGAGGACTGCGGCGAAAGGCCCGATCGCGTTCGCAATGTCGTTGGAGCCATGGCTGAAGGCGAACGCCGAGGCGGTGAACACCTGCATCCAGGAGAAGAGGACGTAGGTCGCACGGGGAACAGTCTGCTTGCGCAGGGTCTTGGCGAAGACGAAGACGGCCATCCACACGGCGAGGCCGATCATCGCCATGACGAGGGTGCCTCCGACGGCGCCGACTGCAACATCGAGATTCTTCAGGCCCTTGAACAGGAGCATTGCGGTGAGGATGACGGCACCGCCTGCGGCGATGAGCGGAACCCAACGTTGAAGTGTGGAGTGCGAACCGACCGACTGATCGTCCGAAGCCGTGGTATCGGGATCGCGTTCAAGGTCCATTCCGGGGTCCGCAGCGTGGCTGCTCTCGCCGGTGGGAGCCAGCATGTGGGGTTTCAGGGTCTTTGACAGGGCATCGCCGAGGACGTACTTCTTGATCGCCCCGTAGATGAGGAAGGCGACGAGTGCGCCGAGCGCGGGGGAGAGGACCCAGGAGATCGCGATCATGCCGACTTCTGACCACTGCACCATGGCGAAGCCTCCGGTGCCGGTGACGAAGCCGATGGTCAGGGAGGCGCCGATGATGCCGCCGATGATCGAGTGCGTGGTCGAGACCGGCCAGCCCATGCGAGTGGCGATCAGCAGCCACACTGCCGCACCGAGGAGGGCAGCCATCATGATGTAGACGAACTCCATCGGGTCGAGGGAGACGGCGCCGAGGTCGACGATTCCGCTCTTGATGGTGTCAGTGACATCGCCGCCGGCCAGCAGCGCACCGCTGACCTCGAAGACAGCCGCAACAAGGAGCGCCTGCTTCATCGTCAGGGTGCCTGCACCAACCGAGGTGCCGAAGGCGTTCGCCACATCGTTGCCTCCGATGTTGAAGGCCATGAACGCACCGAAGATGACCGTCGTGATTAGCACCATGCGCGGTGCGCCCTGGCTGACATAGCCGAATGACCACAAGGTGAAGGCGATGAGAGTGATCGCGAGCAGCAGGCCGAAGGCCAGGTGCCAGCGACGATCATTGCTGCGGCCGACGGTCTGCGTCGGTGTGAAGGTCTCTGGTGCCAGAGCCTGGGTCATGCGCGTCTCCTAGCGAAGATCATGAGATGTATTTCCAGCTGTCTCCCATGATTCGCACTCTGGATGTCCGCAAGGTTAAGGGGTGGATGAATGGAAGATGAACACACTCAGCTCCTCCGGCGAACAGGAGATGCACAATAGCCGTAGTTTATCGTGTGTTTACGTGAAGTTCCTGGTCAGATGGTATACAGCCGCCATCTGATCCGAGCTCAGTGAGTATGTCTGCCGAGCGGAATTCTGGTTGTGATGATGGACACGCGGGCACGATTGGCTCGTGCCCGCGTGTGGTGTGGCCGTCAGCTGTCAGTCCTCAGCCGTCAGCCTTGGCGCCGTGGCAGATTCCACCGCGGCTGAGGCTGGGACGGCTTGCCGTGCTGCGGCATGAAACCGCGCTCGGCCTGCAGGTGTCCCTTGTCGTGGCTCTTCGTCTTGGCCTCAGGGTCGACTCCCGGAATCTGGGCCTCGAGCTTCTTTGCCGCCTGGTCGGCGCCGACGATGGGAATCTCGCCTGTGATCACCGGCTTCTCGGCAATCACGGGGATCTCTCCCGTTCCGGCCGCGACGCTGGGGTTCTTGTGTCCTTTGTCGTTTCGCATGGTGTTTCCCTTCTTCTGTGATTTTCTGCTCTGCTTCTGTGCAGCCGATGGGTTCTTCACGGTGCTTGTCTCGGTCGTGCCGAGGGCCGAATACAGTCCGACCCACTGTTCGGGTTTGAGATCTCGTGGCAAGGTGTCTCCTCTGACGTCGTTGCGGTCCATGGTCGATTGCAGCGTGGTGCGGTCAGTGAGGTTCATTGTCGTGAGGATTCCTTTCATCCCACGTCCGCGTCCGGTGAAGGCCGTGCGGACGAATTGTTGGTAGTCCGACCTGTGCCGGTCTGGCACGAGGCTGTTTGTCAGGCGATCGATGGTGAGGATGCCGCCGTCGACGCTGGGCTTCGGTGTGAAGGCGTGGGCAGGTACGCGTTCGATGAGCCGGAAGTCGAACCACGGTGCCCATTGGGCGGTCATCATGGTCGATCCGCCGACACCGGCGCGTTTGCGGGCCACTTCCCATTGGGTGAGCAGAATGGCGTTCTGCCATCTGCTGGCGCGCAGGAGTCTGCGCAGAATGGGTGTGGTCAGGTGGAAGGGCAGGCTGCCGACGATCACGGGCTGATCGAGCCTGGACCTCAGGACATCTGCGTGTCTGACCTGGGCGCGCGGGAATGAGTGTTCAAGGTGACTGATCCTCGTTTCGTCGAGTTCCACGAGCGTGAGCGGTCTGCCCAGCGGATACAGCTGAGCAGTCACTGCACCGGTGCCGGGCCCGATCTCCAGAATGGAACCGGTGGTGGCGCGAGTGAGGTTCGCGATCGTGTTGAGGGCTGAGGGTGAATGCAGGAAGTTCTGGCCGAGTTCGTGTCGGCCGCCGAATGATGAATGAGGTCGCATGGGCGCGCTCCGGAAGTGAAGAAGGGAGCACCCAAGGCAGCGCAATGCGCAAAGACATGTGTCAGAGAATTGCGGCTTCGCCCCGGATGCTGATGACTGTCCGGGTCGACAACGCGCTGCTACAGATCCTGCTCGATCGGTTCGGCGGCGACCAGTCCATCAATGGACCGGTGGTGCCGAGACTTCGATGAGGTCAGTGGATCACAGGAGGTGAATCGAGCGCGCTGTCAGGCGCGGCGATCACGAATGTAGAAGCTCAGCGCTGTCGTTGCGCTGCGATTGAATGTTCCCATGCTGAGTAAGCTAGCACGGAGCCGTGCCATAGATCCAGAGTTCGAGTCGAATTCGACCGAAACCGGGACGAGTGGCTGAACTCGCCGAGGTGGTCGAAACCTATTCGATGATCTCGCCGCTGATGATCTCGCCGCCACCATCCTCAGGTGGCCTGCGGTGTGGATCCTGGCGAATGGCCTCAGCGGTCTTGCGCAGACGCCAGCCGAGGGAGACCAAGGCGATGCCGACGATGACGATGAAGATCGCGAGCGTGAAGATCAGTGCGGTGACCCCGGACTCTGGGGCGAAGAGGAAGAAGCCGCCGAGGATGATGCCGACGATTCCGATGATTGTCAGCAACCACCACATCCGCACACCGATCCGGCGAATGAACAGGGAGACGGTGACGGCGAGGAAGCTGAAGAAGATGATGGCGAACCCGGTCACGATGGCGACGAAGGACGCGAAGAACATGGGTGAGAGGAAGATGAGCGCGCCGAGGAGGACCAGCAGGACTGAGCGGGCAACCAAGCTCCCCGAGCGTTCGCCCTTCGGGGCGAGGACGAAGGAGGAGACGGCGATGACGGCCAGCCAGACAGCGAAGATCTGGACAACCACCTCGGCGCTGGTGCCGGGCCACACCATCATGAGGACACCCACGAGAAAGGCGATGACGCCGTTGACGATGACTGTTCTGCCGGTGCGCTTCAGGTCCATGTCTCAAGCGTAGTCACTTGGTATGGAAGCTCGCTGAGCGCGGCAGTTTGATCGCTGCGGGCAGGTGCATCGTCTCGTTCAGCCTCATCGAATCGGAGAGGGCACGGACCATCCCGCTGAGATCGTCCAACGAATGTTCTGTGTCCTTGGCGTCCTTGGCCCCGAAGGTGGCGCTCAACGAGGCGTTCGCCACCGAGGAGGTGCTCTCGCTGCTCGACATCCCCGCGGGGACGTCCTCGGCTGAGGCCGTAGCCGCCTTCGGTGTGTTCCCCTCGAGGAAACGCAGAAGCTCGACCGGGAAGGGCAGAACCAGAGTCGAATTCTTCTCGGAGGCGACTTCGACGATCGTCTGGAGCAGACGCAGCTGCAGAGCTGCGGGCGTATCCGCCATCGCACTTGCGGCTTGAGCGAGCTTGTTCGAGGCCTGGAACTCACCGTCGGCGATGATCACGCGTGAACGACGCTCACGTTCGGCCTCTGCCTGGCGTGACATCGATCGCTTCATCGACTCCGGCAGGGCCACGTCCTTGATCTCGACCCGGTCGATGTGGACACCCCAGTCGACGGCTGGGCTGTCGATCATGATGGCCAGACCCTGATTGAGCCGTTCCCGGTTCGTGAGCAGATCATCGAGTTCGCTCTGGCCGATGATCGAGCGCAGAGACGTCTGCGCCACCTGTCCGACGGCGAGCTGGTAGTTCTCGACATCGACGATGGCACGCCTGGGATCGACGACCTTGAAGTAGATGACCGCATCGACCCGGACGGTGACATTGTCACGGGTGATGCCTTCCTGAGCCGGGATCGGCATGGTGATGATCTGCAGGTTGACCTTTTCCAGCTTGTCCACGAATGGGATGATGGCCGTCATCCCGGGCCGCTTGGCTTCCTCGGTGACTCGACCCAGGCGGAACACGACACCGCGCTCGTACTGTTTGACGATCTTCAGGCTGTTTCCGAGGCCGATGGCACCGAGCGCGATCAGACCGAAGATGAGAATTAAGAAGAACATCGAACCGCCTCCTCAGACGATTGCCTGTCCTTTCAGATTAACCCCGTTGCCGCAAAAAAGACCCGGCGCGGCGACAATGCCGAGCCGACTCCCGGCCATGGTTCAAAGAGTCGCGGACCATCAGGACGTTGCTGCCGCGATTCGCTCTCGCGCCAACAGTCGTTTTCCGGCGGGATAGGCATCAAGTGACTGGGGCAGGCGCACGAGTCGACCGGAGGCATAGGTGGCGATGACCTCGCCGGTGTCGGGCTGATTCGGGCTGACGCCGTGGGCCTCGACTCCGATCCGGCGCAGGGTCTGCTTCGCCACCGGAATGGGGGAGTCGAAGAGTGTGATCGCACCGGCCCGGGCGGCCATGATCCGGTCGGCGACCAGGCCGTAGTGGGTGCACCCGAGCACGATGGTCTCCATGCCGGGATCCATCTGGTTCAGGGCTGCATCGATCGCTGCATCGATCGTGGCGATGTCAGCCTCATTGATCGCCTCGGCGAGGCCCGGGCATGCCACCTTGGAGACGGTCACCTCGGCGGCGAAGGTGTCGATGAGGTTCTGCTGATAGGCGCTGCCCGTCGTGGCCGGGGTCGCCCAGATGGCGAAGTCCTGCCCGGTTCCGGCGGCCATCTTCACAGCCGGCACGGTGCCGATGACGGGAATGTCGGGTTCGTAGCGGGCGCGGACGGCCTCGAGGGCTTGGACGGAGGCGGTGTTGCAGGCGATGACGATCGCATCTGGCTCCCACTCGGCGATCACTGCTGCCGAGTTCAGGGCCCTGGCTTCAAGGGCTTCGGGGCTGAGGCTGCCGTAGGGGGTGAAGTCCGGGTCCATGGCCAGGATCAGATCCGCGTGCGGAGCCAGGTGGAACAGTGCATCGGCGGTGCCGAGCAGACCGAGTCCGGAATCGAGCAGACCGATACGCGTCATGAATCCTCTTTCGGGTAGGCGAATTCCTTGATCTCCTTCAGATGCGCCTTCGTCAGGCCCTGCGCGAATTCAGGAGCAATGAGCTTGAGCCGGTTCGCCGGATAGTGTTCGACGAAGTAGTCGTGAGTGGCCGGTGCTGCGAGGTCGTCATCGATCCAGACGGCGCGACCGTGTTCATGCTCCGCGAGCCAGTCTTCCATCGCGCGGGCCTTCCACCACAAGTGCGGATCGTTGGCGTAGCGGTTGTGGGACTCATCGGGCATCTCAATGACCTCGAAGGAGTTGCGCAGACCGAACTTCGGCTCCAGCTCCGTTTTGCACCGCTGAGACCAGGTGGAGAGCCACACGACGTCGACATCGTGGGTTTCGACGAGACGGTCGAAGAACGCGAGCACCGCAGGCTTGTAGTGCAGTTCGTAGTGCCAGGCCTGCATCTTCTTGCGCCCCTCGGTCATGATGCGCAGTTTGGGCACCGGGTACGAGTTGAGCACTCCGTCGACGTCGAGGAAGACAGTGACATGCCGTGCCTGCCGACGTGCTGATGTCGGCGAAGGGGATGCAGCTGCCATTGTTCCTTCCTGGGGGAGTCTCGTACCGGCTAGTCTGAGAACAGACGGCGTCGGCCTGGGACGGGCCGATGAGTTCTTAGAATACCGCTCGAAACTGAAGAAGGCCGAGCATCCTATGTACACGGAGATGCGCATCCCCACGCTCCGCGCTTCGCTGTGGACGTCGACCCCCGATGCCCACCCGCCATCGGCCCTCGCCGAGGTAGCTGTGAGCGTCCCGTCCGAGCCTTCCCTCATCGTGCCCGACGGCTGCATGGATCTCATCGTCATCGATTCCCGCGTCGTCGTCGCCGGAGCAGACTCCACCGCACGAACCTTCCGTTCTGCGTCGACGAGTGGTGCGGCCCAGCCGGTCGTGGGGCTGCGCTTCGACCCCGGAGTTCTCCCGCAGCTGCTGGCCACCTCGGCGGCCGAGCTCGCCGACAGGGTGACCCCTCTCGATGCTGTGGTGACTGCAGGCAGTCGCACGACCGTCCCCGAACTCGGACCTGGTGTCGGGCAGAGGCAGCTGGTGAACATCGCCGAGATGCTGACGGCTCGGGCCGACATCGATTCGACGCCGCTTGAGTTGGCGGGTCTGCTCGGTGTGCGTGAGGAATCACCGGCGCCGGACATCGCCGAGGTGGCCGCACAGTTCGCATACTCACCCAGGCAGCTGCGGAGGCTGTCCGCTGCATGGTTCGGCTACGGACCCAAACACCTGTCGAAGGTCCTGCGCTGGCAGGCCGCGCGGGCACTCATCGACGCAGGTTCCACCCGCACAGCGGCCGCAACGGCAGCCGGCTACGCCGATGCGGCCCATCTGTGGAGAGACGAGAAGTCACTGCTGGGCCGATGAGTCCAGCGCTGCGAAGAGGTCGACATAGTTGTCGTCGGGATCGGAGATCACGGCGTACCGCTGACCCCAGAACGCATCCCACGGTTCGTGGACGACTCCCGCCACGGAATCTGAACCGGCACCACCGACAGTGAGCTGGGTAAATGTCGCATCAACCGCCTCGGCGGTGGTGCAGTCGAAGGCCAGGGACATCGTGTGGCCACCGGTCGGCCAGGTCCATTCGGGATCGATGCTGAGCATGACCGCCTCGGTGTCGAGGAGCAGGCGGAGGCTGCCCGAGGAGAACTCCGTGTGCGGAGCATCCGCGCCGCCGTCGACTAAGTCGAGGCCGAGCGAGGAGTAGAACTGCACTGCTGCGGACATGTCTGCGGTGATGATTGAGATCGCGTCGAGTTTCATGTTCCCAGGCTATGGGCACGAGGTCCGATCGGGCATGAACAGAACGGCCATCTTCCCGCAGAGGCACCATTCCTCCGATAACGTGACTCCTGCGACCAAACGCAATCACGCATCACGGGAGGAGCGAGTTGTGGGACACGATGGCGTTCTCACCAGTTCGCAGATCTTCGACGCTGACGTCGAGGACTGGCGGCAGTTGGCAGGGCCGATCAGGTCCAGGTTCAGAACCGACGAATTCGGCCGAGGTCTTGCCTTCGTCAACGCGATCGGGAAGGCAGCAGAACTGTCGAGCCATGCCCCCGACATCACTCTCACGAAGACCGGTGTCACCGTGACTGTGGGCAGTCACGAGGTCGGCGGCGTGACCGACCGGGATATCACTCTCGCTCGAAAGATCAGCACGATCGCCGCTGAAGCGGGTCTGACTGCTGACACCGCAAGCCTGATGCAGGCCGAATTCGCTCTCGACACGAATTCAAGTGATCGAGTGTCTGATTTCTACGCGGCACTCCTCGGCGGTGAACCTGCGGGAGTGCATGCGGGTGGTGATCTCGTCGATCCAACTGGTCAGATGAATACGCTGCTGTGGTGGCAGAAGCCACGAGACGATAGCCAGTTCCCTCTGCCGGAGTCAGCCGTCCCGCAGAGTTGGCATCTCGATGTCTGGGTGAGCCATGACGAGGCCGAAGAGCGGATTGCTGCAGCTCTCGCTGCGGGCGGCCACCTCGTCAGCGACACAGCTGCTCCGTCCTATTGGGTTCTCGAGGATCCCGACGGCAACCGAGCCTGCATCTGCGCGCCGATGGTCCACTGAGTAATCAGTCGGTTTCGGCGAGGTATTCTCCGAGGATGCTGCGGATGCCCTCGGGGATCGGCGAGGGCTTGCCGGTCTCCCGGTCGATGTGGACGAGGACGACGTCGGAGTTGAACACCTTCTGGCCGCTCTGGTCACCGCGGGTGTGGACGGTGAAGGAGGAGTTGCCGATCCTCTTGATGGTCACCGTCATTGTGAGTTCGGGGCCGTACATGACGGGGAGCAGGTAGTCGATCGACTGGTTGGCGACGAGCATGCCACCGCCGGTCAAACTCCCAGCCTTGGCCTCGTGGAGCCACCTGATGCGGCCTTCCTCGATGAGGGTGATCATGCGCGCGTTGTTCACGTGGCCGAGCATGTCCTGATCGGACCAGCGTACCTCTGGGGAATACTCGAATGTCTTCACGGACAACCTTTCGACTCATCTGCGTCGGAGGCTCTCCACCTCCGACTATGGGACGTTACCAGGGTGACCAGACGGTCCTGATCACCGGGATCTCTTATCGTCGGGTGCGGCCCTGCTGTTTCTTCGGTCCTGATCGATCGTTCTATAGTGAAGCAGGTTTGATCAACGAAAGGAAATCATGGCAGTGCTCAAAGGCGTGCGTGTTCTCGACCTCGGCGGAATCGGCCCCGGCCCCTTCGCCTCAATGATGTTGGCAGATATGGGCGCCGAGGTGATTCGCCTTGATCCGCCGAAGACAGCCGGCCAGCCCATGAACCCTGTTCTCGACCGTGGCAAGAGGTCGATGACCGCAGACTTCAAGTCCGAAGCCGGCATCGACCTCGCCCGGTCCCTGGCTGCGAAGTCCGACATCGTCATCGAAGGCTTCCGCCCAGGCGCAGCGGAACGCTTGGGCCTGGGCCCTGACGATCTCCACGCGTTCAATCCTGCCCTCGTCTACGGCCGCATCACCGGCTACGGACAGGACGGGCCGAAGTCGCAGAAGGCAGGCCACGACCTGGGCTACATCGCTTCGTCCGGACTGCTCAACCAGCTCGGTCGCGCCGATGGGCCGCCGCAGTTCCCCGCAAACCTCATCGGCGATTTCGGTGGGGGCGGCATGCTCCTCGTCGTCGGCGTTCTCGGCGCACTCACCAGTGCCCGCACCACCGGCATCGGCACCGTCGTCGACACGGCCATGATCGACGGCGCGAATCTCCTGTATTCGATGATGCACGGCTTCTCCGAGATCGGCATGTGGCGTCACGACGCACGCGGGCGCAACCTCCTGGATTCCGGAGCACCGTTCTACGATGTCTATCCCACCGCCGATGACAGGTACGTGTCCGTTGCCTGCATCGAACCGGCCTTCTTCGCCGAATTCGTGCGCACTCTCGACATCGAGGACCGCCTGCCCGAACCGCTGAGCGAGATCAACCATTGGCAGCCGAAGCACTGGCCCCTCATGCGGCCAGTCTTCGCCGAGGCGCTCGCCTCACACACCTTGGCCGAACTCGAAGAGCTCTTCACCGGTCGCGATGCCTGCGTCGAACCGGTCCGCACCATGGCCGAGGCGAAGACCGATCCTCATAACCAGCACCGCGGACTCTTCTACACCGATGAGGCCGGAATCGAGCAGCCCAGACCGGCACCGAGGTTCGGCCCGGCAGCTGCCCCCACCTCAACTGGTGCGGCCAGTGCAGATGGCGCGGCAACTTCAGACGGCATGGCCGGTGCAGGCCAACCTCGGCAGGCGCCGGTCATCGGCGCCGACACCGACGCGGTGATCGCCGAATTGGGACTGTGAACGAGCTCAGGGGCTGAGGTCAGCCGCGCCGGTTCCTGATCTCCTCGTTGACCGCGCCGATGACCTCGTGGAGGTCTCCGATGATCGCGTAGTCGGCACGCTGGACCATCGTCGACTCCTCATCGGTGTTGATCGCGATGAGCGTCTTCGCACCCTCGATGCCGGCCATGTGCTGGATTGCGCCTGAGATCCCACAGGCAATGTAGACATCGGGTGTGATCCGACTGCCGGTCTGACCGACCTGCTCTGAATGCGGTCGCCAGCCCAGACCCGTGACCACACGAGAGACACCCAGTGCCCCGCCGAGGTGGTCGACGAGCTCGAGGACCTCGCCGAATCCGTTCTCCGAGCCGACCCCGCGACCAGCACCGACGACGGCGCGGGCCTGGGTCAGGCCCGAGGTGTCATTGTCAGCGTCGGTCTCGACCTCGGTGCGAACAACGCGGGTGCGCAGATCCTCGGCCGCCGATTCGGGGGAGTGGGTGAGGATCTCCGGTGTCGTCGGTGTTGTCTCTTCGGGATTGCAGGCGTGACCGGCCAGGGTGAGAACCTGCAGGTCACCGCCGAGCTGAAGACGTTCGAACGCGGCCCCGCCGAGCACCTGCCGCAGCAGTCCCTCCTCATCGGCGGCCACGACATTGGCCGCCATCCTCTCCCCGGTTCTCACAGCCACATGGGTCATGAGCTCCATGCCCCGCGGCGTTCCCGAGGCCAGAACCGCCCCGGTCTCCGGCGCGATGTCGACCAGGGCCTGCGCCCAAGCTGTGGCCGAATACGCCTCGAGATCAGCAGACTCGAGGTGGTGGATCCGACTCACGCCGAGGCGGCTTAACTCTCCGACGGCCTCCTCGCTCAGCGGCCCCACCACGACAGCCTCCGTACTACCCGACGGCGGCGCAGCCACCTCGCGCGAGGTATCAGGGGCGCCGTCGGGTAGTTGTTGGAGGAGGGCTGAGGCGTTCGTGCGGGCGAAGGTGAGCGCCTCGGCGGAGGTCAGCGCCACCTGACCGCTCTCATCGGTTTCGACGAATACGAGAGTCATGACCTGATCACTCCGATCTCTTCCAGAACGTCGACCAGGGCCCCAGCTGCTTCCGGGCCCTCGCCGAGGATGGTGACTTCATTCGCTGTGTCCGGTGGCAGCTCGAGGCCGATGCGCGGATTTCCGGCACCCGGTTCGGGTGCCGCATATTCGGCGATGCGAGCCTTCTTCGCCTTCATCCGTCCGGTGATCGAGGGATAGCGCGGGTCGACGCCGCCCTCTTGGACTGCGATGACGGCCGGCAGCTCGAGCGAGAAGATCTCCGTTCCGGCCGGCCCGATCCCGTGGGCTTCGATCGCTCCCGGTCCGCCAGAGCCGCTGGTCGCGCTCAGCGTCTGGATCCCCGTCAGCACCGGGTATTCGAGGTCGTAGGCCAGGCGGATGGGAACCTGGAAGTCGCCGGTGTCGGCGGCATCATTGCCCAGCAGCACAAGATCGAAACTCTGGCCCCCTTCGGCGCGGTCGCGGATGACGTCGCCGATGACCTGGGCGATGTCCTCGGGCCCGAACGCACCCGGATCCTCGGTTTCGATGAGGATTCCGTCGTTGGCGCCCACGCCCACGGCCGCGCGCAGCTGTTCGACCGCCTCGGCGGGGCCCAAGGTCAGTACCGTGACCTTGCCGCCGGTGGCTGCGGCCGTCTGGATGGCCAGCTCCACCGCGCATTCCTCATGCGCCGAGGTGGTGTGGCCCAGGCCGGAGTCGTCGATGTCCGTGCCTGAGGCGTCGAGCGTGATCTGGCCAGAGATGTCGGGGATGCGTTTGATGCAGACGAGGATGTCCATCGTCTACCTCCTGATGCTCTCGTTGCTGGGATCGAACAGAGGGGTGGCGTCGATCGAGGCTACCGTCACCGGGTAGGCCTCCTCCATGTAGACGACGGTGAGCTGGTTGCCCAGGACCGCCTCGGCGGGAGGAAGGAAGGCCATGAGCACATGTTTGCCGAGGCTCGGGGCTGACCCCGCCGAGGTGACGAAGGCGTGGTGCCCGTGCCCGTCGATGAGCGGCTGCCCGTCTTGTGATCGGATGGGTTCCCCACCGAGCATGTAGCGCTTCTCGCCGTTGGCGCTCCTGTGATCGTCGACCGTGAGCGAGCACAGGATCGCCTTCGGGTCCGCCTCGCGGTGGCGCAGGTGGGCGTCGCGGCCGACGAAGTTCTGCGACTTCACCTTCGGCCGGGCCATGCCGACCTCGATGACACTGCGCTCGGAGTCGAGTTCGGCACCGAAGGCGCGATAGCCCTTCTCGATGCGACCGGTCGTGCCGTAGACGCCGAGTCCCACCGGCACGAGGCCGTGTTCTGTCCCGGCCTCGGTGAGGACGTCCCAGAGTCTGAGTCCGGATTCCATGGGGATGTAGAGCTCCCAACCCAGATCGCCGACGTAGGAGATGCGGGAGGCCAGGACCTGCAGCGAACCGACTTCGATGGTCCGGGCTGTGCCGAACTTGAAGCCTTCGTGGGAGACGTCTGCGTTCGTGACCTGGGAGAGGATGTCGCGTGCTCGTGGTCCCCAGAGGCCGATCGTCGTCCACGAGGAGGTGAGCTCGGTGATCTGGGTGCCCGTCTCCGGGAGCCGATCGGCGAACCATTTCACGTCGACCATGCCGTGGGCAGCGCCCGTGACGACCCGGAATCGGTCGTGGGCCAGTCGCATGATGGTCAGGTCCGAGCGGAACCCGCCGGTCTCGTCGAGGACCGGAGTGTAGACGACTCGACCGATGCTCACGTCCATCTGGGCCAGCACGATGGACTGGACGGCATCGAGGGCCGCAGGTCCGAAGACGTCGAAGATGACGAAGCTTGAGAGGTCGACGAGTCCGGCGCGCTCGCGCAGTGCGAGGTGTTCGGCATTGATGATCGGTGACCACCAGCGGGAGTCCCATTCGGCTGTGCGGTCCATGACGCGCTCGCCGAATTCCTCGAGCAGCGGCGCATTCGATTCGTACCACTGGGGACGCTCCCAGCCGGCGACTTCGAAGAATACGGCGCCGAGTTCCTTCTCGCGTGCGTGCATGGGGGAGAGGCGGACATTGCGGTCGGAGTTCCACTGCTCGCCCGGGTGGACGATGCCGTAGGTCTTGATGAAGGCTTCCGAGGTGCGGGCCCGCACGTGTTCGCGCGTGCGTTGGTGTGGGTGGAAGCGGGCGATGTCGGCGCCCTGGACGTCGACCTCCGGACATCCGTTCGTCATCCACTCGGCCACGGCTCGTCCCACGCCCGGGCCTTCCTTGACCCACACCGCTGCCGCCGACCACAGGCCCTGGACCTCGGGTGATTCGCCGAGGATGGGAGCGCCGTCGGGAGTCAGGGACAGGAGGCCGTTGATCGCGTAGCGAATCTCGACGTCGGGGTTGGACAGGACATCGGGCATGAGTTCGAGGGCCTGTTCGAGCTGCGGGTCGAAATCGTCGTCGGTGAAGGGCATCTCCGTGGGGGAGAGCTTCGCGGCCTCGATCGATGGGATCTCGTCGGGTTCGTGAAGAATCGCCCGGTGAGCGTAGGAGCCGATCTCCATGTCCGAGCCGTGCTGGCGTTCGTAGCAGAAGGTGTCCATGTCGCGCACGATCGGGAAGGAGATTTCACCGGTCTGCTCGGCCAATTGGGGAACCGGGCCGACGCTGATCATCTGGTGCACCGCCGGAGTCAGCGGGATCGCGGCACCGGCCATGGCCGCGATGCGCGGACTCCAGACTCCGCAGGCGATGAGGATCGTATCCGTCTCGATCGGCCCCTTGGTCGTGTGGACGCGTGCGATCGCCCCGTTCTCGACGTCGATGCCGGTCACCTCGGTGTTCGGTGACACCGTGAGCGCGCCCTTGTTCTGTGCGGATTCGCGCATGATCGTGCCCGCTCCCACGGAGTCGACGACGCCGACAGTCGGTGTCCAGAACGCACCGACGATGACACTGGGGTCGAGGAAGGGGACTTTCTCGACGACTTCTTCGGGGGTGACCAGGTGGGATTCGATGCCCCAGGCCTTCGCCGAGGCCATCCTGCGTCTCAGTTCCTGCATGCGCTCCTGGGTGCGGGCGACTTCGAAGCCGCCGGACTGTGTGAAGACGCCGAGTTCCTTGTACTGGCGCACGCTGTCGAGGGTGAGGTCCGTGATCTCGCGGGAGTGGTCGACTGGGAAGATGAAGTTCGAGGCGTGACCGGTCGAGCCGCCCGGGTTGGGCAGCGGGCCTTTGTCGACGTGGACGATGTCTCTCCAGCCGAGTTCGGCCAGGTGGTGGACGAGGCTGTTGCCGACGATGCCTGCACCGACGACAACGACACTGGCCTGGGTGGGAATGGAAGCCATGGGAGGCTCCTCTCCGAAGGCATCTTCGCCTTCAACGGCACATGTTGCGTACTATGCAACGTGACGCACTATGTGAAACTGGGTGCTTCGATCGTCCTCCGCCCGCCGAGGTGTGTCAAGGGTTTGTTCAGCGAGCGTTCGTCAGCGCTGGAGACCGTGGAAGGCTCAGCGCTCGCGCCAGCCGAACCGTGACGAGATGTCGGCGGCCGCAGCCACCAGCAGGCCCTTGGCGGCATCGACCTTTGCGTCGGTGAAGCGGAAGCCCGGGCCCGAGGTCGAGATCGAGGCGATGACATCGCCGTGGGCGTTGCGGATGGGTGCAGACACGGCCGTGAGACCGACCTCGAGCTCATCGATGACGATCGAGTGCCCGGCGGCGACCACCTCGGCGATCTCAGTGAGGAGGCGGGGGATCGAGGTCACCGTGTGCGGGGTATAGGTCGGCAGCTTCGGTTCGAGCGCGGTGCGGATGCCGGCCTCGCTCAGGCCCGACAGGAGGACCTTGCCGTTCGAAGTGGCATGCAGGGGGATGCGCTGGCCGACCCAGTTGTGGCTCTGGACAGAGGCGTTGCCCGATACCTGGTCGAGGTAGAGGGCCGCGCCGTCGGAGAGGACGGCGACGTTGATCGTCTCACCGGTCTGTTCGGCTAAGAGCTTGGCGATGGGGCGGGCTTCCTGGACGATGTCGAGACGTGCGGTGGTGGCCCCGGCGAGACGGAGGATGCCAAGACCCAGGTGGTACTTGCCGCGATGCTGGTCCTGTTCGACGAGGCCGCGGGCCTCGAGCGTGGAGACGATGCGCGAGGCAGTCGATTTGTGCACGCCGAGTTCGGCGGCGATGTCGGTGACGCCGGCGAGCCCGGTGCGGGCGATGACCTCGAGGATCGTGACCGCGCGGTCAACCGACTGCACGGAGCCGGAGTTCGTCTCGCTGTTGCTCATTTCGAAACTGTAGCTCACATGACACAACACGGACAGAGGCGAACCACGTGTGATGTAGGGTGAATGCCGCCGGAGTGCCGATGGTGCCGCGGCATATCTTTCCCCGACGGAGTTGAGCGCTATGACCAATGGGACCCAGTCGATCGATCGCGCGGCAGAGATATTGTCGCTGGTGGTGAAGTCGGATGACCCGATCTCCTACACCGAGGTGGTGGAGTCGACGGAGCTGGCTCGCTCGACGGCCTCACGCCTGCTCTCCGCCCTCGAGCGCAACGGTCTGGTCGAACGTGACGGCGAGGGGCTCTATCGCGGAGGTTCTCTGTTCGCGACCTACGCTTCGCGCTTCGATCGGGTCGAAACGCTGGTCACCGCGGCCGATCCCACGCTGCAGCGGCTGAGTGAGGAGACCGGGGAGACGGTCAACCTCGCTGTCCCCAGCTCCACGGGTGTCGTGCAGGTCGCGCAGGTCGATTCGACCTTCGTCCTCGGCGCCACCAACTGGGTCGACGTGGAGGTGCCGGCGCACTGCTCGGCGCTGGGCAAGATCATGTACGCCTTCGACATCATCCCCGTCCCCTCTGGCCGTCTGGAACGGCGCACTCCGTACACGCTGGGGTCCCGGAAGGACCTCATGGACAACCTCGCCGAGGTGCGCGAACGTGGGTATGCGATCGTGCACGAGGAATTCGAAGAGGGACTCGATGCCCTGGCCGCTCCCGTGTACGGCGTTGACGGCAGAGTCGTTGCAGCCGTTGGCATCTCGGGTCCGACCATGCGCATCGCTGACCATCACGAGACCGTCGGCAAACTTCTCGTCGACGAGGCGGGCCTGCTCTCCCGCAGCCTCAAACGCAAGGTCACCCACCGGTAGTCCTGCTCCCGACTCATGTCGCCGATATTCTCGCGGTGGTGGCAGCATCTCGCTCGCGTCTTGATCGGCCTCAACCCGGTGAGGAGTGAGAAGTTTTCCTGCGAGTTCAGATCCGAGCCAGTTTGTCCGGATTGCTCACCAGGCGCAGGCTGCAGATGCGGTCGGCGGCATCGACCTGCGCCTCAAGGACATGGTCGTGACCGGCACGAACCACAGCGACGACCACTCCGCCGTTGACGTCGACGATCCCCTTGAAGTCCAGACCGTTCGGGTCACCGGGTGTGATGACGGAGCCGAAGAACCGGGTGATCCGAACGGCTCCGAAGATCGGATTGAGCGCGGAGGAGACCTTTCCTCCTCCATCGGCCCAGAACACAGCGTCCTCGGCCAGCAGCAGCGAAAGTGCGGTGGACAGATCCCCACTGTGGATGGCATCGATGAGGCGAGTCAGCACCGTCCTGTCCGCTGCACGAGTCACCGGCTGGTCAACGTCGAGACGGCGTGCCGCCCGTGAGACCATCTGGCGCACAGCGGCCGGCTTCTTCTCGAGAATCCGGGCGACCTCCTCGGTGCTCATATCGAATGCCCGAGTCAGGACGAAGGCCGCTCGAGCCTCTGGGCTCAGCTGCTCGGCAAGATGGAGAAGCGTCAGTGACAGCAGCTCCCGGTTCGCGACCGCGTCCTCAGGCAGCTGATCGGTCGCGACCGGCTCAGGCAGCCAGGGACCGGGATAGTCCTCCTTGATGCTTGCGAGGTGCCGGGAGCGGTCGATCGCACGTCGGACGCTCACCGTTGTCAGCCAGGCCGGCCAGGAAGTGATGGCCTCGTCGGTCTTGCGTTCGTGGACGACTGCGGCAATGCCGACTTCTGAGACCACGTCTTCAGCATGGCCGGCATCGCCGAGGATGCGGTAGGCGATTCCGAACAGGCGACCCTTCTCTGCGTCCCAGGCGCGGGTCGCCTCGGTGATGGTGTCTGTGTCCTCAGCGATGCCGAGCTCGATCTCGTCCACCTTCCCAATGTAGATCAGTCGGCCGTTGATTTCGCGCCCGAGGCGACGGTCACCTCGGCGGGTGCTGCAGATTCGTCGCCGACCGGCGGAGTGGTCTCGGTGGCGATCGCCAGGCGATTCCAGATGTTGATCGTGGAGATGGACAGGAGCAGGTCGCCGAGCTGCTCGGCGTTGAAGTGCTTGGCCGCCTCATCCCAGATATCGTCCGTCACGGTCTCCGGGCCGAGCTTCGTCACCGCATCCGTGAGGGCGAAGACGCTGCGTTCCTTCTCATCGAACAGGGCACCGGCGTGCTGCCAGGCGGAAACAGCGAAGAGCTTTCGGGACGAGACGCCGAGCCGCTCCAGGTCTGTGGAGTGCATGTCGACGCAGAAGCCGCAGCCGTTGACGATTGAGGCGCGGAGCTTGATGAGATCGTAGAGTTCGTCGCCGAGTGCACTGCGGCAGTAGGTGTCGAGCCGAGCGACATGGGAGTAGCCCTTCTTGCTGACCTGGTCGAGGCTGATGCGAGCCATGAGTGTCCTTTCCTGACAGGAACGGCACGTTCCGGTGGGAACGCTGCGACAGACGTATTTCGCCTGTCACCAACGTCGTCGGATGGCGGGCTCGAAGTGTGACATGGTGACGCGAATCTGTCGCCGGTCAGGCATGTCTGCTGCCTCAGGATGTGCTTGGGACCTCGTCGTTGTGACCGAGAGCCGCAAGCTGCCTGCGCCGCCAGATCTCCGTGTCCCTGATCTGGTTGAAGGTATAGATGTGGAGACCGGCCACGCCCATGGTCGGGTTGTCCAGGACGGGTGCGAGCTTGTCGAGGAACTTCCGGGGGTTGTAGCCGCCGGGTTTGGCCATCTTGGTGAACGTGACGGTGTTCTTGCGCAGGAACCGCGTCGATTCGCCGACCCCGATCTTCGATGCGACCCGGGCCAGCTTCGCCAATTCCACCTTGCCCGCGATGCCGAGGATGAGTGGCAGGTCGATGCCGCGCGCTCGTACCCTGGGCAGCCAGGTGGATATGGTTCCAGGGTCGAAGCACAGGTTCGACACAAGGTGGGTGGCGTAGTCGCGTTTGTCCCACATCGCTTGGACGGTGACATCGTCGGAGATGAGCGGATGGGTCTCCGGATACGCGCTGACGCCGAGGTGTTGGATCGGTGCCGCCATGCTTGCGAGGTCGATGATGAGGTCGAGTGCTCCCGCATAGCCCCCCGCAGGAGGGGTGGCGTCGCCGGCCGGGACGAAGATCCGATCGATGCCGGCCTGCGTGAGGCGGTCGACGATCTCCTCGAGTTCGGTTCTGCCTTGGACCATTCGTGCCGCGATGTGAGGCACCGCATGGAATCCGAGCGCCTGCAGCTGCACTGCCGTGGACAGAGTCGCCTCAAGAGTCAGGCCGGTCGAGGCGGTCACGGTGATCACGCGGCCGGGCACGACATATTCGTGGACGCGGTCGACCACGCCCGCGGTGGGGAGGATTTCGTACCGCGCGGATTTCAGCAGTGAGGCCAGAACTTCCTGTGACATCCTCGGCTCCCTTGAGAGACTCCTGGGAAGTGGTCGACGAATGATGATTCTCTTCGGAAACCCTTGCGTCCGCCGATACTTCGATCCTACACTAATTGTACCCATAATATGGGAATCCAGTTCCATATTATAGAACTGTTTGAGGCAGGGAACATCATGGACAACAACGTTCCATCAGTGGACCAAAGCGACAGACAAGTCCCAATCAACCTACGCCAATCAGGCCCCACACCGGTCGAGATGCTCATCGACACCCGAGTGCGGAAGTCCCCGTACTGGGAGCTGTCCATGCAGGAAGGCTGCTGGCGGGCGTCGATCTACAACCGGATGTACCACCCGCGCGGCTATGTGCCCCGCGAAGACGGCGGGATGATGGTCGAGTACCAGTCCCTCGTCAACGACGTGACCTTGTGGAACGTCGCCGTCGAACGTCAGATCCAGGTCAAGGGTCCCGACGCCGAGGCGTTCGTGAACTTCGTCATCACCCGTGACGCGACCAAGATCCCAGTCATGCGCGCTCGCTACGTGATCCTGTGCAATGAGGCCGGAGGCATCCTCAACGACCCGATCCTGCTGCGGGTGGCGATCGACGAATTCTGGTTCAGCCTCTCCGATACCGATCTCATGCTCTGGCTGCAAGGTGTCAATGTCGGCAGCAGGTTCGACGTCACCATCCAGGAGATCGACGTTTCGCCGGTGCAGGTCCAAGGACCGAAGTCCGTCGATGTCATCGCCGACCTCGTCGGTGAGGAGGGACGTACCCTGCCCAGCTACGGACTCATGGAGGCCCAGGTCGGCGGGCACGATGTCATCATCTCCCAGACCGGGTTCACGGGGGAGAAGGGCTACGAGATTTACCTCAAGGACTCGACGAAGTATGCCGAGGACATGTGGAACGCGGTACTCGCAGCCGGTGTGCCCTACAACCTCAAGGTCGTAGCGCCCAGCCATCACCGCAGGATCGCCGCAGGCATCCTCTCGTGGGGTCAGGACATGGACTTCGAGACCTACCCGTTCCAGGTCAACCTCGCCTACCAGGTGCCGCGGAAGAAGGAAGCCGACTACATCGGCAAGGCCAAGCTCGAAGCTGTTCGTGAGCAGATCGCAGCCGGAACTCCACCGTTTCGGACTCAGCTCGTGGGGCTGTTGGTCGGCGGCAAACCGATCACGGACTACGCCCCGGACTTCTGGCTGGTCAGCGCGACCGCTGACGGTGAGGCCGTCGGCTACGTGACCTCGCCGTGGTATTCGCCGGAGCTCGAAGCCAATATCGCAATGGCCCATGTGCCGGTCGACGCCAGCGAGCTGGGTACCGAATATTGGGTGCATCTGCCTGAGCCCTTCGCCGACACCCCGGGAGAGCCCGTCCGCGCCGAGGTGGTGGAGATGCCGTTCCGACCAAGCGTCAACCCCAACCAGCGTGAACGACTGAAGATGAACGGCCTCGACGCCGCCGTCTGATCTGCGACGAGTGACTGGATAGTGGGAGGTCTCTGCCTCTGAGTTTCGCTCCCCTGATCCGAGCGCGGTCACCGTGCACTATGCCGGTGGCCGCGCTCGCTTGTGCCCGCACCTGGGTATCTCGCTCACCATAGTTGGGCATCTTACTCACCACAGAGCCAAAGACTTCCCGCGCGGCTACTGCCTGCCAGCAGCTCCAATGGCACCCGCTGGTTTGGCACGAGGTGCCCGTAGTGCCAATTCATACATGTGCGCCGGGATGATTTGCTGTTCGCGGTGAGTGGTAGCTGGCTAGGTGTAGGTCCCCGTAAAGTGGTGGAGCGGATCGACTGAAATTGCACGCCCTGACCAGGGTGGTGGACAAGCCCCGATACGTCTTCGCCGGCACGATATTTCGCGGGCAGGGCCATTGTTAGCGCACCCCTGGCAGGAGACTCGCGCATGTGGTTTGTCACTTGCCAGCCGACAACCCGTTCGCGGTCTCGGGACCGGCTTGAGCATGAATGGCGAGTTCGACGGCACGAGCCTTGAGTTCGTCGGTGCATTTCACTGGCACGAGAGAACCTCCTTCTTCCAATCTGCCTGCCTCGGATATCCTTGAGGCACTACATGGAAGTCATGAAGTGTATCGGTGTTCTGCGGTTGTGGCTCAGTTGTCATGCTCTTAACGGTGGCGCACCTCACGATATCCGACGCCCAAGGTGTCGAGGTGGAGCGGGGATAATGGCGTTATGAACACTTCCGGAGAGAACCTTTCCGATGTCATGCGCGCAGTCGGTCTGCTCTACCGTCGAGCAACGCGCACGTTCGAACAGGATCGAATTGGTTTGCCTGTCGGTGTCCGTGCGGTGCTCGAGCTCCTGTCGCTCACAACTGCCCAGCCGGTTCCTCGCATCGCAGAGACGTTGTTGCTGAGTCGTCAGTTTGTGCAGCGCAGCGTCGACCACGGTATCGAGCTCGGAATCTTCGAGCTGCAGAATAATCCGGCGCACCGCCGATCGCGCTTGGTGTCCGTCACCGCTGAGGGACGGAGCACAATTGAGCGCGTGCTGCAGCGTGAGCAGGAACTCCTTGTTGTCGCCAGAGAACAGCTGACGGAGGACGAGATATCCACCTGCCTGCACGTACTCCACACGATTCGGGAACAGGCGGACTGGTCTCCCGCTGATGAGCGCTGATGACTATCCGGCGATGAACTCACGTGAGCCGAGTTCGAAGAGCCAGTTCCGCCATTCTTCGAGCGTCCAGCCGCACTCGACGACGAGGGGGCCATAGGAGGCGATGCTTGCGCAGGCATAGAGCAGTTCGGCGATACGCTGCCTTTTAGCCTCGGGTCGAACCCCGGGCAGGGTCAACAGTCGGTCAACTAGAACCTGGCTGAATCGATGGCGCTGCTCGTGCAGCTCATCCAGCAACAGGGCGACATCGGGATCTGCCGCCGCTGATTGGATGACGAAATAGATGGATGCAACCTTTTCGGTCGCCTCCGCGATGTGATCGACGGCCGTTCGCCAGGCCTCTTCGACGGTGGGCATCTCCTCAATGCTCTGCGCCCATTCCCGGTCGAGGAGAGGGCGCACATCACCGCTGCCAATGGCAAAATCGTGCGCTGCTTTGAGCACACCGACTTTCGACGCATGCGCGGAGTAGATAGTTTGCACGCTGACGTTCGCCTGAGTGGCGATACCTGCGATTGTCGTTGCGACGTAACCATCACGGACGAACAGCGCACACGCAGCCGCGGCGATGCGTCGCCGGGCCTGTTCGTCGCGAGGTCGTCCCCGGCCTCTCACTGCTTCGACCTCAGTAGTCGGCCGATCTCGGCTCCGAGAAACGCAGGATCTTCGACGTGAGCGAGGTGCCCGTGCCCTTCGAGCACGGTGACGTTCGCGGAAGGTATGACTGCGGAGACGCGTTCGAAGGCAGGGCCATACGGCGGGACGCCTTGACATAGCTCTCCTACGAGGAAGGAGGCGTCGATCGCTGCCCAGCCAGGTGCGGGTACGAAGCTGTTGAGTGCTTCGAGCTCTGCGGCCAGGGGTGCGGCCAACTCGCGAAGATGAGCCCAGGCAGGGGTTTTCTGCATCGCAGCAACCTCTTCTGCCGGTAAGCCGGAGATATCCCGGTTGATGATGGTCACCCGTTCGTCGAGGTCGGCATTGGCTAGCGCGGGAAGCACCTCTGCGGCGAAGGGCGGCAGGGGCGGATCGTAGGCGATCACGGATACTGCGCGGTCATCGCGGGCGGCGGTTTCTAAGACGATCGTGCCACCAAGGCTCCACCCCACCAGAACGACCGGTCCCCCGATCTCGTCAATCCAAGCGCGCAGGTCGGCGACCTCAGTGAGCAGGTCGTAGTCCGTGCCCAGAGGTCCGCTGCCTCCTCGGCCGCGGCGGTCGACGATGAACATCGGGCCGTCGTGGTCGATCGCCTCTGCGACAGCCACGAAGTCGGCCGCGTCGGCCATCGCCCCGGCGACGATGACGATCGCAGGTCCGTCGCCGGGGCGCCAGAGCGCATGCAATTGGACGCCGTTGGTGCTGATGGTGCGCGACTCCATGTCGACTACACCCCTCTCAAAGTCCCGAAGTGAGTTTCTAGAATCATTATATCTAAATACTTTGCTCGCGGCGAGGCGATCTCGCATCGGCTGTTGACGCCGCCAAGCAGCCAGGATAAATTAATGTAAGAGAATTCTAGAAAGGGATTTGATTAATCATGACAAGGTTTGCAGTCGTTTACTACTCGTCGACAGGTTCAGTTCACGCTCTGGCGGAGGCATATGCCGCTGGTGCCGAGGAGGCTGGGGCCGAAGTCCGATTGCGCCGCGCAGCCGAGCTCGTTCCGCGTGAGATCATCGAGGCCAACGAAGCGTGGAAGGAGCACCTTGAGGCGACAGTACACATACCGACTGCTGAGGTGGAGGACCTCATCTGGGCAGATGGATTCGCTCTCGGCACTCCGACTCGGTTCGGTCAGCCTGCGGCACAGCTCAAGCAGTTCCTTGATTCCTCCAGCTCTGCGTGGAGCGCTGGTCATCTAGCAGGGAAACCGGCCTCGGGTTTCACCAGCGCCCACGAACGCCACGGCGGGCACGAATCGACACTGCTGGCCCTTTATCACACGTTCTGCCATTGGGGTTCCCTTATCGTGCCGACCGGTTACGAGAACTATGATGTCGCGCACGCGGCCGGTGGCAATCCCTACGGAGTCAGCAGCGTCGGCGGTGACGGAGCTCCGGGGCAGCCTGTGCTCGACCACGCTCGGTGTCAGGGGCACCGTCTTGCGGTGCTGGCCCGCACGGTTCAGGCTGCCAGGGCCGAGGCGGCATGAGGCCTGTGGTGGGCTCTTCGCCACCGGGAGTTGAACCGAACACGCCAGCCAGCAAGCGTCGGTGGTGGGCTCTTGGACTTCTCACCGGTGCGAATCTGCTGGCGTTCGCATCTGTCACCATCATGAATGTGGCACTGCCGCAAGCCCAAACTCAGCTGAGGATGACTGACGGCTCTGCTCAGGGGGTTATGACCGTTTACTCTTTGACCTTCGGCACGCTAATTCTGGTCGGCGGACGCCTCGCTGACGCGATGGGCCTGCGCCGCTGCCTCACCGGCGGGCTCGTTGCGTTCGCGTTGGCCTCGCTGCTTGGCGGACTCGCATACGAACCGGCAACCCTTCTGGTGGCACGCGCTCTGCAGGGTGGAGCAGCTGCCTTCGTCGCTGCCACAGCGATTCCACTGATGTCAGTGCTCTACCCCGGTGGTCGGCAGCGCAGCATCGCCTTCGGTGCACTGGGCATCGTCATGGGCGTTGGTACAGCAGGGTCATTCCTGCTTGGCGGCGCAATGGCCGACCTGCTGTCTTGGCGGTGGAGCCTTCTCATCAATGTGCCGCTGGCGCTCGTCACCGCAACCGGCATTTGCATGACGATTCCGGGACGCAGGAGCAGCGCGAGCGTGCGTTTAGATACCCGTGGAGCCCTTCTCGCCAGCATATCGTTAGGGTTGCTGATCTTCGGCTTGGATCGAGCGAGTGCGTTGGGCTGGCACCACCCCGGTACCCATGCACTGCTGGCCGGTGGCGTCGTCGGCGCGGGTCTCTTCGTCGTCTCACTGCGCAGCGCGCAGCAGCCGCTCATTCCCCCTCGCCTCATGTGCAATCGGGCGCGAGTTGCTGGCTACCTGGCTGCCTTCTTCGCAGGAGTCGCCATGTTCGCGGGGATGTTCGTCCTGACGTCATTTATGCAGAGTGCCTGGGACGTTCCGCCTACGCGAATCGGTCTTGCTTTTCTGCCCTTTGCAGTTGGTGCCATCATCGTCACGGCGGTTCTGCCGCGCATCCGTTCGTACATCGCACCCGGGCCGGTGCTGGCGGTAGGACTGATGCTCGCCGCCTGTGGCTTGGCTAGTCTGGGGTTCCTCGCTCCTACATCGGGCTACATCGGGGGAGTCCTGCCCGCCATGTTGCTGTTGGGCTCCGGTGGGACCGTCGTTATGATCACTGCTGGTGATGTTGCAACTGCAGGGGCGGCAGGCGATTCCGGCGTCGCGGGCGCGCTCGTCAATTCTGCTCAGCAGATAGGCGCAGCTCTCGGGACAGCGGGGCTCGGAGTTTTGGTCCTGTCGGTCACAAAGGGGGCAGGTGCCGGGGAATCCGAACCAATCGTTGCTACAGTTGCTGGCTACGCCCGCGGGGGCCTCGTCGGCGCCGTCATTGTGACCGTTGCTGCGATCGCAGTCCTTGCCATTCGAACTCCGAGACTGAAATGGTCACCGTGAGCAGAGAGGAACCATTCATGCCTGATATTCACGATCTTGAAGCAGATGTACTCATCCATGCACCCTTGTCACGGGTTTGGGAAGTGGTGAGCGACCCCCGGCGGCTACCGGAGTGGAGCCCCCAGGTGCGCTCGACCACCCTGCTCGACGGTGCCGCAGCAATCGCAGTCGGTGTCAGATTTGTGAACGACAATGCCCACGGTGAACTCACGTGGACGACACATAGCGAGGTTGTACGGTATTCTCCCGGTACCGAGCTCGCTTTCCGCGTTGATGAGAACTGGCTCATCTGGTCCTTCACGCTCGAAGCAGCAGGTGCCGGGAGAACGCGTGTCATCCAGCGCCGAGAAGCTCCCGATGGGATCTCCGATTACGCACAGGGACTGACCGAGAAGTACATGGGCGGGACCGCCGCTTTCGCCCAGACAATGTTCGAGGGCATGCACCAGACTTTGGAGGGAATGAGAGCCGCCTGTGAAAGCGGGCGAAGGGAGAATGGTCTCCCTGTTCTGCGTACTGCGCGACTGTGTCTCGACCCGCCGCAAACGGAGGACGCCGCACAGATCCTGGAGATCGCAGGCGATCCGCGCACCGTGGAGCATAACCCCTCGGATCGTCTGTTTGGTTTGCCTGAGGCCAAGGAGCTCGTTGACCGCTGGATCCGGCATTGGGAGGTAAACGGTTACGGCTATTGGTGTGTGCGAGAGAGTGGTCGATCACGCGTCGTGGGATACTGCGGCGTCAAGAGTATGACCGTTCAAGGGCACAGAGTATTGAACCTCATCTGCCGCCTTCGCCCTGAGTCGTGGGGACGCGGGTACGGGACCGAGGCGACGCGAACTGTGCTCGACTGGGTGCGGCGAAGCCAACCCGACGAGACGATTCTCGCCCGTATTCGCCCGAAGAACAGTGCCTCTCGCAATGTTGCGCTCAAAGCGGGACTTGTGCGCGATCCAGCCCTTGACGAGGACGGTGAAGACGGAATCGATCTGAGCTTCAGCAATCGAGAAAGAGCGAGCGAGCGCGCTGAATCGTGATCTCAGCGGCAGGCCGCTGCCAGTGGAGTGTTATGGTGCCGATCGACCGGGTTCGCGGCCGTGGCGTAGAAGTCGGTCATGAGTTTCCAGAACACGAGGGTCAATGTCATCTGAGCGGCAGCAGCGGGAAAAGTCTGGCGAGCCGATTGTCGCCAGGCGCCTGCGATCGACACAGTCATCGCCGCAGTGGATGCGGCGTTGACAGCGGAAGCAGTGTCAAAACGGAGACGCTCACTCCAAAGCTCTTCACCCAACATGGCTCTTGTCGCCCACGCCTGCTCATCGCGCGGTTTCGGGAACACGATCGGGTTGAGTAGCATCCACGCGGCGACTGCTGCGCCCGCCCGCGTGCTGCGGTTCCAGAATGGCAGGACGACGAGCGGGATCGACGCCCAGCGTGACCACGCGCTCAGTGGATTCGAGTGCCGTGTGAACACCCAGCGTTTGAGCCGGGCCGAGCGGGTGCTCACGGGTGCGAGCAGGCCAGTGGTTGGGGTATTCATAAGTTTCCCTTCACTCGTGCGGACGTGCATTCTCGGCCGGCAATGAGAATAGGATGCTGGTGCAGCCTGCCAGTCATCATGAGCCTCAGAATTGTTCTCGAAGAGATCCCAGCCGGAGGGTCTGCAGGGTGGTCTCGGCAATGTGGCGATGCCCGACAGCGTTGGGGTGGGTGCTGTCGTCCATCCAAGCTGTTGGGTACTCAGTGCGGAAGTGCTGGTGCCAATGCTGCTCGTGATCGACGAGGATAGCGCCTTCGTTCGTGGCAATGGTGCGGATCACCTCGGCATATGCAGTAAGCCACTCGCGTCGTGGGGCCGGAGCGTCCGGCATGACGAGGAGCGGGGTATGGAGGATGACAGTGGAGCGAATACTGCTTGCCCGTCGCACGATCTCGGTGAGGCGACGATGGAAGCTGACCAGCCCGGGCTCGCCGTCCAGTGCATCGTTAGTCCCGAGCGATACGCTGAGAACCTGCGGTGCAAAGCGGCCGACAAGATACTCAAAATCAGCGCTAATCTCGTGGGCTGTCCAAGCGGAGACGCCGGAGTTGACCACTATGTCCTCCACTCGACCGAGTTCCCAGCGAACCCGCTCGCTGACCAGCTCGACCCAGGAGCGAGAGCCATGTGTGTGGTGGACCCCCTGGGTGATGCTGTCACCGGTGAAGACCCAGGTGGCTCGGGATGGGAGGTCGAAGTCGAGCCTTTTCATGCCGCGGGAATCTCAGTTGGATGATCGCTGGTGGGTGCAGCTTGATCCTCTGTGTCGTGGCTGATCCAGATGTTGGGTTCGACGTACGTCACGATGCCGTGCTCGGCGTCGCACTGTACTGGGGCAAGTGCACGCGGCACGTGGACAGGACCCGAAGTGTCGAATGGCAGGTTTGTCCATGCTCGCCATTCGGCGAGTGTCCCGATGACGACCATGGATCGCTGGGCTATGGCTTCAATGGTTCCGCCGGCGCGCACGTGTACGCGTAGCCATGGGTCGATAGGCAAGCCATCCTTGCGGGTGCGCAAGGCATACGTCTGCATGTCCTCGTGCGGATCCTTCTTTCCGTTGGGCCGCACCGGGGCGAGGAGCTGCGGGAATCCGAGGCGCCGTGCATTGGCGCGCGTAGCCGCCAGAGCTTGAGCAGAGATCCCTGTGCCCTGCGCGTCTGATCGTACGGCGATCTCCAGCGCAGAGACGGCGTTGGGTGTGCTTCCGGTCAGCAGGCTGTGCAGTCCGCGACGAATCACTCCGTCCCAGCCGTCTGCAGGAAGCTCTGCACTCGGTGGTAGTTGGAAGGGGATGGAGTGAGCCTTGGCGATAATCCCGTCGTGGTCATCCAACGCCAGCAGGGTGTACTCGGCGAGCTGAAGGAGAACGTCGGCGTTGTAGTACAGCCCGCCGATCGGATCCTGGCGGATGAACTCCGGCCAGGTGTTCTCCATTTCCAGGAGCTCATGAAGCAGCTCCGGGCGTTCCTTGAGCGTGCTGAATCTCAGTTCCATGGCTCCAGGATAGTTCGAGAATCTAATTCGCGCATTATAATTCTAGAAAACAAGCTGAAAAATTCTTAACGATGAGATTTCAGATGAACCCCCTGGCGAAGCAATCGGCACGAGGAGGCGCAGGACCGGGCGTCGTCACGGTCGAAGATCGGCGCTTGCCGCTGATCGATGCAGGACAGCGAGACTGGCGGTGCTGACGGGCTTCACTCGTGACCACTCCTTTGCGATCGCGTGGTCTAGTCGGATGACCTTTGTCTGGTGTTGGTGGGGCCAGGGGGATCCCCCTCCGGCTTGGCGGTGGAGGTCTAGGCTCCGTGCTCGGAGCGATCATCGCTGGGACTCGCCTTCTTTGTCGACGATTGGTCACGTGTGGTGGACGGCTCAGTCCAGGCAGTCGGTCTCGTCGTTCTGGGGCGGGCATCCAAGTTGTGGCCATGAACGGTCAACCGGTTTGTGTGTTCGTACATGGGTGGGACGCTGATGCTCTTCGTGTTGGTATCCTCGGGGTTGTTCGTCGCGGGGCGGACTGGCGCAGCGTCGAATCCTATCGCGACTGCCCGGTTGAGGTGGCACTTGAAGCCGCCAGCGGACGATGGACCACGCTCGTGCTGCGAGATCTGGTGCCTGGAGACAGGTTGTATGGCGCAATGGTGTAGGGATTGACGAAGCTGAGCGACAAAGTCGTCGCCGATGTCCTGGCTCGGCTTTGCACGCGGGGTCTGGTCTGCCAGTTCGCAATTCGGAGTTTTCTGAACCGAACGCTCCGTGGACTGACGGCGAGCGGCTGGAACCTGCGTCCACTGCTCATCGAGCTCTATCGGACCGGGGCACATATGAGACAACGATCCTGGGGCGGATCATACGATTCCTGAAGCGCGGTCACGCTGGTCCAGCAGGCGAAACTGCCATCTGACAGATGGTGCGGCGGCTGCGGAGGAAGCTGATATCTTTGTCTGCACATCCCTTCGCAGCGAGACGCCTTGCCACGCGCCGTCCAGCAAATGTGAGCGGCAACGGGGGATTCCTACGGCGGTCTCAAGCATTGCCGCTTTCGGTTGGAACCATGTCAATTCCCACTGCTTCCCAGCTGCGGTGCGCATGTTGCCGAGTGCACACACCACGTCCGCAGCCACGCGCAAGAGTGCGCCCGCGGTGCAGGGGTGCGTCAACGTGGAGTCAGTCGAGGTGCAGAGAAGGGCGGGCCATCGCGATTGGCGCTTATCGCTCACGCGGCGTGACACCGAGGCGGTAGCGATGACCGTATTGCGTCATCGGACATCTCCTCTTGCTGGACTACTACCGGTTGCGCGTGATCTTCCGTCCTTTGTGGCAGGAGGAAGCGGGGAGGCAGCTTCTGGAGAACTCGACTGTTCGACTTCTGTAGGGTCGACGCTGCCGGGCCCACTGTCGCGGCGGCTTGTGGCCCCGAGCAGCCGGGACAGACTCGCGTAGGCGCGTGTCTTGAATGCTGCGGCCGCTGCAATGATCAGCATCAGTCCGCAGATAAGAAAGAGGAGGGCGGCGCCGCGCATCTCGCCGCTTCCGAGCGCTGGTTCTAGGGTTGCGCGACCGTCTGCCGAACGGCTCCACGGGACGACGAGCAACTCAACCAATGGGCCCAGTGTGAATGCGCTGATCGGGGCCGCAGCCGACTCCACAGCCTGGGCCAGCCCGAATACCCTCCCCTGGCGGCGCAACGGGATGGCTTGCTGGATCACCGTCTGCTCGGCCGCCTCGACGGCGGGAACGAGAGCCATATAGGCCCAGATTCCAAGAACATACAACCAGGCGAGTTCACGGATGGTGAACAGAGAGGCGATCAGGCCCATAGCCATGAGGAGCCAGAGCATGGTGCGCAGAGGGTTGGTGCCCAATCCCGCTCGAGCGACCGTGAGACCGCCGACAATGAAACCGGTTGCGCACGCTCCGCCTAGGAGGCCCCAGACTTGGACGGAGAACAGCTCCAGACCGTAAGGATCCATCAGCGTCATGTACGCACCGCCGAGCAGGTTGTTGAAAGCCGTGAAGGCTACGAGTGCCGCGAGGCCCGGAACTGAACGGACTGCAGAAATGCTGCCGGCGAGGCCGAATCCCACACGGCGAGAAACTATGACGATGCGTTCCTCTTCAATCCTGACGAAGATCAGGTGGACTGAAGTCAAGGCCAATCCGACGATGGCGATCGCAATAGTCCAGCCCATCCCGAGAAATCCGATCGACAGTCCGGCGAATACGCTGGTGACGAGAGCACTGACTCCCTGTACCGCCCCGACCAGGCCATTGGCCCGGGAGCGATCGCTGACAGCAACCATGAGCGTGACCGTTGTCGAGAGAGCGATATTGCGCGCGTTCGCAACGGTGGCGCCAACGAGCATCAGAACCGCGAACAGCCAGAACCATAGCCCGCCGAGATCAAGTACCTGCGCCGGGCCGACGGATGCGTAGATCAGCCCTCCGGCAGTGAACGTGATCAGAGGCACGGTGGTGGCTGCGACCATGACCCTCTTCTTCCGAGTGTGGTCGACGAACGTTCCAATCGGAATTCCGCTTATTGCAACGAGCAGCATGAAGGAGCCGCCGACGAGCGCGGTCGCCAGCATCGAGCGAGTGCCGAGATAAACCCAAAACGTGAAGGCGAACCACACGAAGGTTGTCGTGACGTTGGCAACGAGGGTGTTGAGCAGCACTCCGGCGAACCGTTTCATTGCGGATCCTCTGATCACGGGCGCTGCGCAGTAGCGAAGCGCGGTGTAAAGTACGAGTAGTACTTTACATCATAGAAAGACGGCTGCCAACCGGAAGCTATTGATCCGCTCTTACCGTTCTGGTGCTCATTGCTCAACTTGGCTTTCTACCGCCATTCGTCTCACGCTGTGCGGCCGGTTTCGTGTGGGGCTCGATGAAGCGCAGGTTGCGAGTGGCGGGCGCGCTCCCAGCTCGCCGTGAGAGCTAGCGGTGGCGGTCATCTCGGCCGCCTGTATTGACTCAGCCACAATCCGGGCAGTGCTTCGGCGTTGCCGAGGTGTGAGAAGCCGAGTGATTCATACAGCCGGCGCGCTGGTTGATTTTCGCGACCAGTCGACACGTCAATTGGCTTTGAGTCCAAGGAGAGGATGAGCCGGCGGGCCAATCCAAGACGGTGCCAGGAGGGTTCGACAAATAGACGGTCGACTTCGAGTGAGGGTCCAGTATCGGTGTAGGCGATCGCTGCAATGATCGCGGAGCCCGTCAGCGCGACGTGCCAGTTGAGTTCCGCTGCCGAGAGCTTCTCTGCGGACTCGGTCAGCTGTGGAATTCGGTGGTCATCGATGAATGCGGCTTCAACGCGGTAAGCCCGTCGCTGTACCTTGACCAGGCGACCGGAGGCCTGGAGGACTTCTCGGGGTCGCAGGCGGATGATCTCCACCTCGGCGCGAGCGCTATTCATGTATGAGGCTCACCGCTTTCTGCGATCTCGGCGTCCGGTGAGCGCGTTCTGGATGAATGGCCACAGGTAGCACCAGAGCGCACCGCCTGTGAGTGCTCCCATGAGGCCGTACGCCGTTCCCAGGCTCATGTCCTCGAGGGCCCAGCCGAGAATCGTTCCTCCTGCGAGTCCGGCGAGAACGAGGTGCAGCCAGGGTGTGGGTTTCAGGGGAGCGGGGCGCCGACGACGGCGGTCGCTGCAGTGGTCATCCATTCGGCGTCACTGTATCCAACTGCGGGCGGTCCCGGCAGCTATTGCATGGGACGCCGTCGTCGCAGGCGTGCGCATCTTGGATGCGTTGGGCTGATGGTGGCTAGGGGAAGAATTTGCAATATACATGACAACTAAGGTGTCATAGTTACGGCGTAACTTCAATCGCACTGTAATGGTCGGAGTACTCCCTGCCGTGCGTAATTGACCTGCGAGTGAAAACAGCGTGGGGCCAGCGTGTGAATTCTGCTGAGCTCTTGCGCACGGGAATGACAGCACTTACTGTGTAAAGTAATAAAGTTACTTTACCGATAATTGGAGGTTTATCGTGGCACGCATTGCTATCATCGTTGGCAGTACCCGCAAGCATCGTCGGGGGCGCCTCGTCGCCGACTGGGTCTACGAACACGGTCGAACTCACTCGCCGGCGGGTGTCGACTTCGATCTGATCGACCTATCGGATTTCTCGCTGCCGGTTCTCGATGAGCCCTACCCAGCTGGATGGGGGATCTATCAGCATGACCACAGTCAGCGCTGGGCGGAGGCGATTGACGCATACGACGGCTACGTCTTCGTCATCGCCGAGTACAACCACGGCGTGCCTGGGCCGCTCAAGAATGCGATCGACTACCTGTACGACGAATGGAGCAACAAGTCCGCAGGATTCGTTAGCTACGGCGCAGACGGGGGCGTCCGAGCCGTCGAGCAGATGCGCACGATCGCTGCTGAGCTTGGTCTGGCAGATGTTCGCGAGCAGGTTGTCCTTTCAACCTTCACGGACTTCGATTACGCAGAGTCAGATGTGACTCATCCTGCAGCGACGGGCGCATTCGCCCCAGCGGCTCGGCATGCGGACGACCTCTCGGCAACCCTGCATTCGGTCGTCGTATGGGCCGAAGCCCTGGCTGCGGTTCGTGTCTCGGTCCCAGCGTGAGCATCACCATGAGCAGCGAACGGTGCAGTGTCCTGACGGCGCCGGTCATTCTGTTCGATGGTGTCCTGCTGCCCCTTGCGATGTCCGGCACCAGCGTGGCCGTACCCGCCATCGGTGCTGATCTTCAAGTCAACGGGCATGCCGCTTCATGGGTGGTGACGGGGTGCTTTCTGGCGTCGTCGTCGCTCATGTTGGTCAGTGGAGCGCGGAGAGACAATGTCGGACGCCGTTGTATGTACCGCATCGGGGCGGCTGTCTACTCGGGGCGGAGTAGTCGCTGCGGCTTTGGCGCCGACCGTGGCGCTGCTCCTCGTGGGAAGAGTAGTCGCCGGAGCTGGTGCGGCCGCGATCCTTGCCCCGGGTGTCGCAACTGCTACTACAGCATTCCACGGCGCAGTCCGGCAGCGTTCGGAACTGCTGCGGCCATTGGGCTCGCAGCCTGCCCTGTCTCATCGGGCGGCCTCGTAGAAGCTCTCGGGTGGCGAGGAGCCTTTGCGGTCTTCGCCGCAGGCGGCCTGGTGTTGTTCATCGGTTCCACGGTACTACCCGAGTCGCGCACAGATGAGCCGGTTCCCATCGACTGGATCGGCGCAGGCCCCGGGATTCTTCATGCTCGGAGTTGCCGGTGCTCCCGAGCGGGGATGGGCTCATCCTGTGCCCCTGCTGTCTGCAGGGCCCTAGCTCTCAGTGTCATCAGCTTGGCGCTGTCGACGGACCGAACTCAGATGCCGATCATCGACTTCGGTCCGCTGAGAAACCTGGCGTTCGCGGGGTGGCTGCTGGCGCTGGCCACCGTTTCCATCGGCTATGCAGGGCTGCTCGCTCACCTGCCGAGCCTCCTGCAGGGCGTTCGGGCACTGACGCCCTCACGGTCGGGAATGATTCTGCTGGCACCCGTCGTACCGAAGCTTCTGCTGCCGATCTTCGTCGGACATACCGACGCAAAAATACCGGCTCGCTTTCTCCTCGGCCCGGCCCTGCCCTGCCGCCCATGGCCATTGAACTGGGTCTGGTTGCAGTCTGTGCGGCATGTGCACTAGCGGTGGCTCTGCTTCTGTGCCCTCATCGAATGTCACCAGAGCATCAGCCTGAGCTTCAGCCGGTTGGTAAAGTACAATAGGAATTTTACTTCAGCCTTCGCATCAGACTCTGTCCGATGCGATTCACCCAAGGAGTCACACAATGGATACAGTCTCTGGGTCACCGTCCGCCAGCAGGTCCCGCACAGGACAACTGCGTCCAGACAAACACGCTGCGATTATGGTCGGCGGGAGGAAGGTGCTGGCGGCCTCAGGAATCGACAATGCCAGCATAGAGGCAATTGCAGCCGCAGCACGAGTATCGACGCGCACGATCTACAAACACTTCACCGATAAGGCGGCTCTGTGCGCTGCAGTCATCGCGAATTCTGCCGCGCAGATTGCTGACGACGAGACCGTCCTCATCGAAGAGCAACTGTCGGGTGTCGACGCTGCTGGGGACGTCGAACCAGCGTTGCAGAGCTTCGCATCTGCTTGGCTTGCAGCCTCGGCTCCCTCGGCAGAACATCGGATCCTCATAAGCCAGGTGCACAGTGCAGCGGCACAGCTCGACCCCTCCCTCGTCGAGGTCTGGTGGGGAGCCGGGCCGGGTCAGGTACTCGAAAAGCTGGCAGCCGTCTTCGGCCGATGGAGGGAGAAAGGACTGCTGCGAGCCGAGGACCCGATGATTACGGCAGTACATTACGCCCAGCTGGTGGCGTCCCAAGCCGGACCACCGGGGCGCGCTGATATCACCACTGAGGAGAAGGCGATGTGGATTGAAGCCGGGGTGCGTACGTTTGTCCGCGCATATCGACCGTGACAGCTCATCGCCAGCATCGCACACCTCCGCCCGGTTCCGGCCCGCTCGGAAGGCGCACCAGCGCTGGGTGTATGCGCACAGCGCTGGTGCAATTGTGATTCGCGAGAGGATGTTATGAAGGCACCCACCGATGCAGCAGTCGAGCTCCTCGGGCTCACCAGGAGGTTCGGAGGGACTACCGCAGTCGATGCCATCGACCTGAGCGTAGAAGTAGGTGTATTCTGTGGCATCGTCGGACCAAACGGAGCCGGAAAATCCACCATACTGTCGATGATCGCCGGTCTGCTGGCACCTACATCAGGCACAGTCAGCGTTGCGGGATACGACACGCTCTGTGAGAGGGAGCAGGCTCTTGGCGCCCTCGGCATCATGATGGAAGGATTGTCGCTGCCGGAACGGCTGACAGCAGCAGAGCTGCTGGAATACACGGCCGGGTTGCGCGGCATGGACGCGAGGTGGCAGGAACGGTCGGCTGATCTCTTGGCGATCCTTGAACTCGACCGCGCGCCGAACACGCTCATCGTCGACTACTCCACCGGCATGCGGAAGAAGATCGGCCTCGCAGTTGCACTGCTGCACCGTCCCCGTGTGCTCGTACTCGATGAGCCGTTCGAAGCGATTGACCCGGTTTCCGCCCACTCGATCGAAGAGCTTCTCCAGCAGTACGTCACCGGAGGTGGTACGGTGCTGCTCTCCAGCCACAACATGGATGTCATCGAGCGCACATGCACACGTGTCGCGCTCTTGGCCCGCGGCCGCATCCTGGCCGACGGCACAGTTCCCGAGGTCGCAGCGGGCAGGACACTCAACGAAGCCTTCGTCGACTTCGTCGGCGCGGCTCCCCAGCGCAGGCTGGACTGGCTGGCATGAGCATGTGGCGCCGCTTCGTCTCGCTCAAGATTCGCATCCTTCGACACGGACCGCGCGACGACCGAGCTTTCGGGCTCATCGCCGGCTTGGTCGTCGCTGCTGCCGTTGTGATGACAGCGGTGCTCGTCAGCACCAGCAGGCTCGACGACAGCTGGTTGACCGCTGCTGTAAGCGTTCTCGGGCTCATGTGGCTGCTCGGGCCGATCCTGTTGCCGGGTGCGGTTCCGGTGCTCAACCCGCAGTGGTTTCGGACGCTGCCACAGCGTCCGTTTCGGATCGCGGCGATGCTGACGCCTAGTGAGCTGCTGAGTGTCGGAACAGTCATCACTGCGGTGGCTCTGAGCAGCTTCGCAGTCGTCGCTGCGGGGCACGGCGTCATCACCATCATCGTGGCTCTGGGGGCAATCGTGTTACAGCTGTTCTTCTTGGTATGGCTGGGCCGCAGCGCTGGCGCATTGGTTGCATACCTGCTGCGTTCCCGCCTGGGCGGCTGGATCGCTGCGTTCCAGATGTCTGCCCTGCTGGCCGTGTCCTTTGCCGGGTGGGTTCCGGTCGCCGCGTTCTTCCTCCCAGAGCTGGGCCGCGGTCGCACGGAGGTCCATACTGGCGCGGGCTGGACCGCGCTGCCGGATCCGCTGGAGCAGGCCCTGTTGGTGGCGCCGACTGGTTGGGGAATGGCAGCGATCGGTAATGCGGCGGCTTCGGCTTCACCTGCTCTGGTGCTGCTGCCGCTTGGAGGACTCCTGCTGGTCGGACTTGCGCTCTGGGCCGTGTGGGTGAAGCTCACCTCGGCAACGCTGCGGCAGCCGCCGGCCCGGGCCAACAGCCGGACCACCGTGCGAACCACCCGGGCTCAACTCAGCCGGAGACGCGCAGGCTCACGGCGTACAGATCCCATGACTGCAGTTGCTGCGCGCGAACTGAAGACATGGCTGCGCGACCCGCAACGGGCCCTCGAACTGAGACACGCGTGGATGACGCCCCTGCTCATGCTCCTGCTCGTGGTTCCAACTGCGTGGTCCTGGAGCCTACCATTTCTAGGTGTCGCTGCTGCCGTGTTCGCGGCGATGGTGGCGTCTAACACGTACGCACTCGACGGCACAGCACTCTGGCAGTTGCTGACGACCCCGGGCGCAGTTCGCGCGGACGTTCGAGGGCGGCAACTCTCCTGGATGCTGATGTTCGGGTTTCCGATCATGGTGGCCACTATGATACTCAACCTCATCACTGCCTCGTCGATGTGGTATATCGCGATGGGCGCCACTCTTGCCTCGGTCGGGACGGCCTGTGCCTGCGCGACGCTGCTCAGCGCACTCATGCCAGCCATCGGCCGTGATGCCCGTGAACGGATCTCGACCGGGCAGAACGCTGGGAACCCAGCTGGCGGACAGATGACGGCCTTCACCCTGGTCCTCTTCGCGTCACTGCTTCCGGGAATCTTGGCGGCGGTGCTGCGGATCGGAGACCTCTGGTTCATTCACCTCGGCCTCGGGCTCGCCATCGGCGCGATTAGTATTGCCGTCGCCGGGCCGCTGACGATCGTGCGTCTGACCTCGACTGGACCAGAGCTGCTGGCCGCCATGAAGTCTGCATGACCAGGTGTCTGACCCCGAGTGGTCCTATCGCAGCGGCTAAGGCGTGTCTGTCAAATTTGCAATTTGCTGGGTGAAGGCCCGGAGGCATGTCGAGATTCCGGAATCTTACGCATCCTCGGCGGTCGTTGATCGAAGACTTGCTGCCAGCGCCGACCGGTCGCAGACGCTTGCCGTTCGCGAATGCCCGCTAGATGGTCGAATGGATCATCTACCACTGACGGTATCCGGGATACCGTGCTTGCGCGCTTGGCTGCGCACGTAAATGCTGTCTGCCAGCTGGACTAGTCGCTTTCGGTGGACCCCCACAATTGGGCGTGATCATCAGCATGCGACGAATAACACCCGCCTAGAAAAAGGAGCCTGTCGAAGTTGCACGAATCGAAGATGCGGGCGGCCTGGCCACGCCCTGGATACCCCTGTGATGGACCGCCAGCGAAGACGCATCGCCATGGTCTGCCGTCGGTCACCTTTTGCACAGCTGGCCAGGACAGCGACTGCCCAATGCTCATCCAACTGATAGACGAGCTGCGAGTCAGGCGCCCAGGCAGCGACGCTGTCCGCAATCGGCCGGGCGCGTTGCTCGGTGATAGGGCAAATTTTTCGCGGGCAAATCGCGCATACTTGCGCAGGTACCGGTACGAGACTGTTATCTTCGAGCACCGGGCCCAGCAGAATCACCGCACGCGCCGCGGTTCCACAGGCGGGAGACCACCGAAGTTTAACGCGAATAGGTACCGGGACAGGTACGTCGTCGGGTGCGGCTACGGCCGTCTGGAGCAATGGCAGGCTTGGCCACTTGCTACGACAAGCTCGCTGTCGTCTACAGAGCCGCCAGCGTCCTCTATGCTGCAATCAACTGGCAGAACCACTTGTCGGAAAAGTACACCTAGGGATCGCGCCACGAAGTGCGGCTAGCGGAGAAATCTCCGATGGCCGCATTCTCGTTTCAGTTGCGCCTCACTCAGGCGGGACATTCAGCCCATCACTTCTTGCGCAGCGACTTCACCTTCGCCAGAAGTTCCTCTTCGGCGTTGGGTCCTGCTTTGACGCCGGTGGGCAGGCGGAACATGAAGAAGATGCCGACGGCGAGCCAGAGTCCGAACATCGCCCACGACTGCCACGCCAGCTGCGCGGAGAACGGGGTGATGGGCAGGTAGAGGATGAAGAGCGCCAGGGTGAGCACGGCCGAGATGACGCCGATGACCATACCGCCGTTGCCTTGGCCCCCGATGCGCAGGGGACGGCCCATCGCAGGTTCGCGTTTGCGCAGAATGATGAACCCGACGCTGACGAGGAAGTAGGCGATGACGATTGCCGGTGAACCCGCGTCGACGATCCAGCCCAGGGCCGCTGAGCCGAGGAATGGAGCCAGGGCGGAGAGGATTCCGATGAAGATGATCGAGTTGACGGGGGTGCGGTACTTGGGGTGCAGCTTGCCGAACCAGGCAGGAATCATGCCGGCCACGGCCATGGCCCACATCAGGCGGGAGGACCCCATGAGGAATGCGTTCCACGAGGTGATGATGCCGGCGAGTCCACCGGCGATGACGAGCTTGCCCCAGAAGACGGAATTGAACATCGTCGCCAACGCATCGGCCGTGACGAGGTCGTGGGTGGCCAGTTCGGAGGCCGGCATCGCCAGTGATGTCATCCAGATGATGATGACGTAGAACGCGATCGCCATGAAGACAGAGACGACGACGAGCTTGCCGATCTTGGCCGGTGGGAGCTTGATCTCCTCCGCCGACTGCGGGATGACGTCGAAGCCTACGAACAGGAAGGGCACAACGGCGACGACGGCGATGAAACCGGCACCGCCACCGGTGAAGAGCGGCTCGGCATTGGCAGCTTCGCCGCCGGTCAGGCCACCGGCCAGTAGGAGGAACGCGACGATGATGAGGAACGAGACGACGAACGTCTGAACCAGCGAGGCGAGCTTGACGCCCCGAATATTGATCCAGGCGATGATGATTGCGGTCACGGTTCCGACAAGCGCCCAGGTCAGATACACATCAGAATCGGCGATGGTCCACAGCTTGATGTGTTCGAGATTAGGAAACAGATACAGGGCGGTCTTCGGCACTGCGACTGCTTCGAACATGACAACGCTGATGTAGCCGCCGGTGATCGCCCAGGAGCCGAACAGCGAGACGCGCGGTCCCATCGCCCGGATGAGATAGTTGTGCTCACCTCCAGCGTGCGGCATGGCAGCGACCATCTCGGAATAGACCGTACCGACGAAGCACATGATGATGCCGCCGACGACGAATGCGAGAATCGCACCCATTGTGCCGGCACCGCTGAGCCATTCTCCGGTGAGGACGACCCAGCCGAAGCCGATCATCGCCCCGAATCCGATGAATAGTGCATCGACCGTGCCAAGCGCCTTGACGAAGCCGTGGCCCCGGTCCTCGACCTCTGCCTGCTGTTGCGACATCGCATCCCTCTTTTCACCCGACAGTGCTGTTGTGCACAGTAGCAGGATTCCGAGAGTTTCCGGCCGGTAATCTCAACGCCATCTCCGAAAGGGACACGGGTGCGATCACCCAGCAAATCGGGGCTGTCAGCCAGAGCCTGTGCGGCGGCGGAGCCGGCGAGCCAGTGGCTGTGGTGCCGGCGGCGGCAAGGACTCGACCTGTGAGTTCGCCGTATCTCGAGTTCGGCGGGTGACGTGCTAGATTTCTGGCTGTGCACAGCAGCCATCGTGACGCCATCGCCCGAGTGGTCATCGGATACCTCACAGCTCTCGTGATCGGTACGGGACTGCTGATGATGCCTGCCGCTACGGTGGCACCGGGCGGCATCTCGCTGCTGTCCGGACTCTTCACCGCCACCTCGGCGCTGAGCGTCACCGGATTGGCGGTTCTCGACACCGGAGGAGATTTCACCTTCGTCGGGCAGGCGGTCATCCTCGCCCTCATCCAGATCGGAGGCCTCGGTGTCCTGCTCTTCACCGCTCTCTTGGCGATCGTGGTGGCGGGCAAGACGGGTCTGAGACTTCGCGAGTCCGTGGCCACGGAGACCAGGAGCTCTGCGATCGGAGGAATCGCGCCCATGGTGCGGCGCATCGTCGTCCTTGCCGTAGGGGCAGAGCTCGTCGTCGCTGTGGCGCTCTTCCTGCGTCTGCGCCTCTTCTACGATGAGTCGCTGGGCGGAGCGGTATGGAGCGCGGTCTTCCACTCGGTCTCAGCCTTCAACAACGCAGGCTTCGGTCTGCACAGCACCAGCCTCATGGACTACGTGGCGGACCCATTCATCTGCGGCCCGATCAGCTGCGCCGTCATCCTCGGCGGTCTCGGGTATCCGGTGGTCATCGAATTGGCGAGACGTTACCGGTCACCGTTGACCTGGAGTCTGACCACCCGAGCCGTCGTCGTCATGACACCGGTGCTGCTCGTGGGCGGAACGATCTACATCGCGGTGATCGAATGGAACAACCCGAACACTATGGGAACTCTCGACGTGTGGGGAAAGATCCAGGCGTCGGCGTTCCAGTCCACGGTGACCCGTACGGCCGGGTTCAACTCGGTCGACATCTCGCAGATGCATCCTGCGACCTGGCTGGGAATGGACATTCTGATGTTCATCGGAGGAGGCCCTGCCGGTACCGCAGGTGGTGTGAAGATCACGACGTTCCTCGTGCTCGGGGCCATGACATGGACAGAGATCACCGGTGGGCGGGCGGTGAATCTGCTCGGCAGGCGAGTGTCCCGGTCCGTGCACAGGCAGGCGACGACGGTCATCGTGTTGTCGTTGGGACTCGTCGTTGCGGCAACCATGGTCATCATGCTCGATGCTCCGTCGCTCGGCTTCGACCGGATCCTCTTCGAAGTCATCTCCGGCTTCGGCACCGTCGGGCTGTCGACGGGAATCACAGCAGATCTGCCGGGACTCAGCCAAGTGGTCATCATCATCACGATGGCCCTGGGGCGGCTCGGCCCGGTGACAGTCGCCTCGGTGCTGGCCCTGCGGGTGCGTCCTCAGCGATTCGAACTGCCGAAGGAAAGGCCGCTGATCGGCTGATGGATGACAGTACCGTTGACAGTTCAGAGAGGACGTCGAAATGAATGAGAAATCCTGGTTGACTCGGCCTGCGGTGTTCTTCGCCGGCAATCCGAAACCTGCCGCCCGCCATGGAGCGGTGGCAGTGATCGGTCTGGGCCGGTTCGGCGGCTCCCTGGCGAGGGAATTGGTCAAGCACGGAGTCGAGGTCATCGGCATCGACATCTCCGAGGAGGTCGTGTCGGACCACGCCGAGGTGCTGACCTACGCCTCACGCGGTGATGCCACCGATGAGACGGTTCTGCGTCAGATCGGCATCGAGGAGGTCGACCGTGTCGTCATCGCAGTGGGCAGCGACCTCGAGGCGAGCATCCTCATCACCTCACGCATCCTCAAATTGGGTAATCGGCACATCTGGGCCAAGGCCATCACCGACCCCCACGCCGAGATCCTGCATCAGCTGGGGGTCAAGAACGTCGTCAGTCCGGAGAACGACATGGGTCGGCGCCTGGCGCACCTCATCAAGGGACACATCTCGGACTTCCTGCCCATCGATGAGGATTTCGTCCTCGCCAGAACCACACCGCCGGTGCGAGTCGCCGACGTGCCGCTGGGGTCGCTGGGTCTGCGTACGGAATACGGCGTCACGATCGTCGCCTTCAAACGCGATGGAGGCGGTTCCTGGGACATCGCCGATCGCGACGTCACGCTCTATGCCAACGATGAGATCCTCATCGCCGGCACACCGCGGAACGTGGAGACCTTCAGCGAACTCGACAAGGACAACGACAGCTAGCAAGCGATCCGCTGCCGCCTGCCCACGGCAGGCAGATCAGTCGCCGAGGTCGACGACCTCGAACTCGAGAAGATTGGCTTGTTCCGAGACGGGTTCTTTGCCGCTGGTTTCGTGTGAGGGCTTGCGGGCTGAGCGCCAGTTCTCGAAGTCTTCGCGGGTGGCCCACTGCGTGTAGACGAAGTACTGGTCACCGCCGGAGACCGGACGCAGCAGCTGGAAGCCTTCGAAGCCGGGCGAACCGTCGACGGAGTGCTTGCGTGCCGCGAAGCGCTTCTCGAGTTCACCGCGTGCGGCTTCGGGAACGGTGAGGGTGTTGATGGCGACGACGGACATGCTGGCTCCTAAAGCTGGGGAACAACTATCTGCAGAACAACGGTTCACAGACCGACGGTGATACCGTTCGTGTCTGCTTTGAGGCTACGACCGAAATCTGGACCCGAGCTGAATTGTCCACATGAGACCGCGCCCCGTCTCAGCATCATGAGATGACAGAGGACACCAGAGCCCCAGACGCAGTGCTCAGAACGCCGAATGGGGTGCGCCGATGCCCGGATCGATCTGCGTGGGCCCGTTGGAGCTGGGTGAGATGTCGACATCGAACATCGCGGTCGGCAGGTACACGGTGGCACACGCATTGGGAATGTCGACGACGCCGGAGAACCTGCCTTCGATCGGTGCCGCGCCGAGCAGCAGATAGGCCTGCTCCGGGCTGTAGCCGAACTTGGACAGGTAGTCGATGGCGTGCAGGCACGCCCGCTGGTAGGCCAGATGGGAGTCGAGGTAGCGCTGCTCACCGTCGAGCGTCACCGAGGTTCCGGAGAATGCCAGCCACTCGGAGTACTGCGGGGCGGTATTGCCTGGTTGGAAGATGGCGTTCTCGCTCACCCCGTAGGTGTCCATTCCACCCTTGATGAGGTCGACGCTGATGTCGACGAAGCCGCCCATCTCGATGCCGCCGCAGAAGGTGATCTCACCATCGCCCTGGCTGAAGTGGAGATCGCCGACGGAGAAGTTCGCGCCGTCGACGAACACCGGGTAGAAAACTCGTGTGCCCTTGGTGAGGTTCTTGATGTCCTGGTTGCCGCCGTTCTCCCGCGGGGGAGCAGTGCGCGCGCCTTCGGACGCCACCCGGTCGAACTCAGAATCGCTCAGCGAGCCGAGGATCGCACCCTGTGGTTCCGGTGGCAGCGCCAGGGGCGGTTCACGATCCGGGTCCGTGGCGATGAGGGCTGCCTCGCGGGTGTTCCAGTTGCCCAGCAGGTCCTTGCTCGGGGCGGTGCCCATGAGGCCCGGATGGACGATTCCGGTGAAGGACACACCTGGGACGTGGCGCGATGTCGCGGTGCCGCCGGAGAAGTCCCAGATTGCTTTGTAGGCGTCGGGGAACTGGTCGACGAGGAACGAGCCGCCGTTCTTCTTCGCGAAGATTCCGGTGTAGCCCCAGCCTTGCCCGGCCAGCGGTCCATCCTCCTGCGGGATCGGCCCGACGTCGAGGATGTCGACGATGAGCAGGTCACCTGGCTTCGCACCTTCAATGGCTATAGGTCCGGACAGAGCGTGGACGATGTCCATCGGTGCGTCGCGGATGTCATCGGCACTGTCATCGTTCTTGATGGCCCCGTCGAACCATTCGCGGCAGTCCAATCGGAAGGATTCTCCTGGTTTCACATGCACGGCTGCGGGAATGTCCGGGTGCCAGCGGTTGTGACCGGTGACTTCCTGGGCGGTGAAGGGCTGAGTCGAATCGAGTGGAAATACATTGTCCGGCATTGTTCTTTCCCTTTCTCTGTGCTCCGCCCGGAAGCCGATCGACCTCAGGCGCGGGGAAGCTTCGCGTGACGCGGATCCCGACTCACTGGTTGCCGACGGCGACCGGAGGAGGGAACGCGCGAGACGACGGGTGGTGACTCTGCGGTCTTCTTAGTTGCGTCGATGATGCCGAAGGCGGTCCCGGAACCGGCGCCGAGGTGAGGGGAAGTGAATGCTGAGACGGCCGTTCTGCGGCAGTCGGGGCAGGTGATGGATTCGGGTTTGCGGCTCATCGGAAAAGCCTGTTCGGTGTCGCCGCAGGTCGTGCATCGGTAGACGTAGGTGGGCACTGGATCACTCTTCTCGAAATCATTGCCGACATATGAGTCTTTATGCATTCCTACACCGTCACCAGGAAAGACTCAAGGGTGCTGGCGAGAATTCATTGCTCGGCCACCGCGATTTCGGTGAAGCGAAGCTCGGGGTCGCAGCGCTTCGCGGCTCGTCGGATCCGTTCCGCGGTGAGTCGGCTGATCTCGGGGAAACCGTCCTCGGTGTCCGCGCCCACCAGGCTGCGCGCGTTCTTCGTCTGCAGCGGTTCGGGGGTCTGGATGAGGATGAACGTGCGTGAGCCTGCGTCGCGTTGGTTGGCGGCCATCACCGCCTGCGCGGTTGTGCCCGAGCCGGCGAAGAAGTCGAGGACGATTGCTTCGGGGTCGAAGAAGGTCTGGGAGGCCACGAGCGTCTTGACCAGTTCCACGGGCTTCGGATAGCTGAAGATCCCACCCAGCCCGAGATCCTCGAGGTCGTTCTGCCCTCCCAGGGCCTTGATGATCGAGTAGAGCTTCGAACTCGCCTTCTCCGCCGGCGTCACCCGCACCACGGCATGTTTGGCCGCTGGTCCCCAGGGCCGCAGAACAAATTCTCCTGTGCCCAACTTCGCGTCCACCTCGGCGAGCTTCTTCGCACCTTTGACCTCGAGGATGTCCTCGTACATGAGCCGACGTTCCTGGCCGCGAGCGTAGCGGCCGAATCCGGCACGCAGCACATCGGTTTCTACGAGCATGCGTCTGCCGTCGATGATCTCGAGCTTCGCCGGTGCCTTCTTCTCCGTCAGGAACGCACCTACTTGTTCGGCGGATTTGGCCCACACATGGACGTAGTCGTGACCGCGGACGAAGGAGGGGGAGTTGCCGCCGCCCTTCGCGCGCTGATGGATCAGGGTACCCAGCGAATTGGCCTCGCCGAAGATCTCATGCCCCAGCAGCTGCGCCCAGGCACTCTCACCATCGTCGAGGTGGATGAAGATCACCCCGTCCTCGCGCATGAGTTCGCGCGCCAGAATCAGCCGCGGCGTCATGAAGTTCAGCCAGCTTGCGTGATCATGCCCGTGATCCTTATACGCCAGCGCGTTGCCGGTGTTGTAGGGCGGATCGATGTAGACGACCTTGATTCGCCCCCGGTGGGTGGCAAGCAGCCCGGTCAGCGCCGGCAGGTTGTCCCCGACGACGAGCATGTTCTCATCGGCGGTGGGGAGGTAGGCGTCACCGCCGCGAAGGAAGTGCGGCCCCTCGCCGAGGCGGCCCGAAGAGTCCGCGGAGATCAGCCGTCGACCGAGTGCGAAGGCGGCATCCTTGCCAGTCCAGTTCAGGGCCGTCGACATCCTTCTCCTTCTCCGCGATCGGTGCCAAGATTGCTGTATGAGTATTTCACGAGTGGCCGTGGTCGGTGCCGGAATCGTCGGAGTGGCGCTCGCTCGTGAGCTCACCGGCAGGCTCCCCGCCGCTGAAGTCACCGTCTTCGACAAGGCCGACCGCCTCGCCGCGCATCAGAGCGGGCACACCTCGGGGATCGTGGATCCCGCCCTCGCTGCGCAGCCGGGTTCGGCGGAGGCGAAGCTCGCTCGCCGAGGTGTGGAGCTGCTGGTCCCGTTCGTGTCCGAACGCGGCATCCCCTACCGCGAGTGTGGTCAGCTGCTCATTGCGCAGAATACGGACGAGGCCGACCGACTCGAGGAGATCCTCGCCCGGGCCGAAGCGAACTCGATTCCGGGAGTCCGGCTGCTTGACCGTAAGGAGATGCTGGAGGTCGAACCCAACGCCAGGGGCGTCCTCGCACTCTACGCACCGCACACGGCCGTCACCGATTTCACTGCTCTGACCGAGGCGCTCGCCTCCGATGTCAGCGCTGCCGGCGGCACGTTCCGCTTCGGCACATTGGTCACCGGCTTCGACGTGATGAGCAACGAGGTTCGCCTGCGCATGCGCACTGCAGCGCCCGAGCAGAGCGAGCCCACTGTCGGCACCGAGGGCTCCGACGGTGACTCCGCTTCTGGCGCCGACAGGGATATCGACTCCGGCTCCGACGGCGATATCGACGACCAGGTACACGAGGCTCCGCGGACATATCGCGGCGATAACACCACCGGACCGGTCATCGACTTCCGCGACGAGCTGCGCAGTCGTTTCGGCTCTCAGGACTGGTTCAATCAGGTCGAAGACACGATCAGCAACCTCAGCGACCGGTTCACCAATCCCGCCTCAGGACGATCTCGACACTCGGGTGGGGGAGAGCCCCGGCACACCGGTGGGGACGAGCCCCGGCGCACCGGTGGGGACGAGCACCGGGAACCTGCCGGACGCGAACGTGATCGTACGGTCTCGCCCGAGGACACGGAGGTGTTCGACCTCGTCATCGTCTGCGCCGGCCTCCAAGCCGACCGTCTGGCAGCGGCGGCGGGCTTCGACGAGGGGCCTCGCATCGTCCCGTTCACCAGCGACTACTACGCCATCGACGACCGCGCCACCGACGACTCCGCCGAGGTGGTCCGGGGCATCATCGGCACGGTCCCCGATCCGAGCTCCCCGTTCTCCGAGAGATCCGTGGTCAGAGGCATCAGAGGTGGGCTGGTCCTGGGCCCGAACACCATCGTGTCTCTGGGGCGCGAACGCTATGACAAGCACGGATTCGACCTCGGCGATATGGGCTCGACCGTCGGCTTCAAGGGGTTCTGGAAGTTCGCGGCGCAGACAGCGAAGACCGCCGCTCGCGGAGCCAAGTCGGCCGTGAGCACCTCCGCCTTCGTCGAGGAGATCCGGAAGTTCGTTCCTGCCATCGACGCTTCGGCTGTCCGGGCCGACTCGCGCGGAATCCGCGCGCAGGCAATCGACGCCGAGGGCACGCTCGTGGACGAACTGCGGGTGACCACGCGCGGCAGGCTCACCATGGTCAGAAGCCTCCCCAGGTCAGGGGCCACCTCGGCGCTGGCGACGGCTGAACGTGTCGCGAACCAAGTCCTCGACGGCCCCGCGGGCGCGGACGGCTGAGGCGAACGCTCGGTGACCTCAGACGGCACGCACGCTCGGTGACCTCAGACGGCACGCACGCTCGGTGACCTCAGACGGCGCACACGGTTGATTCGTCCGAATCAGCCGGAGTGGCGTTCGAGGAACTCGTAGACCTCGGTGTCATCGACTCCGGGGACGGCGCCGGGCGGAACGGCCGCAAGCAGGGATGCGTGCATCTGCGCCGAAGGCAGGGCCTGGTTCTCCCACTTCTCGGCGAGATCCTCGGGTGCCTGGCGACAGCACGCGGGATCCGGGCAGGCTGACTTGGAACGGATCTGGGATTCTCGTCCCTCGAACCACTTCACGTGGGCGAAGGGGACTCCTACACTGATGGCGAAGTCACCACCGGGCAGTACGCGTGCGGTGCACCAGAATGAGCCCTCCGGTGTGTCCGTGTACTGGTAGTAGGGGCTGAACCTGTCCGCGACACGGAACACCGTGCGAGAGGTGAATCGTTTGCACGCGAACTGTCCCTCGATGGCACCGAGGGGGTCAGTGGGATAGGGCAGGCCGTCGTTGGAGTAGGCCTTGTGGATCGTTCCCGAGCGGTGAACCTTCATGAAGTGCACGGGCAGGCCCAGATGTTCGGTGGCCAGGTTCGTGAACCGGTGGGCGGCCATTTCGTAGCTGACGCCGAACATATCGCGCAGGTGCTCGACCGATATCTCACGCCTCTTCTTCTCCTCCACGAGCATCGGCACGGCAGAGCTCTGCGGCAACAGCACCGCCGCAGCCAGATAGTTCGCCTCGACTCGCTGCTGGAGGAACTCGCTGAAATCCTTCGGAGAGTCGTGGCCGAGCACGTGTGCGGCCAGGCTCGTGAGCAGATGGGAGCGCGGATCTGCGGCGGCATCGGAGTTGGGCAGATAGAGGCGGTTGTTGGCCGTGTCCGAGATCGACCGGGTTGATGTGGGCAAATCGGACACGTAGTGAAGGCTGAATCCCAGCTTCTCCGCGATCGTCGCCGTCTGCCGTTGGGAGACCGTGCCCGATTCATAGCCGGCCAGGCGCAGGAGTTCGGCCGCCTGGGCCTCGAGGTCGGCGAAGTAGTTGTTCTTCTCACGCATGCGCTCGCGCAGCTCCCGGTTGGCCCGACGAGCCTCCTCCGGAGTCGCGGCTCGACGTTCGAGGACCTGGCCGAGCTGTCTCTGCAGACCCACGATCGCTTCGAGGGCGTCGTGGGGCAGTGATTTGATCCGCACCTGTGGCAGACCCAAAGAGGAGTACATGGGTGAGGCCTGATTGCGTTCGGCTTCGAGTTCGAGAGCCTGCCTGCCGTCGACTGGCGTGGGGTCGATGAGCTCGGCGACTTCGGTGTGCAGGGCCTTCGCGATCGCGCTCAACAGCGTGACAGAAGTTTCTCGCTTGCCGTTCTCGATCGTTGAGATCTGGGAGGCTGCGCGCCCCACCTTCTCGCCCAGCTCGGTGAGAGTCAGCCCTTGCTGTTTGCGAAAAAACCTGATTCTTCTGCCGATGCTGAGGGTGTCGGCCTCCTGCTCGGTATCCTTCAGATCGATCTCGTTGCTTGTCATGGCGGCTCCCGTCGACATCGTGTCCTGGTTCACATGCGCTGAGAATCAGTATGACAGAACGACAGAATTTCTAAAACCGGAAAACAGTCGATTATTCATCGGCAAAATCTCTATCGGCCCCCTTGCGGTCACGGCAGACTGATCTCACCAACCCCGAACGACGAGGAGTGAATGAGAATGACTGAGAACACCACGCAGAGCAATTTGCACGATGCTGAGGCCATCCGCCGCGATTGGGCCACCAATGCCCGCTGGTCGGGAGTAGCTCGTGACTACGAGCCCGAGGATGTCGTCAAACTGCGCGGTTCGCTGATCGAAGAGCACACGCTGGCTCGCCACGGTGCCGAGCGCCTCTGGAACCAGGTGGCCTCCACCGACATCAAGTCCGGCGACTACGTCAACGCGCTGGGTGCTCTGACCGGCAACCAGGCAGTGGAGCAGGTCAAGGCCGGCCTCAACGCCATCTACCTCTCCGGCTGGCAGGTCGCCGCCGATGCGAACAACGCCGGACAGACCTACCCTGATCAGTCGATCTACCCGGCCAACTCGGTGCCGCAGGTCGTGCGTCGCATCAACAACGCTCTGATGCGCGCCGACCAGATCGAGACCTCGGAAGGCAAGAAGAACGTCGACGACTGGTTCGCACCGATCGTGGCCGACGCAGAAGCAGGCTTCGGCGGTTCGATCAACGTCTACGAGCTCATGCGCTCGATGATCTCCTCCGGCGCAGCCGGTGTGCACTTCGAGGATCAGCTCGGTTCTGAGAAGAAGTGCGGCCACCTCGGCGGCAAGGTTCTCGTCCCGACCTCGCAGCACATCCGCACCCTCAACGCGGCTCGCCTCGCAGCCGACGTCGAGAACGTGCCCAGCCTCGTCATCGCCCGTACCGACGCCGAAGCGGCAACGCTCATGACCTCGGACATCGACGAGCGCGATCAGCGCTTCGTCACCGGTGAGCGCACCTCTGAGGGCTTCTACAAGATCACGAACGGCATCGAAGCAGGCATCGCCCGCGGACTGTCCTTCGCTCCCTACGCGGACATGCTGTGGATGGAGACCTCCACACCGGACCTCGAAGCTGCCAAGCAGTTCGCGGACGCCATCCATGCGGAGTACCCGGACCAGATGCTGGCCTACAACTGCTCGCCGTCGTTCAACTGGAGCAAGCACCTCGACGATGCCACCATCGCGAAGTTCCAGCGTGAGCTGGGAGCGATGGGCTACAAGTTCCAGTTCATCACCCTGGCCGGCTTCCACGCGCTCAACTACTCGATGTTCGATCTGGCTCACGGCTACGCCCGCAACCAGATGACCTCGTACGTCGAGCTGCAGGAACGCGAGTTCGCTGCCGAGAGCCGCGGCTACACCGCAACCAAGCACCAGCGTGAGGTCGGAACCGGATACTTCGACCTGGTCTCGACCGCGCTGAACCCAGAGTCCTCGACGACAGCTCTGGCCGGTTCGACCGAGTCCGCTCAGTTCAGCTGAGCCTTCGGTGACCCGACCGGTCACGCGACGACGGACACCGGCTTCGCCGGGACCGGTCGCCTAGTACTCGGCGCGGATCGACAGTGTTTTCACGGGGTTTGCACTGTTGGTCCGCGCCGGCACACCACACATCACAGCTCCAACCACAACCTCGGCGACACCAGCACCACCGGCACAGCCATCGCAGCACAGCCACCGCAACGCACATCAGCAGCACACATTCCGACGGGTGAGGAGAAGCCCCATGTCTCACATCAAAATCAACGCCCCCATCGAACCAGGCTTCGACACGATCCTCTCGGAGTCCGCCCTCAACTTCATCGCAGCGCTCCACGATCGCTTCAGCGACCGTCTGGGCAAGCTGCTGGGAGTCCGTGGACGTCAGGCACAGAGCATCCGGAACGGCACGTTCCCGAGGTTCACCCCCGACACCGCAGGAATCCGGGCCGACACCACATGGAAGGTCGCCGGCGCGACCGGAGCCCCCGGTCTCGAAGACCGTCGCGTCGAACTGACAGGCCCCGTCTCCGAACCTGAAGTGATTGCGGCGCTGAACTCCCGTGCGAAGGTCTGGCTCGCCGACCTCGAAGACGCAACCAGCCCGACCTGGGCCAACGTCATCGGCGGACAGCTCAACCTGTTCAACGCCATCCGCGGCACCCTGCCGGGCGTGAACAACCGTGAGCAGCCCACCATCGGCCTGCGTCCCCGTGGCTGGCACCTGCCGGAGAAGCACCTGATCCACGTCGATGACAAGGGCGGCCAGTCAGAGACCTCAGGCGCCATGGTCGACTTCGGTCTCTACTTCTTCCACAATGCCCGTCGACTCGTCGACAACGGCTCGGGACCATACTTCTACCTGCCCAAGCTCGAGTCCTTCCGGGAAGCACGCCTGTGGAACGAGATCTTCGTTTTCGCACAGGACTACATGGGTATTTCGCAGGGAACCATCCGGGCGACCGCTCACATCGAGACGATCACCGCTGTGTTCCAGATGGAAGAGATCTTGTGGGAGCTGCGCGATCACTGCGCCGGCCTCAACGCCGCAGGTTGGGACTACCTGTTCTCACTCGTGAAGAACTTCCGCAACTCTCCGGAGTGGGTGCTGCCGGATCGCGAGCACCTGACAATGGGACTGCCGCTGCTGCAGGCGTTCGCAGACCGCCTCGTCTCGACCTGCCACCGCCGCGGAGCACACGCGATCGGGACCATGGGCAACCTCATGACCACTCACCCGGACAAGGAATTCGTTACCTCGGAGCTGGTGAAGATGCGTGAAGACAAGGCTCGTGAAGCCTCGCGTGGCTTCGACGGCACCTGGGTGGCCGAGCCTGGACTGGTGGATGACGCGCTGGAGGTCTTCGATGCCGCACTCGGCGACAAGCCGAACCAGCTCGACAACCGCCGGGTCGATGCCCACGCCTGCGCCGAGCACATGCTCGACGTGTCAGGTCTGGACACCACGGTCACCGAGGAAGGTGTTCGCCTGAACATCCGTGTGGCCATCGGCTACATGAATGAATGGCTGGGCGGCAACGGCAACGTCGCACTCGAGAACCTGCTCGAAGACGCGTCGACCGCTGAGATCTCCAGGTCCCAGATCTGGCAGTGGATCCGCCACTCGGTGACGCTGGACAACGGGAAGCAGGTCACCCGCGACCTGGTGGAGCGGTACATGGGCGAGGAGCTCGCAGTCATCGAGCGCCACCCCGCAGACCACTACACCGAGGCCGTTGAGATCTTCCGCAAGAGCGCACTGGGTGAGGACTTCCCCGAATTCCTCACCATGCCCGCCTACACCGACCACCTGGTCGACAGGGTGTCGAAGGGAGCCGTGTTCGCGGCCTGATCGTCACTCATCGGCTGCCCGAGTCCGGGAACGCAACAGGTATCAGTTGCGTTCCCGGACTCGGGCAGTTTCTGCGTGGTGTGACCCCGTGAACGGCTGCGCAGAAACTTGGCTCACCCCACACTCAGCTCCACTGCGCGGGTGGCCAGGGCTGGCCGTCGGCCTGGGCGTTGAGCTGGTAGGCGATTGAGCCGTCGATGGACTCGCGGATGATGTCAGCGTGTCCGGCATGGCGGGCGATCTCGGTGGTGAGGTGGCACAGGATCCACCGGACGTTCATCACAAAGTCCTTGGGCATCCAGGGATTGCCGGGCATCGGGACGACCGTGCCGAGGTCGGTCCCGTTCTCGTTCACGGCAGCGCGGGCAACTCCGATCTCGGCGATGCTCTTCTCCAGAATCACGACGACCTCGGCGATGTCGAGGTCGGGGACAGCCGAGCCATCGAACATCCCGTCGAGCCCGAGCCCGTCATTGATCGTCGGATATTCCTCCTCATCGATGTAGCGGTCAGGCTCCTTCACCTGCAGCAGCCAGCCATTGAGGACCTGCGCCGCATGAGCCAACAGCCCTGAGATGCTCAGCGGGCTCGCGGTCGGAGTGCTGCGGGCCTGTTCATCGGTGAGGTCGAGCGCCGTGAGCTTGAGCTGTGTGCACTGCTGTTCCAGGAAGGTGAACAGAGCGTCGGCTTCGGTCGTGATGGACGGGGCGAAGAATGGCATGGGATCTCCTGATTGTCTGCGGCTGATCCGGTCTGTCCGGATCTGTGACACAAGTGTCCAGGTGATCGCGGTCATATACTGTCCGCTATGACCGCTGAATCTCGTCTGCTTTCGCTGTTGGGAATGCTCGCTGCAGGACGGACCTACTCCGCGACCGAACTGGCCGCGCATTTCGGTGTCACCCCGCGCTCCATCCGTCGCGACATCGCGAGTCTGCGTGAGCTCGGCTATATCATCGAATCCATCCCCGGTGCGGCCGGCGGCTACCGCGCTCACTCGCGCACCGTTCTGCCTCCACTGCAGCTCGAGACCGGCGAGGCACTGGCCACAGCCGTCGGCCTGGCACTGCTCAACGGTGCCGGATTGGGCACCGCGAATGCCGATTCGGCCACTGCGAAGCTCCGCGCGATGCTGCCTCCCGCAATTCGCGAGACAGTCGGAGACATCAGCACGTCCGTGTCCGTCCTTCCTGGTCATGAACCCGGAGTCGACATGACAGCGGTGATGACGACCACCTCGGCGATCGCGTCCCTAAACATTCTCACGTTCACTCATGAGAAGCGGAAAGCAGCCGGATCCGAGACGATGCAGCGCCGGGTGGAGCCTGTGCAGATGGTCGTCCTCGGTGCGCACTGGTACCTCTACGCCTGGGATCTCACCCGCAGCGACTGGCGGGTCTTTCGCCTCGACCGGATGAGCGAGGTCCATGAGACGACGTTCGCCTTCACTGCCAGAGACCATCCCGACGCCGAGGCGGCCGTGAGTTCCGCCGTCACCACCGATGCCTACCGCCACACAGTGATCCTGGACGTGGATGCCTCCGTGGCCGAGGCCAAAGCATGGTTCCCGACGAGGACCGCGACGATCACGAAGACCGACGGCGGTGCTCGCGTCGAATTCGGAGTCGAGGACCTGAGCTGGGCGGCCGTGATCACCGCGGCGACTCCCGTGGATTTCCGGGTCGTCGAGCCACCGGAGCTGTTGGGTGCACTGAGCGACCTGGGACAGCGGGCGGAGCGGGTGAGCAGGACCGGCAGCAGCTGAGCGGACTGAGCACTCTGTGCCCTGCCGGCCACCTCAACCTGCAAAAGCGTCGTGCAGGCGGCGGGCTTTTGCAGGTTCGGGCAGCTGGAGCTGGGATGACCGCGCGATGTCCTCACGGTGATACGGGAATGAACGAATCAGGGCAGAAGCAATATACTCGTCGATATGACGATTCTCATTGGCTATCTTCCTGCTCCTGAGGGTGAGGCGGCTCTGCGCGCGGGCTTCGCAGAGGCCAAACTTCGGTCGAGCAATGCTGTCGTGATCAACTCCCAGCGACGCGGAGCCAGTGGAACCCCGACCGAGATCGATCAAGACGCCATCGACCGCATTGTCTCTCTCGGCAAGGATTCCGATGTCGAGGTCGAGGTGCTCCAGCCCGATCACGAAGACGACCTGCCGGGAACGCTGAATGAGCTCGTCGAGGAACACGAGGCTCAGCTCATCGTCATCGGACTGCGCAAGCGATCGGCGATCGGCAAGTTCATTCTCGGATCACAGGCACAGCGAATCCTGCTCGAAGCAGAGGTCCCGGTCCTCACCGCCAAGGCCTGAAGCCAGACGTCTGCCTGAGGCGTCTGTCTGAAGCCAGTCGTCTGCCTGGGCCCGTCAGCTAGCGGGTGGGCCCGTCGGCTAGCGGGTGGGTTCGAGACTCCAGCCCCAGGCGAGCAGCTCCGGCAGTGACACACCCTGCGCGTCGCTGAGATCGGCGATTTGAGTGCGGCAGGAATAGCCATCGGCCAGGACGACCCGTGTCGGCTCACCGACACCCGCAACTGCTCCTGTCCCCGCCGCTCCTCCAGTCCCGACGGCGTTCGGTGCCCGATTGCGCAGTGTCTCCTGATTGCGCAGAGTTTCCTGCTCGCGCAGCGCGGGCAGCAGAGCGACTTCGGCCACAGCGACCGAGGTCTCATAATGGCCTTCTTCAACGCCGAAGTTCCCGGCCAGACCGCAGCAGCCGCCCAAGAACTTCGCAGCGGCACCGGTCCTGGCCAGCAGCTCCTTATCCGCGGCATTGCCGAAGATCGCCGACTGATGACAGTGCGGCTGCACAAGCGCTTCGACTTCGTCCAATCGCGGCAGCTCGGCACCCACGCTGAGCAGGTACTGCGCGAAGGTCTGCACCCGTGCCGCGACTCGAGCCGAGGCCTCATCGGCCAAGAGCTTCTGCGAATCATCCTTGAGAGTCGCCAGGCACGAGGGCTCGACCCCGACGATGGGCACGTTCCCGGTGGCATCGAGCGCGCTGATCGTCGCGCCCAGATTCGCCTTCGCAGCATCGAGCTGACCGGTCGAGATCAGGGGCAGGCCACAGCACACGGTCTGGTCGATGACGCGCACCGTGACACCCGCGCGTTCGAGCACGGCAACGGCGGCGGCGAGGATGCGCGGCGCGAAATGATTCGACCACGAATCGGCGAACAGAATCACCTCACGTGTCTTCGCCCTGGCACCTGCCCCAGGTGCACCCGAATTCCTGGGCTCAGCCTCGGCGGGGGTGCTGTCTGCGGTGGTCCACCACTGACGGAACGTCGTCGCCGCGAACTGCGGGATGGACCTGCGGATGTCGATCCCGGCCAGCTTCTTGGCCACGGTCGTGAGCCCCGGCAGGCCAGAGACGCGGTTGACCACGGGGGCCAGGGGCGTGATGACGCGCGCCAGCTGCGGCAGGAATCCGAGCGAATAGTGCTTCATCGGACGCAGTCTGCCCTTGTAGGACTGGTAGAGGACCTCGGCCTTGTATGTGGCCATGTCCGTGCCAGTCGGGCACTCGGTGCCGCAGGCCTTGCACGACAGACAGAGGTCGAGGGCCTCGGCGACCTCGGGGGACTGCCACGAGGAGTCGAGGAGATCACCGGACACCATCTCCTGCAGCACCCTGGCACGACCGCGCGTGGAATGCTTTTCATCGCGGGTGGCCTGGTAGGTCGGGCACATGACTCCACCGCTGTCGGCGGAGTCGGCGCGGCACTTGCCGACGCCGGTGCAGCGATGCACGGCGGAGGCGAATCCTGCCGATTCTCCCTCGTAGGCCATTGCCAAGGTCCCCGGCAGCTCTTCTCGCAGCGGCAATTGGGTCAAGCGCAGGGACTCGGTGAGGGCATCCGGGTCGACGATCACTCCCGGGTTGAGCAGGTACTGCGGGTCGAAGAGCTCCTTGACCTCCTTGAACAAGTCCAGCACGGCTGGGGGATAGATGAGACGCAGCAACTCGGACCGGGCACGGCCGTCGCCATGCTCACCGGAGACGGACCCGCCGTAACGCGCCACGAGCTTCGTCGCCGCGACCATGAACGTCCGCATCACCTCGGGTCCGTCGGGATCCTCGAGCGGGAAGTCGACGCGCATGTGCAGACAACCATCACCGAAGTGCCCGTAGGGAATTCCCCACAGCCCATGCTCGGTGAGCAGATCCATGAGATCACGCAGATAGTCGCCGAGGTGCTCCACCGGAACCGCGGAATCCTCCCACCCGGCGTGGGCGTCACGTCCATCGGGTGTGCGGGAGACCAGACCGGCCCCATCGGCGCGAATTCCCCACACCTCGGCTGCGGCCTGAGGGCCGAGCACCGCCGAATCCAGGGCACTCGACTCTCTGATCAGTCGCTTCGTCTCATCGACCAGTTCGGCTTCGTCCTCGCCGGTGAGCTCGACGACAAGCCAGCCGCCGCCCTCGGGCAGGTGGGGGACAGCATCGGCGCCCTTGGTCTCGATGACCCGATCGAGCATGCGCGAGTCGAGACCCTCGCAGGCCGCGACCGGGAATCCCTTGAGCAGGGGAGCATCATGTGCGGCCGCGACCATGTCCTCGTACCCGAGCACCACCGCCGAGGTGTGGGTGGGGTCTTTGACCAGGCGCATCTTCGCGGCGAGGACGATGCCCCATGTGCCCTCGGTCCCGGCGAAGGCCCGGCGCAGGTCGAAGTCGTTCTCCGGCAGCAGGGACTCCAGACCATACCCGGAGACCTGCCGAGAGAAGGTGCCCAGATTCGTCCGGATGGTGCCCAGCTGACTGCCGACGAGTTCATGCAGACGCGGGAACGTCTCTGAGGAGTCGGTGTCGTCGAGGGTGACGACTGTGCCGTCGACGAGCATGACGATCAGCGCGAGGATGTTGTCGCCGGTGCGCCCGTAGCCCAGAGCGCGTGGCCCGCAGGCGTTGTTGCCGATCATCCCGCCGATCGTGCAGCGAGTATGAGTGGAGGGATCCGGGCCGAAGCGCAGGCCGTGCGGCCGCGCCTGTGCCTGCAGGTGAGCGTGGATGCATCCGGCCTGGACCCATGCGGACTGCGCCTCGGGGTCGAGGGCGAGGACCTCGTTCATATGGCGGGAGAAGTCGAGGACGATGCCCGTGCCGATCGCATTGCCGGCGATCGAGGTCCCGGCGCCGCGGCTGGTGATGGGCACTCCCAGCCGGCGCGCGATCGCCAGTGTGTGCGAGACATCACCCTCGTCATGTGGGAACACGATCGCCTGCGGAACCAGGCGGAACAGGGAGGCATCGGTGGTATAGGCAGCACGATCGGTGTCGTCGACGCTGAAGTCCCGGACCCCCGCGGCCCGGAGCTCGGTCGAGAGGACATCGGCGAGAGACATCTCTGTCTCCGCAGACTTCCGAGGTGCACTGGAGCTGTGAGCCAATGTGGTCATGTCCGCATTCTGCCACTTCGGTTGTCAGTGAGGTACTCCCTCAATAGGGAGTGGGATGGTGCCGACTGCGGGCGTGATTACCCGACAGTAAGGAGCGTGAAACTCCGCAGATGTTATAAAACCGTTACATAAAATGAGTCAGAAAGCATCCGAGCTTCTAATATTCGGGAATTATTGGCATATTCTCATATACATGGTATCTAATGGAACTACACATCTAGCTGGCATCGAGCCATAGTCATAAGTAAGGGAAGAAACCATGTCGCGTCGCGCCCGTGAATTAACAGTTGACCAGACAGCCTTAGTTGGTGCAGTTCGAAAGGTTTCTCGTCAACGAGCCAAAATCAATACCGATTACGTGATGGCGATTCTTCGCGCTCGTGAAGAAGGGGCCACCTTCGGGTCCATCGCCGAGGCGGCAGGCACCTCCTCACAGGCGGTGCAGGAGATCGTGCGCAGGCATGGTCAGGTCCAGCGCAACGATACTGCGAGATCCATTCCAGCCCCTGCGAAATAGGGCCAAGGCGGCGCTGTAGAGGCGCCCGCTGGCTGACGGTTGACCGAGGTGCTCGTCGGGCCTGTGCATCACAGTGTCGTGATTCGCACCCGAGGGGCACCTTGTTTTCTCAATGGTGACCAAAGTCATTCGAATGATCACCATTTGATAACAAGATTTCTTTATTGTGGGAATCATGTGAAAACCATGCACGCGGCATTAGATGAACGGCTGTCCAGAAGCAGAGAAGAGGCCTTCCGCCCGAGCGCTCTCGTCATCGAGAAGTCCGGTTCCTGAGTATGGATTTCTGCTGCCCGCAGTGAAGCTCCGTTGGTCAAATCCGCCAGTCCCGAATCCCCTGATGTTCGGTCACAATTCGGCTTAGATACAAGAAGTACACACTCGGGCCTGTATTGCAGTGTTGTTACAGGAGAGCCCCCGCCGGAGCCGACTAGAGTTGAACCATGAGCTCAGAGACCGACCTTCTGCCCAGTGCTGTCAACGATCTGCCCTTGATTCGCATCGCCTCGGACCTATCCGTGATGGCGTGGGAGCAGATGGTGGCCTGGCGCAGCTCCCTCGGGGCACAGCTTGACGCTTCCGTGGTGGACACGAAGACTTCACCCAACGATCTCGTGACTCTCGCAGACGCGCAGATCGAATCACTCGTCCGCGGATACCTGGCAAAGGTTCGACCCTCGGACACCATGGTCGGTGAGGAGGGCGCGCCGGCACTGGATCCCATCGAGTTCTTCGATGCGCAGCTCCTGGCCAGGCTCAACGGCTTCGACCCCAGCCGCGATGACCTCCTCGACATGAGCGACGACGGCCCGCCGCTGGAGTGGCATGTCGACCCCATCGACGGAACCGTGAACTACGTGCGCAACATCGAGCACTATGCATTCTCGGTTGGCGTCTGTGAGGCAGGCGAGATCCACGGGCGGGGCCTTGGCGAGGAACGGTGGCTCATCGGCCTCGTTGCTTCGCCGGGCTTGAATGCCACCTGGGTGGGCGCGAAGGGCCGTGGTTCCTATCGCATTGACGGTCGCCTGTCTGAGGCTGGGAGATCAATGTCGGGTAGCGATTCGACGGAGAATGGTGATTCGACGAATGGTGGCGATTCGGCGTCTGGCATCCCTGCCCGGCGTCTGCGCGGGACGCCCGATGGACTCTCCGGCAGGCTGCTGGCCACGGGCTTTGCCTATACCGGCGACAACCGCGGCCCGCAGCTGGCCAAACTGTTCACCCTGATGGAGGGTTACGACGATATCCGGCGCTGCGGATCGGCCGCCATCGATCTCTGCATGCTCGCCGAAGGCAAGGTCAACAGCTATGCCGAGCGCGGCCTCGGGATCTATGACTATGCCGGTGGCGGCGTCATTGCCGCGGAAGCCGGTGCTCATGTGTCGCGGGGTGGGTCCGGTGGCCCCACTGCGGCCGCGGCAACCGAGCAGGAAGCGAGGCGTCTTATCGACTCGATCTGATGCGGCCCATCTGTCGGTGACTCCACCCACCGGTGCTCCCTGTCTGGCCAGGCCATGAACTACTCCCAGAGTCAATGTGAAATGAATAACGTCATACTACTGTCACGTATTGCGTGAAGCTTAGGCTAAGCTAATTCACGGTTCGTGTTCATCTGACATCAATGACTTTTGCAGGAAGTAGATCACCATGAGTTCGTCTCGCCTTCGTTTCACCGCCCTGGCCGGCGTGGTTGCACTTGCTCTGGCCGGCTGCGGCCAAGCTGCCGCCGATGACACCGGTGCCGATGCCGATTCCGGCACCATCATCGACATCGAGGACAACAACGGAGCGCAGAGCGTGGCGAGCCCTCCTTCCTCTGTGGTGGCCACCGATAACCGCACCTTCGAGACTCTCGACACGTGGGGCATCGAACTCAGTGCCGGCGCGGTCTCTCTGATGCCAGAGGGTCTCAGCTACACGCAGGACGACTCCGTCCTCGACCTCGGATCGCACCGCGAGCCTGATCTGGAGAAGGTCGTCGAGGCCAAGCCTGATCTCATCATCAACGGTCAGCGGTTCGCGCAGTTCCATGACGACCTCGCGAAGCTGGCGCCCGAGGCCACAGTGCTCGAGCTCGATCCCCGTGACGGTGAAGACTTCGGCTCTGAACTCAAGCGCCAGACGACCACCCTGGGAGAGGTATTCGGCAAACAGGACGACGCGAAGAAGATCGTCGACGACTACGATGCCTCGGTGAAACGAGCCAAGGCCGCCTATGACAGCAATGACAAGGCCATGGGCCTCATCACCTCGGCGGGTGACATCGGCTATTCGGCTCCTTCGGTCGGACGCACTGTCGGACCGGTCTTCGACATCCTCGGTCTGGATCCGGCCCTCGAAGTGGACTCGAGCAGCGAGGACCACCAGGGAGACGACATCTCTGTTGAGGCGATCGCCGACTCCAAGCCCGAGCTCGTGATCGTCTTGGACCGGGACGCTTCCTTCGCCCCCGAAGAACGCGATGAGGGATCGGCTCCCGCCGCCGAGGTGCTCGAGAAGTCAGAGGCGCTCAAGGATGTGCCCGCAGTCAAGGACGACAAGATCGTCTACTTCCCGCAGGACACCTACCTCAACGAAGGCATCCAGACCTACACCGAGTTCTTCAACTCATTCGCTGACAAGCTCGAAGAGCAGAAGTAGCGCCTCCGGGCAGCAATTGAGATTGAGAGAATGACGAGTACACGCGACAGCCTCGCCGAGGCCACCTCGGTGAGGAAGAGCCTTGTCAGGGCAAAGGGGCAGCTGCTGAGTTGGAAGCTGGCAGTGGGCGTCGTCGGCGTCCTGCTTCTCCTCGTGCTCTCCCTCTTCACCGGTGTCTACGACATCTTCGGCGGTGATGGGGGAGCCGAGATGTTCCAGATCACCCGCGTGCCGCGCACCATCGCCCTGGTCCTCGCAGGTGCGGCGATGGCCATGTGCGGCCTGGTCATGCAGCTGCTGACGCAGAACCGGTTCGTCGAACCGACGACCACCGGCACCACGGAATGGGCCGGGCTGGGTCTGATGCTCACCGTCATCGTCTACCCGGACGCTTCCATCCTGGCGCGGATGATCGGGGCCATCATCGCCGCGTTCATCGGCACGCTGGTCTTCTTCATGTTCCTGCGCCGAGTCTCTCTCAAATCATCGCTCATCGTGCCCATCATCGGCATCATGCTCGGTGCAGTCGTCGGCGCGATCTCGACCTTCATCGCCGTCCAGACTGACATGCTCCAGAGCCTGGGCATCTGGTTCGCCGGCAGCTTCACCTCGATCCTGCGCGGCCAGTACGAGATCCTGTGGGTCGTCGTCATCGTCGTCATCGCGGTCTTCATCACCGCCGACCGCTTCACCGTCGCCGGTCTGGGCAAAGAGGTCGCGACGAACATCGGCCTCAACTACAACCAGGTCATCCTCATCGGCACCATCCTCGTGGCCATCGCCACCGGAGTCGTCACGGTGGTCGTCGGCAGTCTGCCGTTCCTCGGCCTCATCGTGCCCAATATCGTCTCGATGATCCGCGGCGATGACCTCCGCAGCAACCTGCCCTGGGTCTGCCTGCTGGGCATTGCGATCGTCACGATCTGCGACCTCATCGGCCGAGTCATCATCATGCCCTTCGAACTGCCGGTCTCCGTCATCCTCGGAGTCGTCGGCGCCGCTGTGTTCGTCGGACTCCTCCTCCGGCAGCGGAAGCGGGGATGAGGCGCGCCATGTCCGCAGAGACGACAGAGTCCACGCGATACCCGAACGAAACCACGCGAAACCCGAACGAAGCCACGCCGAGGAAGCAGCGGGACTCAGCCCCACCTCGGCGCTCCTCCGGGTCGTTGTCCACGTCCAAATCCAAGTGGCGGTACTGGTCGATCATGGCCGGGCTCATCGTCGCCTCGGCGGCCATCGCTCTTGGCCTCCTGGCCTGGGACAACCCGATGCCGATCACCGACGAGGGGTTCTGGCTCATTGCGCAGCTGCGGATGAAGAACCTCGTCGTCATCGCGATCGTCGCACTGTGCCAGGCGTTCGCGACCGTGGCGTTCCAGACGGTGACGAACAACCGGATCATCACGCCGTCGATCATGGGCTTCGAATCGCTGTACGTGGCCATCCAAACCGGGGCCATGTACTTCTTCGGGGTCACAGCGATCGTCGATCTCAAGGGGTTGGTGCCTTTCACCGTGCAACTGCTGCTCATGGTGGGGCTCTCGCTCGCGCTCTACGGCTGGCTGCTCTCAGGCCGATACGGCAATATCGCGATCATGCTGCTCATCGGCGTCGTCATCGGCGGCGGACTCGGCTCGATCGCGACGTTCATGCAGCGGACCCTGACGCCGAGTGAATTCGACGTGCTCGCGGCCCGGCTCTTCGGCTCGATCTCGAACTCGGACTCCAGCTATCTCCCTGTCTCCATCCCGTTGTGTCTCCTCGCCTGCGCCGCGATCTACCTGAGCTCCTCTCGGCTCAATGTCCTCGCACTCGGCAGGGACGCGACCAGCAACCTGGGACTCAACCACAAGTACGAGATGATGAAGATCCTGTTCTTCGTCTCGTTCCTCATGGCCGTTTCCGTGTCGATGATCGGACCGATGATCTTCCTCGGCTTCCTCGTCGCGATGCTCGCCTACCAGTTCTCCGACACCTACGACCACAGATACGTGCTGCCGATGGCCGGCCTCCTCGGGTTCGTCGTCCTGGGCGGGGCGTACTTCATTATGAAGAACCTGTTCTACGCCGAGGGCGTCGTCTCCATCATCATCGAGGTCATCGGCGGAGGCGCATTCCTCTTCGTCATCATGAGAAAGGGACGCCTGTGATCACTCTGCGCGATGTCCGCAAGTCCTACAGCAACGACGTCGAGATCGGTCCCGTCGATCTGCAGATCCCAGCTGGGGGAGTCACCGCGCTGGTCGGGCCCAACGGCGCCGGGAAGTCAACGGTGCTGACGATGATCGGCCGCCTGCTGGGCATCGACGACGGCGCCATCGAGGTCGCCGGTTATGACGTGTCGTCGACGAAGTCGAAGGATCTGGCGAAGATCGTGTCCATCCTGCGCCAGGAGAACCACTTCATCACCAGGCTGACGATCCGCCAGCTCGTCGGCTTCGGTCGTTTCCCCTACTCCAAGGGACGCCTGACGGCTGCCGATGAGGAGATCATCTCCCAGGCCATCGACTTCCTCGAACTCAGCGACCTCGAGGACCGGTTCATCGACGAACTCTCCGGCGGGCAGCGGCAGCGCGCCTACGTGGCCATGGTGCTGGCTCAGGACACCGACTACGTCCTGCTCGACGAACCCTTGAATAACCTGGACATGAAGCACTCCGTGCAGATGATGGCGCACCTGCGTCGGGCCGCCACGCAGATGGGTCGGACCATCGTCATCGTCCTCCACGACATCAACTTCGCCGGGCACTATGCCGATCACATCTGTGCCGTGAAGACCGGCAGCGTCGTCGAGTTCGGCACACCCGCGGAGATCATGACCGCCGAGGTGCTCACCCGCGTCTTCGACACCCCCGTCGAAGTCATCGACGGCCCGCGCGGCAGGCTGGCCGTGTACTACTGACAAGGGTGTCATCGTGCCTTGGGGCTGTGCGGCGGCGTTCGGCATGGGACAGCAGCGCCGGAAGGTGACTGGCTTCGCGGGTTTGGCTGGTGAACCAGTCTCCAGATCACATGTGATGCAGACGAGCAGTCTGTGAACTGGCCTGGTGCGCCAAAGATGATCGGACTGTGTACCAAATGTGATCGGCAGCTGGTGAAGTCCTCCGCATATACGCGGCAGCCTGTGGACGGTTCGCCGACTCGTGCTCGAAATGGCTGTGGATGTAGGCACCCTTTCCACAGGTACGCTGGTCCGTCTGGTGTTCGCTGGCTTCTGCGACTCATGATCGACGAATGCATAACATCGTCTACTACAGGGAGCTCGTGTCGGCGGGAGTGTCGACACGAGTGATTCGTCAGGCTCAGGCCTGTTGTCTGCGCCGTCTGTGCAGCGGAGTGTATACGGTCCTTGCCAGGTGCTCGAACAGTCGGCACAGGAGATTCGCCGGATTCATCGACGATCCTGCGTGGATCGACCTGCATGTGCAGAAGACGCCAGCGCAGCTGAGGGACGACTTCTCCTATCAGGAACAACTGCGCCGACTTCGCATTCTCAGCTATTCTCGATATCGAAGCGACGATGTCGTATGGGGAGTCTCTGCCGCGTTGATACATGGAATTCCACTGTTCGATGTGGCGCCGGGCCCGATTTCGGTCATTCATCCGACCAGCAGTTCCCGATCGAACGAAATCACCCGTCATGTGCGTGTGATCGACGAAGCAGATCGATGCGTGTATTCCCATCTTGCACTCACCACTCCGGTCAGAACTGCCCTGGACCTTGTTCGCGAACTGGGTCAGCAAGCGGGTTTCGCGGCGATGGAATCAGTGCTTCGAGCTTCGCTCATCGGAATCGAGGAAGAGCCTGATCTCAGATTCGGGTACCCTCCAGGCTTTCAGCGACTTGCGCGTGAACGTGCTGTGGAAAGCTGGTACCCCGCCGTTGAGCGTCTCAAGAACGGCAGGGCCTCGGCGCGAAGAATGGTTGACTCGTTCAATCCGATGTCCGAGAGCATCGCTGAGAGTTTCTGCTCGTTCAACCTCCATGCTTTGAAGATCAACGGCTTCGACCAGCAGGTGAGTATCCGAGACTCCAATGGCTTCGTCGCTCGCGTCGACTTCCTCCATGAAGCGACGAGGACGATTATCGAAGTCGATGGCATCGGCAAATATCTGATCGAGGGCCGGGCCGCCATGAACAAGGAGAGCGATCGACATAACCGTCTGCTGGCACTCGGATACACCGTGATTCGCATGAGGTTCAAGGACCTCCTGCACCTGAATACCTTCTCCACCAAGCTCTTCGCACAGGCACCCACGCTTAGGAAATTCGCCGGAGCCTCCCGTTGAGCTCGCCGTGGGCACGGACCACAGCAGACAGACGACTGGGCACCGATCACTTTTGATGCAGGAGACCAGTTCACAATCTGGCCTCCTGCACCAAAAGTGATCGCCTCCTGCATCAAAGGTGACGGACTCGGCGTCTCACGGTGCTCGGATTGCGATCGAATGCGCGGCCGTCAGAACGCCCGGGCAGATAGGACGCCCCACGGCCCGTACGGCTTCGGGGGCCAGCTGCCCACGGCCCTCATCGCGCCCTGCTGACCCCGCGCCGACCCCGCGCTGACCCCGCGCTGACCCCGCGCCGACCCCGAGCCGACGCTGCGCTGACACCCCGGCCGCAGACGACCTCCGTCGTGGACTTGACTGCCCAAAAGCGATGGGTAAGGTTGCTTGCATGAGCGTATTCTCGCGGGTGAGACGCTGCTTCAGGACGTCATTCGACGTGCCCTGCCCGGGTCTCGAGCACCCGGAGTGACAGGCAGCCTCCACATCACCTTTGCGAATTGATACATACCTTTCGAACGCACCGGGGGAAAAGTGTTTCTCAGTTTGTATGAGCAAGAGCGTCTGATGATCTACACAGCCGGAAAATTGGCCCTGGAGCGCAAAGACCGCGGCCTCAAACTCAACCTGCCCGAAGCGACAGCCGTCATCACCTCCTATCTCCTTGAAGGTGCCAGAGACGGAAACAGCGTCGCCGACCTGATGGAATCGGGCCGACACGTGCTCAGCAGAGATGACGTCATGGAAGGGGTACCGGAAATGCTCACCCAGGTCCAGGTCGAGGCGACCTTCGCCGATGGGACCAAGCTCGTGACCGTGACAGGACCGCTCCAATGATGAGCAACGAACACGGACCGGCAGGAACGGGACCCGACGACGAGAAGCAGGGCACCAACCCGTTCGAAAACGAAGAACTGAAGCCCGAGCATCGCGACATCGATGCCGAACATCCCAGCGATGACCCCGGGCGCGACTACGAGGATGTCGAAGCAACGGTGGTGGCGGAACCGGGCATCGACGAACGTGAGCGGCACCCTTCATCGGGGCCCAGCGGCCCCAGCGAGCCGAGGCGACCCGGAGCGGGTTCGAGGCAGGGGCCACGCGAGGAATCGACGGCGCCGGTCACAGCTGCAGACAAGGTCATCCCCGGACAGATCTTCCTCCGCGATGAACCCGTCGAGATCAACGTCGGCCTGGCCGTGACGACCCTGAGAGTCGCCAACATCTCCGACCGTCCGATCCAGGTCGGTTCGCACTTCCATTTCGCCGAGGTGAATCCCGGCTTGGAATTCGACCGCGGACGGTCCTGGGGCAAGAGACTGAATGTGCTCTCCGGCGGCGCGATGCGCTTCGAGCCGGGGGCCGATGAAGAAGTCGAACTCGTTCCCATTCAGGGCGCACGCATCGCCCTTGGGTTCCGAGGCGAATGCAGAGGAGAGTTGGATGGTTGACATATCGAGGTCCGAATACGTGGCATCGTTCGGCCCCACCGTCGGTGACCGAGTCCGACTGGCCGACACGGACATCGTCATCGAGATCGACAAGGACTACTGCGTCGGCGGTAACGAAGTCGTCTTCGGCGGCGGAAAGTCCGCTCGCGAATCCATGGCCCAATCATCACGGACCCGCGCCGAAGGCACTCCCGACCTCGTCATCACCGGCGTGATCATCCTCGACCACTGGGGAGTCATCAAGGCCGATGTGGGTGTGCGCGACGGCCGATTCGTCGGTATCGGACGCTCAGGCAACCCCGACACCATGAACGGCGTTGACCCCAACCTGGTCATCGGCCCGAACACGGAGATCGCCAGCGGCAACGGACTCATCATGACCGCCGGCACCGTCGACACGCACGTCCACTACGTCGGACCCGATATGTTCCAGGTCGGACTCATGGCCGGAACCACGACAATGGTCGGCGGCGGAACGGGGCCGACCGAAGGCTCGAAGGCCACACTGGCCACCCCCGGCCCCTGGTGGCTGGCGCGCATGTTCGAAAGCATGGACCCCTGGCCGGTCAACGTCCTCTTCCTGGGGCGCGGCAACACAATGAACGACGAAGCCCTGCTCGAACAGGTGCGCGGCGGTGCCGGCGGCTTCAAGATCCACGAGGACTGGGGCGCAACACCCGCCGTCATCGACAACGCCCTGCGCGTGGCCGATGACACCGGAGTCCAGGTCGCCATCCACTCCGACACCCTCAACGAGGCCGGCTTCGTCGAAGACATGCTCGCCGCGGTCAAAGGGCGCACCTTCCACGCCTTCCACACCGAGGGTGCCGGCGGCGGCCACGCACCCGACATCATCACGATCGCCTCGGAGCTCAACGTTCTCCCGGCCTCGACCAACCCGACGCGGCCCTTCACGACCAACACCGTCGACGAACACCTGGACATGGTCATGGTCGCCCACCACCTCAACCCGCAGGTGCCCAATGATCTCGCGTTCGCCGAGAGCCGGGTGCGGGCGGGAACCATTGCCGCCGAGGATGTTCTCCAGGACATGGGAGCACTGTCGATCATGTCCTCCGACGCTCAGGCCATGGGGCGCATCGGTGAAGTCGCCATGCGCACCTGGCAGACCGCTCACCAGATGAAACGACTGCGCGGACCGTTGGCAGGCGATGATCGGGCCGATAACAACCGCGCCATGCGCTATGTCGCGAAGTACACGATCAACCCGGCCATCGCTCACGGCATCGACGCCCACGTCGGCTCCATCGAGGTCGGCAAGCTGGCCGACTTCGTGCTCTGGCAGCCCTCGATGTTCGCGGTCCGCCCGCACACCGTGTTCAAGGGCGGCATGGCTGCCGTAGCTGCCTTGGGCGACCCGAACGCCTCGATCCCGACCCCGCAGCCGGTGTCCGAACGGATGGGCTTCAACTTCCGGTCGTCCGCGGCAGCAGCGACGAGCATGGCGTTCGTGTCGGAACATGCGATCGCCGACGGCATTGCGGACAAGGTCAACGTCGACAGGCCCTTCGTGCCGATCACCTCGACACGTGGAGTCACGAAGGACGACATGATCCACAACTCGGCCCGCCCGAAGATCGAGGTCGACTCCGACACCTACGCCGTCACCATCGATGATGAACTCATCGAACACGAACCCGCGGAGTTCGTGCCCATGGCCCAACGCTATTTCCTGTTCTGAGAACAGGAATGACACGAAGCACCTCACGCGCGACCCTCCTGATGCTCGGCGACGGGCGACTTCCCTCAGGCGGATACGCGCACTCCGGCGGGCTCGAACAGGCCATCCGCCAAGGCTGGGTCACCGATGTGTCCGACCTGAAGGACTTCCTGCACGGACGCCTGCACACGACCGGGCTGATGAACGCCGCCTTCGCGGTTTCGGCTCGGCACATCGTCGGTGACCACCGGTCCCTCGCCGATCTCGATGCTGAGCTCTGTGCCCGCACACCCGCCCCGGCCCTGCGCACGACGGGGGAGTGGTTGGGGACGCTGATGCTGCGGTCGATGCAGCGGATCCATCCGCATCCGCTGCTGGAGAACCTGCCGAAGGGGCTGCAGCAGCCACTCGTGTACGGGGCAGTCGGTCGAGCCTTGGGACTGGGGGCTGCGGAGACGGCGGCCGTCGTGCTCCACGAAGCAGTCACCGGACCGGCCACCGCCGCGGTCAAGCTCATGAGCATCGACCCCTTCCAAGCCCACGGAGCAATCCTGTCCCTGGGCGAGGAGCTCGACGTCGCCGCGGAGGCAGCCGCCGACTACGAACTCACCCCGGCCCGGGACCTGCCTGCGCTGAGCTCGCCCCTGTCAGATTTCGCCGCCGAGATGCACGTGAAGGACCATGTTCGACTATTCGCATCCTGAGAGAAGGAGCCCCGGCACCGTGTCCTCTGCCGAGGTGAAACCCAATGGCCCCAGCGGCATGACGTGCCGGGCCTCTGTGGCGACCGAGCTGAGCGAGCCTGGCCAGCCGGGAACACGCGTGTCGGGCCTGCGCGCTCAAGCCCCACTGGTGCCGCGACCCACCGGCGCCAGCGGCCACGAACCCTATATCGATCGAGATCCGAACGCCGCCCGCATCGCCCTGACCTCGGGAGCAGCCGGGCCACTCGGCGGGGACCACTACCGTTTCGACGTCAGCGTCGGCGACGGTTCGAGCCTGCTCATCCGTGAAGTCTCGGCCACGCTCGTGCTGCCAGGCGTCCACGGTCACCCCTCACTGTTGGAATCACACGCCCACGTCGGTGAGGCAGCGACCCTGGTGTGGGTGCCGGAGCCGGTGATCGCGGCGAATGGGTGCCGCCACACCCACACCGTCGACATCGACCTTGCAGCCGACGCACGACTCTTCTACCGCGAAGAGCTCGTCCTCGGCCGTCACGGCGAAGACCCTGGAGACCTCAGCTCCGCCCTGACCGTCCGCCGAGGCGGAGCTCCGCTGAGCATCCAACGCTTCGACCTGGGACCGAACAGTCCCGGCTTCGACTCGCCCGCCGTGGCAGGGCGAGGACTGGGTGTCGGCTCCATCGTCATCGTCGACCCCGAGGGCGGACTGCCGGCAGAGACCGTGGTCATCGACCCGCAGACTGCGATCCTGCCCGTCGACGACACCTGCGTGCAGATCACTGCGGTCGGGTCTGACGGTTTGGCGCTGCGCAAACGCCTCGACGCCGCACTCACGCACATCGGCGAACCCTGGGGCCGCGAACAGACCTGGTCCGCGGTGCCCCGTTGAGACGCGCCCCGGACCCACCAGCGGCCGGACTGCGGCGGCGCCCCCAAGAATTTTCGCTGACGAAGCAATGACACACCACGAAGAGAAGGAGAGGCAATGAGCACTGGAAAACGCGCACTTCGACTGGGCATCGCCGGGCCCGTCGGCACCGGCAAGAGTTCGTCGATCGCCAACATCTGCACCGCGCTCGCGCAGGAGTTCCGCATCGGCGTCATCACGAATGACATCTACACCGACGAGGACGCACGCTTCCTCAAGGCCGCAGGAGTCCTGCCTGACGAACGCATCCGCGCCGTCGAGACCGGCGCCTGCCCGCACACCGCCATCCGTGACGACGTCAGCATGAACCTGCTGGCCGTCGAAGCACTCGAAGAGGACTTCGATCCCCTCGACATCGTCCTCATCGAATCCGGCGGTGACAACCTCACCGCCACATTCTCACCAGCACTCGTCGATGCCCAGCTCTTTGTCCTCGATGTCGCCGGCGGCGGTGACGTGGCACGCAAGGGCGGACCGGGAATCGGTCGCGCCGACCTCCTGGTCATCAATAAGATCGACCTCGGCCCGTACGTCGATGTCGACGTCGATCTCATGCTCGAAGACGCGAAGAAGGCACGCGAGGGCGGGCCTGTGCTCGGAGTCTCCCGCAAGGTCCCCGAGACCGTTGACGCACTGGCCGACTGGGTCCGCGAGGTCCACGCCCGTTTCGTCAAGGGCGATCACACCCCGGTCGACCCTGGCCCGATGGCCCCGCACTTCCACGCCGAGGAAGAAGGCGAAGGCTATATGCACACCCATGCCGAAGGTGGAGAAGCCCACCAGCACTGAACTGAGTCGATGATATGAAACGAAGGACAACCTCGGCGCTGGTGGCCTCTGTGGGGGCGCTCGCACTCGTACTCTCTGCGTGCGAGGCTCCCGACGGGGGTGACTCGCAGCTGGTCATCGGCACCGAGAACCTCGGCGGATACAACCCCGTCAACGGCTATTCCGTCGACGGCAACTCCCCCTTCTATGACGGGCTGCTGCGCCTGCAGGAGGACTCGGGAACGGGACAGATGCCGGGCCTGGCGCCGGCGCTGGCAGCCGCGGAACCGAAGGCGAATGAGGACTCGAGCGCATGGACGGTGAAACTGCGTGAGGGCGTGACGTTCTCTGATGATTCCGCTTTCGATTCACAGGACGTGGCCGCCACCTATCGAGCCATCATCGACCCCGACTCCGCCTCGGAGGTCGTCGACGCATTCCGGATGATCGAGGACATCGAGACACCGGATGAGTCCACCGTCGTCTTCCGGTTGAGCGAGCCGACGCCCACGTTCGCCTCACGGCTGACCTTGGGGATCCTGCCCAGCGAGGCCATCGAGAAGGGCACTCCGGCCGCCGACTGGAGCGTCAACAGCGAACCCGTCGGCACCGGTGCCTACGTCCTGGACTCCCTCACCTCGGACACCGCGGTGCTGAAGGCCAGGGACGACTACTGGCGCACCACTCCGGAACTGAAATCGGTGACGATCCAGGCCTACGCGGATTCCTCCGCGCTGGCGGCAGCAGTCTCCGACGGCAAGGTCTCCGGGGCAGCCGTGCCACCGCGCTCGGTCGACAAGATCGCGGGGGGCGACCATGAGATCGTCACCGCGAGAACCGCAGACTGGCGCGGACTGACCCTGCCCTCTGACAACCCGTTCACCGCCTCGGCCACCGTGCGCAAGGCACTCAACATCGCCATCGACCGGGACAAGATCGTCGACGAGGTCCTCGCCGGCCACGGCACACCGGCCTCGACCCCGGTCGGTGAGTTCTACGGAGACGCCTACGAACCCTCGGCCAACTTCGAACTCGACGTCAAGGCCGCGCAGAGAATGCTCGACGAAGCCGGATGGAAGAAGGGTGACGACGGCCTTCGTTCCAAGAACGGTCAGAGCGCGAGCATCCCGTTCACCTATCCCGCCGGTGACTCCGTGCGCGGGGACATCGCCGCCGAGGTCGCCGCACAGCTCAAACCCTTGGGCATCACCGTCGAGGTCGAAGCCGGAGAATGGGACGAGATCGAGAAGTCCATGACGAAACAGGCGATCGTCTACGCCGGTGGGGAACAGCCCTACAACATCGATCACCAGATCAGGGCGGCGCTGCACACCCACACAAGCGCCTCCGGGGTCTTTGACAATCCTTCCGACGTGGAGATTCCCGGAGCCGACGAACTCCTCGACCATGCCGCCGAGGAGACCGATGAGGCGAAGGTCAACGCGGACTACCGCCGGGTCCAGGACCTCTACATGGACGACCCCAGCTACCTCATCGTCGCCTTCCTCGAACACACCTATGTCGCCGACACCGACGGCTGGGACGTTTCGGACACCACGTTCGAACCCCACGTCCACGGCTCAGACTGGGGTCCATGGTGGAATCTGGCGGACTGGACGAAGAGCTGAGGGGCACCGTGGCCAGGGGCGTCGTACGTCGCTGCGCGATCGTCTGCGGTGGGATGCTCATCGCGGTGCTGGCCGCTGGTGCAGGCGTGTTCGCCCTGGCCGCGGCCTCACCGGCGAACCCTCTGGCCCACACCGTCGGCAGCTGGGAGTTCGCCTCCGAGCAGGCACGAGCCGACCTCGAAGCCGCCTACCACCTCGGTGGGTGGCTCTCCGCCTGGTGGCAGTGGCTGATCACGGCGGTGACCACGGGCGACCTGGGCTATTCCCGGATCCTCCACGCCCCGGTCGCAGAGATCGTGACTTCTCGCGGTCTCAACACCATCGCCGCCAGCGTCTGCGCCGCAGCCATCACCGTGATCGTGGTGGGTGCGGTGGCGATAGCGCTGGCCCACTTCCCGGGACTGGCCCAGAGCACGAGCGCCTCGGGCTTCCTCGGCGCCTGGCTGGCAGTCCCCTCGTTCCTCATCGCGCTGATCATCGTCGTGGTCTGGGGCGCTTCGCTGCCCAACCCCGCCACCAGCGCCCCGATCACTCTCATCCCCGGGGTGGCGATCACGATCGCGCTCGCCTGGGCCGCCCCGCTCATCGCCGCGGCCCGTTCTGCCGCCGCCGAGGTGTGGTCGACTCCGTGGGCCCGTGCACTGATCGGCCGCGGATTTGGCCACAGAGCCCGGATCCGCACGGTGCTGCCCACCGTGCTCGGCGCCGCGCGCAGCCCCGCACTGGTCTACCTGCCCACCATCGTCCTCGGCGAGGCCGCCGTCGAAGCGGTACTGGCCTATCCGGGGTTGGGCAACGCACTCGTCCAAGCCGCAGCCGGAGCCGACCTGCCGCTGCTGGCCACCGTCACCTCGATCGCTGCGGGAATGACGACAGGACTCATGCTGCTGGTGCGCACCGCGACGACCAGCGGTGATCGGCCATGAGAATTCGCCTGCCGATCCTCGCCATCGCGGCCGTCCTGGTGCTGCTCATCATCGGACGCTTCCTGCCGACGCAGACCACCGACTTCGCCAACTCCCTGCTGCCACCCGGAGACGGCGGACCGGCTGGAACCGACCATTACGGACGCAGCGTCTTCCGAACCACCTGGACCGCGGCCGGGGGATCGGCTCTTGCCGCACTCCTCACCGCCTCGGCGACAACTCTCATCGGGGCCGCCATCGGAGTCGTGTCCACCCTGTCGCGGGCACTGTCGAAGATCTCCACGGCACTGCTCATCGCCACCGTCACCGTGCCCTCGATGCTGCTGACCTTCATCGTCGTGGGCATCCTCGGCGGGGGACGAGAAGCGATCATGGTCACGGTGGCACTGACGCACTGGCCGATCGCGGCCCAGCTCATCGGGCCGAAACTCAGCGAAGAATGGAACTCCGGGTGGGTGCGCTTCGACCGCCGCCTCGGCGCCACCCGCCGTCAGATCCTGACCTGGCATCTGCTCCCGGCCGTCTGGGGGCGAGTGGCCGCTGCCATGGCGATCACCTTCCCCTCGGCCGTCGTCCACGAGGCCACCACCTCGTTTCTGGGCATCGGAGTCGATCCTGCCGCGGTGTCCCTGGGCCCGCTCATCGCCTGGGGGCGCAACGACATGACCGTGGGAGCATGGTGGACACTGCTCGTCCCGACGCTGGCACTCATGCTGCTGCTCCTGCCGCCGACGATCATGTCCCGCCGCCTCGGAGAAAGGCCGCGATCACTGTGAAGGCCATTACCGTGAGCCAGTGTTCCCTGCGACTGCCGCCTGCAGGAGCCCACATCCTCTCCGATGTCTCCGTGACTCTGCCGCTGGGGCACATCACCTGGCTGGTGGGGGAGTCCGGGGCCGGGAAATCCACACTCTGCAATCTGTTGGCCGGGCTGACTCCTGCCCGTGCCGATGTCACCGGGCACCTCGACTTCGGTGCCGAGCATGTTGACCTGAGCACCCGGCGAGGCAGAAATCGCTTGGCCGAGCTGCGCGGGCGCGGCGAACTCGCCTGGGCCCCGCAGAACGCCATGGACACGTTCCCACCGCGGCTGCGTCTGCGGCAGTGGTTCCACCGCGCCGGAATCGATGATCCGGACCTGCGCCCCTTCGATCTGGAGAACACGCTGCTTCAGCGATACCCCCACGAGCTCTCCGGCGGACAGATCTCCCGAGTCTCCCTGGCCGCGGCCCTGTCACACACGCCGAGGCTGCTCGTCTGTGACGAACCCACAGCCGGACTCGATCCCCGGCAGGCCGATTCCATGGTTGACATCCTCGACGACTGCGCCCGTACCAATGGAGCCGCCGTACTCGCCGTCACCCACGACCTCTCCGGCATGGCCAGGAACGCCCGAGGTGATGACCGTGTCGCCGTCCTCTTCAACGGACACATCGTCGACACCTGCACTGTCGAGAATTTCTTGGCAGGAGACGCCGACAATGCCTACAGTCGGGCCCTTGCCGCAGCCGCACCGGACGCGGGAGCCCACCCGCTGCCGCTGACTCCCCGCCACCTCGGCGGGCAGGATTATCGTGTCGGCGATGAACTGCGCCGCTTGGACGGGCCACCCATCCATGGCAGCGACGTCATCCACGGCGGCGACGTCATCCATGTCAGTGATGATCGGGCACAGCAGAATCGGGGTGACGCCGATGGAGCTGCATGAGCTCGAAATCGACTACGGGAGCACCCGGATCGGCCCGGTCAGCGCCGATTTCCTCGTCGGGAGCGTCACCGTTCTGCGAGGTGGTTCGGGCAGCGGCAAGACCACCCTGTGCCTGGCCATGACCGGATTCCTCACCCCCACCAGCGGGCGCATCCGCGGTGAGCCGGGCGTGCTGGTGCCGCAGAACCCACGCGAATGGCTCAACCCCAGGCACACCGTCGCCGAGGTGATCGACCGGACCGCTCGCATTCTCGGCCGCAAGCTGGAGGCCGAAGAACGAACCGACATCTTGGGCCGCGCACTGCTGGGGTCGGATCTGCTCGAGCACAAGTGCGGTGAGCTCTCCGGAGGCCAGGCAGCCAGAGTGTGCCTGGCCCGGGCCCTGGCCAGCGGAGTCGACACGATCGTCTGCGACGAGCCGACCGCGGCACTCGATGCTTCGAATGCCGCGCGGTTCGCCCGTCTGCTCAGCGCCTTGGCCGAGGCCGGGCACACGATCATCTGGGCCACACACGATCTGCCCCTGGTCATGGCGACCAACGCGAACAGCAGAATCGTGTCCCTGGACCGCTGGCATTGAGCGTCAGCCCAGTGCACGGTCGGCAGCCAGCGGCGTCAGCTCCACGAGGTGAGCGCCACCTCCGCGGGGCGCCCTTGACAGCAGGTCGGATCGTCACCCAGCGTCGAGCAGCGACGATGAGCATGGTGATGAGTCCGACGATGAGCAGACCGTCGGCGGCGATGTAGAACAGGTGCAGGCTCGACCCGCCGTCATCGACACCGGCGAGCACGGCATCGGTGCGTTTGTTGAGCAGGGGTCGGATCACGGCGACCTTGGCGATGAGGACGACCGTCACCGCACATGTCAGCTGCCGGTACCGGGCACCGACGGCTGACTTGAACACCGACCACAGCAGGATCACGGCGATGGCGATCTCGACCCAGTTCATGGCGGTGAAGACCAGACGGCCGATGCCCAGCCCCAGCGGGATCGTGATGCCCGGCGCGGTGAACTTCAGCGGCGCCTCGATGAGGGAGATGCCGATGATGAGACCGAGCCAGATGGCAGGAAGAACGATGCGAGCACCCGCGGCGAGACGGGTGTCCTGAGAACTGAAGACATTGGCCATGCCTCGGATTCTACTCCCGGTAGAAGAGCTGGGGTATCGGCGCGCAGAAACCACCTCGCGCCCCAGCCCGGAACGCGTGCACTTGCGCTCTAGACTGGTGCTCATGCGTCTGTTCTCCAATGCCGTCGTGCGAAGTTTTGCACCTGCCGCCCCTGATGCCACCTCGGCGGTGGCACCCGACTCGATCCTCGTCGACGGGGAGACGATCGTGGCCGTGGGCACCAGAGCCGAACTGCTCGACATCGCAGCCGCGGAGTCCTCGACGACGGCAGCGCTCGCCTCGGCGGGTGGAATCGGAGCCACCACGGTGATTCCGGGCCTCGAAATCGAGGAGATCGACTGCGCCGGCCAGGTCATCCTGCCCGGCCTCGTCGACGCGCACATGCACTCGGTCCACTACGCAGACTCCCTGACCAATCTCGATCTCTCCGATGTCCGATCCTTGACCGAGGCGGTCGACGCCATCCGTGACCGCGCCAGCCAGATGCCGTTCGGTGAATGGGTCGTCGGTTCCGGGTGGGACATCAACAAGTGGGATGACCCGCGCTACCCCGATCGCGAACTGCTCGACCAAGCCGTACCCGACCATCCGGTGGCGATGTGGTCAGTCGATCTCCACACCCTCTGGACGAACGCCCACGGCCTTGAGATCGCCGGCATCGATGACCTCACCGCGGACCCGTTCGGCGGAGAATTCGTTCGCGATGACGAGGGCTCGCTGACCGGGCTGGTCCGTGAGGATGCCACCGACCTGGTGGCCAGATTCATTCCCGAACCGTCCCGCGCAGAACAGGTCGAGCGACTCGATCGCACCCAGAAGCTCTTCCTCTCCCAAGGGCTGACCGGGATCCACGATTTCGACTCCATCGCCTCGACGCTGGGGTGGTACGACCTGCGCGAAGCCGACCGACAGCACATCCGTGTCACGAAGTACCTGCGCTCACCGGAGGTGCCCTGGGCCATCGAGACCGGATGGCACACCGGCGACGGCGATGACTGGCTGCGCCGAGGTGGCCTGAAGCTGTTCTCCGATGGAGCCCTGGGCTCGCACACCTGCCACATGTCCTCACCGTTTCCCGAGCCGCACGCTCACGCAGAGACTGTGACCCCCGACGAGGTGGGAGACGAGGCGGGCGCCGAGCAGGAGTTCTACACCTACCCCGGCACCGTGCCCGAGGACGCCTTGAGCGCTGCGCCCGAGGACGCCAACTACGGGATCGCCCAGATGTCAGAAGACGACCTGTTCGAGAACGCACGCTGGGCCACCGAGGCCGGTATCTCTGTTGCCATCCATGCCATCGGCGACCAGGCCAACCACCATGTGCTCAACGTCTTCGAACGTCTGCGTCAGACCACGAAGGAGGCGCAGGAACGCTTCGAACGCCCACTGCGCCATCGGGTCGAGCACGCCCAATTCATTCAGCCTGCCGACGTCGCCCGGTTCGCCGAGCTCGATGTCATCGCCTCCATGCAGCCCCGTCACTGCATCTCTGACCTGCACCTGCTTCACCTCATCGACGAATCTGCGCAACTTGCCGCCTACGCCTGGCCCGACCTGCTGGCCGCCGGGGCACACGTGGCGTTCGGTTCCGATGGGCCGGTGGAGCCCGCGAATCCCTTCGCAGCGATCTATGCGGCGATGACCAGGGCGAACATCTCCGGAGACGCGGCCACGAGCTTCCAGCCTCGACGTCGGCTATCGGCCGTCGAGGCAATTCGGCAGCACACCCAGGGCCCGGCCTACGCGGCAGGACTCGAAGATCGCCGAGGTTATCTGGCCCCGGGCATGGACGCCGACTTCATCGTCGTCGACACCGATCCGTTTGTGGCAGAGGGGCTGACCGTCTCTGCAGTTTCGCACGATGGTCTGCTCGGCTACGAATCCGAAGAGGCACTGTTCGCCCACGCCGAGGCGATCCGTGACACCACAGTCGCGCTGACCGTGGTCGGCGGCCAGGTGAAATACCAAGCCTGACCGGCACCACCGCTCGCCCGCGGCTCAGCCACCGCCTACATGCCGCGGCCGTCCTGCTGCGGCCAGCCTGCCACCGCCGTCCTGCCACTCACCTGCTGTCCCATCCTGCCGAAAAGAATCCTCACATATGCCTCGCTCGTTCATGGCTCAGGCGCGGAAGATCGATGCCGCCACCCCTGACTCCCGCAACCGAGAAGTCGACTTCCTCCGCGCGGCGGCGATCACCGTCGTCGTGCTGGGACATTGGACGATCATCGCTGTGAGCTCCACCGGAGGCATCGAGCCGCACGGCCTGCTTGACGAGGCTCGCTGGACGCACCCGCTGACCTGGGTGTTCCAGGTGATGCCGATCTTCTTCCTCGTCGGCGGCTATTCCAACGCTCTGTCCTGGCGTTCGGCGAGACGCAAGAGCATCGGCTACGCCGAATGGCTGCGCGCTCGCCTGCGTCGCCTGGGGCTGCCTCTCATTCCACTGCTGCTCGTCTGGCTGCTCACCTGCATCATTGCGTTGAACTTCGGCGCCGAGCCTGCCGCGGTGCAGCTTGCATCGCAGATGGCGCTGGTGCCCACCTGGTTCCTCGCCGCCTACCTGCTGGTCGCGATCGTCGCTCCGCCCTGTTTGGTGCTGTGGGAGAAATGGGGCTGGTGGTCGATTGTCCTCGGAATCGCCGCAGCCGGGATCATCGACGTCATCAGCATCACCACCGGCAGCATCCTCGCCGGCTACCCCAACTACCTGCTCGTGTGGGCCAGCTTCCACCAGTTCGGCTACGCGTGGCTCGACGGCAGACTCGCCAGTCTGAAGCGCTGTCTGCTGCTCTTCGCCATCGGCGCTATCGGGCTCGGACTCCTCGTCGGATTCGGCCCGTACCCGGTCTCGATGATCACCGCCGGCACCGATGCGATCTCCAACTCGGCCCCGACCCGGGTGACCATGGCCTTCCTCGGAATGGCCCAGGCAGGAATCGTGCTCATGCTTCAGCGACCGCTGGCGGCGCTGCTGCGAAGCCCAGGACTGTGGATGCTCACCGTCCTTGTGAACCAGCGGATCATGACCTGGTTCCTGTGGCATCTCACCGCTCTGACGGCTCTTGCCCATGTGCTCCTCGCACTCGATGCCGAGGCGCTGCTGCCCACCCCGCTGACCGGTGTGTGGTGGCTGACCCGTCCTCTGTGGTGCCTGGCGCTGCTCGCGATCACCGGCTTCCTCGTAGTGATCTTCGGCCGGTTCGAATCTGCGCAGCCCGACGATCGCCCTGCCCCTCGGGTGGGGATGCCGATCTTCGCCGCAGCAGCGATCTGTGCGGGACTGGCGATCATGGCCGATGTGGGCATGGTCAATGCATCCGGGGTGACCTGGGTCTGGCCGCTGCTGCCGCTGGTGGGCATGATCGTCTTCGGCGTCGTCAAACTTCCGCGCAGGCGCTCCTACCGAGACTGAGCACGCAAATTATCGCCGAGACTGACCACGTAGATCCTCGCCGAGGCTGACCCCGGAATGCGAAGAGCCGACGTCCCCGCGGGGACGTCGGCTCACCTCGGCGAGGGCCGAATGCTGACGGGGTCTGAACAGTGATCAGATGTGGCGCCCGCCGGAGATCTCGGTGACCGTGCCGGTGAGGTAGCTGGACAGGCCAGAGGCGAGGAACAGCACCACCGAGGCAACCTCTTCGGGCTCTCCGGGGCGGCCCAGCGGGATCTCGGCGAGCTTCGAATCGATCGCGTGCTGGGGCATGGCCGCGGTCATAGCGGTGTTGATGAAGCCGGGCTGGATCGCATTGATGCGGATGCCCTTGAACGCGACCTCCTTGGCCACGGCCTTGGTCATGCCCACGATGCCGGCCTTCGCCGCCGAGTAGTTCGACTGTCCGAGCATGCCGACCTTGCCGCTGATGGACGAGACATTGACGATGGCGCCGCCGCGGTCCTGTTCGCGCATGACACCGGTGGCGACCTTGAGCCCGTTCCAGGTCCCGCGCAGGTGGACGGAGATGACGTCGTCGAACTCCTTCTCCGTCATTTTGCGGATCGTCGCGTCACGGGTGATGCCGGCGTTGTTGACCCAGATGTCGACGCCACCGAAGGTCGTCGTGGCCGCCTCGGCGAGTTTTTCGGTGTTCTCCAGGGAAGCCACATTGCACACGACGCCGGCGGCAGAGTCGACACCGCCGAGTTCGGTGACGGCTGCCTGAAGGCTCTCCTCGTTCATGTCGCCGAGGACGACCTTTGCTCCGGAGTTGACGAGGCTGCGGGCCATGGCCAGGCCGAGTCCCTGGGCGCCGCCGGTGACGACGGCGACCTTGCCGGTGAGCAGGCCGGGGATCTCGGAGATGCCCTGGGTGGTGGAGGCGGTGGTGGCTGGTGCGTCGGTCATCAGGTCCTTCTTTCCTTGCATGAGGATGTGTCTTCTCAGCGTGTAGACGAGTTACAGGTTGAACTGTGGTTTGTGGGCGCCCTTGAGCAGCTGTCGGGCAACGACGACGCGCTGGACTTCCGAGGTGCCTTCATAGATGCGGAAGAGACGAGCGTGCCGGTAGAAGCGTTCGACCGCGGATTCGCGCATATAGCCCGTTCCACCCTGGATCTGCACACCCTTGTCGGCGATGCGACCCAGAGCTTCGGAGGCGAAGAGCTTCGCGGAGCTGGGTCCCAGCTTCCGGTCCTCATCGGCATCCCAGCGTTTTGCGGCCGCGAGCACGAGAGCCTTGGCGGCGGCAACCTCGGTGTAGATGTCGGCGAGCATGGCCTGGACGAGCTGGAACCGGGCGATGGGCTCGCCACCCTGTTTCGCCTCGGCGGCGTAATTCACGGACTCGTCGAGGATGCGGGTGGCCTGGCCCACGCAGATCGCGGCGACGTGCAGACGGCCTTTGTTGAGCGAGGCCATCGCGGCGTAGAAGCCCTTCTCCTCCTCACCGCCGATGAGGTTGGCGGCGGGGACCCGGACGTCGTCGAAGAAGATCTCCGAGGTCCAGGCACCGGCCTGGCCCATCTTGTTGTCATGGGTTCCGACCGTGACGCCGGCCGTCGTCGTCGGGACGAGGAAGACCGAGATGCCCTTCGAGCCCTTGGCATTCGGGTCGGTGCGGGCGAAGACCATGAGGACGTCGGAGGATTCGGCGTTGGTGATGAAGCGCTTGCTGCCGTTGATGACGTAATTCTCGCCCTCGCGCACGGCCCTGGTGCGCATGCCTGAGGGGTCAGATCCGGCCTCGGACTCGGTCAGCGCGAAGGAGGCGACGACGTCGCCGGAGCTCAGCTTCGGCAACCATTCGCTCTTCTGTTCGTCCGTGCCGTAGTTGACGAGGACCTGGCCGGCGATGCCGTTGTTCGTGCCGAAGACGGACCGGAACGCCGGTGTCGTGTAGCCGAGCTCCATTGCCAGCTGGGCGTCTTGTTCGGCATTCATGCCCAGCCCGCCGTACTCTTCGGGCAGGGCCCATCCGAAGAGCCCCATTTCGGCGGATTCCCTGATGATCGTCTCCGGGATGGCGTCGTCGGCCTCGATGTCGAGTTCGATGGGGACGACCTTCTCGCGGACGAATTCGCGGACGATCGAGAGGATGTCGTCGAGTTCCGAAGTATCCATTCTTCGTTCTCCTTGTGAGTTGACGTGGTGCTGTGAAGTTGTCGGTGGTGGTGGTGTCGCTGTCGGCGAGGTGGAACTGGGCCCCGTTGTCGCCGAGGTGGGGCTAGAGGCTGTCGATCCAGGCACGGACCTGATCGGAGTCGGCCCCGAGTTCCGGTGGTGCGAGGTCGTAGGAGACCTCGGACTTCGCCAGCCGGATCGGGTTGCGGATCGTGGGAATGATGCGCTCGCCTTGACCGGTCTCGACGATCGGGTCGAGGCCGAGGTCCCGGGCGCGCTCGACTCCCTGGGAGATCGAGTTGATCGGGGCGCAGGGCAGGCCCACGGCCGTGAGCTTCTCAAACCATTCCTGCGCCGTATGCTGCTGCAGGGCTTCGAGAAGTTCGGGCTCGAGCTGCTCGCGATTGGCGTTGCGGGTCTTGGCCTTTGCGAAGCGTTTGTCTTCGGCCCAGTCGGGTCGGCCCAGGGCTGTGGCGAGTGTGGCGAACTGACCGTCGTTGGCCGCGGCCACGATGAGTTCGCCGTCTTTCGTCGCCATCGGCTGGTACGGGTAGAGGCTGGGGTGGGCGTTGCCCATGCGCGTCGGTGTCACAGCTGCGGCGGCATAGGCTCCGGACTGGTTCGCCAGGCCCGACATCGCTGAGGACATGAGGTTGGTTTCGACCAGCTGACCCTCGCCGGTGAGGTTCTTGTGCTGGATTGCGGCCATGATCCCGATCGTCGTGTGCAGACCGGTGATGACGTCGAAGACTGCGACGCCGGCACGGTAGGGGGAACCGTCGGGACTGCCGGTGACGCTCATGAACCCGGACATGGCCTGGACGAGCAGATCGTAGCCGGGCAACGGGTTATGGGCACCGAAACCTGTCACCGAGGCGTAGATGACTTCCGGGTTGGGCACGGGGTTAGAGGTGGAGACCGAGTCGTAGTCGAGGCCGAACTTCTTCAGACCTCCCGGTTTGAAGTTCTCGACGATGATGTCGGCACGGGCCGCGAGCTTCTGCGCCACGGCAAGGTCATCGGCATCGGAGAAGTCGAGGGCGATGTCGAACTTGTTCCGATTGATCGACAGATAGTAGGTGGCGTCGTCGTCACGGACCGGTGGGCTCCAATGCCTCGTGTCGTCACCATTGGGGCCCTCGACCTTGATGACCGTGGCGCCGAGGTCGGCGAGCATCATCGTGGAATAGGGGCCGGCCAGGACACGGGAGAAATCGACGACGACTTGGCCCGAGAGAGGACCGTTGCCGGCGCGTGGGAGGAAATCGGCGATGCTGGGGGCCTGATCTCCCGCACTGTCAGTGGGATCCTGTGGTTTCTGACCGTGATCCGACTGTTTGTGATCCGGCGGTGCCTGGGTCGCGGTGGTCTCACCATTCATCTATGAACGCTCCCGGTGGTTCTGCTCGGCTCTGAAGTTCCTCAGAGTGTTTCACCCCATAATATAGCAGTGTGAGTAATAATGAGAAGTGATTGTTATCGTAAATGATATCTAAACCGACGGCGCAGGAGAGCGAGACATGATGGAGATTCAGCAGGTGCGTGCCTTCCTCGCCGTCGCCGAGGAGCTGCACTTCGGCCGCGCAGCCGAGCGTCTGGGGGTGCTCCAGCCCCCGCTGAGCCGCACGATCAGGGCTCTCGAGGACGACCTCGGCGTCACTCTGTTCCAACGCACCACCCGGAATGTGAAGCTCTCACCTGCAGGTGAGGCGCTGGTCGAGCCGGCGCGGAAGATGCTCGAATTCCAGAGCCTCGCTCTCGACTCCGTGCAGCGAGCGGCAACGGGGGAGACCGGACGCATCAGCTTCGGTTTCGCCCGGTCGTCGTCTCGCGCACTGGCTGCTGCACTGGTCACCGCATCGCGGGGGACACATCCCGGGATCGCGTTCAACCTCGAGTCCAACGTATTCGCCGAGGAAGGGCTGGCGCGGCTCGTCGACGGGACCCTAGATCTCACGCTGGTCCGGTGGGCGAAGCAGCCGCCGGGCGTGACAGGGCGACCGGTGATGATCGAGCGTCTGTGCGCAGCACTGCCCGAGGGTCATCGGCTGGCCGGGCAGTCATCGATCCGCGTTGAAGAGCTCTCGGACGAGGACTTCATCACCCTGCCTGCGCACCCTGGTTCGACTCTGAGAGAGAACACCCTGCGGCTGTGCCACGAGGCTGGATTCACCCCTCGCCTCGTTCAGGCGGCACCGGACACGCAGACGATCGGAGCGCTTGTCGCCTCGGGGCTGGGCATCTCGGTCACCTTCGACTCGGTCTCGGCCAATACGCGAGAGGCCGGCACTGTCGCCGTGCCCCTCGACATTCCCGAGGAGCCGTCGATCGTCTACCTCGCGCACTTGACCGATCACGGCAAACCCTCTCTGGACGCGGTGCTCGACCTGGCTGAGGCGGTATTGCCAACTGTGGACTGAAGGATGCTGAGTGAAGGCTGCGGGGCGAAGGGGCAGTGGGAAATTTCAGGGTGAAGAAATGTCGATTTGAGCGCTGTTTCTCGACAATTGCTTACTGCGGAATTTCACCTGCACACTTGACTGCTGCAGCATCGTCTTCAGGCCGGCCACATAACGCCGAGCCATCATCCGCTGCGCCGCAACAGACATCGGAGTGAGGGCTCTCAGCAGCGGATGTCCGGGAACGGACTCCGAAGTGATGGAGACGCCGAGGCGACCGTCCGCTCCGACGGACACGAGGAAGGTCTGCTCCCCAGACTCGAGGTGCCCGGGCAGAGTGCGGTAGACGAAACCCGCTGCAGAGTCTGCGTCGATGACTTCGATGACTTCGCAGGATCCGACCGGAACTGTGAGCTCGCGTCCGCGCAGATGCGGTGCAGGCAGCGGCCAGGTCGGATTGAGCCAGAGATTCACGACCTGAGCGACATGCACACGACGGACCGGACGCGCGATGACACCGGCAGACTCCTGCAGCTTCCACGTCAGGATCGCCTCCCTTGCCGTCGGGAACAGCTCGGCCGGGCCTAGGTCGAGGGTCTGCTTCAATCGGTTCATCCGTCATCTCCTGATGCTGCCGGCCGACTCGTCCTTGTGATTGTCGGTCGCTCCTGCCTACGATACAAACACAGTACTGAGCGAACGCTCGGTTAACTTGACGGACGATGGAGTTCACGCATGACAGAGCACGCCAGCACCCAAGAACAGACCCACCTCGGCGCGCGATTCGCCGGTCAGGTCGCACTCATCACCGGTGCGAGTCGTGGAATCGGACTCGGCATCGCCAAGCGTCTGCAGGCAGAGGGTGCCACGGTCATCCTCACCGCCCGCAAACCCGAGGCCCTCGCCGAGGTGGTCGCGCAGTTCCCCGAAGGCGCCGCATTGGGCATCGCCGGCAAGTCCGACGACCCGGCCCACCGCGCCGAGGTCTATGACACGATCGCCGAGAAGTTCGGCCGCCTCGACGTGCTCGTGACGAACGTCGGCATCAACCCCGTCTACGGACCCCTCATCGACATCGACCTCGACGCAGCTCGCAAGATCCTCGACGTCAACGTCCTCGGCACACTCGCCTGGGTGCAAGGCGCCGTACATCACGAGAAGCTGGGCTTCCGCGAGAACAAAGGCCGCGTCGTGAGCATCTCCTCCGTCGCTGGCCAGGTCCCCAGCCCGGGGATTTCCTTCTACGGCATTTCGAAGGCCGCAGTCTCACATCTGACTCGATCACTGGCCGTCGAGCTCGGCCCCGACATCAGGGTCAACGCTGTCGCCCCGGCGGTGGTGAAGACGGACTTCGCCACCGCACTCTACGAGGGCAGGGAAGAGGAAGTCGCCTCGGCCTACCCGGCCAAACGTCTCGGAACTCCCGAGGACATCGCCGCTGCCGTGGCCTACTTCGCGTCCTCGGATGCCGATTGGATCACCGCCCAGGTGCTCACCGCCGATGGTGGAGTCATCACCGCCGGCGGAAAGGCCTGATCTGCTGACTCCGTCAGTGTGGGCTCGCGTGCGATTTCCTCGACAGAATCGCACGCGAGCCCACAACCACGGACGGAACAGCCGACTCACCGGACGGAACAGCCGACTCACCGGACGGAACAGCCGACTCACCGGACGGAACAGCCGACTCACCGGACGGAACAGCCGACTCACCGGACGGAACAGCCGACTCACCGGACGGAACAGCCGACTCACGGGTAACCGCGCCCATCACGGTGTTTGTCCGCCGTGATCGCAGACACTAGACTTGGCCCCATAAGTTTATAGCCACACCAGCTACAGGGATATAGCCACACCAGCAACACGCAAAACCACACATAATTGAATACTGCCGTTAAGACATGACGTGGGAGAGCTGCTCAGTCGCCGCAACTGCTTCGGTTGCCGCTACCGTACTGCGCAGCGCCGTAGGTGCAATTCCCTCCCCGGGAAACTCTCAGGCCCAGTACCACCGATTGCAGGCATATCTGAAGGAGCCGACTCCGGCTCGCAACGCTCTGAGCGCACGTGTTCACGCACGTGAGGCTCCAGGCGCAAAGCGAACACGAGGGACGCGTCCGACAGATCGGGGAGGACCGCCACTGCTCAGTGCGTCCTCCATAGGCGGGCGCGACACCGACCCAAGGACGGCAATTGACCAGTTCACTCGCCCACACAAGTTCACTTGCGCACACCACAGCGCCCACCGGAGACACCGAACGCCCCTTCTCCGACCGGCATATCGGCCCCCGCGCCGACGACACTGCGGCCATGCTGGCCGAACTCGGCTACGACTCGCTTGAAGCACTGTCGGCCGCAGCCATCCCAGAATCCATTCAGATCGACGGACTCGACCTGCCCACGGGCCGCTCCGAAGCCGAGGTCCTCGATGACCTCCGCGCGATCGCCGGTCAGAACATCATGCGCAAGCAGATGATCGGCCAGGGCTACTACGACACGATCACCCCGGCCGTCATCCGCCGCAACCTGGTCGAGAACCCCGCCTGGTACACCGCCTACACCCCCTACCAGCCGGAAATCTCCCAAGGCCGGCTCGAGGCGCTGCTCAATTTCCAGCAGGTCGTCCAGGACCTCACCGGTCTCGACATCGCCAACGCCTCACTTCTCGACGAGGCCACCGCCGTCGCCGAGGCTGTCCTTCTCATGCGTCGGGCAGTGAAGAAGGGGACAACCGTCGTCCTCGACTCCGAACTCCATCCGCAGACCATCGCCGTCGTCCGCGCCCGTGCGAAGGCCATGGACTTCCGCGTCACCGTCGCTGACCTGGCCGAGGGGCTCGCCGGCGAGGACATCTTCGGCATCGTCTGCGCCCAGCCCGGCACCACCGGCGTCATCCGTGACTTCACCGAGGCCGTCGACGGCGCGCATGACCGCGGCGCACTCGTGACCTTCGACGCCGACCTCCTGGCCCTGACCCTGCTCAAGGATCCCGCCTCCCAGGGCGCCGACATCTCCGTCGGCTCGGCCCAGCGCTTCGGCGTCCCCCTGTTCTTCGGTGGACCCCATGCCGGGTTCATGGCCGTGAAGTCCGGCCTCCAGCGTCAGCTGCCCGGCCGCCTCGTCGGCGTCTCCAAGGACGCCCAGGGCAAGCCCGGTTACCGTCTGGCCCTGCAGACCCGTGAACAGCACATCCGCCGCCAGAAGGCTACGTCCAACATCTGCACCGCCCAGGCGCTGCTGGCCAATGTCGCCTCGATGTACGCCGTCTATCACGGCCCCGTCGGCCTGACCCGCATCGCCTCCCGCATCCACCGCCTGGCACAGGCGTTCGCGACCGCAGCGAACACCGCCCCCGGCGCCGAGGTAGTCAGCCGTGAGTTCTTCGACACCGTGGCCATCCGCGTCGCCGATGCGGAAGCGGCCCGAGTCGTCGCAGAGCGCGGCGGCTACAACGTCCGCGTCATCGACGCCGACACCATCGGCGTCTCCTTCGGCGAATCCCATTCGGTCGCCGATGCCAACGGACTGCTCGAAGCCCTGGGCATCATCGCCCGGGTCGATGAGGCGAACTTCGAATCCGCCTCGGCGGGGACATTCGGAGCCAACCACGTGCCCACCCCGGCCTTCGACGAGAGCTTTCACCGCACGACCGAGTTCCTCACCCACCCGATCTTCAGCGCACACGGCTCCGAGACCTCGATGATGCGCTACCTGCGCACCTTGGCCGACCGGGACCTGGCGCTGGATCGGACGATGATCCCGCTGGGCTCGTGCACGATGAAGCTCAACGCCGCGGCAGAGATGGAACCCATCACCTGGCCCGAGTTCGCCTCCATCCACCCCTTCGCCCCCGTTGAGCAGACGCACGGATGGCGCACCCTCATCACCCGCCTGGAGAACTCGCTCGTCGAGGTCACCGGCTATGACCGTGTGTCCCTGCAGCCCAACGCCGGCTCCCAGGGCGAACTTGCCGGACTGCTCGCAATCCGCAACTTCCACGTCGCCAACGGTGACACCGACCGCGACGTCGTGCTCATCCCGCAGTCGGCTCACGGCACCAACGCTGCCTCCGCAGTCCTGGCCGGACTCAAGGTCCAGGTCATCGCGACTGCAGAAGACGGATCGGTCGACATGGCCGACCTTGACGCGAAGATCGAGAAGAACGCCGACAAGCTCGCCGCGATCATGATCACCTACCCCTCGACCAACGGCATCTTCGAATCCGAGGTCCGCGAGGTCTGCGAGAAGATCCACGCCGCCGGCGGTCAGGTCTACGTCGACGGTGCGAACCTCAACGCCATGGTCGGTCTGGCCAAGCCCGGCGAATTCGGCGGCGACGTCTCCCACCTCAACCTGCACAAGACCTTCTGCATCCCCCACGGCGGTGGCGGGCCCGGCGTCGGACCCGTCGCGGTGCGCGAACATCTCGCCCCGTACCTGCCCGGTGATCCCACCTCGGCGGAACTCGTGGCCGGGGATGAGAACGCGCACGAGCTGCCGATCTCGGCCTCGATGTTCGGCTCAGCCGGCGTCCTGCCGATCAGCCTCGCCTACCTCGAGCTCATGGGCGGCGAGGGACTGCGCGAGGCCTCTCGTGCCGCACTCCTGGGTGCCAACTACCTGGCGGCCAAGCTCCACGATGTGTTCCCCATCCTCTACTCGGGTGAGCACGGACTCGTCGGTCACGAGACCATCCTCGACCTGCGCGAGGCCACGGCGAAGTCCGGTGTCACCGCCGAGGATGTGGCCAAGCGCCTCATCGACTTCGGGTTCCACGCCCCGACCCTTGCATTCCCTGTCCCAGGCACCCTGATGGTCGAACCGACCGAGTCCGAGGACAAGGACGAACTCGACCGCTTCATCGAAGCCATGCGCGTCATCCGCGCAGAGATCGATTCGATCGGCGACAAGTACACCTACGAGGAGTCCCCACTGGCCGGTGCCCCGCACCCGGCGACCGTCGTGATGGATAACTGGGATGCCAAGTACTCCCGCGAGACTGCCGTGTTCCCGGTCAAGGGGCTGAAGGCAACTAAGTACTTCCCGCCGGTCAGCCGCATCGACGGCGCCTACGGCGACCGCAACCTGGTGTGCACCTGCCCGCCGCCAGAGGCCTTCGAAGTCAACGATGAAGAGGACGACTGATGAGTACTGAGAATTCGCCGCGCGAGACCCCGCTGCACTCAACCCACGACAAGCTGGGCGCATCCTTCACCGACTTCGGCGGCTGGGACATGCCGCTGAAGTACGGCTCCGAACTGGCCGAGCACCGGGCCGTGCGTGAGGCCGCGGGAATCTTCGACCTCTCCCACATGGGCGAAGTCCGCCTCACCGGCTCCGACGCCGCCGCGTTCCTTGACTACGCGCTCGTGGCGAAGTATTCGAAGATGAAGATCGGCAAGGCCAAGTACGGTGTGCTGGTCAATGAGGCGGGCTACCTCCTCGATGACCTCATCACCTACCGGATCGGCGAGGAAGAGTTCCTCATCGTCCCCAACGCCTCGAACACCCCGAGCGTCGTCGCGACCCTGAAGGAACGGCTGCGGAACTTCCTGCAGAACGAGTCCCCGGGCGCCGATGCCAAACTCTTCGACGAGTCCGAGGACACTGCGCTCATCGCCGTGCAGGGGCCGAACTCCGAGGCCATCATCCTCCGCGCCCTCGATGAGGGTGAACATGGGGAATTCGGACCTGCGACCACAGCGGCGGACGGATCAGCGGCCAACGATGCAGCCGTCGACGGCGCCGCGGATGATTCCTCGGTGAACTCGACCGGGATCACCGTCGGCGAGGCGGTTCGGGAGCTGAAGTACTACGCGTGGATGCCGCTGACGATCGCGGGCATCGACCTGATGCTCGCGCGCACCGGCTACACCGGCGAGGACGGCTTCGAACTCTACATTCCCAACATCGCCGCCGAGCGCCTGTGGGAGACCTTGACGACGGCCGGAGTCGACTACGGCCTCGTGCCCTGCGGCCTGGCCTCACGTGATTCGCTGCGCCTGGAAGCGGGCATGCCGCTCTACGGCAACGAACTCAGCCTCGAGACCTCACCCTTCGACGTCGGACTCGGCCGCATGATCGGGTTCACAACGAAGGAGAACTTCGCCGCACGTGAGGCACTGTCGAAGCTGGGGGAGACCGAACCGGCCCGCGTGCTCGTCGGACTCACCTCGGCGGGCCGTCGCGCCGCACGATCGGGAGCGAGCGTCTTCGCCTCGGCGGACGAGGTCGGTGCCGAAGGCGGGACAACCGTCGGGACCATCACCTCCGGACAACCTTCGCCGACGCTCGGGCACCCCATCGCCCTGGCGTTCCTCGACCGCGGTCTCGCCGACCCCGGCACGCCCGTCTTCGTCGACATCCGCGGCAAGGCGCATGAATTCTCGGTGACCGAGTTGCCGTTCTACAAACGCGGCGAGAACTGATCCGTTGCACCTGGTGCTGATGCCCCCGGTGACTCGTACACTGGGGGCACCTGCTCACCCACACAGCTGTCAATCAAGCAGAAAAGGACGATCATGGCGCAATTGCCCCCACTTCCAGAGAACTTCACCTACTCCGCCGAACACGAGTGGATCAACGCCGACGCTGACGCCATCGTCGGCAACACGGTGAAGATCGGTATCACCGCAGTCGCCTCTGACGCCCTCGGCGAGGTCGTCTACGTGGACCTCCCCGAGATCGGCGACACCGTCACCGCAGGCGAGACCTGTGGCGAGGTCGAATCGACCAAGTCGGTCTCCGACCTGTACTGCCCCGTGACCGGTGAAGTCACCTCCATCAACGAGGCAGCCACGGACAACCCCGGACTGCTCAACTCCGACCCCTACGGCGACGGCTGGCTGTTCGAAGTCACCGTCACCGAACTGGGCGAAGTGATGGACGCAGCAGGCTACGCAGAGGCCAATTCCCTCTGACACACCCTCCGACCGATGGGACCGGCCACGGCTGGAACGACGCAGTCCGACCGGGCTGGAACTTCCGGCCTTGGTCGGTCCCATCGATCACCCGAAAAGAATCGGAGTATCTTCCATGCCACTGAGCGTCTTCGATCTCTTTACCGTCGGCATCGGCCCGTCGAGTTCCCACACCGTCGGCCCGATGCGAGCGGCATCGAGCTTCCTCACACTTCTGGGCGACAAGCTCGGATCCGTCTCCAACATCAAGGTCGATGTGTTCGGATCCCTTGCCGCCACCGGTGCCGGACACGGCACCTTCGACGCCATCCTGATCGGCCTTGAGGGCTGTGCACCCGATCGCGTCGAAGCCAATGAACTCACTGCCCGCCGGACTCGGATGTCCGAGACGGGCACGATCCTCCTCGGCGACGCTGTCGGTGGCGCTGGTGCTGCCGACGGCGCGGACTCTGCTGGGGGCGGCGTCGAGATCGCCTTCACCGAAGACGATATGGTCAAGCGTCCCCTGACCATCCAACCCCGACACACGAACGCCATGACCATCGCCGCCTTCGACGCCGAAGGTCAGACTTTGGCCGAAGAGACCTACTATTCCGTGGGCGGCGGCTTCGTCACCTCCGAGACCGAGTTCCGCGAGAAGGAGCAGGCCGCCGAGGCTGTTGCCGACTCCCGAGACGACGACGCCAGCGAATTCGCCGTTGCCGATTCGGTCGTCGACGCCGAGCTGCAGTCCTACAGCGAAGAGCTGCCGTACCCGTTCCACTCGGCCGTTGAACTCCTGCAGCGATGCAAGGACACGGGCATGTCCGTCGCAGAGATCATGCTCGTCAACGAGAAGTCGATGCGCGATGAGGACGAGATCCGGCACGGACTCCTCCACATCTACTCAGTGATGGAGGAATGCGCCTCGGCGTCCCTGGATCGCTCTGGTTATCTGCCCGGCGGACTCAAGGTGCGCCGGCGCGCCCACGACTGGTACCTCAAGCTCAAGGCCGAGGACCCCGATCGCGATCCCGGCTACTACCTGGAATGGGTCAACCTCATCGCCATGGCCGTCAACGAGGAGAACGCCTCGGGTGGCCGCGTGGTCACCGCGCCGACGAACGGTGCCGCCGGCATCATCCCTGCCGTCCTCCACTATGCGCTGAACTACGTGGATTCCGTGGTCAAGGGCGGCGAGGCCGCCAAGCACACGGCGATCGTGGACTTCCTGCTCACCGCGGCGGCGGTGGGTGTTCTGTACAAGGAGAGGGCATCGATCTCCGGCGCCGAGGTGGGCTGTCAGGGCGAGGTCGGATCCGCGTCGTCGATGGCAGCTGGGGGACTGGCCGCCATCATGGGCGGAACTCCCGAGCAGGTCGAGAACGCCGCCGAGATCGCCATGGAGCACAACCTGGGCCTGACCTGCGACCCGATCTCCGGGCTCGTGCAGGTCCCGTGCATCGAACGCAACGCGATCGCCGCCGGCAAGGCCATCAACGCCTCGAGGATGGCCTTGTGGGGCGATGGCCAGCACAGAGTCAGCCTCGACGAGGTGATTGAGACGATGCGCCAGACAGGCGCGGACATGAGCTCGAAGTACAAGGAGACAGCGCAGGGCGGCCTCGCCGTCAACGTGGTCGAATGCTGAAGTAACCCGCGAGGCGCCCATGAGGCGGGCCTCACGTGGCAGTGGGCCGGCCTTTTGGGCCGGCCCACTGCGCTGCCTGCCGGGAAGTCCCGGTCAGAGGCTGTGGTGCCATCGAGACCACGCTTGCGATCCGATACATCGCCGGAGCCCCCAGACACCGCTGCGTGCACCGGAGTCTGGGGGCTCCGGCAATGTATCGGTCGGGGGTCTCCCCGGCTGACAATTCCTGCATCGCGCAAGGCTGCGGCCACACGCCCTGAAAAGTCACCCTGTAGTCATGCTCAGAGGCGACGTCGAAACGTGGAACAGCCGTGGAACCGCTGTTCCAAACCCTCTGAAATGTAACGAAACGATAACGAAGCTCTGCCCCGGAATGAGCGCGCAGGAGAGCCCTGACGCATCCCAGAGATGCCATGGGGAAGCCCCGGTTCATGACTTGGGGAACACGCGCGGGAATCACCCCCGAATGTGGCGTGAATCGCCGATTTCGGAGTTGACGCTCATCCTCAGGTCGTTAGGTTTAGGGGCGTGAGAAACGCAGTCGCTGAACCTCAAACAGAAACCGATGTCCGTACTCCAACCATGGAGGACGGACAACACATGTGGAGACTGGCTAAAGATTCGGCCGTTCTCGACCTCAACTCTTCGTACTCGTACATCCTCTGGTGTCGTGATTTCTCGGCAACCTCGACCATCGCGCGAATCGGCGGAGAGCCCGCCGGGTTCGTCACCGGTTACACCCGCCCGGATCGGCCTAACACGCTGATGATCTGGCAGGTCGCAGTGTCGTCGGACTTCCGCGGACACGGATTGGCGAAGACCATGCTCAACGAGCTGGCTGATCGCACCAATGCGCTCCGCCTGGAGACGACGATCACCGATGACAACGATGCGTCAAACCGTCTGTTCCAGTCATTCGCTGAGCAGCGTGACGCAAACTGCGAACGACGTGCGCTGATCACTCCGGATCTGTACCCGGATGGTCACGACACCGAGTACCTGTACGAAATCGCACCACTTTGATGCACCGCTGAGAAGCGTGGTGCCACCAGGCGACCTGGGGATCAGCTGATCCCGTCTGAGGACGCCGACAGGCGAACGCCGTACCCGAAACTGATCGGTCGCGGCCACCGCCTAGCCGCTTGCTCACGAGGCAGGCGGGTAATCCAGAAGTCGAAAGGACTCAAGTGATGACCGAAACCTCTAAGACCACAACTCCCGATATCTTCGAAACCCGCGAATCAGAGGTGCGAGGATACTCGCGCTCCTGGCCTGCCACCTTCGCCAAGGCACATGGCGCGAAGCAGTGGGGCGAAGACGGCAAGGAATTCATCGATTTCTTCTCCGGCGCCGGAGCTCTCAACTACGGGCACAACAACCCCGTCGTGATGAACCCTCTCGTCGAGTACCTCCAGTCAGGTGCTGTTCTGCACTCACTGGATATGAAGACCCCGGCCAAGCGTGAGTTCCTCGAGACCTTCCAGGACCTCATCCTCAAGCCGCGCGGACTCGACTACACCGTGATGTTCCCCGGACCAACGGGAACCAACACCGTCGAGGCTGCCCTCAAGCTGGCTCGCAAGGTCACCGGCCGTCAGCACATGCTGTCCTTCACCAATGCATTCCACGGCATGACCCTAGGATCGCTGTCGGTGACCGGAAACTCGATGAAGCGCGAAGGTGCAGGCATCCCGCTGACCAACAGCTCGAAGATTCCCTATGACGACTACTTCGACGGCGAGATCCCTGACTTCCTGTGGCTCGAGAAGGTCCTCGAAGACTCCGGCTCCGGTGTCGACAAGCCTGCAGCTGTCATCGTTGAGACCGTGCAGGGTGAAGGCGGCCTCCGCGCCGCTCGCGCCGAATGGCTTCGTGCTCTGTCCGAACTGACCAAGAAACACGACATCCTGCTTATCGTCGACGACGTCCAGGCCGGCTGCGGCCGTACCGGATCGTTCTTCAGCTTCGAAGAGGCTGGCATCGAGCCTGACATCGTGTGCCTGTCGAAGTCGATCTCCGGCTCGGGTCTGCCGATGGCACTCACCCTGTTCCGCCCCGAGCTCGACGTCTGGGAACCAGGCGAGCACAACGGAACCTTCCGCGGAAACAACCCCGCATTCGTCACGGCGACCGCCGCGATCAAGAACTTCTGGGCCGACAACACGTTCCAGAATGAATTGGCCGACACGATCGCCGCACTGCACCAGCGCCTCGACTCGATTGTGGAGAAGGCAGAGGGAGCATCCATCCGTGGACGCGGACTCCTCGCCGGACTGCACTTTGAGGACGACGAGGTCGCCGGCAAGGTGGCAGCAGAGGCCTTCGACAACGGCCTGCTCCTCGAGACCTCCGGTCCCAAGGATGAAGTAACGAAGATCATGCCTCCGCTGACCATCTCCTCGCACGATCTGGAGCAGGGCCTCGACATCATCGAGGCCGCTGTGCTGAAGTTCGCTCCGGCCGCAGAACCTGCGGCGGTCTGAGCCAGCTCCCAGCTGAGCGCGAGAGCCTGAAAAACTGAGTTTTCGGTACGCCGAGACTCAACCATGAAACTTGTATGACGCGTTGCCGATGGATCGGTCGAGATTTCGACTGAAACATCGGCAGCCCGTCTGATATGCCAAACGAAAGGACCACGAATGTACGTAGTCAACCGCGATGACCTCAACGACACAGACCGCGACATCAAGTCAGAGACCTGGCGCAGCCGCCGCATGGTGCTGGGCAAGGAACGCGTCGGATTCTCGCTCCACGACACCGTGATCTACGCCGGGACGACCTCGACCTTCCACTACCAGAACCACGTCGAAGCCGTGTACTGCGTGCAGGGCAAGGGCACTCTGACCGACCAGGAGACAGGCGAAACCTACCCACTCTCCGATGGCACCATGTACCTGCTCGACGGACACGAGAAGCACACCGTCGTGGCAGACGAAGAGCTGCGCATGGCCTGCGTGTTCAATCCGCCGGTCACTGGCCGTGAGACCCACGACGAGAACGGTGTCTACCCGCTCATCGTCGAAGAGGACTGAGTCCTCTCGTGAGCTGAGAAGCTCCCTCGCCGAGGTGGCCGATCGTTGATCGGTCACTGAAGCATCGTCCGGCCTCCGGACACCACAAAAATGGTGGCCACGGAACCGAGGCAAGTCCGCATTGCGCGGGGCTTGAACTTGGTCCCGTGGCCACCTTTTCCGTGTTCTGACGAAGTGTCGACCGGGTCGACTTCAGATGTGGTACTCTTCGGTCATACAACTTTCAAGTTTCGATGCCTGACGCTGCCGACAGCACATCCCAAGACTCCTACTCTGGCAATCCCAGTTCTTACCTCTTACCTTCGGAGTCCCCTTGAAGTTCATCAGACGCGCCCTTGTTTCTGCCGTTGCCGCTATCGCCCTTGTCGTCGGTCCCGCTGTGTCCGCTGAGGCGGCGACGATGTCCTTCGACGTGACGAAGCTTTCAGCCAAGAACATGGTGATTTCAAATTCGAATTGCAAGTACTTTGATGTCCACCTGAAGTACAAGAAGAGAAACGTCGACTCTTGGTCAGTAGATTCCGAAATCGCAGGGCGCCACGGAAACGCGACAACTGCCTTCTTTGGCGACTACTCGTATCCGTATGACAAGGATCGAGCGATGATTTGCCCGAGCCTCGAAGGTCTAGGCAAATACACCATTGGGCCGTCTGAAATCGACGCTGACTACTCAAATTCCAATTACGATTCCTTCTGGTACGCGCGCACCGACTACACCAAGGGCTACTTCTACGTTCGCGGCAAGACCTACGCCTCCCTGTCGACCAAGCGCAGCGGCAAGACCGTCACTCTGACTTCGAAGACCAAGGTCTACAACCCGGAGAAATACGGCAAGGTCAGCTACAACCCTAAGGTGAAGTTCCAGGTCAAGTCCGGGAGCAAGTGGAAGACCATCAAGACCGTGGCTGCCAAGAAGGGCAAGGCCACGTACAAGGTCAAGACGAAGAGCAAGAAGACTTATCGCGTGACCTTCAGCCAGGTCAGCTGGGCGACCGGCGCCACCTCGAAGTCGGTCAAGCGCTGACCGTCCGTGAGTGAGGTCGGCCAGGCGCTGACCGACCTCACTCCCGGATTGTCAGGTCTGCCCCCTGCATATATCCGCGGGGCCCTTCAAACGGGCCTAACGCTTCGCCCAGAGGCAGCCCCAAGACACCGAGCTCGGCTGTCTGACGGCCTCCGTATCCTGATGCGCGGGGGTTCTCGTTGTAACGGAGGCACCCGAGGGATTCGGCCAATTCTCTGCGATCCACAGTCATGGGAACTTCCTCCTAGGTAGAGAACGTGAAAACCACACCGGGCGCTCCCAGAGAAGGGTGCGCCCGGTGTGGTTTCACGATCACTGTGCCGGCAGAATCACTTGTCGTCCGGGCGCACCTTCTTGCCACGGTCGTGCCAGAACTTCGCCGTGGTGACTTCGTCCGTGCCGTCCCAGGCCTCGACATCGGTGTTGATGCGTTTGAAGGTGGGAAGGTCACCGCGGCGGAAGATCGGCTCCAGCCCAGCGCGACGCTGCTCCATATAGTTCTTCAACAGGCTGAACACCACAGGTGAGAGCATCAGGAGCGCGAACAGGTTGATCAGCGCCATGATCGCCATGAAGATGTCTGCCGCCGTCCAGACCAGGTCGAGTGCGGCGATCCCGCCGATGAAGACAGCCACCATCACGATCACCTGATAGATGCGCAGCGCGGCCTTGCTGCGGGTCAGATGCTCGATATTGGCTTCGCCGTAGTAGTAGTTGCCGAGGATCGACGTGAACGCGAAGAGGAAGATTGCGAACGTGAGGAAGTGGATCGCCCACTGGCCGAGCTGTCCGCTCAAGGCGGTCTGCGTCAGCTGGACTCCCTCGGCCGAGCTGCCGTACTCCGGGTTCGACAGGAGGATGATGAAAGCGGTGATCGAGCAGACGAGGATCGTGTCGAAGTACACGCCGAGTGCCTGAACGAAACCCTGCTTGGCCGGGTGCGACGCCGACGCCGTCGCCGCCGCATTTGGGACCGAACCGATGCCGGCCTCATTCGAGAACAGGCCGCGCTGAACACCGATGAGCATGATCGAACCGATCGAACCTCCAGCGATCGAGTTGAAGCTGAACGCGTCGCTGAAGATGGTGACGATCATTCCGGGGACAGCGCCGAGGTTGATTGCCACCACGATGATGCCGACGATCAGATACAGCCCGGCCATGATCGGGACGAGGTATGCGGAGACATTCGAGATGCGCTTGGCACCCCCGGCGAAGATCAGGTACGCCCCGACGGCGACGACCACACCGGTGATTGCGGTGAAGGCGAAGTTGGAATCGTCGACGTTGAATGATGCTCCGACCGCGTCGACGATGGAGTTCGACTGCACGGAGTTGAAGACGATGCCGTAGGTGATGGCGACGATGACCGCAAACACCAGCCCGAGCCATTTCATATTCAGCGCGCGGTTGATGTAGTACGCAGGACCGCCTCGGAAGTTCGGCCCGTCCTTCTCCTTGTAGAGCTGTCCGAGTGCGGACTCAGCGAAGGCGGTGGCGCCGCCGACGATGGCAGTCAGCCACATCCAGAACACCGCACCGGGGCCGCCCAAGGAGATGGCAAGAGCGACACCGGCGATATTGGCCGTGCCGACACGAGAAGCGGCAGAGATGGAGAAGGCGCGGAACGGAGAGATGTTCCGATTGCCTTCGGAATCGTGTCCGCCTGGTTCCACGATCGTGCGGAACATTTCGGGCAGCAGCCGTAGCTGAACGGCACCCGTACGAATCGTGAAGTACAACCCTGTGGGGATGAGAACTGCGACGAGAGCGTACGTAATGACTCCGCTGACGCTGTCGAACGCGCTCTGGAGCATCTCCATTGATCTATGCCTCCTTCGACAAGCTCAGTGCTTGGTTGTGTGGGTATGTCGGTGTGTGAACACCATGTGCTACTTCTGCAGTTGTACTCCAGTCTGCCACCGAAGTGAGGAAACGCATGACATCGCCCCTGCGCAAGTCCCTCACACAGGCGAAATCTCTGACGCTGTACCCATCTAGCATTCACGTCGCGTCTACCCAGACATCATCCGTTCATTGCTCGGGTTGCTTAGGGTTGTCGGCAATACACTGCACCATCGGCCGCTCGAGCCTGCACCGAGTCGCCAACTCTGAGGAGTCCCCGCCATGCCAATCACCCTCGCTAACCACACCTCCGAGGCTGTCACCCACACTCGGGTTCCGCCTCTGGTCATCGCGCATCGTGGCGCGTCAGCCGACTATCCGGAGAACACGATCCCGGCCTTCGTCGCGGCCATCGACCAGGGCACCGACATGCTCGAGATCGACGTGCACATGAATGCTGACGGAGAACTCGTCGTCATCCACGACGTCACCGTGGAGCGGACGACGAATGTCCGCGTCGCCCATCCTGACCGTACGGACTACAGCGTGAAGACCATGACCACAGCAGAGATCGCCAGCCTCGACGCGGGCAGCTGGAAGTCCCAATCGTTCGCCGGCGTCCGGGTCCCTCACCTCGCTGAGGTGCTCGATCTGGTGCACGTGACCCGCACCGGGCTGCTCCTCGAGGTCAAACACCCCACCCAATACCCGGGGTTCGCCCAGGCGCTCGTTGAATCTCTGACCGCATCCCCGAACTATCTGGACCGGGCATTGGCGGCGGGGATGCTCGTCGTCCAGTCCGGTGACTGGGCCTTCATCCGTGAGTTCCACGCGCTGGCGCCAGAGATCCCCGTCGGGGTTCTGGGGCGGCCCTGCCCGGACGAACTGCGCGACTTCGCCACCTGGGTCGATCAGGTCAATCCCCAGTACATCGCGGCCGATGCCACCTTCCTCGGCCATGTCCACGAGCTGGGGATGTCGAGCCTGGTGTGGACCGTCGACAGCGTCGAAGACATGGAAAAGGCTGTCGACCTCGGGGCCGATGGCATCATCACCAACAGGCCCGACCGGCTCGTCGCGGTCGTCGAAGACCTCTGAGGTCAGCGCGCCGAGGCGAGCACCAGGTCCGGGATGACTCGGGACAGAACTGATCCGAGGGAAGGCAGAGTGTGGCTCAAGACAACCGACGCCTCGCCGCTGCCACAGAAACGAGCAGAGCCACTGCGCCGATGGGGAACCCTAACGTGGCTCCCGTCCAGAACATCCTGCCGCCGTCGCCAAGAGGATAGAAGCCCACGAGCAGACCTGTCGAGAGGCTGCACAGGTGCATTCCGCAAGCCAGGGTAACGAAGCCGAAGGCTCGGATGGCCAGAGACCAGCCGAACGACAAGGCGCGGAACTGCACACGCCCAAGCACGAACACCACGGCAACCGTGCCGACTCCGGAGTTCAGTGCGATCGGCACCTCCGGCCTGAACCATGAGGGCAGCGCAGCCGGATCGAGGACCCCGAAGTACGGCAGGAGGCAGCAGAACGCGATCACCACACAGGCGAGAAGCACGATACCTGCGCCGACTGTCGGCCGGCCCGCCACCGCAGGCTTGCCTGCCACTGCAACGAGGACCCCCGCGATGATGAAGGGGAAGACAAGCATGCCGATGAGCGGGACAATTTCTGCGAAGGTCACAACCATCAATTCCGGCGTCGGTCGTTCGACGCGTCCGACCACCTCGGCGAGGCCGGAGATACCGAAGATGGCAATGCTGAGCACGGTGACAATGCTGCGCGGGATGGGCGAGAGCTCGCGCGCGATGACGATGGCAGCGGCACCGGCCACACAAGCCAGGACGAACATGGCGACTCCGGTGGGCACGCCCTGGGCGAAGTAGTAGTTGGATGAAGCGACCATGAGTGCGCAGTAGCCGATCCAGGCGACGAAATGAACGACGAACGCGAGTGCGACCACCGTGAAGCGCATCGGGGGCGGGCCGCTGCTGAGCGCAGGTTCCTGGTTCTCGGCGGCAGCTGTCCCAGGACTTTTCGTCTGCGAATACGTCTCCTCATCCATGGTGGAATCATCCCATAGAACCACATGGATTTAACCACTTGGCTTGTCGATAAGAGGACGGTTCCGATCAGTGGTCGACGCCACGGTCAGGGCCGGTGGAATGAAGCGCCGGTTCTCAGCAGGGGCGTTCGGATGAGACGCTGGGTCCATGGCCAATGAACTCGCGTCGTCCACCAGCCCGTACCTCCGCGCCCACGCCGACAATCCCGTCGACTGGCGGATGTGGACGAAGGACAACCTCGCCGAGGCGGCACGTCGTGACGTGCCTCTGCTCATCTCGATCGGGTACTCCACGTGCCACTGGTGCCACGTCATGGCCCACGAATCTTTCGAGGACGAGGCCATCGCGGCTGTCATCAACGAGAACTTCCTGCCGATCAAGATCGACCGCGAAGAGCTGCCGGACATCGACTCCTATTACATGAACGCCCTCCAGGCGATGCGCGGCCAGGGCGGCTGGCCGATGACGATCTTCGCCACACCCGAAGGCAGTCCCTTCTACGCCGGGACGTACTTCCCGCCGGCACCGCGGGGGAACCTGCCCGCGTTCACACAGGTGCTCGCGGCCGTGTCACAGTCGTGGACGGAGCGCCGGGCCGAGGTGACCGAGATGACCAAGCGCATGGATCGTGGGCTCGCCGATATGGCCAGTGCAGTCTCGGATGCCCTGCCCGCCGAAGCCGCCTCGGAACTGCTCAGTGCCGAAGAACTCGACTCGGCAGCCGAGTCCCTGCTCGACTCCTATGACCCCGCCTGGGGTGGGTTCGGCAAGGCACCGAAGTTCCCGCCGCTGATGAACCTCATGCAGCTCTTGGCCACGTTCGTGCGCTTGGGCGGGACCACCTCGGCGAGGGATGGGGCTCTTGCTCCCGGAAAGGTCGACAGGGTCGGCGCCGACGGACATCTCGAGGGCGAGCTCGTCCTCGACTGCCTCATCGCGGTGCGCAGCACCTTCGCACGGATCGCGAGCGGCGGCATGCGTGACCAGGTGCGCGGCGGCATCGCCCGCTACAGCGTCGACCGGCAGTGGTTCGTGCCGCACTTCGAGAAGATGCTCTACGACAATGCGCTCTACCTGCGCGCCGCCGTCCAGTGGGCGAAGGTCGAACGCGGGCTCAACCCGGATTCGAAGTGGTTGGCGCTCGCCGAACGCGAGGTCACCGACACCGCGAATTTCCTCAACGCGGACATGTCCGACGGGGACCGCTTCATCGCCGCGCTCGACGCGGACTCCCTCAACGCTGACGGTGTGCTGGAAGAGGGCGCCGCCTATGTCGTCACACCCGAGGAGTTCGCCGAGGTGGGGCAGGAGGGGCTGCTCCAACTCGTCGAATCGCCGGCCGGCGCAGAGCTCTCCGGGAACGTCATCGCCGCCATCCGCATCATCGACTGGTTGGGCATGGACGAGGTGCCCTTCGACAAGGAGCATCCCGCGCCGTGGGCCACCTCGGCGACGGTCGCGCAACGATCCGGGCTCAGAGAATTGCTGGAGCAGCGGTCCCAGCCGGCGCGGGATGAGAAGACGATCACCGAATGGAATTCATTGGCAGTCACGGCTCTGGCCGAAGCGGCGCTGTACACCGGTGCCACAGGCGGCACGGACGGGACGAGTGGTGCCGGGGCTTCCGCAGACACTGATGCGTCGGTGAGCTGGGGGAGTGCGGCAGTCCATCTGTGGGACGCGATGCTGGCGCGCTTCGGCGACTCCGGTCCACGCATTGACCGCGACTCAGACGTGAGCGCCCGTGGTGCCAGCTCCGATTCGAGGCTCAACGTCCGCCGCAGCTTCACCGGCGACACACCTGGACCCGGCCAGGCCGGACTCGCTGACTGGGCGCAGTTCATCACTGCCGGCATCACAGTTCGACAGCTGCCGGGAGCGTCCGTGCAGGTGAGTGACCTGGTGTTGTTGAGCGCGAGGATGTTTGCCGACTTCACTGCTGAAGGGGAGACGCTCGAGGTATTCGACTCCATGGGCGACGAGATCCTGAGTGTGAGAGCATCCGATCCGGTGGATAACACGGTGCCCTCCGGCAGGTCTGCCGCAGCAGAGGTGGCGCTTCTGCTCGCAGAGCTCGGTGTCGACAGCAGTGCTGAGACCGGTTCGACGGGCAGTCGTGCGGTGGGTGGCGACTCGTCCACTGGCACCGCTGGGGCTGAGGATCTGAGCACTGGAGGACTTCTTGAACTGCGCGATCGCCTGCTCGGTGTCTATAGGGCACTCGCCGGTCGAGCCCCGCGCGGCTGCGGTCACGCGCTGTGGCAGTCCGAACGAGCACTCGGCCCGGTGCGTGTGGCCACTCGAAATGCCGAGTTGAGCGGATTCGCTGCCCGGCACCCTGCGGTCACGCTCCTGACCGATTCAACCGGAGTCCCGGGTGTGAGCGGATCCGAGGTCGAGGTGCCAGAAGGGACCGCGATCGTCTGCCGAGGGACGCAGTGCTCCCTGCCTGTGGCCACCGTGGGCGAACTCCTCGAGCAGCTCGACGGTTTCTGAGTCGCAGCTTCACCCTTAACGCTGTTCAGTCCCAGGTGAGGCGTTCCAATCCTGACAGGACGAGGTCGAGGCCCATGACGAAATCCGATGCCTCGTCGAGGTTTTCGAACTCGCCGAGCACAGAGTGCACGAAGGGGAAGTCTTCCTCACTGAAACTTGCCCAGTGGTCGATTTGGGCAGTGTGTTGGGCTTCAGCATCCTCGGCGGCTTCGCGTTCGATCGCACGCTGAGAGACTTCCGCGCCCATGCCGGAAGCATAGGTGGACACGACCATTGACGCCTGGAGCTGGCGGGTCAGGTCCAGCCCACTATTCTGGAGGGCCTGACCGACTAACTCCCAGTAGCTCAGCGAATTCTGCTCGTCGGGGCCCGCCTTGATGAGCTGAGAGGCCAGCCAACGGTGCTCAAGCATCTGGGCGAACAGGCACAGCACGAGCCGTCGAATCTGCAGCAGGCCCTCAGCGGTACCGGTGCTCGTGCGGCCATCGGGCTCTGGGGGAGGATAGTTCTCAAACTGCTTCGGGTGCGGCTGATCGGCACGTTCGAGGGCCTCGGCCTCGTCCAATGCGCGTCCCAACAGCTCATCGGAGACGATGGCCATCAGCTGGTCCTTGCCGGAGGCGTACCAGTAGAGACTGGCCACGCCGCTGTCGAGCTGTGCGGCCAGTCCGCGCAGTGTCATCTTCTCCGCCCCAACGGTGTCGAGCGTGGTGATCGCGGCCTCGATGATCTGCTCCAGCGAGAGGGAAGTGCGCGTGCGCGCCACCCCACGACCACCTCGGCGTCGGGAGTGAATGCTCCTGCGTTGAGCCTCCGTCGCTGAATCACGAGGGTCCTGTCTGCGTGAATTCGCGTTGTGATCGCCTCGCGGACGTGGGGGAGTCTCAGATGCCATGCCTTGAATCTACAGAGAGATTTGCATTCAATCAAACACCGTTCTATTCTCGAACATAGTTCGATGAATCGAACGTAGTTCCATTAGCGAACATTGTTCGATAGCAACGTTCTTCTCTCGCCGGCACTCCAGCCGACCTTTCGACCTACCCGCGAAAGGACCTACATGTCCTCCCCATACTCCTCGACCACCTCATCCGCCGATACGCAAGTACGCAAACCGCAGAGTCTCCGAGCTGCTTGGCCCGCTCTTCTCGCTCTGTGTCTGACCATGCTCGTCGAGATGGTCGACAACTCGATTCTCAACGTCGCTCTGCCCACGATCGGGCGAGACCTCAGCGCTTCTCCAGCAGACCTGCAGTGGATCGTCGGCGCCTATTCGCTGACGTTCGGCGGGTTGCTCATGGTTGGCGGGACGATGGGCGACAAGCTCGGTCGCCGTCGAACCCTCCTCTTCGGCCTCGTGCTGTTCGGTCTCACCGGACTCGCGGTGCTACTCGTCTCCACGCCCGCACAGCTGATCGCGGTGCGAGCAATGGCAGGAGTCTTCGCCGCATTCATCGCCCCATTGACCATGTCGTTGATCTTCCGCCTCTTCGACCGTGATGACCTGCGCACGAGGGCGATCGGCCTCATCGTGGTCGTCTCAATGATCGGCTTCGCGATCGGCCCGACAATCGCCGGATTGGCGATCACGAATCTGCCCTGGCAGGCACTCCTGGTGGTCAACGCCCCTGTCGCGGTCATTGCTTGGCTCGGTGTGCGTTTCGGGATCGCCCAGGACGACCCGGCAGACCGTCGCGAAGGCGGTGCCGACATCCCCGGCGGCATCTTGTCTGTGGCCTCCCTGGGCTTCCTCCTCTACGGCTTCACCGCTGGGGTCGAAAACGGTTGGGGTGCACCGTTGACAGTGATCGTCTTCGCCGCCGGAGTGCTCTCCCTTGTCGGAATCATCTGGCGTGAGAAGACCGCCGAGGATCCGATGCTCGATCTCAAACTGCTCGCCCTGCCGACAGTGAGCGGGTCAGCGATTCTGCAGACCGCGACAATGATCGCCATGGTCGGAGTCATGTTCGTCTCGACTCAGCTCTACCAGTTCGCCTGGGGTTGGTCCGCGTTCCAGGCGGGACTGGCGAATCTTCCGTTCGTCGCGGGCATGCTGCTCGCCGGCCCGTTCGTCGATCGCGCCGTGGCCCGATTCGGCCACCGTACGACCTCGATCGGCGGCATCGCGCTCGTCCTCGTCAGCCTCATCATCTGGATCTTCGCGCTCACACACGGCTTCCTCTGGTGCGCGGCCGGGATGCTCATCATGACCATGGGGATGCGGACGATCATGACGACAGGTGCGGTCGCCCTCCTCGGCGCACTGCCGGAGACGCACACGTCGATCGGATCGGCGCTCAACGACACTGCTCAAGAGCTCGGCAATGCAGTGGGCGTTGCGATAGTCGGCACGATCATGGCCACGGTTCTCGGCAGCACACTGCCGCAGGGGGCCTGGGATTCGGCGAAGATTGCCGGCTTCGTGCACTCACAGCAGATTTCGTTCGCGGTCCTCGCCGGTATCGTGTTGGTGATGTCGATCATCGGGATTCGCACGCTGACCGACTCGAAAGAGATCGAGGAGCACTGAGCAGGTGCCCCGATTCTGAAGGCGAGTCGACTCCGGAGAGTCGGCTCAGTCCACCAGGCGCAGCCCTCGGAAGCGGTTGAGAGCTGCCGCGATCTCCTGTGCGCGAGGGCGGGCGACATGCCCCGGATGATCGCGATTGCCGGTCAGGCCGTCGAGTCCCTGTGCCTCGAGCATGTCCTCGACCTCGGCCAGAGCCTCGGTGAGTGAGGTCTGGTCGTCGAAGATCTCGGCCATGTACTCAAGCGCCTCGGCGATGCCTGTCGTCTGCTGCGGGTCGACGAGCTGGGACACCGCGGTCAGATCGATGAAGGCCTTGCCGAACTGAACCTGACCGAGCCCTTTCGCCTTCGCCGACTTCGTCTTCGAGCTGGGGTGCAGCGCCTTCGCCGTGGGGACTCGAGGCTGCGGAGTGGTGAACACTTCTCCTGTGTCATCGGCTGATTTCATACCCACGAGTTCGTGCGCCTTCTCGGTGACTTCCTGGGGCACGTAGGCGTCGAGGGCGATGACATGATCAGCCACCTCGAAGAATGCGCTCGATCCACCGGCGACCAGCACTGTGGAGACGCCTCGGTGGGAGAACAGCGGACGGATGCGATCGACGAAAGGGGTGATGGGTTCGCGGTCGGCGGGGATGAGTGCGCGCATCCGATCGTCGCGGATCATGAAGTTCGTCGCCGAGGTGTCCTCGTCGATGAGCAGCGAACGAGCACCGACTTCCACAGCTTCCACGAGGTTGGCCGCCTGTGACGTGGACCCGCTCGCGTTCGTCGTGGTGAAGGCTCTCGTGTCAGTGCCGGATGGCAGATTGTTGATGAAGGGCGAGATGTCGTCGCCGGTCACGGCGCGACCGTCCTCGGCCCGGATGGAGGTGGCACTGGGTTCCGTGATGACCCATTCCCGGCCGTCGCCTGCAATATGCGGGTAGACGCCGCGCTCGAGAGCACGCAGAATCGTCGACTTGCCGTGATAGCCGCCGCCGACGATGACCGTGACACCGTACGGGATCGCCATGCCGGTGAGCCTGCGTCCGCTCGAGAGCGTGATGGTGTGCTCCAGCGAGCTCGGGCTGGTGAAGGCCACAGCGTTCGAATCCATCGGCAGATCCGAATCCCCGGATCGCCTCGGCAGGATCGCGCCATTGCCGATGAACGCGAGAAGACCTTCCTCGTCGAGGTGGTTCTGCAGTTCCAGCTGATCCCGGTGGAGTTGGACATGCTCGTGCAGATCGGCCTGGGACAGATTGGCGTGGACGAACATGGCCCGAGCGAGCTCGGGCACATCCCGGGTGAGGATGTCAGCTGCCTGATGGCCCAGGATGCGACGGCCCCGAGCCGGGAGATTGACGAGCAGGCGTGCCTCGAAGCCTTCGTCATCGATGAGGACGTTGGTGCGTTCGAGCACCTCCTGCCCCGGACGTCCGAGGATGATCGAACGCCGGTCATTGCGGTGCAGGAATGAATCACCAACGCGGAAGAGGAAGTCAGCGGCTGCGATGCGATCTGCGCGTTCGGTGGTGATGTCAGTGGGGAACCCCGCCTCGGCGCGGTTGATCCTGATCCGGACCTTCGACGGTGAGGCGAAGGGATCAACCTGGACCTGGTCGATGAACACGGTGACCGGCCCGAACTCGTAGCTGCCACGGATCTGCTTGTAATTTCCGTAGCTGCGGCCATCGAGGTTGTGCAGAGTGGATGCGAGATTCGATCGTGGGGAGCTCATCCGTGGAATGCTACTTGATTGAGGTCAACGCAGGCCAAGACGAGCCCCGTGCTTCGCCAGGACTTGGCTCAGTGCTCCGCGAACAGGCTCTCGATGGCCTCGCGATCAGGCTCTCCGCGGCTTCGCCATCAGTCGCGCGTGCGTCCCAGATAGAACTCTGCGGCGTTGTTCCAGCACGCTGCGGTGAGTTCTTCAGGCGACAGGGTGTCACGGATGATGTCGAAATCTGTGTTCTCGAACGGTCGAGGAGCCCGGGTCGACGGCAGATCCGTGCCCACCATGAGTGCCGAGGGGTCAACGTCGACGATCGCTCGCATCGTGGTGGCAGGGTCGAGTTCGACTCGGCCGAAGCCTGTCGCCTTCACCTTGACGCCACGTTCGACCAGCTTCAGCAGGGCGGGCAGTCCGTCGCTGTGCATGCCGAAATGGTCAATGCTCACGGCGGGCAAACCGGCGATGCGGACACTGAGATCCTCATCGATGCTGCGGGCATCGATGTAGAGCTCCGAGTGCCACCCGGCGAGATCATGGACCCGACGAGCCATATGTTCCATGTCGTCCAAGACTGCTGAGCCTCCCCGGGCGACATTGAAGCGCAGTGCCTTGATTCCGTCGCGGTCGAGCTCCAGGATGCGATCATCGGACGTGTCGACGGGAAGTTGAGTGACACCGACGAAATCGGGGCCAAGAGTACTCAAAGCATCGACAAGGTAGCACTGGTCGAACCCTTGGAATGACCCGGCGACCACTGCTCCGCCGGCAATGCCCAGACCGCTGATGCGCATCAGATAGTCCTCGACCGTGAAGGGGTCCGGCAGGTAGCCGTTGTTCTCGACGAGAGGATGCTTGGGGTCAATGATGTGCAGGTGTGAGTCGAAGACCGGGGTCGGAGAATTCATGGCCCCAATCTACTCCGTATTCGGCAAGGTACATTTCATCTCAAAGGGTGGCCACGTGGTTGGCGAATGCGGAACTTGACCTGTTAGGCCCCGTCGTGTGCTGAGGGTCACCTGCGGCGAGATGGGGGCACTGCCGTGAGAGCGATGTCCCAGTCCCACCTATCGGCACTGCGAGTAACGATCTCGACAATATGACCGCTGGTCGGGACGCGGGAGATGAAGGTGAGCGGACGCTCGGTATATTGTGAGGTGGTTCACAACAACACCTGAGCAACATGGCTTGAGCAATATGACCCGAGCATCCGAAAGGACAATGATGTCCGCACGTCCTTCCGAGGCGCCTCCTGCGAACCCGATACCGCAGACGAACGTCGACGAACTGATCGCGCAGTACGATGAGGAGCTGCCTCAGCGCACCCTGACACGCAGGCTCGACCTCGGCGTGGGGATCGTGTGTTTCGTCGTGTCACTGTTCGTTCTCAAACAGGTCTTCTTCCCGCTGACTCAAGGCAATCAGTACTACCTCATGTGGTTCCTGGCGTTCGTGCTGCCACTGGTCTTCATCTGCTACCGGCCAGGTTTCGGCCGCAAGAGCGATGTCGCCGACCAGGCCCTGGACGTCGCCGAGGCTGTCGACAGCGATGTCGCTGCCGGCAGCGATGTCGGCGCTGACAGCGGTGCGGCTTCTGACTCCACTGCGAAACCACGCAGGAAGGCAAAGCGTCGGTCGAACGACAATCCGTCGATCATCGACTGGGTGCTCGTCGTTCTCACCTTCCTCACCTGCGCCTACCCGGTGCTGCCCTTCTTCTCCGGCGGCTTCAACGAGTTCCTCAACCGGCAGGGCTCGCTGACCACACTCGACGTCATCATGGGCGGCGTTCTCCTCCTCCTCGTCCTTGAGGCGACGCGCAGAACCACTGGCCTGATTCTGCCGATCTTCTGCATCGTCTTCTTCCTCTACAGCTACTACGGCGCCTACATTCCGGTCAGCTGGCCCGGATCCCACGCTGGCCAGAACTTCGACCAGATCGTCAACGCCCTCTACAACGATGCTTCTGGCTTCTACGGCATCCCCCTCGACGTCGCAGCCACCTACATCGTCCTCTTCACGATCTACGGAGCGGTCCTCGACAAGACCGGGGCGGCGAGCTTCTTCATCGACCTCAGCTTCTCACTATTCAAGAAGTCGAAGGCCGCACCGGGACGCACCGTCGCACTCTCCGGCTTCCTCCTGGGCACGGTCTCCGGCTCCGGCACCGCCACTGCAGTCTCACTCGGTGCCGTGACCTGGCCCGTGCTGAAGAAGGCCGGATACCCGAAGGAGAACGCGGGCGGAATGCTCGCAGCCTCCGGTATCGGTGCGATCCTCTCACCCCCGACCCTGGGTGCCGCCGCCTTCATCATCGCGGAGCTGCTCAACGTCTCCTATGGACTCGTCCTGCTGTGGGCAGTGGTCCCGACCCTTCTGTACTATCTGGGCATCTTCCTCGCCATCGAAATCGACTCCCGCAAGATCGAGGTCGACTACACGCCGCCTCCTGGCCTGCGCGCGTGGCCCATCCTGAAGAGGGGCTTCTACCACTTCATCTCGTTGAGCATCATCGTCGTCTTCCTCTCCATGGGCATGGCACCCTTCAAAGCCGTCGTCTACGCCACCCTGGTGGGCATCGGCTTCGGGATCATCGAAATCGTCATCTCCCGCCTCGGCGAACCGAAGACGATTCTCCTCGCGATCTGGGACGTCTTCTACGGGGCACTGTCCTCGGGCATCCGCTCGGTCCTGCCGGTGACCAGCGTCTGCGCGGCCGCAGGCATCATCGTCTCGACGATCACGAAGACCGGCCTCGGCCAGGTCATCTCCGACATCCTCATCAAGGGCGCGCAGGCATTGTCGACAGACCCGACCGCGGTCCTCATCTTCACCTGCATCTTCGCCGCCGTGGCCGTGACCATCCTCGGCCTAGCGGTGCCCGTGACGGCCTCGTTCATCATCAGCTGGGTCATCGTAGGCCCGGCACTGATCTCACTCGGTGTCCCAGAGGCAGCCGCTGCGATGTTCATCTTCTACTACGCCGTCCTGTCCGAGGTCTCACCCCCGACGGCTCTGGCGGCCGTCGCGTCCTCGGCGATCACCGGCGGCAGGGTCATCGCAACGATGTGGCAGGCATGCAAGTATGCAATACCTGCGTTCCTGGTCCCGCTGGCCTTCACCTTCACGCCCGAAGGTGCCAGCCTCGTGGCCCAGGGCGGCTTCGTCGACGCGGTATGGACCGGGCTCGTGTCCGCATTCGCCGTGGCTGCACTCGCCGCCGGTGCCGGTGGCTGGATCATCCGCCGTGCGGGCTGGCCGGAGCGCATCCTGTGCTTCATCGCCGCAGGAGCCCTGCTCTACCTCCAGCCCATGTCGATGATGATCGGGTTCTCTGCCCTCATCCTCGCCGTCATCGTTCACCTGCTGCTGCGTCGCAAACCGAGGACCACCTCGGCGACTACAAGCGATATCGGATCCACCGAAACACACTCGACCGGATCTCCGGTCGAGTCCAACTGAGAAAGGGACGAAGTCCATGAAGCGAACAAGGATGTTCACAATCACGGCGACAGCCGTTGCCGCGGTGCTGGCGTTGAGCTCATGCGGCGGTAAGCAGGAAGCCAAACCGGCAGGTGAGGGCGGCGGCGACTGCACCGCGGCGTCCGGGCAGATCACTGTCGCCACCGGAAACTCGACGGGTGTGTACTACGTCCTCGGCGGCGGTCTGGCGCAGATCATCTCCGACAACTCCGATCTGAAGGCCACCGCGGCCGAGACCGGTGCCTCCGTGCAGAACCTGCAGCAGCTGTCATCCGGGGACTACGACATTGCGTTCTCGCTCGCCGATACAGCGGCCGATGCGGTCAACGGTGACGCGGACTTCAAGAAGCCGGAGGACATCTCGGCACTGACGCGCATCTACTCGAACTTCACTCACGTGATCGTGCGCAAGGATGCAGACATCAAATCCGTCAAGGATTTCAAGGGCAAGACGATCTCCACCGGCTCGCCGAAGTCCGGCACCGAGGTCATCGCCAACCGTCTCATCGAGACGGCAGGGCTCAAAAAGGACGACGTGACAACTCAGCGCCTCGACCTGACCAAGACCGTTGACGGAATGAAAGACGGCACGATCGATGGCATGGTGTGGTCCGGCGGATTGCCGACAGCCGGCGTCACCGACCTCTTCACCTCGAACGGCAAAGACGTCGAATTCCTCGACATCTCCAAGCTCGAGGGCCCGATGAAGGAGATCAACCCGGTCTACGAAGTCGACGAGATCCCCGCCGATACGTACAAAGGTGTGAAGACCGTCAAGACCATCGCCACCCCCAACGTCCTCATGGTCCGCAACGACATGGACGAAGGCACCGCCTGCGCTCTGACGAAGCTGATCTACGACAAGAAGGCCGAGCTGGAGAAGGTCCACGCAGCGGCCAAGGACATCAAGCTCGAAAACGCCGAAACACCTGACCCGATCAAACTCCACCCGGGCTCGAAGAAGGCCTTGGAAGAACTGAACAAGTAGGGAGCTGCCGGCAGCTGGCTGACGGCTGGTTGTCTGAGGCTGGTTGGAATCAAGCCGCGTGGGGGTGTGCTTCGCGTGCGCTCTACACGTTAAGTCAGGCTGAGTTGGTTGCAACCAGCTCAGCCTGACTTAACGTGTAGAGCTCGACTCTGCGCGAAACAGGTAGCCTCGCGGCAGCATGTCGGCACCGCATCAAGGCCACAGCAGCAGAGCGCCGCACTCAGCCTCACCCCCGCGGGAACGCGACCACCCCGCGGGAATGCGACCACCCCGCGGGAATGCGACCACCCCGCGGGAACGCGACCACCCCGCGGGAATGCGACCACCCCGCGGGAATGCGACCACCCCGCGGCCCCGCGCTCACCCCTGCAGGAACGCCTTCGCAGCCGCACCCAGCGCCACGACATCCTCGATGGCGACCATTTCGCGGGCCGAGTGCATCGAATACAGTGCCGGGCCCACATCGACGGTGGTCATGCCCAGGCGGGTCGCAGTCAGGGGGCCGATCGTCGACCCGCAGGGCATCGCGTTGTTCGATACGAAGTTCTGGTACTCGACACCGGCCGCCGTACATGCCTGCGACCAGGCGGCGGTGCCCACGGCATCCGTGGCATAGCGCTGTTGGGCGTTGAGCTTCAGCAGCGGACCGCCGCCGAGGCGGGGGCGGACATGAGGGTCGTGGCGTTCCGGATAGTTCGGGTGGGCCGCATGCCCCGCGTCGGAGGACACACAGATCGACGAGGCCAGCGACGCCAAGTAGTCACTGCGCGTCGACCCGGGGAACAGGGAGGCGATGATGCGCTCGGTGACGTCGGCGAGGAAGGGCCCGCAGGCACCGGAGCGTGAACTCGACCCGATCTCCTCATGGTCGAACCCGGCGAAGAGTGCAACGGAATCCAACGACGCAGCATCGACGTCGACCAATGCGGAGACACCGGCGTGGACAGACAACAGGTTGTCCAACCTCGGCGCGGCGAAGAACTCTTCCTGGGCACCGAAGAGCCCGGGGGACTGAACGGGGATCGTGTAGACGTCGTGGCCCACGACCTGCTCCGGATCCACCTCGGCGGAGGCGGCGAGGATCTCGATGACATCGGCTTCAGCCAGACCAGCCAGGCCGATGATGGGGGTGGTGTGGCGCTGCTTGTCCAGCGTCAGACCGTCATTGACCTGGCGGTCGAGGTGGATGGCCAGCTGTGGGATGCGCGCGATGGGCGGGGTCTGCGCGAGGACGACGGAACCGTCGGTGAGGCTGAGCTGCCCGGCCAGCGCGAGCTCCCGGTCGAGCCACGAGTTGAGCAGCGGCCCGCCGTAGATCTCGACGCCGATCTGGCGAGTTCCCTCGGTGGTGAACTCTTCGCCAGGCTTGAGTTTGAAGGCTGGGGAGTCCGTGTGAGAACCGAACACGCGAAAGCCGGGAACCGTGCCGGGCAGTCCACCCGAGTCGCTGAAAAGTCCACCCGAGTCGCTCGACGGTTCATCCGCGCCAGCCTCGGAGGCGCCGACTTTGCCTGCCGGAGTCCGCCATGCGATGATCGCACCGTCCCGAATGACATAGTGGCTCTGACCAGGCTCGAGAGACCATTTCTCGCGCTCATCGAGTTGGAGGAAACCTGCGGCCTCAAATCGTGCAGCCGCCGTCGCGGTGGCATGATAGGAACTGGGAGAAGAACTGATGAAGTCTGCCAGATCGGCTGCGACCTGGGTTTTCGTACGTGGTCTCACGGGCGATGCACTCATTTTCACAGCCTATCGTTTGCGGTAGCTTTGGCCACAAGGGCATTGGTTTTCGAGGCCGCGTCGACACGGCAGCGGGTGAGGGGGCTGGTGCCTCAGGAGCCATCGACCGCTCGGCCTGCGCCGTCCATCACCCGAGAACCAGCACCAAGAAACAATGCAATGCAAGGAGTGTTCGAAGTGAACCAGTTCGTGACCGAATGGAACACCTGGCGGGATTCGAGGAACTCGGCACTTGCGACTCCCTTCGGCTGGCTGAGTGTGTCCGGTCTGCACTGGCTCGAAGACGCGACGACCTGGCCCGACGCTCCCGGCACCTTCACTGTCGACGATGACGGTTGGGTCAGTGTGGCCCTTGAGCCTGGGATCAAAGCCGGTCCCGCTGCCGCGACCTTCGACCTGATGAGCAAGTCCGCCGAGGCGGGCCCGAGCACCAATGCTGCGTCTCCTTCCAGCTCGGCTTCGGTGCCGAGCGACACCACGATTCTGCCGAAGATCCCCGAGATCGCAGGGCCCGAGGTGCGGGTCGAAGAGAACGGATTCAGCGCGAAGCTGCCTACCGGTGGATCCCTCCAATGGTTCACCGTCGGCAATGTGCTCTACGAACTCATCGACCGTGCCGGACGGATCGGAATCCGGGTGCGCGATTCCAAGTCGCCGCTGCTGGGCAAGTTCTTCGAAGTTCCCGTCTTCGACCCGAACCCCGGCTTCGTGTTCCTCGCCAAGTTCACTCCCTTCGAGAAGCCTGAAGTGCACGAGATCAACACGGCGCAGGACGACCTGAACGTGCTGACTCCGGCAGTCGGCACCGTCTCATTCACCAGTGAGGCAGGCGAGGTGACGCTCTTGGCCACAGGCAACCCCGCCAGCGGACTGCAGCTCGACTTCCACGACTCGACGAATGGAGTGTCCACACCCGCGTGGAGGACCCTCGACCTGGGTGTCCCGAACCATGACGGCTCACTGGTCGTTGACTTCAACCGGGCCGTCAACTACCCGTTCGCGTTCACTGCCTTCGCCACCTGCCCGGCACCGATCGAGGGCAACGTCGTTCCCTTCGAGGTCACAGCGGGGGAGCGCACCCCGCCGTTCTACTTCTCGGAAGCCGGTATCAACGTGCCGTTCCTGTTCTACGTCTGGTGGGACGAAGAGAGCGCGAAGGTGACCCGGCCGTGGTACGCCCGTTTCGGACTCGACACCACGCTGCTCAACCCGAACCACGAACACAGCGCTCAGTCACTGGTCGGCTTCGACGGCGTCGCCATGTCAGGAGGCGATGTCGCGCCGCTGACGCGCAAGGCGAGGTCGCGCCTGGTCAAGGTCGCGACCGAGGCCCTGACCTCTCGCATCCCCGTGATCGGCATCGGCGCGTATGCCGAGTTCGTCATCCGAGCCCAGCGCGAACTGCGCGAATCCGAGGGGTACGTCGACGGCATCGAGGAAGAGTACGCGGGTACCGACGGCAAGCTGCTCATCGTGATGAACAATGAGCTGACGCCGCAGAACGCCGGATTCGACGTTGTGCACACCGATGCGAGCGGACTCATCTATCTCGAGATGTCCTATGACATCCCGTTGGAGTCGGACTTCGACGAGATCGATGAGTTCGAGGCGGCCATGGAGTCGAGCACCCCGATCACCAGCTGGGAAGAGTTCGACTACCGCATGGTCTGTCTCATCCGCCAGCACCGCTGAGGAACCTTGAGGGCGCCGTCGCCGCTGAGCACCGCTGAGGGCGCCGTCACCGCTGAGGAGCGCTGAAGGCGCCGTTACCGCTGAGCGGTGTTGAGGGCATCGGCGGCGTGACTCAGCCAGCGAGCGACTATGGCCAGTTCCTGCTCATCGAACCCCTCGGTCAAAGCCGCGTTGAGGCTGCCGAGCGCAGTCATCGTTTCGCTGGCAACGTGGTTGCCCTGCTCGGTCAGCGTGACCCGTGTGATGCGCTGATCCGATTCATCCGGGGCGCGGACTACGAGTCCGCCAGCTTCCATTCTCGCCAACAGCCCACTGGCACCGGCGGGGGAAGCCCGCAGCGCTGCCGAGAGTTCGCTCATCGTCGCCGCCGGGTTCTGGCGCAGATACAGCAGAACCCCGCCCTTCGCGGCCGTCATGCCGTTCGACCTGCCACGAGTTTCGATCCAACGTCGGACGGAGCGTTCGGCATTGCTGAGGAGGAAGATCAGACGAGGCGTGCGGACGCGGCTCATGGTATCGACTCCAGTCGCTGTCGCAGCCACGCGCTCACCTCGGGCCAGAGAGCGTCCCGATTCGTTCGCCGGAAGAATCCCATGTGACCGATCGCCGAGGCGCCCACGGAACCTGGGTCGATGGTGCGTCGTTCCACCTCGGCGCTGGTCAATTGATCGGCAATGGCATCGATCTGCTCGGGTGTCGCCCAGAGGTCATCACTGAATCCGATCGCCAGAACAGGCGTCGTCACCCGCGCCGCTCGATCCGCGGCGCCCATTGTGGGATCGTCGAAGAAGTAGCGGGGCAGTCTCGACCATCTGCTCCATTCCAGCATCGACGCGCCGGGCATATCTTCGCCCAGGCCCAAGCGGCGGCCCGGCACATACCCGAGGAGCCGAGCCGTGAGGGGGCCGAGCACGCGCAGCACAAGTCCGACTCGCAGCTTCTCCGAGAGCTTCGGAATGGCGGCGGTGACACCGGCGTGAGACGCGATGGTCACGAACCCCCGCAGCTCGGATGAGCCGTAATCGAGTGACAGGGCATGGCCGCCGATGCTGTGCCCGACCGCAAGCTGCGGTGCATCCGGAAACCGCTCGCCGGCCCACTGCGCGACTGCCGGAACGTCGAGGGCCATCCAGTCGCGCATTCGGATGCCTCGGTTCTCACTCGGCGCACCTGAGTTGCCGGTCCCTCGGTAGTCGTAGGTGATGACGGCAAAGCCATCGCCGGCCAGGAACTCAGCGAATCCCCTGTAGAGACGCTCGGGGACAGCAGTAGCCGGGTGGAGCACGACGACTGCTGCAATGCCCTCAGAGTTCCCCGGCTCGATCACGTGTCCATGGATCGGGCCGGACGATGTGGGGATGCGTACGCTCACGGCTTCGATCTCGTTGATATTACTTCGCATGCGAAGTAATATACCTCACATGCCGATGGTGCGCCCGGTAGCTGCCAAAGGTCAGGGTCGCTGACCGCCCGGAACAGTGCTCGCCAGCCCCGGAACCCTGCTCACCAGCCCCGGAACCCTGCTCACCAGCCCCGGAACCCTGCTCACCAGATGGTGACGCGCTCCTCAGGGGGCAGATACATGCCGTCCGACTCGCCCACGCCGTAGGTGTCGTGGAAGGCGGTCATGTTCTTCACGACCTGGTTGCAGCGGAACTCCTCCGGAGCATGTGGGTCGATGCTCAGCCGTCGCACGCGCTCCTCGGTGCGCATCTTCGCCCGCCAGGCCTTCGCCCAGGCTTCGAAGAACGTCGCAGCCTCATCGGAAGACGGCACCCGACCCAGCTCCAGCTCAAGTGCCTTCCAACCGATGGACAGTCCGCCCAGGTCGCCGATGTTCTCGCCCACGGTCAACGCGCCGTTGACGTGCTGCGCCGCGTCCAGGCCGGCCGGAACCAGGGCCTCGTACTGGGCGATCAGCGCATTGGTGCGCTCCTCGAAACGCTCCCGATCCTCGGCCGTCCACCAATCGACGAGGTTGCCGTCGCCGTCATAGCGCGAACCCTGGTCATCGAAGCCATGCCCGATCTCGTGGCCGATGACCGCGCCGATGGCCCCGAAGTTCGCTGCGACATCACCGGCGGCGTCGAAGAACGGCGGCTGCAGGATCGCGGCCGGGAAGACGATCTCGTTCATGACCGGATGGAAGTAGGCGTTGACGGTCTGCGGTGTCATCAGCCATTCGGTGCGGTCGATCTCCTTGCCGATGCGCTTGATCTGACGCACGTGCTCGGCACGGGCGCAGCGGCGGACATTGCCGACCAGGTCAGAGGAGTCGATCGCGGCCGGGTACTCACGCCACACCTCGGGGTAGCCGACCTTCGGCGTGAACTTCGAGAGCTTGACCAGGGCCTTCTTCTTCGTCTCCTCGCTCATCCAGTCGAGTTCGTTGATCGACTTGTCATAGGACTTGATGAGCATCTCGACGAGGTGGTCGATGGCGTCCTTGGCCTCCGGTGGGAACTCTTGGGCTACGTAGAGTTTGCCCACAGCCTCGCCGAGGAGGCCCTGCACCAGTCCGACACCGCGCTTCCAGCGCTCCCGCAGAGCAGGGGTGCCTGAGAGTGTGCGGGCGGTGAAGTCGAAGTTCTCCTCGACGATCTCATCGGTCAGCAGCGAGGCGTTGGCAGAGAGGACGGAGAATCGCAGCCAGGTTTTGATCGTCTCGATGTCGGTGCGCTCCCACACCTCGGCCATGCCGGTGACGAAGGAGGGCTGGCCGATGACCAGGTAGGTCAGTTCACCGTCGACGTCGGCGGCCAGAGAGGAGAACCAGGAGTCGAAGTCGAAGCCGGGCCCCAGCTTGCGCAGCTCATCGAGGGTGAGCTTGTTGTAGGTCTTCTCAGCGTCACGGCAGGCGACCCGATCCCAGTGATGGCGGGCCAAGGCGGTTTCGAACGCCATCACCTTGGCGGCCACCTCGGTGTCGGAGATGTTGCTCTTGGCACCGATTCCGCCGAGGGCGGACATCTTCTTCACATGATCGACGAACTTCACACGCACCTCGGCGTGGTCGTCGTTGAAGTAGTAGTCCTCGTCGGGCAGGGAGATCCCGGCCTGGTCGAGGTAGAGGGCGTAGATGTCGGAGTCCTTCGCATCAGCGGTGACGTAGCCGCCGAGGACCCCGCCGATGCCTTCGACCTCAAGGCGGCCGAGGAGGTTGGCCAGTTCGGACTTGTCCTCGGCCGCGTCGATGGCGGCGAAGGAGGAATCGAGGGGAGTGACTCCGAGCGAGTTGATCTGGTCGAGATCCATGAACGAGGAAAACACGTCCGCGACCTTCTGGCCTTCGCTGCCCGGCTCCTGCGGGGCATCGGAGACGGCGGTGATGATGTCGCGGACCTTGGTCTCAGCGGTGTCGAAGAGTTCGCGCATGGCGCCGTCGCCGGCACGGTCGTCGGGGATGGTGAACGAGTCGATCCATTCGCCGTTGATGTAGTGGAACAGATCGTCCTGAGGGCGCGCAGAAGCGTTCGATGTAACAGATGTCATGGTGCAACAGTATCGTGATCAGCAGGGACAATGGTCAGGAGTTTCCGGTGCGCATGCGCCGGTGGCCCACCGCAGCTGTGGGTATCGGATCGACGAGGAGGAACGCGCAATGGTGGCATCTGTGGTGTTCGTGTGCACGGGCAATATCTGTCGTTCGGTCACGGCCGAACGCGTGCTCCAGAACCACCTGGAACGCAGCGGCGCCGAGGCGGTTGTTGACTCGGCCGGCATCAGCGATGAGGAGGCCGGCAACCCCATCGACCCCACTCAGGCGCGGGTACTGAAGACCGGCGGCTACCGTACCGAGGATCATGTCGCCCGGCAGATCACTCCCGAATGGCTGGCCGATCGTGACGTGGCGATCGCGATGACGGCCCGTCACTACCGTGCCCTGGATGAGATGATCGCCGACCTGCCCGCCGAGGTGGCCCCCGAGCTGCGGATGCTGCGCGAATTCGATCCCCGGCTCAGCGGGGAGACTCCTGTCGGAGTTCCCGGCGAGAGCACCGCCGGAGTCGGTGCCGGTGCCGACACCGGTGCCCCTGCACCCGATGTGCCCGACCCCTGGTACGGGGAATTGAAGGATTTCGAAGAAACTCTTGAGACAATAGAAGTGTCCGTGCCGGGAATCACAGACTATCTGCACTCTTTGGCCGAGCAGACTCGGTAATACTGAAGGTATTCGTTGAAGGAGAAAACTGACATGACTCGAACACAGTGGTCCGCTCTCAAGCTCGGCTTCGCTGCCCTGCTGGTGGCTGCCTTGAGTGTCTTTGCTTTTGCCCCGGCCAGTGCCCATGACCAGCTCGTCTCCTCGAATCCTGAGGACGGGTCAACGGTCGACCAGCAGCCGGAATGGATCGAGATGACCTTCTCGGGAGACATCCAAGAGGTCGGATCTGAGGTCAAGGTCGTCATCGACGGCAAGAATGTCTCCGCAGGTGAACTCACCGCTGACGGCAAGAAGGTCAGCGTGGCGCTGCCCGACAACCTCAAGCCCGGCGACTACAAGGTCACCTGGCGTGTTGTGTCATCGGACGGTCACCCGATCTCCGGTGACTTCGACTTCACCATTGCCGACGCCGAGGGCGCCGGCGGCTCGGTCGAAGAGTCCTCACAGGCCGGACTCGGCGGCGGCGTCGTCGACGAACCGGGCAAGGACACCGAAGAGCGCGGCGAGATCGGCGAGTCGACCGGAAGCGATTCCGGGATGTCGACCCCGATGATCGTTCTGCTGGGCGTTGGCGGCCTGGCCATCATCGTCATCGTCGTCCTCCTCATGCGCCGCAAGGCCCAGGGCTTGCCCGGCACCACCAATGGTGATGACTCCGGCGATGGTCCGAAGAACGAATAAAGCTGGGGCAGACGGAGTCTGGTTCAGACTGCAGATTCTGCTTCAGTGAAGCGCACGTTCTTCACACTGCTAGTGTGACGCCCGACGTCGGCAGAGATGCGTGAAGTCCCGGAAGCACATGCTTCCGGGACTTCACTTTTTCAGGGATCAGATCGAAGTCGTAGACAGAACCCTCAGCAGAGCGGTTATGCTCCGTCAGTCCGCGTGCTGGATCTCCACACCTGACAGGTGGTTCACACGCGGTCAGCGGCCCAACCAGATCGGATCGCGTTTTTCGGCGAAGGCCTTCGAGCCCTCAAGTGCGTCCTGGGACGCGAGCATCGCTTGGTAGCCAGGCAGCTGGCCCGACCGCATGCGGTCGAATCCGTCCTCAATGCCGGCAGTCTCCGCGAGTGTGGTGACTTCTTTGACTGCTCGCAGCGCCAAGGGAGCAGCAGCGGCGACTTCGGCAGCCAGGTTCATGGCGTCGACGACCACGTCACCTGCTGCTGAGACGCGGTTGACCAGCCCCCACGAATGCGCCTCGTCTGCGGCCATACGTCGGCCGGTCATGAGCATTTCGGTGGCGATCGGAGTCGGCAGGAGCTTCGGCAGGCGAAGGACACCGCCGGAGTCGGCGATGATGCCCAGCTGCACCTCGGGCAGGGCGAATTCTGCCGAATCAGCGGCAACGATCATGTCGGCGGCCAACGCAAGTTCGAAACCACCGCCCAGTGCCAGGCCGTTGACAGCTGCGATGATCGGTTTCGTACGATGGAAGTATTCGGTCAATCCGGCGAATCCTCCGGGGCCGTGATCGGCATCCACCGCCTCGCCGTCGGCTGCGGCTTTGAGATCCCAACCGGCGCTGAAGAACCTGTCTCCACCACCTGTGAGCACCGCGACACGCAGATGGGGATCGTCTTCGAAATCCGCAAATGCCTGGTGAAGGGCCAGGCTCGTCGCCACATCGATGGCGTTCGCCTTGGGACGATCGAGGGTGATCAGCAGCACGCTGTCATGAGTGTCGACTGTGACAGGGTCGTTCATGTGAGACTCCCAGTGGTTTCAGGTGGTGGTGTGAACTCGGTTTCACGTGGTGGAGTGAGCAGTTTTTCGGTTTGGCGCAGCAGCACGTCGACTGCGACCGCCCCGTTGCCCTGCGCGCGAACGATCAGCGGGTTGATCTCCAATTCAGAGATGCCACCCGCCTCGGCGGTGATGTAGTCGATGATCGCACCGATGGCCGTGACCGCAGCTGGGACGTCGGCCTTCTGTCTTCCCCTGACGCCGTCGAGGACGGGCCAGAACTGCAATGACTGCAGCGCCAGTTCGACCTCATCGGGGCCGGCGGGCAGCAATAGGGTGGCAAAGTCACGGACGACCTCAACCAAAACCCCGCCGAGGCCCAATGTGAGGACCTTTCCGAACTGCGGATCGCTCTTCACTCCGACTACGAGCTCGGCGATCCCATCGGTGATCATGTGTTCGACGAGGAAGCGCTCGCCCAGCTCCTCCATGTCTTTGACCGCGCGGATGACTTCTCCTTCGGACCTCAGTCCGACCCGCACACCGCCGACGTCGGATTTGTGGGCCAGGACCGGTGAGACCACTTTGGCGACCACAGGGAACCCCAGTCGCGCAGCAGCCTGACCAGCCTCGACCGGTGTGGACACAACGCATCCGTCTGGCACAGGCAAACCACGTTGCGTCAGAAGTCGCTTAGCACTGGCCTCGTCGACCAGGTGGCCATCGGTGAGCATGCTGCTGTCCGTCTTGCCCGGTTCTAGGGCCTCGCGCTCCGGCCGAGCTTGGGCGGCTCCGATCGCTGCGGCAGTCCGCAGAGCAAGCATGGCTTCCGGAAGTCCCTGAAGCGGGACGATGCCGGCGGCAATGAGGTCCTCGGAGATCTCTTCCGATAGCCCCCCAGGCATCAGACTGATCACTGCCGCAGGACTGGGTCGATTGCCGTGTGCCCTGATGAAGGCCCTCAAGGTCCCCAGCCACAGGCTCGGGTCGCTGCGATCGCCGCGGGGAACATCGACAGTCAGGATGTGCAGATCAGACCCCGCGGCCAACAGCAGTTCGAAGCATGCTTGCTGTGCTTCCTCATCGCCCCAGATATAGGTGTGGTAATCGAGAGGATTTCGTACATGGACTCGTGGCCCCAGCAGTTCGGCGAGCTCAGACAGCGTGTCCGGAGGCAGCGGCGGCATGTTCAGGCCCGCTGCCTCGGCGGCGTCGGCGACCAAGGCGGCTTCGCCGCCGGAGCAACTGGCGGAGGTCAGGGCATTTCCGTGTGCGGCGCCGTGCACATGGAGGAGCTTCAAGGTCTCGATGAAGGTCGACACATCATGGACCCGGCCGATGCCGAGCCGGGAGAACATCGTATCGACGAGAACGTTGGGGCTGGCGAACGAATTGGTGTGGCTGAGGTTGGCTTGCTCCCCGAGCTGCGAGGTCCCGGACTTCAGCGCGATGATGGGTACGTTCTTCCGCAAAGCCGCATTGGCTGCCTGCGACAGCGCTTCGACGTCGCCGACAGTCTCCATATGCACGCCGATGGCGGTGATCCGGTCATCTTCTAAGAGTCCGGAGATCAGATCCGCGGTCGACAGCTGGGCACTGTTGCCGAGGGTGGCGAGGAAAGCCAGCGGCATGCCCCTGTGCTGCATGCTGATGTTCTGGGCAATGTTCCCACTCTGTGTGATGACCGCGACACCTCGGTCGACTCGGTGCCCGCCATGTTCGTCAGGCCACAGTGCCGCGCCGTCGAGGTAGTTGACTGTGCCGATGCAGTTCGGACCGATCAGCGGCATGCTCCCGGCAGCGGCCACCATCTGCTGCTGAAGTTCGGCCCCCTCGGCGCTGTCCTCGGCGAATCCCGAGGCGTGGCAGACCACGCCTCCGGCACCGAGGTCTGCCAGTTGTCCTACGACCTCGACGCCCCCTCCGGCAGGGACTGCCACAAGTGCAGCGTCGGGGACGCCGGGCAGATCCCCGACGCTCGGATAGCACGGAAGACCTCCCAGCGTTGTGCGACGAGGATTGACGGACCAGATCGTGCCGTCGAAGCCGATGTTTCGGCATTGCTCGATGGCCTTCTCTGCCGCTGAGCCACCGATGACGGCGATGCTTCGGGGATTGAGGAAACGTTGCAGGCGGAGCAGATCGACCATCATGCGCCCAAAGGCCTGAGCATTGAGCGGGAGATGATGTGGCGTTGAACCTCGCTGGTCCCGTCCCAGATCCTCTCCACCCGGGCGTCGCGCCAGAAGCGTTCGATGGGCAGCTCTGCCATGAGCCCCATACCGCCGAAGATCTGAACAGCGCGGTCAGTGATCCGCCCAAGTGCCTCGGATGCATACAGCTTGGCCATGGCGGCGTCCTGGTTGCTCATCGTTCCGCTGTGCAGACGGCTCGCCGCCCGCATCGTCAGCAGTTCCGCCGCTTCGAGTTCGGTCGCCATATCGGCCAGCTGGAAGCTGACACCTTGGAACTTCCCGATCGGCTGACGGAACTGTTCGCGTTCGGCGGCCCACTGGGTGGTCATGTCCAAGACGCGCCGGCTCCTGCCGACGCTGGTGGCCGCGACGCTGAGGCGACTGGCCCCCAGCCATTCGTCCATCAGATCGAAGCCATGGCCCTCATCGCCGAGGCGCTGGTCGGCGGGAATGCGGCAGTCGACGAATGCCAGCTCGCACTGATGATATCCCCGATGGGACACGCTGGCAGACCCTCGTGTGACCTCGAGGCCCGGGGTGTCGATATCGACGAGGAAGGCAGTGATGAGATTGCGGGGGCCTCGCGGGGTGTCTTCTTGCCCTGTAGCGGCAAAGAGGACGACGAAATCCGAGGTGTCGGCATGACTGATGAAGTGCTTCGTGCCATTGATGACGTAGTCGTCTCCATCGCGCACCGCCTTGGTCGTCATCGAGCGGACGTCCGAGCCGGCTCCGGGCTCGGTCATCGCAAGGCAGTCATGGCGTTCGCCGCGTACGGCAGGAAGCAGAAAACGCTCACGCTGTTCTCCCGTGCACGCCTGCAGGATATTGCTGGGCCTGGCGACGAGCATGTGAAGGGCATAGGAGGCTTTTCCGAATTCACGTTCGGCCAAGGTCAGGCAGATCGGGTCCAGCCCTCCGCCGCCGAGGTCCTCGGGCATGTTCGCCGCATACAGTCCCGCCTCGATGGCTCTGTCCCTGATCTGTTCGGCCAGACCGTCGGGAACCTCGTCGAGTCGTTCGACCTCGTCTTCGTAGGGGATGAGCTCCCGATCGACGAATCGTCGTACGGTGTCGACCACGGCTTTCTGTTCGATGTCCAGTGAGAAGTCCATCTTCTCTGTCCTCCTTGAGTTCGGCTCTGCTGATGGCGAATCTGGGTTTATCTGCGGCGAATGCCCACTGGCCGACCGATGAAAGCGGGGCGTGGCAGCGTGGCATGTGCTCGTTGGATCTGAGACAGCCGCTCATGCAGGTGAGGGGGCAGCTCAGATGATCTGCCGATATTCGTGTCGACATGAACGAGCAGCTGTTCCCCGACGGCAACCGATTCACCGCTGTCGGCATGGGTCATGGTGTGCAGAATGTGGACGCGCTTGGCATCGAGGTCGAGCACCGACAAGGACAGGGCGAGCCGGTCGCCCTGTCTGGCTTGAGCGATGTTGTGAATGTGTGTTTCGACGGTGAAGAGCGAATGTCCGGCGTCTCTGTAGCTCTCGTCGATCCCGATGTATCGGAAGAAGGCGTCAGAGTTGTTTCCGAATGCGAGCAGGAAGCTCGATTCGCTCATGTGGTCGTTGTAGTCGACCCATTCCCCCGGTACGAGGGTTGTGTACAGCTGCAGCGGCGCGGGAATGGTCTCCTCGTCCTGCCACGTGAGGTGGCCAGTTCCTTCGAACGGGGTGACTATCCCAGGTGCTTCCTTGTTCATGAGCATCTCCTCAAGTTTGCATCATATGAACGTGTATTTCATATTGTGCAGACTGAAATGGTGCTCAGTCAATCTGCTGATGGCATGTCTTCGGTGCTGATACGGTGCTTCTTCGGTGCTGATACGGTGCTAGGGCGCAGCGATGACTGTCGCAGTGCAAGGGAGAAGGTATGGGCGACGCCGGCAGTGAGATGAAGAGAAGCAGTCCCACCGGACGCGTGCAATCCCTGGAGCGTGCCTTGAGTTTGCTGGAGGCGATCGGAGCGAGTTCGCAAGGGGGATGCACTGTGGCTGAAGCAGCTGAGGCCTGTGGCCTCAATCGCGCCACAGCGTGGCGTCTCTTGGCGACCCTCGAGCACAGTGACTACGTCCAGAAGGACCCCATCTCCAACCGATACACCATCGGACTTGCCATCAATCGCTTGGCAGGAACGGCTGGGGTTGAACGGCTCATCGCTCGATGCCATCCGATCCTCACTCGTCTGACGGAGACGACGGGTGAGACGGCCAGTCTTGCGGTTCCCAAGGAGCTGGGTCTGACGTATGTCGATGAAGTTGTTCCGGAGAGCCTGATGACCGTGCGGTGGATCGGGCGGCAGGTCTCGCTGCATGCGACGTCGGCCGGCAAGGCGATGTTGGCGTGGCTGCCAGAAGCGGAGATTGAGTCAGTTCTGTCCCGTCCCCTCACCGGGCACACTCAGGCCACGCATACTCAGCGCAGCGAGCTGTTGGACGAACTCGCCGCAATTCGTCGCATCGGCTACAGCAGAGCCGCTGGTGAACTCGAAGAGGGAGTGCATGGAGTCTCCGCAGCCATCAGAGATTCATCTCAGTTGCCCCTAGGCGTCATCAGCGTCTGGGGGCCGAAGGAACGCATTCCGGAGGCTCGTTTTGCTCAGCTCGGTGCTCTCGCGGTCGAGGCCGCAGCAAAGATCATCGGCCGAGCGTCGAACTGAGTGCTCGCCTCGCCGAATTCGGTTCAGCTCGGATAGTCATCTCTCTTCGGACTCGATCACTCTCACGTACGCCGCCAGGCCGGGTTCCTCTACAGTCAGCGACTGAGCTGTCGAGAGGATTGTCTTCTCCATCGCCGAGGCGGCCCTGGTCGGCCGTACGTCCGCGCGGGTGGCGAGGCTGACCGTTCGCGACAGGCTCGGCTCCAGCAGCTGTGCCGAGGTCAGGCGCGGCCGATCGACGAGGACCATTGCCGGGACGACCGCGACCCCCAGTCCGCGTTCGACGAAGCGCAGCACTGCGTCCATCTCGGCTCCCTCGACGACGATGTTCGGTGCCAACCCGGCCGCATCGAAGGCCGCCGAGGTGGCTTCGCGCAGATCGTATCCGTGATGGAACAGCACCTGGGGGAGTGCCGCGACTTCCGCCAACGTGACCGTGTCACCGGGCAGGAGTGGAGCACCGCTGCGGCTGTCGCCTGACCACGAGGTGCTCCCGCCCGAACGGTGGTCCGCCCCCGCGATCACCACCAGGTCCTCACTGAGCACTTCCCGCATCCGCAGCCGCGGCATCTGCGCGCTCGGACTCAACGTCCGCGTGATGAGTGCAAGGTCCAGTTCGCCGGCACCCAGCGCCTCGATGAGCTCACGCGACCCCTTCTCGACGAGCTCGAGCTCGACTCCGGGATGCTCATGGTGGAAGCTGCTGATCGCCTCGGCGACGAGGCTGACGCACAGCGTCGGCGTCGCGCCCAGGCGAATGCGACCCTTGCGCAGCCCGGCGAGCTCATCCATGTCACGGCGGACCGCCTCGGCGTCGGCGAGCATTCGTCGAGCGGTCGGCAGCAGCGTATCGCCTGCGGCGGTGAGACTGATGTGTCCATGGGCGCGATGGAAGAGTTCGGAGCCGAGCTCCTTCTCCAGCGTCGAGATCTGCCGGCTCAATGAGGGTTGCGCCAGGTGAAGCGTGGCAGCGGCCCTCGTGAAATGACCGGTGTTGGCGACCTCGACGAAGCTCGCGAGCTGTTCCAGATTCATGTTTATAGCGTATCGCTATCAACTCAAGCGAAACAATACATTGGACGCATGAGTCGGCCGAACCTAGCGTGGAATACATGAACTCCACACAGGGAAATGCCCGCACCACAGAACACACGATCTCCACCTCGGTGCTGGTCATCGGAACCGGCGGATCCGGCCTGCGCGCCGCGATCGAGGTCGCCGAATCCGGCACCGACGTCCTCGCCGTCGGCAAGCGACCCAAGGATGACGCGCACACCTCGCTGGCCGCCGGCGGCATCAACGCGGCCCTGGCCACCATGGACCCCGACGACTCCTGGCAGCAGCACGCGGCCGACACGATCAAGGAATCCTATGACCTCGCCAACCCCCGCACCGTCGAAATCGTCACCCAGGGAGCCGAGCAGGGAATCGCTGACCTGGAGCGATACGGAATGGACTTTGCGAAGGAGGACGACGGTCGGATCTCGCAGCGCTTCTTCGGCGCCCACACCTGGCGTCGCACCGCTTTCGCCGGCGACTACACGGGACTCGAAATCCAGCGCACCCTCATTCATCGTGCTGAGGCCCTGAACGTCCCCATCCTCGACCGCGTCTACATCACCAAACTCCTCGTCGCCGACGGTCGCATCTTCGGCGCATTCGGCTTCGACGTCGTCGACGGCTCCCGCTACCGGATCCATGCCGACGCGGTCATCCTCGCAGCCGGTGGCCACAACCGGATCTGGCGCCGCACATCCTCCCGCCGCGACGAGAACACCGGCGACTCCTTCCGCCTGGCCGTCGAGGCCGGAGCCCGCCTGCGCGACGCCGAGCTCGTCCAGTTCCACCCATCAGGCATCATCGAACCCGAGAACGCTGCCGGCACCCTCGTCTCCGAAGCCGCACGCGGTGAGGGCGGAATTCTGCGCAACGCGCTTGGCGAACGGTTCATGGAACGCTACGACCCCGAACGTATGGAGCTCTCCACCCGCGACCGCGTGGCCCTGGCCGCCTACACCGAGATCGCCGAGGGGCGCGGCACGGAGAACGGCGGCGTCTGGCTCGACGTCTCCCACCTGCCGCGCGAGACGATCATGGGCCGCCTGCCGCGTGTGTTCCAGACGATGATGGAGACGCAGATGCTCGACATCACCGTCAGCCCCATCGAGATTGCCCCGACCGCGCACTACTCTATGGGCGGAGTGTGGGTTGACCCGGTCGAGCACAGCACCGACGTCGAAGGCCTGTGGGCCATCGGCGAGGCCTCGTCCGGGCTGCACGGGGCCAACCGCCTCGGCGGCAATTCGCTCATCGAACTCCTCGTCTTCGGTCGGATCGTCGGGCAGTCCGCGATCGCGTACTCGTCTGAGCTGGGGGCGCAGGTGCGGTCGCAGCCTGCCATCGCCGAGGCAAGGGCCGAGATCGATGATCTCCTGTCCTCCACCGGGACAGAGAACGTCCGAGCTCTGCAGCGCGAGATCCGCAACCTCATGACCGAGCATGCCGGAGTCGTCCGCGATGAGGCTGGCTTGGCCGAAGGGCTCGAGAAGCTCGCGTCGATCGAAGCACGCATGAGCGACGTGGGAATTCACCCCGACATCGCCGGATTCTCCGACCTTTCGCACGCCTTCGACCTCAAGTCTTCGGTGCTGGCTGCTCGAGCGACGCTCGAATGCGCGCTCGAACGCAGGGAGACCCGTGGCTGCCATAATCGCAGCGACTACCCCGAGCAGGATGCGAACCTGCAGGTCAACCTCGTGTGGTCTCCCTCGACTGGGGTTGTGAAGGAGAGCATTCCGGCCGTCGATCCCGAGGTCGCCGAACTCATGCGCCACGAGGAGATCAGCCAGGTCGGCAAGCTCGTGGAGTGAAGCGGAACTCTTTGAGCGCAGAGCTCACCGCCAGGAACTTCAGGCGGTGAGCTCGCGCTTCCAATCACCGACCAGGCTGACCAGGGCGAAACCTGTGAGGAATGCCGGGAATGTGACAATGAGTCCGAGACTCACAATCTCAAGGTTGGTGTCGGTCGTGTCTTTGAATAGGAGAGCTCCGGTTGCTGCCAATGCAGTGGCTCCCCACGCGGTTCCCACAACGGCGCCTGGAGCTCGTGGCAAAGCCTTCGACAGCATTCCGACGATGAAGCTGAGGGTGATGGCGCTCCAGATAATTGATTCCACGTTGATCACATCACCGAAGACCCAGTTCGTGGGCCGGGCTTCTCCTCCGCTATTTCGCTTGGCATCGGGCGCGTCAATTGCGCCGAGGACTACAATAACCGACAAGGATCATTGAGTAAAAAATGTCTCGCATTCTGTATTGACTGCGTTATCGGTATTACCGGCGTTGTCTACAGTGCCTACGAGTTCCGAGTTCTTGAACGACAGCTAGACCACGATGTCGAGAGAGGCCAGGATCGTCTCATCGGCAAGCACATCGACGGAGGCGAGCCTGCCATATGCGAACCGGAACCAGTAGATTGCCCGAGGAGCGCCATCGCTCGACACTGAATAGTCCGTGACCGCACCGCTCGATGTCTGATCCTCCGACGAGCCTTCCCAGCGCAGGTCTTCGCTCTGGCCGGCCGCCCATGCGAGGGAAGTCGCCGAGGTGTTCCGGTCGATAACAGCGAGCGCGCCGGATAATCTGAACCTGTGGCTGGGCCTCCTCAGTTTCCCCGGCGCCGATCCGATGGTCGCGATCGACTCAACCTACATCGGATCCGACGCTGAGGCCCGCAGCCTGATGCGCGCGAGCGATGCATTGCCGACACCGCTCTCTGACACTCGTGCACCGATGAGCGTTGCGGATCTGGGAACCATCACCGCCGAACCGACCGACCCTGTTCCCGGCAGCTCCCGCGCGGAGCTGCTCACCTCACTCGACGACTCAGTCCTCGACGCACTGCTCGAGACGCCCATCGCTCCGCTGCTATCGGTGCAGGTCAGGCACCTCGGCGGAGCGCTCGCGCGAGCAACCGACAATCCGCACGGGGCATTGAGTGAACAGTTCAGTGTCTACATGTTCGGACTGCCCGTCACCGAGGAGGCCGCTGAGTCCATCACGAAGAAGCAGGCAGATCTGGCGCGGACTCTGCCGACGACCGGACGCAAGCCCGTGACGTTTCTCAACCCGAGCGAGAGCCTCGCGGATGCACTGCCCGAAGAATCGCTGCTGCGGCTGCGCCGGCTCAAGGAGGAGCGGGACCCGGCCGGGATCTTCCGCGGGAACTTCAGCACCTTCGGGTGATAGGTGCGTCGATGACTGATGCATCTATCAATGTATGCATCTGATAGCGTGGAGCAATGAACGACCTGCTGACGCTCCCGTGGGAGACCACCGACGATGCTTCCCCGATCGCTGCGCGGATGGCTGCGTGGGCCGCCCGCGAGATCATCGAGCAGCGCTACGAGCCCGGCCAACTCCTCACCGAGGCTGAGCTCGCCGAGGCTCAGAGGGCCAGTCGCACACCGGCTCGGGAGGCGATGCTCCAACTCGAACGCTGGAGGCTGGTCCGCCTCGTGCCGAAGAAGGGCGCGATCGTGACCACGGTGACCCGGCAGGAGCGCCGCGACCTGCTTGCGGTGCGCGCCATGTTCGAGACCGACGCCGTCCAGGCATTCACTCTCGACAGCGACTTCGCGCCGCTGGCGGCAGACCTGCGCACGCTCCTCGATCGGCAGCAGAAGGCTCTGGATGCCAGTCATCCACTCGACTTCGCCAGTGCCGACTACGCCTTCCACGCCCGCATCATCCGCAGCGGCGGCAACAGCATTGTCGAGGAGATGCTGACCACGATGGGCCCGCGCTTGGCCCGCCTGACCTACCAAGTGGTCATCGATCAGCCCAGTTCGCTGCACACCCTCTTCGACGAGCATGCCGAGCTCACTGATCTCGCAGAACGCGGTGAGGCCAAGGACTTCGGAAAGGTCGTGCGCGAGCACATTCAGTCCTCGCACTTCCCCGAGAACCAGTGACATCGGAAACCGCAGCACTCAACCCAGAATCGCCAGCAATGACTTCAGAACCCGCAACTGAAACAGCAGACCACCAGATCGCAACGACAATCTCTCACTCCGCAACAACAGTGCCCCAACGCCGAGGCAGAGCTTGGCTTCGCGTCGTGCCGGCCATGTTCCTGCTCGCCTGGGGTGGCAACCACTTCACCCCGCTCGTGCACATGTACGAAGAGGACGGCGGCTACGCCGTCTGGCAGGCCAACCTCCTGCTCGGCACGTATGTCGGTGGACTGATACCGGGGCTCTTGGTCGCCTCGGCGCTCTCTGATCGACGCGGCCGCAAACCGATCCTCATCGCCGGGACGATCGCCGCCATCATCGGCAGTGTTCTTCTCGGTATCGGCTTCGATCTCTTCTGGCTGCTGTGCCTGGGCCGCGTGCTCGCGGGAATCGGGGTAGGCGTGGCCATGTCTGTGGGCACCAGCTGGATCAAGGAACTCTCGTCTCCGCCGTTCGACCACAAGGCCGGAATCACCGCCGGCGCTCGCCGCCCTGCATTGACGCTGACCGTGGGATTCGCCATGGGTGCGGCGGTCACCGGTTGCCTGGCGCAATGGGGGCCCTTGCCTGAAGTGATTCCCTACGCGGTTCACGCTGTCTTGAGCATCGCGGCGCTGATCATCGTCTGCACTGCGCCAGAGACTCTGACGAGGGAACGTCGGTCGGCCCAGCACTGGTGGCGAGGCCTGCGGATTCCGCTCGTCGGCCACCGCACCTTCATCCGCCTCATCATCCCCGCCGCACCGTGGGTCTTCGCCGCCGCAGGTGTTGCCTATGCGGTCATGCCCGCTCTGGTCCAGGAGGAGCTGGGGGAGTGGACGACCATGTACGCGACCGTGCTGACCGTCGTCACCCTGGGCGCGGGGGCACTGGTGCAGAACCTTGTCCCACGCATCAACCGGTGGACGGGTGGACGTGCGCTGGTCGTCGGGCTCACGCTCATGACCATCGGCATGGGGCTGGCGGTTGTCGCGGCTCTGGTCGCCAACCCGATCGTCGCCTTCGTCGTCGCCATCGTCCTCGGCATCGCCTACGGAATCTGCGTGGTCGCCGGACTCATCATCGTCCAGGCCATCGCCGAGCCGAAAGACCTCGCGGGGATCACCGGCGTCTACTACTCGCTGGCCTACTCCGGATTTCTGCTGCCCACGGTGCTCGCGGCTTTTCTGCCCGTCATGCCCTACGCAGTGTCGTTGGGTGCGGTAGCAGTGGTCTGCCTGCTCAGCCTCGGTGCCGTGTCGCTGGCATCGAAGGGCCGCGCGTAACGCCGTGGCGTCCGTCAAGGCAGCGGCGCGAGCACCAACCGATCAGCCGCGGCAATTAGGCTGTGAAGATGGAGGTGACATCGTGAGCCAAGAACCGCCATCATTGTTTGAGCCTGACGACGTGGGCCGTCCCCTGGCCGATCGTCTGCGCCCGAAGTCCCTTGAAGATGTCATCGGGCAAGATCACCTCCTTGGCGATGACGCACCGATTGGTCGAATGGTCGCCGAGCGCAGGCTGGTCTCGATGGTGTTGTGGGGGCCGCCGGGTTGTGGGAAGACAACCATTGCGAGGCTGCTGGCCGAACGCACCAACCTCGTCTTCGAGTCGGTCTCAGCGACCTTCTCGGGTGTTGCCGAACTCCGGAAAGTCTTCCAATCGGCTGCCAAGCGGCGCGAGATCGGTCAGGGCACGATGCTGTTCGTCGATGAGATCCACCGATTCAACCGTGCCCAGCAGGACTCCTTCCTCCCCTATGTAGAAGACGGCACGGTCGTGCTCGTCGGAGCGACTACGGAGAACCCCAGCTTCGAACTCAACTCCGCACTGCTGTCCCGCTGTCAGGTCTTCGTCCTCAAACGCCTCGACGAGGAGGTGCTGACCACGCTCATCGCACGGGCAGAGGAGGCCATCGCCAAAGAACTGCCTCTTGATGCGCAGGCACGTCACGGACTGGTGGCAATGGCCGATGGTGATGGCCGCTACCTGCTTAACCTCATCGAGCAGCTTCAAACTGTCAGCGGGACTCTCGACACCTCTGGCCTTGTCGAGTTGGTTCAGCAACGTGCACCCATTTACGACAAGGCTCAAGAGGGGCATTACAACCTCATTTCCGCTCTGCACAAATCAATGCGCGGCTCTGACCCTGATGCTTCGCTGTATTGGCTGGCACGAATGCTCGAGGGCGGAGAGGACCCCCTCTACATCGCTCGACGGCTGGTCAGATTCGCCAACGAAGACATCGCGATTGCCGACCCTCAAGCCGTCCAACAAGCGCTGGCGGCATGGGATGTGTTCGAGCGGCTCGGCTCCCCAGAAGGTGAACTCGCGATCGCCCAGGCCGTCGTCTACCTGGCAACCGCGCCGAAGTCCATCGCCGTCTACCGTGGGTTCAATGCGGCAAAGAAGCTCGCGAAGAAGACCGGTTCCCTCATGCCTCCGGCAAATATTCTCAATGCTCCGACGACGCTGATGAAGAACCTCGGCTACGGGGAAGACTATGAGTACGATCCGGACAGGCCAGGAGGCTTCTCTGGTGCGAACTACTTCCCCGAGGGTATGAATCCGCAGAAGGTGTATCGGCCCACCACCAATGGCTACGAACACATCATTGGCCAGCGAGTGGCCGAATGGGATCGGATGCGTGCAGATATCCGCGGACAGGAAGAACGCGCAGACACTGAGAACTCTGACGACGGCGACAGGTGAGCGAAACGCAGACTCGCTGTCGACAACCTGCTGCCGACTCCTACGGTCAGTGCTAACTCATACCGTTGCAGCGGGGCGTTTAGCGGTCCGGGGGCGAAGTGGCACTCAAACCACTCACCCCCGCAGGGCGTCCTTGCGCAGCCGGGCTTCGTGGCTCGAGCGCGAGGGGTTGAGGCGCTTGAGCAGCGAGAGTGCCAGCACGGCACCGACGATGGCGCAGCCGGCGGGCAGCAGCATCGCGGTCTTCGCATCCGCGGAGTCGATGATGTTGCCGGCGATGGCCGATCCGAAGGCGACTCCGAAGGCCAGCGAGGTGCCCAGCCACGCGAACGCCTCGGTCAGGCGCCTGGGAGGTGCCAGCTGTTCGACCACGGAGTTCGCTCCGATGAGGCTCGGGGCGATGGTCGAGCCGACGAAGAACAGGAGCACGCCGAAGGACCACATGTTCTGTGCCAGCAGCATGAGGCTGACGGTCACGGCCAGGAGTGACACGGCGATGCCGAACCGGTGATGGCTCGGCATGCTCCAGGTCTTGGCGCCGTAGAGTGCACCGCACAGCAGTGACCCGAACGCCAGAGCGCTGAGCAGCACGCCGGCCAGGGACTTCACGCCCTGCTCCTCGGAGAAGGCCACGGCGATGACGTCGATCGCGCCGAAGTTCACGCCGAGGAACACGTTGACGATGATGATCGCGAAGATGCCGGGGTTCGACACGACGTGACCCTTGGCCTCGGTGCTGCGCTCGATCGGCGGAGGCTCGGTCGACTTCTGGATGTAGAGCATCGTTGAACCGAGCGCAGAGGAGATCATTGAGAGGATGATGCCCGCCGGCGGCCATATGGCAGTGGCGAGTACGGTGGCTACGACGGGTCCGGAGACGAAGAGCAGCTCATCAGCCACCGACTCCCAGGAGAACGCGGTCTGGAGCTGGTTCGGGCTCTTGACCGTATGTGACCAGCGGGAACGGATGAGCGATCCGACGGAACCCACGGTGGCGCCGCCGATGCCGGCGAAGACGAGCAGCAGGACGACCGACCAGTCCTCGTAGACGCTGACGATGAGGAGGGCCAAGGCGACCAGGTGCACGATGACGATGGGCACCATGACCCGGGCCTGACCCAGGCGGTCGACCATGCGAGCGATCCCGGGGCCCGCCAGCGCCTGCACGACCATGAAGACAGCGGCGACAATGCCTGCCATTCCGTAGGATCCGCTCACGCCTTGGATGAAGAGAACGATTCCCAGGCTCAGAACGGCGATCGGCATACGCGCAACAAGACCGGCCAAGGAGAACTTGAGAGCACCGGGAAGAGACAGAATTTCCCGATAGTTGTTGAACACCAGGAAAGTCTACCCAGTGCACCAAGCGTCCACCATACGGCTACGGCGTTATTACCGGTGAGTCGAGTCACCTCGGCGAGGACCAGGCGAGGACTCGGCACGGTGCAGACAAGGGCTGAACAGGGGACGAACCGAGGTCACAGGCAAGACACGGCCGCGCACCGGGGCAAGGTGTCCGGGGGAATGTAACAAAAGCTATATAATTGCTGATATTGCAATCCTCTCCCGCCGGCACCCACGCCGCATTGACTGAAACCCGGAGTGCCGATGACGGACAACAGCAGTTTCGATGATCTGTTCGACAGCCAGGACGATCGACCGCAGCGTCCCAAACGCAAAAAGAAGAAGGTCTGGCGCAAGATCCTTGTCGCCCTGCTCGTGATCGTCATCCTCGGCGTCCTGGGCGTAGGTCTCTACCTGTGGAACGTGGGTCGGACCTTCGACAACAACGCGAACAAGCTCACCGACGAGCAGATCTTCGGCACGCAGCGTCCTGACGATCAGAAGGAAGACGGCGGCACGAACATCCTGCTGCTGGGCTCCGATGAGCCGATGGACCAGGTCGACGTCAATGACTCCCGCGGACTGCGCTCGGACACGATCATGGTCATGCACATCCCAGAGTCCGGATCCAATGTCCAAGTCATGTCGATCCCGCGTGACAGCTGGGTCGACATCGAAGGCCACGGCAAGGCCAAGATCAACTCCGCGCTGTCGACCGGTGGCCTGCCCCTGGCCGTGTCTACGATCTCGGACTTCATCGGCACGGAACTCGACCATGTCGCGATCATCGACTTCGAGGGCTTCAAGGCACTGACCGACAGCCTCGGCGGGGTGACCGTGAACTCGGAGCAGAGCTTTGAGAAGAACGGCTACACCTTCACCAAGGGCGAGAACGTCCTTGACGGTGACGAGGCGCTGACCTTCGTGCGCGAACGCAAGTCCTTCCAGGACGGCGACTTCCAGCGCGCCCGCAACCAGCAGGCCTTTATTCGGGGATTGACCAACGAGATCATCTCCGCCGACACCCTGTCGAATCCGAAGAAGATCCAGAACATGGTCAAGGACTTCTCTCCGTACATGTACGTCGACTCCGGTCTCGACGCGCAGTACATCTCTGCCACGGCCTTCGCGATGCGCGACGTCCGTCCCGGCGACATCGAGTTCTTCACCTCCCCAACCGCGGGAGTCGGAACCTCGAGTGACGGTCAGTCGATCGTCAACGTCGACGAAGAGGAACTGAAGAAGGTCCAGGACGCGTACAAGAACGACACCCTCGACGACTACGTGCAGAACGCTCCGGAGTCGCACCTGTAACGCTGGCTTCACCTCGGAAGGTCACCGTCGCCGAGGTGGCCCCGCCCACCCGTGCACGTGAAGAACCCCGCCCCTGAGTTCTCAGGGGCGGGGTTCGTTCCACCCGTATCGGGTGACGTCATCTCAGTTGCCGAACTGGACCGTGTGGACTCCGTGGGGTGCGCCCCATTCGCCGCCGTTCGACACTTCTTCGTTGGAAACTCCGACAGACATCGTCTCGCCAGTGACGGTATTCTCATAGTCCGAGTAGATGGTCCCTGCTGCTCCGTCACCGCCGGTCTTGACCCAATGTGTCGCATGATCATTGCCGTGCTCGTTCAGGGCCTCGACGACCTCAGGCGTGGCGAACCCTTCGACCCGCTCCGCATTGCCCGCGCCCCAGGCCCTGACGAGCTCATCGGCGTAGATGCCGGTATCCGTCGGGTAGTGAACCGATTGCGGTGCGACGTCGGCGTCTGAGTTCGTGACCGCTGCGGGTGCAGGTGCCGCCAGTGCGGGGCCACTGGCCAGGCCGATTCCTGCGAGGCCGGCGACGGCTGCGATTCCCAGAGCTGCTGCGCGATTGCGAATGGTGGTCTTCATGGTGTCGATCCTTCTTCTTCGAGGGGGCGTATTCGCTGTGTGATGCCTGCGGTGAGTGTGGTCACCGGAGCGGTGACACCTCATCGACGCCTGCCAGTATTGCGTTCGGACTTGAAGTCAGGACCACACTGCCTGGGAGGAAACTCGGAGAGGGTCACAGCCTGGAGAAGAGCTGTCTGCAATCCTGCGGCGGTCGCGCAAGCGCGCGGAACCCACCGGATCCATACGACAACGAATATTGCCTGATGACGCGGTGCGAACGACTGCCTGGCGGTGTCGACCAGACTGTGACACACGGTTGTTGCAGAGCGCTGTTTGCTACGTTTTCGTCTGCACAGTGAAACCCAATCGTGACCGGACCTCGCCGAGGTGGTTCTTCGTTCTCGTCGGACGTGATCCGGGCCATATGAAGACTGGGCTCGAAGGCCTAGAGTGGGCTCTGAGATCCATCCCATTCGTCACTTAGAGGAAGTGGACGATCCGAGCAGAGAGCGGAGGCCCGCATGACCTACGTGATCGCGCAGCCGTGCATCGATGTCAAGGACAAGTCGTGTGTCGACGAATGTCCTGTCGATTGCATCTACGAAGGTGAACGCAGTCTCTACATCCATCCCGACGAATGCATCGACTGCGGTGCCTGCGAACCGGTCTGCCCCGTCGAGGCGATCTTCTATGAAGACGATGTCCCGGAGGAATGGGCGGACTACTACACCTATAACGTGGACTTCTTCGACGAGCTCGGTTCGCCGGGAGGCGCTGCAGCCCTGGGCAACACCGGCCGGGACCACCCAGCCATCGCCGCTCTGCCGCCTCAGAATCAGGACGTCGAGCTGTAACCAGCTGGTGGCTGGGAGCCGCTTCGGGCTACTCCAGCACCCCATCCACCAATGTCCGAGCGTCGTGCTGGACGGCCCGCAGATGGTCCTCATCGCGCAGTGACTCGGCGTAGATCTTGTACACGTCCTCCGTGCCGGAGGGTCGCACCGCGAACCAGGAGTTCTCGGTCGTGACCTTGAGCCCGCCGATGGGGGCATTGTTTCCCGGCGCCGAGGTGAGTGTTGAGGTCACCGGTTCACCGCCGACGGTCTTCGCCTTCACCTGGGAGGCGTCGAGTGCTCCCAGTTTCGCCTTCTGCTCCCGGGTGGCCGGGGCGTCCTGGCGGGCGTAGGCGCTGGTGCCGAAGTTCGCAGCCAGTCCCGCATAGCGCTGGGATGGAGTCTGTCCGGTCTTCGCGGTCATCTCAGCGGCCAGCAGAGCCATGATGATGCCGTCCTTGTCAGTCGACCAGACTTTGCCGTTGCGACGCAGGAACGATGCGCCAGCAGATTCCTCACCGCCGAAGGCCAGTGTCGAATCGAGGAGTCCGGGGACGAACCATTTGAACCCGACGGGAACCTCGAACAGCCGCCGATCATGGGCGGCGACGATTCGGTCGACGATCGAAGAGGTGACCAGCGTCTTGCCGATGCCGGCGCTGGAGGACCATTCGGGTCGGTTGTCGAGCAGGTAGTCGATGGCAGTCGCCAGATAGTGGTTGGGGTTCATCAGCCCGGCATCGGGGGTGACGATGCCGTGGCGGTCGGCATCGGCGTCATTGCCCGTGGCGATGTCGAAGTCGTTGCGGGAGGCGATGAGCCCGGCCATGGCGTAGGGCGAGGAGCAGTCCATGCGGATGTTCTCGTCCCAGTCCAGGGTCATGAATGACCAGGTGGGGTCGATCTCGGGGTGGACGACCGTGAGATTGAGGTCGAAGTCCTCGGCGATCGCGGCCCAGTAGTCGACGCTGGCTCCGCCCAGGGGATCGGCGCCGATGTGGATGTCGGAGCTGCGGATGACATCGAGGTCGATGACCGACTCGAGGTCCTCGGTATAGTTGGAGATGAAGTCGAAGTTCTCGGTGTTCTCCAGGTGGAAGGCCCGTTGGAACCCGGTGCGTGGAATCTTCTCCCATCCTGCTTCGAGGTAGGAGTTCGCACGGTCGGCGATCCACGTCGTCGTCTCAGACCCGGCCGGCCCTCCGTGCGGTGGGTTGTATTTGATGCCGCCGTCGGAGGGTGGATTGTGGCTTGGGGTGACGATGATGCCGTCGGCCTGTGCATCCGTTGCGGTCTTGCCCGCGTTGAAGCCGAGGATCGCGTGGGAGAGCACCGGCGTGGGAGTGAAGCCGTCACGCTCATCGATGAGCGCGGGCACCTCAGCGGCGGCCAGGACCTCGAGCACGGTGAGGAACGCGGGTTCGCTCAGTGCGTGGGTGTCACGGCCCAAGTAGACGGGCCCGTAGATGCCCTGTTTCTTGCGGAAGTCGACGATGGCGGCGGTGATCGCTGCGATGTGGGCTTCGTTGAATGCACGGTTGAAGCTTGACCCGCGGTGTCCCGAGGTCCCGAAGCTCACGGCCTGTGCAGGCACGGAGGAATCGGGGACGAGATCGTAATACGAGTCAAGCAGTGCGGGGATGTCAACGAGATCCCGATCCTGGGCCAGCTGGCCGGCGCGAGTAGTCATACTTCTACAATGCCAAACCCGAACCGATGCACACAGTCCTGAGCCTTCAGTTCTTGCATCGTGGACGGCGAGAGTCCAACGTCGCCGGAAATTCGCAGTCGGCACCTATCCAGGGCACGTGCAGGAGATTAGGCTGAAAGCGGCAATCAATGGCAACAATCCCTGTTCGCGAGGAGGCGGTCGAAAGTGTTCGAAGGCGAACCCGCAGGACCCGAGCAGCGCGCTTACACCGGCGAGCTGCCCGGCCCTTCAGCAACGGCCCGGATCCTCGCCGAGGCTCATCACCGTTATCGTGACCTCGACGACGGCGAGATCGCCGACTACATCCCCATCCTCGCCGAGGCGGATCCCACCTGGTTCGGCCTCAGCTTCATCGATATCGCCGGCCGCGCCCATGAGGCAGGCGACATCGACGTGACCTTCTCGATTCAGTCGATCTCGAAGGCCTTCGTCTTCGCCCTCGTCTGCCAGGCCCGCAGTCACGAATTCGTCCACGAGCGCATCGGGGTCAACAACACGGGACTGCCCTTCAACTCTGTGATGGCCATCGAACTCAATGATGGGCATCCGATGAATTCGATGGTCAATGCCGGGGCGATCGCCACAACGGCTCTGGTGACCGGTGAGACTCCGGCAGAGAAGTGGGAGACCATCCGCAGCGGACTCTCCCGGTTTGCGGGAAGAAATCTCGAGCTCGACGGGCGGGTCTACCGCTCCGAGATCGAGAGCAACCAGCGAAACAAGGCGCTCGCCCGACTGCTCGAGAGCTACGGGAGGATCATCACTGATCCTCTGGACAGCGTCGACATCTACACCCGCCAGTGTTCACTGTCGGTGAGCGCACACGATCTCGCGGTGATGGGTTCGACTCTGGCAGACGGGGGAGTGAATCCGGTGACCGGCGAACGCGTGGTCTCCGCCGAGGTGGCCCGTGACACCCTCGCATTGCTGGCTTCGTGCGGAATGTATGAGAACAGCGGTGAATGGCTCTTCGAGATCGGGCTGCCGGCCAAATCGGGAGTCGCGGGCGGAATCGTCGCCATCGCTCCGGGCAAGGGTGCGCTCGGCACGTTCTCTCCGCGCCTCGACTCCGCCGGCAACAGCGTCCGCGGCCAGCGGGCCTGCTTCGACCTCTCCCGCGCCTTGGGTCTCAATCTCTTCGCCTCCACCCCAGCACACGCACCTCATCAACGCTGAAAGGAATCACTATGACTGCCCCGGCCGAAAAGACCGACCACGCCGAGGTTCGTGCATCCTGGACTCCCATGATCGGGCTGTTCCTCGCCCAGGTGCTCATGTCCTTCAACGTGTCAGCCCTCCCGATCTCTCTGGGCGGGATGGTCGAGGACTTCGGGGTGGCGCCCACCGTCGCCTCGTCGACGATCGTCGTCTACGGCCTCGCCGTCGCAGCGCTGGTGATGACGGGTGCGAAGCTCGGGCAGCGTATCGGCTGGGTCATCATCTTCAGGGTCGTGCTCATCGTCTTCGCGGCATCGTCGCTGCTGATGATCTTCTCGCGCACAGTGGCGTGGGTGATCGGCGGGCAGATCCTCGCCGGTGCTGCCGCTGCCATCATCGTTCCGGCCCTGGTGGCGCTCATCGCGGAGAACTATCGGGGATCACAGCAGGCGGCTGCCGTGGGTTCGCTGGGGTCGGCGCGTGCGTTCTCGGGTATGAGTGCCTTCCTCATCGGCGGCACGCTGGGCACTCTGGTCGGATGGCGGCCCATCTTCTTCATCACCCTCGGCCTGGCCGCCATCGTCTTCGCCCTGAGCTTCAAACTGCGTTCGGACAAGGGCGATCCCAGCATCCGCATCGACCTCGTCGCCTCGGTGCTCATCGGGGCTGCGATCGTGCTGCTGACCATGGGATTCAACAATCTCAACGCCTGGGGCATCATCCGCGCCGAGGACGGCGCCCCGTTCTCCATCGCGGGTCTGTCACCGGCACCGGTCTTCGTCATCGTCGGACTAGTCCTTGGCCAGGCCTTCTTCATGTGGACACGCAGGCGCATCGCCGATGGCAAGATTCCGCTGGTCGACATCAGTGTGCTCTCGAGGCCCACGGAGCGAGCCGCCGTGTACGCGATGTTCGTCATCGTCGCGATGGAGGCGTCGGTGAACTTCACCGTCCCCACCTACATTCAGGTGGTGCAGGGCCGAACCCCCTTCGACACGTCGTTGGCGATGTTGCCGTTCAACCTCACCGTCTTCGTCACGGCAACCTTGATCGTCCGCTTCTACAAGCGCTACTCACCACGCACGATCGCCCTCTTCTCCTTCGGCCTGACCACCGTGGCACTGGTGTGGCTGGCCTTCGTGGTCACGAACAACTGGGAGACGCTGCCGACGATCCTCGGACTCATCGTCTTCGGCATCGGTCAAGGCGCTCTCGTCACCCTCGTGTTCAACGTCCTCGTCACCGCAGCACCGAAGCATCTGGCCGGCGACGTCGGCTCCATCCGCGGCACAGCCCAGAACCTCGCCTCGGCAGTGGGCACGGCGATGATGGGGGCCGTGCTGGTGACCGTGTTGAGCGCGGGGATCATGAGCGCCGTCGATGACCATGCCGGCCTGCCCGAGGACATCGTCGCCCAGGTCGACCTCGACAACATCAACTTCATCAGCAACGACGAACTCGAAGACGTCCTCTCCGAGACTACGGCGACGCCGGCTCAGGTCGAGCAGGCCGTGGAGCTCAATGCCGATCAGCGCCTGCGTACTCTCAAGATCGGGTTTCTCATCCTCGCCGGCATCAGTCTGGTCGCGGCCCTGCCGGCCTCGCGACTGCCGAACTATCGTCCCGACGAGATCCCGGATCCGACGAAGTAGCCCTTCGAATTCGCGTCCATGGACTAACACCATCGAAGACAAGACGGGGCTGACCCCACGCGAACTCATCGACATCGCCAAGACTCACGGCTATGACGATCCTGCGGTGAAGGCCGGGGTGATCCTCGATTGGCTCAAGACCGACTACGGGCTCGGCCGCGGACATGGCATGGCGTTGGTCCACGTCATCAAGAAGGGGCCGCAGATCGACAGCAAGCATGTCGGCACCGAGGGGGTCCACAACGACGAATCGGACACCCTCTGGCTCGATGGCAAAGCGAGCAGACCGGCATGATCACGATCACCGACCGCAATCACCGGATAGCTGAGGCGCTCCTCAGCCGAGGACCCTTACTTCACCCACGGCTCCTCGCCGTTTTCTGACACGATCGGCTTGCCGTGGTCGAGGTTCCAGGATCCCATGCCACCGGCGACGTTATAGGCGTCGAAGCCGTTGTTCGTCAGCCACGCGACCGCGCGGTGGGAGCGTCCACCGGTGCGGCAGATGACGTACATGTCGTCATCGAGGGGGAGATCATCGAGTCGGGTCGGCAGCTCACCCAACGGCACGTGCAGCGCGCCCTCGATGTGCCCGGCCTCCCATTCGTCGTCCTCACGAACGTCGATGATGGCGGCGCCATCGGGGATCTCTGTCACGGAGACTGATTCTTCATCCATGCCCACAGTCTAAACATGGGCCAGTTCCTCATGCACCATGCTCCCGGTCAGGATTGCTCGCCGAGGTGGTCCGCCGCTGGCAGCGTGAGCCGAGACCGGTCAAGGGGGCTGTTGCCAGGTGGAGACCCATGTGAGAATGACCGTACAACCGCATTGGGAATCCTCGGCGAAGGGAAGAGATCATGACAAGAGAACAACGCGACGAGTCGGGCGCAGAGAACAAAGCGCGCGATGTCGCAGCAAAGTTGGATGAGGCGACTGAACCTTTAGGTGGGACCTCCGAAATGGATTCCCATGCCAAGGTCGGATACACCGAAGACAACGTCGAGGACCGTGCCCAAGACGCCGCCGAAGGCGAAGGAGTGACCCTCTATCGCAATCCTGATGGGTCCCACACCGCCGTCGATGAATCCGCGGCCCAAGACGACGAGTCCTGAGGTCCGATGACTGCAGGCTGACCTCAGCACACATCGTTCGATGCACACCGATAGGAGCGAACAATGACACACACTGAGAATCTGGAACAGGCTGACGTCGTGAAGATCCTCCGCGACAGCGGGTACGTGATGCTCACGACCGCCCTTGACGACGGCAAGCTGCTCGCGCATCCGATGGTGCCCCAGCAGGTCACCGACGATGCGGATGTGTGGTTCTTCCTCGGCATGAAGGGAGACCAGGCGGTCGCACTCCTCCAGAACCCGCAGGTCAATATCACCGTCGCCGAGGCGGGCAATTGGCTTTCGGTCTCCGGCAGAGTCGAATTCATCGACGACCAAGGCAAGATGGACGAGCTGTGGAATGACGAGACGGCTGCGTGGTTCGAGGGCGGTCGCAACGATCCGAGTCTCGGACTCATCAAGGTCACTGGAGACTCCGCGCAGCATTGGGGACTCAAGGGCGGGAAGGTCTCCGCGCTTGCGCAGATCGCCAAGGCCAAGGTTTCAGGCGATCGCACCGGTGGAGGCAGCGCAACCACACAACTGTGAAGCTTGTTAGCACCCTGCCGCTGCGGAAACAGCCCTGCCGACCATCGGCGGGGCTGTTTCATGTTGCCCCCTTGTGACGGTCCGCCCCAAAGCGACAAAACCCGCATAGCCACTGTCTCGGACTAGCATGGAGACATGGCAAAGAAGATCGTCATCATCGGTGCAGGGCTGGCCGGAACCACAGCCGCCCGGGAACTCAGCGAACGCGGTCAGGCAGTCACGCTCGTCGACCCGGCTGCGGGGGAGACCAGCGAACGGCCGCCGCTGTCGAAACACCTCTTCGACGACTCCCGGTATCACCTGCCCTTCCACCTGGAGGCCGGTGAGCTCATCACCTTCGTTCGTGACATGGCCACAGAGATCACCCTCGCCGAGGCGGCCGATCAGTCCCAGCAGACCGGTCCCACCGGCGGTACCCCAGCAGCCGGCACCGTCCACTTGACGTCGAGGGAGACCCTGGATTTCACCCACTGCATCCTTGCCACTGGCATGGAGGCGAACCGGCCGGAGATCCCCGGCTATCCGGACGCCCTCCCTGTGTACAACCTGGCCGAGGCCGAATGGATCCGTGAGTTCGTCGCCGAATCCGGTACCCCGCTCAACGTCGGCGTCCTCGGTTCCGGGTACCTGGGCATGGAAGTCGCCACTTCGGCGGTCGCCGCCGGACATGAGGCCACCGTCTACCTGCGCGGAGACGAACCCCTGCGAAAACAACTCTCTGCTCCGGTGCGCAAGGTGCTGTTTGAGAAGCACAAAGAAGCCGGCGTGAAGTTCGTTGCCCACACCAGCAGCCCGGATGACATCCCGGCAGACGTTCACAACCTGTTCGTCACCAGTGTCGGAGCCCGTCCGGCGCTCATTCCCATCGATGGCCTCCGACCCGCCGAGGCGTGGGAGGTGAATGAGAAATTGGCAACATCTCACGCCCGAGTCTGGGCGGCAGGTGATTGCGCGCAGATCACCGACGGCACCTTCGCCCTTGACCATCCCTGGGCCTGCGAACCGGTGGCCGAAAGCCACGGCAAATATCTTGCCGAACTGTTGAGTACCGACGAGGCCGACAACACCGAACCCTGGTCTGATATCCCGTGGCATTGGAGCTTCCAGGGCCCAGAAAAGGTCTTCACCGCGGGCCTGACCAGCCCCGATGCCACCGAGTCGGTTATCAGACACGATCCGAGCGGCAAGAAATTCCAGGTCTTCCACTTCGATGATTCTGGCCCAGATGCACGGCTCGTCGGCGTCGAGACACTCAACTGGCCGCCCATGCAGGCAGCAGCCCGTCGAGTACTGGCGGGTAATAACATTCCGACACGAGCCCAGATCGAGGACCCTGACTTCGACTTCAAGGCTCATAGCCGACTGTGAGAATCGGCTACCCTCATCACGTAGACTTCCTGTGTTCGCCCCAGTCGCCGACGAGAGAAACTTCTGTACATGGATATGGCTAAGCTAGCTGAGGAGCACGGGCTCGAAAGAGTCGGCGGTCGGCCGTCACTGCCTCAGTACATCAAGCAGCTGATCACTCGCAGCGACTTCACCTTCACCCTGGCCAAGTACCGAATGCAGAGCGAAAACGAACGCAACCGCCTCGGAATGGCTTGGGTGCTGCTGCGTCCCGCGTTCTCCGCGCTCATCTACGGCACGGTCTTCGGTTTCATCATGCAGGGCGCAACCGCGCGCCCACCGGACTTTGCTCCCTTCGTCATCATCGGTGTCTTCGTCCTCGAATTCTTCAACACTTCGATGAACGGTGGTGCGAAGTCGATCATCTCGAACGCATCACTTGTGCAGTCCCTGCCGTTCCCGCGCATCGTACTGCCTATCTCCAAGGTGTTCCAGAACCTGCTGAACTTCATCCCCACCTTCATCTTCATGGCACTCCTGGTCATGCTGTGGGGGGCGAGGCCCAGCTGGGATTGGTTCCTCTTCATCCCACTGGTCATCCTGTTCTGGATCTTCAACCAGGGCGTGGCCTTCATCTTTGCCCGCGCCACTGTTCACTTCCGTGACCTCTCCCAGGTCACCCCGTTCATTTCGCGGATGATCTTCTACACCTCTGGCGTGTTCTTCGACCTCAAGGTCATGGTTGAGAAGATCAACCCCGATCTACAGCCCTATGCTGATTGGCAGCCGTTGAACAACGTGTTGGCGATTGCTCGCGGAATCCTCATGAAGGATGGCGTCATCCCCTACGACTATTTCTGGCACCTTGCCATCTGGGCCTTCGGCATCTTCATCATCGGCTTCGTCTTCTTCTGGCAGGCCGAAGAGAGGTTTGGTCGCGATGAGTGACTCGACAGACTCGATGAGCGATTCGTCGAACGAAGAGACCCCGATCTACACGGGCAGTCTCCCCGAGGTGACGAAGAACCATCCGCCCGTGGTGGTTTGCGACGACGTCCACGTCCGCTACAAGACGCTGGCGACGGGCAAGAAGCTCAAGCTCGGCAGCAAAGACGTGATGACAAAGCGGCGCGGACTTCGCGAGGTCCATGCCCTCAAGGGCGTCAGCTTCGTCGCCCACAAGAACGAATCCATCGGAGTCATCGGCTCAAACGGTTCCGGCAAATCCACGCTCATGCGTTCCATCACGGGACTGACGCCCACCTCGGAAGGTGCGATCTACGCGAGCTCGAGGCCGAATCTCCTCGGCGTCGGCGCAGCGTTGATTCCTGATCTCTCCGGTGCGCGCAACATCGTACTCGGTTCTCTGGCACTGGGCCTGACCCGCGCCGAGGTAGACGAGAAGTTCGACGATATCGTCGAGTTCACCGGACTGAGCGATTTCATCGATCTGCCGATGCGCACCTATTCCTCGGGCATGTCCCAGAGGCTGAAGTTCGCCATCGCGACCTCGGTCCAGCACGAGATCCTCATCGTCGATGAGGCGCTCAACGTCGGTGACAAGAAGTTCCGGGATCGCTCCGAGGGTCGAATCCGTGCGATCAGAGAGAACGCCGGTACGGTCTTCCTCGTCTCACACTCGATGCGCACGATCAAAGACACGTGCAACCGCGCTCTGTGGATCGAGCAGGGTGTCCTGCGTTCCGACGGTCCGGCGGCGGACGTCATCAAGGAATACCAAGCCTTCACCAAAGCGGAGAAAGACTGACCCAGGTGTGAATGCCAACGGGCGCCCGGTCGATGACCGAGCGCCCGTTCTGCTTATGGAGTGGCTGAGTTCCTCAGCTCCAAACACCCCGGGTGTCATGCACGATCTTCTGCGCCAGGAGCGTCCGGTCCAGGCGGACGAACTCGTTGTGGTCGACGAGCATCAACACGATATCGGCGGCACGGACGGCTTCGTTCATCTCTGTAAGAGTCACGTTCTCACGAGCCGCCAACTCGGAGGGAAGTTTGTCGATGTTGGGTTCGACAGCCATGATGTTCGCCTGCGGAAGCTCGTCCGCCAGGTTGCCGACGATCTGCCGGGCAGGGCTCTCACGCAGGTCGTCGATGTTGGGTTTGAACGCCAGTCCCAGTGTTGCGATCTGCACATCGTTGATGCGCTTGGCCTGGGGGAGGAGTTTGTCGAGGACGAAGCGGGGCTTCGCGTCATTGACCTCGCGTGCGGTCCTGATCAGCGAGGAATGCTCCGGTGCGGTGGCCACGATGAACCACGGGTCGACGGCGATGCAGTGTCCACCGACTCCTGGGCCGGGCTGCAGAATGTTCACCCGGGGGTGGTGGTTGGCCAGTCGGATGAGCTCCCAGACGTTGATGTCGAGGCCATCCGAGATCATCGACAGCTCGTTGGCGAAGGCGATGTTGACGTCGCGGTAGGCGTTCTCTGTCAGCTTCGCCATCTCTGCCGTCCGAGCATCTGTCATGAGGAACTCGCCCTCACAGAAGAGTTCGTAGAGTTCACGCGCCCGTTCCCCAGCCTCACCGTTGAGGGTGCCGACGATGCGGTCGTTGGTACGCAGCTCGATCATGATGCGCCCCGGCAGGACGCGTTCGGGGCAGTGGGCGAAGTAGATCGACTGAGGGGCGCCCGGCTTGAGTGTCAGGTCCGGGCGGGCAGCGAGGACCGTATCGGCGAGGAACTCGGTGGCACCGGGAGGCGACGTCGATTCGAGGATGATGAGTTCATTGCCTTCGAGCAGCGGGGCGATCTGCTTGCCCGCTGTCTCAATGTAGGACAGATCCGGCTTGTGACCCTCGGAAAAGGGCGTGGGTACCGCCACGATGTAGTTGTCGGCGTGGGGAGTCTCGGTCGTCGCCTTGAGGTATCCCTGCGAGACGACTCCGGCAACAGTCGTGGCCATATCGGGTTCGACGAAAGGCACCTGGCCGGCGTTGATGACGTCGACGTTGTGCTGGTTGATGTCCACGCCGACGACATCCGCACCCGTGCTTGCGAGGACCGCGGCAGTCGGCAGACCGATGTAACCGAGACCGATCACGGCAACGGAGGGACGGGTGCTCTCAGCAATAGCATTCATGGCTAGGTGCTCCAGACTGTTGGTGGTTCATCCGACGGTACCTGTGTTTGTTCGACAAGGTGGTTGCAGGCGTGCCGGTGTTGGGGATTTGGTACGACAAATGAAATAGTAATGATTTTTCGGGCCGTGATGAAGTTGTTACTTTGGCAGGCGCGAGCTAGACCGATCACGGTGACTGTAGTTATCCTACTTGCGTTAGAGGCGTGGGCCTGAACTCGCCTCCGTGAACTGGCCAAGCGAAGCAAAAATGCTATATTGCAGAAGAAGCAAGACAACTCAAACCAATTTTGGTGGACGATAATGGGCCCGGTGTCAGGCACCGGGCCTGTTTCTGTCCTTGATCGACATAGGATCGCGCCAAGGAGATGGGGAAGAAATGACACCAGGTCATAAAGTTATGGTCATCTACGGGACTCGCCCCGAGGCGATCAAGGTCGCGCCAGTGATCAAAGCCCTGGAAGACGACCCGACGCTCACCCCAGTAGTTGTTGTGACAGCGCAGCACCGGGAGATGCTCGATCAAGTCAACGAGGTGTTCGAGATCGAACCTGATGTTGATCTCAACCTCATGGCTCACGGACAGACGCTCAACGGAATTGCGGGCAGTGTGATCTCCAGAATCGATGCGGTGCTTGAAGAACACACTCCCGACGCAGTCCTCGTCCAGGGTGACACGACGACTGTGATGGGCGCAGCCATAGCCGCTTTCAACCGGGAGATCCCAGTGGTGCATTTGGAAGCGGGATTGCGCAGCGGAGACATCAACTCGCCGTTTCCGGAAGAGGCCAATCGCAAGATCGTCTCCCAGATTGCCCGGGTCCATTTGGCACCAACCACGGTGTCACGTGCGAATCTCCTGGCTGACGGGGTTCCCGATGAGAACATTCATGTCATCGGCAATACGGTCATTGATGCGCTGCACTGGGCTGTTGATCGGCCCACTGAGATCATGGTTCCAGAGCTCAAGGACCTTGCCGACGATGATCGTCGAGTGCTCCTTGTGACGACGCATCGTCGCGAGAACCTCGGCGACAACATGGAGAACATCGGTAGGGCAATGCGCCAGCTCGCCATTTCCTACCCGGACCTTCTCATCGTGTGGCCGGCTCACAAGAATCCCCGAGTGCGCGCGTCGATTGTTCCTCAGATTGAGGATCTCGGCAATGTCATATCGATTGAACCCGTCGAGTACGGCGAATTCTCCCACCTGATTGCGGCTTCGGACATTGTTCTCACGGACTCCGGTGGGATCCAGGAGGAGGCACCGAGCCTCGGAAAACCTGTTCTGGTCCTTCGAGAGAACACTGAACGCCCCGAGGCTGTGGATGCCGGGACTGTCAAACTCATCGGAACCGAGACTGATCGAATCGTTTCCGAGGTCTCTCGATTGCTCGATGACAAGAAGGCGTATCGAGATATGGCGACCGCCGTCAATCCCTATGGTGACGGCCATTCTGCAGCCCGCAGCATTGCCATCATCAGCGAGCTGCTGGCTCCGGTTCAGAAGCAGTAGTGTTCTGGAGCGAACCCAAAACTGTGCACGTCGCTGTTGGCGAGGAGCAGATCCTCCTCGACCGTCCACGTGTGCGAATGTTCGCCGCGTACCTGAACGAAATTGAAACGATCAGCTGAATAAATTCGTGCAGAATCGGTGATAAGGCGCTGTTGCAGGTCGGTGTCTTCGCCGAGAGTACGTTCGGCGAAGGGGTAGTCGGCGAATAGTTCTCTTGTACCCATCAGCGTCGGTCCCATTACCAGGTCCGTGAATCGGTGTTCGCGTTCTGGGAACCGGCACATGACTATATCGCGTGACCGCAAGTGCAGATAATGCGCTTGTTTACCGACGAGGGCAGCGTTCGAATAGCGCAGTGCCGCCAACTGATCCGAGAGATAGTGGGCTCCATAGATGTCGTCGTCATCCATCTTTGCGATGACTGATCCGCTCGAAGCCTGCACGCCCCTATTGAGACATGCTCCCAAAGTTTGATCCGCATGGACAGATACGGTTTCGAGGTTCTCGATCCCCAGTTCCTTTGCTTGCTGCCCGAAATCCCTTGGTAGTTCGAAGCCATGAGTGACGAGTATCAGTTCGCGATCGTCGTGAGTCTGTTTGGCATGAGTAGCAATGATGTCCTGGAGGTGTTCAGGTCGATTTGTAGCCACGACGGTCGAAACGGCGGCCGGAAGTGGATCCTCGTACTTAACGGTGAGCGCATCCATGACCGCCATCGCGCGATGGCTATAAGTGTGTTCGCTCCAGATCCGACGCTGGGCCTTGTGAACCGTTCTGTCTCGAAGCTCTTTGCTCCGCACATAGGATCTCAACGTCCACTCCGCATCCTCTGACGTGCTCGGCTGCGGCACTTCATCCACAGGAAAGAACTTCTCGGTAGCTGCGCTGGGAGTAGTGATAACCGGTGTCCCGGCCGCAGTGATCTCGAAGATTCTGCGCGCACACATGCTGGGTGAGTCGACGACCGAATTGACGTTGAGAAACACCTTGTAATGCTTATACGCCGTCAAGAGATTCGGATACGGAAGAGATCCCACAACGCGATCAGCCAGCTGGACGGGGAACTGGTAATTGTCATCCTGACCGAGAAATCGAGAGAAGATCTCGAGCCCGTGCTCCATGCGGCCGGAGACTTCAGCTGCAGCGCCAAGCAGGAGGTCCATCTGCTGACGACGTTCGGGGAACTTATGAGCGAAATACATACCGGCGAACGCGATGTCTCGGGCAGCGGACCCGTGATGGGGCCGGACGGGAGAATGTATCGCAGGCTGGGCGGCAAATGGCAACACTCCTACCCGGTCGTGGCCGAGGCGCTTGCGGTAGTCATCCACGAGCCGGACGTCGGTAGTGAAGACGACATCGCACATTTGCGCGATCGGGAGGAAATCATCGAAATGTGGCGGATCTTCCTTATTCCAAAAGACAGTCGGGATGCCAAGGGCAGCGCATTCTGTGAGAAGTTCTCTCACAGCAAAGCTGGGGCCGGAGGTGCCGGTCAGCTGGTACTTCCAATCTCCAGAGTTGCCGTTCCATGCAGACTCGACGAAGACGAAGTCGAGTCCCTCCAATTGTTCGCGCCAGCCAGACCGTTGCAGGTGCACTAGTGACCACTCGTATCCGAAGCTGGTCGCCGAAAATTCGTCGAGAATGACACCGACTTTGAGATCGCCGAACATCGGTGTGCGACTTGGGCTGGGGAGAGGCGGGAACAGCTTCGTCAGCTCCGAGGTATTGAGTTTTTCGGACGTGACTTGAGACGGGGTCTTTGCTGTGCCCTGAGGTATCGACTGACGACGGTGCCATTTCGTCAGCTGAGACACACCTCCGTTACGCAGGTGCCACAGCGCAGTCCTCAGGGTGTGAAGCGGCGTCTTGGCCAAGTTGTGTTCCTCTCGTCGGAGACTCGCGCTCCACACTGCCGCGACCTCGAGTCCGAAGAATGACAGCCAGATGACTGGGTTGAACTTATTGTGAGTACAGGCAACCCAGCTTGTGGTGGCGCTCCGATTCGAGGCCGAATCTTAATGTTGCCCACACTACGCATGAATGAAACCTGTCAGTGCCAATAGTACAATCGAGGAGTTGGAATGCGCTGGCTGCGGCCATTGAGGCAGGGTCTGATCAACAGGACGACCCTCGAAGCAGTGCGTGTGAGTCGAGTGAAATGAGTACTGTGGGAAGCAACTCCGGACCCCTTCCCTCACGGACCCCACTGGCCAAGGGCATCATCGCGTTCGTCCGCTCTTTGACTGACGGCGTCGTCTTCGCCTTCCTCGTCGTCGCAATGACGCTTGTCCGCTATGACTTCCAAATGGATCGGGTCAATGTCCCCGGCATGTTCGTGTGCTCGGTCATCGCTCTGCTCGTGTTCCTCGTCTGCGGTCCTCTCGCGATCTATCGAGGCCGATATCGCCGAGGCTCGACCGACCAGTTCGCGGCCATCGCAGGAACGGTGGCGCTGGGCGTCGGCCTCATGTGGGTCGCCGAGTTCCTGTTCGCCAGTCGCCTGCTGATCCCCACCAGCGTGCCGATCGCGGCCGGAGCCATGATGGTCGTGGTGAAGAGCCTGGAGAACTGGGTCCGACGCAATCTGCGCCAGCGCAACCTGTCGACATCGGGGTCATCGCGGCCGACTCTCGTCGTCGGTGCAGGCAGTCAGGGCATGCTGGCACTAGATATGATCGCTGAGGACTCTCGCAGCGAGTATGCGGCAGTCGGAATCCTCGACGATGACCCGAGTAAACGTCACCTGCGCTACAACGGCATCCGAGTGCTCGGGCCCGTCTCTGACATCGCGAACCAGGTTGACCGCACCGGGGTCAGCGTCGTCATCATCGCCATCACGGATCTGCCGCCGGAGGATCTCCAGACGATCGCTTCGAACCTCGAGTCCCGGCCGGTCGAGATCAAGATCATGCCGAAGCTCGCAGTCGCCGACTACAGCCGACCGGAACCCGATTCGCTCGACGTGGCTGACCTGCGTCATCGCAATTTCCGGGATGTGAGTCTCGAGGACCTCATCGGCCGCAAGCCGATTTCGACCAACGTCGAAGACATCTCGACCACGATCATGGACCGCGTCGTCCTCGTTACCGGCGCCGGAGGGTCGATCGGCTCCCAGCTATGCAAACAGGTCGCGCGCTTCAACCCTGCCAGGCTCGTCATGACCGACCGGGATGAGTCCGGTCTGCACGCGACTCAACTCGGTTTGGAGGGCTCGGCCCTGCTGACCAGCGACGACCTCGTGCTCGGGGATCTGCGCGACACGGCCTTCATCGATGCTCTCGTCGCAGAGGTCAAGCCGGACATCATCTTCCATGCAGCAGCGCTCAAGCACCTGACGTTCCTCGAACGGTTCCCCGAGCAAGCGGTGCGCACCAACATCGGTGCCAGCTTGGACCTGCTCGACGCGGCTGTAGCCAATGACGTCGAAGCCTTCGTGCACATCTCGACGGACAAAGCCGCAGGGGCGACCTCGGTGCTGGGGCGGACCAAGTTCTCGATCGAACGTGCGGTTGCCTCGGTGGCCGCAGACTCCGGGAGAAAGTACATGTCCGTGCGTTTCGGCAACGTGCTCGGCTCCCGCGGATCGGTGCTCGAGACCTTCGTTGCTCAGGTGGCGGCCGGAGACCCGGTCACGGTCACCGACCCCGAAGTCACCCGCTATTTCATGACCGCCGATGAAGCCTGCGAACTCGTCCTGCAGGCTGCAGCCATCGGCGGCCCCGGTGAGACTCTGGTCCTCGACATGGGCGAGCCGATCAAGATCAACGACCTGGCCAACCGCGTCATCGCGCTCAGCGGCCGTCCCGACACCCACATCATCTACACCGGGCTGCGACCGGGAGAGAAGCTCACTGAAGCACTTCTGTCGCCAGGGGAGGAGGACCTCCGTCCCACCCACCCGCTCATCACCCAGGTCCCGATCACCCCGATCGACCTCGATGCGCTGAGGCGACTCGCCGACGCTTCGCGGGATGCTGGAGTCTTCACACATCGCACCGAGCTCGAAGCGGAACTGACTCGCGTCGTGGGCATGCCGCATGACAAGAACGAGTCTGCCTTAGAGATCACCGCGACACCGGTGACAATTCCGGATGCAGGGGCCGCCAACTGATGAATCTGCTGTCGCTGGTGATCTTCGTCGTGGCCGCCGTGGTCACGATGGTCAGCGCACTCATCGCCTTTCCACTGCTGCGGCGTGCCGGCGTCGTCGACGTGCCCTCTCATCGTTCGTCCCACACCCAGTCGACGGTGAGAGGGGGCGGCGTCGCCATCGGCTGCGGAATCACGGTCGCGACGGTGCTGGTCATGATCTGGAACCTCACACAGCATGGCGTCTACGGTCTGGGCAGCATCATGCTGCCCATCGGGTTTCTGGTGCTGACCTGGTGCTATTCGGCGATCGGCATGAGCGATGACCTCGACTCCCTGCAGCCCATCGGCCGTCTGGTCGGGCAGGTCGTCCTCGCGGTTGTCTTCAGCGCCTGCATCGCGCTGTTCTCCACACAGGGAATCGCGCACGTCCTCGCCTTCGCCGTCATCGGCGTCACGCTGGTCAACGCCGTGAACTTCGTCGACGGACTCAATGGCTACGTGACCACATGGTCGATCATCACCGGGGCCTGGTTCGCATTTGTCGGTTCCTGGATTGACGAGAGCGACGTCATGCTCCTTTCTCTGGCTCTGGCCGGAGCCGCAGCCGGTTTCCTGCCATTCAACCTTGGCAGGGCGAAGGCATTCTTGGGGGACACTGGAAGCTATGGCATCGGAGCTGCGGTATTCGCCATCGCTGTCTGGCTCTTCGTCTTGGAAGTACCGATCGTCGTCATCATCGCGCCCATGATCTTCGTCCTCTTCGACGTCGGCCTCACCCTAGTGCTGCGCCTCTTCAAAGGAGAGAACATCTTCCTCCCGCATCGACACCACATCTATCAGCGGATCCAGCAGGCCGGTTGGTCCCATGGGCGTGTGTCTCTCTTCCACGCCGCACTGAGCATCCTCGCGTGCATTCTGGCGGTCCCTACCCTGATCGCAGGCAACACTGCGACCACTTATCCAGCCCACGTGTTCTGGGCCGGACTCCTGGCCCTCTACGCCTTCCTTCCCCTGTGGTTGCGCCGGCGCAGCACCGCCGAGGTGGTTCCCGCATGAGGATCGTCCTGCTCAGCCATTACTACTATCCGGAGGTCGGTGCGCCGCAACGTCGATGGCGGATCCTCGTCGACCACCTCCGCGCCGCCGGTCATCAGGTCATCACCGTCGCCCCGCACCCGCACTACCCGTATCCCGATCGGGATGGGTTCTTCGGGTCCCGGGTCGGTCTGGGACGTCGCCGCGTTGACGTGCGCCTCGGTGGCACTTGGGACACCGGGATCAACGGTGAGAGGATCCTGCGAGTTCCCTATCTGCACAGCGGTTCGTCCATGGCTCGACAGATGCTCGACCAGTCAGTGTCGGCCACCGGTGCCATGTCCGCCGTCATCGACCGGCTGCGCGGCAAGATGAAGCCCGATGTCATCGTCTCCACGACCCCGGCTCTACCGTTCCTGCTCGCCGGAGACACCTTGTCCCGGATCCTGCACGTGCCGCACGTCGCCGAGGTCCGCGACGCCTGGCCGGATCTCATCTCTGAGATGAACCTGGTCACCGGTGCCCTCGGGAAATACTTGCCGGGCGCACTCACCGGCTCTCTTGAGCACCGGCTACTGCCGGATCTCTTGACACGTGCCCAACGCCGCGCAGCGGTCGTCGTCGTCACGACGGACGGATTCAAACACCGCCTGGAACAGCGGGGCGTGACCGCCGAGGTGGTGCGCAGCGGGGTCTCACCGGCAGAACTTGAGGGTGCCTCCGGGCTGACCGCCACTGGAGCGATTCCCTTGATCCCACCGGCTGAGGAGACCGTGAACGCAGCGGGCATTGCGAACCGCAGACCTGCTGCCGCACACACCGGACTCAATCTGCTCTACGTGGGCACCGTCGGGCGCTCCCAGGACCTGAGCACCTCGATCCGTGCTCTGGCCCGCACCGAGGGCGTGCGCCTGCGCATCGTCGGCGACGGTGCCGATACAGCAGAACTCAAGACCGTGGCGGCTGACCACCGGGTCCCCGTCGAGTTCCATTCTCAGCACGCGGGAGCGGAACTCGCCGCCCACTGGGACTGGGCAGATGCCGGTCTCGTCAGTCTCGGTGCGCTCGAGTCCTACGAATGTACGGTGCCCTCGAAGCTCTATTCGCTTATGGCACGTAGGATCCCGGTCCTCGGCGTCGTCGCTGGCGAGGCCGCAGACATCATCACTGGCACCGCCGCCGGTGAGGTGGCGATTCCCGGGGATTCCGCTTCAGTGTCCGCGGCCATGACTCGGATGCGGGAGCGCGTCGAAGCCGGTGAGGAATTCGGCACCAATCCTCCTGCAGGACAGGAACCGCGCGAATGGGTGATCAGGCACGCCTCGGCTGCGGCCATGGGCCACAGTTACGAACGCATCCTCACACAGGTGGTCTCATGAATCTGGTCTTCCTTGCGCGCCAGCTTGCCAATGTGGCTTCGACGACGACTGCCCATATCAACGATGATCGTGTGTTCTTCGGCATGCAATTGGCCAGGCGACTGCCCGGTCCGGCTTCGCGCCTTGTCGGGCATACTCTCGGATGCGTACCCGGTGATGCGGGGCAGGCTGCCTCGGCCTGGCTGCTCGGGCAGGAGGCGAAGGCGAAGCGCCTCGTGTCGAATTCTCTGACGCCGTCCCGGCTGTTGGGAGAGATCGCCCTCAACCTCGGACTCCTCGACGAGGCCGAAGGCATCGCTGCCTCGGTGGCCGGCGCTGCCGCTCTGAGTTCACGCATTCGCTGGACCAAGGGTCAGCTCGACGAGGCGATCGACGTCCTGCCCGATGGTGCTCGTCGCACGCGGCTCGTCGATGAGCGTCTTTGCCTGCAGCCGGGCTGGTGGCCCACTGTGACCAGTCACGTCACGGCCAGACGGTCCCGAGCCGCGAAGACGGACTCAACGAGTTCCACGTCGGTGGAGACCAACCGGCCCGCGGCTCTGCACGTGCTGACGAATTCTCTGCCCCACACCCGTTCCGGATACGCATATCGCTCGCACGCCATCCTCACCACGTTGCAGGATGCCGGGCACCGGGTGGTCGCCGCGACCAGGCCCTCCTACCCGGTGACGATCGGGCGGGTGAGCTCGGGCCCGGTCGAGACCGTCGACGGTATTGACTACCTGCGGCAGGTGCCGCTGCGTCCGTTGCCCACACCCTCTGCCCGTCTGAGTGATCAGGCAGACTGGCTTGCTACTCAGGCACAGGAACGTGGTGCCCAGGTTCTCCACACGACCACGCACTATGTCAACGGTCTGGCCACCGGAGCAGCGGCGCACGCTGCTGGCCTGCCCTGGGTCTACGAGGTCCGTGGTGTGCTTGAAGAAACCTGGGCGGCAGGCGGGTCCACTCCTGTTGAACGCGAAGCCCGTCGAGCCAGCCAGCGTTTCGAACTCATGCGAGACAAGGAGATCGAAGTCGCTACTGCCGCCGATGCCGTGATCACACTCGGCGAAACCATGCGCGAGCACCTCATCGCGGGCGGAGTCCCGGCAGAGACGATCACCATCATTCCGAACTCGGTATCCGAAGCTGTCGTCAATGCAGACGTTTCGCGCATCCCTGCCGAGGTGAGAGCTGGTCTTGGTCTGCCCGAAGTCGGCATCTGGGTCGGAACCGCAGCATCCATCGTCGGGTACGAAGGGCTTGGAGACCTAGTCGACTCCGTGATCTTGGCGCGAACTCAGGGAACGGACCTACGACTCCTCATCGCCGGCGACGGTATTGCGCTGCCGGAATTGCGAGAACGGGCTGCAATCCTGGGGGAGAACGCGGTCTTCACTGGAAGGGTGTCGCAGGCAGAGGCAATCGAGTATCAGCTCGGGCTCGACGTAATCGTTGTCCCTCGGAAGAATGAACAGGTGTGCCAGCTCGTCACGCCAATCAAACCGATTGAGGCGTTGGGCCTGGGGCGTCCTGTCATCATTTCGGACCTGCCTGCATTGAACGAACTCGTGCCAGAGTCCGCTGGAGTCCGCGTCGCACCAGGCGACCCGAACAGCTTGGCTGAGGCGCTGTCTGAGCTTGCCTGCAACGATGGTGCAAGAATCAGATACGGAAAGAACGGACGCGAACACGTCCTGGCAACACGGAGGTGGAAGGACATCGGCCAGCGCTATGGTCAGGTCTATTCTCAGCTCATGGAAGTTGGTGCTGTATGAATGAAGCTAAAAACCCATTAGGGTTGATCACGATTCCCTCGGTTTCGAGCGATGGCCTCGTGCCCGTAGGTAAACGTGCCAACTTGAAGAGTTATCTTTCGGCCCTGTGGAACCGCCGGCACTACATCATCGCGGAATCTCGGGCCAAAATGAGCAGTTCGACGCGGAAGAATCTCCTCGGCTACGGTTGGTTGTTTCTCACTCCTCTGCTTTCGGTGCTGGCGTACTGGTTTGTCTTCGGGTTCATTCTGCAAACATCTCGCGGTGTGCCCAACTTCCTCGGTTTTCTTGTCGTGGGTGTGTTCTTCTTCGGATTCACCGCCAAATGTATGACGGGCGGAACAGGGTCGATTCGCTCCGGTGCTTCGATGATCAGAGGATTTCAATTTCCGCGTGCTGCCCTCCCTCTTTCGACTGTGGTGCGTAACTTCCTTGATTTCATGCCCTCCTTGCTCGTCATGATTATCATTCTTGTGATCGTTCCTCCTGCCGAAGTCATCACTTGGAGAGTTGTTCTCGTCATTCCCATTGTCATGTTGCAGACGATCTTCAATGTTGGACTCGCTTGTCTGCTGGCCCGGTTGGGCCACAAAATCCCGGACTTAACCAACTTCATGTCGATTGTTAGCCGCTTCTGGCTCTATGGCTCGGGTGTCTTCTTTGACATTGAGGACCGACTAGCTGATCATCCAATGCTCCTGGTAGTGATGCAATACAATCCTCTGGCCGCTTACCTGACTCTGGTGCGCAATTCCTTGCTTTACGGCGTCGATTCGCCTTTGTCGCTGTGGCTGGTTGGAGCAATATGGGCATTCGGCCTTCTCATCGTCGGATTCCTATTCTTCTGGCGCGGGGAGGAGAGCTATGGCCGACTCTGAGATTCAAGTACCGACCATCATCGCTGAAAACGTGCAAGTTCGTTACACCGTCAATATAAACGACCCCGGACAACACGCAAAGGGCCTGAGACGGGTCGGAAATGTCCTACTTGGACGGAGGGGACAGACTACAGTTCGCGCGCTGCGCGGAGTCAACTTTGTCGCTCACGAAGGCGAAATGGTTGGCGTGGTCGGTTCCAATGGATCTGGAAAGTCGACGTTTTTGCGAAATGTTGCTGGTATCGAACAGCCAGATCGGGGGCAAATCCTCGTCCGTTACCAGCCATTGCTCCTCGGAGTCAATGCTGCGCTCCAGCCGGCCCTTTCCGGCAGTGAGAACGTGCGACTTGGGTGTCTGGCTATGGGCCTAAGCCCGGATGAAGCTGCTGAAGCATTCGACTACGTCGTCAACCTCTCGGCTTTGGGAGCAGCCATCCACCGACCGATGGGCACATATTCGTCAGGAATGGGAGCGCGGCTGCGATTCGCTATTGCTCTTGCGGCTCGACCGAAGATTCTTCTCATCGACGAAGCACTGTCAACAGGCGACGCGACCTTCGGTGAACGAAGTGAACGTGCCATGGATGAATTGCTGGCTGAAGCAGGTACGGTTCTGTTGGTTAACCATGCGGCGAAAGTCATCCAGGAACTGTGCACTCGTGCCGTGTGGATGCACAAGGGCGAGATACTCATGGATGGTCCGGCTGAGGCGGTTGCGGAGAAATACCGTTGGTGGGCTTGGAATGTGGCCAAAGGTAACGAAGGCGTCGCCGATAAACTTCTTCACGATGTCGTCAGCAACGCAGTGAAAGAAGAGATCAACATTCTGGCACCAGAACTCATCAAGAACCCGATTCCTCGCCATGCTGCACGGCGGGTGAAGACGGTGGCCGCGAAGTCTGCTAGGCATATGAAACGCCGCGACACCGTCGGGGAAGTCGAAGAGATCGACCTACCGCTTCTGACTGCTGCCGAATCACAATTCTGGCCTGCAGATTTGGAAGTTCAACCTCCGAAGGCACAATTTCCCGACTTGCCAAAAGCTGCTTCCAGGGCGGTCAGCGCACCAAGTAGTCGTAATGACCCCCCACCATTGCGCTTACGTCCGAGTAACAACAGGGTGGTCCTTCGAGCTACTGACCCGAATGATCGAGCGTCAACAGTAGCGACCGCGAGCGACCTCACCGGACGTCGGCTTGAGGCAAATTCGAAGAGGATCGCCGATGAGCGATATAAAGAACGGCAGAGAATTCGTCAAGAACCTGATGCGTCACCACAGGAATCGCTATGATGAAAATCGCGGTCTTCGGATCCTGTGTAAGTAGGGACATCTGTGAGTTTATACCTGCCTCTGACGTCGCAGCTTACGTTGCACGTCAGTCGTCAATCGTCTCGCTTGGCCCTGTGGGAGCCAATACTTTTCCTTCTGGGCATCTGGAATCCGCATTTCAAACGAAGATGTTTGTAGGCGATCAGAAGGCTGATGCAATTGAGCGACTTATTTCCTCGTCTCCCGACGTGATCCTCATTGACCTGGTCGACGAAAGGCGTGGAGTTTGGAAGTTTCCCAATGGAACGTACCTGACAAATTCGGTTGAAGCGTACCGTGCAGGTGCCAACAAATGGGCGCCCCAGGCTGGAGCCCGGCTCTTGGAGTTCGGTTCAGACGAACACTTTTCCCTTTGGTCGTCAGCGTTCTGCTGTCAAGTCGAACAGCTTGGCGACGCCGGCCTATTGCGTCGGGCAATATTCTTAAACGTTGAATGGGCCTCTGCGCTGGCTGGGCAAACTCGCCCTTCTCGTGGTGCTCGACATGCCATTGGCCGGCGGACGCGCCGACTTCGTCGACGATTTCGGCTCAGCCGTAGAAAATTCCGACGTGGACAGAGCTTGATAAGCTCACTTCGAGTTGGACAGGAAATGACTGAGACCCAGGCAGAGTCATTTGCTCGTCGTGCTCGCCAGGCGAATCTGATGCGAAAACGCTACGCCTCCCATGTGGAATCCTTAATCGAAAATCGGGTTATCAGGATCGACGAAGTACTGAGGATCGATAGCAATAACAGATGGGGCGCCGAGCCGTTTCACTATCGTGAGAGCGATTACGCTTCCATGGCGAGCGAAATTGCAAACATCGCAAGGAGGTTCAGTAGTGATTGACGGAACATGCTTTCTGACATCGAATAGAGTTCCCGATGCAGCAATTATCATTAGAACTCGCGAGCATAGTCTGCGGAACTCACTACCGCGAATTTCATCGGAGGTACGTTGAGTCGCTCAAGAAGTGCTCTAGCATCCACTCGGCGCAAGACGTGGCGCGTAAGGCAAGACATTGCTCGCCTAATTATGCCTAGCGGTGGTACATTGCAACGTTCCGACATTTCGGCAAAGACGAGCGTCCAGCACGCTATGGGGATAAACGCGACACATGTTGATTCTGCCGCAGTCCGCAGGAATTCCATCGAGCTTTGGCACAACGGCGAATTCGAGCGATCAGTTGATCAACTCCGCCATGCTCTACGAGACATGCCCCATGACAGCTTATTGTGGATGTCGCTGGGTAACCGACTTCAAAGTGGAAGGAAGTTTGATGCAGCCTATTTGGCTTTCACAAATTCTGTCGAGCTAGATCCGGGGAACTTCGGTGCTTTGGAACCGTTTATTGCGATGGCTTCGAGCAGAGGAGAGTACGAGCGTATCGATGCTGTGCTGGCACCGTTATCTGGTGCCATCTCTGGACGGCCTCATAGATTCCTGGAATCTTTGAACTACTCAATCGCCTACGGCCTGGATGACGCTGTCGAGGTAGTTGCAGAAGAGTCGGGTGGTTTTCCAGCATCTATCGCGAGAATGTATCTCCAGAGAGATGAATCTGCCTCGCAGGAGCTCAGCCCAATTGAACACACATCGGCACAGGCCGTGTACCGATTGGGCATCGGCAATTGGTATGACGCCATAGAATCTATACGCGGGTTACCAGATGAGTGGATCCCGGTCTCTAGCCTCCGTCTAGCAATTCGCAGAGCTAAACTACTTGGCGATGTGGTTGTCGTAGACGACATGGTGGGGGAGTATCTGCGTGTTAAGCCGGAAGACTCCTGGGCTAAGAATCTCCGTAACGTACCGTCGAAATTGGCAGATCTGGAACTGCTTAAGCGCGAATACCCGTTTGGAGATAAGAGTGCCTCGGCAATAGGGCGCGACGTAGCGAAGAACCGGGTGGCATATACAGTATACAACTCCCTGCCTTATCACTCGGCTGGATATGCGACACGTACTCAAGGGCTTCTTCAAGCGCTCCGGAACCTCGGATGGGACGTCTCAGGCACTACGAGGCTCGAATACCCAATCGATATGCCTGGTTACAGGGACCCGAGTATTGTGTCCGCGATTGATTCAGTTGAGGGCGTACCTTATCATCGGCTGGTTTCAAGTGGAGCTCCGCTGCCGCGCCAGCCGCTTGAAGAATACGCCAAACAATATTCTGAGCGTCTCAAAAAATTCCTGATTGACGAACGAGTCGCAATAGTTCATGCTGCGTCTAACCATTTGAACGGATTAGCATCGATATCCGCTGCGGTGGATTTGGGTATTCCTTCAATATACGAGGTTCGAGGGTTGTGGGAAATTACACGGGCCTCGAGAGATCCAGTTTGGGGAAGTGGCCCGATGTTCCGTCTAGCAGCGAAGCTTGAAGTTGAAGTTGCTTCCAGGGCGACAGAGGTGATCGCGATTACTAGTGGACTGAAATCAGAGCTTGTAAGGCGCGGTGTTGCCGCAGATAAGATCACAGTGGTCCCCAACGGTGTGGACGTCGCGCGGTTCCACCCGATTCGTAGGGATGAGCGATTGGCGGAGACTCTGGATGTCGGTGACCGCACTGTAATTGGTTACGTGGGGTCGGTCGTAGACTACGAGGGTCTTGCGATGCTCGTTGAAGCGGCTGCGGAGCTCTCTACCGAAAGAGATGATTTCTTGATCTTAATCGTAGGGGATGGCAAGGACCTCGGCTCTTTGAAACAGTTGGCGGTGGATTTGGGTGCCGAACAGTGCACTAACTTCGTTGGACGCGTCCCTCATTCAGAGGTGCAGGACTACTTTTCACTCATTGACATCGCTCCATTTCCGCGCTTGCCATTGCCTGTCTGCGAAATGGTTTCGCCGTTGAAACCCTTTGAAGCCATGGCAATGGGGAAGGTTGTAGTCTGCTCCGATGTGGAAGCATTGGCTGAGATCATTCAAGACAATGTGACGGGCCTGCTGCACAGGAAAGGAGACGTAGCTTCCTTGACCTCAACTCTTCGTCGTTTGCTGGATGACCCGGAGCTGGGCCTATCCCTGGCGACATGCGCAAGACGATGGGTCCAAGACCACCGTACATGGATTGATGCGGCCGCTGCTGTCGGAGAGATATATGAACGGCTGGGTGGAGTTCGACAGTCGGGCGCGCTGGGCGACCCTCGTCTCAATTGCTAAACAGTCAAAAGCCAAATCGGAATTAGACTTGCGCTGCAGTTACAATTTTCTAAGTATGAGGACAACTCAGGAGCAACATGATACAGCGAGTACGAAGATCCATGAGAAAAAAGCTAACTCTGTCTGGCGCTGTTGCATCGGTGTTGCTGGTGGCATTCGTTGTGCTCGTGGCTCTAGGAATGATTCTCCAGTCTGTGTTTATTAGCGCCTGCGCCTTTCTCGTCGGGATCGTGGGCATCGTGTCTGGCGGGATCTTATTGAAGCAGCTGTCCGGAATCGTCATCGCGCGACAAGATGCGATTCACACACGCATCGGCCATCTGGAGACAACCAGTGTTGAATTGGAAAATCAAGTTTCCACGGTCTCACGCGAAGTGCGCGAAAATGGGAAGAATCTTCAAGATCGTGCCAAGGTGCTTCGAAAAGACATCCAGGTGCTGCGCAGACGAGTTCCTGCTGGGTACTTGGACTCAATGCAGTCAGACGTAGCGATGATCAACGATACTGGAAGAGAAACTTTGCGAATCGCGTTTGAATCAGCGATTCGGTTGGGTCGTGATCCCAAGTCGGTACTTTCTGACCAGCAAGCTCGCAGATTGTTTGATGCGTACATTGAGCGTGGGCAATTTCTGAACACCAGGCCTCTGCTTGAGAATTTTGACGTCGTTAAGAACGAAAGTCTCACGAGCCTACGTCGTCTTTACCAGTACTACCGGAAGTCGGGCTATTGGGAGCTTGCCCTTTTGGTTGTCTGTCGGATACACACTGTGACTGGCCGAGACACCGATCGTTTCGCTGCGGAGAAGATCCATCGCGAGATTAAGCTGTTTAAGGAACCAGAGGCTGTAGATCCCGAATTGCCAGATGGCGACGCTTATAGCTCCGATGGGCCGATTCTCCATATGGTTGGCCGTGTGTTACCCGAGACGCAGACTGGATACACCCTTCGTACCCAGTACACTGCGCTATCGCAACAACGAAAGGGACTGCCAGTTGCTATCGTCGGACAGACTGGCATAACGGGTACAGACTCTCCTTCCATTGAGCACTATCGTTTTCAAGAGATGGACTACTATCTGTTGCCTGGTTCTCCTCGTAGCCAGATGATGATCGATACATGGCTCGAAGAAAATATTGAACAACTAGCCGAGTTGGTCCGAACCCTGAAACCTAGCATTTTGCACGCGCAATCGGACTTTTTCAATGCGTTGATTGTAAACGCCGTGGGGAAGAAATATGGAATACCGACCGTCTATGAATCCAGAGGGTTCTGGGAAGAGTCGTGGTTGTCCCGGTCAATAAATGCGAACAATCAAATGGATAGCTACAATGAGTTGTCTGAGATGTACGGCGAGCCGGATGCGTATGTTCTCCGCAAGCATGCCGAAGAGATTGCGCGATTGCAGCCGGACCATGTTTTTACTCTTGCCGAAGTTATGCGGCAACATATTCTAAATTCAGCGAACGGTCTAATTCCAAACACATCGGTCAGCCTTGTCCCGAATGCGGTTGAGCAGGCCAATTTTCCAGTTCAGGAACGTGACGATGCGCTGCTTCGGGAGATTGGTTTACCGGAAGACGCTGTGGTTGTCGGGTATATTTCGTCAATGGTGGAATACGAGGGTATAGACACTCTAATCAAAGCCTATGATGAAGCAAGACAACAATCCTCTGAGAAAATGTGTCTTTTGCTGGTCGGAGATGGCGACTACCTCGATACTCTCCGTGAGCTAGTTCGGAGCGAGGAAATAGAAGACGTCTACTTTACTGGACGTGTACCCCACGAAGATGTCTTGATGTACTACGGTATAATCGATATTTTCGTTGTTCCACGTAAAGCCTCTACCGTCGCTAACCTGGTGACTCCATTAAAACCATTTGAAGCGTTCTCCACCGGAAGAGCCGTAATACTGTCGGATGTAGATGCTTTAAATGAGATAGCTCTTCAATCATCTGCTGTAGATACATTTTCGGCGGGATCTGCGCTCGATCTCGCTAGTAAATTGGTCAAACTTGTTGGTGATCCCGAGCGTCGTAAGTCTCTCGGAGATCGAGCTCAAAGATGGGTAAGGAACCATCGTTCCTGGGACAGTAACGTCAATGAATATTACCGTGTCTACCGCGAGCTCGGGTACTCCGGGTTCGTTGAACCGGTCGTACTTTCGGAGTTGAGTATCACCTCCCAGGGCGCAAATCCGGGCGAGATTCTGGCAGCACTTGCACAGAGTGAAATTCCGGCATTGACTGGTTGGTTCAGTATCCAAGAGAACAGGCAATCTGCATCAGAGATCCTAGACGTAGGTTGGAGGTTCGCAGGGTTCGATCCTGTGCCAGTTGCGCGACTAACCGACTGGTCGATATATGGTCAGGAGCATCGCTCGTGGGGATTCCATCTCCACGCGTGGGAGTTTATGGATTCGATTTTGCGCGAATATGATGCGACCGGTAAGCAATCTTGGTTGCGAGCAGCGATTGATATTGCCATTAGCTGGTTTGATTTGCATCGGTCATCAGAATCCGATGTAGGCGACCCTATGGCCTGGTACGATATGTCGCTTTCCCTGAGGACACCCAGGCTGATTGCGATTACTCTGCGTGCTGCTCGCTTTCCGGATTTGCGAGACGACGTAGTAGTCCTTGCGGAAGGAGTCTCTCAGCATCTGCAAGAACTTCATAAAGAAAGATCGTTCAACCCGAATAATAACCACGGATTTTACACTGCGATTTCGCAGGTCCATGCCGCCAAATATGCTTGGATGTTTCCGGGCTCCAAGCAGTCCGCGTCAGAAGGGCAAGTGCGACTTTCGCGCATGGCCGAGTCACAGTTTGCCTCGGATGGAGTTCACATGGAGCACTCGCCGGACTATCACCGGATGCTTTTGGCCTCGTTTGAACGAGGCGTCAACGACAATTTGATTCAGGACGCCGATGTTCAGACGCGGGTTCGTCGCGCTGCGCACGTACTGGGGTGGATGATTCAGCCAGATGGTGCGCTAGTCCAATTTGGTGATTCGCCCGAAACGATTCTGGTGAAACCGGGTTCAGAGTCCATTGATCCTGAAACCCACTTCATACTCAGCGAAGGTGCTTGTGGCACGCAGCCTCAGAGGGAACTAGCAGTGTTTCGAGAAGGCGGGTACGCGTTCGTACGCTCACCTCAGCCCTCGCAAGATGTCGCACTAAACCGCAGTAGTTATCTTGCGTTCAGCGCTGCCTTCCATTCGCGAGCGCATAAGCACGCCGACGATCTGAACGTCGTTTGGTTCGATCGAGGCAGTCAGATACTGACTGACGGTGGGCGATATGGCTACGGCGACCTTCTTCCGGCTGATTCGCCCCTCCGAAAAGAGGGTTTCTACTATTCGGCGCCCGAGCGACAGTATGTTGAAGGGACGATGGCCCACAACACTCTTATGATGGACGGAGCGAACCAGGATCGGCGGACGAGAACTCCTTACGGCGGTGCTATTGGTGAATGTTCCGAAGAAGACGGGGTGTTCGATCTGTCCGGCCGAGTGCATCATCTGGATTACATACACCGGAGGAGAGTGATCTTCACTCCTGGAACTCAGCTTCGGGTCAAAGATTCCATATTTTCGCAGTCTCCGGATAATCGCGAAGGCATCCTTTGGTTCAACATCCCGGGGGAGTTTGAGCTGATCTCGACTGAAGACAATATCGTCGAGTTTCATCTTGGTAGTGAGACGAACCCGCTGAACCTCGAGGTTCGAGGACCAGGCAGGCTGGTCGAACCTGTCCGTGGTCAGACTGGCCCTCTACGAGGCTGGCGCTCCAGAAAAGACAGGAAACTGGAGCCCGTCTGGTCGCTTGGTTTCGCAATTTCGATTGACACGCGTGCGAGTGTGGAAACAGTGTTCAATCTATCAATGAGCGGTCCTAGTATGACTCCAGACCAGCAGCCATAGGGAGACATAATCTTGAACATAAATTTCGTCTGTGTGGCAAGGAACACCAGCGCCAAAGGTCGACTGGGGTATCTTTTTGATGCTGCCGTCAGCGATGCTAAATCGATCTTTCCAAATTCTGTAGGTAGTCAGTGGGTGGATGATGGCGCCGCCATTTACAACGCAAACGGTGTCTCAGGCACTTGGTTGCCCCCAACCTGGCATGAAGATGCCGGCGATCTTATCTCGGTTTCTCAGCCACCCATTCCGATTGACACATTGACTGATGCTGACAATTATTGGGATGTCGTGGGACAGCTAGTTCGGCGTGGTGATTATGGTCGGCTACTGCCAAATCATTTCGGAATACATCGGACCGTTGAGGGTACCGTCAAAATTTGGTCTGATGTATTGGGTCTTGGGCGTTGCTACTATGTGGTTACGCCTGACTTCGTAGCAGCGTCGAATCACATCGGTATACTTGCGTATTTTGTCGACGGACCAATCGAGATGGACCACAATTCAGTGTCTCGTTATGCGCATACTGAGTGGTTCACTCTAAATGACTCTCCGATCGTCGGTATCAGAAGGCTGGGCGAGGGATCCGTAATAGAGGCACACCCGGATGGCTCAGCCAGGATCTACGAACACAACGACCTGCGAGACCTGGTGGGTAGCCGCGACCAAATGCCAGACTACGAAGCAGTGGTCGACCAGACCAGGATCGTCGGTGCGAATCTTGACCAACTGAGCGTTCGTACTCCAACTGTCATGTTGAGCGGGGGCCGCGATTCCAGGATGACCGCGTCAATCTGGCTCAGCTCTGGTAACAGTGCGCGGGTTGTCACCACAGGGACACTTCAGCGAGAAGCAGAGCTTGCAAGCATCTTGATGAAGGATTTCTTCGACACCAACGGACAAGACGATCGTGTGAGTCACGAAATTACATATAGGAAATCGACGTCGATAACCATGAGGCTTGAGGATCGCTTGGAGAGAGCATTCCTCATGTGGGATGGCGACGCTGCTCCGATTAATATGCGTTCCAACGTGCCGACGCCGACTGGTGCGCTTGCGTTAAATATAGGCGGCGTCGGGGGAGAAATCACCCACGGATACTACTACGATCATCTTGACGAGTATGGTAGTAATATTCTTGGGCGCAATCCGATGTTACATGCAAAACGCAAATTCGGATCCGCGTCCGTCACAGAATATTCTGCGGAAAGCATGAGTGATTATTTCGAAATTCTCTGGGAAAAATCTATAGCTGATGGACGAAAAGACATACTGGCACTTGACTACCTCTATCTCAACGAGAAGTACCGTCGCTGGGGAAATCAGGCCCTAAACTCAACTTCAGCAATTATGCTTTCAGCCCCAGCGTTCGTGCGGGCGGCGTTTGACACCAGTCCTAGCGACCATGTCAGCAAGAAGATGCCAACCTCGCTAGTTGAAAAGGCCATACCATCTTGGGCGTCTGTCCCCTATTACAAGGCGAGCGCCGAAGAGTCCAAAGCTTCGATGGCCAAGAAGCTGGCTACATTCGACACCGACCCAGATTACTTTTTTACGACGTTGCGCGAATCCGAAACATGGCCCTTGTACCTGCAGACTGACCGAGTGAGTAAATTTACTGACCTGGTTCGTAAGGGGCAGGCAGCACCAGTGCACGAGTCGTTTCTCAATCGTGCTATTTGGATCGATTACATAGGTAAGCATGTACGAGCTCTCAATGAGCACGTCAAACAAGTTCATGACTCGCATAGGCCTTCGGTGACCATCGCTGAGAATGTATATTTGCAGGCGCAACTGGACGACCTGAATAAAGGTTTCTTCAGTCCACGCAGGTCTGACGACGATGTAAGCCGAGATCTGGTCGAAGGCGCACTGACATTGAGCGCGCAACGCGTTGACGTATTCGACACTCATACGTTTAATGATTCGTTGACACTATCGCGTGGGGACAAACTGGTGTTGCATTCTTTGCGGTGGGTTGACGTTTTGAGACGATCCCCGTCTAACGGCGCATCCAGGCAGGCTTGGAGCCACATCGTTGACGCCTGGAGCAGGTCTGAAGAATCTCGGGACCGTACTTCGGTCGCGTGGGCAGCCAGTGTGTTAATCCAACGGTCGACTGCTTTGGCACTCGGTATGGGGCAAAGCGATCAAGAAATAGAACTTGCAGATATTCATCTGCAGCAATTGGGCAAGGTGGGCGCTGAGGTTCTAGACGGCGTTCGACGTTTGGAGATACTTCGCATTGAACTGAGCCTCATGCATCGTCTTGGAGCTCCTCGCCGCAAAGTCGAGGAGCTTGTAGAAAACGCGGCGATGGAGGTGTTTCACGATAGTGGCTATGTGTCCTGCACTGATCTGCGCGCGGTTTTCCAGGCCAAGGCAGCTTGGGGCGATGTCCTTTGCGGGGTTGGTGTGGACAAAGCCTCCGACGCGATGACTCGAGTTCGTGCTACCGCTTTTGTTCCGCATCTATTATCTCCTACAGGTCGCTTCATACCATTTGGTGAGGAGCTGCCAGATTTTGCTGAACTCGATTTAGACGCCCCCACGCGATACGTAATTAGCCGGGGGAAGGAAGGATCTCCCCCAGCTGCCTTGCGTTCGGTGATTCCGGTGGGCCCGGTGATGTTGCATAGCGGTTGGGGAGAGACTGAGCGGAATGTTGAAGACGAGACCGCAACGAGTATCCTGTTGGGTCCAGTCCGTGGCCGTAAATCTCATCGTGATGCATCGCGCGTAACGTATTCTTCACAAGGTCGAGACTGGATAATTGACCCTGCAGATTCGTTGCTCGTCGATGCAGATTGCCACTCAAATATCCTTGTCGACGGGCGACGATATAGAGAACACAGTCGTGCCGAACTGATCAGAGAATACGACGATGGCGAAGTGGATGGCTTCGTTGTGAACAACACTGCTTATCTCCCGGTTCAATGGCGGCGACACTTCGTTTTTGTCAGGACTGGCAATTATGTAGTGGTTTCTGATGTACTGCGATCATCCGATAAGTTCGACGCATTTCAACAATGGATGGTTGCTCCTGATGTCGAGGTGGAGATGGTCCGACGAGGGTTCGTGCTCAGATCTCAAAATCGAATTGTGAGTATATCCGTGGTCAGTCGACAGGTTCGCGATTCCGTCATAGAGCCCATCCTGGATGAACATGGCGCACGATTAGCTTGGAGAATTCGAGTCCCGATGTCTGGGAAGAGCGCCCGGGCGACTACCGTCATAGCTGACGTGACCGAGGAGACGGAGGCAGCATTGGCTCCAAGGATCGACTATTTCGGTGCGGAGTTTGCTGTCCAAATGAACCACAGCAATATGAACGAACTGTTGGTCGTCACTCCGGACAGGTCGGTCGTTTTCCCTGGCGACAGTGATCCTGAGACAAGTGTCTCCGAGGCCATCAACCGGGCTGCCTCCGGTCAGCTCAGTCCGGAACAGGCCCTAGAGCAGCGCTTGGCGGTGCGAGAGGCGATCATCGCAACCAAGAGGCAGATTCGTGAGGCAGGAGGGAACCTGGAATCCCGCAAAGCTGGAATGGAGAAGCTACTAGAAACTGCCCAGGAACTGAACGTCCACGGATTGAGGGACCACGGATTGGGTGCTGCGATGGTCGATGTCGGTGGAGCAGACCTCAAGGAACTAGTTAGTGCAAGAACGACTTCTTCGGGCCTACGGAGGACCGGCCTTGTGAATTGGGGAAATTCCGGCTTTGTGCAACCAGATTATGAAGTACCCGTGGTAACATCCGTGTCTTCGGACGAGCTGCCTGTAGCGCCTAACCGGCCGTACATTTGGAGCGTTGACCACGGGCAATTGGTGCCGTCGTCATATATAACTGGTTGCACGGGAGAAGTCTTGACGGTGTACTTCCACGGTGCAACGGACCGCACCCGATTTACCCTGCCGCGATACGAGCGCTTGCGGTCTATGGGCGAGCTGGATTCCGGGCCGCTCATGTTTTTTTCAGATCCAACATTGGATCTCGACTCGAGAATGATTCTCGGGTGGTTCACTGGTACGGAAGAAGTGAATCTTCATTTTGAGATCGCGAAGATGATCAGCACGGTCGCCTCGCATGCGGGCGTTAAAGACGTCCTCCTCGTCGGCAACTCAGGAGGCGCATTTGCCTCGTTGCAGGTAGCTTCATACCTAGCGGGAAGTTATGTGGTGGCTTTCAACCCTCAAATTCAGATTGACGAATACGTCCCGCGCATTGCGCAAGCCGCTCATTGGAGCTGCTTCGGGCGCGATACTGTAAAAGATGACAATCAGAATGCCGAGCGGATGGATGTTATCAAACGCTATCGAGGTATAGGTTTTGATCAGGACGTAGTACTAATTCAAAATCCTGGTGACGATCAGCATTACAAGGATCATTTCATTCCGTTTGTGAGTGCTTTTGAGGAAACAGGAGAGCGCAAACGCCTGAAGACTTATACACCTGACCTTGGTCCCGGGCATCGGGTTCCTTCGGTTCCGGAATATATGCAGTATGTAAGGGACGCGCTGGAAGAGGTCAAAGGTCAGGAGAAGTTTGAAGGTTTGCGACAGAGGCTGTGAACTTGAAGTTGTGACGGATCTTCCTTCTCGGCCTAAGCCAGTACATCTCCATCAGATTCAATGTTGATTTTTTAGTGCTATCGGCGCTTACGTAGCGATGTATTATTTCTGGCGAGCTTTTCTTCTAGGTTTCTGATGCGGGCGTATGCAGATTCGAGTTTTCTTGGTGATGGGTCGCTTCCCCAATCTGGGTGTGGACGGGATACGCGTTTGCATGGGGATCTGTACATTTCCTGCAGTTTTTGTGCTGCGGAATTTGCGGAGTGTGTGGTTTCAACATAAACGCGCCCGGCGTCTGCAAGTTCTTGGCGAAGTTGTGGGGACGTGAGGAGCTTCGCCATTGTTCCCTGAAAGGTTTTGGGATCAGCGCTCGCGATCGGCATGGTTGGATGCTGGTTGAGCACTTCGTCTCGAATTCGGGCTACAGCCACGCGTCCCAGAGCCATTGCTTCAAGTGAGAGAACTCCGGCATCACCTCCAAGTAGTTTCTCAACTACGATGTCTGCAGATTTGATCTCGTGAATCAGATCCGCGTGACAAGCTCCTTCGACGACTTTGATTTCGAAATTGAATTTCCGTTGGAGCTCTTCAAGTCCAGCCTCAATGATGTCTGTGCCCTTGGTTGCTCGACGCCGTGTGGCATGGAGGACGACGGGGCGGCTGGGGTTTGGCAAGGCCGACATAGCGTAGTCATTGAGATTCAGGCTCTTCGGTATGTATGCTGCATCCGGCGCGTAGACGGCATCTAGGACAGAGGATACGGTCATATGATTGGCATAGGTGCGAATAATGGCTAGTCGAGTGTCAATCTTCTCTTCGTCGCATGGTATGTCCGCGAATCGATAGAAGCTCCAAGGATCTTCAGCAACGTGGTGGCTTGCACGTCTTATGTCCGAACCGTGAAACGACGTGACGATCTTTTTTCCAAGAGATCGTAGAAGCGGTAGATCCCACATCTGTGGAAGTCCGCCTCGGTCGGGAATGAGGGAGCGGGCCGTTTGAAAATGATAGACGTCGAAGTCTTCGTGCAGGCTTGCTTCGAGTATATTGTAATAGTCGCTCGGGGTTTCGGGGTTGAATTCGCGATCAACGAGGAATCCGTTTGGACTCGGGCCATAGTTCCAAATCTGCACGTCATGCCCGAGTCCGCGTAGCCCGGTTGCGATTGATGTTGATTGGTTTGCGACATTGCTCGGAGCAAGTAATACTTTCATGATACGGCCTCGGCTGCGTAGTTAGGGCAGATGATTTCCTTCAACGCGAGAATAGCATCGATTAGGTGATGTTCAATTGGCTACGCGCATCGCTCAATAGCACCACACGCGAGTTGACTTGGATTGCTCCATATAAGACAAGGTTGTACCGACACGCAGGATCACGAGGGGACAAGATTCGATTGCGCCAATTGCGCCTGTACATGTCACTTCTCATTTCCGCCTTTTAGCTCGCGGGGTGCACCTTTGGCACTCCTGGAGACCAGCGCGGTTCTGGTCACAGCTCTTCCCAGACTCCGACTGAATTCCGGCAGGTGCCGGGCAACGAAGCCACTGGGAAACTAGCGGTCCTCGAAATCACCAAAGCGGGGATGAACGCTCGGTTCGAGGCTGACAATATTGGCCTTTCGTTCGAGTCAACGGTTCTTGCCGATCCTCGGCTGGATCCAGAAAGTTCAAATCTGGAAGTACTACTTAAATCTTTGGGATCACCGGCGTTGAGATTTGGCGGGAACGAATTGGACCGGCGAGTGTTTTGGACCTCTTCAGGAGAGAAGCCGAAGAGATCCGACCAAGTCATGGTTACCCCCGATGATTTCAAGCGGCTGAAGAAGCGAGTCGACATCACGGGCTCTACCGTCACGATGGGTATTCCGCTAGGAGACTACGACCCCGCACGTGGAGCAGATATGGTCGTGCATGCGGTCGATATCCTCGGTGAATCTCTGGTCGGTGTGGCAATCGGAAGCGAGCCTAACGGGTACACGATCGAAGGTGTTCCGAACGGAGCCGTGCGAGACAGCGACTGGACGAAAGCCAAATATGTCAGTCAACTCGAGGCATATACAAAAAGGATACATTCCAAACGTCCAGGTGTCCCGATCATTGGTCCTGATGTCTATGACGCTGCGTGGATGGAGGCGTTTGCCGATTCGAGCGTCAGGCATAAAGCAGCGATCTCTCAGCATTGGTACCAACTGTACGAATGTGACTCCGATAAGGTGCCGGGGCGCGGACCCGAAGCCCAGAATTTGGTATCCCCGGCAGCACAAAATGATGCAAAGAAGATCCTCGGCATCGGAAAGGGCAAAGCTGACGCTGCCAATCTTCCGCTCTGGCTCGAGGAAACTGGTCCGACGAGTTGCCCGGGCACAAACGACACGTCGCTGACCAACGCTTCAGTGCTCTGGGCGGCTGATTACACGCTTCATGCAGCGACTATTGGAGTGGAACGCTTGGCCATGCATTCAATGCTAGGCGCCTGTACCGGGGGCGCGCCGATGTCACTCGTCTGTGATCCCGCCGACCACGGAACGAAATCCAACACGTTCCAAGGTCGGCCCCATTTGGCCGCGATGAGGCTGCTGGTGCCGAGCACTGGCGGAACGTTCACGAATACCAGTGTCAAGGGTGGCGGAAATATGAGTGCATACACGGTCACAAAGGACGGTGGTAATACATTGGTGACAACAATCATCAATGCCAACGACGCAGCTGAATCGGGTGGCAATCCGGTGACGCTCGACCTGCCGGACGGATTCACTGTCGACGGTGCCTCCCAGGTCTATGGCCCATCGAATGAAGCAAAGAATGCAACTTCGGTGATTCCGTTCAATCCTCTGCCGGACAAAATTCGATACAGCAGTCCGAGCAAGTCTGGCAATGCGACACCTTCAGCCAGCTCGAATCCGGATAACAGCGAACTCAAAATCGATATCGCGGCGAGCTCTGTCACTGTTTTTATTATGCGTAACAACTGAAGACAAGCCGGTCGTGGTATTTACGGCTGCTCTGGTCAGTGTCTCAGCAATTTTCGCGCTTGCCCGGTGTCTTGCGAATGCTTCTACAACCTGCCGAGGCCGGTTGTCCAATAGCGTGTAGAATTTGAAGACTAGACGTATGAAGCTCATTGAGCAATATCGGCGGATCAGATTTGAACGGGACGGTGCCCTTATCCAAAAACTCGGCTGTGATCATCACCATCGAGCGCGTTTCCTGCCTTTTTGGGTTGAATATTTAGCTTCATCACAGGCTTTACCGATGATGACCCACGTCCTGTTCTTCGGCCGAGGGGACAGGGCGCTGGTGCCTTCGAAGTATCTGAATCTTGTCCGCGGCGACGCGGTTATGATTGGTACTATGACTTTGCGACTTCTCGGCTTGAGACACAGAAGCTAAGCAATCTGGAATATACAAAAGGACCGAGTAGACCGCACTGCGTTGGCGTGGGTATAAGAAGTATGGAGAATTGTGAATATAAACTTCGGAGTAGTTGCTTTGTCGGCGCGGGGCCGGCACCTTCTTCCTGCGTTGTGGCGGGCTGCATTGGAGATGGGCGGAGAAGCCTATGACCTTGAAGGAAAGGCTAGTGTCCTAGAAGATAGCCGAGCTGTGCTCAATGCTCGCAGCACTGCTCAGACCTGGGACGCACCCACTTGGATCGAAGATAGAGAGGGTATTATCGCGCTCTCCCAGCCGCCCGTCTCCTATACGGAGAAGGTTCCACGATCTGGCTGGGAAAACTGGGCTCGGACTGCGCTTCGCGTCGATTCTGGGCGATCCAATGTCCAGCCTGGCTACTTCGGTCTTGAGATGCGCAATGATGGAACTTTCCAAGCGTGGAACGATTTGTTTGGTTTCGGGCGGGCATATGTCGTCCAAAACGAGGACTTCGTAGCGGTGGGCAACCATATCGGAATGACCTCTCTGTTTGCCAACCAAGGGTTGGAAATCGATATGTATGGATGCGACGTCCTGTCCCAAGTGGGGTTTTGGCCAGAGGATGCTTCTCCCGTCTCGACTGTGCGCCGCCTCGGTCCGTCAGAGGTGGTGAAAGCAACTGCCGACGGAGCCGTGCAACGATATCGCTATGCGACCGACGAAGAGTTTTACGGATATAGAGCCTCGGAACCAAATGTCCGGTCTGTAGCGGACTCGCTGGCAGTAGTTACCGCGAACGGTGGCGAAATTGCTATCCAGGCGCCGGTAGTTTATCTCTCAGGCGGTCAGGATTCCCGAGTGACGGCGGCCGCGTGGATCGTGGGAGGTAAACCCGCAACCGTTCAGACGGCAGGTACTCTTCAGGGTGAAGTCGACATTGCTCGCCAGCTGATGGCGACGCTTGAAAAAGAACGCACCTTGGAAGAGCGCAATATCACCTACAAGGTGACGGAACCGAGTCCGGCAAGACTGTCTACTTATTCCATCGAAGATCGACTTGCCCAGGCTATGTTGATGTGGGATGGCGATTTCGCCCCCGGGAATCTCAAAGCTGCAGTTCGGCGTCCGCCAGCAAGATCCCGGTTAACCGTTGGGGGCGCCAACGGCGAGTTGATGCACGGCATCTACTACTCGACTGAGAAATTCTTAAAAATGGCTCGCGAACTTCCGCATCCCGTTGATCGAGTTGCTAATGCTTTTGCAGGCCGAGTTAATACTGAGAGATCCCGCACCGCATTTTTGTCCTTTATTGAACATCAAGTGGAATTTACCCGAAGCCTGGGGCATTTGGATGCTACGGCACTTAACGTATTTCAAATGCACTCAAAGTTCCGGCGCTGGATCAACGCACAGTTGAGTGCATCGTCTTTTGTCCTTTTGCTGAATCCGGTCTTCGTGCGCAATTGCATTGATCTCACTCCCGAGCAGCGTCTTAGCAAGGAATTTCAGCGGGCTCTTTCGCGCGAATTGATTCCACAATGGGAAAGCACTCCATATTATAAAGCGACGATGGAAGAATCCACTTCGACGATGCGGAAGCGTCGGATCCGCACCTGGGATACTTCCGAAGGATCCATGGAGAGGCTGCTTCACGAACGTACGGCTTGGCAGCAATGGTTTGAGCCAAGCGCAATGGCGAAACTCGAGCGTACTGTTCACGCTGGAGAAGGTACTAGTGTTGATGAATCAACGCTAAACAAAGCTTACGTTCTGGACGCCATTCCTGACCATGTGGCGAGGCTTGAATCGATTCGTCGTTCCATTTGGTCTAGGTGGTAATCAGACTCATCGTAAACAGGTGTGACGAATCGGTCTGAAGCCGGCGGTGTCGAGTTCGTTTGGCAAGTGCACACCCCAAATAGGACTTCCCGGAACCAGCGAACCCTTGGAATACGACGTTTTGGTCACGCTCGATGTACCCGCAGGTAGCCAGCCGCGCCATTACGTTCATATCCGGGCCTCGGTCGTTGACTCTGTCGAGTTGACGCAGGTCAGTTGCCGGGCCAAGCCTTACGAATGAGCGCCCACTTTGGCGCGGTTGAACCCGGAACGGGCTTCAACGATGATCAGCTGTAGCCGCTCATCGAAGCTTAACCCCATAGTGAGGTGCTCGTCTTGGGACCCGAACGCGTCCAGAAGGGCAGTCGCGCCTGTTTCGCGCAGCTTGTGTTTGGTCTGTGTGTCGGTCTTGATCACCGGGTGCCTCCTACATAGTAGGAGGCACCGCGCACGTAACCGCCGTGCTCGACAAGTCGGGACGGTCTTTGACATCGTCTAATCGAGCCCCGCAGCGTCGGCGGTCTCGAGCACCTGTCCGACCGGTTTCCTCGACATCGCCTCTCCTCGCCGTCGTCGTCACGGCCCTGGACCGTCTACACGTGAGTGCTGAGACTCGTGGGTTCACCACGAACTCGTGGAGTGGCGGAGGCATTCGGTGAGACAGGAAGAGGGTCGGAACTCTTGAGAATCCTGGGTGTCGTGAAATCAGCGAACACCTCATGGCCGATTGGGCACCCATCTCGGCGGGATGCTCTGGACCTCACTCTATCGTGAGGGGATCGACGCGGAACTGCTGAGATGGGTCGTCTACTGACAGCGCGGCGAAGGCCCCGATCGTCACAAGTGACGCGCTGATAAGGGTTTCAGCAACCGCCGAAGCTAACGGCGAGTATCATTTCGCGCGAAAACTTGAGTCACTAGTGGCTGCACCGAGGAGTTCTACTGACATTGGAATCGTCGGGACTGGCACAGGTTCGGATCCGATCCTCACCTATCCTTCTTGTGCCAACATCGATCGGGCAGCATTGAGAGGTCTATGTGCTGGTGTGGGCAGTAGTTGAGCCCCTCCTTACATTTTTTAGCCCCTTTTGCCTTCAGAATCACAGTCTTGGACCGGTCGCAATGTCACGGCAAGACGTTGCTTCTGGCCCACTGATGCTCGCGAGTCGCGAGCAACAGCCGACCGATCTCAGTCGCTGATGGGAAATGCACCCTCGCGACGCATGCGTGCGCGTTCGTGGAACCTGGTGGCCGTCGGGCGGATGTCGCCGAGGACGAGGCGGTCGACCTGAAGGTCTGTCAGTTTCCTATTATGGCGGATCCGGGAGAGGAAGAAGACAACCCCGATGACGACCCAAGCAGCCAAGGCGATGAGTGATTCCTTGCCCAGTGCACCGGGAGAACCGGGGACGAGAAGTAGCAGCATGAAAATGACCGCGATCACGGCACCCGCGCCGCTGAGGACCTTCTTTGTCGTCGAGTACATGCCGGACAGCGCATCCGGATCACGAGCCTCATGGGTCGGACGGAAGATCCGGAACGCACATAGACATGTGTAGAGGTACGCGATCGTCACGCCGATTGACGACATGTCGACTACCCAGGTCAGTGCGGCACGGCCGAACCACGGGCTGATGAGGCACACGATCATCACCGCGAAGAGCCCCACGTGCGGGGTCTTGTATCTGGGATGAAGCCGAGCGAATGCGGGAGGAATCATCTGTGCACGACCCATTGCCAGGAGAACTCGGCTGGCCGAGACATAGAAGCCGTTAAGACCGGTGCTCACGCCCATGGTGATGGCGATGGCAAGTAGGAACAGCCCGGAGCCTCCGATGACACCGGTGACGGCATCTGCGGTGCCCCACGCGGATCCTGAATTCGCGAGAGCCTGCCAGGGCTCGGCCACGGACGTCGACACCAGCATCGCCATGTACAGAGCTGTGGCGGTCACGATTGCAAGGACGATGAGTCGCAGGGCCTTGACTGGGGAGAAGTCGAACTCCTCCGCGGCCTGTGGGACATTGTCGAAGCCGATGAAGGCCCAGGGCGCGATGGCGACGATCGCAATGATCGCAGCAATGGGGCTGACTCCGTCTGGCAGCGCAGGCGACATATTGGCGAAATGAGTCGACGGACTGGCGATGACTGCGATCATGATCGCGGCGACGGCGATGATCATGAGGACACAGGCCCAGAACTGGATTCGACCTGACAACGCGGTGCCTCTGATGTTGAGGACGGCGAATACGACGAGTGCTGTGATGGAGATGATGATTTCCGGAAGATAGACGTCCCAGCCAGCGACGGTGTAGAGATAGCCCTGTTCGATGACGGAGGGCATGATCTTGCGGAACAGCAGTGCCAAGGCAGAGGCATTGAGTGCGACTATGCAGACATAGCCTAGGGTGAGGAACCATCCTGCGAAGAAGGCGTGAACGCGTCCGAACGCAATGAGCGCATAGGCGAGTTCTCCGCCGGAGACCGGGAATGTGCGGATGAGGAAGCCGTAACTGACAGCGATGATGAGCATCAGCCCGGCTCCGATGGTGAAGCCGGCCAGCGTTCCCAGTGGTCCGCCTATGGCCAACCAGTCGGTGGGGAGGATGAATGCGCCCCAGCCGACGGCGGAGCCGAGGGCGATGGCGAATACCCAGCGCGGTTTGAGCGTCTTGGCCATCCGTTCCGGTTGTCCGCCGTTGCCGTAATCCGACGGGTCTGGGTCGGGATAGTGACTTGGATTCTCTAAAGATTTTGACATGACACCTTACTTTTGTTGCTTAGCTCTGAATATATGGTCAGCGTAGTCAAGGGTCCGTATCTCGATCGCTTGGCTGTGGTCGGTGTGAGTCCCGGGAGGTTCGTGGTGAGCGCAACCTTGACGACGTCGGACACGCTGGCTCCTCTTGATCGCTGATCGGAGTTCCACGCCGTTAGTGGACTGTCTGTGCCCGGCGGGGTAAAGCACCAGGTTAGAATGACTACGCTAGTCAAACCTGTTTACCTGCGATCATCTCAGAATCGGGTCGCATCGAAGTGAATTTTCTCGACGTTGGATCGGGCGACTGCGGGTGTGCCTTCTGAGAATCTACCCGACTGCCTGTAGAACTGGGGGCCAGTTTGTTTCGGAGCATCGAACAATTTGATTGCATTCGTGGTGAATTGCCCTCCTCCACCCGGCTGCTACCCAGATCGTCCATTCGAGACTCACTGCCCGTGTGGTTGTGAATCTTGAGCAGCCGATAGAAGGATCATCTTCTATTTTATAGGCTGTTAGTGAGTATTGAGCAATACTGCGAGTCCGGCGTCCAGAAGGGAAATATCGGACGATGTTGATCAGACGAGCAATTGCTACTTGCTCCGTGACGATGGTCCTTCTCCTCAGCGCATGCACCCTCGGCTCATCGCCCGACCACAGCTCGAACTCGAGTCCGACGCCGACCGTGTTCGAGCAGGCGTTTGTCTCCGACGCTCGTGGTTCGGAAGCCACTCTCTCCGTGTCGAACAAGAAGACACATAACAATTTCCGTGCGAACAACATCGGCCTCTCGCTCGAGTCCACAGCGCTCGCCGACAAACGGTTGGACCCCGATGCCTCCAACCTTGACGATCTGCTCAATTCGCTGGGGTCTCCCGCGCTGCGCTTCGGCGGAAACGAACTCGACAGACGCTTGTTCTGGACATCCGATCACGCATCACCTTCTAAGTCTGATCAAGTCGTTGTCACACCTGAGGATTTGAAACGCTTGAAGAAGCTCGTCGATGCCACCGGTTCAACGGTGACGATGGGGATTCCCCTGGGCACGTACGCCCCGAAGCAAGGTGTCGATATGGCCGTTCACGCCGTCGACATCCTTGGCGACTCTTTGGTTGGTCTGGCTATTGGAAATGAACCAAACGGGTACACGATCAAAGATGTTCCGGGCGGATCCGTACGTGACAAGGGATGGAATAAGCAGGAGTACGTGAAGCAGCTCGAGACCTATGGGAAAGCGATTCATGCTGAGCGTCCCGATGCTCCGATCATCGGTCCTGATGTTTACGACGGTGCATGGATGGACGCGTTTGCCGATTCCGATGTCACCAATAAAGCTGCACTCTCCCAACACTGGTACCAAACGTACGAATGTGACTCCGATAAAGTTCCCGGCCGCGGTCCGGAACCGCAAAACCTCATTGATCCGCTCGCGAAGAAGTCGGCGCAGAAGAACCTCGGTATCGGTAAGGATCACGCGGATGAGGCGGGGCTTCCGCTGTGGCTCGAAGAGACTGGCACCACCAGTTGTCCGGGAACGAACGACACCTCGCTGACTAACGCCTCGGCGTTGTGGGCGGCAGACTATACGCTCTATGCAGCGACTCTCGGCGTTGAACGCATGAGCATGCACTCGATGCTGGGGGCTTGCAATGGGGGAGCTCCGATGTCGCTGGTCTGTGACCCTGCCGATCATGGCTCCCGATCCGATACATTCCAAGGGCGACCTCACATGGCCGGGGTGCGTCTTCTGGTTCCGAGTATCGGTGGAACGTTCACGAACACAGCCGTCAAAGGTGGCGGGAACATGAGCGCGTACACCGTGGTCAAGAACAATGGCGAGACCCTGGTGACCACAGTCATCAACGCCAACGACGCGGAGAAGTCGGGTGGAAACCCTGTGAACATGCAGATGCCGGAAGGGTTCTCAGTCGAGAGGGTCTCTCAGGTCTACGGGCCTTCGAATGAGGCAAAAAGTGCTACGCAGGTCATCCCGGCCAATCCTCTGCCGGATACTGTTCCTTATGGTGGGTCGACGAAGACCGCTGGCGCCGACGCAGAAGGGAACGACTTGAAGATCGACCTCGCGGCGAGTTCGGCCACGGTGTTCATCATGACCAAGAAGTAGCCGGGCCTCAGTACCCCAGCGACACCAGGTACCGGAAGAAGTCCGGCAGGTCGGTGCCGGCCAGCGCATCCTTGAGCGCAGGCATGGCCTCGGCATCGAGGTCAATGATGACGGTGCCTTCGTCGTCTCGTCGGGAAGTCGTGGGGATGGTGACGACGGCGATGTCATCTGATTCAAGCTGGCGGAGGCTGTTGGCGATCTTGGCCAGCTCCAGTGTCGTCAGGGCCTTATCGTGGTGGATACCGCTGGCGAAATGACCGAGCACAGTGGCCCCCTTGTTGGGGTCCTTGGCCAGACCGCCAGTCTTGAGCGCATGGATGAGCGCACGCAGTGCTGCACGCTGATTGCGGGTCCGTGTCTGCCCGGCATCGTCGATCGGATCGGCCGAGGCGAAGACTCCCGCGGTGTCGGCATCGAGATGGTTGGTGCCCTCGACAAAGTCGATTCCTTCTGCGGAAAATCCTGCTCGGCTGTAGACCGGCAGACCGCCGAGCTCGGTGACGACCTGACCCAGTGCCGCCGATTCGAGTTCGGCCACGTGATCGATGCGAACACCGAGGATGTCTTCGACCATGGCGACGATGACCGGCCAACCACCTTCATCAGCGATGGTGGCGAAGGTCAGACTCGATTCGATCTGTGCGGAAGGGTTGAGCGTCATCCCAGCCGCGAAGTCCTTCGCCGCTGGGATATGGATGACGGCGAAGGTGTCACCCTGGCTCGTGGTCCCCTGTGACCCGGTGGCATGCATGATCCGCAGCAGGAGAGTACTCGCCTCGGTGTTTGCCGGACGAATGTCGTCGGGTGGGAAGATCGCCTCGTCTGGAAGGATGCGGGAGGCATCGTCGAACTCGGCCCGGGCGCTGCCCAAGTCCTTGATGGAACCTACTGCCGAGACCATCTTCTTCAGCTTCGCCATCGCGGTGCGCCTTCCTCGGTGTGATCAGTACTTATCCTGCAGTATCAATCATAGCGGGGACGATGCAACAGGTGTCGTTGGGTGGGTACGGGAGGGCCCCGGTCGCCTCGGTGGTCATCTCTTGCCGTTGCCGGCCAGCGAACCGAGCAGAGTCAAGGTCATGGCCAGAAGCAGAGCAATCGCGGCGGCGATGAAGCTGCCGACGACGGTCTCGCTGAGGACGAGGGCGATCAGGGCGGGCCCGACGATCTGGCCGAGGCTGTACCAAGTCGTCAGCTTCGCGGCAGCCGCGGTGATGCCCATCTGCGTTCCTTCGCCGATGGTCATCATGACCACCCCGACGAAGGTCCCACCGAACAGTGCCGCGGAGATGAGGAGCAGGACCGGATTGGTGCCGAAGACCGCGAGAACAGCCCCGCCGACCTGCAGGCAATAACAGACGACGAGGCCTCGACGGGTGCCGATGCGGGCTGCGACGTTCGACCAGATCAACGGTGAGGCCGCCGTCGCGATACCAGCGACAACCCAAGTCGAGGCGGCTGCCGTCTCACCGAAGACAGGCTTGGCAAGCACGACCAGATAGGTGCCGATGATGATGTAGCCGAAACCTTGGAAGAAGTAGCCTGCTGTGAGCACTGCCATGGCCCGGCGCAACCTCGGGGATACGGCTATGAATTCGGGGTGATCGCTTGCGGCGACCACCTCGGCGGGCTGAGCGGCCGGTTTGCTTTCGCCGGGCGCCGACATGGGCCAAGCCCAAGCGATGACGGTGAACACGGCACTGAACAGGGCACAGATCATCCAGAGTCCGCGCCAGCCAACGAGGCTGCCAGCGCTGAGAACGATGGCCCCGGAGATGAGAATGCCGGTGCCGATTCCCGCATAGACGAGGCCGGAATCGACCGGTCTGCGGGCCACGAACGGGATGCGTTGGGTGATGCAGACGAAGATGAGGCCCGAGGCGATTCCGGCCAGCGTGCGCACCGATCCCTGCCAGATCAGATTCGAGGTCAGGGGGATGGCGGCCAGGCACAGGGTGGAGACAATCAGACTGGACCGGTAGACGCCTCGGGTGGGTTCAACCCAGCCGCGGGCAATGACCAGGGAGCCGATGAAGTATCCCACGTAGTTGAGTGTGGCGATCCAGGCACCTGGAGCCGAGCTCCAGTGCAGTGCCGCGACCATGAGGGGGAGGACGGGTGTGTAGAAGAACCTGCCCATTCCCATGGCCAGCGCCAGCCCGAGGGTGCCACGGATGGCGGTGGTGTTGGTCGTGCCCGGGGAGTTGGCACCCACAGCCATACCCTCTTTCGTTCAAAGATGTCTTGTCGTCTGGCTTCAGCATGTCACCGATTCGGTTCGGTTGGTGCCGAAACAACGCGGGTGCCGATACTCCCTGTTGGGGAATATCGGCGCCCGCGTCTGATGGTGACTGCTGCTTCGGCGATCAGGCGTTGACGGTGACCCGGCCCTTCTCATCCGGTTCGTCTGCAACCGAGGCAGATGGGGTGGCCTCTGCAGCTGAACCGTGAGCATCGGGCTCAAGCGAGAGCTCATCGAACGGGCTGGAGCCATTGAGTGCTGCACGTGCCTGGTCGAGGTCGATCTCGTGGGTCCACTTGCCGATGAGCAGGGTGGCCACGGCGTTGCCGGTGAAGTTCGTCAGGGCACGGCACTCGGACATGAACTTGTCGATGCCGACGATGACGCCCATGCCGTCGAGCAGCTCGGGGCGGTGGGACTGCAGGCCCGCGGCCAGGGTTGCCAGGCCCGCACCGGAGACTCCGGCGGCGCCCTTCGAGGCGATGATCATGAACACCAGCAGCGAGATCTGCTCGGGCAGGCTCATCGGCATGCCCATGGCAGTGGAGACGAAGAGTGAGGCCATGGTCAGGTAGATGGCGGTGCCGTCGAGGTTGAATGAATATCCGGTCGGTACGGTGATGCCCACGACGGGCTTCGAGACTCCAGCGTGTTCCATCTTCGCGATCAGACGCGGCAGCGCCGACTCCGAGGAAGAGGTGGAGAAGATGAGCAGGAACTCACGGGCCAGGTACTTCAGCAGCAGGAAGATGTTGAGCCCGGTGACGATCTTGAGGATGGAGCCCAGGACGATGACGATGAATAGGGCGCAGGTGAGGTAGAAGGCGCCCATGAGGACGGCCATCGACCCGATCGCGGCCCAGCCGGTCTTGCCGACGACTGCGGCAATCGCACCGAAAGCACCGACAGGGGCGGCCCACATGATCATCATCATGAGCTTGAAGACGACGGCCTGGATGTGTTTGATGCCGGTGAGCACGGGCTCGCCGGCCTTGCCCATCGACTGCAGCGCGAAGCCGACGAGGAGGGCGAGGACCAGGGTCGGCAGGACCGGGATGCTGCCTGGGATGAGGCTCATGAGGAAATCGACGGTCCCGTTGGATTCGCCACCGGCAGCAGCCTCGTAGGGTTCGAGCTTGAGTCCCTCACCGGGGTGGATGAGGTTGCCGACGACTAGCCCGATGACCAGAGCGAAGGTCGCCATGATGAGGAAGTAGACCAATGCGATGCCGCCGACCTTGCCGACGGTCGCGGCCTTGGCCACGGAACCCACACCCAGGACGATGGTGCAGAAGATGATCGGGGCGATGATCATCTTGATGAGTGCGATGAAGGCCTTGCCCAGTGGCTCAAGGGCCTTGCCTGCTTCGGGGGCCATGAGCCCGATGGCAGCACCGGCGATGACGGCGATGATGACCATGATGTAGAGCCAGTGCGTACGGTCCTTCTTGCGCTTCGGTAGGGTGGGCCCATCCTCGGCGATTGCAAAATTTGATGGCAACGTTGCCACGGTCTCCTCCTTGAGTGGTGGTGCTCGCGATGTCTGGTCGCGAAGAATTTCTCACTGAGTTTTCCACGGACTGTGACGGCTGTCTCGGTTGTGTTCATAGTGTTCATGGACACAGTCGGCAGGTCGGCTAGTCTGGGGCGTGCAGGTCATGACTAGGTGGCCGCGAGCCTTGACGATATGAAGGGATAGCTCATGAAACTCGATACAGCACTTCTGCGCGCCGTTCCCGGTGCGTTCATTCTCAACTCCGGAATCGGCAAGCTCGGCATGGATGAAGAGTCGGCCGCTGGCCTGCAGCAGATGGCCGCCAATGGTGTCCCCTTCGTTGAGGAGATGACCCCTGCCCAGTTCGGGAAGTTCCTGTCCTACGGTGAGATCGCCGTCGGTGCCGCACTGCTGCTGCCCTTCGTTCCCACCCGCCTCGCCGGAGCCGCTCTGACGACGTTCTCCGCCGGATTGGTCGCGAACTACTTCTCCATTGACTCCATGACCCAAGACGACGGCATCCGCCCCTCCGAGGACGGCATCCCCGTGGCCAAGGACACCTGGCTGGCCGCGATCGGATTGGCTCTGATGTTCACGGCCGGAGACAAGAAAAAGAAGAAGACCAAGAAGAATAAGAAGTAGGCGTGTGAAGGCATCCGGGCCGCGAGTCCGTACCCGGCGGCGCAGCGGCACCTTGGCCCGGCGGCTCTTCTTCATGCAGCTGGCGCTCATCGTCATCGTCTGCGCGGCACTGTCCATCACCAGCTACGTCTCGACTCTGGCCTCGGCCCGGCAGTCGACGTCGGAGCGGGTGCTCTCCATCGCCGAGACCCTGGCCCATGACCCCTTCGTCATCGAATCCGTCGACGCCTCGGGTGATACTGATGCCTCGGCAAAGCTCCAGCCCTATGCGCTGACCGTCATCTCCACCGCCGATGTCGACTTCGTGACGATCATGGACCGCGACCGCACCCGCTACACACACCCGGACCCTCAGCAGCTGGGCAAGGCCTATATCGGCAGCATCGACCAGGCACTGTCCGGGGAGAGTGAGGTCGAGGAATACGTTGGGACGCTGGGGGAGTCGGTGCGGGCGATTGTGCCCATCACCGACTCATCCGGTGAGGTCACCGCGATGGTCGCGGTCGGGGTGACGCTGAAGACGCTGTCGGTGGCTCGGGCTGCCGCGCTCCCGCAGATCATCATCGTCGGACTCGCCGCGATCGCCCTCGGTGGGCTCGGCTCCTGGGTCCTCAGCCGCTACCTGCGCCGAGTCACCCTGGGCTACGGGCCCGAGCAGCTCAAAAGCCTCTTCGCGTTCTACGACTCTGCGCTGCATTCGCTGCGCGAGGGGCTCATCCTCGTCGACGATGACGGGCGGCTGGTCCTCTACAACGATGAGGCTGCGGAGCTGTTGGGTCTGCCCGACCCTGATGATCGCGATCCGATTCCCCTCGCCGAGGTGGCCCTGCCCTCGTCCGTGTCATCCCTATTGTCCTCCGGTCGGGATGCCGTCGATGAGATCCATCTGACCCGTGACCGGGTGCTGGTGGTCAACCAGAAGCAGGCGAGCCAACCGGATCGTGGCGGGGTCAGCGGGGGCGGTGCTGGTTCTGGGGGAACGGTGGCGACCCTGCGCGATCGCACGGACATTCAGGAACTCACCGGTGAGCTCGAGACGATGCGGACCCTGTCCGAGGCGCTGCGGGCCCAGACCCACGAGCATTCGAACCGTCTGCACACAGTGGCGACCCTGATCGAGCTGGGGCGCACGCGGGAGGCGCTGGACTTCGCGGTCCGCGACCGGCAGGAATCACAGCGGCTGACCGACTCCTTCGTCGACTCCCTCGACGAACCCTTCATCACCGCACTCATGATCGGCAAGGCCGCGCAGGCCAACGAGCGCGGGATCGAACTCACCGTCACCGCCACGGGTGAGCTGCCACCCGCCAGCCTCGACGCGCGTGATCTCGTCACCGTGGCCGGCAACCTCCTCGACAACGCCTTCGACGCGGCGGTGGAGTCCGAGGAGAGACACGTCTGGGCCGATTTCGTGGCCGCTGACGGCGAACTCATCATCACGATCGCGGACTCGGGCCCGGGCATCGAGGGCACGGAGATCGACGCGATCTTCCACCTCGGCGCCTCTGACAAGGCTGCTCCGGCTGGATCCGGTGGGCGCGGCTTCGGATTGGTGCTGGTGCGTCAGGCTGTGACGAGACTCGGCGGAGATCTCGAGGTCGAATCCGACGGGGGCGCGATCTTCACAGTGACGTTGCCACTGACGGAGGACAACCTCGGCGAGGGTGGCGACGTTGCGGCGGAAGACGGCTCCGGACACGGACGGGAGGGTGACGATGACCGGCACTGATGCCGAGCTGCGGGTGCTCATCGTCGAAGACGATCCGATGACCGCCGAGGCGCACGGGGACTATGTCCGCAAGGTCCCCGGCTTCACCGTCGCAGCCATCTGCCTCAGCGGACACGAGGCGCTCGCCCGCTACGATGCGCTGGCGGCTGCGGGCACCCCGGTCGACATTGTGCTGCTCGACATGAATCTCACGGACTCCCACGGTCTCGACGTGGCCAAGCGCATGAACACGCGCGGTCACGGGGCCGACATCATCGCGATCACCGCGGTGCGCCACCTGCAGGTCATCAGGTCCGCGATCTCGACGGGGATCACGCAGTACCTCATCAAACCCTTCACCTTCGCCGCCTTCCGGGAGAAGCTGGAGAACCAGCGGGCGTTCCGGCTCAACCTCACCGGGGCTGGTGCGGGCTCCCTGGCCACTCAGGCCTCGGTCGACAATGCACTCAGCGCATTGCGCTCGGTGTCCTCGGAACGGCTGCCCAAGGGCCTGATCGAGGAGACACTGGCCGCGATCTCTGGTGTCGTACGGGATGCTGACTCTGCTGTGTCGGCCACCGAGGTCGCGACAGCATTGGATCTCTCACGCGTGACGGTGCGCCGGTATCTGGAGCATCTGGTCAAGACGAAGCAGGCGGTCAAGCAACCGCGACATGGGACTCCAGGGCGCCCGGAGTATGAGTACCGGTGGGTGTGAGGTTGAGACCCTCAGCTCGTGACCGGCTGAAGCTTCCTCCGGCGATCACAAGGACTACCGTCCAGATCGGTGGACCGAGGTATCGCCGATCAAGCTGGTGCACTCAGTGATGATGCTGGAAAGCTTGCGTGTGTTCGCCGCGAGCTCGGAGCCCTTCGGGCTGTGCGGGGTGGCCAGCAGAAGGGAGCGGGAGAAGGCCGGATCGTCGATGGGCAACAGCGCCACTCCCGGGCGGTGGCCCATCGAAGCCAGCAGCGGGACGAGACCGACAACCATCTCCGCGGCGATCATGCCCAGCATCACCGAGTAGTCGTCGGTGCGGAACTTGACCTCGAGCTGATGACCGGCCGCCTTGAATGCATCGACGACGACCGTGTCGATGGGATCGTCCCGGGTCGCGCCGAGCAGCCAGTTCTCGTCCTGCAGCCCGACCAGGGTCTCCACATCGATCGACTCCCGGCGCGCCAGAGGGTGGGAGGCCGGCAGCGCCAGCTGCATCGGCTCACGGAACACCTCGGTCGTGGTCACCGTCGGCGTGAAGGGCAGATCGTAGCCGGGCACCGAATAGAGCAGGACAGCGTCGTACTCGTGCTGGTTGACATGTGCGACGAGCTGGTAGATCTCCTCGAGCGTGCTGTCGATGTGCAGACCGGCAAGCTTCGACTTCTTGACGATCGAAGGCAGCAGCGCCGAGGCGGCTGTGGGGAAGGTGCCGAACTTCATCCGCGTCAGACCGCTCTGCGCATGCGCCTGCACATCGTGCAGGGCGCGCTGGGAGAGTGTGAGGATCCGCTGGGCCCGATCGAGCATGATCTCACCGGCCGCTGTCAGTGACGAACCACGCGTCGAACGCTTGACGAGGGGAGTGCCGCAGAGGCGATCGAGATTGCGCAGATGGTAGTCGACCGAAGGCTGGCTCCAGGCCAGCTGTTTGGCAGCTCGCGCCACCGAACCCGTCTGGGCCACTGCGGTCAGGGCCTGCATCTGACGAAGATCGAGCATGCCCCGATCCTACGCGGTTCGAGCCCTTCGTTCCATACAGCATATGGAGCGAACCAGGGATCTGGGGGATTCCTCCCGCGGATCTGATGCGCAACGATAGCCCTATGTTGGAATCGCTCACGGACACTTCAGCCCCGCAGAATCGCCTCAGACGTTATCGCCTCAACCAGGATCGGTCCCCCTATTCCGACGCTCTGAGAGCTCTGGCCTCCCGCGATTCGATCAAGCTCATGGTCCCCGGCCACGGCGGCACCGATGACGGCATCAGCGACATGCTCACCGACTTCATCGGCGAGAAAGCCGTCAGCCTCGACGTGCCCATGCTGCTCGAGGGCATCGACCTCGAGGACGACTCCCCGTTCTCCGACTCACTCGCCCTGGCCGCCGACGCCTGGGGAGCCCGCCGCACCTGGTTCCTCACCAACGGCGCCTCCCAGGCCAACCGCACCGTCGCGCTCGCCGTCGCCGGTCTCGGCGAGAACGTCATCGCCCAGCGCAGCGCCCACTCGAGCTTCAGCGACGGCGTCGTGCTCGCCGGGCTCCACCCCAGCTACGTCCTCCCTTCCGTCGACGCCGTAAACGGGATCGCTCACGGCGTGTCCGTCGCGGCCCTCGACGCGGCCCTCGGTCTGGCCGAGGACGAGGGCCGCCCCGCCTCGGCGGTCTACATCGTCTCGCCGAGCTACTTCGGCTCCGTTGCCGATGTCCGCGGTCTGTCCGAGGTCGCCCACGCTCACGAGGCGCCGCTCATCGTCGACGGCGCCTGGGGGCCGCACTTCGGATTCCACCCGAGCCTGCCCGAATCCCCGACCCGCCTCGGCGCCGACCTCGTCGTCTCGAGCACCCACAAGCTCGCCGGCTCGCTCACCCAGTCGGCGATGCTCCACCTCGGCGAGGGCCCGTTCGCCGAGGCGCTCGAGCCCCTCATCACCCGCGCGATGACGATGACGGCCTCGACCTCCTCCTCGGCACTGCTCATGGGCTCGCTCGACATCGCCCGGCGCGCCCTGGCCACCGGTGAGGACAGGATCGGCCGCTCGATCGACACCGCGCTGCGCTTCCGTGAGCTGCTGGAGACCGATGAGCGCTTCGCCGACCTTGGCGAGGGCTTCGACGATTTCGCCGACATCGCCGAGACCGATCTGCTGCGCGTGCCCATCGACCTGTCCGCCACCGGCATCAGCGCCCACTGGGTCCGCGACAGGCTCATCACCGAGCACGACCTGTACTTCGAGATGTCGACCGACACCACCCTGGTCGCCGTCATCGGCGCGGGCAAGTCCCCCGACGTCGACGCTGTCTTCGCCACCCTCATCGCGGTCATCGACTCGCCCGAGGGCCGGGCCGAGGCGGTGAGCGGAGGCGCGCAGACGGACTTCCCGGAGCTGCCCGCCCCCGGACGGATGCGTGTGCGCCCGCGTGAGGGATACTTCGCGGCCACCGAGATCGTGCCTGCTGCCGAGGCCGTGGGCCGGATCTCCGCGGATTCCCTGGCCGCCTACCCTCCGGGTGTTCCCAACGTCATGCCCGGTGAGGAGATCACCGCCGAGGCCCGCGACTTCCTCACCGCGATCGCGGCCTCCCCGTCCGGCTTCGTCCGCGGAGCCGTGACCTCGAGCGTCGACAGCTTCCGGGTCCTTCGGGCCTGAACACCGACCTGCCCGCCCCCTAAGACAACGACGTCTGGAGATCCCCATGCTTGATCTGCTGCTCACCGACGCCCGCGTGCGCACCTTCGACCCGAAACGGCCCTGGGCCGAAGCCGTCGGAATCACCGGCGGACGCATCGCCTACGTCGGGGCTGCCGCGGACGCTCCCGCAGCGAAGGAGACCCGCCGCCTCGGCAGCAATCTCCTCACCCCCGGCATCATCGACAGCCACAACCACCTGCTGCTCGGCTTCGACTCCGATGCCGTCAGCCTCGAAGGGGCTGAGACCCTGGCCGAGGTGCGTTCGCGCATCAGCCGCCTCGCCGCCGAACGCCCCGACCTCGATTGGGTGTGTGCGGAAAACGCCGTCTACTCGATCGTCGACGACCGCCGCCCCAACGCCGATGACCTGGCCGGGCTGACCGACCGTCCCATCTTCGTCACCACCTACGACCAGCACTCCGTGTGGCTCAACGACGCGGCCCTGACCATCCTCGGCATCCACGATGGTGCGGACATCGCCTGGGGACGGGCCGAACGCGACTCCTCGGGACGGGCCACGGGCTGGGTCACCGACTTCTACACCTCGGCGATGACGAGCGCGGGTCTGGCCGCTCTTCAGCGTGATATCCCGATGTACTCGCCTGAGCGCCGCTACAAGAAGATCCTGGGCAGTCTCGATATGGCCACCCGTTCAGGCATCACCACCGTCGTCGAACCGCAGGTGCCCGTGGCCGAGATCGGCCTGTTCGAACGTGCCCTGCGCGAAGACCGGCTGTCCTCCCGCGTCATCGCCGCCCTGTTCCACCCTGTCGACTCCGCACCCGAGTTCCGGCAGGAGCTGCGCACGGCCGTCGATGACGCCCCGCGCAGCGACCGGCTGCAGTTCGGGCCGATCAAACTCTATGCTGATGACGTCATCGAACCGCATACGGCCTGGATGCTCGCCGACTACGCCAACCGTCCCGGCCACCGCGGACACCCCTCCGCCCCGATCGGAGAACTGACGAAGATCGTCACTGAACTCGACCGGCTCGGCTTCCAGACTCACACCCACGCCACCGGCGACGGGGGAGTCCGGCTGGCCCTGGATGCCATCGACGCGGCACAGGCGACCAACGGCACTCGTGACCGCCGGCACGGGATCGTCCACGTCGAATGCCTCGACCCGGCCGATCTGCCGCGGTTCGCCGATCTCGGCATCACGGCCGCAATGCAGCCTCGCCACGCCTCCCCGGACCTCATCGAGGGCACGTGGATGGACAATGTGGGCCAGCAGCGCTGGGACCGCGCCTGGCGCGTGAAATCACTCATGGACAGCGGGGCGCATGTGGCCCTGTCCAGCGACTGGCAGGTGGGGGAGATGGACCCGTTGGTCGGCATCTACTCCGCCCTGACCCGCGCCGGCCTCGATGGATCCAGTTCGTGGACGCCCGATGAGATCATCACCCTCGACCAGGCGCTCTTCGGCTACACGAGAGAGGGCGCATGGGCCTGGCATGCCGAGGACCGCCTCGGCGTCATCCGACCTGGCGCCGTCGCCGACCTTGTCGCCTGGTCGGCCGATCTCTACCGGCTCGACCCGTCGGCGCTGCTCGAACAGCGCGCCGATCTCACCATCGTCGGCGGACAGATCGTCCACGACACGGGCGCCACCGGTGGTGAGCAGGGCGAACAGGGTCTCAACCGCGTCGACATCGCGGCGAAGACCCTCAACCCCGATCGCAGCTGTGCGGGTCACGGGCATCAATAGTGTTATTTTATGTTGAACGGCGATTCAGTTAGGAGATCGATGACGATCAAGGAAATATGCCGGCGCAACGTCGAGGCTACGGAGGAGGTCCTTCTCGGGCTCAGCCACAAGATCCACGCCGACCCGGAGCTCGGGTTCGAGGAGCACAGGGCCTGCCGGCTGCTGAGCACCGAACTCGAACAGCGGGGATTCACCCTCGAACGCGGACTGGCTCAGATGCCCACGGCTTTCCGGGCCACTATCGGTGAGGGTCCGCTGGTCGTCGGCGTCTGCGTCGAATACGACGCCCTGCCGGGAATCGGACACGCCTGCGGACACAACGTCATCGCAGCCGCCGGGATGACCGCGGCCTTCGGGCTGGCCCCGCTGGTCGATCAGCTGGGCATCAAGCTCGTCGTCTTCGGCACACCGGCCGAAGAGAACGGTGGGGGCAAAGTCGTCCTCCTCGAGGCCGGAGAGTTCGATGGGCTCGATCTGGCGATGATGGTTCATCCCTCGAACCGGGAGCAGTCCCGCTCGCACTGCCTGGCGATCGGGGATCTGCGGGTGCGCTTCCTCGGCAAGAATGCCCATGCCTCGGCGGCCCCCTATGAGGGCATCAACGCCGGAGACGCGGTGACCGTGGCCCAGGTGGCCGTCGGTCTGCTGCGTCAGCAGCTGCATCCCGGCGACCAGGTTCACAGCATCGTCTCCCACGGCGGCGAGGCGGCCAACGTCATCCCCGCCTACACCGAACTGGTGTTCAACTTCCGGTCTCCGAAGCTCGAGACCCTCGACCGCCTCGAACAGCGCATCCGCGCCTGCGTCGAGGGCGCGGCGACGGCGACTGGCTGCACGTTCGAGGCCAGCAGCGAAGCTCCGGCCTATTCGGAATTCAACAACAACGACGTCCTCTCCGACCTCTACCGGGCAAATGCCGAATCCTTGGGGCGTGTCTTCGACCACGAGGACGACACCTCACCGGTCGGCTCAACGGATATGGCGAACGTCTCGCGCATCGTTCCTGCCATCCACCCGATGCTCGACATCGACTGCGGAACAGCGGTCAACCACCAGCCCGAATTCGCCGCGCACTGCGTCAGCGCGTCCGCAGATCGTGCGGTGATCGAAGGCGGACTGTCCATGGCGTGGACGATCATCGACGTCGCCACCGACGAGGAGGCTCGGCGCAGCTTCCGCACGAACCGTCAGCATTCGCAGGCGGACTGAACTGAACAAAGGAGTTCAACTGTGAAATATTGGCTCATCGGCTCGATTCCGTTCATCGGAGTCTTCCTGCTCACCTGGTTGCCGTTCATCAACGGCCCGCACCTGTGGTTCGGTATGCCGTCGATCTTCGTCTGGCTCGTTCTCTTCAGCACGATCCCGGTCACCGCGGTCCTCATGTACTTCGAGAAGACCCGCCGCGATCTCGGAGGTGAAGAGGAATGAGCACCACAGTCATCATCGGAGTGCTGGGCATGGTCCTCATCGCCTCCTTCGGCTTCATCGGAAGACGGGGTCCTGTCAAGAACCTCGAGGAGTGGACCGTCGGCGGACGCAACTACGGTGTCCTCACGGCCTGGGTCCTCCAAGCAGGAGAGACCTTCACCACGTTCACCTTCCTCGGCACCGTCGGCCTCGTCGTCTCCATCGGTGCCTCGGCCTTCTACTCGATCCCCTATGTCCCCCTCGCCTATATTGCGATGTACTGGGTCGGCCCGAAACTCTGGCGCAAGGCGAAGGAGATGGGCTACCTCACGCAGGCGGATTTCCTCCGCGGCAGCTACAACAGTCCCACGCTCGGCTGGCTCACGGCCTTCTTCGGTATCCTCTTCCTCCTGCCCTATCTTCAGTTGCAGATCACCGGACTCGGCATCGTCATCTCGGTCGCGACCGGCGGTGAGATCAACGAGAACTACGCGATCGTCCTCTCTTTCGTCCTCGTCATCGGCTTCGTGCTGTGGTCGGGAATCCGGGGAGTTGCGCTGACGTCCTACCTCAAAGACGTGCTGATGATCGTCGTCGTCCTGGGCCTGACCTTCATCATTCCCTTCCACTTCCGCGGTGGACTCGATTTCGGTGTCGAGGAGGTTATCGACTCCATGCCCGAGCTTCTCTCGGTGCAACCAGGTGAGACGGGCGTCGCTTGGGTCGTCTCGAGCATGGCGATCAGCATGATCGGTGTGATGTTCTACTCACTGCCCCACACCTGGCCTGCACTGCTGTCGGGACGGAGCGAGAAAGTCGTGCGCCGGAACCTCATCTATCTGCCCGTCTACAACATGCTCGCCTGCATCCCGATGCTGCTGGGCTACACTGCGATCCTCGCGTTCGGCCTCAGCCAGGATGGCGATCTGGCCATGCTGAAGATGGCGGCAGCTTCGCTGCCCGACTGGTTGACCGGCATCGTCCTCGTCGCCGCGGCATCGACGGCGATGGTTCCCGGAGCCGCTCTGCTCAACGCCATCGCGCCGTTGGCCGTGCAGAACGTCTTCATGATCAAGGACGACAGCAAGAAGATCGCCTACAACCGAATCTTCGTCATCGTCTTCGGGCTCGGCGCCCTCCTCCTCGCGCTGACGATGCCGAGCCTGCTGGGCATGATGCTCCTCCTGACGTTCAGCGGTTCGACACAGATGGTCCCGGGCATCCTCGGCGCGGTGATCCCCAAGATCACGCTGCACAAGGCTTCGGTCATCAGCGGCCTGTGCTCGGGGCTGTTCATCGTCCTGTTGTTCACCTTCTCGCCGATCCACGGCCCGAACATCAACGAAGGGATCAGCGGTCTGGCCGTCAACCTCGTCGTGCTGGCCGTCGTCGAGTTTGCCATCCGAGTGAACCGGCCGCGGCCCTCTGTGATGCCTGAACCAGCTGAAGAAGTTGTCTGAACTCGCTTCCTCCACCACACGGCATCGGGTGTCTTCTTACGGATGAGAGGGGTGGGATCATAGCACCTAGGCTTGGAGGGCTGATTTGGAGATACCGAGGTCGGCGCAGACCTGCTTCTGGGTCATCCCCTCGTCGAGGAGATCGATTGTCGCCTGGCCTTGCGGCTTTGCTATTTCGGCGCCTGCAATCAAGTCGCCCTCGTGTACATCTTCACGATCTCCCGCTTGAGGATCTTGCCGCTGGGTCCCTTCGGCAGCTCCTCTACGAACTCGATGATCCGCGGGATCTTGTAGGCGGCCAGATTCTCTCGGGCGAACCTTTCCACCTCTGCCGCGTCGAGGTGGGCGCCGGGGGATAGGGCGATGACAGCGGTGACCTGTTGTCCGTACTTCTCATCCGGTGTTCCGACCACGCTGGCCTGAGCGATTCCCGGAATCTCGTAGAGGACCTCTTCCACCTCACGCGGGTAGATGTTGTACCCGCCGTGGATGATGAGGTCCTTGATCCGATCGACGATGAAGAGATACCCGTCGTCATCCAACTTGCCAAGATCTCCTGTGCGGAACCAGCCCTCGTCATCGAGCACCTCGGCGGTGGCCTCGGGTTTCTTCCAATACCCGAGCATGACCGCCGGACCACGCAGCACCACCTCGCCGACCTCACCGGCGGGAAGCGATGCGCCGTCGACGTCGATGACCTTCACCTCGAAACCGGGGGTGGGCAGGCCGACACTTCCGACCTTCCTCGTCCCGAACAGCGGGTTGAACGTTCCCAGACCGGCCGTCTCCGTCAGCCCGTACCCTTCAGCAACAGGGGCAGAGAAGCGCGCTTCGACCTTGCGGATCACCTCTCCGGCGATCGCGGCTCCGCCCGAGCTCACGAGACGCAGGTTCGGCGTCGCGGCCTCATCAGCATTCGTCAGCACCGACATCCACATGGTGGGCACACCCGAGATGATGGAGATTTCGTCCTTCGCCAGAGCGTCGACGAAGGCCTGCGGGTCCCACCGCGGGAAGAGCGTGAGAGGTGCGCCCGCGCTCAGTGCGGGCAGTGCCATGTCGGCCAGTCCGAAGACATGGAACAGCGGCAGTCCAGTCGCGGAGCGGTCCTCCGGGGAGGTCTGGGTCATCTCCTTGACGATGTCCGTCGTCGCGATGAAATTTCCCAACGAGAGCATGGCGCCCTTCGGCTTGCCGGTGGTGCCAGATGTGTAGAGCAGGGCGGCAAGATCGTCCCACTCGAACTCGACACGATCGAAGTCAGCCGCAGCGTGATCTCCCAACTGAAGGATCGGGCCCTCAATGCCGACCAGCGGCAGGGTGTCGAAGCCGATGTGTTTTTCGCCCGCAGCGAGTCGTCCTGGCTCCGCCATGGCCGGGTGGGCCACGAGGCGACGGGCTTCTGAGTCCTCGAGGATGTACACGAGCTCCCGGGCCGTCGACAGTGGGTTGACGGCCACGACAGCCAGCCCGGCGGCATGAGCGCCGAGGAACTCGATGAGAAACTCCGGGCAGGACGGCGCGATGAGCACTGTCCGATCACCCGGGCACAGCCCAGCTGCACGGTAGCGATCACGGGCTGCCCCGATCTCTGCGAGGAAGCGCAGCTGAGACAGCGAGACCCGGTCGGGGCCAGGGGGAGGGCGCACTGCGACGGAATCAGGGATGGCTTCCGCCCAGGGGACAAGCAGATCGAGGATTGACGTGCGCAGGGTCGCGGCCATGAGACTCCTTCAGATCGCAACGATGCAGGCCCGGGCCCGCGCTGGGTCAGGTGCCGATCATCGTCGATCTATTTACTTGAAACTGAGTGCAGGTTCAACTATAGATGGGTGTGGCCCCGCACACAATGAGGTGAGGTCATTTTGCGGAGAGGGAGACGATGGAGCTCAAAGGACGGAACGCAATAGTCACCGGTGCGGCCGGAGGGATCGGTGCCGCGGTTGCGGCGGCACTGCATGAGCGCGGGGCGCGAGTGCTCCTCGCCGACCTCGCCGAGGAGGCCGCAGAGACCGCGGCACAGCTGGGGCAGCTGCACTGGATAGGGGATGTCTCCTCGGCAAGCGGGGTGACCGAGCTGGTGGACACGGCCGAGCGCGAACTTGGCCAGGTCGATCTCTACTTCGCCAATGCCGGGATCACCGGAGTCACCGGTCTCGGTGGTGACGATGACTGGGACCGGATCATCGACGTCAATCTGCGTGCCCACATCCGCGCAGCCGAACGCCTTGTGCCGACGTGGACGGCTCGTGGGGAAGGATATTTCGTCGCCACCGCCTCGGCGGCGGGACTGCTCACTCAGATCGGATCGGCCGGATACTCGGTGACCAAGCACGCAGCCCTTGCCTTCGCAGAATGGCTGTCCGTGACCTATGGCGACGAGGGGCTGCGCGTGTCCGTGCTCGCCCCCATGGGTGTGAACACGAAGATCCTGTGGGGCGAGGATCCAGGGGACGTCACCGGCACAGCCCTGACCGGACAGCGAGCAGTCGCCGAGGCGGGCAATGTCCTTGAGCCTGCCGAGGTGGCCACGACCGTGATGGCCGCCATCGAAGCCGAGAACTTCCTCATCCTGCCCCATCCCGAGGTCCTCGACATGTACCGCATGAAGGGATCGGACTACGATCGCTGGATCCGCGGCATGCGCCGCTACCAGGCGAAGCTGCAGGGCACCTCGGCTGCAGGCCGCTGATGAAACGATTGAATGGCAGGGAAAGTCCCTGCCGCTCAATGTGTGCTTGGGTCCTCGAGTGGTCTTGATTCTTCAGACGGCTTTAACTCTCAGTCCGCGGAGCCTGCAACGCTGTTGGCACGCAGATGTTCGCCGGGAACGGCTGTCGGGGACTGCCTGACTGCCTTGGGGTTCGTCTCCTTCAGCGCGATGGCACACCCGACCGTGAGAACCGCCATCGCACACACGAACAGGGTGATGCCCAGAGTTGAGCCATCCATTTCGGAGATCAGCCACGTCATCACGATGGGTGTTGAGCCCGACACGATGATCGCGTTGAGCTGATAGGCCAGCGACACCGAGGAGAAGCGGATCTGCGGTGCGAACAGTTCACCGAAATACGAGGCGACCGGAGCATAGACGAGCGACTGGAAGATGGCGGCAACGCTGACCGCGATCGTGAACATGGCCATGTTCGCTGCGTTGATGAGGGCGAAGTAGGGGAACGCCCAGATGAGAATCCCGACTCCGCCGATGATGATGACCGGTCGACGTCCGATCCTGTCGGCCAACCTGCCGCCGAGCAGAGTCACCGGGATCGCGACCACAGTGGAGAGCATGGCTGCAATGAGCATGCTGTTGTAATCCATGCCGAGGTACGTCGTCCCGTAGGACAGGGCGCCGGCGATCGTGATGTAGAAGACGCAGTTCGTGGCCGACAGTGTGCCAGAGGCGAGCAGGATCGTCTTCCACTGCGACTTCACTGCCTGCCACAGCGGAGCACGCACGACGGCAGGTTTGTTCGCCGAGACTTCGTGCTTGAGCGCTTCGAACTCCGGGGAGTCCTCGATCTTGAGCTGGATGTACATGACAACCGGCACGAGCAGTGCTGTGGCCCAGAACGGGACCCGCCATCCCCACGAGACGAAGGCCTCATGGCTGATGGAGGTAGAGACGATGACGAAGACGAGGTTGCCCAGCAAGGCTCCGCAGGGGACGCCGACCTGCATGAACGAGCCCGAGAATGCACGATGCTTGGGCCCGGCTGATTCGCTGAGCAGGAGCGCAAGGCCACCCCACTGTGCCCCACAGGCGATGCCCTGGAGGAACCGGCACGTCACGAGCAGAATCGGTGCGACGAGGCCGATGCTCCCGGTCGAGGGCAGACATCCGATGGCGAACGTGAAGATCGCCATTCCCAGCAGAGAGATGACGACCATGGGTTTGCGGCCGAGCTTGTCGCCGTAGTTGCCGGCGAGCAGACCGCCGATCGGGCGGGCGATGAAACCTGTGGCAAAGGTGGAGAACGACAGGAGCACACCGTTGATGCCTTCCGCATCGGGAAAGAACACGTGTGGGAAGACGAGGGCGGCGGCGGTGCCGTAGAGGAAGAAGTCGTACCACTCGATCGATGAGCCGATGAGTCCGGCCGCGCGGAGGCGTCCGTGCTTTCCGGCGTGGGACTTGGGGTTGCTGCGATCCAGGCTGGTGGTGGAGTTCGGGGGCATGCGAAGTCCTTTGCTCGGTGGGAATGTCACTCGAAATAGCGGCGTGGATTCTTCACCAGCATCGTGTCGACGTCGTCCTCGCTCACGCCGCGCGCCAGCAGTATTGGAATGACGTCGTCTGGGATGTGACGGAAATGCCAGTTGGGCTGGATCTGCGTCTTCTCCTCCTGCGAGAGGTAGTCGATGTAGCACGATGCGTCGTGAGCCAGAGTGATCTTCTCGGCGTAGCCGCGGCGGACAAGTTCGACGATCGTGTCGATGCGCTTGTCCGTCGGCAGGTACACGTCGAGGCCGAATCGGTCCATGCCCAAAAATGACCCATTGTCAGCCAGTTTCATCAGGTAGTCGAGATCCGTCGAATCACCTGAATGCCCGATGACCACCTTGCTCAGATCCGCGCCCTCTTCCTTGAGCACCTGCTGCGCGACGAGCCCGGATTCCGTGTGCGGATTGGTGTGAACGGTGATCGGGGCGCCCGTCTGGGCATTCGCCTGTCCGACCGCGCGCATGGCCCGCTCCACCCCGGTGGTCAGCCCCGGTGCCTCGATGGCGCATTTGAGGAACGCCGCCTTGACGCCGGTGCCCGCGATCCCGTCCTCGATGTCGCTGACGAACAGGCCGACGAGGGGCTCGGGTTCATCGATGAGGAGGCCGGGTCCGCGGACATCGAAACGGTGTGGCAGGTCCGTGTATGTGTAGAGGCCGGTGGCCACGACGATGGTGATGTCGGTCTGCTCGGCGACTTTTTGGATGCGCGGAATGAAGCGACCGAGCCCGACGACCGTGGGGTCGAAGATCGTGTCGATTCCTGCACTCTTGAGGTCGTTGAGCTTGGTCACGGCGTCCGCGATCTTCTCTTCCTCATCCCATGTGGAGTCGTAGTTCTGCCGCATCTCCTCGCTGAGGACGAAGACATGTTCATGGACAAGGGTCCTGCCGAGGCTGCTGCTGTCGATGGTGCCGGTGACGGTCTGCACTTCTGCCATGGTGCTGCTCCTTCGCATACGTAGCTCGGCCGTGTGGTCGGCGCCGATGCCATTTGAAGTGATGCGGCTCACACGGCTAGTCTTACGCTATCGAACATGAAGTCAATTTCAAGTTCAGCTTCGCAATTCCCCATTCTGCGCTCGCCCTCACCGCGCTGCGCCCACCGAAAGGCAGACAATGACCACTCCCATCCGCCCCACCTCGATCTCCGACCTCGAAGCGCTCGTTGGCCAAGAGCTCGGCCCGACCAGCTGGCATGTGCTGGTCCAAGACGACATCAATTCTTTTGCTGACCTGACGAATGATCATCAGTGGATCCATGTCGATGAGGAGCGCGCGGCGGCGGGGCCCTTCGGTGGGACGATCGGTCACGGCCTGTTCACGCTCTCGCTGGGACCGGCCTTCATGGAGGAGCTGATGGCCTTCGACGGCTTCGCCCACAGCCTCAACTACGGATACGGGAAGGTCCGATTCCCGAATCCTCGTCCCGTGGGCTCGCGTGTGCGCATGCGTGCCACCGTCACCGAGGTGGAGCGACGTAAGACCGGCTCCGCGCAGATCACGACGACTCAGGTCTTCGAGGCCGAAGGCATCGAGAAGCCTGTCTGCGTAGCCGAATCGATCGGATTCTTCACCGAGCACGGCGCTGAGGTCTGAGAGTCGAGGCGTCGAGCGACGGGATGTCAGACTATTGAAGTTGAGGTCAAGTTCAACTATGGTCGGAGCATACTCACAGACGAGAGCGACGGGCCCGAACCGTCCACCCCGAACGAAGGATTCCGAATGACGACGTCACCCACCATGAACATGTCAACACTGTTCAACTTGGAAGGACGATGCGCACTCATCACCGGCGGTTCACGCGGCATCGGCCGAATGATCGCCGAAGGCTTCGTCCAACTCGGCGTGCGCGTCTACATCACGGCCCGCAAAGCAGAGGAATGCGACGCAGCGGCCGCCGAAATGTCTGAGCAGGGAAGCTGCACCTCGATCCCCGGCGACATCTCAACGACGGAGGGACTCGCATCTGTCGTCTCCCGACTCCGCGAGCATGAGTCGACGTTGGACATCCTTGTCAACAACGCCGGAGCCGCCTGGGGTGCACCCTTCGCCGAGTTCCCGGAAGACGGCTGGGACAAGGTCATGGACCTCAACCTCAAGGCATTGTTCTTCCTCACCCAGCAACTCGCCCCCGAACTGCGCGCCGCCGCTGCCAGCGGGGACCACCTCGCCAAGGTCATCAACGTCGCCTCCATCGACGGCATCCGAACGAACCCCAACGAAACGTACAGCTACCACGCCAGCAAGGCCGGGGTCATCCACCTGACCAAGCGCCTGGCCGCGCAGCTGGCACCAGAAGGCGTGATCGTCAGCGCAATCGCACCCGGAGCATTCCCCTCACGGATGAACAAGGTGGCCCGCGACCACGGAGACGAATTGCAGCAGCGCATCCCTGCCGGGCGCATCGGCGGGCCAGAAGACATGGCCGGAGTCGCGACCTATCTCGCCTCACGCGCCGGTGACTACGTCGTCGGCGACACAATCGTCGTCGATGGCGGCGTCGTCGCATCGGCTGGACTCTAGGACAAACCGAACAAGGAAGACACAACATTATGAAGGCAGTACAGCTGAACGCCACCGACGGGCCAAGCTCCCTCGCACTCGCAGACGTCGACGCCCCCACAGCCGAACCCGGCACAATCCTCATCGACGTCGCCTATGCAGGCGTGACATTCCCCGAACTGCTGCAGTCTCGCGGGCAATATCAGATGCAGCCGCCCCTGCCCTACACGATGGGTTCTGAGGTCGCTGGAACAGTGCGCGAACTGGGGGAGGGGGTCACAGGCTTCTCTGTGGGTGACCGTGTCCTCGGTGTTGCCGGCACCGGAGCCTACGCCGAGGTCATGGCTGTTCCTGCCGCCAGCGTCCTGCCTCTGCCGGATTCGGTGTCTCTGCGATCCGGGGCCGGGATGCCGATGAACCTGCTGACGGCGGACTTCGCTCTGCGCGTGCGAGGGAACCTTCAAGCAGGACAGAGCGTCCTCATCCACGGAGCTGCCGGGGGACTCGGCAGCGCCCTCGTCCAGGTCGCACTCGCCTCCGGTGCAGAAGTCGTCGCCGTCGTCTCCACTCAGGAGAAGGCGGACACGGTGGCCAACCTCGGCGCACAACATGTGGTCTTCGCCGACGGATTCAAAGACGCAGTCAAGGAGATCTTCCCGCGCGGAGTCGACCTGGTCGCAGACCCGGTGGGAGGGGACCGCTTCACGGATTCCCTGCGCTGCCTCTCGACCTTCGGCACGCTCCTGGTCCTCGGCTTCACCGCGGGCCAGATTCCTGAGGTGAAGGTCAACCGACTGCTGCTGGGCAACATCTCCGTGGCAGGCGTGGGCTGGGGAGCCGCTTTGGCCGGACGGCCTGAGATGGTGGCTCAGCAGTGGGAAACCCTCTGGCCCCACCTGTCTGCCGGAGACCTCAACCCTGCAATCCACACCGTCCTTCCCATGGCGCAGGCCGGTGAGGCACTCGAGATCATCGACTCCCGATCGGTTCGAGGCAAAGTGCTCCTCGAAGTCGGCGGCGACGCCAACGAGACTGCCACCCGCTGACTCTGACAACGCGGCTGTACCGAAGAATTTCGCTCTACTTAAGTGAATTGACCAGAAAGCAGGAACCATGGACTTCGCACCAGATGAGACCACCCTCGACTACCAGGCCAGACTCAACGCATTCATGGACGAATACGTCTACCCTGCAGAGTCCGTCTATCACCGCCAACGCGCCGAGTCCGGTGACCCGAACTTCCACCCGCCGGTCCTCGAAGACCTCAAGGCCGAGGCGAAGAAGCAGGGACTGTGGAACCTGTTCCTGCCTTACGAAGGGTGGGGTGCGGGACTGACGAACCTGCAGTACGCGCACCTCGCGGAGATCACAGGACGCAGCCCAGAGATCGCCCCGGAGGCCATCAACTGCAACGCACCGGACACGGGGAACATGGAAGTACTTGCCCTGTTCGGTACCGATGAGCACAAGGAGAAGTGGCTCAAGCCTCTGCTGGCCGGCGAGATCGCCTCCGCGTTCTGCATGACAGAACCCGAGGTGGCCAGCTCCGATGCGACGAACATCGAAATGAGCATCACCGCCGACGGGGATGACTACGTCCTCAACGGTCGGAAATGGTTCGCTTCGAATGCATTGCACGCCAACTGCCAGGTCTTCATCGTCATGGGCAAGACCGACCCGAACGCGGAGACCCACCGACAGCAGTCCATGCTCGTCGTGCCGAAGGACACCCCCGGCATCACCATTGTTCGCGGGCTGCCGGTGTTCGGGTACATGGACCGGGAAGGCCATGCAGAGATCCTGTTCGAGGATGTGCGCGTGCCCAAGACCGCGCTGCTCTCCGGTGAAGGGGATGGGTTCGCCATCAGCCAGGCCCGACTGGGGCCAGGCCGCATCCACCACTGCATGCGCACGATCGGCATGGCAGAACGATCCCTCGAACTGATGATCGACCGTGCCCAGCAGCGAGTCACCTTCGGACAGCCGGTGGCCGATCGCGCCAACATCCAGGACTGGATCGCCGAGGCGCGCATCGAGATCGAAGCCACCCGTCTCCTCGTGCTCAAGGCGGCATGGATGATGGACACCGTGGGCAACCGGGAAGCGGCAACGGAGATCGCAGCCATCAAGGTCAAGGCCCCAGAGATGGCCCTGACCATCATCGACCGGGCCATCCAGGTTCACGGCGGCGGCGGAGTCACGGATGACTTTCCGCTGGCCGGCTTCTATGCGCACCTGCGTACGCTGCGCCTGGCCGACGGACCCGACGAGGTGCATAAGCGTTCGATCGCCCGCCGCGAACTGCGCCGCCGGAAGACCGCTCGGGAGGCCGGATGAGTATCGAACTCAACCTGAAAGCTCTCGCAGTCTGGATGCAGGCTGCGGGGGAGGCCGTCGTCGGTGAGCTCAAGGGGACCCGAGTCGGCCAAGGCCAGTCAAACCTCACGTACCGCATCGATGACGAGGCCGGACATGCGTGGATCGCACGCCGGCCCCCGCTGGGCAGACTGTTGGCCTCGGCTCACGACGTTGCCCGCGAATATCAGATCATGTCGGCGCTGCAGGAATCAGGAGTTCCCGTTCCGACCACGATCGGTGTGTGCACGGACCCCGCCGTCGCTGACGTTCCCGTCTTCGTCATGGCCCACGTGGAGGGCATCGTCGTCGATGATGAGGAGACCGCACACTCACTGACCCCAGACGTGCGGCGGCGGCTCGGCCTCGACCTCGCACGGACATTGGCCAAGATCCACGCGGTCGACATCGATGCCGCGGGACTGGGAGGCCTGGCCTCCCGGAAGCCCTATGCGCCGAGACAGCTCAAACGGTGGAGTCGGCAACTTGAGGAAAGCCGAACCCAGGACCGGCCCGACCTCGACGCCCTGACTGACCTGCTCCGTGACACCATCCCGGACTCGGATGAGATCGCCCTGGTCCACGGCGACTTCCACATCCGCAACGTCATCATCGACGAGAGCACGGGAGGCATCCGAGCGGTCCTGGACTGGGAGCTCTCGACCCTGGGCGATCCGCTGGCCGATATGGGCAGCGCGCTCGCATATTGGACGCAGGCCGGTGAACTGCCGGGCGGAATGTTCGCCGCCTCAGCCCTGGACGGCTTCCCGACCCGGGCAGAGATGGCTGCAGAATATCTGCGTGCCTCCGGACGCGACGGGCAGGCGTTGGGGTTCTGGCATGTGCTGGGAGTGTGGAAGGTCGCCATCATCGCCGAGGGAGTCTACCGCCGGGTCCTCGACAACCCTGAGAACGCCGCGGGAATCACCCTCACCCCGGAGAACATCCAAGCCATGATCGATCACGGGTGGGACATCGCCAGAGAGAACGGGTTGGCGCCATGACTCTGCTGAGGCCCGCAGCCGCAATGGCGACGGATTGTATGATGGGCTGACCATGTCGAAGACCGAAGAACAGGGTGAAGATCTCCCCGCACTGGTGGACCCCACGCTGACGCGTGATCTCCCGTCCACTCCTCGAGGCATCCGCACACGCGCGTCCCTGGTGGCCGCTGCCCGCACCGTGTTCGAACGCGATGGGTTCATCGATTCGCGACTGACGGACATCACGAAGGAGGCCCAGTGTTCCACAGGTACCTTCTACACGTACTTCGACAGCAAAGAAGAGGCTCTAGCTGCCGTTCTGCATGAGGCTCAAGAGGATATGCTCCACCCCGGCCCGCCGCAGGGGCACCACAAGGATCGCAGCGTCGTCGAGTCGCTCGAAGCGGGCAACCGTGCCTATGTCGAGGCGTATAAACGCAACGCCAAACTGATGCTCCTGCTCGAGCAGGTGGCCGCGGTCGACCCGAAGTTCAGGCGCCTGCGACTCGACCGTGGACGAGCCTTCGCCCAACGGAACTGCAGGTGGATCAAGAAGCTCCAAGACGAGGGGTTTGCCGATCCGAGCCTTGACCCGGTTATGTCGGCAAGCGCATTGTCGCTGATGGTCGGGCGCATGGCCTATTTCAAATACGCATTGGAAGAACCGGACTGGGGCACCGATGACCTTCTCGTGGAGACCGCAACGAAGCTGTGGGTCAACGCGCTGGGCATCCCTGCCGACGGGTCCCGCCGAACCTAGGAGTTTCCATGGCATCGTCAACGACAACGTCAACGACATCCGAACCATCACCTGGTCGGAGTACTGGCGCTCCTTTCGACAATGCTTCGGTGGCAGCCCGTCTGGCAGAACTGCCGTTCGTTGCGAATGCGCAGGCGCTGACGGTGAGCACCTCGGGTGGTGAGTTCGCCGGGTTCCAGGCGATACCGGCTCATCCTGATCCGCAGCTCGGCGATGCGCTGCTGTTGCACGGTTGGCCCGAATTCGCGGCCTGTTGGGAGAAGACAGCGGCCCTGCTCCTGGAACAGGGGATGAGCGTGTTCGCCTATGACCAGAGGGGGTATTCTCCTGGAGCACGTCCTGTCTCCGTCGATGAGTACACGATGCCCCACCTGGTCGCGGATCTCGACGAGATCTCACGCTCGGTGGGACTGGGTCGCTTCCACCTCGTCGGCCACGACTGGGGTGGGATGGTCGCATGGCATTACGCCGCGAACCATCCAGAGCGTCTGCTGACGAACACCGTCGTCTCGACCCCGCACCCGATCGCCCATGCCAAGCAGGTGCAGGCGGACCCGGACCAGTACGAGCGCATGGAATACATGCGCTCGATCCAAGACCATCCGGACGGAGTTGCCCGCACTCTGCTGCGCAATGACGGAGAACGACTCATCGATCTCTACACCGGTGACGTACCTGATGACATGGCGGCCTCCTACACAGCGCGCTTGAGCGAGCCTGGAGCAATGGACTCGGTGCTGAAGTACTACCAGGCGGCGGACGGCCGAGCTCGATTGTCGAGCACCCCAGTCACAGTGCCGACGACCTTCGTGTGGGGTAGTGAAGATATCGCCTTCCCTCGCGCCACTGCGGAGCTGACCGCCGAATATGTCGAAGGCCCATACCGATTTGTCCCCCTCGAAGGCGCATCCCATTGGCTACCGGAATCGCACCCTGGCGAGATTGCGCGTGAGGCCATCGCTTTGGCGCGGGAGCACTCGGCTTCATAGGTGCAGGCAGGGCAGGTGCCGATCGAAGGTGTCCGCGCCGCCAGCGCCAAATAGTCATTGCGATAAGACCCAATCGGCGACCGCATACAGCGCGTCGATTTCGGTGGGCAGATGTGTGTCGTCCGACGGCAGCGCTTGTGCGATCGAGAGCCCGTTGATGAAGGTGCCCGGAGCGATGGTGAGCGTGCGGGCAGTTGCCAAGCGGGCCGGCGTGACCCCTCCGAGCATCGTCGCGGCAGCCCGCAGGATTTTGTCTCTGCTGCCGATGCCCTCTGGTGGCTGAAGTTCCCTCATCCCCCTTCCATTACTCCGTATTGGTCGATTGCGCTAGTGACCATCAAGTCACCAATACACTGTATTGCCGGAGGGGTGGTGTGGGATTGTGCAGCAAGGGAGCCTGACTGAACTCGAGTCTTGCTCAGCGCGGATGGTTGAATCGTTCTCCTTCGGCCAGATTACAGGACGGCTTGTTTTGTTCGGGCCTTAGCAGTCCATCTAGTATTGGTCACAGACGCTGAATACCGCCTGGAATGATGATGGAGTCATGATGAACAAGAGAACCCTTGCCCTTCCCGCCTTGGCATCAGCGACGCTGCTGCTCGCCGCATGTTCAGCACAGACGAGCGATGAGGGCGCATCGGACAATGCCAGCACCTCCGCCAGCTCGGCGGAGGCTAAGGCGGACATGCAGAAATCTGACGGTACAGCAGCCGGCACCGCATCATTTGGTCGGACCAAGAGCGGGACCGAGGTTTCAGTGAAAGTCGAGGGACTCGAGCCAGGATTCCATGGATTTCACGTTCATGCCACGGGTAAATGCGAACCTGATAGCGCGGCTGCGGACAAGCCCGAGAAGAAGGGCGATTTCCTCTCCGCCGGGGGGCATATGGGCTCCGACGAGGCCAAGCACCCGAACCACGCTGGTGATCTGCCCAGCCTGCTCGTCAATGAGGACGGCACCGGTGAGCTGTCCTTCACCACCGACCGGTTCAGCCCGGAGGACTTGGCTGATGACGATGGCAGTGCAGTCATGATTCATTCAGGAACGGACAACTTCGCCAACATTCCCGAACGCTACGCCTCCGAGGGTGCGGATGAGGAAACAGCGGGTGCTGGTGACGCCAAGATGCGCGTGGCCTGCGGAGTCGTCGAGTAGGACCACGACTGTAACCGCTTCGCGCGGAAAGGGTTGTAGCGTGCACGGGGAGTCACTGAACGGTGGACTGCTGACGGTGTGATTGCGACTCTGTGTTGGCATCCGGTGGTGCTTGTCAGGCGAGATGAAGCGGATCATAGGAGTCTGTCAGTCTTTGGGAGAACTCGGATCAGGCCGCGAAGACTCCCGGGGGCGTCCCCAACGTCCGGCGGAAGTGCCGGGTGAGATGGGACTGGTCGTGGAAGCCGGACTGGGCGGCCGCCTCGGCGATGGTGAAGGTCTCCTGCAGACGATCATCGAGCAGATGACGGAGTCGACGGGCAAGAGGTGCGTCAGAAGCCGTGTCGACTGGTGATTTCAGGTGCGGCTGTACGATCTGGTCGACGGCCGAAATGACATTCGGATCGAAGAGCGTCGGAGTCTCCGCGGCGGCATCGACGGCGTTGTGGGGCAGCCATTCGGGCTCGAGATAGAGCACTCGTTTGCGAAACGGAACTTCCGGAGTTGCCGAGCGGGACATGATGCGGCGAATCGGGAAGCTGTGGCAGCCGTGGCGGCGGAGGATCTCAACTTGGTGGGAATCGCTCTGCGCGGGCCGAAGAATGCCGTCGACCGGGTAGTGAAGGGCGCGCGGATGCACGGGTGAAGTGGAGCCGAGGTGGTTGGCTCTTGACTCGATCCGTGAGTTGCTCTGATGAGCTGCGGGGGCCAGGATGTGTGCATGGAGGAGTCTCGAACCGGCCTGAGCAGCCAACTGTCCGGCTGCTGTGTGGTTCTCACCGCGCAACGGAAGGCCCCACAGTTCGCCGCTGCCCTTGAGCGGCATGGTGCGACCATCGTGCACGCGCCCACGCTGTCGGTCATCCCGAACATCGACGACCCCGAGCTCGGTGCTCGCACTCGCGCCCTCATCGACACGCAACCCGATGTCGTCGTGGTGACCACCGGTGTCGGTTTCAACGGCTGGGCCGAGGTGGCCGAGTCCGAGGGTCTCAGTGAGCAGTGGCACGCAATGCTCGGGAGTGCTCGGATCATCGCACGCGGGCCCAAGGCGCGTGGTGCGATCCAGGGGGCAGGTCTGACACCGGATTGGGTTGCCGAGTCCGAGACGAACACCGAGATCCAGCAGGTGCTGCTCGGTGAGGGCGTGCGCGGCCTCCGGATCGCGGTGCAGCACCATGGAGCCGGCGCCGACGGTCTGGACGAGGCCTTCGCCGCAGCAGGTGCCGAGGTCAGCTCGTTGGTGGTCTATCGGTGGGGCCCCGCCCCCGACCGGGATGCCGTGGTGACAGCCATCGGTCTCGTCGCACGGCGCCAATGCGATGCCGTGGCCTTCACCTCGGCGCCCGGGGTCACCGCCTTTTTGGATGCCGCCCGCGAACAGGGCCTACTGCCGGAGGTCCTCGCCGCGTTCACCGATCAGTCCGGTGTGCTGGCTGCTGTGGTCGGCAATGTCACTGCGGCACCACTGGTGGAGCACGGAATCGAGCCGGTGATCCCCGACAGGTTCCGCCTCGGCGCACTCGTGCGCACCCTGGTCACCGAACTCACGGCGCGGAAACAAGCGAGGGCAGAGAGTTGTGAGTGAACCATCAGTCCGTAGCAAGCCCGAAGCTGATGCCAGTGAGCTCCTCAGAGGCCTCCCATAGCCGGCAGGCGGCAGCAAGGTCACTGGCCTTCGAAGACCGTCCCACCAAGGTCGGGGAGCCGCGCAGCTCCCCGCGGCCGTCCGGACCGACGTAACTGGCACCGGGTAGGTCGTGAGTCGCGGCAAACAGTGTGGGCAGTGCCCCGTGTTCGCTGGTTTGGGCGAAGAGGCGTCCTGCGAGATTGGCAGCGGCAACGAGAGCTCTGTGCTGGCCTTGGGTCCCCAAGCTTGTCGCCGAGTAGCCGGGGTGCGCAGCCAAGGAGACAACGCGAGAGCCCGCCCGATGCAGGCGGCGTTCGAGTTCGAGAGTGAACAGCAGGTTCGCCAGCTTGGATTGGCCATATGACTCCGCGAAGCCGTACCTGCGATTGCGCAGGCCCAGATCGTCGAAATGGATATCGCCGGCCTTGTGCGCCCCCGACGCTACGGTCACCACCCGGTCGGTGATGCGCGGCAGGAGGAGATTCGTCAGTGCGAAGTGACCCAGATGGTTGGTGCCGAACTGCAGGTCGAATCCATCCTTGGTCTGAGCACCTCGGTGACCGGCGACTCCTGCATTGTTGATCAGAATGTCGAGTGGAGCGCTCCACCACTGTGCGAACGCTCTGATGGAGGACAGATCGGCGAGATCGAGTTCTCGGACTTCGGTGCTTCTGCCCATGGTGCGTGCGACATTCTCGCCACGCTGCGTATCACGGACGGCCAGAACAACGTGGGCTCCCGCGTGTGAGAGCGCGGTTGCGGTGGCGGCTCCGACACCCCTGTTGGCTCCGGTGATGACCACCGTGCGACCATCCATTGCGGGCATGTTCGCTGCGGTCCATCGATACTTCGCCATGGCCCGAGGTTACGCAATGGAGTTCGAGCGAACAAGGCCGTGCCGAGCATCTCCTCTGCGGCGATGAGGGCTTGCTGCAGGGTTCGTCTCCGAGGTCACGCCTCCTCCTCTATTCGATAGGTGAATGACCCGTGGTACTCATACACTCGGCCCAGGGCAGGGACATCAACTGTGAGACTGACCTTCTGGAGTGCCACCTCGGCGTCGAAGCGCTCGCTCAGGGAGATCACCGGACGAATGACCATCGGAACAGGCAGGCGGACAGGACCCAACCGCACAGCTACGGCCCGGCTCTTCAGGCTCAACCCGCCATCGACTGCCGCGACGTCGAAGTCGGCCTCTACGAGGGCCGGTTCGCCCAGCACATCGACGACTCGGCCCGACTCAGACAGTGACACCGCGTCGACCATCGTCCATGTTCCCGATTCCAGTTCCAGGGTGCGGGCCGCGGTCTGATGGCCGGCAACTGTTCGGTTCTCGATCCGAAACGGGACCTGACGGTGCATCCCGGGCACAATCACATGCCGTCGCGCCAACCACGCAAGGAGCGGTCGCAGCCACCACCGTTCGGTGCCGAAGCGTTCGAAGACGCCTTCGCCGATGCCGACAGAGTCTGCGGGAATTGCTGCAAAGTAGCTTTGGAGCACCGGGTGCAGCTGAGTCACTCGGGAGCCGAGAGCCCGTTCATACGGTGATCTCGTACCAGGCCTCATGCCTGCGAGTATATGCGTCGGTCAGTGCAGACCGAACCGGTTATCTGTAGGTGACCTGGGCCGGTGACAAGTGTCCGTGGTCGTTGAAGGAGATCAGGCTGGTCCCGCGGGCGCCGGTGATGATCTTCGTGACGCCGGAGTTGATCGTCACTCGGTTGAGCGTGAGCCACTGGTCGAATCCTGCGCCCAGCAGCCTCGCCGCGGTCCAGGCAATAGCACCTGAACTCGAGACGACGACCGTGCTTTCGCCGGACTTCATTCTCGTGCACACATCATCGAGTGCGCGGTCCACGCGGTTGGTGAAGGCCGTAAACGTTTCGGTGTAGTCGGCGTCGTGTGCGCCGGCGGCCCACCTGGCGCATGCCTGTTCGAGGACGCGCTGGAAGATCGTGGAATCGGTGGAGGCACGTGGGTCGCTCTCGGATAGCGCATTGACGAGCTCGCTGGCGTCGAACTCGTTCCACCCGGCATCGACTTCGCCCTTGGGTTCGGTGCGCAGGCCGGTCAGGACGCCCGCCGCAGTCTGGCGCTGGCGCAGCATCTCACCATGGACGATTCGTGTGGGCTGAACTTCCTGGGAAGACAGATGTTCGCCGGTGATGCGGGCTTGCTCGTGTCCCAGCGTGGACAGCCGGTCGTAGTCGTCGGTGCCGAATGACGCCTGTCCGTGCCGGACCAGATACACAACGCTCATGGTTCTCCTCATCTCGACCGTCCGTCTTTGGAGCCGGTCGCGCAAATGCTGGTCGAGTCTGAGTCTACGGTGCCGATGTGACCTAAGCGATCGTTCGGTCGAGAAAACCGCGTGCCTGACCAAGTACCGATGACTTATGCTCAATCTGTATCAATATCCAGTCCAATCTGCATTGGACTGGTATATATGAGTTTGACAGGATGATCGAGGTCACAGTCAGTCGATGCTCGAGGAGGACGCGATGGACAAGACGATGAGCCTGTCAGAGGCGATCCGCACCCATCTCAACGATGGCGATACTGTCGCGCTGGAGGGCTTCGGCCACCTCGTGCCGGTCGCAGCTGCACACGAGATCATCCGTCAGCAGTTCTCGAATCTCACCCTGGCGCGCATGTCGTGTGATGTCATCGTCGACCAGCTCCTCGGCGCGAACTGCCTCACAGGACTGATCGCTGCCTTCGTGGCTAACAGCTCGGCAGGCTCCCTCTACGAACTTCGACGGAGAGTGGAGCATTCGGATCCGGATCCGCTGTGGTTCGACGAATACAGCCACGGCGGAATGGTGGCAAGGTATCAGGCGGGTGCCTCGAAGCTCCCGTTCCAGCCGATCGCCTCCTATCGCGGCAGTGATCTCGCCCAGAAGAACCCTCGCATCAAATCCGTTCCCGATCCCTATGGTGGATCACCGATCTACGTCGTCCCCGCACTCAACCCGGATCTCACAGTCATCCACGCTCAACGTGCCGACGCTGCCGGCAATGTGCAGGCCTGGGGCATGCTCGGGATCCAGACCGAGGCCGCCTTCGCTGGTCGCCGACTCATCGTCACGGTCGAGGAGATCGTCGACGAGTCCATCATCCGATCCGACCCGAACCGCACCATCGTCCCGTCCCACGTCGTTGACGCTGTCGTTGAAGTTCCACGCGGCGCACATCCGCACGCCGTGCAGGGATACTACGACCGCGACGACGCGTTCTCCCGAGACTGGTCGGCTCTGGCCCGTGACGCCGAGGCGGTCAAGCAGTGGCTGCAGACCAATATCCATGACACCGCAGATCATGAGGAATTCCTGGCATTGCTCGGAGCCGACCACTTCGACAAATTGGGCATTCGTGACGCCTATTCGAGACCCGTCAACTATGGAGGTCGGGAATGACCGCTGGCACACCTGAACACACCGACACGAAGAATGTTGGTGAGGACATCACGAGCAGTGAACTGCTCACCATCCATTCGGCCCGGGCCCTCGCCGGGCGCCGAGTCGTCTTCGCCGGACACGGACTGCCGACGCTGGCAACCGCACTGGCTCAGCGCACCGTGGCGCCGGAGATCGAGATCGTCTACGAGTCGGGAGTCACCGGGGCCAGGCCACCGGACCTGCCGCGCACCATCTCCGACTCTGTGCTGGTACCGGGAGCCGCCTCGGTGATTCCGATGACGCATCTGTTCAACTACGTTCTGCAGGGACAGCGCATCGATGTCGGATTCCTCGGTGCAGCGCAGGTCGACCGTTACGGCAGCCTCAACTCGACTCTGATTGGTGATGACTGGGAGCACCCTGACAGCAGGCTTCCCGGTTCCGGGGGAGCGATCGAGGCCATGGCCGGGGCGGCCGAGATCTTCCTCGTCATGCGTCGGCACACCCCGCGCACATTCGTCGAGACTCTCGACTTCGTCACCTCGCCCAGCCCCCACCGAGCCGCGCAGTCCGAGGTCGGCACCATGCCCGCCGGTGCAGGAGTCACGCACGTGATCACCGACCTGGGAATCATGACTCGATTCGCCCGGGACGAGGAGCTCACGCTGAGCGCGGTGCACCCAGGAGTCGACCCCGCCGAGGTTGTCCGCCAGACCGGATGGGACCTGCAGGTCGCGACTGACCTCGAGACGACTCAAGCGCCTACGCCAGAAGAGTTGGCGGTGCTCAGGGACGATCTCGACCCCTCTCGCCTCTATCTGCGCTGAGTCGGGGTCGCCCTCAATATCGGAGGCGACACAGCTACCCGCAGCGGTGGTCAAACTGCGGTCAAAGGTCTGATGAACATGCCGCTGGAATGAGGGGAAACCTCGGCGGAGGTGACGATTTCGGGTGACCTGGCGACGGTGTTGGACTATGCTGGCCAAGTTGCCGGAAGCGACCCACAAGGTCGAAGCTCGCCCTTGTGCGTGCCGCTTCTGCACTGCGCATGGTCGCCGATTCCTTCACAAAGGGGTCAGAGCACGCATCATCGCAGACGTCACCGCACTAACCTTCGCGTGGCCTTCAGTCCTGACCGAGCGCTGTCTCGAGCACCATACGGTGCACGAACAGTGATCGACGAAATTCGATGACAGCACTGGTTTTCCGCCGGCCGTCACACGACCTTAAGGGATCAACTATGACGACTACGACCGAAACTGCCGCACAGTCGGCACAGACCTCTGCTCCTGCCATCACAGATGGGGAGATCTTCGCCGCACACGAAGGCGGAAAACTCTCCGCCGAGCTCACCCGCCCGCTCGAGAGCCAGCGCGATCTCTCGATCGCCTACACACCCGGCGTGGCCAAGGTCTGCACCGCGATCAGGGACGAGCCGGAGCTGGCTCGCACCCACACCTGGACCGGCCGCCTCGTCGCCGTCATCTCCGACGGCTCGGCCGTGCTGGGGCTCGGCGACATCGGGCCAAAGGCCTCGCTGCCCGTCATGGAGGGCAAGTGCGCACTGTTCAAGCGCTTCTCCGGGCTCGACGCGATTCCGATCGTCCTCGACACGAACGACACTGACGAGATCGTGGAGACCATCGTCCGCATGGCTCCCACCTTCGGCGCCATCAACCTCGAGGACATCTCCGCACCTCGCTGCTTCGAGATCGAGGACCGCGTCAAGGCCGCCCTCGACATGCCCGTCATGCATGATGACCAACACGGTACGGCCGTTGTCGTCCTTGCCGCGCTGACAAACGCATTGCGCGTGGTGGACAAGCCATTCGAGTCACTGCGCGTCGTCGTCTCCGGCGCAGGCGCTGCAGGTGTGGCCGTGGTGAAGATTCTGCGTGATGCCGGAGTCGGCGACGTCGTCGTCCTCGACTCCAAAGGAATCGTGGAATCAGGTCGTGGCGACCTCACCGAGACCAAGCAGGCGCTTGCCGCCGAGACGAACCCGCGGGCGATCTCCGGTGGGATCGATGCCGCACTTGACGGTGCGGATGCGTTCATCGGAGTCTCCGGTGGCACCATCGACGAGGCGCACCTGTCGCAGATGGCTGACGATGCGATCATCTTCGCCCTGTCCAACCCGAACCCGGAGGTTCTGCCGGATATCGCCGCGAAGTACGCCACAGTGGTGGCCACGGGTCGCAGTGACTTCCCGAACCAGATCAACAACGTCCTGGCCTTCCCCGGAATCTTCCGTGGTGCCCTGGACGTGGGAGCCACCGACATCACCGATGCGATGAAGCTCGCCGCTGCTCGTGCCATTGCGGATCTGGTCGGCGACGACCTGCGACCGGACTACATCGTGCCCGGTGCGATGGACGAGCGGGTCGCTCCAGCCGTCGCTGCTGCGGTTGAAGCTGCAGCCGATGCTGACGGGGTGACGCGGAGCTGAACCACAAGAGGGGACCGGACGCATGATCGCGTCCGGTCCCCGATTCGTGTCTGGGCTTATCGCCCATGGCGTGTGGCTTGGCAGTCAGTCGTCGGTGACGGTGATGGTGACCTCGATGTTGTCGCGGGTTGCGTTGGAGTACGGGCACACCTCGTGGGCCTTGTTGGCCAGGGCCTCGGCCTCGGCCGTATCGAGGTGGGGGAGCGTGACCTCGAGCGTCACCGCCAGCTGGAAGCGACCACCATCGTTCTTGCCGAGGCTCACCTGTGCTCCGACGGCGGAATCGTCGGCGTTTGCCTGGGACTTACCGGCCACGAGGCGCAGAGCCGAGTGGAAGCAGGCGGCATAGCCGACAGCAAAGAGCTGTTCGGGATTGGTCCCTTCGCCGGACCCACCCATCTCAGAGGGGGTGGCAAGGTCGACGTCGACCTTGCCATCGCTGGTGCGGCCACGTCCGTCGCGTCCTTCTCCGGTGGCAAGTGCTTCTGCGGTGTAGAGAGTGTTCATCGTTCTTCTTTCCGTTGGTGATCGATTTCGCGATGGGTGGTGTGGGAAGATTCAGGAACCGTCGGTCGTCGAGCCCTCGTTGTCTGTGTTGTGCCTGACGGCGTCGACTGCACGCTTCATCGCCGACTTCGTATCGGCGCGTGCGCTCTGCGCCGCTTTCGACACAGACTGCTGCTGAGACTGGGGCCCGGTGGCTCCGTGCAGCCCCGTGGTGTTCTTCGCATCCTCGGATGCGTTGGCCGCGAAGAGAGTGTTCCTGATCTCCTGCGTCATCTCGCCCAGGCCGCCGGGATTCGAGGGCATGAACAGCACATTCGAGCGGCCCTCTTGGGCCACGTTCTGCATGGTGTCGAAGTACTGGGTCATCATGAGCAGCTGCTCGGCGGTCTTGTCGATGCCCACTTCCTGCAGCTTCGCGTACTGTTCGGCGATGCCTTCGGCAATAGCCTTGCGCTGAGCGGCCACGCCCACACCGTGCAGGCGCATCGCCTCGGATTCGGCCTGAGCCTGGGTGACTCGCTTGATCTTGTCGGCCTCGGCCAGGGACTGCGCGGCGACCTTATCGCGCTGTGCGGCGTTGATCGAGTTCATGGAGTCGCGCACCTTCGAGTCCGGGGTGATGTCCGTGACCAGGGTGCTCACGATCTTGAACCCGTAGCGGCGCATCGATTCCGAAAGGCGACGTTCGACGTTTTCGGCGATATCGTCCTTCGATTCGAAGGCTGTGTCCAGGGTCAGTCCCGACAGGGCGGAGCGCACGGTGTCGAAGACATAGGATCTGATCTGTTCCTCGGAGTTCGCCAGCTTGTAGTACGCGTCGGTGACGTTGTCTTCTTCCACGACGTACTGTACGGCCACGGGAACGGTGACGAAGACATTGTCACTCGTCTTCGACTCGATATTGACCTCAAGCTGCTGAACTCGCAGCGATATCGGCTTGCTGGTGGTTTCGACGAGCGGCATCTTGAAGTTCAGGCCCGGCTTCGCGACCTTCTTGAACTTGCCGAATCGCTCGACGATGATGTTCTCCTGCGTCTTGACCGTGAAGAACAAGCTGGTCCTCAGCTTGCCGAACAGCAGTACGGCGAGGATGAGGACGATGACAACAATAACGACGACGCTACCGGTGAGGATTTCCATGATTGCTCCGAGCCTATGTAGGTGCGATGGTCTTACAACATCTGTTGCTGACCCACTCTAGTCGTGACCGGACCCGAGACGCGAGGACTGATCGATCTGAAGGCGGCCGGACAGCCGGCGACAGGAGCCTCCTACTGTGCGGTCTTGATCTCCACACGCAGTTCCGGATGGATGGCTGGCTGTTCCTCCTCAGGGAAGGAATCGATGACCTGATCGACGAGCGGCTGCAGGAAGAGCCTGCCGAGCTGGCGGACCATGGCCGTGACAACCTGTTCGACACGGTCGCGGCTGGACGAGGCCTGCCCGGCATTGCGCATGGCCTCGACGCTTTCCATGGTCAGGGAGGCCAGGCGCGAGATGAGCATCCCGTCGGTGGGCAGCTCCAGAACCTGTCGTCGCAGGTAGTCGACAACAAGCGGATTGCCCGCGAGCATCTGTGCCACGGTCTCGTCACGGACGGTGACGTCGGCGACCGTGTCGGCCGATTGGGAATCGGCGCGATCGAGGGCGGACGCGAAGAGTCCGACGATCCAGCTCTCGACCGCCTCCCTGGTCCCCTCCTTCGACCCGAAGTAGTGGCCGATGAGTCCGATGGCGACGCCCGCCTCGGTGGCGATGGTGCGCAGCGGAGTGCCCGCGAAACCCTTGACCGCGAACTGGTGCAAGGCAGCGTTGCGAATCCGGGCACGACTTGTCAGGTCGTCGCGGCCGGCGGCTTGAAAGCCGGTGTCGTCGGTCTCCGCCATGGCACTCCTCACGGTGTGATCTGTGGTCATCGTCTCTCGTGGACAGTCTGTCCTGGATAATCCTCGCATCCAAACGATTGAACAATCTTTCAATAGCTTATACAGTCATTCAATATTGGGAAAGCACTTCTTGGGTTCAAAGACATTTCGCAAGGTCAGCAGCAGAGTCAACGGGAGGACCATCAATGAGCGAGCACGATCTTCTGGCCGGGGTCACGGTCATCAATCTCGCGATCAATCTGCCGGGGCCCTACGCGGCCGCACGGCTGTCAAGCCTCGGGGCGCGGGTGATCAAGGTCGAACCCCCGACGGGCGACCCGGTCGCACAGGTCGTCCCCGAGTACTACAGGGAGCTCACCGCCGGCCACGAGATCCTCACGCTCAACCTCAAGGATGACGAAGGAATCGCCCGAATCCGCGAACTCGCAGCGGAAGCCGATGTGCTCATCACCGCCATGCGGCCACGAGCGGCACGGGCGCTCGGACTGCCCTCCATCGTCGAGCGCTACGGACTCGTCCACGTCGAAATCGTCGGATTCGCAGGGGAGCGGGAGGACGTCCCCGGCCACGACCTCACCTATCAGGCCGCCCACGGAACCCTCATTCCCGGAATGACCCCGACGATTCCCGTCGCGGACATCGTCGGCGGCGAGAGCGCAGCGACTGCAGCGCTGGCCGGACTGCACCACCGCGACTCGCAGACCGACGGGAAGAAGACCAGCATCGTCAACCGCGTCGTGCTCGACGAAGCCGCAGCCCGAGCCGCGGGACCAGCCCGGCATGGTCTCAGCTCGCCAGGTGGCCCACTGGGTGGGGGATCACCGTTCTACCGGACCTATGACACAGCTGATGGGACTATTGCTGTCGGCTGCGTCGAACCCGTCTTCGCCAAAGCCTTGGCTCAGCACGTCGGCAACGATCACGTGAGCCTCGAAGCGGCCTTCGCCACGAAGCCCACGAGCCAGTGGATGGAGCTGGCACGAGCCCACGACCTTCCCCTCGAACCGGTCACTGCGGTCTCGACCGGCACAGCCTCGACCGGCACGGCTTCGCCCGTCACACCCGGCGCCTGAATCACACAAAGAGAAACAGACTTCAAAGGAGAACACCCATGATCCTCGACGGATACCGCGGTACCTGGGAGACGCAGGAAACCGATGACCTGCGCGAACTCGTGCGCAATTTCATGAACAAAGAGATCGTGCCCAACCAGGACACCTTCATCGACAACCACCAGGTCGACCGTGAGCTGTGGAACCGGGCCGGAGATGCCGGACTGCTGTGCATCTCCATCCCCGAAGAATACGGCGGAGGCGGCGGCACCTTCGCCCATGAGGCGATCATCCTCCAGGAACAGGGATTCGCCGGCGATGCGGCCTGGGGCAACAGCGTCCACTCCACGATCATCGCCCACTACATCAACACCTTCGGCACAGAGGAACAGAAGCAGCGGTGGCTGCCCGGCATGGCGACCGGCGAACTGGTCGCCGCGATCGCCATGACCGAACCCGGCACCGGATCTGACCTGCAGAGTGTGAAGACGAAAGCCGTGCGCGACGGCGACGAGTACGTCATCAACGGCTCGAAGACCTTTATCTCCAATGGCACGCACTGCGACATCCTCGTCATCGTCGCCCGGACGAGTGAGGAACCCGGCGCCAAAGGTGTCTCCCTCATCGTCGCCGAGGTTGCCGACCTGCCCGGCTTCTCCCGCGGACGCGTCCTGGACAAGGTCGGCCAACGCGGCCAAGACACTCGCGAACTCTTCTTCGAGGACATGCGCGTGCCCGTCGGCAACGTCCTCGGCGGAGTCGAAGGTCGCGGATTCATCCAGCTCATGCAGCAGCTGCCCCAGGAGCGCATGGCGATCGCCGTGGCGGGAGCGACGACTGCCGAGGCTGCAGTGCGCGAAGCGGTGGCTTATGCGAAGGAACGTGAGGCTTTCGGGCAGCCGATCATGAAGTTCCAGAACACCAAGTTCGTCCTCGCCGAGTGTGCCACTGAGGCGTTCTCCACCAGGACCTTCGTCGACCACCTCACTCAGTTGCACATCGACGGGAAGCTCACGACCGAACAGGCCTCCGCCGGCAAGTACTGGGCGACGGATGCCCAGACCAATGTCATCGACCGCTGCCTGCAGATCTTCGGCGGCTATGGTTACATGATGGAATACCCGATCGCGCGCATGTACGCCGATGCCCGTGTGCAGAAGATCTACGGCGGCACGAACGAGATCATGAAGGAGCTCATCTCCCGCGGCCTCTGAGCTGGCTCGGCGGCGTGGTTCCTTCATTGGAAGTACATCTGATGTCAGACGTATGATGGAGGTCCGGTGCTGATCGATCTGTGGAGGGCGAGGATGGCGAAGACAACGACATCTGACCGGATCAAGGATCTCATTCTCTCCGATGGACTCAGGCCTGGCGATCTCCTGCCCACCGAAGGGGACCTGTGCGACCGCCTCGGCGTCTCCCGGTCGAATGTCAGGGAAGCCATCCGCAAACTGTCCACGCTCGACATCGTCGACGTCCGGCACGGGCACGGAACCTACGTCGGCGAGATGTCTCTCGACGCGCTCGTCGAGGCACTGGTCTTCCGCGGAGTGCTCAGCCCCGGCGATGACCTGCGAGCACTGCGGGACGTCGTCGAAGTCCGCCAGGCCCTCGACTTCGGAATGTCTGAGGCGATAGTGAGAAGTCTGCAGGGCACAACGAACCCTGAGCTCTCAGCGCTTGTCGACGACATGGTCGCCATGGCCAAGGACGGGCGATCGTTTCCCCAGCAGGACCGGGCCTTCCACACGGGGCTGCTGTCGGCCTTGGACAATTCGCTCGTCGGCCAACTCGTCGCCGCTTTCTGGGACGTGCACACGGCAGTGCTTCCCCGGCTCAACGTCGCCGTGGCCGCCGATCTGGAACAGACCGCAAAAGCGCACGGGGAGATGCTCGAGGCGGCTCAGGCCGGAGATGCCGAAGCCTTCCACGCCGCGATCACAGTCCACTATGATCCGATTGCCCGAGCCCTCGACCGCGACGTCGATTGAGAGAAGAGAACTGATGGAAGTCATCATCGCCCCTGAACGCGAGCTGTCCACGCTCGTCGCCGACGCCATCGAGGCCCTCGTGCGCGAGGAGCCCTCACCCGTGCTGGGTCTGGCTACCGGGTCGAGCCCGCTCAGCGTCTACGATGAGTTGGCACGGCGTCACGAACGGGACGGACTCTCATTCGCCGAGGTGCGCGGCTTCATGCTCGACGAATATGTGGGACTGCCGGCCTCGCATCCGCAGCGCTACCGCAACGTCATTGACAACGAATTCGTCTCCCGCGTGGACTTCGCGAAGGGCGCGGTGCAGGGCCCGGATGGGACGGCTGAAGACCTCAGCGCCGCCTCGGCGGAGTATGACCGTGCCATCGCCGAGGCTGGGGGAGTCGACCTGCAGATCCTCGGTATCGGCGCCGACGGTCACCTCGCCTTCAACGAACCCGGATCTTCCCTGTCCTCACGGACGCGGGTCAAAACCTTGGCACGGCAGACGCGGATCGACAATGCTCGCTTCTTCGACGACGATGTCGACGCAGTCCCACAGCACTGTCTGACCCAGGGCCTGGGGACGATTCTCGAAGCCCGGCACCTCATGCTCATCGCCACCGGCGGTCATAAGGCAGAGGCCGTGCACCAGATGGTCGAAGGTCCGGTCTCATCGATGTGGCCGGCCACGGTGCTGCAGATGCATCCTCATGTCACGATTCTCGTCGACGACGAGGCCGCCTCACGGTTGCAGTTGGGTGACTATTACCGACATATCTATGCGTGCAAACTCGACGGACAGAGGCTCTGAGGTCAGAGCTCGCAGCCAGCGAGACCGGCAGTCAGCGAGGCTCGCAGGCGTCGACGAACCAGGACGTGATCGTCGTCGGGTGGGTGATCGCTGTGCCCACGACCACAGCCTCGGCGCCGGCGGTCAAGGTCGCTGCTGCATCGGCCGGTGAATGGATGCGGCCTTCGGCCACAAGCATCGGTCCCAGCTCCGCGTCCCGGATCTCGGCAAGGAGTTCGAGGTCGGGTCCCGTGGTCTTCGGGCGCTCGCCTGAGTAGCCGGCCAGGGTGGTGCCGATGAGATCTGCACCGGCTTCGGCTGCACCGCGTGCATCCTCGAAACTGCCGCAATCGGCCATGACCAGGGAGTTCGTCTCCGTATGCAGGCGGGCGATGGTCTGCGCCAAGGTCAATCCGTCCGGGCGTTGGCGGCGAGTGCCGTCAAGGGCGACCACATGAGCCCCGGCCAGGGCCACGGCGTGGGCGTGCTGATAGGTCGGTGTGATGACGACGTCGGAGGAACCGTCCTTCCACAGACCGATGATAGGAGTCTCGACAGCAGAGCATGTGGCCTGGATGTCGCTGATGCCCTGGATGCGCACGGCGGCCGCACCGCCGCGCACAGCGGAGGCCGCAACCTGAGCCATGGTACGAGGATCCCGCATGGGCTCGCCCGGGTAGGCCTGGGCCGAGACGATGAGACCTCCGCGCAGGGTATCGAGGATCTCCTGCTTAGTGAACATCACTGAGGCTCCTTGCTGGTCAGCGTCCTGGTCATCTCGTCTGACCACAGGCTCGCGGCGCCGATGAGGGCGGCGTCTTGTCCCAATTGTGCCTGCCGCAGGGCAAGACCGCTGACAGCGGGGATGAGTTCGCGGTCGAACGCCTGGCGCAAAGGCCTCCACCACAGCTCGCCGCTGCCGGCAAGGCCGCCGCCGATGACGATCACGTCGGGAGAGAGCACATTGGCCAATCCGCCCAGAACCGAGCCGAGTGCCGCTCCGGCCTGCGCAAATACCTCATTGGCGATGACATCCCCGGAGTGTGCGACCTCGGTCAGTTCACGGGTCGAGGACACCTCCGCGCTGCCGCCATTTTGTCGATAAGCGCCGAGCACGGCCGGGCCCGAGGCGATCGCCTCCACATGCCCTTCACTCCCGCAGGGGCAGGGCAGCCCCTGGGCTGCGGCGACGGGAAGGTGACCGATGTGTCCTGCCGCAGAGTTCCGGCCGGTGAGCAGACGGCCCCCGGTGATGAAGCCACCGCCGATGCCCGTGCCCGCGGCGACGAGCAGCGAGCTGCGGCTTCCTCTGGCCGCCCCCGCGCAGGATTCGCCGAGCGCATGAGCGTGCACATCGTTGACGACTCGCGTCTCGAGACCGAGGCGATCGTTGAGCCCAGCGCTCACCTGGGTCCCGGCCCAACCAACGAGGGAATCGGTGGCGGAGACGACGGTCCCGGACTCCGGGTCGATGACTCCCGCAGACCCAATCCCGACCCTCCAACGGTGAACCATCCCGGCACCGAGCGACTCCTCGGTGTCGCGGATGACTCCGCGGACCACCTCGGCGATGGAGTCCAGAATTGCCGAACTCCCCGCACGGGCAGGCGTCGGCACCTGAAGGAGGTGATCGAGGACGCCATCGATGACACAGCCGGCACGGATCTTCGTGCCTCCGACATCGACGGCGACGATGGCAGCTGAGGTCACAGAAGCCCCTCGGCGGAGATGACCTCCCTGACGCGGTTGGTCTCCTCTGCATCGAGTGCGAGCATCGGCTCGGCCATGCGGTTGGAGCCGATGACACCCATGAGCTGCAGGGCCGTCTTGAAGGCGCCGAGGCCTGCGGCACCGGGGGAGACGCGTCCGGGAGTGGGGGCGGCGGTGATCTGGAACAGTCGTGCCAGGCGATCCTGTTCGTCTACGACGGCGGCCCAGTCGCCGGCACGGGCGGCGTCGTAGAGGCGAACGTATCCGGCCGGGTCCACATTGCCCAGTCCCGGAACGATTCCGGCGGCGCCGCCGAGCAGCGCACCGTCGGCGACCACCTCGTGGCCGGTGAAGACCGCGAAGTCGGGCTGGTCCTTGGTCTCGATGAGCAGGCGACGGAAGGACACGTCATCGGCCGAGGAGTCCTTGACTCCGGCGAGGACGCCCTCTTTGGCGAGTCGGACCGTGACCTCGTGCGGCAGCTTCGTGTGGGTTCGCACAGGGACGTCGTAGGCGAAGACCGGAACATCGAGGTGTTCGGCGACCGTGCGGAAGTGCTGTTCGATCTCGGCCGCATCGGAGAGTGCGTAGAAGGGGGTGGTGACGACGGCGGCGTCACCACCGATCGACAGCAGGCGCTTCGCCTCGTCGAGGACTCGGCCCGTCGTCTGTTCACTGATCCCGACCAGAACTGGGGTCCGCCCCTTGGCGGCCTCGATGGCCGTGCTCAGCACTTGGTCGCGTTCGCTCGACGTGAGATAGGGGACCTCACCCGAGGAGCCGAGCGCGAAGATGCCGTGCACTCCGCCCTCGATGAGGTGGTCGACGAGGGAGGCGGTGCCCTCGCGGTCCAGCTCTCCGCGCTCGGTGCGCGGGGTCAGGAGTGGAGGGATGATGCCGTGGAACTCATTCATGTTCGTGTCCTTGCTTGGTGGTGCTGCTTGCCCCCGCCGAGGCTGTCGCCGGGGAGGATGGGATGCGACGTGTGTACTGGTCACGTTTGCCGTAGATCGTCAGTGCGGTCACGTCGTGGTCGGTGTGTGGCTGCCGGGATCCGGTGAACAGGGAGATGACATACCCGAAGACGACGGCGCCGATGAAGGCGACGGCCGAGACGGCGAAGGGTGTCAGACCCGCGACGTCCTGGACGTACCAGGCGACGGCGGCGCCAAGGATGAGGCCGCTGAGGACTCCGGCGCTGTTGGCACGTTTGGTGAAGATGCCGAGCGCGAAGACACCGGCGAGGGGGACCCCGAAGAGTCCGGTGATGGACAGGAAGAGGTCCCAGGTCTGGGCCTGGTCCGTGGCCGACAGGTAGAGGGCGACTCCGACCGAGAGTGCTCCGACGATGACGATGACGAGTCGGGAGAAGCCGACACCGGTGCGGGCAATACCGCTCTTGGGTGGGAAGAACCGATCCCTGATGTCGACGGTGACGCAGGCAGAGATCGAATTCAGGCTCGAGGAGATCGTCGACTGGGCGGCCGCGAAGATCGCGGCGATCAGCAGACCCGAGATACCCGCCGGAAGTGCGGTGACGGCGAAGTAGGGCACCAGGGCCGAGGTGTTGAATCCCTCGGGGAGAGCCTCGGCATGTTGGTAATAGCTGTAGAGGACTGTGCCGATTCCGTAGAACAGAGGAATCGTCAGGAGGGCGAGGAATCCGTTGACGATGAGGGATCGGATCGTGCTCTTGGGAGAGTCGGTCGTCTGGTAGCGCTGTACCACGTCCTGGCTGGCGGTGTATTGGTGGAGATTGTTGAAGACGGAGCCGAGGAAGACGATCGGGATGGCCGCTGCCGCGCCGCCGAACTTCCAGTTGTCGGCCGAGATGAACTTGTCATCCGCGGCCGCGTCGGCGGCCACCGTGGCCAGCCCCCCGTCGAGCGCGGCGATGCCGAAGACGAGGATCACGGCGGCGCCGACGAGGAGGATGATGCCCTGGACCACATCTGACCAGATGACGCCTTCGATGCCGCCGAGGAAGGTGTAGACCACGGACAGAACGCCGACCGCGGCGGCGACGACCACAGGGCTGATATCGGTGACCGAGCTGATGGCCAGTGTGGGCAGATAGATGACGATGGCCACACGTCCGATGTGGAAGAGCACGAACAGGAGTGATCCGAGGATGCGGATGGTGGGCCCGAAGCGCTCTTCTAGGTATTCGTAGGCGGTGGTGACGTCGAGCTTGCGGAAGAAGGGGATGTAGAACAGGACGAGCAGAGGCACGATCGCGAAGATGGCGATGTTGCCCGCAGCATAGGACCAGTCCGTGAGGAAGGACTGTTCAGGCGTGGACATGTAGGTGATGGCCGACAGGGTTGTGGCATAGATGCTGAAGCCTGCCGCCCACGCCGGAATGCGGCCGTTGGCCTTGAAGAAGGAATCGGTTCCGGCGCTCGCCCTACGGGTGAACCAGACCCCGATTCCCAGCGTGGCCAGCAGATAGATGATGATCACGGCCCAATTCAGGCCGCCGAGTCCCGGAGCGTCCATGCTCCCTCCTCCACAATAAGACCGAACGGGAGTGCGTCAGTGCCAAATCCCGACTTATACATAAGACGTATGATGTCCTACGTTGGAAATATACGGGAGTGTGTCTTGTCGCACAAGCTGTAGGCGCGATTCGCCTGACGGGCCATCGTTTCGGAAAGCGCGTCCTTCCCATTCGTCAAGAGGTCGGGGCGAACCTGATCTTGTGCTTAGATGTCTACATGAGTAGTGCTCCTCCTCCCGGTTGGTATGTCGACCCGGGAAACAACACCCTGGTCAGATGGTTCGATGGCGTGCGTTGGACACCTCACGCGCAGCCACGGCAGCCTCAGCAGCCCCCACGCTTGCAGCAGCCACTTCAGCCAACGAGCACTCAACCGCCCCCGGACGTGGGTCAATCTGGACCGACCGAAGATACGCCTCGTCAAGAACAGGCGCAGTCCCAACCCGTGCGCAGCAACGCAGCGGAAGTCACGAGCGAAAAGATCGGACTCTTCAACGGCAAACGACGTGCTCGGGAACTGCAAGAAGAGCTCGATGAGCTGAACCATTGGATTCGCCAAAACAACATAGACGGAGCCGTGAGCGCTCAGCAGGTCGAGAAGGAGACGATCGAGCGAACTGAGGAGATCGAGCAGTCACATCAGAGAGAGCTGACGGCGATCAGATCTGAACTGGAAGTCGCGCAGAGATCGCTCGAAACCACGCGAGGGCTCATATCCGATGAGCAGAAACAGCTCGTCGATATCCGAGCTGAAGCAGAAGTTCAGGATTTCGGATTGTTTGATTTCGAGCATCCGGCTGAGAGCTCCGTCCAGATTTCTGCGGACCTGGACCAAGTTCGTACCCGCTACAAGAGCATGGTTCGGTCGAATTCGGCGACTACGGTGACCAGCGGTTTCACCTTCAACAATTCGAAGAGTCAGGGGAGCCGCTTTCTCAAGAACATGTCGAAGCTCCTACTTCGTGCGTATAACGCCGAAGCGGAGAATGCGGTGAAGTCGGCAAAGGCCGGAAATCTTGAGTCGTGTACGAAGCGCCTGTCGAAGGCTCGCGAACAGGTCGAGCGCAATGGTCAGATGATCGACCTGCATATCGTGGAGGAATACCACCGATTGAGGCTGTCGGAAATTGAACTGGCCAACCGACATCTGCAAGTCAAAGCCCGGGAGAAAGAGCTTGAGCGAGAGCGTCGCACGCAACTCAGGGAAGAGAAAAAAGCGGAAGCTGAGTTCAAGGCCAAACGTGCTGATTTGCTGAAAGAGCAGATGCACTACCAGAACCTCGCCGATGCAATGCGCGATCGAGGCGACTCTGAAGGCCTGGAGCGTGCACTCTCCCAGCTGCAGGATGTTGAGCATTCAATCGCCGACGTAGATTACCGTGCCGCAAATACAAGGGCCGGGTACGTTTATGTCATTTCGAATGTCGGTTCATTTGGGAAAAACGTGGTCAAGATCGGCATGACCCGGCGTCTGGACCCAATGGACCGAGTGCGTGAACTAGGCGACGCATCAGTCCCTTTTACGTTCGACGTTCACGCGCTCTTCTTCTCGAGCGATGCAGTTGGCATCGAGACGATGCTTCATCAGACGTTTTCGTCTGAGCGGATCAACCGAATCAATCTTCGGCGTGAGTACTTCGCAGTCACACCTGAACAAGTGTTATCGGCACTGCAAAATCAGAAGGTCGAAGTCGTGGAATACACCCTCGATGCTCCTGCCGAACAATATCGGCAAAGCATTGTTATCAGGGACAAGCAGACAGAGCCGTCCGAAGACGCATCCGACTCAAGCGGACTCTAAAGACGAGAGGGAACCAATCCTGATTGGACCCTTGAAGCTGAGAGACAGGCGATATGACAAGATTGAAGGCGTGTCGAAAATTCTTGAGATCCTGACCCCGGAGGGTCTGCCGCCGTTGGCCGAACGCCCTGGTGTCTCCTTCATCATGCCGGTGCTCAACGAGGCCGAGCACATCGCCAAAGCGATCACCACGATCCTGGCCCAGGACTACGAGGGAGACAAGGAAATCGTCCTTGCCCTCGGGCCCTCGACCGACGACACGAACCGGATCATCGCGGACATGGCGGCGAACGATCCACGGATCCAGACCGTCGACAATCCGCAGGCGGCTACGCCGATCGGCCTCAACCTGGCCATCGCCGCGACTCATCACCCGGTGATCATCCGCGTGGACGCACACTCCGGGCTGCGCACCGACTATACGAAGCAGGCCATCGACACCCTGCGTCAGACCAAGGCCGCGAACTGCGGCGGGCTCATGCTCGCCCGCGGTCGGACTTCCTTCCAGAAGGCTGTCGCCCGGGCCTACATGTCTCCGGTCGGACTCGGCGGCCCCTCCTACCATTCCGGTGACGAAGCGGGCGAGGCCGAGTCGGCCTACCTCGGCGTCTACCGACGTGAGGTATTCGACCACCTCGGCGGATTCGATGAAGGCATCAAACGCGGACAGGACTGGGAACTCAACCTGCGTATCCGCACCGCAGGCGGGCGCATCTGGTTCAACCCGGAAATGGAGGTCACCTACTGGCCACGTGACTCCTGGTCGAAGATCGCCCAGCAGTTCTGGGCCACCGGCATCTGGCGTGCTGAACTCATCCGTCGCTACGGATCGGCCAACTCGCTGCGCTACTTCGCGCCACCGGTGCTCGTCCTCGGGATGGGCGCCAGCGTCATCGAAGCCCTCCTGCAGCTCACGGGGCGGACGAAGGCATGGCCGAAATTCCTGCGCCGCTTCACCTCTCTGGTCCACGTCCCCAGCCTGGGATACGTGTCGGCAATCCTCGCGACCGCCTCGGCGGCCAAGGACTGTGGACGACGCGAACGCGCCTGGTTCGGCCTCATCCTGCCCACCATGCACCTGTGCTGGGGTGCCGGTTTCCTGCGGGGACTGGTCACCGGGGCCGGATCGACGAAGGACGGCAGTCGTTGAGCAAGAAGAATCGTCGGTACGGTCGCAGCGAACATGAACAGAACACTCGCGCACAGGCACGCAGCGAACAGCCTGCCGACGAGCCGTTCGAGACCGGACGCGCTCCGGTGCCCGAGCGTCCGGCGCCGAAGAGTTTCAACGCACCGCTGTGGGCCGGCATCATCGTCGTCATCGCAGTCGTCGCTGTCCTCGGGTTCAACATGTTCAGCAGCAAGGATCGCCTGACCGTGGACTCGCTCAACAAGCCCGCGGTCGCCGCCCTCGACGGCGGTTCCGAAGTGTACCCGGCGAACTCCAAATTCGCCTTCACCGAGAATGCGAAGTTCGGTTACCTGCCCGCACCGACCCTGTCGGAACTGGGCGATGGCACCATCGTCGCCGCGGATCCGAAGTCCGCGCCCAAGGCGATGGAGCTCAAGGACGACCTGGCCTCGCTGGATCGTGATTCGTTCCTGAGTCAGGACATCAAGCCGCCGCGCAAGAACACCTCACCGGGCGAACCCATCACCTGGGACCAGATGGTCGATGAGATGGCCGGAGACACCGTGCTCATGCCCGCCGTCGATTCGCCCGAGATCGCAGGCCCGGTGCTGAAGAAGATCGCCGAGGCGGACATCGCCGATTCGACGATCGTGCGCACCGATGATGCCGAGGTCGCCAAGGCCGCATCCGACGCCGAGGTGGCTGTGATGTTCACCGGTGACTATTCCTCAAGTTCGCCCGAGGACTTGGAGAAGTCGGGTTACAGCATGGTTGCCGTCGAACCTGATGCGGTGAGCACCTGGACCGAGTCGAATCTCAAGGTCTGGGGCACCGGAGTCAAGGACGAGAAGCAGCTGAAGGAACTCGCCGACGCTGGGATCTACGGAGCCCTGAGCACCAACCCGTATTCCATCCAGCCCTCAGAAGTGAAGTCCAACTGAAACCCTGCACCAGACCAATGATCAGGAGATGACATGACACAGCCCATCGGCAACCCATCGCACATCGGGAACCTCGACGCCTCTCAGCTGGGCCCCCAGCCAACCTACCTGCCCGACGACCACGCCGACGTCGAAGCGAAGAAGCGCCTCGACGCCGGTGAGGAGCCCATCGACATCGTCGCCGGACTGCCGGCCTCCTCACTGGCCTGGGCGATCCTTGCCGACGAGGCCCACGGCGAGGGTCGCCTCGTCGACTCCTACGCCTACGCTCGCGTCGGCTACCACCGTGGACTCGATTCCCTGCGTGCCGCCGGCTGGCGCGGTTCCGGTCCGATCCCGTGGAAGCACGAGATCAACCGCGGATTCCTCCGCGCGCTCAATGCCCTCGGCCGTGCCGCCGGTGCGATCGGTGAAGGCGAAGAGGCTGCTCGTATCGAAGAGTTCCTGCGATCGTCCGACCCGGCTGCCATCGATGCGATTGCGGCAGGGGAGTAGGGACTCTTCCGCTGCAGCTCAGAGTCGGGGCCACAGGCGATCGCCTGTGGCCCCGAACTCATGTGAAATAGCGTTTGATCGTCTGTTTCCAAGGGTTGCTCGGCAGCTCCGGGTAGAGCAGTGAGGCGGCCACGCAGTATTTGCTGACCTTATGCGGTCGGATGCCGTGCTGTTTGAGCAGGGCGTCCCAGATCCCGCCCCCGCCTGCCGACTTGGTTTCGACGAGGACGTCATCTGGACCGTCGTGAGCCTCGGAGCCGTTGATCGCCCGGATGTTGAGGTCACAGGTCAGCCGCTGATGGTCGTGACACAGAGTGATCCGGTCGTAGATGGTCTCGAGCACCGGCGCCAGACTGTCGGCAGAGACCTGTCGGTGCGAGTCGCCGCCGATGATCGAATCGATGAACCCGACGTCGGTCTCCGACAGCGATCCGGGGGTGTCGAGGGGATGAGGAATCCTTTCCTTCACTGTCTGGCCCCGGTAGCCCTTCGACTTGACCTCGAGGTGGCAAGTGCCTGTCTCCACATAGGTTCTGGTCCGCACCTTGTACCGGTGGCGACGTTCCTGGACGTGGTCGCGGAAGAACCGGAACTCCGGTGAGTCGAAGTAGACGGTCCGGTACTCGAACCGTCTCTTGGCCCCGATCTCCAACACGCTGAAGTCATCCTCGGTGGCCTGCAGCAGTTCGACGAACAGCGCCCGAGGAAGAAAGTACTTCCGATCGACACGCGTCATCAGACGCGCCTGGACATTGAGCTCTTCCAGGGAGATCGGGTCCATGCGCAGCAGCTGAGCATCGAGATCATCCGAAACTTCGAGAACATCGGAGACATCGAGGTGACCGAGGGTATCTGGTGTGCTCGAGTCGATGAAATCCACGCGGGATGCGGGCATCCCCGGAATCACCTCGGCGGTGGAGGCATTGGCCGTCTTCATTGCAGCTCCACCGAATGCTCGCGGCGCGCGCCGGCCGCACTCTGAGGCGTCAGAGGCGAATGAGGGGCCTGTGACCTACGGTGCGGCTTGGTCTTGTAGCGCACATCGACCAGCGTGGTATCACGCACCAAGTCGATGTCGAGGACCTCGACCCTGACGGTGTCGGCGCTGAACATGGCCTTCAAGTGCTCGATGAGCTCGTCCTGGTCGGTGATCGCCCGGTCTACGGTCAGAGTGTGACGGTGAGTCGAGGATGCCACCATGGGACTGTCGAGCACGGCGATGGCGACCAGGACCAGGGCAGAGAGCGTCGGCGTCAGCCAGGCCGGGTCGGGATGCAGACCGGCCAGAAGGCCGAGCGCGAGAGCCGTGAAGTAGTAGGCGATCTCCTGCTGGGTGATCTGATCCGAGCGAAGGCGGATGATCGAGAGGATGCCGAAGAGCCCCATGCCCAGTCCGACGCCGACCTCGACCGAACCGAGTGCCAGTGTCACCGCCACGACACCTATATTCAGCGCCACATAGGACAGCAGCAGATCGCGGCGACGATGCCGACGGAAGTACAGGACGTAGGCCAGGATGACTATGGCGACCAGGTCAGTGGCCAATGCGAGAACAAGCGACATTTTTCCTCCTTGATGACGTTCATTCCCAAGAATGTCGCGCCCGCGTAAGACAACCATGAGGTGAAGATGAGAACTCCCTCATCTTTACCTGAGCCGAGGTTTCATGAGGTCTCAGCTGTCGATGCGCAGCCGATATCCCGCACCGCGAATGGTCTCGATGGTGTTATGGCCGAGCTTCTCCCGCAGGTACCTCACGTAGACGTCGACGACGTTCGAGCCCGGATCGAAGTCGAGGCCCCACACCCGGCTGAGCAGTTGGGCGCGACTGAGCACCTGATCGGGGTGGTGGAGGAAGGTTTCGAGCAGTGTGAATTCGCGAGAGCTGAGCTCGACCACGCGCTCACCGATCAGGGCCCTTCGGGTGTGGATGTCGAGGGCGAGGTCGCCGGCCCTGAGCACACTCGGGTTCTGCGGTCCCGAGGGCCGCAGCCGAAGGCGGACGCGAGCCAGCAGCTCGTCGAAGGAGAAGGGCTTGCTCATGTAGTCATCGGCGCCTCCGGACAATCCGGCGACAGTGTCCTCGGTCGATTCCCGGGCGGTGAGGATGACGACCGGGAGGTCGAGACCCTCGCCGCGGATCAGTCGCAGCACGCTGAATCCGTCCAGACCGGGCAGGCCCAGGTCGAGGATGACGAGGTCGAAGAGTCCGGTGCGCACGAGTTCGACCGCGGCGTATCCGTCGTCGGCGATCTCGGTTGCGTAACCTTCGGCGTTCAGCCCCTTCTCCACGAACGATGCGATGCGTTCTTCGTCTTCGACGATGAGAATGCGGGTCACCTCTCCTCCTCTTCCGGGTGGCGCCATGGCAGTTCCACGACGAAGGTTGATCCTTCGCCTTCCACCGAGCTGACTGAGACCGTACCATCGTGGGCCTTGGCGATGCGGTCGACGATCGTCAGTCCCAGACCGGTTCCGACTCTGCCGTGTTTGGTCCTCTTGCTGCGGGCGAAGCGTTCGAAGATGCGCTCCAGGTCCTCTTCGGCCACGCCGGTGCCTGTGTCACGGACCCACAGCTCAATGGCGTCCTCGGTCGTGCGGCCGCCGAAGGCGATGGTGTCGTCGACGTCCGTATGGTCGATGCTGTTGGCCGCCAACTGCAGCAGTGCCTGAGTCAGTCGCTGCTCGTCGACGACGCCGAATGCCTCCGGGGTGGCGTCGATGATCCAGTGGCGGGTCCCCAAGGCGGTGGCCTTGGAGAAACTCTCGAACACCAGATCGGTGAGGTCCGTCGTCGCGGGTACGAGGAAGTCCGGGCGTTCGCTGCCGGCCAGCATGATGAGTTCGTCGACGAGCCGGGACATGCGTCGCAGCTCATCGCCGGCGAGGTCGAGAGTGTGTTCGCGGTCCTGGGGATCATCGCCCATGACGTCGAGGTGGCCTCGGACGACCGTGATCGGGGTGCGCAGTTCGTGCCCGGCATCGTCGAGGAACTGGCGCTGGCCGTCGAACCCGGATTCGAGTCGGTCGAGCATCCGATTGAAGGTCACGCCGAGGTGGGCGACATCGTCATTGCCCGTGACCTCGATCCTTCTGCTGAGATCCTCTTCGCCGATGCGCGAGGCCGTTTCGCTCAGCTGCCTGATCGGCGAGAGCACCCGTCCGGCGACCAGCCAGCCGAAGAAGCCCGCCATGATCAGGGCGATGACGGCGATGATCGTCATCGTCCAGATCGTCGCCCACGCCTCGTCGTATTCGGGGGTGAGGTATTCGACGATGACCAACTGCCCCGCCTGCGAGCTGCCCTCCAGTTGGACGGGGACGACCGCATAGGTCACCGGGCCGGCAGGCGTGGAGCGATCGGCGAATTCGGGGGTCGTCACCTCGGCGGCCTGAGCCACGAAATCGGCATCCTGGTCGAGGCGGAAGGGTGGGGTGTCGACACTTCGCTGGTCCTCCTTCCCGTCGATGATGCTGAAGAAGGTCTCCGAATGTTCGGGCAGGTTGTTCTGCAGATGGCTGGTCATCAACGCCTCGACAGAGCTGTAGGGCTTGCCGTCAGCCGGGTTCGGAATGCTCGCGAAATCGCGGAACTTCTCCGTTTCGTGCTGCAGCTCAGCGTGTGCCTGGAGCTTGACCCGGGAGAGCTCTGCGCGAGCGGTGGTGAGGACGATGATGGACACGGCAATGGTGAGGATGAGCAGAATCCACCCCAGTATTCGTGTTCGAGCGGTCACTCCACGGCCAACCTCAGACATTCACATCCCCGAGCAGCTCAGTCGTCATCGTCGTCATCATCCAAGTCGTCGTCATCGCTGTCGTCGTCGTGGTCATCGTCGTCGTCGCTGTCGTCGTCGCTGTCATCGTCATCGTCGCCGGCGGTCCTGGGTGGCCCGGGCTTGATCCGATCGGCACCGTGGGAGTCGCTCGACGCATCCCGAGCCTTCGAAGACGAGTGACTGCCATCGCTGCCGCCCGGGCTCTTGGCCGTTCCGGCGGTATCGGCCGAATCCGATGGCTGTGGGGACGGGCGTTGAGAAGTGTCGAGGGTCGGCTCGTCACTGGGCGCAGATGGCGCAGAGGGTGTGTCGGCAGCTGTCGGGGAGGGAACGACGACAGGAGGGCCCAGCTGAGTGTCGTCGTCGGCCAGCGTCTTGCCGGCACCGACCCACCCCAGAGCACCGAGGAGGATGACCCCGACTGCAAGCAACCATCCGTAGCGTCCCATGTGTCCAGTATGGCCGAGGTCGCGGCGAGGTTGGTGCCCGACGCGATGAGAACGCTCTCAGCATTCGACGGCTCAGACGGCTCAGACGGACCAGCGGGCCCGGCCGGCCCAGCGGAGTCAGCGGGCTCACACGGCTCAGCAAGGTCAGAGAGCGGAGAGCTTGGCCGACCCGCCCTCGATGTCCACGGCGCCCATGGGCACCTGCTCCACGAATTCCTCTCACCGCTGAGCAACACCCGCACCGACTCCTACGGAGGAACCGCGGAGAACCGGGCCCGTCTCCTACTCGAGGTCGTGCAAGTTGTCCAGGCGGTGGGTCAGGCAGGTGGAGCAGGCTGCCGGTCAGGCAAGCCCGCCGATCCGCAGCCCTAACCCTGCTGCCGCAGTCGCCGTCACCAGCGTGCCGAGGGCATTGACCAGGCTGGTGGCCCACTTGCGCTCCTGGACGAGGCGAATGGTCTCGAAGCTCGCGGTGGAGAACGTCGTGTATCCGCCGAGGAATCCGGTGCCGATGATCAGCTGCCACGCCTCGGACAGAATCTGAGAGCCGACCAACCCGGTGAGCAGGCCGAGCCCGAGTGAGCCGCTGACGTTGATGGCAATTGTGCCCCACGGCATGACGCCGCTCATGCGTGACGTGATGAAGCCGTCGAGGAGCATGCGCGCCGAGGCGCCTAAGCCTCCGGCCAGAGCGAGTGCGATGAAGACCAGGGCAGTCATAGCGAATCACCGCTCTGGGGTGCATCGACAGTTCGCCGCGTCACCGTCGCATGGTGCATTCCATGCAGTGCGATCGCCGCGGCGATGCCCGCCCACGTGGCAATGCCGCCGACGAGAACAGTACCCAGCCCATAGCCGATCCCGACACGTCCCTCGCCGAGGAGGCTCGCCGTGTCCGTGGCCAGTGCACTGTAGGTGGTGAACCCACCCGTGAATCCGGTGCCGATCAGGATCCGCAATCGACGTCTGCGCCCCTCGTCGGGCCCCATCCGAGCCAGTGCATCAAGCAGCACTCCGAGCAGGAAGGCGCCGAGGACGTTGACGGCGAAGATCGCCCACGGAATGCCGCTTGTCGACGGAAAGGCCAGCGTGATCGCCTCACGCGCGGCGGTGCCGAGGGTGCCGCCGATGAGTGCCAGTCCCAAATAGGGCAGACGCAGATGGACGGGGCTGTCGCCGCTGGGGGCCTTGCTCATGGGAACTCCTACCTTCTGGGCATGCTGACGCCGGTCGAGGTAGGGACTGTTGTCGGAGAACCGAGGTTGGGAACGGCGAGCCCCACCGCCGTGACACCTGAGGCATCGCTGTCATTGTGCCACAGTCTGCATGGCGCTCGACAGCATTCGATACCGGTTGCGCAGTGTTCGACATCAGCTTCACAGCTTCATTCCATCGGACTGACCGGTTGCTCGCTGGCTTAGAGTTGGGTGCATGGAATCCCCGATCCAGCAGTATCTGGAGGAGCTGCTCAACGAGGTCAGCGGCAACCTCATGGGCACGCCCTATCCGATCCATCCCGCGGGAGGTGCGCCGGACCCGCAGGACTTCGGCATCTGCCTGGCCACTGTCGACGGGCATGTGTACTCGGTTGGCGCCTCAGACAAGGCCTTCTCGATCCAATCGATCTCCAAGCCGTTCAGCTATGGTCTGGCGATGGCCGACCACGGAATCGACGCGGTCGATGAGAAGGTCGACGTCGAGCCCTCCGGGGACCCGTTCAACGAGATCTCGCTGGCGCCGGGGACAGGTCGGCCCGCGAACGCGATGATCAATGCCGGAGCACTGGCGGTGGTATCTATGATCAAAGGCAGCGGTGGAAAGTCCGCCCCGCGGCGCATTATGGACCTCTATTCCACATGTGCGGGTCGCCGACTCTCCGGCAGCAAAGCGGTCTTCGACGTTGAGATGCGCAACAGCGACCGCAACCATTCGCTGGCCTACCTGCTGAGCTCGTTCGGGATCATCGACGACAACCCGACGCGGGCACTGGAGAACTATCTGCGTCAGTGCTCGGCCCAAGTCACCTGCCGGGATCTCGCAATGATGGCGGCGACTCTGGCCAATGGCGGGACCAACCCGAGCACCGGTGAGACTGCACTCGTGATCGAACAGGTCGAGCGAGTGCTGTCGGTGATGATGACCTCGGGAATGTACGACGATGCCGGTTCTTGGGTCAGCAGTGTGGGCATGCCGGCGAAATCGGGAGTCGGCGGTGGAACGCTCGCTGTTCTTCCGGGGCAGGCGGGACTGGCCGTCTTCTCACCACCGCTCGACGAGCACGGCAGCAGCGTGCGTGGATCCGAGACGTGCCGCAGGTTCTCCACCGACATGGAGATGCACTTCGTGCGTGCCGCTACCGGCGGCAACTCGACGGTGAGGCGCGGAGTGGGAATCACCCAGCTGCCCTCGCGGATCCGTCGCACCGAGGAGCAGGCCGAGATACTCGAGCACTTCAATGAGAGGTGCCAGATCATCGAGGTCACTGGAGACCTGGCCTTCGCCGGCACCGAATCACTGGTCCGTGCCGTCAGCGATCTGGACGACGAGGTGACACTCGTAGTTCTCGATATGCAGCAGGTCAACGAGTGCAGCACTCTGGCCGTGCAGATGCTCGAGACCCTTGAACGTCGACTGACCGCCGACAACCGTCAGCTGGTGCTGATCGAGCGCCAAGGTCTCCTCGACAACACGCAGCTGTCCGCCGAACCCGGAGTGCCGATCTTCCTGAGTCGAGGTGGCGCGGTGGAATACTGCGAGACTCGGCTGCTTGCCGCCTTGGGCACTGACATCGGCGAGCCGAACAGAGTGCAGGCCCCGGACAGTCCCGCGCTCGCCCCACTGGATGAGGAGCAGCGGGCCCGGTTGGTCAGTTATATGGAACCACGGACTCACGATGACGGTGACGTCATCCGCCGCGTCGGACAGCGATTCGGAGGCGTCCACTTCATCGTCTCCGGGCAGGTCAACACCATCGCAGCCGACCCCCAGGGTGACCGGGTCCGGCTGAATACGCTGAGTGCTGGTATGACCTTCGGCGAACTGGCTCTGGGCAGCGATGATCGACAGGAGACTACCGAGAAGGCCGTCGGTGCCGTCGAACTCATGGTGCTCACCCCCGAAGCGATCGAAGAGCTTGAGGCCGACGATCCGCAGCTGGCCCTGCTGCTGTGGCGAGCGCTCACACGCGATGCGTATCTGCTGGTGGACCGCTATCTGCGCGAGACCGCCGTGCGCCTGAACTACTGACACGGTCACAGCAGGAGCGGGGACAAGCCTGGGAGTTATGTTGAACTCCGCTGGGAAGTTCGTCAACTACACTGGAACTTTGCAAAGCTGTGTGAATCGCGAGACACATCGTCGATGAGGAAGGTGGCCCATGGGGTTCTTGGAATTCCTCGTCAAGCGTGCCGACGACATGCTCGAGCTCGGAATCGCCCATGCCGTGGTCGTCGGTGCAGCGGTGATCATCGCCACCGTTCTCGGTGTGGCCCTCGGTGTACTGACATATCGGCATGAGCGGGCCCGCGATCTGACCCTGGCACTGACCGGTTCGTTCCTCACCATCCCGTCGTTCGCGCTCTTCATTCTGCTGCTGAGCCCACTCGGGCTGGGGTGGCGGCCTGTCCTCCTGGCGCTTGTCCTCTACGGGCTGCTGCCCGTGGTGCGCAATACCATCACCGGATTGCGCGGAGTCGACCCCGCGATCATCGAATCGGCCAAAGGCATGGGGCTCAACCGCCGCCAACGTCTGCTGCGCATCGAGCTGCCACTGGCCTGGCCGGTCATCATCACCGGAGTCCGGGTGACCACACTGGTACTGCTCGGCATCGCCGCCATCGGTGCGATCGTCAATGGTCCCGGGTACGGTGAGCTGATCTTCACCGGTCTGGCTCGAGTCGGAACGCCGGTCGCGGTCAATCTGGTGCTGTCCGGAGCCGTCGGTGTGATGATCCTGGCGGTTCTGTTCGATCTCATCTTCTACGCCGTTCAAAGACTGACCACTTCGCGAGGTATCCGATGACCCAGACCACGAACTCCACTCCATCCGTATCGGGCTCAGATCCCAGCGTCATGATCCGTCTCGAGGGGCTGACCAAGCGTTTCCCGGGGCAGAAGGTCAATGCCGTCGACGAACTCACGATGGACATCCACGAAGGTGAGATCGTCGTCCTCGTCGGCCCGTCCGGCTGCGGCAAGACCACCACGATGAAGATGATCAACCGGATCATCGAACCTTCGTCGGGCCGAATCATCCTCAAGGGTCAGGACGTCACGACGACCAACGCTGATGACCTGCGTCGGCGAATAGGCTATGTCATCCAGCAGGTCGGCCTGTTTCCGCACATGACTATCGGTCAGAACATCGCCACCGTTCCCAGACTGATCGGTTGGAGTGCTGAACGCGTCCGCAATCGTGTCGACGAGCTGATGACGATGGTGAACATGGACCCGGATGAGTACCGCGACCGCTATCCCAAACAGCTCTCCGGTGGGCAGCAACAGCGCATCGGCGTTGCTCGTGCACTCGGCGGAGATCCGTCCGTGATGCTGATGGACGAGCCTTTCGGTGCGATTGACCCGATCACCCGCGACCGGTTGCAGAACGAGTTCCTGCGCCTGCAGTCCGAAGTCCGCAAGACGATCGTGTTCGTCACCCACGACATCGATGAGGCGATCAAGATGGGAGATCGGATCGCGATTCTGCAGGAAGGATCTCGGATCGCCCAGTACGATACCCCGGAGCAGATCCTCACAGCACCGGCGAACGACTTCGTCAAGGACTTCATCGGCTCCGGCGCCTCGCTGAAGCGGCTCAACCTCTCCCGGGTCAGCGAGATCGAACTCAGCACCTGGCCGACAGTGACAAACGAGGACTCCCACGAGCGGGCCCACGAACTGCTCGCTGCGTCCGACCACAGCGCCGTTCTCGTCCTCGACGATGAGGGCCGACCCGTGCGGTGGGCCGGGGCGGACGATCTCCGCAGAGGCTCAGGGAAACGACTCGACCAGGTCGGCTCTGTGCCGCAGGCCGTGATCGAACCGCGAGCCACTCTCAGCGACGCCCTCAATGAACTGGTCACCGCCCGGTACGCCGTGACGGTGGTCGTGGATGAACGCGGTCGTTACCAGGGTGTGGTCGACATCGACCAGATCAATGAGACGATCCGCTCCATGCGGAGCTCTGCCGTCGCCGAGGCGCGCACCGAGTTCGCATCGGAGGGTGCCGATCCAGCACAGGGATCATCATGAGCGCCCCGTCGTCTGAGCCTCGGACCGATTCCGGAGTGGTCGCTCAGACCCCGTCGGCCGCCCATCGCCGGACCCTGATGGGCTATCTCACCGTCCCGGTGATCCTCGGCCTCGTCTGCCTCGGCCTGTTCATCTACGTGCAGAGCCGGGACCTCGACTCGATCGAGCAGCGTTCCCTCAATGTCGGTTCCATCACCGAGGCGCTGCAGGAGCATATCGTGCTCACCGCGGTGTCCACGCTCGTCACGCTGATCATCGCCGTGCCGCTGGGCGTGCTGCTGACACGACCACTGACCCGACGGGTCCGCCCATTCATCATCGGTGTGCTGACGATCCTGCAGGCCGTTCCCACCATCGCCATCCTGGTGCTGCTGGCTGTGGCCTTCCTCTTCCTCGGGTTCCAGGCCGCCATCGTCGGTCTCGTGCTCTATGCGATCATCCCGGTGCTGCTCAACACCATGGTCGGCCTCGAACAGGTCGACGCGAATGTGTTGGAAGCCGGGCGCGGGATGGGGCTGTCGAAGATGCAGGTGCTGCGTCGACTCGAGCTGCCTCTGGCGGTGCCGGTCATCTTGGCCGGCGTGCGCACAGCGCTGGTGATCAACGTCGGCACAGCCACACTGGTGACCTATATCAACGCTGGTGGCTTAGGCGACATCATCGTCGCCGGACTGTCCACCAACCGCGTTCTCGTGCAGATCGTCGGTGCTGCTCTCACCGCTGTGCTCGCGCTGCTCATCGACTACATCGCCGGCATCGCGGAAGATTTCCTGCGTCCCAAAGGCTTATGAGGAAGCGACGACTTGCTCTGCGGCGATATTCGAAGAAGATCATCTAGAGAGGGAAACTCATGTCCAGGAAATCGATACTCAGCACCCTGATCGGCGCGACCGCCGTAGCCACACTGATGCTCAGCGGTTGCGGTGACAGTGGGGGAGAGAGTCCCAACGCAGGGCTTCTCGACGGAGCCGAGCTCACCGCGGGCTCGAAGGAATTCACCGAATCCGTGGTCCTTTCGCAGATCACCTCGAAGGCACTCGAAGACGCCGGTGCCTCGATCGAGGACCAGACCGGCATCTCCGGCAGCGCCACGGTGCGAGAGGCGCTGGAGAGTGATGAGGTCGACTTCTACTGGGACTACACCGGCACCGGCTGGGTGAACATCCTGGGGCACACGACGAAGGATGCGCCCAAGGACCTGTTCAAGGCCGTCTCCGAGGCCGATGCGAAGAACGGCATTGCCTGGTTGGAACCGGCACCGTTCGAGAACACCTATCGGATCGCGGTCAAGAACGACTTCGCAGAGAAGAACGGGCTGAAGACGATGTCCGATGCTGCGAAGTTCATCGGCGCCCATAAGGATCAGGCGAAGGTGTGCGCGGCCAGCGAGTTCATCAACCGTGACGACGGCCTGCCCGGGCTTGAGAAGGCCTATGGGTTCGAGTTCGCTGATGTCGTGGAACTGGACCTCAACCTCGTCTACCCACAGGTAGGGGAGAAGTGCCAGTTCGGTGAGGTGTTCTCCACCGATGCCCGGATCAAAGCCAACGATATGACCGTGCTTGAGGATGACAAGGACTTCTTCGTCCAGTATCAGGGTGCGATGACCCTGCGCCAGGAGACTCTGGACGAATATCCGGAGATCGCGAAGATCATGGCCCCGATCTCGAAGAAACTGACCAACGAAGTCGTCATGGAGCTCAACGGCCGCGTCGACACCGAAGGCGAGATGCCCGAAGACGTTGCTCAGGAATGGCTTGAAGACCAGGAACTCATCGGCGGCTGACCGCTGTCTCCCTGCTGCCCTCTGTCGCCTCAGGCGTCGACGAACCGGCCGACCGTCGCCTGAGCATTGACTCCTTGCAGTGAGGCAGTGAACATGCGGTAGTAGACGAGTTCCTCAAGGGTGCGCAGCGGAGGGTTCAGGGCACCGGCTTCCGCGGCGAGCTCCTGAGATGTCACCGTGGACTCGTAGTGCTCACGCAGCACGTCGTTCATGCCGGTGCCCTCGCCGAACTGCTCTTTGCGTCTCCACAGCACCTCATCGGGCAGCCAACCGTCGAAGGCACGACGCAGCAGCCATTTGGCTGGTCTGTCTTCGGTGACCAGTTTCCACTCCGGTGCCAGAGCCATCGCCAGCTCGACCACGTCGAGGTCGAGGAACGGGAGTCGAGGCTCAACGCCGAGTGCGCCTGCCACCCGGTCGACCCGCTGCAGTCCGCCGATGTGCATCCCTTTGAGTGTCTCGAGCAGTTCGGCGTGGAGCTCCTCACCGACCTCGTGACGACCGTAGTGCGTGTACCCGGCGAAGAGCTCGTCCGCTCCCTCGCCGACCAGCACGATCTTGACATGTCGTGCCGCCAGCCGGGAGACGAAGTAGTTGGGCACGGCGGAGTGGACGAGCGTCGGGTCGAAGGACTCGAGGCTGGCGATCACCTCGGGCACCACCTCGATGGCATCCTCAGCGGTGTAGACGAGCTCACGATGATCGGTGCCGCAGTGTTCGGCCACCAGTTGGGCCGCGTGCAGATCGCCGCTGTCGGCAAGACCAACGGCGAAAGTCTTGAGTCTGCGACCGGCCTCGGCGCTGCGGCGAGCGGCGATTGCTGTGACGATGCTCGAATCGACACCACCGGAGAGCAGCACGCCGACTGATTGTCGACTAGCCAGGGAGCGTTCGACCGCGCGGATGAAGGTTTCACGGATGGCATCGAAGATCCATTCCGGCGGCTCTTCGTCAGGTGCGCGACTTTGCAGCAGAACGGGCGAGGTGCCGGGGAACTCACGGGTGGCCTCGAGGCCGCCCTCCGGTGTCCAGACATGCCCGGGAGGGAAGGGTTCCACGTGAGGCCGCAGACTCTTGTCGAAGGCCTTGAGCTCCGAGGCGAAGACGACTGTGCCACCGTCCTTCACCCAGTACAGAGGCGAGAGCCCCAGCACATCGCGGCCGACAGCGAATCGGCCGTCGGAACTGGCGATGGCCAGCGCGAATGGGCCCCACAGCCGCTGGAATGCGGCGGGCCCGTTGTCTTCGAAGAGGACGATGGCGGCCTCGAGGTCGGATTCGGTGCAGAAGCGCTGCGCCCCCACCTCGGCGCGGATACGACGATGGTTGTGGATCATGCCGTCCCCGACCAGCCAGATGTCGCGATTCGCACCGCCCGACAGCGGCTGGTCCCCGGACTGCGGGTCGACGATCGACAGGTAGCGGCTGCCCAGCCACGCCTCGTCCAGCTTCTTGTGCCCCGAACCGTGTGGTCCGCGATGGATGAGCCTCTCCACCATGCGCGAACCCATCTTCGCGTCGAATGGGCCGTGAGCCGCAACCAAACCTGACATGACTGTCCTCCCGTTGGGCTTTCAGTCTAAGTCCATTGGTGACGAGCGGTTGACGGTGACCTCATCGCCGTTGACGCTGACCTCTTCGGATGTGAGGGTACCGGTTGCACCGATGAACTCCTGGTTGGTCCAGGCCTTGATCGCCTCACGACCGTTGAATTCGCGGCCCCAGCCATCGACGGCGCCCTCTGAGGTGAATGCGTCGATGAAGCCCTCAATGGCGGGCGTGTGAGCGAGCCGAGGAGTACTTGTCGACGGCTCGGCGCAGTCGCTGCAGGCCCTCCTCGATTCGCTGCGGTTCCGCCGAGGCGAAGCACAGGCGCAGAGCGTTCGTGAAGTCACCGGTCTGGGAGAACGCAGTTCCGGGAATGTAGGCCACGCCTTCCTCCAGGGCCACCGGCATGAGGTCCTCGGTGTTGATGGTCTCGTCGTTGAACGTCACCCACAGGAAGAAGCCCCCGTCGGGATCCGTTGACCGGATCTCCTCGCCGAAGAGCCGTTCGAGCCCGGACGTCATGGCCACCTTGCGCTCGCCATAGGAGCTGCGCAGATGGGCGACGTGGGTCTCGGCATTGCCGTCGTTGAGCCACTTCGCGACCATGTGCTGGGTGGGCAGGCTCGTGCACGAGTCCATGGTCTGCTTGGCGTTGATGATCAGACCGCGCAGCTCCGGGTCGATGTCGAGCCAGCCGATGCGCAGGCCGGGGGCGACGAACTTCGAGAAGGTGCGCACGCCGAAGATCAGCGGATCATTGGGGCTGAGCTGGCTGAGTGAGGGGATGTCCTCGCCGGAGAAGCGCAGAGTGCCGTACGGATTGTCCTCGAGGATGACCGAATTGTGGCGGTGGGCGAATTCGAGGAGCTTCTCACGGCGGGCCAGGGACATCGTCACTCCGGCCGGGTTCTGGAACGTCGGGACCGTATAGATCACGGATGGGGCGCGACCGGCCCGGGCCACGATGTCGTCGAGCGCGTCGACCTGCATGCCCTCGTCGTCGACCGGCACCTCGGCGATCTCCGCTTCATAGCTCAGTGCTGTGGCCGAGCCGTTCGTATACGTGGGGGCCTCGCAGAGGACGAGGTCGCCGGGGCTGACGAAGAGTTTGAATCCGAGGTCGATTCCCTGCATACCGCCGGTGGTGATGACCAGGCGCTCACGATTGCCGAAGTGCTCGGCAGGGATCTGCCCGGTCTCCTGCAGGTAGTTCAGCAGCGCGTCGATGAGGACAGGCTCGCCCTGCGTCTCCCCGTAGGTGAAGCTCTCCGGAGTGAAGACCCTGTTCGCGATTCGAGCGAAATCCTCGGCCGGCAGCATATCGGGGGCGGGCGAGCCCATGCCGAACTTGACGATGTCATGGTCGTAGGCGGCGAGCATCGCCACGGAGGAATCGATGACAGAGCCGACGAGGCTGTCGGCCCGGCTGGCGAAGGGAAGAGCGGGACGCGATGACGCTGAGGATGAAGCTGACGGGCTCGCGATTGACATGACGACCTCCAACGGGGCTGCAAGCCTGACGTCGACGTCACCGGCGATGTTCAGGAGCAATTTGCCCGAACGACGGAACTACTGGTGGTCTCAGCATAAGTACGACGAGCTCGGCGGGGCAAGAGGCGCGGCTGGGCGGGTGAGTCGGCAGGCCAACGGCGGGCCACCTCGGCGAGGGTGAGGCCTATGCTGGTGGACATGGCCGACTCCGAAGAGCGTGACATCAGAACTGCTCCCATCGATGAACAGCTGCCCGCACTCGTCGACGAATACCGGGGCAAGCTCCTGGCCTGTTTGGATGGGATGAGCGAGGACGAGGCCCGCCGTTCCCTGGTGCCGAGCCGGACGACTCTGCTGTCCTTGGCCAAGCACGCGATCTTCGTCGAGACCGTGTGGTTCGGGGAAGTGGTAACTGGGCGGTACCGAACCGAATACGGACTGCCGAGTGACTCCGGAGACTCGTTCATCCTTGCTGATGAGGACACGGTGGAAAGCGTCACCGAGGCGTATTGGCAGGCTGTCGAGCGCTCACATCACGCGGTGGAGGAGATGACTCTGGACACGGTGCTCACCGGGCACCGGTCGGGGCCGATGCCGCTGCGCTGGATCTACCTTCACATGCTGCGTGAGCTGGCACAGCATTGCGGGCACGCGGAGATTCTGCGTGAGCAGGTCCTTGCGCAACGGGCTCAGATCCCGAGCACCCGGATGTAGAGCCTGCTCGCTGTCGTGTCATAGTGACCCAGTAGACTAATGCGGTAATGACATCCCCTCCCTTCACTTCGAGGTGAACAACTCTCATGCCAGCAATCGTTGTCGTCGGCGCTCAATGGGGCGACGAAGGTAAAGGTAAAACGACCGATATCCTCGGCACCAGCGTCGACTACGTGGTCAAGCCCAACGGTGGGAACAACGCAGGCCACACGGTTGTCGTCGGCGGTGAGAAGTACGAACTCAAGCTCCTGCCGGCAGGAATCCTCTCACCCAACGTCACGCCGGTCATCGGCAACGGCGTCGTCGTCAACCTCGAAGCCCTCTTCGAAGAGATCGAAGCCCTGGAGTCCCGCGGGGCAGACACCTCGAAGCTGCGGATCTCGGCCAATGCCCACCTCGTCGCGCCCTACCACCAGACCCTGGATAAGGTGACCGAACGGTTCCTGGGCAAGCGCGCGATCGGCACCACCGGACGCGGCATCGGGCCGGCTTATATGGACAAGATCGGGCGCTTGGGCATCCGTGTCCAGGACATCTTCGACGAATCGATCCTGCGCCAGAAGATCGAGGGCTCACTGCGCCAGAAGAACGAACTCCTCGTCAAGGTCTACAACCGTCGGGCCGTCGACGTCGAGGAGATCGTCGAATACTTCGAACCCTTCATCGAACGTCTGCGCCCCTACGTCGCAGAGACCGAACAGCTGCTCAATGACGCCCTGGATCGTGACGAGGTCGTCGTCATGGAGGGTGGCCAGGCCACGATGCTCGACGTCGACCATGGCACCTACCCGTTCGTGACCTCGTCGAACCCGACCGCCGGCGGGTCCTGCGTCGGATCGGGCATCGGACCCACGCGCATCAACCGGGTCGTCGGAATCGTCAAGGCCTACACCACGCGTGTGGGTGCCGGACCATTCCCCACCGAGCTCTTCGACGACATGGGGGAGTACCTGCAGAAGGCCGGCGGTGAGTTCGGAGTCAACACCGGACGTCCGCGCCGCTGCGGTTGGTACGACGCCGTCATCGCCCGCTACGCCGCACGCGTCAACGGGTTCACCGACTACGTGCTGACGAAGCTCGACGTGCTCACCGGCATCGAGTCCATCCCTGTCTGCGCGGCCTACGAGGTCGACGGAGTCCGCCAGGACGAGATGCCGATGTCGCAGACCGAGTTCCACCACGCCAAACCCATCTTCGAATACTTCGACGGCTGGGCCGAGGACATCACCGGAGCCCGGACCTTCGAGGACCTGCCCGAGAACGCACAGAAGTACGTTCTCGCACTCGAAGAGCGTTCGGGCTGCCGGATGTCGGTCATCGGCGTCGGCCCGGACCGCGAACAGTCGATCGTGCGGCACGACCTGCTGGACTGAGCGTCCGACAGTCAGCAATGGCTTTTCCCCATCGGCGGTGATCTTCTCTATGGAGGTCACCGCCGAAGTCGTCTCGGTCTCCGATTCCTGAATTCTGGTACTGGCCGTCGCCGGTTCAGACGACTCATCTCATATTCGCAAGTTTCATTGAGAATCCACCTTGTTGACTGCTAGCGTCGAACGCTATGTTCACCACGCTGTTCGCGCCGATGCGAACATCAGCTTCTTTGCCACCGAAACGTCCGATGCGAAAGCCCTTGGCCGCCGCAGTCGCGCTGATCACCCTCATGTCGACGACGGCCTGTATGCCCGACATCGACCGCAACGAGGGCTTTCCGCCACCACGGGTCACTGCCATTGCAGCCGGATCGCCGGGAGGCGGACTCGACCTGGCCGCGCGGATGACGAAGGACGGACTCGAAGCCGCCGGCGTCGAAAGTCTGATGACGATCGAGAACATGGGCGGAGGCGGCGGCAACCCTGCCCGCGCGGCCGTCCTTCAGCGTGAGAATGACGGAACCAGCGTGGTCTTCGAATCCAATCGTGTCTTCCTGTCCCACATCACCGGGACCACCGACATGTCACTTGACGACTTCACCCCGATCGCCCAGCTGACCACCGACTATGAAGTCTGGCTGGCCAGGTCCGACTCGGAGTTCGACTCACCACAGAAGGTTCTCGACAGCGTCAAGGACGATCCCAAGTCCGTGAAGTTCGGCATCGGCACTATCCCCAGCGATGACCAGCTCAATGTGCTCCGACCGGCCAGTGAATACGGCATCGAGGACCTGGCGTCGTTGAACCTGGTTGCATTCTCCGACGGAGGTGACCTCAACAACGAACTTCTGGGTGGTCGCGTTGACGTTGCTTCGACAGGACTCTCAGAAGCGATGGAGCTCGTCGAATCCGGCGACGTCGAGATCATCGCCGTTTCAGCGCCGAAGACTCTCACCGACGGTCCGGCCAAGGGCGCACCGACCTGGCACGACCTCGACATGGACATCACGATCAACCACTGGCGCGGCGTCTTCGGTCCCGCCGGAATGTCGGACGAAGCCGTTCGATGGTGGCAGGCCTCCCTCAAGAGCAGCGTCGAGTCGGACGAGTTCAAGGACCAAGCAGATGCCTTGGGTATCGACCCCGCATATATGCCGGGCGACGAATGGTTGGATTCGGTCATTCTGCCTGAGAAGAAGGAATCGACCGAAGTGCTCGAAAAGGTGGGATTGGCGAAATGACATCTGAACCGACACTGACCGAGACGCCTCACGAAGCGGGAGCGAAGACAGAGAGCACCGCCCTGTCGACGGGCATCGCCGCAGTAGTCCTCGGCGCCATCGCCGTCTTCTATCTGGTCAACGCTCTGCTGCTGCCGAACACGGAGACCGACGAAGGGATCGGGCCCAAAACCTTCCCTGTCGTTGTCGCCATTGTCCTGATCTGTACCACCGCACTCGGCGTGCTCACCCTGCTTCGCGGACGCGTCGAGGTGCAGGCGGTATCGAAGACGGAGCTGCTGCGAGTCGTCATCTGCATCGTGCTCTTCGCACTGTTCGCTGCGTCGATCTTCCTCATCGGATTCGCCGAGGCGGCTGCCATCTTCTCGGTCCTGACCTCCACATTCGTCTTCGGAGTCAGGCTGTCACTCAAGCGCGCGGCGTGGCTGCTGGTCGTGGGCCTGGTCATCGGCCTGGTGCTCTTCCTCGTCTTCGACGTGTGGTTGAACGTGCTCCTGCCCGTCGGCTGGATCGAGTACCTGCTCTTCGGAGGACTGAACCTATGAACTCGTGGACCGAACTGCTGGGCGCACTGGGCTCGATCGCCACGTCGCCGATTCTCCTTCTCGTCATCCTCCTCGGCGTGCTCCTCGGGACCGTCGCCGGTCTCCTCCCCGGGGTCGGACCCTCGACAGCGATCGCACTGCTTCTGCCGGTGGCGATCACCATGCCTGCCGAACTGTCTCTGCCGCTGATGGTCTCCCTGTACCTCGGCGCCGAATACGGTGGCCGGATCTCGGCGATCCTGCTTAACATCCCAGGCGACCCCGGCGCGATCATGACCACCCTCGATGGGCACCCGATGGCCCTCAAGGGCAAAGCCGCCACAGCCCTGACCATCTCAGCCCTCGCCTCGTTCGTGGGCAGCCTTCTGGCGTTTCTGGGGCTGGCATTCATCGCAGGCCCGATGTCCGAACTGGGGTTGGCATTCGGCCCGGCCGCCTACTTCGCTGTGGTCGTCATGGCCCTCGTGCTCAGCGCCACGCTGGTGGGAAACGCTCCGATGCTCGGTCTGACCGCGGTGGTGATCGGTGTCGCGATCTCTACGGTCGGCATCGAACTCCAATCGGGGCTGCCGCGATTCACCTTCGGGACGTTCACACTGCTGGAGGGCATCGAACCGATCGTGGCGATCATCGGAGTCTTCGGCGTCGGTGAGATCCTTGCCAGCACCATGATGGGCAACACCAGCCAGGGGCTGTCCCGGCTCAGCGGCCGCTTCTTCCCGAGCACGGGCGAACTCAGACAGGGAACTCTGCCGAGCCTGCGCGGCTCGGTCATCGGATTCGTCTCCGGAGTCCTTCCAGGAGCAGGAACAACGATCGCCGCATTCTTCTCCTACGGTCTGGAGAAGCGTCTGGCACCCGCCTCGGCGGGGATGGGCAAGGGGGCAGTGCGAGGACTCGTCGCACCAGAGGCAGCCAACAACGCTGCCGTGTCCGGGTCCATGGTTCCGCTGCTGACTCTTGGCATCCCCGGATCAGGGACGACTGCGGTGCTGCTGGCCTATCTGATGATGTACGGGCTCAACCCCGGGCCCGGCTTCTTCGATGCCAACCCCGTTTTAGGCTGGACGATCATCGGCGCGCTTCTGATCAGCGCCATCCTCGGCGTGATCATCAACATTGCGGCCTCCCCGCTCCTGGCCAAGATCCTCGCGATTCCCATGCCGTATATGGCACCAGTGATCCTCATGCTCGCCCTCATCTCCTGCTACAGCATCCACAATTCGGCAACCGACGTCTACATTGCTCTGGGCTTCGGCATTCTGGGCTATGTGATGCGCCTGGTCGGCATGTCGCCAGCGCTGCTGGTCATCGGACTGGTTCTGGGAGAAATGCTCGAACGCAATTTGCAGCAGGCTCTCGGCCTGACGGGTGGAGACTTCGGGGCAGTCATCTCGCAGCCGATCGTGACGGTGTTCCTGGCCATCGCTGCCCTCTCCCTGCTGACAGCATTGCCGTGGAAGCGGATGCTGGGGAAGCAGAGGGAAGGGGCCACGAGGAAGGACACGGCCGACACGTAAGCTCGTGGTGGTCCGGCTGCCGTCCGGTAGTCGGCTGTCAGGCTCACATCCAAGGAAGGACTCCACATGTCGCACGAACCGAGATTGACCGAAGCCGCCTATCAGGGGCCCGGTCTCGAAGCCGACCACGACTTCTACTCAGCGATCGGGGAGAACGTCGGTGACCGTCACGTCCTCAATGAGTTCACCATCCCGATCCGTTCGGGACAGGCCTGGGATGTGCCGGCCGGGCATGTCTGTCGGATCTCGACCGTCGACGGCCCCCAGGTCGGCGATCTCAACCTGTGGAACCGTCACGACCCCCGAGAGCGGTTCTGGGCCTCGCGGACCCGTCAGCTCCAGGCCGCACACCTGTCGACCTTTGACCGCCTGTGGTCGACTCTGCCCTTCCTTCGCCCCATGGCCACGATCGTCGGCGACACCTTGGCCGACTACGGCACAGATCCCGAGGGTGGACGCCTCCACGACACCCTCGGCACACGCTGCGACCCCTATGTCTCACAGATGCTCAACGGCATCGACTTCGACTACCACTGCCATTCGAACCTGGTCCGCGCTGTCCTCCCTTTCGGGCTGACGGAGTTCGACGTCCACGATGTCCTCAACGTCTTCCAATGCACGGGACTGAACGACAGAGACGAATACTTCATGAAGACCTGTCCCGCCCAGCCGGGTGACCATTTCGAATTCTTCGCGGAGCAGGACCTTCTGGCAGCACTCTCGACATGCCCCGGAGGAGACCTGTCCAAGCCGATGTTCGGCGAGGGCAACGAAGACCCGGTCGAGAACTGCCACCCACTCAAGGTCACCGTCTATGCGCTGCCGGAGAACCTCCTCGGCGAGTGGAGCGAACCGAGCTCACCGAACTACCGGGGCGGGCACGGGTTGAAGCCCCAAACCTGGGCGTGAGCTTAAGCGCTCTGGGTGCCGGCCGAGTGCAGGTGCCCGTCGCTGAACCAGCGCAGGAGTGCCGCGCAGAGGGCAAGGAATGCCACGAAACCGCCGTACCAGCAGGCGGTTGCGAAGAGTCCGATGGCGGGGACGAGGATCCCGGCGATGACGACCGGAAGACCGAATGCCAGGTAGCAGACGACGAAGACTGCGGCCATCACCTCGGCGTTGGCCTCCGGCTTCACGACTGCCTGGATGGTCTTCAGCGCACCAGGGAAGGCCGTACCGAAGCCGGTTCCGGTGATGATGACGGCGAGGCAGTACAGTTCGGGCGAGGTGAGGGTCAGGGCCACCAGGGTGAGAGTGCTGCCGACGGCGAGTGAGATCGTGCCGTAGAGGGTGACGGTGCGCGCGGATCGGTTGCGCATGAAGAATCCGGCCAGTCCTCCGGAACCGGCGAGCATCGTGACGACGAGTCCGCTGACGAGGTGGGAACTCGTATGGAACTCGGTGGTGATGATGTTTGAGCCGAGGGAGAGGTACAAGCCTCCCGTAGCCCAGCCGGCGACGAAGGCCGGCACAGCGAACAGGAACGCCTTGCGGACTTCCCTGGGCAGAGCCGCGCGCGGCAGCAAAGATGCCCAGGCTCCTCGGCGTCGGGCCGAGGTCTCCGGCAGGACCCAGACGATGCCGGCCAGCAGCAGATATGTGCACACGAGGGTCCCGAAGACCACCGCGGCGGCGCTGCTCTCGACGAATACGGCGAGAGTTGCTCCGGCGAACAGTCCGCCGATGGCCAGGCCTGCCATAGCCGAAATTGCGTTCCACGAGGAGGCTGAGCCCGGCTTGTGCGGCAGTTCCAGGTCGACGACCGTCGCCGAGAGAGTCGACAGCAGAATTCCGCTGGCAATCCCTTGGACGACTCGGGAGAGGATCAGAGCCGCAGCGCTGTCGGCATGCCAGAACAGAAGCGTGCTGATGGCGAGCACGACGAATGCCGCGCAGATGACGGGGCGGCGCCCGATGTGATCGGAGAGTGCGCCTGCAGTGAGCAGTGCAGCCAGCAATGCCACGGCGTAAGCGGCGAACACCACCGTGATCATCACCGGAGCAAAGCCGAAATCGGCCTGGATGACGGGATAGAACGGTGATGGAGCGCTGGCTCCGGCCATCATCGCCGAGGTGGCGATCAGGACTAGGCGCAGACGCCAGCGCTCGCGCGACCACCAGACATAGGTGGGTACCGGCAGAACTGCGGAAGCAGGAGCTTCTTCCATAGTGTTCGAAAGTTTTGGAACCATTCTTGGAGGTTATACGACATTCTCAAACAGTTCAACTATTATCGAACTATGGTTGCCAATGAGAAACTGCCGCATCCCGATCGTGAGGACATCGAACTGACGTCTGTGCTATTCGCGCTGAGCGACGAGGCCAGACTGGCTCTGGTTCAGCAGCTCAAGGAGGGTCCGATGGACATGGCGAACTGCTCGGCGCTGGATCCGAACGCGCCGAAGTCGACGCGTTCGCATCAAGTCAAAGTCCTGCGCGAAGCCGGTGTCATCATCAGCGAACTGCACGGGCGGAACCGTCGCCTGACACTGCGTCGGGATGACATCGATGCCCGTTTCCCGGGCCTGCTGGAGTCCGTGCTGCGGGGGTGAGAGCAACCACGTCGATACCGCGCTCACCTTGACACTGCATCCCAGGAGGACATCCCATGACACAGCTCTCACTCCTCAATCGGTACGCACAGCGGCTCGGTCTCCGCGATTCTGCTGCACACCTGCACCGCCGAACAGAGGGGGCACCTGCACAGCTGATCGACCTTCTCGATGAGCTTCTGCAAGCGCACACGCAGGCGATCTGCTTCGAGAACCTCGAGGTCGTTGCGAACATTGCCCGGGGTGAGCTGAGGGCGGTGTCGCTCGATCTCGAGTCAGTGGCTGACAAGCTGCTCGATTCTCGGCGCGGTGGATACTGTCACGAACACGCCATCCTCATCCGCGCTGTTCTGACTGACCTGGGGCTGTCGGCACACCCGATCCTGGCTCGGGTCCACCTCGGTGAAGGTCGGGTCGCACCAGGTGGGCTGACGCACCAGGCGACGATCGTTCGAGTCGATGGCCGCAGCTTCCTCGTGGATCCTGGGTTCGGCGGTGGAACGCCGGAAGTCGCGCTCGAACTGTCGACCTCCAGCCAAGCGCGGATGACGCCGCGTGGTGAACACCGCCTCGTCCCGGCCGAAGCGGTATTGGAACCGGACATGCGTGCAGAGGCGAAATGGGCTCTGCAGTCTCGGACGAGCGATGACCAGGAATTCCGAACCGTCTATGCATTCGCCGATGTGCCCCGGCCCCAGGCCGATCTTGAGCTGGCGAACTGGTTCACATCAACGAAACCGGGAACTCCATTCACCGGGCCACCGGTCCTCGTGCGGGCACTGGCCGACGGCCTCAAGCTCACCCTGGATGGGCACCGCTTGCGACGAGTGTCCTACAGTCCCGACGGCGAGCGCAGCGAGCGCACTGTCACGGACGTCGCAGACTTCACCGAGGTCCTCACTGCCGGATTCGGACTTGCAATGGACAGGGAGTCCTCCGCGCTCATCTGGAACTCGATGCCGGACGACTGATCATCCGGGAGTGGGACTACCCGTGCGGACACGTCCACGGTCACCGTCGTTGACCTGATCCGCAGCCCACAGCCGCGGCCGTGGCACTTCGTCGGGGCCGATGGCGTTCATCGTGTCGACCGGCGAATCGCTGCATCAGTACATGCCGACGCAGACACTGTGGAATCACTCGAATTGCCCGCGCCACTGAAGTATCGCGGTCAGCACGGCTTGAGGTGCCCCCACGCGGTCGTGCACGTGGTGTGGCAGGCTAGCTGCGGCCGGAGGCCGATATGCGCGAAGTCGACCCGCGTGGCGGTGGGAAGCTCGACGAATTCGAAGACGATGTCGGTGCCCACTCACTCGCTGAGTTCCTGAGGATGTCCAGACGGGATGACCCGCCAGGACAGTCTCTTGCCTTCGGTTGACTCATGAACTCGAAATTTCGAGTAGTGGAATCCCGGGACCTCATAGATGAATGACTCGCCCACGTGACGGGCCGATCCTGAGATCATCGTGTTCCACCAGATGTTCGGCTGTGCCGCCCATGAAAATGCTTCGGGTGGTGTGCACGGAGTCATGAACGTGTAAGTGAAGTTGTCAATAGGCGTTGTCGTTCAGGGGGTGTCGTAGGGGAGAGGCTCGCCACTCTCCAAATAGGACTTGAGACTGGCGAGAATGGCCGGCCAGCCCTGGGAAATACCATTGAGCATGCCTTTGTCCGGCAGGTTCGTGTGGCTCACGGTGAGCTTGACGACCTCACCGGTCTGTTTGATGTCATAGGTGACGATCGACCCCTTGGTCTCGAGAGGCTGTGCGGCGGGTTGAAATGTGAAGACCAGTCTCTCCGGTGGACGGCTCTCGAGTATTCGGCCCCAGATGTCGTAGTCGCCCAAAGGGTCCCCGTTTTTGCGGTGGGTCCATTCGGAGCCAGCCTGCCAGTCCGAGACATTCGCGATTCCACTCCAGTAGATCGGCGTGATGTCGGCGTTGGTGAGGGCATCCCAGACATCCTCGCGGGTGGCTCGGATATAGGTCACGTAGACGTAATCGGGAAATTCGCTGGTGGTGGTCATTGCTGTCTCCTCTGCTCGTTTCTTGACGGCGTCGATGACGTCAAGGTGCTGCTGGTCGAAATCACGGGTCCATCGCCGCTCGATTTCGTGAATCGGATGCGGATTGAGATAGTGGCGTCGCTCCCGTCCCTTGCGAATGACGACGATCAGATTGGCATCGACGAGTTGGTCGATGTGCTGGGTCAATGACTGCCGGGCCATTGAGACTCCTTCGCAGAGGTCGCGCAGCGACTGTCCGTTCTCGCGCCGGAGCTCATCGAGAAGTCGTCGTCTGGTGGGATCGGCGAGCGCCTTGAACGCCTTATCGAGATCGTCTGCGTCGGTCACGTTTCCAATATGCAAGCAAATACCTGCATAAGTCAAGAGGTGGGCGGAGAATCGTCGCGTGAATGTGGTCGGCGCCATCTGGCCTGCTGAGAACAGATGGGTGTCAGGCCACGGGGCTACACTGCTGTCATGTCTGTGGTGGCCAATGACGATCTGATCCGCAGGCCGCATCCGCGACTGCGCCCCTTCGTCGGGGACTACGTCGGCTACGACATCTCCGGCGTCCCCGCAGGGACGCACCTGGGTCTGCCATCCGGCTCACTGACGTTCATCGTCGCGATCGATCAACCGCTGCAGCAGTGCATGCCAAAGGCGGAGAAGACCGACTCATTCGACGTGCTCTTGGCCGGACTGCACCTATGGCCGACCATCATCCAACACGAGGGGGCCATGGCCGGCGTTCAGATCAACTTCACCCCATTCGCACCCCGCGCCTTCTTCGACATGCCCGCCGTCGAGTTCGCCCATCGTTCCCTCGACCTCAGCGACGTCGCTCGGCCGGTCGCAGTCGAACTCCATGAGCGGGTCAATGCGGCAACGGGGTGGCCGGAGCGCTTCGACGCCATCGACGATGTTCTTCTCCGAGCAGTTCACGGTGAAGCCCACCTTCGACCCGAAGTCGTCGAGTCCTGGCGACAGATTGCGCGCAGTCATGGCGGACTGCCTGTCTCCCTCGTAGCGGACCAGGTCGGCTGGAGCCGACGACACCTCAACGGGCAGTTCCGTGCTGAGTTCGGCATTGGTCCCAAGGAGGCGGCTCGGGTCATCCGCTTCGACCGCGCCCGGAGAATCATCGCCTCTGGGAGAACAGGCTTGGCCGAGGTCGCAGCGGTCTGCGGCTACACGGACCAGTCGCACCTCAATCGAGATTTCAGGTTGCTGACCGGCACGAGCCCGACTGGCTGGCTCGATGACGATCCGGTCGCGCGACGTTCGAGCCCCGAAGGTGCGGTGTCATTCAGCGACGACTCCGGCCGGATTTCCCGATAGTTCCCATTTGTCCAATACCCCGTGCTGCCCATCGACCGATGATGGTGGGGATACCAGCCACAAAGAGAGGAACTGACATGTCGAACAACACGGAGCACTCAGGCGCCGGCGGAGCCAATGTCTGGCCCACATTCCGCTACCGAGATGCAAAGACCGCGATCGCGTTCCTGCAGGACGCCTTCGGCTTCGAAGTCGCCGCCGAATACACGAACGCCGATGACCCGCAGCGAGTCGATCACGCCGAACTGCGTTGGCCAGAAGGTGGGGGAGTCATGCTCGGCTCGGTCCGCGATGACGGCGGTGTCATGACGAAGACCGGAGTCCCCGCAGGCTCGGTCTACATCGCCTCGGACCGGGTTGAGGAGCTCTACCACCGGGCGATGGCAGCCGGTGCCACCGAGGTCATGGGGCTGACCGAACAGGACTATGGATCCAAGGACTTCAGCGTTCAGGATCCTGAAGGGGTGCTGTGGAGCTTCGGGACGTATCGGGGTGCTGACGCAGAGTAGGGACGGCCGCCTCGGCGGAACAGGAGGGCCGCGACGTGAAGGGTCACTTTGACGTCATTGAATGCCGGTATCGCCCTGGGCTCATCCCAACCAAGGCGGTGAAGGCTGTGATGAACGAATTCGGGTTTGCCCAACCGCACTCGGCTGCCGTCTCATAGACGCTTCTTCCATCGGCGAGGAGGAGGAGGGCGCGATGAACTCTCAGCTCTGCCCTCCATTGCCGAAAAGTCATTCCAGTCTCCTGCTGGAACAGCCGAGACAGAGTGCGCTCGCTCGCACCGACCTGGCGGCCCAGCTGGGCTAGCGTAGCGACATTCGACAGATCCTCCTCGACCAATTGGGTCACTGCCAAGAGGCGATCATCATGGGGCTCAGGCAGGTAGAGCGGCTGTTCACCGGTGAGACTCAACTCGTCGATGGCGACGAGGCGAAGCCGGTCCGTGCCCTCCCGTGAGCGTTGTCTGGATCCGGTCAGTGCAAGCAGCGATTCCCGAGCGAGCGGGGTCGTGGCCAAGACTGCTGGGTACGGGCCCAAAGGCTCCGCCATTCCATCCGGGAGGAAGACGATGCGCATATCGGTCTCCCCGTGGGCCCGATGCTGGTGCTCGAACCCTGCCGGAACCCAGACGACCCGGTTCGACGGGGCGATCCACGAACCGTCTCGCGTCACAAGGGACAGGACCCCGGTAGCCGGATACACCAGATGCCCGAGATCGTGGGTGTGAGCGGGGGTGCGTTCATCATGACCGAGCAGGTGGATCAACTCGGGACTCGTCGTTTTGTGGCTGAATTTGTCCATTGGTAGTCAGTTTATCGGTTCCCCGCCGAGGCGAAGCCGGTTTGAATGGGGAGTATGGAAAGTACGCTATGAAAAGACGTGACCCGAACTTCGATGTGGAGTTCGCGCTGGAAGCAGATTGCAGTGCCCTCGTCGAACCACCTCGGCGACGGAGGGCAACGGGCGGACACAGCAGACGCAGTTTGCTGCTTCTGGGGGCCGGGCTGATCCTCATCGGACTCAACCTGCGCATCGGAGTCGCATCGGTGGGACCGGTGCTCGGCGATATCCTCGATGACTTGCAGCTGAGCGCCACGACTGCGAGCTTGCTGACGACTATCCCTGTGTTCGCATTCGGCGCGTTCGCGTTCCTCACACCGGGCCTCACACGGCGATTCGGGATGCACCGGGTCCTCGGGATCATCATGATCGTCCTCGCTGCCGGTATCGCCCTGCGACTGCAACCGAGCCTGGTGGCACTTCTGGGCGGCACCATCCTCGTCGGCGCGGCCATCGCCATCGGCAACGTCCTGCTGCCCACGGCGATCAAGAGCGACTTCTCTCATCGGGCGGGACTGATGATGGGCCTGTACTCGACCGCACTGTTCCTCGGCGCAGCCCTGGCGTCCGGCCTGACTGTGCCGATGCTGCCGCTCTTCGACGGATCCTGGCGATGGGCCATGGGTATCTGGGCGGTGCCGGCCGTGCTGGCCGCGATTCTGTTCCTCCCGCAGATGCGACGCGCTCGGGGTCGGGACGGCTCTGCGACGTCCAGCTTGGGTCGGGACGGCTCTGCGACGTCC
>NZ_JABASX010000008.1 GCF_016107655.1 Brevibacterium antiquum
GCTCGGCTTTGGTCAGCAGGTCGGCCGCGTAGATGCCGGCCGGGCCGGCACCCACAATAGCCACACGGAAGGGACGCGTCATTCTCACACCTCTCTAGTAAGTCATCTCCGATTGTATCGGCAAAGAAGGTCCTCCTAACAAACACGTGACGAAGCTCGCATCCCGACTTTCGGCTTCATCTCAGGCATCAGTCGGAATCGCCAGCTTCCTGTGCGTTGCCTAGACTCGGCCTGTGAACGCCTCTGCACTCGAAGAATCTGCCTTCCGACGCGTCGGACTGGGATATGGAACCACTGCCTACATCGTCTGGGGTCTCATTCCCCTGCTCTTCGCCGCTGCGGCTCCGACGGGCGCGCTCGAGATCGTCGCCCATCGGATCATCTGGTCGCTGATCTTCTGCGCCATCCTCCTCTTCTTCGCCAAGGGCTTTGTCCGCACCTGGTTGGTGATGCGCTCGGGGAAGGTCTTCTGGCTGCTTGCTCTGGCATCCGTGCTCATCGCAGTGAACTGGACAACCTACGTCTACGGCATCGAAACCGGCCGCCTCGTCGAAATCTCGCTTGGCTATTACCTCAACCCGCTCATCTCGATCGGGCTGGGCGTCATCCTCCTCAAGGAGAAGCTGCGCCCGCTGCAGTGGGCCGCGGTGGGCTTCGGAGCGGCAGCAGTGATCGTGGTCGGCATCGGGATCGGCCGCTTTCCCTATCTGGCGCTCACGGTGGCGCTCTCCTTCGGCCTCTACGGCCTGGTGAAGAACAAGGTCGGCGGGAAGGTCGGTGCACTCGAAGGCATGACCGTCGAAACCGCCGTACTCACTTTTCCCAGCCTTGCATTCCTCGCCTACCTCGCTGTGCAGGGCAATGGGACATTTCTCGGATTCGGGCCCTGGCACGTGGCCCTGCTCCTGGCCACAGGACCGCTGACGGCGATCCCGCTCATCCTCTTCGGCGCAGCCGCGAGGCGAATTCCACTGTCCTGGGTGGGAATGCTGCAGTACATTGCACCGACGATGCAGTTCATCCTCGGCGTCGCCCTCTTCGGTGAGGCGATGTCGACGACGAGATGGATCGGGTTCCTCATCATCTGGATCGCCGTCATCCTGCTGTGCACCGACATGGTCCGCCAGAACCGACGACGACCGCATGTGGGCTGAGTCTCTGTCACCGGTGGTCCCACAGGCTGCTGCGACTCACTAGACTCTTTATGTGATCGCAGATTCAGCCCCCGATGAGAACGCCTTCCGCCGTGCCGGGCTGATCAACGGACTCTCCGCCTACTTTCTGTGGGGACTCATCCCCCTGCTCTTCGCTGCGGCAGCCCCGACCGGGGCCGTGGAGCTCGTCTCGCATCGGGTCGTCTGGTCGCTGCTCTTCTGCGCAATCCTGCTGACAGTCACCGGCGGCTTCAAGCGCACCTGGGTCGTGGTGCGCTCAGGTCGGACCTTCTGGCTTCTCACCCTGGCCTCTGTACTCATCGCGATCAACTGGACGACGTTCATCTATGGAGTCGAGACGGGCCGCCTCGTCGAGGTGTCACTGGGCTACTACCTCAACCCGCTCATCTCGATCGGCCTTGGCGTGATCTTCCTCGGTGAGAAGCTGCGTCCGCTGCAGTGGACTGCTGTGGGCTTCGGCCTCATCGCCGTCGTCATCGTCGGCATCGGCCTCGGTCGGATGCCCTACCTCTCATTCACCGTTGCCATCTCGTTCGGTCTCTACGGACTCGTGAAGAACAAGGTCGGCAATCGGGTCGGAGCTCTCGAAGGCATGACGATCGAGAGTGCCGTGCTGTCCGTGCCCAGTCTGATCTTCCTCATCGTACTCGGCGCACAGGGTCTCTCCACGTTCACCGGGTTCGGTGCCAGCCACGTCATCATCATCCTCATCACCGGCCCGGCCACGGCGATTCCACTCATTCTCTTCAGTGCTGCGGCGAGAAGAATTCCGCTGTCGTGGGTCGGGATGCTGCAGTACATCACCCCGACGATGCAGTTCATCACCGGAGTCTTCATCCTCGGTGAGATGATGTCAACGACCCGTTGGATCGGATTCTTCGTCATCTGGATCGCCGTCGTCCTGCTGAGTATCGACATGATCCGCCAGAGCCGCCGCAGGCTCTAGCCGCGCCGGCGCCAGCCAGCAGGCCAGCCTCAGCCCACGAGCATGAGCACGACCCCGGAGAGCACCCCGCCGAGGGCAACAGCACTGCCCATCGCGGTGGTGGTGCGCCAGCCGATGGACTTTCCGACCATCACCATCGACGGGATGCTCAGTGCCGGAAGTGCGATCAGCAGGGCTCCGGTGACACCCGCACCCACCCCGGCTGCGAGCAGCGCAATGATGATGGGAATCTCGCCCCCGGTCGGGATCACCAGGAGTGTGCCCACAACAGCAGCGATGAGCACTGCGAGGGCACCGACCTGAGCCTCGAGCCCGTACACTCCCGACAGCCATGGACTGATGAGTCCGATGACGAAGACCAGGGCGAGATGCTCGGGCACGAGGATGAGCGTGAATTTCGACAGCGATCGCAGGTAGCGCTGGGGAAGAGACGACAGCCTCGACGGCTCAGGACTCTGCTCGGGAACCGCCTCGGCGCGCCCCTTGATCCACCGGCCGATGAGCGCGCTGGCACCGACGGCGATGAGGATTCCGAACACAAGTCGGGTGAGAGCGTACTGCCAGGGCAGGACGAGCGCGAGGAAGATCAGAACTGCGGGGTTGAGGAGCGGATTGCCCACCCAGTAGGCCAAGGCGGCGCTTCGCATCACGCCCGAACTCCGCAGGCCTGCAGCCACCGGGGCAGCGCAGCAGGTACACATCATCGACGGCAGCGACATCGCCGCGCCGACGAGCGATTGGCTGGTGTGGGTCCGACGATTCATCACTCGCAGCAGCCAATCTCGCGGCACCAGCGCATCGATGGCCGCGGCCACCACCAGAGCCACGAGCAGTGCCTTCCACACGGCGATGAAGTACACCAGGGTGAAGTCCCAGGCTCCGGCCAAGGAGAACGTGTCCCCCGCGGCTTCGAAGAGCGGACTGCCGTCCCAGACAGAAGTCTGGCTCATCGTCCAGGCCTTGTCCCAATAGGGCATCCACTTCGACCAGCTCAGGCCGATCAGGAGGAAGATCACGAGCACGCCGAGTCCGACCCAGTCGACCGTGGTCAGTCGCCGTCGACGACCTGCCTCAGCAGTCGCTTGGCTCGCCAAGGGTCAGATCCTCATGCGGTGCGTGAGACCACCGAATCGGCGAACGCGAACAGGGACTCCTTGACCAGTCCTTCGGGGACAGGAGCCAGCGCTGCCTTCGCATCCTCGGCCCAGCGGGTCGCTTCGTCGCGTGCACGGGCCGTCACCGGGTGAGCGGCCAGGGCAGCACGAGCGGACTCAAGCGCTTCGTCGGAGGTCAGATCCGCGTCGAGGAGTTCGACCACCTCGGCGGCGGCTTTGTCACCCTCGGCCGCAGCGGCCCGGACATAGAGCACCGGCAAGGTCGGAACGCCTTCGCGCAGATCAGTGCCGGGGGTCTTACCCGACACCGAGGAGGCGGCCGTCAGATCGATGATGTCATCGGCGAGCTGGAAGGCGATGCCGACACGTTCGCCGAATACCCGCACGGGCTCGGCCAGCGCCTGATCCGCGCGTGAGAACATGACCCCGAACTGCGCCGAGGTGGCGATGAGAGATCCTGTCTTGTCCGCGAGCACCTGGATGTAGTGATCGATCGCGTCCGCGCCCTCGGGTGGGCCTGCGAATTCGTTGAGTTGGCCCAGGACGAGTCGTTCGAAGGTCTCGGATTGAACCGTGACGGCATCGGGACCGAGCTTCGCCGTCACTCCCGAAGCCTTCGAGAACAGGAGATCGCCGGTGAGGATGGCCACGGAATTGCCCCACACCTCGTGTGCGGCCGGAGCACCTCGGCGAACCGGGGCATCGTCCATCACATCATCGTGATACAGGGAGGCTAAGTGGATGAGTTCCACGGCGACGGCAGCGTCGATGATCTCCTCTCGATCAGCCTCGCCGAGGCGGGCCGTGAGCAGCAGAAGATTGGGCCGGGCACGCTTGCCACCAGCTGCGAGGAGATGTTTGGACGTGGTGTCCGGCAGCTTCCGTGTCTGCGCGGTCACTTCGTAGAGCCTGCGCTCGACGGCTTCCAACTGAGTGGAGATATCCGCCGCGAGCTGGGCATCGGCACCGATAAAAGTCGCCGGAGAGGCTAGGTGGCTCATGTCCTCGTCATTCATCGTAGTCAGTGTTGTAGTCGCCGGTGAGCTCAGGCATTGCTGGTCGCCGGCACGATTCGGGTGAGAGCTGCAATCACCCGGTCGATGAGATCGGCCTCAGAGACCTTCGGGTCGCGGTAGAGGTTCGCCAGCACTTTCACGACGAACTCCATCACAACCTCAACACCCATACCGTACTTGATTCCGAACTGCATGAGTGCAGGGTGGCCGATAATGGAGGAGAAAACGCGCCCCAGGGTGAAGTAGCCGCCCAGGGAATCACCCACAAGCGCGGGGTATTCCTGCAGCTTCTCCCGCATCACGCGCTGCGGGTAGCGGGAATAGGTGGAGATCACCTCGGCGGCCAGTCGAGCGGACTCAAGGGCATAGTCGATGCCCTCCCCGTTGAAGGGATTGACCATCCCACCCGAATCGCCGACGAGCAGGAGCCCCTTGTGGAAGTGCGGGGTGCGGTTGAAGGCCATCGGCAGCGCCGCGGATTTGATCGGGCCCAACGAGGTGGACTCGTCGATTCCCCATTCGTGTCCCATATCCGCAATCCACTGCCCCATCATCGCTCGGAAGTCCACGGAACCGAACTGAGGTGAGGAGTCCAGCAGGCCGGCACCGATGTTGATCGTGCCGTCGCCCAGCGGGAAGAGCCATCCGTACCCGGGCAGAACCTCGGATTCGCCCGCCGAGTTGCTCGAACGCATCTCGACCCAGCTCTCGATGTAGTCGTCGGCATGCCTCGGCGAGGAATGATAGGCGCGAACGGCCACACCCATCGGGCGATCGTCGCGCTTCTCCAGGCCCATGGCCACTGCCAGACGTGAGGAGACGCCGTCCGCAGCGATCACGATCGGGGCGCTGAAATGAGCCTCAGGTCCGACCCGACGGCCTCGGTAATCGGTTCCGGAGGCGTGGATGCCTTTGATCCAGCCATCCTCGCCGACGTCCGGTGACATGGCTTTGACCTGCTCGAACAGCCTGGCACCGCTGCGCTGAGCGTGGCGGGCGAAGGCCTCGTCCATGCCCATCCGCGGCTTTGTGAGCCCATAGTTCGGAGTGCCGTCGATATCGGGCCAGTCGATCTCCAAGCGATGCCCACCGCCGATGAGACGCAGGCCTCTGTTCTTGTGCCATCCCTCGGATTCGGGGGTCTCCATCCCCAGGAACCCGACTTCCTTGACCGCACGCGGGGTCAGCGCATCGCCGCATATCTTATCCCGAGGGAACCCGGACTTCTCCAGGATGATGACCTCATGGCCGGCCTGCGCCAGGTAGGTGCCGATGGCCGATCCGGCAGGGCCGGCCCCGACGACGATGACCTCGGCCTCGAAGTTGGTCATGGTCAGCGTTCGGCGCCCGGCTTGAGCGCGCCCGGCTTCAGAGCGTGGTGAACGGCGACGATTCCGCCCGTGAGGTTGCGGTGCTTGACCTGGTCGAAGCCGGCGCCGAGGATCTGCTGCGCGAATTCGTCCTGGTCAGGCCAGGCACGGATCGATTCGGCCAGGTAGACGTAGGCCTCGGGGTTCGAGGACACGGCTTTGGCCACGGCGGGCAGTGCCCGCATGAGGTATTCCTTGTAGACGAGGCTGAAGGGGTCGAACGTCGGTGTCGAGAACTCGCAGATGATGAGTCGGCCACCGGGTTTGAGCACGCGCAGCATCTCTGCCAACGCGGTGTCGACGTCATTGACGTTGCGGATGCCGAAGGAGATGGTGACGACGTCGAAGCTGGCGTCGGAGAACGGCAGATCCATCGCATCGGCATAGATGAAGTCGATCGTCGGGTGGCGACGACGCCCCTCGGAGAGCATGCCCTGTGAGATGTCACCGGCGACCACCTCGGCGCCGTGATGGGTGAACGTCATCGACGACGTCCCCGTACCGGCCGCGAGATCGAGGACGCGTTCGCCGGGTCCGGCAGCCACGGAGTGCGCAACCGTCCGGCGCCAGGTGCGCGCCAGACCGAAGGTGAGCACGTCGTTGGTGAGGTCGTAACGGGAGGCGACGTCATCGAACATCGATGCGACATCGTCGGGCTGCTTGTCCAGCTGAGCACGGTTCATGCCACTATTCTCTCAACACCTGATGCCGGGGGCGAATTCGCGGACTCGTTTCCATGCTCTTCACGGTGTGGAACTGGCCACAGTCATCATCGTCGTGTCGAAATCCTCGACTAGAGTGGGCCTGAAATGACTACGACCTTCGATACCTCTGACATCCGCACCGCGCCCCCGCGCCTGCACGTGCGATCTCGCTTCGTCGACGACGTCGAACCAGGACCCGGATTCCCCTTCGAATCCGGACTGCCAACGACCGTCGAGCAGACGCTGGAGCTTTTGCCCACCTCGGCGTTCTCCTGCTGGGTCCGCGACACCTCGGGCCTCATCGGCTTCGGTCGCACGCTGCGCATCCGTGCCCGCGGCCGCGACCGCTTCACCGAGCTCTCCGACGCATGGAAGGCCATCACCAGCGCCGCGACCATCGAGGACGAGGTCGATCTGCTCGGCTCCGGGCTGATGTGCTTCGCCACCGTCGCCTACTCGGGCGAATCGGAGGTCGATTCCCTTATCCACGTCCCCGAATTCGTGCTCGGACGCCGAGGCGGTCGCGTGTGGATGACGTCGATCATCGCCGAGGGCGCCACCCCCACCCCGCCCGTGCTGAAGTCCGAACCGCTGCGCCGCGTCACCTCGGCGACGGCCTCCCCCGGTGACCTCGACAGCGATTCCTGGGCGGATCTGGTCGCGAAGGTCTCGCATATGCTCACGCCCGTCGGGGACTCCGCCGAGGTGGACGCCTTCGCCGACGATTCCACGCTGCGCAAGATCGTGCTGGCCCGTGATGAGCTTGTCACCACGGACGATGACATCGACGTCCGGTCCGTGCTCGGTGCACTCAACCGCAGCTACCCCAGTTGCTGGACCTTCGATGTCGCCGGCCTGATCGGTTCCACGCCGGAGCTGCTCATCGGCGTCGAGAACAACCGGGTGGCCTCGCGCGTGCTCGCGGGCACGTATCGGGTGGAGAGCGACCCGACGGCCGAGATGCCCGCTGCCAGGAAGCTGTTGAGCGCGCACAAGGACAGCACCGAACATGCCTTCGCGATCGCCTCGCTCCAGCGCAGCCTTGGACTCGTCGCTGATGATGTCACCGTCGACGAGCGGCCGCACCTGCTGCCCCTGGCCAACGTCATCCACTCGGCATCTGATGCTTCGGCCCACCTGCCGGAGGACTCGTGCCTCAATGCCCTCGACATCGCGGCCGCTGTGCATCCGACCGCGGCCGTCGGCGGGTACCCGCAGGCCAGCGCGGTTGCCCACGTGGACGAGTTGGAGCCGCTGGATCGTGGCCGGTATTCGGGCCCCGTGGGCTGGATGGACGACCGCGGCAACGGTCAGTTCGGAATCGCCCTGCGCTGCGGACAGCTCGAGGACCGCAATCGGATCCGCCTGTTCGCCGGCGCCGGCATCATGCCCGATTCGGATCCCCTCGCCGAGGTGGCCGAGACCGAAGCCAAATTCGCTCCGATGCGCCGTGCGCTGGGGCTGGAATAGGACTTGGGCTCGATGCCCCTGAGCTGAGCATTACTGCCTGAGCTGAGCCTCGCTGCCCCTGAGCTGAGCCTCGTAGCCTTGACACGTTGTCAAGGTTTTCAAGGCTCGTGTCAGTGGCTGTGTCAGTGGCTCGGCATAGTCTCTTCACATGTTCACGCATCCCGCGGATGACCCGGACCACCCCGATTATCGGGGCCCCGGATCGTGGGCCCGGCTTCCGGGCATCAGCACCGATATCGATCGGTGGTGCACGACTCTGCGTGACCTCGAACCAGCAGACGATGCGTGGGAGGCCCAGACGCGCATCCGTGCCCTGGAGGAGCTCACGTCCGCTGCCGCCGCCGCTCAGGCCCGTGAAGCCGTCGCCTTCCATAGGCACCGCCAGCGCGAAGATGCTGCCAACGACGTGCCCAAACGCGAACAGGGAAAGTACGCAGGCAACGAGATCGCATTGGCCAAACGGGTCTCGCCCGCGACGGGGCGCAAGTTTCTCTCAACTTCCAAAGCCGTCGTCAACGATCTGCCTCGCACCTACGAGGCGCTGGCCGACGGCTCCATCTCCGAAGCCAAAGCTCGCATCATCGCCGATGAGACGGCCTGGCTCACTCCCGACGAGCGTCTCTTCGTCGACGAGGAGCTCAAAGACCGTGCCTCCGTTGCCGGCAGTCGCCGGTTACGCACCGAGGCCCGCTCCCTGGCGGCCAATGTGTCCTCCGACAATGCGCATGAAAGGGCCGAAGCCGCGAGTGCGAATCGCCATGTGTCCTTGAGCGCGCTGAACAACGGCATGGCGATGCTCAGCGCCACGCTGCCACTGCAGCAGGCCGTTGCTGCGTATGAAAGTCTGGACGCCGCTGCCGCCGAGCACAAGCTCAACGGCCAGGACTTCGACCGCGGCCGCAACCAGCTGATGGCCGATATCTTCGTCGAACGGCTCACGGGACAGGACTCTGCCGGCGATGTGCCCACTGAGGTCCATTTGGTGATGGAGGCCGAAAGCCTGTTCTCTGACGGACAGGTTCCTGCGTGGATTCCGAGCTATGGGCCATTGCCGGCCAAGACGGCCCGGAATTTCCTTGCGGCAGATCGGGCCCGGTCCTTCATCCGCCGCATGTTCACTTCACCGGACACAGGGCAGTTGGTCGGTATGGACTCACGCAGGCGAACATTCGGCGGCCTGCTGCGACGCATGGTCGTCTTCCGCGACGACGTGTGTCGGACCCCGTGGTGTGACGCCCCGATCAAGCACGCAGACCATGCGAACCCTGTAGCCGAAGGCGGACAGACCCAGTGGTCCAACGCCTCCGGACTGTGCGCGGCCTGCAACTATGCCAAGGAGCACCCCGGTTGGAAGCACGAGGGGACTGCCGACGACCTCACCGTCTCCACCCCCACCGGTGAAGAGTACGAGACGGCCACTCCCCCGTTCGTCACCAAGTTCCGTCATCCACCGCCGAGAAAGTACACCGCTTCGGGAGACGCTGATGAACCCGCAGACTCCGACGAACCAGGCTGTTGCGGCAGTTCCGGCGCAGCAGGTAGTCACCCCGGCGGCGAATCCGCGCCGGAAGCGAACGAAGACGTCGTCGACTTCCCCCGACTGAGCTCGGTAGAAGCACTCTTCGAGGAGCTGATGCTGAGGGACACCGGGTGACTGACCGCCGCGGCAACTGAGCCGCCGGTGGTTTCGATGGCTGAAGTTCTTTCCACTGAACGGTCCCCGGGTCAGTCCCTCTGCGCTATCCCTCTGTCGTGTCCTTCTGCTCAGGTCCGTTTGCTTTGGTGCATGGCTCTGGTGGATTGCTCAGGTCAGAGTGCTCACATCAGATAGATCAGCTCAGATCCACTTCGATGATCCGACGGCCGTGCGTCCTCGTTTGTGGGCTGTCCGCTACTTTGTCGTCCTCTACGCCGCAGACAGCTTTCTCAAACTCTGCGATGAAGTCGTTGAGCAGGCTTGACTCGTCATGAGGTCCCACCCACGAATATTCCCACCCATAGGCAGTCGCGAGATCGTTGAAGTCCCGACCGTGAGGAACCGTGAAATATCTTTCGAGATACGGTGCCACGTGCTCCTGCGAGTGTTCGAGCCCGGAGAAGATCGCACCCCCATCGTCGTTGAGGACGACGATGAGCACATTCCCGGCCTCTTCGGCGCTCGGCGTGAGCAGGCCACCCACGTCGTGGAGCATTGCAACGTCACCGATGACCAGTACGACCTGTTCTTCGAGTGCAAGGGAGAGCCCCGTGGCGGTCGAAATCAGGCCGTCGATGCCAGCGAGCCCGCGTGAGGCGTGGATTCGCGCTCGCACGTCGGTGGCCTCACTGAGATAACGGATCGTATTTGAACTCGCTGCAAAAAGGTTGATTGTGCGGGCGGCCAGATGTTCAGTGATCGCCCGGGCGATCGTCGGCTTCGACACGCCTGCACGCTCGCGCTCACGCCGAGATGCGGCAATGATCGCTTCGCCGGCATTCACCCACTCGTCGCGCCACGTCGTGTCTTCGCTCTCGCGCGAGAATGTATCGCTGGGGCCTTCCTCGCCGCCGACCCGATCTCCGTGGCGGGTGCTGTTGCCTGTTTCCTTGACTTCCGGCCCCGAGAGCGAGACGGATAGCGGCACCGCGTCGACGTCATCGGGCAACCGCTGAACCAACACCTTAGAATCGGCAAGGAGCGAGGCAACAGGCCTGGTCAGAGTCGGCTTCCCGTGCACGATCGCAGTGCGGATCGCTGATCGCAGGTCCTCGCGTTCGCTGAGCACACGGGCATGCGCCGGAACCGCAGCAGGTGAGTTCCGCATCGCAGAGGTGAGAGGGCTCGAGGGCTCAGCCAGGGCTGGGATTGCGTAAGCCTCAGCCAAGGACTTCAGAGCCTGGGCCGAGTAGCCGCCAGCATCTCCGGCCACGATGACCGTGCCAGGAAGAATTCGGACCGAGGAGCTCCTCAAAGCATTCGTGGCGCGGCGCGCAGCATCCGCGGCGTTGCTCGCGGCGTCGCGTGCCTCCGCGGGGATGTGATGATCTGCGGAGGCGGACTTCGTCGTCTTGCTCGCTGACTCCAGTGACTCCGATGCCAGAGTCTGCACCGTGGCTTTCCAATCGGCGAGCTCTGTCACAGTCGGCACGAGCGGCACATCGAATTGCACGTTGAATTGGATGGGGCCAGCTCTGCCTGTGTCCGTGCCGAGCGAGAGCTCAACCGCCTCGGTGAGCAGATGTTGTGCATCGGCGCTTCCGGCAGGCACATCGACTCGAGCGCGCACATCGCTGAGCACCTGCGACTGGTCGTCGATCGTCTGATTTGCACCAGTCCCCCGCATCCGAGCAGGACGATCTGCCGTGATCGCCACGAGCGGAAGGTGACCGTAGGAGGCCTCGAGCACCGCAGGATGCAGGTTGGCCACAGCCGAACCCGATGTTGTCACCAGCGCCACGGCGCCGGCAGCAGCACCCTCGGTGCCAGCGGTACGGTCACCGGTGCCAGCGGTACCGTCACCAGCGCCAGCAGCAGCACCGGCACCTGCACCGGCCTGCTTACTGCGCAGTCCTCGTGCCAGGCCAAGCGCCAGGAACCCGGCATCACGCTCATCGATGCGCACGTGCGTACGGATCACCCCCGCCTCGGCGAGAGGGGCGAGCGCATAGATCAACGGTGCGGAACGGGACCCGGGTGCGATGACGACCTCGGTGACTCCCGACGACGCCAACCCACAGGCAATCTGCTGCGCCACTGCGCTCGAATTCAACATCACCTGATATTCAACCACTAACCCACCTGCGGTTCACATTGACTCCCTACGATTGACCCATGCGCCGATCGATTCTCTTCGCGGTTGGGGCGCGTGCAATCCGTTCGCTGACCGCCGCGCGCTCCCACAGAGGACGCTTCCCCACCCTCGACCAGAACAGCTCATTCCTCGGCCCTGAACCTCGCGGCAAGGAGGCCAGGAAATGGCACATCCGAGACAAACGCAAACTCTCGAACCGACTGCGGGAGTTCTTCATCTACTCCCCCGCGCTCGGTCGAACCGTCGGAGTGCGCGTGCTGCTGCCGGGAATTCCGCAGGAGGTCAGCCCGGTCATCCATCTCTATCACGGCGGCGGGGACGACTTCCGATCATGGACGGACTTCGGGTCCGCCGAGGAGCTCACACTCGACTCGCCTTACCTGGTCGTCATGCCGGATGCGGGAGCCGGCACCTACTCTCGCGTGGCAGTCGGCAGCGAGGTCCACGACTGGCCGACCTTCCACACCAAGGAGATCCCGGACTTCCTGCGCAAGAACTTCTCCGTGGACTTCGCACCGGAGAACCAACTCCTGGCGGGACTGTCCATGGGCGGATACGGGGCGATGAAATACGCAGCCTGGCACCCGGACCGCTACAGCTGGGCAGCGGCCTTCTCCTCCCCACTCGACCCTCTGTCTGCGATCCCTGCCTTCGACATCATCGCCATGCGGGAGGGCGCGAAGTCGATGACGCTGTTCGGCGATCCCGTCACCGACCGCAGCGAGTGGATCGCCAACTCCCCCTACGGCCTCGCGGAGAACCTGCACGGCCTGAACCTGTGGCTCAGTGCAGGGTCCGGAAGTCTCGAAGAGTCAAAAGATCGTGACCTCCTCGAATCGATGGTCAACCAGCAGGGCGAGCGCTTCTCCGCGCGATTGAACTCGCTGGGCATCCGCCATTCGTGGTTTCCCCGCACGACGGGCCTGCACAACTGGAACAGTTGGGAGCGAGAGCTGGGCGCCTGGCTGAAGACCCTGCGACGTCAGCGTGACTATGCCAGCTCCAATCACCGCAGCATCGAGCGCCGAAGTGGCAACGTCGAAGGCCGCCGAGGCGACGGTGCGGGCGAGCGCCGAAGTGGCAGTCTCGAAGGCCGCCGAGGCGACCCCCGCGTCGCGGACGGTGGCGAATTCTCATATCTCACCGGGCACGCCCTCTTCGACATCCACGGATGGAGGGTCGAGATCTCGCGACGCAGAGCTCAGATCGTGTGTTTCGGCTCCGTCAGCACTGCCGGCTTCTCCCTGACCGGAACCGGAAGCTTCCGGGTACGCACACCGGGTCTGTACGAACCCGGTCGCCGATACGACATCTCCGTCACCGGGCCGACAGGCACGAACGACTATCCGCAGCGCGCCGATAAGAAGGGGCGTCTGACGTTCACCGGGCGCTTGGCTGCAGCCATGCACGACCCGATCATTCCGGGCAAGCGCACTCAGCACTTCACGACGGTGGGGCAGTCCGAGATCACGACGGTGCGCATCGCGTCGACGCCGGATGAATCGTCCGCACCGGCACGAGCCATCGAATCAGACGCCTCGCCACGAGCTACCTCAGCCGACGTACCGCGGCAAACCGCAAGGTCATCCGAAGACGCAGAGGAAACAACAGATGTGTCGGAATCGGCACATGTCGATGACGGATCTCAGACGGCTGTTATCTATGGTTATAAAGGTCACACCATCGTGACCGACTTTCCTCCATCTGATTGAACCTTGACTTCGAGAGGTCACCCATGAAACGCGTACTCCCAGCCATCGCTCTCATCGCCGGACTGGCACTGACAGGCTGCTCAGGAGCTGACTCCCAGGACAGTCAGGCCAAGGAAGCAGGCGGTGGCGCACAGCCCGCCGCAGAAGAGGCTCCCGAAGTACAGCAGCTCGACGAGAATCAGCTCAAGAAGATCATCGAATCCACAGATGTCGATGGTCAGTCGTTCAAGTCCGTCGATATCGGTGCGGCCTCCGGCAGCGAAGCGATCAAGGCACTTGAAAGCGCCGAATACGAACCTGCTGAGTGCAAGGACCTCGCTATGTCTGCTCTCAACGCCACCGAGGCGAGCAACGGCACCACCCTCGCGGGAACCTCAGCGGACAACACGATGAGCGTCGCGCTCATGAGCCTGGCAGACGAGGATGCCGCCGGTTCACAGCTGAGGAACTCGACCAAGGTCGCCGAGAAGTGCAGCGACGTGACCATCAAGTCGCAGGGCATCGAGATGACGATGTCCTACGAGTCCTTCGATGCCACTGTCGAAGGCGCTGACGAGACCGTGGGAGTCCACGCCAAGATCGGTGCCGGCGGTCAGACTGTCCTCGACACCGACACCGTCACCAGCCGCGTCGGCAACAACATCGTCACCGCTGCCAACATCGCCGACACCGGGGATGAAGAAGCGGTGCCCAAAACCGCGAAGACGTTCGTCGACGCCGTCAAGAACACGAACTGAGCAGTCTCAAGAACGCGAACTGAGCAGCGACGGTCGCAGAACGCTCCAGCACTCCTGCAGTCTCATCGACCACCAGTCGAATCGTCCCTGATCCACCGCCAGCCTCTCCAAGCGCTGTGGGTCCGGGACGATTCGCGTCACCGGGATCTGACCGTTGACAGGACGCACGCTGAGGTCCGCGCTCACCACATCCTCGGCGAAGAGCCTCCCAGTACCCAGACCGCAGGCCGGGTGCTCACCGAGGAGTTCCCGGCTCACTGGTGTGCGCGGCAGCGTGGCCGCCAGCTGGGCACCGGCGGCCAATCCGACAGACGACTCCAATGCCGAAGACACAACTGCCGGCAGACCGCAGGCTTCGATGATCGATCGTGCGGCAGCGATCCCACCCAGCGGCTGGACCTTGACGATGACAACCTCGGCGGCTCCCAGCTCTGCCACTCGCAGGGGGTCCTCGGCCTTGCGAATCGACTCATCAGCGGCCAGAACCACAGGCAGTCCATCGAGCTGCTCGCGCAGCCGCGCCATGTCTTCAACGGCCGCGACCGGCTGTTCGAAGTACTGCAGGTCGAGTTCCGCCAACTCGGCGCAGGCTCTGAGCGCCTCGGGCAGCGAATAGCCGGCGTTCGCATCGAGTCTCAGCGTCGTTGAGGGAAACAGGCGCCGAAACTCTCGCAGCCGCTCCACGTCAGCCGGCAGGGAGTCGATCCCATGTTCGGCCACCTTCGCCTTGACTGTACCGACGGGTCCGTAGCGGGCCAGGATCGACTCGACTTCGGAAGTGGCGCACGCAGGCAGAGTCGCGTTCACGGCCACGGACCGGACGGCGGCGGCGCCTGATCGACCTGCGGTGTCAGCCAACTGACCGACGGCACTGGGGCCAGCCTCGGCGGTTCCCGGCAGCAGACCTGCGAATTCGAGAGCGGCTCGCAGCCAGCGTGAGGATTCGGCTGCATCGTATTCGGTGAATGGGGAGAACTCCGCCCACCCGTCGGGGCCTTCGAAGAGCATGATCTCGCGCTCGGTGATCCCCCGGAACCGGGTGACCATGGGGAGTGTGAGAATCGTGAAATTCGGCACGAGTTCAGCGATCGACTCAGGGATCTGCTCCGTATCAGCCATGGAGCAACCATATCGGTCGGGTGACAGGCGATAGGGTTGGTGCCATGACGGTTTCTGAAATCTTTGACCCCTCCCAGTGGCGTGAAGTCTCCGGATTCGACTTCACCGACATCACCTACCACCGCGCGGTCAATCCCGACGGCACCGACCTGGGCTGCGTACGCATCGCCTTCGACCGTCCCGATATCCGCAACGCCTTTCGCCCGCACACCGTCGACGAGCTCTTCCGAGCCCTCGACCACGCGCGTCAGACCTCCGACGTCGGCGCGGTCCTGCTCACCGGCAACGGCCCCAGCTCACGCGACGGCGGCTGGGCCTTCTGCTCCGGCGGCGACCAGCGCATCCGCGGCCGTTCCGGCTACCAGTACGCCTCCGGGGAGACCCGCGAGTCCGTGGACCCGGCCCGTGCCGGTCGCCTCCACATCCTTGAGGTCCAGCGCCTCATCCGCACCATGCCCAAGGTCGTCATCGCCGTCGTCCCGGGTTGGGCCGCCGGCGGTGGCCACAGCCTCCATGTCGTCTGTGACATGACGATTGCCTCGCGCCAGCATGCGAAGTTCAAACAGACCGATGCCGATGTCGGCTCCTATGACGCCGGCTACGGCTCCGCCTACCTGGCGAAGATGGTCGGGCAGAAGAAGGCGCGCGAGATCTTCTTCCTCGGCCGCACCTACTCGGCCCAGGACATGGCTGACATGGGCGCCGTCAACGAGGTCGTCGACCACGAAGATCTTGAGACCGCAGCCCTGACCATGGCCAGGGAGATCCTCGGCAAGTCTCCCAACGCCCAGCGGATGCTGAAATTCGCATTCAACCTCGTTGACGACGGGCTCATGGGACAGCAGGTCTTCGCAGGTGAGGCCACCCGTCTGGGCTACATGACCGACGAAGCGGTCGAAGGCCGTGACTCCTTCCTGGAGAAGCGCGACCCCGACTGGTCCCCCTACCCCTGGTACTACTGAGCGCCCCCGCCACATGAACGCACAGCCCGTTGCGGATCTGCCCAGTGCGATCGATCGTGCCTTGGACGGCCGCTCGATCCTCGTCCTGCCCCGTACGCGTGATGCTGCCATCACCGAGGTGGCTCCCAGTCAATGGATGGGTGTTGGCCGGGCGCCGGCGCTGGTGCTCTTCACCTCTGGTTCGACGGGCACGGCCAAGGCCGTCGCTCTGTCCGCCGAGGCGCTGACCACCTCGGCGCGGGCCACCGAACGTTCCCTGTCCGGACCCGGAGACTGGCACCTGAGCCTGCCCATCAACCACATTGCCGGCTTCCAGGTGGAGCTGCGCGCCCGGCTCGCGGGACGGGAACCGATCAGAACCACCTCGGCGACATTCACCGCAGGTTCCTTCGCCGACGAGGCCCAGCAGCTGTTCGCACAATCCGGCGAGCGACCGACCTACACTTCACTGGTGCCCACCCAACTGCACCGGATCCTTGCCGATGACCGGGCCGCTTTCGCTGCGGCGAAGTTCGACGCCATCCTCCTCGGCGGTTCCGCGATCTCGCCGGCCCTGCTCGAACGCGCCGATGCACGAGGCCTGCACATCGTGCGGACCTACGGGATGAGTGAGACCGCAGGTGGGTGCGTGTACAACGGGACCCCCTTCGATGGTGTCGAGATCACGATCACCGAGTCCTCAACGATCGACCTGCGCGGTCGCGTCGTGGCCGATTCCTACGTCGAGATCACTGCTGAGGGCCGCATCTGCCCCGTCGACAACCCGGGCCTGACCACCGATGATGACGGTACACGGACCATCCACACGAGCGATCTGGGTCGGCTCGACGAAGGGGTGCTTACGGTACTCGGGCGCTCCGATGACATCATCGTCTCCGGGGGCACGAATGTCTCGCCTCATGCCCTTGAGACCGGACTGCTGCCCACCTGGCAGCACCATGGGATCGCCGAGGTGCTCGTGACCTGGGTGCCCGATGAGGAGTGGGGCAAACTGCTCGTCGCCCTCGTCCGCATCGACGGTCAGGGGCCCGACACTGTGGCCAGCTCGATGGGCTCACCGCGTGAGTTCGCGCGGAGTCTGGGCAGACTCGACCATGGAATGCACGGGCAGCTGCTGCCTCGGCTGGTCTTTCCCGTCACTGAGATCCCCAATCGGTCGATCGGCAAACCCGACCGACAGGCTGCGGCCCGGCTTGCCGCCGAGCTTGCTGAGACCGAGAACCACAGGACTCCGCCGCCCGAATACCCTAACAAGTGAACTATCGGTAATATGAGACGGTTCCAATTTTTATGAGGAAGGTATCCCGCCCAATGGCAACTGCCGCGCAGTGGATCTCCGGAGCCCGACTACGAACATTGCCGCTGGCTGTAGCCCCTGTTCTCATCGGCACCGGCGCTGCCATCGGCTCCGTCGGCGGCTTCACCTCCTTCATCATCGGCGACTACACGCGCAACGGCCACGACCATTCGCTGTTGCAGATCTTCCTCCGAGCGGTGCTCGCCCTCCTCGTCTCCCTCTGCCTGCAGATCGGGTCGAACTTCGCCAACGACTACTCCGACGGTGTCCGCGGCACCGACGATGTCCGCGTCGGTCCCGTGCGTCTCACAGCGACGGGCCTCGCCGAGCCGAACGCGGTCAAACGTGCGGCTTTTCTGTTCTTCGGCATCGCCGGCGTCGCCGGAATCGTGCTCATCCTCATCTCGCAGGCGTGGTGGTTCCTCATCGTCGGCGCCGCCGCTGTGGCAGCCGCCTGGTTCTATACGGGCGGCAAGAAGCCCTACGGATACATGGGGCTGGGCGAGGTCTTCGTCTTCGTCTTCTTCGGCCTGGTGGCCACGCTGGGCACGATGTGGATGCAGGTCGGCGGACTCAGCCTCAGCGGCTGGGCCGGTGCGATTGCCATCGGTTCACTCGCCTCCGCGGTGCTCATGGTCAACAACCTGCGCGACATCCCCACCGACATCGAAGCCGACAAGATCACCCTGGCTGTCCGCCTCGGCGACAACCGCTCACGGATCGCATTTGCGAGCCTCGTGCTCGTACCCTTCGCACTGCTCGTCCTGGCGATCCTCGACGGTCATCCGGCCGTAGCATTGGCCGTCCTCGCGCTGGTGCCCGCTCTCAACCCGTTGAAGACGGTGCTGCGTGGAACCACCGGCCCCGGGCTCATCCCCCCGATCAAATCGACGGGCCTCACCGCTCTGGCCTTCGCCGCCCTGATGGGCCTGGGCTTGGCACTGTAGCCTGGCTGGCTCAGTAGCCTGGCTGGCTCAGTTCCCTTCGTCGACGATACGGTCTTCCGCATCCTCGTCGACGCTCTTGCCCTTCGGAGCCGTTTTCCGCTTCGCAACGCGCTTCTCGATATCCTCGGCCACCTTGGCGCGCATGCCGCCCAGGAAGAGATAGCTGAGGATGGCTCCGATGACGATTGCAGCCATCGCCATCACGAGGTTGAACCCGAGGAATGGCTGCAGAATCAGCCCTACGGCGACGATGATGCCCAGACGAGCCAATGTATAGATCCAGAAGTTGCGCATTGCACCTATTTTAGTCCGTCCACATCAGTGATTCATCACTGCCCGTGTGGGCGGGTGCTCAGGTTAGTGGACTATCCTGGGTGCATGGCTCGAATACTCATTGCCGCGATCGTCCTGGCGGCAGCGGTCACACTGTACGGACTCTTCGATTGCCTTCTGCGCGATCGTGGTCTGATCCGAGTCCTGCCCAAACCCGTGTGGGCGATCATCATTCTGCTGATCCCCGTGATCGGCTTCGTCCTCTGGTACCTCTTCGGCCGCGGGACTGAGGACAAGCCCTCAGCAGCGCCTCGTCAGCGCGGCCCCAGCGCCCCAGACGATGACGATGACTATCTGCGCAAAGTCGATCGCGACGTCAAGTTGGGAAAGCACGCTCCCGAAGCGCAGAAGCCCGAGGACAAGACCCCCGGCGCAGCAGATGACATCGGCGACGATACTTCTGCCGATTCCGACACTCATTCCGCCGATACCGACGAACACGGTTCGGGCGGTTCCACCGGCGACGGACGCGGCCACTCGAACTGACCGCTGGCCCTCACTCTCGCCTGACCGACGCTGAGCGCTCCGCTGCGTCTCTGAATGCTCCTGCGCTGAGGCTCACACAGCTCCGTTGAGGCTCACGCAGTCTGTTGGACACTGATTGACTGCGCACAGACCTTGGACCGCGCGAGAGGGCTCCTCTGCAGTCGATTGGAACCTCGGCGGCACACAAGAGCACAAGAGCATCGTGCAACCAGCAATAGGCTGGTGCGTAGTCCACAGACTGTGCTCGGACTGCAGAGCGTCGTCATCAGGCGCATCGCCCGGAGATCAGCCCTAGAACGTCGTGAATCAGGTGTGATCTGCCTCGGCGCTGGCTGCAACTCGGCTCAGGCTGCTGTGCAGCCCTGACCGCAGATCAGCCGAGCCCCGAGTACGAGTGAAGGCCGTTGAAGTACATGTTGACGACGGTGAAGTTGAAGATCACCGTGGCGATGCCGATGAGGTTGAGCACTGCGACCTTTGTCGGTCCCCAACCCCGTGTGGCGCGGGCATGCAGGTACGCGGCGTAGATGACCCAGACGACGAACGTCCAGATCTCCTTCGAGTCCCAGCCCCAGTAGCGGCTCCAGGCCACCTCGGCCCAGATGGCGCCGGCGATGAGGGTGAACGTCCACGTGATGAATCCGACTGCGGCAATCGTGTAGGAGAACCGTTCCAGGTCGATGCTCGCGGGCATCCGACGCATGAACCGCAGCCACTTCGGGTTCTTGGTCTCCTGCGTGTTCTTCAGGATCTGGAACACGGCGAGGATCGCGGAGATGTAGAGCAGCGACGTCGACAGGATTGCGATGGGTACGTGGATGGCGATCCAGTACGAGTCGAGCGCCGGGATGAGCTTCGCGGCTGGTGTGTAGAAGACCGTGATGGCCAGGCCCAAGCACAGGAGCACTCCCCCGGCCACGATCGTTCCCAGGTAACGGATGTCCTTCTTCACATTGACGATGAGGAAGACGATGACGGTGATCACCGTGGCAGTGAGGACGTATTCCATCATGTTGCCCCACGGCACACGCATCACCGACAGCGCCCGAGTGAGCACAGCGGCCACGTGAAGAAGGGCAGCAAGGACGAGGAGCGAGGTGCCGATCCTTGCCCCGCGCCGAGGCTTCTCCTTGCCTGATCCGGCCGAGATCTCAGCCGAAACGTCGGTCTGCGGCGGGTCGAGGAGTGCCGTGGTGGCCTTCCTGTTCGTGCGTCGCACATTCGAGGGCTTGGCGGCACTCGTCGCACCGGCTTCAGTCTGCTTGAGTTCGCGCCCGCCGAACAGGTCGAAGGCATAGAAGATCATAGCGACGGCGTAGACGACCATCGCCGAGATGATGAGCTGATTCGACCACATTGCGAGGTCAGTGTTGACGTCCATACATCCTCCGCACCAGCGGTGCTCTTCCATTGCGTCGTGGGTTTTGCTGTGCTGTTGCTGTGCCAGGACAGCTGTTGCTGCGGCAGGACAGCCCTCGTCGGGGCCGACCCGCGACAATTCTACTCCGCGTAGTACCTAAAGCGAATCATTCGTCTCCCCTGGCGTTCCGATCTCGGGCCTCCCGACCCTGAGCGTTCCAATCTCGGGCCTCCGATCTCGAGCGCTCCGAACCGGGCCCTTCCGTTCGTCAGGATCGTCAGATCCTTTCCTCGGAATCATCGTCAGGATCATCGTCCGGTTCATCGGCGAGATCCTTCGCGAGGTCCTTCGCAGCCCGTTCGACCATCTGATCCTCACCACGGGCCAGTGCCGCAACTTCGGCCTGGCCATCCTTGATGCGCACCCACATGCGTCGACGTGGGATGAACAGGGACAGCCCCAGACCCAGCAGCACGGCGATCGCGCTGACGAGCATCAGACCCTGTGTCGGGTCCTGCGAGATGTCGACGGCGATATAGCGTTTGACCCCATCGAACGTCACCGACCCGCCATCGGGCAGCTTCTGAGTCTCTCCCTCGGCGAGTTGGATGAGCAGAGGGTTGCCCGTGGCATCGGTCATCTCCGTCATGTTTTCGGCATCGATCGTGTACACCGACTGCGGCGTTCCGTTGTCAAGGCCGAGGTCACCGGTGTACCCGCTCATCACGAGGTAGGGATTGCGCAGTTCGGCGAAGCTCGAGACGAGTTCGCCGTTCTCGTTCTGAGTGGCGGTCGGCAGGAATACGCCGACGAAGCCCATCTGAGTCCCAGCAGAATCGGGTACCTTGATGACGCCTTCGGAGGTGTAGCCGGGGTCTCCGCCGTCGGGGATGAACACCTGCGGCCCGGACTGCACGACCTGGCCCTTGGCGTCCTTGACCGTGACCTCCGGAGCGTAGCCGTTTCCGGTCAGGTAGACGCCCGTCCCGCCCACGCGCACGGGTTCGTTGACGCGCAGCGTGTGCTTCTCGCTCTTCCCATCAGCGGTGGCCGTGACCTTCGCATCGAAGGTCCGGGGCTGGCCGAACTGACTCCCCGGAGCCTGGTCGTCGAAGGTGGATTCGAAGCTGTCGAGTTTGAGCCGGAAATCCGGCAGGTTGTTGGCGTCGTAATAGGAGCCCGGTTCGAACGAGTCGTAGGCGACCAGGGAGTTCGTGAATGTCTCCCCCTCGACGAGGATCCGCTGGCCCTGATAGCCGAACAGGGATCCGATCGCCATCGTCAGCGTCGCGACGAGGAGGGCGATATGGAAGACCAGGTTGCCGGTCTCGCGCAGGTAGCCTCGTTCGGCGGCCACGTGATCGTCGTGGCGCACGGTGCGGTAGCCGAGCTTCTTCAGCCGGGCTTGGGCAGTGTCGAGGAATCCCTGGTCTGCGACTTCGCGGGATTCGGCTGATCCGGTCGCCGAGGTGAAGGATTCGTATCCGGGCATCCGACCCAACCGCCTCGGCGCCTTGGGTGGGGCCGAACGCATGGCCTTCCAATGCTGGGCCGAGCGTGGGATCACGCAGCCGATCAGCGAGATCATGAGGAGGAGGTAGATCGCGGAGAACCAGATCGAGGAGTACACGTCGAACATCTGGATCGTGTCGAGGAACTGCCCCCACGCACCGTTGGCTTCGAGGAACGTGGTGACCCGGCCCGGATCCTGAATACGCTGCGGCAGCAGGGAGCCCGGGATCGCGGCCAGGGCCAAGACGAGGAGGAGGATCAGTGCCACCCGCATCGTCGTCAGCTGACGCCACGCCCACCGGCACATGCCGATGAACCCCAGCTGGGGCTGGGTCACACCGGACTTGTGGCTGCCAACCTGCTTGCTGTTGTCAGCTTTCTTGTCAGCGGTCTTCTTCGCCACTAGATCACCACTTCGAAATCATAGATCAGACCCTGCAGAGAGGTCATCCACGCGTTCCACAGTCCCGAGGCCATGAGAACGCCCAACACGATGAGCATGATGCCCCCGGCACGGACGATCGCCGTCTGGTGCCTGCGCACCCAGGTCAGGCGGCCTGCACCCTTGTGGATCGCCACCGCCAGGAGAATGAAGGGAATGCCCAGTCCCAGGCAGTAGACGAACGCCAACAGTGCGCCGCGCCAGATCGTTCCATCGCCGCCGAAGCTGACCGACATCGACAGTACTGCCGACAGTGTCGGGCCCACGCATGGGGCCCAGCCGAGGGCGAAGGTCGCGCCGAGCACGGGCGCGCCCCAGAGCCCTGCCTGAGGACGAGCCCGGATCCGGTGCTCGGTCTGGAGCAGGCCGAAGCCGCCCATGAACACGAAGCCGGCGATGATGACAACGACGCCGAGGATCCGGATGAGCAGTCCCTGCCACTGTGAGAACAGTGCGCCCAGGGCCGAGAATCCCGTCCCCAGCAGGACGAAGACGACGGTGAACCCGAGAACGAACAGTGCGATCCCGACAACGACCCGCCAGGTCTCCTTGTCCTTGAGGGAGGACCCGCTCAGCCCGGTGACATAGCCGACATAGCCCGGGACCAGCGGCAGCACGCAGGGTGAGGCGAAGGAGACGAGTCCGGCCAGTGCGGCCGCGCCGGTGGCCAGAAGCAGCGGCCCGTCGAGAACCGTCTGGGCGAAGTCCGCCCCGATTCCACTCACTCCGCCTGCACGTCCTCGATGAGTCCTTTGAGCGTCGACTCATCGACCTCGCCGACGACTCGAGCTGCGGCGCGACCCTTCGCGTCGAGGACGACTGTGGAGGGTGTGGCCTGCGGCGGGAGGACACCCGAGAGCAGAGCCACCATGTCGCCGTTGGTGTCGAGCATGTTCGCATAGGGAATCTGGTAGTTCGAGATGAACGCGTTGGCTGCGGCATCCTGGTCGCGGACATTGACGCCGAGGAACTGGACCTCGTCACCGAATTCCTCGGCCAGGGACTTCAGCGCCGGGGCTTCCTTCCGGCACGGTGGGCAGGCCGCGTACCAGAGGTTGATGACGACCGGGGTGGGCCGGAGGTCGGCCAGTGACATCGACTTCCCGTCGAGTGTCTCGAAGTTCAGCTCCAAAGGCTCCCCGCGTTTGTCCTTGGCCACCTGGGACACGACACCGGAGCCGGACACATATCCCTGATCGGATCCGGCCTGATCGGCCAGTTCGTCATTCTCACTGCACGCGCTGAGAACCACAGCGGTGCCGGCGACCAGTCCGGCCAGGAGGGTGCGACGGTTCATCGGATTCGGGCGGTTGAACGGATTGGGGCGGGCATTCATGCTCCCGCCACCGCTTGCCCAGGCTGCAGATCTGCACAGATGCTCTCGTAACTCACGGATACAAGTGTGGACGATTCGAATGTGAAACTGGTGATAGATGCCAGGTCACACTCCCTGCGTCGGGGGTCGTGGACGAGTGAACGCTGCTCCCCCGCCCGGCGTGTCATCCAGATCGGAAGCTGATGGGAGACGATGATTCCCTCGGCCTCGGGGTCGTGCTTGGCGAGCTTTGTGCGCAGGCTGGCCATGGCCGCCTGCATCCGCAGAACGATCTGCCTGTAGGGCTCACCCCAGGACGGTGTCAGCGGGTTGTACAGCCGCAGCAGATTGCGCGGTTCGGCCAACCTGCGACCGTTGACCTTCTGACCCTCGAAGGAGTTCGCGGCTTCGATCACGCGGTCATCGGTGAAGACCGGCAGCTCGAGTCGCTGCCGCAGCGGGGTGATCGTCTGCTGCGCCCGCAGCAGCGGGGAGCACACGAGCTCGACCGGGGGCGCCGAGGCTGCGGCGAAGTGCTCGCCGACCCGTCGGGCCATCTCATGGCCGCGTTCGGTCAGACCGAAGTTCGGCAGCCGTCCGTAGAGGATGCCCTCCGGATTGTCGACCTCCCCGTGCCTGACCAGGTGGATCGTCGTCATCAGTTCCCCTGCGTGTTCGGTACACTCGCTGCCGCCTTGGCTGCGGCCGGCAGTGCCGTGATGATCCGATCGAGGATCTCATCGGTGTGGGCGTAGGAGAGGAACCAGGCTTCGAAAGCGCTCGGCGGCATGTGGATGCCGGCCTCCAGCATGGCGTTGAAGAACGCGGAGTAGCGCTCGACGTTCTGTCTCCGGGCGTCGTCGTAGTTGATGACCTCATGGTCGGTGAAGAAGACGGAGAACATCGAATTCGCCGACTGAATGGTGTGGGCCACACCTTCAGCCTCCAGCGCAGAGGCGACTGCGGGCCGCAGAATGTCCGCAGCGCGGGAGATGTGTGAGTACACATCGAGTTCGGTCGTCAGCTTCAGCGTGGCCTGGCCGGCGGCAGTGGCCACAGGGTTTCCGGACAGGGTTCCCGCCTGGTAGACCGGTCCTGTCGGTGCCAGATGCTCCATCACGTCGGCACGTCCGCCGAAGGCCGCGGCCGGGAAACCGCCGCCCATGACCTTGCCGAAGGTGAACAGGTCGGCAGGCCCCTCCGGGTAGCCGAGTGATTCGGCCTCATAGCCGTACCATCCTGCGGCCGAGACGCGGAAGCCTGTCATCACCTCGTCGCTGATCATCAGAGCCCCGTGGGCCTTGGTCAGGCGGCGGATGGTGTTGGTGAAGCCGTCGCGAGGAGGCACGACGCCCATGTTGCCCGGGCTGGCCTCTGTGATGACGCAGGCGATCTCATCACCGTGTTCGGCGAAGACGGCCTCCAATCCTGCCGCATCATTGTAGTCGACGACGATGGTGTCCGAGGCCTGAGCACCGGTCACGCCCGGGGTGTCGGGCAGGGAGAAGGTGGCCAGCCCGGATCCGGCTTGGGCCAGAAGCGCGTCGACGTGTCCGTGGTAGCACCCGGCGAACTTCACAATCTTCGCCCGCCCCGTGTAGCCGCGGGCCAATCGGATGGCGCTCATGGTCGCCTCTGTGCCCGAGGACACGAGCCGGACCTGGTCCACGGGCTCGACGCGGGCGACGATCTCCTCGGCGAGTTCGACCTCACCGGTCGACGGGGTGCCGAAGGAGAAGCCCTTGACTGCGGCTTCCTGCACGGCGGCGACCACCTCGGGACGGGAGTGGCCCATGATCATGGGACCCCACGATCCGATGAGGTCGATATAGTCATTGCCGTCGGCGTCGCGCAGCCATGCTCCGGTCGCCGAGGTGATGAAGCGCGGGGTGCCTCCGACGGCTTTGAAGGCCCGCACCGGTGAGTTCACTCCACCGGGGATGACATGTTCGGCGCGCTCGAACAGCGCGGCCGACTTCGCAGTCTCGTGTTTCATGGGTTCTCCTGAAGAAGTCGCCGGATCGGTGGTCGGTTCAGATGGTAGTGGAGTCGGTGAGCTCAGTTCGCAGACGTCGAAGGTTCGACATCGGCCGGTGGTGAATCGACGGGCCCCTCGCCGATCTCACGCATGTGGGCGGTGACCTTGCCGAACACGCGCCCCAGAGTCGCCATCTCCTCTGGCTCGAGCAGGTCGACGAGGTGATCGCGGACGCTTTCCACATGTGCGGGAGCCACGGCCACGAGCAGCTCCCAGCCGGCATCGGTCATCTGGCAGTTGACTCCGCGTCCGTCTTCGGGAATCGAGAAGCGCTCGAGAAGGCCCTTCTTCTCCATCCGGGCCACGCTGTGCGTCAGACGCGAACGCGACATCGTCGTGTCCATCGCGAGCAGAGCCATGCGCATCGTCCGGTTCTCATGTTCGCTCAGCCGGACCAGGATCTCGTATTCGGGCATGCCGATGTTGTGATGCTCCCGCAGTTCCTTGTCCAGCTGCGTGGTCAGCAGCTGTGACCCGGTGAGATAGCTTCTCCAGGCCTTCTGATCGGGGCCGCTGAGCCATCGTGGTTCGCTCATCGCAGTGCCCCGTCCTGCGTCGGCGAGGTCAGTCGCTGCGCGACCTCTGTGGCCCAGTAGGTGAGGATCGCGTCGGCTCCGGCACGCTTGAAGGCGATGAGGGATTCCTCGATGGCGCGTTCGCGTTCGATGGCTCCGGCGGAGGCCGCGAATTCGATCATCGCGTACTCCCCCGACACCTGATAGGCCCACACGGGCACCGGCGACTCACAGGCCACCTCGGCGAGGACGTCAAGGTAGGGCATGCCGGGCTTGACCATGACGATGTCGGCACCTTCGGCCAGGTCGAGGTCGAGTTCGCGCATGGCCTCGCGGCCGTTCGCGGGGTCCTGCTGGTAGGTCTTGCGGTCGCCTTGAAGCTCCGAATCCACGGCTTCGCGGAACGGACCGAAGAACGCCGAAGCGTATTTTGCGGAATAGGCCATCACGACCACGTCGGTGAAGCCTTCCAGGTCCAATGCCTCCCGGCAGGCCGCGACCTGACCGTCCATCATCCCGGACAGTCCCACCACGTGGGCTCCGGCGCGAGCCTGCGCCACGGCCATCGAGGCGTAGCGCGTCAGGGTTGCGTCGTTGTCGACGCCGCCCGCGGAATCGAGGACTCCGCAGTGTCCGTGAGAGGTGAATTCGTCGAGGCACAGATCGGCCATGATGACGGTCGCATCGCCGAGGTTGTCCCGCAGCAGCGTCAACGCTCGGTTGAGGATGCCCTCGGGATCATCAGCCTGGGAGCCTTCATTGTCCTTGTGTTCCGGAATTCCGAACAGCATCAGTCCGCCGACACCGGCGTCCACAGCCTCGTTGGCTGCCTCGAGCAGGGAATCCAGGGTGTGCTGGACGACGCCGGGCATGCTGGTCAGCGGTGCCGGTTCGCTCAGCGTCTCCTTGACGAACATGGGCAGGATGAGATCGGCCGGGTGCAGGCGCGACTCGGAGACGAGCCGGCGCAGGGCCGGTGTCGTCCGCAGGCGGCGGGGCCGAACGGTTCCGGGGACCAATGTCATGTCAGGCCTTCTTTCTGCGGCGCTTCTGGCTGGGGCGCGTCGGGGTGGTTCCCGCCGCCAGGTCGTCTTCGCGTGCAGACATCGCGAATTCGACCAATCCGTCGATGAGGGAGGTGAGGTTGGCTTCCTCGGCGAGGACGTCGACTCGCAGGCCGTGTTCGGCCGCAGTGTTCGCCGTGGCAGGTCCGATGCAGCAGATCACCGAGGTGGCTGCCGGTTTTCCGGCAATCCCGACGAGGTTGCGCACCGTGGAGGAGGACGTGAAGAGGAAGGCGTCGAAGTCACCGGCCTTGATGGCCTCCCGGATGGGAGCCGGAGGCGGCGAGGCGCGCACGGTACGGTAGGCCGTGACGTCGTCCGGGTCCCAGCCCTTCTCCAGGAGTCCGGCCACGAGCACCTCGGTGGCAATGTCGGCGCGCGGCAGGAACACCGTGTTCATCGGATCGATGTCATCGACGTAGTCCGGCCAGGCCGCAGCGAGGCCACGAGCCGAGTGTTCTCCGTCGGGGACGAGGTCGGGGGTGATGCCCCAGTCGATGAGTGAAGCGGCGGTGCGACCGCCGACGGCCGCAACCTTGACACCGGAGAGTGAGCGGGAGTCGAGACCGAAGTCCTCGAACCACATGCGCACGGCGCGGACGGCGTTGACCGAGGTGAAGCCCACCCATTCGTAGGATCCGTCGACGAGGCCCCGGATCGCCTTCTCCATCTGAGTCGGCGTGCGCGGGGGCTGAACGGCGATCGTGGGGACAACGGTGCCGACAGCACCCAGCTCCCCCAGCGCCTCGGCGGTGGAGGTGCCCTGTTCCTTCGTCCGCGGGATGAGGACCTGCCATCCGAAAAGCGGCTTGGTCTCGAACCAGCTGAGTGCGCCTCGCGATTCCACTCCCTGTCCCATGATGACCACCATACGATCCCCGCCGGACTGCGCCATCGTCAGGGCCTGCCCCAGGGTGGTCTCCACACTCGTCTGATCGGTGGTGGAGATGCCCCAGCCCAGCAGCACCTTCGTGTTCTCATCCCAGCCGTCGTCGAGCAGAGCGCGGATCGCCTGTTCGTGATCGGCTGTCGTGCCCGTGAGCACGTGGGTGGTGTTGCGGTGCCGGGAGACGTCGACGTGAGTCTGCGGGCCTGCCTCGATGAAGCGGACCGAACGCACGCGGTTCGTCGTCAGCGCTGTGCCGGTGTAGGCGGAGGTGGCCGCGGAGAGTCCCACTCCGGGCACGATCTCGACGTCGACGTCGGCCTTGCGGCACACGGCGGCCTCGGCAGTCGTCGTCGTGAACAGAATGCCGTCATCGGAACTCAGACGCACCACGGTCTTGTCTGGGCGAGCCAGCTCGGCGAGTTTGCGTCCCCGTGTCGAGGCCGTCGCACCGAGCTCAGCAGCCTCGATGATCTCAGTGGCCTGCGGGACGTAGGCGGTGACGATCTCGGAATGCACGTGGGTGTCGTAGACGACGATCTCGGCGTTTGCGAGGATGTCGGCGCCGCGGATCGTCATCAGACCCGACTCACCGGGACCGCTGCCGATGAAGACGACGCGGGGTGAGACGGGCAGAAGACGTCGGGGCTGAACCTGGCCGATAGTCATACCTGCTCCTGGACTTTGACAGGGGTGAGGTGATCCGCGGACTGGGCGGGATCGATGCCGAGCTGTCCCAGCAGATCTTCTGCCGCTGCGGTGCCGAGTTCGTCGGCGAGCCGAGCGAGCTCCTTGCCTGTGATCGACAGCTGGTTCGCGCTGCCCGAGTCCAGATCCACGTCCGGAGTCATGGGCAGCGGGGCGCTCTGGCGAGTGCGGGCGAGGTTTCCGTCGTCATCGGCCATGACTGCGTCGACGACGAAGTCCGAGCCCTGGATTGTGGCCAGCGCACCGATGGGGGCCGAACATCCGGCCTCCGCACGGGACAGGATCGCCCGCTCGCAGGTCACGGCCAGGTCGGTGGTCTCATCGTGGAGGAGCTTGAGCTGATCGCGGACCTCGGCATCGGCAGCCATGACCTCGTTGTCGAGGGCGAAGGGACTGTCTGCACCCCGCGTCTCAACGGCCAGGGCTCCCTGCCCGGGGGCGGGAAGCATCGTGTCGAAGTCGAGGGAGTCGGTGGCCTCGGCCAAGCGACCGATGCGGCGGACTCCGGCCGCGGCCAGCACGACTGCGTCGAGCCGTCCGTCACGGACGTGGGCGATGCGTGTATCGACGTTTCCGCGCACCCCGCGGACCTCGATATCGGGTCTCGCGGCGCGCAGCTGCACGGCACGGCGCGGGGAACCGGTGCCGACGACGCTGCCTGCAGGCAGATCCGCAAAGCTCAGACCGTCCCGGCCGATGAGGACATCGGCGGGATCGACCCGGGGCGGGATCGCAGCCATCTGGATGCCAGCTTCGGGGGTGGTGGGCAGGTCCTTGAGCGAATGCACTGCGATGTCGATCTTGCCCTGGTGCAGTGCCTGCCGGACGGCGGAGACGAAGACGCCGGTGCCGCCGAATCCGGTCAGGGGCGACATGTTGACGTCGCCCTCGGTCACGACCTCGACGATCTCGACGCGCCAGCCGGTCAGTGCCGCCAGCTGGTGGGCGATCGCCGTGGACTGGGAACGTGCGAGCTTCGAGCGGCGAGTGCCCAGGCGGATCGTGCGACCGGAGAAGTGCTCGGGTTCGACGATGTCGAGGGTGTGGTCGGCTACGGGACGAACACCGTCGGCCTCAACATGATTCGCACTCGAGGCCGTGGCGATCTTGGTCTCTGGCTTCGCGATCGAGTGGGCGACCTTGTTCGTCGGCAGGTCGAAGAGCTGCATCAGCGCCTGCGCGTAGTCGACGTCGGAGTCCGTGACGGCCAGCTCCTTGACCTTGACCGTCGGCGTGTGGATCAGCTTCTCCGCCACACGGTGCAGGGACTTGCGGATCTCAGCGAAGGCCTTGTCATCGACATCGGCGCCGATCTTCTTCTCCAGACGCTTCGTCTCCGCCGCGAGAACATCCTTGGCGTGGCTGCGCAGCGCCGTGACTGTGGGGGCGACCGATCGTTCCTTGGCACCGGTCTCAAGCTTGGCCAGCTCTTCCTGAATGATCGCACGCACCGATTCGACGGTTTCTACGACCGCAGCGTCACGCTGGTTCGCGGAGCTGGTGAGCATGGTTCGGATCTCGGCGAGACCGAAGAGCGCGACGTGTTCGAACTCGCGCACCGTGGGGTCGATGTCGTGGGGCAGGGCGAGATCGACGAAGGCCTTGTTCGCTGCGCCCTTGGGGTTCTGGGACAGACCGGCCTGTATGTCCTCACGGGTGACCACGACTTCCCGGGCACCGGTGCAGGAGATGATGAGGTCGGCGTCGGCGATCTCCTCGGCGAGGATCCGGGAGGTCAGTTCGCGGGCACGGCCGCCCACCTCGGCGACGAGGCGCTCTGCCTTGTCCACGGTGCGGTTGAGCACGGTGGTCTGCGCCACGCCCTCCTTGTGCAGGCCCGAGACGACAAGGCCCGACATAGCGCCGGCACCGATGACCAGCGCATTCGCGGCCCGCAGGGATCCGATGTGGGCTTGGGCGGCTTCGAGGGCGGCGCTGAAGAGTGAGCGGGCGACTTCGTCGAGTCCGGTCTCCGAATGAGCTCTCTTGCCCACCCGCAGGCTCTGCTGCAGTGCATGCGAAAGGTCGGAGGTCAGTGCTCCGGCCGACAGCGACTCGGTGAACGTCGAGCGCAGCTGTCCCAGGATCTGGGCTTCGCCGATCGCCATCGAATCGAGACCGCAGGAGACCTTGAGCAGGTGCTCCAGGGCCTGAGCATCGTAGTGGGCGTAGAAGTGCCCGGCGATGTCCTGCCATTCCTTGTCGATGGAGGAGACGAGGGCATTGCCGAGATCGGCGAGGCCTCCGTGGAAGGCGGTGACATCGGCGATGAGCTCCAGGCGGTTGCACGTCGAGAGAACCGCGAGTCCCTCCACATTGTCGCCGGCCAAAGCGTCGGTGCGCAGTGCTCCGACCTCACCGGTGCCGAATGCGAGGGCGTCCAACATGTCGATCGGAGCCGACTGATGGGAAATGCCGAGAACCAAGAGAGTCAATTCCTGTGCTCCTCAAAACCTGGGTTGAGCGGTGCCGAATCTAGCGCCGAATAGTATGCGAGTACTTGCAGCTCACTGGCCAGATCGACTTGATGCACACGGATCGAATCCGGGGCGTCGAGCACGGTGGGTGCGAAGTTCAGGATCCCGCGCACGCCTGCCTCGGCGGCGATATGAGCCGCCGCCGGTGCCGCGGATGCGGGTACTGCCATGACGACGAGGTCGATGTCCTCGGGCCAGGTGGCAAGTTCGGTGAGGTCTGAGACCGGCAGAGTGCCGATCACGGTTCCGATCTTGGCCTCATCGGTGTCGAAGATTGCGGTGAGTGAAAGTCCGCGGCGTTTGAATCCTGCGTAGTCTGCCAGGGCTGAGCCCAGGCGACCGGCGCCGATGATGGCGACGGTGCGCGACCGGTCGAGACCGAGGAATGTGCGCAGAGTCGAGGCGAGATCCTCACAGGAGTAGCCGACCCCGCGCCGACCCGAGCGTCCCAGCTGGGACAGGTCCTTGCGCAGAATCGACGACGACACACCGCTGCGGGCCGCCAACGCCTCCGAGGAGATCGTTGACTGACCCGTTGCAGCGATCGTCTCAACCGTCTGCAGGTAGATCGGGAGTCGGGAGATGACGCGTTCGGGCACGTCCTTTCGGACGACACCCTCAATGCTGTTGGCGGACAGAATCTCGCCCACGAAAACGCGTCACTCCTTCAAACGATCTCATGCGCCCAGAGCCTCAAGTGCTCTCGACAGCCGGCCCGAATCGACCCGATGGAAGCTGTGCTGCCGGCCGTTGAGCAGGACCACTGGGACATCCCAGCCGTACTGTCCGGCAAGATCATCATCGGTATCGATGTCGATCTCGCTGACACGGACGTCTCTGCCGGCCACAGCCTCGGCGATGGCATCCCTTGCGGTCTCGCACAGGTGGCAGTCGGCGCGTGTCAGGAAGGTCAATGTGACCACTGCACACTCCTCATCGGGCGACAACAAACCCCGCCGAATTCAGATTCGAGCGGGGGCGTAGGACCGTGTCCGGTCTTACTTCTTGTTGCGACGCTGGTGACGTGTCTTGCGAAGCTGCTTACGGTGCTTCTTCTTCGACATACGCTTGCGGCGCTTCTTGATGACTGAGCCCACGCGGGTACCCCTTGTGATCGTCGGTGGAGGTGAACATCTGGTGCCCACCCTTTGAACTAACCGTGCAATTCTATCGCTTGGGCCTCTGCTTTCCCAAAACTGTGTCCAGATCCACAGCGCCGATGGCACGATCCGCGGATTGGCGGTCTCGCGATCCCGGGGGACGCGAGCCTCAGTCGACACAGGCGTCGACTTCAGTCGAAGTAGGCGGCCGGCTTCAGTCGAAGTAGGCGTCGAGGCCGAAGAACGGGAACAGGTTCTTGCGGGTGCCCATCACAGCGCGGTCGAGTTCGGCTTCGGGGTCGAACCCGTTCGACCAGCGGGTGAATGTGCCGTCGAAGCCGTCGGTCATCGACAGGGGCGCTTCGCGCCCGGTCTTCGTCTGCGCGTAGTTGGCCCAGCGGCCCGGAATGCGGGCACCTGGATCGATGTCGAGCCCGGCGGAGATCGCGAGCACATTGGTCCAGGCTCGGGGCACCACGTCGATGATCGAGTAGCCCCCTCCCCCGGTCGCCAGCCATTTTCCGTCGGTGTATTCGGCGGCCAGGTCGCGGACCCATTCGGTGGCCACCCGCATCGCATCGACGCTCAGTCGCATGTGTGTCAGCGGGTCGCTGCGATGTCCGTCGCAGCCGTGCTGGGAGACGATGATCTGCGGTTCGAATCCGCCGATGATCGCGGGGATCGTGGCGTCGAAGGCCCGCAGCCATTCCGCGTCGAGTGTGCGCGGCGGCAGTGCGATGTTCGCCGCCGAGGCGGCCGCGCGCAGTCCCCCGATGTCGGCGGGGAAGCCGGAGCCGGGGAACAGGAACTTCCCCGATTCGTGCATCGAGACCGTGAGCACCCGAGGGTCGTCCCAGAAGAACTTCTCGACGCCGTCCCCGTGGTGGGCGTCGAGGTCGATGTAGGCGATGCGCTCGTATCCCGCTTTGAGGAATTCGGTGATGGCACCGGCGATGTCGTTGTACACGCAGAACCCGCTCGCGTGATCGGGCATCGCATGGTGCATTCCGCCGGTGAAGTTCACGGCGTGGGAGTAGTCCCCGGAGATGATAGCCCGCGCCGAGTCCACCGAGCCCTGGAACAGCATCGCCGAGGCGGCATGCATGTTGTCGAATCCGGGCACATCCTCGGTGCCGATGCCGTACTTCTTCCCATCCTCATCGCTGAGTTCGGCACCGGCGCCGACCTTCTTCACCGCGGCGATGAAGTCCGCATCGTGGAGATTCGCCAGCGTGTCCTCTTCGACCTCACCGATGCCGTGGATATGAACGTTGTCGGCGTCGAAGAGGCCGAAGTCCATGGCCAACTTCGCAGTCAGATCAAGTCTGAGGGGGTGCATGGGATGGCTGGGACCGAAGTTGTACCCGGTCACCGCGTCGTCCCAGACGACATATACATCGCTATCGGCCATGGGCACCATGCTATATGGCACAGCTCACCTACGGAGATTCGCACGCTTCGGGATCTACCATAGAGTCTGTGTCCAAGAATTCCCCGCAGCGCTTCGACCGGATCCTGCGCCCCGGCCGGTGGGCCCGCGACTTCGTCGACGACCTCGCCGTTGCCTCGCCGGCTCGTCTGGCGATCGGATCTTTCATCGCGGTGGTGGCATTCTTCGCGATCCTTCTGATGCTGCCTGCGAGCATGCGCGATCCGGGTTCGGTGTCCCAGTCCGAGCAGATCGCCAATGCCGTATTCGTGGCCGTCTCCTCCGTCTGCGTCACGGGGCTGACTCCGGTGGTGACAGAGAACTACTGGTCAGACTTCGGGATCTCGGTCATCACCGCCGGAATCCAAGTCGGCGGCCTGGGTATCCTCACCCTCGCCTCGGTGCTGGGCATGGCAGTCTCCCGGAGGCTGGGAGTCAGGCAGCGCCTCATCGCCCAGCAGGCCACCTCGGCGCTCAATCTGGGCCAGGTCGGCACACTGCTGAAGACCGTGGTCATCACCATCGTCACCGCCGAGGCGATTCTTGCGGTGCTGATGTTCCCGCGGTTCCTCATCCGCGGCGAGAGCATCGGCGACGCTCTCTGGTATTCGGTGTTCTACTCGATCTCGGCGTTCAACAACGCCGGTTTCACGATCCACCCCGGCGGTGGTGCCTATTTCGCATCCGACCCATGGATCCTCTCGCTGCTCATGCTCGGCGTCTTCGTCGGCGCGCTGGGGTTCCCCGTTGTGCTCATGATCGCCATGCAGTGGAATCACCCGAGGAAGTGGGACCTGCACACGAAGCTGACGCTGACGACGACGACCGCAGTCCTGGCCATCGGGCTCCTATTCCTCCTCATCTTCGAATCAGCCAACCCCGACACTCTGGGTGACAAGAACGCAGGGCACACGTTCGTCGAGATCCTGTTCATGGCGGTGATGCCACGTTCGGGCGGGTTCTCGACCATGGACATTGCGGATATGAACCAGTCCTCGCACCTGCTCATGGACCTGATGATGTTCATCGGCGGCGGATCGTCGTCGACGGCCGGCGGCATCAAGGTCACGACAGTGGCTGTGCTGGTGCTGGCCGCCTATGCCGAGGCCCGCGGTCTGCAGGACGTGCATGTCTTCGGACGGCGCCTGACCTCGTCGACGATCAAGCTCTCGATCTCGGTTCTCCTCACGGGTGCGATCATCGTCTTCATCGGCACTCTGGCGATGCTGCAGATCTCCGCCGAGCCGCTGGACAAGGTGCTGTTCGAGGTGATCTCCGCATTCGGCACCGTGGGATTGAGCTCCGGGGTCTCTGCCACGGTCAATGAGGCAGGCCTGTACAGTTTGTCCGTGATCATGCTCATCGGCCGTCTCGGTACGATTACACTGGCGGCAGCCCTGTCCATGCAGGACTCGGTGCGCCTGTACCGCTACCCCGAAGAAAGGCCGGTCGTTGGCTAACGAACACACCTCAATCCTGGTCATCGGACTCGGACGCTTCGGGTCATCGACCGCTGCCACGCTGGCGAAGCTGGGCCGTGAGGTCATGGCGATCGAACACAGCGCCGAGCTGGTCAAGGACTGGAGCGGCAAGCTCACCCATGTCGTCGAGGCAGATGCCACCAACATCGATGCGCTGCGGCAAGTCGGCGCGGGTGATTTCTCCACGGCGGTAGTCGGCATCGGCACCTCGATCGAGGACAGTGTGCTGACGACGGCCAACCTCGTCGATCTGGGCGTGGGTCAGGTGTGGGCGAAGGCCATCTCCCCCTCACACGGCAAGATCCTCCACCGCATCGGCGCCCACCATGTCCTCTACCCCGAATCCGATGCCGGCCGGCGGGTGGCGCACCTGGTGAGTTCGCGGATGATGGAGTACATCGAATTCGACGAAGGCCACTTCGCAGTCGTGAAGATGCGTCCCCCGCGTGAGATCCAGGGCTTCACCCTCAGCGAGTCCGGCGTGCGCGACAAGTACGGGGTCACGATCGTGGGCATCAAGAGCCCCGGTCGCGACTTCACATACGCCGAGCCCACGACCCGCGTCGGCAAGCAGGACCTGCTCATCGTCGCCGGCCACGTGGAGCTGCTGGGGCGCTTCGCCGGACGCCCGTAGGACGACTGGGCGGAGGCCGACTTCAACCGCGGGCAAGGGGCGGGCCGGCGGGGAACCGTGCGGGCCGGCGGGGAACCGTGCGGGCCGGCGAGGAACCGTGCGGGGTGGCGAGGTGCGGGCCGGCGCCTTATAGGCTGGCGAACAGCACCAGCTTGCTGAAAGTGCATAGGTAGAGCACTTGTGCACTACGTGGGCACTTATGCCTAGTGGTTGCATCGCAGCTGCGTCATAGTACTTGTATTCAGACCCACTCAGCCGCACGTAGCCACGGTGCCTGGCCATACAGTTTGGTCGCGAGGGATTCCAATTCGACTGCCTCGGCGAAACTGAGGCGGACGATCCGGTAGCCCATTGCGATAAGGCGATTGTATTGCGCAGACTCCTTCCGCATCAGGGAGAACCCGCTGTCGACGTACTTCGTCGTGCCGTCCACAAAGATGATCGTCTTCGAGGCCCTGTGCATGAAATCAACCCGCGCGATACGTCGGTGGCCATCGAACACATCGACCTGCTGTTCGAAGCCCGCGATCTTGAGAAGTGAGAGGTTGTAGGCGCATCGACTTTCGGCGTAGCTCTCCGACAGTGGGCTGATGGAGGCAAGCAGCCGTTCTGCCCGGCGGCGCCCTTTCGAAAGCCGTCCAACGACCGGAGCAATGCCCTCATCGATACACCTTCGCGCAAGCTGACCGGTGTTCTTCGGATATCCGAAACGTGCCGCTTCGTCTGCACAGAGATCAGAGCCGAACACAGCTCTCCGCAGAACCTTCTCCAACGCAGCGAACGCCTCTGGCTCCCCCAAGTGCTCAATGAGGTCAAGGGCCGTTCTCACGGGTGAGGTGAGCATCATCTTGCCGATGTGAACCGAATCCTCTTCCGGTATCAATCTGGTCGTGCGGGACAGGTCGCTGCTCTTCCATCGTCGGGACGGATTCGCCACATGGATCAGTCCGCGTGGCGGTCGGTACAACGGCAGATCATGAATGTAGGCCGCCGAGACTCCGCACACCACATCGTCGGACCGGTACAGCGGATAAGACGCAACTCTGAGTTTCTCGATAGTATCCAGCAGGGCGAAGCTCTTCCGCCCCGTGGTATCCGTCTGTTCGCCAACCGTCTTGATCCACGCCTCATCAGTGATGAGGTCCATAATTCTGCCGTGACGAGGGCTTTGGCACCGAGCGACAATCGAGTACATGCCATACGTAAGTTTGAGCAGGCAGCAGCCGATCGCACTGCCGATTCTGCGGCTGTGGATCCCGTTGGCGTTCAATTCCCGAGTTCGCACAATGTTGTACATGGGCCAATGCTCGAGCGCAGGTGCGACGCGATTCAATGGGCTCGCTCAACCCTGTGGAAGCAGGTTTCGCCTCCACAGGGTTCACGCACACGAGTCACGGCATCGTCCACAACGAAACGAACCCGAGTCGCCGACTGATGCGGCAGCGACCGACGTGACTTCTGCTACAGCTGACAAGGGAAGACGAGGAATATGGACTTCAACTATGCGCGCTCTTCCGCTCACACTCACACCTCAGCAGACTGTAAGCGGCGCAGTTCCCTGTTGGTCGATACACAACCGCTGGGAACAAGTGCGCAGGTAGAGCACATGTGACGCACCAGTGCACTTTGGGCTAGCGAGCAGCGGCTTTACGGTGGCTAAGGCGCGGGCGAGGTGAGCAAAGACGGCAGGAAGGAGCGCAAAAAGGGCTAGAAGCGCAACTAGACCCCCGCTTACGTGTACGAGAGCGGGCGACGGGAATCGAACCCGCGTCATCGGCTTGGGAAGCCGAGGCTCTACCATTAAGCTACGCCCGCGTTTGACCGGCGGAACATGTTCTCACCAGGGAATATACCCTGAAGCGGCGAGAGTATTCCTGCTGAGACTCCCTCAGTGTATATCGACCCACCCAGTGTATATCGACTCCCCCAGCGTATACCGGTATATCTTCGGGATGGAGTCCCTGCAGGGGCATGCAGCAACAACGCCTGAGGGGGCGGCCGCAGCCACCCCCTCAGCATCCTGACTCAGGAGCATCAAGCCGTACGAGCATCATGTCGTACGAGGACCCTGTCTCGCACTCAGTGCTCGACAGCCTCCTCAGCGCCGAACCCGGTGTGGGCGCGAACGTCCATCTCCGCTGCCAGCTCGGGGCTCTCGACTGTCTTGTCGGTGATCGACGCGATCCAGCCGAGGAGGAAGCCGAGCGGAATCGAGATGATTCCGGGATTCGACAGTGGGAAGAGCACGAAGTCTGCACCTGGAATCATCGCGGTCTCGGAACCGGACACGACCGGCGAGAACGCGATCAGCAGGATCGCAGATCCCAGACCACCGTAGATCGACCACACCGCACCGCGGGTGGTGAAGCGCTTCCAGAACAGCGAGTAGACGATCGTCGGCAGGTTCGCACTGGCGGCAACGGCGAAGGCGAGTGCCACGAGGAATGCGATGTTCTGCCCCTGCACTCCGATGCCGCCGATGATCGCCACGGCACCGATGACGATGACCGTGCGACGTGCGATCTTGACTTCAGCGTCGGGGTCTTCGACCTTGCCCTTCTTGATGACGCTCGCATAGATATCGTGAGCGAAGGACGCGGCCGCGGTGATCGCGAGACCGGCGACCACGGCGAGGATCGTCGCGAAGGCCACGGCCGAGATGAAGCCCATGAGGAGGGGCCCGCCGAGGTGGAGAGCCAGCAGCGGTGCCGCCGAATTCACTCCGCCCGGTGCGTTCTCAATCGCATCGGCACCCACAAGTGCTGCCGCACCGTATCCGAGGATGAGGGTGAACAGGTAGAACGCACCGATGAGCCAGATAGCCCAGACGACCGAACGACGAGCCTCCTTCGCCGAAGGCACCGTGTAGAAGCGCATCAGAACGTGCGGCAGACCAGCGGTGCCGAGCACCAGGGCCAGAGCCAAGGAGATGAAGTCGAGCGGGTTCTCACCGTACTGCTGACCTGGTTCGAGGATTGCCTCACCGACGCCCGAGTTGTTGACCGCAGAGGCGAGAAGGGTCGAGAGGTTGAACCCGTTGAGGGCGAGGACCCAGATGGTCATTGCGAAGGCGCCGAGGATGAGCAGGACCGCCTTGACGATCTGGACCCAGGTAGTTCCCTTCATGCCGCCGACGAGGACGTAGATGATCATGAGCGCGCCGACGACGGCAACAACCAGTGATTGGCCGAGCTTGCCGTCGATGCCCATGAGCAGTGATACAAGCCCACCCGCGCCGGCCATCTGCGCCAGGAGGTAGAAGAAGCAGACTGCCAGCGTCGACAGCGCTGCGGCCATGCGTACAGGGCGCTGCTTGAGGCGGAAGGACAGCACGTCGGCCATCGTGAACTTGCCGGTGTTGCGCATCAGCTCTGCCACGATGAGCAGGGCGACGAGCCAGGCGACGAGGAATCCGATCGAGTACAGGAAGCCGTCGTAGCCGTTGACCGCGATGGCGCCGCAGATGCCCAAGAACGAAGCCGCAGACAGGTAGTCACCTGAGATCGCGAATCCGTTCTGCGGGCCGGTGAAGGACCTGCCGCCCGCGTAGTAGTCGGAAGCCGACTTATTGTTCTTGCTGGCCCGCAGGACGATGAACATCGTCACCGCGACGAAGGCGGCGAAGATCGTGATGTTGAGGATCGGGTTGTTCTCGACCTCGGTCACGCCTTGGGACACTTTGTCGAGACCGGAAGCGAAGAGGTCTCCTATGGCGACTGTGCTCATGGGGTGGTTCCTTCCGACTGCTGCTGGAGGCGTTCACGGATCGCCGAGGCCGGCGGATCGAGCTTCTTGTTCGCGAACGAGACGTAGAACATCGTGATCGCGAAGGTCGTCACGAACTGCAGGAGCCCGAGGATCAGCCCGAGGTTGATCTCACCGATGATCTTCGTGGACATGAAATCGTGCGCGTAGGTGCTCAGGATGACGTAGAGGAAATACCACGCCATGAATCCGATCGACAGTGGTATCACCACCGAGAACCTTTTGCGCTTAAGTGCTTTGAATTCGGGATTCTCCTCTTCAACGAGGAAATCGACCCGAGTGCTGACGGGATCGGTCATTGCTTCTCCATTCGAAACGTGCGTCGAGCATCAGTGGTCTGAATCACACAACCTTAAACTAACGGTCAGTCGGCGCTGGGGAATACCACCGAAAGTTGGTAGCTTGTTCACATGAATGCCAAAACCAGAGAATCTCGGGCGCTGAAGGCCGAGACTCGCCGACTCTTCGTCGAAGCCATCGACTCTCTGCACCGCAGCGGGACCGGTGATGTGGTCTTCGGCGGAACGGTCGACGAGGGCGAGGTCACCGTCGAGGCGGTGGCCGGAGGCGGCAAGGACCGCCTGTCATCGCTCATCGTCAGCACCGGACGCGGGCTCGGTGGACGTGCGCTCACCGAAGGCACCCCACAGCTGACGAAGGACTACGGACTCGACCCCTTCATCACTCACCACTACGACGAAGAGATCCTCGGCGAGGGGATCAAGGTGCTCATCGCCGTCCCGACGCTGCGCGGCGGTGACGTCACGGGCATGATCTACTGCGGTCATCGCACAAACTACAACTCTGCGGCGCCGCAGACGAGCGACCTGGTCAAACGGGTCAGGCAGCTGTCAGTGGATCTGGGTCGGCTCGGTCAGCCCCCACAACCCGAGGAACCGGCAGAGCCCGAGCGTCTGTACTCCGATCTCGAGTCCTCGAGCAGAGAAGCTCTGCGCCGCACCTATGCGGAACTGCGCTCAATCCGTTCAGGCGTCGATGAGAACGAGATGCGCCAGAGACTGACCGTCGTGGAGAGCCGCCTGGCAGATATCCTCTCCGGCCACAATTCGGATCTGTTCCCGAACCCGACGCGCACTGTCAGCCTCTCCCCCAGGGAAACCGACATTCTCTCGCATGTGGCATTGGGCTGGTCGAATGTCCGGATCGCCGAGGGGCTGGGACTGCGGGAGTCGACCGTGAAGTCCTATCTGAATACGGCCATGGTCAAACTTTCGGCCGGCACCCGACATGAGGCAGTGTCCATCGCACGCTCGGCCGGGGCCCTTCCCTGATTCGGACTGCCGAGCTGACCCGGGCTGCCGGGTCGGGCTTGGCTATCAGCCGTTGATGACTTCGGAGTTCTCCTTCTCCATTTCAAGGGAGCGGTCGCCTGCAGCCTGGGCAGCCGCCTCGGCGATATCGAAGAGCCCTGCGTCGATGAAGGTCTGCAGTCCGGCGAGTGTGGTGCCACCCTTGCTGCTGACCGCCTGACGCTGTGCGCTCGGGTCCGGCTTCTCGCTCAGGAGCCGGCCTGCTCCGTCCGCAGTGGCCACGACCATCTGCTTGGCCGTCTCCTCGCTCAGTCCCATCTTCACACCGGCGGCGATCATCGTCTCGGCCAGGAGGAAGAAGTAGGCCACTCCGGAGCCTGAGATTCCGGTCATGGCGGGGATCTCGGATTCGTCCAGTTCCACGACGAGTCCGGCTCCTGACAGCAGAGTCCGCAGTGTGTCCACTGTGGTCTCGTCCACCTCGGCGGAGGGGGCGAGGGCGATGACTCCGTGTCCGATGGAGCTGGGGGTGTTGGGCATGATCCGCACGATCGGGTTCTTCGGCGCCAGCGTGGCCAGATCGTCCGTGGCGACCCCGGCGGCCATCGAGACGAGGACGGTGTCCGCATCCAGGCTCGGGGCGAGCTCGCGCAGCGTGTCGGCCATCATCCACGGTTTGACTCCGAGGAAGACGAAGTCCGCCCCTGCAGCGGCCTTCTGGTTGGCCTCGGCATCGTCTTCCAACGAGACGATGGTCGCGCTCGGGAGCTCCGCAGCGAGTCGTTTCGCCGAGGCGGCCGAATTGGTCGTCGCTCGAACCTCGAGCTTCTCCTCGGCGCTCAGGATTCCCTTGATCAGTGCCGAGCCCATGTTTCCCGTGCCGATGGAGGCGATGGAGGTCAAATCAGACCTGCCTTTCTGTGGTGGTTCAGTCGGTGTGCGTGCTGTGTTCAGGAGTTCGACTGTCTCTCGCTCGTGCGCAGCTCACTGGTGCGCACATGGCTCGAGGCATTGCGGTGGCGGTCCTCGGTCTCAAGGCCGAGGTGGGTGCGAGCGAAGGCAAGGGAGTCGGCGAGCATCTGGTCCCGAGTGGACTTCTTCGTCACGAAGCGTGTGTTGACTTCGACGACGACGTCGCCGGACCAGTTGCGTTTGGCCAGGAGCTGCAGGGTTTCGGCCACTGGCATGGTGCCGGCGCCGGGGATCAGATGTTCGTCCTTGAGGGATCCGGAGCCGTCGGTGAGATGGACGTGACGGAGTTTGTCGAAGATCTCCGACACGGTCTCGACGGCGTTCATCCCGGCCGTCGAGGCATGGGAGAAGTCGAAGGTGAGGGCATCGTAGTCCTCGTCGAGGGGGTTCCAGTCGGGATAGTAGACGAGGACCTCGCGCACGCCTGCGCGCCAGGGGTACATGTTCTCCACGGCGAGGACGACTCCGGTCTCCTTCGACACCTGCCGCACACCGTCGACGAAGCCCAGCGCGTACTCCCCCTGCCACCTGAACGGCGGATGCAGGACCACAGTCTTGGCACCGACCTCCTTGGCGAGGTTCGCAGTGATGCGCAGCTTCTCCCAGTGGTCTTTGTGCAGGACGCGAGGCAGGAAGAGCAGGGTCGGTGCGTGCAGGGACATGACTTCGAGTCCGGTCTCCGCGGCCAGGCCGTTGATGAGGTCGACGTCGCGGGTCTCGGCATTGTGGGTGACCATGATCTCGACACCGTCGTAGCCGTGTTCGGCTGCTTGGGAGAAGGTCTCGGCAACGGTCATCGGCGACACCGAGGAGCTGGAGAGTCCGATCCGGATCTGGTGGTCCGAACTGTGCTGGGTCTCGTGGTCGTAGACCTGATGACTGTCGAAGTACTCACGGTGCCGTCGCGAATTGGACCGCGCGGAATTCTTTGCGGTGTAGACCTTACGTGCTGACTTCGACCGTTTCGCCCTGCTCATCTCACCCAGTTTAGTCCTCGAAGATTCCATATTCCCTCAGAAAGCATATGCCCTGAAGTCACTCAGCCGGATCAGTGGTTGATTGTCGAGTTCGCCGCACCTGCGTCGACAATGCGCTCTATGCCGAACACGGCTGGCACCGCACGGAGATCACCCACGTCTTCGACGCAGTGTCCCCGGCGGTGCCAGAGTGCATGTTCACAATCGATCGCGACTCAACCCCCACCTCGGCGAGGGTCGACCTCGACCGGAGGTCAGCCGTAGAGTTCTTCGACGTCCTCGTCGACCCAGGTCTTCGACTTCTCGACGGCCTTGTTCCACAGGCGGTAGACGCGGTCGACCTTGTCGCCGTCCATCGACGGCTGCCAGCGTTTGCCCTCACGCCAGTTGGCCTTCACATCTTCCTCGCCGTTCCAGAACTTCACGGCGATGCCGGCTGCGTATGCCGCCCCCAGGGCTGTGGTCTCGACGACCTCGGGACGGATGACGGGCACGCCGAGGAGGTCGGCCTGGAACTGCATGAGCGTTTCGTTGGCGACCATGCCGCCGTCGACCTTGAGCTCGGTGAGCGCGACACCGGAATCGAGATCCATCGCGTCGAGGACCTCGCGGGACTGGAACGCAACCGATTCGAGAGCAGCACGGGCAATGTGGCTCTTGTTGACGTAGCGGGTCAGGCCCACGATCACGCCGCGTGCATCGGATTCCCAGTGCGGGGCGAAGAGCCCGGAGAAGGCAGGCACGATGTAGCAGCCGCCGTTGTCGTCGACCTGCTTCGCCAGCGTTTCGACCTCTGGTGCATCGGAGATGATTCCGAGGTTGTCGCGCAGCCACTGCACCAGGGAACCCGTGACGGCGATGGAGCCTTCGAGAGCGTAGACCGCCTCGGCGTCGCCGATCTTGTAGGCCACCGTCGTCAGCAGGCCGTTCTTGCTGGCCACAGGTTCGTTGCCGGTGTTGATGAGCATGAAGTTTCCGGTGCCGTAGGTGTTCTTGGCCTGGCCCTTATCGAAGCATGCCTGACCGAAGGTCGCCGCCTGCTGGTCACCGAGGATGCCGCAGATCGGGGTGTCGATGATGAGGCCGTTCTTGGCGCCGTAGCCGTAGACCTCCGAACAGGACTTGATCTCCGGGAGCATCGAAACGGGAATGCCCATGTCGCCGGCGATCTCCTCGTTCCAGTCGAGGCTCTTGACGTTCATGAGCATCGTGCGCGAGGCGTTCGTGACGTCGGTGACGTGGACGCCGCCGTTGACGCCGCCGGTGAGATTCCAGAGAACCCAGGTGTCCATGGTGCCGAAGAGCAGTTCACCGGCTTCAGCGGACTCCTTGACGCCGTCGACGTTGTCGAAGATCCACTTGGCCTTCGGTCCGGCGAAGTAGGTCGCCAGGGGCAGGCCGACGCGCTCCTTGTACTTGTCGGGTCCTTCGTCGCCGGCGAGTTCGTCGCAGATCTTCTGAGTTCTGGTGTCCTGCCAGACGATCGCATTGTAGACGGGCTTGCCGGTGTTCTTGTTCCAGATGACCGTGGTCTCACGCTGATTCGTGATGCCCACGCCCTCGAGCTGGTGGCGGTTGATGTCGGCGCGGGTCAGAGCCTGACCGATCGCCTCGTTCGTGTTCCTGATGATCTCCAGGGGGTCGTGTTCGACCCAGCCGGCCCGCGGGAAGATCTGCTCGTGCTCAAGCTGGCCCGAGGACACGATCTGTCCGTCGTGGTTGAAGACGATGGCCCGCGACGAGGTGGTGCCCTGGTCGATGGCGAGGATGAACTTTTCCTGACTCATGCTGACTCCTTTGGCGAGGTGATGCTGTGGATTGCTGGTGACTCAGACGAGGGTCCGATGGGCTCAGACGGTTGCCGGGTGTCTCAGACGAAGGCCTGAGACAGGAGACCGGCAGCGACGCCGCCGACGAGGGGGCCGGCGATCGGCACCCATGAGTACGCCCAGTCCGATTTGCCCTTGTTCGGGATCGGCAGCAGGGCGTGGACGATGCGGGGTCCGAGGTCACGGGCCGGGTTGATCGCGTAGCCGGTGGGGCCACCGAGTGAGGCGCCGATGACGAGGACGAGGAGTCCGACGGCCAGCGGTCCCAGTTCGTGCGGGGTTTTTCCGAAGAGCAGGATGACGAACACGAGGACGAATGTGGCGATGACCTCTGTGACGAAGTTCCAGCCGTAGCTGCGGATCTCCGGGCCGGTCGAGAAGGTGCCGAGGATGTTGCCGGCGTCCTTCTCCTCGTCGTAGTGCTTCTTGTACACGGCCCAGGCCAGGACCGCACCGATCATGGCACCGATCATCTCGGCCGCAAGGTAGGCGATGGTGTTGCCGAAATTCACCGCGATGCCTGGCGCGTATTCTTCGGCGCCGCTGGCGAGGATGCCGAAGGTCACTGCCGGGTTGAGGTGCGCTCCGGTCTTGAAGGCGACGAAGACACCGGCGAAGACTGCCAGGCCCCAGCCGAACGAGATGAGGAGCCAGCCTCCCCCGTTGCCCTTCGTCTTACCCAGCACCACATTGGCGACGACACCGACGCCGAGCAGCATGAGCATCGCCGTTCCGCCGATCTCATAGAGGAAGATAGTACCCATATGTCACAAACTCCTATGTTTGTCCTGCTGAGCGGATTTACGGTTTCAGTGTCTCCTCGACGAGTGCCGCAGCGGACACATCGTCGTGGGTGGATTCTGCGGCGATCTGTGCGTCGACGTGAGCATTGAAGTCGGCGATCTCCTTCGCTTCCCGCTCATCGTCCCAATTCAGGATAGGCGCCACGATGGCGGCGACCGCCTCGGCGGCGCTCTTGCCTCGGTCCCTGATCTCATAGTTGAGGCGCATTCGGCGCTCGAGGATATCGCCGAGGTGGACGGCACCTTCCGAGGTCGCCGCATAGTGGGCCTCTGCGCGCAGGTAGCGCTGCGCGCCAGGGAGTGGGCGCCCGAGTTCGGGGTCCTCGTCGACGAGGTCGAGGATGTCCTCAAGCAGGGTGCCGTAGCGGCGGATGAGTCTCTTCACCCGGTCCTCGTCCCAGCCGTACTTCTCGGCGATGCCTGCCTGACCTCGTCTCACTGCACCGACGCCTTGGGCACCGAGCAGCGGGACCGATTCGGTCAGTGAGCGCCGATCCTTCGCATCGTCGCCGAGGACGAAGTCGACGGCGTCCTTGGCCATCACCCGGTAGGTCGTGAACTTTCCGCCGGCGATCGCGGCGAGTGCGGGTTCGATCTCCATCACCGTGTGCTCGCGCGATACCTTCGTCGAGGCCTGCCCCTCCTTGACCACGGGCTGAAGCAGAGGTCGGAGTCCGGAGTAGACGCCGATGACGTCGTTGCGGGTGAGCTTCTCGGTCAGGATCGCGTTCGCGTGCTTGAGCAGATAGTCGATGTCGTCGGAGTTGGCCACCGGAGAGTCGACGTCCTGATCCCACGGGGTGTCCGTGGTGCCGATGACCCAGTAGCCCTCCCACGGGATCACGAAGAGCACGGACTTCTCCGTCTTCGAGATGATGCCGGTGTCTGGGTCGGCCTTGATCTTGTCCTGGTCGACGGTGATGTGCACGCCCTTGGACGCAAGGACCTGGAGGCCTGCGTCGGCCTTGGCCAGGTCCTGCTGCTCCTCGGTCCAGACTCCCCCGGCGAGGATAGTGCGGCGGGCGTGGATGTCGAACTCGCGTCCGGTCATCTCATCGCGGGCTCGGACGCCGGAGACTCGTTCTCCGTCGTGGAGGTAGTCGATGACGGAGACATGGTTGGCCGCGGCGGCGCCGTAGCCCACAGCTGAGCGAATGAGCGTCATGACGAAGCGGGCGTCGTCGACCTTCGCATCGTAGTATTCGAGGGCACCGACAGCGGCATCATCGGCCAGGCCGGGGAAATGCGAGGTCAGGGCCTTCTTGCCCAGATGCCGATGCAGGGGCAGAGCGCGTTTGCGACCGGGGCGGGTGGCCATGGTGTCGTAGAGCAGAACGCCGGATCCGATGAATGCCCGGTCGATGAGGCGATGTTCGAAGGGGAAGACGAAGGCGACGGGCTCAACCAGGTGGGGCGCCGTGTGCTGGAGGAGGAGGTCGCGTTCCTTCAGCGCCTCGGCCACGAGCTTGAAGTCGAGCATCTCGAGGTAGCGCAGTCCGCCGTGCATGAGCTTCGAGGACCGCGAGGACGTGCCCGAGGCCCAGTCCTTGGCATCGACGACCCCGACCTTCAGTCCGCGGGTGGCGGCATCGAATGCCGAGCCGGCTCCGGTGACGCCGCCGCCGACGACGAAGACGTCGAGGGGATTGTCGGCTGTGGTGTTCTCGAGGGTGTGCAGGGCTTCATCGCGGAACGATGGGGACAGCTCGCCATTTCGCATTGACAGTTCTTTTCCTTCTCCGAGCGTGTGTGTTCCCACCATTATCACGCCCCGAACGGTGGGTTCGGGTCGTGTGCGGCAGTTAGGAAAAATCTAACAGGCAATGCGCAGAAGGGAAACATAACGACCAGAAGCGTAACCCCTCAGACCAGCTCCACCCGCATGGCCGAGGAAGTCTCCGCGGAATCGAGCAGGTCGAGTTTGCGCATGATGATCCCTTCCCGCAGTGCCCACGGGGAGATGCTCATGACGTTGACGTCGAAGATGGCGAAGGCCGCGTCGGCGACGATGGCACCCGCGAGGATCTGCCCGGCCCGAGCCTGGGAGACTCCGGGCAGCGTCGCGCGCTCTTCGGGGGTCCGGGAGGACAGTGTCTCGATGATTCCGGCGAGGTCACGGCGGAAGAGTTTGCGTGGGGCGTAGATGCCGTCGCCGCTGGGTGCCGCGCCGGCGATCCGAGCCAGCGAACGGAAGGTCTTCGATGACCCGACCACCTGATCGGCGGTGCCGACTCGGTTGATCTTGCCGGCGATGCGACCGATCTGAGACCGCGCATATTTCTGCAGGCTGTGGATGTCATCGGCACTGGGCAGAGGATCAGGGAGGAAATCGGAATAGGTGCGACCAGCACCCAAGGGCACTGACACGGCCGCTTCCGGGTATTCGTCCTGACCGGCCGCGATCTCAAGGGAGCCGCCACCAATGTCGAGCAGCAGGATCTTGCCCGCCGACCAGCCGAACCAGCGCCTGACTGCGAGGAACGTCACCCGTGCTTCGTCCTTGCCGGACATCACGTTGAGGGTTACGCCGAGTTGAGCATTGATGGCATCGATGAGCTCGGCACCGTTCGGGGCATCTCTGACCGCCGAGGTGGCGAACGCCAGGATCTGTTCCGATCCTTGGTCTTCGGCGATCTCCACCGCCTCGGCGATGAAGTTATGCAGTCGTTCCTGACCTGCGGCATCGATCATCCCGTCATCGCCGAGGTACTCGGCGAGGCGCAGGATCTCCTTGTGGGAGGTGGCAGGCAGGGGAGGGGCTCCGACGTGAGCGTCGACCACGAGGAGGTGGACGCTGTTGGACCCGATATCGAGGACTGCTAGGCGCATTCGATCAGTTTAACCACTGTTTACGGCTTTTCCGGTGCCGAGCTCGTAGGTATCGACCCCTCGGCCCAAGCCGTGCCCCGGAAGCTGAACTCGGGCGGGCGCTTCGCGAAGAACGCCTCCTGTCCGCGGGTGATCTCATCCTGGTACGCCTCGTCGAGCCACTGTGGTGGGTTGAACGCGGTGTCTGCATCCGGAGTGCCGGCGGTCTCCATGGATTCTCCGGCGAGGACTGCCTTCGAGCCGATCTGCGACAGCCGTGAGAGTCCGACGATCTTCTCCCCCATCACCTGTGCCGAATCCAACGGAGCCTCGGAGACCTCGTGGAAGAAGCCGAGCTGACGCATCTGATCGAACTTGACGATCGAGGCAGTGACCAGCAGATACCTGGCCCAGGAGTCACCGAGGACGGTGGCCAGGCGGCGGGTTGGACCCGGTGGGTAGACGAGGCCGAGCTTCGCAGCCGTGACGCCGAAGATCGAGCCGGGGGCCGCGATGCGGATGTCGCAGGCGGCCGCGATCTCGGTGCCCCCGCCCACGCAGTTGCCGGTGATGGCCGCGATCGTCGTGGTACGGGCATTGGCCACAGCCGCCTCGGCGGTCGAATTGAGCTCCCAGAAATCGGCGAGGGCGACGTTGAGGTCAGCGATATCGGACCCGGCGGAGAAGTGCCCGGCCGCGCCCGTGATCACCAGTGCCCCGATCGAGTCATCGGCGTCGATGCCGGCGATGATCTCCGGCAGGGCCCGCCACATCGGACGGGAGATGGCGTTGCGTTTTTCGGGCCGATCAATGACGAGGGTTCCGACTCCACCTGTGACGGTGAAGTCGAAACCCTCGAGATCGACCGGACGGTATGTGCCGTCAACGGTCATGTTTGTCGCCTTTCAGCTGTGGCGCTTCAGCCCCGGTTTTCGGGGACCTCGCGCTGCTCGTGACCGTCGTAGGCGCTCAGCGGACGGATCAGAGCGTTGTTGGCCTGCTGTTCCATGATGTGAGCGGTCCAGCCGGTGATGCGGGCCATGACGAAGATCGGGGTGAACTGATCGGTGTCGAAGCCCATCAGGTGGTAAGCGGGACCTGAGGGGTAGTCGAGGTTCGGGTAGATGCCCTTGCGTGAGACGAAGTCCTCTTCGAAGGCGTTGTAGAGATCGAGGAGATCGGTTGCACCCTTCGCCGCAACCATGTTCTCGAAGGCCTTGCGCATGGTCGGAACGCGCGAGTCACCGTTCTTGTAGACACGGTGTCCGAAGCCCATGATCTTGGCCTTCTTCGCCAGGGCGTCGTCGATCCACGCCGATGACTTGTCGGCGGTGCCGACCTCTTCGAGCATCGCCATGACGGCCTCATTGGCACCGCCGTGCAGGGGGCCTTTGAGGGCGCCGATGCCACCGGCGACTGCCGAGTACAGGTCGGCCGTCGTCGAGGTGATGACGCGGGTGGTGAACGTCGACGCGTTGAACGAGTGCTCCGCGTAGAGGATCATCGAGATGTCGAAGCAGCGCACGACCGCCTCGTCGGGAACCTCATCGAAGACCATCTTGAAGAAGTTCGCGGCGTAGTCGAGGTCCTCGGTCGGAGCGACCGGGTCGAGGCCATGGCGGCGACGGTGGTCGATGGCCACGATCGTCGGCAGCTGGGCGTAGAGACGCTCGGCCTTGGCCAGATTGGCCTCTTCGCCTTCGACGTCTGCGTCAGGATCGACAGCGCCGAGGTAGGACACGGCCGTCTGCACCACGTGCATCGGGTGGCAGTCCTTGGGCAGGTCGAGGATGAGCTGGATCAGCTTGTCGTCGACGGTGCGCTGTGAGCGCTCGCGGGCCTTGAATTCGTCGAGCTGAGCCTTCGTCGGCAGTTCACCGTTCCAGATCAGGTAGGCGACGTCTTCGAAGTTGCGCTGTGCAGCGAGTTCCTGCACGGGATACCCGCGGTAGGTGAGCGAGTTCGTTTCCTGGACTACCTTCGAAACGGCCGTGGTGTCGACAACGACGCCGGCGAGGCCCTTCTTGATTTCTTCGGTCACTGGTGACCCTCCTGTGAAAAGTTGAATACGGCTGCGTCAAAATCGTTGTACGCAGCGTAGTCGATCGTGTCGTAGAGGTCCGCACGGGTCTGCATGCCCTCGAGCAGGTCCACCTGGGTGCCCTGATCTCGAATGGTCTGCAGGCCCGATTTGATCGCACCCATGGCGAGACGCAGAGTTGTGACCGGGTAGATCACGACTTTGACTCCGACGTTCGCCAACTGCTCGGTCGTGAACAGTTCGCTCTTTCCGAATTCTGTCATGTTCGCCAGAATCGGAACATCCACGCTGCTGGCGAATTTCTCGAACTCGCTCAGGTCGCGCATGGCTTCGGGGAAGATCAGGTCCGCTCCGGCGTCGACGTAGGCCTTCGCGCGACCGATCGCCGCGTCGAGGCCTTCGCCTGCACGGGAGTCGGTGCGGGCACTGATGACGAAGTTCTCATCCCGACGGCCCTTGACGGCGGCGGCGATGCGTTTGCTCATCTCAGCAGCGGTGACAACCTCTTTGCCGTCGAGGTGGCCGCAGCGCTTCGGATTCACCTGATCTTCGAGGTGCATCCCCGAGATTCCTGCGTCTTCGAATTCCTGGATGGTGCGCGCCACGTTCATGGCTTCGCCCCAGCCGGTGTCGGCGTCGATGAAGGTCGGCAGGTTCGTCACCCGGGCGATGTTACGTCCGTGATCGGCCACCTCGGTGAGGGTGGTGAGTCCGATATCGGGCAGGCCCATGGCCGCGGAGAAGGCGCCACCGGAGATGTAGACACCCTCGAATCCGGTCTGCTCGATGATCTGAGCGTTGATCGGATTGATGGCGCCGGGGAACTGCACGATCTGGTCACCGGCGAGAAGTTCACGGAACTTCGCGCGGCGCTCGGCCGGCGTTGCGGTTGCCCCCAACATCAGAAGATGCCCTTCGAGCCGGTGTGCTCGAGTCCGTCGACGGTGAAGCTGAGTTCGGCAACACCCTTTGCGTCGAGGTTCTCGAGGTTCTCGGCCAGGTCGATGAAACGAGTCTGCTCGGCACCGGTGAGGATGCCCTCGGACAGGGTCTTGAACTTCTCGATGTAGTTCGCGCGGGCGAAGGGACGGGCACCGAAGGGGTGCGCGTCGGCCACGGCGATCTCGTCGACCAGGGTCGATCCGTCCTCGAATTCGATCTCAACGCGGCCGCCGAAGGCCTTCTCATTGGGGTCGGTCGAGTGGTAGCGGCGAGTCCATTCCTTGTCTTCGGTGGTCTCGATCTTGTGCCACAGCTTGACGGTCTCCGGACGTCCGGCACGCTCGGGAGCGTAGGAGTGCTCGTGGTGCCAGCCCTGATCCTCCATGGCCACGGCGAAGATGTACATGATCGAGTGGTCGAGGGTCTCGCGACTGGCCTTGGGATCCATCTTCTGCGGGTCGTTCGCGCCGGTGCCGATGACGTTGTGCGTGTGGTGCGAGGTGTGGATGACGATGCGCTTGATCTTGCTCAGATCCTCGATCTCGCCACCGAGCTTGCGCGCGAGGTCGATGAGCGCCTGGGCCTGGTACTCGGCCGAGTGCTCCTTGGTGTAGGTGTCGAGGATCGCGCGCTTGGCCTCACCTGCACCCGGCAGAGGAATGGTGTAACGAGCCTCGGGGCCCGAGAGGATCCAGGCGATGAAGCCGTCTTCACCTTCATAGATCGGGTTGGGCGCACCCTCGCCGCGCATGGCACGGTCGACGGACTCGACGGCCATCTTGCCGGCGAATGCAGGAGCGTGTGCCTTCCACGAGGAGATCTCGCCCTTGCGGGACTGACGTGTCGCGGTGGTCACGTGCAGGGCCTGCTGGATCGCCTGGAAAGTGATTTCGGTGTCGAGGCCGAGCATTGCGCCGATGCCGGCTGCTGCGGATGGGCCGAGGTGGGCAACGTGGTCGATCTTGTGCTCGTGCAGGCACATCCCCTTGACCAGGTCGACCTGGATCTCGTAGCCGGTGGCGATGCCGTTGATGAGGTCCTTGCCGCTGATGCCCTTGTGCTGGGCGACTGCAAGGACGGGTGGGATGTTGTCGCCGGGGTGTGAGTATTCGGCGGCGAGGAAGGTGTCATGGAAGTCGAGTTCACGAACTGCGACTCCGTTGGCCCAGGCAGCCCATTCCGGGGAGAAGTGCTCGCCCAGGGGCAGACCGAAGACGGTGGCTCCGGGTGAGTACGGGTGGGTCTGTGCCTGTTCACGGGCGTGCAGCGGGGCCGAACGGCGCACCGAGGCTGCGGCCACCGAGGCGTTGTCGATGACGCGGTTGATCACCATTTCGGTGACCTCTGAGTCCACCGGAGTCGGGTCTGAGGCGACCTCGGCGATCTTCCAGGCGAGTTGGTCTTCGCGAGCCAGGTTCTCTGAGCTCTTGTGCGTGCGGACTTCATGATCGATCATGGTTAACCCCTTCAAACGTCCTTGACCGTTCAGGTCTTCCAGTGGCTGACACAACTGTAGGCTACGTCACGTCACTGTCACGGTCTGGTCAGAATTTTATCTCGACATCAAGATACTTTACCCGACCGCACCGAGTTCCCACCACCCGGTCTCGCAATGCCGATCCGGCAACATTCGCTGGCACGGCCGCGGTCCGGGAGAGCCGCGCAGCCGCGATATGAGAAAGCCGCGCAGAAGTGAGGAACCATCCACGAGAAGCGAGGCTCAGTCGCGCAGGGGTGACCCTGCGATGTCGAAGCTGTAACCGCCGAATTCACCGGAGAGCATGGGGCGGGCTTCTGCGATCGAGACCTGGACTTCGGACAGCTGCAGGGACTCTCGGTGTGCATCCTCGCTCTCCCAGAGTTCGATGACGAAGACGGTGTCGGGATGATCATCACTGACTCCGACTTCATAGCTCAGGCACCCGATCCGCTTGAGGTAGTCGTTGCCACGGGTGAGGAGAGCAACCAGGGCGTCGCGCTGTCCGGGCAGTGTCCCGAGGGTGCCGACGTTCGCGAAGACCATGGTCTCAAGGACACCAGCGGGAGTGAACTGCATCACGTGCCGATGTGCCACAATTGAGCCATGACGCGCACTGCTCTGGACTTCGACGACAACTGGTTCGACGATGCCGAGTTCGCTCAGCTGCGACGGCGACTGCCCATCCCCTATGTCAATGCGATTCCTGTGCGGGTGGGCGAATCGGGAGACGTCGAGCGGATCGGCCTCCTGCTGCGCAGCCTGGACGATGGAACACTGGGCCGAGAGGTCGTCGGCGGGCGGATCCGCTTCCACGAGAGCATCCGCACAGCGCTGATGCGCCATGCAGAGAATGACCTCGGACCGATGGCACTGCCGGTCATTCCGCCTGCGATCGCACCGTTCCACATCGCCGAGTACTTCCCCACTGAAGGCTCCTCGCTCCTCCACGACCCTCGCCAGCATGCGATCTCAATGTGCTTCATCCTCGAAGTCCGAGGCGAGTGCACTCCTCGCGCGGATGCCCTGAGCCTCGATTGGCTGACGCCGGAGGAAACGCTGCGCTCTGACATCGTCGGCGAGATGTGCCACGGTCAGGAGCACATCCTCCGCTACGCACTGGCGCATATGGGCTTCGCGATCTGACAATTTTTCTACACTCAGTAGAAGTCCCTTGGTAGACTGAGTCCACGAGGACGGTTCTGATGACGGGGCCATCGTCCTCGTCCGGGTACAGTCGGCCCCCACGGGAGGTCTGCCATGACTGCTGAGAACCGCACCGCTGACCAAGCATCGATGAACCTCGGAATCCTCGTCGGTTACGACGGCTCCGAACTCGCCGCGCGCGCCCTCGAGTACGGGGCAGCCGAGGCCACTCGCCGCAGCGCCGCTCTCACCGTCGTCGCCGCTTATACCGTTCCTGCGATGATCTATCCGAACATCGCATCAATGCCGGAGGAGAACGAGGAGCAGGCCTCACTCCGAGCGGTCGAGAAACTCCTCGGTGAAGCGGCCGGACTCCTGCGAGACCACGTAGGCAAGGTCTCCTACCGCGCCGATCGGGGAGACGCGGCCGGGGTGCTGAAGGATCTGAGCGCACACGCACGGACGGTGGTGGTGGGCGCGAGAGGCCGCGGCGGATTCATGGGCCGAATTCTCGGCTCGGTTTCCACAGCGCTGCCTGCCCACTCCCACTGCCCGACCATCGTGGTCCCAGGCCACCGAACGGAGACGGATGATGCCCCGGTGCTCGTCGCCGTCGACGGCTCGGATGCCGGACGTCTGGCGATGTTCACCGCCGCCGAGGTGGCCAGCTCCCGAAGTGCCGCCCTCGACATCATCTCCGTCCTCCCAGCCGGCGAGGAATGGCTCTACTGGTACCCCGAACTGGAGCTGAGCGCCGAGGTCTCCGTTCGGAGGAAGAAGCAGCTCGAGGCAGCCCTCGAGTCCGAGGTCGCGGCAGTGGCTCAGCAGTTCCCCGATCTGCGGGTCGATGCCGAGGTGCCCATCGGAGACCCGGCCGGAGTTCTCGTCGAAGCCGCAAAGACCGCACAGCTGACCGTCCTCGGCACCCGCGGACGCGGAGCAGTCCGAAGTGCGATTCTGGGCTCCGTGTCACGTGGAGTCCTCCACCGCGCGGAGGGCCCGATCATGGTCGTCCCGAGCTGAGTGCCGGTGCGCGGGAGATCGCCGGCGTCCGCATCTGAACCCACGTTCGCATCTGCTTCCACGTCGGCTCCCGGCTCTGGAGCGTCATTTCCGGCGCGGGTGATCTCGACATCGTCGATCTTCTCGGACGCTGCCTGCAGAGCTTCGTCACTCACCCGCACTCGAGTGAAGGCTGGGGTGTCGTTGTGCACGCTCTTGGCCTCCCATTCCAACCCGCTGTTATGCGTCGCGGTCGAATAGATCGAGTGGGTGGAAACCGAGGACCTTCCACCGGGCCTCGTCGCCGCGGGCCTTGACGACTTCGTCGATGAATTCGGCGTGCGCGTCGGTGTCATGACTGTTCGAATTGATGTTGATGAACAGAACCCCGGAATCGATGAACCAGTAGTCCCCGCCGGAGGTGATGGCTCCACCTTCACCGTGGTCCGAGCTGACGTTGGGCCGGTTGAAGTGCTGCCCATAGGACTTCGACGCGACATCATGATTGCCGATCGTCGTCGCCTGCGGAACAGTTGTCGTCGCCTCAGGTGCCAAGTCCTCCTCGTACTGGCCCTGGTCATTGGCGGAGTTCACCTGATCGCCCAGAGAGTAGACCAACCGCGGATCCTGCGCTGTCCCCACCCGCTGTCCCCGTATCGAACTGCGCCACCGGTGAGACGCCGTCCTCCTCGCTTCCGACCTGGTAGACGTATTCGGTGTCCGGCTCCAGCCCGGTCATACTCGCATGGTTGTAGTGGCGTTTGAGATCAGTTGAGAGCCCGGACTTCGTCGTCGTGGCGCGCTTCGCATCGGCGGGAAGCGCCGGACCCTCAAGTTCGGAAGCCTTGGCCCAGCGGACCTCTCCCCCGCCGGAGCTCTCACTCATCCACGACAGGTTGCGCGTTCGCTCGTCGGCTCCGACTTGGAGGACGGGATCGGTGATCGCGGATGTCCGTTCCTGGCTCTTCGCGGGGGGATCGCTGCTGAGCAGCTGTTCCTGGGCATGTGCCGGAATCGGTGCCGACACGAGCGCGGCCAGCAGCGTCAGTGCGGACAGGAAACCCAGTGGTCTGATCAGATGATGTTGTGTTTTCACCCGATCATTCCTACCCGCCGGTAATGAAAGCCTCGACCCCGACGGGCGGCCGCCGAGTCAACGGCAGGTGAACTTTTCACCACGCGGTACTGCCGTGAACTGCTGTACAGTGGTCTCCACGACAGGGGAGCGCCAATAGGGGCGCTGAGAGTGCAGATGAAGCTGCAGACCCTCGAACCTGATGCGGCTAGCACCGCCGAAGGAAGTCGAGACTCTTCTACCCCTCCTTGATATGAGGAGGCACAATGCCAGAAACAGCCGCGCCTGAATCCACTTCGAAGACCGCGCGAAACCATTCCCACGCACCGGCGACGAAGCAGTGGCGGGTCGTCGACTATGTCGTCACCGCTGTGCTCGGGATCAGCGTCGGACTCATCTTCTGGGTCCTGGCCCTGAGCTGGAAGGTACTCGAACTCGGGTTCCAGGCCTTCCCTCCCTCGATCGGCCTCATCGCCGGGCTCTGGGTCCTCGCCGGGCCGTTGGCCGGGGCCATCATCCGCAAACCCGGTGCCGCCCTGCTGTGCGAGATGATCGCCGCCGTCGTCGAGGCTGTGCTGGGCTCCCACTTCGGCGCTACCGTCCTGCTGTCCGGGCTGGTCCAGGGCCTCGGCGCCGAACTCATCTTCGCAGCCTTCGGCTATCGCACGTTCACCCTGTGGGTCACGAGCCTGGCCGGCTTCCTGGCCGCCGCGTTCATGTCCGTGAGCGAGAACATCATGTACAACGCCGAATGGCAGTTCGGCTTCCAAGCCGCCTACACGGTGTGCGCCGTCATCTCCGGCGTCGTCATCTCCGGCGTCGGCGCCTGGTTCGCCTACCGCGCGATCGCGAAGACCGGGGCGCTGAGTTCCTTCGCCTCCGGTCGCCTGCGCTGATGGCCCTGCCAATCACTGCTCGCCGGTACTCTTGGCGCCACGCCGATCGCGAGCAGCCTGCGTTCGTCCCCCTCGACCTGCACATCGACGCAGGTGAGAAGGTGCTTCTTCTGGGCCCATCCGGGGCTGGCAAGACCACCCTGCTGCATGCGATCGCCGGGGTCCTCCCCGCTGAATCCGGCGAAGCCGACGGGCAGCTGCTCGTCGGAGACCTGCCACCCGACCCTCGCCGAGGTGAGACCGGGCTGGTCCTGCAAGATCCCGATTCGCAGGTGATCTTCTCCCGCGTCGGCGACGATGTCGCCTTCGGGATGGAGAACCTGGGACTGCCTGCGGAGATCATCGATGCCCGCATCTCCGCCTCGCTGCAGACGATGGGCCTCGACCTCCCTCATGACCATCCCACCGCGGCACTGTCCGGGGGTCAGAAGCAGCGGCTGGCACTGGCGGGAGTCCACGCGATGGCACCACAGGTGATCATCCTCGACGAGCCGACGGCGAATATCGATCCGGACTCGGCCGCGTCCATTCGGGATGCCGTCCTCGATACCCAGGCGGCAACCTCGGCGACGATGGTCATCGTCGAACACCGGGTCGAACTGTGGCTCGATCATGTGGACACCGTGATCGTGCTCGGCTCGGGCGGGCTGCTTGCGCAGGGCACACCGAGTTCGGTCTTCGGTGACCCCGAACTCGCCGAGGTGCTTCTCGAGAGTGGAATCTGGGTGCCGGGAACGACAGAGTCCGTGGCCGGAGACGATCGGAATGCGGTGGAGTCCGTATCGGGCGCTGCTTCGGTGTCGGCCGGCGAGGTCGTCCTCAGGACCGATCAGCTCAGCGCTGCTCGACCGCGGGTGAAGGCCCCGGCCGTCACCGGTCTCGATCTGTCCATTCGGGCTGGTGAGGCTGTGGGTATCGTCGGTGCCAACGGGGCCGGCAAGTCGACGCTGGCCCTGACCTTGGCAGGCCTCATTCCCGAGTTCGGCGGAGAAGTCAGCGCGCTGGGCTCACTGCGGTCTGGGGCCAGACATGCCCGGCCCTTCCGCTGGCCCTCAGCATTTCTGGCTCCTCGTATCGGGATGGTGTTCCAGGAGCCGGAGCATCAGTTCCTGCGCTCAAGTGTCGCCGAAGAGCTGGCTCTGGGTCCGCGTCTGTCCGGATGGTCAGCGGATCAGGTCGAGGAACGTGTCGCCGAGCTGCTGCGGGCGCTTGGCCTTGAGACCCTCGCCGAGGCGCATCCGCAGGGGCTGTCCGGAGGTGAGAAGAGGCGCCTGTCAGTGGCGGCCATGATGGCTCCCCGACCGCAGGTCCTCATCGTCGACGAGCCGACCTTCGGTCAGGACGCCCTGACCTGGGCAGGATTGGTCGAACAGTTCCTCGATGTCCTCACACGCGGATCAACGGTGGTCGCCATCAGCCACGACCATGCCTTCCTCGAAGCGATCGGGGCCAGACGCGTCGTCCTCGGCGGTGCCAAGCAGCCCACAGCGGAGAAGACCGGAGCTGGAGACATCCAGGAGGGGCGAGAGTTGTGAGTGCACCAACACCGTCACCGGTCGCAGTCCACGATCCGGGCCAGCTCATCCCCCTTGTGCGCAGGACGGCGCTGGTCAGGTGCAATCCGCTGACGAAGATCGCTGTGGCGCTCATCCTCATGGTCGGGACGCTGCTGAGCATCGACATGGTCTCAGCAGGAATCGTCCTCGGGTTCTGCCTGCTTGCGCTGCCGGCGACGGGACTCGACCTGCGGGCGGCGCTCCTGCGGTTGTGGTTCCTGCCTCTCGGTGCACTGTTGGCCGCGTGGGGCACAGCGATCTTGGCGGAGAAGACAGGTGCGGTGGTCGTCGACGTCGGTCCGATCCTGATGACAACTGATTCGCTGGGGGCTGCGGCGGCGATCTTCCTGCGAGCCCTGGCGCTGGCGATTCCGCTCATCGTGCTCGCCTCGACCATCGATCCCCGTGACTTGGCGGATGCGCTCGTCCAGCGGCTGCGGCTGCCCGAGGTGGTTGTCGTCTCGGTGCTGGCAGCCAGCAGACTGCTCGGTCTCCTCGTCAGTGAGTGGCAGACCCTGGCGATGGCCAGACGGGCCAGGGGCATTGCCGGCGGTTCGATCGTCCGGCGCACGCGCAGTCTGTTCGCCGGCATCTTCGTGCTGCTGGTGCAGTCGATCCGTCGCGGCACCACCTTGGCGATGGCGATGGAGGGCCGGGCGTTCGGTCGTCCGGGGCGGACATGGCGTCGAGAGTCGACCTTCGGCTCAAGGGATGGTGTGGCGCTGTCGGCCTCGATCGGGGTCTGCGTGCTCGCAATCGCGGCCGCTCATCTGCTGGGCACCTGGAATCCGATCGTCGGCGGCTGAGTCTGCGCCCGATCGTCGGCGGGAACTAGATCTGGGAGAGAAGACCCTTCAGGTCTGACCGCCATTCCTCAAGTCTCTCGGCGCTGGGCAGTTTGGAGACGGTGAGGACGAGGAGTGTCCTGTTCTCGTCCTTCGGTTCGGCGGCTGCCTCGAACTTGGTTCCGTCCTCGAGGTTCGCCCGCCAGAAGGAGCGCTTCTCCGTCGTCGACGTGCGTGCCTCACCGTCAAGGGTCAGACCTGCCAGCGTTCCCTCATCGATGAGGAAGGCGAATCGAGTGATGACGTCATCACGCTGACCGGTCACGGTGCGTGAGACCGCCACGTCGAAGGTGCCGTCAGCCCGCTGGCCCGGCACACGTCGGCCGATCTCCTGCTCATAGGCCACGACCGCGCCTTGGACCCACCAGCCGTGCTTCTCGATGACTCCGTCGAACTGCGGGTAGAGGGCGTCGGCGAGTTCCTTGTGACTCGCCGACGCTCCCCCGGCCGCTTCGAGGCGGGCCTTGGTATCCGCCCACGGTTCGCCGAGAGCCTTCTCGATTGCCGCCACATTCATCGCCTTGGTCACCATGAGTGAAGTCTAAGCAACTATCGCCCAGCCGTGAATGCTCAGCGGGCCGATAATGCGCAGCAATGCAGAAAGGCCTCAGTCGACCTGGAGTTCGCCCATCTCGTCCCAGCCTTCGCCGTCGATCTTGCGGGAGATGATCCTCGGCGTCGACACCAGGTGAGGGCGCATGGCTTCGAGACCCGCGGCGAAATGATCGCTCTTGACGTGGGGTTCTGCCCCTTCGTCGGTGAATGCTTCGACAAGGACGAACTCGTTGTCCTTCTCCAGGCTCTTGGACCATTCGAACCACAGGTTGCCCGGTTCCGAGCGCGTCGCCTCGGTAAAGGTGCGCACCGCCTCGGGGAATTCATCGACGCTCTCGGGCTTCACGTCGTACTTCACAACGATGAAAATCATGCTGACCGCTCCTGTGTTTGTGCGAATTCCGTCGGACCGTGTCGGCCCGACGCCACCAGCCAATCATGTTTCGGCCTGCGCTCCAAGAGCCACGTCTGCGCTCACTGCTTCGATGATCGTCCGCGATCACACACGTTCGGCGATGAGCACGAGGAAGCCGGAATCGGGCTCGAAGGGGTGGAGTTCCCAGGTGGACAGCTTGAGGTTGACGAGCATCCCGGTCGACTTCACATCATCGATGAAGTCTGCAAAGTCGTAGCCGCGGCCGGCCCCGAAGCCGGCGACGAAGCGTCCGCCTGATTTCAGGGTGGATCTGATGTTGCCCAGGGTCTGGCGACGTGAGGCGGGATCGAGGAATGACAGGACGTTGCCGGCGCAGAACGCCACGTCGATGTCGTTGATGCCCGCATCTGCGAAGTCGAATTCGGCCAAGTCGCCGGTGTGCCATTCACCGCTTGGGAAGTCCTCCTCGGCGACTGAGATGAGGAACTCATCGAGGTCGACGCCGTAGACGCTGTGCCCTTCGCTGATGAGCAGGCCACCGGCACGACCGGTACCGCAGCCGGCGTCGAGGATACGTGCTCCTCGCGGTGCCATCGCATTGACGAATCTCGCCTCTCCACCGATGTCGTGGCCGGAGGCGGCGAGTGTGCGCCACCGCTCGGCGTAGTTCGCGGAGTGGTCGGGATTGGTCTCACGGATGCGGTTCCACTGATGATCGAAGCTCATGGCCCCATCCTAGGACGAAAGACCTCGGCCACCACCTCGGCGACGGCTGCGACCGGATCTGCCGGATCCGGGGAGGTCAGCACGATGATCTCCCTGCCGCCCGCCTCGGCGATGGGATGCAGCTCGACGTCGGGCCCGCCCAGGGACATCATGATCGGCGTCGCCAGGGTCAGCCCGAGTCCCGTGCCTGCCAGGGCGAGCGCGACGGCGGTGTCGGTGACGATGTGGGTCTCCTTCGCAGCGATCCCCAGCGCCGAGGTGGCCAGTCGCATCGCTCGGCCGAAGAGCTCTTCGGCCGGCGGCAGAATCCAATCGGCCTCGGCCAAGGCCTGCCGTGTGGGACCCGGTGCGCCCGCGGGCACGGCGATGCCGAAGTCCTCACTGGCCACGGTCGTCCAGCTCAGGCCCCGCATCGGCGGCAGCGGCACGGCCGGATAGTTGATCCCGATGCCTAAGTCGATGGCTCCGTCGATGACGGCCGCCGACATGGTCTCGACATTGATCTCGCGGGCCCGGACCTCGATGTGCGGGTGCTGTTGGCCCAGGAGGCTCACAATGGCCGGCAATGCCCTCGTCGATGCCGAACCGAAGACGCCGAGCGTGACGATGGCCTCGCTGCGGAAGTCCCTGCCCAGCATCGCCATCTCTGCCTGCTTCTGGGCGGCGAGGATGCTTCGGGCGCGCGGAAGCAGCGTTCGGCCGGCTTCGGCGAGGACCATCCCCCTGCCTCGGCGAAGGAACAGCTCGGAACCGACCGCGCGGCGCAGGGCGCTCATGTGCTGCGAGACCGCCCCGATGCTGTAGCCCAACTGTTCCGCAGCTCGGGTCATCGACCCGAGCTCGGCCACCGTGACGAAGGTGCGCAGCTGCCCCAGAGTCCATGCCATGGCCACAGCCTAGCTGTTTTCAGGTTTCCTAAAAACAGTTTTCATGAACTCGCTCTTGTCCTTAAACGTGACTGGAACCACAATGGGCAGTGAACCGCAATACGCCGACATCGACGTCGGCGATTTCCGACTCTGCGGCGGCCAAGGACGGCCGCCGCAGCAGGAGACGAAAGAGGTGGAAGTTGGAGAGCACATCAACAGCCCCGACGAGCGCCGAGGTGGTCATCATCGGTGCCGGGGTCATGGGAGCATCCATCGCCTATCACCTGGCCAAACACGGCGTCCACGACATCGTCCTCGTCGAACGCGACGTCCCCGGTTCGGGGTCGACGTCGAAGGCCGCCGGCGGGGTGCGCAGCCAATTCTCCGATGAGGTCAACATCGCCCTGTCCACACGCAGCCTCGAGGTGCTGCGCACCTTCGAGAGCGAGTTCGGCGTCGACATCGATCTGGTGAGCAATGGGTACCTCTTCCTCCTCGATTCCGCCGAGGATGCCGAGACCTTCGCCGCCAACGTCGAACTCCAGCAGCGGATGGGTCTGGATTCCCGGATGCTCACCGTCGCCGAGGTGGCTGATCTGGCCCCGTACATCGACACAGAGGGACTCGTTGCCGGTGCCTTCAATCCCGGAGACGGTCATTGCACCCCTGAGGCCGTGGTGTCCGGATACGTGAATGCCGCACGGAACCTGGGCGTGCAGGTGCTCAAGAAGTGCGAGGTGACCGGGTTCGAAACCGCCGGCGGTGACGGTTCGGTGGGCAGCGACGGTTCGAACGGCGGTCGCAGAGTCAGCGCGGTGACGACCAGCAAGGGCAGGATCGAGTGTGCACAGGTCGTCTGTGCCGCCGGCGCCTGGTCCGGTCTCATCGGTGAGGCAGCCGGGGTCGATCTGCCGGTCAGGCCCCTGCGCCGCGAGATCATGGTCAGCGAACCCGTGGATGAAACGCAGCTGGGTATCGACCTGTCGCGGATGCCCTTCACCATCGACTTCTCCACGAGCTTCTACGTCCATCCGGAGGGTCCGGGCCTGCTCTTCGGATGCCCGGACGAGACGGACGTGTGGGAATTCGATGACAAGCGCAGCCCGGACTGGCTGCCCACCCTGGCAGAGCTCATCGAATCTCGGGCTCCGGCCTTGGGCGATGTCGAAGTCAAGCGCGGCTGGGCGGGACTCTACGAGATGACGCCCGATCACAATGCGCTCATCGGTGAGGCGGAGGAACTCGCAGGCTTCTTCTACGCCTGCGGATTCTCCGGCCACGGGTTCCTCATGGGCCCGGCCGTCGGGGAGGTCGTCGCTGACCTCATGACCGGACATCAGCCCTTCGTCGACGTCTCCGGTTTGGACAAACGACGCTTCGCCACCTCTGGCCTGCGCAAGGAGCTCAACATCGTCTGACGACCCCTCCCCCACTGCAATCGACCGTGACTCAACCACATCATCAGATTCCCGCTCACCAGAAGCACCAGCGAAAGGACAGCAATGACCGCATTGCCCACCGACCAGACCATCACCGATCTCCTCACCTCCGGGCTCAAGGCCTGCGGAGTCGAGGCGGCCGTGCTCAACGCCGGACCTGGAGCCCCGGCGAACCTGCCTGCCCGCTCCCCCATCACCGGCCAGAGCCTGGGCACGCTGGCTGCGGACACCAAGGAGTCCGTTGCAGACAAGATCTCAGCAGCCGCCGAGGCGTTCGCTGCCTGGCGTGACGTTCCCGCACCAGTGCGCGGCCAATTGGTGCAGCGCTGGGGGCAGCTGCTGGGCGAGCACAAGGAGGACCTCGCGAAGATCATCACGGTCGAGGCGGGCAAAACCCCGTCCGAGGCCGCCGGTGAGGTGCAGGAGATGATCGACATCTGCGAGTACGCCCTGGGCCAGTCCAGGCAGCTGTGGGGCAAGACCATGCCCAGCGAACGCCCCGGACACAGGCTCATGGAGACCTGGCATCCGCTCGGCGCCGTCGGCGTCATCTCGGCCTTCAACTTCCCTGTGGCCGTCTACTCCTGGAACACCGCACTGGCCCTGGTCGCCGGCGATGCCGTGGTGTGGAAGCCCTCGGAGAACGCCGTGCTCGCAGCCCTTGGCGCCCAGTCCCTTCTGGCCCGCGCCGCCGCTGAGGTGGGGGCACCGGAGGGACTCGTCCCTGTCCTCGTCGGCGGCAGGGACATCGGCGATGCCATGGTCCGCGATGAGCGCGTGGCCCTCGTCTCGGCCACCGGGTCGGTGCGCATGGGCCGCGAGGTCGGACCCGTCGTGGCCGAGCGCTTCGGTCGCCTCCTGTTGGAGCTCGGCGGCAACAATGGTGCGATCGTGGCCCCGAGTGCCGACATCGACCTGGCACTGCGCGGTGTCGTCTTCGCTGCCGCAGGAACCGCGGGACAGCGCTGCACCACGCTGCGCCGCCTCATCGTCCACGAATCCATCGCCGATGACTTCGTGGACAAGATCGTCGCCGCCTATAAGACCTTGAGCATCGGGTCTCCCACCGAGGACGGCGTGCTGGTGGGACCGCTCATCAATGAGGGCTCATTCGAGGCGATGCAGGCAGCCCTGAAACAGGCCGAATCGGAAGGCGGCACCGTCCTGACCGGTGGTGGGCGCGTCCTCGACGATGAACGACCCGAAGCACACTATGTGGAGCCGGCGGTCGTACGGATGCCTGCCCAGACCTCGGTGATGGAGTCGGAGACCTTCGCCCCGATCCTCTACGTCGTGACCTACAACGACCTCGACGAGGCGCTCGACATCCACAACGGGGTGCCACAGGGTCTGTCATCGGCGATCTTCACCTCGGAGCTGGCCGAGTCGGAGAAATTCCTGTCCCGATCCGACTGCGGCATCGCCAACGTCAATATCGGCACCTCCGGTGCGGAGATCGGCGGGGCCTTCGGTGGCGAGAAGGAGACCGGCGGCGGCCGCGAATCCGGCACCGACTCGTGGAAGGCCTACATGCGGCAGGCCACGAACACCGTCAACTATTCGGGTGAGCTCCCGCTGGCCCAGGGTGTGGAGTTCCTCTGAAGGTCACTTGTCAGATGAGATAGTCTGCTGACATGTCTGAGACTCCACTGCTCCCCGCTTGGTACGACTTCGCCTGGACCGCGCTCCTTCTCGTCGTCATCGGTCTGGCAGTTTGGTCATTGGTGTCGCTGGCTCAGTCGAAAGTCGATGCGCCCACCAAGCTGGCGTGGGCAGTATTCATCATCGCCTTACCGATTCTCGGATCGCTCGTCTGGCTCGACTATCGCCGCAGAAGTGTGGCGCAGCGCAAGCATTCCGATGAGTTGGCGCAATAGTCAGCGACGCTGTTCTGGCTCTTGATCAATGTCGTGAGAATTCGGGTGTCGGCCTTGGGCCGACGCCCGTTTTCTGTGCTTGAGGAGCAGCGACACGATTCCGACCGCAGCGGCGAGCGGGAACACGATGAGCTGAAGTATCCACGAGGCCGCGCCGTCCTGGAATGCTTCTGCTCCGGACATCATTGACATCCCGAAGGCATTGCCGAGGATGACGGCAACCACGATATCTCTCATGGTGCGGAACCTCCCTGGCTACAAGATTCCTTGCAATCAGATTCGCTTGCAGCTGTCTGCTTGATCACGGAAAGCAGGTGCGACCGCGACGGAAGGGACCAGAACGACTAAAGTTGCCAATGAGCCCGTGATGACTGAAGGAGAACACCTGTGATTGAGTTGAAGACACCCGCCGAGATCGACAAGATGGCGGTCACCGGCCGATTCGTCGCGAAGACACTGGCCGAATTGTCTTCGATCGCAGAACCGGGCATGAACATCATGCATCTGGAGAAGCGCGCCAGGAAACTCATCGAAGAGGCCGGCGCCGTCTCCTGCTATTGGGACTATGCACCATCATTCGGTGAGGGCCCCTTCCGAAACGTCATCTGCCTCTCGGTCAATGACGGGGTCCTCCACGGCAAGCCCCACGAATACGTGATGAAGGACGGCGACCTTCTGACCTTGGACTTCGCCGTGTCCATCGATGGCTGGGTCGCCGATGCAGCACGGTCCGTCATCGTCGGGAACGGCAGCGAAGAAGATCAGCGCCTCATCGACTCAACCTGGTCAGGACTCGAAGCCGGCATCTCCGCCGCCCAGCCGGGCAGCCGCCTCGGCGATATATCGAAAGCCATCGGCGATGTCGCCGATGAGCAGCGCATTCCGGTCAACCTCGACTTCGGCGGTCACGGACTGGGCCACACGATGCATGAGGATCCGCACGTGGCCAACCGCGGGAAGGGCGGACGCGGCCTGGTACTCAAGCCCGGTCTCACACTGGCGATCGAACCATGGTGGTCATTCACCTCGAAGAAGCTCTCCGTGGACAAGGACGGATGGACCCTGCGCTTGGCCGACGGATCGAACGGCGCGCATTCGGAGAACACGATCGCCATCACCGAGGATGGGCCCAGGATCCTCACCGCGCTGGACTGATCCCCGCCTCCACATGCAATCGGGCTCCCAACGACAGAGATCGTTGGGAGCCCGATTTCTATTGGACGATCGCCTCGATCAACGGGTCACCCGAGATCGGCTCCTGTGGCCCGGCAGTGATCTCTGCGTCTGCACCCCCTCCGTGTCAGTAGGGCGTGCCAGAATTGTTTTATGTCTTTCACCTGCACCGAATGCGGCTATTCGACCGTCAAGTGGCTGGGCCGCTGCCCCGAATGCCAGGCCTGGGGCACGCTCGAGGAGAAGGGCGCCGGCAAGTCCTCGGTCAAGACGAAGGTCAAGAAGTCCAGCGGTGCGAAGTCGATCAACCAGATCGACTCCACATTGGCCCAGGCGAAGACCACCTACGTCAGCGAATTCGACCGTGTCCTCGGCGGCGGGATCGTCCCCGGCGCCGTCGTTCTCCTCTCTGGCGAGCCCGGTGTCGGCAAGTCGACGCTGCTGCTCGATGTCGCGTCGCGCGTTGCTAAATTCGGGGCCAAGGTTCTCTACGTCACCGGTGAGGAATCGGCGGGGCAGGTGCGGCTGCGGGCCGAGCGCATCAACGCCCTCGAGGACTCCCTGCTGCTGGCTGCGGAGACCGACCTCGGCGCGGTCCTGGGCATGATCGAGGCAGAGGAGCCCGAAATGCTCATCGTCGACTCCATCCAGACCCTCGCCTCCTCCGAGATCGACGGGGTCCCAGGCGGGGTCACCCAGGTCAGAGAAGTGGCCGCGGCCCTGATCCGCGAGGCGAAGGCCAGGTCTCTGCCGACTGTGCTCGTCGGCCATATCACGAAGGACGGCACGATCGCCGGCCCCCGACTTCTCGAACACCTCGTCGATGTGGTGTGCAACTTCGAAGGGGAACGTCACTCCCGACTGCGTCTTCTGCGAGCCGTGAAGAACAGGTTCGGACCGACCGACGATGTCGGCTGCTTCGACATGGAGGAGAACGGCATCAAGAGCCTCGAGGACCCATCTGGCCTCTTCCTCTCCCGCAGCGGCAGCAATCCTCCAGGGACCTGTCTGACCGTGACGCAGGAAGGCAAACGTCCGCTCCTCGTCGAAGTTCAATCACTGATCACCGAGTCCGCCGGCGGGCAGTCCCGCCGGTCTGTCTCCGGCGTGGACTCCTCCCGTGTGGCGATGATGCTCGCCGTGCTCAGCCAGAAGATCGGAAGCATCAGTCTGGCCAAGTCCGATGTCTTCACCGCAACTGTCGGGGGCGCGAAATTGGCAGAACCGGCCAGCGACCTGGCGATCTGCCTCTCACTGGCCTCGGCCGCGATCGGAAAGTCGCTTGCCGCAAAATTCGTGGCTATCGGTGAGATCAGCCTCTCGGGCGAGATTCGCAATGTACCCAACCTCGGGCAGAGGCTCAATGAGGCGTCACGCCTGGGCATCACCCATGCGATCGTCGCCCACGGTGCGCTGCGCAACGTCTCCACCCCGCAGGGGATGCGCGTCAAGGAATGTGAACACGTTTCGGAGGCTGTCGAGTTACTTTTGGGAGGCAATCGGTAAAAATTTCGGGACATCTGCATGAAAATGGCGCATCCTGGAAGTATGACCACGACAGTCTTTCCCGCAATGAGGACCACAGACTCGGCCGCAACGACCGCTCTGCTGCTCGCGCTCGGTTTCACCGAGAGGCTCATCGTCAGGGACGAGTCTGATCCCGAGATCGTCGTCCGCGCCGAATACGCACTGGGCGAGACGGGCGGAATCATGTTCGGCTCCGTCCGCAATGACGGCTCGGCTCTGGACAGCGTCGGCGGGAGCTCTATCTACGTCGTCGTCGACACCGAACGGGAGGTCGACCGACTCTACGAGGAGATCGTCGACATGGGCCATGCGATCGTCCGCCCCGTGGCAACGCAGTCTCACGGCGGTCGGGAATTCGACTTCCGCGACCATGACGGCAATTCCTGGGGCGTGGGGTCCTACCGCGGAGCCTGACCAACAGCCGGCTGGGTCAGCAGGGATCTACTCCTCTGTTGACTTCTCTTCCGATGGCTTCTCGTCAGGCGCCTCGGACTCCTTTTCCTCCGACTTCTTGTCCTCGGCCTCTTTCTTCTCCTTGGCCTTGGTGGCGGCGTCCTTCTCCAGTTCGAACTTCGCTGGCTTACTCTTCTCATCGCCGAGTTTGACGACGAGCTCGTACTCCCCCGGTCCGAAGGACTTGTTCGTGCGATTGCAGTTCTTGTCGACCTGCACCCGATTCCATTCGAACTGAGCAGTCTTCTCAGACTCCGGCGCGAACTCGGTCGAGACTTCAGCGTTCTCGTCCTCATCGGCGGCGCAGAACTTCGATGACCAGACGACGTCACCGTTCTTCTCGACCAGGAACTCCTGCTCCTTGGTGCCGACCTCGATCAGGCATGTGGCCGTGTGGTTGTTCTCGATCACCATTTCGAACTTGGGCTTGGCCTCTTCTTTGAAGCTCTTCTTGTCGACCTTGGCTTTGAGTCCGACCTTCTCCTCGGGACACTTCCCACTTGCGGCCTTCTCGTCTGGGACCGGCGCTGCCGAGGTCGTGCTTGCCGACGGTGTCTCCTCGGCGACAGGTTCGTCTCTGCTGCCCCCACCCAGTCCTTTGACGATTCCGACGACGCCTAGCACCAATAGTGCGACCACCACGAGGCTGGCCACCAACAGCGCGTAACGTCGCCGACGGTACACGTGCGCTGGCAGCTTCCCGCTAGACTGGCGGGGCTGCCTGGCGCCGTTCTTCGGCTGCGAACCACGATTGGAAGGAGTCATCGCTTTGAGCCTAGGCCGAAGCGATTGAGCATCCAAATGACACACCGAGCCGCTTCCGAATCGAGATCTTCGCGCCGCGACTCTCCGTTCCCCACCGTCGCGAACGCGGACATCCACCACGTTCGCGAGACGATCATCACCTGGTTCGAAACCGCTGCTCGCCCTCTGCCTTGGAGAGATGCAGACACCAGCGCCTGGGCCGTCCTCGTCAGCGAGATCATGTCGCAGCAGACTCCAGTCTCCAGAGTCGAACCCCGGTGGCGGGAATGGATGCACAAGTGGCCGACGCCCGCAGATCTGGCACAGGCGCCCACCGCCGAAGTGCTCCACAGTTGGGACCGCCTCGGCTACCCACGAAGGGCACTGCGACTCCAGGAAGCCGCACGGGTGATCGCCGAGGAACTCGACGGTCACGTGCCGCAGACTGCGCAGGAACTCGAGCGTCTCCCCGGCATCGGTTCCTACACCGCAGCAGCTGTGGCCTCCTTCGCCCACGGTGAGCGCACCACCGTGCTCGACACAAATGTGCGCCGTGTTCTCATCCGGCTCTTCGCTGGCCGCGATCGTCCCTCAGCTTCACCGGGACGCACAGAGACCGAATGGGCCAGCCAGTTCGTTCCCGAGACAGATCACAAGCAGTGGAACGCCGGGGTCATGGAATTCGGGGCGCTCGTATGCACGGCCAGGAACCCCCATTGCGAGACCTGCCCGCTCAGCGACATGTGCGCCTGGCAGAAGGCGGGAAGGCCAGCCTCGGTGGTGAAGCCGAAGACACAGAAGTGGGCGGGCACGGACCGTCAGCTGCGCGGTGCCATCATGGATGTGCTCAAGTCCGCGCACGAACATTCCGACGGCAGCGACAATTTCGGCTGCGTCTCCGTCGATCTCTTCACCGCATCCACCGCCGAGGTGGATCTCAAGCTGCTCGACTCGCTCCCTTCACACACATCGACGAAGCTTGCGCAAGTACGGGAACTCAGCGCAGATGCAGACCGGATCTCCCGTCTCATCGGCGATCTGATCTCTGACGGTCTGGCAGCTCAGGACGGTGAGATGCTTCGTCTTCCCGGGTGAGCGCCGCTGCCGCTGCGCGCTTGGGCTCTCATATGCGCCCGAGGATACGGTCTCCATCGTCGAAGAGTTCATCTCGAAGTTCGACGGGAAGTGATCCTCACAGGAACTTGATCATCCGGGCGTTGCCCAGGGTATTGGGTTTGACGCGGGCGAGGTCCAGGAACTCTGCCACACCTTCGTCGGCGGAGTGCAGGAGTTCGACGTAGACCTCTGGGGAGACAGGGATGCCCTTGATCGGCTCGAATCCGAGTGCACCGAAGAATCCGGTCTCGAAGGTCAGGCAGAAGACCCTGTCGACGCCGATCGCCACGGCGTCTGCCAGGAGCTGCCGGATGAGGGCCTTGCCGACTCCGCGCCCCCGATAGGCCGGCGAGGTGGCAACGGTGCGCGCCTCCGCAAGGTCCGCCCAAATGATGTGCAGTGCCGCGCAGCCGGCCAGAACTTCGGTTCCGTCCGGCTGCGGATCCACCACCAGCCAGAATTCCTGCAGAGTCTCGAAATAGGTGACGGTGTCCTTGGCGAGCAGAATGCGCTCTTCGGCCAGCGGTGCGACCAATGCCTCAATCCCCTTGACGTCGCTCGTGCGCGCCCTGCGCAGGTAGAGCCCGCCGGGAAGGGAATGGTTGAAGTGATGGTCCGAGGAGACCTGGTGATGGTCGAAGTCGACTGGGGCTGAGCTCATATCTTCATTCAACACCATCGGCCAGTGGGCATGAAAAAGCCCGGGGACGCAGCTTGTGCTGTGCCCCCGGGCCTCTTCAACGCTCTAGGAGGAGATCAGGACGCGGAGCTTCCCGATCCGCTGCCGCCGGACGAACCGGCACCAGCGAGTTCTCCACCGGAACCGGAATCATCCGGACCGCTGGCGGCAATGCTCTCGGTCTCCACGCCCTCGAACGTGAATTCCGCTTCCTTGCCTTCTCCCTTGACGTCGACCTTGATGGTCTGACCGCTGCCGATCTCCTTGAACAGGATCTTCTCGGACAGGTGGTCTTCGATCTCGAGCTGGATCGTCCGACGCAGCGGACGAGCGCCCAAGACCGGATCGTAGCCACGGTCGGCCAACAGAATCTTGGCCGCATCGCTGACCTCGACCTTCATGCCCTGATCGGCCAGACGGGCGTCCAGACGTGCCAGGAACTGATCGACGATCTGCAGAATCTCTTCCTTGTTCAGCTGCGGGAAGACGATCGTGTCATCGACACGGTTGAGGAACTCGGGGCGGAAGTGCTGCTTGAGCTCCTCGTTGACCTTCTGCTTCATGCGCTCGTAGTTGTTGTTCGTGTTGCCCTCAACCTGGAAGCCCAGCTGCAGGCCACTCGAGATGTCTCGAGTACCCAGGTTGGTGGTCATGATGATGATGGTGTTCTTGAAGTCCACCTCACGACCCTGCGAGTCGGTCAGACGGCCATCTTCAAGGATCTGCAGCAGCGAGTTGAAGATATCCGAGTGAGCCTTCTCCACCTCGTCGAAGAGGACCACTGAGAACGGTTTGCGACGGACCTTCTCCGTCAGCTGGCCGCCCTCTTCGTAGCCAACATAGCCGGGAGGAGAACCGAAGAGTCGGGACACGGTGTGCTTCTCCGAGTACTCCGACATGTCCAGGCTGATGAGCGAATCCTCATCACCGAACAGGAACTCCGACAGAGCCTTCGCCAACTCGGTCTTGCCGACACCGGTGGGACCAGCGAAGATGAACGAGCCGGAGGGGCGCTTCGGATCCTTCAGGCCCGCACGGGTCCGGCGGATGGCACGGGAGATCGACTTGACCGCGTCGTTCTGCCCGATGATGCGCTTGTGCAGCTCGTCTTCCATCCGCAGCAGACGCGAGGACTCTTCCTCGGTGAGCTTGAAGATAGGAATACCGGTGGCTGCAGCCAGCACCTCGGCGATCAGCTCCGCGTCGACGACCGCAGAGGTGTCCTTGCCGCTCTTGCGCCAGGCTTCGGTCTGTTCGTCCTTGTCCTGCTGCAGCTTCATCTCGGAGTCACGCTCAGATGCCGCGAGCTCAAAGTCCTGAGCGTCGATGGCGGCTTCCTTGCGGTGACGGGCCTCGAGGATCTGCTCCTCCAGGTCGCGGATCTCCTGCGGCACCGACAGACGCGAGATGCGCAGCTTGGCGCCTGCTTCGTCGATGAGGTCGATTGCCTTGTCCGGCAGGTACCTGTCGTTGACATAGCGATCCGACATGTTCACGGCAGCCGAAAGTGCACCCTCCGTGATCGTCACCTTGTGGTGCGCCTCGTACTTGTCGCGCAGACCCTTGAGGATCTCGATCGAATGCGCCAGCGATGGTTCAGGAACCTGAATCGGCTGGAAGCGACGTTCGAGTGCAGCGTCCTTCTCGATGTGCTTGCGGTACTCGTCGAGAGTCGTCGCACCGATGGTCTGCAGCTCGCCTCGCGCCAGCATGGGCTTGAGAATCGAAGCAGCGTCGATGGCACCTTCAGCGGCACCCGCACCCACCAGAGTGTGGATCTCGTCGATGAAGAGGATGATGTCGCCGCGTGTGCGGATCTCCTTGAGGACCTTCTTCAGGCGTTCCTCGAAGTCACCGCGGTAGCGGGAGCCCGCCACCAGTGAACCGAGGTCCAAGGTGTAGAGCTGCTTGTCCTCGAGAATCTCCGGAACTTCGCCGTTGACGATCGCCAAGGCAAGTCCTTCGACCACTGCGGTCTTGCCGACACCGGGTTCACCGATGAGGACAGGGTTGTTCTTGGTCCGGCGGGACAGGATCTGCATCACGCGCTGCATCTGCTCGTGCCGGCCGATGACCGGATCGAGGTTGCCTTCGCGGGCGGCTGCGGTCAGGTTCGTTCCGAACTGGTCGAGGACGAGCGAACCGGATGGGGTTCCCTCCTCGCGACCACCTGCGGAGACGGGCTCCTTGCCCTGGTAGCCCGACAGAAGCTTGATGACTTCCTGGCGGACTCGTCCCAGATCGGCGCCCAGCTTGACGAGCACCTGTGCGGCAACGCCTTCACCCTCGCGGATCAGACCGAGCAGGATGTGCTCGGTTCCGATGTAGCTGTGTCCCAGCTGCAGCGCCTCACGGAGGCTGAGCTCGAGGACCTTCTTGGCACGCGGGGTGAACGGGATGTGCCCGCTCGGTGCCTGCTGCCCCTGTCCGATGATCTCCTGGACCTGGTCGCGCACCTGCTCGAGGGAGATGTCCATTCCCTCGAGTGCTTTGGCTGCCAGGCCCTCGCCCTCGTGGATCAGCCCGAGCAGGATGTGCTCGGTTCCGATGTAGTTATGTTTGAGTAGTTTGGCTTCTTCCTGGGCAAGCACTACCACTCGGCGTGCTCGGTCAGTGAACCGCTCGAACATATTCACCCTCCTCGGTCTTGTTATTCTTTAGAGCCTAACGACCATTGGCCACGATCTATTGCACGTTTCGCCATCAGCCGAAACCGTTTGGCTGTGGGCGAAATTCGGTGTTCGCCCCTTCGTCACTCCTCTGCACGACATACTGCCGACTCGTCCTACGCAGATTCCGGTTCTCCGTGTCTCTGAGGTGTGTCGATTCCATCCTTCGCAACGGGAAATCGAGATACTCCATAGATTGCTGCGGTCATAGATTACCGCGGACGGGAATTGAGTAAATCGTCTAACTTTACTGTCGGCGGTCAAGTGACAACGTGATTGCAGTCAGCCGTCATATTCGACAACGGCGCTGGGACGTCATCCGCTCCAACGTCATTCGCGGGGTGGATATTCCGGTGCCGACTCCGGAAGCCCGGCTTGCGAAACTCATCAGCAAAAACACTGAAGGACCAACGGTTCAACCGTTGGTCCTTCAGAAAGCGATTATCGAATCAGTCGCAATCATCGATTCGCTATACCGCTTCAGTTATCGGCGGTGACTGGATTGAGGCGGATCAGCTGTCTGCAGCTTCGTATGCCTGGACGATTTCAAGCGGAATGCGTCCGCGATCGCCCAGCTGGTAACCGTTTGCCTGTGCCCATTCGCGGATCTTGGCAGTGTCGCGCTTCGGGCCCGCGGTGGAGCCAGCCCCTGCACGACGTCCACGGCCACCCGGGTTGGCTACCCGACGAGCCTTGGCGATGAACGGGGCGAACGTTTCACGGAGCTTTTCGGCATTCTCTGTCGACAGTTCGAGTTCGTAGGTACCTTGGTCGAGGCTGAAGCGAACGGTTTCCGACGCCTCCGAGCCATCGAAATCATCCGTGAGAACGAGTCGCATCTCCCTTGCCATGTTCACTCTTTTCATAATCAGAAGTATTTGTCGCAGTCAGCTTAACATCTGATTCATGATTATCGCCTAATTCGCTAACCTCATGCTCTGAATAGAATTTATCGATCTGCTCTCGTTCGGTCCGATCTGCACGCAGGATGTTTCTCATCACGTACCAGAACAGCAAACCAACACAGATCGAAGGCAATAGTGCCTTCATCAGATCCATCATGTGCTCAACCTTCCTCAGCCATTTCCGAATTACCGGAGGCAATTGGCTTCGTGAATGGGAAGAGAATCGTTTCTCGAATTCCCAGGCCGGTCAAAGCCATGAGCAGACGATCAAGTCCCATTCCCATACCGCCGGTCGGCGGCATTCCGTGTTCCATCGCGGTGAGGAATTCCTCGTCGAGCCCCATCGCCTCTTCATCACCCTTGGCCGCGTCGGCCGCCTGAGCCTCGAACCGTTCACGCTGAATGACCGGGTCGACGAGCTCGGAATAGCCTGTGGCCAATTCGAAGCCGCGAACATAGAGGTCCCACTTCTCCACGACGCCCTTCTTGGTCCGGTGTTCACGAACCAGAGGTGAGGTGTCGACGGGGAAGTCGGTGACGAATGTCGGCACCCACAGCTTGTCCTGGTAGAAGTGCTCCCACAACTCCTCGACATACTTGCCGTGTGAGCGGAATACTCCACCCAGGTCGACGTTGTTATCGGCTGCGATCTTGTCCAGGACGTCGAGTCCGGTCTCCGGGGTGACTTCGACTCCGGATTCCGCGGACAGGGTCTCGTACATGCTGACCACGGGCCAGTCACCGCCGAAGTCGTAGTCCTCACCGTCTCCCAACTTCACCACGAGAGAACCGGTGGCGTCCTGTGCCGCGTTCTGGACCAGCGTCTTCGTCAGTTCGGCGATCGAGTGGTAGTCGCCGTAGGACTGGTACGCCTCGAGCATCGCGAACTCCGGTGAGTGCGTGGAGTCGGCACCTTCATTGCGGAAATTGCGATTGATCTCGAAGACGTTCTCGATGCCGCCGACGATCGCCCGCTTGAGGAAGAGCTCCGGCGCGATGCGCAGGAACATATCGATGTCATAGGCATTCATATGTGTCTTGAATGGCCGTGCTGCAGCTCCACCGTGCATGAACTGGAGCATCGGAGTCTCGATCTCGACGAACTCCTGTTCTGCGAACGTCCGACGCAGGGACGACATGACCTCTGCCCGGGCCAGCATGTTCTTCCGTGCGTCTTCGCGGGTGATCAGATCGAGGTAGCGCTGACGCACACGAGTATCTTCGGCCAGTTCGGTGTGCAGGCCCGGCAGCGGACGCAGCGCCTTGCTGGCCATCGTCCAGGAATCGGCGAGCACAGAGAGTTCGCCGCGTTTGGACTTGATGACCTTGCCATGGACGAACAGGAAGTCGCCCAGATCGACGTCGGTCTTGAAATCGCCGAGTCGTTCCTCCCCCACTTCACGCAGAGACAGCATGCCCTGAAGGCGCGTCCCGTCACCCGACTGCAGGGTCACGAAGCAGAGCTTGCCCGTTGTCCGGACGAACACGACACGGCCGACGACGCCGACGATGTCCTCGGTCTCGTCACCGGCTTCCAGCCCGTCATGCGCGGCATGAACCTCGGCGAGGGTGTGCGTGCGAGGAATTCCGACCGGATAGGCATCGGTGTCGGAGTCTAAGAGCCGCTGGCGCTTTTCCTTTCGGATCCGGATCTGTTCGGGATCGAGATGCTCGGGTGAAAGGTCTGCGTTTTCGGGCGTGTTCGACTCGGTATCTGCCATACCCTCCAGGCTACCGTGAGCGCGGCCCCAGGGGGAATTCGCAAACGACCACCGGCCCCGGCACACAGTTCCAGCACGTCGTTCAGTCCAGACGGGACAGGATCTCCTGCGCCTGCGACTGCGTGATCCGTCCCAAGCTCAGCGCCTTGGCGGTCGTCGATCTGGCCAGCGCTATGTAGCTGTTGCGAGCCGCGGGGCTGGAGACGTTGAGACTGAACTCACTGAGCGCTGCCAGGTGCGCGGAGACCGTGCCCACGTCTCCGCGGCTGACGGGCCCGGTCAGGGCCTTCGGACCGTTCTGCAGGGTGTTCGTCACGCTCGCGTCGACGAGGGCTGTGAGCACACGTGAAGGGTCACTGACTCCCGCCTCGGCGAGCATCTCCATCGCTTCGCTGATGATCGTTATCGAGTGGTTGGAGGCGTGGGTGATGGCTGCATGGTAGAGCGGACGGTCGGCCTCGGCCACGTCAATCGGCTCGGCGCCCATTTCGACGACGAGCGCCTGGCCCACAGGACGGATCGGTGCAGGTGCGGTCACGGCGATCGTCGACTGCCGCAGGCGTGGAAGATCGACTGCGGTGCCGGTGAAAGACAGCGATGGATGCAGTGCGATCGGCAGCGCACCGAGGCTGGTTCCGGCTTCGAGGACGTCCGTTCCGTACCGGCCCGAGCAGTGAACAAGGATCTGCCCCGAATGGATTCGTGACACCTTCGCCAGACCGCTGACGAGGGATTCGATCTCATCGTCAGGGACGGTCAGGAGCAGAAGCTCGGCACGGTCTGCGACATCGTCCGGTGGCAGGACCGGTACTCCTGGCAGCATCTCCTCGGCCCGTTGCAGGCTGGTCGCCGAGGTGGCACTGACACCGATGATGGCATGACCGGCCTCGCGCCAGGCAGCTCCGATGGTCGCGCCGACCTTCCCACAGCCGATGATTCCGATTCCCAGACGAGGGGCTCCGTCTTGGCCCATACCTGCTTGGCTCATGGCCTGCCTTCCTTGGCCCTGCGGGCTTCCTCGTCGTAACGCTGCCGCGCGAGCCGCGTGCGCTCGGAGTGCTCGCTGAAGAACCGCTTCGCGTCGTCGACACTCTGATGGGTGACGCGGGGGTCGATGGGACCAGCCGTGGAGTGCACGGCGACCGTGCCCAGACCGAGCGCGCGCATGAGCGGACCCTGGTGATAGCTCATCGACTGCACGCGCACATGCGGCACGAAGTCGACTCGACGGTCAAGGACACCCATTCGCAGCACGAGCAGTGAACCGGTCACGACATAGGCCCGCCGCTTCCACACCAAGGGGTCGATGAGCCTGGAGGAACGGGGCTGACCGTGGAAGAGCTCTTCTGCGGCTTCGGCCTGCGGGTCCTCGGACTTGCGGTCGTACATGGCTGATCGCACCAGGGTCGCGGCGCTGACCTCGTCTGGCATCTGCGGATCCGGGAGCGCGAGTCCGACCATGAGCCGTGCCTGGTCGATATCGCCGACGGGCAGCAGTATGTTCGTCTCGCCCGAGCCTCCGGCGCTGGCGAGGTTGTATTCGACCTTCCACCAACCGGCCCACCGCCACAGCAGCGGCTGATGGAGGCAGACGGCCTGCAGACGGTCGAGTGGGATCACCTTGCGGGAGGTGGAGACGAGCCCGTGGTTGACGGCCAGTCCGTTCTCTCCCAGTTTGACCACGAAGTTCGCGTTGTCGAGGTTCTTCCTGAAGGCGGAGAAAGCTGCGAAGAGGCCGGGGATGACTGCGACGAGCATCGGGATGAAGGCCTCGGTCAGCCCCATAGCCAGGAGAACGATGGCTGCGGCGATGACGATAAGCACGACCAAGACCGAGATGATCGTCTCTGACTTCAACAGCGAGGAGACCACGACCCGGTGCACGGGCACGCGGACGATCTCGCCTTCGTCACTGATGTCGGCGGAGACATTGTATGGAGCCAGAAGTTCGTTGATGCTGGACTCCGCCTCCTGTGAGGCCCCTTCGGCCAGTGAGCCGAGGCGTTTGCTCAGGCGTACGCCGATGCTGTCATCGCGACGTTCGGGTACGCTGCGATCGATGGCGGGCTCGGCACCGGAATCGGCTGGTGCACCCGTGGCTTCGGCATCGCCGGAAGCTCGGGGTTCGGTTCCGGCGGGCACACCGACGGCGCCCGGAGCTGTGCCAGGGACCGACTCGGCGGATCCTCCCGAGGCCGGGGTTCGCTCCCCCTGGTGAGCTCCTTGCCTCTTCTCGCGGACAGCGGTGAGAAGCTCGTCCCGCAGTCCCTCTGCACGCTTCTTCGACAGATACTTCAGGGAGATGTTGGAGTCGGTGCCTCCGGCGACGTCGAAGACGAGTTCCGCCATTCCCAGCAGTCGGGGTAGCAGCTTCTGCTGCAGGTCGATCGACTGCACGCGGTCGAGCCTGGCTTTGCGCAGCTTCTTCGACAGCAGACCGCGTCGATAGTAGATGGACTCGGAATCGATCCGATAGCCCATCACTCTCCAGGCCAACCAACTGAAGAGTGCGGTGATGAGGAGGATGAGAACGAGCCCTCCGACCCCGCCGAGGATGACGAGGGGGTGAGTGCGCAGCCAACCGGCGAATCCCAGGTCGACGCCATCGCCCCTGGCCAGGTTTTCGATGGCAGTCTGCGCAAAGTTCTGCAGACCGTAGGCGGCCGCGATGAAGATACCCACGAGCACGCCGAAGCTTTCGAGAATCGGTGTCAGAGGGTGGACTCTGTGCCACACCTCGGGAGCCGCCGCATCCTGGTCTGCGGGCTCAGCTGCCGGCTCGGTTGCGGGTTCAGCTGCGGGATCGGTAGAAGTTTCGGCTGCGGGTTCGCGCGCGGGTTCGGTCGCGGGATCACCTGTGGGTTCAGGAGGTTGGCCGTTCGGTCCGTCCTCGGTCATGCTCACAGCCCTGCCAAGTTGGCCTGGCCCAGGCCGGCGAGGCTGTCGCGCAGACGATCGGCCTCGGCGCGTGGCAATCCCGGAATGGTGGCATCTGTGGCCGCCGAGGCAGTATGAAGTTTGACGGTGGCCAGGCCGAACATGCGATCGAGGGGGCCGGCATCGACGTCGACGAACTGCAGACGTCCGTACGGGACGACCGTGGCCTTGTGGAACATGATGCCGCGCCGGATGAGGAGGTCGTCGGCCCTCTCGGCATAGCCGATGGCTTTGGCCTGACGGATGATGATGACGATGAGGAAGACGGTGAACGCCACAAGGCAGGCCCAGATCGCGTGCAGCCATGGAACTTCGGAAGTGAAGATGATGGCGAAGACGAGAGCCACGATGATCATCGGGACGAGCATCGTCAGAGTCGCGATCGTCTCCTTGAGACCGTATTTGGGACTGACCCGGTTGAAGTCGGCGTCTGTTCCGGACAGATAGTTGAATTCGCGGCTCATGCTGCTTCGGCTCCTGGTGGATCTTGAGGGGGCAGCTCGCAGAAGCCTTCGACGATCAGGCCGACGATCATCAACGCTGCGGCTGCGATCATAGCGAACAGCATACCTGCCGCCAAATCATTGCGGATGCCGGGTGCGGACAGGAAGTAGTAGGCGGCGTTGCCCATATACCAACCGGCCAGTCCGGCCCCTGTCAGGGCACTGGCCTTGGCCATGACGGCTACGCGGGCCGCTTGGAGAGGGTCGATCTCCTTGGTCCGGTCGCCGTCATTCCATTTCTTGATCGGCCAACCCAGGACCAGCAGGACTGCAGCGAGTATGAGCATACCGATGATGGCGAACCAGGGCAGCCCTGGCAGAGCGAAGCCCTGACTCTCCAGAAGCACGTCGACCGTCGGCGCCACCACGGCACCGATGACGGCCCAGATGACGAGAGTCCCCGACGATGTTCGCTGCATAGCTCCAAGTCTCTCAAACCCTGGCCCCTTATGGGGCCGGGATTCGCGTGATTTCCTGGTCGCCCAGCTCGCTCAGGACGGCGGTGATCGGTCGCGGACCGGTGGGTGTGCGGATTTCTGCGGCCGCATCGAGCTCGGCCCATGGTGCGAGGACGAATGCACGTTCGTGCGCCCGTGGGTGGGGCAGGGTCAGTGCGTCGGTGTCGAGGATGAGCTCTGCCGGCTCGGTGCCGAAGCGGATCAGGTCGATGTCGAGGGTGCGTGGTCCCCAGCGCAGTTCCCGGGTCCGGCCGCAGGCGACTTCGATTCCCTGTGCCACGGCCAGGAGCTGTGGGGCGGGCAGGCTGGTGGCCACGATGAGGCCCAGATTGAGGAAGTCGTTCTGTTCGACTCCGCCCCAGGGCGCGGTGCGATACAGGGAGGATCGCCTGAGCACGGTGATCTTGGGATGTCGATCGAGTGCGGCAACGGCCTGCTCGAGTGTGTCGGCCGCATCGCCGAGGTTGGCCCCGAGATTGAGGTAGGCCTCTGTCTCGGCCGACTCGGCCCCGGCAGGCTCATCATCGACCGTGTTGGCCGCGGCAGCGTCGGTGGTGTCGCGGGAACGGATGACGGTGACGCTGACGTCGTTGAAGCTGCGCTGGATCGGAGCTCCGGGCTTATGGACGACAACTTCGACATGTTCAGCCAGGCCCAGGCAGTGCTCGGCGATCCGGACGGCCAGGGTCTCGATGAGGTCGAAGGTGTTGTCTTCGACGATGTGTGCGACGTCTTCGGCCAGATCGCCGTAGTGGACGGTGTCGGCGATGTCGTCCGTGGCCGCGGCCCGCGATACGGAGGTGTGCAGGGTGGCGTCGATGACGAAGTCCTGGCCCTCACGCTTCTCGAAGTCGAAGACTCCGTGGTTGCCGCGGACTCTCAGCCCGCGCAGTTCGATCCGATCCGAACCGGCATTCATGCGTCTGCCTCCGCTGCACGCTCATTCGAAGTGCCCGCCGGGGCATATGAGTTCACGGCGTGAATGACCTTGGCCGCGATCGCCGAGGTGGAAGGTTCATGGACGCGCACCGCCCACGCTCCTGCCCTGGCCGACAGGGCCGAGATCGCGGCCGTGGCCTGATCCTTCGCCGACTCCTCGGCGAGTTTCGGGTCCTCCGGTGAGAGCAGGGTAGAGAGGAAGCGTTTGCGGCTGGCGGCGACGAGGAGCCGATGTTCCAGATCCGCAAACTCGTCGAGGGCTCCGAGGATCTGCCAGTTGTGTTCGGCGTTCTTCGAGAAGCCCAGGCCCGGGTCGAGGATGATGTTCTCATGCTTCACACCGACGGCCGTCGCTTCGTCGATTCTCGTCTTCAGCTCCGTGATCACCTCGGCGACGACATCGTCGTAGTGGAAGGACGCCGACGCACGGTCGAGGTAGCCTCGCCAGTGCATGAGCACGACCGGGGCTGCGGTCTCGGCGGCGACGGCCAGCATCGTCGGATCGGAGAGTCCCGCGGAGACGTCGTTGATGATGTGGGCGCCGACATCCAATGATGCCTCTGCGACCTTGGCTCGCATGGTGTCGACGCTGATGACGGCACCTGCAGCGGCCAGCTCTCTGATCACTGGGACGACGCGGCGCAGCTCCTCCGCCTCATCGACTCGAACTGAGCCGGGGCGAGTGGACTCCCCTCCGACATCGATGATGTCTGCGCCCGAGCGCAGCAGGTCGAAACCGTGGGCGATGGCGGCGTCGTGGTCGAAGTAGCGACCGCCGTCGGAGAAGGAGTCGGGCGTGACGTTGAGGACGCCCATGATCTTCGTGCGTTCCGGTGTGGGCATGTGCGACCTCTATCTCCGGATGATCAGACTCATGGCTTCTGCTCGGGATGCCGTTTCGCGCAGCTGCCCGCGCACCGCCGAGGTGATGGTCGAGGCGCCCGGTTTCCGGACTCCCCGCATGGTCATGCACAGATGTTCGGCCTCGACGACGACGATCGCGCCCTGAGGCTCGAGGTGTTCGACGAGTGCGTCGGCGATCTGAGCCGTCAGCCGTTCCTGGACCTGGGGGCGACGAGCATAGATCTCGACGAGGCGGGCAAGCTTGGACAGTCCAGTGACTTTGCCGTTCTTACTCGGGATGTAGCCGATGTGGGCGACTCCGTGGAATGGCACCAGATGGTGTTCGCACATCGAATACAGGTCGATGTCTCGGACGAGGACCATTTCCTCGTGGCTGATGTCGAAGGTCACGCCCAGAACGTCGGCCGGGTCGCGGTGGATGCCGGCGAAGACCTCTTCGTAGGCACGAGCGACCCTGGCCGGGGTCTCCAGCAGTCCTTCTCGATCAGGATCTTCCCCGACGGCGATGAGGATCTCACGCACGGCGGCGGCGATCCGCGGCTGGTCGACCTTATTGCCGGTGCCAGCAGGCGCCTTGCCGAGGACCTCTGTCACCTCTTCGAGCTCTGACATCAGTAGCCGCTCTCCCCGCTGCCGTCGGTATTGCGTGGACTCGTCGGTCCGGATGGACCCGTCGGCCCGGATGGACCGGTCGGATCGTTGGGTTTGATCGGTCCCGTAGGGTTATGGGGCACGTGAGGTCCGTTCGCGCCCGTCGGTCCGGCGCCGGGAACGTCGGTGGTGTCGACCTCCGAGTTGCCGTTGCTCTTGCCGTTGCGGTCCCCGCTCAATGGTGCAGGCGGATCGATGGGGCCGCGTTCGGAGACCGGGCGTTCGTCATTGGCCAGCCACACATCGCGCGTGGGGCGTTTGACGATGGGGGTGAAGATCTCTGCCAGTGCCGCCTGATCAAGAGTCTCCCGCTCGAGCAGCTGGTAGGCGAGGTCGTCGAGGACGTCCCGGTTGTGCGTCAGCGCCCAGTAGGCGTCAGCATGGGCGGCGTCGATGATGTCGCGAACCTCGCTGTCGATCGAGGACAGTGTCGCATCGCCGTACTCGTCGCCTCCGCCGTAGCCGCGACCGGCGAAGGGCTCGCCCTGATCGTCTCCGATCTTGACCATCCCCAGCTTGTCGCTCATGCCGTACTGCGTGACCATCTTCCGGGCGATGTTCGTCGCCTTCTCGATGTCGTTGCTGGCACCGGTGGTGGGATCGTGGAAGACGACTTCTTCGGCCACGCGGCCACCCATGGCGTAAGCCATCTGGTCGAGCAGCTCGTTGCGGGTCGTGGAGTACTTGTCCTCACTCGGCAGGACCATGGTGTAGCCCAGGGCGCGGCCGCGGGGCAGGATAGTGACCTTGGTGACCGGGTCGGTCTGGTTCATCGCCGCGGCCACAAGTGCGTGTCCGCCCTCGTGATACGCGGTGATGAGGCGTTCCTTGTCGTTCATCAGGCGGGTCCGCTTCTGCGGTCCGGCGATGACGCGATCGATCGCCTCGTCGAGGATCCGGTTGTCGAGGACCGTCGCGCCCTCGCGAGCTGTCAGCAGAGCCGCCTCGTTGAGGACGTTGGCCAGGTCCGCACCTGAGAATCCGGGGGTGCGCTTGGCGATCTGGGCCAGATCGACGTCATCTGCCAGGGGCTTGCCCTCGGCGTGGACCTCGAGGATGTGCTGACGGCCCTTCATGTCCGGGGCCTCAACCGGGATCTGCCGATCGAAGCGGCCGGGGCGCAGAAGCGCCGGGTCGAGAACGTCGGGACGGTTTGTGGCCGCGATGAGGATGACGTTGGTCTTCACGTCGAAGCCGTCCATCTCGACGAGCAGCTGGTTGAGCGTCTGTTCGCGCTCGTCATGGCCGCCGCCCATGCCGGCTCCGCGCTGGCGACCGACGGCGTCGATCTCATCGATGAAGATGATGCAGGGAGCGTTCGTCTTAGCCTGCTCGAACAGGTCGCGCACACGGGAGGCGCCCACGCCGACGTACATCTCGACGAAGTCAGAGCCCGAGATCGAGTAGAAGGGCACACCGGCTTCACCGGCCACTGCCTTCGCCAGCAGGGTCTTACCGGTACCGGGCTGACCGTAGAGAAGGACGCCCTTGGGGATCTTGGCTCCCACAGCCTTGAACTTCTCCGGTTCGGCCAGGAACTCCTTGATCTCCTCGAGCTCTTCAAGAGCCTCGTCGACACCGGCGACGTCCTTGAAAGTGACGTCCGGGTTCTCCTTGTTGACGAGCTTCGCCTTGGACTTGCCGAAGTTCATCATCTTCCCGCCCGACATCTGCGAGATGAGGAACCAGAAGACAACGAAGATGATGACGAATGGGATCAGAGTTCCCAGCAGGGACATCAGCCAGCTCTGCTTGGGCACCTCGTCGGTGTATCCCTTGCTGGGCTCGGCCGAGTCCACGGCCTTGACGATCTGGTCCCCACGCTGCTCCACGTAGAAGAACTGAACCTTCTTGCCGAAGTCCTCGCCCTCGATCTTGAGATCGTCTTTCAAGGTCAGGTCGACGCGCTGATCCTTGTCGACGATCTTGGCCTGTTCGACCTTGTCGTCCTGGAGCAGTTCGAGGCCTTGCTGGGTGTCAATCTGGCTGAATCCGACTCGGCTGAAGAGCAGAGCACCGATAGACACTACGAGGAGTGCCAGAACGATCCAGACCAATGGGCCCTTCGTCGCCTTGTTGAGCAGTGGGCGACGCTTATTCGACTCGGCCATAAGTCCTCTCAGGAAAAAGATGTGGGCAACCTGTTCAGGCTACCGAGGCTGCCTGGGAACATCCCCCACAGCCTAATACCTCGCACTGACATAGCTCGAATGCACCCGGTTTTGTTCCCGGGTGCGGCAGGCACTCAGTCAATGCGCGGAACGCTCAGCTGTAGACGTGCTGAGCCAGGGTCGCGACGAACGGAACGTTGCGGTACTTCTCGGCATAGTCGAGTCCGTAGCCGATGACGAATTCGTTCGGAACGTCGAAGCCGATGTATTTGACGTCGATGTCGACCTTGACTGCCTCGGGCTTGCGCAGCATCGTGCAGATCTCAACGGTCGCCGCTCCACGCGAACGCAGGTTCTGAACCAGCCAGGACAGAGTCAGGCCCGAGTCGATGATGTCCTCGACGATCAGCACGTGCCGGTCGGAGAGGTCAGTGTCGAGATCCTTGAGGATGCGCACGACACCGGACGATTTGGTACCCGAACCGTAGGAGGAGACGGCCATCCAGTCCATGGTCACGGGCGAATGGATCGCGCGAGCCAGATCCGCCATGACCATGACAGCACCCTTGAGGACGCCGACGAGCAGAATGTCCTTGCCCTTGTAGTCTTCATCGATGGCGGCTGCCAGTTCAACGAGTCGTGTGGCTATCTGTTCTTCCGAGACAAGTACTTTTTCGATGTCATTGCCGAGATCGTTGATGTCCACAGGTGTCGAATCTCCTCGCTTGGGGTGGGTGTGTCTCCATTATGATTCACTTCTGCCCCGGCGTGCCACCACGGAGGTCGTTCGTGCTGCCACGGAGGTCTGATGCTGCGGCGCGAGAGCCCGGTGCTGCCAGCTCATCGTCGACTGTCCCCGGGGCGGCAGCAAGGTACCCGGTCACGCCCATGAGCGCCGAAACGCAGATCATGAACCCCAGCGGCACCGACCAGCCGCCGCTGAGTCCGAGGAGACCGCCGACGGCCAAGGGACCGATCGCGGCCAGCACATAGCCGCTGGACTGCACGAATGCCGAGGTCCGGGCAGTGATGGACACGGCCTGTGTGCGGCCCGTGATGAGCGCGAGCGCGGCAGGGAAGGCGAAGCCGCCATAGCCGAGGAGGATTGCCCACAGCACCGGCACGGTGGTGGGCATGAGGAGCAGTCCGAGGTAGCCGCACACGGCGCTGACGGAGAAGCTGACGAGGAAGAAGCGGGGCAGGATGCTGCGCATGATGATCTGCGGGGCAAGGAAGCCGCCGGGGATCCCACCGAGGGTGACGACCGTGAGCATGAGTCCGGCGAGGACCGGATCGATCCCCGCATCACGGTAGATCTGCGGCAGCCATCCGAACTGGACATAGGCGTTGACCGACTGCAGACCGAAGAACATCGCCATGTATCTGGCCTTGGCTGAGGTGAAGATATGTCGCCGAGGCGGGCCGGCCTCGTGCGTGTCCTGTTCGGGCTGATCCAGGTGGGGTACAGATCGGACGAGTCTGAGGATGATCCAAGTGATCAGTGCGCAGGCGGGCACGAGTGCCCAGATGCCCAGTCCCACCCGCCAGTTGTCGAAGTGGCCGGTGAGCGGTGCAGTGAGGAAGGCGGGGAACATCGCGCCCAGTCCCAGGGACACCGTGAAGGCCGTGGCGCCGAGGTTGGCTCGGTTGGGGAAGCGCGTTTTCACGTACACCGGCAGAATGACGTTTCCGATGGACATTCCGACCAGCGCGAGCACGGTCAGCCCGGCGAAGCCGACCCAGTTGTCGACGAGGACCCGGGCGCCCACTCCGACCGCGATCAGCACGCAGGTCATCGCCAGCGAGCTGAAGAGTCCGATCTTCTTGAGCACGGGTACGGCGATGAACCCGCAGATTGCGAAGATCAGGCCGGGAAGTGCTGTGAGCAGGCCCGTCTGCCATTCGACCAGGGCGTAGGCGCCTTGGACTTCGGAGAGGACGGGGCCCAGGGACGATGCGGCCGGTCGCAGGGAGCAGGCGATGAGGATGAGGCCCACGAGTGCCAGCACGTCGAGTCCCCGACCCGTACGATGGCCGTATTCGGGCTGAGAGGTCATGGGCTCATCCTTTCAGACGCTGTGCTCGCTCGGTCCGGGGGCCCGCACTCGTTGTGGACCCGTACCCGCCGGGGCCCGTACCCGAACCACATAACGGTATACCATTTGGAGATCACATGCCCTCCTACTGTCAAGGACGACGATGACCACTCTGAGAAATGTTCGCCTCTTTCCCCGCACCGCCGATGCCCAGACCGTTGATGTCGAGATCGACAACGGACGGTTCACCTCGTTCACGCCGGCCGCCTCGGCGCAGGCGATCGGCCGCACCAATGCCGCCGGCGCCGAAAGCGCCGATGGGTCCGACATCATCGATGGGGCTGGGCGAGCGCTGCTGCCCAGCCTCGGCGACGTCCATGCCCATCTCGATTCGAACCGGATGGGCCAGACGTTCCGTCCCCACACTGCCGACGGAACGCTGCACGGCTTCATCATGAACGATCGGGAGAACTGGCGGCAGGGCGAGCGCAGCGTCCGTGATCAGGCGGCCTTCGTGATCGCAGAGATCGTCTCCTCCGGCGGTACGCGCATCCGCTCACATACCCAGATCGACGCCGACTGCGGTCTCGAGCGCTTCAGCGGCGTCCGGGATGCACTGGCCGATCACGCTGGGGTCCTCGACTCTCAGATCGTGGCCTTCCCGCAGGCCGGAATCGTGCGTGAAAAGGGTGTCAGGGATCTTCTCGACCTGGCCTTGAGCGAGGGCGCTGATCTGGTCGGAGGACTCGATCCGCTCCAATATGATCGCGATCCGGTCGCGCATCTCGACGTCGTCTTCGGGCTTGCGGAGAAGCACGGCAAAGGCATCGACATCCATCTGCATGAGCGCGGCAGCGCAGGCGTGTTCACGTTCGAGGAGATCGCCCACCGCACGAAGACTCTCGGCATGGAGGGGAAGGTGACGATCTCACACGCCTTCGCCCTGAGTTCCAACCCTGCACCAGAGGTCGAACGGATCATCGAACTCGTCGCCGAGGCGGGCATCTCTCTGACGACGGTGGCACCGCAGAACGGCGTCCTGCCGCAGCGCAGTCTGCGTGAGAATCGGGTGGCTGTGGGTCTCGGCGAGGACGGTCAGCGTGATTACTGGAGTCCCTACGGTGACGGTGACCTGCTGCGGCGGACCTGGCAGCTGGCATTCACGAATGGGCATCGCCTGGATGCGGACATCGAGGCCTGCTTGGACATCGCCTCCCGAGGTGGGGCGCAGGTGATGGCCGGCGCCCGACCGGACGGAACCGCACTGGTCGATGATGCCCGCTTCGGTCTGGGCATCGGTGCTCCGGCGGACTTCATGCTGCTCGAGGCCGATACGGTCACCTCGGCGATCATGGACTGCCCAGCCGATCGCGACGTCTTCAAGAACGGCGAGCTGGTGGCCACCGGCGGCCGCCTGGTCGACGGCGAGGCCTGAGCCCGACGATCGAAGACGGAGCTCGACGACCGAATTCCACGCCCAACCACAGTGGGCTGCAGTCAGCCGGTCTTCGCCTCGCGACGGAAGCACAGGAGCTGCCTGGTGATGATCACTTCGGTGTCACCGGGAAGCGACAGACGAGCATGTGGGCGATCCGAGGTCCCAGGTTCGCGAATCCGGGCGCACAGTTGGGCCACGCGGGCGGCGCCGAAGCTCTGTGCGGGCACGTCGAGGGAGATCAGCCACTCGCGGACGACGCGGGAGAGGATCGCATCCTCCATTCCTGCCAGTTCGGCCAACGGCACCTCGGTGCGTCCGCGTACGGTGGCGGCGGAGGTCTCGGCGAGCTCGTCGAGGCAGTCGGCATCGGCACGGCACAGCTCGGCGGTGCGGGCCAGATTCGCGGTGACAGGCTGGCCCAGGTCGGCTTCCAGGGTGGCCAGCAGGGCGCGGGCGCGGACCCGGGCGAAGGAATCGTCGGCGTTCATCGGGTCATCCCAGACTTCGATGCCCTGAGCCCGGCACGAAGCGACGTTGGTCGCCCGTTCGATGTCGAGCAGGGGACGCACCACGGTGCCGGTGCGCAGAGCCATTCCAGCCAGGGATCTCGTGCCCGAACCTCGCATCAGTCCCAGCAGCACCGTCTCCGCCTGGTCGCTGCGGGTGTGCGCGGTCAGCACCCACTCGGCCCCCTGCACTTCCCGGGCGGCTTCAAGTGCGCCGTAGCGGGCATCGCGGGCGGCGGCTTCGAGGCCCTCATCGCCGGCTGCGACGGTGATGGTGGCGACCTCGGCGGGCACACCCCAGGATTCGGCGATGGAGACGACCCGGCGGGCCACCTCGGCGGTCGAGGACTGCAGACCATGGTCGACGGTCACGGCCTGCGCATGCAGCTCCCCACGTCGGTGGAGGAAGGCGCAGGCGTGCAGCAGCGCCATCGAATCCGCTCCCCCGGAGACCGCGACGATGATGTTGGGCCGGGAGCTGCCCAACTGGGCCAAGGCTTCACGGACACTGTTGCGGATCGCCCCGCTGGCCGGATCGAGGCTCGGTCGCCGAGGTGGTCGCGCCTCAGCCGTGGACACGGTCCAACCACAGGCTCGGGGTGTGGATCTCCTCGCTCCTCGGCAGGTTCTCCGGTTCGGCATAGATGGCGGAGAAACCGGTCTGGCCGACTTCCTTGCGGATGGCGCGGACGAACGTGGCGCCGTCACGGTACTGGGCGAGTTTGAGGTTCATGCCCAGCAGGTTCGACAGGAATCCGCCCTGACCGGCGTCGCGGCGGGCTTCGAACTTGCGTCGCAGCTTCCGCACGCTCGGGATCACTTCGATGCCGACCTCGTCCATGACCACGTCGGCGTGCCCCTCGAGCAGGCTGAGGATCGCCGTCGCCTCGTCGAGGGCGCTGCGCATCCCCTCGTCCCTGATCAGATCGACCATGCTCGCATCGCCCTTGATGATCCGGCCCACAGTGGAGAAGACGTCAGCGAGACCGCTGATCCCCGGTGCCTTGAGCGGAGTCGCGACGACTTGAGACAGAAGAGAGCGCATATGCTCACGCAGCCAGGGCGCGGTGGCGAACTGCACCTGGTGCGTGGCTTCGTGCAGGGCCACCCACATGCGAAAGTCGCGCGGCTTGACGCTCATCGCCTCTTCGGCGATGAGGACAGCCGGGGCGACGAACATCAGCCGGCCCGTGTCCACCGCAAAGGGGTCGAATTGGCCCAGAACTCGAGTCGACAGCAGAGAGAGCACGCCTGCCAGTTCCACGGCGGCTGCTTTCGCGGCTCCCGGACTGACCGGGGTGGGCAGGGAGTCCGCGTCGACCATGCCGTTGAGCGACTGCGCATTGGCCTTGATCCAGCCGATCTGATCGAGCACGAGCACGGAACCGGCGCCCAGGCGACTGCGCACGTCATCGGCATGGGCAGGGTCGAGGAGGAACGAGTCGACGACGAGTTCCTGAGCCGTCAGCGCATTGTCCTTGAGCCCGGCGACCAGCGCGTCGAGTTCATCGGTGTCGGGCATACGCGCTGCGGGGACGAGTTCCCGGGCTGTGCGGGCGGCGAACTTCTCATCGACGATCATCGGCAGCCGCAATCCGCGAGTGCTGCGACGATATCGTCAACTGTCTTCCTGGCTTCCAAAATTTTGTCCTTGTCCACATCGTCGATCTGCAGGGTGAAGACGAGATAGCGTCCATCGGCATCGAGCACCCCTCCTGCCAGTGAGGTCACGGTCGACAGTGTCCCCGTCTTCGCGTGCACCGTCCCGGCTGCGGTCTTATCTTTGGTGAATCTGTCCGTGAGCGTGCCGGTCAGTCCGCCCACTGGCATATAGCTGATGAGGCTGGCGAGCGAATCGTCGGCGACGACCGATGCCTGCAGGATCGTCGTCAGGTCGTGCGGACTGATCTGGTTGTCATAGGACAGGCCCGAGGTGTCCTCGAGGTGGGTCTTGCCCAGGTCCACGGAATCGGACAGGGCCGCAAGAACAGCCTTCGGCCCCGCTTCCAGGCTGCCCGGCTCGCCCTGGGCGATGGCGACCTCATTGCCGAGGACTTCGGCGACGACGTTGTCACTGTGCACGAGTGCGTATTCCACGATTTCGGAGATCGTGGCCGACTCCACCCCCGCCAGCTCGGTGGTGTCGGAATCACCGTCGGTCTTCGCATCCTCACCCGTCTCAGCGGCAGGTTTCGGGGTGTCGGTGACCGTGATCCCGGCCGCCTTGAGTTCTTTGGAGAAAACGGCGAAGGCGTCCTTGGCCGGGTGCTCGCTGCGGCCCCGCCACTCCTTGTCTTTGCTGCCGACATAACCGGTGTCGATCATCAGCGGCTGGATCGGGGTGATGACGCCCTTGGCGATATCGGCACGCTCCCATCCGGGGCTGAAGTCCTCGCCCGTGTACCGGGAGGTGTCCAAGTCAAGGGCCACCTCGGCAACGTTCTGGCTCTTGAGTGACTCGGCGGTCTGCTGCGCCAGCGTCGTCAGGCCCGCGTGACCGTTCACGGCACCCGGCTGCGACTCCCCCGCACCCAGCAGTGAGTCACCGCCGCCTGTCAGCGTCACCGTCGAAGTGGACGGGTCGAATGCCGTGGTCGTTCTCAGTCTCGTCTCGCCGCCGATGCTCAGCAGCGCCGCCGAGGCGGTGAGGACCTTCGTCACCGAGGCCGGGGTGCGAGGCCTGTTCTCGTTCTCGGCGTAGAGGATGTCATCGCTGAGCCCGTCGCGGATCTCGATCCCGAAGCCCTTGACCTTGGCATCAGAGAGGATCTTGTCCACTGTGTCGGGGATCTTGGTGGGCACGGGTGCGGAATCATCCAGCGCCGAGGCGGGGGCAGGCATGTTCTTCCCCTGTGCGTGAGGTGCGGGGACCGCCTGGACCTCGACGGCGGGGTCGGTGGTCAGGATTCCCGGGAGTTCGGGGAAGACATCGTAGGCGTCGATAGCTGCGATGCCGGCCAGCACGATGGCGAGGCTGCCTGCGGTGATGCCGGCGACAGCCTTCTTCGACCGCTTCTGCCTCTTCCGTTCCGGGGTCTGGTTCAAGCGCGGGCTCTCATTCTCATTGCCATCGTCCTCGCCGTAGCCGTTGTGGTTGTCGTTCGTGGGGACTTGTAAGCTCTATTCTAGTGATGCAACCCTAGCTTGAAGGAGCACTATGGAACTCTTGGCCACAATCGAGATCCCGCGCGGATCGCGCAACAAGTACGAGGTCGATCATGAGACAGGTCGAGTCAAGCTCGACCGCTACCTCTACACCTCGATGCAGTACCCCGCTGACTACGGCTTCTTCGAGGACACTCTGGGCAACGACGGGGACCCGCTCGACGTTCTCGTGCTGTTGCCCGAACCTCTCTTCCCCGGCGTCCTCATCGATGTGCGTCCCATCGGCATGTTCAAGATGGAAGACGAAGCAGGCGGCGACGACAAGGTCCTCGGCGTCACGGCCGGCGATCCTCGCTGGGAGAGCTACCAGGACATCGGCGACGTCGACCAGTTCACCCTCGACTCGATCGAGCACTTCTTCACTCGTTACAAGGATCTTGAGCCGGGCAAGTTCGTCAAGGGCTCCAGCTGGGTCGGCCGCGCTGAGGCTGAGGCCGAGGTCGAGGCTTCGATCAAGCGCTTCAAAGACTCTCACTGAGTTCACCCTCACCGAGGCGGTGTGAAGCATCGCCTCACCCGTGATCAGAGACCGCCCGGACCTCGCCTTCCGGGCGGTCTCTGCATTCATCAGACGAGTCGCTGCCGCACCTGGCACGACCCACTAGTTAGGTGAACCTAATGAGAAGTGTGAGCCAGGTTATGCGATTGTCGAGACATGAAACTCGATCATGTGTCATTCGCCAGCGAACCAGACGGGTACAAAGCCACTGCCGAGCGCATCTCGGAGAAGCTCGGCGTGGTTCCCTACGACGGTGGTGTGCATCCTCGATTCGGTACCAGAAATCTGATCTTCCCTCTCGCGAACGGTCATTACCTCGAAGTCGTCGAAGCCTTGGAGCACCCGGCCGCGTTGTCAACACCCTTCGGCCAGGCAGTGCGAGCTCGCTCCGAGCTCGGCGGCGGCTGGATGGGCTGGTGCGTTTCGGTCGATGACCTCGCCGGAGTGGAGACTCGTCTCGAACGCAAAGCCGTCGACGGAAACCGCACCCCGGAATCAGGCCTGGAACTCAAATGGCTGCAGATCGGAATCAAGGGGCTCATCGCCGACCCTCAGCTTCCGTTCTTCATCAAGTGGGCAGCCGACTCGTCTCAGCATCCTTCGTCCTACAAGACCAATGGCGATGTCGCCATCGACACCCTGCAGATCGCCGGGGATCGTGACCGACTCCGCGACTGGCTGGGGACCCAGGATCCCAAGCCCATCCCGGAGATCCACATCGACTGGTCGGCGCCGCACGGCACCCCCGGCATCATGTCGATCAGCTTCGACACCGCCAAGAACGGCCTCGTCACCATCTGAGTCGCCGAGTAGGTCGTACCGTTCGGCGCTCGCCGCTGTTCGACACTGGCAAGATGGAGCCAGACGGTTGGCAGCAGAGTACTGACACAGCACCACGTTGAGGCCAGCACACCGGTTCGGTGTGCTGGCCTCGTTCTACACCAGGAACCCGGTCCACCGTGTCTCCCCGTCGACGACAACGTCGGACTCAGTCATGCCGAGCCGCTCGGCGATTCGCTGCGACGCCTCGTGATCTGGATGAAAGTGAGCGATGATCTGTTCGACTCCGCGGGTGCGAAGGTCGTCGGTGAGAAGCAACGCGGCCCGACCTGCGTACCCGAGCCCCTGCCACGGGCGACCGATCACCCAGGAGATCTCCGCGGATCGCTGATCGGCCGGGAGGGTCGCCTGGACGAATCCGACAGCTTGCTGGTCATCCCCGACGGTGACGATGTCATTCAGCCTCATCTCGCTCCGGTCGGCAGGCCCACCGCGATTCTGAATGACATAGAGCCTCTTGAGGTCAGCTTCGCTGGGCGGTTGCCCGCCTGTGTACCGGTAGAGGACAGGATGTGAGAGAACGACCGCCATCTCGGCTGCGTCCCCGACACACAGAGGACGGAGGGTGACGGCCTCGTTCATCATGCCAGCCAACCATCTCCCTCCGAGGCGAGCAAGAGGGGCCTATACGTGCTCTGCACACCGTGGTTCGTTGAGGGTCCGCGCTCTACGAGCGGGTAGCGACGGTGACAGCTGCATCGCCCTACGCCACCGGTTCACGCTTAAGTGGACGTTTTGGGCTGAATACAATCGGAATTGTCAGCCCAAAACGTCCACTTAAGCTGGAGTGGCCGCGGAGTCAGACCTCCGCAGAGCCCTCTGTGAGGTCTTCGGCACTCTCTGCTGCCTTTTTCTTGCGCATGTGCGCGGCCGTTGCCATGGCACCGCCTGCGGCAAGCAGGCCGGCACCTCCGCCGAGCAGCGGCAGAGTGCTGTCGTTGCCGGTCCGCGGCAGGTCACCGCCGCCACCGGAGCCCGAGCCTCCTGATCCGGAGCCGCCGTTCGCGCCGGCCTCACTTGCGCCGGCTGCTCCGGCCGCAGCAGCTGCATCCTTCGCGCCGTCCTGCGATCCGCTCTTCGATCCCTCGGACGAGGAGGTTCCATCGCCGCCGTCGGACGCGCCGCCGTCAGCCCCGTCGCTGCCATCAGACGAGGTGTCTTCGTTTCCTTCGGCGTCAGCGTCTTGGTCTGCGTCCTTCGGGTCCTCTGTCGGAGGGTCGGTGGGCTCTTCGCCGCTGCCCTTGATCACCTGGACCACTGTTGGGCGGGGAAGCGCGGCCACGCCCTTGTCGACATCCGTGGTGTCGACGTAGTCGGGGAACTGCGAGTGCTGGTCCGACCATACGCCGTCCTCACCGGGGTGCTGGACGGCCACGAACGCCGAGTTATAGGAGTCGTGGATGAGTGGTCCGCAGACCTCACCTTCACGAGGGACTGAGAGGAACTGCTCGACGCGTCCGCGCTCCTCACCTTCGATGGTGACCTTGAATAGACCGTCGCAGTAGCCGATGCCATCGGGGGCACCGTCGGTGGAGATCCACAGGTTGCCTGCGGAGTCGAAAGTGACATTGTCGGGACAGGAGATAGGCGAGACCTGGTCTTCGGGGAAACCTGAGAAGTAGGTTGTGTCGCCCTGCTTCGGGTCACCGCAGACCAGCAGAAGAGTCCAGTCAAATTCGGTGCCGGTGTGGTCGCCGCTGCGTTCGGTCAGTTCCACGATGTGTCCGTCTCGGTTCTCGGTGCGCGGGTTCGCCTCATCGGCCACGGCCTTGCCGTCCACGCCACGATCCGAGTTGTTCGTGCACGCGACGTAGATCTTCCCGTTGACGGGGTTGGGCTCGACGTCCTCGCAGCGGTCCATCTTCGTGGGACCGACCTTGTCGGCTGCCAGCCGGGTGTTGACGAGCACCTCTTCGACGGCCATGCCTGAGACCTGCGATTTGCCGTCCTTGATCAGCGGCAGCCACTGTCCGCTGCCATCGAACTCGCCGTCGGCCGGAACGTCGCCGCTGCCATCGATCTCACCCTTCGGGGAGTTGCCCGTGAACTTCGCGACGAACAGGTCACCCTCGGTCAGCAGGGTCATGTTGTGGGACAGGTCGCCCTCGACGTACTTCCCCTTGGACACGAACTTGTAGAGGTAGTCGAATTTCTCATCGTCGCCCATGTACGCAACGGCCTGACCTGAGTCGGCGATCGTGATGTTGGCGCCCTCATGCTTGAGGCGCCCCAAATTGGTGTGCTTGAGCGGTGTCGATTCGGGGTCGCGCGGGTCGACCTCGACGATCCAGCCGAATCGGTTCGCCTCGTTGGCGTAGCCGGAGTTGTTCGTGTCGAATCGCTGCAGGTCCTCTTCCCAGCCATTTGCCGAGGCTTCGCTGCTCAGACCGTAGCGTTTGTCAGCCGCCGAGGTGCCCTGCGCCTTGAAGTAGGAGTTGAAGTTCTCCTCACCGGAGACCAGAGTGCCCCACGGGGTCAGGCCTCCCGAGCAGTTGCCCAGGGTTCCCTGAGCCTTGTCGCCGTTGGGGTAGTCCCTCGTCCGAAGCAGGTCGGAGCCGGCTGCCGGTCCGGTGAATTCGTATTCGGTGTCGATGAGGAAGCGGCGGTTGTTTGCGCCGTTGACGTCGACCTTCCACGGGGTCTTCTCATTGGTTCGGACCAGTTCGGCAACTGTCAGCCCGTGTGCGTCGCGGCTGATGGCGCGCTGAGTGGCCTTGTCCATGCTGTCGGGGTACATGATCGCATCGTTCGTGTACTCCTGGTTCGAGAACAGGAGGGCGCGGTTGCCGTCTCCGCTCTCGTCGACCTGGATCTCGAGGTAGTCGTTGTTGTACCCGAACTGGCGGCGCTGCGATTCGACGCTCTGATTCTCAGGGTCGAACTTCGGTGCGTCAGCGAACAGGGGGTCGCCCCAGCGAACGACGGGGTGCCAGGAGTAGCCCTCAGGGACGATGAACTTATCGACCTCGTGCTGGACCGGGTCGATCGCGGTGAAGTCGAGGCTGCCTCCTGTGCCTGCTGCTGCGGCCGCGGCTGCGCGTGTGGTCGGGCTCGGTCCGGTCGTGACTGCGATGGCCAATGCTCCTGCCGCCGACGCGCCCAACACTGCCCTGCGGGACAGCTGCGCTCCGACGATGTCGCGGAAGTAGCTGTTGGACGAGGTGTTGCAGATCGCCTTCGTGCACGCGTTGTCGCATTTGAGCGCGCATGTCACGGGGCTGCGCTTGCCACGGACGTGGCTGGCCATGGGCAGAAGTTCACGTAGGGGTGCCATCGGTTCAGTTGTCTCCTCGGGTCGTGTCCGTCGGCCCTGGCTCACGAAACTGAGTCGGGCTCACCAAATTGAGACTTTCAGGGTCAGTTGGACCCAGAACTACGGTTCGATGAACTGCGTGTGAACCAGTTCAGCCGATGTCGACGAGACTGAGGATTCCCGGTGCCAGGAAACCCACGGCATCGATGATGAAATGCGCCCACACCAGCGGCATCAGCCTGCCCCGACGCATGAAGTACCACCCGAAGATGATGCCCATGGCGACGTTGCCGATGAATGGCCCGATGCCCTGGTACAGGTGGTAGCTGGCACGGAAGACGGCCAGGCTGATGATGATCGGCCACATCCCGTAGCCCAGGCGCTGGAGCCGTTCGGCCCCGAAGCCGAAGATGATGACCTCTTCGACGATGCCGTTCTTCACCGCCGCCAGAATGAGCACGGGAATGGTCCACCAATGATCGCCGAGGTTGGCCGGCTGGATCTCGGCCGTGATCCCCAGTGCCCTACCGCCCGCATAGACGGCGAGGGTGCCGATGCCGATGATGGTGAAGATGAGCGTTCCGCGGCCGAGGTCCTTTCCGTACTGGCCGTTCACGCCCAGCCGTGTGCTCAGGGGCGCGGCATTCGGGTCGCGAGTCAGCAGGTAGAGGGCCAGGAGCACTGGCACGAGGGTGAACCCGATGTCGAGGATCTGGTAGACGAGGTCGAATCCGGGTCGCGGCGACATCGAGGTGTTGAGCTTCGCTTGGGCGTCGCTGATCGGACCGCGGGTGGTGATGTCGGCCAACCGTACGATCGCATAGACCGCCGATTGGCCCAGCGAGAGTGCCGCAACGAGACCGAGCTCGAACCACAGGCGCTTCTTCTCCTGTGGTTCGAGCTCGCTTCTCATGGATCCCACTGTAGTGGGCGAGGCCTCAGTGCTTCGGTTCCTCTCCCGTGTCGGGGCGCTCACTGTGGTCAGGACGCTCAACCGCGGTGTCCGAAGCCGACGATGATGCCTCGGTGGGTTCGGCTGTGGCCAGCGACCCCACCTCGGCGGTGGTGTCCGTCTGAGCTTCTGAGCGCGCATGATCCGCAGAGCCCGGACGCTGCGCGGCTCTCGCCTCGGCGACGTCGAGGACCTGGCCGCGGGCCATGTTCTTCACGTGCTTCTTCTCTCCGCGACGTTCCTTCGCCCCTTCGAGCAGGAGGTAGAGGACAGGTACGAGGATGAGCGTGAGCAGAGTCGAGCTGACGAGACCGCCGATGACGACGATCGCCAGCGGCTTCGAGATGAACACTCCCCCGCCGGTCAGGCCCAGCGCCATCGGCACGAGCGCGAAGATGGTCGCTGCCGCAGTCATGAGGATCGGGCGATAGCGCAGTCTGGCGCCGTGGACGATGGCCGCGCGCAAGTCGACGCCCCGCGCCCTGAAGTGGTTGATCAGGTCGATGAGCACGATCGCGTTGGTGACCACGATGCCGATGAGCATGAGCAGACCGATCATCGAGGTCAGGCCCAGCGGAGTATCCGTCAGCAGTGACAGCGCGATGGATCCGGTGGCCGCGAACGGGATCGAAACCAGGAGGATCAACGGCTGCAGCAGCGACTTGAACGTGGCGACCATGATGACGAACACGATGAGGATCGCGGCGAGCATGGCCAGGCCCAGCTGGGAGAACGCTTCGTTCTGCTCCTGCGTGGCACCACCGGTGTCGACGCTGACCGAGTCGGGGATGTCAACCTCGCCCAGCGCGGACTGCACATCGGCGGACACGGTGCCCAGGTCATCGCCGGCAGGGGTCACCGACACGGTGGTCGATCGCTGCGAATCCGTGTGACGGATCGTCGGCGCGGTCTTGACCTCTTTCACCTCGGCGACGTCACTGAGATCGATGAACCGAGGCTCAGACGTCGGTGCCGGAGCGCCTGCCATGGCGCCCGGGTCACCAGCGGCACCGGCGTCGCCACCAGCTCCACCGCCGGCACCCGCTCCTCCGGCAGCGCCCGTTCCTCCGGCAGCGCCCGCGCCGCCTTCGGCTTCTCCGGCATCACCGGCTCCGCCCGCAGCTCCGGCACCACCGTCTGCTGCACCAGCAGCACCAGCAGCGCCGGCGCCACCGGCGGGGGCGGTCTCCTTCGGCGTGCCGGGGATCTTGAGGTCGCGCAGTTCGTCGACCGTGTCGGCGTTGCGGTCGAAGAGCAGCACCGAATGCGACACGTTGTCGATGACGACCTCACCGATGTTCTGGCCGTGCATCGCCCGCTGCACGTACTGGCCGATGGTGGCTTCCGTGAGATTCTCCTCGGCTGCCTTCTCATGATCGACTTTGACCTCGATCACGGGCTGGACGGCTTCGAGGTCGCTGGTCACCGACTGGGTGCCCGAGACGCCTTCGAGCTTGTCCGTGACTGCCTTCGTCGCATCGTCGAGCTCTTCGGCATCCGAAGCCGAGAGCGTGACGTCGATGGTCTGAGCGCCGGGCATCGAGCTCTGGCTCTGCACCTCGACCGTTCCCACATCCCCCAGATCGTCGAATTCCTTCTGCAGCTCATCGGAGATCGACTGGGCCGAGACGCCCGATTTGGAGTTGACGGTGTAGGTGCCGGTGAGTGCCGAATCATCGGTGAACCCGAAGTTCGAGCCCCCGACGGAGAGCTGATAGGACTCGACATCGCTGTTGTCTTTGAGCACCTTCTCGACCGATTCTGCCTGCTTCGAGGCCTCATCGAGATCGGTGCCGGGGTCGAAGGTCTGCGAGACCTGCAGGCTGTCCTGGCCGGTGTCGCCGAAGAGCTCGGTCTTCAGCTGCGGGACCATCGCTCCCGTTCCGACGAGGAGGAGGACCGCCACGAGGATCATCACGACCGGATGCTTGGTGGAGAAGGAGATCACCGGCATATAGGTCTTCTGCAGTCGCGTCACCGGCGTATGCATGCCGGCAAGCTCATCGACCTCGCCGGTCCCCTCCGCAGTGGAGTCGACGCCTGACCCCGCCGAGGCGGTGGCGGCACTCGCAGTCGTGGACTCGGTGCCGGGCTCGTCATGGCGTCCGGCGGTGAGGATGTCCTGCTTCTTGGACGCCTTCTTCGCGGCCCTGTTCTCGCTCTTCCATTCGGAGAGCATGCCTTTGCGATTGCGGCGGATCTCCTTCTTCTCCGCGCGGGTGAGCTTGACCTTCGCCTCACGCTGCCTCAGGAACCAGTAGGCGAGGACGGGCACGATCGTCAGCGCCACGAACAGGCTCGAGAGCAGGGCGATGGTGGCTGTCAGGGCGAAGGGTCGGAACATCTCGCCGGTCTGGCCGGAGACGAAGGCCAGCGGCAGGAATACGGCGACGGTCGTCAGCGTGGAGGCGGTGATGGCCCCGGAGACTTCGGAGACTGCGGCGAGGATGTTCGCGAACTTCTCACCACCCGCTGCGTGCCGTCGTCGGATCGCCTCGATGACGACGATCGAATCGTCGACGACGCGTCCGACGGAGATCGTCAGAGCACCCAGGGTCAGCATGTTCAGGGTCTCACCGCCCATCCACAGACCGACCATGGCGATGAGCAGTGAGAGCGGAATCGAGATCGCCGTGATGATCGTGGCGCGCACCGAGAGCAGGAACACGAGGATGACGAGGACCGCGAAGAACAGCCCCAGTCCGCCTTCGACGAGCAGATCGTGGATCGACTGCTCGATGAATGGTGCCTGGTCGAAGGCGGAGACGAACTCCGTGTCCTCCCCCATCGACTTCTCAAGATCGGGCAGCTTCTGGGCCACAGCATCGGAGACGTCAACGGTGTTGGCGTCGGATTCCTTCATGATCGACACCGACAGTGATGGCTGTCCGTTGGTGCGCGAGATCGATTCCACGGGCTGGTTCTCGATCGTGACGTCGGCGACGTCGGAGAGCTTGATCGGGTCGTCCTTGCCGCTGATGACGAGATCCTTGATGGCATCCACGGAGCGGATGCGGGTGCCGACCTCGACCGGCGCGGTACCCTCATCGCTCTTCAATTCGCCCGCCGAGGTGGGGATTCCGTTGGACTGGAGGATGCCGGCGATCTCGTCGAGGTTGGCTCCCTCGTCCTCGAGGTCGTCGCGCCGGATGGTGACCTCAACCTGTTTGGTCTTCGCACCGGCGATCATGACCTGGGAGACGCCGTCGATCTTCTTCAGTTCGGGTTCGGCGATGTCGTTGAGGTTGGCAGCGAGTTTGTCCTCATCGGCGTCCGAGGTCACGGACAGTGCGAGGACGGGGATGTCATCGGTTCCGGCCGTGTTCACGGTGGGTTCGACACCGTCGGGAAGAGTGGCCTGAACCTGTGAGACCGCACGTTGGAGGGACTTCACAACATCGTCGGAGTCCTCACCGTACTCGGTGCTCACAGTGATCGAGGAGCTGCCTGCCGAAGAGGTCGAAGTCATGTCCTCGACTTCAGGCAGGGCCGTCAGCGCACCTTCGAGAGGATCGGTGACCTCTTGTTCGACGGCTTCGGGAGTCGCACCCTCATACGAGGCGGTGACCGTGGCCTGCGGGTTCTCAAGAGAGGGGAACAGCTCCTGTTTGAGCGCTCCCGCCCCGATGATGCCGAAGATGATGGCGACGACTGAGATGAGCGCAATGAGTGCGCGGTTCTTCAGGCTCAAACGGGTCAGAAAACTCACGTGGTGACTCTCTTGTCGGTGACGCATGCGCAGGGATCGCCTGCAGGGGATGGTGCTCCGTGGACCAATATTAGTGATTCACACTATCCAAATCACGTGAGCAGACCCTGAGCGCCCGGGCACTGCCGAGCTCAGCTCAGATCGTCCTCAATCCGCTCGTTCTGCTCCGCTTGGCGCACCACCCGCGGCCGGGTCTCACGACCGGTGATCCAGTACGCAGCGGCCAGGATGCCGAGGACACCTGTGGCCATGAATGCCCAGGAGTAGTCGAAGTGGTCGACGACGGCACCGGCGATGACGGGGCCGAGGATTGCTCCCGCGTCGAGCGCCATCTGGTACTTCGCCAGGACGCGACCGCCCTTGCGATCGCGTCCGATGACATCGGCAACGGTGGCCTGCTGGGCGGGATTGGCCAATCCTGAGCCGATTCCGGCGATGACGGAGAGGAGGAAGAACAGCCAGATCGAATCGGTGAACGCCAGCGCCGAGGTGGTCACGCCGAGGACGAGCAGGCCCCATTGGATGAAGGGTTTGCGTCCATAGGTGTCAGCGAATCTGCCGACGACGGTGACCGCCGAAGCATTGCCGATCGCGAACATCGTCAGGGCCAGACCGGCGACCGCGGTGTCGGCCTTGAGCGCTTGGATGGCGAAGAGCGGGTAGATGGCCACACGGATGCCCATGGCCGACCAGCCTTGGACGAAGGCAGAGATCAGGGCGGCGCGGTAGGCAGAGTCCTGCCACGCCTGTTTGAACGTCATCACCTCCATCTGCGTCTCGTCCTTCGTTGCTTCCAGGCGTGCGCGTCCGAGTTTGGTCGAGGAGCCTTCTGAGGCGGTGGAGGCGAGGAAGATGCGAACGACGATGGCGGCGATGAGGAGCCCGACGGCGTAGATGATGAACGGGATGCGCATGCCCCATCCGGCCATCGCACCGCCGAGGACGGGGCCGGCGATATTGCCGACGAGGAAGGCCGTGGCATAGGTGCTCGAGGCCTTGGCGCGGGCGTCGATCGGGGCCAGCCGGATGATCAGGGCCATCGCTGAGACTGTGAACATCGTTGAGCCGATGCCTCCCAGACCACGGAAGATCAGCAGCTGCCAGTAGTTCTGGGCGAAGGCGACGGCTGCGGTGGAGGCGGCGACGATGAGGAGACCGGAGATGTAGATGCGGCGTTCGCCGAAGGCGTCGACGAGGCGTCCGGAGGACGGTGAGAACACGAACCGGAAGAAGGCGAAGGAGGAGACCACGATCGTGGCGGCAGTGACTCCGAAGTTGAAGCTCGCCGCGAACTGCGGAAGCACGGGGGCGATGATGCCGTAGCCAAGAGCCACGATGAAGGCCGCCGCGACGAGGACGTAGATCTCCTTCGGCAGACGGCGCGAGGCAACGGTCGACTCTGCCTGTTCGCCGTTGTTCGTCGAGTTGTCGTCGTTTGTCACAGGGTATCGAGGAACTGCTCGGGGTCCGGCAGTGGTCGGGTGCTGTTGACCATGCGCTGTCGGTAGCGTTCGGGGACCGCCCCGATGTAGAGCCAGCCCATGAGCAGTTCCTTGTCCTTAAGCCTGTGGAGTCTGCGCACGGCAGGTTCGTTCGTGAGGTTTCCGCTGCGCCACATGACGCCCCAACCTGCCTGCCACAGAGCGAGTTCGAGCAGGTGACCTGCTCCGGCCGCTGTGGCGTGCTGTTCCCATTCGGGAACCTTGGGGTTGTCCTGCGGTGCGGCGACGAGTGCCAGGAGGAGTTCTGCCCGCAGCGGCTTCTCGTTGATCTCACCGGACTTCCGGTGCACCCCACCCGCTTCGTCGAGGGCCGCGCCGAGACGGATCCTGTCCTCACCGCGGATGATGATGAACCGCCAGGGCTTGAGCCCCTTGTGATCGGCGACCGAGGAGACTGCGTGGATGAGTTCGCGCAGGTCGGAGTCGTTGGGTGTCTCCGGGTCCAGTTTTGAGATCGAACGTCGAGTCGAGATCGCGTGCAGGACAGGGTCGGCGACGATGTCGATGGAACTCGGCGCCGAATAGTCCGGACCCAGTCGGGGCGAGGGAAGCGCCGTCTGCTCATCCGGTGCCGGTGCCGCTGCTGATGTCTCTTCAGCGCTTGGACCCGCGGCCAGCTTCTTCGCCCAGGGGCCGGTCTCGCCGTCGAGGAAGTGGGCGCGCACGCGCCCCTTCGTCACCTCGCAGGCACCGTCGCTCTTCGGCTTCTTCCTCTTCGAGCCGCGATGCTCAGACGAGTCTTTGTGTTTCGACATTCAGCTCACCCAATCCGCAAACGCCTCCCGTGCATGGGACAGCTTCGGATCAATGATGACACGGCAGTACCCGTTGTTGCGGTTCTCGGTGTAGAAGTCCTGGTGGACAGCCTCGGCGGTGTGGAAGATGCCCAAGGGTTCAAGCGTCGTGACGATCGGAGCCTCGAAGATCCCCTGTGCCTCGGCGATCGCGGCCTCGAAGCGCGCCTTCTCCTCTTCGTCGGCGTAGAACATGGCCGACCGGTACTGGGTGCCGACGTCGTAGCCCTGAGCATTGAGGCTCGTGGGGTCGTGTCCGGTGAAGAAGAGGCCCAGGATGACGCTTTCCGGGACGATCTCCGGATCGAATGTCACCTGCAGCGCCTCAGCATGACCCGAGGTGCCTGAACAGACTTCACGGTAATGCGGATTCGGCGTATGCCCTCCGGTGTATCCGGAGATCACCGAGGTGACTCCGGTGGTCCGCTGGTAGACGGCGTCGAGGCACCAGAAGCATCCGGCGCCCAAGGTCAGGGTACGAAGTTCACTCATATCCCGTACAACCATGATGTGTGCGAGTTATTCCCGGTCGAGTTCACATGAGCATGCCGCTGGGCAGGGTGAACCCGAGCTCGGCGGCGGCTTTCTGTGTGGAAGGCTGGCTCCAGAACCTCGCGACCGAGGTGTTCGTCGACAAGGATCGCATCTCTGCCTTGTCCAGGAACATGACGCCTTCGAGGTGATCGGTCTCGTGGGCGACGATGCGTGCCGACCAACCGGAGACCACCTCGGCGATGGGCGTGCCGTTGAGGTCCTCGCCTCGCAGTTCGATCTCGCGGGGACGAGCCACGACGGCCTGGTAGCCGGGGATCGACAGGCAGCCTTCGAAGAAGGCGACGTCCTCGGAGGTGGCGGGGGTGTAGCCGGCATTGAGCACGACGCGCAGGGGCATCGGGGTCCGCTGCCGCACCTCGGCGGTCTCAGGGTCGAGACTTCCGGGGTCTTCGGCCACGAACATCGACAGACCGATGCCCACCTGCGGACCAGCCAATCCCACGCCTGGGGCGGCGAGCATGGTCGCTCGCATCACCTCAGCGAGCTGAGCCAGTTCCGCATCATCGACCTGCCCGTCGAAGGGGCGAGTCACCGAGCGCAGGATCGGGTCGCCGGCCTCGACGATCGGGGCCACTCCCCCGCCTGCCTCTGCCGCGGCGAGCACGGAACGGATCTGGGCGGCGATGAGCGCATCGGCGTCATTCATGGTCATGTCCCTTTCGACCGGCTCACACGTCCCGGGCGACGATGAGCTCGGCGTGTTTGAGCAGGGGCGCGTCGATCATCTTGCCTTCGTAGGCGAAGGCGCCCTTCTCGGTCTTCGCGAGTTCGAGCACGGCCTTCGCCCAGGTCAGCTGCTCTTCGCTGGGGCGGAACGCATTGCGGACGACGGGAACGTGGTTGGGGTGGATGGAGACCTTGCCGCTGAAGCCGGACTGCACGGCGTCTTCGGCTTCCTCTCGCAGCCCGTCGAGGTCGGGGATGTTCGCCCAGATCGAGTCGAGGGCGAATCTTCCGTGTGCGCGGGCGGCCAGCAGGGTCGAGTTGCGCACGTGTTTGGCCACGTCGCGGTAGCCGCCCTCGGCAGTGCGCGACGATCCCCCGCCGAGGTCGGCGATGAGGTCCTCAGAACCCCACATGAGTGCGTAGGCGTTGGGCGCGGCGGCGATCTCGGCGACGTTGACCGCGCCCAGGGCCGTCTCGATCAGTGCGATGACCTGGTAGTCGCCGAGGACCGTGAGGTCTGAGGCGTGCTCGGACTTCGGCAGCATCACGGCCGTGTACTCGGTCTTGGCGAGCATCTTGAGGTCCTCGCCGAGGTGCTCCGAATCCCGGGCATTGATGCGGACGACGGTGCGTGTGGGGTCGAGCGGATAGTCGATGATCGCTTCGCGGGCGGTCGCCTTGTCGGCGTCGTTGACCGCGTCCTCGAGGTCGAGGATGACGATGTCGGAGCGTTCGGCCGCCTTCGTATAGCGGTCGGGGCGGTCGCCGGGGACGAAGAGCCAGGCGGGTTTGAAGTCCAATGCCATCGTCGTGCTCACTTTCCGGTTTCGGGCTGGGTCGGTTCAGTCTGCTGGGCGGCGTGCGCCACTGCTTCGTCGGCGTGGCTGGAGTCGAACATCATGGTCTGGCGCACGGCCTTGGCGACGAGGGTTCCGTCCTGGTTGTAGCCGCGGTGCTCGAGGGTCACGATGCCCTGGCCGGGCCGGGACTTCGAGTTGCGCTTATCGAGGATCGTCGTCTCCGCATACAGGGTGTCGCCGTGGAAGAGCGGGGCGGGGAAGGAGACCTCGGAGAAGCCGAGATTGCCCACGATCGTGCCCTGTGTCAGCTGCGTGACCGACAGACCGATGAGGGTGGAGAGGGTGAACATCGAGTTGACGAGTCGTTGGCCGAAGGGCTCGGTCGCTGCGAAGGCTGCGTCAAGATGCAGGGCCTGCGTGTTCATGGTCACGGCGGTGAACCAGGTGTTGTCCGCTTCGGTGATGGTCCGGCCGGGCGCGTGCTTGTAGATCGCGCCGACTTCCATCTCGTCCAGCCACAGACCTCGTTGTTCGATGACCTTCTGCTCACTCATGCGTCACTCCTCTGTGTCACTGCTGATTGCTGTGTGTCTCTGACCACTTGTCGTGATGTGAGCTTATCGCCTGGGACCGAAGGACAGGTGGCCCGGGTCCGTCTGTCCGAACCCGGGCCACCTTCCGGAGGGGATTCACCCAGCGACCTCGGCCTCGAAGACGTTGAAAGCGGAGGTCCATCCGTCAAAGACGCTGTCGACGGCGCCGGAGTCGCTCGGGAGCCCCGTGAGCGTAAAGGTCATCCGTGTCATCGCCTCGTCGATCTCCTCGAACTCGAGGCTGACAAGCGGCGATAGGTCCTCCTCGCCCTGACTTCCCCACGTGAAGTCCAGTCGCCGAGGTGGATCGACGTGGCGGTACTTCCCACCGGCGGGAAACTCCTCACCGGTTTCGTCGACGATCATCGTATAGGCGTAGATTCCGCCCTCCCTGAGATCGACGCTCACCGAATCCCGCGGGGTATGCAGTCCCTCCGGGTGGTACCAGCGAGCCATGACATCGGGGTTGATCCAGGCATCCCAGACCCGTTCGCGTGGTGCTGCGAAGTCACGGACGATGGTGAAGCCGGGTGCCTCAGCCGTTGCTGCTGTGCTGTTGGCGGACATGCTGTTCTGGTTCATGATGGTTCTCCTCCTTGAGTCGATCACTTCTTCTCGGCCAGCACCTGGTCGAGATTGTCGAACCGCTGCTCCCAGTCCTCGCGTGCTGACAGCAGCCAGTCCGTGGCCGTTGTCAGCCGTTCGGCATTGAGATGCACGATCCGTGTCTGTGCGCTCTTGGTCCTGGTGATCAGCCCAGCGTCCTCGAGCACCTTGAGATGCTGCGATACTGCCGACCTGCTGATCGTCAGCGGCTGCGCCAACTCTCCTGCGCTGAGGTCCCCTGCTCGCAGGCGGTCGATCATCGCCCGCCGAGTCGGATCAGCCAAAGCACCGAACAGCGAACTCAGATTCATTTCAGCACCTCCTTAATTAAGTGATTACTACAATACGGCCTGAGACGCAGGTGTCAAGGGTCTTCTGCGAAGCCGGATCGGACGCATCGACCCGCTAGGCTGGTGGCATCGGCTCAACGACTATCTTCAGGAGAGACATGGATCGCGATTCGATCGAATGCTGGTTGACCGACATGGACGGCGTCCTGGTCAAGGAGAACAACCCGCTGCCGGGCGCGGCCGAGCTTCTCGCACAGTGGCGACAGGCAGACATCCCGTATCTCGTGCTGACGAACAATTCGATCTACACCGCCAGGGACCTCTCTGCCCGGCTCCGGTCGAACGGCCTCGACGTTCCCGAGTCGAAGATCTGGACCTCCGCGATGGCCACCGCCGACTTCCTGTCCAACCAGGTCGAGCACGGCACTGCCTACGTCGTCGGCGAGGCGGGACTGACCACGGCCATCCATGAAGCTGGGTTCATCATGACCGAGAAGGATCCGGACTTCGTCGTCGTCGGCGAGACCCACTCCTATTCCTTCGAGGCGATCACCAAGGCGATCCGCCTCATCGACGGCGGTTCACGCTTCATCGTGACTAACCCCGATGCCACCGGCCCCAGCCCCGAGGGCGTCCTCCCCGCCACCGGCGCCATCGCCGCGCTGATTACGAAGGCCACAAACCGTGACCCCTATGTGGTGGGCAAACCCAATCCCATGATGTTCCGTTCCGCGCTCAACCAGATCGGCGCTCATTCGATGAGCACCGCGATGATCGGCGACCGGATGGACACCGACATCATCGCGGGGATGGAAGCGGGCATGCACACGGTTCTCGTCCTCTCAGGGATCTCCACCGCCGAGGATGTGCGCCGCTTCCCATTCCGCCCCAATGAGATCGTCAACGGCGTTCACGATCTCCTTGACGTCCCGCTCGATCAGCGAGGGACGCTGGGACCAGACGTCACCGGCTCCGCCTGAGGCGACCTGCCGACCGAGAAACGGCCCCCGCGTCGAAACACAGGCTCGTGGCATGAGGCCTCCGGCGAGTAACTGGATGAGTGTCGAATAACTTATGTGCACATATGGTTTTCGACGTTCAGCCCGATTTTCAGTGCCCGCCTTCCGCATCACCCAAACCTGCAGTTAAATACTGTTTGATATATTTTGATGACATTTGATTGCGCTTGGAGTATTTCGGGCGCATACTGCCTCCATGTTTCAAGTACTGACCCCCAACAGCTCCGCGAACTCGGCGTGACTCGAGCCCAGTTGGCGGAGTCCGAACGGTGCTGCCTGTGCAAGGTCAGGAGAGGCCGCTATGTGATTACTCGCAAGTGCGATCAGGAACACCATAAAGCAACAGCACATCTGTCTGAGGCTGAGGAGACGACGTTCCCCGGAGCCTACGGCGACATCAGGGACCAGGCCGAGGCACTGCGGCAGCAGATCGCCTGCCGTCGTGATTCGGTTCCACCAGGTGATGTGTTCTCGCATATCTCGGCTGCGCTCATCCACGGCCTCGACCCGGTCCTCATGGGAACGCCGAAGGTCGAGATCTCGAAGCGGTCTCCTACCCGCAACTACAGCAGCCTCTACATCTACTCTCGAGACCTCTCAGCCGAAGAGACCGCCGACAGTTTCGCCTATCCGGTCACCTCGTTGACGCGCACACTCGCCGACCTTGCTCTCGACCATTCACTCGAAGTCTCAGTGCCAGTCGTCTCCCAAGCTTTGCGCGCCGGATCGGTGTCTTTCCACGACATAAAAGATCGGCTGGTCCAAGGCCAGCGAGGTCGCAGGAGAGCCCCGCTGGCGCTCAAACTCTCGAACGCCGAATACGAGTCTCCGTCCGAGGCCTTCTGCGCGGTGAAGTTCTACCGACACGGCATCACGGGGATGGTCCCGCAACTCGACGCCTACACCGATTCCGGTGAGTTCATCGGTCGCAATGACTTCCGCCACGAGAAGGCACCGGTAGTCGTGGAAGTCCATGGGGTCGGAAAGTTCTACCTCAATCCCAATGGCCCCGATGAAGCTGCGAAAAGGAATCACCAGCGCAACATGAACCTGCTCAACGCCGGATTCACTGTGTTCAACCTGACCTTCGGCGACCTGTTCCGGCCCTGGATACTTGCCGAGATCAAACGAAGCATCCAGAGGACAGTGCAGCCCATCTCTCGCGGCAAAACGGCTTGAGCGTCGAAGCACGCACGTGCACAGCCGTCATTCGACGCTCAACCCGCGTATCGCCGGGTGCTGGGGCTGGGTGCTGGGGGCTGGGGGCTGGGCGCTGGGGGGGGGGCATCATCACTCTTGCTCATGATTCGAGCCGACGCAGCCGCCGCAGACTCACTGCAACGCCGAGGTCAGCCTCATCACGGACTCCAGATAGCGGCGAATATAGGGTCGCTGCTCCCATTCCTCGAGGGAGAGCTCACGGCTCGTGCGCTGGTAGTCCACGACCACCTCGGCGATGTCGTCGACCAGGTCTCCCCCTGTCGTCAGCAGGCTGATCTCGTAGTTGAGGCCGAATGAGCGCATGTCCAGATTCGAGGACCCCATCACCGCGTACTCGTCATCGACGATGAGGCACTTCGTGTGCAGAACCTGCGGTTTCGGGTAGAGGAAGATCCGCACCCCCGCCTCGAGCAGCGACCGGTAGTACGAGGATTGGGCGTAGTCGACCATGAACTGATCGGCCTGTTCGCTGACGTAGAGTTCGACGGCGACCCCGCGCTCGGCGGCGGTGACGACGGCGGCCAGCAGTGATTCATCGGGCACGAAGTACGGGCTCACGATCGCCAGGCGCTTCTGTGCCAGATACATCAGCGAGCTGAAGACCTTGAGGTTCGGTTCAGTGGTGAAGCCGGGACCTGAGGGAACAAGCTGCATGGCACTCGTCCGCCCGCCGACATCGGGTTCGTACGCGTCGCGATCATAGGACCTGATCCCCAGGGATTCTCCGCACTCGGTGTACCAGTCGGTGGCGAAGACCGCTTCGACGGCGGCGACGATGGGCCCGGAGAGTTCGACCATGATGTCGTGCCAGGCCCGCCCGACCTTCACGTTCGCCTTCTTCAGGTACGAGGAGTCGATCATGTTCTGGGACCCCATCATCGCCTTCTTCCCGTCGACGACGAGCAGCTTGCGATGGTTGCGCAGATCGATGCGCCTGGTCTTTCCGCGCCAGGGGATGAAGGGAAGCATGAGATGCCAGTCGATTCCGCCGTTGGTCAGACGCTTGCCCAGACGGTGGAATCCCGGATACTTCCGAGAGCCGATGTGATCGAAGAGAACCCTGACCTTCACGCCCCGGTCTGCGGCACGTTCGAGGGCCCGGAAGAAGACATCGGTCGTCGAATCCCAGGCCATGATGTAGATCTCGACATGCGCGTATTCGCGGGCTTCGTCGACGAGGCCGGCCATCCGCGCGATGCTGGCCTCGTAGTCGCAGATGACACCGTGGCTGTCGCCGGTGACCATCGGCAGAGCCGTGAGTCTGCGCCCGAGCTGGGCGATCGACACGAAGCCGGGGGCCGTGTGCAGCGACGGGGGCACGTCGGGCAGATCGTCGGCACCTTCGTGCATGAGCTCATCGGCCTGGGCCTGGATGCGAGCCCGCCGTCGGTTGATGTAGGGGCTGCCGAGCATGAGGAACAGAGGGATCCCGACGATCGGCACGAACAGGATCAGCAGCAGCCAGGCCGAGGACGACGAGGGCCTGCGGTCCTCAGGGACGACGCCGACGGCGATGATCTTCACCGCATATTCGACGACGATCCACCCCACGCCCAGGACGGACGTCACGATGCTGAGATCCACGTACACCCTTCCCTTGCTCGGCTGATCTTCTGCTCCACACTAACGGAGCCTGCCCCAGACAGATGACAGCACCGCCCGCCGAGGTGGCCCTGCACTTCCGTACGGAAGTATCGAGCCGCCTCGGCGGGCGGTGCGACTGCGGCTGAGCTCAGATGCCGAGTTCGCGGGCGATGAGCATGAGCTGGACCTCGGTCGTGCCTTCGCCGACTTCGAGGATCTTCGAGTCACGGTAGTGGCGGGCGACGAGGTATTCGTTCATGAAGCCGTAGCCGCCGTGGATCTGCGTGGCGTCGCGGGCGTTGTCCATTGCGGCCTCACCGGCGACCATCTTCGCAATCGCGGCTTCCTTCTTGAAGGGAAGCCCTGCCATCATGCGCGATGCCGCGAGGTAGTACGCGGAACGGGCTGCGACGACGCGGGCCTCCATCCGGGCGATCTTGAAGGAGATTCCCTGGAAGTCGGAGATCGGCTTGCCGAAGGCCTGACGCTCCTTCGCGTACTTCACGGATTCGTCGACACAGCCCTGGGCGGCACCCACGGACAGCGCACCCACGGCGATGCGGCCCTCGTCGAGGATGCGCAGGAAGTTCGCGTAGCCGCGACCGCGTTCGCCGAGCAGGTTGGCTTCGGGCACCTGCACGTTGTCGAAGGTCAGCGGGTGCGTGTCCGATGAGTTCCAGCCGACCTTGTCATAGGCGGGCTCGGCGGTGAAGCCGGGGGTGCCCGTCGGAATCATGATCGTCGAGATCTCGGGGACCTCGCGGCCGGAGCCGGAGGTTCGGGTTCCGGTCACGGCGGTGGCTGTGACCAGACGCGTGATGTCGGTGCCCGAGTTGGTGATGAAGCACTTGCCGCCGTTGACCGTCCAGGTGCCGTTCTCCAAGGTGGCCTTGGTCCGCGTGCCGCCGGCGTCGGATCCTGCTTCCGGTTCGGTCAGGCCGAAGGCGGCCAGCCCGGAGGCATCGGTGAGCTTGGGCAGCCATTCGCGCTTCTGCTCCTCGGTGCCGAAGCGGTAGATCGGCATTGCTCCCAGGGAGACTCCGGCCTCCAGCGTGATGGCCAGCGACTGGTTGACGCGGGCAATCTCCTCGATGGCAAGTGTCAGCGCGAAGTAGTCCCCGCCCATGCCGCCGTACTCTTCGTCGAAGGGCAGGCCGAAGAGGCCCATCTGCCCCATCTTCTTCACGAGCTCGTAGGGGAACTCGTGCTTGGCATCGAGTTCGGCGGATACTGGTGCGACCTCTTCGTCGGCGAACTTCGCGACGCCGGCTCGCAGGTCTTCGTATTCTTCGGGCAGCATGCCCGGAACGAAAGCTGTCATGATTTCCTCCCCGCTGTATGCGTGGTCAGTGAGTTTCTGGTGGTCAGTCGTTTGCTGCTGTGGCGTCGTCGGCTGCTTCCGCGGCGGCTTCGTCGACGACGGTGGCGAGCACCTCGTCGAGGCCGACCTGGACGCCCTGGACTGCGGTGACGGTGACGATTCCCGTGGCCGGCGCGGTGAGCACGTGTTCCATCTTCATCGCCTCGACGACGACGATCGGATCGCCCTGTTCGACGTGGTCTCCAGACTCCACTCGAACCTCGACAACGGATCCGGGCATCGGGGCAAGCACCTCGGCGCCGTCGAGACCCGGTGTCAGGCAGGTATCGGCCTGGGGACGGGTGAACGTGTAGACGCCCTGGTCGCTGCTGACCCAGATGCTGCGATCGCGAGCATCGGAGAACACGCGGGCCGTGTGCTGCACACCGTCGATCGTCAGGTGCCAGAGGCCACTGTCATCGACGGAGACATCACCGAGGTGTGATTCCACGTCGGTGACGTCTCCCCCGGAGCTCAGCGCCACGGAGGGACGGAAGTCCGGACGTGAGGTCCGCCAGGCAGATGGTCTCCCCCACGCCGAGGCGGTCGCGGAGTTCTGCGGCAGCTGTGCTGCCGTGATCGCTCCGGTCAGCTCGGTTCCGGCGAGACCGCCGGTGACGAGCACGGCCGCAGCGGCAAGCTGACGGTCGGTCTCGCCCGGTGCATGCGCGAGCTGGTCCTCACTGAGGTTGTCGATGAGTGAGGTGTCGAGATCGCCGGAGACCACTGCGTCGAGGTTGATGAGAGTGCGCAGGAAGTCGATGTTCGTGACGATCCCCGGCACTGCCGAGGCGGCAAGCGCAGCATCGAGGCGCGCGATGGCTGACGCCCGATCCGGAGCGTGGACGATGAGTTTGGCGATCATCGGGTCATAGTCCGAGGCGATCGTCTGTCCGGCTTCGAGTCCGGCATCGACGCGGATGCCCTCGCCTTCGGGGAAGACGACGTCGAGGGCCCGACCGCCGGTGGGCAGGAATCCGCGCGAGGGGTCCTCTGCGTAGATGCGCGCCTCGATCGAATGACCGGTCATCGTGATGTCGTCCTGGCTCAGTGTCAGCTCTTCACCTGCTCCGACGCGCAGCTGTAGTTCGACGAGATCGACGCCTGTGACCTCTTCGGTCACCGGATGCTCGACCTGCAGCCGGGTGTTCATCTCCATGAAGAAGAACTCGTCGGGGCGGTCGGCACCGACGATGAACTCGACCGTGCCTGCCCCGCGGTATCCCACGGACTTCGCGGTCTCACAAGCTGCTTGGCCGATCCGTGCCCGGGTTGCCTCGTCGAGCAGTGCCGAAGGAGCTTCCTCGATGACCTTCTGGTGGCGGCGCTGCAGGGAGCACTCGCGTTCGCCGAGGTGGATGACATTGCCGTGCGCATCGGCCATCACCTGGACCTCGATGTGACGCGGGGTCGCGACGAGGCGTTCGAGGAACAGCGTGTCATCACCGAAGGAGCTCGCGGCCTCACGGCGGGCGGTGTCCAGTGCTGCGGACAGTTCGGAGGGCTCGAAGACCGCATGCATGCCCTTGCCGCCGCCACCGGCGGAGGGCTTGATGAGCACCGGGAAGCCGATGTCGGCCGAAGCAGCCACGAGGGCCTCGTTGCTCATGGCGGCGCCCTTGGTGCCGGGCACCAAAGGAACTCCACGCTGGGAGACGGCGTTCTTCGCGGTGATCTTGTCGCCCATGGTGCGGATGGCTTCGGCACCGGGGCCCAGGAAGACGATTCCTGCGGTGTCACATGCGGCAGAGAAGTCAGCGTTCTCCGACAGGAATCCGTAGCCGGGGTGGATCGCCTCGGCGCCGGTGGCCTTCGCCGCGGCGATGACCTTATCGATGCGCAGGTATGACTCGGAGGCCTGGGCTGGACCCAGGTGCACGGCCGTGTCGGCGGCCTTGACGTGGGCGGCGCGGGCATCGGCGTCGGAGTAGACGGCGACTGTTCTGATGCCCAGTCGGCGGCAGGTGCGGATGACGCGCAGCGCGATTTCGCCGCGGTTGGCGATGAGTACGGTATTGAACATGGGTGAGCTCACATTCTGAAAACGCCGTAGCCGCTGGCATTCAGCGGGCGTTCCATGGGTCCGAAACGGGCGAGTTCGAGTGCCAGGGACAGCACCTGGCGGGTGTCGGTGGGTTCGATGATTCCGTCGTCCCAGAGGCGGGCCGTCGAATAGTACGGGTTGCCCTGGGCTTCGTACTGATCGCGGACTGGCTGCTTGAACGTGTCTTCCTCTTCGGCGCTCCAGGTCTCGCCACGGCCTTCGATCTGGTCGCGTTTGACCGTTGAGAGCACGCTGGCGGCCTGTTCGCCGCCCATGACGGAGATGCGGGCGTTGGGCCACATCCACAGGAAGCGAGGTGAGTAGGCACGACCGCACATCGAGTAGTTGCCGGCGCCGAAGGAGCCGCCGATGACGACGGTGAACTTGGGCACTCGGGCGGTGGCGACGGCGTTGACCATCTTCGCTCCGTGCTTGGCGATGCCGCCGGCTTCGTAGTCGCGGCCGACCATGAAGCCTGAGATGTTCTGGAGGAAGATCAGCGGCACGCTGCGCTGGTCGCAGAGTTCGATGAAGTGGGCGCCCTTCTGCGCGGACTCGCCGAAGAGGATGCCGTTGTTCGCCACGATTCCCACCGGGTGTCCATCGAGGTGGGCGAAGCCGGTGATGAGGCTGGTGCCGTATTCGGCCTTGAATTCGTGGAATTCGGAACCGTCGACGAGACGGGCGATGACCTCGTGGACATCGTAGGGAGTCCTCGAATCGACGGGGACGACCGAGGTGAGCTCCTCGGGAGAGTGCAGCGGTTCGCGGGCTTCGACGATGTCCCAGTTGGCCGCCGGCTTCGGTCCCAGCGTGGAGACGATGTCGCGCATGATCTCCAGGGCGTGGGAGTCGTTGGCCGCGAGGTGGTCGGTGACTCCGGAGACGCGTGAGTGGAGTGCTCCGCCGCCGAGGTCCTCTGCGCTGACTTCTTCACCTGTGGCTGCTTTGACCAGCGGTGGGCCGCCGAGGAAGATCGTGCCCTGTTCGCTCACGATGATCGATTCATCGGCCATGGCCGGAACGTAGGCACCGCCGGCGGTGCACGAGCCGAGAACGGCTGCCAGCTGGGGGATGCCTGCGGCGGAGAGCGTGGCCTGGTTGAAGAAGATCCGGCCGAAGTGCTCACGGTCGGGGAATACGTCGTCCTGGTTCGGCAGGTTGGCTCCGCCCGAATCGACGAGGTAGATGCACGGGAGATTGTTCTCCTTGGCGATCTCCTGGGCGCGCAGGTGCTTCTTCACCGTGACGGGATAGTAGGTCCCGCCCTTGGCTGTGGCGTCGTTGGCGACGATGATGCACTCGCGCCCGTTGACGCGGCCTATGCCCGTGATGATTCCCGCTCCGGGACTGGCATCGTCGTACATGTCGTTGGCCGCCAGGGGCGAGAGTTCGAGGAACGCTGTGCCTGGGTCAAGGAGATTCTCGACGCGCTCGCGTGGAAGCAGCTTGCCACGGTCGATGTGGCGCTGCCTGGATTTTTCGGGTCCGCCCAGGGCCGTGGCCCGGATCCGCTCCCGGAGTTCAGCGATGAGTTCGGCATGGGCCTCGGCGTTTGCCTGCCCCGTTGCCGGACTGACCGCAGTTCCCACTGCTCTCATTCCACTCCCCATTTCAGTTAATATTTGTTAACTGACTGCTATGATACTGCTCAAAGGCCATTGTGACAATGCGCACGATCGAGCAGACTTCGAGCCGGGTGCGGATGAGGGAGATGAGGTGACGGATATGGAGCCGAAGGCATCTGCGCGCTCAGCGACGGCAGGGTCGGGAATTGCGAGGACCACTCGCGCTGCGGCAAAGGCTGCGCGTCGTGAGCAGCTTCTTTCGGTGGCGAAGACCCTCTACGCTCAGCATGGTTTCCACGGGGTCCGCCTCGATGATCTGGGCAAGGGTGCCGGGATCTCCGCCCCGGCGGTCTATCGCCATTTCGACTCGAAGGAAGCGGTCCTCGAGGAGCTGCTCGTCGGAATCTCCGAGTATCTGAACTCGGGCGGGGACGCGATCATCGCCCGTCATGAGAACGACGCGGCCACCTCGGCGCTGGTCGAGCTCATCGACTTCCATGTCGCCTTCGCCATGAGCGAGCCCGAGCTCATTCGGATTCAGGATCGTGACCTCGCAGCACTTCCCGAGTCCTCACGGCGCACGGTCCGTCGCCTGCAGAGAAGCTATGTCAGCCACTGGGCCGAGGTCGTGGCGCGCGCCAACCCGGATTGGTCGATCGATGCCGCAACGGTGCGTGTCCACGCAGTCTTCGGCATGATCAATTCGACCCCGTACCAGGCCAGGCGTTCAAGCGCCGAGGTGGTCGGGGTCGAATTGCGCGCCGCCGCTCTCGCGGCGCTGGGTATCGCCTGACGTCACTCAGGGGACGATGACGATCTTTCCGCGGGTATGGCCGGTGGCGCTGGCTTTGAATGCCTCGGGCACCCGGTCGAGACCGTAGGTGTCGGCGACTTCGACGCTCAGCTTGCCTGAATCGACGAGCTCGGCCACTCGCGCGGTCTGCGAGCCGTAGGGACGCACCCAGATGTAGCGTCCACCGTGTTCGGCCACCGAAGGGTCTGCGACGGAGGCATGCGCTCCGCCGTCTTTGAGCACCGCGAGGGTGGTTTCGAGCATGTCTCCGACGAAGTCGACGACCCCGTCGATCGGGCCGCCCGCGATCTCGAGAACGCGATCTCTGAGTCCGTCCCCGTAGGTGACCGGTTCGGCGCCGAGAGTGCGCAGGTAGTCATGATTGGCCTCCGACGCGGTGCCGACGACTCGGGCGCCGAAGGCCTTCGCGATCTGCACGGCGAAGCTGCCCACTCCCCCGGATGCCCCGTGGACGAGCACGGTCTTTCCGTTGATGTCGCCCAGCGCCTCGAGGGTGCGCAGAGCAGTGCCGCCGGCCAGTGGCAGTCCGCCTGCCTGTTCCCAGCTCAGGCTCTTCGGCTTGGCGGTGACCGCGTGCACGGGCACCGCGACCTTCTCGGCGAAGGTGCCCGCGCCGAGCACATCCTTGCGGGCGTAGGCAATGACCTCATCGCCGATGGAGAATTCCGGAGTGTCGAAACCGAGTCCGATGACGACTCCGGCGACATCCCAGCCGGGAGTGACTGGGAACTGGGTCGGCATGACCGGATCCAGGTGACCGCCGACGAGTTTCCAATCGACCGGGTTCACCCCCGCTGCGCGGACCTCGATGAGCACGGACGCCGGCGGGACTTTCGGGTCATCGACGTCACGGACCGTGATGTCGTCGAAGTCATCGGTGTACTGGTCGTAGACTGCTGCACGCATAACGGCGGCCTTCCGGTAGTCATCAGTGGATACCTGATGAACACCGAAAGGCCGCCGAGCTATTCCTGCGTGCAGTTCCTACTCGTAGGTGTCGTTCGAATTCGCACGCTCGATGAGCGAAGCTGGCGGGGTGAACCGGTCACCGTAGGTTGCCGCAAGTTCCTTCGCACGTTCGGCGAAACCGTTCAGGCCGCCCTCGTACTGATTGACGTACTGGAGCACGCCACCGGTCCAGGCGGGGAAACCGATACCGAAGATCGAACCGATGTTCGCATCCGGCACAGAGGTGAGCACTCCCTCGTCGAGGCATTTGATCGTCTCGATCGCCTCAGCGAAGAGCATCCGCTCCTGCAGGTCCGTGAAGGGCTGGGTCGCGGAACCGGAGTCGTACTTCTCGCGCAGGCCCGGCCACAGCTTGCCACGTTTGCCGTCCTCGTCGTATTCGTAGAATCCGGCGCCGTCCTTGCGGCCTGTGCGTCCGGCTTCCTCGACCATCCAGTCGAAGACCACATCGGAGGGGTGGCTTTCGCGCTTTCCTCCGGCGGCTTCGATCGCCTCTTCGGTCTCCTTCCGGATCTTCTGCGACAGAGTCAGCGTCAGTTCGTCGAGCAGCTGCAGGGCACCGGTCGGGTACCCGGCCTGCAGTGCGGCCTGCTCCACCGATGCCGGCTCCACGCCCTCACCGACGGCAGCGACCGCCTCGGCGATGAATGTGCCGATCACACGGGAGGTGAAGAAGCCACGGCTGTCGGTGACGACGATCGGGGTCTTCTTGATCTGCTGGACAAGGTCGAAGGTGCGTGCCAGGGTCTCATCCGAGGTGTTCTCACCACGGATGATCTCGACCAGGGGCATCTTGTCGGCGGGCGAGAAGAAGTGAACGCCGATGAAGTCGGAATCGCGCTTGACCCCGGTGGCCAAGTCGGTGATCGGCAGAGTCGAGGTGTTGGAGCCGAGCACCGCGTCGGAGTCGACGACGTCCTGGATCTCCTGGAACACCTGCTGCTTGAGGGGCACCGATTCGAAGACCGCTTCGATGACGAAGTCGACGCCGGCGAAGTCATCGGCCGACGCACTCGGCGTGATCCGATCGAGGACGGCCTTGCTCTTCTCCGCGGTGGTCTTACCCTTGGCCAGAGCTGATTCCTCACGCTTGCGCGCATAGGCCTTACCCTTGTCCGCGGCCTCGATCTTGACGTCCTTGAGGACGACCTCGATGCCGGACTTGGCTGCGGTGTAGGCGATCGCAGCGCCCATCATTCCGGCGCCGAGGACGCCGAGCTTCTTCACCTGGCGCGGTTCGAAGCCATCAGGCCTCGAGCCACCGGAGTTGATGTGCCCGAGATCGAAGAAGAACGCCTTGATCATGTTCTTCGCCACCGGAGTGTGGGTGAGGTGGATGAAGTAGCGAGTCTCGACGAGCAGCGCCGTGTCGATATCGACGTAGGCACCTTCGACTGCGGCAGCCATGGCAGCGCGTGGCGCCGGCATCGGTGCGCCGTTGGTCTGGCGACGCAGCAGCGCCGGCAGCGCGGGCAGCATCGCGCCCAGTGACGGTGAGGTGGGTGATCCGCCTGGGATTTTGAAGCCCTTCACGTCCCAGGGCTGAGTCGCCTCGGGGTTGGCCTTGATCCAGTCCTTGGCACGATCTTCGAGCTCGGCCACGGGGGCGAGCTCGTCGATGAGGCCGAGCTTGAGAGCCTCGGCCGCCTTGAACTTCGTCGACGGAAGGATGGCCTTCTGCAGTGCATTCTGGAGGCCCATCAGGCGCACGGCTCTGGCGACACCGCCACCGCCGGGCAGGAGGCCCAGGGAGACTTCGGGGAATCCAACCCGCAGGCTGGGGACGTCCTCCGCTGCAATGCGGTGATGTGCGACGAGCGCAACCTCGAGGCCGCCTCCGAGTGCGGCACCATTGATGGCTGCGACGACGGGCTTGCCCAGCGTCTCGAGGCGGCGCATGACCGCCTTCATGTGGTTGGTCAGTGCGGCTTCGGCTTCCGAGTTCTCAGGGTCGGCTGCGCGTAGCTTATTGAGGTCTCCGCCTGCGAAGAAGGTCTTCTTCGCCGAGGTCAGGACGACGCCGGTGATGTCATCGACGTTTGCTTCGAGCCAGTCCACGATGCTCTCGAAGGCATCCTTGAAATGGTCGTTCATCGTATTGACCTTGGAATTCGGGTCGTCGAGGACGACGGTGACGATTCCGTCCGAGTCAGTGGAATGGGAGTAAGTCGTTTCAGTGTTCGTCATGTCAGACCCTTTCGATGATCGTCGCAATGCCCATTCCGCCGCCGATGCACAGCGTGACGAGGCCACGCTGAAGATCGCGACGTTCGAGTTCGTCGAGGACGGTGCCGAGGATCATGGCACCGGTGGCGCCCAGAGGGTGACCCATGGCAATTGCTCCGCCGTTGACGTTGACCTTGTCATGCGGGATGTTGAGGTCCTTCATCCACTTCAGGACCACTGCACCGAAGGCTTCGTTGAGTTCGAACAGGTCGATGTCCTCGACGGTCAATCCGGCCTTGTCCAGCGCCTTCTGCGTCGCGGGTGTGGGCCCGGTGAGCATGATGGTCGGCTCGGATCCTGTGACGGCAGTGGAGACGATGCGAGCGCGCGGCTTCATATTCATCGTCTGACCCACCTCGGCGTCGCCGATGATGACGAGGCTGGCCCCGTCGACGATTCCCGAGGAGTTCGCTGCGGTGTGGACGTGGTCGATCTCCTCGACCCAGTGGTACTTCTGGAGAGCAACCTCGTCGAAGCCTGCCTGCGCAGCGACCTTGGTGAAGGCCGGGGACAGCTTCGACAGGGACTCCACCGTCGAGCCGGGACGCATGTGCTCATCGGTGTCGAGCAGGGTCACACCGTTGATGTCTTTGACGGGGACGATCGACTTCTCGAAGTAGCCGTTCTTCCAAGCGTTGGCGGCGCGCTTCTGCGACTCCTCGGCGAATTCGTCGATATCGGTGCGGCTGAATCCCTCTGTGGTTGCGATGAGATCGGCGCTGATGCCCTGGGGCACGAAATAGGTGTCGAAGTTCGTCGTCGGGTCCTGTGCCCATGCGCCTCCGTCGGAGCCGAGGGGTACACGCGACATCGATTCGACGCCGCCGGCCAGGACGAGGTTTTCGAATCCGCTGCCGACCTTCTGTGCGGCGATGTTGACCGCTTCGAGCCCGGATGCGCAGAACCGGTTAACCTGAACACCGGCGACGGATTCATCGAGGCCTGCGACGAGCGCCGCGGTGCGAGCGATGTCTCCGCCCTGTTCACCGACGGGTGAGACAACGCCCAAGACCATGTCGTCGATCGCTTTGTCGTCGAGATCGGGGTTGCGTTCGCGCAGGGCATCGATGAGCCCTGTCACAAGATCGATTGGTTTGACGCTGTGCAGGGCTCCGCCGCGGTTCTTTCCGCGCGGCGTGCGCACTGCGTCGTAGATGTACGCTTCGCTCATCTGTTCCTCACAGTCCTAGAGAACGGCCGAAGATCGGGTTCGTGATCTCAGCCGTGGATACGCCAATGACGCTCGCTCAACCTCACTTGCTAATCGAGCGTTCAGTAACATTCGCACCCCCATTCAATACCAGTTGCATGTGATGGTCAACACGGAAACCAGGTCGCGCCACCGGGGAGCCTGGAGCCGACACTCATGTGATAGTCATCACTTACGATAATATGAGTTCGATCCATAGAAATCACGCCCGCAGTGCTTAGAATGAGTCAATCTAACACTCTTAGTTTCCTGGAGAATCATGTCCTCGATCATTCCTGCCCAATTCATCCCTGCCCGTATGGGGTCGAAGCTCCTCGCATTATTCCTGGCCATCGGCCTCCTCGCTGGCCCGATCGTGCTCGACGCTCCGCCCGCCGAGGCTGCTTCGAAGAAGTGCGCGGTCAAGATGTCGAATTCGAAACCGCGCCAGTACTCGAACACCTGGGTCCAGGTGTCAAAGGTCGGCTCGAAGTCCAAGATCACGACGACCGCTCACTACAAGACGACGAAGACCAAGAAGAAGGCCACCGCTTCCAAGAAGGGCAAGGCCTCGCTGAAGTACTACATCTCCGGCGCCACCCCGGGCAAGAAGGTCAAGGTGACCGTGGTCGCGAAAAAAGGCAAGACGACGTGGACGTGCTCGACGTCGTTCAAGCCCAAGAAGAAGTAGTCCGCCTGCTGGCGTAGAGCGATCGCCGGTCGGTGGGAAGATGAACCATGCGTCGATTCTTCGCAGTGACCTCGATTCTGTCCCGAGGACGGGCAGGCCGGATGTACTTCTGGCCGATCATGGCCTCGCTGTGCGTGTATGTCATAGCCCTGTCCGTCCTCGTTCCTCTCTTCGGCGCCATCGAACGGGCGGGTGCTGACGAGAGGGGCCAGACTCCGGCTCCGACTCCGACGACAGCGGAACAACTACCTAGCTCGCCCCCGAATTTCTCAATTGCGGTCGGCACGGACGACGAGCCGCGGGAGATGCCGGCGATCCAGAGCGCGATGACGGACTACCTGTCATTTTCAGATCAGTTCTTCACCAGGCTCGAGCAAGGCGCGGTCGCTCCCGACTTCTCCACGACTGAACGTGAGCTTTCACCTGAGGCTGCCCGCGCTCAGGTGAAGGATGGGACTTCGGTGCTCGCAGTCCTGTTGCCGAAGGACCTCACTCCGCAGGCCATCGACGACATCAGAGCGTATTACCGCGGTGACATCGACGCCCCGCGCTACACGATCACTGTCCTTGCAAGTCCGCAGGCACTGAACGAAGACAAGTTCATCCTCAACCAATACCGGGATCAGGTCATCCGCCAAGCGGAGGAGCATGTCTCCGAGCAGATTCGCATCGTCGCCCAGAAGTTCGGATGCGAGACCGGGGAGCAGGCCTGCCCACGTACTTCGAAAGAGGCCCAACGCGCCTTCGAGCGGCCCTTCGACATCAATGTTGAGAAGGTCAGCGGCCCACCGGCCGTCGACTACTTCAGCCAGAAAACGGATGAGGGCAGTCCTTCGCCTCATGACCAGCCCTCTGCATCTGCAACGGTGACTGCCTCGCCGTCCGACCCCGCTGCCACGTCCTCCGACACAGATGCCACATCCTCCCAATCGCACGCTCCACAGTCGTCGAGCAGTGCCGGAGTCTCCGCAATCATCAGTGCACTCATTCTCGCCGCGGTCACTTTGGCCATGCTGTCATCGGCGACCGTCAATCGGGCAGCGGGACTGCAGGTCGCGATCATCGGGCCATGGAGATCGCTGTCACCTCAGAGACCATTCCCCAGAAGAACGTTGCTGAGCCAGAAATTCGGACTGGCCGCCGCCGGGACACTCGCACTGACTACGGCGGCCGCCGTCAGCACGGCATGGCCGGGACGAATCATCGTCGACAGCCTCGGCGCCTACCCGGGTCTCCGGCTGATCGCGATCATCGGATTCTTCTGTCTCGTCTTCCTGACTGTGGTTATCGTCGTCCTCGCCGTGACCGACGCCCTGGGTGTGCTGGCCGGAGTCGTAGTCGCTGTCGGCGCCGTTGTCTGGGGAACCGTCTGGAACACCCTGGCGAATCTTCTCGACCCGAGCCGTTCGGGCTGGTGGTCCAGTGCCACGATGCTCATCGGTGGAAGCAGACATTTGGTTGGAGAACTGGTGCCGACGCTGGTCGTCCTGCTGATCATCCTTGTCGCGGCATTGATCGGAGGCCTCGCCGTGACTGGTGCTTTCGATCGGAGATTCAGCACTCAGATCACGCGGTCATAGGGGGCCTGCGTTACGTTGCCCGGCCTGCATTGCGTACTTGCTAGTGCCGCCGTGGACCCTGCTGATTTTGAGGCCCGCGTTCGGACGGTTGCCAAACTGTCCCTCGGGCCGGCGCTTAGATAGGATCTGGCTATTCCTGGGTCCCCAGCCCGTCTCATCAACGGTGCTCATAGTCCGATGACCACGACGGTCTGTTCGACGTACACGGTCACGCCGTTGGGAACAACGTGCCGGAGGTCGCCAATAATGAGGATGCTGCTGTGGGATCCGTGGTTGGGGATGATGGTGTGGGATCCGTGGTCGGGGATGATGGTGGTGAGGGTGCCTTTGTGGCAGCATCATGGAGCTGAGAGGATCCGCAAGGCGATTGTCGTGTCAAGTTCAGCCGCGTCGAGGTGTCTTACGATCACGCACGAAACTTGTGACCGGGCTCGGCAGAGTCACCAGAGACGACACGTGGAGAATCAGTCACGGCTGAAATCCCACCATAAACAACCCCAGGCTATGACGGCCCGGGGGGTCTACACGAGATGACTCTAGTTACGTCGCCTAGTTGGGAAGTTCTCCATGTCGATTACGATCGGTTCGTAATTGTCATCGTGGTACACGACTTCACCATCGGAAGCCGTATCCCAGTCTTCGTGATGGTCCTCGAGGATACGGTTTGCGATAAGCGCGAGCGCTGCATGCTGTGCTCCACGACTGTTTCCCATCGCGACGACCGCATCGGAACTGTTCGCCTCAACTTCGTCTGCGAGCCCATGAACGTTGATGCTGAAACTCACGAGTGAGCCTTCGCTGTCACGCATCGGGAATGTCATATCAGGGCCACGAACTTCAAGGTCCCCTACCGCCCCATCATGTCGGCCAGCCGTCCCGCGAGATCTCAAGTGTCTCTGACTCGCCTGCTGCAGCCATTTCGATCGATCCACCGTTCTTGGCGAGATCGTCCGGCACGTTGGCTTCCGCAGCACTGGCGGGTGCCGCAACAAGTGTGCTCCCCACTAATACGGCCGGGACTGATGCAGGGTTTGGACTGGGCTTCGATGGTCGGAACTGCAAGCGATCACCGTGGGCGATTTCTCGCGTGTCCCTGTACCCGTGTTAGTGGTACGACGAGCTGCGCCGGAGGGTATCGCCGTAATAACGACGAAGGGACGTCGTGCCCGTACTGTTCCCGTCGCAGATCGAGTTTTGAGCTTGATCGAGACGTGTGCTGGCGACAAAGCCGGAGATGATCCGCTGTTCACGGCAAGCACAGGAACTCGCCTTCATGCCTCAGGCTTCAAGAAGTCGGCGCGCTGGCCCCAGACGGCTAAGGTTCGTCGAATACACAACCTGCGCCACACCGCGATCTGTCTATGGCTTCGTCGCGGCGTCGATGCGGCGACGGTACAAGCATGGGCCGGACACGCCCTACCCATACACACATTTTGGCCTATAACCCCCTCGATCAGCACAACAAACTTGTATGTACCGCATCTCGGAACGGTCGCTGACCGGACCGGTTTGGACCGTTTGAACTCCCCTGGGACACACCGGGGGCACAATTGGAGACGAGGACGGTGCTAGCAACGGAAACACCCCAGGCTGTTGACCTGGGGTGTTGTTGCCGAGCCGCCTGCGAGAATCGAACTCGCGACCTATTCATTACGAGTGAATCGCTCTACCGACTGAGCTAAGGCGGCAACCGAGCTAACTCTAGCCAAAACCAGGACTCCTGGTCAAAAGGAACGCAGCCGAACCCCAGCGACGTAACACAGCTCACATATGCTGGACTTCCCTGCGCATTCTCTCCCCATCTCAGGAGTCATATGAGAACCGTTGTGCTGACCGTCCCTCAGGTCTCAGAACTTCCCGATATCGGTGCTGTGCTCGATCGATGGCAGTCCGATGCCGGCCCGCTTCACCTCCACACCGGAGACCTGGGCTGGTATTCGCTGAGAGGTGCAGGAGCAACGGCTCAGGCACTGCGGGTCTGGCGATGCCAGGACAGGATCCTGGCAATCGGATTGCTTGACGGCGAGGACCTTCTCCGTCTGTCTGTTGACCCGGATCTCACTCACGATGACGCTTTGGCACGGCAGATCGAATCCGACATCGTCTCATCGGACAGGACTGCTTCGGGGACGGACACCACTGTCTTCAGAAAGGGAACGGCAATTGTCGAAGCTCGGGGAGCATTTCGCCTCTGCGAATGTCTGAAAGCTCGCGGATGGGGCACGGACGAGCCGTGGACGCCGATGAATCGTGACTTGAGTGTGCCGGTGGAACAACCCGACATCCGAGTCGAGGTTGCCGGGCCAGACGATGCTGAGGCCTGGACGGCCATTCATTGGTCGGCATTTCGCGGTGTGCCCTACACCGCTGACGACAGACAGCGATTAGTCGACCGGTGGCACACGATGATGTCTGGCCCCTTCTCCTCCCGAGCACAGTGCCTGCTGGGGTATGACAACAGCGGTCTGCCGGTCGCCGTGACGACAGTATGGTCAGCGGGTCCGAACCGTCCCGGACTGCTCGAACCATTGGCCGTCCACCGCGACCAACAGGGTCACGGCTATGGAAAGGCCATAGCGATCGCTGCGGCAAGCCGCCTGCAGCAGCTGGGATCGTCGTCGGCATCAGTCTGTACGGAAAGTGCGAACAGGAGCGCCGTCGCCGCCTATTCGTCCGCCGGCTACATTCCTCGCCCCCAGGTCAAGGATCTTCGCCGAGGCAGTTGACGCCTCCCAGCCCTCACGCCTCTGCGGCAGCTCACCGGTTAACCTGGTGGAGACAGACATTCCACAAGAGAAAAGGGTGACGCACGTGGTCGAGTTCGACTCGAAGGACTTCATGAGTGATTTCCAGGCGCTCATCGAATGTGAGTCGTTCTCCCAGGACCCCGAATCGCTGGCCCGCAGTGCTCAGCTCGTCTCTCGGATCGGCACCGGTCTGCTGGGGGCGGCCCCTCACATCATCGAAACCGACTCGCACCCGCACTTGCTGTGGCGCTTCGGGTCCGGGCCCCGCAGGGTTGTGCTGATCGGCCATCATGACACTGTGTGGCCCACCGGCACTCTTGCCGATTTCCCCTATTCGGTCACTGACGGTGTCGTGCGCGGACCGGGCGCCGACGATATGAAGGGCGGTCTGCTCATCGCTCTCTATGCGATGGCGCGTCTGCGCGAGGATCGCGGCAATCTCGATGGCGTCAGCATCCTCATGACCGGAGACGAGGAGCTCGGCTCCCCCGGTTCACGCCAGATCATCGAGGACGAAGCCCGTGGAGCCAGGGCGGCTTTGGTCTTCGAAAGCGGCGCACCTGACGGGGCTGTGAAGATCGCCCGCAAAGGTGTCGCCATCTACTCACTGGAAGTCACTGGCTTGGCCGCTCATGCGGGCGTGGAGCCAGAGAAGGGCATCAACGCCACGATCGAGGTCGCCAACCAGGTCGTCAAGATCGCGGGCCTTCATGATCCGTCTGCAGGAACCTCGGTTGTGCCGACTGTCATGCACAGCGGTTCGACGACGAACACCGTGCCGGCCAAGGCTGTTGTCGGTGTCGACTCCCGGGCCGCCTCGGTCGCAGAACAGGAACGCATCGACGCAATCATGAGCTCCCTCTCCCCAACTGTGGCCGGGGCCAAGGTCGACGTCCTAGGTGGCATCAATCGTGCCCCGCTGGAGGAGAATATGGCGATGGGGCTCTACGCCCGAGCCCAGCGGCTGAGTGCTCACCTGGGGCACCCGCCATTGCGCTCCGTGGCCGTCGGCGGTGGATCGGACGGCAACTTCACAGCCGGAGTCGGAACACCGACCATTGACGGACTGGGGACAGTGGGCGGAGGTTCGCACGCGAGAACCGAACATGCCCTGCAGGTGTGGATCCCTCGCCGTGTTGAGCTCACCACTGCTCTGGTCGGCGAGCTCCTCGACGAGGACTGAGCCTCAGAGTGCGCCCGTACGGTCCTCGAGCAGCCAGGGGTTCGACAGCAGCACGAACGCCGATTCGACGATGAGCACGGGTGACATATTCGTCTGCAGCCGTCGTCTCGCCTCGGTGATGGCATCGATGCGCAGCAGAGTCGTATCGGGGCCGTCCCGGTTCGCCTGCTCGGCGATGAGATCGACTTCTCCGGCGTTGATCCATCCCTCGCGGATCCCCAACTGGTGCATGAGGATGTCGCGGTAGAGACTCATGAGTTCGAGGAAGATTCGGTCGAGTTCGTCATTGCGGGCGCGTACCGACCGGCGCTTCTGCTCCTCTTCGAGCTTCCTGATCTGAGATCTCGCCGAGGGAGGGATGGACTTCTCGGATTCGATGCCCAAAGTCGCCATGAGATCGCTGCGCTCCGAAGCATTGCGTTCCTCTACTCGAGACTTAGCGGTCTCTGCGGCTTCATCGACGATGCGTCCCGCTAAGCGGATCGTCGCACCGACGGAGGTCAGCTTGCCGGGGATCGCGAGGATCTGCTTACGCTCCTCACCGGCAGATTCGTTGAGCGCCATGTACTTGGCGCGACCGATGTGGTTCTGCGCCACGGCGGCGGCCCACTTGGCTCTGTCCTCGTCGACATGGTCGCGTTCGATGAGGAGCTGTGCCACGGCTTCCCGTGAGGGGATGCGCAGGCGCACAGGGCGACACCGGGAACGGATCGTGGTGAGCACATCGATGGGACTCGGCGCGCACAGCAGCCATACGGTGTGAGGTGGCGGCTCCTCGATGGCTTTGAGCAGCACGTTGGCTGTGCGCTCGCTCATCCGGTCCGCGTCTTCGATGATGACAACCCGCCATTGAGAGTTGACCGGGGCCGACTGTGCTCTCGTCACAAGTTCCCGCACTTCATCGATCGCGATGACCGATTTCTGGGTCGACATGATCGTCAGCGATTCGTGATGACCTTTGAGTACACGGGCGGTGACATCGTCGGGCTCCTCGCTGCCGGAGATCAGGGCAGCGGCGAAGGCTCGTGCTGCATTGGATCGACCGGACCCCGGGGGCCCGGTGAATAGCCAGGCATGGGTCATCGCACCCGGCGAATAGAGCGCGTACTTGAGCTGGGTGATGACGTCGTCCTGGCCGACGAGCTCATTGAAGACGCTCACTCAGTGACCTTCCGGGTTGTTGAAGCGCTGATGGTTGCGTTCTCGCTGTTTGCGCAGCCGCTCGCGTGCCTGACGTTCGATCTCAGCCTGGGCATGCAGTCGCTCTCGGCTCATCTGTCGGGCGTTTCGCATGGGCAGGACCGTTGTCGCTGCATCTTCGTCGCCCGCGTCGGTCCCGCCTCCCGGCTGAGCCTCGGACCTCGGTGGAGTCCCGTCACCGCTGCGGGGGTCGACCTGACCTACCACACGGGTTTCTGCCTCCTCCAAGTCAGGAGTTGCGATCTCATTCGTCGGCACAGCGTCCTCATCATCGTCATCTGCCAAGGGAGCACTCGGCGTGACTCCGCGGGACGGCAGCACCGTCGTGGCCGCATCCTCGTCGGTCTCGGGTTCGGACTCAGGCGCAGACTCGGGCTCTGGTTCGGGTTCAGGTGCGCTTGCGTGAGCTGGAAGCACCGTCGTGGCCGCTTCATCATCGCCTTGTCCGTCTGGCCCTCGCAGATCAGCGCCGAGGTCGACTCTCTCCGTTTCGACTCCCTCATTGCGTTCTTCGGATTCGAGGCGGTCAGCGGATTGCGGGATGAACCGTTCGTTCGAAGCTGGAACGAATCGGACTCCGGGCTCGGGTGCGACCGACTCGTCGGCGGTAGTCGATGCCCCCTCATCGGTCTCCTCGGCGGGCGAGTCGACGACGGCTTCGGAGGGATGGCTCTCCTCCGCCTCGGCGTCGGTTGACGTGCTTGTGACCACACCTGCATCGGTGGCGGCCGCGCTGCCCAGCTGCCGCGGCAGACGGCTGCGGATGGCGGTGAGGATCTCGGCGGTCAGTTCATCCTCCGACACCGATGCGTCGAGGACGACGTAGCGGTCGGGCTCTTTGTGCGCACGGGTCAGGTAGGTCTGACGGACCCGCTGGTGGAACTGCCGGTTCTCCTCGTCGAGGTAGTTGTTCTCGCCGCGCTTGCCCATCCGGGTCGCGGCGGTCTCGGGATCGATGTCGAGGACGATCGTCAGATGCGGGACGAGTCCCTGAGTGGCCCATTTGCTCAGCGCCAGGATCGTCTTCGGGTCGAAGTTGCGGCCTGCAGCCTGGTAGGCGATCGTCGAATCGATGTACCTGTCGGTGATGACGATGTTTCCGCCGTCGAGACTCGGATCGACCAATGAGGCCACGTGGTGGGCGCGATCGGCGGCGAAGAGCAGCGCCTCGGTGCGGGGGCTCGGTGGTTCGGAGTCGAAGAGCACCGAACGGATCTGTCGTCCCAGTTCGGTTCCGCCTGGTTCCCGGGTCGCTTCGACGTTGTGTCCTTCGTCGGCCAGGATCTGTGAGATTCGCTTGATCTGTGTGCTCTTGCCCGAACCATCACCGCCTTCGATGGCGATGAAGAATCCGGCTCCCAGTCGTTCCGCGGAGTTTCCGATACCGTCGTTCGCTCCGTTCTCGGCGGCGCTGGGCGGACGGAATCCATGCACGATGTCGACGGACAGTCCCTGAAGACCGTGCGGGTCGAAGATGAAGAGTCCGATGACTCCGGCGACCAGAGCGGCCAGTCCCAAGATTCCGAAGGCAACGTCGCTGGGGGCCAGCAGCCATTCCATGGCCGAGCCGACAGGGATGGTGATGCCGAAGTCGATGGAGTTGAGGATAAGGGCGACCACCGCGCCGCCGACGGCTCCGATCCGCCGCGAGAAGTCATAGGGCTGTGAGCGGACCCCGATTCCGACGAGGAAGGCGATGACTGCGGAAAGGACGACCTTGCCGGAGAGCTCGCTGATGGCTCCCGTGGCGATCAGCAGAATTCCGGACACGGTCAACGCGAAGGCGGAGACGCGCGGCCGAGACATTCCGGGCGCGAAAGTGGGCCCCATCTCGAAGCCGATGGCCCAACCCACCAGGCACGACGCAATCATGAGGGCGAAGCCGGCTTGGCCGAAGCTGTGTTCGACAGCGGTCGGCTGGGCCAGGATGACGGTGGTTCCCAGCACTGCGAACAGCGCGATGCAGACCCACGGCATCTTAATGGTCGCGGCTGGTCTGGCCACGCGTGCCTTGGTCGAGGGGAATGCGCCGGTTGTCGCTGCTTCGGCGTGGAGAGCACGCTCAGGAGTGAGGAAGATGATCACGGCGCCGACGGCCATGGCGACACCCACCAGGAGACTCATCCACCCCAGGGACTGAGTGCCTGCGGCGGACCCACCGATGATCTGGAAGGAGAATGCGACGAAGACGAGGATCGCTGCGGGGATGCCGACTCGACGCCACGGCTTCTCGTTCGTGAACGGATTGATGCTCATCAGCAGGCCGACGACGGCTCCGAGGAACAGTGCGGTGACCCAGGTCAGCCAGGCACTCGGTGCGAGGGAGAGGACGATGAGCAACCCAGCCTCGATGACAGCGGCGATGCTGAGCGCGAGTTTGCGCACGGCCGGGCCCTTGCTCGCCAAGATCTTCTGCGGGATGAACAGTCCGGCCCCGGCGAGGACGAAGACGATGAGGAGTGACAGGCTTCCCAACTGGTTGTCGAAGCCTCCCGCACCAATGCTGTCTGCCGTTGCGGTAAACGCCCGCCCACCGATCGTGGCGAAGAATCCGCTGGTGCCCGCCACGACATAGCTGATCGCCACGAGCACTATCAGTGCGCCCCAAGCAGCGGTCTCGGCAACCAACCGGCCAGGGGCTCCGGGAAGTCGATGTCCTGTAGTCGTCAACATACTCACAGCCCTACAATATCTGCCGCGACTGACATATCTCTTGGAACCGGCCGGATCTCTTCTCACCGACGCCTGATCCTCTACTCTTGATTGCGTGCACACTACGAATACCGCCATGTCAGCAGTTGCAACCACCGGACTGAGTCCGATCGAGGAGCTCGCCTTCGCCCGAGTCCTCCTCGACTCGGTCAAGCATGGCAGCCGCGAGGCGACCCTGCGGATGTACCGCCCTGCTCCGACGGTGGCATTCGGGGCCAGAGACCGCTTCCTCCCCGGGTTCCCGAGGGCCGTCGAAGCAGCCCGAGATCACGGTTTCACCCCAGCTCTGCGCAGCCTCGGCGGGCGAGCCGCGGCCTATCATCGGGGGTCCCTGGTCATCGATCACATCGAACCCAGTGATGCCTTCATCAAGGACACGACCGCCAGGTTCTCCGGGTTCGGGCAGGACTACGTCGAGGTTCTGCGTGGCATCGGAGTCGACGCCCGCCTCGGCGAGATTCCCGGTGAATACTGCCCCGGAGAGCACAGCGTCAACGTGGCCGGTCGGATCAAGGCGATCGGAACCGCACAGCGGGTGGTCTCAGGTGCGTGGCTGTTCTCGTCCTCCGTGATCGTCGAGGATCCCGATCCCATCCGTGCCGTCCTCACCGACGTCGAGGCGGCCCTGGGCATCGAGTGGGACCCTGCCACGGGCGGTTCGATCAGTGAAGTTCACCCCGAGATCACGATCGATGCCGTCGCCGAGGCGTTCGCCTCCTACTATTCCTATGCCGATCCACACACGCCCGGTGAGCCCACCGCCGACGAGCTCGCGGCGCTGCCGGAGAAGACCGGCACTCATGTGCTGTGACACCCCTAGAACTGCGAAAATTCCTGCACTGCGACAATTCCTGCACTGCGACGCTGAAGCGATTGGAGACTATGACCTCATGAATGTGCGCGAGGCGACGAAGAACGATCTGCCGGACATTCTCCGACTTGTCCATGCTCTGGCCGTGTATGAGAAGGAACCCGACGCGGTCGACGCCACCGAGGACGACTTCGCTGCGGTGATGTTCCCAGACGATGGCCGTCCGAATACCTATGGGCTCGTCGCCGAGGTGGAAGGGCAGATCATCGGCATCGCGATCTGGTTCCATTCGTTCTCCACCTGGACTGGAAAGAATGGGATCTGGCTCGAGGATCTGTTCGTCGACCCTGATCATCGCGGCATCGGGGCCGGCAAAGCCCTGCTGGGGCACTTGGCTCAAATCTGCCAGGAACGGGGTCTGACCCGCCTCGAGTGGTGCGTGCTCAAGTGGAACGAGCCCTCGATCGGGTTCTACCGCTCGCTGGGCGCGAACGCTCAGGACGAGTGGGAGACCTTCCGCCTCGATGGTCAGACCCTGCACGCGTTCGCCGATGAGTCAGCTGCAAACACATCAGGTGCAAACGCATCGAGTGAACGTGCTTAATAAGAGCCGATGACCCGCATCTCAGCCACTGTGAACGACTTAGATGGTCGTTTTGGGCCGATCCCAGAGCGGGAAATCAGTCCAAAACGTCCACCTAAGGGGCGTCGATGCCAGCCGACCCAGGCTCGTCAGGGAGTCTTCGGCTTCGCAGTCGTCGACTTCTTAGCGGCTGTCGTCTTCTTCGCGGCAGCGGTCTTCGTTGTCGTCGACTTCGCCGTCGTGGCTTTCTTGGCTGTCGTCGACTTCGCAGCTGTCTTCGCCGGAGTCTTCTTTGCAGCGGCCGTCTTGGCAGCCGTCGTCCTTTTAGCGGGAGCCTTCTTCGCTGGTGCCTTCTTTGCCGGCGCCTTCTTCTTAGCCGGTCCCTTCGCACGCTTCTCCGCCAGGAGCTCGGCGGCGCGGCCGATGTTCATCGACTCGACCGTATCGTCCTTGCGCAGAGTGGCGTTGAACTCACCATCGGTGACGTAGGGGCCGAAGCGACCGTCCTTGACCACAACCGGCTTCTTCGAAATGGGATCCTCGCCCAGTTCCTTCAATGGTGCTGCGGCTTGACGGCCACCGCGCTGCTTCGGCTGGGCGTAGATCTTCAGCGCCTCGTCCAAGGTGATGTTGAAGATCTGCTCTTCGTCGGTCAGCGACCGTGAGTCCGTGCCCTTCTTCAGGTACGGACCGTAGCGACCGTTCTGGGCGGTGATGTCAGTGCCCTCTTCGTCCTGGCCGACGACCCGGGGAAGGCTGAGCAGGGTCAGTGCCGTCTCAAGGTCGATCGAATTCAGGTCCATGGACTTGAACAGAGAGCCGGTGCGAGGCTTCGGCTTCTTCGCTCCGCGCTTGGGCTTCTCCTCGGGCTCGGGCAGAATCTCGGAGACATAGGGGCCGAAGCGCCCGTTCTTCGCCACGATGGTGTGTCCGGTCTCTGGGTCGACACCGAGTTCACGGTCGCCATCACCCTGCGATTCGATGAGTTCAGCGGCCTTGGCCGCGGTCAGCTCATCCGGGGCCAGATCCTCGGGCACAGACACGCGTTTCGGGTCCGCGCCCTCTTCGGAGGCCGGGACCTCGAGGTAGGGCCCATAACGACCCACACGCAGATTCACGCCTTCGCTGATCCGCACGGTGTTGACCTCGCGGGCGTCGATGTCGCCGAGGTCGTCGACGACTTCCTTGAGCCCTTCGCGGTCCTGGGACTTGTCGCCGAAGTAGAAGCGGGCCAACCACGCTTTGCGGTCTTCCTCGCCCATGGCGATCCGGTCGAGTTCGGATTCCAGGTCGGCGGTGAACGCGTAGTCGATGAGGCCTGTGAAGTGCTCCTCAAGGAGGCGGACGACGGAGAACGCCAGCCAGCTGGGTACCAGCGCATTGCCGCGGGAGGTGACGTATCCACGGTCCTGGATGACAGAGATCGTGGCGGCGTAGGTTGACGGTCGGCCGATGCCGAGCTCTTCGAGCTGCTTGACCAGGCTGGCTTCCGTGAAGCGTGGCGGTGGGGCCGTCGTGTGACCGTCGGCTTCGGCCTTGACCACGGACAGCGACTGTCCTTCTTCGACCTGCGGCAGGCGTGACTCGCCGGACTTCGTGTCATAGCGTCCGGCGTCGGTGCCCTCTTCGTAGGCGGCGAGGAACCCGCGGAAGGTGATGACGGTGCCGCTGGCGCTGAAGCCCGCATCATGGCCGTCGGCGAGGTCGGCGCGGACCTTGATCGTTGCGGTCTTGCCCTTGGCATCGGCCATCTGGCTGGCGACTGTGCGCTTCCAGATCAGGTCGTAGAGACGGAACTCGTCGCCGCTGAGCGATTTCGAGACCTGGGCCGGGGTGCGGAAGGAGTCACCGGAGGGACGGATCGCCTCGTGGGCCTCCTGCGCCGACTTCTGTTTGCCCGAGTAGGTGCGAGGCGACTGCGGAACGAATTCGGGACCGTAGAGTTCGGTCACCTGTTTCCGTGCCGCGGAGATCGCCTGACCCGACAGCGCAGAGGAGTCGGTACGCATATAGGTGATGTAACCGTGCTCGTACAGCGACTGGGCGGTGCGCATGGCCTGACGAGCACTCATGCGCAGCTTACGGCCGGCTTCCTGCTGAAGGGTCGAGGTCGTGAACGGTGCCGCAGGCTTGCGCGAATACGGCTTCGACTCGACGGCAGTGACCGTCAGCGCGTCCTTCGCGGTGCCGTTGAGCTCCGTGGCCAGCGCTTCGGCTCTGGCCTGGTCGACGACGGTGGCCGAGGAGTTCTTCAGCTCACCCTTGTCATTGAAGTCTCGGCCGGAGGCCACGCGTGCACCGTCGAGGGTTGAAAGGTTCGCGGCGAACGGGCTGGTGCCATCGGGCAGTCCCAAGTCGACGTCGAGGTCCCAGTAGTCGGCGGAGACGAAGGCCATGCGTTCGCGTTCGCGTTCGACGACGAGTCGGGTCGCCACCGACTGGACACGGCCGGCGGAGAGCCCCGCACGGATCTTGCGCCACAGGACGGGCGAGATCTCGTAGCCGTAGAGGCGGTCGAGGATGCGGCGGGTCTCCTGTGCGTCGACGAGAGCGGTGTCGATCTCACGGGTGTTCTCCAGTGCCCGCTCGATGGCCTCGCGGGTGATCTCGTGGAAGACCATGCGCTTGACGGGGATCTTCGGCTTGAGGACTTCGAGAAGGTGCCAGGCGATGGCCTCACCTTCCCGGTCCTCATCTGTTGCGAGATAGAGTTCGTCGGCGTCCTTGAGGAGGCGCTTGAGTTCGGTGACCTTCTTCTTCTTGCCCGGGTCGACGCGGTAGTAGGGATCGAAGTTGTTGTCGACGTCGACAGCGAACTTTCCGTACGGTCCCTTCTTCATGTCTGCCGGGAGTTCGGACGGGGTGGGAAGGTCGCGGATGTGGCCGACCGACGCCTCAACGTCGTAACCCTCTCCGAGGTACCCAACGATCGTTCGCGCCTTCGTCGGGGACTCGACGATGACGAGACGGCGGGGCTGCTTCTCGGTTGTGGTCACGCTTTCACATTCCTCTCACGGCGCCGGTTGATCGAATAAACGGACGATCCGGCCCAATGTAACACTGATGATCGTGCCTGACCTGCATCGGGCTGATGCAGCGAACCTGAACGGCAACGGCTTTCGATACTACCGTTATTCCTGTTTCCTCTCGTTCACAGGCAGCAGTGCACCGGCGGTGACGAGCTGTCTCACCTGAGCGATGAGCTGGTCTTCGAGTGCGGTCGGGTTGACGTCGAGAAGCTGTGCAAGAGCCACCGCTGTCTGCCGCAGAGTCAGGCTTCCGTCAGCGACCGAGACGAATCCGGCCAGGGCTGTGTCAAGGTCGAAGACCTGACCGAATCCGATGCCCTGTTCCAGCGTGATCGAGCTCGGGTCTGATTCTCCGGGCATATGGTGGCGGTGCTCGACGAGGTCCGGGGAGCGGGTGAATACGGTGTTCGCGATCTCTTCGGCACCGGCAGTCGCCAGCCACGATCGCAGCGCGAATGTGGTCGCGATGAATTGTCCGAGTCCATGCGGGTTGTTCGCTATCGCCGAGGTGGTCCTGACCCTTGTCTTGAACACGGATGATGGCTGTTCGCCGTTGCCGGCAATCGTGTGGTCGGCAATCGTTGGGACATCGTTATCTGTGGCGCAGCTGTGCTCGGCCCTGTGCATGATGACGTATCCGAAGACGACCTCGGTCACATCACGTGTGTCGAAGTCCTCAATCCAGGCTGCAGTTGCCGCGTTCCAGTCCTCGCTGGCACGAGGGATGCCTCCGTCTCTGATCCATGTCTCTGCGTAGGCGATGGGGTCGAGCGCCTCACGTTCGATGACGAGCACCGAGGTATCCGGGTCCGTGACCCAGGCCTCCGGCCCTGCATCCACCGCCGAGGTGGTCTCCCAGTTCCCGAGGCACACTGATCGTCCGCCCGGTTGCAGGTGGTCGGGAATCGCGGTGAACAGGGACTGCACCAGCCGGTCACCGGTCATCCCGCCGTCCCTGTATTCGAAGTTGGCCACGGTGGTGCGCGGGGTGATGACGAAGGGCGGATTGGACACGAGCAGATCGACTGATTCGCTGAGCGGTTCGAGCATGGATCCTGCCCGAAGTTCGATGTTGTCCACGCCATTGAGTCCGGCGCTGAGTCCGGTCAGGTGCAGAGCGCGCTCTGAGATGTCGGTGGCGATGACGCGGTCGCTGTGGCGGGCCAACAGCAGAGCCTGGATCCCACACCCGGTGCCGATATCGGCGGAGATGGAGACATGGTCACGCGGTGTCAGTGACACGAGCGTGCGTCCGGCCCCGCCGAGTCCAAGCACGAAGTCGCCGTCGAGAACATCGGGGTTGATGAGAGTTCCATGGTCGCTGACGAGATAGAGGTTTTCGTCGCCGCGGCGGAAGCCGCGTGGAACACCGACCGGCAGATCATAGGGAGTGACCGCAAACGGAGCGGACACGTGTCCCGGCTCCCCCACCTCGGCGTTCGAGATCTCGGCACCATCGTCTGTGGTGCCACGACTGCTGGTCACGAGCAGTCCGCTGTCGACTGCGATATCGAACGCGTCCTCGCCGAGGGCTGCGCGCGCCGTTTCGGTGCTGATCTCGCGATGGAAGTGGAAGAGCATCGCCAGTGCCGCCAGGTGCTCGTCGAACCGCTTTGGAGCCTCACCGGGTTCCTGTGCCTGCGGCTGTGTCTGTGTCTGTGTCTGGGCGGATTCGAGCACCGTCTGGCAGAAGTGGATCGCGGGGGCCGCGTTGTTGCGCACCAGTGCGGAGGCGATGGGTCCACCCCAGAACTGTCGGAGCCGTGGCTCGGTGTATCCGGCCCTGTAGAGTCGGTCTGCCACTAGGGTCATGTCTTGTTCAATCACACACAAATCCTAGCGACTGCACCCCGAGGACTCTGACTGCGCCATAATTGGGGCCATGGCCTCTTCTGCTCTTCTCGACATCGTCACCGGATTCGGTGCCAGGGATGAACGGATCGTCCACGTGCGCGATATTCCACAGCGGTTCGAACATGAGTCGGACTGGCCGGAGTGGATCGACGAGGAACTCAAACACGCCTGTCATGCCATCGGGGTCGATCAGCTGTGGGACCACCAACTCGAAGCAGCGCAGGCGGCGAGGCACGGTTCGGACGTCGTCATCGCCACTCCGACTGCCTCGGGGAAATCTTTGGGGTTCTGGCTGCCGGTCCTCGAATCGATTCAGAGCACCCGTGCGAAGCTGCGCACCTCCTCGGCGATCTACATCGCACCGACCAAGGCTTTGGCCGCTGATCAGTTGGCGAATCTGGAGAAGCTCATCGTCCAGGGCATGCGGCCTGCGACCTACGACGGCGACACCTCCCAGGCGTCGAAGGACTGGGCCAGACGGCATGCGAACATCATCTTCACCAACCCGGACATGCTCCACCGCGGGGTCCTGCCGCAGCACGAACGGTTCGCTCGGCTATTCAAGTCGCTGCGCTTCATCGTCATCGACGAGGCCCACCGCTACCGAGGAGTCTTCGGCTCCCACGTGGCACTGATCCTCCGCCGCCTGCTGCGCATCGCCGCGCACTATGGGGCTCACCCTGTGGTCATCGGAGCGTCGGCGACGATGGCGAACCCGGATGAGGCGTTCTCCAAGCTCACGGGACGCGAAGTGCACGCGGTGAGCCAGGATTCGTCTCCCCGCGCCTCGGGCAGCTTCGCTCTCTGGGAGCCACCGGTCTCCCCCGGCGGCGAGCGCCGCAGCGGCCTTGTCGAAGCGGCAGATATCCTCACCGACGCAATGTGCGCAGGCTATCGTTCGATTGCGTTCATCGCCTCCCGCCGCGGCACAGAAGCATTGGCGTCGACCGTGCGTGACCAGGTCGCTCAGGTCGATGACTCGTTGAAGGACAAGGTCGCGGCCTATCGCGGCGGTTATCTTGCCGAGGAGCGCAGACTCCTCGAGTCGGCACTGCGATCAGGACGTCTCCTGGCGGTGGCGTCGACGAACGCTCTTGAGCTCGGGATCGATATCTCCGGCCTCGACCTCGTCATCATCTCCGGGTGGCCCGGAACCCTGGCGTCACTGTGGCAGCAGGCCGGTCGTGCGGGACGTGCGGGGCAGCGGTGGATGGCCGTCTTCATCGCCCGTGATGACCCGCTGGACACCTATGTCGTGAACCATCCCGAAGTCATCTTCGATGCTCCCGTCGATGCTGGTGTCATCCATCCCGGCAATCCACATGTTCTGGGCGGGCACCTGTGTGCCGCAGCCGCCGAGGTACCGCTGACGAAGGCGGATCTCGTTCACTTCCCCGACAACTCCGCCGAGGTGCTCGCTGACTTAGTCGAGCGAAAGCTCCTGCGCGCACGACCCACCGGGTGGTTCTGGGCGAAGGACTCGTCCGCGGCGGACATGTCCGACATCCGTGGCAGCGGGGGTGGACAGTTCCGACTCGTCGAGGCCAGCACGGGTGCACTGTTGGGCACCGTCGACGAGTCCGGTGCTTTCACTGGGGCTCATCCCGGTGCGGTCTATACGCATCAGGGCGCCGATTTCACGGTCCTCGACCTTGATCTCGAGGAACATGTGGCGCTGGTCGAACGTGCCGAAGTCGACTACACGACGCAGGCCAGGTCCCAGACCGAGATCGACATCGTCGACACCGATCAGCAGCGGACTCTGTCCTCCGGTGTGTCCGTGCACAGCGGGACGGTCGATGTGAAGGACCATGTCATCGCCTACCGGATGCGGGCGAAGCGCGGTGGGGCGATCATCGCCGAACACGAACTCGATCTGCCCGAACGCACCCTGGAGACCAAAGCCGTGTGGTGGACGATTCCGCAGACGCTGTTGGACGAAGCCGAGATCGTCCATGCCGACCTGCCCGGTGCCGTCCACGCAGCCGAGCATGCTTCGATCGGTCTTCTGCCGCTGTTCGCCGGCTGCGACCGGTGGGACATCGGCGGCGTCTCCACCGCGCTGCACGCTGACACCGGAATGGCCACGGTCTTCGTCTACGACGGGCTCGCCGGCGGGGCCGGGTTCGCCGAGCGCGGCTACGAGGTCATCGAAGGGTGGCTGGGCGCGACACGTGATGCGATCGCCGCGTGCGAATGCGTCGACGGCTGTCCTTCGTGCGTGCAGTCACCAAAATGCGGCAACGGCAATGAACCCTTGGAGAAGGATGCGGCTCTGCGACTGCTGCGCGCCGTGTTGGACTGACGATCTCCGTCGTTTTTGACCACTCCTTCTATTGCCCGGCCACGGCCTTTTCCTTCACCTTCGGCAGCAGGCCGGGGATGTCGACTTCGACCTGGACATAGGCACTCTGCTCTGACGTCGATGCACGACAGTCGTCGAGCACCGCACCGTTGCGCTTCGCGACCTCCTTGGCAATGTCACAGGGATCGCCGGTGGCGAGTCCGCGAACTACGTCGGCCGCCGCGAGCACCGCAAGGTCGGCGGCACTCTGCGCTGTGCTGTGGGCTGCGAAGGCTTGGCTGAGGCCGCCGATAGCGGTGACGAGGACCAGGATCATCGAGCATAGCCCGACCACGATGTTCGTCACGGCAGTCTACCTGAAGCGGGCTGGCCCAGGGCCTCGCCGGCAGTGGAGCGACTTCCTTCTGTTCGCGCCGTCGCTGCTGCTTCGACTTCGCTGAGGAAGATGATCACTGCGGGGAGTTCGATGGTGACGGTCACCGTCGAATATCCTCCCTCGGAACGGACCAGCACCTCGGACGCATTTCCAGCGTGCTTCTTGGCTTCGGTCACGACCGCTGCCTGTGGTTCACCACGGGCGATCTCTCGGGCGGCAGATCTGGCTGCGTCGAAGGCTCTCAACTGGGAGAAGCCGACGGCGGCTGCCCCTGTGAGTACGATAATGAGAAGCACAACGGCGGGCATGACCACTGCGAATTCGGCGGTGGCCGTTCCCGCATCCCGGTGCTGCTTCTGTCTTCGTGAGTCACAGGAGCATCCGGTCGCCATGTCAGGCTCCGAGCCCGAGGGCGGTCTGGATTACGCCGGTGACAAGTTCTTTGATCGGTTCCGATTTCAGAATGACGACCAGAAGCGCCGCGAATCCGCAGGCAGCAAGGGTGGTGATCGCATATTCTGCGGTCGTTGCCCCTGCGTCGGGACCCCAGGGTTCTGGAGTGCCATCCTCTCGCCAGGGTTCTTCACGGTCGATGGCATTCGCAGCAGCATCCGCATCGGTGCCGGTGACAGCGCCGGAGTACAGGGCTGTTCCGGACCAATCGACATCGCTGGTATCGACGCTTCGCACCTGACCCCATTGCGGGTAGGGCGGCCCGTCACAGTCGGTCGGCTTTGTCTCTATGCTCATAGTCTCCTCCTCGTTGAAGCCCTCATTCGCGGTCTGCGATGAGAGTTTCAGTGTTGGATGAGACGAGGACTCACGTCCAGAGGTCACAATCGAGCTGTGGAAACAGGTTCAGCGTCCACAGTCGAAACGCACATGAGTCGAGGCTGATTCCACAGGTTGAAGCACACGAGTCAGCCCCGGCCGGCCCACTCCTCTTTGAGGATTGCCATGAGGACTTCGTCGTGGCGACGACCGTTGAAGAAGACAGCCTCACGGCGACGTCCCTCTTCGACGAATCCGGCCTTCGTGTACGAAGCGATGCCGCGGGTGTTGAACGCCCATGTCTGCAGCTCGATACGGTTGAGTCCCAGCTGCAGGAAGCCGTATTTGATGCCCAGACGCACGGCATCGGAGCCATAGCCGCGGCCGTGGAACTCGGGTCCGAGGACGATGGCCAAGGTGGCGGACTGGTTGATCGAATTCCGTCCGAAGAGTGTCACGTGACCGACGAATTCCTCGGTCTCGAGCAGCTCGATGCTGAAACCGACCGCATCGGTATCCTTGTTCGCGCTCCACAGTGCGAACTGTTCGGACACCCCGCCCTCGGGTCGCGGCAGCACCGTGTGGTTCTGCAGAACCACGATCGAGGGATCAAACCACCACTGTTCGAGGTAGGGCAGATCCTCCTGCTGCAGCGGACGAAGCCTGACGTGCCGACCGGTGAAGAGCTTGTCGGCGTATTCTTCGGCTTGTTCGACGTTGGACAGTTGATTGAAGGGCGTAACCGGTGCCATCCCCCGACCTTACCAAGGCCAGCTGAACGGTCGGTCGACAATCACTCACGACAGTCAGAACGCGCGGTCGGCCCCTGGGTCAGGGGTTCTGTCATGGGTGTCGGATTCTGTCAGAAGAAGACAGTCGTCAGGTCAGACAGCAGCGAAATGACCACGGGAACGACCGAGAGCAGCAGAAAAGCTGGGAGGATGCAGACTCCCAGCGGTACGACGAGTTTGACGCCCAGAGCCGCAGCCGCCTCCTGTCTGCGCCTGCGGGATGAGTCCCGGAGTTCCTTCGCAACGGATTCGATGAGTGGTGCGGGTCCGACGCCTGTGTGTTCGGAGAATTCGAAGACTTCCAGCACCGGGATGAGTCGATCATCGTCGGACAGGTCTTGGCCCCCGATCGTCATGGACCGCGAGATTCGCCCCAACCCGGACCTGTCGCCTGTCGCCTCGGCGGTCAATGCCAGAGCGACCGGGATCGGCAACCCGGAGGTGAGGCAGATGGCCACGAGATCGAGGTCGAAGGCGAGCAGGTCATCGACCACCCGAGACTGGTCCTTCGAGTCCAGCTGCGAATCCCGCTTGGGCGCCTCGACACCGCCTTGCCGTCGTTCACTCCCCCCGTTCAGCAGGCGTCTCAGCCGCCCGTCGGATCTGCCCGACCACAACAGAACTCCCATCGCGATGAGCACTCCCATCAGGACCGTGGTCATATCGATCAGCGCTCCGCCCGAGCCATCATTCGTCGCATCCACCAGCGCCCGACGAGGTAGAGGGCGAGACCGCCGCCGATGCTCAACCGGCCAGGAAGTCCTGAGAACAGTTCAACGGGTTGGACGCCGATGAGCAGCCCGAGACCGACCCCGATCAACGGCAGCCAGCTGAGGACTCGGACTGTCGCTCGAGGCCCGGCCATCGCTATGCGTCTCTCCCGATCAGCATCGAGGGCGCTGCGCTGTGCCGTGGCATAGCGGAGAATCATGTCGGCCGCGGGTGCACCGGAACGCTCCGACACGGTCCACACCGACGACATGCCGGCGAAGACTTCGGCGGCTGCAGGTGGCAGTGCTGCGCCCCTGGTGGCAATGGCTCGTCCGGGTTCCTCGCCCAAGGAGATCGCACGAGAGATCGGTGCCAATTGTGCGTTCTGCCGACTCAGGGTCGCCATCACTGCCTGCGGAGTCATTCCCACCTTGAGCAGGTGCGCACAGTTCTCCACCGCCGAGATGGCCCACAGCTTGTCCTGTTCGGGATCTTCTTTGGTCGATCGTCCACCTCCGCGGGAGTCGTCCCTGTCCGGGCGTGTGCGGAGCAGATCCTGCAGTCGCGATGCCGGGTCAAGCGGTGCGCTGAGGATGATGCTCACAGCAACTAGCACGGCGATGGCGGTGAGCATCAGGCAGCCTTCTGCTCGAGCACTGCTTCGAATCGGCTCAGGGCTCGACGGTTGAAGGTGCCCTCGGACAGTGGGGACGGTCGGCCCCAGACGGGTTCCATTGTCACCCCGCTGCTGCTCTCCCGAGTGGGAATGGCCAGTTCTGTGATTCCTCGGTCGGCTCCGATCCGGCGCAGGTGGATGACGAGGTCGATTGCCGTTGAGAACTGTGAGAACACGGCCTGTGGACTCATGTTCGCCAATGCACCCAGCGCTGCCAGGCGGCTGGGAACGGCTTCGGCTGTGTTCGCGTGGATCGTGGCGCTGCCGCCCTCGTGGCCGGTATTCAGCGCGGTGAGCATGTCCCTCACCTCCGCGCCTCGGCACTCTCCGACGACGAGGCGGTCGGGCCGCATCCGCAGGGCGTTTCGAACGAGGTCCGTCAGCGTCACTTCACCGCCGCCCTCGACATTGGCCTGACGCGCGGCGAGCTGGACCACGTGGGAGTGTCCGACGATGAGTTCTCGAGAGTCCTCGACGATGACGATGCGGTGCTCTGTATCGACAAGACCCAGAAGCGCGCCGAGGAGGACCGTCTTTCCGGTTCCGGTGCCGCCGGAGATGAGGATGTTGGCTCGGGATCGGACCGCCGAGATGAGAAGTTCGTGCACTTCTTCGGGGATGAATCCGCCGGTGAGCAACTGGTCGAAGGTGAAGCCGGCATGCCGGGGAACTCGGAAGGAGATCGTCGTGTGATCACCCGAGATCGGTGGCACAATCGCGTTCATACGTACCCCGTCGGGCAGCCTGACATCGACGAACGGACTCGAATCATCGAGACGGCGGCCGCCCAGAGCCGCCAAGCGCACAGCCAATGACCGCACTTCGTCCTCAGAACCCAAGGACAGGTCGAGAAGGTGGGGTCCCGTTCCGGTGTCGGCGAAGATCTCACGTGGTCCGTTGACGAACACATCGGTGGTGTCAGCGACTTCGAGCACTGATTGGAGGGGACCTGCTCCGGAGAGCTGCGCGGACAGTCGGTTCACGAGTTCGAGGAGGGCGCTGGAACCGAGCACCCGCCCGGTGCGTTGAACCGCCTCGGCGACGGCAGCTGTGGTCACCGGCCCCGGATTGTCGAGCAGGGTCTTGCGGACCTCTGCCACAAGTGAGGCGTCGAGCCATTCGCTCATTCCACCCACTCCCCCAGAAGCCGGTCGACGAGTTTGCCCAGTCGTGCCCCGCCGGGGATGCCCTCGCCCCGGTCGACAGCGGCGGACAGGCCACGATCGTCACGGATGCTGCCGGCGAGGTCGAGTCCGATGGAATCGGCGAGGAGCTCGGAGTCAAGACCTCCGGCACCGGTGTCGCGAACGACAAGACGGACGTCGGGATGGGATTGGGACAGGCGTTTGGCGACTTGAGATGCTGCGACTGCGGACCGGACCCGTGCCGGGGAGACGAGCAGGACGTGATGGCAGCGGCGCGTCCACTGTGGTGGGGCGTGGCGAGGCAAGTCGACGATGACGAGTTCGAACGCCTGTCCGGCGGCCGCCAGGAAGTCGTCGAATACGTCCGGGTCGAGGTCAAGGATGTCGTCGCGGCCCCACGACAGGATGGCCAAGCCCTCGTGTCGGGGCAGCGCCTGACTCAGCGTCGAGGGCCGAAGCTGTCCCCGTGATGCACTGAGATCGGCCCAGCGTGGGCCCGGAACCTGTTCGGCCCCGAGCACCAGATCGAGTCCACCGCCCAGCGGATCAGCGTCGACGAGGACCGTGCTCACATCCGGTCCGGCACGGCGGGCAAGAGCACAGGCAAGCACCGAGGCGCCCGCTCCTCCGCACCCGGCGACGACGCCGACAGTGACGCCGGGGGCCACAGGCGGTTCGACGGCTGCGATCATGCGTCCACTCAGCCACTCCGCGGCGGAGGGCAGAACCGCCAACTGTTCGACGCCGAGGTGGGCCGCACGCTTCCACGCCGAGCTGGGTTCGTCCCCGTCGAGGACGACGAGGATGCGGTCCGCATGGTCCGTGGCCGGAGCCTCGCGAACATCCTCGCCGAGGAGAATGAGAGAGGCGTTCTGCCAGCCGCCCGAGTCCGGAGGCAGGACCTTGAGCGAAATGCCGATGCTTTCGGCGACTCGTGCGCATTCGTCGGTGATGGCGCCGAGGTCGGTGATGAGTGCTACCTGCATGGTGACAGCGTGGACCCGCAGTATGCCCTGAGGACAGGTACACACTGTGGGTTGTGGACAAAAGACAGATGGGGCGGCTCCTGTGCACTCAAGTCACAGGAGCCGCCCCATCTCGGTCGGTTTGAGCATCTCGCACGGTCAGAGCCCTCACGGGCACAGTCTCACAGTGTCTGCCCAGGTGGTCAGACGACGTGTGCTCGGACCGTTGTCCACAGCCCGAGCACACGAGTCGACCGTTGAGGTCTCAGCCGCGCTGGACACCTTCGGTGTTGCGCAGGAGTCCTTCGCGACCATCCGAATCACGAACCTTGAACCACGAACCGTTGTCCTCTAGACCGAGGAACCAGTCTCCGGGGTAGATCGTGAACACCGGCATTCCGGTGGTCGCGTCCACGGCTTCGCGCGGTTCGGGAACGGCGAACCAGAACGCCCGAATCACGTTCTGGCCAGCACCCTGATCGGACGCGTCCTGGTCGGCATCGTTCTGGTTCTCACCCGAACGGTCCTCGCGATCGTCCAGGCTGGTGCCCGGCTGAACTGCGCTTTGGGCGACAGTTTCCTCTTCGTCGATCGCGAAGGAGTTCGACGAGGCGGTCGCTGCTCCGAACTGTGGAGCCGAAGGCGCGTTCTCGGCGTTGTCTCCGCCGCGCCCGCTCGCCTCTCCTGTGTCCGAGCCGTTGCCGCCATGTCGGTTGCTGCCATAGCCAGCCACCGGCACGTACTGCGTCGGTTCGTCAGCTTCCGGGTGGGTGGTACGTTCCGGAGCCGATTCCGCGGCACCAGTCGCACCTGTTGCGGCAGCAGCACCAGCAGCACCAGTCGCGGGGGAACCGCTGACGACGGTGGCATTCTCGTCAGAAGCCCCGGTGTGTGGCCTGTCGGCGCCGGCCGCGCTTCCACGGTCCTCATCGGCGGTCGTGCTTCTCTCGCTGCGTCGGGCATTCGCCGAAGCGGTTGAGTCAGCTGATTCGCCCGAGACGGCTGAAGCGGTTGAGGTGGTTGAGTCAACTGAGGTGGTTGAGTCGCTTGAGCCGTCTTCCGGCTTCAGCGCAACCCCTTCGGAGGCACGAACGTTGGTGTCCGATTCGTGAGCGTTGACCTTCGAGGCAAGCGAGCTGCTCTCCGCGGGAGAAGTGGAGTCGTCGTCGGTCAGTGGTGAGGAATCAGTCTGCGTCGACGTCACCGCCGCACCTGAAGTGGTTCCGGCCTTGTTTCCCCGGTCGCTGACCGATTGACGAGCGGCGCCTTCGGTGCGGTCGGGGCCACCTTCTGAACGCTCGTCCCGTCCATCGGCCCGTCCCTCAACTGTTTCGGATTCTCCATGCGAATTGGGAGCGGCATGGCGTCCGCGACGACGTTCTGATTCCGACTTCGACTCAGATTCTGAGCTCGCTGAGGCTACTCCGGCAACTGCGGCACCGACTCCGATTGCGCCCGCGCCTGCGACGGCAGCGGTCGTGCCCGCTCCCGACGAATCGTGGTCAGCACTGCCTGACTTCGACTCGGTGGTGCCCCGGCTGTCCTCGCCGGAGCCACTCGCATCACGGGAGTCGCCTCCGTCATTCGAACCGCTGGTGCTTGAGCCCTCGGCAGGCACGGGAGCTTGAACTGCTGTTTCGCCGTCGTTGCTCCACGGCGATTCCTCACGCTGAGCGCCGAAGCCGAACGTCTGCGTCGGTTCGCTCTGCGTGTGCTGGGGGTCCTGTGAGTCTTGGGCGCCCAGGTAGGTCTGGCCCGACCCTGTGCTCTGAAACGCCTGGTCTGCCGAGTCATCGGCTGCCGCTGCAGAATCGAAAGACGACTCCTGCGCCTGCTGCTCCGGCGGAGCATATGGGCTTCCCTGTTCGGCTCCGATAGGCTGACCGAACTGGTCCTGCCCATCGGGCTGACCGAACTGGTCCCGCCCAACAGGCTGGCCATTCTGTTCTGGCGCAGCGAACTGACCGGCTGCTGCCGACTGTGCGGGCGCAGCGAATTGCCCCGACTGTCCTGGCTGGTTTGGCTGTCCGTACTGTCCTGGCTGGCCGAACTGGTCCACTCCACCTGGCTGGCCTGCGCCAGTCTGCTGACCTGGGCCGCCGAACTGGCTCTGTCCGCCGAACTGACCCGGTCCACTTTGCTGACCTGGATGTAGGGGTGCTCCTGGCTGACCCTGCGAACCGATCGGTCCATTGGACTGACCACCGTAGGGTGCACCGAATCCGCCCGGGCCGTTGTGGGCGTCTGGCACGTTCGCCACAGGAGCTGGATGCGGTGCGCGCTTACTCACGGGGCGTGCCTTCGGATGTGCGGCAACATCATCGCGAACCGCGAATTCCTTGCTGAAGAAGGGAAGCATGGTGAATACGCCCGCGAAGAAGGCAATCAGAGCTGCGAAGAAGGCAAGATACGCACCGACGTGCCAGTACTGGACCGACGTCAGCAGGTGAACGAAGGCGAAGGTGAACGCAGCGCCGGACAGAACCGAGATCGCCTGATCAAGGCTGAGTGAACCGACCTTGAGCCCACCGTTGCCGAATTTGCTGACGAAGACTGCCGCCACAATCAACCAGATTCCGAACACGTCGAATGTCAAGGTGCCCATAGCGTCGATGGTCCAATGCCACAGCGACACCGATACGAACCCATCGCCCTTGAACGGCACGAAGAGGACAACTAATGAGAGGAGTCCTGCAAAGAGCAGGAACAGATCGCGCAAGGTCAGCGGCCCGAGGAGGCCCGGGCCGGTGCGCGGACTCTTCTGGGCTGCTGGACCTGCGGAACCGAACTGACCCGGCGCTGACCCCTGCAGGCCTGGAGCGGAACCATAGGGACCAGGTGCCGAACCATAGGGTCCTGGGCCTCCCGAGCCGTAAGGGCCTGGACCAGTGTTCTGCGGACCTGGAGCTGGGCCCGAACCGTATGGGCCCGGCGCCGGTGCCGAACCATAGGGACCGGGACCCGAGTTCTGCGGACCTGGACCCGAACCATAGGGACCGGGCCCTCCCGAACCATAGGGACCTGGTCCTCCCGAGCCGACAGTTCCGCCGCCGTATCCGCCGGGTCCGGAGGACTGAGGATCAGGTCCTGCACCGTAGGCAGGTCCTGATCCATATGCCGGCCCTTGGCCGAACTGTGGTTGGCTGTTCGGGCCGGGGTTCTGCGCGTGCGGATCATGCCACTGCTGTGGTCCCGATCCAGTGGGGTGCTGCGGCGAACTCATCGATTACTCCAGTCGCTCTTGGGGACAGGGTCGTCAAACTCCATGTTTCTGTCTAGTTTCCATCCTGACAGACTCCTCCCCCATCCTTGCAGAACAGGACCCCCTGCGCACTCCTTCTCTGCCGCCGGTCCGATGCCGGTGAATCTCTGGGTACGTCTCCCCCGCGTACCACTCGGTGCCCAGAGTGTGTCCTATAGCACAGCCTCTGAGTGATTGCTACCCCCGGACACCACCGTTCATCGAACGGACGCCGGTGCCTCTGGGCCCCACCTCGGGTATACAGTGCAACTAGAATTTTCGATCCATCAAAGAAGCCGGAGGGAAAAATGACCGACAGCACAGCAGAATCCGAAACCTTTACCCCACCTGAAGCGTTCGTTGCTGCCGCCAATGTCAAGGCCGACGAATACGAGCGGGCCGATGCCGACTACCTGAGCTTCTGGGCCGAGCAGTCTCGTGACCTCGTCGACTGGAATGAGGACTTCGGCGAAGTACTCGACTGGACCAACCCGCCATTCGCGAAGTGGTTCATCGGCGGCAAAATCAACGTGGCCTACAACTGCCTCGATCGCCATGTCATCGCCGGCAACGGTGATCGCGTTGCCATCAACTTCGAAGGCGAACCCGGCGACTCCCGTTCCTTCACCTACGCGGAGCTGCTCGCCGAAGTGTCCAAGGCAGCCAACACCCTCACCGATCTCGGGGTCAAAGCCGGAGATCGTGTGGCCATCTACCTGCCCATGATCCCCGAAGCGATGATCTCCATGTTGGCCTGCGCCCGCCTCGGCGCCGCCCATTCAGTGGTCTTCGGCGGCTTCTCCGCCGATGCGCTGCGCTCACGCATCATCGATGCCGAAGCACGTGTGGTCATCACCGCCGACGGCAGCTACCGTCGTGCCAAGGCCACCAGCCTCAAACCGGCCGTGGACGACGCCCTGTCACACGGTGACACTCCCGTCGAAACGGTTCTCGTGGTGCGCCGCACGGGTCAGGACGTCGAGATGGTCGACGGTCGGGACCAGTGGTGGCACGAGAGTGTGGAAACCGCGAGCTCTGTGCACGAATGCGAATTCTTCGACTCCGAGAACCCGTTGTTCATCCTCTACACCTCCGGAACCACCGGTAAGCCGAAGGGCATCCTGCACACCTCGGGCGGCTACCTCACCCAGGTTCTGTACTCGATGAAGGCCGTCTTCGACATCAAGCCCGAATCCGATGTGTTCTGGTGCACCGCCGACGTCGGCTGGGTCACCGGACATTCCTATGTCACCTACGGGCCATTGGCAGCCGGCGCCACGCAGATCGTCTATGAGGGTACTCCTGACACGCCCCACCAGGGACGCTGGTGGGAGATCATCGAGAAGTACAAGGCAACGATCCTCTACGCCGCTCCTACGGCGATCCGCACATACATGAAGTGGGGTGAGGAGATTCCAGCGAAATACGATCTCTCCAGCCTGCGTCTGCTCGGCAGCGTCGGCGAGCCGATCAATCCTGAGGCCTGGCGTTGGTACCACCGCGTCGTCGGCGGTGAGCGCTGCCCCATCGTCGACACCTGGTGGCAGACGGAGACAGGCGCGCACATGATCGCTCCGCTTCCCGGCGTGATGGCGACGAAGCCAGGCTCGTCACAGCGTCCTATCCCAGGCATCTCCGTCGATGTAGTCGACGATGAGGGCAACAGCCCAGCCGGTCCGGAAGGTGGGCTCCTCGTCATCCGCCAGCCATGGCCATCGATGCTGCGCGGTATCTGGAAAGATCCAGAGCGTTTCAAGGAGACCTACTGGTCACGGTTCGAGAACACCTATTTCGCGGGGGATGGCGCCCGGCGCGATGAGGACGGAGACATCTGGTTCCTCGGCCGTGTTGATGACGTGATGAACGTATCCGGGCACCGTCTGTCGACAGCCGAGATCGAGTCTTCCTTGGTTGCCCACCCCTATGTCGCCGAGGCGGCAGTGGTCGGAGCAGCGGACGATACCTCCGGTCAGGCCGTCGTTGCCTTCGTCATCGTGGGCAACGACGTCGAAGACTCCCCAGAGATCTCCGAAGAGCTACGTCAACACGTCGGCAAGGACATCGGGCCGATCGCGAAGCCGAAGAAGGTCCATATCGTGTCCGAACTGCCAAAGACCCGCTCCGGCAAGATCATGCGCCGCCTGCTCAAGGACGTCGCCGAACACCGCAAGGTGGGAGACTCCTCGACCCTGGCCGACTCATCGGTCATGGACCTGATCGAAGAATCGGTGGCGAAGGACTGACCGTGCTCTGAGACGAACCCGCCGGTGAGAACGGATGCTCGCAAAGAGCCGTTCCGTATTCATCTGGCGGGTTTTTCTCGTTTTACTGGCCGCATTTCTTTGGTCACCACGCGCGTTCAGACTACTCTTAAGAAAGATTGTCCACGTTTTTGTCGATAGGAGCACTCATGGCTGAGAGGTCGATCAGCGAACTGATCAAAGGCATCGGCGACGATTCCAAAGCGATCGCCGAGGAAGAAATTGCGCTGGCCAAGGCTGAGGCCACAGCCGGTGCGAAGAACTTGGGCATCGGCTCGGCACTTGCCGTCGTCGCCCTGTTCTTCCTGTTCTTGTCATCGTTCATGGTGATTTTCGCCGGGGCGGCCGCATTCCACGAGGGCCTGGGATGGCCATGGTGGGGCAGCTTCCTCATTGTCTTCGGCATCCTTGCGGTGCTCGCCATCATCCTCGTGCTGATTGCTCTGCCGTTGTTCAAGAAGGGCAACCCGGTCCCGGGTACGGCGATCGGTTCGGCCAAGTCGTTGGTCGCGTCGGTCAAGCGTGCAGTGAAGAATCCCTCCGGACCGCGATACTGACAGATCTCGTATCTGAGATCAGCAGAATAGTTCCACACTCGGTGGCGTCGGGCTCAGCCCGGCGCCTCCGTTGCATTCACGCCCGGGGCCAATCACCGTCGACCGCGTCACCACTGGTCTCAACGCCTTTTGGCGACCCGATCCTTCGCTTCTCTCAGAGTCTGACGCTCCCGTTTACGCGCCTCGGCAAGCACCTTCTGCGCTTGTCTGACGGCTTTCTGTGATTCGCGGTACTTCTTATCGGCCGCAACTTCCGGATCATCATCGGTCGGAACCGACTGCTCGACATCTGGGGTCTTCTCAGCAGGCAACGTCGCCCCTGAAGCCGAAGGTTCGCCCACCTCCGAGGCGGTCTCCGGAATCTCTCCTGCCGCAGCTGAAGCTCCTTCGCCTCGCTCGCGGCGGACTCTGTCAATGTATGCCGCCAAGCCATCGAGCCCACACTCAAAACCGAAGGCAAATGGATCAGCTTCGGAGGTGAAGACACCTGCGTCGATGGCACGGCGCAGCGAGGGGTACCCATCATCGGTGATGACGGCATCGAAGAGCCGAGATTCCTGCTGCGCAAGCTCGGAATCGTTCAAGCCAGTGGCGCGTTTCTGATCCTCGTACCCAGCGAACACGGCGCCCTTCCATCGGGCCGCGCCGGTGACGAAGATCGAGACGGCAATGCGCTCGTCCTGTGTGAGTGGAGTGTCGTGGAGCGCCTCGAGGCTCGCGTCCAACCACGCGGAACTGTTGGGTGTGATGGGACTGCCCATAATCGACAGAGACAGCAACCACGGCTGCGTCCGGTAGACCTGCGACTGGGCTTCGTAGAGTTCTTCCAGTCGGGTGCGCCAATTCTCCACCCCTTCGGACTCCGGCGGCAGCCCTGTCGCTTCCTCCTGCATGAGAAGCAGCAGATCGTCCTTGGCGCTGACATAACGATAGAGCGACATCGGCGTGTATCCGAGGCGTTTCGCGACCGCCGACATCGACACCGCCTGAATGCCATCGTGATCGGCGATCTCGATGGCTGCATCGACTATTCGCTCGACACTCATCTCGCGCTTGGGCCCGCGCTGCGGTGTTGCGGCCACGCCCCAGGCCAGTGCGATTCCGCGTGGAAGCTGCTCGATCGGGTCTTGTGTACTCATCTCACCAGCTTATATTGTGTACGGCATATATTGCGTGTTACTGTCATATACAGTTGCAGGCGTACACAGTTAGCTCCTCTCAGGATCTCCGAAAGGCACGACATGAAACGCACAATGACTTCAGCCGGACCGGGCGCTCAAACGACAGACTCCGCGGCGCCCGCCACAGCTATCGAGTTCTCTGATGTTCGCAAACGCTTCGGCAAGAACCCGGTCCTCCAAGGGCTCGACCTCAAAATCAGCCAGGGTGAGGTCTTCGCCTTGCTGGGCGCGAACGGGGCTGGAAAGACCACATCGATCAACATCCTCACCACTCTGATTCGCCCGGATTCGGGCACAGTTCTCATCGCGGGAATCGATGTGGCCGAAGAGCCGAATGAGGCAAAACGGCGATTCGCTGTCACTGGGCAGTCGGCGGCTGTCGACGAATATCTCTCAACTCGGGAGAACCTCGTCCTGTTGGCACGCCTGTCGGGGCTCTCGCGCAGGGAAGCGAAGGTCAGAGCCGCACAGCTGGCCGAGCGTTTGAGTCTGACCTCATTCATCGATACGAAAGTTGCCGCACTCTCCGGCGGCATGAGGCGCAGGCTCGATCTGGCGCTGAGCCTGGTGGTGCAGGTCGATGTGCTGATCCTTGACGAACCGACAACTGGATTGGACACTCGTTCGCGTCGCGAGCTGTGGGACGAGGTGAAGGAGCTGGCAAAGCGCGGCACGACCGTCTTTCTCACCACACAGTACCTCGAGGAAGCCGATGCCTTGGCCGATCGAATCGGCCTGCTCGATCGCGGTCGTCTGGCCGGGCTGGGCACGTCGAGAGAACTCAAGGCGAAGGTCGGTCAGGGAATGGTGGCCGTCCACGACGATCGTGGCACGACCGTCTCACAGTTGCCGACCACCGGAACTGTACGCGATATCTCTTCTGTCCTGGCAGCAGTCGCACCAGAGTTCGCCGAGTCCTCGGTCAGCTTCCGCCACCCCAGCCTTGACGACGTCTTCCTCTCGCTCACCACCCCCGGCCCATCCGCCGAACCTTCGCAGACAGGAGAATGATCATGACCGATATTGCAGAAGCCTCACTGACGGCTAAATACCCGTCGCCTGCTCGACGACGAACCCCTCCTCGTGGCATCAATACTGAGTTTGCACTCATCGGTCGCAGTCTTCGTCATGCCATTCGGGACGTCGAATCCATGCTCATGGCAGTCGCACTGCCGGTGATGCTCATGCTGATGTTCACCTTCGTCTTCGGTGGAGCCATCGATCCGAGCGGAGACTACGTCAACTACATCGTTCCCGGAATCATTCTCACATGCGCCGGATTCGGCGCGGCATCAACGTCACTGTCCGTGGCCAACGACATGACTTCAGGATTCATCGACCGGCTCAGAACCATGCCCGTCCGATCAAGTGGGGTGATCACAGGACATGTGGTAGCCAGCGTAGTGAAGAACCTGTTCGCCACTGGCATCGTCTTCTCAGTGGCAGTGTCGATCGGTTTTCGCCCATCGGCGGACGTGGCGGAATGGGTGGCCGTCATCGCCCTCATCACTCTCTACATCTTCACCATCACATATCTGTTCGCGGGCATTGGCCTGGCCGCCAAATCAGCGGAGTCGGCGAATGGCTATGGATTCGTTCTACTGTTCCTGCCGTATGTCTCGAGCGCATTCGTTCCGGTCGAAACGATGCCCGGATGGCTGACCTGGTTTGCCGACAATCAACCGATCACCCCGATCATCGATGCACTGCGAAGCCTGCTCGTCGGTACCAATATGGGCGACTCAGCCCTGCTTTCGGTCGTCTGGTGTGTGGCAATCCTGGCGATCTCCATCGTGTGGACGGCTCAGCTGTTCACGATCAAAGCCGGTCGACTCTGACAGCTGTAAGCATCGGTGGCATCGGGCTCAGCCCGGTACCACCAGCACATCCAGCGGGCTGCTCTCGAGCCTCCGCTTTCGATTGGCTGTGGCGCCGGCGCATGTCGAAGATCAAGGCTGCTCTTGCCCGGATGGCCTCGCCTCGCTGAGGGCCGGAGGCAGTCGCCTTCGAGGCGAGGAGCGACAGCCTCAGAAGTCGATGTCGATGTGTGCGTCGCGATCCCATTCCCCGGCCCAGCCGAGGTGGTCGAGAGCGAAGTCGAGGATTCCTGCGGTGAAGCCCCACACCTTGAGCACTCCGACGTCGAAGGCCGGTGTCGTGATCTTCAGGTCCGGCCGGGAGAACGTCCCTCGATTGGCCGGTGCCACCAGATCGGCAGCAGAGACCCGGTAGACCGAGTACGACTCCGCCTCGTCCATCACCCGCACGACACCGGGCTGCGCCCAGTAACCGATGACGGGCGTGACCTGGAACTTGCTGACGGGAATGTAGAGCGGATCCATCTGACCGAGCACATCGACCGTCGACGGCACGATGCCGGCCTCCTCCTGAGCTTCACGCAGGGCCGCGGAGACCAGAGAGTCGTCTTCTGGGTCTCGTCCGCCTCCGGGAAACGCCACCTGTCCGGGATGATTGCGCAGGGTGCTTGCCCTCTGCAGCAGAACGATGTCGACGTCGTCGACTCCGAAATCCGCCAGACGTGATGACTCGGCACGGCCGGCATCTGTGCGCGGCTGACCGCCCCTGCCGAAGAGCATGAGGACGGCCGCGTCACGCACCGATTCGTCACCCGGTGTCGGTGCCCGCCTGAGCCACTCGGGCGAACCATTCGAGGCCGCGAGGTTCTCCAGCTGCGTCCGCAGGGTCTCATCGTGCGAAACGGAGTCCCGCCCGGTGGACGCCCACACCGCCGAGCCTGGCCCCGCCGGTGGATGCTCACATGCTTCGGCGCTCATGCCTGGGGCGCCATTTCGAATCTGAGCATCGCCCGCGCCTTCTCCGGATCGAGTTCCCCGACCCCGAACGAGGGGCACAGTGCCATCAATGGGCACACTCCGCAGGCTGGTCTGCGCGAGTGGCAGATGCGTCGTCCGTGGAAGATGACCCGGTGGGAGAGCAGGGTGAGTTCCTTCTTTGGGAACAGCGCCGCGATGTCGTGCTCAGCCTTGACCGGGTCCTCCTCTTCGGTCCATCCGAGGCGGCGTGCCAACCGCCCCATGTGCGTGTCGACGGTCAGGCCCGGGGTGTCGAAGGCGTTGCCGAGGACCACATTCGCGGTCTTCCGTCCGACTCCTGCGAGCTTGACGAGTTCGTCCAATGAGTTGGGGACCTCACCGTCATAGGTGTCGACGAGTTCATTGGCGAGTTTGACGATGTTGCGGGCTTTGGCTCGGTAGAAGCCGGTCGAGTGGATGAGTTCCTCGACTTCGATCAGGTTGGCCACCGCGAGGCTGTGAGCATCAGGGAAGACGGAGAACAACCCTGGTGTCACCGCGTTGACCCTGATGTCTGTGGTCTGTGCAGACAGGACGGTCGCAATCAGGAGCTGGAATGGGGTCTCGAAGTCGAGCTCGCATTTCGCGTTCGGGTACACCTCGGCGAGGATGCGATGAATCTTCCTCGCGCGTCGGGTCCGGCCCAATGGGGTTTCCTTGGCGAACTTCCGCGCGCTCTTCTCTGCCACCGTCAACACGACTCACCATCCTAATCCGTGCCCTGCATTTCCGCAGTGGCGCCCCTCACATCGCCGAGGTGGCTCTGCAGTTGTCCGTCGAACGGGGTCGTCCGTACGCAACCGTGGCCCACCTCGGCGAGGGCGGAGGAAACGCAAGCAAAACCCCTTGTTTTGCACTAATGCCGCAAACTCCCGCGCCTTTGCTGGTATCAGCACCGTTGACCAGGTAGATTTATCTGTGATTACCACGACAAGGAGGACACAGTGGATATTGAAGTTGTGCGGGGCGCCACGCTCTTCGCAGGTTTGGACGATGAAGCCACGAGCGCATTGATGAAGTTCATGAACCCGCGGAGCCTCCGTCGGGGAACCGTGCTCTTTCACGAGGGCGATGCCGGTGACGAACTCTATATCGTCTCCAGCGGCAAGCTCAAGATCGGCCGCGAGTCCTCCGACGGCCGCGAGAATCTGCTCTCGGTCATCGGGCCGGGCGAGATCATCGGTGAGCTCAGCCTCTTTGATCCAGGCCCACGTTCCACCTCCGTCACCGCTGTCTCTCAGTCCGAGCTGCTCAGCCTCAAGCATGAGGACCTCACGACGTGGCTCGATGAGCGCCCGCGGGCCGCAATGAACCTGCTCAAGGCTCTGGCACAGCGACTGCGCCGCACGAACGAGACTGTGGGCGACCTCGTGTTCTCCGATGTTCCCGGTCGCGTCGCCAAGGCACTGCTGGACCTCGCATCTCGCTTCTCGAAGCCGGCACCGGATGGTGTCCTCGTCGCGCACGATCTGACGCAGGAAGAGCTCGCGCAGCTCGTCGGTGCCTCACGTGAGACCGTGAACAAGGCCCTGGCCGACTTCGCAGCTCGTGGCTTCATCCGCCTCGAAGCTCGTTCCGTCGTCATCCTCGACATGGAGCGGATGCGCAACCGCGCCCGCTGATCGAAGTTTCAACCGGCTGATGCCGGACCACTGAATTCTCAGTCATCGAACGCCCAGGCACACATCGTGCCTGGGCGTTCGTGCGTCTGGTGTGGTGGGCCCTGCCTACGCTTGGCCAGGTCGAGTCAGGACCGGTCGTCGGGAGCGAGGACTCCGAGGTAGGCCAACTGGGCGCGCACGATCTGCTCGGCGGCACCGCGGACGTTCGGATCAACGTCGTGGTAGACGATGTCGCAGACGTCAGTGGCGCGCGTGGCTCCCTGGGCCAGTGCCCTTCTGACCTGCTCGATGCGTTCGAGTCGGTGGCTGCGGTAGTACTCGAGCACCTGGGCAGGGGATTCGATGCTGGGACCGTGTGCGGGCTCAATGGTCGAATATGCCCCCTCATCGAGCATCCGAAGGAGCAGGTCCAGGGAATTGAGGTAGTCGCGCAGAGAGCCTTCCGGGTGGGTGACGATGGTCGTCCCCTCCCCCAGGACCGTATCGCCGCTGTAGAGCACGTGGTCGTGGATGAGACTGATGCTGTCCATCGTGTGTCCCGGAGTCGCGATGACCTTCATGACATCGGCTGTGTCAGTGCCGAATGCGATCATGTCACCATCGGCCACAGGAGGTGCCAGACGGCCGAATTTCTCGAGGACCGCGTACACGGGCACCTCGGGCGCCCACTGTTCCACACTGCCGAGCATCTCCGAGTGATCGGCATGCTGATGAGTGAGGATGATGGCCGACAGCTTCCTGTCGCCGAGCTCAGCCAGGAAGTTCTCACGGTGCTGCGCAAGTTCAGGGCCCGGATCGATGAGCACTGCCGTGGTATCGTCCACCGAGGCGATGACATAGGTGTTGGTGCCCGTCAGCGTCATCGGGGATGGGTTGTTCGCGCGGATCCTCATGATTCGTCGGTCTCCTCTTCGCCGCTTTCGGCGTTGTTGTCATCGTCACTCAGCGTCAGGAATCCCGGGCTCTGGTCGTTCTCGTCGTCACCGACGGCTATCGCGTAGTCACGCAGTGTGCCTTTGCTGTAGAGGTCGCGTCCGGGATGGATGACGACGCACCATTCGCCGTCTTCATTGGTGACCTCTGGCCGCAGCGGATGCAGGTCGCGGACCTGGGCCATGGCGGCTCCGACGCTGGGGACATCTACCAGGCTCTCAGCGATGATGCGTGTGCTCGCGCTGATCTTGTCGGGATCTCCTGCTGTCTCGGTGAGGATCTCCTTGGGCCGTTTCCACCCTCCCGAGGTCTCATTCGGTGAGAGGAAGTCGACGTTCTGTCCGAAGGGCACTGTGGCCACAAAATAGGTGGTGTCGAAACGGTGCAGCTGGGTCCCTGTGTTGATCCAACGCAGCCAGGGTTTGCAGAGGTCCGGGCGCAGCTTGAGATCACGTTCGCGCAGGATCTGGGACCAGGAGATCTCATTGGAGAACAGCCGTGCCCGAGTTCCGCGCCAATCTGTCTGGGGCGCGGCGACGATGTCACGATCGACGTTCTCGGCCAGCAGGACACCGGTTGCAGCGAACGAGATGCGTGCCGCGGCCGAGAAATGGTGCAGCGCCCGTGACTTGTTCTCGATGCTCAGAGTCCTTGCGCAGCGAGCCGAGTTCCATCCGGCCAGAGGCAGATTGCGCAGGTCGCCGGGGCGCAGGTTGCTGACCGGGAAGGACAAGCGGTTGCGGTCTTCGATTCCGCGGGCATCGAGCTGCCGGGTGATGAAGGTTTCCAAACCAACCAGCGAGTCCCTGATCAACACGATCGCCGAGGCGGGTCGTGGAGCTTCGGGGACCGGGAACCGCCCGTCGGACTGCCATTGGTCCAAGAGCCAACGCAGCTCCGACGAGACGGGCAGAGAGCGTCCGCTAAGCGGCATCGTCCTCAACCTCGACGATGACCTCGACCTCGACCGGAGTGCCGAGGGGAAGAGTGTTCACTCCCACCGCACTGCGCGTGTGCTGGCCGCGGTCACCGAAGATCTCACCGTAGAGTTCGGAGACTCCGTTGATGACCGATGGCTGCTGTGTGAAGTCATCTGCCGAGTTCACGAACCCGGTCACTTTGACGACGCGCACGATCTTGTCCAGGTCGCCGATGACACCGGCAATCGCGGCGAGAGCATTGAGCCCTGCAGTCCGTGCCATTTCGTAGCCGGTCTCGAGGTCGACGTCGGAGCCGATGTGGCCGGTCGCCGGGAGCTTCCCGTCGATGACGGGCAGCTGGCCCGAGGTGTAGACGTAGTTGCCGGTGCGAAGCGCCGGGACATAGACGCCAGCGGGAACGGCGACAGCGGGCAGGGTGAGACCGAGTTCAGCGATGCGGTCTAGGGTCTTTGACATGGTTGATCCTTCGACGAGGGTATTGCAGGTCAGGTGAGCGCCCACACTCTGATGCGTCATGCTTGTGGTGCTGCAGGCACTGTTGCTGCAAGCACTGTTGCTTCAGGCTTGTGGTGCTTCAGGCGCTGTTGCTTCAGGCTTTGGGACGCTTGAGGTAGGCAACGAGGCCGTTGTTATCGGGGCCCGGGACGACTTGGACAAGCTCGTAGCCGTCTTCGCCCCACTGGTCGAGGATCTGCTTCGTTGCGTGAACGATGAGCGGCACGGTGACGTATTCCCACTTGGTCATGATTCTCCTTGAGTCTCTGTGTGCCCGAGTCCCCGATGCGTCATCGGAACGAGCGTCTGCATGGACCGACAGCCGATCGTTCTGCAGGAGTGCGACCGGCTGATCACTGTCCTTCCCAACCCTAGCCGAGAACCCGTGCACCTCCCGCCAGCCATGCCACAGTGTGAACACCGCTGAGAGACGAGAATGGGGTGGGCGATCGTGATGATCGTCCCACCCCACTGTCTCTCAGGCGCTGTTTCTCAGGGTCTTCCTCTCAGAACGTCCGGTGCTCAGTTGCCGCCGAGACCCGGCGCTTCGCCGCCGCCGTCTCCGCCGTTACCGCCGCCACCGGTACCGCCGCCGCCGTTACCGCCGGTGCCGCCGCCGTTGTTACTGCCGCCACCGCCGCCGTTGTTGCCGCCACCGCCGCCGGTGCCGCCACCACCGTTCTGGCCGCCGCCGGTGCCGCTGCCTCCGGCACCGCCGCCGCCACCGGTGCCGCCACCGCCCATGTACTTGCCGCTCGGCTTAGGGAATCCGGTGTTGCCCTTCGTCTCCTTGACCGCGTCATTCATATAGGCCTGCCAGGTCTTACCGGAGATCGTGGCACCGTAGACGTGTCCGCGGACAACGCCCTCGCTGTTGTTTCTCCAGTCGCGTGTACCTGACGGGTCACCTGTCCAGACCGCGGTCGACAGTGTCTTCGTGAATCCGAGCAACCAGGTGTGGCCGACATCGAAGTTCGTCGTACCGGTCTTTGCACCTGCTGGTGCTCCGATCTTCAGCTGGGTGGTGGTACCGCCGTTGAACGTCTGTGTCAGAGCGTAGGCGACACCCTTGGCCACCTCTTTGTCGAGGACTCGCTTACAGCCTTCTCCCGGCACGTCGATGTTCTTGCCTGAGCGGTCCTTGATGGAGACGATCGGCTTCGGGCCGCAGAATTCGCCCTCGTTCGCGAAGGTCGCGAATGCCGCGGCCATTGCAATCGGTGTTGTCTCCGTCGTGCCCAGAATCGAGGATGGTGACAGGGCCTGGATGAAGCCCGCCTTGTTCTTGAAGTCGAGCTTCTCGCCGCTGCCGTAGCGAATTCCAAGGTCCATGGCGGTGTCCATGATCTTGCACATATTGAGCTGGTTGCCCATAGCCGCATAACCGGTGTTCACCGACTTCTTCGTGGCTTCCAGCGCGGTCATCGAGCCCTTGCCCTCACCGTCACCGGCGTTGTTCGGGTCCCAGTCACCGGCCATGTTCGGACAGCCCTCATACTTCCAAGAACTTGCAGGGAAGTTGCGCTTGGTGGCGTTGACCGTGGTGTTGAGACCGCGACCGGATTTCAGCCACGTGGCCAGCACGAAGGGCTTCCAAGTCGAACCGACCTGGAATCCGCCACCGCCGTTGTGCTTCCTGTCGACCGTGTAATTGATGCTGGTCTTCTTGTTCTTTTCGTTCTTCTTGACCTCGCCGACCGTGTATTCGCGGTTCTCGGCCATGGCGATGACCTCGCCCGTGCCCGGTTCGATCGTGACCAGAGCGTGTCCGGCGCCGGACGGATCGCCCACAGGAACACGCTTCTTGATCTCCTTGTCAGCGATCTTCTGAATGTCTGGGTTGAGGCTGGTCTTGATCGTCAGTCCGCCCCGCTGCAGGAAGGCGAGACGCTCGTCGACGGTCTCGCCGAAGGTGTCGTCATTCTTGATGACGTTTTCGACGTAGTCGCAGAAGAACTCTGCGTTGCTCTTGGCCGAGGTACAGCCGTTCGGCGTCTCATGCAGATCGAGGTCGAGGTCGGTCTTCACCGCCTTGTCGTATTCCTTCTGAGTGATGTGCTTGTACTTGAGCATCTGCCCCAGGACGGTGTTGCGGCGCTTCTTCACCTGATCGGGGAAACGCTGCGGGTTGAAGGCCGAAGGGTTCTGCACAATGCCGGCGAGCATCGCCGACTGCTCGATATTCAGGTCCTTCGCGTCGATGCCCCAATACTTATGGGCGGCTGCCTGCACGCCGTAGGCGTTGGGTGAACCGGAGTAGTTGTTGATGTTCATGTAGCGGTTGAGAATGTCCTTTTTGTCGTACTTCTTCTCAACTGCCACCGCGAGTTTGGCTTCGCGGAGCTTACGCGCATAGCCGGCCGTGCCATCCGACTCCTTGGCCGCTGACACGCCCTCTTTGTCCGCTTCGGCATGGGCGTTCTCCGCCAGCACGTTCTTCACGTACTGCTGAGTCAGCGTTGATCCGCCCTGCGTTGTCGAGGACACCATATTGTGCACCGCTGCACGCGCGATGCCCTCGATATCGACGCCGCCGTGTTCGAAGTACCGGTAGTCCTCGACTGCGATCGTCGCGTCCTGCATATGATCTGAGATCTCGTCGAGAGGCACCTCGACTCGGTTCTGCCAGTAGAACTCCGCGATCTCCGAACCATCGGAGGCGAGCATCGTCGACTTCTCTCCCAGGTCCTGGATCTCCAGGGTCGCGGGAAGTGAATTGAAGATCTCGACGGCACTGTTTGCACTGGCAGTAGCTACACCGACTCCGGGGATGGCAAGACCGGCGGCGACGATTCCCGCCACCGCGCTCACGGCGACGAACTGGAGAAACGCGCCTGTCTTGGTCGGATTCGGATTTGACTCAGGAGACACCATGAAACCAAGTTTAGCTAATACGACTTGTGCAAGTTCTCAAAAATCATTGAGAACGTCAGACTCCAGGGACGAGCGTCAACAGGCTGACCTCGGGACGGCAGGCGAAACGCACCGGTGAGAAGGGCGAGAAACCCAATCCGGCGGAGATTTCGACGAGAGATTTTCGATAGGGAAACAGGCCTCTCGCGCGTGTCCGATCGAGGTCGCAGTTCGTCACCGGCGCGCCCCAGAAGGGCACCCGGATCTGTCCCCCGTGAGTGTGCCCGGTCATGATGAGGTCAGCCCCCGCCGAGGCGAACGCCTCCAGCGTCCGCGAATAGGGAGCATGCGTGACCCCGACTTTCACCCCAGCTTCAGAATCGAATCGAGGGTAGTCAAACGCGTCAGGGCCGCGGCCCTGACCGTCGCTGGGCTGGATCCGGTCACGGTCGATGTGGGAGTCCCCCAGGCCGCAGAAGTCGATGCGGGTCCCACGGATCGTCAGAGTCGCCTCGGCGTTGTCGAGGAAATGCCACCCGCGGGTGCTGCTGGGCGTGTCACCGGTCGACACTTCGCTGACTGTTTCGTCTCTGGCCTCGAACCCGCGGATCAGGGCTTTCACGTCGAGGTCGGGCTCCGTGCGGTGCTTGACCTCGGAGGGGGACCGCAGGTAGGTGGCTGGGTTCTTCGCCTTGGGTGAGAAGAAGTCGTTGGATCCGAGGACGAAGACGCCGGGTACATCAAGAAGTCCGTCGAAGACGTCGAGGACAGTGGGCACGATGTCTGCAGAGAGGTTGTCCCCGGTGTTGACGACGACATCCGGTTCCAGTCGTGTCAGCGCTTTGACCCAGGCGGCCCGGTGCTTCTGCCAGGGCGCCAGGTGCAGATCGGAGACGTGCAGCATCCGGATGCTCTGTGCACCGGCCGGCAGGATCGGCAAAGTGTGGCGGCGGACGGTAAAGAGGTGCGGTTCGATGACCGCGCCCCAGATTCCAGCCGCCGCGGGGACTGCAAGGGCGCCGGCGAATAGTGCACGCTTCTTCATTCGTCCAACTCTAGTCGGCCTCGGGATCCCCTCGTGGACCCGGCCCCCGAGCTTCCGTCATAGTGGGCTCCCGTTCGAAGATTCGCGCGTTCTCGAACGCGAGCCCACAATCACAGACTGCCAACGGCACCTCAGGCCGGGAACGCGACCGGCTTGTCGTGTTCATCGGCGGCACGGGCCGTGCGGCGGCGATGCAGATGCTTCATCCGGCGCTGCCCCACGAGCCTGCAGACAAGGTAGATGAGGAAGGAGATCGTGGTGACGAATGGGCTGATCGGCACCACCGGCGAGCCCAGTGCGATGAGGATGCCGCCGACGGAGGCGGTGACCGCGAAGATGACGCTGAACACCGGCACCCACACCGGGGAGGCCGAGAGCTGGGTGGCCGCCGCGGCTGGAGTGATGAGCAGAGCCAGCACCAGGAGGACGCCCACGACCTGCACGCTCAATGCCACGGCCAGGCCGAGGACGAGCATGAACACGATCGTCAGCCCGGACACCGGGACCCCTTTGGCACGTGCCACCTCGGGGTCGAGGCTGGCGAACATGAGCGGTCGCCAGATGACGGCGAGCACGAGGAGCACGATCAGCGAGCACACGACGAGGGTCATGATCTGGCCCGGGGTGATGGCCACGATCTGCCCGGTCAACAGGCCGAATTTGCTGGCGGCACGTCCGTCGTAGAGGGCGAGGAACAGAATCGCGAGGCCCAGCCCGAAGGGCATGAGCACCCCGATGATGGCGTTCTTCTCCGAGGCTTTGGCCCCACCGATGCCGATGATGAGTGCGGCGATGATTGAGCCGATGATGGACCCGCCGACCACATCGAAGCCGATGAGGAGGGCAAAGGCGGCACCGGCGAACGAGAGTTCGGAGACGCCGTGGACAGCGAAGGGAATGTCACGGGCCATGACGAAGACGCTGATGAGGCCGCCGACGACGCCGAGCAGTCCGGCGGCGATGAGCGAGTTGGTCAGCAGCGCCACCAGTTCGCCGTAGTCCTCGAAGGTGAATAGGCTGCCGAAGATCTCCTGAGCCGACATCAGATCGCACCTCGTTCTATGCTCATGTCGTCCTCGTGGACGTGGTGGTCCACGCATTCGGCTTCGCCGCCGACCACGATAAGCCGACCGCCTACCCGGACGACTTCGACCGGGGAACCATAGAGTCGGGTCAGCGATTGGGTGGTCATGACCTCGGCGGGGGTGCCGACGAGGAAGTGGCCGCCGACGATGTAGAGGACGCGGTCGACGTAGGGCAGGATCGGGTTGATCTCGTGGGTGACGAAGACGACTGAGGTGTTGCGTTTGACTCGCTGCTCATGGAGCAGGTTGGCCACGACCTTCTGATGGTGGATGTCCAGGGACAGCAGCGGCTCGTCACAGAGAAGCACCGAGGGGTCGTTGGCCAGGGCCTGAGCCACGCGCAGTCGCTGCAGCTCACCGCCGGACAGGGTCCCGGCTGGGGCGTCCGCGTATTCTCGGGCGCCGACGGATTCGAGGAGTTCATCGACCAGCTGCCGGCGGCGCTTCAGGAACCGGCCGGGTCCCCAACAGTGTCCGTCGATGCCCATCCGCACCAGATCGCGACCCCGCATCGGGGTGTGTTGGTCGATTCCGCGCTGCTGGGGGATGTAGCCGATGGCCGAGTTCCCCGAGTGGACATTCCGGCCATTGATCTCAGCCGAGCCGGTGGACAGCGCATGCTGGCCCAACAGCACCTTGAGCAGCGAAGTCTTTCCTGTCCCGTTCGGGCCCAGCACCGCCACGAACTCCCCCGGCGCGACGTCGAGATCGAGGTCGTGCCAGAGCACACGCTCTCCGAATCGCAGTTCGGCATCGCGCAGACGGATCACCGGAGGGTGATCGGCGGATGCGGTCTGCGCGGGAGAAGCGTCGGAATCAGTGGCCATTCTCAGTGTTCATGTCCTTCGAGCGCAGTGGAGATTTCGGTGATGTAGTCGCCCATCCAATCCGCGTAGTGCGCATCGGCCGGCATCGTCTCGCCGAGGTCGACGACCGGAACGTCGGATTTCTCAGCCGTGGATTTCAGCTGCTCTGCCTGTGGACCTGCCGCTTGAGTATTGTACCCAAGCAGCACCGCCTCGCCCGAGGAGATCTGCTCCTCGGCCTTCTTCAGCACCAGAGGCGGCACGTCATTGCCCTCTTCCACCGCTTCAAGGAACTCATCGGAGGTGATGTTCTTCAGGCCCATGTCCTCAAACAGCCACAGCGGCACGGGTTCGGTGGCAGCGACCTCCTCTCCACTATGTTCTGCCTTGGCGCCGTCGATCTGCGACTGCAGCTTCTCCAGCGTCTTCTTATAGTCATCCGCGTTGGCTGCGAAGTCATCCTTGTGCTCAGGCTCAGCCTCGCCGAGGTGGGTTGCGACCTCGTCGACGAGCTTCGTCATCGTGGGGACGGAGTACCAGAGATGTTCGTTGAATTCCCCGTGTTCATGGGCTTCCTCGTCACCATGGTCATGGCCCTCATTGCCGACCCCTTCAGATCCGGGCAGGCCGGAGATCGAGACTGTATCGATGGTACCGACGTCGACGTCGGAGGCTTCGAGCATCGTGGTCATGAACGAGTCGTAGCCGCCGCCGTTCTGCACCACCAGATCGGCCTTCGACAGCTTCAATCGGTCCTGGGTCGTCGCCTCATAGGAATGCGGGTCCTGGTTGGGGTCGTCGATGACAGCGCTCACCTTCGCGAAGTCGCCTGCCACCTGCGACACGATGTCGGCGTACACATTGGTCGAAGCGACCACAGAGAGCTCGGTGGACCCCGATGCCTGTCCCCCGCATCCACTCAGGGCGGCAACAGCTGTGAGGGCGGCTGCCCCGGATATGAAGCCGAGTAGGGAAGAGCGCATGATGAGCCTTTCGGAGCGTAGGTGAGGAGGAGTGTGACGACGACGTTCACACTACTCAGCCCGAAGACTCACCACTAATATAAATATTTATATATAGCAACTTGTTTATGTGCTCCCGCCTCGCTCGATCCACTCCGAGCTTGAAGACGTTCCAGCAATGTCGAACGCCCGAGAGCAAGGCTCTCGGGCGTTCGGTTCGGCTATCCGACTGCTCAGGCCGCCTGTGACTCGACCTTCTTCGCCAGCAGTGCGGCGATCTGCACCGTGTTCAGGGCAGCGCCCTTGCGCAGGTTGTCGTTGGCCACGAACAGGACGAGGCCCTTGCCTGCCGGGGCAGACTGGTCGGCGCGGATGCGGCCTACGAAGCTTGCGTCCTTGCCGGCCGCCTTCAGCGGTGTGGGCACGTCATCAAGCTCGACGCCGGGTGCCTCAGCGAGCACCTCGGTGGCCTTGGCCGGGGTGATCTCGGAGTCGAACTCCGCGTGGATGCTCAGGCTGTGCCCGGTGAACACGGGAACGCGCACGCAGGTGCCGGCTACGAGGAGATCCGGCTTACCGAGAATCTTGCGGCTCTCGTTGCGCAGCTTCTTCTCTTCGTCGGTCTCGAGCTCACCGTCGTCGACGATAGACCCTGCCATGGGCAGGACGTTGAATGCGATGGGCTCGACGTAGTTGTCCGGCGCGGGCAGGGTCACGGCGCTGCCGTCGCGGGCCAGCTTGCGGGAATCTGCAACCCCGGCTTCGAGCTGACTGGCGAGCTCCTCGACTCCGCTCACACCCGAACCAGACACTGCCTGGTAGGTGCTGACGATGAGCCGCTTGAGTCCGGCCGCGTTGTCGAGCGCTTTGAGGACCGGCATAGCGGCCATCGTTGTGCAGTTCGGGTTGGCGATGATGCCCTTGGCCACCGCGTCGATGGCCTCAGGGTTGACCTCGCTGACGACCAGCGGAACCTCGGGATCGGATCTCCATGCCGAGGAATTGTCGACGACGGTGACTCCGGCCGCGGCGAATCGCTCCGCCTGCGCTCGGGAGGTGGCTCCACCGGCGGAGAACAGGGCGATGTCGAGCCCGCTGGGGTCCGCCTCGGCGGCATCTTCGACGGTGATCTTCTCACCGTTGAACTCGATGACCTTGCCCGCAGACCGCGCCGAGGCGAAGAGCCTCAGGCTGTTGATCTCGAATCCCGGGTTGTCTGCCAGCAGGTCGAGCATGACGCCGCCCACCTGGCCTGTTGCTCCGACTACTCCGATATTGACGCTCATCGTCCGGTACCTCCGTAAACCACTGCTTCGTCGGCTTCACTGTCGAGTCCGTACGCGGCATGCGCGGCGCGGACTGCGTCGTCGAGAACGTCTGCCCTCGTGACGACGCTGATGCGGATCTCCGAGGTGGAGATCATGTCGATGTTGACCTGGGCTTCGCTCAGCGCTTCGAACAGGATGGCGGTCACCCCGGGGTGAGAGCGCATGCCCGCGCCGACGACAGAGAGTTTGCCGATCTGGTCGTCGTAGCGGACCTGGTCGAAGCCGATCGAGGCCTTCACCGCGTCGAGGGCCTCGAGCGCCTTGGCGCCATCGTCCATCGGCAGGGTGAACGAGATGTCGGTCTTGGCCGGTTCTCGAGTGGAGATATTCTGCACGATCATGTCGATGTTGATCTCCGTCGCGGCCATGGTGTTGAAGATCTCGGCAGCTTTGCCAGGAACGTCGGGAACACCGACGATCGTGACCTTGGCCTCCGAGCGATCATGGGCGACTCCGGAAATGATTGCCTGTTCCATGTTGGACTCCGTTTCTGATTCCGCTGCCGGGGCCTTCGCTCCCCGTGTCGGCCGGAAGGCTTCAGGAATGGGTGAGTCAGTCACCCAGGTGCCTTGCTTACGTGAGAATGAGGACCGCACGTGCACCGGCACGTTGTAGCGGCGGGCGTATTCGACGCACCGGAGCATGAGGACCTTGGCGCCCGAAGCCGCCATCTCCATCATCTCCTCGTAGCCGATCTCATCGATCTTGTGTGCGGTCGGCACGATGCGAGGGTCGGCGGTGAAGACCCCGTCGACGTCGGTGTAGATCTCACACACGTCGGCATCCAGTGCCGCTGCGAGGGCTACCGCGGTAGTATCCGATCCGCCGCGTCCCAGTGTGGTGATGTTCTTCGCTGTCTGGCTGACTCCCTGGAATCCGGCCACAATGGCCACGTATCCCTGGTCAAGTGCCGAGCGGATTCGGCCTGGCGTGACGTCGATGATGCGCGCCTTGCCGAACTGCTCGTCGGTGATGACACCGGCTTGGGAGCCTGTGAATGACTGTGCTTCCTCGCCGAGGTTGGCGATCGCCATGGCAAGAACCGCCATGGAGATGCGTTCACCGGCAGTGAGGAGCATGTCGAGCTCACGGGCTGGGGGCATCGGAGAGACCTGTTGGGCCAAGTCGATGAGATCGTCGGTGCTGTCTCCCATGGCCGACACCACGACAACAACTTCGTGACCGGCCTGACGGTTCTCGACAATTCGCTTGGCCACCCGCTTCACCGATTCCGCATCGGCTACCGAGGACCCGCCAAACTTCTGGACGACTATGCTCACTGCAGTCTCTTCCTTATCGCTGATAAGTTCCGTGCCGGGCGATCGATTCCATGCTTCCGAACATGGTTGTCTCGTGCTTGCATCGATCAGGATTTCAGCCGTGTCGGCTCTCCGGCACCGTGACCATTGTATGAGGTCAGCCGTTTCACTTCACCTTCGCCCGTTATTCAGACACTGCCCAGGTCCCCGGATTCTACGTCGTGGATCCGCTGAGATCCCCGAGCTGCTAACGATCGCGGGCGTTTCGCCAGTGACGCGTTCTGCTCGTCTCAGTCGGGCCGAACGTTGACGGTGAAAAGGTCGCCAGGTTGGCAATCGAGCACTTGGCACAATGCGATGAGCGTGGAGTATCTGATGGCTTTGGCGCGGTTGTTCTTGAGCACCGACAAGTTAGCCAAGGACACATCAACACGCCTCGAGAGCTCAGTCAGACTCAGCCCTCTCTGCGTCAGCACCGAGTCAAGATGACAGACGACGTGCAGCGACTCGAATTCCTCGACCATCAGACGAGGCCCTCGAGTTCTTCCTGGGCCTTCTGCCCCGACTTGAAACAGCGGCGCAGCAGCTCGATTCCACCGACGACACCCAAGAGCACGAACGCCTGGACGGTCGTCACGCCGGGGCCGACGTCATCGGCGATGTCGAGGTCGCGCGAGACCATGTTGCTGCCCAGCACCATGGCAGCGAAGTACACCAACCACCCGACGGCGATGACGCTCTCGAGTACCCCGAGCGCTTTGATCGACCGAGCAGTGAACGGGTCGCCCTTGGCGATGCCCCTGATCACAGGCACTATAGAGACCGCGGCGACGACGGCGGTGAGCGTCAGAACGATCTTCGCAATGAGAAGGAGCACCAGCGTCGCGGTGGCCAGATCGGTGGTCGCCACCGTTATCTGAGTCAAGCCACTCAGCGTTGCCTCCGCCCCCGGGAAATCGAGCGCGGCTGCCGCGTCGGATTCGAATTCAAGCGGAAGCCTGATCTGCGCATGAGCGAGGCCTGTGACCAGCTCGGTCACGGCAAAGATCACGTAGAACGCGAGCGCCATTCCGACCCAGAGTTCGTAGCCCGTGCCCAGGGCCTTCTGTTTGGCAGGGCCGTCTCCGCGCTTCATCCCACCCTTGAGACCATTGAGACTTCCGCTGACGGTGTCGTCTGGCTCCTCGGGCAGTTCGCTGCGTCCGTTTTCCTGTGGCATGATCCTGCCTTCTCTTCGTGGCGAGTCCAGGTGGGAACGTCAAGTCTCCGGCCCAGATCCACCGCATCGACTCGCAAATGGTTATCGTTAGTCGATATATCGATAAACAATATACTTCACGATAATCGATATGGCGTCAAGGACAGGGATCGAACGACTGCTGACGGCAGAAGACGAGCACTGACCCGAGGAAACGATCAGCAGAGGCGGAGCTGTGGAGTCAGATCAGTCCATTTCGCGGCGGCCGGAGAAAGCACGCCCGAGAGTGACCTCGTCGGCGTATTCAAGGTCTCCCCCGACGGGCAGTCCCGAGGCCAGCCTGGTCACGGTCACTCCCAGAGAGTTGAGCAGCCGCACGAGGTAGGTGGCTGTGGCTTCACCCTCGAGGTTGGGGTCGGTGGCGATGACACATTCCTTGACCTCGCCGTCCTGCAGACGCGGCATCAGCTCTTTGATGCGCAGATTGTCGGGACCGACTCCTGCCATGGGATCGATCGCGCCGCCGAGGACGTGATAGAGGCCCCTGTATTCACGGGTGCGTTCGATGGCGACGACATCCTTCGGCTCTTCGACGACGCAGATCATCGAACGATCACGACGCGGATCCTGACAGACGGTGCACTCTGCCTCCTCAGAGACATTGCCGCAGATATCGCAGAAGCGCACGCGCTTCTTCACTTCGGTCAGGGCCTGAGCCAGGGCGCTGACATCGGCGGATTCAGATTGGAGAATGTGGAACGCCAGCCGCTGCGCGGACTTCGGGCCAATGCCCGGAAGCTTGCCGAATTCCTCGACCAGGTCCTGCAGGGCACCTTCGTAAACCGCGCTCATACTTCTCTTTCATCAATGATTTCGCCGCCGAGGACGCGTGCGATCACGGCCACGCCGATCTGTGGAGCTTCCGAGACGTCGAGGTCCGTCTCCGGATCATAATCGTCTTCGTCGGCACCGGAGCGTTGGGCCTGAGCACCTGCGCTGTCGTCCACCGCACCGTTTCCGGACAATGAGCCGTTCGCATCCTGCGGGTACGCGTTTGCTCCGGTCTGGGCCGGTTGCTGTGGGGCGGCGCCTCCGTGCTTCTCGGCCAAAGCGGCGAAGCGGGATTTGAATGGCTTCGCGCCCCCGTGTCCCTGAGGTCGCGAGGACTGTGCCGATTGAGCCTGCGACTGCGGTTGCGAAGTTGGCTGTGCCGCAGAATCCGACAGTCCCATATCCCCATCTGCGTAGTCACCGAGGAAGTCGAGATCATCATCCTCTGGAGGAGGCACCACCAGCGCTCCGACTTCCACAGCTCCCGAACCCGCACTCGTGGACTCGTCGATTGGATCGTTCGACGAAGCCTCGCCGTCTGAGAAACCACCGAGGTTCCGGTCGCCGGCGTTCCGGCCGTCAGCGCTCGGGGCAACAGCGTTCGGGTCGCCAGCACTTGGCCCATCGTGCCAGGTCGGCTCCTCCCACCGTGGCTGCACATACTCCATGGGTGCGTACGGTGTCGTCTGTGATGTGGTGGGCACCTGTGATGTAGTAGGCGCCGGTGACGTGGTGTGCGCCAGTGGATCACCTTCCGATTGCTGATCGGACGCTTGGTCGGAAGGGCCGCTGAAGAAGTCATCGTCCGAGAGATCGGGCACGACGATATCCGAATCCGCCGCTGGATCGTCAGGGTCGGCTGCCTCCCGGGCTGGCTCGTCGATCATCGGCTTGTCGGACTCCGACAGTCCCTGGGATTCTGTAGATTCCTCTGGATCTTCGGACGCCGCCGGCTCGTCGACCCGTTGCGATTGATCGGCCGACCTGGCGAGGCCGTCCGGGCCGGGCTGTTCACCTGACGTGAATTCTTCACTCGAGCCGGGTTCTCCTGCTGGTCCAGCGTTGCTGCCTGAATCGTCGTCGGCCTGAACGGGTACATCCGTTGAGGTGTCGGGTTCGGAGTCAGTCGGTGACTGTGGAGCTTCGTGGGACGCCGGCTGTTCTCCCTCCTCGTCGTCGTCGGACCAAGGACCTTGAGGAGAGCCGCTGGTCTCCCAGAATTTCTCGTGATCAACCTGCGGCTTGTCGACCTCGCGAGTGCCGACGACCGCGGCGACTTCCTGAGGGCTGGGTCGTCTCTGTGTGGGAGTCTGCCCCCGATTGCCGGCGGTCTCGTTCGCCACCGGTGCCGAGGCTCCCTTGCCACCGCTTCCGCGCCCGGCATCTGCCTGACTCGAATTCCCACCTATTCGACCGACGTCACCGATATCGATGCGAGCTTGGATACCGAGGACATCATTGATCGCCATCGCCAGCTTCGCTGCGTGGTCTCTCTGCTGGAAGCCCTGGACGGAACCGGCGTTGTTGAATCCGAGGTAGACGACACCCTCAGAGAACGACTGCGGGATCGCATTCGCAGCAATGATCGCCCTGGTCAGGCGACTGCGTTTCTCGACTGCCGCGAGGATGCTCGGCCAGGCCCGTCGAATGGCTTCGATCTCGCCACCGATGGTGCCCGCACCGGCCACGGCGACGCTTTCCGGAGCAGAGCCAGCGCCTGCGGCTGATTCCTGAGATGGCGCACTGACTTCCGGCTCACGCTGCGCTCGAGGTTCCGGTGCAGGTCGGGCCTGCCCCGCCTCATCATGAGGCGCCTGAGCCTGGTTCTGGGGTGCTTGCGCCTGGGCAGTCTGCTCCTGCGGTGCAGTTTCGACCACGGGCTGCTCTTCGCGAGGTTCCGCTTCTGCGGCTGCGTTCGCTGACGGTGATGGGTCTGGAGCCGAGCGCGGTGGCTCGTTGAGCATGGATTCCGCAGCGACAGCCATCTCGGCGAGGTCGTCGAAATCATCATGTGGTGCTTGGCTTGAGGGCTGTGCAGCGCGAGCCTGCGCAGGCTGCGCCTGAGGTGACTGAGCTGACTGCGCCGAACTCGACGACGCAGCTTCTCGCTGCTGGGCACCGGCAACCGGCTGGGCAGTGTTGTCCTGCGCTCCATCCTGCGGGGCGGGCGGAATATTCGCGGCCGTTCCGGATGCGGACATGCCGATCCGACGTTCCATCCGTTCGACACGACTGAGCACGGCATCACGGCTGCGGCCCGAACCGGGCAGGAGAATACGCGCGCAGATCAGCTCCAGCTGCAACCTCGGCGAGGTTGCTCCTGACATTTCGGTCAGACCCTGGTTGAGAAGGTCGGCGGCACGCGAAAGTTCGCCCTGACCGAACCCTCTGGCCTGCAGAGTCAGCCGTTCGAGGCGGTCGGGAGGGACCTCCGGCAGGAAGGCATGAGCGGCCTCGGGAGCAGCATTGATGACGATGAGGTCGCGCATGCGCTCGAGCAGGTCCTCAACGAAACGACGCGGATCCTGACCGGACTCGATGACACGTTCGACGGCCCGGTACACCCCGCCGCCGTCACCGGCGGAGAACGCATCGACGATATCGCTGAGCAGGGAGTCAGGAGTGTAGCCCAACAGTGCGATGGCTCCGGCGTAGTCGACGCCGTCGGGACCCGAACCGGCGATGAGCTGGTCGAGGACGGACAGGGTGTCACGCACGGAACCGCCGCCGGCGCGCACGACGAGCGGCAGCACACCCTTGGCGACCTGCACACCTTCGCGGTTGCACAGATCTTCCATATAGTTGCCCAGCGCCTCGGGCGGAACCAACCGGAACGGGTAATGATGGGTCCGCGAGCGGATCGTGCCGATGACCTTCTCGGGCTCGGTCGTCGCGAAGATGAACTTGATGTGAGGCGGCGGCTCTTCGACGATCTTGAGCAGAGCATTGAAGCCCTGCGAGGTCACCATATGAGCCTCATCGAGGATGAAGACCTTGTACCGGTCGCGTGCCGGGGCATAGATCGCACGCTCACGCAGGTCACGGGCATCGTCGACACCGTTGTGGCTGGCCGCGTCGATCTCCACGACGTCGAGGGATCCCGGGCCGCCGTTGGCCAGGTCCTCACAGCTCGGGCACTCGCCGCAGGGCACAGGAGTCGGGCCCTTGGCACAGTTGAGGCACCTCGCCAGGATCCGAGCCGAGGTGGTCTTGCCGCAGCCTCGGGGGCCGGAGAACAGATAGGCATGGTTGATGCGGCCACGTTCGATCGCGGCCTTCAGCGGATCGGTCACATGCTCTTGACCGATGACCTCATCGAAGGTCTCTGGGCGGTATCTTCTGTACAGTGCGGTGGACACGCCCCTAGCCTAATGCCAACGGCTGACACGACACACGGACCGCTCCTCGACGCCATGGTGACCTGCAGCCCATCGCCGCACCCAATGCCGGGTGCAGTCCGTTGTAAGCGGCAGTGTGAATCGGGCACGATAGAGACTATGAGCCACTCCACCCCCGATTCCCCCGACAACTCCCCTGCCGAAAACGACCCTGCGAAGACCTACCGCATCGGACACAAAGAGCGCGACGAAGCGATCGAAGTCCTGCGCGAAGCCGCCGGCGACGGCCGGATCACAGTTGAGGAACTCGACGAGCGCATGGAGAAGGTCCATGCAGCCCGGTTCCCGATCGATCTCGACGAGGTCCTCTCCGACCTCACCACCGATCTGCCCTCCGATCGCTTCCGTCCCGGCACCTCTCTCACCCGATCAACTCCCGCAGGGCAGGCCATTGAGACAGGAGAGCCATTGGTCGTCAAGGCCGGCTGGGAGAACGAGCTCCGCCGCGCCAAATGGCAGGTCCCTCCCTATATCCGGTGCCACCCGACAGGGGCGAACATCGAACTGAACTTCCTCGAGGTCGAGACCGGCCTCGAGGTCATCGATGTCGAAGTCGTCGCCGGTATGGGGTCTGTGATCGTCGTCATCCCCGATGACTGGGCCGTCAACATCGACTCCCTGTCCAAATCATGGGGTTCGGTGAAGTCCGTGGTCAACGCCGTCCCAGAGGGCAGCAAGCCGATCATCCGAGTCACCGGCTCGGTCGGCATGGGTTCCTTCCGCGCCCGTTTCGCGAATTTCCTCGACCGCCGTCGGATGGCCAAGTGATGGAACCCGGTCTCGGCGCGGTCATCTTCCTCATCCTGACCATCATCGTGGTCGTCAGTGTGGGTGCATTCCTCGTCTACCGGGTGATGAATCGTCCCGATGCGCACATCGGCTCGCGCCTTCCCAAAGACGATCCCCCCGCCGAGGCGGGACCTGAGGACGACAGGGACTCGCACCGAAATCCTTGAAATCCGTGTCGGGCCATGGTCGACTCGTGACATGGTCGATGTCCGGATCACCCGCATCGAGCCCGACGATGTCGACGGGCTCACGCGTTGGCACGGCCTCATGCGTGAGGCCTACACTGCTGATCGAACCGCACCCTGGTGGCAGAGTCTCGAATCCACCCTCACCCAGTTCGCCCACCCGCGTTCGGACAAGGTGGACATTGCACTCCTGGCCCACCTCGGCGAGGAGGCCATCGGCGGTGCGGAGATCAACATCGTCACCGATGCTCCCGCCGATGTCGAGATCGGGGTTGTGCCCGACTGCCGGCGCCGGGGTCACGGCACCTCGATAGCCGGAGTCGTCGAGGAACTGCTGCGCGGGCGCACGGAGCTGGTCCAGACCGAAACCTACTGCCCGGAAGGCGTTGCCTTCGCTCAGGCCCAGAGGCTGCGCATCGGCAACCAGGAACATCGCCTCCTGCTCGACCTGCCGGCCTACCTGCACGACGATGCGAACCGCTACAAGAACCCGGATGCGAAGTCGCGTCTGACCACAGCGCTCGCTCCTTCCCTGTCGATCACCTCATGGATCGGCGGCTGCCCGGACGAAGCGGTCAAGGATTGGGCGAGGCTGCGTGAACAGATGGACGAGGATGTCCCCGTCGGCGAACTCACTCGCACCCTCAAACATGCCGGTGCGAGCGCAATTCGCACCCATGAGGAGCGGATGGCGGAGCAGGGCTGGATCCTCGTCAGCTCGATCGCGCACATCGACGACGACTCCAGCGGCCCTGCCCCTGTCGGCTATACGGAGATCATGGTCTCCCGCCACGAACCGGACATCGTCATCCAGGAGGACACCTTCGTCGAGGGTGCGTATCGCGGTCGCGGCATCGGACGCGGACTCAAGGTCGCGAACATGCGCCAGCTCCACGACGTCCCGGAGGCTGCCCAGGCTTCATGGGTCCAGACCTACACAGCGGCGGGCAACGGGCCGATGCACGCGCTCAACCGGGATCTCGGCTTCTTCTCTGCGGATTCCATGACCGCGCTCGAGGGACGTTTCGACTACAGTTGAGTGTGAAAGTTCCGGCTAACTGAGTGAAGCAGGCACCCGTGTCCTCCAACATCCTCATCACCGTCTTGGTGTTCATCGTCGTCATCATCATCACGGTGATCATCGTCCGCAGGCGCGCCGCGAGCCGCCGCAAGTTCGAAGAGAACGCGGCCGCACCCCACCGGCCGCAGGATCCGTTCGCCCCCGAACAGAACACCGGCGGGGATCCGGAAACGATCAAGGCCGGTGACCTGCTCGAATTCGGCAATGAGAAGTTCTTCGTCCGCGGCACCCTGCGCATCTCCGAGGGCGGCTATGACTGGGCCGAGCACTTCTTCCAGGCCGACCAATCCGCCACCCGCCTGTGGCTGACCGTCGAAAAGGATCCCGACCTGCAGGTCTCCCGGTGGAGTGATCGCCCCGAGCTCGACATCGAGCCCAAGGCCAAGACCATCACGATCGAGGGCACCGAGTACAAACTCGTCGAGCACGGGACCGCCTCCTACCGCTCCGAGGGCACCACCGGCCTCAATGAGAAGGGCGGCGTGGACTACGTCGACTACGAGTCCGATGACCACAAGCTGCTCGCCTTCGAACGCTTCGACCACGGCCGTTGGGAAGTGAGCACCGGCGAATCGATCCCGGTCGGCTCCTTCACCATCTATTCGGGCAGCTGATGACGCTCACTCCCCCATTGACCGAGCCGGTGCCGACCCAGCACGTGAGCGTCGACGTGGCATTCGCCGATACGTCTGCCCAGGCGCTGACCTTCAGCCTCGACCACGGTCGCATCACCCCTCTGGCCTCAGACTTCATCGACCTGCCGTCGTCGAACGGGCAGGAGCGCTCGCGTCTCGAACTCCACGTCATCGGCTCCTCCCACCAGGTCATCCTGAGCGAGAACGACGCTGATTCATTCGTCGAAACCTTCGCCTGCCTCGGCGAGGATGAGCGTCCTGGCTGGGACACGACCCGCACCACTGCTGGAACCTGGTCGGGTGTCACCCGACATCAGTTCCGATGCGAGCTCACAGATGTGGCCGGCAGCTTCAGTGATGCCGCCGCCGAGGTGGTGGCCCGTTCGAGTGCCCACGACCGTCACCTCGTCGTCGACTTCCCCGGTGAACCGGGTGCGCTCACAGCATTGGCGCTCACGGACATGACAGCGGAGCAGGTCTCCTGGCAGAGCTGGCACTGCTATCCGCAGCACCGACAGATCGTGCACAGCCACAGTCAGCTGAGGAGGAGATCATGAGCCGCGATCCCAATGTCTCCATGGGCGGAGGCTCCTTCAACTTCGACGCCGAGAACGGGCGCGGCTCCGGCGGCGGAGACCGCGGGTCCGGGGGCAATCGCGGCTCCGGGCCCTCGAACAACAACTCCGGCGGCCCGAAGAAGCGCTCCGGGTGCGGCACCGTCGTCATTCTCATCGTCATCGTCCTGATCCTCGGCAACATCATGAATGGCTGCACGGATGACTCGGACGGCTCGGGCGGTGGCGGCGGATTCTTCTTCCTGCCCTTCTTCGGCGGTGGCTCCAGCAGCGTCGGATCGAACTACGGCGACGGCTCGGGATTCCGCGGCGGCGGACCCGGCACAGGCAAATGACAGCGTTCGCGGCAAATGACAGCACCGGCAGCACTCTGAAAGGCAATCATGTTGGCAGACCTCTTCCTTGAGATCGGGATCGTCCTCTCCTACGCCGTGAGCGGCCTCGCGCTCATGCTCATCGGCTACTTCGTCGTCGACCTCCTCACCCCCGGAAAGCTGCACATCATCCTCTGGCAGCAGAAGTCGAAGAATGCCGTGATCCTCGTCGCCTCCGACCTCCTTGGTGTGGCGATCATCGTCATCGCCGCGATCCGAGCCAGCTCCGATGACTTCGTCTTCGGCATCATCTCCACCCTGGTCTTCGGCATCGTCGGCATCATCCTCATGGCCCTGAGCTTCCTGCTCATCGACGCCTTCACCCCCGGCAAGCTCGGCGACATGATCAAACCCGATGCGTTTCACCCTGAAGTCTGGGTCAATGCCTCCGCTCACGTGGGCATCGCGGGCATCATGGCCGCAGCGCTCCTTTGAGTTCACCGACAGAGTCCAGTAACGCCGACACCATCGGCGGCAGCAAACCGATCACGCTGCCGCTGAAGCCAGGACCCGCCCGCTTCTTCGTGCTTCTGGCCGTCTTCATCTGCGCCAGCTGCGGCATGGTCTACGAGCTCGCGCTCGTCGCGCTCGGCTCCTACCTCCTCGGCGACACAATTGTTCAGGCCTCGATCGTCCTCTCGGTCATGGTCTTCGCGATGGGCATCGGGTCCCTGGCCACGAAGCGCCTGACCGAGTTCGCCGCAGTCGCCTTCGCCCTCATCGAGGCGGCACTGGGCATCATCGGCGGCCTCTCAGTCATCCTGCTCTACCTCGCATTCGCCTTCGCCGACGTCTACACCGTGGCGATGGTCGCCCTCGCCTTCGTCATCGGTGCTCTCATCGGCGCGGAGATCCCCCTGCTCATGGAGCTCGTCCAACGCATCCGTGCGCAGAAGGCCTCCAGTGCCGTGGCCGATCTCTTCGCAGCGGACTATGTCGGCGGGCTCGTCGGCGGCCTCGCCTTCCCGTTCATCCTGCTTCCGGTCTTCGGTCTGCCCAGAGGCGCTCTGGCTGTGGGGATCACGAACGCCGTCGTCGGCATCCTTATCGTCCTCTGGCTCTTCCGCACCGAGATCCGCACCCGCACACAGGTGATTTTGGCGGGCCTGCTCGTCCTCATCGTCGGCGGACTCACCGTGGTCTGGGTGTTCACCGACGACATCGAGGTGACGACCCGCCAGCGTCTCTACCGCGACCCGATCGTGTACTCCCAGCGCACGGACTATCAGGAGATCGTGCTCACCGAATCGCAGAAGACCGGGGACACGAGGCTCTATCTCAACGGAGACCTGCAGTTCGCCTCGGCCGACGAATACCGTTATCACGAGTCCCTTGTCCATCCGCTCATGGACGGCCCCAAGCGCAATGTCCTCGTCCTCGGCGGCGGGGACGGCCTGGCCGTACGGGAGATACTGAAGTACCCCGACGTCGAATCAGTGACGCTCGTCGACCTCGACCCACGCGTCCTCGAACTCGCGAAGACCTCGGACCACTTCACCGACTTCAACGAAGACTCCCTCGACGACCCTCGGGTGAGAACCATCGCCGCGGACGCCTTCACCTGGCTGCGTGAAGCCGAGCACACCGCCTACGATGCGGTCATCGCCGACCTGCCCGACCCCGACGATGTGGCCACCTCGAAGCTCTACAGCATCGAGTTCTACGGTCTCATCAAGCAGGTGATGTCCCCCGAGGCCCGCCTCGTCGTCCAGGCCGGCTCCCCGTACTTCGCGCCGGAGGCGTATTGGGGCATCGGAGAGGCTGTCGCCGAGGCGGGCCTGACCACCACGCCCTATCACGTCGATGTCCCCAGCTTCGGTGACTGGGGCTATTTCCTCGCCGATGTCTCTGATCACGACGGGACCAGCGATAAGGGTCCGGACGTGACAATGCCTGCGGATGCTCCCGGGGGATTGAAATTCGCGACGCCTGAGGTGCTCGCTTCCTCCACCACGTTCCCGCCCGACCGCGATCGGGCCTCCGTCGGTGACGTTGAGGCTTCGACCCTGCTCCACCCTCGCGTGCTCGATCAGGAGCGCGGAGCCTGGGTCGGGTACTGAGTCTCAGTCTGTCTGAGGCTCAGGCTCCCAGCAGGCCGGCGAGTCCGGCGAAGCCTGCGATGGACAGGCCGAGCAGTCCGCCCAGTGCTGCCACCGAGATGAACACGATGCCGAGGATGAAGCCCCATTTGCCCATCTCGTTGTCGGCGAAGCCTGCGCCGCGTGAGTTCTTGCGTGCCATGTGACCGGTGATGATGCCGATGATCGGGCCGAGGAAGTTGAAACCGAGGAACGTCGACAGGGTCGCGACCAGGGAGATGATCCCCAGGACCTTACCCGGATCCTCCTCGGCTCGAGCACGGTATGACTGCGGCGGCTGCGCGCCTGTGCCGTAGTTCTGAGTCGGATCGTAGTAGCCCTGGCTGCCGGAGTGCTGGTTGCTGTCAAGGTTGGGGGTGTAGTTGGTGTCCATGATTCTGCCTCTGCTCGTCTCTGTGCTGGTGGTACCAGCCTAGGAACTCTGCACGGCGGGGTGAATGATATAAACCGTTGCGCTCCTCGGGGGTTTTCCCCCGTTTCGCCTGTTGGAGCAGTCGTTTCACTTCACATCGACGAGGGCACGCCGCTCGCGACCCATGAGGTAGAGCAGGATCTCCACGGGTTCACCCGTGATGGTGATTCCCTCGGCCTTCCCGTTGCCTCCTCGGGTCTGCCTGCCGGCGCTGCGCTGGCCGAAGCCGGGACTGGAGATCTCCACACGCCCTTCGGCCTTGGCTGCGAAGGGCAGGAGCGCGGTTCGGCACGCGGCCCACACCGCACGGTTCTCCGACAGCGACAGCCTGCGTGGGATCCACTCGATCGCAGCACGGCGGATGTCCTCATGATGGACGAGGTATTCGGCGGTGTTCATCACCGATTCGACGCCGGGCCATCCGCCAGGGGTCCACCTCGGCGGGGATGCCACCAGACCCAGCAGATGCGAATACGGCATCGAGGCATACGCCTGTTCCTGCTCCTCGCGCTTGCCCTCGAACTTCGGCATGAAGATGCCGAGGGCGGCAGCGGGATGGCGCTCGCGAATCACGAGGTGCGTGGCGAGGTCACGTGTCGTCCAGCCTTCGCACAGAGTCGGGGCGTCTTCACCGGCCCTGTTGGCTGTATCGACGAGGCGGAGGCGTTCGGTTCGCGCAAGATTGGTCATGCCTGAAGCTTGTCATCATCGCCTTGGATTCCTCTGAGTGCCCAGTCCTGCACGAAATCGGCAACGCGGGAGATCGAGCGGTAGTCGGCGAGCTCATCGCCCCTGGTGGGACCGTCGGTGACGATGACGACCGGCTTCGACTCCTTCGCGGCCGTCCGGACGAATCGCAGCCCGGAAAGCACCGCGAGCGAGGATCCGAGCACGACGATTCCGCTCGCCTCATCGCAGATGCGATTCGCGTCCTGCAGCCGTGCCGGCGGCACGGAGTCACCGAAGTACACGACGTCTGGCTTGAGCAATCCGCCGCAGCGGGGGCAATCAGTCACGACGAAGTCCGCCGTCTCCTCCAGATCCACGTCACCGTCGGGCGCCGTCTCGACATCGATCGGGTCGATTCCCACGAGTTTCGCGAAGTCGGGGTTGAGCTCACTGAGTCTGGTCTGGACCCAGTCGCGGTCGAACATGTGCCCCTGGTCAAGGCAGATGACGCGATCAAGGCTGCCGTGCAGGTCGATGACCGGGCTGTCGCTGCCCATCTGCCTCGCCGCGGCCTGGTGGAGTCCGTCGACGTTCTGCGTGACGATTCCGGCAACGGGCAGCGCCGCGAGTCCCAGATGGCCCGCGTTCGGACGCGCTGAGCGCATGCGCGGCCAGCCCACCCAGGAGCGCGCCCAGTAGCGGGCCCGCTGATCGGGGTGGGACAGGAAGGTCTGGATCGTCATCGGCTGCCGTGGCACTGCGTCGGGCCCCCGATAGTCGGGAACTCCCGAGTCCGTGCTCATCCCGGCCCCGGTCAGCACCGCCCACCCGGAGGTGTCAACTCCCACGGTCCCGTCAGCGCCGGTGAGCACGTCGATGATCTCCTCATCACTGTGGCTGGCCGCGGGCCGCGCCCGGCCTCGAAGCGGATCAAAGATGACTGCCACGAATCCTCCCTCGTCGAACTGCTGCAGGGTTAGTCTGGTCCCATGGTCAGCATATTGCTCGTTCATCATTCTCCGTCACAGGCAACAACTGAAATCGCCGAGGCGGCGCTGTCCGGACTGCGCATGCCGGAGCTGGGTGCCGTCGACGTGACGGTCCGTCCCGCGCTGGAGGCGACGTCCGCGGACGTGCTCGCCGCCGATGGATTCGTTCTCGGCACGACCGCGAACTTCGGCTACATCTCCGGTGCCCTCAAGCACTTCTTCGACACCACATACGATGAGGTCAGGGAGCCGACCGCCGGCCGCCCGTTCTCCTATTGGATTCACGGAGGCTATGACACGACCGGGGCGGAGACCGCGATGAAGCAGATCACCACTGGCCTGGGCTGGAAGCTCGCCTTCGACCCTCTCATCGTCACCGGTGAGGTCACAGAGGACCACCTCGCCAGTGCGAGCGAACTCGCGGCCACCGTGGCGGCTGCGGCCATGTGAGCGCCCGGCACCACCGGCAGTCTCCGAGATGCGCACGACGCTCATTGAGATGAACTTCGCGAAAGTACTTTCCAGCATGGAAAGTACTTGCCAGTCTGTAATCACTTCCGCTCGGAGGACACCGCATCTCGGTGAAGACAGCAACGAAGGAGTTGTCATGAGCACGCCCACTCCGCAGCAGGCAGAGGTGGGTGCCGTTCGCTGCCGCCGGCTTCCTCTGGGTCCTCTCCCCCATCATGGCCCTCTTCGGTCTGCGCCGCTGAGAAGGGACGAGGCACCAGAATGAAGAACGAATCACACGAGACGATCCCCAACCTCGGCGGCTCCCTGGCTCGGATCGAATCAGATCTGGGCAATCCCACGCGACTCGGAATCGTGGCGAGCCTGAAGAATCGGGACAGGGCCGAATTCAAACTCCTGCGCGATTCTCTCGGAGTCTCAAACTCCGTGCTCTCCCGACATATCTCCGCTCTCGAGAAGGCAGGCATGATCGAGGTCAGCAAGGGCTACGTCGGCAAGCGGCCCCGCACCTGGGTGTCCATCACCTCGGGAGGCCGCGATCGTCTCGACGCTCACGTCCAAGCCCTGCGGGAACTCGCCGGTGGTGGATCTGACCAGCAGTGACCTTCCGGACTTTCCCCGATAGCATGAGGAAAACCGATGCAAGGAGGCGTCCATGGCCAGCAGCAGCACAACCTCGGCGAACAGCGGACTCGAGTTCCGCGAACTGCACGAAGTATCGGAACTCATCAGGTCCGGGCGACTGAGCTCCAGAGACGCCACGCAGGCCATGTTCGACCGGATCGCCGAGCTCGACTCCCACCTTCTGTCCTTCGTCACCCTGATGCGGGAATCGGCACTGGCCGAGGCCGATGCCCTCGATGCGCGTCTAGCTCGCGGGGACTGGCTGGGACCGCTGCACGGCGTACCGCTGGCGATCAAGGACCTGGCCTACACCCACGACGCGCCGACGGGCGCGGGCACCACGATCCACGCCGACTTCCAACCCGACTACGATGCCACCGTCGTCGCTCGCCTGCGGGCTGCCGGGGCCGTGATCCTCGGGAAGCTGCGACTGACCGAAGGTGCATTCACCGGCCACCACCCGGACCTGCCGACTCCGGTCAATCCCTGGGAACCGAACACCTGGTCCGGAGTCTCCTCATCCGGTTCGGGCGTCGCGACCGCCGCCGGCCTCTGCTACGGCTCCCTGGGCTCGGACACGGGCGGATCGATCCGGCTGCCCTCCTCGGCGAATGGGGTCACCGGACTCAAACCCACGTGGGGCCGGGTCTCGCGCAACGGCATCTTCCCGCTGGCACCGAGCCTCGACCACATCGGCCCGATGACGCGCAGCGCACGGGACGCCGCCATCATCCTCGAGGCCATTGCCGGGCATGATCCCAACGACCCGACCTCGGCCCTCGAACCGGTCCCCCGCTACAGCCAGCAGCTCGAACTCGAGCACGCTCCGGTCGTCGGCTTCGACCGCGAACTGGCCGCCGAGCATTTCGATGACGCGACCAATGAGATGCTGGAGTCCACGATTGAGGTGCTCATCGACCTCGGTTGGCGCGTCCTCGACGTGCGCACGCCCGGGTTTCCCGAAGCGGCGCAGGAATGGACTGCGCTGTGCGGAATCGAGACCGCTGGCGTTCATGCAGAGAACTACCCGTCGAGGTCGGCCGAGTACGGACCCGACCTCGCTGGCCTCATCGAGATCGGGCGCGGACTCAGTGCCGTCGACTACCACGAGCTGCTCGAATCCAGGAGGGCATTCACCGGTCGCATGCGCGCCCTCATGTCCGACATCGACCTGCTGCTGCTTCCGGGCATCGGAGCCGCCTCGCCGACGATCACTCAGATGGAGAACCTCGGCTCGGATGCCGAACTGTTCGCGGGAGTCACGATCCCGACGGCACCGATCGACAACTGCGGCATGCCCTCGATCACTGTGCCTGCCGGTTTCACCGATCGCGGCACCCCTCTGGCTGCTCAGTTCGTCGCCGGTGACTTTCAGGAGAGTCTGCTGTTGGCTGCCGGGCACGCGTTCCAACAGGCCACCGATTTCCACCGACAGCACCCGCACATCGTGGCGGTATAGACGACGCTCACTGCGCCTCTCGGCGGGCCACGATCTCTGTGATCCAGGTCGGCGCGAAGGGGGAGGTGCAGTTCGGCGGGGTCGGATAGTCCTTGAGGACGCCGAGGCGGTTGCCGATGGCGATGGCACGTGGACGCAGCTGTTCGTTCTCGATGCCGATATAGGACAGGGTCTCGTTCATCGCCCACTGGAGGCGCTCTTCGGCGTCGAGCATCTGAGCCTCGATGATGTCGAGGAGACCGGGCAGGTCAAGGCCTTCGGGCGACTTGTTCACGCGCTCGCTGGTCAGTGCCCAGCCGGCCGAAGCCACGACCGAATCGGGGTCGGCCATCCAGCTCAGGCGCAGTGTTTCGGCATGCTTCGACTTCTTGACGATGTAGTTGACCAACCAGGCGTGGACCTTCGGCACACGTGCATCGCGCAGCATGGCGTCGAGGCGCTCCGCGTCATAGCTGCGGGGGCGCATGATGAGGATCGCGACGAGACGCGCCGCTGTATCCCTGGTGTCCCACAGTTCGACGGCGAGCTCGTCGTTCTTCTTCAGTTCCTTGGCCACGGCTCGCAGCTTCGTCAGATTCACACCGTGATCGTCACCGTGCTTCTCATTGACGGCACGGGCCTTGGGATCCTCCATCGTCGCCAGTGTCTCCATGACGCTGTGCACGCTTGCCTCAACCATGCGATCAGACTACCGCGAGTTCGGCGCCCAGTCCTCAGCGTTCGGAGTTCAGTCGGGCCGCCTGCCGCATGAGGTGGTCACGCTCGGCGAGGTTGCCTGCCTTAGCCGCGGCCCTGACGTAGAGCTTTGCCGCCGACTCGTCTTCTCCTGCCCGTTCTCGCAGGTGGGCTTCGACGGCGAAGTAGCGCGGCAGAGTCTCATCGAGTCTGTCCAGTTGGGCCAGTCCGGCCGCCGGCCCGTCGGCTTCACCGATCGCGACAGCTCGGTTGAGGGAAGCGATCGGGCTGTCGTGAAACGTGAGCAGTTCGTCGTACCATTCGACGATCTGGGGCCAGTCGGTGTCCTCGACTCGTTGTGCATCGGCGTGGAGAGCGGCGATGGCCGCCTGCACCTGAAATTCGCCGAGTTCCTCGCGGGCGAGCGCGGTCTCAAGAATGCCGATGCCCTCGGCGATGAGGTGGGAGTCCCACCGGGACCGGTCCTGGTCGGTCAGAGTGATCAGAGCCCCATCGGCGGTGAAGCGGGCTTCGCGGCGGGCATGGTGGATGAGCATGAGCGCCAGCAGCCCGGAGACCTCGGGATGGTCGATCGATGCGGCCAGCACCCGGGTGAGACGGATGGCTTCTGCTGCGAGGTCGACGTCACCGGAGTAGCCCTCGTTGAAGACGAGATAGAGGACAGTGAGGACCGCGGAGATGCTTCCCGGGCGGTTGAGCCTGCGTCCGGACAGGGTGCGTTTGGCCCGAGAGATGCGCTGTGCCATCGTCGCCTCGGGCACGAGATAGGCCTCGGCGATCTGTCGGGTCGTCAGTCCGCCGACGGCCCGCAGGGTCAGGGCCACCGCCGAGGCTGGGCTGAGGTCCGGATGGGCGCACAGGAAATAGAGAGCGACGGTGTCATCGGCCGAGGTGGTCGCCGCATCCGTGTCCAGTGCAAAGGCATGTTCCTCCCGCGCAGTGCGCGCGGACTCCGCACGGACGCGGTCGAGGAACTTCCGCCAGGCGACCGTGATCAGCCACCCCTTCATGTCCCGGGGTTCGTTCTCCGGCCACGAGCGAAACGCCTCGATCAGGGCATCCTGAACGGCATCCTCGGCGGTGGCGAAGTCTGCTCCCCTCCGCTCGAGGATGCCGATCACGATGGGAACGAGCTCCCTCAGTCCGTCGTAGATGGGGTCACACCCATGAACGGACGGAGTTCGAGCCACTCCCGGATCGGCTCGCCGCCGGCACCCGGTGCCGCCGAGAGTTCGCCCGCAAGTTCGAGCGCCCGATCGTAGGACTCGACGTCGATGACCATCCACCCGGCGATGAGATCCTTAGTCTCCGGGAAGGGACCGTCGGTGACCGGCGGCTTGCCCTCTCCGTCGAAGCGGACGAAGGTTCCTTCGGGCGACAGTGCCTGGGAGTCGACGAATTCGCCGCTGGCCTTCAGCCTCGCCGCAAAGTCGTTCATGTAACCGATGTGCGCGTCGACTTCGCCCGGCGTCCACTCCTCCATCGGGGTGTACTGCATGTACTCGGGGGCCATCGTGTAGTGCTTGAGCATCAGGTACTTAGCCATGATCTTCTCCTCTAATGATTTGCTCGTCGCGAACTTCGCTGACATCCCTGGGACGGAGCCACATGCGCATTCTCGACATCCTCGGCGAGATTTCCTTCGATTCTTCCACGGATAGTCTCCGATGTGCGGTTGTCACCAACCTGGAACACACGTCTCCGAATGCGAACACACACGCCCCCACCTCGGCGGATTCAGTTGACAGAGTGGACTCATACACACCACCTCACCTCATCAGGAGTTCACCATGAAGACCACGAAGATCATTCGGACCATCACCGTCGCCGGCGCAGTTGCGGCAGCACTGTCACTGTCAGCCTGCGATATGAACATCTCCTTCGGCACTCCCGAGCAGGAGCAGACGCAGGGCCAGGAGCCTGACGAGACCTCAGCGAATCCTGACGAGCAGCAAGAGGTCGCGACTCCTGCTGAGGAAGCGCCGGAGGAGTCTGAGTCGAACGACGCCGCCGCCGGGGACTCCCCCGATTCCTCGTCGAGTCAGGGTTCGTCGTCAAGTGACGGCTACAGCACGTCCACCTCGGCGGGTGAAGGATCATCGAGTTCCAGCGGCGAACATGCCAGCGTCGATGACCCCGGATTCGACATCGATGAGCACGGCAACGGCACCATTCCCGCTTCCCTCCTCGAGAAGGACATTGAGAAGGCGTACTCCAAGCAGGGGACGACAGTCGACGAGGTCGAATGCCTCAATGACCTGATGGTCATCTCCAAGCAAGGCTCGGCCTCCTGCAACGTCACCGCCTACGGCGAGAAGCGCTACGGCACGGTCAAGGTCACATCGGTCTCAGGCAACTACGTCGGCTACACGCTCGACTTCCCCAGCTTCAACTGAGCCTTGCTGCTGGCACCGCTGGTGTCGGCCGAGGCTGCGGAACAACTCGCGACCGCAGATGGTTATGGCAGGTGCACACCGTCGCAGTTCGTGCACCTGCCACATCGACCAGCGAGGAGCATTCCCATCATGCGCAGTGTCCAGTACACCCAGAACGGCGATATCGACCAGCTCCACATCGCCGAGGCGAACGCCCCCTCGGTCGGTCCAGGTGAGGTCCGAGTCGCCGTCCGCTATGCCGGACTCAACCCCGTCGATCTCGCCGTCATCGGTGGAGCCTTCGGGCAGGCCACCGGCGCGAAGGGCAACGGCGCCGACTTCTCGGGAGTCGTGGACAAGGTTGGTGAGGGTGTCACCGACTTCTCCCCCGGCGATCTCGTATTCGGGGGACGGCCACACCGCACGCAGACGACTCATCTGCTCATCCGGGACCCGGCAGAACGACTCGACAAGATACCTCGCGGTCTCGGCATCGACACAGCCGGAGGCCTCTACATTGCCGGGCGCACCGCCATCGCGGGCATCCGCGCCCTGGCGATCGCCGAAGGTGAGACCGTCCTCGTCACCGGCGCCTCGGGCGGAGTCGGAATCATCGCAGCCCAATTGGCGCTCAACTTGGGCACTCGCGTCATCGGCACGGCCAGTGAAGCCAACCATGATGTTCTGCGCAGCCTCGGCATCGAACCCATCACCTATGGTGAGGGACTCGAGGCCCGCCTGCGGGAGACGGCCCCCGAGGGCATCGATGCCGCTTTCTCGACCCAGGACGAGGCCGAGATCAAGCAGCTGCTGAGTCTCGACATTCTCGCCGGGCGCATCAATTCGATCGGTGCGGGACCACAGGTCGCCGACACGTACGGGGTGAGCATCGCCGGCGAGACTGCGGCTGACCGCGGTGACCTGGCGTGGCTTGCCACAGCGATCGCCTACGGGCATGTGCACGTGCCCGTCGCCGGTGTCTTCTCGCTCGACGAGGTCCAGAACGCCTACCGTTTCCTCAGGGGCTCACACCCTGCCGGCAAGGTGGTCCTCCGCGTCGACGCCGATCCCCTCACCAACGATCAGCGCGAGTTCCTCAGCAGCTGACCCGAGTTCGCATCCGGTGGTGGGCGCTCAGGAATACTGTGGCCGGCAGGAATACTGGGGCCGGGTCAGTGCGTTGTCCTTGACGACACCGACGAACAGCACCCGGTGCTGAGAGATCGCATACGACGATGTCAGATCGTCTGCGACGAGTCGGATCCGACAACTGACTAGGAGTAAGCATCATGGCAATCTCAGACAAGAAGGTCGCATTCCTCCTCACCCGCGGAGTCGAGCAGGTCGAGCTCACCAGCCCCCGCGGAGCACTTGACGAAGCCGGAGCCACAACGGTCATCGTCTCGCCCTCGGACGGCACATTGCAGGCGATGAACGGTGACTGGGACCATGCCGATGAGTTCACCGTCGACGTCCCCGTCTCTGCTGCCAAAGTTGAGGACTTCGATGCGCTCGTGCTTCCCGGCGGCACCCTCAATGCGGATGCTCTGCGCCTCGACGAGGACGCTGTGGCACTGGTGAAGGCGTTCGTCGCGGCAGACAAGCCTGTGGCCGCGATCTGCCACGCACCATGGATCCTCGCCGAATCAGGCGTGGCCAAGGGCCGGAAGCTGACCTCATTCGTCTCAACGAAGACCGATCTGGTCAACGCCGGAGCGGAGTGGGAGGATTCCGAGGTCGTCATCGACGGCAATCTCATCACCTCGCGCGACCCCGGCGACCTCGACGCGTTCAACGCAGCCATCGCGAACGCGCTGGGCTGAGGTTGCGGCTGAGGCGCTAGAGCAGACTGATGCGCTTGTGCACAGCGGACGAAGAAGGCTCCCATCCGAATGTTCTCGGATGGGAGCCTTCTTCTCTCTGCGGAGGATAGGGGATTCGAACCCCTGTCCACAGTGCTACATCTGGGTACGCGATCACCCCTTCTGCTGTAGGTCAGAGTGGTTACTGCAGGACGATCGCACCACGGAAACAACATCCAGTTACATCGACGCACGCCTGCGGGAGCACAAATCTAAGCACAAATTGTTTGAGACCATACGGGGCGACACTGCTAAACAATCTTCAATCGCGGCTAACTGACGCACCTGCGTCCGAAGTTCATTGGGACGAAACCACGCTGATCACAGCAATAACTGGGGCCGCAATGGAAGTCACCAAGCCCGCAACTGCAGACGCCTTATTCGTCGCCATTCGAGCGTTTGCACTGTGAATGCCGAGACTCCCGAATACCACACCGAGAATGCCCAGGAGCATTGCAAGACCCTCCCCTGGGCTAGCATTCGGCGAACACACCGTAGCAATACACCCGGCAACACCAATCACCAACGACGACGTACCGAACCCGTTCTTCGGTTTCCTTATAGGCGGCGCGGGCTGGAATTGTGCCTGAGGCGGACGTTGATGGTAACCGTAACTCACGGCTTCATCTCCAAATCCCAGCACCATACCGATTCAATTGTTTCCGGGAGGCCCGTCGCTAGGACGATAGGGTACGTTTCCTTAACTCCCGGCTTGATGGTGTCGGTAGGTATGAGTGCATCAGCAACGTCAAGCATCCGGTTATATGTATCGGGTTCGGCGTTGTCGCCGTATTCCGACATCCACGTCAGTTCAGCAACATATTCGGATGGGTCGGTGATGATTTCATACTGCATTTCGTCGCCCACGATCTTGATATCAACGTAGGTGACGCCGGATTCCATGTCGCTCTTGGTGTTGTCAATGGTCAGTGAGGCCCATTCGGTGATGCCCTCAAGCTCTTCCGCGTTAACGTCGCCCTCGGAAGCCATTGCCTCAGCGATAGCATTGTCTGCTGCATCGGTTCTCTTATCCGAATATCCGCTCAGGTCGAGCGTGTAGACAGTGCCATTCTCGTCCTGGAGACTGTAAGTTTTCGTGTCCTGCTTGGTTTCGGTGGGTTCGGTTGCCAGTTCGCTCGCCTGAGTGTCTACAGCCTGTTCAACGGGCTTAGCTACGGGCTGCCGTGCCCCACATCCTGTAAGAGCCACAAGCGCTGCGGAGGCTGTGATTGCGATAAGCTTTTTCATGATGACGCTCCGATTCAGCGTTGTCGTGCGGGTCACTCGGTTGCATCGGGTGACCCGTTCCTAGTTTTATATCCTGAAGGTATCACTGCCATTGTTGAATCAGAAACCAGGCATAAAGCCTTTAAGACTTTACCTGTGATTCGTTACCAGAACGTGTCCATAAATGCAGAAAAATCCCCAGGACGGCCTCAAGCAAGGCTAACCTGGGGCAAAAACGTATTCAGTTAGCTTCAGCGCCTACGGGGCACACTGAAACGGTTCAGACAGTCGCAGCGAAATACCGCTGATGGGTTGAACGAAGGGTACCCTCGTCCTGACTCATCAGCACTGCCAGCTCCCAATCGGAACCTACATGAGTTTCCGCAAGCTGCATGCGGCGGTGCACCGCATCCTTTGAGTCCCGAAACTTCTCGAGCACGTCAAGTTCTGCAGTGCGCTTGTTATATGCGAGGACGAACTTAGTCATCACGGTCCCCTTTCACCATCGCGAGGAGAGCATGCTCAGTCTCTTTCAACGACTGCACGATCCGCTCCTCGACTTGCTTATTTTCATTGTACTTCGATTTCAGAATTTCGCGCGTATCCTCTTCGCCCGATTCAGATACCTGAGATAGGCCCCCAAGTCGATCAGCCTGCACCTCGAGGCTCGCGAGTGTTCCAGATTGTCGTTGCATTGACTCAACGAGTCCTCGAGCAGGAACAATCGAAGGTGATTCTCCGTACCTGATACCACGTCCAACGATCATGGCCAGAAGCTCATACGCATTCGCCCACGCGCTCTGTAACCGCGTGCGAAGCTGAATCTCGCATCGTCCAGCAGGGAATTTCGCCAGGACATGCACAGCCCTGTACCCGCTATGGTCACCATCACGAAGATCCTTGATGAAGACGTTCTTTTCGCCGACCTCATCGCGAACCATGGCCGCAACCGACTCGGCGAATGCCGTCTGAACCGAGAGTGTCATTTCGGCGTCGATGCGGACGCCTGCAAGGTCTCCCACATTCTGTAGCGGGGTTGAAGGATCCCGCCTCAACTTCTCAACCAGAGTGCCAATCGTCTTTGGCCGCGAAGTCCCAGGAGTAGCAGTCAACCCAAGCGGCGCCCAATCCAGGTTCTCGAGGTACTGTAAAACATCACCCGAAAAGTCCAGATACCAGGCAAGTACTTCCTCATAATCTGGCGCCTTACTCGGCGGTTGCGTGTCATCACGCAAAGCCTTTCCCAGCGCCCTGAGATCGTTTTGAGACCACGGTGGTGATTGCAAACGAGGCTCAAGCGACATCTCATTACTATATCCCGGTGAATACGAAAGTGGCTGGCTGCGAAGTTGATCCCATAGCCGCCACATCGTTTTGTACTTACTCGCAGCGCTCCACGCGGTCAAGGACACGCCAGTCGCGTATGGAGATAGGACAGGCTCGGTGGTGGAATTAGATACAGACACCTTGTGGTCTCCTTGCAAGGATCATTGGTGTTTGGTATCGGCCTTTGTGAATGACTTCTGGGATCGTTCTTCTAGTGTTTGGACTTGCAGACTGGTCCTGCCTTGTCGCTAAGTGACGCCAATGAAGTGATTGGGCGTAGGCAGTGACGACATCGCCCTTAGAGCACGAATCCGAGATCAGCGGCACGGTCCCTGAGTTCCGCGATGAGCTTGTCTGTCATCGTCGGCGGTCTGCTCGCGCTTCCTCCAGGATTCGGCTGTACTGGGTGCGCACGCTGGTGACTTTGTCCCTGGCCTTCCTGTACGACAGGCAGGGACAACAATGGACACCTACAGCCACGTTTTACCGAACATTTAGGCCAATGCCGTTGAACGTCTCTCGATGCTGATGCAGGCGAAAAAGTAGGCCGGAGCACAAATACGAGCACAAACTGTGAATGCAAAGATGCCCCTCACCCGAGTTTTCCAAGGTGAGGGGCTTCTTCTCTCTGCGGAGGATAGGGGATTCGAACCCCTGAGGGCGTTAACCCAACCCGCGTTCCAGGCGAGCGCCATAGGCCACTAGGCGAATCCTCCGCGAGCCAGCCTATCCGAGTCGTGTCGACAATGCGAAATCCTGACGGCCGAGTGTGAACCATCACACTAAGTGCAGGTGAAATCGCTCCTCAGCTGCCTTTGCCCTCACCCGCCTGCCCCAGGTCGAGCCAGTAGAGGGCGATTGATATGGGCGCAGAAAATTTTCCAGCCGTGTGTCGACGCGGCATAAACTTGTTCGACGTAGTGCATGAGAGGGTCTCGACCGAGACTCTCTGAAACATTGCTGACTAAGGAGTCATCATGAAGTTCATGCTCATCATGCGCGCAGTCGACCAGACCGCTGTGGACGCCTACGAAACCGCCGATTTCGAGAAGATCATCGCCGACATGGGTGCCTACAACGAATCCATGGTCAACGCCGGGGTCATGGCCGACGGCGCCGGACTCTCCGATGCCTCCGAAGGGGCAGTCGTCGACTTCAGTGAGGACGATCCCGTCGTCACAGACGGTCCCTATGGAGAATTGCGGGAGCTGTTCAACGGCTTCTGGATGGTCGAGGTCTCGTCCCAGGAGGAAGCGATCGAGTGGGCCAAGCGGGCCCCTTTGGGCGCCGGATCCCAGATCGAGGTGCGACGCGTCAATGGACCGGAGGACTTTCCTCAGGACAATGAGTGGATCCAGAAGGAACAGGAATGGATCGCCGAAGGGAAACTGGCCGGCAGTTGACCAGTGCCCCAGCCGATGACACCGATGCGGTTCACCGGGTCATCGCCGCGACGTGGCGGATCGAGGCAGCGAAGATCATCGCGGCCCTGACCCGCTACGTCGGCGATTTCGGGCTCGCCGAGGATTTCGCCCAGGAGGCAGTGACCGATGCGCTGTCCCAGTGGCCGAAATCCGGAGTCCCGGCTAACCCGGCCGCGTGGCTGACCACGGTTGCCAAGCGTCGGGCAATCGATTCGTGGCGAAGGCGAGAGCGACTCGACGATCGTCTGGTGAAGCTTGCCGGGGAGCTCGAAGGCCGTCAGGACGCGGACTTGGGTGGTCTCCCCTGGGATCCGGACGACATCGAGGACGATGTACTCCGTCTCGTCTTCATCGCCTGTCATCCAGTACTCGGTCGCAGCGCCCAGCTCGCACTCACGCTTCGGGTTGTGGGCGGCCTCTCCAGCGAACAGATCGCCCGGGCGTTCCTCATTCCAGTCTCGACAGTGCAGCAGCGCATCGTCCGGGCGAAGCGGGCCCTGGCAGATGCTCAGGTGCCCTTCGAGCTTCCGCCGGCCGACGAACGGCCGAAGCGGCTCAAGGGAGTGCTGGGGGTCCTCTATCTCATGTTCGCAGAGGGACACGTGACAACCTCCGGACCCGACTGGATGCGTCCAGAACTGGCAATGGAGGCTCTCCGACTGACCCGGGTGACTGCCGGTCTGCTCCCACACGATCCGGAGGTCCACGGTCTCGTCGCCCTCATGGCCTTCACCGCGGCCAGATTCCCTGCCCGCCTGGGGGCGGATGGCGAGCCGATCCTGTTAGCCGATCAGGACCGATCGCAATGGGATCGCTCGCTCATACGCCTCGGCTCTCGCAGTCTTGGGACCGCACAGGGTCTCCGTGCTGCACTCGGCCCCTATACAATCCAAGCCATGATCGCTTGGTGTCATGCCGAAGCCAGTAGCGTTGAGGCCACCGATTGGGTGCGCATTGCGTCGCTTTACGACATGCTCAATCGAGCCGTTCCCTCACCTGTCACTCAGCTCAACCAGGCGATCGCGATCGCCGAAGCGCATGGCCCAGCTCGCGCTCTCCCCCTCGTCGATGACATCGACTCCACGGGAGCACTTGGGAAATTTCACCTTGTTCCCAGCGTGCGCGGTGAGCTTTTGTCCCGCCTCGGCCGGGATCAGGAAGCGCGAGGCGAATTCGAACGCGCGGCAGCGCTGACGGCCAATGACCGAGAACGCGAGGTCCTCCTCGCCAAGCTTCGCAGAATTGAGTGCCGGCCGGCAGAGAGCACCGACAAGGCCGATCGTGGACGTCGACGAAGCACTGGCAACTGATCCAGCCGCCTCGTTTTGTGCCTCGAGGATGCTCTCGACTACACTGATCGATGGCTCCCCGTGCGGCGTCATCTTGTGAACTCCCCCAGGGCCGGAAGGCAGCAAGGGTAAGCGAGCTCTGGCGGGTGCACGGGGAGTCCTTCATATCTCAAGGTCACAATTCCACAACTCCCCTCCCCTATGTCAGTCCAGGTCAGGGCCACTCTCGACGGCGAGAAATGGGCAATTCCCGACGATTTCAGGCATTGCTTTAATACTTTCGTGATTTGGCTTCACTAGCATGGTCTGCAGCTCTCATCCCCTTTGTTCGAACGAGGATCCCTGTTTTGTCACCCAAGAAGATTCACGGGGCGGTTGCTGCCCTATCGGCAATCGCTCTGCTCACGGCCTGCACCCCCTCGGGCTCTGACTCCGATTCCACTCGCGATGATGCTAAGACTGCCGAAGCCGCTGCCGAAACCGTCTTCCGAATCGGCACGATCTCCGAGGAAGAGGCAGCCAAGTCCCCTGCGCAGGGATCTTCAGCGAAGACTTCCGGTTCCACCTCATCGGCCGAGCCGACCGGCACCAAGTCACCCACCCCGGGACAGAGTGGGAAAGTCGTCGAATCGGGCACGGAGTCAACGGCCGAACCGGGTGAGCGCATCAGCCTCAGCGTCGAGAACGCGACACTCAGCGACATTTCGATCACCGAGTCCGAACACCCCCGAATCACATCTGACCCTGGAGTCTTCTTCGACACCGCCGGGGCCGAACTCGAGGCAGCCGACCAGAGCCAGACGTCCTCTGATGAGGCGGGCTCTGCGACTCCAAGCGAAACCGCTGCAACCGAGGCCGCTGCGAAGAAGGACTCTGCCAAGGACGAGCACTCGGTCATGGCTCCCGACGACGCTGCGGCCTGGGTTTCGGCCTACGGCCTCGTGGCCGACAGCACCTACGAGCTCTCGGCCACTGCCACCTCGGCGGATGGGCAGGAACACGACTTCACTTCCACGGTCAAGGTGCCAGCCGGCGACGCCTCACCGATGTCCGTGCGCACGACCCTCTCCGATGACCAGACTGTGGGCGTGGGCGCACCGATCATCCTCAGCTTCGGCTCCACAGTGAGCAAGCAGTACCGTGACGATGTCGAGCGTCGCCTGACGGTCAATGTCACCGACAACGAGGGCAAGAAGCGCAAGGTCGAGGGCTCCTGGGCATGGCTGCCTGACGATCCGCAGTCACGTCTGCACTTCCGCCCCAAGGACTTCTGGCCCGCGCACTCGAAGGTCTCCGTCGACGCCCCACTGAAGAACGTCCCCACCACGACGAAGACGGTCGGCCAGAACGACCTCACCCTTGATTTCGACATCGGCCGCAAGCAGATCGTCAAGGCCGATGCCAAGTCTCACCGCATGACCGTCACCCGCGACGGCAAAGAGGTCATGGACTTCCCCGCCTCGCTGGGTGCGGCGAAGTCTCCGTCATACAACGGAACGCATGTGGTCATGTCGAAGTCGGCAGACTACACGATGACGTCCGAGCAGTGGGACTACGAAACCGACGTGCGCTGGGCCGTGCGCATCCACAACAACGGAGAATTCATCCACGCCGCTCCCTGGTCGACAGGGGTCCAAGGATCGGCGAATGTCTCCCACGGCTGCATCAACCTGTCGACCGCGCGCGCCAAGCAGTACTACGACTCGGCGATCTTCGGCGATCCGGTCGAGATCACAGGCTCGAACGTCAGCCTGTCCACCGCCGCCAGCGACATCTCCGACTGGGTCTACGACTGGGACGACTGGAAGAAGATGAGCGCACTCGACTGATTGTCTGCAGTGCGCCCGCCTTGCGTCCCCGTGTGCCGCTCGGCCCCTTGACGTCCTACTTCTTGACCTTCTTCGCTGCCTTGTCGATCATCGGGACGTAGCGCTCGAGCGTCCAGGGAACGGTGAGCGGGTTGATGATCGACGAAGCGGTGACGAAGGCCTGGTCTTCGGGAGCGACTACCGCACCGGATTTGATTGCCGGAATGTTGGAGTACACGCTCTGTGACTCGATCTCCTTCTTGCTCTTCTCATCGGAGTAGAAGGTGAAGATGAGGTCAGAGTCGTCAAGCTTGTCGGCGTTCTCGAGGCCGATGAGAGCCGAGTCCGTGCCCGGAGCATCGTAGTTCTTCTTGAGCTTGTTGATGATGGGATCGGGGGTCAGACCCAGAGCCGAGACCATCGCCACCCGCTGCTCATTGGGGTAGAAGACGCCGAGGGTGCCCGGTCCGTCGTTGTAGATGTAGGAGAATGTGAGTCCCTCGTATTCGGACCGCTTGGCTTCGGAGAGCTGCGTCTTGATGTCGGCGACGAGCCCCTCAGACTCCTTCTTCTGGCCCAGTGCCTTGCCGATGGTGGTGATCTGCTCATCCCATTCGATGGTCCACGGCTGCTTGGGGTAGGCAACCGTGGGTGCGATGGCGTCGAGCTGCTTGTACTGATCGGCGGTGACGCCGGACCACGGCGCGAGGATCACATCAGGTTCGAGCTCGGCGATCGCTTCGACGTCGAGCTCCGTATCTCCCTGGAACTGCGTGGGAAGCTTGTCCCCCTTCTCCTTCACAGCCTCATGGATCCACGGCATGTAGCCGGTGGCATCGCTGCCCCAGGCGTATTCCTCCATGCCGACGGGGGTCTTGCCCAACGCGATGGCTGTCTCGGTCGAGCCCTGGCCGAGGGTCACGACGCGCTTCGGTTCGGCCTCGATGACGGCCTTGCCCAGCGCATGTTCGATCGTGACGGTCTGGAAGTCGCTTGAGGCCGACTTCTCCGCATCCGCCGAGCCCTGGCTGCAGGCGCTCGCGCTGAAGGCGAGCGTGACGATGGTGCCTATGGCCATGGCCCGGCGAGAGAGATGAGCTGACATTCCTGCCCTTTCGACTGTGGGGATCGCTATCGACCCCTCAACATGAACATAGGACAGCCTAACTTAACCTTGTGGTGTTGGTGCAACTCGACTGCTCAGCTGCAATTCGTCTGCTCAGAGCAGAAACTCGTGCCACCGCAGCCGAAGGCTCTTAGGATCACACCATGGAACCACTTCGAGTCACGGACGGACAAGGCGATCAGGCCCCGGCGCTGCTGTGGCGCGAGACTCTCGGGCGGGTGCTGCGGCTGCGCCGCACCGAGCTGGCCCTGACCTTGGCACAGGTGTCGCGACGCTCGGGAGTGTCAACCCAATACCTGTCCGAGGTCGAGCGCGGCCTCAAGGATCCATCGTCGGAGGTCATCGAGGCAATCGCCGTGGTTCTCGGCCTCGCACTCCCTCAGGTTCTCGTTCTCGCTGCCTCGTCCATGACGAGAGCTGCGCCCGCGTTCTCCGTCGACGGGCGCTCAGCCCCGCTCAGCGGTGGGCGGGCGCAGCTCTCACTCGTGGCCTGATTTCACAGTCCGGTCGGCTCAGCTCGTCGTCTCAGCTCGTCCCGGAATCGAGCTGATTGGTTCTCAGCACTTCGAGCCGTGCCCGATACTCGGCTTCGTCGATATCGCCTTGGGCGAAGCGCTCAGACAGGGTCGCCTCCGCGTTCTTCGTCGATCCGAAACGGCCCTGAGCATCTGCCCAGGGTGGTCCCCCTGCTTGGCGCCAGCGACGCCGGTTGAGCGTGATGATGAGGGTGACGACCAATCCGATGATGAGCACCCAGAAGATCGGGATGAGGAAGAAGAGCGGCCAGGCCGCGGGTCCGTGTTCCATGTGCATGATGCCTCCTTGTCAGGAATCCACGTCGCTCGTGGATATGGCATCCATCCTTCGCCGGCGGGCGCCACGGCGAATCCCCCACCAGGAGTCACTTCAGGTACTCGCTGGGGATGAGCTTCTACTGGTCGCGCAGCCACCCAGGGGAGACCAACCCGGACTCATAGGCGAGCACGACCAGGTGGACCCTGTCGCGTGCGGCAGTTTTGGTCATGATGCGCGAGACATGGGTCTTCGCCGTCAGCGGGGAGAGGACCAGCCGGCCGGCGATCTCGTCGTTCGACAGCCCCTGACCGACGAGGGCGAGGACTTCGCGTTCTCGCTGTGTCAGGACGTCGAGATGCTTTGCCGGCTCCGCCCGCAGGCCCAAGGACATCCTCGACAACAGGTATTTGGTCACTTCGGGCGAGAGCAGCGCCTCGCCCTCGACAACGACGCGCACCGCTCTGATCAGGTCGACCGGCTCGGTGTCCTTGAGCAGGAACCCGCTGGCGCCTGCCCTGACCGCGCGCACGATGTACTCGTCGAGGCCGAAGGTCGTCACCAGCACGACCCGCACGTGGCCGAGGCCCGGATCGTCTGCGATCGCCTCGGTGGCCCACAGTCCGTCACCGCCTGGCATCCGGATATCCATGAGCACGACGTCGACCGGCGTCGCTGCCAGCTTCTCCAGCAGCTCCTCCCCACCGGAGGCCTGCACGCGCACGCTGATGCCCGGTTCCGCGTCCAACAGCGAGGCGAAGCCGGCGCGGACCAGCTGGTGGTCATCGGCGATCGCCACCGAGATATCGCTCATACCTGAGCCTGCCAATCTGCTCGTGCGTGTCCGCTGGTCCAGGGCAGCCAGACGCTGATGCGCGTGCCCTCCCCGCTCGCCGAGGTGATCTCGAAGGTTCCGTCGAGGAGCTTGGTCCTCTCCCGCATCCCGATGAGTCCGGTGCCCGAGTAGTAGTCTCGCCCGAGGCTCGCATTGTCGGTTCCGTGGCCGTCGTCGCCGATCTCGATGTGCAGGAACTCGCCGTCACGGAAGACTCTGACGTTCGCCTGGGTGGCGTGAGCGTGGCGGACCACATTCGTCAGCGCCTCCTGCACGATCCGATAGGCGGCCGCATCGGCGGCACTGCCGGGGGTCTCTCGAGTCCCGTCGGCTCGAACTTCGCGCGTGTCATCGAGGTGGATGGATGATCGGCCCGTCATCGCGGCGATGAGGGCCGGCAGATCGTCGAGGCCGGGCACTGGGGCCAGCGGCTCGGCCGTGCCTTCGCCGACTGTATCTTCGCCGACACTGGCTGTGTCGGGGTCGGCGGCGTCCGAGCGCATCGTGTGGAGCACGGAGCGGACCTCGTTGAGTCCCGTTCGGCTCAGCTCCTTGATGGCAGCGAGCGCACGCCTGGCCTGCTCAGGGTCGCGGTCGATGAGGTGTTCGCCCACACCGGCCTGCACGTTGATCTGAGACAGCGAATGGCCCAGCACATCGTGCAGGTCTCTGGCGATGCGCAGCCTTTCGGCCTCAATCACCTCATGGTGCCGGTCCCGAGCCTCCTCGGCCGCGATCCTCCTGCCCTCGCGCCTGCGCCGGGCGAAAGCTCCGATGCCCAGAGTAATGAGCAGACCGATCGTCGCAGAGGCCACACGCCCCACCGACCAGTCGACGTCGAAGAAGGAGCCGAGCAGCAGGGCACCCAACCAGACACCGGAGGCCGAGGCTATGGCCCAGATCTGGTGACCGCGGACCATGGCCACGACGAGAGCGAAGAGGAACGCCGCATAGAACGGTGTCATCTCAGGCCCGGTCAGCCCCTGCGCCCACATCCCGCCCGGCCCCTCCCCAGACCAGGACCGATTGCGTGGACCGTGGGCCCACACACCGGAAAGGCTGGATCTGGCCACTGCGGACCACACGACAATGTCGACCAGCGTCAGTCCGGCGATGATCGCGACTCTCGGGCCCGGCCAACGTGCGCACAGCAGGAAGATCATCGGGGACAGCAGGGCGACTGCGATGCGCACACCGCCGACCAGGGCATCGGCACCATCGTACGTGGCCATGAACACGGCGAAGGGCAGCTGCAGCAGCAGGGCCAGGACGCTCAGTGCAACCAGGCGCAGTCGAGGTCGATGACGAACACGACGATCAGCATCGGTCTCGCTCGCCTCGGCGGGGGCGCGCCTGGATCGGCTCATCCTCCGATCCTAGTCACTGCCGCCGGATTCGGCGTCGTACCAAGGGAGTATCCGACCGGACTACCCACGGAGTACAGCTGCCCGGGAGAACCTCAGAGGATCTGGTCGACGAGGCCGAAGTCCCGGGCCGCCTGCGCATCGAGGACGAGGTCCCGGTCGAGGTCGTCATGGATCTGCTCCATGCTGCGCCCGGTCCCCTGCGCCAGCATCGCCTCGACCTCCCGTCGTTGTCGGGCGATCTCGTCGGCAGCGACGATGAGATCGGGGATTGCCCCGCGTGCACCCTCGGCATGGGGTTGGCGCAGAACCGCACGAGCGTGTCCGAGCATCGAGCGCTGACCGGGCTCTCCGGCGGCCAAGAGCACCGCGGCATCAGCGGCCGCCTGCCCCACACAGATGGTCGCCACCGGTGCCCCGATGTGCTGCATCGCGTCGTAGATGGCGGTCATGGCCGTCAGCGATCCGCCCGGTGAGTTGATGTACATCTGGATCGGAAGTTCGCGACTGCTCGCCTCGAGGTGGAGCAGCTGCGCGATGACAGTGTTGGCCACCCCGTCGTCGATCGGCACGCCCAGGTAGATGATGCGGTTGCCCAGCAGGTGGGAATACACGTCGACGATCTTCTCCCCACCGCCCGAGCGGTCAACGACATTCGGAATCGTGTACTGGCTCATGGCGCACCGATCCCGCCGCGCAGATCGGCTGGGGAGTCGACGACGCGGTCGATGAGCCCGTAGTCGAGTGCCTGCTTCGCGGTGAACCACCGATCACGTAGGGAATCCTCGAAGATGCGCTCATATGTCTTCCCCGTCGCCTCGGCGATGCGGTGCAGGACCGAATCGCGGACGTTGCGCAGATCCCCGGACTGCAGTTCGATGTCGGCGGCGGCACCCCCGATGCCTGCCGATCCCTGGTGCAGGAGGATCCTGGCATGGGGCAGGGCGAGTCGTCTGCCGGGTGTGCCCATCATGAGCACGAACTGCCCCGCCGAGGCGGCCCACCCGAACGCCACCGTGACCACATCATTGGGCAGAGTTTCGATCGTGTCGGCGATCGCGTGCATCATCGGCACCGACCCGCCGGGTGAGTTGATCCACAGGTGGATGTCGCTGTGGGGATCCTCGGCGGAGAGGAGGACGAGGCGGGAGATGATCTCCATGCCGTTCTCATCACGCAGCTCCCCGTTGAAGACAACCGAGCGGTAGGCGTAGAGCATTCTCTGGGATTCGGGGATGGACGTCGGTGTGGGGGCGTCCTCCGGGTCGCCCCACCTCGGCGGGACTGGGACATTTCTGGTGTCGATTCGTCTGTTCATGTCACCACTGTGGCTCTCGCTGCGCCGGGCGGGAAGGTGTTTCTGCTCCAAGCGGGAGTCTGCCGCTGTGAGCGGACAGTGCCGCTTTCCCAGACGACGTGCAGTGCCGTCGTGATAAAATCAAGCGACGATTTCAACGGGAAGGTCGACCGGAATGCTGCTGAACCTGTGGATGACAGTTCAGTTCATCGTGGTGCTGTTGAGCGCCGATGTCGATTCGGTCATTCCCCAGTCGTCCATGCATCTGATCGTCCTCGTGCTTCTGGGCGCGGTGCTGCTGTCACCGGTGGCGCCTTGGGCAGCAAACGCTCTCGTCAGGACTCTGTCCCTGGCTCCCCACGGTCCCTGGATGCGACGCGAACGAACCGACGTTCGCGAATTCCGCATACCTGAGGAACCCGGGACTCCGGGCACCGCACAAGCCAGAGCCCCCTCCTTCGTCGTTCGCTCCTTCGCCTGAACGACGACTTGATCGCCGTGCCCCGAGGCACGGTCTCTGACGTCACTCCTGCCTGCTCCCTGAGAGCCTGCCCGTGTGTCGCCATGCGTCGTTGAGTCAATGAACCCCATGACGACATCACCACTGCTGCCTGCATGCTTATGCGCATCGGCGGCGCCCAGGAGGGCACTCACCATGAACATCTACGAATTTCCACCCATTGAACTGCTCGTCAACGCCGCCTATTGGGTCGTCACCTGGCTCTCGACCCTGCTCGAACCACTGGCGGGCAGCGCAAGCGCCGCGCTGGCCATCGTGGTGCTCACGCTCGTCATACGCGCCGTCCTCATCCCCGTGGGCCTGTCACAGGTCAGAGCCGGAAACACGCGACGTCGGCTGGCACCGAAGATCTCCGAGCTGCAGTCCCGACACAAGAAGAATCCCGAGCTCATGCAGCAGAAGATCATGGAGCTCTACAAGGAGGAGAAGGCCTCCCCGATGGCCGGCTGCCTGCCCGTGCTCGCTCAGATGCCGGTACTCATGGCCGTCTACGGCATCTTCATCCAATCCACGATCGGCGGGCATGCGAATGAGCTCCTCAATCATTCGCTGCTGGGCATCCCCCTCAATGCCGGCTTCGTCGGTCTCCTGGGTGGCGGGGATCTGACGGTGGTCAGTACTGCGGTCTTCGCCGTCATCGTCGTGATCATCACTGTCGTCGCCGCCCTGTCGCGGCATCTCCTGACCCCCGACATGCCGCAGACGCCGCCGGTCCAGGCTTCCACCACCGATCGACCCGCTATGCCGGACCTCTCCGGCGTGACCAGGGTGCTGAGCTTCATGCCGTTCATGACGGCGGTCATCGCCCTGTTCGTGCCGCTGGCGGCCACCCTCTATCTCATGACGACGACGGCATGGACCTTGGCAGAGCGTCTCGTACTCAACCGTGCCTTCAAAGTTGACGAGCAGGACGGGACCCAGCAGAAGATTCAGAGCAGCTCGGCTGCCTGAAGAGATTGTCAGGCTGATGGCCTAGCATCTGCGACATGAGCACACATCGAGACCTCGCGCGCCGCCTGGTGGATGAGCACGGTCGCACATTCGCAGCCGAGGCGGCAATCACGTTGCGGGACAAACCCGCTCCGCTGTGGCAGCTCCTCGTTCTCAGCCTGCTGCTGTCGACGCGGATCAGCTCTGATATCGCCATCGGAACTGCACGTGAACTCTTCTCCACTGGGTGGAGGACGCCCCAGCGCCTGCGCGAGAGCACGTGGCAGCAGCGAGTCGATGCGCTGGGGCGCGGAGGCTATCGCCGGTATGACGAGAGCACTGCGACCCGCCTGGACGAGGCAGCCGCACTCCTCATCGATCGGTGGAACGGTGACCTTCGGCGTCTGCGCGACGAGGCCGATAACGACGCTGCTCGAGTCTCGACGCTCCTGCAGGAGTTCACCGGGATCGGTCCCACCGGAGCCAGCATCTTCCTGCGTGAGGCGCAGCAGGTGTGGCCCGAGGTCGGACCGTTCACCGACAAGCTCGTTCACAAGGGAGCCAAGAACGCTGGCCTGCCCGAAGATACCGACGAACTGGCCGAACTGGTCGCCGGGAACGAGTTCGCGAATCTGGCCGCGGCACTCGTGAGAGTGGCTCAGAACCCTGGCCTCCTCGACGGCTGACCCCGGTCACGCGGGCGAAGGACAGAAGAAGGCCCGGGCCGGAGGAAGAATCCTCCGGCCCGGGCCCGCTCGTCGATTGAGCTCGCAGACAGCCTCTGACTCAGGCTGCCACGGGGACCTCGGCAGAGCCCGCGATCACGTGCAGCGCTCCGTCTTCGACGGTGGCGCTGACGGTTCCGCCCTCTGACACCGCGTCGTTGACGAGGAGGTCAGCGATGCGGTCGTCGAGCTCACGCTGGATCACACGCCGCAGCGGACGAGCACCGAACTCGGGTTCGTACCCGGCATCAGCAAGCCATTCCACAGCATCCTCGGACACGCTCAGGCTGATGTCCTGGTGCGCCAGGCGCTGCACCGACTGCTCCAGCTGGAGACGGACGATGACGCGCAGCTGCTCACGGTCGAGCCGCGAGAACATCACGGTCTCGTCGATCCGGTTGAGGAACTCGGGGCGCATGACTTCCTTGAGCTTGCCCATCACCTTCGCCCTCAGGTCCTTCTCGGTGACCTTCGCATCGGTGGAGCTGAAGCCCAGCGGGGTGCTGCCGGCCATGAACTCGGAGCCCAGATTGCTCGTCATGATGACGACGGTGTTCCGGAAGTCCACGGTTCGCCCCTGTCCGTCGGTCAGACGACCGTCGTCGAGGACCTGGAGCAGCAGATTGAATGCGTCCGGGTGCGCCTTCTCGACCTCGTCGAGCAGGATCACCGAGTACGGCTTCCGCCGGACCTGTTCGGTGAGCTGACCGGCTTCGTCGTAACCGACGTAGCCGGGAGGCGAACCCACCAGGCGCGATACGGTGTGACGCTCGCCGAACTCACTCATATCGAACCGGATCATCGCCGACTCGTCATCGAACAGGGTCGCTGCCAGAGACTTGGCCAGCTCCGTCTTGCCCACGCCCGTGGGGCCCAGGAACAGGAAACTGCCGATGGGACGGTTCGGGTCCCCCATGCCCATCTGTGACCGGCGAACGGCCTTGGACACTGCTGTCACCGCATCGTCCTGGCCGATGACACGACCATGCAGGACCTCCTCGAGCTGGGCCAGTTTTGTCTTCTGTCCCTGAGTCATGTTCCCCGCCGGTATTCCGGTGGCACGGGACACGACCTGTGCGATCTGGTCGGCGTCGACGACGCCGGGATTGGCGTCGGCCCCAGCCTGCACCGTGTCTTCGTCCGGGTTCTCGGCTGCATGCAGCTTCTCCCCAAGACTCATGATCTCGTCGCGGAGTTCTCCGGCGCGCTCATAGTTCTCTTCGCCGATGGCGGTGCTCTTCTCGGTTTCGAGCCGCTCGATCTCCGTCCGCAGAGCCTGGGCATCGATCTTGGGCCCACGACGCAGCGAAAGACGAGCCCCCGCCTGATCGATGAGGTCGATCGCCTTGTCCGGCAGGAACCTGTCGTTGATGTAGCGATCGGAGAGCTCCACCGAGGCGCGGATCGCCTCAGGTGTGTACGTCACGTTGTGGTGCTCGGCGTAACGGCCCTTGAGCCCCTCGAGGATCGCTACAGCATCCTCGATGTTCGGTTCTCCGATCCGCACCGGCTGGAACCGACGTTCGAGAGCTGTGTCCTTCTCGATCGTGCGGTATTCCTTGAGCGTGGTCGCGCCCAGCAGGTGCAGATCTCCTCGGGCCAGCCTGGGCTTGAGGATGTTGCCGGCGTCCATCGAGTTGGATTCGCCGTTGCCGCCAGCACCGACGAGGGTGTGGAGCTCGTCGACGAAGACGATCATCTCGCCATCTTCGGCGATCTCATCGAGTGCGCCTGTCAGACGCTCCTCGAAGTCGCCGCGGTAGCGTGTGCCCGCGAGCATTCCCGGCAGGTCGAGTGCGATGACTCGTTTGCCGGAGAGCTGAGCCGGGATCTCGCCGCTGTGGATGGCCTGAGCCAGTCCTTCGGCGATCGCTGTCTTGCCGACGCCTGCCTCGCCGAGGAGCACCGGGTTGTTCTTGGTGCGACGGGCCAGGATCTCGATCGTCTCCTGAATCTCATCAGCACGTCCGATCACCGGGTCGAGATCACCATCGGCTGCCAGAGCCGTGAGATCCGTCCCGAAGCGCTGGAGCATGGTCTCTTCCGACTGCCCGGCTCCGGGACCGCCTTGCGGATCGCCGGCCTCAGCAGCCTCGGCTCCGGCCTGCAGCCGCTCCTGCGTCACGCCCGCCTGGGCGAGGATGCGACCGGCAGGCATCTCGTGGTTGAGCACAAAGGCGAAGAACAGGTGCTCCGGGTCGACGTAGGTCGAGCCGAATGCCCGCGCTACCTGGTAGGCATCAAGGAGGGCACGCTGACCGGAACCGGTCAGGGTCAATGCTCCCTCGGGTTTCGTGCTCGAGGATGCGGGCAGGCGCTCCTCAACGGCGTGGGCGACCTGTTCGGGGTCCGCGCCAGCTTGGCGAATCGCCGAGATGCCGGGTTCGGTCTCTGCCATCGTGCGCAGAATGTGCAGGGCGTCGACCTCCGACTGACCGTGCTCTCTGGCATAGTCAGCGGCGTTGTCGATGACCTCGTGACTGCGCTTGCTCAGCAGCTTGTTGATGTCGACGCTGCGCCCCTGGCGGGCGCCCTGTTGTCCTTGCAGAAAACGGGCAAGGAACTCGTCGAATGAATCTCCGCCAGAGCCGGCGGATCCGAAGAACGTAGCCAATCTGACCTCCTGTCGAAAGTTGAGCCTATACGACTCAATCAACGACGAAGGCGGTGGTCTTATTCCCGAGTGCCGACTTCGACTCCCCGACTAGCCCTTCGAGGGCCAGCCGTTGGGCTCGCAGCCCTGCAGGCCCTTGGTCTGCTGCTGCATGAGCGGAGCGGTCTCACCGGAGCCGGGGCAGGATTCATGGCTGTGGCCCAGTGCGTGCCCGACCTCATGGTTGATGAGGTACTGCCGATACTGGGTAGTGTCGTCGAATTCGTCTGTGGCAGACACCCAGCGTTTGGCGTTGAGGATGACATTGTTGCCGTTGCGACACGAGAGCTTGCCCAGGGTGCGCAGCGGCAGGCACATCTCGTCGACCGTGTCGGGGCTGGCGATGGAGATCATCGCGTCCTGGCCCTCATCGACCATTTCGATCGAGACATCATCGAGGTCCTGCCAACCGCGTTCGTCCTGGAGAGTGGTGATGATGAATGCGGCCGCCTCGTCGACGTCGATCGGGAGATTGTCCTCGACCCGCAGTGCGACCGTGAAGGTCTTCCCCTCCCTGTTCGGACCGGTCTCCTTCTTCGGGCGGTCCCATTCGCCGCTGCCCTTCATATCGATGTCGGACTCACTCACACCGGCAGCACCGGCGGAATCAACGTCGGGCTCGGCAGACTTGCTGGGTGCCGGGGACTTCGTCGGCGACGCCGACTCACTCGGCTGCGCAGAGGCCGGACTCTCACCGGACGCGACCGTCTCGCTCGAGGACGGTGCAGGCCTGGTCTCCTGCCCCGAGTCCGGCGCGCAGGCACTGAGCACGATGAGCAGGGATGCGGCAACCATCGCCGAGGCGGTCCGCAGCGGACGTCGTGAGTGCAGTGGGCCTTGTGAATAGCGGGGAGTTCTCGACACTCTGCCGAGTCTAGCGTTCCTGTGCCCGTTCCCGGGCGGTTCGACTCAGAACGCGAGTTCTCCCCCGGGACCGCGCAGGCGCGCACGCAATCGGCATTCCGGCCCCTCGACGACCTCGGTGTCACCAGCGTCGAGCACCTCGAGCACCTCCCGCGCCGCCTCGGGCTCCGGGGATTCCACACGGAATTCGAGCAGCTCCACGGAAGGGAGCGGCGCCTCGGCGGGGTGGGTCGACTCTCCCCAGTCGATGAGGAACGGCTGCGCACCGTCGTGCGGCAGGGGCGAGCGGGAGGTCAGCCGCCATTCGAGGAGGTCGCCCTCGGCGGTCTCCCGGGACATGTCCCTGACCTCACCGAAGTCGATGTCGGCGGAATTCGCACCGGCGACCTTCGCGAGGAAGGCATGTGGGTGGATCGCCCAGGTCTGCAGGGTCAGACCCTGCGCCAGATGTGCATCCAGCGGCAGGATGCCGTCTGCCGGTGGCTTCTGCTGTGCGTCCGGCCCCAGTATCTCAAGGTAGGCATGTGCGCCGGCGTCCCAGCCTGTTGGGGCAAGTCCGACAAGATAGTTCGCGGTTCCTCGGCCGGGGTGACTTCCTCCGGCGACGGGGCGGACCCCGGTGAGGCGCTCGAATTCAGCAACTCCAGCGTCGAGTTCAGGCACCGTGATGATGAGGTGGTCAAGATTGGCGGGAATCGTACTCAGATCGTCCATGATCCACCGGGACCTTTCAGTGTGGCGTGCAGGGTTTCTGTGACTCCTGCCTCAACCTCGATGGTAGCCCCCAAGGATCGCAGAACTCTGGATGTTGTGTCCACATCTGGGCTCGTCGCCCAGAACCGCTCGAGGCGAACAGTGGGCATCGCCTGCCGTGCGGGATGCACAGAATCCTTCCAATCGATGAGGAAGGGCTGAATTCCGCCCAGCGCCAGCGGTGTCCGCCTCGTCAGTCTCCATTCGAGAAGCGCGCCTTCGGGGGTGCGGCGGGTCATGTCGTGAACCTCGCCGAGGTCGATGTGCGGTTCGATTGATCGTGCGGCTGAGGTGACGAGTCCGTCGAAGTCGGCCGGGTGGATCGCCCACCGCTGCACAGTGGGCTCGGTGATCCCCGCCAGGCGCGAAGCCGCGAGGCCCGGATCCTGTTCGGGGTCGGGGCCGAGGATCTCAAGGTAGATATCGCGACCGGCCCCGGTACCGACCCCCTCGAGACCAAGCAGAGCATTGGCCGTGCCCAGGCCCGGATGAGCGCCACCCGGAATAGCCTCCACACCAAGAATGCCGTGATATTGCTCAACACTTTCAGCGAGATTGGGCACGGCGATGACGAGATGATCGAATTCCGGAGGCAGTGACATGACTCAATGTTAAGCGATCAGATTGACGGTCAGCATGCCGATGCGCTTAACTCAAAACATGCAGATACTCCCAGAGGCCCGAATGCTGTGGCGTCGGATCCACATTGACCTCAAGAGGCTCACCAGCTCCAATTGTTGAGCACCTGACCACACCCCCCGTTCGGTTTCATCTGCACAAAGGACCACATTCCATGACGGACCTCCGTCCAGCCACCTCGGCGAACCTCACTCGAGCCTACGGGCGACGCAACTTCCTCAGCCTCGGGCTGGGGCTGGGCACGATCATCACCCTCAGCGCGTGCACCCCCACCGACGATGTTCCACTGCCCGAGGGCGGCGACCCGGTGCAGGGCGGAGTCCTCACCTACTTCGAACCTCAGACCTGGACGCTGCTCTACCCACCCTCGGTCGGGTTCTATCCCAACGGAGGCATCATGAACAACATCTCCGCGCGTCTGCTGTGGCAGGACCCGGAGACTCTCGAACTCCACCCCTGGCTGGCCACGCAGCTGCCGGAGATCAACGGCGATGCCACCCAATTCACGTTCACGATCCGCCGGGGCGTGACCTACTCCGACGGTTCAGCGCTGACGGCGCAGAATGTGGCGAAGAACTTCGACCTCTTCGGCAGAGGCGACGAGACCCGCACTCTCCCGGTCTCCGAGCAGATCTCGAACTATGAGAGCAGCGAAGTTCTCGACGATCATCGGGTCCGCTTCCACTTCAGCGCCCCCTCCCCGGGGTTCGCCCAGGCGACATCGACGATGAATGCCGGTCTGCTCGCCGATTCGACACTGGGACTCGACGCCGAGGGATTCGGTCCCGGCGGTGCCACACAGATCCACACCTGCGGTCCGTTCCACATCACCGAGGAGACGATCGGGACGAAGCTGTCCGTGCGCGTCCGCGAGGACTACGACTGGGCGCCACCGCACTTCGACCACCAAGGCCGAGCCCACCTCGACGGCATCGACTACCTGGCCAACAATGAGTACTCGGTGCGCATCGGAGCCGTGCTCTCCGGGCAGGCCGACGGTGTCCGCGACGTCCAGGCCCCCGACGAACCTCGGGTGAAGGAACAGGGTCTGAGCCTCTACGCCAAGGCCACGAACGGCATCAACAACAGCATCAACTTCCGTTTCCGACACGAGCTGCTGTCCGACCTCAAGGTCAGGCAGGCCATCATCGCCGCCGTTGACCGGCAGGAGATCGTCGACAAGCTCTTCACCCCCAACTACCCTTTGGCCACCGGGCTCTTGGCCAAGGGAGCCATGGGCTACAAGGACCAGTCCGGATCCTGGGTCCATGACCCCGACGAAGCGAACCGACTGCTCGACGAGGCAGGCTGGTCCGAACGCAATGACGCCGGCTTCCGCGTCAAGGACGGCCAGGTCATGGAGCTGGCCGTCAATATCGCGTTGCCGCAGCCACGGTCGAATGAGGTGCAGACGCTCATCCAGCAGCAGCTGCGCCACGTCGGCGTGCGCCTGTCCATCAATCCCGGTGACCAGTCCAAGCAGACCCTGGACGCCCTCGATCTCGATCGCGTGCAGATCTATCATTCGATGGTCGCCCGCGCGGACTTCGACAATCTGCGGTCGAACTACTCCTCGGTCAACCGCGATGCCTTCCTCAACGGGAAGGACCGTGACGAGGCTGGTGATGAGAGCATCGATCCCGAGATCGACCGACTGCTGGACGAACTCGCCTCGGAACCCGTGACGAAGAAGCGGCAGAAGGCCGCGGAGAAGGTCCAGGACTACCTCGTTGAGAACGCCTATGTGCTGCCGTTCTTCGAAGAGCCCCAGGTCTTCGCCTTCCGCCGCCGCGTCAACGGCTTCGCGACCGAACCGGTGGGTCGCCCCGACTTCTACAGCACATGGTTGGCAGGTCAGAAATGATCCTCGACGTCCGATATCTCTTCCTGCGCCTGGGGCAGGCTGTTCTCGTCCTCCTCCTCGCATTCACCGCGGCCTTCATACTGCTCAGCCTCATCCCGGGCGACGGCGTCACCGCCAGGTTCGCCGACCCGGCACTGGGCCTCTCAGCCGATCAGATCGCCACGATCCGGACCGAGACCGGGGCCGACGAATCCTGGATCAGCCGCTACTTCCTCAGCCTGGGCGGGTTCCTCACCGGCGACTTCGGGTTCTCCGTTCAGACCGGGGCCGCCGTGTCGACGATCATCACCGCGGCCCTGCCCTCGACGGCGGTCCTCGCCCTGTCCGGGTTCGTCTCAGCCGTGGTCCTGGCCGTGGTCATCGCGGTGCTGGCGACCTACGGGCCATTTCGCTGGCTGCGCAAGATCCTCGACTCCGTGCCCAGTCTGTTCATCTCGATTCCCGTGTTCTGGCTCGGTATCCTGCTGATCCAGATCTTCTCCTTCCAGCTCGGGTTCGTCTCCGCGGTCTCTCCCACCCCCGCCGAGGCGCTCGTCCTCCCGACCCTGACCGTGGCGGTTCCGCTCTCGGCCCCGATCGCGCAGGTCCTCATCCGCTCCATCACCGATGTCAAGGCCTCCGGATTCGTCAAAGTCACCTCGGCGAAGGGCGCGAGCGAACTGTGGATCCTCGTCCACTCCGTCGCCCGCAATGCGATCCTGCCCGGGCTGACGATCATCGGCCTGGTCTTCGGCGAGCTCGTCGCCGGCGCCGTGGTCACCGAAACCGTGTTCGGGCGCAACGGCATCGGCCAGATCACGGCCCAGGCAGTGACCCACCGCGACAATCCGATCCTCCTGGCCGTCGTCGTCATCGCGACTCTGACGTACGTGATCATCAACCTCATCGTCGACCTCCTCTATCCCGTCATCGACGTACGCCTGCGTTCTGGGGCAGGAACCACCTCGGCGGGGAAGAAGCCTGCCGACGAACCAACTCGCCGAGCGCTGACGACCACCGCTGCCAGCGTCGGAGTCGACCTCGACTGGGACGAGAAGGACACGCACTCATGAGCCTCATCGACACCTTCGCCCGCACCCCCGGCACCGGCTCGCCGCGTCCGGCATCGAAACGGCGCAGCCGCACCCGGGCGAGCATCGGGCCCGCCACCATCATCTCCGGGCTGGTCCTGCTCATCGCCGTTGCGTGGGCTCTCTTCCCGGCGCTGTTCACCCACCATGATCCCAATGACGGCGGAACCACTCCCGCGCTGCTGGCCCCGAGCCTCGACCATTGGTTCGGCACCGACCAGACCGGCCGCGATGCCTTCACCCGCGTCGTCTACGGCGCATCTCAGTCCCTGCTGGCCGCGCTCGTGGCAGTGGGCGTCGGCCTTGTCGTGGGAACGGCGATCGGACTCATCGCCGGCACCCGCCGCGGCTGGCTCGACGATGTGCTCATGCGCTTCATCGACGTGCTGCTCTCGATCCCCGCGATCCTGCTCAGCCTCTCGATCGTCATCGTCTTGGGCTTCGGCACCATCAACGCGGCCATCGCCGTCGGTGTCACGGCCATCGCCCAGTTCGCACGCCTGTCGAGGTCAGAGGCGGTGCGAATCAACACAAGCGACTTCGTGGCCGCAGCCTACGGCTCGGGCGGCACCTTCTTCTCCGTCCTCTTCCGCCACATCCTGCCCAACTCGATCTCGCCCGTCCTGTCCCTGGCCGTGCTGCAGATCGGATCCGCGATCCTCCAGATCTCAACCTTAGGCTTCCTGGGCTACGGCACTCCCCCGCCGACACCGGAATGGGGCCTCATCATCGCCGAGGGCCGCAACTTCGTGGCCACCGCCTGGTGGCTGACGGTGCTGCCCGGCTTCGTCGTCATGGCCATCGTCCTGGCCACCCATCAGATCGGCAACACCCTGCGAAAGGCGACATCATGACCGAGAGCGCACCGCTGCTGTCCGTCCAGGATCTCAGTGTCACCTACTCCCAAGCAGCGGCCCCAGCTGTCGACGGCGTCTCGTTCGCCGTTGCTGCCGGGTCGATGACCGCGGTCGTCGGCGAATCCGGGTCCGGGAAGTCGACGACCGCGAACGCGGTCATCGGTCTGCTCCCGGACTCCGCGCAGATCACGGGTGGGCGCATCCGGTTAGGCGAGGTCGATCTCGGTGCGCTGGGCGCCAGCGCCTGGCGGGGAGTCCGCGGCAGTCAGATCGGCTATGTTCCCCAGGACCCCGGCAGTTCCCTCAACCCGCTGCAGACCATCGGGAAATCCGTCGCCGAGGCGCTGCGCATCCACAAGCGTGCCGACCGGAAGTCCGCCCGCGCCCAGGTCATCGACCTGCTGGCCAAGGTCGGCATCGATCGTCCGCGGATGCGTGCCGACCAGTTCCCGCACGAGCTCTCCGGAGGCATGCGTCAGCGGGTGCTCATCGCATCGGCCATCGCACTGCGTCCACGTCTGCTCATCGCCGATGAGCCGACCTCGGCGCTTGACGTGACCGTGCAGAAGCAGGTTCTCGATCTCCTCGATGGGCTACGGGCCGAGACCGGGATGGGCGTCCTCTTCATCACTCACGATCTGGCTGTCGCCGGTGAACGCGCCGATGATGTCGTCGTCATGCAGTCTGGGAAGGTCGTCGAAGCCGGTCCGGCAGCTCGGATCTTCTCCCGCCCTGCGACCGACTACACCGCCCGACTGCTCGCCGATGCTCCGGCGTTGAAGACGAAGGCGCGCCACACCGCGGCCGCCGAGGACTCGCAGGCAGACTCGTCCTCGGCCGCCTTCGTCTCCGTCGAGGGACTGGCTCAGGTCTATGCCCGCAACGAAGATCAGGTCATCGGCGTCGACGATGTCTCGCTGAGCGTTCAACGTGGGACCACACACGGCATCGTGGGCGAATCCGGGTCCGGCAAGACGACAACCGGCAAGGCCCTGGCAGGGTTCCTCACCCCGCAGTCCGGGCGCATTCGCATCGGCGATTTCGACACCGCCGATTCTGTGAAGGGCAATGCCGCACGCGTCCGCCGTCGGGACTTCCGACGCAGAGTCCAACTGGTGCACCAGAACCCGTATTCGGCGTTGGACCCGAAGCACTCGATTCGGCAGATCCTGACCGAGCCCCTGCGCAATTTCCGCATCGGGACCAGGGCTTCGCGTCCCGGACTCGTCGCCGAGGCCCTTGACCGGGTGTCGCTGCCGAGAGAGTTCCTCGACCGGCGGCCGCAGGAGCTCTCCGGCGGTCAGCTGCAGCGAGTGGCGATCGCCCGGGCGCTCATCGCCGGTCCGGAACTCGTCGTCTTCGATGAAGCGGTCTCCGCCCTCGACGTCACCGTGCAGGCCCAGATTCTGGACCTCCTCGATGAGCTCCAAGTGGAGCTTGGTCTGACATATGTCTTCATCTCCCACGATCTTGCTGTCGTGCGTCAGATCGCTGATACGGTGTCGGTGATGTCGCAGGGACGCCTGATGGAGAACGGACCGACGGAGGACCTCTTCGCTCGCCCGCAGACACACTACACACGCACCCTCCTCGACGCGATCCCCCACCCAGTGATACTCCACGGCGGCGAGGACGCGAAGAATCCGACACCGCTCGCAGCCGCAGAAAGATGAGACCACCACGATGACGAACAGCTCCCCCGGGCCCCGGCTCGGATTCTTCACACGCCTGCTCGAGGACGCTCCGGCCGATCAGCGCTACCGGTTCGCGCTCGAACAGATCCAGACGGCCGAGACCCACGGCTTCGATTCGGCCTGGGTCGCCCAGCACCACTTCTCCGCGGCCGAGGGTGGTCTTCCCTCCCCGCTCGTGTTCCTCGCCCATGCGGCGGCGCAGACGTCTCGGATTCGGCTGGGCACAGCGATCATCACCCTGCCGATGGAGAACGGTGTGCGTGTGGCCGAAGACGTCGCAGTCACCGATGTGCTCTCCGGCGGACGCCTTGAGATCGGACTCGGTTCGGGCGGAAACCCCAAGTCGTTCCCGGCCTTCGGCACCAGTTTCGATGTCCGCCGCGAAGTCTTCGCAGACAACCTCGCCGCGCTGAAGACTCTGCTGGCAGGGAGATCATTGGACACCGGACACACCCTCTACCCGCAGGCCTCCGGCCTGTCTGACGGTCGCGGACTCTCCGAACGACTCTGGCAGGCCACTTTCTCCTCCGGCGGTGCCGGAGCGGCCGGTGCCGCGGGTGATGGCCTCATGCTCTCTCGCACGCAGCCCCGGCCACAGGACAATCCAGGGGCACCCCTCGACGAGGTGCAGCTGCCGGTCATCGACACCTATCTGTCGAACCTGCCGGCGGGGATCGAGCCACGCATCCTCGCCTCCCGCACGGCCGTCGTCGCCGAGGCCAAGGATCTGCCCGCGCTGCGTGCGCTGACGGAACCGGCGCTGCGGTCCGAGGCAGACCGCCTTGTCGGCTACGACACCTCGGGCCTGAGCCTTGATGAGCTGCTCGTCGCCACGGATACGTTCCTGGGCACCCCCGAGCAGGTCGTCGAACGCCTCTCGACAGACCGTGTCCTCTCACAGGCCACCGACATCAGCTTCCAGGTGCACTCGGTGCCCGCGACGAATGAGACCACCCTGCGGTCCATCGAGCTGTTGGCCACCGAGGTGGCACCGGCTCTGGGACTGACATTGACGACAGAACAGGCGGCCTGACATGACCGACATCATCAACACCCTGGCGGGAATCGCCGCGCAGGACCCGCTCGATGCTCTCCGCGATCACCGTGCACAGGCCAAGGAGAATGCGCAGCTCGGCTTCGAAGCTCTCTTGGAACCTGCCGGGGCCGAGGGGTTCTCCCAGCGAGATCGCTACGCCGTCGCCGCCTTCACCGCCGGGCTGCTGGGATCTCCCGCCGCCGAGGAGTTCTACCGCGACCTCCTTCGCGATGAGGACGAGGTCGCCTCCTGGGCGATCGCCGAACTCCTCGACGAGGCTCTGCTCGAACTCGACTCCCGATCCTCTGGGCACGGCCCCTACGGAATCTTCGAATCCGCTGCACTTGCTGACGAGAACGTTGTCGGACCATGGTTGTCAGTGGAGAAGAAGTCCATCGAAGTCCTTGGTCCGCAGCTGGCCGCCGGGCTCGAATTCGCTCATCTTCTGGTCCTGCATCCGCGAGATTCTCGTCCCGAACATATGGCGCTGCTGCTCGATGCCGGATGGGACGAGGATTCGATCGTCACGCTCGCGCAGCTTGTCTCGTTCCTCAACTTCCAGATCCGCATCAGCACCGGGCTGACGGCACTGGTCCACGCACCGGCCGCGGCCCTGGCCCCCGTCGCAGACGAGCCACCGGAAGCGGTCGACGATGACGGCGAGGCCACCTCGGCGAGGGAATCCGCTGCCTCTTCGAACGGCAGCGAAGCTCTGGCCCGGGTGGGCGATCGTGTCAGCTCCTACCCCGACCTCAAGCGGCCCGCATTGTTCCAGCAGTCCGGATTGGGGTGGGTGCCCTGGATCGCACCCGTCGCCGAGGCGGAGCTGAGCGATGTCCAGCGCGAGGCTCTGATCGAGGCGGGGCGCGCGAAGAACCCCTACTTCCGTCTGTTGGCCAGGGATCCTGCGGCTCTGCGGGCCCGGACGCTGACCGATCTCGACATCTTCTTCAACACCACCGACGGACTCGGCCGGGCCGAACGCGAGCTTGCCGCGACCGTGGCCTCACGTCTCAACGGGTGCCTGTTCTGCGCCTCGATCCACTCGGACCGGGCCACGGAGGAATCCGGGCGCCGCGACCTGGTGCAGTCGCTGCTCGACTCTGGCATTCACACACCGTCGAACCTCGGCGACGCGGTCTGGGACGCTGTCGTCGAGGCCTCCGCGGCGCTCACGCTCACGCCTCAGGCGTTCGGCCCGGCGCATGTGACTGCACTGCGCGAGGCCGGTCTCGAGGACGGGGACATCGTCGACGTCCTCAACTGCGCGGCCTTCTTCAACTGGGCCAATCGGCTCATGCTCTCCCTGGGAGAGCCGGAGGTGCTGGCGCCCGGAAAGTGACCAGGCTCAGCGATCGCGCCGTGCCCTGACCACGACGTCGTCGATGGTGACTGTGCGGCCTCCAGGTACGACCATCGTCCGCTGTGACTCTTCGGCGGTGACGAGGGTCCAGACCGCTGGATCGAGACGGTCCGTGATGGAGTCGGCGGTGGCTGAGGCTTCTGCAGGTGGGTGAGATTCGCCATGGCCGTGGTGATGGAGGTGGCCGACGATGAGCAGGGTTCCGCCGGGTGCCACCCAGGAGGCGATGCGGTCGTAGAAGTCCAGCTGCCCCATCGCAGGATGCGCATAGTGGGTGGTGACCAGGTCAAACTGCGTCTCCGGTTCCCATACGGACAGGTCAGCCTGGACCCATGCGATTCGTCCGGACATCCCGGCAGCGGCCGCACGATCCTCGGCATAGTTCAGCGCAGTGTCGGCGACGTCGGCGCCGGTGACGTCCCAACCCTTGTCCGCCAGCCAGATGGCTTCTGCTCCGGCACCGCAGCCGGCATCGAGGGCAGTCCCGGGCTCGAGCTCACCGATCTCGTGGACCAGGTGGGGGTTCGGATCGCCTGAGCGCATCATGGGGGCTCGTTCGCCGTCCCAGGTCTCGTCCCAGTAGTTCTTATCGAATGAGTGAGTCATCAGCTTGCCCTCCCGGCCTGCTCGTCGTTCAATTCTTCCACTGCACGATCGAGGTCTTTGACGATGAGATCGGTGTTGATGTGCTGGGCGGCGAGCGCTCCGGCTGCCGCCGCACCGCTGACCTGTGCTCCGATGTCTGTGGCGTTGCCTGCGACCCAGACACCCGGGACCGAGGTCAGTCCGAAGGATTCGGTTTCGATGAAAGCTCCTGCTGGATGTGCCGTGGGTTCGAGACCGATGCCTGCGAACAGTTCGGTACGCGCGACCATCGGTGTTGCCACGACCGCGGCGTCCACAGCGACGACCTGCCCATCGTCCAGGCGTACACCGGTGAGTGTGTCGTCGATGATCTCGAGGCTGGCGATGCCGCCTTCGATCACTGGGATGTCGAGTGCCTGCAGCTTGATCTGCTCGTCCTCGCTGAGCTCGTGGTCTCCGGCGAAGAGCATCACCTGGTCACTCCACTGGCGGAACAGGAATGCCTTGTGGACGGCCATCGGGGTGGTGACGAGGACTCCGATGCGGCCATCCCGAACTTCCCACCCATGGCAGTACGGGCAATGGAGCACGCCATGGCCCCACTGTTCGCGGACACCCGGGATCTCAGGCAGCTCGTCGACCAAACCGGTGGCCATGAGCAGGCGCCTGCCTTCGACCGCATTCCCACTGCGCAAGCTGAGCGTGAATCCGTCTTCAGCGCCGCTGACGGCGACGACTTCATCGTCGATGAGCTCCCCTCCGTAGCCGAGCACCTCTTCTCGTCCTCGCGTCAGCAGCTCCTGGGGACTGATGTCTTCGTGGCCCAGCAGCCCGTGCACTCCGTCCGCGGGTGCGTTGCGCGGTTGGCCCGCGTCGATCACGGTCACGCTCCGGCGTGCGCGGGCCAGGGTCAGGCCCGCACTGAGGCCGGCCGCTCCCGCTCCCACGATCACGACGTCTCGGATTGCGCTCTTCTTCTCTGCCACGCTCATGCCTCTCGTCCTCCCAAGAAATCAGGAACTGCCTCTGCAGCGTTCCAATACTTCGATGGTGACAAGCACGACGCGCCATTGCAAATTAGTTTGCCGAATGGCAAAATGGTGAGCATGGATGAACTCATGGACCGCACCCTCGATGCTGTCGGACCGCGCCTGAAGCAGCTGCGACAGCGCCGCGACATCACTCTCACCGATCTTTCCGAAGAGACCGGCATCTCGATCAGCACACTGTCCCGGCTCGAAGCCGGTCACCGCCGCCCCAGCCTCGAGCAGCTTCTGCCCTTGGCACGCGCATTCGGAGCCACTCTCGACGAGCTCGTCGATGCTCCACCGACCGGGGATCCGCGCATCAATCTGCGTCCGATCCCCAGTGGTGACGGTCGCACCATCCTGCCTCTGACCCGTCGGGCCGGGGGCATCCAGGCCTACAAGTTCGTCCTTCCCGCCGGGGACGACGAGACAGTGCCAGAGCTGCGCACCCATGAGGGCTATGACTGGGCGTTCGTCCTCAACGGCAGGCTCCGACTCGTCCTGGGCGAACACGACCTCATCCTCGAACCAGGCGAGGCCGCCGAGTTCGACACTCGCACTCCGCACTGGTTCGGTGCCACCAGCTCAGGACCGGTCGAATTCCTCAGCCTCGTCGGCAAACAGGGAGAACGAGCCCACATCCGAGCGGCACCGAAGCGCCACCTCGGCGCAGAGCAGAAGCACCAGGCGAACTGACTGGCTTCAGCCGACGTCCATGAGTGTCGACCGGATGATGAAGCGATTGCCCGTCGGTGACTCGACGCTGAAGCCGCCTCCCCGTCCGGGCACCACATCCACCGTCAGATGCGTGTGCTTCCAGTATTCGAACTGCTCGACCGACATCCAGAAGTCGAGGCCGGACTTCTCGCTGTCGTCGATGGGCAGTTCGAAGTGTCCGAGCAGGACATCGGCATCGGAGGTCAGGAAGTCGCCTTCTGGGAAGCACATCGGCGAGGACCCGTCGCAGCAGCCACCCGACTGGTGGAACATCAGTTGACCGTGTTTGGCGACCAGTTCGCCGAGAAGGTCGACGGCGACCTGTGTCATGGCCACCCGGGACTTCTCCTCCCCGTCGATGGTGGGGGCCGATTCCAGTGCTGCTGTCTGTGTCGATTCACTCATCAGAAAAATCCTTGTGCGTTCTCCGAGTAGCTGACCAGCAGGTTCTTCGTCTGCTGGTAGTGGTCGAGCATCATCAGGTGGTTCTCACGTCCGATTCCCGATGATTTGTATCCGCCGAACGCGGCATGTGCCGGGTAGGCGTGATAGTTGTTCACCCAGACACGGCCGGCCTGGATGTCACGGCCGGCACGGTAGGCGATGTTGCCGGTGCGGGCCCAGACGCCGGCCCCCAGACCGTAGAGCGTGTCGTTGGCGGTGGTGATGGCGTCGTCGTAGTCCTTGAACGAGGTCAGTGCCACGACTGGACCGAAGATCTCCTCCTGGAAGATCCGCATATTGTTCGAGCCCTTGAAGATGGTGGGCTGGACGTAGAAGCCGCCTGAGAGATCTCCTTCGAGTTCGGCCTTGTCTCCTCCGATGAGCACCTCGGCACCTTCGTCCTTGCCGATCTGCAGGTAGGACATGATCTTCTCGTACTGATCATTCGAGGCCTGCGCACCGACCTGGGTATCGGTGTCGAGTGGATTGCCCTGCTTGATCGCTCGCACACGCTCGACACCGGCGGCGACGAAGTCATCGAAGATCGACTCCTGGACGAGAGCGCGAGACGGACAGGTGCAGACCTCACCCTGATTGAGTGCGAACATCGCGAAGCCTTCGAGCGCCTTGTCGCGGTAGCTGTCGTCGGCGGCGAGGACGTCTTCGAAGAAGATGTTCGGTGACTTGCCGCCGAGTTCCAGGGTGACCGGGATGATGTTCTGCGAGGCGTACTGCATGATCAGACGACCGGTCGTCGTCTCACCGGTGAACGCGATCTTCTTGATCCGCTTGTTCGAGGCCAGTGGTTTACCTGCCTCGACGCCGAAGCCGTTGACGATGTTGAGGACACCGGGTGGCAGCAGATCGCCGACGAGTTCAGCCAGGATGAGGATCGAGGCCGGAGTCTGCTCGGCGGGCTTGAGGACGACGCAGTTGCCTGCGGCGAGCGCCGGTGCCAGCTTCCACGTGGCCATGAGGATGGGGAAGTTCCACGGGATGATCTGTCCGACGACGCCGAGCGGTTCGTGGAAGTGATGGGCCACGGTGTCGTCGTCGATCTGCGACAGGCCGCCTTCTTGAGCCCGGATCGCTGCGGCGAAATAGCGGAAGTGGTCGATGGCCAGTGGGATGTCGGCGGCCAGTGGTTCGCGGATGCCCTTGCCGTTGTCCCAGGTCTCTGCGACCGCGAGCATCTCAAGATTGGCCTCCATGCGATCAGCGATCTTGAGGAGGATGTTCGAGCGCTCGGTCACCGAGGTCTTCCCCCAAGCAGGTGCTGCTGCCCAGGCCGCATCGAGGGCGGTTTCGATGTCGTCGGCGGTGGAGCTGGGGATCTCTGTGAATGCCTGTCCGGTGACGGGAGTGATGTTGTCGAAGTAGTCGCCGTTCTTCGGCGGCACCCACTCGCCTCCGATGTAGTTCTCGTAGCGCGACTTGAACGTGACGAGCGAACCTTCGGTACCGGGTGCTGAGTAGACTGCCATGACACTCCTTCGTGTGAGTCCATCCGCTCGCATCGCACGCATTGTTTCGCGTGCAGTGCATGGTCATGGTCGACTGCGCGGAGCGGATGTGTCCGTGTCCTCTCACCATAGGGCGGAGAGAGTGTGCGAACAATAGCCTGCACGATTTCAAGGTGAACCTGCACGATTTCGAGGTGAAGTTGAGAGAATGACTCCATGGATGTCCGACCGAACGGCTACCTGGCCGGTTGCCTCAACACTGAGGAATCCCCCGTGCAGACAAGCTGTGCAGACAAGCTGTGCAGACAAGCTGATCGCTGAGCATCTGAGCGTCGCTGTCCGCATGACGGAGATGTTCGCCGTTCTCATGCGGGATGCGTTCGGCGCCAGGTACGACAGACGATAGCGCTGGTTCTAGTCGGTTCTGAGTATATTTCGCCGGAGGAGTTCGAGGCTGAAGTCCCACCCGTCGGCGAAGAAGTCGCGCGCTTCGCCTCGGCGTTCGGTTGGAATGTCGTCAAAGCAATGCACGATGGTCACCCTCGTATCCTCGCCATGAGCTTGCAGAGTGATCTCGACATGGTCGGATCGGCCGAAGCGCCCATTCGTCCGACGAAGGATCCTCATGCAGCGCCGCTCCTCGAATACGGTGATCTCACCAGTGAGCACATACTCGTAGGAGTGGTCGCTGTAGTGCTCCTCGTAGGGGCTGCCGACTCGTGGTTCGAAGTCGATCTGCACTGTCGGCGGCGGACACCACCATCTGCTCAATCGAATCGGGTCTGCCACGTGCGGCCAGACCTGGGCAGCCGGCGCCTTGACCACCAGCGATCTGTCGAAGCCCCATTCCGGATTCTTGTCGGCCATGGGCACATTCTTCAGTGTCCGGCATCAAGCCACAAGGATGATTCAGATCCACCGGTCGGCAGGCTCTCATTCGAGCGCACTACCGCGAGACAATCGAACCGTTCGACGGCAAGGCGCCCCTGAAGGCAATGCGCACAGCCACAGCGTGCTCAATGTCGACACTGTCGATCGCTTGGACATGGAGGTGCGGCTCCGTGCTGTTGCCGGAGTTTCCACAGCGGCCGATTTCTTCACCGATCTCAACGTGCTGTCCCGCCCGAACCCGTGTGCTGCCATGCTGGAGATGGCAGAGTGAGACTATACCGCCGAGGCATCTGATCATGACGTGATTGCCGGCGAGCGAAAGCCAGCCCGCGCCGACACGCCGGGCCTGTGTCAGCGAGTATCCGATCGACGGGACACCGCGGTACGAGAAATGATCACGCTCAGTGTCATGAGAAGCCACGACAGTTCCTGCGACCGGAGAGAGCACCGGACGGCCGAAGCCGACAAAGTTCTCCGGAGGTTCCGGACGGAGGAGGGAGCCGAAGGTGAAGGGCGCCGATCTCCCAGAGCCATCGACCGGCACGAAGTCGATTGCGTATGACGTCGCGTAGAGTGTCGTGCCGTGGCTCGGCACCCGGTCGGCGGGACTGTTCTGGACCAGCCATCGGCCGGTGAAGGGGTAGTCCATATCGAGCAAGTCGGCCATGGGGTTCCTCACCTCGTGGAGTGCCCTCGCCGTACCGAGGAATACAGGAACATGTCCCGAGGTTCGCCGCCGACCATCTGATTCCTGGCCAGAAGTTCCTCGCGAACATAGCCTGCTCGCTCTGCGGTGCGAATCGATGCGATGTTCCACGGTTCGATGAATAGGTCGATTCGCTGTACTCCCGGAACAGTCCACCCGAACTCGGTCAGGGCCGCGAGTGCCTCGGCCGCATAGCCGCGCCCACGCTCGGACGGTGCAACGGCATAACCAGCGCTCGCCCGCCCCTCGTCGAGATCCTTCAGCCAGAGACCGCAGTGACCGATCGCGAACTCATCGCAACGCCGCGCAATCGTCAACGAGAAGCCGGCTCCCTCTGCATGACGACCCTGCTGGCGTCTGACCCAGTCACTTGCCTCCTGCATGGTGGCGTTTCCTGGCAGTGAACCCGTCTGCGGCACATAGGGATCGGTCGACAGCTGCTGAGCCATTGCGGCGTCCCGCGCCTCCACTGCTCGCAGCAGCACCTGCCCACAAGCCGGTGGCTCCGCGGGCCAGGGTGGCAGTGTCATCCGCCCTCGGTGATGGGAACTTCGGCAGCCTTCGGGAACAGAAGGTTATAGGTGAGTCCGGCGACGGCGGCACCAGCGAGCGGTGCGAGGAAGAACACCCACACCTGACCGAGCGCATCTCCACCGGCGAATACCGCGACACCGAAGGAACGTGCCGGATTGACCGATGTGTTCGACACCGGAATGGCCACGAGGTGGATGAGTGTGAGTGAGAGGCCGATCGCCAGAGGAGCCATTCCGACTGGGGACCTGTCGTCGGTCGCCCCGAGGATGACGTAGAGGAAGATGGCGGTGAGGACGAACTCGGCGACGAGGACGCTGACCAAGGAGAAACCATTCGGGGAGAACTCTCCATAGCCGTTCGTCGCCAGACCGTCCCTCGCAAGCGAATAGTCGGGATTGCCCGAGGCGATGAGGAGCACGACTCCGCCGGCGGCGATTCCGGCGACCAGCTGTGTGATCCAGTAGGGAACGGCGTCCTTGACCGGTGTCCTGCCCGCAAGTACACAGCCCAGCGTCACTGCGGGATTGAAGTGTCCACCGGAGACATGTCCGACGGCGTAGGCCATGACGACGACGGTGAGACCGAAGGCCAGCGCGACGCCGAGGAATCCGATGCCCATGTTGATGCCGTCGTCACCGACGACCTTTGCTGCGAATACGGCCGCGCCGCAGCCGCCGAAGACGAGAACGAAGGTGCCGAGGAATTCGGCGAAGATCTTCGAGACCAGGGAGGGTTTCTGCAGGACAGCCATGATGATTCATCCCATCTGTGATGTGTGCCACATATCATGCCGTTTTCCATACTACAGTCACGCCTCAGCAGATGAGCCCAAGTCGCGCTGTCGTTTCCTCTGACTGGGGGCGACGCGGGCTCATACCAAGGGCATGACCATGCTCAGGCAGGGCGTCTGCTCATCCCACAGATCGGTCTCCTCGAGCGGGAAGAATCCCACCTTCTGGTAGAAGTGTCGTGTCCGGTCGTAGTTGGGATCGGGGTTCGAAGCCCCCAACGTCTTCACCTGCAGCAGCTTGGCGCCCCGTCTGCGCACATCGGCTGCAATCGCTCGCATCATTGCTGTGCCGACCCCTGCCCCATGTTCTGATCGGTCGACAACCGTGAAATGGACTTCGGCAGAGTGATCGAAATGCCACGACACCAGTGTGACCCCGACGACCTCGCCAGCCTCGTTTCGCACCGTCCAGGTCTCCATGATTCGTGCATCATCGACGTACTCGGCGTTGGATTCCGGCCTGCCGAACCACTCCGGGACAGTCAGCAGAAGACGATCCACATCGTCGGGCACCTGTTCATCTCTCACTGCACTCCATCGTGTCTGTGCCATACCCTCAATCCTAGCGCCCACCTCGGCGAGGGGACCGGCACTTGGTACGCTGACGAACATGAGCGATGTCGACAGCCCGGTTCTCCGCCTGATTCCCTATCTCGCGGCATTCACGGTCGCGGTGTTCCTCGGCCTGCCCGCGATGGGCAACGGAGATCTGCTGACGACCGTCGTCGTCATCGCCGTCGCCTACTTCGTGACCTACTACCTGGTCAGGTACGTCATCGGACTCATCGTCCGCAACCGCCGCAACAGCACCGACGACCAGGACTAGCAGCTACCTCTCGTCCTGCGCAGGCACGACGACCTTGCGGATGATGATCATTCCCGAGGCAGCCACGGGCACAGCGACCACGGCGCCGAGGACTCCGCCCAGGGTGCCGCCGGCGATGGCCGCGATGATGACGAGCGCACCGGGCACATTGACCGCGGTCTTCATGATGCGGGGGCTGAGCAGATACGCCTCCACCTGCATGTACACGAGGTAGTAGATGCCGACGGCGATCCCCAGCCCCGGAGAGACCATGAGGCAGGATCCGGTGATGATGATCGCACCAGTGATCGGGCCGACGAGTGGGATGAGTGAGGCGAGGAACGCGATGAACGCCAACAGCGCCGGCAGCGGGGCACCGATGATGGTGAGGAAGATCGCCGAGCACACGCCGTTGACGATGCCCAAGGACACCTGTCCCAGAACGTAGCGTCCGATGGATCGGGTGACTTCCTCGGTGACGGATTCGACGGTCGGTCGGGAGCTCGCAGCGACGAGGGAGAGCATGGCCGACTTGATCGTCGGCATCGTCACGGCGAAGTAGATAGTGAGGATGACGACGATGACGACGCCGGCGAGGAAGCTGATAATGCCGGCTCCGATGGACACGACCCCGCCGCCCAACGACACCACGTTCTTCGGGTCGGATGCCCACTCGCCGAGGTTGGCGAAGATCTTGTCGAGATCGACCGCTCCTGTGAATCTCTGTTCGAGGTCGGCGACCCACCCTGTGGCCGCCAGGCTCGCGACGATGTCCGGAAGATCACCGATGAACTGCTGGATCTGGCTGATGACGGCAGGGGCGATGAGCAGCACAGCACCCGCGACGATGGCGAGGAAGGCCAGAACGACGAGGACGACCGACAGGGACCGGGGCAGCCTGCGCTCGACCAGCCACAGCACGATCGGTTCGAGCCCGAGCGCGAGGAACAGGGCCAGACCGATGTAGATGATGACGGTCGCCACGGACTGCAGGGCCGTGATCAGCCCGAACGCGAGTCCCACTCCGAGCGTTCCGGTGAAGCCGACCCGGAATGCGCTGTTGAGAGTCAGCGATTTTCCCTGCCCTTTGCCCATGGTGACAAGTGTAACCAGCGACCATGCGCTTCAGCGTGTTCACGCGTTAGGATCGAGGGCGAGACCTGGCACAATCCTTCAACCGTGTAGAAAGTGGTACGTCGACGATGAGCTCCGATCCGAACAGCATCGATGTCTGGGAGGCCTTCCTCGACCCACACGGCGACTTCTCACTGCCCGACTTCTCCGCGGTCACTCCGGCATCACTGATCGCTGCGGTCAGGGCGGCCACCGACTTCGCACGATCCGAGGTCGAAGACATCATCGGTGATGAGAACGATCCGACGTTCGTGTCGACAACCGTGCGCTTCGAATCCGCGACCATTCCCATGGCCCGCATCTCGGCCGTGGTGAGCGCCGTGGAGTCGAATCATCTCCGTCCCGAACTCGCCGATGCCGTCGCCGAGGTGTGGGATCGTCTGTCCGCAGCACGGACCCGGATCTTCCTCGACGTCGATCTCTTCCACCGCATCGAACAGGTCCCGTCCAGCGATCTCAATCCCGAGGACAAACGTCAGCAGGAGCTCACGGTCGAGGAATTTGTGCGTGCGGGAGCCCGCCTCGGCGAAGAAGAACGCGAGCAGATGTCCACGATCGCGGCCGAACTCACGACCCTGGCAACCTCCTTCTCCCGGGCACTGCAGAAAGACACCCGGGATCTCGCAGTCCACCTCCGCGACGTGCAGCAGCTGGCCGGGATGAGCGAGGACCAGGTCGCCGCCGCCGCGAACCGAGCCGCCGAACGTGGCACGGACGGGTATCTGCTGCCACTGAACAACTTCACTCAGCAGCTCGTCCTCGAATCCCTGGAATCCGCCGAGACCCGCAGACTGGTGCTCGACAATTCGACCTCGCGCGGCGCTCGAGGCGGCGAAGGCGACACCCGTACCCAGGTGGCCGACACCACGGCGCTGCGAGCGCTGCAGGCGAAACTGCTGGGATACCCCTCGTACTCATCATTCGCAGTCGACAACCAGACCGCCGGCGGACCGGATGCGGCCGCGGACATCGTCTCCTCACTCATCGCCCCGGCCAACGCTCAGCTGTCGACGGAGCTGGCGCAGGTCAAGGACCGCTACGGCCTCGATGATGTCGCCCCCGAGGATGTCAAGCACCAGCTCGCGCGATACCGGGCGGATGAGTTCGGCATCGATGCCGACGAGGTGGCCAAGTACTTTGAGTTCGACACTGTCCTCAATGAGGGTGTCTTCCGCGCCGCAACGGGCCTCTACGGAATCACCTTCGCCCCGCGTGAGTCAGTCATCGGCTGGCACGAAGATGTTCTCTCCTTCGAGGTCACGGACACCAACGAACGCACCCTGGGACTCATCCTCCTCGACCCGTATTCCCGGGACACGAAGCGCGGCGGTGCCTGGATGGGCGAGTTGGTCACGAGTTCACGACTGACCGGGAACCTGCCCGTCGTCACCCTCTCACTCAACCTGGCCAAACCCGGCGAGGGCCGACCGACGCTGCTCAACCCCACCGAGCTCAACACCTTCTTCCACGAATTCGGCCACGTCCTCCACGGCCTGTTCGCCAACTCGACCTACCCGTCGACCGCCGGCACCGCCGTTCCACGCGACTACGTGGAGTTCCCATCCCAGCTCAATGAGATGTGGCGCTTCCACCCGCAGGTCCTCCCCCACTACGCCAAACACGTCGACACGGGCGAGCCGATGCCAGAGTCGCTGGTCACAGCCCTTATCGAGAGCGAGAAGTTCGGGCAGGGAATCGACACGACCGAATACCTGGCTGCGGCCATGCTCGACCTGTCGTGGCATTCCCTTGAAGCCGGTGAACACATCACCGACGTCCTCTCCTTCGAATCCGAGGTCCTCGCCGCTGCCGGGTTCACCACTCTCGTTCCACCCCGCTATCGCACCACCTACTTCGGCCACATCTTCGCCTCAGGCTATGCCGCCGGCTACTACTCCTACCTCTATTCGGAGGTCATTGCGGCCTGGGTCAGCGAATGGTTCGACGCTCAGGGCGGACTCAACCGTGAGGCCGGCGATGCGTTCCGTGAAGCGATACTGGCCCCCGGCTTCTCCATCGATCCGATGAGCGCGATCGAACGATTCTTCGGCACACGTCCCGATGTGGCGCCGCTGCTGCGCCGCCGCGGACTGGCGGAGCCGGTGGAGGAATCGGACGAAGCCGTCGAAGAGCCCGCCGAGGCCGAAGCCGTCGAACCACACGAACACCGCAACCATGCTGAGGTCGCCAAGGTCCTCGAGGCGAACGGAATCGAGCCGCAGATCAGGCTGTTCACCGATGCCACGCCCACGGCAGCCTCGGCGGCGGAGAAGGTCGGTGTCGAGGTCGGCGCGATCGCGAACAGCTTGATCTTCGCCTCCGGCGGGGAGCCGGTGCTCATCATGACCTCCGGACGTCACCGCGTGGACACGGAGCACGTGGCCAGGCTCATCGGCGCGGACTCCCTTGACCGAGCCGACAAGGACCTGGTGCGCACCGCAACGGGCCAGGTCATCGGCGGTGTCGCGCCCTGTGGACACCCGCAGTCGATTCCCACGTACGTCGACACGGCGCTGAAGGACTATCCTGTTCTCTGGGCTGCCGCCGGCACACCGAATTCGGTGATGCCCCTGACATACGAGCAGCTGCTGGCGATCACCGGAGGGAAGGAAATCACTGTTGTCGAAGAAGGTGCCGAAAGCTGAGGATGAGTCGGACAGCACTCTGACGAATCGATTTGCGGCCTTCGCCTCCTCCAGAGGTCGCTACTACGCGGTGATCCTCGCCGTGTTCTCGGCGATCCTCATCATCTCCAACATCTCCGCGACGAAGGTCATCGGCTTCGGACCCATCGTCACCGACGGCGGTGCCTTCCTGTTCCCCATCGCCTACATCCTCGGCGATGTGATCAGCGAAGTCTACGGTTTCAAGGCCGCCCGCAAGGCCGTCATCACCGGCTTCGGGCTGCAGATCCTGGCGACTTTCGTGTTCTGGCTCGTGCTCATCTCACCGCCGGGACCGGGCTATGAGAATCAGGACGCGTTCGCCGCTGTCCTCGGCTTCTACCCGCGCATCGTCGCAGCATCCCTGGTCGGATACTTCTTCGGGCAGCTGCTCAATTCCTATGTGCTCGTGGCTGTGAAGAAGCGGATGGGCGAGCAGAAGCTATGGGTCCGTCTGCTGACGTCGACGGGCGTCGGCGAGTTCGTCGACACCCTGCTGTTCTGCGTCATCGCCTTCGCCGGCGTCATTCCCGGCCTCGACTTCATCAACTACATCGTCTTCGGCTTCGTCTACAAGGTCGCCGTCGAAGTCATCCTCATGCCCGTCACCTACCGGGTGATCAAGTTGGTGAAGAAGCACGAACCCAGTTACGAACTGCCCGGCGGCGAGGCGGCCTAGCTGCGCTGCTTCGCGTAGTAGCGGCCGAGCACCTCGGTCTCGAGTTCACAGAAGCGACCTTCTTCCATGGACCGACGGATCTCGGCGACGAGATTGACGACGAAGTACTCATTGTGGATCGTGCACAGGGTGGAGAAGAGCATCTCCTTAGCCTTGTACAGATGCCGCAGGTAGGCCCGCGAGTAGTTCTGGCAGGTGTAGCATCTGCAGTCCGGGTCAAGCGGCCCGAAGTCCCGGCGATACTTCGCTCCGGTGAGGTTGTAGCGGCCGTCGCGCGTGTAGATGGCCGCATTGCGGGCAACGCGCGAGGGTGAGACGCAGTCGAAGGTGTCGGCGCCGGTCTTGATCGCCTCGAACAGGTCATCAGGCTCCGAGATGCCCAGCAGGTGGCGCGGTTTGTTCTCCGGCAGCTCTTCGCACACCCAGCGGATGATCGTGCCGAGGTTCTCCTTCTCCAACGCGCCTCCGATGCCGAAGCCGTCGAAGTCCATCGCGCCCAGGTCGTGGGCTGCCTTGCGTCGCAGGTCCTCGTACTGTGCGCCCTGGAGCACGCCGAACAGCGCCTGGTAGGGCCGGTGCGTGCGTGCTTCGGTCTGCCGCTTGTGCTCCTCGATGCAGCGCAGTGCCCACTGACGAGTGCGCTCCAAGGACAGCACCTGGTAGCCGCGGGTGTTGACCAGCGTCGTCAGCTCGTCGAAGGCGAACATGATGTCGGCGCCCAGTTCGTGCTGGACCCGCATGGAGACCTCGGGGGTGAAGCGGTGCATGCTGCCGTCGAGGTGGGATTTGAAGGTCACGCCGTCGTCGTCGACGTTCGACATGCGTTCCTTGCCGACGGCAACGAGATCATCGTTCTGCTCCCCCGTCGACTCCATCGAGATGACCTTCTTGAAACCCGAGCCCAGGCTCATGACCTGGAATCCGCCCGAGTCGGTGAACGTCGGGCCGGGCCAGTTCATGAATTTCCCCAGTCCGCCGGCCTCATCGACGAGATCGGACCCGGGCTGCAGGTAGAGGTGGTAGGCGTTGGAGAGCACCGCCTGACCGCCGAGTTCCTCGACCTCGTCGGGACGCACGGCCTTGACAGTGGCCTTCGTGCCGACGGGAATGAAGGCGGGAGTCGCGATATCACCGTGCGGGGTGTGGATGACGCCGGTGCGCCCACCCTCGTCGAGGCGGGTTCCGATCTCGAACCCGAATCGGGAGCGGTCGTTGATGGCCGGGGCGTCGGCGCTGCCGTCGGTTGAGGAGGCTGTCTCAGATTCTGCGGAGGATTCGATTCGGGTCACCCGACAAGTTTAACTGGGAGCATGTCGACAACCTTCATCCAGATGCTCCGGGCCGCAGAAGTCAGCGGCGAACCCATCATCATCGACGGCGGCCTGGGCACTGCGCTCGAGTCCCGCGGCATCGATCTGCGTCACGAGCTGTGGTCGGCGGCCCTGCTCCAGGATTCCCCTGACACGCTCGCCGAGGTGCACGCCGACTTCATCCGCGCAGGTGCCCGAATCGTCACGACCGCCAGCTATCAGGCGAGCCCGCTCGGCTTCGAAAGAGCATCGATTACCGCCGAGGAGGGGCTGCGTCTCATCGCGACCAGCGTGGAGGTCGCTGCCCGAGCTGGCGCCGCCCTCGCCGCCGGGTCCGTGGGCCCATATGGGGCCGCTCTCGGCAACGGCGGCGAGTACACCGGCGACTACAGCTTGAGCGATGCCGAGTTCACCGACTTCCACCGCCCACGCATCGAGGCCCTGGTCAGTGCTGGTGCCGATCTGCTGGCCATCGAGACTCAGCCCTCGCTTCCGGAAGCCCGGGTGCTCGCGCGCCTGGCCGAAGAGTTCGGTATTCCTGCCTGGCTGAGCGTGACTCTGGCCGACCATGGGGGCTTGGCCGATGGTCGTCACATGGCCGACGGGACACCCCTGACCGACCTCGCCGAGGCGGTTGCCGGCTCGACGATGATCCGCGCACTGGGCGTCAACTGCGTGCGCCCATCGCTGGTCTCACCCGCACTGCAGACGCTGGCGGGCGCCACGGACCTCCCGCTCATCGCCTATCCGAATTCGGGTGAGACCTACGATGCGGCGGCGATGGAATGGCGCGCGGGTGCGGCTTTCGACACGAGCCCGACGACCCTGTCATCGTGGGTGTCCTCCGGTGCCCGCATCATCGGCGGCTGCTGCCGGACGACGCCGGGCGACATCGCCGGCCTCGTCGCCTCGGCGCAGGAACTCAGCCGAGCATCTTCCCCGGATTGAGGATCCCCAGCGGGTCAAGTGCGTCCTTGATCTGCGTGTGCATCAGCCTGGCTCCAGCATCGAGCTCACGCCCGAGCCACTCGCGCTTGAGGAAACCGACACCGTGCTCCCCCGTGATCGTCCCACCCAGATCGAGTCCCAGCTGCATGATCGCGGCGAACGCCTCCTGCGCCTGGCCCACCTGAACCTCGTCCCCGGCGTCGAAGACCACCGAGGGATGCATGTTCCCGTCACCGGCGTGACCGGCCGTGGCGACCTCGACGTCGAAGCGGGCATCGATGATCGCCAGGCGTTCGAAGAACTCCCCGAGAGCGGAGCGCGGCACGCACACATCATCGACGAGCTCTCCCCCGCCACGGGTGTGCGCGTACTTCTCCATCGCCGGGGCCACCGCTCGACGGGCCGCGACGAGCATCTCCGAATCGGCGGGATCGTCGGAAACGAAGACCTCGGTGCCGCCGTTGGATTCTGCGACCCTGCGGAAGGCTTCGAGCTCCTCCATCGCACCTGCGCCCTTCACATCAGACTGCACGAGCAGAAGCGCACCGACGTTGTCCGGCAGGCCGAAGTCACCGTAGGCATTGATCATCGCCACGCTGGGCCCGTCGATGAACTCCAGCATCGACGGATTCGCTCCCGACCCCATGTACTCGGTGACGGTGCGCCCGGCCGATGCGGTGTCAGGGAAGATTCCCACGGCGGTGATCGGCTGCGTCAGTGCCGGCTTCAGCGCCAGCGTCACTTCGACGATGGTGCCCAATGTGCCTTCGGACCCGACGAACAGGGCCGCCAGGTCGAGTCCGGCAACACCCTTGGCCGTCTGTCTCCCCAGCTTCGTCACGGTGCCGTCGGCGAGCACCACGGTCATGGCGCGCACATAGTCCTTGGTCACTCCGTACTTCACGCAGCACATTCCGCCGGCGTTCGTGGCGACATTGCCGCCGATCGTCGAGATCGCCACCGATCCGGGATCGGGAGGATAGGAGAGTCCGTGTTCGGCCAGCGCCGTCTTCAGATCCTGGTTGATGACACCGGGCTGGACCCGGCATGTCTGGTTGACGGGGTCAATGGCCACGATCTCGTCCATCGCTGCTACGTTGAGCAGCAGACCGCCGTCGATCGCGTTGGCAGCGCCGGAGAGGCCGGTCCGCGCGCCCTGGGTGACCACGGGAATGCGGTGCTCGGCGGCGAAGACCATCACGGCCACGACATCATCGACCGTCCGTGCCCTGACCAGGCCCAGAGCCTGCCCGGCAGGGCAGAACAGTGCCTTGTCGTAGGCATAGCTGTCGATGACGTCGCGGTCCATGACGAGGGCACCGGGGCTCAGCCGAGCCTCCAGCTCCCGGGTCGGAATCTCCGTCGTGATGCTCATGCGGTCCTGGGCTCTGCGAAGGACTTGGCCACCTCACGCACTCTCTCGAGGGCCTCGTCGGCGCCGATGCTGATCCGCACTCCCCCGCTCAGGCGCCGGATGGCGACGGCCTGCTTGGCACACGCCTCTTCGAATGCCTGTGCATCCTCTGCCCCGAGGCTGACCCACACATAGTTGCCCTGGGAGTCGGAGACAGTGAGCCCGGCATCGCGCAGATCCTGTTCCAGCTGATCACGGGTGGCCGCGACCTCCTTGGCTCGGACGAGGACCTCGTCATTGCGCGACAGCGATTCCACAGCAGCGACCTGTGCCGCCGAGGTGACGCTGAAGGGTGCGATCACCTGACGCAGTGCGCTCGCGATCGTCGGGTCGGCGACGCCGTAGCCCACACGCAGACCGGCCAGGCCATGTGCCTTGGAGAAGGTCCGTGCCAGCACCAGATTCGGGAACTTCCGGTAGGCGTCCATCCCATCGATCACCTCGGCGGCGGTGGCGAACTCGAAGTAGGCCTCGTCGAGGACGACGATGACCTCGGCTGGGACCTCGGCCATGAAGCCGTCGAGCTCGGATGTCGAGATCGACGGTCCGGTCGGGTTGTTGGGCGAACAGAGCAGGATGAGTCGGGTCGTGTCATCGATGGCGGCGACCAGTCCCGGGAAGTCGTGCCGACCGTCTTCGAGCAGGGGCACGGGGCGCTTCTCCGCACCGCGTGCCGAGGCGAGGATCGGGTACATCTCGAACGAGGGCCACGGGTAGACCACCGAGGTCCCGGATTCGAGCGTGACGTTCGTCAGCGCGGACAGGATCTCCGAGGCTCCGGCGCCCGGGACGATCTCGGCCTCATCGACGTCGAGGTGGGCCGCTATATCGGTCACCAGCTTCGACGCCTTCGGGTCGGGGTAGTTCGCGGGCACCCGCCCGGCGTCTGCGATCGCGTCGGTGACACCCGGCAGCGGTGCCAGATGGTTCTCATTCGAGGACAGCTTGTACGGTTTCAGACCTGGTGCGCTGGCAGGGGGTTTGCCCGGCACATAGGGCGGGAATTCGGCCAGGGCATCACGAAGAAGGAAGTGATTCGACATGTGCCCATATTTGCACATCCTGTGGCGGGCGACACAAGGCGTCCAGGGGCTAAAAGTCCGAATGGTCGGAAAATGCGTCACACCGCGGACGAACATCGGCTGTGAGGTTCCTCGCATGGGACTCCTGTGCCCGGGGGCGGGTTACTGGTTCGCCTGACGCGGAGAGTAGTCTGTGAGGCGAATACATGTAGTCAGTGACGAAGGATGAGAGTCGAAATGCCCTCAACGCAGGAAAAGGTTGACGTTGTCTTGATCGGCGGCGGCATCATGAGCTCCACTCTTGGTGCCATGCTGACCGAACTTCAGCCCGAATGGGATATCCGGGTCTACGAGAAGCTCGACTATGTCGCCGAGGAGAGCTCCGATCCGTGGAACAACGCCGGCACCGGTCACGCCGCCCTGTGCGAGCTCAACTACACTCCTGAGGACGAGAACGGCCACATCGATCTCGCGAAGGCCTCGCAGATCAACGAGCAGTTCCATCACTCCCGCCAGTACTGGTCGCACCTCGTCGACAACGGCGTCCTGGCACAGCCGAAGTCCTTCATCAACCAGGTCCCTCACATCAGCTACGGCCGTGGTCAGAAGGGACGCGACTACATCAAGAACCGCTACGAGCAGATGGTCCGCAATCCGCTGTTCTCCGAGATGGAGTACACCGACGATCCGGACACCCAGGCCGAGTGGCTGCCGCTGATGTTCGAGGGCCGCGGACCCGGTCAGGTCAACGGCATCTCGCGCACGAAGATCGGCTCGGACGTCGACTTCGGATCGCTGGCGCACCAGCTGCTCAACTATGTCGGCGACAAGGGTGCCACGATCCGCACCAGCCACCAGGTCACCGACCTCGAACGCTCCTCCGACGGCTGGATCGTCACCGTCAAGGACCTGCTCTCCCATGAGACCCACAAGGTCAACGCGAAGTTCGTCTTCGTCGGCGCTGGCGGCGGTGCTCTGCCGCTGCTGCAGAAGTCGGGTATCCCCGAGGGCCGCGGCTACGGCGGCTTCCCTGTCTCCGGCATCTTCCTGCGGACCTCGAACCCCGACCTCGTCGCCCGCCACCAGGCCAAGGTCTACGGCCAGGCATCCTTCGGCGCCCCGGCGATGTCGGTGCCTCACCTCGACACCCGTGTCGTCGACGGCAAGGACTACCTGCTGTTCGGACCCTACGCCGGCTTCTCCCCCAAGTTCCTCAAGGGCGGCCGCTTCACCGACCTGCCCTTCTCGGTGCGCGGGAACAACCTGCCCACGATGCTCAACGTGGCCAAGGACAACACAGACCTCGTCACCTACCTCGTCTCCGAGCTGGCCGCGTCGAAGAAGGCCCGCTTCGAATCGATGCACGAGTTCATCCCGAACATCGACCCCAGCGACTGGGAGTTCATCCAGGCCGGTCAGCGCGTGCAGGTGATGAAGAAGGATCCGAAGAAGGGCGGTGTGCTCAGCTTCGGCACCGAGCTCATCTCCTCCGCCGATGGCTCAATCGCCGCTCTCCTGGGCGCCTCGCCCGGTGCATCGACGGCAGTGTCCATCATGCTCAACCTGCTCAAGACCTGCTTCCCTCGCCAGTACAGCGGCTGGGAGCCCTCCATCAAGGACATGGTGCCTTCGCTGGGCCGCAGCCTCGCCGACGACGAGACCCTGCTCAAGGAGCTCTCCGAGTACACCGCGCGCACCCTGCAGCTGATCTGATCGGCTGACAGCCGGCGGCGCAGCCACGCAGCCGCGCAGCCGACCGAATGCAGTAACCGCTTGCCAGAAGTGCCAGAGCACGTCACTTGTGCTCTACCCAGGCACTTCCGGCAAGCGGTTACTGCGTTCACCCCGGCTACAGCTCGACTTGGCGGTTGACGTCCTTGTAGAGCAGGTAGCGGAAGCGGCCCGGTCCACCGGCGTAGCAGGCCTGCGGGCAGAAGGCGCGCATCGAGATGAAGTCACCCTCTTGGACCTCGACCCAGTCTCCGTTGACACGGTAGACGGCCTTGCCCTCGAGCACGTAGAGGCCGTGCTCCATCTCGTGGGTCTCGGCGAAGGGAATCACGGCACCGGGTTCGAAGGTCACGATGTTGACGTGCATGTCGTAGGCCAGATTGTCCGGATCCAACGGACGCGTCGTGCGCCACCGGTTGTCGGTGCCCGGCATCGCTGCGGGTTCGACATCGGACTCCTGGCCGAACTTGGCCTCCGGGTTCAGTCCGGCCACGGGCTGGTAGCGCTTGCGGATCCAATGGAAGCGTGCCGCCTCGGCGCCGGTGGACTTCACACTCCACGTCGAACCGGCGGGCAGGAACCCGTAACCGCCCGGCGTCAGGGTGTGGGCCTGACCCTCGTGGGTGATCTCGAGCTCGCCGGCCATGAGGAAGATGAACCCCTCGACCTCGACCTGCGGCTCCGGCTTCTCGGCGCCACCGCCCGGGGCGACTTCGAGGATGGTCTGCGAGAACGTCACCGCGCCCCCGGCCACCGGCTTGCTCAGGACCCAGGAACGGGTCCCGGTCCATTCGGGCAGGTTCGAGGTCACGATGTCGCGCATGACTCCGCGTGGGATCACCGTGTAGGCCTCAGTGACGATCGCACGGTCTGTGAGCAGGTCCGTCTGCGGCGGGTGCCCTCCGGTCGGCGCGAAGTAGGTGTAGGGGTCGGCAGTCGTCATGTGTGCGTGTTCTCCTTCGGAACGGGGGTGGTCAGTACCAGGTGGTTGTGTGTCGCCGAGGTTGCCGGCAGGTCACTCGGGCGCGCCGGTGGCGGCGATGTGATTGAGGGTCGCAATCGACATCTTCGTCCGATCCGTCACGAATTCCTCGGTGTGGGCACCGCAGGACAGTCCACGGCCCAGGTAGCGGGCCAGCGCCCGCGCGGTCGCCGGCTCGTCGAGGACGGCCGAGTCCTCCTGGAACACGTAGTTGCGCAGTCGGGTCGCCGCACGTTCGGCCCCCTCGCGGTAGAAGCGGAAGGTGGCGAGGAAGCGTGTGGGCAGCTGGTGCGGATGCATGTCCCACCCTTGGTAGATGCCGCGCTTGAGGTGCCTGCGGACCAGTCCGGCGTGCAGGCTCCAGGCTCGCTGAATCTCCTCGGGCTCGCCAAGGGGCATGATGTTCGTCGAACCGTCGGAGAGGTGGACGCCGGTGCCGGCGACCGCGAGCATCATCTGGTTCTTCGCGAAGTCGGCCACCGGGTGGTCCATGGCCTGATAGGCAGCGGCAACACCCATCGATGCCGAGTAGTCGTAGGTGCCGTAGTGCAGGGAGGTGATGCGCCCGGCACCGGCGTCGAGGACCGGAGCCAGGGGCACAGTGCCGTCGGCGCCGAGGATGAGCTGCGGGGTCTCGACCTGCACCTCAAAGGTGATCGAGCCCTCGGCCAGACCGTGCTCGGCCTCCAGCGCACGGCAGGCAAGGACCATGGCGGACACCTGGTCAACGGTGCTCACCTTCGGCAGAGTGAGGACCAGCTGCTTGGGCAGGGATCCGTGGGCGGCGATCACCTCGGCGAGGAACAGGTCCAAGGTGCGCAGTCCGCGCGCCCGGGTATCGGCCTCCATGCATTTGAACCGGATGCCGAAGAACGCCGGTGCGCCCGTCTCACTCAGTCCTGCGATCGCGTTGCACGCGGCCTGGCGGACACAGTCGTCCTCGGTCGCATCACCACGATCTCCGAACCCGTCTTCGAAGTCCATCCGCAGGTCCTCGATCGGTTCGACGGCAAGCTTCTTGGTGACAGCCTCGGCGAGCATCTCCGCTTCCCGGGCGACCTGGTGCAGATTCGGCATCGTCTGGCTGTCGGGGGCCAGCGTCTCCTTGCGGGAGGCGATGATGACCCGTTCGGCCAGTTGGACCATCCCGCCGTTGGCCTCGACGAAGTCGAGCGCCTGCTCACCCCATTCGCGGGGCAGGGCCGGGGACGAGAGGTGCCCGGGGACGTAGACGGTGTGCACGGGCTGCCGGACCTCGCGCTCACCGGGATAGCGCGTACTCAGCAGCTCGTCCGTGTCCGCCAGGAGTGAGTCGATGTCGGCCAACGTTGATTGATCCAATTTCACATTCTCTTTCGTAGCATCATTGCGCGGGAGGACTGGTCTTCCAACATTGTCTCTCATAAAACAGCGACCGGCCCCCTGTTTCAGGAGACCGGTCGAAGATCAGGAGGAGACAGCGGCGACAGCCTCCGCCACCTTCTTCGCCACGTCGGGGTCGAAGACCGACGGGACGACGTAGCCCGGATGGAGTTCGTCTTCGGGGATGCACGAAGCGATCGCGTCCGCCGCGGCGACCATGATGTTCTCGTCGATGTCGGTCGCCTCGGCGTCGAGGAGCCCGCGGAAGATGCCCGGGAAGGCCAGCACGTTGTTGATCTGGTTCGGGTAGTCGCTGCGTCCGGTGGCCACGACGGCGGCGTATTTGAGCGCCTCGGCGGGGTCGACCTCGGGGTCGGGGTTGGCCATTGCGAAGACGAGCGCGTCCTTGTTCATGGCCTGGATGTCGCTGCCGTCGAGCACGTTCGGGGCGGAGACGCCGATGAACACGTCCGAGCCGGCGACGGCTTCCTTCAATGTGCCCTCGAAGCCCTGGGGGTTCGTGTTGGCCTGCAGCCACACCTTGTGTTCGGTGTCGACGGTCGAATTCGGTCCGATCGCGCCGTTGCGACCGCAGGCGATGATGTTCTTCGCACCCGCGACCTGGAGCAGCCGGATGATCGCATTGCCCGCAGCACCGACGCCGGAGACGACGATGCGCTGATCCTCCAGCTTCCGGCCAACGACCTTGAGCGCATTCTTCAGCGCGGCGAGCGTGACGATGCCGGTACCGTGCTGGTCATCGTGGAAGACCGGGATGTCGAGTTCTTCGCGGAGCCTGGCCTCGATCTCGAAGCACCTCGGCGCCGAGATGTCCTCCAGGTTTATTCCGCCGTAGGCCGGAGCGATGGCTTTGCAGATCGAGATGATCTCCTCGGTGTCCTTCGTGTCCAGTGCCACGGGCCAGGCGTCGACGCCTGCGAACTGCTTGAACAGCACTGCCTTGCCCTCCATCACCGGCATCGCCGCTTCGGGCCCGATGTCGCCGAGGCCCAGCACTGCGGTGCCGTCGGTGACGACCGCCACGGTGTTGCGCTTGATCGTCAGACGACGGGCATCGGCTTTGTTCTCCGCGATGGCCATGCACACGCGGGCCACACCCGGAGTGTAGGCACGGGAGAGGTCGTCGCGGTTGCGCAGAGGCACCTTGGGCGTGGATTCGAGCTTGCCGCCGAGGTGGAGCAGGAAGGTCCGGTCGGAGACCTTGTGAACCTCGACTCCATCGAGCGTATCGAGTGCAGCCGATACCTCGTCGGCGTGTGCGACATCGCGGGTATCGGCGCTGACGTCGATCATCACCGTATGCGGGGTGGATTCGACGACGTCGAGCGCGGTGATCGCGGCGCCGGTGGCGGCAGCGGCGGCCACGAGGTCGGACGTCGATGTCCGACCGACCGCAGTCTCCACTCGAAGAGTGATTGAGTATCCGGGGCTTGGAACAGCCATGGGAGTTATCCTCTCTGATAAGTCTTTTCCGTAGTACGGATAATATCTTCTGTATAGTGGAAAATCTAGCCAGACTGCTCGTGAACGGAAACTTTCTTCCATTTCAGGACTAGACTGAGGAGCAGTTTCGCACAGCGATGCTGGTTTTCATGCCGTCGGCACTCATCGTCGAGCTGCCACACAAGTCAATGAATACGGATCCAAAGAACACGAATCCAATGGACGAGGAAGAGGAACTGGGATGACCAGCAATGATACGAAGGCCCCCGCGATCCGCCAGACGAAGGGCGGCGTCCAGTCCGTCGAGCGCGCCTTCGGGCTCCTCGAATGCATCGCGAACTCCTCCGGCTCTGCCACGCTGAGTCATATTGCCGCCGAGGTGAGCCTTCCCCTCCCGACGATTCACCGCCTGCTCAATACTCTGGTCAACCTCGGCGTGGTGCGTCAGCTGCCCAACCGCGGCTATGCCCTGGGGCCGGGCCTGATCCGCTTGGGCAACCTCGCTGGATCCCAGCTGGGCGCCATCGCGCGCCCCTACCTGCGCACGCTCGTGGACGAACTCGGCGAGTCCGCAAACGTCGCGACCATCGACGGAGACATGGTCGTCTACGTCGATCAGGTGGCCTCACAGCACCAGATGCGGATGTTCACCGAGGTGGGCCGCCGTGCCCATATGCACGACACCGGAGTGGGCAAGGCAATGCTCGCCGGGCTCGATTCCGAGCAGGTTCGTCACATCGTCACAACTGCGGGAATGCCGACGCCCACGCAGTACAGCATCGGCACCGTCTCGGATCTCGAGGCCGAGCTCGTGCGCATCCGCGACCGCGGGTACTCGATCGACGAGCAGGAGCAGGAGCTGGGTGTGCGCTGCTTCGCGATGTCGATCCCCGATGCTCCCGCTCCCCTGGCGATCTCCGTGTCCGGACCCATCAGCCGCGTCGACCAGGCCTTCTCAGATCGCGCCATCCCGCTGCTGCGATCAGCAGCCGAGGCGATCTCAGCAGACATGCGCGGCGGAGCCTGAACGGCAGCACGCCCGCCAGACCTGAATACTCAGTAACGGGTGGCGTGTCGAGAAACGTATGTGCAATCACGTTTCTCGACACACCACCCGTTTTTCACTGCAGAGCGCCGCGCCTCAGCGAGCGCCGCGCCTCAGCGAGCGCCGCGGCCACGCCAGCGCCGGGGCCGCGCCGCTCAGGCTGCCGGGGTCAGGAATCGCCTCCGGCGGTGCCTGAGGTTCCTGCGTTGACCTCGTTCAGGCGATACTTCTTCGCTGCCTCAACCGGCACCGAACGAGCGATCTCGCCGCGGTCGGCCAGCAGCTGCAGGGTCCGGACGACCATCGAGTGCGCATCGATCTTGAAATGGCGCCGGGCGGCGGCGCGCGTGTCTGAGAACCCGAAGCCGTCGGCACCCAGAGTCGCGAAGTCCTGGCTGAGGAACGGACGGATGAGGTCCGGCTGAGTGGAGTCGAAGTCGCTCGTGGCGACGATCGGCCCGGCCTCGGCGCCCAGGCGCTCGCGCACATAGGGCGTCCGCGGCTCGGCTTCGAAGTTCTCGAGCTTCTCGGCCTCGCACTTCAGCGCATCGCGGCGCAGCTCGGCCCATGAGGTCACCGACCAGACGGCCGCATCCACGCCCCATTCCTGAGCCAGCAGACCACGGGCCTCAAGTGCCCACGGGACTGCGACTCCCGACGCGAGCAGCTGAGCCTGCGGACGATTCCCGGCCCCCGCCTCGGCGCCGGTGCCGGCATCTGCCACCCGATGGATGCCCCGCAGGATCCCATCGACGTCGACATCCTCGGGTTCGGCCGGCTGAAGCATCGGCTCGTTGTACACGGTCAGGTAGTACATGACGTTGCGGGCGTCATCGCCGAGGTCGTGCTCGCCGTACATGCGGTGCAGGCCATCACGCATGATGTGGCCGATCTCGTATCCGTAGGCCGGGTCGTAGATCCGCACCGCAGGGTTGGTCGCGGCCAACACAGGAGAATGACCATCAGCGTGCTGCAGGCCCTCACCAGTCAGCGTCGTGCGACCGGCTGTGGCGCCGATGATGAACCCGCGGGTCATCTGGTCCCCGGCGGCCCAGAAGGCGTCGCCGGTGCGCTGGAACCCGAACATCGAGTAGAAGACGTAGATCGGGATCATCGGCTCACCGTGCGTCGAGTACGCGGTTCCGGCGGCGGTGAATCCCGCGGCCGCACCGGCCTCGTTGATGCCGACGTGGAGCAGCTGACCCGAGGTCGCCTCCTTGTAGGACAGGAACAGTTCACGGTCGACTGCCAGGTAGTTCTGCCCGTTCGGGTTGTAGATCTTCGCGGTCGGGAAGAATGCATCGATGCCGAAGGTCCGGGCCTCATCGGGGATGATGGGCACGATCCTGTTCCCGATGCCCTTCTCGCGCATGAGGTCCTTGAGCAGGCGCACGAAGGCCATCGTGGTCGCGGCCTGCTGATGGCCCGAGCCCTTCTTCGTCTGCGAGAAGGCCTTGTCGGACACGGCAGGCAGGGTCTTCTTGCTGTTCTCGGGCTTGCGATTGGGCAGGAATCCGCCCAACTTGGACCGCTTCTCCAGCATGTACTGGACTTCTTCAGCGTCGTTGCCCGGGTGGTAGTAGGGCACCGCGTAGGGGTCTTCGTCGATGACCTTGTCGGTGATCGGGATGTCCATCCGATCACGGAAGGCCTTGACGTCGGCGGCCGTGAACTTCTTCATCTGGTGCGTGGCATTGCGCGACTCGAAGGTCGTGCCCAAGCCGTAGCCCTTGACCGTCTGGACGAGGACGACGGTCGGCTTGCCCTTCGTGTTCACGGCCTGCTCGTAGGCGGCGTAGACCTTGTGATAGTCGTGACCGCCGCGTTTGAGGTTCCAGATGTCGTCGTCGCTCAGGTGCTCGACGAGGCCCTTCGTCACCGGTGAGCGGCCGAAGAAGTTGTCGCGGATGAATCCGCCGGACTCGGCCTTGAAGGTCTGGTAGTCACCGTCGAGGGTTTCGTTCATGATCCTCACCAGCTCGCCGGTGTGATCGGCATCGAGCAGGGAGTCCCATTCGCGACCCCAGAGGACCTTGATGACGTTCCAGCCGGCGCCGGTGAAGACCGCTTCGAGCTCCTGCACGATCTTGCCGTTGCCGCGCACCGGTCCGTCAAGTCGCTGCAGGTTGCAGTTGATGACGTAGGTGAGGTTGTCAAGGCCCTCGTTCGCGGCCAGCTGGAGCGCGCCGCGTGACTCCGGCTCGTCCATCTCGCCGTCGCCGAGGAAGGCCCAGACGCGCTGATCGGAGGTGTCCTTGATGCCGCGGTTGTGCAGGTAGCGGTTCATCTGCGCCTGGTAGATCGAGTTGATCGGGCCCAGACCCATCGACACGGTCGGGAACTGCCAGAAGTCGGGCATCAGGCGCGGGTGCGGGTAGGAGCTCAACCCGTTGGGGGCCTTCGAAGCCTCCTGCCGGAAGCCGTCGAGCTGCTTGTCGCTCAGACGGTTTTCGAGGTATGCCCTGGCGTACATGCCGGGTGAGGCGTGACCCTGGAAGAAGACCTGGTCGCCGCCGCCGGAATGGTCCTGGCCGCGGAAGAAGTTGTTGAACCCGATCTCGTAGAGGGTCGCGGCACCGGCGTAGGTCGAGATGTGTCCGCCGACGGAGATCTCGGGACGCTGGGCTCGGTGGACGAGCATCGCGGCGTTCCAGCGCAGCCATTTGCGGTACTTGCGCTCGAGGCGCTCATCGCCTGGGTAGGCAGGTTCCTGATCGGCCGGGATCGTGTTGACGTAGTCCGTGGTCGTGACCTTGGGCTGGGCCACCGAGTTCGATGCGGCACGTCGGCGCAGGGCCTCCATGATCTCGGCCGCACGCAGGGTTCCACGCTGGTTGACGAGTCCCTCCCAGGACTCGAGCCACTCGTCGATCTCTTCGTCACCGGTTCCCCTCGGGATCGCCGAGGTTGTGTCCTGGGTCATAGTTCTCCCTCTCAAACACGTCAGGTCCACGGGATGGTGTTCCCGTGGACCCGACAATGGAAATTATCAGCAGAAGCCGGCGATCTGCGCCCAGGCGTCCTTGTTCTCCTCCACCCCGTCACGGGTGAAGGTGGCCTCGATCAGCCCGTAGGGCCGATCAGCGACGATGAGCACTTCGTTCGGGTTCTCCAAGCCGAAGCGTTCGATGTCGTAGAGGAAATGGTGCTTGTTCGGGCAGGAGAAGCGGATCTCGTCGATCTCCGGCACAGCCTCGATGACCTTCTCACCCATCTGGTACAGGGTGTGCTGCAGGGCATGCGAGTAGTGGTCGGTGAACGAGTCGAGGATGATCTCCTTGACCTGCCTGTACACGCCCTCGAAGTCGAGATCCGTGGTGTTGTAGATCCAGCGGGTCGCAATGTCGGTGGCGAGGATGCGGTCGTCGGTCTCCGGCAGGGTCGTGTACTTGTCCTTCGGGTAGCCGACGAAGCCTGATTCGGTGGTCTTGAGCACGGTCAGCCCGTAGAAGCCGGAGATCAGGGTGGTGGTGTCGCCGTCGCGGGTCAGCACCGCGGTGCGGGTCTCCGGCGCTGACTTGTAGAAGGAGTGGTTGTGATCGTTGATGCGCGACCAGCCGTACTCTTCGGCTGCCCAGCGTCCGCCGGTGACCCAGTCGAAGCTGGAGGTGAAGTGCTCGCCCAGCCCGAGGAGGAACTGCTCGGGTGAGGTCACTCCGAGCTCCTTGGCCTTGGCGAAGACCGTGTTCTTCTGGGTGTCGGTGGCGACGACGTGTTCGTTGTTGCCCTCGGTGTGCGCGGTCTCGAAGTCGCCCCACAGCTGGGAGGTGACATTGAGGTCGCGGATCTCGTGACGTTCGGAGTCACGGTAGACCCTCATCAGACGATTCTCCGCCTTGCCGTACTGATTCGTCGTCAGTTTCACCTTGCTCATCTTCTTGCTCCTGTTGCCTGTGCCAACGGCCGCGCCGCGCTCGTCACCGAGTCCGACATGGCCGCTGTGACCAATTGATTTGCGAGGTTGCCGGGCGTCGAACCCGGCGAACTTCGGCGGTTTGTTGAGGATCATGATCCTGCAGGGGGCCTGCTTCCCCTGATGTCTTATGGGTGGTGCCGTCCGCTCAGCTTCCCCGGTAGGTGCTGTACGCGAACGGACTCAGCAGCAATGGTATGTGATAGTGCGCTTCGCCTGCCTTGACCGTGAAGTCGATCGTCACCTGAGGGTGGAAGTGATCCTGCCCCTGGGTCTCGAAGTAGGCACCGGTTGAGAATACGATCCGATAGTCACCGGCGCCGAGGTGGTCCGGTCCGAATTCCGAGACACGACCGTTGCCGTCGGTGCGGGCGTTGGCGAGCACCTCTGTTCCGGAGTAGAGCGTGACCTCGAGGCCGGCGGCAGGGGTGCCGAGCGTGGAGTCGAGAGCGTGGGCGGAGATGAAGCTCATGCGAGGAGTCCTTCGAGTCTGAGTGCGGCGATCTGGATCAGCTGCTCGCCGACCTCGGCGAGTTCGTCAGTGTCGCTGTTGGCCATGCGGCGCTGAAGTTCGGCGAGGATCTCCTCGGGACTGCGGCCGGCCGCGCGGATGAGGAAGACGCGGTCGAAGCGCTCTTCGTAGGCGGCGTTGCCCGCCGCGAGTCGATCCTGGATGTCACCGTCGAGAGAACCCAGGCCAGCCTGCTCGCGGGAGGAATGAGCCGCCTCGGCGGAAGAGCCTTCGGCCTTCTCCCCGATCCGGGGATGGTGGGACATGGCCTGGTTGATCTCGTCATCGGTCAGTGGGGTCGCGCTGGTGCGGGCAGCCTCGAGGGCGGCTTGCACAGTGGAGAACGGCCGCGCTGCGACGACCCCGTCGATCCACCGGTCGACATCGAGACACGGGCGCAGAGTCGCGCGGGCCTCATCGATCGACAGCTGATTGAACTCGCCTAGGTCCACATTGACCTCCTGAGAAAATCGAGATGCTGAACCACTGAGAATGTGTTTCACATCACGGAAGACTGTTTCCATTTAACTGCTTCGAGTTTGACCCCAGGTCCGCGCTAAGTCAAATTCTGTGGTCGACGTCAGCGGCCTTCTCCGGAGGATTTGGAAAAGTTATTCCACAAAGCGGATAATGATGGCAGAGTCCCTCGCGCAGTCCGCGTTCTGGGCACTTGGCCATCGTTTTCTCGACAATGAGGTTGAATGACGTCATGAGCATGGAAGCACCCACGATCGTCTGCGCGCCCGATTCCTTCAAGGGTTCGGCCGGCGCCCCCGCTGCCGCTGCCGCCCTGGCTCGCGGTGCCTGCCAGGTGTTCCCCGACTCGCAGATCACCGACCTGCCCTTCGCCGACGGCGGTGAGGGAACCCTCGATGCCCTGCTGGCCGTGTGGGACACCCCGGCTCGCTCAATCGAGGTCGTCGATGCGCTGGGCCGGCCGACGACAGCCCTGTTCGGCATCTCCGCTGATGGGAAGACCGCAGTCATCGAGGCGGCTCAGGCCAATGGCCTCCCCCAGGTCTCCGACGTCGCCCTCGCGCCCGAGCGCGCCGATACATTCGGCGTGGGCCTCATCGCCCGCCACGTCCTGGACCAGGGTGTGGAGGAGATCCTGCTGTGCATCGGCGGCTCGGCGAGCACCGATGGCGGCGTCGGCATCGCCTCGGCCTTGGGCGCGGCCTTCACCGACTCCTCCAGTGCGCCCATCGCTCCCGGTGGCGGCGGGCTGTCATCCTTGGCCAGCGTCGATGTCTCCGCATTGGATCCGCGTGCCCGCGAGGTCCGCTGGCGCATCGCCGTCGACGTCGACAATCCGCTCACCGGCCCTCGTGGTGCCGCCGCAGTCTTCGGTCCTCAGAAGGGCGCCGATGCGGCGTCCGTTGCCGTCCTGGACTCCGGACTGGCCCACCTCGCCGAGGTGCTCGCCGACTCGGCTGCCCATGCTGAGTCCTTGGCGGCGACACCGGGGTTCGGTGCCGCCGGCGGCATCCCTCTGGCCCTGACGAGCCTGCTGGGCGCCGAGGTCGTACCCGGGTCGACGATGGTCGCCGAGGCCGTGGGACTGACCGAGGCCCTGGCCGCCGCCGACATCGTGCTCACGGGCGAAGGATCCTTCGACACCCAGTCTCTGGGCGGGAAGGTCGTCGCGGCCGTGCGCGACCATGCCCCCGCCTCGGCGAAGATCATCGTCATCGCCGGCCGGGTCGCCCTCAGCCCAGCCGAATGCCGCGAGGCCGGCATCACTGCGGCCCTCTCGATCGCGCCGGGCCCCGCCGACCTCGCCGAGCTCTCCGACCGCGCCGAGGAACTCATCGAGGCCGCCGCCGCCCACGCGTGCGCGCTCGTGGGCGCGGGCTCGGGCACTGGCGTCGCGGGCGCGAGAGCAAGCGTCACGGGCGCGCAACAGAACTGACCACCAAAGACACCAGCAGTCACCTACGAAAGGACTCACCACCATGAGCACACAGCTCGAAGTCGGACAGACCGCACCGGACTTCTCTCTGGCCGATGCCAGCGGAAAGACCTACTCGAAGGCGGACTTCGCCGGGCAGAAGGTCATCCTCTACTTCTACCCGAAGGCCGCGACGCCTGGCTGCACCACCGAGGCCTGCGACTTCCGCGACAACCTCTCGTCCCTGGCCGCTGCCGGGTTCCAGGTGCTCGGCGTCTCCCCCGATGACGCCGAGGCTCTGCAGGCGTTCACCGACGACCAGCAGCTGACCTTCCCGCTGCTCTCTGATCCGGGTGCGGAGCTGGCGCAGGCGTACGGCTCGTTCGGTGAGAAGACGGTGGGCGGCAACACCTTCGAAGGCACCCTGCGCTCAACCTTCGTCATCGCCGAAGACGGAACTCTCTCCGACGTCGAATACAACGTCGACGCCGAAGGCCACGTCGCCCGCCTCCGCGAGAAGCTCGGCGCCTGACCTCCCCTCTCCCCTCCCAACTACCTGGCGGCGGCCCAGCAACCTTGCGCAAGGTTGCTGAGCCGCCGCCAGGTAGTTGTCAGCGCTGCCTGAGACGGGCTGCGACCGTATTGAGGATGTGGGCAAAGGGCTGCGATTGGAACAACTGCCCATAGGTGAGACGGATGACTCTGTAGCCCCTCGCCTCCAGTGCCGATTCCCTGGCTTTCTCCTTCGCGATATTCCCGCGGACATCATCATCCACGAAGTACTTCTCGATTCCGTCGACTTCAACGATCACCTTCGCGTCGACATTGCAGAAGTCCACCCTGGCGAGCATTCGCCCGCTCTCGTCGATGAATTCGACCTGGGGCTCGAATCCTCCGATGCCGTGCTCGAAGAAGCGGACCGCGGCAATCGATTCCGACGGGGCCTCTCGCCGACTGTCGGAGAGGTCGATGGCTTGTCTGGCTGCACCGGCGCCGCGAATCTCAGGACACAGGAGAAGCTGATCGCCGAGGCGGCTCTTGGATGTCCGCCCGTCCCTGATGGCCTCGTCGATCAATGGCACGGCCAGGTCGAGATCATAGTCTCGGGCCACGTCGATGAGTGTCCTCTCCAAGGTGGTCGCGGAGTACATGCCGATCACAGCTTTTTGGTCCACCGGTACTTCTCGGTTGCGAACGTGAAGATACCGGTATTTCCGACTGACATTCGGTCGAAGCACCTCGACACGAGACGTGGCCGGATAGCTGGGGTCCAGCCCGTGGATCAGCGCGGCCGAAAGGTGGGAGAACACCTCCCTTCCCTTAGTCACGCGATTGCGCCCGGACGCGGCATTGATCTTCTCGGCCCGTGCCCGGATGAGCAAGCGCAGCCGATCCACGTCATCTCGCATGTTCCCGCGCAATGCCAGAGCGTTGACGTCGTCCTCCGACAGCGCGCTCCAGATCGCGTAGTGTCGTGGATCGTCGCAGACCGAGGTCGCGACATAGCGACCTCGCGCGATCCGTGAGAGGCAGCACCGCTCCGCTCGCCGGATCTCATCCTTGGTGAAGCCCAGCCGATAGAGTTTGTCGGTCGCCAGATAGAGATGCATACCTACCAAATTGCATCAGATATCATCAAACCACAATAGAATAAATCAAATTGTGGAAAACTTCAGCGTCAGCCCATCTCGCGCCCATCCCCAACAACTACCTGACGGCGGCCCAGCAACCTTGCGCAAGGTTGCTGGGCCGCCGTCAGGTA
>NZ_JABASX010000009.1 GCF_016107655.1 Brevibacterium antiquum
GTCCATTCGCCAACATCGTCGTTGCTCTTCCCTTAATTATACATTCATTTCACCCAATTGCACCCTGAGTTTCGATTTCAGTTCGTTCATTCTTCCATTCTCGTATCAATTGCTGACCCAGAAACTGAATGCTCCCACAAAGCCCCAGGTCAGAGGGTAGAACGACAATCACCCCACGAAAGTCGGAGACCTGAAACCAGAACGTCGGAAAAAATTTCAGCCCGACAGAACGCTGATCACACAAAAATGAGTCGCGACATCGTGTGATCACGATGTCGCGACTCGACGCCGAAAGCTGGCCGCCTCAGCTCAATGCAGCCCTCTCAGATCGCGCTGAGCATCTTCCCTGGGTTGAGGATCCCCTGGGGGTCAAGAGCATTCTTCACAGCGATCTGGATCCGCCTCGAGCCCTCGTCGAGCTCGTTGTTGAGCCAATCGCGTTTGAGGAAGCCCACACCATGTTCACCGGTGATCGTGCCGCCCAACTCGAGGCCGATGCGCATGATCTCGCCGAAGATCTCCTGCGCCTTAGCAGTCTGCTCCACGTCGCTGGCATCGAAGAACACCGAGGGGTGAGTATTGCCGTCACCAGCATGGGCCACCAGGGCGATCATCAGGCCAGATGACTCCTGCAGCTCTTTCAGCCGGTCGCAGAACTCAGGCATCGCCACACGTGGCAGACACACATCGTCGAGCAGCTGGCCTCCGCCGTGAGCATTGGCGAACTTCTCGTAGGCGGGCTGGATCATCCGCCGTGCAGCGATGAGCGCCGCCGAGTCGCTCGGATCGTCGGAGTACGCGACGTCGAGGGCACCGCAGGCTTCGGCCACCTCGGCGAACTGGGCCATAACTGCTTCGGAATCCGCAGGATTCTGGTCGACCTGCATGATGAGCATCGATCCGGCATCTGAGTCGAGGCCGAAGTCGCCGAACCCGTTGAGCATCTTCAGGCTCGACGAATCGAGGAACTCCAGCAGACTCGGCACACCCCCGGCGGCCATGAAGTCCGCCACGGTCTGGAGGCCGGAGCGCTCGTCGGGGAAGGTCGCGACGGCGGTGAATGGATCGGGCAGCTTCGGGATCAGGCGCAGGGTCGCCTCGACGACGATGCCCAGCGTGCCCTCGGAGCCGACGAACAGGTGGCGCATGTCGAGCCCGGCGACACCCTTGGCTGTCTGCGGGCCTAACTTCGTGAGCGTGCCATCGGCCAGAACCACCGTGAGGCTACGAACGTAATCCCTGGTCACGCCATATTTCACGCAGCACAGGCCACCCGCATTGGTGGCGATGTTGCCGCCGATCGACGACAACGCGACCGAACCCGGATCGGGTGGGTAGGACAGGCCGAAGGGTGCGAGGTGATCCTTCAGGTCCTGGTTGATGATGCCGGGCTGGACGGTGACGAGCCGTTCGGCCTCATCGACGGACACGACGTCCTTCATGCGCGAGACGTTGAGCAGGATCGCCCCTGGTGAGCCGTTCGCCCCACCTGAGATCCCCGACCGAGCACCCTGCGGGACGACGGGGACGCCGTGCTCCGTCGCGAAGCGCATGACCTCCTGCACATCGGTCGCCGAGGTGGCCCTGACCAGAGCGATCGCCCCTTCGTGGGGGCAGAACAGAGCTTCGTCGCGGGCGTGGGCTTCGATGACGTCGGGATCCGTCGTCAGCGTCCCCTCACTCAACCGTGCCGCGAGCGCATCGAGTTCGGCCGCACCGACTGCGGTCTGGTCCTGTACTGTCATGACGTCCTTCCGAACGGAACGGCCGGGGTGGTCACGACCGCCTCGGCGACTGTCTTCTGATGACGATCGGGTGTGTGTTCGCACCTACTTCGCCATCTCCGGATTCACCTTATCGGGCGCGGGAGCGGCCTTGAGGATGAGGGTGACGATTCCGGCGGCGACCATGGCGGCGCCGACGACCCACATGCCCGCGTTCTGAGTTCCGGTGAGCTCGGCGAGTCCGCCAGTGATGTAGGGCGCGAAGAATCCGGCCGAGTTGCCCAGCGAATTGATGAGCGCGAGTCCTGCGGCAGCTCCGGCGCCGGCGAGGAAGGTCTGTGGCAGGGGCCAGAAGGTCGGAAGGGCGGCGCAGATCGCCATGCAGGTGAGGGTCACGGCGATCATCGTGGTGAACGGCGAGCTCAGGTACAGGGCGATCGGGATCGTGACGCCGCCGATGAAGAGCGGGATCGCGACGTGCCAGACACGTTCGTTCGTCCTGTCCCCGTGACGGGACCAGAAGTACATGGCGAAGGCACCGAAGACATAGGGGATCGCGGTGATGAAGCCGATCTCGACGATCGAGTATTCGACGCCAAAGGTCTCCTGGAAGCCGGAGATGATGGTCGGCAGGAAGAAGCTCATCGCGTAGAGGCCGTAGACCATGCCGAAGTAGACGAAGGACAGCGCCCACACACGTGGCTGCAGAAGGGAACGGCGGACCGGGTAGTGGAAGGTCTCGGACTTACCCTTCTCCTCGGCGTCCATTGTCGACTGCAGCCAGTTCCGCTCCTCGGAAGTCAGCCATTTGGCGTCGCGTGGGTGGTCGGTGAGGTAGAAGATGCACATGATGCCGAGCAGGACCGCAGGCACGCCTTCGACGATGAACATGAAGCGCCAGCCGGCGAAGTTCGCGAAGATCGAGTTGCCGCTCGAGATCAGCCACGAGGACAATGGGGAGCCGATGACGCTGGAGAGCGGGATCGCGAGCATGAACAGCGCGGTGGCCCGGGCCCGCATCGATGATGGGAACCAGTACGTGAGGTAGAGGATGACGCCCGGGAAGAATCCCGCCTCGGCGACTCCGAGGAGGAAGCGCAGGAAGTAGAGCCATCCGTGGCTGGGCACAAACGCCATCGCCGCGGCCACGATGCCCCAACTGATGAGAATCCGGGCGAGCCAGATCCGAGCGCCGAACTTGTGCAGCGCAAGGTTCGACGGCACCTCGAGGAGGAGGTAGCCGAAGAAGAAGATGCCCGCCGCGAAACCGAACTGAGTGGCCGTCATCGCGAGGTCTTCGTTCATGCCACCAGGGCCCGCGATGCCGAGATTGGTGCGGTCGAGGTAGTTGATGAAGTACATCGCGATGATGAACGGAATCAGCCGAAGAGTGACCTTCCTCAGGGTCCGCTTCTCCATTGCTGAATCGCTCGACGGCTGCTGGCTCACAGGTGGGTTCACCTCGGATGACATGTGATCTCCCTCGATCAGGCTGAAGCCGCGGTGACGGCTCTCGGCACACTACGTCGAACACATTACGTCAGCTTTCGCTCAGGATCCTAGAGATCGGCTCCAAAGTGCCGAATATCGGGACGCAGGTGCTGACGACTGCCGGGCCTAGGATTGACCCCAAGAACCAGAGGAGGACGCACCATGCAGCCGATGACCGAGCTCGATGCCGATTCCCTGCGTGACTACTATCGGAAGTTCTCCCGATTCGAAGCGAGCGGCACCTCACCGATCTACGCCGCATGGGCCGCAGGCGTAGCGGAGGACGAGGAGATCATCGAACTGCTCCTCGAACTGCCCAAGCCCAAGCGTCAGGCCAACCTTCTCTTCGCAGCTGCCCGCCACCTCGGCGCCGGTGAGGGTGACTACCCGTCACTGCGGACGTGGCTGCTTGCGCACTGGGGCGTGACCCGGGACCTGATGCTTGCGCGCTCGACCCAGACGAACGAAGCCGGCAGGTGCGCCGTGCTGCTGCCGGCACTTGCGCGGATCGAGGGGCCGATCTCCCTCATCGAGGTCGGCGCCTCGGCGGGCCTGTGCCTATACCCCGACCGTTACAGCTACATCTACACCACAGAGTCTGGGTCGCTGGCCCTTCACCCCGAGGCCGCCCCGAGCACTGTCGAACTCACCTGCGAAATGACGAATGCAACGCCTCCCGAGCAGATCCCCGAGGTCGCGTGGCGAGCCGGAATCGATCTCAATCCCATCGACATCACCGACAGTGACCAGCAGGAATGGCTACACGCGCTGATCTGGCCTGAGCACCGACTGCGCCGGGATCGTCTGAGTGCCGCGGTCGCCCTTGTGTCCGCTGACCCGCCGAGGCTGGTGCCGGGCGATCTGCTCGAGACTGTGGAAGGCCTGGTGGCCGAGGCTCCCGCAGGTACGCAGAAGGTCGTATTCCACAGCGCAGTGCTCGCCTATGTCGAACCGGCCGAACGCGAAAGCTTCGCCGCTCTCATGCGATCGCGTGATGACGTCGTGTGGATCAGCAATGAGGGAGGCGGGGTACTGCCCGATATCGGAACTCAGCTTGACCGCGAAACCGACGGACGATTCGTACTCGCTGTCAACGGACAGGCGATTGCACTGACCGGGCCGCACGGGCAGAGCTTCGAGGGACTGGGCTGACGAACTTGCTCTTCAGGCAATCGACGAACTGGCCGTATACAGCTTGCACATTCGCAGTGAGAACACCGCGCTGACGAGCTCCGCTAAGCACAGCGGATCCTTCAGCGAGCGTCCCGTGAGTTCGTGCACACGGCGGAGTCGATAACGAACCGTGTTGGAGTGGCAGTACAGCTGTTCTGCGGCGCGCTCGGCCGACCCCTCATTGTCGAAATAGGCAACGAGCGTGTCGAGCATCATCGACCGGTCCGAGGCAGGCAGTTCCAAGACCCCGCTGAGCACCTCATAGGCCAGCCGGCGACCCTCATTCGGCTCACATGCGAGGAGCGCAGCCAAAGGACTCGAACTGAACTCGCGCACCTCTGTCTGACCTGGTCGCAATGTCGACAGAGCTGTACGTGCCAGCTGCAGAGCACGCGGCGTCTCAGCCAGCGCCCTGTATGGCGGGCTCACTCCTGCACGTACCGCAATGCTTCTCAGAACACCCAGAGCAGCTTCGTGCTGCTCGGAGTGCAGTGACACAACTCCGAGCTGCAGCGTCGGCGTCCGCTGCCACCCGGAGACAATGCCTCGGTCCGCAAGCTTCCGTTCCACGTCGGCCAGATCTCCGCCTGCCTGGTGACGTTTGTCGACGGCAACCACGATGAGATCCGCCCCCGGGGCCAGGCCGAGCAATGTGGCCATCTCCCAGGAGCTGCAATCCGGACTCGGCCGTCCTGCGAGCAGCGACTCGACCAGAGCCGAGCGTCGGCGCCCCTCTTCGGCGAGAAGCTCAGCCGATGCCGCCCGATAGGAATCAGTCAACGCCGATGCGTGCGCATCCGCGACTGACCACAGTCGAGTTGCCACAGCGAAGATGGCCTCCGGGGCTTCACAATCGCCTCCAGGCTTCGCCGCCTCGACCAGCGCGCCCCACAGAACGCCGAAGCTCAGATGGTTCGCCTGCAGGATCTCGGCCAGAGGAATCCCCTGCTGGGCTCGATGTCTGCCTGTCTCATGGGGCGCCGTCATCTGCAACGTGTCGTGACAGTGGTTCATCGCGTTGACCGCGGCCCTCAGGTTGTCCTCGATCGATCGATGAAGGTCCTTCTGAAGAAGCGGATCTGCGCGCTCGTAGAGCGGAATTCGCTCGAGAATCATGTCGTGGGCATCCCTGACAATGCGCGGCATCTGCGAATCAGCCCAATACACGAGTTGATCGGCATCCGACATCGTCAGCGCTCCCGCCGGCCGGCTCATCTCTGAAAGGTGCAACCCTGTACCCATTCCTCAACCTCGCGTCCAACCGATGTGTACCGATAGTACAAGTTTCAAGCTAGCCATGCACGCATGATCCTCGTTACCGTCATATTCGCCCAAAGGACAATTCACCTTGATTTCTCGTGGAAAAGCGCCGTTATCTGTGTACGTAATTTCCGCAACGAAGAAACCACCGTAAGGACGATCATGAAAATACCTCGCTTCACGCGGATCGATCAGTAAAAAAGCGATCAACTATGACGCAAAACCTCAGATCTCCTGTCGCTATCCAGCAATTGTTGCACATCACAACCAGGCTTGTTCTTCGTGTCAAAGTTCAATAGAACTCTCAAAATCTCTGGACACGGCCTGAGCGTTTCGGAAGTATGTCCTGTGGGTAACGCTCGTTGGTGCATATGCCGACATCTGAGGGAGCGGTCCAAACAACGAGCGGTACTTTGGAGGTAAATTCGTGTCTCACCACGTGCAATCACGTCCCCACGATGGTCGTCGAAAGAGAAAGACGGCTCTCAGGCGAATTCTGCCTGGCCTGGCTGTCGGAGTCGCGGGAACATTGTTGGCCTCGACCGCGGTATCGGCACAGGACGTCAAAGCCGATGAGCCGACGGAAGCCGGAGCCAGTGTCGCAGGCATGACTCTAGACTCGAAAGAACTTGTCGCACTGGGTAAGTCCAAGGCCGCATCCGAATCGGATCCGGGCCCGAACCGCGAAGCCTTCAACGGCGCCATCGGCGCCGACGAGGTCGTCGATTTCGGTGCAGGCTACGAGATCCCGCTCGATGATTTCCTCAGCTTCGGTGAAGCCGGCGCCATCCACAGCGAATCCACCGCTGCCGACTCCAAAAACGGTAAGTCCGTCACAGGAATCGTCGGCGCCGACGGTGGACTCACACTCGACGGCAAAGACAGCGACTTCGGCACCGCGAGCGTCGACCTCCTTTCGCTGGTCGATGCCACCGGAAAGTCTGATGTCACCGACGGACTCATCGACCAGGCAGACTTGAACTTCGGTTTCGGCGGTGCCTGGGTCGAAGCAGTTGACGGCGAGCTCCAGGATCCAGACGGTGTCGGCGGATACGGACAGTACCGCGTCGGTGACGCAAAGCTCAATCTCCACTCCCCCGCCATCGAAGATGCCGGCGACGGAGTGTCGGACGCTGCAGGTCAGATGGAAGACGAAGTGGCCGACAAGGTCAACGATGCGCTCGGACTCGGCAAAGCCCTCCCGGGAATGAAGGTCGACACGACCGTCACCTCCAACATCGAGGAAGACGTTCTCGATGCGATCCTGCGTGAACCGATCAAGACCGATGACGGACTCGCCACGATCGACCTTGGAAAAGGCTCGGTGGAGGTCGACCTCGCCCGCCTCGGCGGCAACGACGACGGAGTGACCGATCGTCCGGTCGGAATCAACAATCAGGACCCGAACTCCGAGCTGATCGACGATGAGACATACCCGCTCATCGCCAGCAGCATTCACGACGCCATTGAGAAAGTCATCGACGTCGCAGTGGACACAGCGATCGAATCGCTGCGCAGCGCGAAAGTGAACGTTGATATCACTGCCCTCGATGGAACCACCGCCGGATGGGACATGGACCTCACCGGAAAGGTCAGCAACTACGACTGCAAACCGTCGGGCGCAACGGGATCGGTGTCCTGCACGACGATCGACACCGTGATGAACTCGATGAAGACCGTAACCGGCCCGATCTATGACAAACTCTCGGACCCATCAGGCCTGCTGTACAAGGCGTTCACCACGATCAAGACCGACATGATGACGGTCCCGATTCGCGCGGCAGTTGATCCATTCCTCGAGCTGCTGGCTGATAACCTCGTTTCGCTGCAGATCAACCACCAGGAGACAACTGAGTGCAAGACCGCCGACGGTGAAAAGGTCGTCAGCGGCGTGGACGTCTCCGCGCTGAGCCTCGGCGTTGCCGGTGGCAAGTCACGGATGGGCTTCGGCAACGCTGGAGTCCGCACCGATCCTTGTGGCGAGTCAGCAGACGCCGTCAAGCCGGGACCGGTCGAGCCGCACAGCGACAGGTCGATGTTCGACCCACGCAATCTGTTCCCTGGCCTGTGAGACTCCCGACAGCTGCTGATCGCGATGCCAGCCATCGCAGTCGACAAAGATGCAGCACACGCGTTCACGAACACAGCGAATGCGGCGAACACAGCGAATGCATGACGCTCATTCCGCGATGAGCACCCGGGTGGTGGCGACACATTTCATGTGCCGCCACCACTCCCATTTGTCCATCAGATTCCGCCGGGAAAGACGAGCTGAACAACCTTGAGTAGACATGCCTACACGAACAGACGTCTGTTGCAGATCCTGGCAGGAGGACTCTGTCTCATCCTCTTCGTCTCGGCGTGCACTCGAGGTGACACCTCACCCAAAGATGCGAAGACTGCGGATTCCTCTGCAGTCGCCTCCAGCAGCTGCAAGGAGCCCGCGAAGAAGATCTCGCAGACCCTATCCAGCGGAGCGACCTGGACGATGTGCTGGGGTGTCCATCCCGATTTCGGCCTCAGTCTTTCCGAAGTCTTCATCGCACCTCCCGGAAAGGACCCGATCAGAATCATCGATTCTGCCTCCATCGCTCAACTGGAGGTCCCGTACGACACCGGAAAGCGCAATACATCGGATATCACTGCAGCCGGCTTCGGCGGCCGCAAGATGAAGACGCTGAAGGCCGATGCCTGTGCGGGAGACCTGAACTCGATGGAGATCCCGAAGATCGGCGACGGCAAGTACGGAGACAGCGAGACACGCAATGTCCTGTGCACCGAGGTCATCGACGACGGACTCGCCTATCATTCGAGCGATCTCGTGGCACCAGCCTCCGACCGAAAGAACGCTCTGCGACTGTCGACGATTTCGCGGGTGGGCTGGTATGAGTACGTCTCTCAGTACACATTCGGCTCGGATGGATCCATCGACGTGCAGCTCGGGGCAACCGGCGACCTCTCGCCTGCCGACTACACGGACAAGAACCACGGCTGGGACGTCGGAGACGATGAACATGCGGCTAGTCATTCGCATAACGCGGTCTGGAAGGTCCGTTGGGGACTCGGAGGCGAAGGCGGAATGAAGGCGCAGCAGTTCGACGCCACGCCGACGGGCGAATCCGGACCGGAATCACCGATCATGACCGGAAAGCTCAAGGATATCGAGCACCCGGCTCTCGCACGATGGAAGGACCGCCGTTGGTGGCGAGTCCTCAAACCGGATGTGCTCAACGACGACGGCCATCCCATCTCCTACGAGATCGATACCGGAAAGTCGGACTCATTCGAGTTCGTCGATGACGTCGAACATGCCCACTCACACGAGGAAGAGCCCGGGTACGACGTCGGCTTCACGAACTTCAACGAATGCGAACAGTATGCGACGAACAATCGGGGCGATTGCGGCCGTGGGGTCCCTGAGTTCGTCGATGACGGCAAGGGTCAGAAGCTCGACGACGTCGTGTCGTGGGTCGCTGTCGGATTCCATCATGTCCCCCGTGATGAAGAGCAGTCGCCCATGGAGATGCACTGGCAGGGATTCAAACTGCTCCCTCGTGATCTCACCGCGCAACGATTCGACATTCCCGAAGGGCATGAAGAAGTGAATGGTGTTCCCGACTCCGAATGGAATCAGGAACCGACGAATTGATTAGCTACTGTTTAGTAGAAAATGGAAAATGCCCCTGAGGGGACTGCTGATTTGCCTGGCAAACTCGTCTTGAGGAGCGAGATTAGCATTGCGGGTAAATAGCGTTACAAGGTAGGCTGATTTTGCTGACTTAGCATATTAGCTACTTGGCAATCGCATGAAAGTACCTCAGAGCGGAAATGCGATAACTCCTGAGCGCACGCAGCTTCCCGTGCGCTCGGGAGTCCTAATATCTATTAACTACATCAGATTTACATTGATAATGTTACATGGCGATCGTTCTGGCCGAACCGCACAACCTGAGCTATGAAAGACCCTGACCGCCGAGGCGGGCCCGTATTCTGGCACTGGCATCATTGAGTCCCACAATCTCTACGTGCTTTCCATAGTGCTCGTACGTGTCGGTCACAGAGTCCAATGCAGCGATCGTCGAAGCATCCCAGAGATGGGACTGATGCATGTCGATGACGACGTGCTCAGGGTCTTCGGCGTAGTCGAACATCGTGTACAGGTCGTTGGAGGATGCAAAGAACAGTTCACCGTTGACGGCGTAGCGGGCACTCGGACGTCCGTCAGATTCCACGATCTCACGGTGGACGCTGACGAAGTGCGCCACTCGATTGGCGAAGGCGACCATGGCCACGAGCACGCCGAGAATCACTCCGATCGCCAGATTGTTCGTCCAGACAGTCGCAATGACGGTGACCAGCATGACGGTGGTCTCTGACTTCGGCATCCGCTTGAGAGTGCTGGGGCGGATGGAGTGCCAGTCGAAGGTCGCCCAGGAAACGAAGATCATGACCGCGACCAGTGCGGCCATGGGGATCAGCGCAACGATGTCGCCGAGGACGACGACGAGGATGAGCAGGAAGACACCGGCGCAGAACGTCGAGATCCGTGTCCGAGCCCCCGAAGCACGCACGTTGATCATGGTCTGACCGATCATCGCGCAGCCGCCCATGCCGCCGAAGAACCCGGTGACGATGTTGGCCACGCCCTGCGCCCAGGACTCTCGAGTCTTGTTCGAACGGGTATCGGTGACATCGTCGACGAGTTTGGCCGTCATCAGTGATTCGAGCAGCCCGACCAGGGCCATCGCCACCGCGTAGGGGGCGATGACCTTCAACGTCTCAAGTGTCAGCGGCACCTGCGGAACAAGGAGAGTCGGCAGCGACTCAGGCAGCTGACCCTTGTCACCCACATTGGGAACATCCCAGGCGAAGAGCACGACGAGAAGGGTCAGGACGACGATGGCGACCAGGGGCGCCGGCACGATGGACGTGAACTTCGGGAGGACGAAGACGATGATGAGGCCGAGCAGGCACAGTGGGTAGACCAGCCACGGGACGTCGAAGAGTTCGGGCACCTGGGCCATGAAGATGAGAATGGCCAGGGCGTTGACGAATCCGACCATGACTTGTCGCGGGATGAATCGCATGAGGCGGGCGACCCCGACCAGTGCCAGTATCACCTGGATCAGACCTGCCAGGATGACTGTGGCGATGAAGTAGTCCGTGCCGTGCGAGGCCACCAAGGGTGCGATGACGAGCGCCACTGCACCGGTCGCCGCAGAGATCATTGCCGGTCGTCCGCCGAGGATCGCCACAGTCACAGCCATCGTGAATGATGCGAAGAGTCCGAATCGCGGGTCAACACCGGCGATGACGGAGAAGGCGATCGCTTCGGGGATGAGCGCCAGACCGACGACGAGCCCGCCCAGAATCTCGGTCTTGAGCCAACCGGGCCGTTTCAGCGTCCGGAGCACACTTTGGCGCTCCTCCGGTGTCGGAGTGTGCCGTGCAGTGTCTGGGGGCAGGGTGGTGGACACAGTGGGGCTCCTACAGGCAGGAAGAAAACGGGATACGAGTTGGTACCGGGAGTCGTCACGAACCTTCACAGCACGTCAGAGTTCCCGACCAACATTAACCTTGCGTTAAGGTTGGTGCAAACCAGTTCCTGCGGCCGGCACAGGCCAGGAGTGAGACCGGAGCGAGGCTGGCACTAGTCCGGAGCGAGGCTGGCACAGGTCTGGAGCGAGACCGGAGGCGACGAAAGGGTGCACGGCATGCACATCGGCGAGATGACGGAGAAATCAGGACTGTCCTCACGGACTCTGCGGCATTACGAAGACATCGGGCTCATTCCTGCCACGGGCAGGACCGAGGGTGGTTTCCGCGTCTACACCGACGAGGACTTCCGTCGCCTGATGACGATCCGGCGGATGAAGGCCCTCAGCTATTCCACTGCCGAGATGGGTGAGCTGCTGGCCCACCTGGACATCCTGGAGGGCGACTCTCCCGAGGAGGAACGAGCCGAGGCTCGGCGCAGACTGCTGGCACTGCTCGACGATGCCGATGCCAGACGTGAGAAACTCGCCCGCCAGGTCGAACGCGCCGACGAGTTCCTCGGCATCCTCCGTCATCGCCTCGGCTGAGGAACGCCTGCTCGCAACTGCCCCAACACGGCCGACACCGACTCACTCACATCTTCGCTGTCCACCCCAGCTTCGGTCCGATCTCGGTCGCGAGCTGGTGGAGGATGTGCTTCCAACCATCGAGTTCGAACTCGAAGGGCAGCTCGAAGAGGTAGTCATCGGACTGCCCGAACGCCGGATCGCTGAGCAGCCGATCGACGATCTCCTCGTTCGACCCCAGCACATCAGTCGCGATGATCGTGTTCTTCCCGTGGACCTTCTTCGTCCGCGGAGTCCTGGCCTCCGCATAGTCGCGATACTTCTTCACCTGGTGGGGGGGCTGGCACCGTCGGTGGGGACGATGACCAGAGCGATGCTGACTCGGCCTTCGCCGCCCGATTCTTCAGCTCCGGCATCGCCGGCCCAGGAGGCTGATTTCAGAGAACCACCGCCGTACCAGAGCCTGCCCGAGAGCCCTGGTGAGTACGGTTCGAGGCGCTCGGAATCGATGTCCCCCGAACACTTGGTACTCCGGCTTCTCGCGGACGGGTACTCTGGCGAGGAAGTCCCTCAGCCGATCGATACGTCGGTAGCTGAAATCGCTGCCACACCAGTCCTCGTCGAAGACCAGATCGTTGACCTCCTCGATGAATGCAGGAGGATGCACACTCAGCCCGGGAAGCACTCGCCCTCCGGTGAGCACATCGGCAACTGCGAGGTCTTCGGCCAGGCGGTAGGGGTTCTCATGCCCGACGGGATCACCGCGCTCCCCAAGCCGATGCGCTCCGTATGTCGGGCCAGCGCGGCAAAGTACACCGCCGGAGACGGCAGACCGTACTGCATATGTCGGGTGCGCACCCAGCCGCTGGCCAGGCCGAGCTCCTCTGCAAACCTGAAGAGCTCGATGCCCTCCTGCAGCCCCAGTGCCGGGTGGCTGCGGTCGAAGGGAACCAGATGGATGAAGCCCAGGTGATCGAGTGGCCGTGTCGTCTGTGTGCTCACGATTTCTCCCCCATGACGTCTCACTGAGGCGCCAACTTCAAGTAGTTGAACCATCAATTCATATCAGCATCGCCTGAACATCGGCCGTCATGCCGACGCATCGGCGAGCTCGCATCCTCATCTCCGTGACGGCGCTCCAACAACGACGTCACTCCAACAACCAAGCGCAATCGCGTTCACGCCCACCCGACAACGAGGCGGGCCGCCTCGGCGGGGATCATCGGGTCCACCCCGGTCAGGTCGGCGAATCGGCGCAGGCGGTTGGCCACCGTATTGCGATGGCAGAACAGCTCGGCGGCACTCGCCCCGATGCTCCCCGAGCGCAGGTAGGTGTGCACGGCCTCGACGAGGCGCTCACGTTCGCCCGATCCGCAGACGGCGAGCGCCCGTTCGACGTCGGTGACGATGGAGTTCCCCGCCGCATTCAGCGCCTGAGCGGCCAATCTGGCCCACCCGCGCTCCCAGGTCATCGCCCCCACCTCGGCGGCGGTGAGCACCTGCGCCAGATCTCGAGCTGTCAGCGCTGACCTGCGCAGGGACCCGATTCCCCGGGTATTGACCAGGCCCACCCGCGCCTCGGCGAGCCGACGTTCGACCGTCTCCAATCGCGACCCGGAGAGCTCGGATGACCCGGTGAAGGCAATGAGGACATCGCCGAGGTGGTGCGTGAACATGGTCCCGCCCGCGCGCTCATGGTCGGACACGAGAACCCGCAGCGCCGAGGTGTCCTCACCGTGCGCGGCCACGACGAGCAGCGGTCCGTCCGGGTCGAGGCCCAGCGCCGAGGCGATCGTGGCCAGGCGTTCGTCCGTCGGGTTGAGATCATCGAAGAGTCCCGCGATGAGTCCCTGCCGGACGGAGGATTCCTCCTCGCGCATCCGCTCCCGCTCTGCCGTGTAGGCACGCTGAACCTGGGAGACGTATTCGTCGACGGTGGAGAGCACGATCCCGGTGTGCCGGATGACGAGCTCCGCATCATCCTGCGTCGCGACCCTGGTCAGGGCCTCCCACAGGACGTTGAAGTCGTGCCTGATCGCCGTCATCAGCGCCTCCAGCGGAATCCCGGCACGAGCGCGAGAGACCCCGACCTCCGTGGACACCGCAACCGGGCCGTCGAAACCGCCGGCGCGCAGGCCCTCGACGAGAGACTGGAATGAGACGAACCCGGTCCGCCGCAGCTCCGAGACCGGAATCGGGGCGGGATCGTAGCCTGGCACCCTGACGACTCGGGACATGAACCGTTCGGTGAGCTGCTCGAGATCGAGGGCGTCGAGGAGTTCGATCCAGCGCTGACGGTCACCGGTCAGCGGCTGGTCCTTGAGCTGTCTCTCGTGTGTTGGCGGCATCGTCCTAGACTATGTGCGGAAGGCTGTGCAGATGCACAATCAGCAACCGAGATCTCGGGGCAAAATATACTCGAAATGGTGCGATCTCACTCTGTAGTGTTCTAAGTTACAGGTTGAATGCCCTAGCCGACCATGCCCTGCAACCCAGTCCTGCCACCCCGTCCTGCACTCGATGGAGAGAAACATGAGCCACACCGACCCCACAGCTGCGGCGGAATACTCCGCAACTCATGAACTCAGCGTCAAAGACGCCAACAAGGTCGCGCTCGGCGCCCTCCTCGGCACCGCGCTCGAATGGTACGACTTCTTCCTCTTCAGCGCGGCTGCGGCACTGGTCTTCAACGTGCAGTACTTCACCAGCGAGAACGCCACTGCCGCTGCCTTGGCATCCTTCGCAACCTTCGGCGTCGGTCTCGCCGCCCGTCCCATCGGCGGACTCATCTTCGGCCGCATCGGCGACAAGCTCGGCCGCCGTCAAGTCCTCATGGTCACGATCGTGGGCATCGGCATCGTCACCGGCCTCATCGGTGCGCTCCCGACCTACGCCGCGATCGGCTTCGCGGCACCTGTCCTGCTCGTGCTCCTGCGCATCCTGCAGGGACTCTTCGTCGGCGGCGAGTGGTCTGGCGCTATGACGCTCGTCGTCGAGAACGCCCCGCTTCACCTGCGCGCACGCTACGCCGCAATCCCGCAGATCGGCTCGCCCATCGGCACGATCCTGTCCTCGGGCGGCTTCTTCGTCATGACCCTGATCCTGTCGGCGGACAGCTTCAGCGCCTGGGGCTGGCGCATCCCGTTCCTCGCCGCCATCCCGCTCCTCCTCGTCGCCGTCTACATCCGCAGCCGCCTCGAAGAATCCCCGGTCTTCCGCCAGCTCGAGGATTCCGGCGAGCTCGAGAAGAGCCCCGTGCGCACCACCTTCCGCGACAGCTGGAAGCAGATCATCGTCGGCATGGCCGCGGCCCTCCTCGGCGTCGGCGGCTTCTACCTCGTCACCGCATTCTGCGTCTGGTACGGCGTCAACGTCCTCGGCTACGACGATTCGCTTCTGCTGTTGGGCAGCATGGTCGCCGCCGCTGTCGAGATCTTCGCCCTCATCTGGGGCGGAGCGCTCGGAACGAAGTTCGGGGCCAGCAAGGTCATCCTGTGGGGCGGCATCGCCTCGGCGGTGGTCTCGGTTCCTGCCTTCCTCATGTTCGCATCCGGGAACCCGGTTCTCGTCGTCCTCGCGATGACCCTGGCGGTCGGCACGCTGTCACTGCCCTACGCCGCCTCGGGCACCGTCATGACCGGACTGTTCCCGGCCAGCACTCGCTACACCGGTGTCGCCCTGGCACAGAACGTCGCCGGCATGATCTCCGGATTCATTCCGCTGCTCGCCACCGGGTTCGTCGCCGCAGCTGCCGATCATTGGTGGCCGGCCGCCGCGATGCTGGCCTTCCTGTCCCTGTTCACGGCCTTCGCCGGAGCCATCGCACCGCGCCTGAGCGTCGACCTGCCCGGTTTCAAGCACTGACGGACGGCGCAGCACCGGCGCTCCCGCCACCAGCCCCCATCTGCACTCACCTTCACGAAAGGGCCCCCACGCATGTCCCGCTCGGCCGGTCACCTCATCGTCAACACCCTGGAGAACGCCGGAATCGAGCGGATCTACGCGGTCCCCGGCGAAAGCTACCTCGACGTCCTCGACGGACTCTACGACTCTCCCATCGAGACCGTCGTGTGCCGACAGGAGGGCGGCGCAGGGTTCATGGCTCTGTCCGAATCACGGCTGACGGGGCGGCCCGGAATCGCCATGGTCACCCGTGGTCCGGGCGCCGCGAACGCGATGATCTCCGTGCACACCGCCTACCAGGACGCCACCGCGCTCGTCCTCTTCGTCGGACTCGTGCCCATCGCGGACCGCGCCCGGGAATCGTTCCAGGAGTTCAGCCTGCCCGAGTGGTTCTCCTCCACCGCGAAGAAGGTCATCATCGTCGACGACGAGCACCGTGCCGGCGACCTCACGGCCGATGCCCTGCGCATCGCCGCAGCCGGTCGCCCCGGTCCCGTGGTCGTGGGTCTGCCAGAGGACGTCCTCGTCCGCCTGACCGACTCACCAGCAACGACACCCGCTCCGATCGCCGAACCTCGGCCCTCGGCCATCGACCTCGAATCGCTTGGCGCCCGCTTCACCGCCGCGCAGAAGCCGGCCTTCGTCCTCGGTGGAGACGGGTGGCACGAAGGCCATGGGCGGGCATTGCTCGACCTGGCCGCCTCGGCGGGGATCCCGGTCTTCTGCGATTGGCGCGCCTACGACGCCGTCCCCCACACCGGCCCCGCGTGGGCCGGATGGTTGGGATATGGCCGCACCGAGGCGGTCGCCGCCGGATTCGGTGATGCCGACCTCCTCGTCTTCGTCGGGGCCACCCGATCCGATGTCGCCAGCGACGGCTACACCCGCGGCTTCGACGCGGAGACCGTCGTCGTCGGTCTCGACCCGGAGGCGACCCAGCATGCCGGGCGCATCGACCAGCAGATCCTGGCCTCCCCACGCAGCTTCGTCACGGCTCTGAGCTCGATCGATGCCTCAGACCTGCGCGGAGGACGCAACGACGCGTGGATGGAGTCGCGTTCAGTCGTGCAGTCTCAGGTCGCCGAGCACAGGCCCGACGCCGAGGTGGCCGGTGCCCGTCCTCGAACTGGAGTCGATCTCGGGGTTGCGTTCGGGATCCTCGATGACCGCCTCGGCGGCTCTGCGGTTCTGACATACGGAGCCGGCAATGCCACGATCTGGGGCCACAGGTTCATTCGGCATCTAGAGCCGGCGAGCCTCGTCGGCGCCCGCAACGGTGCCATGGGCCTTGCCGTTCCCGGTGCGGTCGCGGCCTCGCTCGTCTTTCCAGAGCGTCGCGCGGTCGCGATCTGCGGTGACGGTGACTTCCTCATGAATGGGCAGGAGCTGGCCACGGCCTTCGCTCATGGGGCGAAGCCGTTGGTCATCGTCGTCGACAACGGCGTGTACGGCACAATCGTCCAACACCAGGTCAAGCACTATCCCGGGCGTCCCTCGGGCACCTGCATGGTCAACCCCGACTTCGCAGTGTGGATGTCCTCGTTCGGCGGGCACGGCGAACGAGTCGAGCGGACCGAGGACTTCGAGGCCGCGCTCGACCGAGCCCTGGCTGCAGACGGTCCGGCGCTCGTCCACGTCCTCATCGACTCCGAGCTCATGCCCCCGGCTGCCGACGAGATTCCGGCCTGACGATTTGCCGACCATCCACGACAGTCCCCACAATCCCGCAAAGGACGAACCATGACGAAGACTCCCCACTCGCAGACTTCAGCTTCCTCACCAGCGACGACGCAGACCGATAGGGACGACGACTTCCTCGCCGACTGGTCGGTCCACTCCCGCTTCGGAGCCGTCGAGGGCACGAACGGCGTGGATCGTCAGGCGGCGAGCGCGGCCGACGGTGAGCAGCGCAGATGGTTCGCCGAGCTGCTGGACAAGCACGGGTTCAGCGTGCACCGGGATGCGATCGGCAATCAGTTCGGTCTGCTCGAACTCGTTCCCGGCGCCCCGTATGTGCTCACCGGATCGCACATGGATTCGCAGCCGACCGCCGGCCGCTTCGACGGGGCGTATGGCGTCATGTCCTCGGCTCACGCCTGCTTCGCCGTCGCCGATGAGCTGCGCGCCGACCCTGCAAGGGCGAAGTACAACCTCGCCGTCATCAACTGGTTCAACGAAGAGGGCTCGCGCTTCAAACCGTCGATGATGGGCAGCAATGTCTTCACCGGCAAGGCCGAGCTCGAGGCGGCACTGGCCACCACCGATCCTCATGGCGTCACCGTCGCCGAGGCACTCGATGCGATCGGTGAGCGTGGCGACTTCACCGCGCCGGAGATCGCGGCCTATGCCGAAATCCATGTCCAGCAGGGCCGCAGCTTGGAGGAGGACGGAGTCACGATCGGCCTCGTCAACGCCACGTGGGCTGCTCATAAGTTCGAGTTCCGCGTCACCGGCGAGCAGGCCCACAGCGGTTCGACGCTGATGAGCGATCGTCGCGATGCGCTGCTGGGTGCCGCCCGGCTCGTCGTCGCCGCGCGTGAACTCGTCGACGAATTCGAGCCCGGGGCGCTGCACACGGCGTGCGGTGAGCTCAACGTCTATCCCAACTCCCCGGTCGTCGTCGCCAGTGAGGTCGGCCTGCTGCTCGACCTGCGCTCCCCCGACGCCGAGGTGATCGCCGCCGCGCACGAGTCCCTCATGTCCACGGTCGCCCGGGTCCGCGACGAGGTCGGTGTCGAGATCGAGATCGTCGCCGAACACAGCTGGGATCAGAACCCGTACTCCGAGGACGGGGTCGAGCTGGCACGGTCAGCGGCCGAGGACCTGGGACTCACCTCGGCGCGGGTGATGACCGTGGCCGGACACGATTCGACGAACATGAAGGACACCGTGCCCACGGTCATGCTCTTCGTGCCCAGCGTCGGCGGCGTGTCCCACAGTCTTCAGGAATTCACGAAGGACGAGGACCTCGTGTCCGGCCTGCATCACCTCACCGAGGTGGTGCGACGGCTGGCCGCTGGCGCGCTGGGCTGAGCTGAGCTCGCCCATCTCGCTTCCGCTAGCCAAAAGTGCCCTGGTAGAGCACAAATGCTCTACGTGAGCACATTTGGCTAGCGGGCGTCAGGGCTCGCAGCAGCCGGGATTTAGAGGTGCGTCAAGCGATGGGCTCGACGTCCTGGTTCTCGTCGACGAGCTCTTCGGCCAGTGTCTCCCACTTGTCATAGGCCTCGGGATGTCCTGAGCCTTGGACTGCCTGGGCCGCGGCACCGGGATCCATCGTCTCCCACCCCGCGATCTGGAGCAGCCCCGGGTTCGGGCACTCAGGATTGACTCCGTAGAAGGACTTCGAGGCGTACACCGCATCGGTGATCTGCCCGTGGGTCCCCCAACCGTATGACGGCCGCTGTTGGAACAGTCCGGCGGAGTCTTTGTCACCGCTGTCGAGATTCCGCAGACTCGATTCCTGCAGCGCGGTCATGACTGCGATCGTCTGAGCCTGCGCCGTAAGATCAGAGCCCTTGCCGACGGCGATGATGGTGCGAGCATTGTCGATCTTCTCCTGCGAGAGCTGGCTGGTGTCTTGGGGCCTGGAACCTTCACCGCCATCAGCGGCCTTGCTCGTAGGAGGAAGGGTCTGCGCAGGCACTGCGGTCGCCGCAGACGCGCCACCGGCGAGGAGGCCTGCGGAAAGAGCTGTCACCGCTAATGCTCGTGCAAGTTTCATCGGTTCTGATTCTCCTGAAATCTGCTCAATGAAGCAATGGGCATTGTCTTGAGCGGTAGGTCCGCGCGAAATATCCTCACTCGAGGAACACACGGGCCTCTGAAAACTCGCCCACGCTCCAGCCTCTCGAAGGGACAATGTCGCCTGCAACGAACAGGGAGCTAACGGCTGTTGAATTGTGCCGATCCGGCGGCGTGTCGAAGCCGCAACGCGGTTGACGCACTGCGGCCGACGCCGAGGCAGTACTCTTGCCCCATGGACTCGACACTGCCTGAGGAAGCTGCCCACTCTGTCGAGTCATATCGGCGAGTCGCCGACCGACTGCTGCCGGGTGCGGTCATCGCATGCGCAGTCGGTGGGTCCATCGCCCTTGATGCCTACCGACCGGGCCGCAGCGATATCGATGTCATCGCTGTGCTCAGCGATGAGTGGAAAGACCACCGCAGCCTCATGGCCCGCTTGAGGCTTCTGCATCTCTCTCAGGTGCCCCGTCTGACCGTCCGTGCTGCACGCGGTCTGGGGTTCAGCGCATGCTGCAACACCGTGTTCGTCTGGCAGTCCGAGATCTCCCGCGCGGTGACCGAGATCCACCCGGTCGCGTCCCACGTGGGGGAGGTCTTCGACTCTCAGGGCGCGTTCGACGTCAATCCGGTGTTCTGGAAGCAACTCGTCGACGGCGGCATCTCCGTCCGCGGCGGCCCCGTCTCGGATTGGAGTCTCGACTCCGAGCCGGGTGAACTCCGTAACTGGGTGGCGCGCAACGTCCGCGAGTATTGGGCCCCGCTGGCTGAAAGGGCCCGCGGAGGTCGACGCACCTTGTCAGCTGGAGCCGTGGAGTGGTGCCTTCTCGGACCGGCGCGAATGCACTGCACCCTCCTGACCGGGGAGATCATCAGCAAGGAGGGTGCAGGAAGGCATGCGCTCGATGCTTTCCCTGATCACTCGGCGATCATCGAGGTTGCCCTCGCCCGACTGCGAGGCGATCCGCTTCCGACAACGCCACCTCGTGATCAGTGGCGTGGGCTGACTGCGTCGGCGATGAGCTCGATCATCGCCGACTCCCCAGTGAACGACCTCAATTGATGTCGTCGACGTCCTGGTTGTCGTCGACGAGCTGATCGGCCAACGGTTCCCACTTCGCGTATTCGTCAGGGAAAGCCGAAGACTGCACGTCCTGCGCGGCCTGCCCCGGGTCGATGTTCTCCCAGTTGTCGATCTGAGTCAGGCCCGGATTGGGGCTGTCGGGGTTGACTCCATAGAAAGACTTCGAGGCGAAGACGGGATCCTCTACCTGTTCGGCCGATCCCCAGTTCATCGAGGGACGCTGCTGGAACGCTCCGACGGAGTCGCGATCCCCGCCGTCGAGATTCTGCAGGCTCGACTCCTGCAGTGCGGTCATCACGGCGATCTTCTGGGCCTTCTCCGACAAGTCTGCGCCCTTACCGACGCCGATGATGGTGCGGGCATTGTCGATCTGCTCGGAGCTGAGCTCGTCCGGATCGTCGATGCCCACGGCTGTGCCGTCGCCCTGGTCCTGACCGGCGCCCGAGACGTTCTCGCTCGGCTGGTCGACGGCCCCTGAGATCGGACCCGCCGCGGCTGAGGTCGCCGCCCCCAGGGAGAGTCCCCCTGCGATGACGGCAGCGGACAGTGCAGTCACCGCAAATTTACGCACGCTTTTCATCTGTTCTCACTTTCCGGTTGGATCGGGCGAGCTGCCCGGACGGCGTCCTGATCGGATTCGGCACACATCTGCTTCCTGCATTCGGCACAGGGATGCTCCGTTAATCGCCTCACACCACACTGTCGGACGCAGGAAGGCGGTTCAATGCCGAGACGCTCATAGGTGGCTCCGTCTCGCCACAACGAATCGGAAGGGACTGGTGAGCATCAGCTCAGAATTCGCTGGATGCTCTGCGGCACCATGCGGCGCCCGCACACACCCGTGACCCGGGTCTCGGCCCACCCATCGGGCCACTCGAAGGTGCGGGTCAGGCTCCATTCAGGCGCGCGTCTGCCTACCTCACAACCTCGCGAGAGGTGTTGTCGATGCGGCGGGTCCAGCCGCGTCCGTCGAGGTATTCGAGGAGGGGAATGACGATGCGACGGGTGGTGCCCAGAGTCTTCCTCGCCGCGCTCGTCGTGAAGGGCTGATCCAAGCCTGCGAGCAGTCGCATCGCCTGTGCCGGTGTGCGTGGTGAAACAACCACACCATCGCCGAGGCGCAGGAGCCGTCCCGCTCTCTCGGCGACAGCAAGCTCCCGCACTCCCAGTCGGAGTTCTCGCAGGTCATCGGCCTCGGGCGCGGCGAAGGGGTTGGCCGCCAAGCGTCGTTCCAGCTCGGCGACTCCCGCCTCGGCCGGGCCCAGATCGGCGGTGTGACCGGGCGGTCGGACCATGCCCTTGACCGTTTCGAGGCCGGCGCGAGAGGCGATGGCGGACACGAGTTCCTGACCGCCGCTGTTCGGCAGCGGGGGCTCGAAGCGTCGCAGCTCTTCGGCCAGTGCCTTCTCGGGAACACCAGCAGCCAGAGGCTCTGCCGCCAGCTTCGTCTTCACCGTACTTCGCGCGGCAGTGACCCACTTCTCGAGTGTCGGCCGGTGGACGAGCCATCCTCCAGCGATCTCGTCAACGCCCTCGACGGCGTCGGGAAGCGTCAGTCCGAAACGCACCAATCTGGCACGTTCCACGGCTCCCCGGCGGGCCACCTCGGCGAGGATGTCTCCAGTCTCCGGACGATCGGTCAACTCGCGGGCCCGCCTGGTGCCGGCACCTCGGCGGCTCAGTTCCGGCGGGTCGACGTCGAGGATGACGACTCCGGCGAAGACATTGCGGCTGCCGGGGCTGCGCAGGACGATCCGGTCCGTGACCTGCAGCGGCAGCGGACGCTCGAGTGTGAGGCGGGCGTGGTCACCGTCGAAGGGCCTCATGTGCACCGGGACCGCGGCGGTTCCGATGTGGAGCATGAGTCCGTGCACGCCCTCGTCGAGTGGTTGTCCCATGGTTCGGCGAACGTCGATGATCTCGACGATCGGCCATGCATCGTCGGTGATGAGAGCGTCACCGCGGTGGATCTCATCGGCTGCGACCTCGCGCAGATTCACGGCGACACGGGCACTGGGGGCAACCACCTCGGCGGAGGAGTTCCGGCTCTGCAGACCACGGACGGCCGTCGCCTCGTCCGAGGTCTCCCCGACGAGGCGCAGACGATCACCGGTGCGCAGAGTTCCGGCCGTGAGCGTGCCGGTGACCACGGTGCCGGCGCCCTTGATCGTGAAGGCGCGGTCGACCCACAGCCGCAGTCGGGCCTCGGAGTCGGGGGCAGGGGCCTCGGCGGTGACCTGGTCCAACGTTGTGATGAGCGCTTCGATGCCGTCCCCGCTGGCTGCCGAGACCGTAAGCACTGGAGCATCGGCCAGCGGTGTGCCCCGCAGTTCGGCTCTGACCTGGGCCTCTGTCGCTGCGAGCGGCTCGGGGGCGAGGTCCGCGCGGGTGATGACGACGAGGCCGCCGGTGATGCCCAGCGCGGTGATCGCGTCCCGGTGGTCACTCGACTGGGCCTGCCACCCCTTGTCCGCTGCGACGACGAGGCACACGATGGGGGCCGGGCCGACGCCTGCGAGCATGTTCGCGAGGAACTTCTCATGCCCAGGAACGTCGACGAAAGCGAGCTCCCTCCCCGACGGCAGAGTCGTCCAGGCGAAGCCGAGGTCGATCGTCAGACCCCGCTTCCTCTCCTCTGCCCACCGGTCCGGTTCCATCCCGGTCAGGGCGTTGACCAGCGTGGACTTCCCGTGATCGACGTGGCCGGCGGTTGCGAGAACGTACATCTCAGTCATGGTTCGTGACGTCCGGATCATCGCCGAAACCCACACCATGGTCGCCGAGGTGGTTCCGCGTGTTCTCACGAGCCCGGTTCACGGCCTCGCCGATTCGATCGTCATCGGCTTCGGGGACGCAGCGCAGGTCGATGAGGCATCGTCCCTGGTGAACTCGGGCGACGACTGCCGGGTCGCCGAGGCGCAGCGGGCGAGCGAGCTCCTCGGGCAGTTCGACGGCCCAGCCGGGAAGGGGAACGCCGGGGGCTCCCCCGCCGCCGACGCGCCCGTCGTGGGCGACAACGGTTCCGGAGACGAGGCCGGCCAGGCGTTCGGAGCGTTCCCTGAGTCGATCGACGTCGATGTGCAGGGCCTGACGGACCGGAATCTCGGTGTTCGCGACCGTGGCCTCGATTGCGGCCAGCGTGAGTTTGTCGGTGCGCATCGCCCTGGCCAGGGGGTGCTTCGCGATGCGCTGCACGGCGTCGCTGCGGCCGAGGATGAGTCCGGCCTGCGGGCCGCCGAGGAGTTTGTCGCCGCTGACGATGACGACATCGGCTCCGGCGGCGAGCGCACCGGCGATGTCGGGCTCATCGGGCAGGTAGAGGTCGGGTTCGAAGAGTCCGCTGCCCAGATCGGCGATGAGTGGGAGTTCATGGTCGTCGGCGAGTTCACGCAGTGCAGCGATCTCGACGGAGGCGGTGAAGCCTTCGACTCGGAAATTGCTCGTGTGGACCTTGAGCAGACTCGCAGTCAGGTCGTTGATTGCCTCGGCGTAGTCGTCGAGATGGGTGCGATTGGTCATGCCGACTTCCCGGATCCGGGAACCGGTCGTCGCCATGAGATCGGGCAGGCGGAAGCCAGCACCGATCTCGATAAGTTCCCCGCGACTGACGATGATCTCGCCTGCCGCCTTCGCGTCGCTCGCACCGGCCGAACCGTCATTTCCTGTCACCTCGTCACCGCGCAGCGCAGTGACGGCGAGCAGCAGCGCAGCGGCACCGTTGTTGACGACCAGCGCGTCCTCGGCACCCGGGCAGGCACGCAGAAGCGCCTGCTTCGCACCGATCCCCCGCTTGCTGCGTCGACCGGTCTCCAAGTCCATCTCGACATCGACGTAGCCGGCCGCACTGGCCACGGCCCGCCGGGCTGCGGCAGACAGTGGGGCGCGGCCGAGGTTGGTGTGGACGATGATCCCGGTGGCGTTGAGCACCGGGGTCAGTGAGGAGGCCGAACGAGTGCTCAGGCGCTCGATGACGGTGGGGACCACCTCGGCGACGGGGATCTCACCGGTGCGGGCGGCTCTCTGTGCTTCGGAGATGATCGCTTTGATCGTTGCCTGACTCAGCTTCTCACCTGCGGAGATGACCTCCGGGAGGTTGAGGAGGTGATCGGTGCGCGGAATGCTGCGCCGCGGATCCGTATCGGCCAAGGCTGCATTCTCCTTCACTGCTCTCGAGCGCGACGACACCGACGATGCTGGTGGCGGAGGCGGACGGGAATCGAACCCGCCAGACCGAGATACTCGGTCTCACCGGTTTTGAAGACCGGGGAGCCCACCAGGACTCGGACGCCTCCGTCAGAGATCCTACCGCCCATCGGGGATGGAGCCGATTCCGTCCGAGTTCTCTGCTCACGTCACGGTTCCCGTTCTGCGGTGTCGCTGTCACCGCCAGATGCTAGCCTGAGATTGGAGGCGCAGGGCGCACTCCGATGTCGAAGGAGACATCCATGCCGATCGGCTATCTCATCACCATTGTCATCATCGGGGTGTGCACGTTCGCCTCCCTGATCCGTGTCACGCGCTTCGGAATCCCCGCGTTCTACCTCACTGTGATCATCAACGAGATCCCGCAGGTGGTGGCTCTTGCACTCATTCTCTCGACCGCTCTGGCGCTGAGCGAAGGGGATCTGGACGGGCCCATCGGCATCACGCTCCTCGTGATCGCGGGTCTCGAATTCCTGGGTCTCCTCGAGCTGGTCAGGCGCGCGACCGTGGCCCGATCAGTGGTGGAGTCAGTCGCACTCGCACATGGCGAGCGGATCAGAAATGATGTGACTCGAATCTGGCTGCGACCGCTCGTCTTCCCGCTGCCTCTGCGGCCCGGGTCAGTGAAGAGGATCGGGCCGCTGTCCTATGGCGATCATCGCCGACAGCGCTTGGACGTCTACCAGCACAGAAACAGCGAATTCTCGGGTCCCGTCTTCGTCTACTTCCACGGCGGCGCCTATTCGTCAGGGAGCAACCGGAACGAGGGCCGCGTCCTGCTCCATCGTCTGGCAGCTCAGGGATGGACCTGCATCAGCGCCACCTATCGCCTGCGACCGGAGGCAGGTTTCTCCGACCACCTCGACGATGCGAGGGCAGCCCTGCAGTGGGCCCGCGACAACGCCGATATTCACGGCGGGGACGTCACGAAGATCGTCATGGCGGGCAGTTCCGCCGGCGCGCATATGACCGCACTGACTGCCTTGTCACCCGCGAATACCGCCGAGGCGGGATCTCGGATCGCCGCGGCCGTGTGCTTGTACGGGTGGATCGGTCGGTACTTCGGCCGGGGCGAGGACGAGTCGCCGCCCTCGACACCATTGGCGCTGGACCCATCCTCGGCGCCACCGATGTTCATCGCCCACGGCGACCACGACTCCTGGGTTCCGGTCGAGGAGGCTCGCGCACTGTACGAGCATGTTCGTACCGGTTCGCCGAGCGAGACCTGGTATGTCGAGCTGCCCGGTGCCCAGCACGCCTTCGACGCCCTGTTCTCCTGGCGCAATGCGGCCGTCGTCGAAGGCATCGTGGCCTTCCTGCGGCCCATCGGCGATGCACCCTCTCTGGAAGGGAAGCACCATGCCTGATTTCACTTGGGATCCGGATACCTATCTCGACGTCATGGCCGAGGAGATGTTGGCCGGCGCCGCGCAGGTCCTCGACCCGAACCGCCGTTCCCTGACATTCGGACGGCTCGAGGACCCTCTGCCGAGTGACCCGTTCGACCTCGTGATGTCGACTCTCGCCGTGCACCACCTCGGCGGCGATGGCAAGGCCGATCTGTTCGCGAGGATTGCGCAGGTCCTTGTCGACGGGGGTCGGTTCGTGCTTGCCGATCTCGTTGTCCCTCTCGAGCCGTCTGCTGTGGTCACGCCGATCGACGGAGTCATCGACACTCCCAGCGCATTGGCCGAACAGCTCGATTGGCTGAGGGCCGCGGGACTCACTCCTCGCGTGTCCTGGCAGCACCGCGACCTTGCGGTGGTCGTCGCAGACAAGCCGTCATAAGAGGGACAAGGCCGAAGCTGTTGCTAACCCGAAACTGCTCTCCCGCCGGAACGAGGACGGCATCGCCTGCACCTACGATGAAGGCCTCCTCGGCGATCTCGATGTCGTGCTCCCTCTCAAGGACGTGGAGGACCTCCACCTCTGTCATTGTGTGCGCCAAGCCTGGCGTCTGCGGGGAGAAGACGGCCCTCCAAGCCCCCCAATCGCTGTGCCCCTGTGGCACTGCTGGGGAACGAATTGAAGACAACTCCGTGTGTGGTAAATGTGCGAGCGGCGATATACGGGAGATAGGACATGAGTCCTCCATTCAGCCAGTCTTGACCAGTATGGTCAATGTCATTGGCCATACTGGTCAATGACATTGACGACAAGGCCTAGAGTGAAGGAGTGGGCACTCCTGACGATCTCGCCATGCCCTGCTTCCTCTCCGCAGCATTCGACAGTCTCGTCGACGCCGTACATGCTCGTTTGGACGGGGAAGGTTTTCCCGGCCTCAGCGCCACCGATGGATTCGCCATGCAGGCGATCGGTGAGGGTTGCACGTGTGTCGAACTAGGAGGGAAATGACGAAGCATCTGCACTGACATCTGCACTGAGGGGAGAATCTCATGACGTTGCCGCTGGCACAGATGCCGCTGCGCATCGCACGTCCCAGCTGGGACCTCCACGCCGCAAAACGGTTCTGGGGTGAGGGGGTGGGACTCGAAGTCCTGTGAACGGTCGAGGCGACGAATTCTGCGGAACACGATTTGCTCATGATGGGCAGCGCCGAAGCTCAGTGGCATCTCGAACTCGTCTGCGACCCGGCCCTCATGGCCGAGCACCCGTCCAGCGCCGAAGATCTCCTTGTCCTCTATCTCGATGCAGAGATCGACGAGGCGTGGCCCGATCGGATCGTAGCCGCAGGAGGAAAGCGCGTCGAGGCGCACAATCCCTATTGGGAGAAGTGGGGCATCACGATTCTCGATCCCGATGGGTACCGTCTCGTCCTCTCGACGCGAGGCTGGGGGCAGGGCGGCTGATCCCTGATGTCCGAGCGGTTCGGTGTTAGTCTCGCGGTATGACTGCGACTCAGGAACGTCTGACTTCATTCGCCCACGGCGGAGGCTGCGCCTGCAAGATCCCGCCGGGCGAGCTCGAGGAAGCGGTCAAGGGGCTCACCGGTCAGTCCGGGCCCGATGTCCTCGTCGGCCTCGACGACGGCGATGACGCCTCGGCCGTGCGGGTCCGCGACGATCTCGCGGTGCTCTCGACCGCTGACTTCTTCACCCCGGTCGTCGACGATGCCTACGACTGGGGACGCATCGCCGCGGCGAACGCCCTGTCCGACATCTACGCGATGGGCGGAACCCCCATTACAGCGATCAACCTCGTCGGATGGCCGCGCGAGAAGCTGCCGATGGAACTGCTCACCGAGGTGCTGCGCGGCGGGCTCGACGTCGCTGGCCACGCGAAATGCCCCGTTGCCGGCGGTCACTCGATCGACGACCCCGAGCCGAAGTACGGCATGGCCGTGACCGGCATCGCCCACCCAGATGAGCTCATGCGCAATGCTGCCGCCGAGGCGGGGCTGCCCCTGACCTTGACGAAGCCCATCGGTGTGGGGATCCTCAACAACCGCCACAAGCAGACCGGCGAACACTTCGCCGAGGCGATCGCCACGATGACCGAACTCAATCGCGATGCTGCGCAGGCGGCCGTGGCAGCCGGCGTGCGCGCCGCGACCGATGTCACCGGGTTCGGGCTGCTCGGGCACCTGTTCAAGATGTGCCGGGCTTCGGGAGTCGGCGCGGTCATCGATGCGGCCGCAGTGCCCCGCCTCGGCGGTGTCGATGATTCGATCACTTCCGGCTATGTCTCCGGCGGAACTCGCCGGAATCTGGACTGGGTGCGCCCCAGCCTGAGTGCTGATGACTCCGTGAGCGAGGACGACCTGCTGCTTCTCGCCGATGCCCAGACGTCGGGCGGGCTGCTCGTCGTCGGCGAGTTGCCTGGTCATCCTGTCATCGGCGAGATCGTCGTCGGGTCGGGTGTGCACGTGCGCTGATTCGGGCAGCTGCCCGCCGTCAGCCTGAAGAGGGCGTGACGTCCTCGTTGGCATATTTTCTGAAGGCACTGGTGAAGGCCCAATAGTGGAACCCCTTCAGTGGCGCGGCCAGGAGGACCTGCCACCATGCGTAATTGCCGTTGCCCCACCCGAGGAGATGCATTCCGAAGTGGACTAGGGGAACGAGGATGGTCACGATGACAGCCTCTTTCAGACTGCCTCGGTCCTTCAACACCCATTCCTTCATAGGCCTGTCACGTTTGGCCCCATTGAGGACATTCGGAGCCGATCCGGCGCAAACGATGCTCTATCGACTGTGCTTACTAACGCGGCAATACGGTTGATGCCGGGCCGTGGAGGGATGACGAACAACTCAGGTGGCTGGCGCGTTGCTGCTCAGTCGTTTGTCATCAGAATTCGGCAGGCCAGTGAACCGCCAGATAAGGCCGCCGACCACAGCACCGATGATTCCCGGCACGATCCAGCCGAACCCGGCTGCTGCCAGTGGGATCGCTTGCTGAACATTAACGAGATTAGGCGGCAAACTCCACGCAAATTCCTCGCTGAGGAAAGCCGCTGCATCGTAGAGACCTAGGAGGGATGCTCCGATAAGTGCACCCTTCCACACGCCATCGTTCGGTATGGCTTTCCGAGCCAGTCCAAGGATCACGGTGATGATCATCGCCGGGTAGAAGAACAGCAGGAACGGCGTGGTGAAGGTGATGATGTAGGACACTCCGCCCATCGCCTGCACGATGAAGATCACGGTGATGATGAGGATCGTCCAGAAGTACGTGATCTTCCCACGCGACAGCTCCTCGGTGAATTCGCCAATAACCGTGGCCATGCCGATCGCCGTGGTCAGGGTGGCGAACAGTACGGCGACTGCGAGTGCGGCTGTCGCCGGCGGCCCACCGAGCTCGGCGACCACCGAATTGAGCAGAACCGTCGCGTCAGTGTCCGCGCTGAAACTGGCAGACCCTTGGGCACCGAGGTACTCCAGGCCACCGTAGATGACCATGAGACCGATGAAGGCGATGGCCGCGGCTCCGATGAGCGGCAGGGTCCGCTGCTTCTGTGTGGAGTATCCACGACCTGCCAAAGCGGCGATGAAAATGGCTCCGGTGATCAGTCCGGTAGCGACATCACCCGTCTGGTAGGAGGTCGTGAACGCCGTGTAGAACGGATCGTCAACTCCTCCGGTGGGAGTTCCAATCGGATTGACGAGAGCGAGCACCACGACGATGAGGAGCAGAATCAGCAGAGCAGGAGTGAGATATTTTCCGATCCGGTCGACGACCTTGCTCTTCTTGATCGAAAACGCGAGCACGATGAGAAAGAAGCCGATGATGGCGACTGGTTTGAGAATCGCCTGGTCGACATCGGGCAGAAGGACCCGGACTCCGGCCTCATATCCCGTGGCTCCGGTGCGAGGAACGATCGCTGCCACCGAACCGGTGTAGAGCAGCGTCGCCATGAACACCGGATGGAACCAGCGTGCGTATGGTCGGAAGAGACGTTCTGGGGAACCTGCATTGGCGACGGCGACGATCGCCAGGATCGGCAGGCCGACGCCTGCAATGGCCAGCGCCACCATGGCGATCGGCCACTTGTCACCGGCCAGAAGACCGATCTGGGGCGGGAAGATAAGATTTCCGGCCCCGAAGAAGATCGCGAACATAGCGAAACCGACCACGAGGACATCTTTGTTGATGAGGGCATGTCGCATGAGAGTCTGTTCTCTTTTCATTCGTGAACACCGGTCGAGGCGGTCGAGCACCGCTCGTATGGTCGGTACCCGGCCCCCGGTTCATGGTCAGGCCTCGTAGCGCTTGGTCCCTGCCAGCCACGTCTGGCTGACCTGCACGGCATCGAGTTGTTCGATAGGCAGGGTGAAGAGATCGCGATCGAGAACCACGAAGCTGGCCTCGAACCCTGGCCGAATCCGTCCCAGGCCCTCGAGACAGGTGACCTCGGCAGCCCGGGCCGTGTACAGGAGCATCGCCTGGGCCACCGAGATTGCTTGGTTCTGGCCGATGTCCGAACCGTCGTGGGAGCGTCGTTCCACGGCGGCTCGGATTGAGGTGAAGACGTTGTCGGCATCGGCCCATGCTGTGGCCGGCGAATCCGAAGCCAGGGCCGTATGTGGGACGCGCTCGTAGAACGAACGAATCGGGTAGGCGTTGTCGAACTGGGTGTCGGATAGGTTGTTGGCGTAGGCCTCATATTCTGCGAAGAAGAAGATCGTGTGGCTGATGACCCCGAAGCTCATCCGCGCCCGCAGGAGGTTATCGATCATCTCCGGTGTGAACAGTGAGGCGTGGTCGAGGCGGATGGAGGGGACATCCCCCATCCATGGCTCGTCTTCCCCGAACAGGGTCAGCACCTGGTTGAGGGCTCGATCGCCCATGGCGTGGAATGCCACCTGGACGCCGTTCCTCCGGGCCCAGGCGACGGCAGATCGCATGTCGTCGTCGGTGGCGACTCGTCCCCCGTGGGAGCACGTTCCGGGATAGGGGTCCTCGTTCCATGCGTTCCGGTCGGAGAAGGCCCCGTCCATGAACAGCTTGACGCCGCCGATCTTGATCCGTCCGGCGCGGTCGTCGTCACTGAGGTCCGGAACTATGCCGGCCTCGGCCGAATCGACAAGGGCGTCCCAGCCGGGATAAATCACGGCCTGCGGGGAGAATCCTTGTTCCCCTGCTCGCCGAAATGTTGGGAGGGGATCGTCGATGAACGAGGCGTAGAGGTCGTTGACCCCCACGAGACCGTGGGAGAGAAAGTGCTCGTCGAGGCCGGCAAGCTGTTCGGCGGATCTGTCGCCGTTGCTTGGGCGCTGCTTCTCGACGAGGTTCATCGCCGAGGTTTCGACCAGGACGCCGGTGGGAGCACCGTTGTCATCGCGCTCGATCCGCCCGCCTTCGGGGTCGGGGGTCGCAGCGGTGATCTCTGCCAGCTCGAGGGCGAAGCTGTTGACGACCATGGTGTGACCGTCGCAGCGGCGGGCGACCACCGGCTGATTCGCAGCGACCCGGTCGAGATCCTGTGCGCTGGGTTTGCGCCCATCGGAGAACTTCGACTCATCAAAGCCGTGGGCCATCACCCAAGCCTCCGAACCGGCGCCGAGTGAGGGATGGCTGCGCAGGACGTCGAGCATCTTGTCCAGCGATGTGACTCTCGGCGGGAAGATCTCTAGCGAGTCCGTCAGAGAGGCCATGAATGCGGGATGGGTGTGGATATCGAGCATTCCGGGAACGACCGTGCGACCCTGGAGGTCGACTACCTCGGCGTCGGAGGGGATGCTGTTGATTTCGCTGTCCTCGAGCACGCGGGAGAATCGTCCTTCGCAGACGCCGAACCCCGAGACGAAGTGTTTCTCGGATTCGCCTGTGAAGATCTTTCCGTTGACGAAGTAGCTCTCGCCGGTCTGCGCGGCGGTGTCTGGAGCAGCCATGTGGGGCTGTGTCCTGTCATTCATACCGGCACACCAGCGCCGATGAGTCCGAAGAGATTCTTTGGATCGTCGGGATCGGCGATGAGGTCGATGTCCTCCCGGAACTCGGTATCGCGCGTCGCAGCTTCCGCGTAGCGCAGCGCGGTGAAGTCGGCGATTGCGAAGCCCACCGAGTCGAAGAGGGTGATCTCTTCCGCCGAGCTGCGCCCAGGCGCCTCGCCGGTGAGGACCTGCCAGAACTCGGTGACAGGGAAGTCCTTGTCCTGGAGTTGGATCTCTCCTTCGATCCGAGTCTGCTCGGGATATTCGACGAACACCGAGCTGCGGCCCAGGATCGTAGGATCGAGCTCCGTCTTTCCGGGGCAGTCGCCACCGACCGCGTTGATGTGGACTCCGGGTGCGACGTTCTCATCGGCGACTGCGACACGGTGGGCTTTGTCCGCGATGCATGTCGTGATGATGTCCGCACCGGTAACGGCATCGGCTGCTGAATCGGCGGCGGTGATGCGGAACCCGAGCGGTTCGAGGTTGCGGGTGAGTTTGGCGACGGCGGCGGGGTCGGTGTCAAAGACACGCAGCTCCTCGATGCCCAGCCCGGCGCGGAACCCGAGTGCCTGGAATTCGGATTGGCTGCCCGCTCCGATGAGTGCCATGATCCTCGATTCCGGGCGTGCCAGCTTCCGGGCGACGAGGGCCGAGGTCGCGGCCGTTCTCAACGCGGTCAGCAGTGTCATCTCTGCCACGAATCGGGGGTAGCCGTTGTGCACATCGGCGAGGACTCCGAAGGCCGTGACGGTCTGGAAACCGCGTGCCGGGTTTGACGGGTGTCCGTTGACGTATTTGAAGGAATAGCTGTCGAGATCACTCGTCGGCATAAGTTCGATGACACCGAAGGGCGTGTGGCTGGCGACCCGGGGTGACTTGTCGAATTCCGGCCACCTGCGGAAGTCCTGGTCGAGAAAGTCGATCATTCCGCTAAGGGTGGCTTCGATGCCGATGCTGGACACCCAACGGGCCATAGATTTTACTCCGAGAAAGCTGGTCATCTGCTGTGTTCCCCTTTTCATTGTGTTCTTCTTGTGGTGATCTCGCCCCAGGTATCCCGAACGTTTTCGGACCTTCTAGGTTCTGTCTGTGGGCTCTGGTTATGTGTGTCGCTAGTGTGCCGAGACCTTCAGTCTGTGAGGTCCTTGCCGCGGGTTTCGGTGAGGCGGAAGGCGACGAATGTCGAGATCACCAGGAGCACAGTGACGTAGACGTTGAATGGCACCTGCCCGAACTCCTCGTTCAGCCATGCTTGCAGGTACGGCGCTGTTCCGCCGAAGAGCGCAATGGCCACCGAGTAGGGCACTGCAACACCGATGGTGCGCACTCGAGTCGGGAACATCTCTGCGAACACGGCCGGCGTGTTCGCGAGGACTGCGCCCATGATCACGAGGATGATCGTTGCCGGAATGAACAGGGACCAGAAGTTTGAACCCAGCATGTACTGAAGTGGAGTGAAGAGGAGGATGGGTACTCCGGTGCCGATGATCATGGCCGGGCGGCGACCGAAGCGGTCGGAGAAGCGGCCCCAGAACGGCAGAGAGATGATGAGCACGACATTCGACAACACGCTTGCCAGCAGTGCCGTTCCCTGTGGCATCCCGTGGATGAGGACTGCCTGCTGCACAGCGGAGACGCTCCACACGTAATAGCAGACGGTTCCGCCGACACTGAGCCCGATCACTCGTGCGGCAGAGGCCCAGTTCTTCCTGATCTCGGGCCACATCCGCGGCTTGTCCTCAACAGAGTCGAAGGCTTCGGTTTCGCTCAGGCGAGCCCTTGCAAACAGTGTGCATACTCCTATCAGGGCACCGAGAGCGAAGGGAATGCGCCAGCCCCAGACAGCCATGCTCTCCGCGGGTAGAAGTGCGTCGAGGATAACGCCCATGAGGAGGCCGATGACGATGCCGCTTGTTCCGGAGACATAGATAAGCGAGGACCAGAGGCCTCTGCGCTTAGCGGGCGCAGCCTCGGCGATGTAGGTCTGGGCCGTGGGCATCTCACCGCCGTGGGCAAGGCCCTGCATGAGTCGCGCGAAGAGAAGGATGAATGCCGCCCACAGGCCGACTGCGGAATAGGTCGGCACGAGGGCGACGAGGAGACTGCCTGCCGAGGCCAGTCCCACTGTCGAGATCATCGAGACTCGTCGTCCCAGATGGTCGGCCATCCAGCCGAACACCCAACCGCCGACCGGTCGAGCGACGAAGCCGACGGCGAAAACCGCCATGGCCCCCAGCAGAGCTGCCACCTTGTCATCGGGATTGAACACCTGGGTAGCGAAGTAGATGGCGAAAGCGGAGTAGATCCCCCAGTCGAACCATTCGAGAGCGTTGCCCATTCCCGTGGCAATGAGAGTCTGGCGAGTAGATCTGGCAGAGATACTCGATTGTTCGACTCGACGCTGAGTCATTTTGGTCATTGTTCAAACCTTTCGTTCACTGTATTCGCAAGCAGGAGGCGTGATCACACCTCCTGCAGTGGTCGCCAACGCCTGCAGTGTTGCCGGCGCCTCTTTATCTCACTGAGTCTCGGCGAGCATCTGCAGTCGAGATATTGCCAATTGGGCATACAGTGCGGCACCGTCAGGGAGGACTGAGTCCTCGAATACTGCCCGGGGTGAGTGGTTGAATTCGCTCGTGGACCCGTTCGGTGAGGCATCGAGGTTGATGAAGCTTCCGGGCACCTCTGCCAGAACATCAGCGAAGTCCTCCGACCCACCCAAGGGCTGGGTCAACGATGCATATCGCTCACCACCAAAGAGTTCGGCAACCTGATGAGCTGCGAATTCGGTGTGTTCATCGTCGTTGGCAAGGACTCTGCCTCCGACCCTGTAGTCGATAGACACATCGACTCCATGCGCGGCAGCGACGCCTTCGAGCACGCGGGGGATGAAATGTTGAAGCAGATCACGCGATCGTGCTGAGTACATTCGGAGACTGGCTCCGAACTCTGCGGCGTCGGGGATGACGTTGACGGCTTCTCCGGAGTGAACGCTGCCTACTGAGATGATGACCGGATCATGAGCGTCGAAGCGTCGAGTGACCATCGTCTGTAAAGACATAATCATTTCTGCCATGGCCGGAATAGGATCGGCGGCGGTGTGCGGCTGGGACCCGTGCCCCCCGCGACCGTTGATCGTGACAAAGAGTGCATCAGCTGCTGACATCATGACCCCCGGCAGAGAGCTGAACTGTCCTCGCTTCCCACCGGCGGAAAATACGTGCATCCCGAAGGCAGAATCGGCGCGGCGACCGGCCAGATCCAGGATCCCCTCCTCGATCATCTTCGGGGCGCCAGCGAGGAGTTCTTCCCCGGGTTGGAACATGAAGACCACGTCGCCGCCGAGCTTATGTCTGCGTTCGGAGAGTATACGAGCTGCACCGGCGAGCATTGCCGTATGCAGGTCATGTCCGCAGGCATGCATCCGCCCCTCTACTTGAGAAGAGAAATCGACACCGGTGGCCTCTTGCAGAGGCAGCGCGTCCATGTCAGCTCGCAGCAACACCACAGGATTTGACTCGCAGTTGTTGCCATCTCCACGGAGGACTGCACCAATGGAGGTGAGGTCCTCACCGAGAGTGATCTCGAGTGGCAGATCCTCGAGTTCTTTGAGCACTGTCTCTTGAGTGTGTGGGAGCTCGAGTCCGAGTTCAGGGTGTTTGTGGAGTCGATGACGCAGCTCAGCCATGGTGCCTGATAGCTCCTGCGCATCGCCGATGAGATTATCCACTCGGCCAGTCCTTTCACGAGGCATCATTGGTTCGTTGTGCGGTAGCTGGTACACAAGTCTAATTTTTAGGTACCTCTGGTAGATAAAAGCGAAAGAAAAAATCATTAAATGTATAATCCAGGTTCTTTTCCGTCAGAATGAAAGTACACATGGTGTTCTGATCGGAGGTTCCGTTCAGCAGGCATTTCGAAGGAGCATGACATGCGCCCAGTCCTCTCAGAGCAATACCTTGAGTTGGTCAATGCCCTTCAGATCGCGCCCCGCGCGTCTTGGATACGCCTGGCCGACATCCTCGGCAGCAAACCGGTGACTTTGTCTCGCCGGTGGGAAGAACTGCGAGCTCGCGGTCAGGCATGGGTAACGGCGATGACCTCAGGGGCTGTGAGGAACTCGGCGATCGCTTTCGTAGAAGTCGACTGTGCGATGAGTCAGCAGGAGAAGTTAGGGCGTAAATTCGTCAGCACCCCAGCGATCGCTTCGGTAGAGCGTCTCACTCAGGGTCCCAACTTCGGGCTCACTGTCGTCGCCGATAGTCTGGAAGCGATGACGATGGGCCCGCTGGATTCGTTTGCCGAATCCCCGGGGATCAACAGTGTCCAGACCTCGGCATGCATAGCCATGCACCACGGAGCTCATAGGTGGCGACTCGAGCACCTCGATAAGGGCCAGATCGAGGCTCTGAAGACGATTAACACAGAGATGACCGAAACCGACCCATCGATTACGCTCGATCCCGCGGCTAGCCAGATCGTACGCATGCTCCAGCTTGATGGTCGCTGCAGCGCGGCGGACATCGCCCGTGAACTTAATCTATCTCCTGCAACTGCACGCAGACGCCTCGACAAGGTGCTCCACAGTGAGGTGATAGCCCTACGTACGGAGATCGCTCAGTCTCAGTCGGGATGGCCAGTGAATGTGCAGTGGTTTGCACGTCTGCCGGCAAGTGAGCATTCTACTGCGGCTGCTCGCCTGGCTGAGCTCAATCCACGCATGATTGCCTCGTGCACTGGACAATCGAACATCCTCATCACGTTTTGGCTACGGTCCCTGCATGATGTTCTCACCGTGGAGCAGAGGATCGAAAAGGCGGTGCCTGCGATCAATATCGATCACAGTGCTGTACTTATCAATGGACTGAAACGTCAGGGGTGGGTACTTAACTCTGATGGCACCACAACCGGTGAGTTCATAGCGGATACCGGTCAATGATCGACTAAATGATTGCGCCTAGAACTCAATATTGAGGTCGACTTTCTGCTCGTGAATGTATCCATGCCGGTGGATATTTAGATGAAGACATGGCCTAATGCGATGGTTCAGGTGATGAATAGTCGACCTCGGGCGAGCCTTCCAATGTTGCTGAACAGTGCCTATTGCAGAGCTACGGAGCTCATCCTGGCAATACATATTCAGGGCAACGGAATTCTAGCGGAGCGAATTCAGGCGGCAGATTGTTGCGCGCGGACATGTGCTAATAACGGCCGGTGGATACGTGTGTGCCTCGATAGCAGGTCAGATATTCGCGATGCTTGCAGTTACCAGTCCGAGTGGTGCCTGGAGTAGTTCCAGTGCTGCGGGTGATTCATTCCACGAGACTGAGGTCGGAATGAGTGTGGCGGCACTGCCGCCACTGCATGTCGGTATGCCGTTACGGTATGGATAGACGATTGAAAAAGTATTTGAAGTAATGTTTCGACTGAACCTAACGTGGGATAGAACACATCGACGTGTGTGGATTCCAGTCCATTTCCAAGCGTCGTGAATTTCGCGATGGAGGGCAGCAACAGTGAAGATCGACAGCTTCTGGCACGGTAACTTTTGGACGGGAAACCCGCAGAAACCGCAAGCACGAACCCTTGCAGTTCACCGTGGACGAATCGTCGCCGTCGACGACGTCGACGGTCTGAGGCCCAGTGACGAATACGACCTCGGCGAAGATATCGTCATTCCCGGACTCCATGATGCCCATCACCATACGACAGCTGTCGGGGAACAGCTGGCAATGATCGACCTCAGATACCCGAACGTGACAACTCTCGACGGCCTTTACCAGGCAATTCGTGAACGTGCCTCAAAGTTGCCGGTCGATGCTTGGGTCAAGGCTGGAGGCTACGATCAAAACCGCCTTGGGGGCCATCCCACTGCTGAGGGGCTTGATCAGGCGGGGGGCGGCAGACCAATACTAGTCGAACACGTGTCGCACCACATGGTCGCAGCCAGCACTCGAGCCTTTGAGATCGCCGGCTACCCTCGCCGTGAAAACTTCCCGGACATTGACGGTGGGCGGGTGATTCGCGACGAACACGGACTGCCAGCAGGTCTGCTGCAGGAAAATGCCGGAGGACCGATTCGCCTCGCGGCAGCAAAGGTGAGCAAGGAAGAAAGTCTGGAACATCTTCGCCTCGCTTCCGAGCAGTCGGTAGCCTACGGTCTGACGAGCCTCACCGAACCCGGAATCGTCATCGGGGGTGCCTTGGGCATCAACGCTCCTATTCTCGATGCCTACCAGACGGCGGTGGAGTCAGGCGTTCTCAAGCCTCGCATGACCATCATGCCCTTCCACCACGTCCTGCATGAGCTCGATCTCAACAGTGAAGGGCTGCAGACGCTGGACATGGGTGTGCGTACCGGGTTCGGCGACGACAGACTTCGCCTGGGCCCGGTGAAGATCATCTCCGATGGGTCCCTCATCGGCCGCTCCGCTGCGGTCCACGACTGCTTCTGCGCAGAACCGGACAACCGTGGGGTGATGGTTGTCGACCCGGCTGACCTCTCGGCTCTTGTTCCGGCATATGATCGCGCGGGCTGGAGTGTAGCCATCCACGCCATCGGCGATCGCGCCATCGACCATAGCCTCGATGCGATCGAGAGAGCTCGCCGTGACAACGCTTCTACGCGTCGGCATCGAATCGAACATTTCGCCATCGCCACTCAGGAACAGGTCGACCGGGCAGCTCGTCTTGAGGTGGTCCCGGTGCCGCAGGGAGTCTTCATCTCCGAGTTCGGAGATGGCATTCTGGAGTCTCTGGGGAACCAGCGCGCAGCTGGGACATACCGGATGCGATCACTGCTCGATGCGGGCATCACAGTTCCGGGCTCGACCGATGCTCCGGTCTCCGACGCCAACCCATTCGTCTGCCTGCGTGATCTGGTCATCCGCAAGACCTCCTCGGGCTCGGATTTCGGTCCGCAGGAACGCGTGGCTGTCTCCGAAGCTGTCAGCGCCTACACTCATGGGTCGGCCTATGCTGTCGGTCAAGAGAGCGAATGCGGCACTCTCGAACTAGGCAAGCTGGCCGATTTCGTCCGGCTCAGCGACGACATCTTCCAGGTCGAATCTGAGCGCATCGGCGACATCGAAGCGACCGCCACTGTCATCGGCGGATCCCTTGCGTTCAATACCGATGACGTCACTACCCGCAGATCTACTGTCACCAAAGGACAATGATGTTCACAAGCTCCGAAAATTCCCTGTTGGCAATCATCCTGCTCGTCTATTTCATCTTCCTCATCGTCTTCGCCTACCTCGTCAACAGGGGAGTGAAAACCTATGAGGACTACAGTGTCGCCGGTCGCACCGTCGGCACGTTCCCGATGATCCTCACCCTTGTCGGCACCGCTATCGGCGGGTCCATTCTTCTGGGATACATCACCAACGGCTACACCTTGGGGATGGGCCAGATCTGGCTCGGCCTCGTTGCCGTCGTCCCCTCAATCCTCATCGTCGTCTTCCTGGCTAAACCCATCCGCAGGCTGGGCACCCGCTACAACATGATCACGCTCGGGGACTTCTCCGCACTCGTCTACGGTGAGAAGGCAAGAGTTCCTACCGCACTGAGTATGCTGTTCGCCTACTGTGCGATCACCGGCATGCAGTTCGTCGCGATTGCCTCCGTGCTCACGTTGACGACCGGGATCGACCTGACTCTGGGGATCACGATCAGCTGGGTGATGCTGACAATCAAAACGGTTCTCGGCGGACTGAAATCGGTCGTGTTCCAAGATGCGTTCCACGGCACGATTCAAACAGTCGGCATCTTCGTGCTCTTCGTCGTCGTCATCATCGTCTCGGGCGGATGGGACACGATCGAAGCCAACGCAGACAACCTCGATGCCCAAGCTGCTCTGAACTTCATGAACATCCCACCGAGTCAACTGGCGGTGCTGTTCCTGACCATCGGTGCCTATCAGTTCGTCCGTCAGGACCTGTGGCAGCGTATTTGGGCTTCCCGCACACTCAAGGTTCTCCAGACCAGCTTCTGGGTCGCCATCGTCCTCCAGACTCTCCTCGGCACGGCCGTGGTGGTCCTCGGTGTCATGGCGAAGTTCGGTCTCAATATCGACAGCGCGGATCCGACGCTGATCTACTACGAAATCGTCGGCGAGGTCTTCCCCTTCTCCCTTGTCGTCGTCATGCTCATCGCGTTGCTGGCCACCGTCATCTCAACAGCGGACTCCTTCTTCCTCGCCGGCAGCTCCTCGATCGTCAACGACATCATCCGACCACGGCTGAAGTCGCCGACTTCGACCACCCTTCTGCGGTGGAGCAAGATATCTGTTCTGATCACTTCGGTCATCGCCTATCTGATGGCCCTCTACATCCCCGAACTGATCGTCCTGTGGATTGTGGGAACTGCAATGCTCGTCTCCGGGCTGTTGGCACCGGTGATCATCGGCATGTTCTGGAAGGGCGTCAGCCGTCGTGCCGGAGTCGCGGCCATGTGGTCGGGCCTTGTCATCGCCGTCGCCTGGCAGATCTTGGGCCAACCCTGGGGATGGCATCCTGTCTTCGTCGGCTTGCCGATCTCTATCCTCGTTCTCGTCCTCGGATCCCTGTTCCTTCGGGACCCGACCCCATTGCCCCAGTCATGGTATCGCCACTCCCGTACGCTCGACGAAGAGGCCCCTGCAGAGGAGGAAATCCATGAGTGAGCAGACTGTGCCGCAGGCTCCTGCCGAAATGATCATCCACTCAGCCCAGGTCGTGTCCACTCGATCTGTCGAAGGTTCGGCCATCGACATCGAAAGGTGCGAAGCGTTTGCAGTCCGCGGCGGCAAGATCGTCGCGTTGGGCACGAACGCGGAGATCCTTGCGCTGCAGGGTGCTGAGACTGAGCTGGTCGATGCCAAGAACAGAACGGTGCTGCCTGGCTTCATCGAAAGTCATGTCCATCTCACTCAATTCGGAACGAACCTCCTTGAGGTCGACTGTCGACCCAGTTCCACTCCTTCGGTGTCCGCGCTGGTCAAGGCGGTCACAGACGAAGCGAAGAAGACGCCGGCGGGGGAGTGGGTCCTCGGCTGGGGGTGGGACGAAAGCCGAATGGACAGTGGAGTGGCCCCAACGCGTTGGGACCTCGACGCTGCTGCTCCTGACCATCCTGTCTTCATCCGCCGTACCTGTGCCCATATGGCTGTGCTCAACACCCGGGCACTTGAACTTTCAGGCATTGACTCTGAGACTGTCGTTCCCAGCGGTGGAAGACTGGTCCGCGATGAGGATGGGAGTCTCACTGGCCTCGTTCAGGAAAGCGCACTCAACCTCGTCGACCTGCCGCAGAAGACGCCCGCGCAGCTTGCACGGGGAATCGAACTGGCTCAGCAGCAGTTCTTCGCCCGCGGCATCACAACCATCCACGATATGGCCACGCAGGAAACTGACCTCGAAGCTTTGACAGCTCTCAGGGGGACCGGGTCTCTGCTGATTCGCGTACGTCCCTGGCTGTGGGCCCTCGACGGCAACGGATTCACCGGGATGCTCGATACAGCCGTGGAGCGCGGGTATGTTGCCGGTACCGGTGACGACCTCGTGCGGATTCAGGGAATGAAGTTCATGCTCGACGGCAGCATCGGCGGCAGAACAGCGGCAGTCGAAGAACCGTATGAGGGCTCGAATGAAACCGGTATCCTCATCCGCACTGCCGAGGAGGCGCTCCCTTTCGTCGCCTCAGCCCTGACTCACGGATTGCGGACTGCGATTCATGGGATCGGTGATCGCGCGGTGGCCACCGCAACCGAGGTGTACCGACAAGTGGCAGCAGCTCTGCCGGAGGCAGCCGGCATGCGCAATCGCATCGAACACTGTGCCCTGCCCTCATCCGAGGATCTGGCGACAATGCGATCTCTGGGAATCATCGCGGCCTCGTCAGTCGGGTTCCTCCGAGAACTCGGCGACAGCTATCTGGCCAACTTGGGACCTGAACGAATGGCTCGAGTGTACCCGCAACGAGACTTCGCCGACCACGACATCATCGCGCCGCCGAACTCAGATTGCCCCGTCACGGATGCCAACCCCTGGCCCATCATCGACGCTGCAGTGCATCGTCGATCGCTCAGCAACCGAACCCTTGACACAGTGCAAAACATCTCGGTTCAACAGGCCCTCGACGGCTACACCAGACAGGCGGCGATGGCCTCCTTCGAAGAAGGAATCATAGGATCATTGTGCCCGGGTGCGCTGGCTGACTTCATCATCGTCGATACCGATCCCACGGCTGCGGACATTGACCTGCGAACCATTCGCACCGACGAAACCTTCGTTGGCGGCGTCAGAGTCCACAGTGTGTAGCCGGTGACGTGATGAGACGATGAACATCACCCGTCTGCGATACTTCCTCAGTGTCGTCGAAACTGGAACAATCACGCACGCGGCCGCCCAGATGCACATCGCCCAACCGGCGATGAGTCGACAGATCAAGACCCTCGAGCGTGAACTCAAGCTCAAACTGTTCATCATCGAAGGCAACAGGCTTGTTCTCACTTCCGCCGGCAGACAGTTCGCGACCCTGGCCCGTGAGCTCCTCGCCAAGGTCGAGAGCACCAAACAAGCTGCAGCTGCCTTGCGGACCGGCCGAGTCGACGTGCTGACCATCGGTACGACGGTGTCATCAGCGCGCGGATTCCTCGCTGATTTCATTGCCTCCACCACGCCTGAAGATCCTGCTCTCGTCGTTCACACGGCCGAACATTACGCTCTCGAGCAGATGCTCGATCGAGGTGCTGACCTCATCATATCGCCTGTCCCACCGACACGCGCCCTACGCAGCATCGCCATCGCTGCCATGCAGATCAGAGCTTGCTTCCCCCAGCACCACCCGGCTGTACGTCCGGGTATGACTGAAATCGACATAGCTGATCTGTGTCGCTTCGACCTTGTCGTCCCTTCTGCCTCGAGCGTGAGCCGACGACAATTCGATGCTGCGGTGGTCGCACACGACCTGCGTCCCGGAATCACCGCCGAATGTGATGACGGCGCCTCCCTGCTCGGACTTGCCGCCAGCGGCCATGGAATCGGGATCAGCACCGAACCCGCTCCGACAGGCATGCATTCGTTGCCGATCACCGCCAACGGGAGGTCTCTGTCGATCACTCTCTTTTCCGCTTGGCGCCCCGAGCACTTCGCCAGCGAGACCATCACTGCACTCGTCCGCAGAGCTCAAGAATTCATCAACACGCGATATCCCCAACTCATGGCCAACGTCATGCCGGAAGGGCATACGAGCTGTCAATAAGAGGCATTGGATTTCCGTGGTCGCTGCCAAGACGATGGAAAGAACTCATTAGGTCAACGCTCAGGAGCAGACTTGTCAGAAGTAACCGCCGGCCATGCTGTTGTTCGTACTCTCGCAGCCCACGGCATCAACACCGTTTTCTCGGTCCCGGGAGAGAGCTTCCTCGAAGTTCTCGACGGCCTCTGCGACTCATCGATCAATAACGTCGTCTGCCGCCACGAAGGTGGTGCCAGCTATGCTGCAGAGGCGACCGGAAAGCTCGGCACTCTACCTGGAATCGCCATGGTGACACGCGGGCCAGGTGCCGCAAATGCGATGGTCGGCATCCATGCGGCCTACCAAGATGCCACGGCGATGATCCTGTTCATCGGCCTGATTCCGATAGCAGACAGAGGCAGAGAGTCGTTCCAGGAATTCGACATCCAGGCTTGGTTCGGATCGACGACCAAAGCAGTATTCGTCCTCGAGGAAGCAAAACAGGCTTCAGCAATTGTTGCGAAAGCAATCAGCATCTCTCAGTCAGGTCGTCCCGGTCCTGTTGTCGTCGGACTTCCAGAAGACGTTCTCAGAGACCCTGCTGGTGAATCGATCTCTCCTCCCATACCAGCAGCGCTGGACTCACTCGCCGACGACGTCATCACTGAGCTCAGTGCACGACTGAACGATGCAGAGCGTCCGCTGTTCGTTCTCGGTGGCAGCTCCTGGACTCAGATGGGCTGTCAAGAACTAAGGTCTTGGCTGGAAATGCACAATATTCCAGCTGCGGTCGAATGGCGTGGTGAAGGCCTCATCGATTCCGACTCGTCGAGCTATGTCGGGTCGCTTGGCTATGGGCGGTCGGATTCAGTGGCCCGAGCGCTCGATCAGGCCGACCTTGTCGTCGTCGTCGGCACAGTGCTCGGCGACGTCAACACCGACGGCTACACCCTGCGTCAGGACCCTGCGCAGACGACGGTTGTCATCAATGCCGATCGTGAACTCCTCGGCCATGGGGCCGCTGTGAGCGCGCACGTTCCCCTGAACCCATCCACCTTCGTCGAGTGCCTGGATCGCTTGAACGTCACGCTTTCGAACGCAAGGTCATCGTGGTTTATGAGTCTGCGCCAGGCCTATCTGGACGACGCGGTGAGAACTCCACCTCCATCACGTGTCGGACGAGTCTCAATGACGCGCGCAATGACTGCACTGTCGACCGAGCTCAACGACAATGCGGGGGTCAAAAAGATTGCACTCGCTTTGGGTGCGGGCAATCATACGGCCTGGGCAGCACCCTTCTTTGACACTCATCACTATGGATCACTGCTGTCGGTGCGCAACGGGTCAATGGGATACTCGATACCTGCCGCCCTTGCCGTCGGGCTAGCTGACCCCGAATGTCAGGCCGTGGCGATCTGTGGCGATGGGGAGTTCATGATGAATGCGAATGAACTCGCCACTGTAGCCCAACAGGGGTTGAGTCCGCTAATTATTGTTATGGACAACGGGCAGTTCGGTACGATTCGTTCCCATCAAGAGCAGTGGCACCCTGGGCGTGTGTCTGGCACACAGATTGTCAATCCGCGCTTCACTCGGTACGTCGAGGCTGTCAATGGCCTCGGATTTGAAGTCAACGACGACGACCAACTGTCCGAGGTCATTCCAGTTGCTGTCGACTATGTGGCCCGAAATAGGGGCCCGGTTCTCATTCATCTAATCGTGGATTCTGATGTGCTTTTGCCCTGAATTTCTTAGGCGTTTGTACTCCGCTGACGAGTGGCCCGTGAGGTGTCAAGATCATGGGCCACTTGCGCGACAGGCCTGCGGTGCGCGAGAGCTTCGATCGCCCGGCACAGGAATTGTCCGCTGATTGACCCCCAGCGTTGCCAGCACTCGGGATACACATAGGTGCGGCCCCGGATTGCCAAAGTCAATGCGTTCGGCCTGCCAGGTGGATGCATGAGTTTGCGCATTCTAATGGGCCGGACGAGTCCGTGTTGCTCTCAGGCCGTGCAGGAACGATCCTCGTCAGTGATCGTGCGCAGATGGTGAGATACCTGCCGGTGTGGCGTTGGCTGATGGCGTTGAGCCAAGGCAGAGGTAGATAAAGCTGTGCGACAGAGACCTGAAGTCGTGATGGAGTCGTGAGTTCCTGCACCACGATCCAGGGACCCTGAATCTTTTTGTCGCCATAGCTATCAGCAGGGTCCCACCACTCCATTTCTTCAAAAATCTGCCTACGTCTACCTCCGGGCATTGCATACAATCACTGGCTCTCGGCGATGATCATGATCGTCTCTTCCATGGCGCCACCGTTGGCCTTCCATCTGTGTTCTCAGTGCTCCCGCGAGTCCCGGGAAACACATTGTCGCCCTAACCGTACGGAAGGCGATCAGACTCAACAATTTTGCGTGCACGCAAAGTGAGTCTCGTCGGACCATTGAGATCACAGCGGACCAGTTGTTATTCTCCTCTGTATGGAATCACAGTCGTACTACCATAAGGGTGATCCCACCCTTGGGTCCTCTGCAGTCGCTCAGTCCGGTCCCGCTCCCCGCCCTCCGCCCAAAAGCGGGCACGACAGCCGCGAGTCCGGAAAATTTCGGCTCCACGGCCTCGACGCCCTGCGTGGTGGTGCCCTACTGCTCGGCATCCTGCTCCACGCACTCATGTCCTTCCACACCGGCGGCGGCTGGCTCATCGCGGATGCGCGCAGCACGGCTTACGCAGACACAGCCGTCTACGTCATTCACCTGTTTCGCATGACCCTCTTCATGCTCCTGGCCGGATACTTCGGGAATCTGGTCCTGCGCCGCCGAGGTACTCGATCCTATGTACGGGATCGGCTCGTCCGAATCCTCACACCCATTTTCGCGTTCTGGCCGCTGGCAGTGATTCTGCCGATGGCAACCCTCGTCCCCCTCGATGCGGCCCGCCGCAATTTGCCCGACCCCAGTGCATCTGCCGATGACGTCGGTCTGCTGCTGATCTTCAGTCCCTCGTTCCTGTGGTTCCTGTTGACTCTGATGCAGTGCGTCGTGATCATCGTGGCGGTGCGTGCGATTCTGATCCGCGTGTTCGGTGCCGAAGCTCTTGCACGGGCCGGTGCCACGGCCGGACGGTGGCTGGCCTCACCTGCAGGCATGCCAATCGCGGCCCTCTCCTACCTGGTCGGGCTGCTCATTCAGGGCAAAAGCCTCAGCGGGATCAGAGAACCGCTCACCGTGGTTCCGGAGCTGTCCTCGCTGATCCCCTACCTCGGCGCCTTTGTCGTGGGATGGATGCTCTTCGCCCACCGCGACGCCCTCGTCCAACTGGGGAATCGGTGGCTCGTCCATCTGGTCGCTGCGGTGCTGCTCACCATCGCCGCTGCTCCCGATCTGCCGAGCCACCGCCCCACGATCGTTGCCGCAGCGCTGACCGCACTGGCCGGTTGGGCTTGGACCTACGCACTTCTCGGGCTATGCACACGCTTCCTCACCCGGGAACGGCCAGCGATGCGCTATCTCGCGGATGCCTCCTATTGGATGTATCTGATCCATATGCCGATTCTGCTCGCCTGCGAAGTCCTGGTCGCCGGATCGCCTTTACCCATCATCGTCAAGTTGTTGTTCACGCTCACGGTCACCTTTGCCATTCTGCTCGTCAGCTATCACTTCCTGGTGAGGTCGACATGGCTGGGGAAGTGGCTCAACGGCCGCCGCCACCCGTTTCGGTGGAATCCTCTCGCTTCAACTGCCTCGAGTTCGCTGGCGGCCCGTCGATGATCGCGAGGCGCTGGCGCCTGGCTCCCCTGATCGGCGGTCTCATCGTTCTTCTCATCGTGGGCGCGCCGACAGTCGCTTTGGCTGAAGAACAGCCGCAGACTCCCGCGGACCTAAGTGACGTCGGGACCATCATCGACGAAATGGTCCCCAGGCAACTCGAGGACGGAGACATCCCCGGGGCCGTCGTCACAGTCGTCGCAGACGGCAAGACAGTGCATTCCCAGGGATACGGAGATGCCGAGCCGAAGACCGGTGAACCGATGGATGCACAGTCCACCGGAATCTACACGGGTTCGGAGGCCAAACTCCTCACAGCCACCGCAGCTCTCCAACTGGTCGAAAAAGGGAAACTCGACCTCGATACCGACATCAATGCCTATCTGGACTCGGTTGATATCCCGAATACCTTCCCCGGCCAGCCGATCACTCTCCGCGATCTGCTGACCTACACCTCGGGGTTCGACTACGACGTTTACGGGTGGTCACAGTGGAGTGAGGACGAGCTGCCGACTCTCGAGGAGTTCGCGGGTCTGGCGATGCCCCCGCGGGTCCGCCCGCCCGGAGAGCTGATTGCCTACAACAACTTCGATTTCGTCCTGGCCGGTCGTCTGGTCGAGATTGCCTCCGGACAGGAGTACTCCGATTACATCAAGGAGGACGTACTCACTCCCGCAGGCATGTCGGACACCACCGTCGGCCAACCCCATCCCGACAGTGCTGTCGCTTCGCTGACTCCCGGATATCGACCGTCCGGGGGCGGTCAGGAGCAGACCGGCGCGCAGCTCAGTCCCGCATCTCCTGCCGGGCCGGACGTCATCACCACCGGAGCCGACATGGGGCGTTTCATGACGGCGATGCTGAGTGAGGACTCACCGCTGGGAACCGATGTGCCCACGACGATGCAACAGCAGCAGTTCACCGTTGATCCGCGCATGCCGGGAATGGGGTTCGCCTTTGAGCATCGACCGATGAACGGCCAGAAGGTGGTGACGAAGGACGGTGACCAGCCGGGCACACACCACAACTTGGCGCTGCTGCCGGAACACGACATCGGAATCCACGTCGCATATAACGGCGACGGCACCAACCAGGCAGCGTTCTGGGGTGGCAAGGAGCTCGTCAGGTCGATTATCGACCAGCAGTTCCCCAGCGAGGAAAATACCGCCGAGGCGAGCGCTAAGGAGCCTGCATCGAGTGCCGACGCATCCGTCTTCGATGGCATATACCGGCCCGCCCGCGCTTCCAAGACCACATTCACGAAAGTCGGCACCCTGACCAGTCCGATCACGGTCGAGACCGACTCGCCCGGGAAGCTCACCACCGTCGGACTATCGGAGAATCCTGATGTTTCCGAGCAGACATGGGTGCAGACCTCCTCGGCGCAATTCAGATCATCCGACGGTGAGGCGACTCTCGCATTCACCGACTCCGGCGATATGGTGACGAGTCAGATACCCAACGACTCGTTCTCTCCCGTCCCCTGGTACGCATCACCGTTCCTCCACCTCATCATGATGGGCATAGCTGGCTTGGTGCTGCTCGCGGCCTTCGTGTTCCTGCCGGTACGCGCAATTGTCGGCCGAGCCGGATCGCGAGAGGAACCTGGAACCGTGGGCGCCCGAACCGCGAACCTGCTCGCGTGGGCCGCAGGGTTGTGCTTCACCGCATTCGGGGTCGGCTTCGCCCTCGTGAGTTCCGATGCCAATCGCCTGACAGAGCTCCCGTTCACAGGGAGCCCCACTCTGTCGATCGCCCTGAATACGATGTCGGTCATGGGTGCAATCACCGTGGCCATGGTGGTGTTCACAGTTCTTGCGTGGATCCACCGGTGGTGGGGGATCTGGGGACGGTTGATCTATTCCCTGGTCGCAATCTCGGCGATCGTCATCGTCGCCATCGCTGTGTACTACCGACTCATCGGCGTTCCGCTGACGATCACGGTCTGATCGATGCCACTGCTTTCTCAGCCGAACCAACACTGAAGTCTCACGAGGAGAGAATCGGCATGACTCGAAACACCACCGCGCCGCGACCACCCCGATCGCTGCGACTGCTGCTGGTCGGGGTCGCGGCGAGCATTGTCCTTCTGGTCGCTCTGCCGGTCGCCATGCTGGCTGATTTGGACGGCCTCCGGACAGCCATCAGAAACGACACGGATGCTGAGATCAGTCCCAAATGGTTGGAGTGGGCACTGATCGCGTCCCTGATCTATACCGTGGTCCTTCATTTGGTCGATGTCGTACTGTTGATCTGGCTGACACCCAGGGTCCTGCGGGGGCGACAGTGGGCCAGGATCACCCTCACCGCCTATCTGGTGATCGCCACCTATTTCAGTCTGTACTCGGCGTCGAAGGGCGGAATGTTCCTGTGGGCCGTGATTCCGACCGACATCCTGCATGTGATCATGATCGGCCTGCTCTGGATCCCGCCGTCCACGCGGCGTTTCTTCACCGCCCGCCAATCAGGCTTTCAGCGGTCACCGAGCCGCTGAGGGATCAGGATTCTCCTGCAGGAAACGAGTTACTCTCGCAGCGAGTTCTTCAGTAGCATCCCCATTGACCGCATGGGAAGCATCCGCGAAGACTTCCACCTCACCTCGGCGCAGCACTCGGCGCGCGGTCGCAGCGGCCACGTAGGAGTCGTGCATACCCGACCGTCCTCCCAGCACGACCAACATCGGACGGTCCACACTCTGCAACTGCTCTTCGGTGAAACGCTGGGGGTAGGGCAGCTTCAAGGAATATGTCTGCAGACCCGCCTCGATCACCCGGGCCACGGGCACGTCCTCGACGTCGGCACCACCCGCAGTCCAACTCGTGAATTGCTCTCGCCAACGTTTCGGCAACCAGCGGATCGTCGCAGGAATCGAGCGGACCATCACCTCGGCGCTGATTCCGGCGAACGTGAAGACCGGCTCGAGGAGAACGACCGAGGAGATCTTCTTCGGGAAATGGATCGCCAGATTGCAGGCGACCCAGCCACCGAACGAGAGTCCGAGCACGTGCACCTCGGGTTCGGGCAGCTGTTCGAGCACTTCGTGCAGCCATGTGGCCTGGTCGACCGACGTCTCCATCGGCCGGTCCTGGACGCTCATTCCTGGTTCTCCCAGCAGATCGAGGACGTAGACCGAACGGACAGCCAACAACCATGGAAGGTCACCGGCCCACATCGGACTGGCCGCCGCACGACCTGGAAGCAGGAGGACCGGTGTCGCATTGTCATCGGCCCCCCGGTACTTGTAGACCCTCACGACGCCGAATTCTGTGCGTATGTCGAAGGTCTGCGGATCGGCTGGCATCTCCTCCATTGCTCGGGAGTAGGCATCCATGTAGCGGCCTTTGGCCGCGCCCGAGGTGAAGTGACCGATGCGCGGGCGCCTTCGCAAGAACGCCCCGGTCGCCATTCCCGCGACGAACACGGCTCCCGCGATAGCCAGTCCGGTCGGGATCAGAATCGGCCTTCGAATCGCAGTTCCCTCAATCGGTTCCACCATCTGAGCTCTCCCCGTGGGCATCCAGCAATCAGAAACTTGATAGTACAATTGTACTTTTATAATCTGAACTCTACCCGCGCGCGTCGTCGTGGCTCAAGTCCCGAGCCTTCCGGCCGTCGACCACTATGAGGAGTCTGATCATGCCCAAGCTCATCGACCACGGGGAAAGACGTGAAGAGATCGCATCTGCCGCCTGGCGCGTCATCCTTCGCGACGGGGTCGGCGCAGCATCGGTGCGCTCAGTAGCCGCCGAAGCCGGTCTGTCGCCTGGTTCCCTGCGCCACGTATTCGCTTCCCAGTCACAGCTTTTGGCCTTCGCGATGAAGCTGGTCATCGACCGAGCAGATGCCCGCGTCGAGGCCCTGACTCTGCGGGGCACGGGTCTCCAATCGGCCGAAGATATCGTCGTCGAGCTGCTGCCGATAGACGAAGAACGAGTGATCGAAATGGAGGTCTATCTCGCCCTGTTCGCGGCATCCGGTTCAGATCCCATGCTGCGGGATGCCCGCCACGACGTCTTCACCCGCGTCCGCAATGGTTGCCGCAGAATTATCTACCTCATCGATCATGGCCAAAACCCGAAACCTGAAGCAGAGATCCAAGGAGAAGTGACTGCCCTCCACGCTCTTCTCGATGGTCTAGCCGCTCACCTGGTATGGCAACCCACCGAGATGGATGCGGACCAGGCTCGAGGTATCATCGTCAGCCATCTTCGAGAATTGGCTTCACGTCGCAAGAATGACTGATCCTCAGCCCTCATCGCGCTGCCCCCACTCTTGCGAACCTCCGCCGATTCGGGGGCGGTTTGACGCTTGGAGTCTCTCGGGAAGCAGCAGATTCAGGAGGGCGTGACGTCCTCGTTGGCGAAGCGCCTGAATCCGCTCAAGAAGAGCCAGTAGAAGAATCCCACCACTGGCGCCACGAGCAACGCCTGCCACCACGAGAACATGTGATTGCCCCAGCCAATGAGGTCCATTCCGATATAGACGCAGGGAAAGAGCATGGCCACAATGGCAGCCTCTTTCAGACTGCGCCGATCAGTGAGCAACGAGTCCTTCATAGACCATCCACCCTACTGCTAGAGCAGTTTCTCGCAACTGGGCTTGACGCTATATGGCACGCACCCCTCACTGCCAGCTGCATCAGCAACCGTTGCAGCGGGTGGATTTGAGGCTGGCGGTGCAGGGTGGAGTCGGCGGTGCACGGCGGAGTCAGTGGTAGGAGCTGGGATTACTGGGAGGTGATGCTCGATTCCACAGACCCCTGTACATCTAACTGCCGGTGGTGATCGAGTCATCGACGATGCCGCGGGCGCGACGTTCTTCCAGGCGAGCGCGCTGCGGATCGACGACGTGGCGTGGGTCCTTCGTAGATTCGATGCCAGCCTCGAGGACCCCGAAACGGGTGTACGCCGAGGCGGCTGCCAATGCCGCACCGCTGACGACGGAGAGTGCCCGCAATGCAGCCCGAGTCTTCCAACCCCGCTTCTCAGCGCCAGAGCCTGAGCGACCCGCACCGAAAGTCAGCGACCGCGAGCCGACACCAGCGCTGGTCCCGCGACCCAGCTTCTTTGCGAACACCCGTGCCCCCACCTCGACGGCGGCCGCACCGGCGGCACCGGCGATGAGCAACTGTTCGGACCGGTGGAGTTTGCGGCCCGGTTCGCCGGCTTCCAGCGGATCCACCTCGGCGGGGTGCATGCCCTTCTTCATCTGACTCATCGCGACGACCTCGCCGGCGGTACCCGCCAGTGCAAGCAGACGAGCGGGCCCGGTCTCGCGCACGGGAGCCAGCGCCATCGCAGTGCCTCCGGCAGCCATTGCGGCCGAGGACACGAACACGTAGGACAGACCATTACGGCCGGCGGCGTTCCAGGTGGGGACCGCGGTATCACCGAGGAGTGCCCCGGTGTAGGCGGCCAAAGGTGTGGCGAAGAGGGCGGATTCGAGCGCGGCCGGGGTCTCCATTGCGTGCAGCAGCCCGCGTAGGGGGCCAAGCGGCAGTCGCATTCCGGTCAGCCGATCGACCTCGATGGCGGTCAGCACGCCCGAGCCGACGCCGAACGCGGACAGGATCCAGGTGCCCAGGCTCATCGGTGAGCTGACCTTGAACACGCGCATCATGTTGAGGAAGCGTTCGGGCCGGCCGAGGTCGGCCACGAGTGCGCCTCCCCCGACGGCCGTCGCGGTGATCGCTGTCAGCCGTGTCGCAATCCGGAGCCCCGGACGGTCGCTGAACTGTGCGCCGAGCCCCAAGAGGCTCGAGCCTCCGGCAAGTCCGCCGAGGAAGAGGTAGAGCGAGATCTCGTCGCCCCACGGTGGGGCTTTGACGATCGGCCTGCCGTAGTAGGAGGAGAATTCGACGTCCTCGACCATCGGCATCTCACGATTGCCGTCTGACCCACGATTCTTCCACCCCTGGCCACCCGGACCACCACGTCCGCCGCCGTCACGACCGCCCGGACCACCACGTCCGCCGCCGTCACGACCGCCCGGGCCGCCAGGACGACCGCCTCGGCGCCGTTTCTTCCGTCCGCCTTCCGGCTCAGGTGGGCGGTAGGAGTCGTATTCGGATGTGCTCATGGACGGCGGCTCCCGAGGAACGCGAGTCCGGCGGCAGCGACCATGCCCAGCGCCGCCATGCCAGCAGTGGCATACATCTGCGGCAGATCCTTCGTCGGCACCCTCGGGTCCGGCGGCAGGCCATAGACCTCGGGTTCGTCGAGGATGAGGAACACGGAGCCTATGCCGCCGACGCCATCGTTCGGGTTGGCCCCGTAGAGACGCGCCTCGGTCATGCCCTTTGCGTGGAGGTCGGCGACCCGAGTGTGGGCCTTGTCGACCATGTCGTCATGATCGCCGAATTTGATCGATTCCGTCGGACAGGTCTGCGCGCACGCCGGTTCCTGTCCTTCGAGGAGACGGTCGTAACAGAGCGTGCATTTGTTGGCCGTGTTCTTATCCGGCACATCCATGTCCGAGGCACTGCGATCACGGTCGGTGGGAGTGTTGATCGTGCCGTCATCACGACGTTCGATGACGCCGAAGGGGCAGCCGGCCACACAGGTTCCGCAGCCGTTGCAGACGTCGTTCTGCACGACGACGGTGTCGAATTCCGTGCGGAACAGCGCGCCGGTGGGGCAGACGTCGAGGCAGCCCGCGTGGGTGCAGTGCTTGCACACGTCCGAAGACATCAGCCAGCGGAAGTCCGCGGTGTCCGGGGGCGTCGTGTCGAGCTTGGCGATGTCCTCCGGGTCGCTGGGGTCCAAGGCGCCGGGGGCCAGCAGGTCGATGCCCATCGGCGGTGTCGACGGCAGACCGCCACCCGAGGCGCCGGCCCCGTTGGACCCGGACTCTGCGGCACCGAGGGCTCCGTCCAAAGGCTGATCACCCGCGGACTCGTTCGAACGGGGACGGATCGTCGGCATGCCGAGGTTGACGAGCTTGCGTCCGGATTCGCGGGCGGCTTCGATCCGCTCCGAGTCCTGTTCGATGAAGGCGACGTGTCGCCACGTGTTGGCGCCGAGGCTGCCCGTGTTGTCGTAGGAGGAGCCGAGGAGTTCGAACGTCCCGTCCTGCGGATTGTTGTTCCACTCCTTGCAGGCGACCTCGCAGGCCTTGCAGCCTATGCAGATCGACGTATCGGTGAAGAACCCTTTGCGCTCGTGCGCGGAACCATGCCAGTGCCCGTCAGCAACAGCGTCATCCTCGACAGTCGTCGACATCAGTCCTCCTCGTCGTTTCCTCTATTGTCCACCGTATCGTCGCCGGTGGGCTCGCCCTCAGATGTATGCGTCCCCTCGCCGAGGTTGCCCGTCTCGACGCTGTCCGCATCCGAACCGACATATCCCTGGTCCGGATCACCGTCCGTCGGGTCGCCGTCATCGGCGCGGTTTCCCGCGCCCTTCGCGGTCGGCTTCACGTCGATCCGACCGGTGCGATCATCGGCACTGTCGGTGAGACCGGAACCCTCGGCCACCTCGGCGCTGGAGGATTCCCCACCATCGCTCGACTCCGCACCATAGGTGCGGCCCGGACTCACACCCACGGCGGAGTCGCCGCCGCGGTGGCTGTGTCCGCCCGTGTGGGCCGCAGAGCCTGTGGCCTGTGAAGCGGCCACGACATCCTCGGAGACGGTGACGAGCTGGTTGCCCGATTCGGGGCTCAGCCCTGCCTCACGCTGGTACTTCTCGACGAAATCGACGAGCTCGGGACCGCGCGGACGCCTGCCCGGCATGATCGTTCCGGCCACGTACTTGCTGTTCTGGATGAACACGTTGGGGTCCATCGTGACACCCAACAGGTCATTCGCAGAGTCGCCTTCGACCGTGGCATCCCCACCTACACCCCAGTGATAAGGCAGGCCGATCTGGTGGATGGTCTTCCCGCCGATCGTCAGCGGCGTCATTCGCCTGGTCACAAGCACGCGGGCCTCGATGGCTGCGCGCGGGGAGACCAGAGTGGCCCACCCATAGGGCTCAAGACCCACCTCGGCGGCGAGCTCTGGTGAGATCTCGCAGAACATCTCGGGCTGAAGTTCTGACAGGTAGGGCAGCCACCGAGACATGCCACCAGCGGTGTGGTGCTCGGTCAGACGGTAGGTCGTGAACACGTAGGGGTAGACCTCGGAACCGGGATTGCCGGCACCGGGCGCGGACAGGTTGTCCTCGCGGCGCATGACCAGGCGCGTCGGTGAGCTCTGCTGATCGTAGAGTGGGTTGGCAACCGTCGATTCCTGCGGTTCGTAGTGCGTGGGCATCGGTCCGTCGACCATGCCGCTGGGTGCGAACAGCCAGCCCTTGCCATCGGCCTGCATGATGAACGGATCATCGCCGTCGAGGTTCGCGGGTCCGCCGTGGGCCTGATCCGATCGGGCCGAGGGTGCGCGGTCGATCGGGAAGTCGGGCACGTCCTTGCCCGTCCACTTGCTGGATTCCTCGTCCCACCAGACGAATTTCTTCCGCTCCGACCAGGGGGTGCCATCCGGTGCCGCCGAGGCGCGGTTGTAGAGGATGCGACGGTTCGCCGGCCACGCCCAGGCCCATTCGGCGGCGGTCTCGTCCTGCTCGGTGCGGGGTTTGCGCCGGGCGGCCATGTTCTGCCCGCCGGCGTAGATGCCCGCGTAGATCCAACAGCCGCCCGCGGTGGTGCCGTCGTCGGTCATCTGGTTGAAGTTGTCGAGCGGCTGGCCGTCCTTCTCTCCGCCGACGTAGTAGCCGTTGATCTCGGCCAGCACGGATTCGGCGTCGACCTCGCCCTCCTCGTCGACCGGGTAGTCCCAGGTCATGTCGAGGAGCGGACGGTCCCGAGGGTCGGTCGAGTCCTTCAGCTTCTCGCGCACTCGCTGACCGAGTTCGAAGAAGAAGTCGAGTTCGCTCTGTGCGTCACCGGGCGGGTTGACGGCCTTGTGCCGCCACTGCACGAGGCGCTGCGTCTGCGTGAAGGTGCCGGCCTTCTCCGTGTGGTTGGCGGCGGGCATGAAGAACATCTCGGTCTCGATATCCTCGGTTGTGAGCTCACCGCTGGCGATCTCCGGACCGTCCTTCCACCAGGTGGCGGACTCAATGAGCCGGAAGTCGCGGACCACCATCCACTTGAGGTGGCTCATCGCCATGCGCTGCATCCGACCGTTGGCTGATCCCACGGCCGGGTTCTGGCCCAGCAGGAAGTAGCCGTCGACACCGTCATTGAGCATGCGGACCTGCGTCTGATAGGTGCCGTGGGCGCCGTTGATCTTCGGCAGATAGTCGTAGGCGAAGTTGTTCTCCTTCGTCGCCGCGTCGCCCCACCACGCCTTGAGCAGGTTGGTGGCGTAGCTGCGCCCGTTGGCCCAATAGCCCTTGTGGGTCTCCGGGGTGCCGACGGCGGCGACGTAGTCGTCGAAGGTCTCGTGAACTCCGGCACTGGGCATCGGCAGGTAGCCGGGCAGCAGGTTGAACAGGGTCGGGATGTCGGTCGAGCCCTGGATCGTGGCGTGCCCGCGCAGTGCCATGATGCCGCCGCCAGGTCGGCCCATGTTGCCCAGCAGGAGCTGGAGGATCGAGGCGGTGCGGATGAACTGCGCGCCCAAGGAGTGCTGGGTCCAGCCCACCGCGTAGGCAAAGCAGGTGGTGCGTTCGCGCCCGGAGTTCTGGGTCACGGACTCGACCAGATATTCGAAGTCGGCGGGTTTGATGCCGCAGTTCTCGGCCACCATCTCGGGTGTGTACCGGGAGTAGTGACGCTTGAGAATCTGGAACACCGACCTGGGGTCGCTCAGGCTCTCATCCCTGACCGCCCGACCTGCTTCGTCGGTCTGATACGACCAGGTCGAGTTGTCGTAGGAGTTCGTGTCTGGGTCGAATCCGGAGAACAGACCGTCCAGGTCCTCCGTGTCCTGATAGTTCTCGCTGATGAGGTTCGTGGCGTTCGTGTAGGCACGCACGTACTCGTCGAAGTGCAGACCTTCGCTCAGGACACGGTTGATGAGCGCGCCGAGCAGCACGATGTCGGAGCCGGCCCGGATCGGGACATGCTTATCGGCAATCGCGGTGGTGCGCGTGAAACGAGGATCGACGTGGATGACGCGTGCACCCCGGGCCTTGGCCTCGGTCACCCATTGGAAGCCCACTGGATGGCACTCGGCCATATTGGATCCCTGGATGATGATGCAGTCGGCATTCGCCATATCCTGGACGGGTTGTGTGGCGCCGCCTCGCCCGAACGAGGTTCCCAAACTGGGAACCGTGGCGGAGTGTCAAATACGCGCCTGGTTCTCGATCTGTATCGCCCCGGCCGCGGTGTAGAGCTTCTTCGCGAGGTAGTTCTCCTCGTTGTCGATGGTCGCCCCGCCGAGGCTGGCGATCCCCATCGTGCGCCGCAGAGGGTGGCCCTTGTCGTCGAAGTCCTCCCAGTGATTGCGGCGGGCTTCGATGAAGCGGTCGGCGACCATATCGAGGGCGGTGCCCAGATCGAGCTTCTGCCAGTCCTTGGCTTTCGGAGCCCGGTAGAGGACGTCGGTGATGCGTCCGTTGGCGTTGACCAGCTGTTCGCTGGCCGCGCCCTTGGGGCAGAGGCGTCCGCGGGAGATCGGTGAGTCCGGGTCGCCTTCGATCTGGATGACCTTGTCATCCTTGACGAAGACCTTCTGACCACAGCCGACGGCGCAGTACGGGCAGACCGACTGCACCACTTTGTCCGCGGTGGCATTGCGTGAGGTGGTCTCCCGCGTCTTCTGGGACACCACTGATTCGCCGCGCCCCGACGCATCGGAGGATCGCAGCTGCCGGATCACCGGCCACTCGAGAGGACTGAACCGAGCCATGGCTCAACCCTAGCCCTTCTCGGTGGCCGATGGTGACCAAATCGGTCACGATCATCCGCAGTGTTTCACGAGGTGAGATGCGCTGATCTCATTCGCCGAGGTGGCCCTCAGTCGGTGACCCTGTGTGCCAGGAGCACACTGTCGTCGAGTTCAGCAGGCTGACCGTCGGGTCCTTCGACCTCACGGGTGCGCAGTTCGGCGAGTTCGATCTCCCAACGGACAGGGCTGCCGCCGATGAGCAGAGCGAAATCGCCGTTCGGGGTCACCGGTTCATGATGATGACCGAGACCGTGGCCAAGTTCCTCGTCAAGGTTCTCCGCCCACGGCGGCATCTCGGCGTGGGAGATGAGCAGCAGTCGGCCATCGGCTGCGACGTGCTCGGCGACCTTTCCGACGAGCTCCTCACGGGTGTCGGGCAACCGGGTATGGAGGAAACAGCCGATGACAAGGTCATAGCCGCCTCGGCGAGGGTGCACTTCGTCGGAATTCGCACCCGAGGGATCCCAGGTGGAGACGTCGGCGACCTCGAAGGATGCGGTGGCACCCTTCGCGGCGGCTGCTTCCGCGGCTCGGTCGACGGCTGTCTGCGACAGGTCGATTCCGGTGGCATCCCACCCGTGTTCGGCCAGCCAGATGGCGTCGGCGCCCTCACCGCAGCCGACGTCGAGGACGCGGCCTGGGGTGAGACTGCCGACCGTGGCGACGAGCGCCTCGTTGGGCTTGCCCGACCAGATCGGATCGCCTCCGGCGTAACGTTCTTCCCAGGCCGCAACGGAGTCAGGGACTCCAGCATTCGCGGCCTGTTGGGGTTCGGTCACTGCTGGGGTCCGGATTCAGGGGAGACTTCGGTCGCCTCCGACTCCACTGCGGCGTCCGATCCTTCGGCTGCCTCGACGCCGGCTTCCTGCTTGGCCAGTTCCTCGCGGACCTCGTTCATATCGAGTTCCTTGACTGCAGTGATGACCTGTTCGAGCTGAGGTGCGGCGAGCGCACCCGGCTGGGCGAAGACGACGATGCCCTCGCGGAAGGCGACGAGGGTCGGGATGGAGGAGATCGCGAAGAGTCCCGCGAGTTCCTGCTGCGCCTCGGTGTCGACCTTTCCGAAGACGACATCCGAGTACTGTTCGGAGGCCTCTTCGTATACGGGGGCGAACTGCTTGCAGGGGCCGCACCAGTCGGCCCAGAAGTCGAGAAGAAGGATCGAGCTGTCGGTGATGGTTGACTCGAAGTTGTCTTTGGTGATTTCGATCGTAGACATTCGGGCAGTCTAAACGCCGACTATGAATACTGTCTGGACACCGTCGCAGTCTGGACAGCAACGCGCCCCCAAGGCCCGTTCACGAAGCGCACCAGTCGCCACGGTTCGTCGAACTCGCGTGTGGACCCGACCTCGCGAAGCTCAGTCCACGAGGTCGACGATCGGCTGATCTGCGGTGATGGCAGAGAAGACAGCATCGGCGGCTGCTGATTTCACGACACGGTTCTGATTGTCCGGTGCCGGCTGCCACGGCATGATCGCAAAGGTGATCGAGTCCTTGGGCACTGACGACACGGTCGCGGCCAGCGAGCCGAGGGAGGAGACCGAATCGAGTTCGTCATCGACGCGCAGGGAAGAGGTGACCGCGTCAAGGAAACTGTAGAGCCTGTCGGGCCTCGACAATGTGTGGGAGCTCTTCGCTCGGTCGATGATGGAGTCCATGACCATCTGCTGATTGCCCATGCGCGAGATGTCGCTGCCGTCTCCGACGGCGTGTCGGGTCCGCGCCAGGGCCAGGGCATCCGTGCCGCCCAGGGTCTGCTCCCCTGCGGGCAGGTCGAGATTCGCCTTGTCGTCGAACAGGGGTTCGTCGAGATCAACGGTGATCCCATCCAGTGCGTCGACGATTGTGGCGAAGCCGTCGAAGTTGACCTCGACGAAGTGGTCGACGCGAACTCCCGTGAGCTCTTCGGCCGCAGAGACCGAGCATGCAGGACCCTGGTTGAGTGCCGAATTGATCATCCCGCGCTGAGCCGGCGACGCACCGGACCCGGTGTCGTCGCAGGCAGGCATGTCCATCATCGTGTCGCGCGGAATCTGCACGGCATCGATGCGAGAGGAGTCATCGGAGACATGGGCGAGAATCATCGCGTCACTGCGCGCACCATCGCCGGAGCCGTAATCATTCGTGTCCAGCGCCCTGGTATCGGAGCCGAGGATGAGGACGTTCAGTTCATCCGTGATCTTCTCGGGCGCCTCACCGTCCCCCGCGCGCAGCGCTGAGGAGGTGATGTTCCCCTTCAGGTTGTGAACAACGGCGACGATCGTGACCGGGACTCCGATGACGAGGACCGCCAGTATGGCGACGATGGTGCGGCGACGTCGGTACTTCATGGCAAGGCGGCGCTGTCGTCGTGGACCGACTTCGGAATACGGCATGAGATTTCAATTCGCGATCGGCGGTGGATTGCATACAATCCTAAACATAATTTCTCTGAACTTTCTGTCACCGATGGGCGATACATTCTGTTAGAGTTGAATTGTTCCCGTACGAAACGGTGCGGAACGTGTGGCGCCGCGAGCGTAGGTAGATTCGCTTGGTGCCGTGCTGTTGCCTGTTGGCGCGTGTCTACCATCCGCGCCTCTCTAACTTTCTGACTTTTCAATCCAGCCGTTCTTCGGCTTCCGTCCAGCACCTTCGAGTGCCCTACCGAGACCGCACTTCCCGCTTTCACCTGAGATGAGGATTCTTCACTTCAGCACGAATCTCGGAACTTCGGTTTCTCCACAGTTTTCTGCCGGACCTGCGTTCAATGCGCAGATCATCCGACAGGAAGTCACATCTTCAGACGATCAGCAGATCGGCAATGTCGTTCAGTTCAGGTCTCTGACAATGTGAACAGCCGGGCCCTCAAAGGGTCCGACCATCCAGATCGCTTAGGCGGTCACCAGTTTAAAATAAGGATACAAAGATTATGGCTACAGGTACCGTGAAATGGTTCAACTCGGAAAAAGGTTTCGGATTCATCCAGCCTGACGATGGTTCAGCAGACGTCTTCACTCACTTCTCCGCGATCGAATCGACCGGCTACCGTGAGCTCGCCGAGGGCCAGAATGTTGAATTCGACTCGGAAATGGGCTCCAAGGGTCTTCAGGCCACAAGCGTTCGTCCCCTCTGAGACTTCCGTAACTTTCCGGTCCCGGCCGGATCGCGATTGATTCGTCAATAGCGAGCACCTGTCGGGAACGCAGTTGCACTGAGTTACACCAAAAGCGTGTGTTCGCGTTTGGAGTTTGTGTTTTCACTTGCTCCGACTGCGGTCACACGCTTTTCGGCGTCCGCTGACATCAGTTCTCAGCCGAAACTGGTCGCCGAGCAAATGACGGCGCCAGACGCCCCAGCAGTTCGATCAGCTGCTCCTGCTCTGTGGAATCGAAGACGTCACCCAGAAGGGTGGTGGCCTTCTCCTCGGCGACCTTGACGGCATCTTGATAGAGCGCGGCACCGACGTCGGTTACGCAGACGAGCGAGATCCTCGCATCGTGCGGGTCGGAATCCCGGGACAGATATCCGAGCTTTTCCAGCGGTGCGACCAAGCGGGCGATTCCAGATGGAGTGATTCCCATACTCTCTGCCAATTCGACTCGCCGCAGTCGTCGACCCGGCGCAGAGCATAGGCTCTGCAGGACTGTCAGATCGTTGAGGGACAGGCCTTGGACCTCAAGCTTTCGCCGGATCTCGGTATCGGCCCGGACAAGACGCATGCACAGCTCCAGCATGAAGCACAACCTTTCATTGTTAACTCATTGAGTACTCAACGATATGTCATGCACAAGCCATTTCAAAATCTGCCTTGGGGAAGTGAGCGTGGTGATCGCCATGCGGGCAGTCAGCTGAGGGTCGTCGAGCCATTGTCGACGGCTCGCTGGGCAGATACTGTTTCGGTTATGGAATCACAGTCGTACTACCAAGGCGGGGGCAATGCCCACACCCACCATCCGCCACCGGCGCCACGGGCGCTGCGCTGGCTGGTGGTCGGAGTCGTCGCCAGCATCATCCTGCTCATCGCCCTCCCCATCGTCATGATGATCGATCAGGCCGGACTCAGAGCTGCCATCGAGGAGGACACGGGAGGCAGCCTGGATCCCAAGTGGAAGGACTGGGTCCTCGTGGCGACCATCGTCTACGCGGTGGTGCTCCACCTCGTCGATGTCGCCTTGCTGCTCTGGCTGGTTCCCAAAGTCCTGCGCGGACGCAGTTGGGCTCGCATCACATTGACGGCCTATCTGATTGTCGCCACCTATTTCAGCCTCTACTCGGCCACCCAGGGAGCGATGTTCCTGTGGGCGGTGATCCCCACGGATATTCTGCATGTCCTCATGACCGGTCTCCTCTGGATACCTGCCTCCGTACGTCGGTACTTCCAACTCCAGCGATCCACGGCTCACCAGCTGTGACGCCGCCGACTCAACGAGGTGAATGCAGCTTGTTCAGTTGCTACGGTGAGACAGCCGTCCTACCCAGGGAAAGGATTTCTCGTGCCCAAGCTCATCGATCATGAGAGTCGGCGCGAAGAGATCGCCGCAGCAGCATGGCGGGTCATCGTTCGAGACGGGGTCGCCGGAGCATCCGTGCGCACAGTAGCGGCAGAGGCTGAGCTGTCCGTCGGTTCACTCCGGCACGTCTTCGCAAGCCAGTCCCAGCTCCTCGCCTTCGCCATGAGACTGGTCATCGACCGGGCAGGCGAGCGCGTGCGGGCACTTCCGCAGGCGCCGACTTCTCTGAAGTCGGCCGAGGCCATCGCTGGAGAGCTGCTTCCTCTGGACGAGGATCGACGCCTCGAGATGGAGGTCTACCTCGCTCTCTTCTCCGCGTCGGGGTCCGATCCGAACCTGCAGGAGACGAAGCAGGATGCCTGGAAGCGCGTACGCACAACATGCCGCATCATCATCGGCCAGGCGGTGGGAGCGGAGGCCAATGACCCGGCCGCGAATCCTGGCCCGGCTGTGCACACGGACCGAACCGAGCGAATCGAGACCGAGGTGATTCTGCTTCACGCCGTCATCGACGGCCTGGCATCCCATCTGGTGTGGCAGCCCGCTGAATTGACACCGCACGATGCCCGACGAGCCCTCATCGAGCATCTTCACCAGATGCAGGCGCGGCTCTCCGAGAGTAGCGTTGGAATCCTTGAGGTCCCCACACAGAACAGGTGATGCCACGATGACTCAGCCGACTGCCCTGCACCCCACCACCGTCGTCTTCGACCTGGGCAACGTCCTCATAGGCTGGGATCAGACCGGGCCTCTTGCCGACCGGATGACCCGGGACGAGTGGAATGATTTTGCCGCCGAGGCGGACTTCAGCATGCTGAATACGCTGGCTGATCGCGGGGCGCCGATCACTGAGGTGATCGCACAGGCGGCCGAATCCGATACGCGTCACGGCGAAATCGTCGCCGCCTACTATGACCGCTTCGACCTGTCCCTGACAGGACCGGTTCAGGGGATGGCCGAACTCGTCGCCGAGCTCAAGACCTCGGACGTGAGGCTGCTGGGTCTCTCGAACTGGTCGGCAGAGACCTTTCACCATGCACCGAAGGTCGCACCGGCGATCAATGAGCTCGAAGATATCGTGGTGTCGGGACGGGAGAAGCTGATCAAACCCGACCCTGAGATCTTCCACCTCTTGAGCCGACGCTTCGACCTTGTCCCCGAACAGACAGTCTTCGTCGATGACCTGCCGGCGAACATCGCCGCCGCCGAACAGCTCGGCTTCATCGGCCTGCTCTTCACCGATGCCCGGCAGCTGCGAGACGAGCTCACAGGCCTTGGACTCCTCGCCCCTCCCGCTACCGTTGAAAACTGAGGACGGGTCGTTCCCGTTCACACTCGAACTCGAGGAACACAGGACTTCTGAGCGAATCGAAGCCGAGCTCAAGGATCTGGGCCTGGAGGCCCACCGCATCTCGAAGACCGGCCTCGTCACTGTCATCGAGAACGGTCAGGGCCCTACGGTCCTCGCCCGGGCCGACATCGACGCCCTCCCAGTGAGCGATGGCACCGGCTTGGACTACTCCTCCACAATCGATGGAGTCATGCACGCCTGCGGACACGATATGCACATCACCGCGCTGCTGGGCGCAGTCCGTCGGCTGAATGAGAACCTCGACGCCTGGTCAGGCACCTACCTCGCGCTGTTCCAGCCCTCGGAGGAGGATGCTGCCGGGGCCAAAGCCATGCTCGACGACGGCCTCACCTCGAAGATCCCCAAACCCGACGTCGCCTACGCTCAGCACGTCATGCCCACGGGAACGATCAACACAAAGGCCGGCCCAGTGCTCTCAGCTGGAGATTCCGTGAAGATCACCGTGCACGGTCGTGGAGCCCACGGATCGATGCCGCACCTGTCTGTGGGGCCCGTGGTCCTCGCCGCCACGATCGTTCTGCGCCTGCAGACCATCGTCTCCCGTGAGGTCGAACCCGGTGAGTTCGCCGTCGTCACCGTCGGCGCCTCGAACTCGGGATCCACATCCAACATCACCCCTGACCGAGCGGAGCTTCTGCTCAACCTGCGCACCTATGACATGGGTGTTCGCGACCGAATCATCGCCTCGATCGGACGCATCGTCAAGCGCGAGTGCCAAGCCGCAGGATCCCAGAAGGAACCGACCTTCGAGTACTACGACCAGTTCCCGCTGACCGACAACGATGAAGAAGCGAACGACGCGGTCACCAAGGCATTCGAAGACTACTTCGATGACGGGGTCGCACAGTCGGCCGAACCCGCCACAGCCTCGGAGGACTTCAGCGAGATCCCCGATGCCTTCGAGATTCCCTACGCCTACTGGATGATCGGATCCAGCGATGCGGATAAGTACGAGAAGGCAGTCGAGGCGGGTATCGTGAACACGGACATCCCGGCCAACCACTCACCGCAGTTCGCCCCCGTCACCGATCCGACGCTCGAAATCGCCACGAAGGCACAGGTCGTCGCGGCACTGTCACAGCTGGGCAGGTAAGGAATTGCCACCCTCAGCAGATGGCGGCCTCGGATCTGGTTCGTTTCGGCAGGCTCGACCTTGCCATGGTCGGAACCGCTCAGGACGGCAGGAAGTCTCCGGTTGCGACTTTACGCAACTTCGGGATAGCTATTCGATAACCGACGGCGGCTGCCGACTGCGCGTCACCGTTCCAGCGCAGCAGGAGCGCGTCTGGATTGGCCTTCTGTCCGCGAGCGACAACTTCGGGTTCGCCATGAATGGGGAAGTCGCCGGAGACGCGGATGGTGAGTCCGAACTGTTCGGTCCAAAAGTACGATTGAAAGTTCAGCGGTGGGGCTTCATCACCGACGAGTAGAGCATGGCTTGCGGTTTTCGCCTGTTCAATCGCGGCTGTCCACAGGGGCTGTCGTTCGTGACCGTCTGCGGTCGGCAGCCACGCGATATCACCGGCTGCCACTATGTGCTCATTCACTCGGCCTCGAGTGTCCACTTTGAGGCGCCCATCGGTCAGCAGGCCGGAGTCGGCAAGCCAATCCCCTTCGGGAGCGTCACCGATCGTAGAGACGATGACATCCCCACCGACCTCCTGTCCGCTTTCGAGGCAAACCGTGATTGGTCCGTCAGCAGAATCGGGGGCGTACACCTCGGCGACTCGTCCATCGATGAGCTCGACACCCCGAGCACGGGCGGCCTCGGTGCACCAGCCGCCCAGATAGGGGCCAAGATGGCTGGCCATAGGGAGCCCTCGGTGCACCAGCGTTACGGCACAGCCGATATTCCGGGCCCCGGAGGCGATCTCCATTCCGAGCGGGCCCCCGCCCAGAATCACCACATTCGGTTGGTCGTGCAGGCGCGTTCGCAGTCGGAGCGCATCATCAAGGCTGCGAACCGCGAATTCGCGGGGATGATCGGTGAATCGCTTGGCAGTGGAGCCGCTGGCGATGACGAGTCCGTCGAAATCGATGTACTCACCGTTGTCGAGCGTGATCGTGTTCCGCTTCAGATCCAGTGCCACAGCACGGCTGCCCAGGAGCACTTTCGCGCCGTGGTCGGACGCCGGCAGATACTGCGGTTCGACAGTGCTGACGTCGGCCAGCATGGCCTTGGACAGAGCGGGCCGCGAATAGGGTTCATGCGGCTCCCCGCCAACGATGGTCAGCCGGCCCTGATACCCGTGAGAGCGGAGGGTATCTGCCGCTGTCATCCCCGCGATGCCGTAGCCGACGATCACGATGTTGTCATAATTGCGGTCCACGTGCGTTCCCTTCTGCTCGGTCCCGCGAGTATCAGTGCGTGCTTCTCATTTGAGCGACAGTGCAGTCACTGGGCAGATGCGAACTGCCTCTTGAGCATGGTGTTCCTCATTGGATCCGGCCTCGACCTCTGCGATGTCGATGACCAGTTCGCCTTCGTCATCGAGGTGGACCAGATCAGGGGCTACTTCTTCACAGAGTCCATGACCTTCACAGCGTGGTTGGTCGAGTTCAATGCGCATTTCTACCTCCGAAGAATCGAGTATCGGTGCCCAGCTTCGGTTCATACGAAACGCACCAGTTCCAGTGTCATGGCAAACGGCCATGAGTTCCATTTGGATGCTCTCGTGCCGTGTATTCGCGTTAAGAATACACCGAGTTCATGGGTGATTCATCGGCGCCGGATCAGCAGACTCGTTCCTCGGTGATGCCTTCTCAGTCAGTCACGGATCGCACCATGCGTGCCGGTGAGCCCACTACGACAGACCCTCCACGCACGTCCTTGGTCACGACCGAGGCCGCCGCCACCACGGCGTTGTCGCCGATGGTCACGCCGGGCAGAACGGTCACATTCGAACCGATCCACACATTGCGGCCGATGATGATGTGGCCAGGATGCATGTCCCCGCGACGCTCCGGATTGATGTCGTGATTGAGGGTCGCCAGAACAGTGTTGTGGCCGATGAGGCTGTCATCTCCGATCCTGATGCCGCCCTGGTCCTGAAAGCTGCATCCGGAATTGATGAAGACCCGTCGACCAAGCGTCGTATTCTTTCCGAAGTCGGTGTGGAATGGCGGGAACATCGTGACGGTCTTGTCCACTGGTTTGCCGAGCAGTGAGGCCAACAGCCGCCGAACTTCATCGGGCTCGTGGTATGAACCGTTGAGTTCGGCGGTGATGCGCAGCGCCTCTTGGCTGGTGCGGTGCATCACCTCGTGCAGGGGTGAGTCACTGACGATGGTTTCACCGTTGTTGAGAGCTTTGACCAGATCCTTGAGTTCCATACCAGCTATCCTTTCGCGTTTCTCACTTTCCTGCGCTCTCGGCCGAAACACGCTCACATTGTGAGCAGAATCTTGATCGACTCACGTCTGTCCATGGCGGCAGAAGCCTCGGTGGCACGATCCAGTGACATCGTCTGGTCGAAGACTTTGCCCGGTTCGATGGTGCTCTTCAGGCCGCCTCGCAGTTATTCCCGCGTGAGAACTCGTCCTTCATCGCCGTCAACGTCCTGTGGATGTTCAGTCTCTGAAAGTCTGCAAAGGGTCTGCCGCTGGTGAGTACGCGGTCGATGATCGCCGCGAACCAGTCGGGCCAGGCCGTGCGGTCGTCGTTCCAGGTCTCGGTGACTCGTGTGCGCCCGTCGATGTCCTCGAACTCATAGATCCAGGTGGCGATGCCGGCACGAAGCTTGGGTGAGCCGGCACCGATCTTGCGCACCTTGAAGGCGAACCGTTCACCCGGATCCGAGGCTGTGACGACGCATTCGGTGACCCACCCCGCCCGACCCCGATGATTGCTGCCTTCGAAGACTTCGCCGACCTGCAGCGGCCGGGAGTCTGCCGGCGTGTGTGCTCCCGTGTTCTCGGGACTCCACCGCGGCATCTGCGTCGGATCAGCCACCTGTCCCCACAGGGTGAGTGCGTCGACGTCGATGATCATAGTGTCGCTGACCTGCATGGTGCGCGTCATCCGATTCCCTTCCTCGCTTATGTCCACCCTAGTGGAGCGGGTGCGGAGTATTCTGACGTCCATGCCACCGAACGCGACTCCTCGACTGAGATTCCGTGAGATGTCGACGGATGATCTCGACGAAATGGCGAGCCTCCTCGGCGATCCCCGGGTCATGGAGCACTACCCACATCCGAAGGACCGTGCGGAAACTGCCGAGTGGATCGACCGGAACCAGCGCCGCTCTGCCACGGACGGATTCGGACTCTGGATCATCGAAACACATGATGGCGAATTTCTCGGAGACTGCGGCCTCACCTGGCAGAAGCTCCACAGCTCGATTGAGCTGGAGGTCGGATACCACGTGAAGACCTCGGCTCAGAATCTCGGATTTGCCACCGAGGCGGCCGCCGCCTGCCGCGACTTCGCCGGTACACATGCCCTGGCGTCCTGTTTGGTCTCGATCATCCACCGGGACAATCGGCCCTCGAAGCGTGTGGCGGCGAAGATCGGCATGGACCTTGATCACACGCTGAGGCATTCGTCGCCGGTCCACCTCGTCTACGCGATTGACCTCTGAGTCAGGAAAGTATCTCGACATGCCCGCGCTCCTGCCGCCATAGCCTGGATCCATGAGCGTGAAGGTCAATCGGGACGAGGTCATTGCGTTCCGCCTTGAGGCGCAGAACCTGAATCGGCGCCTGAATGAGCAGGCCCCGGTCACCGCCACCGGAGTCTGCGGAGCGCAGAACAGCCCACCCGGATCGGCTCTGCTCGCCCTCAACGCCCGGGTGGAAGGTGTCACTTCGGAAGCGGTCAATACTGCGAGCTCCCATGACAAGGGCCTGCTGCAGAGTTGGTGCATGCGCGGTGCACCCTTCTACTTTCCGACAAACGATCTTGTCATTTTCACAACCGGAGTCCTCCCACCCACTGAGAATGGACAGCGCCACTTGATCCTCGGAATCGAGGCATCGCTCGACAAGCTGGAGATGTCCCTCGCCAAGGTTGTCGACCGGACACGGGACACGATCGGATCCGTGCTCTTCGGTCGCAGACTCACCGTCAACGAATTGGGAGCGGAGATCGCCGAGCGGATCGCTCACAAACTGCCGAAGACCACGCGCGCCCGCTGGGAGCGTGAGGGGCCGTGTGCCAAGGGGCAGCTTCTGGGAGAAGGCGTCGTTCATTTCTGCCTGCGCATCCTCACCTTGGAGAAGGTCATCTGTTTCGCCCGACGTGACTGGAGCAAGGCACCGTTCGTGCTGCTCGATGAATGGCTGGACACTGAGGTGCCGGAGATGGCCCCAGAGGACGCCCCAGCCGAGCTTCTCCGTCGCTACCTGCACGCCTACGGACCGTCCACCCGTGGGGACTTCGCCTCGTGGATCGGTGTGCGTTCACGGGAAGGTGAGTCGTGGTGGAACCTGCTCGAAAATGAGTTGACCGAGGTCGACTTCGGTCGGCGAACCTGGGTCCTGACCGAAGACCTCGATGCGCTGCAGTCACCGCCCACACCCACGGGCGTGCGGCTGCTGCCACCGCGCGATCCCTATATTCAGGGACGCGACCGGGAGACCATCATCGACAAGCAGTTTCATAGCGATGTCTTCAAGACCGTCGGTGAGCCCGGGACCGTTCTTCTCGACGGCCGGATCGTCGGCACATGGCGAGCGCGCAAGAAGCGGAAGAATCTCAGCGTGTCCGTCACCGCATTCGGCCGGCTGTCGGCTCACATGAAGAAGTCGGTGGAAGCCGAGGCGAAGAAGGTGGCGAGTCTGCGCGGCGCCGCAGCGGTTGAGGTCGACGTCGACTCCGATTGATCGAGAGGTTGGGGCTGGACGTGGCCGGAGGCCGGACTTCAGCGAGCGTCTCCTGAGCCAGCGCCTCGTCCCACCAGCGCGTCACCATGAGCAACGGTCTGATCCCGCAGGGCCTGAACAACTGCGGCCACGGCCGGTCGGCGCATCGAGTCGGGTCGCAGCACCATCCAATACGGCAGCCGCTCGGAAAGGGTCTCGGGAAAGAGCCTGACCAGGTCATCGTGCAGATCGGCCATGAAACAGGGCAGAAAGCCGATGCCCGCACTGGCCCGTGTGGCTTCCACATGGACGAACACATTGGTCGAGGACAATCCGTCCTTCATCGTGGGGACCAGACGACGTGGGGCGTCGAGGTCGTCGACCTGGAGCATGGAGTCCACGAAGTAGACCAGACGATGTTCAACCAATTCTTCGACCGTTGCCGGTGTGCCCTGTTCAGCCAGATAGTCCTTTGAGGCATACATGCCCAATTCGTAGTCGCCGAGTTTGAACGCTTGAGCACGGTGCACCTGCGGCTCACCCACGACGACTTCGATATCCAAGCCAGATCGCTGCTGCAGAGCCTGGCGGGTCACGGTCACGATCTCCACGCTGAGTCCGGGATGTCGACTCCGCAGTTTTGCCACGGCCGGGGCCGCCACGTAGGCGCTGAAGCCGTCCGTGGCTGTCATTCGGACCACTCCGGTGATCGGGTCGGGGGCACGGCCTGGTTCGCTGAGGCTGCGCACCGCATCCTCTACCTGTTCGGCCACTCGCACTGCCTCTTCACCCAATTCGGTGAGTTCCCAACCGCCGGATGCTCGAGACAGGACACGTCCGCCCAAGGCTTTCTCCAGAGCCGCGATGCGACGCGAGATGGTCGTGTGATTCAGCCCCAATGTCGCCGCCGCAGTCGTGAACTTGGCTGACCGGGAAACCGTGAGCAGCACAAGCAGGTCATTCGGCTTCATGTCCATATCTGCAATATTAGGCAGAGAGGACTCCGAAATGGGCCCCAGAGCAGCAACGTGTGTGCATGAATGCTCAGAACTGGTCGGTCAGAACCGGTCGAACGGGCTCGCGTACTTGAAGGCTCCGCCCTGGCCGGCATAGTCCGAGAGGGTGCGGATCTGGAAATAGTCGCCCCACTCGGACTCCGGTGAGGAGACTGCAGTCGCCGAGGCTGGGACGAAACCGAAGCGCGCATAATAGGCAGGCTCTCCGAGCAGTCCCACTACGGTCTCACCTCGGGCATCTGCGGCACCTAGGACAGCATGCATCAGCGCCGAGCCAACACCCTCACCCTGTTGACCAGGGTCGACACTGACCGGTCCGATTCCCAAAGCAGGTGCGGAATCGATGTACGCACGAGAGGCGACAACGTGTCCGATGATCTTATCGTCAGCAACGGCAACGAGTGAGAGTTCAGGAATCCACGCCGCATCAGCCCGCAACCAGGAAATCAGAGTCGTTTCCCCAGGATCTCCTCCCGGCTCCACCGGAGGCGCACTGTGCTCCGCACCGCGAAATGCGGCCGCGGTGACGGCGCGAATAGCTTCAGTATCGCCTGAACGTTCTCGTCGGATCAGCATAGTCAGTCAGCCTACTCTCCGATGCTCACCATACCCGCCGGCGAACGCCGTATGGGCCATCAATATCTGGTCCCATAGCGCGTCAGACGCACTCCGTCGGGGAACGATCGACTCTCCAGCAAGTTCAGATTCACCCAGTTGTCGAGGGTGGTGAAGAAGGGTGTGCCGCCACCGGTCAGAACCGGGTAGGTGACGAGGATGTACTCGTCGATGAGTCCTGCTCTCATAGCTGTCGCGGCGAGCGCGGCACCGCCGATGTCCATGGGACCGCCATCGTCCGCCTTGAGTCCGGCGATCTCCGAGGCGGCTTCCCCGTGGATCAGGCGAGCATTCCACCCGACCGTGCCGATCGTCGAAGAGAACACTGCCTTCGGCATCTCCATCCAACGGCGCGCGTACTCGAGCTGCTCCGGCATGACTCCAGGCTGTTGGTCCGCATACGGCCAGAATGAGCTCATGTCTTCCCACAGTCGCCTGCCGTACAGGGCCAGCTCAGTGGACCCGACCCGATCGGACCACCACTGGAACACCTCGTCATTCGGCGTGGTCCAGCCAAGATCATTTCCAGGCGCGGCGACGTAGCCGTCCAGGCTCACATTCATCGCAAAGGTCAGTTTCCGCATGACTTCGGCCCCTCTCAAGTCGGCAGCCGCTGGTGCAGAAGAGTCTACTGCGGCATGTTGACGAAGCGGGACTTCGCGCCCTGGAAGGCCACGGAGATGTCAGCTGTCGGACCCGCACGGTGCTTGGCGACGATGATGTCGGCCTCGCCTGCACGTTCGTGTTCCTTGTCGTACATGTCGTCACGATGGATGAGCAGCACCATATCGGCGTCCTGCTCGATCGAACCGGACTCACGCAGGTCCGAGATCATCGGACGCTTGTCCGTCCTCTGCTCGCTGCCACGGTTGAGCTGTGAAAGCGCGATGACCGGGATCTCGAGCTCTTTGGCCAAGAGCTTGAGCGAACGGGAGAACTCGGAGACCTCCTGCTGACGCGACTCGACTCGTTTGCCGGAGCTCATCAGCTGCAGGTAGTCGACGCAGACCATCTTGAGATCGTGCTGCTGCTTCAGGCGTCGGCACTTCGCACGGATCTCGGTCAGTGCCATATTCGGGGAATCATCGACGAACAGCGGGGCATCGTTGATGCGCGATTCCGTTGCGGCCAGGGTCGTCCAGTCATGAGGGGACAGTTCACCGCGGCGAAGGTTCTGGAGGGGAATCTCCGACTCAGCCGACAGCAGACGCATGACGAGTTCGTTCTTGCCCATCTCCAAGGAGAAGAAGACGGCGGCCTGGCCGTGGTGGATCGCCGCCGAGCGCATGAAGTCCAGGGCCAGAGTGGACTTGCCGACACCGGGACGAGCCGCGATGACGATCATCGTGCCCGGATGGAAACCGTTGGTGAGCTGGTCGAATTCGGTGAAACCGGTCGGCACCCCCGCAGTCTGCCCATCGGTGTCGCCATTGCGTTCGATCTCCTGAGCGACATCGCTGAGGATGTCGGAGAGGATCACATAATCCTCTGTGGTGTGACGCTCGGTGACCTGGTAGATCTCCGCCTGGGCCGAGTTCACGACCTCATCGGTGTCGCCCTCGGCGTCATAGCCCATCTGCACGATGCGGGTGCCGGCCTCGACGAGGCGGCGCAGGACGGCCTGCTCGCGCACGATCGCGGCATAGTAGCCGGCGTTGGCGGCAGTCGGGACGGAGGAGATGAGCGTGTGCAGGTATGCCGCACCGCCGACTCGGGAGAGGTCGCCGGTCTTCGTGAGGTAGTTCGCAACGGTCACGGAGTCTGCGGGCTCACCACGCGAATACAGGTCGAGGACGGCCTCGTAGATAGTCTCGTGAGCAGGCTTGTAGAAGTCATCACCGGTCATGGATTCGACGCAGTCGGCGATCGCATCCTTGGACAGAAGCATCGCACCGAGGACGCTCTGCTCGGCCTCGACGTCCTGCGGCGGGGTCCTCATCCCGTCAAACCCCTGATTGTTGCTCAATCGTCTTCCTCTTCCTCGAACCTCGTCGGCGGACACCCGCTTTCAACGCCCTCCAACTGTACCTGGATCGAGAAGCCGCAGACCCACCTCGGCGGGGATATCCGGGTGTGAGCACACGCTCACTCCGGCATGTTCACGGCACCCTCCTCATTCCCGTGAACGGCACGCGGTCGCCACGGTCACGAGGATCGGCTTCGCCAGCTGCAATCCCGATCTGATGATGAGGATACCGAGGACCACTGACGCGAGAATCGTTGAGAACGTGATCGGTTTGAGCACGAGCGCTGCTCCGGCCAAGGGCAGAACGAGAAGCAGACCGAGACCGCCTGCCAGCAGCGCCACCCAGATGACCGGCCCCAGAACTGCTCTCACCATCGCTGTGTGCATGGTCTCCGGGTCCGTTCCCGCGGCGTAGAGATCTTGGAATGTGTCGGCTCGATCGTAGATGTCGGCAACCTGGTTGATCAGCGCGGATACAGCGATCAACAGGATCGATATCCCCATCACCAGCATAACTCCGGTGAAGATGTCCTGCAGCAGGAACCGGTCTGCGTCCTGCATCTGTGCACCGGGTTCATCCGCAGCATCCAGGCCGAGCTGCATGAGCGAGATGCCGGAGCCGCCCACGGCCGCAACGAATGCAGTCATGGCCAGACCGGAGACTCTGCGCCAGAACCGCTTGGGATCGTCGGAGACCAGCCGGGCGGCGATGAGTCGTTCCGGAGTCTGCGCCCGATTCCCGCTCAGGTGCGCAAACCACCTGATCAGCAGGCCGCCGACGAGGTCGACGACGATCAGTCCGAGGATGAACATGACCATGATGGCCGCGATCAGGATGCCCAGTCCGAGGCCGCCGCTCTGCGTCAGCGACACGGCGACCGGTAGGGGCACAATCGCGACGACTGCCAGGATCACCTGCCCGAGGGGAAACTTCCGCTCGAGTGACTTGGTGCGCACACCCAGGGGCGAGATCGCGACCTTGCGCAGTCCCACCAGGGCCGCGACGATGCACACGAGGATGAGGAACACGACCACTGCAGCCACCAGCCACGCGGGCATCAGCATGTTCTCGTAGCCGATGGAGCGGCCCATGAAGTGGATGAGGCTCACCGGCCATGCCACGACGAGATAGCCGAGGACTCCGAGCACGATTCCGCAGATTGCAGGCACCAGCGGTTCGGCAACGGCGAGGGTGACGACGGCCGTTCGCCTCGCCCCGAGCAGCGACATCGTGGACAGGCGCTCGTCCTGTCGACGGGCGGACAGGGTCGCCGAGGCGGACGCCAGTGTGCTCGCCGGTATCACGAGCAGGATTGTCGCGAAGCCGGCGAGGAACTTGTACACGAGGTCCATGCCCTCCATGTCCGAGCCCGGGGCCGCCGGGGTCTGGAAGAACATCCAGGCCCCGGCGGCAACGGTGAGGAACAGGGTGGCACAGGCGAAGAACGAACTCATCACCAGGAGAGAACTCGAGGAGGTGAACGTCTTGCGTCCCAGCACGAGCGCGACGATTCGAGTTGCTGTGGGCATATCGGTCTCCTTCTCGGATCCTCGTTCTCAGGCCGTGGCGGTCACGGCTGTGACGCGACGGACCAGCGGACGGGTGAACTGGAGCCCCAGCCACACCATCACAACACCGCCGACGAGCACCGCTGCGACAACTGCGATGGTCAGCGGATCGCCGAGGTCACTGGCCGAAGCCATGAGTCCGGCCAGCATTCCGCCCAGCACCAGTGACACGAGGGTGACGAGCAGGATGGGCGACATGACCGCGCTGACGGTGACTCGGTGCATCATCTTCTGCGTCATTCCCGCCGAATGCAGCTCCCGGTAGGTCGATGCCCGGTCGAGGATGTCTGCTGCCTGGTTGATCGTCGCGGAGATGACGATGAAGACGAAGGCAATGGCCAGAGTGAGGATGAGTCCGGCGAAGATGTCATCGGCCATGTACTGGTAGGGGCCCATGATGGCCTTGGCCTCGGCGGTGAGATCTCCCTGATTCGCCCGCATCATCGCCGTGCCGGCACCACCGACGACCGCGATGAAGGTGATCATCGACAGTCCCGCCACGCGACGCCAGTACTGTGCCGGTGCATCGGCGATCATCGACGCCGCGATCATCGACGTGGGTGTGCGGGCAATCCGGTGACTGAGCCATCCGTGGATCCGCATGACGAGGACGCCGATGACGTTGATGAGCAGAAGGGCGATCCCGATCGTGATGATGCTCGCGACAACGTAGGTCGTTATCGGCTGGTTCCGATTGAGGGAGAAGATGAGGGCACCGACCATGCCGACGACCAGGATGATGACGGTGATGATGCGGGCCACTGGGAACTTCCGGGCCAAGGACCTGGTGCGCACGCCCAATGGTGAAACCGTGATCTTGCGCAGGCCGAGCAGGGCCGAGAGCAGACAGACCAAGAGCAGTCCGATGACGACGGCGGCGAGCAGCCACAGAGGCATCATCAGCGCAGAATATCCGAGCGGTTCACCGGTGAAGACTAAGAAGCTGAGCGGGTAGGCGAGCAGGAAGTAGCCGGCGATACCTGCGAGGATGCCGGCCGAGGCGGGAATGAAGGGTTCGGCGACCGCCAGAAGGCGGACGGTGCCGGGTTTCGCACCGAGCAGGGAAAGTGTGGACAGGCGTTCATCCTGACGCCGGGCACTCAGCTTCGCCGAGGCGGCCCCCAAGCTGATCGCGGGAACGATGAGGAAGACCGTGGCCAAGATCGCGAGCAAGCGATAGAGCCCGGCCACCTCGGCGTATCCGGAGACTTCGGGTCGGTCGTTGAACGCCCAGGCACCGCCGGCGACGGTGAGGAAGAGCGTCGAGCATGCGAAGAATGCGATGGCGACGAGCTTCGACGTGGTCGAGGTGAAGGATTTCTTGGTCAGTACGAGGGGAAGGATATTCATAGTCGGCATCACCGGTTGTTCTGAAGGTACTGGTTGCTCTGCACGCGCTGGTCGTTCCCCGCAGGCTGGTTCGCGGAGTCGGAGACGATCCGACCGTCGGCAAGGCGGACGATGCGCGAACAGCGAGCGGCCACCGTCTCATCGTGGGTGACGACGACCAGAGTGGATCCTCGTCCGGTTGTGGAGGCCAGGAGTTCGGAGAGCACCTCGGTGGAGGTGGAGGAGTCCAGGGCACCGGTGGGCTCGTCGGCGAAGGTGACCACGGGCTGGGTGACCTGGGCGCGGGCGATGGCCACGCGCTGAGCCTGTCCGCCGGAAAGCTGCCCGATGCGCTTGTTCAGGTGCTCGGCCAGTCCCAGGCGCTGGAGCCACGCGCGGGCATGTTCGGTTGCATCGGTGCGCGTCAAGCCTGAGAGCATGGCTGCGAGCGCGACATTGTCCAAAGCGGTGAGTTCGGGCAGGAGCAGACCCTGCTGGAACACGAAGCCGAAGACCTCGCGACGCAGCGCAGTGCGGCCTTTCTCCTTCAGTGACGTGATCTCGGCGGCGGCGCTGCGGTCGGTGGGCAGGAGGCGAATGGTGCCCTCGTCGGGACGGATGATGCCGGCCAAGCAGTGCAGGAGGGTCGTCTTTCCGGAACCGGAGGGACCCATGATGGCCAAAGATTCGCCGAGGCCGATGGTGAGATCGACTCCGGCGAGCGCATAGGTCTGGTTGTAGTGCTTGGTCACGTTCGATGATGTGATGATTGCGGGAAGCTGTGTGTTTGTCATGTCTCTATATTTTCGCAATCGGACTTGCCCGACCATGAAGTCCTCCCACCACCTCGACGAGGAAAACCCGACATGTGGAATAGGGGTTGCAGATCCCGCGAATCACCTGGTGATTGACTTGAGATCGGTCCCGCCGATGGACCGAACGGCGAGTTCCGACCTATTGTGATTGCGTAGCGGATGCCCGACGGCTCGCCCTGAGCCAACACGCGGCATCGATCACCGAACATGCGGCTAAGACTGAGGAGTCATCATGAAGGCACAGTGGATCAGCATTCCGGTCGACGATCAGGCTCGCGCTCTGAAGTTCTACACAGATCGGCTCGGCTTCATTCCGAAGGTCGATGTGCCGGTCGGTGAGGACTTCCGCTGGTTGACGGTTGTCTCACCGGAGAATCCCGATGGAGTGGAAGTCGTCCTCGAACCCAAGGGGCACCCCGCCGCGGACACCTACACCAAGGCGCTGGCCGCCGATGGGATCCCCATCAACCAGTTCGCCGTTGAGGATGTCCAGGCCGAATACGATCGCCTGAGCAACCTCGGTGTGACCTTCACTCAGGAACCGACGACGATGGGCCCGGTCACCACAGCAGTCCTCGACGACACCGTCGGCAACCTGATCCAGCTCATTCACCAGGAAGAGGGCGAGCCTGACCTGCCGTGAGCAGGCTGGCAGATGCCGTCGAGAACCAATCCGGTTCGCCGATCGTAGGCCGCTCTGGAAGGGCGAATCCCGTATTTGAGTGCGAGTGAGTTGTCGACGGCCATCGCTTGAAAGTCGTCCGGCGTGACCTCTTCGGCCAGAGCGTTGGCCGCATGCCCCTCCCGCACCAGCTCCTCGTGGAAGCTTCCCCCGAGATGACAGAGTTCCATGAGTGGGTCCGAGGCAGGAAACGCCTGCAGAAGAACGTCGTTGACCGCCGGCAGTCGGTATTGAAGGTCGCGGATGGCACCGACGTAGAATCGAATCCGTTCGCTGATACCGGGCACTGAACGGGCATCATCGATGAGGGCCTTCAGTTGAGTCGCGACGACCTCGTCGATGACGGAATCGATCAGTCCGATCCGCCCGCCGAACCTGTTGAAGATCGTCGCCTTGCTCACCTGGGCGGTACCGGCAACGTTCTCCAGAGGAGCCGAAAGTCCCTCGACGCGAAACACCTCGATTGCGGCAGCGCGGATCCTCTCGACATTCCGGCGGGCATCCGTACGCAACGTCGGCCCAGAATTCCTATCAGCCACCCTCAGCTCTTCCCTGTTTCTCTCCATAACTTGACTCCACTGGTCACTTTACCGCAGGATGGATGTCGGCACTAAGTTGACCATGTAAGTCAACTTGAAGGGGTGCCCCATCAGCACCGGTCTCGCACCGGCTTCAGCGAAAGGCCGCCATCATGATCATCGTGACCGGAGCAACGGGCGCTCTCAACGGCTTCACTGTGGACCATCTCCTCCAACGGATTGCACCGAGCGACATCGGTGTCAGCGTCCGCAATCCTGACCGCGCACAGTACCTGGCTGACCAAGGCGTTCGCGTCAGACAAGGAAGTTACGACGATCCTGATGCTCTCCGTCACTCGTTCGCCGACGCGGAGCAGGTTCTTCTCGTCTCCTCGAGTGATGTCACCGCGGACGTCATCACACAACACAGAACAGCCATCGACGCGGCAGTCGAGGCTGGAGCCCAACGAATCCTGTACACGAGCGCTCTCGGGACCGGCTTCAACTCCCCCTACCCTCCACTGGCAATTCACGCCGCCACCGAGCAGTATCTTGCCGAGTCGGGCGTTTCCTGGACGGCACTGCGCAATGGCTTCTACGGAGACCTAGGAGATCTGCTCGGGCCATGGCAGACAACGGGCACAATCGCCAAACCAGCCGACGGCCCCTTCTCATGGATCGACAGACGCGACGCCGGCGAAGCGGCCGCGACAATACTGACCAGTGCATCGTCCTTCGACGGCCCGGTCAATCTCACACTGCCCTCACCGGTGACTCTCGCCGACTTCGCCACCAGCGCCTCCGAACTATCGAGCCACCCTGTCGAACGCATCGTTGTCAAGGACGAAGAATGGATTGCAGGCGAAGTGGCCAACGGGGTGCCCGAGGCTGCCGCACGATTCACTCTGACGATGTTCCAAGCAACGCGAAGCGGCCATTTCGCGCACCCCGATCCCACCCTGGGTCGTCTCCTCGGACGGGCGCCCCGCACCATCTCCGATCAACTCAGGGAACAGATGGTGCGGACTGAGTGATTGCCCCCGGACCGACGTCCAGCGATCAGGCACACGGCTTCACACCTAGTTCACGATTTCACATCGAGGTCTCGTCCTTCAGCAACTCCTTGCGGATCTCGACCTTGAGGACCTTGCCCACCTTCGACCTGGGCAGATCGCTCCAGGCATCGATGCGCTTCGGCGTCTTGATGCTGCCGATCCGAGCTTTGACGTGCGCCCGCAGCTCCTCCGTCGTCACCGCACCACCTCGGCGAAGCTGAACGACGGCGGTGACCATCTCACCCCAATGCTCATCGGGCAGACCGATGACGGCGCAGTCCTGAACATCGGGGTGGGAAAGGAGGGCCTGTTCCACTTCAGTGGAATAGACGTTGAACCCTCCGGTGATGATCATGTCCTTGGCACGATCGACGACATAGAGGTAGTTGTCCTCATCGAGGTAGCCGATGTCGCCGGTGTGGTGCCATCCGAATCGCGTCGCCTCCTCGGTCGCTTCGGGATTCTTGTAATAGCCGTCCATGACGAGCGATCCGCGAACGACGATCTCTCCGCGTTCCCCTCTGGACACAATCTCGCCTTCCGGAGTCATCACCTCCACAGTGCACAACGGGGTCGGTCTGCCCGCCGAGCTCAGCCGGCTTTCGGCTAGACTCCCGTCGGGCAGGAAATGATCGCTCGGTGCCATCGTCGAAATCATCATGGGTGCCTCAGTCTGTCCGAACAGCTGAGCCATGACCGGGCCGATCCTCTCGATTGCCTCTTCCAATCGCACCGGCGACATGGGCGCCGCCCCGTACCACAGGCATTCGAGGGAACTGAGATCCGTGGAGTCCAGTCCCGCCTCGGCGAGGATCATGTACACGATCGTCGGCGGCAGGAACGAGTGGGTCACCCCATGCTCTGCGACGTTGGCCAGGAACGCTCCGACATCGGCGCCGCGCATAATGACGCTACGCAGAGTTGAGCAGCACGTCTCCCATGGTCGAGTCGCGCGCCGCCTACTCGATGTTCGACGGCATCTTCGAATCCACTCTGCGGGACTTCCTCGCCGATCGAGCAGGTGCAGTCGACTGGATCAGAACCCAGGTGATGACCCTGCTTCCGGGACTGTGTGCGCCGGGGGAATCAACACCGCGCTGATCAACCGGGCAGCAGCACGATGATCGTGTGGATGAGAAGTCCGACCAGGGCTCCGATCACGGTTCCGTTGATACGGATGTACTGCAGGTCCCGGCCGACGTAGAGCTCGATACGCTCGGCGGCTTCCTTCGCATCCCAGCGTTCGATCGTGTCGGAGATGACGCTGGCGATCTCGGGGCCGAAGCTCTCGGCCAGGTCTCCGGCCGTGGTGGCGATCCGGTCATCGATCTTGGCCGCGAACTCCGAGTCAGCCTGCAGCCGCTGGGCGAATTCTCCGATGAGTTCTGAGATGCGTCCGCGCACCTCGCCGTTCGGGTCGATGATGGCCTGGCGCAGGAGCTGCTTGAGGCTGCTCCAGATCTCGAGCACGGAGTCGACGACCCCTGACTGGCTGAGCAGGTCGTTGATGATGACCTCTGCCTTCTCCGACAGCGGAGTCTCGCCATTGAGGTCATCGGAGAGGTCGACGAGCCAGGCGTCAAGGGCCTGACGGGCCTTGTGATATTCGTTGTCGCGGACGTCGGCGACCCAGCCGAGCACCTCTCGCTGCAGTCGGTTCGACAGCTGCTCGTTGACGAAATAGGGGACCCAGGACGGTGCCCGATTGTGGACGATCTCATCGATGACCTGCGGATTGTCGCTCAACCAGGAGTACGCCTCGGCGACGATGAGGTCGACAAGTTTGTGGTGCGCACCGTCGAGGACGATCTGGCGCAGCAGCTGCGCCAACACCGGGGTCTTGCGGGTCGCGACCAGGCGCGGAATGATGACGTTCTTGGTCAGAGCTACGACGGATTCGTCGTCGATGCGAGCCAGCACATATTCGAGCCCACCGGCGGCGCGGTCGACAACGAGGTCACGGTTGGCGGATCTGCTCAGCCACTCACCGGCACGATGTGACACCTGAGCGGACCTGATCTTCGTCGACACCGCCTCGGCGTGGAGGAAGTTCGCGGCGACGAATGCGGACAGGCTCGCGCCCAGGGTGTCCTTCTTGCGCGGAATGATCGCGGTGTGCGGGATCGGCAGACCGAGAGGGTGGCGGAAGAGCGCGGTGACGGCGAACCAGTCGGCGATCGCACCGATCATCGCGGCCTCAGAAGCGCGCGAGACGAAGCCCCAGACCCCGGTGTTATCGGTGAAGATGTGGGTGATAAGGAAGATGAGGGTGGCGAGGATGAGCAGCGACAGCGCCAGTGTGCGCATCTTGCGCAGACCCCGTGCCCGCTCCTGATCTTCCGGCGTCAGTTCGCTCGGACCGCCGAAGCGCGGCACGGACGGTGCTTTTTCGATCGACATCGTTCCCCCTTGTCATCTGTCATCGACTTTAGCGAAGTCCCCGCCCAAGATGGTCATCGGCAGGCTGTGCCGAGCCTGGGAACCTGCAGCAGAGCACACCCTGTTGCCGATGGCCGCATCGTGTTTGTATGGGGTAAGGCAGCATTCGACGATCTGAGGAGGATGACATGGCGGAGAACTTCTCTGTCGGCGATCACGTAGGGTGGAACTCGGAGGCCGGCGAGGTCTCAGGCACGATCACGAGGGTCCACACCTCCGACTTCGACTACAAAGGCCACAATCGTCGAGCGTCGAAGGATGAGCCGCAGTACGAGATCAAAAGCGACAAGACCGATCACATTGCCGCTCACAAGGGCACGGCTCTCCACCGGATCGACAAGAAGTGAGCAGCTCGCGGTTCCTCACCATCGGTCATTCGAATCATTCCCTCGCGGAGTTCATCGACCTCCTGACCGAGAATTCCGCCGAGGTGGTCGTCGACGTCCGCAAATTGCCCGGATCGAATAAGAACCCCCAGTTCAACGCGGACACTCTCATCGATGACCTGGCCGAGTCGGGAGTGGAGCTGCGTCGGCTCGAAGGGCTGACCGGCAGGCGACCCGTGAACCATGACATCGCGTTCGAGCTCAATGGGTGGTGGAAGAACCGCAGCTTCCACAACTATGCCGATCATGCCCTGACGGAGGAATTCCGCGACGATTTCGACCAGCTGCTTCAATGGGGCGCGAACAGCCGCAGTGTGCTGATGTGCTCGGAGGCCGTGTGGTGGCGCTGCCATCGGCGCATCATCGCCGATAACCTACTCGCCCACGACGTCCCAGTCACCCACATCATGGGCAGGAATCAGACCACTGCCGCCGAACTCAGCGCCGGAGCCGTCGTCGCCAAGAACGGAGACGTCACATACCCGGCAGGTGTCTCAGACGACTCGTCGAGCGCGCCAGGGCGATCGTAGGAATCAGAATGCCCGCTGGCACTGGTCTCAATTGACGAGACTTCACGATCTCATCATCATTTCGGACGTAGTGTGTCGGGGTCTGGTCACCGCTGTCCCGCACGGGAGGGACCCGACCAGGTTCCGCTTCAGGCTGACCAGACGGTTCATCCCCGTACAGTCAGGAGCAGCCGTGTCCGCACTACCGGCCAAGACCACCATTTCCGAGATCACCGATCTCATCACCTTCGACACCACGAGCCGGGACACGAACCTCCCGCTCATCGACCACGTCGTCGAGCGCCTCAAGGCCGCGGGCATCGAATCTCAGCTGGTGCCCAACGCCGAAGGCACCAAGGCGAACCTGCTGGCCACGCTGCCGGCCGCCGACGGTTCCACCAGCGGAGGCATCGTCCTGTCCGGGCACACCGATGTCGTACCGGTCGACGGTCAGGACTGGTCGAGCGATCCCTTCACCCCGCAGGTCAGGGACGGCAAGCTCTACGCGCGCGGCAGCGCGGACATGAAATCCTTCATCGGCGTCATCCTCGCCAAACTGCCCGAGCTGGCAGCCGCAAAGCTCAAGGAGCCCATCCACCTCGCCTTCTCCTATGACGAAGAGGTCGGCTGTGTGGGCGCGATCGACCTTGTGGACAAGATCGCCGAGGCGGGCCTGGCCCCTCGCGGCTGCATCGTCGGTGAGCCCTCGAGCATGCGGGTCGTGCGCGGACACAAGTCGATGAACGTCTTCCGCGTCGACTTCCACGGCGTCGCGGCCCATTCCTCGCTGACCCCGGAAGGTGTGAACTCGATTGCCTACGCCGCCGAGTTCGTCACCTTCGTCCATGCGGTCGCCGCCGAATTCCGCACCGAAGGACCTTTCGATGAGAACTACGTCGTGCCCTTCACCACGGTGACGGCGAATACGATCAGCGGCGGCATCGCCGTCAACACGATCCCCGCCAAGGCGAGCGTGCAGTTCGAATTCCGATCCCTGGGATCCGTCAACCGTGAAGCCCTGGTCGAACGATTCCGCGCCGAGGCGGCCCGCCTCGAACGCATGATGCGCGCGGAGAACGACAGCGCCCGAGTCGACTTCACCGTTGAGGCAGCCGCCCCCGGCTGCGAAACTCCGGCTGAGGCCGACATCGTCTCTCTCGCTGGTCAGTGGGGTGGAGAGGTCAGCGACGACAAGGTCACCTACGGCACCGAAGCGGGACTGTTCTCCAATGCGGGCATCCCCACTGTCGTCTGCGGCCCCGGGGACATTGCCCAGGCACACGCGCCCGATGAGTTCATCGAACTCGAACAGATCGCCGCCTGCGAAGCGTTCATCGGCAATCTCATCACCGACCTCAGCGCAGAGGCCGACGCCAGCGCAGCAGGAAAGCAGACACCATGAGCACCTCCACCGCGAATCCGCGGCAAGATCCTGTGCTCGAGGCGACTCCGGAACGTCTCCTTGCCGCACGCAAGGCCGTCATCTCCAGCTCGATCGGGGCGGCCCTCGAATGGTTCGACATCATCGTCTTCGCGTCGTTCGCCGTCGTGATCTCGGAGATCTTCTACCCTGAGGGTGATCCGGTATTCTCCCTCATCCTCACATTCGCCACGTTCGCGATCTCCTACCTGGTCCGGCCCATCGGTGGTCTGGTCCTGGGCCGGTTCGCCGATCGGCGCGGACGCAAGCCAGCGCTGACCCTGACACTGTTCCTCATGATGCTCGGTACGCTGCTCATGGCGATTGCCCCGACCTATTCGCAGATCGGGGTCTGGGGCGCTCTCATCATCCTCGCGTCCCGACTCCTGCAGGGATTCTCCGCCGGCGGCGAGTTCGGCACGGCGACGACCTTCCTCGTGGAGACCGCTCCGCACCGGAAGATGTACTACGCCTCCTGGCAGATCGCCAGCCAGGGCGCGTCGATGGCATTGGCCTCGGCCTTCGGATTCGCCCTCAATACCTATCTCTCCGATGAGGCGCTCCATTCGTGGGGGTGGAGGGTGCCGTTCGTCATCGGTCTCCTCGTGGGACCCGTCGGACTCTACATCCGCTCCAAGCTCGACGAGACCGAGGAGTTCACGTCGAGGCCTCCGGCGAAATCGCCCCTGCGCACGCTCTTCGCCAACCACTGGGGTCGCATCCTCGCAGCCTCCGCGTCGGTCGGTGTCGCCACGATCTCCGTGTACATGATCCTCTTCATGCCGACCTTCGCAATGTCCAACCTGGGCATCTCACCGACGGCGGCCTACCTCGGCGGCATTCTGGCCGGTCTGATCTGCCTGATCGGATCACCACTGGTGGGTCGCCTTGCCGATCGCGTCGGTCCCGCGCGAATCATGACCTATGCCGCGATCGCGGCCCTGGTGCTCGCGTGGCCGCTGTTCCAGCTCATCGTCACCCAGCGCAGCGTGCCCGCGTTCATCTTCGTCATCGCCGTGCTCGGTGTGATCATGGCGTTCTACTTCGCGCCGCTGCCGGGCATGCTCTCCGTGCTGTTCCCCGCCGAGATCAGGGGCACCGGGCTGTCCACGGCTTACAACATCGGTGTGACGCTCCTCGGTGGCATCGCTCCCTTGGTGCTCACGTGGCTGCTCGATATCACCGGTTCGCTGAACTCGCCGAGCGTCTACTACATGGGAGTCGCCGTGCTCTCCCTCATCGGCCTGTTCTTCGTCCGCAGGCACTACGGACAACGCTGATCCAGATGGCAGGGCGCGGCTGACTCCGGCGATCGGGCACAGTCTCATCGACACCGACCCCACGTCGCGCTCCACTCGTCGAGAGCATACAAAAACGTCGAGGGGACACTCTGTAAAGTGTCCCCTCGACGTTAAGCTCTGCTTTCGACTACGAGTCGAACTGACCACCGGCCAGTCACGCTCGATGCGGAAGCATCAGGCCTTACCGATGACCTCGAACTTGGCGTTCGCGGTGATCTCGTCGTTGACGCGCACGGTAGCGGTGTAGCTGCCGGAGGTCTTGACGTGAGCAGGCAGCGCAACCTGACGACGATCGAAATCGTGTCCGGTTGCGGTGTGCAGCGCCTCGGCCACAAGTGCCGGGGTCACGGCGCCGAAGAGGCGGCCGTTCTTGCCGGACTTGAGCTCGATGCGAGCGCTGGAGGATTCCAGCTGAGCCTTGACCTTGACTGCTTCATCGTGGTCGGCGATCTGCTTGGCCTGGCGGGTCTTGCGGAGAGCAAGGACATGCTTCTCTGCACCGGCGGACCATGCGGATGCCCAGCCACGGGGCAGCAGCAGGTTACGTGCGTATCCGGCGCGAACCTCGACGATGTCGCCGGCGGCTCCCAGACCATCAACTTCCTGGTTAAGAATTACTTTACGGTTTGGCATGTTCTTTCCCTCCGATCAGCGAGCAGTGCTCGAGTAGGGCAGAAGTGCCATCTCGCGGGCGTTCTTAACGGCCTTCGCGATGACGCGCTGTTCCTGCACGGTCACGCCGGTGACGCGACGGGCACGGATCTTGCCGCGGTCGGAAATGAACTTACGGAGCGTAGCGGTGTCCTTGTAGTGGATCTTCGCCGCTTCGCCCTTTTTGAGCGGATTAGCCTTCTTCTTGATAGGCTTCCGGATCTCTGGCTTGGCCATGAGTATCTCCTGATTTACGAAATGTCTTGAACGTGTTTAGAACGGTGGCTCATCGGCGCCCGGGTTGCCCCAGCCGCCGTTGCCGCCCTGTGGACTCGATGATGCCCACGGGTCGTTTGCCGGTGCGTTGTTCCCCTGGCCGTAACCGCCCTGGCGCTGACCACCCTGCTGCGAGCCACCCTGTTGTGGGTTGCCCTGCTGCGGGTTGTTGCCCCAGCCCGACGACTGCTGCTGACCGAAGTCTCCCTGCTGGGAGCCTCCGCCCTGCTGCGCTCCGCCGAAGTTACCGCCACCGGAGAATCCGCCGCCGCTGCGTTCGTTCTTCGTCACCTGAGCGGTGGCGCGTCGCAGGCTGGGGCCGACTTCGTCGACATCCAGTTCCATGACGGTGCGCTTTTCGCCCTCTTTGGTTTCGAAGGACCGCGACTTGAGGCGGCCCTGAACGACGACCCGAGTACCACGCTGCAAGGATTCGGCTACGTTTTCGCCCATCTCACGCCACACCGAGCAGCGAAGGAACAGGGTTTCCCCATCCTTGAACTCGTTGGACTGACGGTCGAACATACGCGGCGTCGAAGCCACGGTGAAGTTTGCGACCGCAGCACCGTTAGGTGTGAAGCGCAGTTCGGGATCACTTGTCAGGTTCCCGACGACCGTGATGACTGTTTCGCCTGCCATTGACTGCTCCTTGAAACGAGGTGCTTGACGCTATTACTTGGCGTCCGGGCGGAGGATCTTGGTGCGCAGGACGGACTCGTTGAGTCCGAGCTGGCGATCGAGTTCCTTGGTCGTTGCAGGCTCTGCGTGGAAATCAACCACGACGTAGAAGCCTTCGGACTTCTTCTGGATGTCGTAGGCGAAGCGCCTGCGTCCCCAGATGTCCACGTTGTCGACGGTTCCGTTTTCAGCCGGGACAACCTTCATCAGTTTGTCCACGGTGTCAGCCAACGTCCGCTCTTCGGTTTCGTTGTCAAGAATGAGCATGAGCTCGTAATGACGCATCTGTCACCCACCTCCTCTGGTCTTTGCGGCCATGGTCGTTCCATGGCAGGAGGGCATATGCATATCCGTTCCGGCCCCCACGATGGTCGTGAAATGGGAACAGACCTACACAGTCTAGTGGACGCCTACCTGTGGTGTCATGTCGGATTTCCGTGCCCTTGGACACGGATCGTGGGGTGGTCGTCTTCGACTCGCCGAGGCAGTTCTGCCCTGAGCAGTCGACCGCGGATCCGTCGCCGGTACAGATTCTCACCCGCGCAGATGACGACGACGACGAGGGCGACCAGTCGCAGGAGAGTCAGGAGTGCGACGAAGGTCGGTTCGAGGCCCTTGTCAGCTTCGTATCCGGTGACGTCGCCGAGGTGGATGGCAATGGCGAAGGCCGCTTCCGCCAGTGCCCAGATGATGAGCACCCACCAGCGACGGACTGTGAGCGCGAGGAACGGCAGGATCCAGAGGCTGTCCCAGGGCATGATCCCCGGCGCCAGCAGCAGGCAGCCACCGATGAGGAGGCAGGTGGCCACGGCTGGGTCGAGTCCTGCTCTGCGCACCATGTACAGCGCGATGGTGACCGCGACGATGACACCCGCGCTGGCGATGATCCACACCGGCGCCCACACCTCGGCGGTTCCCAAACGTGCCATGACCAGGATCGAGGCGAATGATCCGCCGTCGACGGCGTCGCCCATCCAATGCGTGATCCGTCCGACGGCACTGCCGTCGAGGAGCAGGATGAGCGCCGAGGTGATCGTCAGCGCGGCCAGCATCATCCGCGGATCCCGGGGACGCAGCCTCCCGGCCGGGCGCGGTCCAGCCAGGGTAAGTGCGAGCACAACCAGCAGCGCGAGCGGGTTGATGAATGCGGCTATGCCGAGGAGGACCCCGGACAGCCACGGTCGAGGGGCCACCGGCGACGATCCGACGAAGATGACCATGGCCCAGACGCTCAGCGCCAAGGCCACCGGGTCGAGGGTCGAGCCCAAGGTGAAGAGGATGACCGGGGAGGCGAAGGCCGCGACCAGCCAAGCTCGCTGCCTGGCGAGGACCAGAAGTGCGACGCCGAGAGCGGCGAAGGCGATCGCGTTGACGATGAGAACGAACGTCATGAAGACGGAGACATCGTCAGTCACGAGCTTCATCAGTTGGACGAAGCGGGCGTCGATCACCGACAGTCCGGCCATCCCTCCGTGGGAGCGGCCCAGGGCCTCCTCAGGATTGGTCTGGCCGAGGAATGCCGTGGACAGAGGTCCGGAGCACATCCTCGCCGAGGCGGACGGCTGTTCGTAGCCCGAACTCAGGCAGGGGCCCTGCAGGGCGAGTGCGAGAAAGGTCGTCAGGCCGAGGATTCCGGCGAAGATGTAGGCCTGGCCACGCCGAAACTGTGCGCCCGCTGAAGCAAGATGAATGCCGTCCGGACCGCCGAGCAGAGGCTCGGCGATCCGGGTGCTGGACTGAGAAGGCATGGCTAGAGGTTACCGGCCCGCGGTGACACTCGCCATCGATGCGCGTGTCACAGGCCGAGACTCAGCCACCGGGCGAGACGACTCCCACGGGATCACCGTCGCCGTTTTCGCCACCGCCGGTGTCGGAACCGCTACCGTCTTCTCCACCGCCGGTGTCGGAACCATTACCATTGTCGGAGCCGCCGGTGTCCGAACCATTACCGTTGTCACTACCACCGGTATCGCCGGTATCGCCATTCTTCGATCCGCCGTCACCATCCTTAGACGAGCCATTATCCTCACGGCCGTCTTTCGAGTCTTTGGAGTCCTTACCGTCGTCCTTGGAATCGTCCTTGCCGTCGGCGTCCTTGTCCTTATCCTTGCCCTTGTCTTCGTCGTCCTTCGGCTTCTCGCTCGGCTCGTCGACTGGAGCCTTCTCGTCGGACCCGTCGCCGCCATCGCTGCCGCTCGGAGCCTCCGGCTCCGGTGCCTTGGGTTCGGGTTTCGGAGCCGCCGGTGCGTTGGTGTTCTTAGGCTTCGGCTTGTCCGGCAGTTCTCCACGCTCGGGGAACTGTTCGACCTTGGTTCCCTGGAGCGCGTCCTGCATGTACTCAGTCCACACTTGAACAGGGAAAGATCCGCCCGTGACCTCACCGCGGCCGCCGTAGGAGCCGATCGACATCTGCTTGCCGTCGACCTCACGGTAGAGGACCACTGATGTCGCAAGATTCGGGGTGTAGCCCGAGAACCAGGCCGCCGTGTTGTTGTTCGTCGTACCGGTCTTGCCCGCTGCTGGTCGTCCCAGCTGCTGGGCATAGCTGCCCGAGCCGCCGTTGATGACCTGCTGCAGAGCGAAAGAGGTCTCAGCTCCCACCGCCTTGTCGAAGACGCGCTTGCCCTTGGTCTCGCCCTTGTAGACTTCCGTGTCGTCGGCCCCCTGGGTGACCTTCTCGATCGAGTGCGTGTCATGGTGGACACCGTTGGCTGCGAAGGTCGCGTAAGCCGAGGCCATGTCGATCGGCTTCACGCTGGGCGTTCCCAATACGTTCGAGGGGTTCGGGGTGAGTCCGATGGAGCATCCGCCCGTGTCACCGGACTCCATCTCCTTGTCCGTGCAGTTGCCGCTCAGGCCCGCTCGCTGTGCCACGTCGACAGTCTTGTCCGGACCGACCTGGACATTGAGCGCGGCATAGGCCGTGTTGATCGAGGACTGAGTGGCCTTGAGCAGAGTCACGGGACCGTAGCTCGTATTGCCGAAGTTCGACAGCTCCCACGGAGTGCCGTCGTTGTTCAGGGTCGTCGGACTCGTACCCGGGTAGGTATCGGTGAGTCGCACACCGTTCTCGAGCCCAGCCACCAAGGCGAAGGGCTTGAAGGTCGAACCAGCCTGTACATGGCTCTGCGTCGAAGCGTTGAAAGCCTGATCGAGGTAGTTCTTACCGCCATAGAAGGCCTCAATTCCACCGTTGTCCGGATCGATCGAGACCAAGCCCGTCTGCAGACCCTCCGGCTGATCGGACGGCAGGTTCTTGATGGCCTTCTCGGCCTGCTTCATGCGGTCCTCGTCGAAGGTGGTCGTGATGTTATAGCCACCACGGTCGAGCTGTGCCTCGGTGATGTCGAGCTTGCGCAGGGCCTCACGGCGGACGAAGTCCCACATGTACCCCTTCTGGCCGGACAGTGAAGATTCTTTGTTCTGCTTCTCCACCTTCGGCATCTCGATCTTGGCTGCCTGCTCCTCGGTGATGAAGCCCTCATCCACCATCGACTTCACGACGTAGTCGAAACGATCCTGGTAGACCTCGGGGTTGTCCGAGGGATCGGCGGCTCCTGGGCGCTGGATCATCGCTGCCAGCAATGCCGACTCGCTGACGTCGAGGTCCTTTGCCGACTTATCGAAGTAGTTCTGGCTGGCAACCTCGATGCCGTAAGACCGGCGTCCGAGGTAGATGGTGTTGAGGTAGTTGGCAAGGATGTCGTCCTTGCTCTGCTGCTGATCGATCTTCAGCGAGATGAACATCTCCTTGACCTTACGATCGAAGGAGTGCTCGTTCGTGAGGTAGAAGTTCTTCACGTACTGCTGCGTGATGGTGGATCCACCACCGGCGTACTGATTGGTCGCCACACCGACGACTGCGCGGGAGAGTCCCTTGATGGAGATTCCGCGATTCTCGTAGAACGAGGTATCTTCTGCAGCGACCGCTGCCTTCTGCATCGGCTCGGAGATCTCATCGATTCTGATCGACTTCCGGTCTTCGACCTTGTACTGCCCGATGGGCGTCTTGCCATCGTTGTAGTAGATGGTCGAGGTCTGACCTGTGGCCTCTTGATTGGGTTCGGGGACGTCTGTGGTCGCATATCCGATCGAGAACAGCACGCAGAGGAGAATGACGATGCTGAGTCCGCCGACGACGAGCAGCCGGATGCTGGGCAGAAAACGCGTCCATCCGTGCACGCCTGAGCGCGGATAGTTGAGAATATTCTTCGTCTTCTTGCCTCTGGTTTTGGCTTGTCTTTGTCCCTTAGCCACCCAAGGTCCTCCAGGTCAGTTTGCCTGCCGCATTGCGTGGCGACGAGGTTCGATAAGGTCACACTTGAGCTTCAGTTTGGCACGCCTTCTTTGGAACAGAGTGAAAATCCCCTGAATCCAGCGCCAAGTCACCCCAGTTGTTACTTGTTAGCACATATGAGTAGAGTCGTATGTCCACTCTCACCAGGGATTTTACCGTTGCACCTGGGTATCGACCACACCAAGTGGCGAATTGCTCACATTTAGCCATATTTTCAACTATCAGCCGCCTGTCGGCCCAACTTTGTGCACAGAACTGTGCACTCCAGACCCGAACTGCTCATTGAGAGTAGGCCGCCGACGAATACTCTCCGAGCGGAATCGCCCTCGTTCAACGCTGAGTCAGATTCTCGCGCCAAGGCAACAGCGAAAACCTGACTCAGCGTTGAACGAGAGGGATGCGCCCTCGGGTCTCGCCGTGAGCGACGTGCCCTCGGCAATCGCCGAGAGCGGTCAGCCCCTGAGGTCGAAGTCCGTGTCTGCGTACTCCTTGCCTTCGACAGCCGGCTCACCGCTGAACGGATGCAGCTGGTCCTCACGGGCACGAAGTTCGACACGGCGGATCTTGCCGGAGATGGTCTTCGGCAGCTCGGAGAACTCGAGCCGGCGGATGCGCTTATAAGGGGCCAGGTGCTCACGGCAGTAGGCAAGGATCTCCCGAGCGGTGTCCGCGTTGGGCTCGAAACCACCCGCCACGACGACATAGGCCTTGGGAACAGCGAGACGGACAGGATCCGGCGAGGGGACCACAGCCGCCTCGGCGACGGCCTCGTGCTCGATGAGCACGCTCTCAAGCTCGAACGGCGAGAGTCGATAGTCACTGGCCTTGAACACGTCGTCGGCGCGCCCGACATAGGTGATGTAGCCGTTCTCGTCGCGTTCGGCCACGTCACCGGTGTGATAGACGCCGCCTTCGAAGGCTTCAGCGGTCTTCTCCTCATTGGACCAATATCCGCTGGTCAGTCCCAAGGGGCGCGGGTCGAGGCGAAGGCAGATCTCGCCCTCATTGCCCTCTTCACCGGTCGCGGGATCGATGAGGACCACATCATAGCCGGGGAGCACCTTGCCCATGGAGCCGTATTTGAGCTCCTGATCAGGCGAGTTGCCGACCTGCAGGGTGGTCTCCGTCTGACCGTAGCCGTCGCGGATGAGCACATCCCATTCCTGCTTGACCCGGTCGATGACCTCCGGATTGAGGGGCTCGCCGGCACCCAGGGCGATCTTCGGCGGAGTCTTGAGATGGCTGAGGTCTGCCTGGATGAGCATGCGCCACACCGTCGGAGGAGCGCAGAAGCTGGTCACGCCGACCCGGTCCATGGTCTCCATCAGGGCATTCGCGTCGAAGCGCGAGTAGTTGTAGAGGAAGACACAGGATTCGGCGATCCAGGGAGTGAAGATATTCGACCAGGCGTGCTTGGCCCAGCCGGGCGAGGCGACATTGAGGTGGACGTCGCCGGGCCTCAGCCCCATCCAATACATCGTGGACAGGTGGCCGACGGGGTAGGACACGTGAGAATGGGCGACCATCTTCGCCTTCGAGGTCGTGCCTGAGGTGAAGTAGAGGAGGAGCAGGTCATCGGCGCGGGAGGTGCCCTGCGGGTCGAAACTGACGTCTTCCTCGTCGGCGTCGACGTAGCTGTAGTCCTGCTGGCGCTTCGCATCGTCACCGACGACGATGCGCACCACCTCGGCCTCGACATCGTCAAACTTCGCAGCATCAGCAGGTCCGGCGATGACGAACTCGGCCTTGCCGCGATCGACACGATCATTGAGGTCGATGGGACCCAACTGGGTGGTTGTCGGCAGAAGGACCGCACCGAGCTTGATGCCTGCGAGCATGGTCTCCCACAGCTCGACCTGATTGTTGAGCATGATCATGACGTGGTCGCCGCGCTTCACACCTGACCGGCGGAGGAAGTTGGCCACCTGATTCGAGCGACGGGAGAGCTCCGCGTAGCTCCACTTGCCCTCCGAGCCGTCCTGCTCGACGATCCACAGTGCTGGGCTGTCGTTGCCCTCGGCAACCTTGTCGAACCAGTCGATGCCGAAGTTGAAGTGATCGAACCGCGGCCATTCGAAGCCGTCACCGGCCGCCGCGGCATCGCTGCGCAACTCGATCAGCTTGTCTCGGGCTGCACGGAACTCATCGGTCACAGTCATCAGGATCTCCTCACATCGTCGCCTGCGCCACACCATGTGACTGCAAGCACAAACATACGCGAATTACGAAGTTATCAGTTGGTGTGAGGCCGACAACAGGCGGGGGTGAAGACTAGGACTGCTCGCCGGGCTCAACGTCGCCGGGCCCAGCTTCTCCGGGATCAATCTCCGCAGCCCCGTTCTCGGCCCACCACTGACGCAGAACCTCTTCGGCACGCTCAGGTCCCAGCGGGCCGTGCTCCATCCGCTCCTCGAGAAGGTGCTTGTAGGCCTTGCCCACCAGCGGCGAGGGTGTGATGTCGAGGATGGCCATGATCTGCCGACCGTCGAGGTCGGGGCGGATCGCGGCGAGCTCCTCCTGTTCGCTGAGCTTCTCGATCCGGTGCTCCAGGTCGTCGTAGGCGAATGCGAGCCGATCAGCCTTCTTCTTGTTCCGCGTGGTCACGTCTGCGCGGGTGAGGATGTGCAGGCGCGAGAGCAGCGGGCCGGCGTCGGTGACATAGCGGCGCACCGCAGAATCGGTCCACCCGGCGTCACCGTAGCCGTAGAAGCGCAGATGCAGTTCGACCAGACGGCCGACGGCCTTGGTCGTGTCCTTGTCGAAGCGCAGCGACTTCATCCTCTTCGCGGTCAGCTTCGCACCGACGGCATCATGGTGATAGAAGGTGACAGCCCCACCGGGCAGGAATCTGCGCGTCGCAGGTTTGCCCACATCGTGCATCAGCGCCGCGAAGCGGACGGTGAAATCGGGCACGACGAGGTGGTTGGGGTCATCAGAGCTCAACCCGGCCTCGCGCTGTTTGGCCGCATACTGCTCTTCGAGCTCCACAGCCTGGCGCAGCACGGTCAGCGAGTGCTGATAGACGTCCTTGTGGCGGTGGTGTTCATCGGTCTCCAGTCGCAGACCTGCGACTTCGGGTAGGACGTGATCGGCGACATCGGTGCGCACCAGCAGATCGATGCCCGCGGCCGGGTCGATGCCGGTCATCAGCTTGAACAGCTCCACCTGGATGCGTTCGGCGGAGATGATCGCAATCCGATCGGCCATGTCCCGCATCGCCGCTTCCACCTCGGCGACGGGATTGAGACCCAGCTGAGCGGTGAAACGGGCAGCGCGCATCATGCGCAGCGGATCATCGGAGAACGAATCCGCGGCCGTGCCCGGGGTGCGGATGACACCCTCGACGAGGTCGGTGAAGCCTTCGAACGGGTCGACGAAGGTCATTGTGGGCAGGCGAATCGCCATCGCACCGATTGTGAAATCGCGTCGGACCAGGTCAGCGTCGAGATCTGTGCCGAACTTCACCGTAGGTTTGCGCGAATCCGGGTCGTAGGCCTCGGCGCGGTAGGTCGTGATCTCGATCTGCACACCGGACTTGATCGCGCCGATGGTGCCGAATTCCCGCCCGATGTCCCAATGTGTGTCGACCCAGTCGGAGATGAGGGAGAGGATGTCGTCGGGGCGCGCATCTGTGGTGAAGTCGAGATCGGGCATCGGACGGCCCAGCAGTGCATCGCGAACGGAACCGCCGACGAGCGCGAGTTCGAATCCGGCCGCGGCGAAGCGCTTGCCCAGGGGCCCGAGGATGTTCTCGAGCTCATCGAGCTTGTCGTACAGACGGGCGTGCGCGGTCTTCGGGTCCACCGAGCTCCTTCGTGTTCTACCGTGTTCGTTCCAATCGGAGACGACTCATCTACAGCCGAGTCCAGCCTACCGGGAGCGCGCCCCACGACACTTCCAAGAATCGCCTACTAAGGTAGGAGAATGACCACACCGATGCCCAAGCCGGGACCCAGAGCGTCTCGTCGCACCACGGTAGAGGAGATATCCGCCGGGGGCATCGTCGTCGACTTCACACGCCCGGAACTGACCGTGGCCGTGATCGCCCGGATCAACCGGGCAGGACGGATCGAATGGTGCCTTCCCAAGGGTCACCTCGAAGGACTTGAGACCCCCGCCGAGGCGGCTCGCCGTGAGGTGGAAGAGGAGACAGGCATCCTCGGGCAGATAGTCTGCCCCCTGGGCACCGTCGACTACTGGTTCACAGTGACCGGAATCCGCATCCATAAACTCGTCCACCACTTCCTGTTGCGTGCACGGTCTGGGACGTTGACCGTGGATAATGATCCTGACCAGGAAGCGATCGACGCTGCGTGGATTCCGTTCAACGATCTGCGCTCCCGGCTCTCATTCGCCAATGAGCGTCGCATCGTTGCCGCCGCCCGTCCGATGGTCGCCCGATTGGAGCAGTGAAACCCATCAGCCATATGCGTTTCCTCCTCGCCCTGCTGAGCACAGTCCTTCTGCTCGCAGGGTCAGTTTTCGTCATCCCGCTCATGGGGTCGAGCCCCGCAGCCGCCGCCGGTTCGACCGCCGCCGATGGCACCTCAGCGGACGGGGGCTCGGGCGGGGGCAAGTCAGGGGGCTCCGAAGTCGCGATCACCCTCGACGAGGTGACGCCCTGGGTCGATGCAAAGGGCACACTCAAGGTGCGCGGCACGATCACGAACCCCACGGATGAGGCGATCTCCGATCCTGATCTGGATCTGGCGATGTCGATGCAGAAGCTCGATTCCGGGCGCAAGATCGAGAACTGGAAGACCGACCAATCTCAGAACCGCAGCATCGCCGATCTCGAGAACAACGGTCCCGATGCCCGCAAGAAGGCCGAGGAGGGCTCAAACGGAGATTCCGACCCGATGACTGCGGTGGACACCACGTTCGAGGATGAGATCGCGGCCGGGTCCTCCGCAGAATTCACGATCTCCGTCCCCGCAGATGATCTCGGGCTGCAGAAGTCCTCTCCGGTCTCGAACTGGGGCCCGCGTGGACTGAGCGTGCAGCTCGGCGATGCCACCGGGAGACTCGCCTCCGAAGTCGGCTTCTCCACCTGGTACCCGAGCCCGAAGTTCGACAAGACCAAGATCAGCATGCTCGCCCCGGTGACGATTCCGGCTCATACCTCTGACGGCATCATCGCCCCCGACGACCTCGACAAAGCGATCGGCAAGGACGGCTCTCTGACGTCGATCATGAACGTTCTCGAGACTCCCGGAGTGGGAATCGCCCTCGACCCCCGGATCATCGCCTCCTTCGAGTCGGCTGTGGCCGAACCATCAGAGGAAGACGGATCAGATCCCGAGGAGTCTGAAGAATCCTCGCCACAGGGCACGGAAACGGCATCCACGGGACCCGATGCCCAGGACACCGACCCCGACGCGAATTCCAATGACGAGGGCGGTGCCGATGGGCTCAGCGCCGACGAGGCGGAGGCCGAGGAAAAGCAGCGCAAGCGCCTCGACACCTGGTACCAGGACTTCCTTGCCGAAGCGCAGTCACACACCGTCATCGCTCTGCCCTATGGCGACCCCGACCAGGCGTCGCTGGTGGACAGTGATCTGGAGAGTCTGGGCAAGTTCGCGCAGAAACAGAGGCAGATGGTCAAGGATGTCCTGCCGAAGGCCAAGACCGACATCGCCTGGCCAGTCGCCGGCTCCGCACAGCGCGATCAGCTCGCTGACTTCGCCAAGGCCGGTGATCAGACCGTGATCCTCAGCAACAATCAGCAGCCATCGCTGGCAGGGGTCCACGACAACGCCCACTCCAAGACTCGCATCACCGCCGATGCACAGTCCTCGATCGACACTCTGATCACCGATACGGCTCTGGCGCAGCAGAGCGCCAAGATCATCGGTTCCGATCATCCCGCTTCGGGCATCTCAGAACTGGTCGCGACAACCGCCGCGATCCAGGCGGAGTCCCCCTACCGGACACGACACCTGCTCTTGCCCATGCCGCGTACGGCCGCCTCGGCGAACTGGGAGGGTACGGTCAAGTCCGTCGCGGACGCTCCCTGGGTGGATCCGTCCGGCATCGATGATCTCCTCGACACCGACCCCGTGCCCCGCGGGCTGCTGCAGTCAGGAGCGGATCCGAAGGCGATCGGATCCAAGGCAGTCCACAGCCTCGCAGAGACCCGGGCGACCCAGAAGAAGTTCAACAGTGTGTTCTCTGACCCGGCAAGTGCGAATACACGGCTGGACCGTGAGCTGCTCAGCTGTACCTCGGTCGCGTGGACCCTGGAGGGCAGCGCGAAAAGCTGCGCCGACGATGCCCAGGCTTCGAGTGAGAAGGTGAGGAACAGCCTCTACCTTGAGAAGGGCTCCTCGGTGCTGCTGGTCACCGGTGAGGAGACGACCATCCCGGTGACGATCGTCAACGATTCGCCCGCCGAGGCGACCATGAGCATCCGGATGAAGCCGACGACCCCCCAGCTGCGGGCCGAGCCCACCGAGACAGTCGTCGTGCCCTCCCAGGAGACCATGCGCGTTGACGTTCCCGTCGAAGGCCTGGCCAACGCAGACGTCCCGACGACGATCGAGATGGTCGCCACCGATGACGTCGTCCTGCCGAAGAACGAGACACTGCTCGTCAGGGTGCGCGCCGACTGGGAGAACATCGGTACGGCCGTAGTCGGATTGGCACTGGCCGCCGTGTTCGTGATCGGCTTGATCAAGACGATCTCCCGCGGACGCAGGAAGATCCCCGAACAGCAGCTGGCCGATGCGATGGCCCGCGCGCAGAACGACGAATCGGAAACGAGGTAGAGCGTGTCCAGTTTCTCAGCGCTGGCCAAGTCCTCGGCCATTATGACCGCAGGCACACTGACTTCGCGTGTGCTGGGCCTGGTCAAGGCTTCACTGCTCGCGACGGCAATTGGAATCACTGCCGTCCAGGCGGACGCCTTCGATGTCGCCAACAAGGTCCCCAACACCCTGTACATGCTGCTGGCCGGCGGCGTGGTCAACGCCGTCCTCGTCCCGCAGCTGGTTCGGGCGTCGAAGCGCAAGGACGGAGGCGAGGACTACACGAATCGTCTGCTGACTCTGGCATTCATGATCCTTGCGGTCGTCAGCATCATCGCGACCCTCGGGGCTCCGGTCCTCGTCTGGCTCTACTCCTCCGGTTGGGGGCCGGATCAGATGGCTCTGGCCACGGCATTCGCATTCTGGTGCCTGCCGCAGCTCTTCTTCTACGGTCTCTACACGCTCTTGGGCCAGGTGCTCAACGCGAAATCATCTTTCGGTCCATATATGTGGGCACCTGTGCTCAACAATGTCGTCGCCATAGTGGGACTCCTCGTCTTCGTCCTTGTCTTCGGCACGAACAATGCTTCCCCTCATCATCTGAGCACCTGGACTCCGGACAAGATCGCCCTCATCGGAGGATCAGCCACGCTGGGTGTCGCCGCTCAGGCTCTCATCCTGATCTGGCCGCTCAAACGCATCGGCTTCAAGTACAAGCCGACGTTCGGGTTCCGTGGGGTCGGCCTCGGCACCGCTGGCAAGGTGGCATTCTGGACCTTCTCCGCGATGCTCATCGGCCAGATCGGATTCCTGATCATTTCCCGCGTCGCCGCGGGTGCCTCGGTTCCGGGAGAGGGCAATGCCTCGAACGCCGCCTACACAAACGGCTACCTGGTGTTCATGCTCCCGCACTCGCTCATCGCAGTGTCGCTGGCCACGGCGCTCTTCACCTCGCTGAGCAGGGATGCCGCGAACAACGACACCAAAGCTGTTGTCGGTGACTTCTCCATGGGCATACGCATGGTCGGATTTGTGAATTCGTTCGCTGTCGCTGCTCTCATCGTCCTCGCGTCGCCTGTGGCGATGATCATCGCCGGCGATGGCCGCGAACAGGCTATGGCCGTGGGGCTCGTGATCATCACGATGGTCTTCGGCCTCATCCCCTTCAGCGCCAACTACCTGGCACAGAGGGTCTTCTACGCCTATGAGGACGCGAAGACACCGTTCCTCATCCAGCTCCCGCAGGTGATCTTCCAGTCCTTAGCGGTGCTCTCTGCATCGATCTTCCCGAAATCGGTCACGGTCGCCATCATCGGACTGACGATGAGTCTGGGCTACCTGTTCGCCATGATCCTCTCGTTCGCGCTCCTGTCGAAGCGCCTGGGCGGGATTGATCTCCGCACAATCCTCGGCGCCCATGTGAAGTTCTTCGTAGCAGCATTGCTTGCCGGATTGTCCGGTTATGGGCTGCTCTTCTTCTTCCCGGACTTCGCATTGTCCGGCAGGTGGCAGGCATTCGTCTCTGCCGCGGGCGTCGGCACGGTCATGCTTGTCATCTTCCTGGGAGCATCTTATTTGCTGAAAGTCAGAGAGTTGCATTCGATTATTGGCGTGGTTGCTGGAAAACTAAGAAGATAGCCTGCGCATTGAAGCCCCTCTGGAGGTGGTCACCCTGATCGATATCGCACCCGGCATGGTCGTTGCCGGTCGTTACGTCGTATCAACGGTCGACCGTCGGTGGCTCGAGGACAATCCACAGGCGGGCGCCGTGTGCACGGCGCTCGACGCCATTCTCGATGAACCCGTCCTCATCCACGTCGCCGATGCCGATGGATCCACGGATGTTCTCGAAGCAGCGCGACGGGTCTCCATCCTCGGCGATCATCGCATTGCCCCGACGTTGGACGTCGGTCATTCGAACGGACTCGACTATGTCGTGTCCAAGCGCATTGCCGTCACCTCACTCAGCGAGATCCTGCCCAAGTCACCGCTTCCCATCGATGCCGCCCGTGCTCTCATCGGCGAGATCGGAACAGTTCTCGTCACGGCCGCCAGACGCGGCCTGTTCCATATGTTCCTGCGTCCGAACACGGTGGGCATCACGACCAAGGGCACCGTTCTGGTCTCCGGCATCGGCATCGATGCCGCTCTGGCCCTGGGCACGGGAGTCATCCGCCCCGAGGACTACACACCGACGAAGGCATCTCGAGAGGATGCCCTGGGCCTCATCCGGCTTTTCTATGCCGCCATCACCGGCTATTGGCCCACCGACGAGCCATTCAACGGCATACCTGCAGCAGGGCGCGAGAATTCCCGTATTGCGAGGGCCAAGAGCCTCAATCCCGATATCTCCGATGAACTCGATGACTTCGTCAGCGGCATCCTCACCGGGACCGATCCAGGCCCTGGCTCCGTAGCCGAAGTATTGGGCTACCTGGACGAGTGGGATGCCGAGCTCCTGCGCTACGTCAACCGTGCTCCGGTACTCGACAACGACAGTGTCTTCAACCAGTCGCCGCGCAGCTTCGACGAGGCGACGAGCCTACCCGCACCACGATCGACGTCGATGGGTACGTCCACTGCGAACACAGCCAGCGACGACCAGGTCAAAGCGGCTCTGGTTCGCATCGGCATCACCCGTCCGGGAACTCGCGGACTGGCTGTGGGAGTCGTCGGCAAGACTACGGGGCAGTATGCCGACCGTATGCAGATGCGTGAGGCCTCGAGCTTCCCGATCGGCAAGGATCAGCTCGACAACGCCGCCCAGGACTGGGAAGAGTGGGAGCCTGAACAGACGTATTCGGAGTACTCCGCATACGCCGACCATGAATATGACGAGAATCTGACGTCTCCGATCATGAATCGTGACGCCCAGGATTCGGACCCCGACACCCAGGCCCTCGACATCGTGTCCGAGGACGGAGTTGACGAGACCGAGGACGATAACGATACCCGTGTCATCATGGATGATGAGGATGACGGGTCGTGGTTCCTCGGCGGCATGTTCGAGACTCATGAGCAGCAGCGCGAGCATCAGCTGCGCGAGTACGAACGCGAACGACGCATCGCCAGGGCCAAAGAAGACGAAGCACGCCGGCGCATCGCCGCGCTTGAGGCAGCCTCGACATCCAAACGAGAAGAGGCGAACGCCGCAAAGCCACCCAAACAGGTGCGCAGGCTTTCGCCCACTGCTGTCGATGAGTCACCAGCCGATTCGTCTCGTTCAACTGCGCCCGTTGCCGCAGTCTCGCCCGAGCAGAAGTCGGACGACAATTCTGGAGCCTTATCAGCCGGAGTTGCCGGCATCGCAGGGGCGGCCGGTGCCGCGGGTGCAGCCGGCGTCGGGGCAGCTGGAGCAGTGGGTGCAACTGGAGCCTCCAAATCCGCTGACTCCGGGGGCAAGAAGAAGACTTCAACCAAATCCAAGTCGGCTGCCGCTGGAGCAACGACAGGTGGTACGGGTTCCGGGGCATCCGGCGCTGCGGCGGCTGGCGGTTCAGCTGCCGGTCCGGCGGCAGGCGGTGGATCTGCCGACAATGGCGGCAACCCGGACGATGACCCGTCGAGTACGCGAAAACCGTTCGCCTGGTTGGTCCTTGCGCTGGTCGTCATCGCAGCCATCGTGATCTCGATTGCGGTCTTCAACTTCACGTCAGGCGACGACGAGCCGGAAACGGCAGCCGAAACCTCGGCTCCGGCCAAGCCTGAGGACAGCAAGGACAAGAAGACAGAGGAGCCCAAAGCAGATCCGCCGAAGATCGATACGGTCAAGGCCTTGGACCCCGAAGGCGACAACGAGGAGAACGACGACAAGGCCGAAGACGTTGTCCCCAATACGGACGGTTCATGGCGGACCGACCGCTACAATTCGGCATCGTTCGGCAACCTGAAGTCCGGCGTTGGACTGCACTTCGAACTTGAAGACAAGACGACGGTGAAGGAAGTCAAGGTCAAGTCCTCGAACTCGGGTGGGTCCTTCGAGATTCGCAATGGTTCCGATCCTGAAGATGCAAAGAAGGTCGGCGAGGGCAAATTCGACTCTGACGGCGTCACCATCAAACTTGATGATGACGTTGAGACGGACAACCTGATTCTCTGGGTGACCGAGCTTCCCCAGGACGAAGGCGGCTTCCGTGCCATCATCAACACCGTCGACTTCAAATAAGAGCCCGATCCAGGCATACGGTCCTCGGTAACCCGAGCAGACATCAGCCTGCGAGATCGACACTGGGCCTGGGAGATGCGGCGTACATCGCTTGAAGCCAGATGCGGAATAGTCGCAACCGCCGTACCGTTACACGTACGATAGTCAATCCGTGCCGCCATCGAGCGGGACACCGAGTACACAGCGAGCAGAAACAGGGAATTTTCACATGACTGATACACAATTGGTGATCATCGGGTCGGGGCCGGCCGGATACACCGCGGCCGTCTACGCGGCTCGTGCGAACCTTTCGCCCGTGGTCATTGCAGGTTCTGTGACAGCAGGTGGTGAGCTCATGAACACCACCGACGTTGAGAATTACCCCGGTTTCCCCGCCGGAGTACAAGGTCCAGAACTCATGGAGAGCATGCGCGAGCAGGCTGAGAAGTTCGGCGCCGAGGTGATCTACGATGATGTCGCAACCCTCAAGCTGGAGCCCGGTGCCCATCAGATCGAAACTGCGCTGGGAGCCAGGTACACGGCTCAGGCAGTCATCCTCGCCACCGGCTCGGCGTACCGCGAGCTCAACCTTCCCAATGAGAAGAAGCTCTCCGGCCATGGCGTCAGCTGGTGTGCCACCTGCGACGGCTTCTTCTTCCGAAACCAGCACATCGCTGTTGTCGGGGGCGGCGACTCGGCCCTCGAAGAGGCAACATTCCTCACTCGGTTCGCCTCCAAGGTGACTCTCATCCACCGTCGTCAAGAGCTTCGGGCTTCACAGGCGATGCAGGATCGGGCAGCCGCCGATGAGAAGCTCGAATACCTCCTCGACAGCGAAGTCACCGAGATCCACGGCGAAGACTCACTCTCTGGTCTCACAGTTCGCAACACTGTCTCCGGCGAAACGTCTGAGCTGCCGGTCACTGGCTTGTTCGTGGCAATCGGCTCCGATCCCCGCACCAGTCTCTTCGGCGATCAGCTCTCGCTGCGTTCCGATGGCTACCTCAACGTCGAAGGGCGAACCTCCAAGACCGCGATCGAAGGTGTCTTCGCTGCGGGCGACGTCATCGACTCCGTCTACAGGCAGGCCATTACGGCTGCGGGATCAGGTTGTTCGGCAGCCCTCGATGCCGAGCACTACCTGGCTGATCTCGATGCAGTGACAAAACAGGCCGAGGCCGTAGCAGCCGCCGAGGCTTCACAGGCGCCAGCGCCGATTGCGTCCTGACCAGACAGACATAAATCGGTTGACACCAACCGCCACGAAGCACACACTTCAACTGACCCGACGAAGGTCTGCGAACGGCGTTGGGGAATGAATCCTGCACAACGGCTGTTTCCGCTAGAGAACATTGTTAAGAGAAAGGTTGGTCATGTCGACAGAAGTCACTGACGCCACGTTCGAAGAGACCGTATTGAAGTCCGACAAGCCAGTGCTCGTCGATTTCTGGGCTCCATGGTGCGGCCCTTGCCGCATGGTCAGCCCGATCGTTGACCAGATCGCGGAAGAGAACACTGAGAAGCTCAACGTGGTCAAGGTCAACACCGACGAAAATCTCGAGACGGCGAGCAAGTACGGAATCACCTCGATTCCTGCGCTCTACGTCTTCAAGGATGGTGAAGTAGCAAAGACCATCATCGGTGCACGGCCCAAGCCGGCGCTTGAGGATGAGCTCTCCGACTTCATCTGATCATGTTCTAAGGCGCCTGTTGTACGATCAACAGGCGCCTTAGGTCTATCCAGATGGCAGACAGGAACACGTTCAGAACTTCGCACAGCAGATTGGCATCGCATTGACTCACAACCCACACCCGCCGTTTTCACGCGGGAACAGCTCTGAGGTGTTGCCCAACATCAAATCTCAGATGGCTCGTCTGGGGCTCAATGTCGGTCAAGCCGAATCTGTCGAGTTTGATCGGACCTTCGAGCTCGCCGTCCGGCAGTTCCAACAGGTGCGAGGGATTCTCTGTGACGGTGTGATGGGCACAGAGACCTTTTCAGAGCTCGAACGGGCTCGATATCAACTCGGAGACCGTGTCCTCCGTTATGACCCTGTGAGAGTCCTTACAGGCGACGATGTACTCAGACTGCAGCGAACCCTCGCCGGTCTTGGGTTCTACGCAGGCCGCATGGACGCGGAGTACTCAGCAGTCACTGACGCCGCCGTCAAAGAGCTGCAGATGAGTCTCGGCACCAAGGTCGACGGAGTAGCAGGACCACAGACACTGCGCGGGCTCGACGCAATTGACCGCAAACAGGACACCGGGAACCTCTTTGCTTTAGAAGAACGAGCACGAGTTGCAGCTTCTGGGACCTCGCTTGCCGGACGCACATTCGTCATCGAGGCCGCAACTACAGTTGTAGATTTCGAGACTCTTCCAATGACGGAAGCGCAGGCCGACACCGAACGACGTATCACCACCGATATAGCAACCCGACTTGCCGGACGACTGGAGGCTGTCGGTGCAGGAGCAATCGTTCTCAACGGTGACGCCGTCGAGGTCAACAAGGCAGACCAACTCGGTGCTTCTGCCGTCATCACGGTGACCGCGGACATCAATAAGTCCAAAGACGCTAACGGAATCGCGACCTTCTTCTTCGGACACGAGACTCATTCAGACATCAATTCCCCGACCGGCGCACGTCTGGCAGAACTCATTCAAAGCGAACTCGCTGCCCGAACAGGAATGAGAGACTGCAGAAGCCATGCTCGCACTTGGTCTTCTCTGAAACGGCTCCGCACTCCAAAGGTTCACGTAGTCGCTGGCTACCTCACTAATGCAGACGATCTCGATAACCTCGAAGATGCCAACGTACGAGATGCGATTGCTGACGGCATCGCTGCTGGCCTGCAAAGACTCTACGTCCGCGAGGACTCGGATCCTGAAACCGGGACTCTCAGCCTGGCGCAGATCAAAGCGTACAGTTAGAAACTCGATGCCTGACGTTTCACGTGAAACGCGAGCTCGATAGCCCTCAACCTGATTCGGTAGATGGCGCTGTGTCCGTCGCTTGCTTCGATCCGTTGCCTCGAACTCGGTCGCAGATTCCCATCCTCCCGGCCAGAAGGGTAATCGTTGATTCTCGGCCGCGACCTTGGGTTGCCAATCGCCGAAAATGTCATTGCGGAGTACCAAGTACATCTGTGCGGGTAAGAATGAGACAGTACATCGAAGCACTCATCTCTCGAGCCCAATCAATGCGGTTAAAGTCGATCTGACCAGCTCGATGACCTTGCCGAGGCTTGAGGACATCCTCAAGCCGCAACTATCCTCGTTTAGTGCATGTTGATCAGCACCGATGCTTCACCATATGTCTGCTTAGCAATCCATCTGGAGGCTAGCCCCCAGTAGACCTACGGAAGTGTCTACTGGGGGCACTACAGACTGCCGACCGTATGTGCACGGGGCACGTGTCGACCTTGATCATACACACCTGTCCCCGTACCGACTCACCCGAACGCTGTTTCACGTGGAACATGAATCGCACGGAGTACACAGGCCGAGAGACGGAGCTCAAGGGAGCGCAGCAATATTCACAACTCACCCCGATGTGGAGTCATAGCGGGCACAACACCGACGCCCACCAGCATATTGTGGGATACACCCCAGATAGCAGTCTGTTCTCTGCGTACATCTGGCCACCGATGTACGACTCACGATCGTCATATTCGGGCGCCGTTCCACATGAAACAGACGAGAAGCCATCCGTCCAAGAGTTCCCACCAACGCGACCGATAGGTGTTTCAGTCGTCCTCTATAGGATGTTGCGACACTGCCATAGACTACTCACTTGTCCACGCCGCAGCCACGAATGCCTCAGCGAGCTGCTTCAAACGGTGTATCGTCCCGACACACGTTACGAGATTACGTTGAGATCGACTTGCTCAGGTGCCCATCGCCCGTGTTTCATGTGAATCAGCACTTGCCAACTCATGCATCACAATGTGCCCATCAAGTCCCTTGTACTTGCACGCCGCGTACTAGGTTTTGCCTGCCCAAAGCCGGCCCGAAATGCGCGGGACCCCAAGGACGCGGCGATTGAAGGGATAGACGCGACATTATGAGCGAGCATGTCCGCGTGCAATACTGCGTGGCTCATATTCCGTGATTACGGCCATCAACCGTCTATTGAAGCGGATTGTTCCACGTGAAACTATCATCAGCTTCACCCCACGAGCGTCGTGCCGATGACCATGCCCAATCCAAGAAGACAAAAGTATTCGCTAGCGGTGATCAAACCACATCTTGTTCCACGTGAAACAAACATGCTCAAATGCAAGATGGACAAAGAGATAGCACGAAGACGGTGTTTAGCAATTCCACGGTCACCGTTCAATGGTTGGTGCCCCCCCCAGACTATTCAGCCGTCGATGCGCTTATTCAAGCAAACCTCGATCATGTTTCACGTGAAACACCGACCAAAATATGGGTCGCTTCATCGACAGGTCCGAAGCTTGCTAACCACGTGGCGTCAGACGATGGAACAACGGGCAACCACAAGCAGCCGAAAGGTATGTTGCGAGGTCATTGAGAACTATCCCCGTTTGTACAACGACCAGCATTGGAAAGCGGCGCTGAGCATCACCGATATGAGTACTGCTTCTGCTCTACGGTCACACAAGATCGAAGGGAGCTCGGCATTCGCTACGAGCACCACCTAGGTAATCGCGAAATAGATTGTGCCGGGGTTAGATTGAGAAGGCGGCCGTTTCACATGAAACATCCGCTTAAGCGAGATTTCGGAGGACAAACAGCACCGCAGAAGGAGCGCCCAAGCGCTCGACCCGGTATAAGATAATCAAACTAAGAAGGCCGTACTGCCTGCTAGCGAGCACGTTTCAAACTAATCACGGCCACCAAAATCGCAGCTCATACCGGAACACCACCGATGTCGGATCCACACCACCGATGCTGGGTCCATCGGGTCACGGCTCCTCAGTCCCGAATTTGCCAGCGACGAACGAGATATTCAATGACTCATATGAACCATGTTTCACGTGAAACGCTTGTTTCTCTCGCCCACCCTGTTCGATGTACTAACGCCGAATTGTCGACGATGGGTCCGAGCATTCAGCCATTGCGAACGAACCCCGGATACGGTCGCCAATCCTGTCCGCAAATACGTCACATGAGGCGAAGTACGTATACACCAAGCGGGACAGCCGGAGACGGTATCTGCGTTGCATTCGACACAATGCACACGTTAGCTGGCTCCTACCCAGGTAAGACAGGAGACAAACCGATACGTAGTTTCACGTGAAACCTACTCGGTGGATGCAATATTGGAAGTACGAAGCAACAGTAGCGGACGACGCCGCGGCAAAAGTGGTCCTCAGAGTTGATGGTATTCACGATGCGGGCATACTGCTCGACCGGAACCGCACACGAACGCAGTTCACACCCGCCGATCGCCATCAGTGCGGCGTCGCCAACGGCCTCTGCTCCGCTGCTTGAGGGCATATCTCATTACGGGCACCCGCCGAAGAGGCTTGTGTGACAACGACAGACGTTTCACGTGAAACCAGTACCCTCCGCACAGGCCAATAGGCACAAGACCGAAATCGCGCATACTGACACCCTGTATTCATCAGCTTGAGGAAGTCGGGTCCTGCTTCGTCACCCCTGGTCATCAGATTAAGATTAATAGCTAAGTTGATTCTATTTTGGCCCGAAGAGCCTGGTTCACGTTGGCCCACACAGCGTGAGATGTGCAGGGAAGGCGTTAGCCGGGATGATGGATAGTCATTGGGCCGACCGTTTCACGTGAAACATGCCTTACCGAGGAATTTAGCAGACGGCAGCCGCTGCATATTGGATAGAACCATCTCTTAGATCGGCTAGAGGGCTCGCGTAACTCGATAATGTGGCCACGTTCGAGTGCTCCCGCCAGTGAAGCGATCGGCGGAACGTTGCCCGAGTGAAGCGGTCACGTAGATAAGTTCAGTGTCTATAGAGGTGGACCTGCCACTGTTTCACGTGAAACGAGCGCAACAACCCGACCGATCGCGCCGACTATACGTCTTGGAGCAACTATCTATGCCGCCAACACCAGACCGGAAGTCTAATAGCAACAGTTCCGATTCGACGGCTCTCGGAACGGTAGTCAACCGACCCACAGGAATCGTCGTAGCCTTGCCGCGTGGGACGTGAGCAATTCGGCGAGAGGATCTTCCTGGACTAGCAGCGAAACCCAACTAAACGGGGTTGAATAGAAGTTGGGCGGGTGAGGATCGACAATGTCATTCTCACCCGCCCAACTTCAATCAACTCAGAGCAGCTATTCCGCCGGCGACTCGACTCCAAGCAAGCTCAGAATGCGGTCGAGGTCGTCTTGATTCGCGAACTCTACGCTCAGCTTGCCCTTCTTCTTTCCGACCGTGATGTTGACCTTGGTATCAAGACGATCGCCCAGGCGTTCAGCAACTTCAATGAACTGAGGTGCCACGCGTGTGGTTGCACGTGAAACATTCACCGAGTCGCCACGGTTAAGAAGCACCACAGCTTCTTCGGACGCTCTCACAGAGAGTCCCTCAGCAACGATGCGCTGAGCAAGAATCTCCATGTGCTCCGCCTCGCGAAGACCCAAGATCGCGCGAGCGTGTCCTGCTGAAATGACACCAGCAGCTACACGCCGCTGCACCAACGGAGGCAAACGAAGCAGGCGAAGAGTATTGGAAATCTGCGGGCGAGAACGTCCGATCCGTTCGGAAAGCTCCTCCTGAGTGCAGCCGAAGTCCTCGAGCAGCTGGCCATATGCAGCGGCCTCCTCCAACGGGTTCAGCTCTGCTCTGTGCAAGTTCTCAAGCAGAGCATCCCGCAAGAGGTCTGTGTCATCAACGTAGCGAATGATCGCAGGGATAGTTGAAAGACCTGCGTCCTTCGTCGCCCGAAGACGACGTTCACCCATGATGAGTTCGAAGCGTTCGTGGTCACTTGGCTTCTGTCGGACGACGACGGGCTGCAGCACACCGATCTCGCGGATGCTGTGTACAAGTTCACTGAGCTGATCTTCGTCAAAGAAGGTACGGGGCTGACGAGGGTTGGCATCAATGCGATCAACGTCGATCTCGCCAAACTCCGTATCGGGGATCGAATCAACTCCCGCGATTCCAATATCTTCGTTTGCTACCGAGTCGTCATCTTCGTTGCCGGAGGCAGGCGTCGACGATGCGGGCGAGGGCTCAGCCGCAGCAGACACTTCATGTGTAGTTGACGGTTCATCTGCCGCGGTCTCTTGTCGAGCCTCATCGAAGACTTCATGGCCTGACCTGTATACCCCGGGATGGGTCTCCAGAACATCGTCCGCCTGCGTCGACTCTTCGTCAGCTCGATCTACGGTCGAGTCCACAGGTGTCGCCTCGACGTCGGGTTCAGCAGTTTCAACGAAAGATGCTTCGATATCGGCTGTGCTGTCGAGCACCGATTCCGCTTTACGCTCTGCAGCGGCGGTCGCGGGTGCCTCGCTCGCCGCCTTGGTGCTCGACGCATGAGTTGCAGTCTTGGTTCCTGTCGAGGTCTTAGCACTCGATTTCGCAGGCGTCGATTTCGCAGGCGTCGACTTCGCAGAAGAACTACCAGACGCTCCGGTCTTCGCTGCGCTGGCTTCAGCCGTTGCGGATTTCGCCCCTGAAGCGGCCTTCTTCGCTTTTGTCTGAGACGCGGCGGGTTTGGACGAGGTTGAGCCACTTGCCTTCTTCGCAGAAGCGCTCTTCGCTGGCCCACTCTTCGCAGTCGTGCTCTTCGAAGTGGGGCTCTTAGCCGGCGACGACTCAGAAGCAGGTGCATCCGCCTTAGTGGTCTTCGACGTCGAAGACGCGGATGACGCTCCGGCCTTAGGCTTGCGCCTGCGTGAGGACTGCATGGAGGCTGCAGGATCCGTGCGAACGGCCCGAGGTGCCTTCGGCTCTTCTGTCGTCTGCTTGGTATCTTCAGGCTCGCCACCGGAGAAGAACACGTCGACTGGTCGGTCGCTCGACGCCGCATCCGGAATCAAAGCGCCGAGACCACGTCCCAATCCACGCTTCCTGCGTTCAGCCACGATTTACTCCTCGTTGTGCGATTTCTTCGGCTGCTTCCCGGTAGGACAAAGCGCCACTGGAATGGGGGTCGTACGAAATGACAGTCTGTCCGTAGCTCGGAGCCTCTGAAATGCGCACGGAGCGTGGAATCGAGGATGACAGGACCTGCTCGGGAAAATGAGTCCGTACATCATCGGCTACTTGGGCGCTGAGGTTGGTCCGCCCGTCATACATCGTCAGAAGGATTGTGGAGATCGCCAATTTCGGATTGAGATGCTTCTGGATGAGCTGAATATTCTTCAGCAGCTGACTCAAGCCCTCAAGCGCATAGTATTCGCACTGAATCGGGATGAGCACTTCGCGGGCGGCGACGAACGCATTGACTGTCAGAAGGCCCAAGCTCGGAGGGCAGTCCACGATGACGTAGTCCACTCGACTTCCTGCCGCAGCCTGTTCATCGAGATAGACATTCAGGGACCTCTGCAGGCGCTGTTCTCGAGCGACAAGAGACACCAGCTCGATCTCGGCCCCGGCAAGATCAATAGTCGCCGGCACACATTTGAGAGTCGCGAAGTCCGGGCACTGCGCTACGGCTTCACGCATCGGTACGTCATCGATGATCACATCGTAGATGCTGGTGACTTCCGAATAGTGGTCAATGCCCAGAGCAGTGCTGGCATTGCCCTGGGGATCGATGTCGATGAGCAGAACGTTGAGATTCTGATTCGCCAGCGCAGCAGCGATATTCACAGCGGTCGTGGTTTTCCCGACGCCACCCTTCTGGTTGGCGATCGTGAAGATCCGGGTAGAGTCTGGTTTTGGAAAACTCACCTGGGACAGTCGATCGGCGCGTCGATTGTCGCGCGCGATTGCAGCACCTATGGGAGACGACTCGTCCATGATCGGCATTCGGCGCACTCCATCATCCATTGGTTTCACAAAGCTATACTCAGCCTAGACCAAATCTACTTCGTACTATTTCTTGACTATCTCGACGACACGGCTAGGCACTTCGAGGATTCCGCCGTCAGCGATGTGAATCTTCGGCTGAGACAGTCGGTATCGCTTCAGCAGCTTCTTCGTCTTCGCCAGTTCAGCCTCGACAGAAGCACCTTTGAGGGCCAGGATCCGTCCATCAGGACCCATCACTTCATGAGTCCATTCGATGAGAGTTGTCATCGCCTTGACCGCCCTCGAAGTCACAACGGTGAACATCTCCTCGTCAACGAGCTCTTCGACGCGAGCTCGGACGATACGAACGTTGTCCAGTTGAAGATCATCGACGACCATCTTCAGCCACTCGACTCGGCGCTCCATCGGTTCGATGAGAACCACCTGCGCTTCAGGACAAAGCAGGGCTATCGGAATACCTGGGAGACCAGCGCCGCTGCCGACGTCGCCGACGACATCACTGTCATCGATGAACTCAGCCACAACAGCACAGTTGAGGATGTGCCTGGTCCAGAGCCGGTCGATCTCGCGGGGGCCGATCAGTCCCCATTCGATGCCGGTGGTTGCCAGATGCTGCGCATACCGGTTAGCTGCGGGGTAGGCATCTCCGAAGAATTCTTCGGTGCCTGCCGGGGGAATTTCGAGAGCGGAAATGTCAGTCATGGGCGGGACGGACGAGTACATGCCGGCCGTCACCCTCACCTTCGGACTCCGAAACCAAACCGGCCTGAGCAACCTGATCGTGGATGATCTTGCGCTCAAAGCTGTTCATCGGTTTGAAAGCGAATTCATTGCCCGACTCTTTGACGTCTTCGATTGCGCGCTTCGCCTGCTTGATCAGCTCGTCTCGACGGTTGTTGCGGAAGCCGTCGATGTCGAGCATCAGCCAGGATCGCTGACCGGTGCTGGTCTGGACTGCCAGTCGACTCAGCTCCTGGAGTGCGCCGAGGGTTTTGCCTTCTCGGCCGACCAACGTGCGCAGGTTGGAATCATCGTCGTCTTCGCAGACGATCGACAGTTGTGCGCGCCCGTCTCCGACATCAATGTCGATGTCGCCATCGATGTCGGCAAGGTCCATCAGTTCTTCGAGGTAGTCCGCTGCGATCTCGCCCTCTTCTTCGAGGAGCTCGGCTCTCGTCGGCTTCGCATCTTTTTCGGTGCCGCTGTCCGCAGCACCCGCGTCGGCAGTCTCATCGACGGTCTCATCAACAGTCGTGTCGACATTCTCTTCAGTCATGGTTCTTCCTCAGCGCTTCTTGTTCTTCTTGCGGTTCTTGCTCACCGGCTGCTGCCGCTGACGGCTCTGGTTCGGGGTCTGCTCAACAACAGTGTCAGTGCCACCCTTGATCTCAGGCTGCTGAACGGGCTTGCCCTTGCGAGCCTTCCGCTCCAGCATCTCCTTCTCGGCTTTGGAGCCTGGGGCCGGCATATTGCGGATGACCACGTGCTGCTGGCACATCGTCCAGGTATTCGAGACGAGCCAGTAGAAGAGAACGCCGAGCGGGAAGTAGATGCCGCCGATGCCGAAGACGAGGGGCATCACGTAGAGGAGCATCTTCTGCGACTGCATCATCGGGTTCGCCATAGCGGACTCAGACATGTTCTTCGCCATCATCTGTTTCTGAGTGATGAACATCGTCGAGGCCATGATCACGATGAGAACACCGGTCAGCAGCTTGACGCCAATGCCATCCGACATGAACGTCGCCGACAGCGAAATGCCGAATACCGAAGACTGCTCGGCCTGAATCGCGAGCTCCTGAGTGAACCCGCCGATCGCTCCGACCGAGCCGGAGGCCACGTCCGGCATGTTGTGGATGACACGGAACAGGGAGAAGAAGATCGGCATCTGCACGAGGAGCGGCAGGCACGAAGCCCATGGGCTGGTCTTGTTGTCGCGGAACAGGTTCATCTGCTCTTCGGCCATGGCCTGACGCGAGTACTGGTCCTTCTTGCCCTTGTACTTAGCCTGCAGGCGCTGAATCTGAGGCTGCAGCAGCTGCATCTTCCGCTGGGACTTGATCTGATAGACGAACAGCGGAATCAGGATTGCACGGATCACAAGGGTCAGCCCGGCGATCGACAGAACCCAGGTCCAGCCATTGGCTGCTGGCAGGCCGATCGCGGTGAAGATCTCGTGGAAGATCGCGAGGATCCAAGCAACTACCCACTGCAGCGGGTAGAGCAGCTTGTCCATCCAGTCCATTCAGTACTCCTCGTTACAACGATTCTTCACGATCGTTCATTTTGCCATTGTTCGCGGGTCTTCGCGACACAGAACCATGGGTCCTGCTCTCGCGTGTACCGGAGGGGTCAGCCACCGGAATGTCGTGATGCACAGACGCGCTGAACATCTGCTGCTCACACGACACGATTGTCAGCGGCCATCTTCGTCATGCATTGAAACTGAGCGGGCCTGGCGCGCTGAACCGGGAACATGGTCCACCCCGCCAGGGGAAAAAGGATTGCATCGCAGTATTCGCCACCCAGTTAACACCATTCCCTTGAGAACTCCGTGTATCTCGAAGGCCTCCAGGCCGTACATCGAGCAACTGGGATAGTACCGACATACCTGTCCGTACAGTGGAGACACCACGACTCGATACGCTCTGATGAACCACACAAATGGCATGCGCGGCCCGATTCGGATCACCCACCAGACTGTGGGCCAGAAACCGGCCGGTCTGCGGGGCACCTCCGAGGGGTGCTTCAGATCATGTTCGGCGTCCACGGCTCTCTAGTTTCTTCTGCGCTTTGTCCATCAGCATCGTGACCTCGGACTCAAGCACGGAGAATTCCGCTTCTGCCGCTTGGGGCAATGCTCTGATGACGAACAGAGCACCGGGATCAAGGCTGTCGAGCCGGACTCGCATGATCTCTCGAAGACGACGTTTCACTCGGTTCCGTCGAACGGCGTTTCCAACGGCCTTGGATACGATGAAACCCACGCGTGCAGCGTGGGAATCATCACTATCTATCAGGCTGTGTGCCATCAAATGGTCCGAGCGCACACGGACGCCAGCTTTGAAGACCCTTCTGAAGTCGTCTCCGCTGCGGATCCGGTGAGCCGCGGTGATCACACTTATGCCGAAACTTCGGCACGTCCCTTGCGACGACGTGCGGCCAGGATCGAACGGCCGGCACGGGTGCGCATGCGCAGACGGAAGCCGTGCTTCTTGGCGCGCTTGCGGTTATTGGGCTGGAAAGTACGCTTACTCACTTCAAGTCTCCGATTTCTAGGTTGCGGTCGAACGACGGTGCGTTCTCACAAAAAACGGCGGTACGAGTCTCGACCGCCGAGCACTCCTGTGCATAAGAGCCAAAAGATATTCAAGATAATCGGATGAAGCCCGGTACACAGGACACTCCATCTTAGCCAAGGTCAAAGTTCCTGGTCAAACTCGATGTCAATGTTTCACGTCACTGTCGTGAACTGTTCGCCGGAATTCATCCTCTGCGCATCGGCGGTCGTCCACAAGTAACAAGCGTGTAGTTTTCCACATGGTTATCCACCAATGTGGAGGATTGCTGGGATGACTCGTCAGTTCTCCACAAACTGTGGAAAACTATGTGGAAGTCATACACAGGTGTGGACCATGCCAATAGGAAACTACGAAAACGGAGGAAGATTGACGGTGTCGAATTCCAAGAATGAGCTCATCAGCCAATGGCGGACGGTGGTCTCGACCCTGGATCAGGACCCCAGTCTCACCGCTCATCAGAGGGGCTTCCTCTCACTTGCAGTGCCCAAGGCTCTCGTCGACAACGCATTGGTCCTGCTTGCTGTCCGGGATGAACACACGCGCAGAACCATCGAGACTCGCCTCCTCGGTCCTCTGACCAGGGAGTTCTCTCATGTTCTTGGGTTCGAAGTGACCTTCGGGTTCGTCGTCGATCCCGAACTGGACGTTCCGATCAGGTTCGAAGATCTCATCGGGGAACCCACACCGGGATCACCCATCGAAATCGATCCGGAGACATCCACCTCGGCGATGGGATCTGCCGGGTCTCCGGCCTATGCACCGTCACAGACCGCGACCGCTGCGCCTCAGACCCCGGGGCCCTACAACCGCGCGCCACATCCGCAGCCGCAGACGCCCAGGTACGAGGACACCGGGCCAGCGCCCAGCAACGGGGCGCCTGTGGAAAGAACGACGCGAGAGATGAAGATCGCCGAGGCGACCGCCGCCCAGTCGACTCCACCGGTCGAGGTTCCCGGCGTCGCCCAGCTCAACCCCAAGTACACCTTCGACACCTTCGTCATCGGGGCGTCCAACCGATTCGCCCATGCTGCGGCCTTCGCCGTGGCCGAGGCACCGGCCAAGGCCTACAACCCTCTGTTCATCTACGGCGATTCGGGGCTGGGTAAGACACACCTCCTGCACGCGATCGGGTACTACGCGACACAGCTGTTCCCCGAGATCAGAGTGAAATACGTCTCGAGCGAAGAGTTCGTCAACGACTTCATCAACACGATCGGTTCGTCGAAGACGTCGAACTCCCTGCGACCAGCATTTCAGCGTCGCTACCGCGAGGTCGACATCCTGATGATCGATGACATCCAGTTCCTGCAGGGCAAAGATGCGACGGTCGAAGAGTTCTTCCACACATTCAATGCTCTGCACAATGAGGTCAAACAGGTCGTCATCACCTCTGACCAGCCCCCGAAGATGCTCAAGGGCTTCGAGGAGCGACTGCGTTCACGCTTCGAGTGGGGCCTCCTGACAGATGTGCAGCCCCCGGACATGGAGACGCGCTTTGCGATTCTGCGTCGGAAGGCGGCCGGCGAACACCTCGATGTTCCCAATGACGTGCTCGAATACATCGCATCGCGGATCTCCTCGAACATCCGCGAGCTCGAGGGCGCTCTCATTCGTGTGACTGCCTTCGCCAACCTCAACGATCAACAGGTCGACGTCAGTTTGGCCGAGACCGTCCTCAAGGACTTCATCACCCAGGACGACACCCCAGCCATCACCGCTGCCGACATCATGGGGCAGACCGCTGCCTACTTCAGCCTCACCCTCGATGACCTGTGCGGCACATCCCGATCACGGACACTGACCACTGCTCGCCAGATCGCCATGTACCTGTGCCGTGAACTCACGGAGCTGTCGTTGCCGAAGATCGGACAGGCGTTCGGCGGCCGCGATCACACCACCGTGATGCATGCGAACAAGAAGATTCGAACTCAGATGGCTGAACGACGGGCGGTCTACACTCAGGTCACCGAGTTAACAAACCGCATTAAACAGCAACATCGCCTATAGAACGCGGTATACACATCTGTGGATAACCATGGGGACAAACCACGTAACCTGGGGATAGAATGGTGGATAACTTCACGAAGTGAGTGGACGGATGTGAACTACATGGATGTGCTTACCCAAGCGCCCACCGAAGCATGTGTCTGTGTACACAGGGGATCCACACCCTCGGAAGTCGCTCGGCCCTTGATTACTAGGGCGTAACCGTTGGTTGTCCACACACTCCACAGGTGCTAATACTTCTACTCTATGAATTGAAGTTGTAAGAGGGTGACCGCCACCGACTGCATCGGCTCGGTCGAGAAGCTCTCGAGGGAGAGCTCGACACACACTTCGACCACGCTCGATTATTCGAACACATGGTCACAGTCGATTCTCGAATGCGAGATCCTTCAGGTCCTGATCTGAGCAGAGCCTGTGGCTGATCATGTTGTTGTCAGCCCGATGCCCCGACGCTGAGATTTCCGCTAGGCTGTGTAGAGTTTTCCGAGCAACGTCAAGCCAGTGTCTTGAATACGTCGGGTGGTCGCCCCGAAGGAGTAAAGTGAACGCCGAAGCATCTCCCCTGAAGTTCAAAGTCAATCGCGATATCCTTGCCGATGCGGTGACTTGGGCTACCAAGACCCTCCCCAGTCGTCCTTCCGCACCAGTGCTCACCGGCATTCTCATCACCGCCGAGGCTGGTGGGACCGTACGTCTCTCCGTCTTCGACTACGAAGTCTCGTCCCGAGTCGAGATCGCAGCCGATGTCGTGACCGCCGGCACTGTTCTCGTGTCCGGCCGACTCCTCGCCGACATCTCCAAGGCCCTCCCGAACCAGGAAGTCACGCTCGAGCAGATCGATTCGAAGGTCGACGTCACCTGCAGCTCGTCTCGGTTCTCACTGATGACGATGCCTGTCGGCGAATACCCATCGTTGCCTCAGGTCCCCGACGCCTCAGGGACCGTTGCAGCCGGTGAATTCCAGAACGCCGTCTCACAGGTCACGATCGCAACGTCGAAAGACGACACCCTGCCGATCCTGACCAGCGTTCGCGTCGAGATCGAAGGCGAAAAGGTCACACTTCTGGCCACCGACCGCTACCGGCTCGCTGTCCGGGAGTTCACCTGGAACCCCGGACGTCCCGACGTCTCCGCTGTCGCACTTCTGCGCGGACGCACTCTCTCTGACGTCTCGAAGTCACTCGGCGGTGATGTCACGATCGGTCTGAGCAACGATGCAGGCAAGGATCTCATCTCCTTCACCTCGGCGGGCCGAGTCACAACCTCACTCCTCGTCGAAGGTGAGTACCCCAAGGTTCGTTCGCTGTTCCCTGATTCCGTGCCGATCCACGCGATCGTCGAAACCGGTGTTCTGCGTGAAGCTGTCCGTCGTGTCTCCCTCGTCGCCGAACGGAACACTCCGCTGCGCTTCGAGGTCAGCGACGGGATGCTCACACTCCACGCCGGAACCGGCGACGATGCCCAAGCATCGGAAGCCGTCGAGGCTGTGCTGCAGGGTGATCCGATCACAGTCGGCTTCAATCCTCACTACATCGCCGAAGGTCTCGCTGCCATCGAGAGCCCGTACGTGAACTTCTCGTTCACCCAGCCGATGAAGCCCGTCATCATCTCGGGTCAGAGGGATCTGGAATCGTCGGCCGACGAATCGTATCGGTACTTGCTCATGCCAACGCGTATCTGAATGTGGATATCCCGACTTTCGCTGCGTAACTACCGGTCCTATCCCGAGCTCGACCTCGAGTTCGAACCCGGGGTCACCACATTCGTGGCCGACAACGGGACCGGCAAGACCAATATCGTCGAAGCCATCGGGTATCTGGCTCACCTGCGCTCTCATCGAGTGGCCTTCGATGCGCCGCTGGTCAATGAATCCGCGCACACGGCAACCGTGTCCGCTCTCGTCAACCGCGATCAGCGACATGCCACGGTCGAAGTCTCGATCCAGTCCAAGGGCGCGAACCGGGCACGGGTCAACCGCTCCCCGGTGAAGATGAAGGAGATACTCGGACTCGTCTCCTGTGTCGTCTTCGCACCAGAGGATCTCAGCCTTGTCCGGGGCGAACCAGCAGAACGACGGTCATGGATCGACACCTTGGTCGTTTCCCGCAATCCTCGCTATTCCTCGGTGATCACAGATTTCGAACGTGCTCTCAAGCAGCGCAACGCACTGCTCAAACGTCTGCGCGAGGATCGCGACCCCGGCCTCGAGGCGACGTTGGACATCTGGAACATGGCCTATGCGGACTCAGCCTCCGAGCTGGTGTACGGCAGGCAGAGGATCCTCGCCGATATCGTCGAGCCGCTGCAGAAGAACTTCGCCTATATCGCTGCCGATGCTCGACTGGAACGTCAAGGAATCAAGGCTCGCTACGATTCACGCATCGATTATTCTCAGGCCGAATCCGCTGCCGAATGCCGGGAGCTGCTGCTGGCTGCCCTCGAGCGCAGACGCACCACGGAGATCGAACGGGGTCTGACCCTGCACGGTCCCGGTCGTGACGACCTGGCTCTGACGATCGGCGACCATCCGGCGAAGGGCTACGCCTCACACGGCGAGACCTGGTCGCTGGCTCTTGCCATGCAGCTGGCCGGATGGGATCTGCTGAGCTCCGATGCCGGGTCGGCCGCCGAACAGCCGGTCCTTGTCCTCGACGATGTGTTCGCCGAACTCGACACTGGACGTCGGAACCGACTGGCCTCTCGGATCACTGAAGCTGAGCAGGTATTCATCACCGCAGCCGTCGACGGAGATCTGCCCACAGGGCTTGAGGGCCGAAGGATCGCTCAGGAGCGTCTGCTCCCATGAGCGGGATCGAGAAAGACACCTCAACTCCGGTCGCAGCACTTGAAGCTCTTGACCGGGTGCGTCGGATGGAAGCGACCGAAGCGAAATTCGTCCGCAGCCGCCGCCGGTCACGACTGCGAGGCGAAGCCATCTACTCCTCGCCGGGCAAGGACAAACGTGACCCTGCAGCGATCTCATCGGCGCTGGGAAAGCTGATCTCCGCCCGAGGCTGGTCGTCTTCCATCGACATCGGCAAGGTGCTGGGCCGGTGGCCTGATCTGGTGGGAGAACAGGTCGCAATGCACTGCAAACCCGTCGACTTCTCTCCTCCGCTGCTCATCATCGCCGCCGACTCGACGACATGGGCGACTCAGCTGCGGGTGCTCAAGCCCACGATCCTCAGAGCGTTGGAGGCCGGTCTCGGCTCGCAGACGATCACGGAGATTGAGATCCGCGGGCCACGAGGACGTAGTTTCAAGAAGGGTCGGCGCAGTGTGTCCGGACGTGGTCCACGAGACACCTTCGGCTGAGAAGTTTCCGAGTCTGTACTGCGGCAGATCTGAAAAACCATAGAGGGCCTTAAACGGCGATAGCCGGTCCCGTTCGTGCCCGGGGGTACATCTGAGGCTTCAAAATTCCGCAAATGCACCTTAATGGGCCGCTTACGGGCATTTCCGGGCGTGGCGCGGTAGAATAGGAAGCTGTTAGCGCCCACCCGCACTAGGAGTCATATGACGACCGAGGATCTACCCCATTACGATGCCGGGGATATTACGGTACTTGAGGGTCTCGAAGCAGTTCGCAAACGACCTGGCATGTATATCGGTTCGACTTCGGAACGCGGTCTCCACCACCTGGTTCAGGAAATCGTCGACAACTCCGTCGATGAGGCGATGGCCGGGTACTGCGACCACATCGAGGTGACGATCCTCGCCGACGGTGGTGTGAGAGTCGTCGATGACGGGCGTGGAATGCCGGTGGCGATGCACCCCACAGAGGGTAAGCCCACCGTCGAGGTGATCCTGACCATCCTGCACGCCGGCGGTAAGTTCGGCGGAGGCGGCTATGCTGTGGCCGGCGGTCTGCACGGTGTGGGTTCGACTGTGGTCAATGCGCTGTCCGAGCGCCTGGAGGTCGAGGTCCGACGCGACGGCTACGTGTGGAATATGGACTTTGAGAAGGGTGTTCCCACCGGGGAGCTTCGCCGCGGCGACGAGACCTCCGAGACCGGCACGATGGTGACCTTCTGGCCGGACTCGACGATCTTCGAGACCACCGATTTCTCGTATGAGTATCTGCGCGCGCGCTTCCAACAGATGGCGTTCCTCAACAAGGGCATGAAGATCAGCCTGACCGATGAACGGCACGTTCAGATCGACGACGACAACGTCCAGATCGACGAGGACGAAGAGACAGTCGCCAAACCGCGTGAGGCGACGTATCACTACGAACACGGTCTGCTCGACTACGTGCAGTACCTGAATGCGACGAAGAAGGCCGATCTCATCCACCCGGATGTCATCGTCTTCGAGTCCGAGGAGCCCGGCGAGACGCTCTCCCTCGAGATCGCGATGCAGTGGACGACGTCCTACAGCGAATCGGTCCACACCTACGCCAACGTCATCAACACCCATGAGGGCGGCACGCACGAAGAGGGCTTCCGCACGGCCTTGACCTCGCTGATCAACAACTACGCTCGGGAACAGAAACTTCTGCGGGAGAAGGACGCCAACCTCACCGGTGACGACATCCGTGAGGGGCTGACAGCTGTCATCTCAGTCAAGCTCGGCGATCCGCAGTTCGAGGGCCAGACGAAGACGAAATTGGGCAACTCCGAGGTCAAGGGCTTCGTCCAGCGCGTTGTCCGCGATGAGCTCGGCCACTGGATGGAATCCAACCCGGCTCAGGCCAAGGACGTTGTGCGCAAGGGTCTCCAGGCATCCCAGGCGAGACTGGCTGCTCGCAAGGCCCGTGAAGCCACGAGGCGCAAGGGACTGCTCGAATCCTCGGGCATGCCAGGCAAGCTCAAGGACTGCCAGTCAAAAGACCCGACGATCTCCGAAGTCTTCATCGTCGAGGGTGACTCCGCAGGCGGCTCCGCAACACAGGGGCGCAATCCGAATACCCAGGCGATTCTGCCGCTGCGCGGCAAGATCCTCAATGTCGAGAAGGCCCGACTCGACCGGGCTCTGGGCAACAACGAGGTCCAGGCCATGATCACGGCCTTCGGCACCGGCATCGGCGAAGAGTTCGATCTTGACAAGCTGCGTTACCATAAGATCGTGCTCATGGCCGACGCGGATGTCGACGGCCAGCACATCACGACACTGCTGCTGACCTTGATCTTCCGTTACATGAAGCCGCTCATCGAACACGGCTACGTCTACCTGGCGACTCCTCCGCTGTATCGACTCAAGTGGTCGAACGCCCCGCACCAGTTCGCCTACACCGACAACGAGCGCGATGGTCTGCTCGAAACCGGACGAGCCTCTGGCAAGCGTCTGCCCAAGGACATGGCGATTCAGCGTTACAAGGGTCTGGGCGAGATGAACTATGAGGAGCTGTGGGAGACCACGATGGATCCTGACCACCGGCTGCTCAAGCAGGTGTCGCTCGACGATGCGATTGTGGCCGACGAGATCTTCACGGTGCTCATGGGCGATGACGTGGATTCGCGTCGACGCTTCATCCAAGAGAACGCGAAAGACGTTCGCTTCCTCGATATCTGATCCTCACCGTCGGTTCTCGGCCGCTGCCGGGAGCCGACGGTCACACAGACTCTCACGAATTCACTCACCGCCGTGCTGCGCGGGTTAAGACACAAGGGAAGAGCCCACATTGGCTGACGAAAACGATATCGGAACCGAAATCAACCGTGTCGAACAGGTTGATCTCAATCTGGAGATGCAGAGGTCGTACCTCGATTACGCGATGAGCGTGATCGTCGGGCGTGCCCTGCCGGACGTCCGCGATGGACTCAAACCTGTCCACCGGCGCGTGCTGTACGCGATGTTCGACGGCGGCTACCGCCCGGACCGCAACTTCTCGAAGTGCTCACGCGTCGTCGGCGACGTCATGGGCCAGTACCATCCGCACGGCGATAGTGCGATCTACGATGCGATGGTCCGCCTCGTGCAGCCGTGGACGATGCGCTACCCGCTCGTCGCCGGACAGGGCAACTTCGGGTCACCAGGAGATGACGGTGCTGCCGCGCCTCGTTACACCGAGTGCAAGATGGCTCCTATGGCCCTTGAGATGGTCAGGGACATCGAAGAGGGCACTGTCGACTTCCAAGACAACTACGACGGTCGGAACCAAGAGCCGACGGTTCTGCCCTCGCGGTTCCCGAACCTGCTGGTCAACGGTTCCTCTGGTATCGCCGTGGGTATGGCCACGAACATCCCGCCGCACAACCTTCGTGAGGTTGCCGCTGGAGCTCAGTGGCTTCTCGCCCACCCCGAAGTCAGCAAGGAAGAGGCACTGGAGGCGTTGCTCGGCATCGTCAAAGGCCCCGACTTCCCGATGGCCGCGACGATCCTGGGCCGCAAGGGCATCGAGGACATGTACCGCACCGGCCGCGGTTCGATCACGCAGCGCGCCGTAGTCGAGGTCGAGGAGATCCAGGGACGCACCTGCTTGGTCGTCACGGAGCTGCCGCACATGGTCAACCCCGACACCCTGGCCGCGAAGATCGCCTCCTACGTCAAAGACGGCAAGGTCGCCGGCATCGCAGACCTCCGCGACGAGTCATCGGGACGCACCGGACAGCGTCTGGTCATCGTGCTCAAGCGCGATGCGGTGGCGAAGGTCGTGCTCAACAACCTCTACAAGCACACCTCGCTGCAGGAGAACTTCTCCGCGAACATGCTGGCGATCGTCGACAGCGTACCGCGCACGCTCAGCCTGGACTCGTTCCTGCGCCTGTGGGTCAAGCACCAGATCGAAGTCATCGTCCGGCGCACCGAATTCCGTCTGCGCAAGGCCGAGGAGCGCGCGCATATCTTGCGCGGCTACCTCAAGGCACTCGATGCCCTCGACGAGGTCATTGCTCTGATCCGTCGTTCACCGTCATCAGACGAAGCTCGCACTGGTCTGATGGAGCTCCTCGAGGTCGATGAGATTCAGGCCAATGCCATTCTCGATCTGCAGCTGCGTCGCCTCGCCGCCCTGGAACGCCTGAAGATCCAGGAAGAGGCCGAGAAGATCGAACAGCAGATCGCTGAGTTCAAATACATCCTCGCGACTCCTGCCCGTCAGCGTGAGATCGTCTCGGAAGAACTCGACGAGATCGTCGATCGCTACGGTGACGACCGCCGGACCAAGATCCTGGCTGGATTCGACGGAGATGTGTCGATGGAAGACCTGATTCCGGAGGAAGAGGTCGTCGTCACCATCACCCGCGGCGGGTATGCCAAGCGCACCCAGAACCACCTGTACCGGGCACAGCACCGTGGTGGAAAGGGCATCAAGGGTGCAAACCTGCGCGGAGACGATGTCGTCGAGCAGTTCTTCGTCACCTCCACACACAACTGGCTGCTGTTCTTCACGAACACCGGTCGCGTGTACCGGGCCAAGGCCTACGAGCTCCCAGAAGGATCACGGGACGCCAAGGGCCAGCACGTGGCGAACCTGCTTGCTCTGCAGCCGGGTGAGACGATCGCCAAGGTGCTCTCCATCCGAGACTACGAAGAGGCTGACTTCCTCATCCTGGCCACGATGTCCGGTGTCGTGAAGAAGACCCGTCTGAGTGAGTACGACTCGAACCGCACGGGCGGCGTCATCGCGATCAACCTCCGTGAGTACAAGGGTCAGCCGGATGAGCTGGTCTCGGCACGGATCGTCAGCTCCGAGGACCACCTCCTGATGATCTCCCGCAAGGGAATGTCGATCCGGTTCGCAGCCGACGACGACTCGATTCGCCCACTGGGACGAGTCACCGGCGGTGTGACAGGAATGAAGTTCAAGGGTGATGACGAGCTGCTGACCATGGACGTCATCCAGCCCGATACCTTCGTCTTCGTCGTGACAGAGGGCGGCTATGCGAAGCGGACGCCGGTCGACGAATACCGTCTGCAGGGCCGTGGTGGCCTGGGAATTCGGGTTGCCAAGATCACGGAGCAGCGCGGAGACCTGGTGGGTGGACTGATCGTCGATGAGGGAGAAGAAGTCCTCGTCGTCATGGAGCGCGGTAAGATCGTTCGGTCGAATATCGATGAAGTTCCGGCTAAGGGACGCAACACGATGGGTGTGGTGTTCGCGAAACCGGGCAAGAATGATCGTATTATCGCAGTAACGCGTGGACCCGAGATCGTGGTCGAAGAACTTGACGAAGAAGCTGAGGAACCGGAGGGTGAGGACGTAGAGTCTCAGACCGGCAGCGAGGATGTGGAAGAGTGAGCGACAACAAACAGCCAGGCTCAGGCAAGATCATACGCACGTCCAGTGGTTCCACCCGCTTGACGGCAGGATCGTCGAAGAACGGGGAGAAGGCTGATCCTGCGGCCGGCTCGGGAAACTCGGCGGGTTCGGGCAGCTCCGGGAATTCGGGCAAGTCATCCGATAAGACCCGGGTGGTGGCTCCTCCTGCCCCCAAAGCCTCTCCGAAACCCAACCGGGCTCCTTCGGCCGGGCAGTCCTCAGGAGGTTCAGCTGCGGCTGGACAGTCCTCGTCCGGAACTGCTGCGGGCGGCTCCGCGCCTTCGAGCCAGGCAACCGGGTCACAGAAGGCATCGTCCGGAAGCGGCCCTGCCACCTCGGCGATGGGATCAGCGACCAACACCATTCGCGCCAGCTCCGGCAGCGTGAAAATGGGCGTCAAGAACATGGTCGACAGCGGCAAGGGCAATAAGAAGAAAAAGGGCCCGCGCACTGTTCGCCTCACCGTATCGGCGGTGGACCCGTGGTCGGTCATGAAGATGTCGTTCCTCATGTCCGTGGCTATCGGCATCGCCACCATCGTGGCTTTCGTCGTGCTCTGGGTCGTCCTCCAGGCCACCGGCGTCATGAGCGGTCTTGAAGCGACGATTTCCGAAGTTGCTGGCGCGGAATCGGCTGAGAAAATTGTCGGGATCTTCGGATTCGGCCGAGTCGTGGCAGCCGGCTTCATCATCGCGGTCATCAACATCGTACTGATGACTGCCCTGTCGACTTTGGCTGCGTTCATCTACAACATCGGATCCCTCATTGCGGGTGGGTTCCATCTGACGCTGACCGACGACTGAGAACCGACGACTGAGACCAGCAACAGCCTGGTTCGGGGCTCATCTGCCCCACCCTGACTCCAGAAGCCGACGGCGGCTCGGAATCCCAACTCGGGAATTCCGAGCCGTTGTCAGCCGGGTCAGGGCCGATCTCAGAGTATGCTGGGGTCATGTGAGGCGAGTCACTGTCAGCCGATTTGTGTTGGAATGAGCCGTTGGGTATCGTTTTACTTCGGGTTCACCCCCTGAAAAGGGCCTATAGCTCAGGCGGTTAGAGCGCTTCGCTGATAACGAAGAGGTCCCTGGTTCAAGTCCAGGTAGGCCCACATCCTTTCGAGGAGGATCATGAAGAAATGGATTCTCAGTGGTCTCACACTTGTGGGACTCGGAGTTTTCTTCCGGTGGCGGCACGGTAATCAGAGTGCCCAGGCCGAATGGTCCGAACACACGGACTCGGTGTGAAGGCGATTCCCTTCTGGGGGTATGGCGCAATTGGTAGCGCACCTGCTTTGCAAGCAGGGGGTTAGGGGTTCGAGTCCCCTTACCTCCACCAGAAACACGAAGGCTCCGGACCAGTATGGTTCGGAGCCTTCGTCGTTCTGGAGGGGAACTGTCAGGCTCGCCAGTAGCCCAAGTATGCGTCGATCTCACCGTCGAAGGCATGAAGGTCCGATCGCCGTTGTAGGTCTGCTGCCAGACCTGCCCCTCGTAGTAGATGCCGATATGGCCGTAGACGCTGGTCTCGGCACCATCGCCCCAGACGAGGATGTCACCATTCTCGAACTTCTGGTCCGTGTGCCAATTGAATCCGCTCTCCGCCATGTGCTGACCGCCGATGCCGCCCTTCTGATAGTCCACGGCATTTCCCCAGGTGCTGGGGTCGACGCCATGGACTTCCTCCAGGGCGCGGGAGATCAGGCTCACGCACTCCCCTTGAAACGTGCCCTGCGAGTGCGCAAGGCCCTGACCTCTGTTCCGCCAACGGTGGCTGTCGAGGCCTCAGCGCTGGTGGCAGAGGTACCGGTGCCGACCAGGGTTGCGCCGGCAATCGTCGTTGCCGCCAAGGTCTTCGTGGTTACGGTTTTCAGGTTCATTCCTCATCCGTTCGTTCCGCGTGACACTGTGGTGAGAGGCACTGTGATTAGAAGCAGTGTGCCTCCGGTATCGACGGCAACAACTGCCCTGAGCGGACTTCGCCGCTGGTAAAGGGTGCACAGTGAACTGTGAGGGCACGTCTGCGTTTTCGGCACCTGCCGTTCATCGACCAGTTGTTGACCGGATGAGATGATAGACGAAGTCAGCGGTGCAGATTGAGGTTTTCCCCACCGACAATTCGGTGCCGACGGAATAAGCTGGAGTGTATTCTCGTTGACACCCTTGTCTGCGCGCACAGTTGGCTGCTGTGAGCAGTTTCCCGCCCAGTCCGGGCGATGACAGACCCTTTGATCGGAGCACCCCCTTGTCCAGCGACACCTCTCACTCACGTGCGAACGACGCACAGGCTGAATCCATCGATCCTGCCGGAATGCGGGTGATCTGGTTGCTCCTGGTGGCCGCTTTCGTCGCGATCCTCAACGAAACGACGATGGCCATTGCAATCCCAGAGCTCAACGCTTCGCTCGGGATCCCGCCGGAGCTCGGCCAGTGGCTGACCAGTGCGTTCATGCTCACCATGGCCGTCGTGATTCCGACGACCGGATTCCTCCTGCAGCGCTTCAGCACCCGCCAGATCTTCCTGGCGGCTATGATCCTGTTCTCCGCGGGCACCCTGATCTGCCTCGTGGCTCCCGGATTCACCGTCCTGCTCGTCGGACGCGTCGTCCAGGCAGCGGGCACCGGCATCATGATGCCCCTGCTGATGACGACGATGATGAATGTCGTCCCAGCACACTCACGCGGTCGCATGATGGGCCGAGTCGGCCTCGTCATCTCACTCGCACCGGCAATCGGTCCGACGATGTCGGGCATCGTGCTCGATTCTCTGGGATGGCGCTGGCTGTTCGCCATCGTCCTGCCGATCGCACTCATCGCACTCGGGCTCGGCGCGAAGTGGATGACGAACCTGGGTGAGAGTACCCACGCACCGATCGACTACGTCTCCGTCGTTCTCTCCGTCTTCGCCTTCGGCGGAATCGTCTTCGGCCTCAGCCAGTTCGGCGGAGGACATGGCGGCGATGCGGGAGGAAGCTCATCAACCGGCTTCGCGTGGACTGCGATCGCCGCCGGACTCGTCTTCCTGGCCCTGTTCGCCTGGCGACAGCTGATGCTGCAGAAGGAGGATCGGGCGCTGCTCGACCTGCGCGTCTTCTCCGCGAAGAACTATGTCATCGCGGTCATCATCATGGCCGTCGTCGCACTGGCCATGTTCGGTACCTTCTCCCTGCTTCCGCTTTACCTGCAGAACGTTGCCGGGCTCAACGCCACCCAGTCCGGTCTCGTCCTTCTGCCGGGATCGATCCTCATGGGCGTCCTTGCTCCCATCATGGGCCGCATCTACGACGCACGAGGCCCCAGGACCCTGCTGGTGCCAGGATCGATCATGATCGCTGCATCGATGTTCGCGTACTCTTTGGTCGGCGTGGGCAGTCCGACCTGGGTCCTCGTCGTCATCCAGACCGTTATGTCTTTGGGACTGGCCGCGTCGTTCACGCCCCTGTTCTCCGCCTCCCTGGGGTCGCTCGATCGCAAGCTGTACTCGCATGGATCCGCTGCGCTCAACACCATGCAGCAGGTGGCAGGAGCTGCCGGAACTGCGCTTCTCATCTCGATCTACTCCTCCGCGCTGCACTCGGGTGAGGCCGCAGGACGTTCCGTTGCGGAGTCGGGTGCGCCGGGAGCGCACAATGCGTTCCTGCTGGCCGCAATCATCGCTCTGGTGCCCGTAGTGCTCTCGTTCTTCATCAAGAAGCCCGAGGACCAGGAGGACGTCCCCGCCGAGGTGGTCAACTCGACTGCGGAGACACCAGCCGAATGATCTGATCTGAGGTTCGATGCGGCCCAGGTGTGCTGACCCGTCAGGGCCCAGCAGACCTGGGCCGCATCGCGTTGAGGCCCAGGGCTTAGTCAGGCGGACTGCCCGGTCTGGGCGATCACATTCTGCGCGGCCACGGTGTGCGGCTCCCCGGCTGCTGCTTGTCGCCCGGCATCCGGCGCGGTTGAACTGCGACGCAGCTCTCCGCCCCGGCTGAAACCGGCGATGACGAGAACGACAAGGCCGGCGGCTGTGACCAGAGAGCCCGCCCACAGTGGTGATGCGTAGCCGAGGCCAGCGGCGATGGTGATTCCGCCGATCCAGGCACCGAAGGCGTTGCCCACGTTGAAGGCCGCGATATTGGCACCCGATCCCAGCGTCTGAGCCTCTTTGGAATGACGCATGATGCGCATCTGCATCGCCGGCACTGTGGCGAAGCCGAAGCCGCCCATGAACACCAGTGCGATGATCGTGGCGGCCTGGCTTCCCGCGACCTGGGAGAACACACCCAGGATGATGACGAGTCCGATGAGCAGGGTGACCAGCGTGGCCCCGAGGCTCTTGTCTGCGGCCCGTCCCCCGAGGAAGTTGCCGATGAAGAGTCCGACTCCGAAGAGGACGAGAAGCCAGGGCACCGATGAGCTGGCAAATCCCGAGACCCCCGTCAGCGTGAAGGCCATGTAGCTGAAGGCCCCGAACATTCCCCCGTAGCCGAGGATCGTGATGAGAATCGATGCCCATACCTGCCCGGACCGGAAGATCCGGAACTCGCCGAGGATGCTGCCGGTGCCGCTCGCCTGCGCAGTTAACGCCGGGATGAGAAGGACGATGCCGACGAGTGCGATGACCCCGATGATGGAGATCACCCAGAATGTCGATCGCCAGCCGGCGGCCTGACCGAGGAAGGTGCCCAGGGGCACGCCGAGAACGTTGGCACTGGTGAGACCGGCGAACATCATTGAAATCGCGGCTGCTTGGCGATGTGGTGCAACGAGGCCAGCGGCGACAACGGAGCCGATTCCGAAGAAGGCACCGTGGCAGAGTGCGGCGACGATTCGACCGATCATCATCATGTCGTAGCTCGGTGCGAGAGCGGAGAGGACATTGCCGATGATGAACAGAACCATGAGCACGACGAGTGCGACCTTGCGGTTGACGCGGGTCAGAGCCACCGTGATGAGGATGGCGCCGACGGCGACGGCGAGGGCATATCCCGAGATCAGATAGCCGGCGACGGTCTCGGAGACCCCGAAGTCGGCGGACACCTCGGGCAGCAGGCCCATGATGACGAACTCCGTGAGTCCGATTCCGAACCCGCCGATGGCGAGAGCGAGAAGTGCGAGTGGCATGGTGTGTCTCCCCCTTCGCACCAAGACGGCGGACCACCTTGGCGCGTGTGCAATAGAAGGCGTATGCAGTAATTGCAAGCGCAACGGTATTAATACTTGCACACGCGTTATATCCGCGCAAGTGGTGTATTCTGTGGTGAAGACGATCTGAAGGAGAGACACATGGGCATCAGAGATGACGCAGTCGAGATCCGGTCTCGTGGCTGGCGTACTCTTGCTGCTCTGCACGCATTGATCGAGACCGAGCTGGAGCGCTCTCTGCAGCGCGAGCATCAGCTTTCGGTCGTCGAATACACGGTCCTGGACGCACTCAGCCGGCAGGACGGCTGGCACATGAGGATGCGGCAGCTGGCCCGTGCGGCAGCCTTGTCGAGCAGCGCCACGACTCGTCTCGTCACCCGTCTTGAGGATCGCGGACTCCTGACGAGGATCCTCTGCGATGACGACCGTCGGGGAATCTACACCGAACTCACCGAGGCCGGATGGAAACTGTTCGCCGCCGCCCGCCCGACGCATGATCAGGTTCTCGAAGCGGCGCTGGCCGATGCCGGCGAAGTGCCGGAGCTGGAGCCTCTGGTCACTGCTCTGCACTCCGAGGTGGCCCAGGCTTAGGCGCGGCCCCTCGGGCTCCTGCCTCCGATTGCGCAGTCAGCGTCTGAGCGGGTAATATCGGTCTGTACTCCGGGGGTATGGCGCAATTGGTAGCGCACCTGCTTTGCAAGCAGGGGGTTAGGGGTTCGAGTCCCCTTACCTCCACTCGAGAAGCTATTGAGACAGCACTCGTAAAAGAAGATCCCGCCGACAGCGATATGGACGCTGTCGGCGGGATCTTTGTCTATTCAGATCTGAGGATCGGTCCTCAGGCGTGAACGCGGATCAGGTGTTCGTTCGTGAACGCCTGGAATGCCCACTGGGCGTTCTCGCGGCCGTAGCCCGAGCGGTTGATTCCGCCGAACGGGTACTCCGGTCCCGATTCCATGTGGGAGTTGATGAGCGTCATTCCTGCGTTGATCTTGGCGCCGAATTCCTCTCCCTTTTCGAGGTCATCGGTCCAGACCGAGCTCATCAGGCCGTATTCGGTGTCATTGGCCAGACGCAGCGCATCCTCTTCGTCCTTGGCCCGGTAGACCATGACCGCGGGTCCGAAGAGCTCGTTGCAGCCGAGGTCCGACTTCGGATCGATGTCGGAGATCACGGCCGGCGACATGAACCAGCCGGGACGGTCGAGCTTCTTGCCACCGGTGTGCAATGTGGCACCATCGGCCACAGCCTTCTCGATCATTGCCACGACCTCGTCGCGAGCACCCTCGGAGGAGACAGGGCCCATGCCGACGTCGGGGTCATCGAAGGTTGAGACCTTGGTGGCCTCCGCGGCCTTGACGGCCTCGGCGAGGAATTCGTCGTAGAGATCATCGACGACGATCATGCGCTTCGGTGAGGTGCAGACCTGACCGGCGTTCGCCAGGCGCAGGCCGACGAGCTTCTGAGCCAGTGCCGGCACGTCCTTCGAATCGAGGACGACGGCGGGATCATTGCCGCCGAGTTCGAGGACGGCGCGCTTGTAGTACTTGGCGGCGATGGCGGCCACGGAGGCGCCGGCACCCTCGGAACCGGTGAGCGAGAAGCCCTTGACGCGGAAGTCCTTGAGGACCTCCTCGGCGTGGGAACTGTCGAGGTAGATGTTCTGGTAGACACCCTTGGGCAGGCCAGCCTCGGTGAGGAGGTCCTCGAAGTACTGCGAGGACTTCGGGCAGATCGAGGCCTGCTTCATGATGATCGAGTTGCCGACCATGAGGTTGGGCAGCACGAAGCGGGCGATCTGGTTGTAGGGGAAGTTCCACGGCATGATGCCCAGCAGAACGCCCAGCGGCTGGTGGCGGACATAGCTGCTGGCCGCACCCGCTGCTGCGAGGTGTGTGGGGGCCAGGTGGGTGGCGGCGTTATCGGCCATCCACCGTGCCGTGCGGGCGACCTTGTCCACCTCGCCCAGTCCCTGCTTCTTGACCTTGCCCATCTCACGGCCGATGATGTCGGTCATCTCATCTGCATTGGCATCGACGAGGTCGGCGAACTTCCGCAGGATCGTCGCGCGCTCATGGAGCGGCGTTTCCTTCCACGAAAGGTGAGCCTCGTGGGCGCGATCGATGTAACCGGGGATCTCTTCCTTGGGAACGGAGGCGAACTCCTCCTCGACTTCACCGGTATTAGCATTTGTCACTGCGAACTTGCTCATGAACGTCCTCTCGGGCATAGGAAACGGCGATACAGGGTCAACAAGAAGAATGGCGTGCACATTCCACGAGGGCAAGTCTGTCCCATTTCCGGGCTAGGAGCGAGTGTGTCTCAGTTCAGATGGGCCACGGCAGTGATCATCCTGTCCTCGATCCCCTCGGGGCCGGGAAAGATGCGAGTAGCAGAACGCTGATGCGCGACGCGGCGCCGAGCTGATGCGCTGCGAAGACCCAGCCGAAGACGATCGTGCCTCGATCGCCGAAGACCTCACGGCACAGCGCCGAGGTGGGCGGAACGGTCGCGACCCAGTCGAGGCCGTAGATGACGATGAAGAGGACCATGGACGGATGCACGATGTCCGAGAGCAGCCAGGGCAGGAGCAGGAGCCCGACGCCGCGGAAGGTGTAGTAGGTGAGCAGGAGGAAGCGCGGGTCGAATTTGTCGGTCAGCCACCCGGAGAACACGGTTCCGGCGATGTCGAAGATCCCGACGACCGCGAGCAGGCCTGCCGCAGTGGTCGTCGGCATGCCGTGGTCGTGTGCAGACGGGATGAAGTGAATGCCGATGAGACCGTTGGTCATCGCCCCGCAGATGGCGAACGCAATGGCCAGAGCCCAGAACGATCGATGTCGAGCAGCGAAGGCCAGGCCGGCGAAGGCGCGCTTGGCGGCTCCGCCTGTGGACCGCTCGTCGGGAATATAGGTCTCGGGATCGGCGCCATAGGGCAGGACACCGCGGTCTTCCGGATGGTCGCGGAGGACGAACCACACGACCGGCACGGCTACGAGAGCCACCGCAGCGATGAGCAGCCCCCAGAAGACGAGCAGCTGCCACGAAGCGGTCATGATCACGCTGGCCCCGGCACCCGCTGTGACGAGGATGAGAGCAAGCGCCACGATCTGGCGAACTCCGAAGCGATCCATGAGCGCAGCGGCGAACGGGGCTGCCCGGAAACCTGCCGCGGCGAGCAGCGCGAGGAACGCAACGGCGGCCACCCACCAGGCGGGGTGGATGCGGTGACGCTTGGTCGTCTTGGTGCCAGGGGGGCCCACTGGAATGATCTTGTTGCGGTTCGAGCGGGCCGGGGACGGCTGACAGACGGTCGTCGGCTGGGTTGACTCAAGACCCGTCCGGGGCGATGTGCACAGACGCGTGGATCGGATGTCTGGATCACCAGTATCGGGCAACGACTCAACTGCTGGATTTCGCGGAGTCGGACCAGGATCAGGGCAGAACGCTGCCAAGTGTCCAGCGTCGGCGAGTCGAACAGATGGAAGCGTACTACCGCTTCATGACCGATCGGCTTCAGGGGCTGCTCCGGGAATACTCCGAATCGGGGACGTCAGGCGACAGCGTCTGAGGACTCTTCGGGCGTCGCGACACCGATACGAGACCTCCAGATCCGTTCGACTCGGATCGCAGCTGCGACGACGATCAGGGAGGCCAGCGCGAGGACGATCGCGACGACGACGGGAGCCTTGAACCCCCAGCCGAGTGTGATGACTGCGGCGCCGAGGGCCGGCCCGAGGGCATTGCCGACGTTGAACGCCGAGGTATTCACGCTGGCCGCCAGGGTCGGCGCCTGAGTGGCGATCTGGAATACCCGGGCATTGAGCGCCCCTGCAATCGAGAAGCCGCTGGCACCGATGAGGACGATCATGACAATCGCCGCCCAGCCGGTGTCGGCCACCAGCCACAGAGCGAAGAGACTGAGTGCCAAGGCCGCGAGGCTGCCGATGATGTTGCCGAAGATGTTCCTATCGGCGAAGCGTCCGCCCACGACGACTCCGATGAAGGCGCCGATGCCGAAGGCTGCCAGGACTCCGGGGACAAGGTCGTGGGAGATCCCCGCCACCCGGGTGAGCAGAGGCGAGAAATAGGAGAATGCGGCGAAGACCGAGGCTTGGAAGAGCGCGGTCGTTGCCAGTGCCATCCAGATTCGTGGACCCTTGAAGGCTGCGAGCTCGGCCTTGAGAAGAGTGGGCAGATGCTGGCTTGACCCGGTGTCTTCATTCCTCGGGTTCCGAACTGTGAGCGCGATGAGGACGGCGGCGAGTGCGGTGACGATGGCGACGGCCCAGAAAGTCGCTCGCCATCCGTACTGCGTGCCCACCCAGGTACCCAAGGGCACCCCCACGAGGTTGGCAACGGTCAGCCCGCCGACGAGGCTGGCCAGGGCACGACCATGCACCTCGGCGGGGGCGATGCGCGTCGTATGGACAGCGGCGACTGCCCAGAACCCTCCGCAGGCGATGGCTGCCAGGACACGGGTGACCATGAGGATCGAATAGCTCGGCGACAGTGCGGCCAGGATGTGCAGGGCGGAGAACGCAATGATCGAGATGATCATGGTGGCCCGACGCGGAAGCTTGAGCGTCAGCAGCGCCATGGCCGGTGCCCCGCCGATCATCCCCACGGCGAATCCGGTGATGAGCAGGCCGGCCTGTGGGATGCTGACCTGCAGATCCGCACTGATGGGCTCGAGGATTCCGGCGATCATGAACTCGCTGGTGCCGAGGCAGAAGATCACTGCTGCCAGCAGGTAGACCTGAGCCGGGACACGGACTCTTGCCTGAGTCGTCGTCACTGTGCGCTGCCTTCGGCAGAGATGAGGTGTTCGGGCGCTTTGCCGTCATATGTGTGGGGTGACATGTGGTTGTGCAGTGCTGTGATTCCCGCGGGGGTGCACAGTGCTTCGATGAACGCGCTCGCCTGAGCCTGGACGTTGTCAGCAGGCATGACCCGAGCAGCGATCCTCAATCCGGCAAGCACGCTGTGGATGAGCTCCGCGTGCACTTTCGTGTCGACATCGGGGCGGATATGTCCCTCGACCTTTCCGCGCTCGAGGACGATGCCGTAGGCCTCCAGCCAGGCCTGGCGATCGGGATCGAGAATCGTGCACACCGCGTCGACCTCGCGACCGAGTTCGGCCGCGGTGTTGGCTGACAGACATCCGATCCGCTTATCGTCCTCGCATTGTTTGGCCAGTTCCCCGCCGAGGCGGTGCATGATGAGCGTCGGGGCCGGTGCTGTTCCTGTGCGCAGCTCCTCACGAAGCGAGGTTCCGGACGCTGTGTATTCGCGCAGTGCCCGCAGGAACAGGGCATCGAGGCTCTCGAAGGTGTTGTAGAAGCTTGAGCGGCCGATGTTCGCACGTTCGCAGACCAGGCCGACGTCAGTGCCGGTGTATCCGTGTTCGCTGAAGACGGCGATGGCGGCCTTGATCACCGTCTGCTCGTCGAAGCTCTTCTTCCTGCCCATGGTGCGAGCCTAGAGCATTTTGGACAGTTCTGTCCAATAAACTTTCGGAACACGTTCTGGGCTGTTCTGACCTCGCTGGACGCTGACAACAGGTGTAACGTGACGGCAAGGAGCAATGGCATTATTCCGAGTGGGACGCCCGGGTGAGCTGTCCTCGGCGAAGAAGGGAACACGCATGAGCTCAGTGAGCAAGGAACGCAGGAAGCAGCTTCGCGATGATGATGCGAACTGGAAGCTCGGAATCTTCTACTTCTGTCCCCGGGACCCTTCGTTCTTAGTTCCGAAGCGCGTCGGCATCGGATGGTCGCTCAATTACGGGAGCCCGTGGTCGCTGCTGTTCATCCTCGTCGTCATCGCTGTTCTGGTGTGGGGCGTCTTCTTCTGAGGAAGAGCTCGGGCACCGGAGGCGTCAGGCAGACAGGGTCCAGGATTGTTCTGCCGGATGCGCCCACGCACTACTTCCTGCGAGACGAGAGCACGCAGAATTCGTTTCCTTCCGGATCGGCCAGGACAACCCAGGGTTCGTCCTCGGTCTGCCCCACATCGGCTCGTCGGGCGCCGAGAGCGAGCAGTCGATTCACTTCGGCGGCCTGGTCTTCGGGACGGAAGTCGAGGTGAAGGCGATTCTTCACGGTCTTGGTCTCCGGGTCGACTCCGAAGAGAAGGCCCGGGAGAGCGTGTTCCTCGGCTCTGATCTCCACTTCGTCCTCGTCCTCATCGACGACAATCCACCCGAGGGCCTCCGCCCACCAGTGGCCGAGCACATGCGGATCGTGGGCATCGACGACGAGCTGCTCCCATTCCAGTCCCATGTCCACAGATTAATGTCTCCACACTCGAGTGTGAATGGCAATATGCCGGTTCAGACACCGACATCCTGCAGGTGGTGCCTGAGTTCGTGAAACCCATAGCGGGTCAATGAGGTCACCGTGAACTCGCGTCCATCGGAGCGGTAGCCGGTGCGTTCCCACTGTTCATCGGTGATCTGAGCCAGATCGGCCGCATAGGCCAGCGCTGCCGCTCTCAGGTCAAGGGCCACCTCGGCGGGACTCTGGTGGCGGTAATCGGATGCGATGGCTACGGCGTCGCCGTCGAAGTTCGGCAGGGTCGGTGCCGACTGCGAGACGATCAGCGAGGTGCGTTCGCGGAACAGGTCGAGGATATCGCGCATATGGGCGGCGTACTCGACATCCGACCAGCGATCCGAACGGGCACGAACACCGGCATTCGGCCTGGTCAGCACTTCACTCCAGACATCAGCGGAAGCCGAGACATAGTCGGGGACCGCTGTGACATCCTCGTCGCCGGTGAACCCGCACTCGGCGCACCCGGTCTCGAGCACATCAGCCCAATCTCGTGTGTCCGGTTCGATGTCGCGCTGGACATCGGTATCGGGCTCGGTGCCCTGCGCATCTGGCTCTGTTTCGCTCATGTCATGTCCCTGACCTGTCGTGGTGTGGTCCCAGTCGTGTCGCAGCTGCGACGGCCGGAGACTATTTCTTATCCAGAACCTGTTTGAGCACCGTCGCGTCGCTGATGTCGTCGCGCTTCGACGCAGTCAGGAGGGTCAGTTTGCCCTTCTTCGCGTAGTCCTTGAGCTGCTTGAACGCCTCGGCGTGGTCATCGTCTTTGAGCTCGTCGCGGTAGCGGCGGGAGAACTCCTCGAATTTATCGGGATCGTGGGAGTACCACTTGCGCAGATCACTCGAAGGGGCGAGGTCCTTGAGCCAGTCGTCGAGTTCGGCCTTGTCCTTGCTCACTCCGCGCGGCCAGATGCGATCAACGAGGATGCGAGTGCCGTCGCTGTTGACCGGATCATCGTAGATCCGACGAACCTGGACCTGATGCTTCTCTGACATGATCGTCCTCCTCGCTCTATGGTGCAGCTGTGGTGCTGATTTCAGTCTAAGACAGAGGAATTCTGGCGCAAGGAGGGAGGACTCGGACCCCCGTCGTGACCCGTTCGCGAGTAGACTCAACGCCTGAATGCCAATGTTCTGATGCGAGGTGGCGATGACTGAGATTCCGAGGATCAATCGGCTCTTCCCCAACCAGGTGAAGGACGTGATCCTGCCGGAGGCCCTGGCATTTCCTCGCGCTGTGGACCAATGGGTGCGCGCGGTATTCGTGGCGTCGGTCGATGGGGCTGCGAGCATCGCCGGTCACGCCGGAGGTCTCGGCAATGACATCGACATGCAGCTGTTCGCCCTCAACCGGGCGTTGGCAGATGTCATCCTCGTCGGCGCCGGCACTGCCAGGACCGAGGTCTACGGTCCTGCTGAGGACGATGCGCAATGGCGGCATCTGCGTGAGAATCGCAGCCCCACGGCACCCATGGCGGTAGTCTCACACAGTTTGGATCTCGATTTCTCAGCCTCGCTGTTCACCGAGGCGCCCCGCTCCGCGCGGACCATCCTCATCACCTGCGCAGACGCACCCGCTCAGGCACGTGCACAGGCCGCTGAGGTCGCCGAGGTGATCGTGGCCGGTCAATCGTCGGTGGACCTGAGCGCGGCGATCGCTGAACTCCAGTCGCGTGGATTCGCCCGGATCGTGTGCGAGGGCGGGCCCCAACTGTTCACCGACCTGATGGAGGCAGAAGGCGTCGACGAACTGTGTCTGACCCGCAGCCCGACCCTGGTCGCCGGGACCGAGACGAGGATCCTGCGCGGTGCCCAGTTCGATCCACCGGTCGAACTCGAACTGAAGACCCTCTACGGCACCGACGACGGATTTCTCTATCTGCTCTATCAACCTGCAGCTTGAGAGGCAAGCTGAGACACCACGGGAGCAGCGGACACTAGTTCAGTTTCACTCTCTTCCGTGCGCCGTCGCTGAGGTTGCTCAGCACCACGGTGCGAACCTGCCGGTCGATGTACTGGCTCAGACTGACCTGCGTCTGCTGGAAGTACCAGTGTTTGAGGGCCCACATATGAGCCAGGGTCATGAGGTTGTGACCGAGCGTGCTCGCATCGACCGCGTGCAGGTCACCTTTGTCGGCAGCCTCGGCGACGACATCGATGAGCGGCTGCAGAGTGGCCAGCTCCTGCGACTGGATGGACGCCAGTCCGGCGCGTGAGAGCGCCCTGGAAGTCTGATAGGTCAGGACGACCGCCTGACGATGGTCATCGACGACCTGACAGAACTCGGTGAAAGCCGCAATGATCCGATGCACAGGATCCTCGGTCGCCTCGATCGCCGCCGGCACGCGCAGCCGGAAGTCCTCGAGAACCCGGGTGATCGCGGCCAGCACGATCTGCTCCCGATCCGAGAAGTACTTGTACAGCAGTCCGACGCTGACACCGGCAGACTTGGCGATCGCCTGCATCGACACGGCATGTGAGCCCTTCGTCTGCATGAGGCCGACGGCGGCATCGACGATCTGCTTCTCACGGAATTCCGCGCGAGCACCGCGCACTACGGCGTTGACGTCCTGAGTCTTACTTGTCATGCCTGCTGACCACTTCCTCCCGCAGCTTGAACTTCTGAATCTTACCGCTCGGGGTCCGCGGAAACTCATCGAGGCACTGCAGGGTCTCCGGCCAATAGTGTTTGGTCACGCCCTTGGCGGCGAAGAATTCGCGCAGGTCATCCATGGTGAACGTGTGGCCTTCTCGCAGTGTGACCACGGCACACGCGATCTCCTGTAGGCGGGGGTGGGGCACCGCCACGATCGCCACTTGGGAGATGGAGGGATGCTCGTACATGATGTTCTCGACGTAGGTGACGGGAATGTTCTCTCCACCGCGGATGATGATGTCCTTCGATCGACCGCCGATCTTGATGAAGCCGTCGTCGTCCATCTCTGCGATATCGCCGGTGTCCAGCCAGTCGCCGGCGAAGGCCTCGTCGGTGAGCTTCGGTTCGCTGAGATACCCGACGAACAGGAACGGGCCCTTGACCTGCACCTTTCCTTCGGTTCCGGCGGGGATCGGTTCGCCGAGCGGATCGACGACGCGCACCTGCATATCGCCGAGCGCACGACCGTCGGTGCTCGTGACCTTGTCATCGGAATCGCCGGGGGCGGTCATGGTGACCAGTCCGCATTCGGTCTGCCCCCAACCGCCGAAGACGTTGAGTTTGGGCAGCAGCTCTTTGGCCTCGTGGAACATGACGCGTGGAATCGGAGCGCCCATGCAGCAGAAGTGTCGCAGACTCGAGAGATCACGATCCGTGGTCTTGGCGGCCTCGATGAGATCGTGCAGGAACGGGGTGGCGCCCGAAGTGTGCTCGATGCCGAACTCTTCGATCAGTCGCGCGAACTCCTCGCCGTTCCAGACATCCTGGAACACGCCGGTCCCGCCGATGAGCAGCGGCAGGCAGACTCCGTACATGTACCCGGTGAGATGACCGAAGGTCGAGGCCATGTGGATGACGGAGCCATTCCCGAGGCCTAGGTGGTCAGGCCAGGGCAGTGACGCGGAGAGCACCGAATTGTGTGTGTGCATGACCCCCTTGGGATCACCGGTCGTCCCCGAGGTGAAGAGGATCAGACCGACATCATTGGGATCGGGCCTGCGCGTCTCCCAGTCGATGCTCGCCGCCGCCTCGGCCGATCCTGGCGAACCAGCTGACCCCGGTGAGCCTCGGGTCCCGCGATCCAGGAAGTCCGTCCATCGTTCGAAGCCCTCGCGGGAGGTGAACGGATCTTCTCCGGGAGCGTCGAGGACGATCGTATGCCGCAGATCTGGCAGTCTGTCCCTGAGGCGGTCGACCATATCCGGGTAGTCGAACTTGCGGAACCGGTTGGGGACGAAGAGAACCGTGACTGCGGCCTTCTTCGCCATGTATCCGATCTCGCGGTCGCGGTAGATGGGGATGAGACCGTTCGTGACCGCCCCCGCCTTGAGAGCGCCGAGGTGGATGACCAACCATTCGTACCAATTGGGCAGATGGATGCCCACCACCTCACCCGGTTGCACACCGAGGTCGACGAGGGCCCTGGCACATGCCTCGGCGTCGGCGGAGAGCTGTCGGTATGTGTGGCTTCCATAGGGGTCTCGCGACACGACCGAATCAGGAGTCTCGCTCGTCCAGTGGTCCAGATGATCGAGCAGCGTCTTGTTATTCCAGGCACCTGTCGAGGTGTGCTTGTCGATGAGGGAGTCGGTGAGGATCGTGTCGAATCGGGTTGGCATGTCAGGGCTCCTTTGCTCTGGTCTCGTGCCGGTGATGGAGGATCGTTGTGGAGACTCGGTGGGTGAGGGTCAGGCCATGGTGAGTCCGCCGGAGACGGAGAGCGTCTGACCCGTGACGTAGGTGGATTCGGGGCTGGCGAAGAAGGCAACGGCATTTGCCAGATCGTCAGGCTGTGCCAGGCGGCGCATCGGGATCGCCTTCTCCAGTGCGGTGCGCAGCTTCGGGTTGTCCTCGGAGATCTCAGCGAACAGCGGGGTGTCGGCCGGTCCCGGGCACACGCAGTTGGAGGTGATGTTGTGCCGGGCGACCTCGCGGGCGAAGGTCTTGGAGAAGGAGATGATGCCGCCCTTGGCCGCCGAGTACACGGCCTCACCGCTCGAGCCCACGCGTCCGGCATCGGAGCCGATGCTGATCACGGCCCCGGAATCGGCGGCGATCATGTGGGAGGCGACCGACTGCGTGCAGTTGAGGGTGCCGATCAGGTTGATCGCGATGACTCGGTCCCAGGTCTCGGCCGTCGAGTCCATGAAGGGTCCGACCTTGTCCCAGCCGGCATTGTTGACGAGGACGTCGATGCGGCCGAACGTCTCGACCACCTTGGCGGTCATGGCATCGACCTTGGTCCGATCGGTGATATCGACGGCGACGCCGATGGAATCATTTCCCAGCGCCGAGGCGGTTTCCTGTGACTTCGCCGCGTCGAGGTCGGCGACGACGATGGTGGCTCCGTCTGCGGCCAGGCGGGTGGCGATGCCTTTGCCGATCCCGGAGGCGGCGCCGGTGACGATGATGATGCGATTGTCCAGTGCAGACATAATGTGTGGTCCCTTCGGATGGTGATGTTGTCAGATGTGCTGGTCAGTTGCCTTCGTCGGATGTGTGCTGGCCCAGATGTGTGCTGGTCAGGGGGCGAAGGCGCGTCCGGCCGATTCCCTGGCGATGACGAGTTTCATGATCTGTGCGGTCCCGTCCCCGATCTGCATGCCGAGCACGTCGCGTAGGCGCTTCTCCACGTCGCGATCCTGCTTGTAGCCGTTCTGGCCGTGCAGAAGGAGGCATTGATGGATGGCGTGATAGGACTCCAGGGGTGCCCACCACTTGCACATCGCCGCTTGTGAGGTGTGGGGCAGGCCTTCGTCGCCGAGCCACAGGGTGTTCAGACACAGCAGCCTGGCGGCGGCCATCTTCGTCTCCGCCTCGGCGAGGGGAAATGAGACGCCCTGGAACTTCGACAGCGGCTGGTCGAATGCCTCCCGGCCCTTCACATAGTCCCAGGCATCCTCGATCGCTCGGGTGGCACTGCCCGTGCATTGCAGGCCGATGAGAGCACGGGAGAAGTCGAAGCCCTGCATGACCTGGGAGAACGCTGCTCCCTCCGCGCCGAGGAGGTGATCGCCGGGGACCCTGACATCGGTGAAGTCCACCGAGCCACGGGCCACCGCGGACTGTCCCATATCGGTGATCGGGGTGCGGGTGACTCCTGGGGCGTCGAGGTCGACGAGGAAGGCGGAGATGCCCTTCCCTCGTTTCGCGTCCGGATCGATCCTCGCGAAGATGACTGTGGCCGTCGAGGTCAGCGCCAGTGACATCGACTTCGTGCCGTTGATGATCCAATCGCCACCGTCACGTGTGGCGGTGCTCTGGGGATTGCCGGCATCCGAGCCGGCGTCGGGCTCGGAGAGGCCGATGGCCACTGTTTCGGCACCGGAGGTGATGAGACGGCAATAGTGTTCGGCCACCTCGGCGCTTGCATTGCGCGCGATGACCTGGCCCATCAGTGAGCCCACCACCTGCAGATACGCCACGTTGAGGTCGCCGCGAGCTATCGCCTCGGTGACCAGTCCCGCAGTCACCTTCGTCTGGCCCTGTCCGCCGAGGTGGGGCGAGAGTTCGGGGGCGATGAGACCGGCGCTGCCCATCTCCAGTGTCAGATCGGTGCCGATCTTCCCGGCATTCTCCCTGTCACGTGCCTCGGAGATGAGGCGGTCCTCGAAGGCCGCTGCCGTGTCGAGCAGCGACTGGGCCTCTGGGGTGATTGCGAAGTCCACTGTGATCCTCTGTTCTGGTGGGCTGGTCGGCCTGATTGCCTGCGATTCAGTACGCGTTGTCGAAGCTGCTGAAGTCGGGATCGCGCTTCTCGGCGAAGGCGGCAGCGCCCTCATGCGACTCGGGAGAGTGCGCGTACAGGTCGAGGGCGCTCATTGCCAGATTGGTGAAACCGGTCTGCATCTCGGAGTCGGCATTGAACGACTGCTTGAGGAAGCGCAGGGCGGTCGGCGCCTTGAGACCCAGTGCTCGGGCTCGTTCCTTGGCTCTGGGCATGAGCTGCTCGGCTTCGACGACCTCATTGGCCAGGCCCCACCTCTCGGCTTTCTGGGCGTCGATGAGTTCGCAGAAGTACCACATCTCGCGTGCCCGCTTCTCGCCCACGACTCGGGCGAGGAACGCAGTGCCGTAGCCGGCGTCGAAGGACCCGACCTTGGGTCCGGCCTGTCCGAAGCGGGCATGGGCGGCGGCAATCGTGATGTCGCACAGCGTGTTGAGGACGTTGCCTCCGCCGACGGCGACGCCGTTGACGGCGGCGATGATGGGCTTCGGCACGGATCGCATGGTCTTGTGGAGTTCAGAGATGCGGAACATCCCGTAGCGGCTGGGACCGTAGTCGCCGGTCTTCGCCTTCTGCTTGACGTCCCCTCCGGCACAGAACGCCTTCTGCCCGGAACCGGTGAGGATGATCGAGCGGACCTGATTGTCGCCCCAGGCCAGAGTCAGAGCCTCGATGAGCTCGTCGACTGTCTGTGAGCGGAAGGAGTTGAACGAGTCTGGGCGATTGATGGTGATGACCGCATAGGACTCCTCGACTTCGTAGAGAATATCGGCGAACTCCTGCGCAGCGGCCGCGGACCCTTGTGTATCTGGCATCTTTGCCTCCTCAAGCTGATGTCCTGCGGGCGACGGCAACTGATCCCGCAAGAAAATGAATCTATGTTCACGCCAAGTGAATACTAGTTCAGTGTAGAGGTCAATACCCTTGAGTCGGTGAAGTCTGAGTCGATGAAGCCAGAGTGGCGAATCTCTGTCGCTTCTGCGGGTTCGCGGGAGTACCCGGTGCGGAGTGTGAGACTGTAATGATAGAACCGATCCTCGTATCCCCGTGGTATCCGTGCACACTCGAGAGGGCAGTGATGACTCAACCCCGTGAGACCAGACCGCAGCCGGCTGCCGGTGCGGAGATCGGCTCCCTCATCGGCGGAGCATTCGGCCTGGTGTTCCTCATCATCAACAGCACATCGTTTTCGACCCTGGGCCGTATCCTCGTGCTCATCATGGGAATCGCGGCCTTCGCCGTCATCGTGTTCTTCGCGATTCGTTCACTGGGCCGCATGAAGCGCGCCCATGTCTCCTCAGCAACGTCCGTCGAATCAGCCGAGTCAGCTGAGGGGCAGGTTGCGATCGCTGAGGGGCAGGCTGCGGCCGGACCGCGTCGGACCGTTCCCTTCGGACGCAGCTACTGGATCATCGTCGGGATCGAAGCGCTGGCGCTCTTCGGCGGCACGCGCCTGCTGAGCGGTTTAGGACATCCCGAGCTCGGCGTGGCCTGGGTGGCGTTCGTCGTCGGCACCCACTTCTATGCGCTCGGCCACGTGTTCAAACTCAACCGGTTCCATATTCTCGCCACAGTCGTCACACTGTGCGGCATTGCCGGCTTCATCGCCTTCTTCGCCTCGATCCCAGCGTTCATCCCCATCTTCAGCGGAATCATCTCCGGATTCGTGCTCCTGGCGTTCGGACTCTGGGCGCTCGTCGCGGTCGACGGTGAGCGTGCGTGAAACGCCGATTTGCTGTCCACAAACGGTCCTTTGGACGTTCTGCGGCGAACGTTTGTAGACAGTGAGAACCGTTTGCGGACAGTCATCGGCTGACCGAAGCCCGCGGCCAGTCACTATTGACGAACAGATCGCGTCGCAGACTGCAGCGGTTGCGCGGGCCCAGGCCCTGGTGTTTCGTCGGAGGGCTGGCTCCGCCGCCGAGACTACTCCGTGAGCGCCGCTGAGACTACTCCGTGGGCGTCGGAGGGCTGGCTCCGCTGCCGGGACTGCGCCGTGGGGGCAGCTGAAACTTCCCCGTGGGCGTCGCCGGTGCTACTCCGTGGGCGTGGCTGGGGCCTGGGGCTTCGGGGGTGTTTGCACGCGCGGGGCCGGGAAGTCCGGGGGCGTGGCCGCAGGGGTCTTCTCCAGGCTGGAGAGCACCTCGGCGATGGCACGATCGAGTTGCAGATCGTCCTCACTGAACAGCTGTGAAGGATCATGCTCGACCTCGATATCAGGCTCGACACCGTAGTTCTCCACATCCCAGCCTTTGCCCTCAAGCCAGAAGGCGTAACGCGGCTGAGTCACACCGGTGCCGTCGACGAGGTCGTAGCGGCCGTCGATGCCGACAACTCCGCCCCAGGTGCGCACACCGATGACGGGGCCCAAGCCCTTGGCCTGAGCACGGGCATTGATGATGTCACCGTCGGAGCCCGAGAACTCGTTCGCGACGAAGGCCACGGGCCCTCGTCGTGCGTCTTCGGGGTCGGCGATCATGGCATCGTAGCTGCGCACAGCGTTCCAGGCGATGACACGATCGGCGAAGCGTTCGGCCACCAGGGCGCTGGTATGACCGCCGCGGTTGAATCGGACATCGACGATGACAGCGTCGGCCGACATCGCCTGTCTGAGGTCGCGATGCAGCTGCGCCCAACCGTTGGGCATCATATCCGGGATGTGCACATACCCGACACGTCCCTCGGACTTCGACCTCACATACTCCCGCCTCGATCGCACCCAGTCCTGGTACCTCAGCTTCTCCTCGCTGGTCAGCGGCACGATTGCCACCACGCGGTCCTTGCGACCACGGCGCAGGGTGAGTTCGACGATCCTGTTGCCGGCTCCCTGCAGGTGGGCGGCGGGGCCGCGTACCTCATCGACCCGTTGGCCATCGACAGCCAGGATGATGTCGCCCTCCTGAGCCCCGACACCTGCCTGACGCAATGGCGATCTGGCCGCGGGTTCGCTGCTCTCACCGGGCAGAATCCGTGCGATCTGCCATCCGCTCGGTGTCCGTTCCAGGTCAGCGCCGAGGAAGCCGAGTCGTTTCGACGGGTTGCCCAGGGCATTCGAGGGCGTGACATAGGCATGAGACGTGTTGAGTTCCCCGACCGTCTCCCACAGCACATCGACGAGATCATCATGGGTCAGTGCCTTCGCGGCGACTCGGCGCCACCGCAGGGTGACCCCTTCCCAGTTCACGCCGTTCATGTCTGCACGCCAATAGTGATCGCGCATGATGCGCGAGTTCTCTTCGAACATCTGCAGCCACTCGGCGCGCTGGTCGAGTTCGAAGCGCAGCCGGGAGAGATCCACCGCGACGCACTCGTCATCGTCGTCTTCGACCTTGCGGCTGCTCGGACGCACCGTCACATCGCCGTCATCGTAGACGACCATGAGCTTGCCATCCCCACTTACCCAATAGGCATCTGCCTTGTCGACGATGGTGACGAGTTTGCGTTTGGCGAAGTCGAAGTACTGAATCGACTCTGTGGGAGGGGCATCAAGGTCGGTGCCGAGCACGCCGTCCTCCGATTCCCCGGCACGGATCCACAGGACACCGCCGACAGCAGCCTCAAGCTTCCGGAAGACACCGGCAGAGACGGGGAACGCGAGGATCCGCTCCTCGGCGCCCTCGACATCCAACTCGACGGTGGTGACCTTGGACTTCTCCGCCTTGGTCTTCTCTGCCTTCGAAGCCTCATCGGTCAGTTCGCTGATCGCCCAACCGCTCGAGGTCGGTCCGAAGGGAGCCGGCTCAGTTGCGCTCAACGGCAGCAGCCACGGTCTGGTCACACCGTTGAACGACAGATCGAAGGAGTGCTGATTGTAGGCAGGATCGAAAGTCCGGTCAGACAGAAACACCACGTACTTGCCGTCGGCGGTGAATGTGGGGGAGTAATCGTTGTACTTACCGCTGGTCAGCGCCAGCGCCTCACGGTCTGATTTGGTGTCGACGAGCATGAGCTGCGCCAGCTGTTCCTCACCTTGAGTGGGCTGTGACCAGAGAAGGTACCGTCCGTCGGGTGAGAACTCGGGAGACCTGGCCTCACCGAAGCCCGAATGTCCCACCAGCCGGGTCTTGCCGTTCCCGACCTCGACGAGACGGACGCTTCCGTCGTGGGAGATTGTGGCTAAGGTCTTTCCGGACGGATCGGAGGTCATGTGCAGAACCCGTCCGAGAGCGCCCGCTCCGATCCGACGTTCCGAAGCCGTCGCCGAGGTGGCGCGAACTTCGATGGCATCCTCGCCTTCGACGTCGGTGACGTAGGCCGCCTGTCCAGTCTGTCCGAGCACCACCGGGAGGCGTGTGCGGATCGAAGAGTCCGCGCACAACGCTCGTGCGGGGCCCTCACGATGAGCCAACCAGAAAGTCTTTCCCCGCCATTCGATGAGGGAGGCGTTACCATCGTGATCTGGGGCGATGGCGCCGATCCTAGACTTCGAGTCGAGGTTGAGCGGCTGCACTTGGGTGCCCGGAAGCTGGACCTTGAGGGTCCGTATGCTGGCATCGAGGCTGTCGAGGATGCGGATCTCGCCGCGGCTGTGCCACACGATGCGCGTCCCGTCGGTCGTCGCATTGCGGACGTACCCTTCGGCTTCGGTCTGGAACGTCAGCTGTCGAGGCTCGCCCGGATCCCCATCGCTGCGTGTGGCCAGACCGTCCCAGATCCAGAGGTTGGCCTGCTCGTTGGCATGATGGGGGAAGCTCGCGGCCTTGTCAGAGGTGATGACCAGTGAGTCTCCCACCCACAGCGGGTCGGTCAGCGACGCCTCTTCGTCGCGCAGCAGCCGCTGCCACTGGACTCCGCTGCCCGTGGCGTCTGCGCTGCGATCAAGCCAGAGCCGCGGCGCAGTTCCCCCTCGGTAGCGCTTCCAGTGCGCGGGTTCACGACTGTAGGGAGTGGCCAAGGCGGTCACCGATGAGTGGTGGCGGGCCATTCCCGAGGCTCTGCCCCAGGACAGGCGTTCGACGCTGCCGTCGATTCCCACTGACCTCACCACGTGATTGCGTGACTCGAACTCGCCGGCGTTGGAGCCGATGAGGATGCGCTCATCGTCGGCCCAACCGAGCATCGTCATCGCCGTCGACCCCAGCCAGGTGAGCCGGTGCAGAGAACCGGAAGCCACCTCGGCGAGCATGAGCTCAGGGTGACCATCGCGGTGCGAGACATAGGCGATACGGGATCCATCAGGGGAGAATCTGGGGCTGCGCGCGGGAGCATGATCCGAGGTCAGACGCCAAGCACGCCCACCCTCGGCGGCGACGAGCCACACGTCATCGTCGGCAACGAAGGTGATGAGATCACCGTGGATGTGCGGATACCGGAGGTAAGTGTTGGAATTCACGTGACCCACATTACAAGCATGCACGGACACGGCGCTGTGGAAGAGGAGGAGGCCCAGCCAATTTGCACGCTCTGCGAGATCTCGTCGGCGCGGGTGCTCGGGCTTGTGCGCCGAGGTGACGCGGCCCATGCGGCGCAGTCGGGCCCTGACCAATAGAATGGTGGCATGCCATCTTTGACTTCGCTTCTCAACGATCGTTTCGCACTCGCCCTCGAACAGTCCTTCGGCGAGGAATTCACGCGACGCGACCCTGTGATCAGGAGCAGCCAGTTCGCCGACTTCCAGGCCAACGTGGCGCTGCCTCTGGCGAAGGAGCTGAAGTCCAAACCGCGCGACATCGCGACCACGATCGTGGCCAACCTCGATCTCGAAGGGATCTGTGAGACCCCGGAGATCTCCGGCCCTGGCTTCATCAACCTCACCTTCACCCCCGAGTTCCTGGCATCGACCCTGAACCAGGGAACGGCCACCGAGATCGAGTCAGAGACGAGCGGAGCGCGGATCGTCATCGACTATTCGGCGCCCAATGTCGCCAAGGAGATGCACGTCGGTCACCTGCGGACCACCGTCGTCGGCGATGCTCTGGCTCGGACCCACGAATACGTCGGCAACACGGTCGTGCGCCAGAACCACATCGGCGACTGGGGCACTCCCTTCGGCATGCTCATCGAACACCTCCTCGACGTCGGCATCGAATCGGAGACGGCCAAGGACATCTCGGCCAACCCGAATGCCTTCTACCAGGCCGCGCGTGCGAAGTTCGACAGCGATGAGGCCTTCGCCACCCGCGCACGTGCCCGCGTGGTCGCGCTGCAGGGCGGCGACGAGCAGACCTTCGAACTCTGGGAGCGCCTCGTCGGGTTCTCACGGATCTACTTCAACCACATCTACTCACTCCTCGACGTCACCCTGACCGATGAGGACCTGGCAGGTGAGAGCATCTACAACGATGACCTTGCCGCGGTCTGCGCCGAGCTCGAGGAGAAGGGCCTGGCCCGCATCAGCGACGGTGCCCTGTGCGTCTTCCCCGAGGGCTTCACCGGGCGTGAGGGCGAACCTCTGCCGCTCATCATCCGCAAATCCGACGGCGGCTACGGCTACGCCACGACGGACCTCGCGGCTGTCCGTCATCGGGTGCGCACCCTCAGGGCCGATCGTGCCCTCTACGTCGTCGGCACCCCGCAGGCGATGCACTTCGAAATGGTCTTCTCCATCGCTCGAGCCGCCGGCTGGCTGCCCGAGGAGGTTGCAGTCGAGCACGTGAAGATCGGCAACGTGCTCGGTGACGACGGGAAGATCCTGCGCACCCGCAGCGGTGCCCCCGTGCGCCTGGCCGAACTCCTCAATGAGGCCGTCGCCCGCGCGAAGACCACACTGCAGGAGTCGAACGCCGAATTCAGCCCCGAAGAGGAAGCCGAGGTCGCACAGATCGTCGGCATCGGCGCCGTGAAGTACGCCGACCTCTCCGTCGCCCACGACACGAGCTACGCCTTCGACCTCGACCGGATGCTCGCCCCGATCGGCAACACCGCGCCCTACCTCCAGTACGCCGGAGCCCGGATCCGCTCGATCCTGCGCAAGGCGGACGGGGATGCGTTCACGGCTGCGCCGATCCACCTCGGCGAGGCTGCCGAACGCGACCTTTCTCTGGCGATCCTCGGGTTCTCCGATGTCCTCGCCGAGGTGGTCGCCGGCTCCACGCCGCACCGGCTGTGCACGTACCTCTTCGACCTCGCCCAATCGTTCACCTCGTTCTACGAGCAGTGCCCGGTTCTCATCGCCGAATCCGCCGAAGTGCGCGATTCCCGGCTGCGGCTGAGCCAGACGGTCCTCGAGGTGCTTGAGGCCGGCCTCGGCGTCCTGGGCATCCGCGTGCCCGAGCGCATGTGAACCAGCCTGACCCTTCCGTCGCCCGGCGGATGCTGCCGTGGATGGTCGTGGGCATCGTCGTTCTGGCGATCAACCTGCGAGCACCGATCATCGCACCGACCGCCGTCCTCGGTGACATTCAGCACGACACCGGGCTGAGCGCCGCCGGGGTGGGCCTCCTCACCGGTCTGCCAGTGTTGCTGTTCGCCCTCCTCACTCCTGTTGCGGGGAAGACCATCGGACGCTTCGGTGCCGAGGCAGCGGTGCTGTCGTGCCTCACCGGAGTCCTTCTCGGAACCGTGTTGCGTTCCCTGGGCCCGCCCTGGCTCGTGCTCGTGGGCACCGGAATCATCGGAATCGCGATCACCTTGGGCAATATCGCGGTGCCGGTGATCATCCGGCGCGAGGTCCCCTGGAACCAGGTGTCGATGGTCACCGGTCTGTATTCGGCCACCATGAACGTCGGCTCCATGATCACACTGCTCGGCACGGGTCCCTTGGCCGAAGCTCTCGGGTGGCGGTGGGCCGTCGCCATCTGGGGTGCTTTGGCCGTGATCGGACTCATCTACTGGCTGTTCATGATCCGGTTGCGAATCCGCCGCACTGCGATCTTCGCGGCATCGGCCGAATCGTCACCGGCACCAGAGCCCACACCGGTACGTCGTCCTTGGCGCGAGGCACCTCCCGAATTCCGTCGCATCATCGCACTGCTCGTGATCACCTTCAGCGGACAGTCGATTGCCTACTACACGACCACGACGTGGCTGCCCTCGATCCTCTCCGACACAGGAGGGCTGGACTCGGCAGCCTCGGGCGGCACTGCCTCGCTGTTCCAGGTCGCTGCCATTCTCGGCGCATTCGGTGTGCCGCTGCTGGCGGCCCGAACCAAGCCCTGGGTGCCGGTGGCGATCATCGCCGCACTGTGGCTCTCACTGCCTGTTGGACTGCTGCTCGCTCCGAGCACATACGTGCTGTGGGCGATCACCGGCGGCGTCGCCCAAGGCGGCGGATTCACTGCGATCTTCTCCATCATCGCCCGCACCGCTGGCAGTGATAGGGAAACCGCTTCGGCCTCGGCACGGGTGCAGGGAGGCGGTTACCTCGCCGCCACGCTGGCGCCGCCGTTCGCGGGCTGGTTGCGCAACGCCACCGATGGGTGGACTGCTCCGATTCTGCTCATCCTCGCAGCGACCCTTGCCTTCACGATCGCGGGGCTGCTGGCGGTCCGCATCTCCGGTCGCTTCCGGGGCGGTGGGCCGGCGAACAGGCGTGAGGTTCTGGGTGAATGACGAACGGCCCCCGTCGCTGTTGTTCTCACGTCTTCACGTGGGTGAACTTCAGCGGCGGAAGCCGTTCTATCTGTCTGGATCAGGCGATCGACCGGTCAGTTGACCATGTCAGTCGACCTCCCCGAACAGGTCAATGCTTGCCGAACAGATCAGTGCTTGGCGTTCTTGTCTTCCACCGTCTCGGCGGCTGACTTCGAATCCTCGGCAGGCTTGACGTTGGTCGCCGGCGTCGCCTTGGTGCCCTTGGCCTCGGTTGCAGGCTTCGGAGTCGGTGCTGTTGCTGTCGTGGCGGTGGCCTCGGCAGTCTTCGACTCGGGCACTGCGGTCTGCGAGACCTCGGGTGCTGTTCCCTGGCGGGAAGCGGGGGTTGAGCCCACCGGACGAGCATCCTCGGGACGGTTGTTGGGCAGCGGCGTCGACCATGGGTCCTCGACCGGCTGCGCCTTCTTCCACACGTAGTAGCCGATTCCGGCTGCCGAGCCGATGACCAAGGTCCACACGACTGCGGCCTTGCCGCCACCGGACTTGCGTGCGGTGTCCTTCTGGATCCGCTTTCCAGCGTTCGTGAGGGCCTTGCGGGCCTTCTTCACGGCCTTCTTGTCGCCGGTCAGGCGCACAGCGAGATCGTCGACGAGTTGGGGGGTCTCAACGGCTGCAAGCGAGTTGGCGGCGTTGGTCGCAAACTTGCCGGCACGTTCGGTGGCTTCGGGGCGGTAGGCATCGAGCTTGTCCGCCCAGGCGTGAACCTGATCATTCGCCTTGTCGGCAAATGCTTCGACCTGAGGGCGGGCCCTGACGGCAAGACCTTCGGCCCGATCGGCCAGTGCTTCGACCTGCGGCCGAGCCTTCTCTGCAAGCGCCTCGACCTGAGGGCGTGCCTTGTCAGCGGCTTCGCGGAGTTTTGGACTTGCGGCCCCGCTGGCATCGGCCAGGACTCGGAGTGACGTCTTCTTCGCGGAATCGAGCTTCGAAGTGAACGGATCTCGAGCTGACTTCTTCGACATGAACATTCCCAATCCTCTTTGTCGGGGGCAATTGATCAGTCTCAGTCTACGGCCTAGGTGCAAGCCGCCGGACATCAGGCTGTCATGAAATTGTCTGCAGAAACGCTGACAGAGTCTGCAAACCGAGTCGGCGGAATCTGCGGAAGCCGTCGGGGCGTGAAAGAATGGCTCTATGACTACAGCTTCTACGCATACAGCAGTCCTGCACACCAATCATGGTGACATCACCATCAACCTCTTCGGCAACCACGCGCCGAAGACTGTTGCCAACTTCGTGGAACTGGCCAAGGGTGAGCGCGAATTCACCGACCCTGCCACCGGCGAACCCACCAAGCGCCCCTTCTACGACGGCCTCAACTTCCACCGCATCATCTCGGACTTCATGATCCAGGGCGGTTGCCCGCTGGGCACCGGCACCGGCGGCCCGGGCTACACCTTCGATGATGAGATCCACCCGGAACTCCAGTTCGATCGCAAGTACCTGTTGGCCATGGCCAATGCCGGCAAGCAGATGGGACGCGGCACCAACGGCTCGCAGTTCTTCATCACAACCGCCGAGACCCCATGGCTCAACGGCAAGCACACCATCTTCGGCGAGGTCGCCGACGAAGCCTCGCAGAAGGTCGTCGACGAGATCAACAACGTCCGCACTGCTGCCATGGACAAGCCAGTCGAACCAGTCGTCCTGGAATCGGTCGACATCAACGGCTGACTCCGATTCGCTGGTGAGCATCGGTACCTGCTGTACTGGAGTACTGAGGCTCACTGAACTGAGTACCATGGTGTGATGGACACACCTCAGGAGGGCTCGGCCCGGGAGACCGGCCGGGCCCTCTCTGTGACCCCTCCGCTGGTCACCAGTGTGATCATGATCCTCACGGGCGTGGTCTTCCTGGCCCAGCTGCTGCCCAGCCTGGATCTCACCCATCGGCTGAGCTTCGTACCCGCCCTCGTGTTCGAACAGCCGTGGCGAGTCCTCACGGTGGCTCTGGTGCACGAACAGCCCTCACCGTTCCATCTTCTGGCCAATATGATCGGTCTGTTCTTCTTCGGATCATTCGTCGAGCGAGCTCTCGGCCGCTGGCGATTCCTCGTCGTCTATCTGCTGGGGACGATCGGTGGGTCAGTCATGGTCCTCGTTCTGGCGAATCCGTTCTCTGTGGATTGGGTGACGAACAACATCGGTGCCTCCGGTGCGGTCTTTGCGATCATCGGCGTGCTGCTGGTGCCGACACGGAAGCTCGACCGCAACATCACGGGGGTCGTGCTGTTCGTTGCCCTCAACTTCGGATACGGATTCCTCGTCGCAGGAGTGTCCTGGCAGGCCCACCTCGGCGGGCTCATCGCCGGGTTCGTGCTCGGCTGCGGTGCTCTGCTGGTGCCGAAGAAGCAGTCGACGCTGATGTTCGCACTCGCGGCCCTCGGGCTGCTTCTCCTGGTGCTCGCCGCCAGCGCTTGGCAGATCAACGACGCCTGGCAGATCGCCTCCATGTGAAGAGTAGCGCTGACCATTCATTGAGGAGTCCGCAACGACTCTCAGGCTTATATCAGACTTCCGTGAATAATTGGCGTCCTCGCGGGCTGAATTTAGCTGTCCACAACCTTTATCCACATGGTGGATAACTTACATGTGTGTATTTCGCCAGGTCACAGGCCCAAAATAAGTTATGCACAAGCGACGCTCCCGGCTTGGGTATAACTTCGTCCCTGTGGACAAGTGCACGCCAAGGCAGTTGAAACGTCAATAGGGGGCCATCACCCCACCCGCAGGTGACCGCCGTGTGGGCATGGGTTGACGGGGCGTCACGCGCACTGACGGGGCAGGTCACGCGCTGACGGCGGCAACGCCAGCGAAAAACGGGGGTTGCGTCGACCTGCGGGTGCGCACACCCGGTGATCGACGCAACCCCCGTCATTTGGAGCAAGCGTGGTGCCTGCCGACTACCTCCAGCGCGTGGACATGATCAACCCCGCGACGAAGAAGGCGAAGCCGATGAGGATGTTCCAGTTCTGCCAAGCCTCGACCGGGAACGCGCCCTGCGAGACGTAGAAGGTCACGAGCCAGATCAGGCCGATGAGCAGGAGGCCGATGAGCACCGGCAGGAACCAGCGAGGGTTCGGCTTGATCGTCTGCTGACCGGACTGCGAGGTGTAAGAGGCGGTCTTGCGACCCTGGGGGCGCTTGGCCGGATTGCCCGAACGCGAGGTGCGCTTGGCCGATGAGCCTTTGGCAGCAGAGCCCTTGGCGGAGGCACCCTTAGTGGTCTCGCTCTTCTTGGCAGACTTGCTGTCCTTGTCGGACTTGGCTGCCTTGTCGACCTTCTCAGACGTCTCAGTCTTCTTGGCATCGGTGGTGGACTCGTCGGCTGTGTCGGCTGCATCAGCGGCGGCAGCCTTCTTGGCCCCGGAGTCCTTCGACGTGGACTTCTTGGCCGTCTCGTCGTCTGCAGCGTTGTCGTCGCCGACAGCGGAGGCATCGGCGTCGCCGCCGGTGACTTCAGCGTCGCCGTCGATGTCATCATCGTCGGCAAGCACGTCGGATTTGTCGGAGGGGTCATCCAGGTTGAGGAGGTCGCCCTCGAGGCTCTCGTCCCCCAGATCCTCCGTCTGCTCGACCTGCGAGTCCTCTACTGCCTCGACATCGTCGTTCGGCTGGGTCGTGGTTTCGACATTGGCCGTCGACGAGTTGCGAGAAGTGCGCTGGGGGCGCTGGGTCCGTCCGTTGGACTTGGCCACGAGTACTCCTTATACGGCCGACCATTGCTGAGGTCACCGGTTGATGAATAGGGACAATCGGACATCAGTCTACTCGTGACATCCAGCAGTTTTAAAAACTCCAACTACCCTGAGAACGACCTGTTTGTGCAGTTTCATGCGATAAAGTGCAATACGGTGTCCCCGCTTGCCCTCTGGGCGAGCCCCGGATTCGAAACAATAGGCACGGTGCAGCAGTGGTGAATGGTCCCTTCCCGGGTAACGAATCAGACGCAGACGCGTCATCGCGACCCACTATTCGTCCTGCTCAGAGGCAGAACTCCGCGCATCACCCGGCCAATGAACGACACCAGTCACAGGGTGGATACGGCGGCCACGAAGCGAACCCGTCCACAGAGCCTATGACCTCCGCACCCGACCTCGGCGGAGCGCCGAATTCGGGCTCAGGTTCGATCCCCGGATCCGGCTCGTTTTCAGCGACCGATCAACCACTTCCCAGCCGCCGTGAACTCCGACGTCGCGAGGCTGAAGCTGCGGCCGCCAACGGGGCTCCGACCGCCGTCTACACCGATGCGCCCCCCGGTTACTCGGACTCGACCCAGGTAATGCCCGCGGTCAACAGCGGAACGGACCCCAACCTCGGCGCCCATGCGGGTGCAGGGGCGGGCGCTGCGAACTACAGTGCACAGAACTACAGCCCACAGACCGACGGCGGACACAACGACGGAGGTCGTCGCACCAACCGTCGGAGGCAGAAGCCGGAGCGTGAGCCGCTGGGCCCAGTTCGCGGCACCATCCGCACCTTCGGCGAGCTCTGCATCACCGCCGGAATGGTGCTCATCCTGTTCGTGGTCTGGCAGCTGTGGTGGACCGATATCGAAGCCAACCGCGACAACGAGGTGTTGGCCGACCAGCTCACCGATGACTGGCAGAACCAGGACCCCAACGAGCTTCCGGACGACCCGGACGAACCTGTCGTAGCGGATCCGGTGGGGAAGAACGAGGCGTTCGGCATCTTCTACATTCCGCGCTTCGGCGACGACTACTACCGCACGGTCGCCGAGGGCGTCGATCTCGAACCCGTCCTCAACCGGATGGGCGTGGGTCGATACCCGAACTCAGCGATGCCGGGCGAAGTCGGCAACTTCTCGATCGCCGGCCACCGCGTCACCTACGGCAAACCGCTCAACCAGATCGCGAAGCTGCGTCCCGGCGATGAGATCATCGTCCAAACCAAGGACGGCTTCTACACCTACACGTTCCGCAACTTCGACATCATCCTCCCCGATGCCGTCGAGGTGCTCGCACCGGTCCCCAGCGAACCGAAATTCAAGGGCAAGGACCGGATCCTCACGATGACGGCCTGCAACCCGATGTTCTCGGCCCGAGAGCGCTACGTCGCCTACGCCGAGCTCACCGACTGGACTCCGGCCGGCGACGGTGCACCGGATAACATCAAGGACTCGAAAGCCTACGACAAGGTCAGCAAGAACGGTGGTGCCTGAGAATGTACGGTCTGATCTGGCGACTGCTTCCGGGCAACTGGTTCATCAAACTCATCTTCGCCCTCATCCTCATCGCGGCTGTGGTGCTGCTGCTCATGCAGTACGTCTTCCCGGTCGTCGCCCCCTACATGCCCTTCAACAACGCAACTGTGACTGATGGAAGCGGTGGCCAATGACAAAGATACTCGTCGTCGACAACTACGACAGCTTCGTCTACACGCTCGTGTCCTACGTCCGTGAGCTCGGAGCCGAAACGCACGTCATCCGCAATGACGATATGACCGCCGAGGCTGTCGTGACCCTGGCTTCGGGGTACGACGGTGTCCTGCTGTCACCGGGTCCGGGTGTGCCGGCCGAATCGGGAGTGTGCCCGGACCTCATCGCCTGGGCGGAGACGTCTGGCACCCCGGTGTTCGGAGTCTGCCTGGGCCATCAGGCGCTGGGAGAGGTCTTCGGCGCCACAGTGACCCACTCGCCGGTGCTCATGCACGGAAAGACCTCAGTCATCACCCACGACAGTCAGGGCATCTTCTTCGGCTGCAAGAACCCGCTGACCGTGACCCGTTATCACTCACTGGCGATCGTCGATGAGACCATCGATCTCGAGAAGTTCCTGGTCACCGCCCGCACCGATGATGGAGTCGTGATGGCCATCGAACACCGTGAGCAGCCATTGTTCGGTGTTCAGTTCCACCCGGAGTCCGTGCTCACGGAATGCGGTTATCTGATGTTGGGCAACTGGCTCGAGGTCTGCGGCATCGAAGGTGCCGCCGCGCAGGCTGCCGCGATGTCGCCGATGGCCTCGGCGATCGCGGCGAAGCCCGTCCCGGCCGCCATTCCGGCCTAAGCTGCGTCTCCGGCTGACGCAGCCGCCACTCCGGCTAAGTTGGCTGCTTCGGCCTAAACCGTCACTCCGGCGTAAACCGTCACTTCGGCGTAAACCGCCACTTCGGCGTAAACCGCCATTTCGGCTCAGACGGCCGCGACAGCTGGGCAATCGTGCTCAGACTCTTCCTGTGGCCCTGTTCGGCATATTAGGATCGGGACACACACCGAGAGGACCTACTGATGTCAGAGTCGAGTATCAACAGGAGCGAACCATTCCCCGAACTCACAGTGTTCGAGGCGACGTCGGTCCCCACCGCCGTCGTAGAGGTCAGGAATGTCGCCATGGAGGACCTTCCAAGCCACTTCGACGCCGTGTATTCCGGGCTGTTCCCTGCCCTTGCCGAGGCTGAGCAGGAAATCGCTGGTCCCGCATTCGCGCTGTACACGCGCCAACCCAGCGACACCGTCGACCTGGAGATCGGCCTTCCGCTCACGTCGGGGCTGAAGCAGGCCCTGCCTCTGGACGAAGGTCTCATTGCGATCCCGTCTCAGCTGCCCGGCGGATCGATCGCCGCACTGACCCATGCCGGTGGATATGACGGATTGGGTGAGGCCTGGGCGGGGTTGATGAAGGCAGTCGTCGACGCCGGACACCACCCGGGCCTGCCGTTCTTCGAGGTCTACGTGACAGAGCCGAATCCCGATATGGACCCGGCGGATCTGCGCACCGACCTCTTCCTCACCCTGTCCTGAGAAGACGAACTGGGGCCGCCACCGAGACTTCTCGATGGCGGCCCCAGCCGTTTCAGACCGTCGGTCGGGTCGGAATCACTCAGGGGTTGCCGTCGGTACCCGTGTCGGAGAAGCCGTCGAACCAGTTGCCTCCGCCTCCGCCGATGGCCTCGGCGTCCGAGTCACTGTCCTTGTCTTTGTCCTTTTCGCCGCCGGTGTCATCGCCGCTGTCGTCGCTGCCGCCGTCGTCAGACGGCGACGTGGGGACCCCGCCGGGGATGGATGGAATGCTCGGCGACGATGGCTCCTCCGGCGGCTTCTTGGCCACCTTGACCGTGATCTCCGAGCCCTGCTTGACCTCGCTGCCGCCAGCCGATGACTGTTCGAAGACCTTCTTCGCCGGTTCGTCTGCAGTCTCGACCTCTTCGGTCTTGCACCCCAGCTGGTAGTCGTCGCCCTCGAGGATCTCGCACGCTTCCTTCGCGGATTTGCCCGTCACATCGGGGACCTCGACCATTCCCGAGGACACGACGAGGTCGACGTTCGAGTCCACATCCACCTCGGAGCTGGCGCCGGGCTTCGTCTCGATGACGACACCCTTCTCCACATCCGGAGAGTTCTGGGAGATGTGCGTGCCTGCCTGGAGCTTGGCGTCATTGAGGATCTTGCGGGCGCTTTCCTCGGATTTGCCGGAGACATCGGGGACCTTGACGCTTTCGGGGCCGGAGGAGATGACCAGCTTCACGACGCTGTCCTCCTCCACTCGCTGGCCGCCGGCGGGATCGGTCTTGATGGCTTTGCCCTCGTCGACGTCCTCGCTGTAGGACTCGTCTCTGTCGACTCTCAGGCCTTGTTGGATGAGGGCGGACTCGGCCTCATCGGCATCCATATTGGCCACGTCCGTGACCTCGACCTGGATGATGTCCGGTGGTTTGTTGATCTCGTAGACCCACAGGGCGATGGCGGCCAGAGCCAACAGCACGAAGATGCTGCCGATCCAGATCCAGGCGCGCGAGCGCCTCGGCGGTGGTGGTTCGTCCTGCTTGGCCATGATCGTCGACACGGCACCCGTCTCAGGTTCCGCCTCGGCGTCCTGAGCATACTGCGGGGGACCCATCATGGCCCCGGCCATCGGGAACGCCTGGGTGCGATCCATGTCGTCGTCGAAGCTCAGGGGACGACCGTCACGGGCCGCGAGGACATCCTCACGGAAGATGTAGGCGTCCTGGTAGCGCTCGTCACGGTCCTTCAGCAGCGAATGCATGAGGAGGCGGTCGACTTCAGGGGGAACATTCGGATTGTAGAAGCTCGGAGGCTTCGGCGTCTCGCCCACGTGCTGGTAGGCGACCGCCAGCTGCGAATCCCCGACGAACGGGGGCCGGCCGACGAGGAGTTCATAGAGCAGGCAGGCCGTCGAATACAGGTCGGAACGGGCGTCGACGACCTCACCACGGGCCTGTTCGGGGGACAGGTACTGGGCGGTGCCCACGACCGACTGTGTCTGGGTCAGCCCGCTGTTGTCCTTGAGCGCGCGGGCGATGCCGAAGTCCATGACCTTGATGTCACCCTCGGGGGTGAGCATGACGTTGGCCGGCTTGATATCGCGGTGGACGATTCCGTTGCGGTGGGAGTACTCGAGTGGGGCGAGCACACCTGCGACGACGTTGAGCGCCTCGTCGATGGTCAGGGTGCCGTGTTCGTTGAGGACCTCACGCAGGGTCTGGCCTTCGACGTACTCCATGACGATGAAGGGCACGGAGACGCTGGAGCCTCCGGTCTCCACGAAGTCCTCTTCGCCCGAGTCGTAGACAGCGACGATGCCCGGATGGTTCAGCCCTGCCGCGGACTGCGCCTCACGCTTGAGACGGGTGTGGAACGAAGGATCACGAGCGAGATCGGACCGCAGAAGCTTGATCGCGACGCGCCGGCCGAGCCGGTTGTCGACGCCCTCGTGCACTTCTGCCATGCCCCCACGGCCGAGGAGCGCACGAACTTCGTACCGCCCCGACAGCACCTTGGGTTCATTCATTCTGGTCCTCCGCTTGGTTCACCCACGTCGTGGGAAAGTACTCCGCATGTCAAGTAGATTACTCGTCTTCTCAGCGCATGGTGTCAGCCAAAGATCGACTCGTCCAAGTCTGTGCCGGCACTGGGATCGTCATTGGTGCCGCCTCCGGACGAGTTTCCGCCGCCGTCGTCGGAGCTGTTGGACCCGCTGTTCGAGTTCGAACCGCTGTTGTCATTGCCGTTCTGCCCGCCGTTCGGATCGCTGCTGCTCTGATCTGAGCCGTTCTGGTTGCCGCTGTCCTGGTCCGAACCGTTCTGGTTGCCACTGTCCTGGTCCGAACCATTCGGATCGCTGCTCGAACCGTTGTCGGCATCGGCAGTGCCGGTGTCGTTGCTCGAGGAGCCCCCGTCGTCGTTGCTGCTCGAGCCCGAACCATCGTCACCGCTGGTCTCTGACGGTGTGGGAGTGCTCGAAGGTTCAGGTTCCTCCGTCTCCACCGGCTCCTCGGCCGGGCCAGAGGAGATGTAGAGCGTGACAGTGTCGCCCTCTTCGAAGGTGTAGCCGTTCTCTCCCTCACCCACATCGGCGACCGTGCCCGCTGCGCGGGAGGACTCGATGGTCTGGGTCTCGGCTTCCAGCCCCTGCCGTTCGAGGTTCTGAGTCGCCGAGGACTCGGTCAGTCCGATGTAATCGCTCTTGTCGATCTCGATCGTCTTCGCTGCCTGCGAAGTCGTGGGTGCGCTGGTGCTGGGGTCCGGCTCGGGCTCGGCGTTGCCTCCTCCGAGGAAGAACCACAGCAGCGAACCGACGGCGATGAGTGCGACGATCGCGAGGATCCAGATGAGGGCGCGGCCCTTCTTCGACTGCTTCTCGTCGAGTTCCCTGTCCTCTGCGTTCTCCGCATCGAGTTCGCTGCCGTTCGCAGCCCCGGCCCCCGCTGCACCGGCACCAGCAACTCCTGCGGCAGCTGCACCCGGGTAGACACGAGTCTCCTCATTGGACGCCGTGACCGGCATCGCCTTGGTCGTCGGCACGGGTTCGGGGCTGTTGAAGACCTGGGTCAATGCATCGGAGGCGGCGCTGCCCAGTCGCATCTGCGGCAGAATCTCTTCGGCACCTGCGACATCGCCTGCGGCCAGCGCATCGGCGGCCCGGGACACCGCCATGGCATCCGAAGGCCTGCGTTCGGGCTTCTTCTCCAGCAGGCAGTCGACGAAGCGGCGCAATGGTTCGGACACCGTGTCCGGCAGCGGCGGATGCTGTTGATTGACCTGGGCGATGGCGATCGCGACTTGCGAGTCACCGGTGAACGGACGCTGCCCGGCCAGTGCCTCATAGGCGATGATGCCCAGAGCGTAGAGGTCGGAGCCGGACCCCGAACCCTTGCCTGTAGCCTGCTCCGGTGCCAGGTACTGGGCTGTGCCCATCACCTGCCCCGTCTTCGTCAGCGGGGCCTGGTCGGTGACGCGTGCGATGCCGAAGTCCGTGATCTTGACCCGGAAGTCCGGGGTCATGAGGATATTGCCGGGTTTGATGTCGCGGTGGATGACTCCGACCTTGTGGGCCGCCCCCAGCGCCTGCGCGGACTGGGAGACGATGCTCAGAGTGTCCGTCTCCGACAGGGGTGCGCTGCGCTCGATGATCGCCGACAGTGCCTCCCCTGGCACGTACTCCATGACGAGATAAGGGGATCCCTGCTCGTCGCCGTAGTCGAAGACACCGGCGATTCCGGGGTCCGATGCGCGCCCCATGTTCTGCGCCTCGGCACGGAACCGCGCGAGGAAGGTGGTATCTGAAAGGTATTCGTCCTTGAGGATCTTCGCCGCAATCTCACGGCCGAGCACGGAGTCGACGCCCTTCCAGACCTCACCCATACCGCCCACAGCAATGCGAGAGGTGAGCTTGTATCGGTTTCCCAACAGGGTGCCTTCGACGGGTCTCATTTTTCGACCACCGCTTCCATCATGTCCTTGGCGATCGGTCCTGCGACCGTCGCTCCATAAGCTTCGTTGCCCGCGTTTCCGCCGTTCTCCACGACGACCGCGACTGCGATCTTCGGATCATCGGCTGGGGCGAATGATATGAACCACGCGTGCGGGGCCGCACCGGGTCCGTGCTGTGCGGTACCGGTCTTCGCGGCAACCTTCGTGCCGTCCATCTTGGCCACCGAGGCGGTTCCGTCCTCGACCACGCCTTCCATCATCGTGGTCAGCTGATCGGCGGTCTTACCCGAAACGGGCCGCGACATCTGCGCTGGGCGCATCTCCTTGATGGGTTCGAGGGTGTTCGCGTTCAGAACCCGGTCGACGAGCTGCGGCTTCATCATCTTGCCGCCGTTGGCGATTCCGGCCGTCATCATCGCCATCTGCATCGGCGTGGACCTGACCTCGTACTGCCCCAGCGAGGACTGAGCCAACTGGGGTGGATTGAGGTCCTCCGGGAACGTGGACGCACTGACGTTGAGCGGAATCTCCATCTCCTGGCCGAATCCGAATTTCTCCGCCTGTTCCTTGATCGCATCCTCGCCCAGATCCATTCCGAGTGAGGCGAATGAGGTGTTGCAGGACTCGGCGAGCGAATCGGCCAGGGTCGGGCTTCCGCCGTTGCGGCAGGCACCAGGATGGGAGTTGCCGATCGTGGAGGTGGTCTGGGGCAGGTCGAGCTCAGCCGGACCGTTCAGTGTCGAATCCGGCTTGTAATCGCCCGATTCCAGCGCGGCCGCAGCCACGAGGACCTTGAACGTCGAGCCCGGCGGGTACAGGTTGCCGCCGATGGCGCGGTTATAGGCAGGCTTGTCCTCAGCGTTGTTGAGAGTCTCGAAGGCGGACTGCGCCGTCGAGGAGTCATGACTGGCGATGGGGTTGGGGTCCCAGCCAGGTGTCGAGGCCATGGCGAGGATCTTGCCGGTCTTCGGATCGAGTGCGACCGCTGCACCGTTCTGGTTGCCCAGTCCGTCCCAGGCGGCTTTCTGCACCTTCGGGTCGATGCTCAGCTCCACGGCCGCACCGCGGGGCTGCTCGCCTGTGACCAGGCTGCCGACCTTGTCGTAGAACAGAGCGTCGGAGTCCCCGGAGAGGTACTCGCCGGAGGCACGCTCCATGCCTGAAGCTCCCGAGACGATGGAGTAGTACCCGGTCATGGAGGCGTAGGCACGGGGGTCGAGGCCCTCCGAGCCGTACTTGCGCTGGAACTTGTATTTGTCGTCGACTGGTTCGGAGTAGGCGATTTTCTTGCCGTCGACGAGGATCGGTCCCCGGTCGCGAGCCAGCTGGTCGAGGACCTTCCTGTTGTTGAGCGCATTGTTGTTCAGTGAGTCGGCGGTGACGAACTGAACCCAGCTGGTGGAGCTGAACAGCAGCGCGAACATGACGAACCCGACGATGCTGATGTGTTTCAGTGGCTTCTTCATCGTTCACCTCCGGTAGTGCCCAGATTCGTCGTCGGGCCCTCATCGGACCGGTTTGCCTCGAGATCGGCGGCGCCGAGGTTGGTCGTCGGCGCATCGTCGCTGGTGGCGCGATCCGTGGCGAGATTGCCGGCCGCGTGCTCGCGTGCTCCCTCGACACGTTTCGTGTCATTGCGATTCCCGGTCGCCCGCGCCGAGGCGGTGGCGTCGTCGGGATCCTCCGTGATTTTGAGGACACCGGTGTGGAATTCCTCCACCGGTCGCCTGGCATTGTCGGAGATGCGCAGGAGGAGCGCGATGATCATCCAGTTCGCAATCAGAGACGACCCGCCTTGGGCGAGGAACGGCGTGGTCAGACCCGTGAGCGGAATGAGGCGGGTGACGCCGCCGACGACGACGAAGACCTGCAGGGCGATCGTGAAGCTCAGGCCCGTGGCCAGCAGGGTGCCGAAACCGTCGCGCAGCTGCTGGGCGGTCTTGATGCCGCGCTGGAAGATGAACAGGTAGCAGAGCAGGATGACGAAGAGTCCCGCCATGCCCAGTTCTTCGCCGAGACTGGCGTAGATGAAGTCGGATTCGGCATAGGGGACCATATTGGGTCGGCCCTCACCGAGTCCGGTTCCGGTCAGCCCGCCGTTGGACATGCCGAACAGTCCTTGGACCAGCTGGTACGAACCACCAGGAGTTTTGTTGTACTCCTCGGCAGTGAGTGCATTGAGCCAACCGTCGACACGCTGCCCGACGTGGGAGAAGAGGAAGGTCGCTGCGACCGCGCCGACAGCGAAGAAGCCGAGTCCGAGAATGATCCAGGAGACCTTGCTCGTCGCAACATAGAGCATGGCGACGAACAGGCCGAAGAACAGCAGCGAGGTGCCCAGGTCCCTCTCGAATACGAGGATGCCGACGCTGGCCACCCAAGCGATGATGATGGGACCGAAGTCACGCAGGCGCGGGAAGCGGATGCCGAGGATCTTCGGGCCGGCCAGAACCAACTGGTCACGATAGGACACGAGGTAGCCGGCGAAGAAGATGGCCAGCAGGATCTTCGCGATCTCACCGGGCTGGAAGGACATCGGACCGACGCCGATCCAGATGCGCGCACCGTTGACCGTCTTGCCAAGGCCGGGAATCAGCGGGAGCATGAGGAAGATCAGCGCAGCGAACCCCGAGAGGAAGGTGTAGCGGCGCAGCCACCTGTGGTCACCCAGGAAGATGATGATGCCGACGGCCAGGGCTACGCCCAGGGTCATCCAGATCAGCTGGGTGACACCGCTGTTCTGGTATTCGTCGCGGCCCAGGTCGACCCGGTAGATCATCGCCAGGCCCAGTCCGTTGAGCAGGACTGCGATCGGGACGAGGACAGGGTCGGCGTACTTGGCCTTCCACCACACGACGATGTGGATGATGAGGCCGAGCGCGGCCAACCACGCCGCGTACTGGTAGACATTGGCGGGGATCGTGTCCTCGGTGCCGAGTCCCACGAGGGCATAGGCGCTCGTGGATACGGCGATTGCGAGGATGAGGAGGCCGAGTTCAGCCAAGCGATAAGGCCGTGGCCGCGCGCCTTGGTTGGGGTTCGCGGACATTACTGTGACTCCTCAGTGATGGCATCACTGGGATCGACCGCTTGGGAACTCGGTGGTGACGGTGCGGGATCGCTGGGGCTCGCGGCGTCTTCGGCGTTGCCCGAGACAGTGCCGGACTTGTCGGCTTCCTGACGCAGGTTCTCGATGATGCGATCGGCCTCGTCGCGGGAGTCAGCCTGGATGGAGCCGCGCAGACGATCCTGCGAAAAGCTGTTGAGGGTGCCGACCTCGATGTCGGTGGTGTCCTCGAGCTGGCTGAGTTCGATGGGTCCCAAGGTGGTGTCGAGCCCCCGGTAGAGGGTGACTTTCCCGTCGAGATTCGTCAGGTAGTAGTGGTTGTTCATGTAGTTGTAGGCGAAGAATCCGCCTACGGCGATCGCGACGATGACGATGGCAGCGATGATCCAACCCAGGTAGGACCGCTTTTCGACCTCGTCGTCGTCAGCGTCGAGGTCATCCTCCTCGGTGGGTTGGTCCCTGTCGGACGTCTCCGAGTCGGTGCGCTGGGAAGGTGGGACCACCTCGGCGGTGGGCTCCTGCTTATCGGAGTCGGACACCGCCTGCAGGGGAACGGTGTCGGTGGGGGTGTCGCCGTTGCCGTAGTGGGGCTGTGTCTCCGTGGTGGCTTCGTCGACGTCGGGGTTCATGCCGATCGTGGCGTACTTCGGGTTGAGGTGGACGGAACCGACGGAGCTGCCGTGCACGGTGTCGACGGTGCCCTCGAGCACGTCGCCGATGACGACGGTGACGTTGTCGGCACCGCCCCCTGCCAGGGCCAGGTCGATGAGCTGACGGCAGCATTCGTCGGGATCGGAGACCTCGGCGAGGATGCGGGCGATGTCATCGATGTCCGCGAAGCCGGTCAGCCCGTCCGAACACAGCATCCAGCGGTCGCCGACGTGGGCTTCGCGCAGGGTGAGGTCGAGATCGGGGGAGGCTCCGACGTCGCCGAGGACCTTCATGACGACCGATCGCTGCGGGTGGGTCTCCGCCTCGTCAGCGGTGATGCGGCCTTCGTCGACGAGCATCTGGACGAAGGTGTGGTCGTGAGTGACGGTCTGAAGCTCCCCGTCGCGCAGCACGTAGCCGCGGGAGTCGCCGATGTGGGCGAGTGCGAACCGGTTGCCCGGTGCCCTCAGCAGAGCGGTGACCGTGGTGCCCATGCCGGCGAGCTCGGGCTGTTCGGCGACACCGCGGCAGATACGGTCATTGGCCTCGAGGATCGAGGTGCGCAGGATCTCCAGAGCGTCTTCGCCGCTGGGTTCGCGATCGAGGTCGGCGAGGCGGGAGACGGTGATCGCCGAGGCGACGTCTCCGCCTGCGTGACCGCCCATCCCGTCAGCGATGAGTAAGAAGTTCGGACCCGCATAGCCGGAATCCTGGTTGTTCTTACGCACCAGCCCGGTGTGAGACCGGGCTGCTGAACGGAGGGTGATCGTACCGTCGGTCGTCACGATTGGGTCTCCAGCGTCGTATGGCCGATGGTGATCTGGGTGCCGATCCGCAGACTGATGGGCGAATGCATGGGCGAGCCGTCGACGATCGTCCCGTTCGTCGAGCCCAGGTCCTCAAGAACCCAGGAGCCGTTGGCGGCCACGATTCGCGCATGATGGCTGGAGGCGAAATCGTCATTGATGACGATCGAGTTGTCCGGTGCACGCCCGAAGGTCACCGGCGCCCCGGAGAGAGTGATCAAGGTCCCGGTCAAGGGCCCACCGGTGACGCGGACAGATCCCGGATGCGCTTGAGACCTCGCGGGAGCAGGCGTCGGCGCGGGGACCGGTGCTGGTCTGCTCGGTGCCGGACTCGGAGCTGCGTTACGGGAGGCTCTGCCACTTCGGCGAGACTTCCTGGGGGCCTTTTTGGCACCGAAGATGTCGCGCCTGAGGACACCGGCCACTCCGAGGACGAAGAGCCAGAGGATGATGAAGAAGGCGAACCGGAAGACGGTGACGGTGAATTCGCTCACTGGGCGTCCTGTTCGATCTCGTGGTAGCGCACCTCTGCATCTCCGGCCATGAGGACATCACCGTCGGAGAGGTTCGCCGAGGTGAGCTTGCGGCCGCGCAGAAGTGTTCCGTTGGTCGATCCGAGGTCGTTGGCGACCGCGTGATCGCGCTCGACGGTGATCTCGAAGTGTCGGCGGGAGACGCCGGGGTCGTCGATGACGTAGTCGGAGCTGGATGAGGACCGTCCGAAGACGTTCGTGCCCTGGTGCAGTGCGTAGTCATGGCCGTGGATGGTCACGCTCGCATCGATCGTGCGGGACCTGGACGGGGCTGCCTGGCGTACTGGCGCTGGTGTGGGTTCCGGGGTGCGCCTGGGCGGGGCCGGACGGGAACCGGAGTTGGCCTGTCCTTCACCCACGATGTTGTGTGAGCGGGACACGGGGTCGTAGCCGCCGCGGTTGGCCGGTTGGGCTGCGGGCGATCCGTCGGGACGCTGGGTGCTTGAGACGACACGGTACATGCCGGTGTCGAGGTCTTCTGCTTCGACGAATTCGACGGAGACGGGACCGACGAAGCTGTAGGCCTGCTCGACCGCGTGATCACCGATCACCTGTCGCAGGTCCGAGCGGAGTTCGTTCTCGAGGCCCGAGAGCCGGTCGAAATCTGTGGGTGAGAGCTCAATGCTGTAGTGGTTGGCGGTCAGTGTCCGTCCGCGCGAGACGACTGCGGCCTTGTTATCGGCCTCGCGTCGCAGTGAGCCGGCCAGTTCGACTGGTTCCACCTGTGAGCGGAACGCTTTGGCGAAGGCGCCGTTGACGACATTCTCCAATCCCTTCTCGAAACGATCGAGAATCCCCATGGCACCTCCTCATCCAGGTGTCGTGCGCGTGACGAACGTTTCGCCACCAACCCGGACTGTGCGTCCGAGCGAGTCTGTCTAGGTGAGTCCACGCTCGGAAAAGGACACCGAGATGGAGACACCAACACCCAATCCTAACGCGGTGAAGCTCTCAACTCACGTCACTGGGTATTTCGGGGCCGAGGTCTGCTCGGATTCCCGGCGGTCGTCCAGCTTAAGGGTTGTCGCTGAGTACTCCTTGAGCCTCTGACGAGCGCCGATGTCATGGGAGATGAGGCGTGCGTCACCTCAGACGCGAGACCAACGGGCAGTGAATGTGAACGTCGACACGTTTCGGGCGTTTCGGCTGACCTCGGTTTCATTCTTCGGGTCCGCGGTGCTAGAGTTTTCTCTTGTTCGCGCGAGTGGCGGAATTGGTAGACGCGCTGGCTTCAGGTGCCAGTGATCGCAAGGTCGTGGGGGTTCAAGTCCCCCCTCGCGCACAGTGAGCAACAGCCCTTCACCGGGACCCTTCGGGGCCGAGGTGGAGGGCTGTTTCGTGTGCGGAAGCGTTTGGAGGCCTGGGCCTCAGCTTCCCGAGCGTCGGGACAGTTCCTCGACGTTGATTCCGCGCAGACGGCAGAATTCGCCGAGGCGGCCCCGCGTGAGCAGGTCTGTGCGGGTGAGGTCTTCTGCCGTTTCGGTTCCGAGCAGGGCGAAGAGGGCCCTGGTCTGAGACTGCCACGTGTTCACCACGTCAACGAGACGGTCCGCGCCTCCATCGAGCACGGCCTGCAGGAACGCGCCGGCAACCCCGACGGCCCGCGCACCGCAGGCAAGGGCCTTGACGACGTCATAGGGGTTGCGCACTCCTCCGGAGGCGAGGAGCACGGGCCCCTGGACGGGGGAATCGAGCAGGCAGGCCAGGGCGGATTGGCCGAATCCGGTGAGCATCGAGAAGCCCTCGGCGCCGGCGCGGTCGTTCTCGATACGGAGGAAGTCCGTGCCGCCGGCGCCGCTGACATCGGCGAAGCGCACGTCGATCGAGGCCATCAGCTCCAGCGTGCGACGGCTGAGCCCGAATCCGACCTCCTTGACGATGACCGGCACGGGGCAGGATGCGACGATCTGTTCGAGCCCGTGTGCCCATTCGGAGAAGTCGCGGGTGCCCTCGGACATCGCAGTCTCCTGCACCGGGTTGATATGGATCTGAAGGGCGTCGGCCTGCAGCAGGTCGACGGCACGGCGGGCATCCTCGGCGCTGCGACCAGCACCGAGGTTGGCCATGACGAAGCCGTTAGGGTTCTCCTCGCGGATGATCGTGAAGCCCTTCGCCGCGTCCGAATCGTCGAGAGCCACGCTCATCGAACCGCAGGCCATCGGCAGCCCGGTCTCGGCGGCCGCAATCGCAAGGTTGCGGTTGATCGCCGCCGTCGTGTCGGTGCCTCCGGTCATGCCATTGACATAGAAGGGCGTTGGCCAGGTCCACTCGCCGAGGCGGACGCTGAGGTCGACCCGTTCCGGGTTCGTCCCGCCGAGGGCATGGTGGATGAACTCGAGATCGTCGAAATCGGTGCGCCGCGGCGCTTCGGACTGCTGCTCGGAGGCCAGCCGGACGTGATCGTCCTTGCGTGTCGCGCGGGCGGAACGGGCCTGGGGGCTCTCAGAAGTCATCGATGCCGCCTTCGGGTCGGTGCGGGGTCAGGCTGAGCCGGCGGATGCCGTGGCGCTCCCACTCGCGGAGGATGTCGATCGTGGGCAGTTCGGCGTCGGAGAGGGCGATGCCGCAGTCTCCTCCGCCGGCGCCTGAGGGTTTGGCCGCGGCACCGTAGGTTTCGGCGATATCGCACAGCGCGGCCAGCTGTTCGGTCTCGATCTGGCTGCCGGAGGACTCGCCGAGCCGCTGCAGCAGTCGGCGTGCCTGCCGGATGCGGTCGAGGGCGCCGATCGCATCATCCTCGTAGAAGGCGGCGACGAGTGCATTGACCCCGAGCCGGCTCTCGTCGGTGAACGACTCGAAGGGGCGCGCCTTCTCCCTGCCCGGGGTGTGCACGCGCTTGACGAGATGGTCAGTCGAGGCCGGGGAACCGGTCCAGCCGACGAGTAGGTGCAGGGAGTCAGGTGGGCTGACGCGGGTGACCCCTGACCCAAGCCATTCGCTGCAGTGCAGCGCCGAGGCGACTCCGTGGACTTCGCGGTGGAGTTTCAGGGCCGCGCGGTCGGGTGAGGAGTAGCGGATCCACCCTCCGAAGGTGCTCGCTGCGAGATCCCCGCCCGAGGCGTTGGGAGAGATGGCGATCGTGGCCAGAAGAGCGAGCTTATAGCGTTCGGTACGAGTCAAGCCCAATGTGTAGAACTCGTCGAGGGCGGCGATCGTGGCAGTCGTCACCGCGGCCGAAGAGCCGAGACCGAATTTCCGTCCGCTGGCATCGTCAAGCTCGCTGGATATATCGAGGTCGAAGTACCGTGGCGGTGTCCCCATCTCTGCCCGCAGCTCTTCGACGACCGAGATCGCAGCGAGCACATAGTCTGAGGGCCGGTGGTCGAGCACGATGCTCTGGCTGTCTGCCTCGCGGAACCAGACCAGCGGGGTCTGACCGTATTCGCTGGAGTGGATGCGGCCGGCATCTCGGCTTTCGGTGAGCCGGACGGTGATATACCGATCCACGGCGACGAGCACGGCCGGTTGGCCGGGTTCGACGACGGCGTATTCGCCTGCGACGAAGAGCTTGCCTGGTGCACGAGTCTCGATCATGAGATCCCCTCTGTCGCTGCGGGCACTTCGGAACCCTCGGGCAGCAGATGAGCTCCGGGGCCTGGGCCGACGATTCGGATCTCACCGAGCCCGTCGAGAGCCTCTGCCACGGCCTCGGCGTTCTCGGGTCGTACGAGGACGACGACATTGGGCCCAGCATCTGCTGTGGAGTAGGCCTCAAGTCCGTTCTCGCGTAACTTCTCGACCGCGTCGAAGATTGCCACGCTCTGAGGCCGGAGGAACCGGATGGGCGGAGTCGTCGATTGGATGAGAGCATGCATTCTCAGCGCATGCGACTCCGTGAGCTCACCGATTCTCGTGAAATCGCCTTCTCGACAGGCCTCGATCATTGCCGCCAGGCTGTCCTCGGTCGAACTCACCCAGGCATCGTAGAAGGGAGAGGTGGCGGCGGTCAGGCGCATGGCTGCGCGACTCGACACCGGTTTTCGACCCCGGTCAACGGTGACGACCACCATCCGCATATCCGGTGCGTCGACGGGCTCGGCGTACGAAGCCTGATCATCACCCGCGTGCCACACGGCCACCCCGGGCACGACGGAGCGGCAGGCCGAGCCCGAGCCGAGCCGGGCGAGCCGACTGAGAGCGCGGGTGTCGAGGTCGAGCTCGAAGGCAGCGGCGGCCGCAGTCGCAAGGGCGGCGAACCCGGATGCAGATGAAGCGAGGCCAGCTCCCGTGGGCACGGAGTTGCGCGAGCGAACGAACACCGGCTGCTCGGAGCCGGCGAGGGAACGGACGTGGTCGAGAAACGCGGTAGTGCGTCGTGTCTGCTCCTCGTCGGCGGGCTGGCCGTCGAGTTCCAAGCTGTCGGCATCACCGGCAGGATTCGGCACGACCGTGGTCGTCGTTTCGAAGGCGTCGAGCGTCATCGACAGGCTGCCCGCCGCCGGGAGGATGCGGGGCTCGTCGCGCTTGCCCCAGTATTTGATGAGGGCGATATTCGGATAGGCGCGGGCGGTTGTGGTTCTCATGTCGTGGATACCTCCGTTGTCCAGGTGCGCGGTGCTCCGGCGGTGCGAAGCGCGAGCGCCAAGCGTTCGGCCTGTTCGTCCGAGTCGGCGAGAGCGAGGACGCAGCCACCGAGGCCGCCTCCGGTGAGTTTGGCGCCGTGCGCTCCGGCTCCAAGGGCCGCCTCGACGAGCGCATCGAGGGCCGGGCTGCTGACTCCGATGCTCGTCAGCAGCTTGTGTGCGTCGAGCATTCGCGACCCGAGCGTGGGGAGGTCGCCGGACCGGACGTCATCGACCGCGTCCTCCGTGAGTTCCGCGAGGTGGGAGATCGCGGCCTCAACGTGCTTCGGCTGTGCGGCGCGCAGTTCGCGAACCCCGGCGACCGCCTCGGCGGTGGAGCCTTGCTGGCCGGAGTCTGCGACCACGAAGATCAGTCGCCTGCCGACGTCGATCGCTGCGGCCCGACCGCTTTGGAACCTGATGGGCACCTGAGATGCGACAGCCCATGCATCGATTCCGCTGGGGCGACCGTGCGCAACAGATTCCGCCCTCGCCACGACGGCGTGGAGAGCGTCACGGTCGAGGACCTTCCCACGGAGACCAGCCACTGCCCGTGCGATCGCGGTGGCAACTGCGGCGCTCGATCCAAGGCCGCGACTATGGGGAATCGCACTGCGAATGCCGACCTGGACCTCGGCGGTCTCATCACCTGTGGCCTCGAGGGCCGCGCACAGTCCGGCGACCACGGGCCCCATCTGAGGTGGTGCCGCTTGGGCAGTGCCGGAGAACAGTTGGCTGTCGATGCGCGTCTCCCGTCCTGGGGTGAGGCGGATGTCGGCCTGTGCCCCGAGTCTGTGAAGAGGGATGGCGAGTGCAGGGGCTCCGTAGACCACGGCGTGTTCGCCGAAGAGTATCGCCTTTGCATGGGCGTGGCCCTGTGCGGGATGTCCCGGCCCAGCGCCTCGCGCATTGGAGGTGGCGCTCGGGTCGGTTGGAGAGGAATTGTGCATACGGCGCGAAGTCAGTGGGTGTCGTCGCGGACGAGGTCGATCGCTGATGACCTCGTGCAAGGGGCGTGGTTCTGTGTTTCGGTCATGGTGGTTCCATCCTATGCCGTAATCCGGTTCTACTGCCGGGCGAGGGCACGGAGACGAGACCGGCGATGGAAACCGCCTATGCCTGTCCGAGCAGACTGCTGAGCACCAGCCCGATCAGCAAGGGGGCCGACAGATAGGTGCTTTGCGCGCTGACCGGGGTGGGGTCGTCGGTGAAGTGAGAAATCGCCCTGAGTCCTGGGCACACAGTCTGCCGAGGTCATTCCTGACAGCGCTCGCCAGCACAGCCGTCGGCCTCGTGCTCGCCGGTGAGTACAGACACTGGTGCGGCGCAGCAGGCATCCCCGCGCCACGCTTCGATGCCCTCTCTGATAGCGAAGACGGCGATCACGAGAGCAGCGACGGAGTCCGCCCATGCCCACCCGAGGAGGCTGTTGAGCAGCAATCCTGCGAGCAGAGCGGCAGAGAGATACGTGCAGATCAGGGTCTGTCTGGAATCTGCGATCGCCGAGGCGGACCCGAGTTCGCGACCCGTGCGACGTTCGAACCAGCTGAGGAACGGCATGACGAGAAGGCTCAGCGCGGCGATGACGATGCCGACGGTGGAATGCTCTGGATCGCGCCAACCGGTCAGGGAGGCGATCGCATCGACGCTGACGTAGATTGCCAGGGCGAAGAAGGACACGGCGATCACGCGCAGGGCCGTCTTCTCCCTCCGCTCGGGGTCGGGCGCTGCGAATTGCCAAGCCACGGCCGCCGCAGAGAAGACTTCGACGATCGAGGCGAGCCCGAACCCGATGAGAGCCGCCGACGAGGCTGCCCCGCCTGCGATGAGAGCCACAGCGGCTTCGATGACGTTCCACGTGATGGTGATGGCCACGACGAACCTGATGCGTCGACGCAGAACCTGTACGCGCGGTGGGCCTATGGGAGCAGCCGTGGTGCTCACGCCGTGGTCCCGCTGTCATGGTCGGCGGCAGGTTCGCAATCGCAGCAGCCGGGCACGGTGCAGGAGGGGTTGAGACAGGGGGCGCTTTCGTCGACTGCGAGAGTGACGTCGAGCAGACTGTTGAGGGCCGAGCTGATGTGGGGATCCGCGATCTCGTATCTGGTCTGTCGCCCCTCGGCCTCGGCCACAACTATTCCGCATCCACGCAGACAGGCGAGATGATTTGAGACGTTCGTCCTGGTCAGGTCCAGATCGCGCGCGAGCCGCGCAGGATACCCGGGAGAGTCCAACAGCGAGAGCAGGATTCGCGAGCGGGTTGAATCGACCATGGCTCGACCCAGGCGGTTCATCACGTCGACGCGAGAAGCAATGGTCAGCATATGCTGACCATACAGTATGCGCTGACCTATATCGACAGGACTGAACGTATGTGTCGGCCTGTCGGATCACCTTCCTGATCGAGCCTCGAGTGACCGGGCCTCACGTGACCGGGTCACCTTCCTGATCTGGCCTCGAGTGACCGGGTCTCGAGATAGGCGCGTTCGGCGGGGTCGGTGGTCAGCTCGATGGCGCGGCGATAGGCCCGCTGGGCCTCCTCATGAGCGGCCGCGTTTCGGTCGCTCATCATTGAGACGACCGAGATCGCGCCGATTCGACACGTACGTGAAGATTATCGCGAGAATTGCTGCATGACAACGGAATTCACCGGCTTCGGACAGCGCAGAACACGACCTTTCCGGGCCAGATCTCACTCTGTCCTGCACAGGCAGTAGTTTGGTTCCATGACCTCACCCGATTCCGCCCCCGCTGCGTGGTGTGTGATCGGCCGTGCGCCCGATCGCGCTCTTGGCGGCGTTCGGGGCATGGGTTCGATGATCGCCGTCGTCGACCTCGACGATGCCAGGCAGCGGATCGGCAGCCACCACCTCGGCGCGGATGAGCTGCCGGAATTCGTGCGAAGCCGAGAAGCACAGAGCCGGCCGCGGTGGGTCTTCAGCGACACTCCGAATTGGTACCCCGCCCTGTTGGCCGCCGGGGTGGAGATCGAACGCTGCTATGACCTGCGGCTGACCCACGCGATACTCATGCGCTCGGAACTCGTCACGGATCACGGTGCCGTCGTGGCTGCGCAGGAGTGGGACGCGGGCCCCGTGAGTGCACCGACCGCGCCCGAGGCGGAGGCGCTCTTCGAAGTCACCGAACGACGCAGCCACATCAAGACGGTCCCGCACGACATCGAGTCTGCGCTCGCCGAATTCTCCCGTCAGTCCACCGCCTTGCAGACTGCCTCCGATCCCGGCCGGCTGCGTCTGCTGCTCGCCGCGGAGTCCGCCGGTGGGCTCGTGGCCGCGGAAATGCAGGCGGCCGGGGTGCCCTGGGACGTCGCCGAACACGACCGGATCCTCGCTGAGGAACTCGGTCCCCGACCGGCGCGGGATGCGAAGCCCGCGAAGATGCTCGCCGTCGCCGAGGAGGTCCGGGCCGCCCTCGACGACCCGCGGGCCAATCTCGACTCCCACGTCAAACTCCTCCACTCCCTGCATGCCGCCGGAATCAATGTCGCCTCGACGTCGAAATGGGAGCTCGAGCAGAGCGAACACCCCGCCATCGCACCCTTGCTGCAGTACAAGAAGCAGTCTCGTCTGCTGACTGCCAACGGTTGGCATTGGCTCGACGAATGGGTCTCCGAGGGCAGGTACCGTCCCGTCTACGTGCCCGGAGGAGTCGTCACCGGTCGCTGGGCAGCCAGCGGCGGCGGTGCTCTCCAGATTCCTCGTCAGCTGCGACCGGCCCTGCGCGCGGACCCCGGCTGGCGGCTGGTCTCGGCCGATGTCGCCCAGCTGGAGCCACGGGCGCTCGCCGCCATGTCCGGGGACGCAGCAATGGCCGAGGCCGGTCGTGGTCGCGACCTGTACTCCGGCCTCGTCGACGAAGGAATCGTCGGCACCCGACAGGAGGCGAAGATCGCAGTGCTCGGCGCCATGTACGGTTCCACGACCGGTGACAGCGGCAGACTCGTTCCCCGTCTGCGCACGAGCTTTCCCGCCGCCATGGGCTTGGTCGATTCTGCCGCCGAGGTGGGTTCACGAGGTGGGGTCGTGTCCACGTGGTTGGGCAGGACGTCACCGGTGCCCGGCGTTGGATGGCGCCGAGTTCAGTCGGCGGCGAACCAGTTCGACGCCACCTCACAGGACGAGAACCGTGCCCGGCGTGCCGCCGGTGACCAGGGACGCTTCACCCGCAACTTCGTCGTCCAGGGAACCGCCGCCGAATGGGCCTTGGCTTGGCTGGCCGACCTGAGACTGCGGCTGTCACGGCTGCCGGCCGTCGATGACCGCAGCCCTGGAACTGCCTCGGGACCGGTGTTCTCACGACGGGCTCACCTGGTGTTCTTCCTCCACGATGAGGTCATCGTGCATGCCCCGGCCCAGCAGGCCGAAGCCGCTGCCGAGGCGATCAGGGAAGCGGCCGCCTCGGCGGGGAAGCTCCTGTTCGGCAATGCACCGGTCGACTTTCCTCTCGATCTCACGATCTCCGAACGGGCCGCCAAGGGCTAGGGATCGGCGAAGGGGCGCAGGGCGGTACAGAAGGTGCGTCTGTTGCAGGGATCACGGGAGGGTCCGGAATAAGCGACAGATAAGGGGTGCTGCATATAGGGTATCGGCGGTCCCGTCACGGAGCCGCCAGAGCATTCGGAGTCGTCACAGCACAGAGGAGTTTCCATGACCTTCACCGTCAAGGCACTGCAGAAGACAGGCCCCGACCAGCCGTTCCAGGTCGCGAACATCGAACGCCGCGACCCCCGGACCGATGACGTGGTCATCGATATCAAGGCCGCCGGAATCTGCCACAGCGACATCCACACCATCCGCAACGAATGGGGCGAGGCGCACTTCCCCCTGACCGTCGGCCATGAGATCGCCGGCGTCGTCGAGGCCGTCGGCTCCGATGTCACCGACTGGAAGGTCGGTGATCGCGTAGGCGTGGGCTGCATGGTCAACTCGTGCGGAGAGTGTGAGGAATGCCGGGCAGGGCAGGAGCAGAACTGCCTCAACGGCCAGGTCGGGACCTACAACTCCACCGACGTCGACGACACCATCACCCAGGGCGGCTACGCCGAGAAGGTCGTCGTCAACGAGCGCTTCGTCTGCCGTATCCCCGACGCTCTCGACTTCGACGTCGCGGCACCGCTGCTCTGCGCCGGCATCACCACCTATGCGCCGCTCAACCGCTGGGGCGCAGGTGAGAGCAAGGACGGAGCACCGAAGAAGGTCGCCATTCTGGGACTCGGCGGACTCGGCCACATGGGCGTCCAGATCGCCGTCGCCATGGGCGCGGACGTCACCGTCCTCTCCCGCACCCTGAATAAGGAGAAGGCGGCGCTCGAGCTCGGCGCGAAGCAGATGCTCGCGACGACAGAGGAAGACTTCTTCAGCAGGCACCGCGGAGAATTCAACCTCATCCTCAATACGATCAGCGCGGACATTCCCGTCGACAAGTATCTGAGTCTGCTCAAGGCCCGGGGAGTCATGACCGTCGTCGGAATGCCTCCGGAGAAGCAGCAGCTGTCCTTCGCCTCCGTGATCGGCGGCGCCAAGGTGCTGGCCGGATCGATGATCGGCGGCATCGCCGAGACACAGGAGATGCTCGACTTCTGCGCGAAGCACGACATCGCCGCCACAATCGAGACCGTGAGCATCGACGAGGCGGATGCGACCTATGACCGCGTCGTCGCCGGCGACGTCTACTTCCGTGCCGTCATCGACACCGCAACATTCGAGGGCGCCGAGGTGACCGCGCTCGCCTGATTGGTGAGGTCAAGGGGCCGTTTCGCTGATTGTTCAGCGAGGCGGCCCCTTTTCTGCAATGCAGTCCGTCCCAGCGCTGGAACTGCTCACGCCAGTCCTCGGGGTGGTCGTCGGCGATGAGGATCGACGAACGCAGTGCCCGGTTCGTCGGCTGAACGGTCGGGGACCTGGGTTGCGGGATACCGCAATCCGGGCGCTGTCGTCAGGGATCGGCGGTAGTCTGAGCCGCATGACGAGTCGGCAGAGGCAGGTGGGCGATATGCCCCTGGTGCTGTTGATCCTCTACACCGTCTTCATCGGCTTCATGACGCTGACCCCCTACCAGCTCGACGTCAGCCCTGCGGGTCCGATCGGCAGGCTGCTCCAGTTCTTCGCCGATCACCAGGTGACGTCATGGCTGACCTATACACTCGTCGAGAAGCTGGCGAATGTCGCCATGTTCGTCCCGTTCGGATTCCTGCTCGCTCTGCATATGGGGCGTCGGCGCTGGTGGGTCGGCGCGGCGGCGGGCGCGGCCTTCACGTGCCTGATCGAGGGGGCTCAGGTGACTCTGCTCTCGCCCACTCGCTACGGCACGATCAGCGATCTCGTCACGAACACGCTCGGTGCCGTGATCGGTGCCGTCCTTGCGCTGATCTTCATGATCCTGCTGCCTCCGCGAGATGAACCGGAGGAGGTCGATCGCGTCGTGCGTTGAGGGACCCGCACCTCGGCGACCTCAGCTCTCGGGTGCGCCAGAAGTCGGCCGAATTCTACGAGGGGACGATCGGCCTGACACGGGCGCCTGCGGGGCCGCCCGGAGCGGTGGTCTTCGCGACCTCTCCGATACCGTTCGCCGTGCGTGAGCCGTTGCCCGACGTTGATCTCGACTCGCTCGATCGTCCTGGAATCGGGGTTGCGCTGTGGTTCAACTGCGATGATTCCCAGGCCCTGCACGACCGCCTCGTCGAATCAGGGGTCGAGAACCTGCGCTCCCCGGCACCGAGTCCCTTCGGTCTGACGTTCACCTTCGTCGATCCCGAGGGCTACGCGGTGACCATGCACGACGCGGGCTGAGGCGAGTTGAGCCGAACCAAGCCGAAACGAGCGGAGCCGTTGGAATCTGAGCGGGTCGACCGTCAACGATCGACCACCTCGGTGAGGTGCCGGTCAGGGAAGCAGCTGCCCGCTCACCCCAGGGAATCGACGACCTTCGCGATCCGGCGCTCCCGCGTGGCCTCGGCCTTGGCCGATTCGACCTGACGCACATGCTCCTTGCGCTTCGAAGGGGCCAACCCATCGAAGACCTCACGGACGCCGGCACTGTCGAGCGCCTCGGCGAGGTCATCGGGAACCGGGGTCTCGCGTGACGAGGTGTCGTGGGTCAGCGTGACCTCGTGGGTCTCGCCGCCGGACACACCCGCCGCCTCACGATGTTCCTTGGCCAACGGGAGGAGGAACTTTCCGCCCATCACCGCGGTCGTGGAGGGATAGGAGTGCTCGGCGATCGTGACGATGACCGGGACTCGTTTTCCGACTCCGAAGCCGAGCACGATGTCCTCGGGCACCTCGATGCCGACATTATTGCCCAGCTGCAGGAGAGTCGTTGTGAAGGTGACCATGGCCGAATCCTACGCCTAGGCGGGCGCGTGCTCTAGTAGTCGTTGCGGTCGGCGCGGGCCCTGTCTGCGTCGACGTTGATGTTCGCGGCGCGGCCCTGTGCGTCCGCGTCGCGATCCGCATCGGTCTCGGCACGATCGGCATCGGCCTCGGTCTCGTCCTCATCCTCATAGTCCTCGTCGGCCTGTGAGAACGTCGGGATCCAGCAGGAGACTCGTGCGGCGTAGTCGTCGTACTCGGCGCCGAAGCGCTGATGCAGGTCGGCTTCCTCGTGCGGGCGGATCAGCCAGTTCCACAGCAGCGAACCGGCGATGGCGTAGGCGATGACCATCCATGAACCGATGAAGAGCCCGATCGCCACACCCTGGACGATGCCGGCGATGGCCATGGGATTGCGAACGAAGGCGTACGGTCCCCTCTTGACGAAATGGTGGGCCATCGCGGCGGGCAGGGGGGTACCGGAACCGAAGTTCGCAATCGCCCGTGCAGACCACACGCCGAGGACGGTGCCGAAGGCGAGAAGAGCGAAACCGGCGACGATCACGAGAATAGGGAACTTCACGGTCAGGTTCCAGCGTTCCTCGAACGAATTGATGATCCCCGGAATGACGATCAGGAACACGCCCCAGAAGACCATGATCTGGATCGTGGTTCTGATCAGGAGCTGAGACCTCACGCGTGTGTGAGAGCTGCGGAAGGCGAATGGGCCGGTGACGAGGCGTTCGGAAGGGATCCTGCCGAGGATCATGAGTGTCCCGGCGAGGATGCTGCCCACTGCGGCTGCCACCATGAGGACGGCGCCCAGGCCCGCCTCGGTGGTGACGGTGGCATAGATGACCATGCAGAGGGCGACGAGGGTCGTCCAGGCAGTGGCCAACCAAACAGCCCAGCGGAAGTTGAGTGCCGCCAGAGCCGAGCCGATGACGAACAGCGGGATGTCGACGATGGCGATGAGCAGCGGGCTGAGACCACCCAGCGTGGCCTCACGCAGTGCTGGAAGCGTGATGGTGCCGAGCCACCACGCGGCGCCGGCGAGCGACTGGAGGGCGAAGTACATTCGGCCGTGGAAGATCCGCAGCGGCTTGTTCTGTGCGGTGGGTTTCTTGTGCCTGCTCGGCATCTTCATTGATCGGCTCATGCGAACGCCGTCCCTCGGAAGCACACGGTCGTGGGTCCGCCGACCCAGACCTCATCGTTTTCATAGGAGATCGAGACGACACCGGCTCGTCCGAGCGCGGTGCCCTGCGTGACGGTGTACTTCTCCGGCGCAAGGCCGGAAGCGATGATCCACTGCGCGACTGAGGCATTGAGGCTGCCCGTCACGGGATCCTCGGCCACGCCTGCGCCGGGGACGAACGCTCGGATCTCAAACTCATGCTCGCTCTCATCCGGGTGGGAGCCCAGGACGCCGAGCTTGGCGTCGGGAATCTGCGAGAAGTCAGGTTCGAGGTCGAGGACCTGCTGCGCACTCGTCAGCCTCACTGCGGCCCAGCCTGGTCCGTTGTCGACCCACTGATGACCAAGGATCTCTGCGCGGTCGATGCGGAGGGCGGAGGCGATCTGCTCGACGAAGCCTTCGTCGAGGTCACCGGTGCGGATCGGGTCGGGAGCGGCGAACGACAGGGTCTGGCCACCTCGGCGAAGGTTGACGAGTCCGGCACCGCACTCCTGGACCACGGTCCCCTCGCTGCGCGGGACGCCTCCTGCCTCCAGCCATGCGGCCGCCGAACCGAGTGTGGGGTGCCCGGCGAAGGGGAGTTCGCGGGCAGGTGTGAAGATTCGCAGACGGTAGTCGGCGCGTGGGTCGCTGGGTGGGAGGACGAATGTGGTCTCCGAGAGATTTGTCCAATTGGCGATCCGCGCCATGTCCTCGTCGGCCAGCCCCTCTGCGTCGAGGACCACGGCCACAGGGTTGCCGCGATAGGGCTCGCTGGAGAAGACATCGACCTGGGCGAATGCTCGATTATGAGGCAAGAGGGGGAACTCCTTCGTTGAAAGGGCGCTGTTTCTTGGGGGTGCGCACTTCCCATGGTAATGGGGTGAAGCTCCAGGTGGGGGATCGGGCCCTGCTGCATCGGAGTGTCAGAACCGCTGTGGGCGCCGAATGCGGCAAGATAGCTTGCCGTTCTAACCGGGTTGTTGTCGTGTGTCGAGTCGTCGTCACCGGTTGAGGGCGGCAGCGATCCGGTCGGGGGACAGGGCCGCATCGATGGCCAGGTGCGCCGCGCCCAGTATGGCGGCATCTCCGGCTGCGCGCGAGGGGGCGATCGTCAGGTGTTCGGTCGACAGAGGGATGGAGCGCGCATAGACGACTTCGCGAACACCGGCCACGAGGTGTTCGGCCGCCTGCGCCATGGTCCCGCCGATGAGGATGAGGGAGGGGTTCATCAGGCTCACACATGTGGTGAGGACCTCGCCGAGGTCGCGCCCGGCCTGACGGACGGCCTGGATCGCCTGCAGATCGCCGGCCTTGACGAGCCCCACGACGTCGGCCGGAGTCCCCGTCGCCAACCCCGACCGGGCGAGCTCGCGCGCAATCGCGCGCCCCGAGGCGACCGCTTCCAGGCACCCGCGATTGCCGCAGGCGCACGAAATGTCGGCCGCGCGAGGCAGAGCGACGTGGCCGATGTCGCCTGCGGCTCCGTGCGAGCCGCGGCGCAGTGAGCCGCCGGAGATGATGCCTGCTCCGATTCCCGTGGCGACCTTGACGAAGATGAGATCCGTGGTGTCGGGCCAGGCTGAGCTGCGCTCGCCGAGGGCCATGATGTTGACGTCGTTGTCGACGAGGACCGGGGCGGAGAACGTCTCCTTGAGGGCACCCGGCAGATCGAACCGGTCCCAGCCGGGCATGATCGGTGGATTGATCGGGCGACCCGACGAGAATTCGACCGGACCGGGCAGGCCGATGCCCACCCCGACGACATCCACGGCACTGCGATCAGCCTCGGCGAGCAGGCGCAGCGCCGAAGTGGTCAGCCACTCGATGGCGCTGACGGGGCCATCGGAGATCTCGCGTTCCTCGCCGATTTCCGCGAGGACGGTGCCGGTCAGATCCGTTACTGCCAGGCGAGCGTGTGAGGCGCCGAAGTCCGCGGCGACGACCACCCTGGCCCGCGGATTGAAGGCGAACTGTGAGCTCGGCCGGCCGCCTGTCGACACGGCGTCGCTGACTGGGGTGATGAGCCCGAGGCTGAGCAGCTGGTCGATTCTCTGCGCGACGGTGGGACGTGAGAGGCCGGTCGACTTCGCCAGATCGGCCCGAGTCCGCGGCTGACCGTCGCGCAGGAGCTGGAAGAGCCCGCCGGCATGCGACAGGTCGGGGGCGTGCGAAACTGTCACCTGGCTCATCCCTTCAGTAAAGCACATTCGGTAAAGCGCATTGCCCAAAGGTGACGATTGATAACTTACTTTCAAAAAAAGCTTGACAGAAGTAGGCAAGCTGGCATCAGAATGATTCATGGACACTGTCGCCCAGGCTTCCGCCCCTCCACCTCGAATCGGGATGGTCGGTGGCGGCTTCATGGCCCGCACGCATACCCGTGCCGCTCGCGCCGCCGGAGCTCACCTCGAGGTGATCGCACGCTCGAGCGCAGCCGGCAGCCGCAGCGCTGCAGCTGAACTCGGCTACCGGGCAGCCGCGACCGGTGACGATCTCTTCGACCACGAGCTCGACGTCGTCCATGTCTGCACCCCGAACAGCACGCACGCCGAATACTCACGACGAGCCCTCGACTCGGGCTCCCACATCATCTGCGAGAAGCCGCTGGCCGTTGATGCAGCCACCGCGCGCTCCATTCTCGAGCATGCGACATCGTTGGGACTGGGCGGAACCGTTCCGTTCGTCTACCGCTATCACCCGATGGTGCGTGAGGCCCGCGCACGAATCCGGCGAGGAGACGCCGGGGCTCTGCTGACCATCGATGCCAGCTATCTTCAGGATTGGATGCTCAGCACCGATGACGACAATTGGCGTGTCGATGTCGGCTCCGGAGGCCCCTCCCGCGCCTTCGCGGACATCGGCTCCCACCTCGTCGATCTCATCGAGTTCATCACCGACGAACGCATCGTGTCCCTGGTCGCAACGACGAGAACCGTCCACCCCCGCCGAGGCGGAGCGACGGTGACCACGGAAGACACAGTTGCGATGACGGTCGAGATGAGCGGCGGTGGAATCGGCTCGGTCCTCATTTCCCAGCTCGCGCCCGGACGGAAGAACAGCCTCGTCATCGAGGTCGCGGGATCCAAGGAAACTCTGCGATTCGCCCAAGAGCAGCCTGAAGAGCTGTGGGTGGGCCGTCGTGCCGGCAGTCTGCTCTTGGTGCGCGACCCCGAGGTCCTGTCGGCCGATGCCGCCCAGCTGTGCAGAGTCCCGGCAGGGCACCCGCAGGGCTATCAGGATGCATTCAATGCGTTCGTCGCCGATTCCTACGCTGTCTTCGCCGGTGAGGAGCGTGAAGGTGTGCCGACCTTGGCCGACGGCGTTCGCGCGGCATTCGTGACAGAGGCCGTGCTCAGATCGGCAGCCGAGCGCACGTGGGTCGAGGTCGAAGCGCCATGACCGATGCACCGGTGCTGCGCGCCACGGGGATCAGCAAACAGTTCTTCGGAGTCGAAGTGCTGCACGATATCGCGCTCGAGGTGCGCGCCGGCACGGTCCACGGCCTCGTCGGGGAGAACGGAGCCGGAAAGTCCACGCTGATGAAGATCATCGCCGGTGTCTACCGCAGGGACGGCGGTGAGGTGCGCATCGATGGTCAGATCGTCGACTTCTCCCATCCCGTCGATGCCGGCAGGGCAGGCGTGGCCACGGTCTTTCAAGAGTTCAATCTGCTGCCCGATCGCACCGTCGCGCAGAACGTATTCTTGGGCCGAGAGCCCCGAAGACGCGGTCTTGTCGATGTGCGCACGATGCGGTCGAAGACCCAGGCCCTCCTCGACGAACTCGACGTGGAGGGAATCACCCCCGATGCGAAGGTCGGCTGGCTGACCGTGGCCGAACAGCAGATCGTCGAGATCATCAAAGCACTCTCCGTCGATGCCCGGGTGATCTCCATGGACGAACCCACCGCGGCGCTGTCGGACAACGAGGTCGCAGTCCTCTACCGGGTCATCGAGACTCTCAAATCCAAGGGCGTGGCGATCATCTACGTCTCGCACCGACTGCAGGAGGTCTTCGACCTCTGCGACACGATCACCGTGATGAAGGACGGTGCGCTCGTCACCAGTCAACCGGCGTCCCAGATGGATCAGGCGGGGCTCGTGCGCGCCATGGTCGGCAGGCCCATCAGCACGTTCTTTCCCGAGGCCGAGACGGGAACGGAGATCGGTGTCACCGTGCTCTCGGTGACCGGCGGAGGCAACGAACAGCTTGACGGCATCGCCCTCGACCTGCGCGCCGGTGAGATCCTCGGGCTGGCCGGCCTGCAGGGTTCGGGACGGTCGGAGCTGCTGTCCGCGATCTTCGGCGCCGAGCCGTTCACCCGCGGTACGCTGCACCTCGACGGCGAGGCGGTGCGCATCGCCTCCGCTCGACAGGGCGTCCGGCGGGGTCTGGCGCTGGTCACGGAGGACCGCAAGGGCACAGGTCTGGTGCTCTCCCAATCCATTCTCGACAATGCGCTGCTGGCGATCCGCGCAGTCTTCCCCTCCCGCACTTCCGGCATGCGCGCCGAGATCCCGGGGATCCTCGAATCTCTCGAGGTCATCAGCCGCAATGCGGACCAGGAGGTCCGAGCACTGTCGGGAGGCAATCAGCAGAAGGTCGTTCTGGCCAAATGGCTGGCCACCTCCCCACGTGTGGTGCTGCTCGACGAACCGACCCGAGGAATCGACGTCGGTGCGAAGGTCGCGGTCTACAAGCTGATCCGCAGCCTCGCCCGCCGAGGTGTGGCGATCGTCCTCGTCTCCAGCGAGCTTCCCGAGGTCCTGGGAATGTCCGATCGGGTTCTCGTCATGTCGGATGGCCGAATCGCCGGGGAGCTCCCTCCGAGTTCGACGGAGGAAGAGGTCCTGGCTCTGGCCACCGGCACCGAGGCCCAGGTGGTGGGGGACCGATGAGAACCCAGCTGCGTCGCCTCGATACCACCGCACTCGTCTATCTCGCGCTCATCGGAGTGCTCATCATCGGTGCCGTCCTTGTGGCCACGACCGGTCGCAACTTCTTCAGCCCGGGCAATGTCCGCGACATTCTCACCGGAATGAGCGTCTTGGGATTCGTCGCCATCGGACAGACACTCGTGATCCTCGGAGCATCCCTGGACCTCTCCGTTCCCTATGTCATGAGCCTGGCCAGTCTGGTCGCAGCGCAGACGATGAACGGCAGCGATGCGATGGTCCTCCCCGCGGTGCTGCTGACCTTGGTCGTCACGGCCTGCATCGGTCTGGCCAATGGTCTCATCGTCACCGTCCTCGGAGTCCACGGTTTCGTTGCGACCCTGGGAGTCGGTCTCATCCTCAAGGGGTATCTGGACACTAACTACAAGGGCACAGAAGGCAGTGTTCCCTGGTCGTTCCAGCTCTTCGGCGCCACCGGCGTCGGACCGGTGCCGATCTCGACGATCGTCATGCTCGCCCTCGCCGGCCTCGTGGCATTCCTCCTGGTCCGGACCAGATTCGGCCACCACCTGTTCGCAGTCGGCGGCAACTCGGAGGTCGCCCGACTCTCCGGCGTCCGGCAGCGCCTGCCACTCATCGGCGCTCACATCGGCAGCTCCGTCTGTGCAGGATTGGCGGGGCTGCTGCTGGCGAGTCGCCTGGGTGTCGGCAGCCCGACCGTCGGCTCACAGGGCAGCTACGATCTGCTCTCGATCGCCGCGGTGGTCCTCGGCGGAACAGTTCTCATGGGCGGACGCGGTTCGATCTGGGGGACCATCGGCGGTGTCGCGATCTTCGCAGTCCTCGACAATCTCATGAGCGTCATGCAGTTCAATCCCTTCCTCAAGGACGTCATCCGCGGACTCGTCATCATCATCGCCGTGGCGCTCTACGCTCGCCGCCGGGTCATCGCCCGCAGAATCCGATTCGCCGATGCGCCACCAGGACCGAACATCGCCACCGGGGCTGTGCCCGAGCGCGACCTCGAGATTGACCGTGACCTCGAGACCGACGGTGACCTCGAGACCGACCGTGACCCCGAGGCTGAGCGTGAAGGGAGCCGAGGATGAATCCGAGAACTCCCGAGGCCCGCCTCGGCGATGGGGGACTTCGTCGACTGATCGGACGGGCTGCGGATCCGCGGGGAGCTGTGGTGGTCCTCCTCATCGTCATCCTGATCGCCATCGTCGTCCTCAACCCGAGCTTCGCAGAGCCGGGAGCGCTCATGCGCTTCATCCAGCGAGTCTCGCCCGTGGCCATCGTCGCCATCGGCCAGTACTTCGTCATCGTCAGCGGCGAATTCGACCTGTCGATGGGGGCAGTGGTCACCGCGCAGGTGATGACCGCGGGCCATCTCATCGGCGAAGACGACTCGAAGACAGTACCGGTGCTCATCATCATGCTGGTCATCGGCGGCGTCGTCGGCATCGTCAACGGGCTGGCCACGACGTTGCTCAAGGTCCCCTCGTTCATCGTCACCCTCGGCACGATGCTCGTCATCCACGGCGCAGTCATGTGGTGGACGGGCGGAGCGGCGACAGGCAACCCCGCCGAATCCTTCCGGCAACTCGGACGGGGCGGGATCGAGGGTATTCCGATCCTCGGCCTCCTGCCCTATGCCGTTCTCATTCTGGTGGCAGTCACCGTCTTCGCCGTCTGGATCTCACGGCGACCATTCGGCAGGACAGTGGTCGCCATCGGCGACAACGCAGAGGCGGTGGCCTTCGCCGGAGCGAACGTGTGGAGGACGAAGACGCTCGCCTTCGTCCTGTCCTCTCTCGCAGCGACAGTGGCAGGAGTGCTCCTCGCCGGCTATGCCGGGGTCCATCCCTCAGTTGGTCAGGGCTACGAATTCACCGCCATCACGGCAGTCGTTCTGGGAGGCGTGGTCCTCGGCGGAGGACGGGGAACCGTCCTCGGTGCACTGATCGGAGCCTTCACTCTCGAGTCGCTGTTCACCCTGCTCAACTTCACCTCGGTGCCGGCAACGATGCGCGATGCGATCCAGGGAGCCATCATCATCGCTGCGGTCGCATACTCCGGTGTGGTCTTCGCGAAGAAGCGCAGACGACCTGCCACCTCGGCGACCACGAGCCCGACGAATGACCAGACCGACCCAAGCACAACCTCGGCGGGGACACTTTCGCCGATCCAACTCACCGGCGGCGACGAAGCCGCACGGAAATGACAAGGAGAGAACATCATGAGAAGAGGACTGAGGAGCGCGCTCGGCATTGCCAGCGCCGCCGCTCTCATCGCATTGGCGGGGTGCACGACCGACCCGTCTGTGGAGCCGGCGGACGAAGGCGAGGGTGCGCAGGAGGCACCGGCCGAGGAATGGTTCGACCAGGAGCTCTACGACCAGCAGTTCAAGCAGCGTGAGGTCGATCCGGATGGCCCGGAGGACAAGCCCTACCTGCAGATGATCAACCCCAAGATGGGCGACACCTCGGAGTTCAAGTCCGATGGTGGCAAGAAGATGTGCTTCGCGAATGCATCGATCTCCAACCCCTGGCGCCAGACCGGGTGGATCACGATGAACGAGCAGCTCAAGGAGCTGAAGAAGAACGGCGTCATCACTGAGATGGAGACCCGTGATGCTCAGGACAACGATGATACGCAGATTGCGGACATCGACTACTTCATCGCCGAAGGCAACTGCGATGGCTTCATCATCTCGCCCAACTCGACGGCCGCAATCACACCGGCCGTCGAACGCGCATGCAAGACAGACAAGCCCGTGATCGTCTTCGACCGTGGTGTCGAAACGGACTGCGCCGTGACGTTCATCCACCCGATCGGCGGATTCGCCTGGGGCATCGACACCTCTCAGTTCCTCATCGACAACCTCAGCGAGGGCGACAAGGTCGTGGCGCTGCGGATTCTGCCCGGTGTCGACGTGCTCGAACAGCGCTGGGCGGCAGCGGACAAGCTCTTCGGTGAGGCTGGAATCGAGGTCGTCGACTACTTCACCGAAGGTGACCCGGCCGAGATCAAGAAGGTCGTCTCCGATGAGCTCGCGAAGGGCGACGTCCAGGGCATCTGGATGGATGCGGGAGATGGTGCCGTGTCCGCGATCGAAGCATTCGAGGATGCTGGCAAGGACTATCCGGTGATGACCGGTGAGGACGAGCTGAGCTTCCTGCGGAAGTGGAAGGACACCGAGATGACCGCTCTGGCTCCCGTGTACACGAACTTCCAGTGGCGGACCCCGCTGCTGGCCGCGGAGAAGATCTTCCAGGGCGAGGAAGTCCCGACCGAATGGGTGCTGCCCCAGAGCCCGATCACGGCCGAGGACCTCGATGAGTACCTTGACCGGAACAAGGGAATGCCCGATGGCCACTATGCGAAGTTCGGCGGCGAGGACATGGCCGGATATCCGCAGGTGTGGCAGGACCGAGTCATCCCCTGATCGGGGAATGGGGATGATCGGCGCGTGCAGATGGCGGATGAACGGCGTGTGCGGATGTTCGGCGTGCGTGGATGAACGGGAGTGGGAACATGATCGGACCCCGTGAGATCGGCGTCAACACCTGGGTGTGGACGTCTCCGCTGACGACGGCGAACCTCGGCGATCTGGTGGACCGAGCCCGACGATTCGGGTTCGGTCTGCTGGAACTGCCCGTGGAGAGCCCGGGTGATTGGAACCCGAACACCGCCGCCGAGGTGCTGGCCGGGTACGAAATGGGTGCGCGGACCGTGGGGGCGATGGGCCCCGGCCGGGACCTCATCGACCCGCTGTATCGTGCGGATACCCAGGACTACCTCCGGCACTGTGTCGATGTGGCCCTCGCCGTGGGGTCGCCCACCGTGGCCGGTCCGTTCACGGCCGCAACCGGCCGAGTGTGGAGGATGGATGCGGGCGAGCGGAGCCGGGTCGTGGAGGTACTTCGAGAGGCGCTGCGCCCCGTTGCCGACTATGCCGCCGAGCGTGGTGTGACCCTGGCTGTGGAGCCGCTCAACCGGTACGAGACGAGCATCATCAACACCGTCGACCAGGCCCTCGATGCTCTCGAACCGCTGTTGGACCGTGGAGTCGGGTTGGCTCTGGACAGCTATCACCTCAACATCGAGGAGCGCTCGCCGGCAGCCGCGATCCGGGCCGCCGGGGACCATTGTCGGGTCGTGCAGGTATGCGGCAACGATCGCGGGCCCGTGGGTGGGGACCACACCGACTGGGACTCCTTCTTCGATGCCCTCGATGACATCGCCTACGCGGGACCGCTGACGCTGGAGAGCTTCACCGCAGGCAACGACACCATCGCCGTGGCTGCGTCCATCTGGCGTCCCCTGGCAAGGACCCAAGACGAACTGGCACGGACCAGCGCCGCGTTCCTCACCGAACTGCAGCTTTCGCGGGCTTCCGGCACGGGGACGGCGGGCACGGGGACGGCGGGCAGGATTTCGGCCGGTGGGGACTCAGCGGACACGGGCCCGGCGGATACGGCAGCGAATACGACTGCAAGGGAGCAGCAATGACCGATTCATCTCATCCAGTCACTCTATTCACTGGCCAATGGGCCGATATGCCGTTCGAGGAGGTGGCTCGGCTGGCGGCGTCCTGGGGTTATGACGGGCTGGAGATCGCGTGTTCCGGCGATCATCTGGACCTCGCCAGGGCCGATGAGGATACTGCGTACCTGAAGTCACGCCTCGATGTTCTGGACAGGTACGGTCTCAAAGTGTGGGCGATCTCGAACCACCTGGCAGGCCAGGCCGTGTGCGACGACCCGATCGACTTCCGCCATCAGGCGATCGTGCGTGACTATGTCTGGGGTGACGGCGATGCGGAAGGGGTGCGCCGACGAGCCGCCGAAGATATGAAGCGGGCAGCCCGGGTGGCCCGAAAGCTCGGCGTGGACACCGTCGTCGGGTTCACGGGATCGAAGATCTGGCCGTATGTGGCGATGTTCCCACCCGTCCCTGCCGAGGTCATCGAAGCCGGCTACGAGGACTTCGCTACTCGGTGGAATCCGATCCTCGACGTCTTCGACGGCGAAGGGGTGCGCTTTGCTCACGAGGTTCATCCGTCCGAGATCGCCTACGACTACTGGACGACGGTGCGGGCATTGGAGTGCATCGAACACCGGGAAGCCTTCGGCCTCAACTGGGACCCGAGCCACCTGCTGTGGCAGGGCCTGGACACGATCGGCTTCATCACCGACTTCGCCGATCGCATCTACCATGTCGATTGCAAAGACACACGACTGCGGCCTGCGAGCGGGCGAAGCGGCATCCTCGGTTCCCATCTGCCCTGGGGCGATCCTCGGCGAGGGTGGGATTTCGTGTCGACGGGGCATGGGGACATGCACTGGGAGGATGCGTTTCGAGCGCTGAGGTCGATCGGCTACACCGGGCCGATCTCGATCGAATGGGAAGATGCAGGGATGGATCGTCTCCACGGTGCCGCCGAGGCGGTCGTGCGCATCCGTGAACTGCTGTGGAAGAAGCCCGACGCGTCCTTCGACGCCGCGTTTTCGAACCAGTAGGTGCTGCTCGGATGACTGAGCGCAGCGACCCGGACCAGCAGGCGACTCGGACCAGTGGGCGCAGTGTCTCGGACCAGTGGGCGCAGCGGTGCCCGTCTACTGGCTGGCGAAGGCCAGCGTTCCGCCCAAGCCGATGAGCATGCCGCCGCCGATTCCACGGATGCGCGACATCCGCCTCGGCGAGCGAGCGAACCAGCTGCGCGCGGTACCGGCGATGAAGGCCCACGATCCGTCCGAGAACAAGGCAAGAGCCTGGAAGAGGAGACCGAGGACAATCATCTGCAACGGCACATGCCCGGCCTCGATCGAGACGAACTGGGGGAGGGCCGCGACGAAGAAGATGATGGTCTTCGGGTTCGAGATGCCGACGATGAAGCCCTGTATGAACATCGAGCGATAGGTGACTTCACGACCAGCGGGGACGAAGGAATCCGCTTCGCTCTCAGCTTCCAGTGCCGATGATGGGTCCTCGGGCACCTCATTGCCGACCTTGCGGTGTCGGATGCCCTGGACGCCCAAGTAGACGAGGTAGCCGGCGCCGAGGATCTTGACGATCGTGAAGATGACGACCGATTGGGCGACGATGGTGCCCACCCCGAAGGCCACGGCCACGATGATCGGGATGATGCCGACGCTGCCGCCGAGCACGCTCGTCAGGCCTGAGCGTCTGCCGTGGGAGAGTGATTGGCCGACGACGAAGAGCACCGTCGGCCCGGGAATCACGATGATGACGAGGGCTGCGGCGAGAAAGGCGAGAAGAGCGTCGGTGGTCGGCACAGAAGAATTCTATGGTCGCGACTCAATGGCAGGTAAGGGTCCGACGCGGAGAGTTCGATCACATGCCCGATGACCGGTGCGGCTCCGCAGGTTGGCCCTGCTGGGGTGCCGGCTGCGCACTGAGAACCGACCATGAGGACGGGCCCGTACGGACTCGTGGAACCGACCCCCACGGATTTTTGGAAGCACCCGTACGGATTCTCGTAACGGACCCTGAGGACGTCACTCAGGGTCGGTTCATAGACTGGCCCGCTATGAGTGAGCAATTGACGACGGAGGTGCGTGCATGGACCTGAAGCAGGGAGTTTCAACCTGGTGGGAGGCCATCACGTCCGGGTTCGGTCGCCAGGACGGGCTGGAACCCGATGCCGTGCAGCTGCTCCTCGTCATCGGCATTCCTCTGGTCGTCACGCTGACGCCGGGGATCTGGCGATTCTTCGGTATGTTCGTCACCTTCGTCCACGAACTCGGCCACGCCTTCGCCGCATTGATGACGGGTCGGGTCGTCAAGGGAATCTCCCTGAACTTCGACCATTCCGGCCAGATGAACTCCTTCGGCAAGGTCGGATTCTCGGCGACGTGGTCGGGTTTCTGGGGATATCCGGCACCCGGCGTCCTCGGACTGGTCCTCATCACCTCGGCGACTCAGGGGTGGGCGCCACTGGCGCTGTCGGTCGGTGCGCTCATCCTTCTGGTTGCGCTCATCTTCATCCGGAACCTCGCCGGTGCCATGATCGCAGTGGTCACGGCCGTGGCCGCGCAGCTCGTCGTCGTATTCCTGCCGATCGAATGGCTCGCCGTGTTCGTCGCCGGCCTGGGAACGGCCCTCGTGATCGGCTCGCTCAAGGACCTCGTCAAGGTATTCCGCGTCCATACCCGCAGGCGCCACATCCAACAGTCGGATGCCTACATCCTCGCCCAGGGTTCGAGCCTGCCGGCGGGAGCCTGGCTGAGCCTGTTCGCGCTGGTCGTCATCGTCTGCGCGCTCGCCTCCGCATACATCCTGTACTCGGCGTCCACGATTGCGATCGGCTGATCTGAGATCACGCCGAGTCACTTGGGGCAGCTCGGACCTGGGGTGGCAGTCGTTGGGGCAGTGCCGAAAGCAGCCCGTGTCCAGGGTCGGGGGTAGTCGGGTCAGTGTCGGGAGTAGCCCGCGCCCCGGGGCCGGGGGTAATCGGGTCAGTGCCGAATGGCAGAATCGGAGTATGAATCCGAGTCCGAGGTATGCTGCTGTGCTGTTCGACTGCGACGGGGTGCTCGTCGATTCTGAGCGCCTTACGAACACAGTTCTCTGGGAAATGCTCAATGAGCTGGGGTGGCAGATCTCGCGCGAGGAATGTGTCTCCCGGTTCGTCGGGAAGATGCTCCGCGACGAGGCGGACGTCATCGAGGAGCATTCCGGTTTCCGTATCGATGCTGAGTGGCTGAGTGTGTTTCGTGGGCGTCGCAATGACGCTCTCGAGGCTTCATTGGAAGCAATACCGGGAGTCGCCGAGGCTGTGCGTGCCCTTGACGCGGCTTACCCCGGTCGGCTCGCGTGCGCGTCGAGCGCTGACCGCCCCAAGATCAACCTGCAGCTGCAGAAGATCGGGCTCTTCGACGTCTTCGACGGTCGGATCTTCTCCGGAATGGAGCTGCCTCAGTCGAAGCCGGCGCCGGACGTGTATCTGGCGGCCGCCGATGCTCTCGGCGTCGATCCTGTGGAGACAGCAGTGATCGAGGATTCGCCGACCGGTGTGACAGCAGGCGTTGCGGCAGGCGCACACGTGCTCGGTTTCTGCCCCGACTCGGCAGTCCATCAGAGGCCCGAGGCGCTCGAAGGCGTGGGAGCCCATGAGATCTTCACCGCGATGGAACAGCTGCCGGGACTGCTCTTGCGCTGAAGTGTGCTCAGAAGCGCGCGGCATTCCCCGAACCGCGGAGTCAGGTGGTTGGCAGATTGAGGGAGCGGGTGATGGTTGAAGTGTTCTTCTCTATCACGTCCATTATGGCTTTAAGACCGAATAACGATCGAACAAATCTGTCGTTTGTTATCGAAATGTGATGTTAATCTCTGACGATCACGACTAGAATTGAGGTAGGCACTCACATCGACGTGAAGGTCAGGTGACCACCAGTGAAGTTCCCCTCCGAATTCGACAGCACCGGTTCCGAACCTGCTCGTGACTCCGATGGAGCCTCACATTCTGCTGGAACCCCTCATTCCGCTGAGAAGTCTCAACCCCATGCGACTTCAAACTCCAATGGGCCTGCTTCGCGCGACGAGACTGGTCCGGCTTCTACCGCTAGCGCTGATACCGATACCGATACCGATACCGATACCGATACGGGTGCTGGTGCGGGTGGCGGCGCCGATACAGGTGCTGATGCTGGCGGAGAGGCCCGCGGACCGACACATTTCTCTCGCCGCCTCCGCATTGATGCGGATTCACCTTTTGCTGACGCTGCGCAAGTATTCGCCGCGAGCGATCAGGCGCAGTTATCGGCACTGGACGTCTCTGCTGAACTCTTCTTCAACGAAACCGTAGAGAATCTGCGCCTCTACAATCCTCATCCTGGGCAGCCATATGCTCACGCGACGATCGCCGAAACCGTTCGCAGGTTCCAGCGTGACCGCCGGTCTTCCGGAGCTGCTAAGTCCAAGAAACCGAAGAAGGGCAGGAAGCAACTCCCGTCCTTTCCTCGATTCAGGCTGGACCAGACCTTCTACGGCTGGGTTCACGAAGTCTCCCAGGCCGAAGACGTTGCGGAGTTCACAACAGTTCTGGGGACGACGACCGCGCGGGCGTATTCCCAGATAACCTCGGCGATGATTCTCTTGCATGGCTTGCCCAAATTCTTTGCGCGCTGCCTCGCCGGTGAGTTCACGATCGAACACGTCCATGCCACCGCTCATGCCTGCAGAGACATCAAGTTCGAGAGCCTCCCTCTCATCGACGATTACCTTGCGGCTCGTCGTGCGGACATCACGCTCGAAACCTTCAAGAAGTCTTTGGGCATGAAGATCGCAGTCGTCGAACCTCTCGAGGAACGTGTGGAAGAGGCGAGCAAACGTCGACGTGTCGATATAACGACGACCGCCGATGGAACGGCGTTCCTCACCTTGGCTGGACCAGCGCCCGAACTGCAGGCCTGCTATCTGCGAATAGCGGCCTTTGCGCGAGCGATACGGTCCGGGAACATCGCGGCCTTCAGCGAGCAATTGGCGCCGGGCACCGAGCTCGACGATGACCGGGGAATTGATGCACTCATGTTCGACATTCTCACGCGAACCATCCCACAGCTCAGCATTCAAGTCACTGCGACCGATACGGCGACGGGGAAGACGTCAACACACGACATTGCTCTCGATGTGCCCGCTGAGCAGCCGCTGACCCCGGCTTCTGTCATCAACGCTGTGAACGAACGCATCACCGAGGTTGGTGCCGCCAGCGCCAGCGCCAGCGCCACCGCTGCCACCACCGCCGCCACCGCCAGTGGATCCAGTTCGGAAGCTAACGAAGAGGCGAACAGAGTGGAAGTCGTTCTCACGATGCCCACTCACGAGCAGTGGCTGGGCTCGCAGGCCAAGATGATCACCACAGTCCCCTTCCTCACGCTCGCTGGTTCCTCGGAACTTCCTGGCACGTTCTCCGACGGATCTCCGATTCCAGCAGATACGGCGCGTCGAGTCGCCAGACATTTGAAGTCCTGGACGCGGATTCTCACAGACCCTGCCAGCGGTACACCGGTCGATGCCAAGGCTACGACCTACCAAATACCCGAGAATGTCCGTCAGACCTTGATTGCCAAATGGCAGACATGCACGATTCCCGGTTGCACACGCAGGGCAGAGAGCACAGAGATCGACCACATCGTGCCCTTCGACCATGATCATCCGACAGAAGGCGGGCTGACCCGATTCGGCAATCTCCACCCGCTGTGCAAACTGCATCATCAGGCGAAAACTGATCGCAAATACTCGGTTCGGATGAACCGCGCAGGATTCCTGCAGTACGTCTTTCGACACGGAATGAGAACCGAGGTGGCGGCTGGGGACCACCCGATCAATGTCGCTCACGCGAAGATGTTCGACGAGATGCACCGACAGGCTGCCCGCACATCTGATCCACCGAAAACGAAAACACGTGCGGCAGATGAGCCGTGGCATGGCGACAAGCGAATCTCTCAAGAATGTCCGGGGCCACGTGCCGCCGACGGTCAGGCCGGGTGGGTGAAGAACACCTCAATGCTCAACGACCGCGCGAAGGACAACGAATGGATCTGGGATGCCGGTGCTCCACCGCCATTCTGAACTTCCGATCCCAATAGAAAGCCGCCGGTGGTGGGCGCGCATGCACCTCCACCGACGGCGGGAACTGAGTGTCTCGGCGAAATCTCTGGACGGAACCGCCTGCTCAGTCGGAGAGCGTCAGTCTTCGGTCTCTTCGATGACTCGGCGCACATCGTCTTGGGTCTGTGCTTTGCCCTTCTTGATCGCTTCGACGACCTTTTCGTGCTGCTGCTCCGAGACGACGGGA